>CAVWHD010000009.1:0-1265344 GCA_963754675.1 uncultured Alphaproteobacteria bacterium | reverse complement strand
GATGAAGGTATGGCGGCGGGTTTGAACAAGCACGCCCTTGCGCGAGTCGATGAGGATGATGGCAAGATCGGCGGTCGAGGCGCCGGTCGCCATGTTGCGGGTATATTGCTCGTGGCCCGGTGTGTCGGCGACGATGTATTTGCGCTTGTCGGTGGTGAAGGCGCGGTAAGCCACGTCAATGGTGATGCCCTGTTCGCGCTCGGCGGCAAGGCCATCGACGAGAAGGGCAAAGTCGAGATTGCCGCCCTGGGTGCCCATTTTCTTGGAGTCGGCTTCCAGCGCCGAGAGCTGATCCTCGAACAGCATCTTGGCTTCGTAGAGCAACCGGCCGATGAGCGTCGATTTGCCGTCGTCAACGGAGCCGCAGGTGATGAAGCGAAGCAGGTCCTTCTTCTCCTGGGATTGAAGATAGGCTTCGACATCGCCGCCGGTGAATTCAATGAAGCGCGTCATGGGTGGAGAGCCTTCGCGTATGAATTGGATGCAAGATACGCGGTCTTATTCCCGCCCTTCCCCCCTTTGCGGGGGAAGGTGGATCGCGCCGCAGGCGCGAGACGGTTGAGGGGGTGGTTCAGCGAGTCGCGGCGTGCGTTGTGCAAACGGAAGCGCCCCCTCATCCGGCGCTTCGCGCCACCTTCCCCCGCAAGGGGGGAAGGGGAAGTTTCAATAAAGCCCATCATCAGAAATATCCCTCCTGCTTCTTCTTCTCCATCGATGCGGCCTGGTCCTTGTCGATGACGCGGCCCTGGCGTTCGGAGGAGGTGGCCACCAGCATTTCCTCGACGATATCGAGAAGCGAGGTGGCGTTGGATTCGATGGCGCCGGTGAGCGGATAGCAGCCAAGGGTGCGGAAGCGGATTTTCTTCATTTCCGGCGTCTCGCCGGAATTCAATCGCATACGATCATCATCGACCATGATCATCTGGCCGTCGCGCCAGACGATGGGGCGCTCGGCGGCGAAATAAAGCGGCACGATATCGATCTTCTCGCGGTGGATATACTGCCAGATGTCGAGTTCGGTCCAGTTGGAGAGCGGAAATACCCGCATGGATTCGCCCTTGTTCTTGCGGGTGTTGTAGAGGTTCCACAATTCGGGGCGCTGGTTCTTGGGGTCCCAGCGGTGGCGGGTATCGCGGAAAGAGAAGATGCGTTCCTTGGCGCGGGATTTTTCCTCGTCGCGCCTGGCGCCACCGAAGGCCGCATCGAAGCCGTATTTGTCGAGGGCCTGCTTCAAGCCATCGGTTTTCATGATCTGGGTGTGCAGCGCCGAACCGTGATCGAAGGGGTTGACATCCTTGGCGATGCCTTCGGGATTGATGTGGACGATGAGTTCGAGGCCGAGTTTGGCCGCTGTCTCGTCGCGCATCGTGATCATGTCGCGGAATTTCCAGCGGGTGTCGACATGCATCAGCGGGAAAGGCGGCTTGGCGGGATAGAAAGCCTTCATGGCGAGATGCAGCATGACGGCCGAATCCTTGCCGATGGAATAGAGCATCACCGGCTTTTCGCATTCGGCGGCGACCTCGCGGATGATGTGGATCGATTCAGCCTCAAGCCGCTCGAGGTGGGTCAAGCGGCGTGGCTGGATATCCATCGGAGTGGTCGCTTCCGCAGTTATTGGGCTGGACGCCGCAGTGGCGGGTTGCTTCATCATCCACTCGCGGACCCGGTCGATCGTCCGGGTCGAGGGCGAACGGCCCTTGCGAAGATCAAAGACGAAGGAGGGGTCACCCAGGGCCACTTTACCGAGGGTCGTTGGTTCGATTGCAGCGGTTGAGAGAAATCTCTCGATTTCAGCCAAGAAGGTTTGCGCGATACTGTCCATGATAGGTTTGTACCTATCAAAATGCGTAGAGTCGAGTTAAATTATCCTATTTCTCGATCATGAAAAGGTAATATCCTATTATCAGCTCTCTTTCAAAATCGATTGAGGGACAGAAGCCTTCGGGTTAAAAGTTTCATGAGAGGAAACATCTTGAACAAGCGATCGCCCCCGGCCGCCGCAAAGGATTCGGCCATGCCCTATCAGGAGCCCCATCAGCAGGGCACGGCCCATGGCAAGTTTCTGGAGGAAGCCATTGGCCGCGAAGTGAAGCGCTTCCGGGAAAAACTCGGCATCACCATTTCCGAGCTGGCCAAGGCGGCGGATATGTCGGCGGGAATGCTGTCGAAAATCGAGAATGGCGCCACGTCGCCGTCCCTGGCTTCGCTCCAGGCCCTGAGCAAGGCTTTGCAAGTGCCGGTGACAGCGCTGTTCCGCAGTTTCGAGGAAATTCGCGATGCGAGTTTCGTGAAGGCGGGCCAAGGGCTGACGATTGAGCGGCGGGGCACCAGGGCGGGGCACCAGTATCAACTCCTCGGCCACAGCCCACATGGACCGGTGATGGTGGAGCCATATCTCATTACATTGACGCAAGAGTCAGATGTTTTCCCGACGTTCCAGCATGCGGGGCTTGAATTCCTCTACATGCTGGAGGGGAACGTGGTCTACCGCCATGGCGACAAAACCTATGACATGCATCCCGGCGATGCCCTGTTCTTCGACGCCGACGCGCCCCATGGGCCGGAGGAATTGCGCCAGCTGCCGATCCGGTATTTGTCGGTGATTTCATATCGGCGGGAGGAGTGACTGGCCATGCTGCTTGTTTCAATGACAGAGGCACGAAAGAACTTTGAACGACTCATCGAGCGCGTGGAGTCCGGGGAGTTAGTTGTTCTAACGCGGTGGGGCAGGCCGGTGGCCGATTTGGTTCCGAGGCCAAGTCAACCCAGCGATATCAACCCTGAAGAAGTGACAAAGCCCCGGCCGCCGTCAGGTGACGAATGACGGGTCGATTCATCTGGCTGTTGATCGGTATGGCGTCGGTTGCCGGACCAGCATTTGCCCAGGTTTCTCTGCAGGGGAAATTTCTGGCCAGCAAGTCCTGTCAGGCATTGCAGTCGATCAAGAAGAATAGCGATCCCGGCAGTGTATCGGTCGAGGTTGGCAGGAGTTACCGCCTACTCGGTAAGAACAAGGAACAAGCCAGCCACTACTGGATTGAAGTGCCGGGGGCCGTTCCGCCGCAGCGTTGGGTCGCCATCGAGTGCGGTGCGGCCATAGCGCCCATCGCGGAAATCAGGCCCTTCTATTTGCTAGCATTAAGCTGGGAGCCCGTCTTCTGCGAAGGCAATCCGGACAAAGCAGAGTGCAAGGCCGAATCTCCGTCGAGCTTCGATGCTACGCATTTGAGTCTTCATGGGTTGTGGCCGCAGCCCAGGCTCAATGTTTTCTGCCATGTGGATCAGGAACTGATTCAGGCCGACGACGCCCACCGCTGGGAGGATTTGCCGGAACCGGCACTTTCGGCAGAAACCAAAGCGGCGCTCGATCAAGTGATGCCCGGTACACAGTCGCTGCTTGAACGCCACGAATGGATCAAACATGGCACGTGCTATCCCGTCCGCGATGCCGAGAACTATTTCAAGGATGCGGTCCGGTTGATGACGGCGATTAACGGCTCGGCGGTGCAGCAATTCTTGGCAGCGAATATCGGCAAGACTGTCGAGTCCGCCGACATTCGAGCGCGCTTTGACGAAGCATTCGGTGTAGGTGCCGGGGAGAGAGTCCGGATCGTCTGCATTGATGACGGCAAGCGCCGGCTGATTGGCGCAATCACCCTGGGCCTCAAGGGTGACATCCCGTCGGGAACCGGTCTGGCGGCGTTGATCGCGGCGTCGCAGCCCACCGATCCCGGCTGTCCGGCTGGGGTTATCGACCCGGCTGGCTTGCAATAACCGCATTCCCGTCGTGAAATATTTGTTCCTGCTAGTTGAAAGCAGTGTGGAGGGCTGATAGGGTCATTCATCGCATCAGCAGAGGCTTTACCCATGTGCGGGATTGTCGGACTCTATCTCAAAAACCCCAAGCTGCAATCGAAGCTCGGGTCGATGTTCAAACCCATGATCATCGAGATGACCAACCGGGGGCCGGACTCGGCCGGGGTCGCCATCTATCGCAATCCGGTGAAAAAGAACCAGGTGAAATTCTCGCTCGCCCATGATGATGCCGGTTATGACTGGAAGAAAATCGATACGGGGCTTGAGAGGGCGCTGAAGTGCGAGGCAACGATCAAGAAGATCGGTAATCACTGCATTCTGGTGACCACGGCCAAGGAAAATGCGGTGGTGGCCTGGCTGAAGAAGCATCATCCGGAAGTGCGGGTGGTCGGCTCCGGCCACACCATAGAGATATTCAAGGAAGTCGGGCTCCCGGCCAACGTTTACGAGAAGTTCGATCTCGATGAAGCGAAAGGCACGCACATCATCGGCCACACGCGCATGGCGACCGAAAGTGCGGTCACCACTGCGGGGTCGCATCCTTTCGCCACCGGCGCCGATCTCTGCCTGGTGCATAACGGTTCGCTCTCCAACCACAACCGGCTGCGCGAGAATCTCAAGCGCGAGGGGATGGAGTTCCAGACCGAGAACGACACGGAAGTGGCGGCCGCCTACATGACGTGGAAGCTACGTGGCGGTGCGACGCTCAAGCAGGCGCTGGAAGACGGCATCAAGGATCTCGACGGCTTCTACACATTTCTGGTTGGCACCGCCGATGGCTTTGCCGTGGTGCGCGATCCCATCGCTTGCAAGCATGCGGTGATGGCGGAGACCGGCGATTGGGTGGCGATGGCCACGGAGTATCGCGCCATCGCCCATCTTCCCGGTGCCGACGATGCGAAGATCTGGGAGCCGGAGCCGGCGACGATCTACACCTGGGGCGGACACGCATGAACGGCATTCCTCACCCTGAGGTGCGAGCGAAGCGAGCCTCGAAGGGTCAGCAACTGCGGCGGTGCTTCGAGGCCTCGCCTTTGGCGAGGCACCTCAGCATGAGGATTGATTGGGGACACGCATGAACGAACTCGATCTTAAGACGGAAGGTGTGACGGGCATCAATCAGCGCCTGTACAAGCTTCCCAGGAACACCAATGAGCGGCACTGGATGATCCGCAATCCGATGGGTCAGCATGCTATTGCCTGCGGGCTTGATGGGCCTCTGCATGTGGAAATCCACGGCCATGTCGGCTTCTATTGCGGCGGCATGAACAAGGAGGCGGAGCTCATCGTGCACGGCCATGCCGGGGTGGGGGTTGCGGAAAACCTGATGTCGGGCCTGGTGTGGATCAAGGGCAATGCGTCTGAATCCGCCGGGGCCACGGGCAATGGCGGGCTGCTGGTGATCGACGGCGATGCTTCGTCGCGCTGCGGCATCTCGATGAAGGGGATCGACATCGTGGTCGGCGGTTCGGTCGGACACATGTCGGCCTTCATGGCGCAGCGCGGCAATCTTGTTGTCTGCGGCGATGCCGGGGAAGCGCTGGGCGATTCGATCTACGAGGCGCGGCTCTATGTGAAGGGCAAGGTGGCGGGGCTTGGCTCGGACTGCATCGAGAAGGAGATGCGGGCCGAACATCTGGAGGACCTGGCGCGGCTGCTTGAAGCCGCACGGCGGAAGGAGAAGCCGCGGGACTTCCGCCGCTACGGATCGGCCCGCAAGCTCTACAATTTCAACGTCGACCACGCCGACGCCTATTGAGGTTTTTCGATGGACATCAACGTTCCACGCACACCACCGCGCAAATCAGCGACATTTGACGACTATACGCTGGCGGAGATCCGGCGGGCGGCAACGACCGGCATCTACGATATCCGCGGTGCGGGCACCAAGCGCAAGGTTCCACATTTCGACGATCTGCTGTTTCTCGGCGCCTCGATCTCGCGCTATCCGCTGGAAGGCTACCGCGAAAAATGCGGCACCGATGTGGTGCTCGGTACGCGCTATGCCAAGAAGCCCATCGAGCTGAAGATTCCGATCACCATCGCGGGCATGAGTTTCGGCTCGCTGTCGGCGCAGGCCAAAGAAGCGCTGGGGCGTGGCGCCTCGATGGCGGGGACCTCGACCACGACTGGTGACGGCGGCATGACGCCGGAGGAGCGCGGCCAGTCAAAGCATCTGGTCTATCAATATCTGCCATCGCGCTATGGCATGAACCCGGACGATCTGCGCAAAGCCGATGCCATCGAAGTGGTGGTGGGACAGGGTGCGAAACCGGGCGGCGGCGGCATGCTGCTGGGGCAGAAAATTTCCGACCGCGTTGCCCAGATGCGCTGCCTGCCCAAGGGCATCGACCAGCGCTCGGCCTGCCGCCATCCGGACTGGACTGGGCCTGACGATCTCGAAATCAAGATTCACGAGCTCCGCGAGATCACCTCGTGGGAGAAGCCGATCTATGTGAAGGTTGGGGCTACCCGTCCCTATTACGATGTGGCGCTGGCGGTGAAAGCCGGCGCCGATGTGGTGGTGCTGGACGGCATGCAGGGCGGCACGGCGGCCACACAGGAAGTGTTCATCGAACATGTGGGTATTCCAACCCTTGCCTGCATGCGGCCGGCCGTGAAGGCGCTGCAGGACCTCGGCATGCACCGGAAAGTGCAACTCATCGTGTCGGGCGGCATCCGCTCGGGCGCGGATGTCGCGAAGGCCTTGGCACTGGGTGCCGATGCGGTGGCAATCGGCACGGCGGCGCTGGTGGCCTTGGGCGACAACGATCCCCATCTCGAGGAAGAATACCGGGCGCTCGGCACCACGGCCGGAGCCTATGACGACTGGCACGAGGGCCGCGACCCGGCAGGCATTACAACCCAGGACCCGGTGCTGGCGGCTCGAACTCGATCCGGTGAAGGCGGGGCGGCGTCTTTCCAACTATCTGAAAGTCATGACGCTCGAGGCTCAGACGGTGGCGAGGGCGTGCGGCAAGAGCCATCTGCATAATCTAGAACCGGAGGATCTGGTGGCGCTGACCGTAGAGGCCGCCGCCATGGCGCAGGTACCGCTGGCGGGAACCGACTGGATTCCGGGCCGCGGCGGGTATTAGAGTGGTTTGAGAGAGCACTCGGGGGCACCATGGAAATTGCGGCACTAGGGTTGTTTGCTGCGGCGTTGCTGGTGAATGCCGGCTCGCCCGGGCCAAGCATCGCCGCATTGGTCGCGCGGGTGATCAGTGGTGGTCTTGGGAGCGTGCTGCCATTCCTGATCGCCATGTGGCTGGGTGAGGCTTTTTGGCTGGTGGCCGCGGTGATGGGGCTCGGCTTTGTCGCCACGCAGTTTTATATGGCGTTCTCCGTGATCAAATATCTGGGCGTCGCCTATCTCCTATACCTGGCATGGAAGATGTGGACTGCGCCTGTCAATTTGAAGGCAGGAGAACTGCCCAGTGCAAGTTCGCCGCTGAACATGTTCATGACGGGCATGGCACTGACCATCGGCAATCCCAAGATCATGGTATTTTATGTCGCGCTTCTGCCATCGCTCATCGATCTCAATGCGGTGACCATGACTGGGCTGATCGAACTCGTGGCAGTGGCGATTTTGGTCATGATGACAGTCGATCTCGCATGGGCCCTTACCGCCGCGTGGGCAAGAACCTGGCTCAGGAGCCCGCGAGCCATGCGGCTCGCAAATCGGGCAGGTGCCACGGCAATGGGCGGAGCGGCGGCGGTGATTGCCACACGCTGATACCAAACAAAACTGCAATGGGAGTGAAACGTTAAAATGAGCGACCTCGCCAAATACGCCAAGGACAACAAGATCAAATTCTTTCTCTTCAACTTCACCGATCTTTTCGGCGTGCAGCGGGCAAAACTTGTTCCCGCCGAAGCGGCCGGAAAAATGCAGAAGGCGGGGGCGGGGTTTGCGGGCTTCGCCACCTGGCTCGACCAGACGCCGGCGCACCCCGATATTCTGGTGATGCCCGATACCTCATCGGTCATTCCATTGCCGTGGCGGCCGGAGGTGGCGTGGGTGGCGGGCGAGCCATGGATGAATGGCGAGCCGCTTGCACAAGCTCCGCGCGTAGTGCTGCGCAAGATGATGGAAGCCACGTCGAAGAGGAATCTGAAACTGATGGCAGGTGTCGAGCCGGAGTTTCATCTGATCAACGCAGATGGCTCATCGGTTTCCGATCACCGCGATACCCAGGAGAAGCCGTGCTACGATCAGGCGGCGATCATGCGGCGGCTCGATGTGATCGGCGAAATCTGCCAGACGATGATTCAGCTCGGCTGGGGGCCATATCAGAACGACCACGAGGATGCCAACGGCCAGTTCGAGATCAACTGGAACTTCAACGATGCCCTGACCACGGCCGACCAGCTTGCCTTCTTCAAGTTCATGGTGAAATCGATCGCCGAGAAGCACGGGCTCAGGGCCACCTTCATGCCGAAGCCGTTCATCAATCTCACCGGCAATGGCTGCCATGTCCACCTCTCGGTGTGGGACAAGGACGGCAAGAAGAACCTGTTTCATGACGGCAAGGACGAAATGGGTCTTTCGGCGATGGCCTATCAGTTCATCGGCGGGCTCATCCACCATGCCGACTCGCTGGTGGCGATCACCAATCCGACGGTCAACAGCTACAAGCGCATCAATGCGCCGCGCACGACATCTGGGGCCACCTGGTCGCCCAACACGGTGACCTTCGGCGGCAACAACCGCACCCACATGGTGCGCATTCCGGACCAGGGCCGCACCGAATTCCGGTTGCCGGATGGCGCCGCCAATCCCTATCTAATGATGGCGGGCATTCTGGCTTCAGGGCTGCATGGCATCGACGAGAAGATGAGCCCCGGCCAGCGGCTCGACATTGACATGTACGCGGAAGGCCACAAGGTGAAGAACGCCAAAAAGCTGCCGCTCAATCTGCTCGATGCGCTGAGGAACTTCGAACGCGATAAGTATCTGCAGAACGCGCTGGGCGCGGATGTATCGGCGGCCTATCTCAAGCTCAAGCACAATGAGTGGAACCAGTTTTGCCGCCATCTCACCCAATGGGAGAAGGACACGACGCTGGATTGTTGAGTCTGACTTCTGCCGATCGTTCGCCCTCTCCCACCATCGGCTGGAGAGGGAAAATTCCGGCACTTTGCGCTTTGAAGCTGCCGCACAGGTCTGACATAGTTCCAGAGACATGACGTCCGTCGATTCTCCAGGTACCGCAACCCCCATGACCGATCACGGCCAGTTCGCTCTGCTCAAGACCCGCAGTTTCCTGCCGCTGTTTGTCACCCAGGCGATCGGCGCCTTCAACGACAACGCGCTGCGCAACGCCATCGCCATTCTCATCACCTTCGATCTAGCCGTCCACAAGGGCTGGAATGCCGAACTTTTTGTGCAAGCCGGAACCGCCCTGTTCATCCTCCCCTACTTCCTGTTCTCCGCCATCGCCGGCCAGCTCGCCGACAAATACGACAAGGCCGTGCTGGCACGCCGCATCAAGCTCGTGGAAATAGCTGCTATGGTGTTCGGCGCCTGGAGCCTCTATCTCGAAAATCCCTATGCTAATCTCGCCGTATTGTTCTTTGCCGGCTCCCTTGCCGCCTTCTTCGGGCCGATCAAATACGGCGTGCTGCCGCAATATTTGAAGCGCGGCGATCTCGTCGGCGGCAATGCCCTGATCGAAATGGGCACCTTCGTCACTATCCTGCTCGGCACCATGTTCGGCGGATTTCTGGTGCTCGAACCCTGGGGCCGGCCGCTTCTCTCCGTGGCCCTCGTCGGCCTCGCCCTGGTGGCCTGGTTCGCCGCGGTCAAGATGCCGGAAGCCCCGTCGAACTCGCCCGATCTCGAATTCGACTGGAACATCCCGCGCCAGACCGGAAAGCTGATCGGCTATGCCCGCGAACGCAACGACGTTTTCTGGGCCGTGCTTGGCGCCTCGTGGTTCTGGTTCCTCGGCACCGTCATTCTGGTTCAGTTCCCGGTCTTCACCAAGGATGTTTTGCTCGCCAACGAATATGTCGCCAACATATTCATCGCGACTTTCACCATCGGCATTGGCTCGGGCTCCATGCTCACCAACCGCCTGTTGAAGGGCGAGGTCTCGGCAAAATACGTGCCCGTCGCCGCCATCATGATGACGGTGTTTCTCATCGATCTCTATTTCGCCGCGGGCAGCGCCGCGGCATCCCTGGCCGGAACCGTTCTCAACTCTCCCGCCACCTTCTTCGCGCTGTTCTCCGGCTGGCGCGTCGGTTTCGATCTGTTCATGACCGCATTCTTCGGTGGCATCTATGCGGTTCCGCTCAACGCCATCATGCAGAATCGGGCGAGTCCGTCCAAGCGCTCCAGGGTCATCGCCGCCAACAATGTGATCAACGCCATCTTCATGATCTCGGCGACCATCATCTCCGTCACATTGCTTCAGGCGATCACCGCGCGCGGTCTGTTTCTCTGCTTGGGGCTAGCCAATGCGCTGGCCGCCCTGTGGATCTGCCGCCTGCTGCCGCAGGAATTGATCGCCAACCTCTCGCGCCAGCTCTTCCGCCTGCTCTACAAAGTTGAAGTCAAGGGCGCGGAAAACTTTGCCGAGGCCGGCCGCAAGGCGGTGATCGTCGCCAACCACACGTCTCTCCTCGATGGCCCCATTCTGTCGGCGTTCCTGCCCGAGCGCTGCGGCTTCGCCATCAACACCTACATGGCGCAGAAATGGTGGGTGAAGCCCGCCTTCCGCCTCTTTGACATGATCCCCATCGACCCCACCAACCCGATGGCGCTGCGCACCCTTGTCGAGGAATTGAAGAAAGGCCGCAAGATCGTCATCTTTCCGGAAGGCCGCCTCACCGTCACCGGCACGCTGATGAAAGTCTACGAAGGCCCCGGCGCCATTGCCCAGATGGCCGGCGCCAAGGTGCTGCCGGTGAAGATCGACGGCGCGCAGTATTCGATATTCTCGCGCATGCGCGGCAAGCTGCGGCTCAAGTGGTTTCCCAAGGTGACCATCACCTTCCTGCCACCGGTGAAATTTGAATCTCCGCCGGAACTCCGCGGCGCGGCACTGCGCGAACACCAGGCCGACAAGCTCTATGAGCTGATGACCGACATGGTGTTCCGCACCTCCAACATCGACCAGACCCTGTTCGACGGCTTGCTCGATGCCAGGGCCACGCACGGCAGCCGCCACCTCATTCTCGAAGACATTCAGCGCCACCCTGTCACTTACGACCGGCTGGTGGCGGGCAGCTTTGTCCTTGGCCGCCGCATGCAGCACCTCACGCTGGGTGAGAAAAATGTCGGCGTGCTCTTGCCCAACGCAATAGGCTGCTTCCTGACGATCTTCGGCTTGCATGCCTTTGGCCGCGTACCCGCAATGCTGAATTTTTCGACCGGCGCCGTCAACATGGCCGCCGCCTTGACCGCGGCACAGGCCTCGACCATCGTCACCTCGCGCCGCTTCATCGAGGCCGGCAGCATGGAAGCCGATCTCGAACTGCTGTCACGCGGCCGCAAGGTGATCTATCTCGAAGATCTGCGCGAGGCCGTGGGTCTCTTTGACAAACTTTACGGCCTCATCGCCAAGAGCTTTCCGCAATGGGCGCTAAAATCGGCGGGTGCAAACAGCGATCC
Source organism: uncultured Alphaproteobacteria bacterium (assembly GCA_963754675.1). Lineage (GTDB taxonomy): Bacteria > Pseudomonadota > Alphaproteobacteria > Rhizobiales > Aestuariivirgaceae > Aestuariivirga. The sequence goes on along the minus strand of CAVWHD010000009.1, from coordinate 1,253,901 downwards.
CAATTCGCCCGCCGTCATCCTGTTCACCTCGGGCTCCGAAGGCCTGCCCAAGGGAGTGGTCCTCTCCCATCGCAATCTCAACGCCAATCGCCATCAGGCCGGCGCCCGCATCGCTTTCACCGCCCAGGACATCGTGTTCAACGCTCTTCCCATGTTCCATGCCTTTGGCCTGACCGGCGGCGCCCTCTTGCCCGTGCTCGCCGGCGTTCGCACCTTTCTCTATCCGTCGCCGCTGCACTACAAGATCGTGCCGGAACTCTGCTACGACACCAATGCCACCATCGTCTTCGGCACCGATACATTCCTCATGGGCTATGCCCGTAATGCTCACCCCTATGATTTTTTCAATACCAGGCTGGTGGTGGCCGGCGCCGAGCGGGTGAAGCCGGAAACCCGCGAGCTTTGGGCCGAGAAATTCGGTCTCCGCATTCTGGAAGGCTATGGCGCCACCGAGTGCTCCCCGGTGATTGCCGTCAACACGCCGATGCACTTCAAGACTGGAACCGTGGGCCGCGTCCTCGACCAGATCGAGTGCCGCCTCGAGCCCATTGACGGCATCGCCGAGGGTGGCCGGCTTTTCGTCAGGGGACCCAATGTAATGCTGGGCTATCTCCGCGCCGACAACCCCGGAGTGATCGAAGCCCCGCCCGATGGCTGGTATGACACTGGCGATATCGTCAAGTTCGACGAACAGGGCTTTCTCGTCATCCTCGGCCGCGCCAAACGCTTTTGCAAGATTGCCGGCGAAATGGTGTCGCTGTCGGCAGTGGAAGGAAAACTCCACACGGCGTTTCCCGATTTTCACCACGCTGTCGTCGCCATTCCCGACCCGAAAAAAGGCGAGCAGCTTGTGCTGATCACCACCGCCGAAGGCCTCGATCGCAAACGTGTTGCCGATGGCCTGAAACAGGCCGGCGCCAGCGACCTGATGATCCCGAAGAACATCATCGCCATGAAAGAACTGCCGATTCTGGGCTCCGGCAAAATCGACTACGTCACCCTCAACCGGATGGCGCTTGAGAAGGCCAAGGCGTGACCGTTGCTCTCGACCGGCACGAACGCGAGCTGCTTGCCGGACACCATGGCAAAGCCATGCAGCTCGCCATGCGGCTGATCGTGCAGGCCGCCGATATCATGGCGGCACCCCATCTCATTCCCATCCGCTTCGCCCATATCGATGCCTGCTTTCTATACCGGCCAATCCCATGTCGATTTCGTGCGCTATCTTCTCGACAATGGCGCCAAGCTTTCCGTGACGGCCTGGACCAATATTGGCATCCCAAGCCTCGCCGATCCGGACTTGCGCCCCGAAGTCGACGATCCGGAAATGGTGAGCGGTGGCCGCGAACTGATGCAGCTCTATGCGCAATTGGGCTGCAAACCCACCTGGACCTGCGCGCCCTACCAGCTCCCCGGCGGCCCGCAATTTGGCGAGCACATTGCCGTGGGCGAGTCCAATGCGGTCTCCTACTACAATTCCGCGATCGGCGCCCGCACCAACAAATATGGCGATTACCTCGATGTCGCCTGCGCTCTGGTGGGAAAGGTTCCCTTCGCTGGCCTTCACACCGACGAGGGCCGCAAGGCGGAGCTGCATTTCGATTGCACCAAACTTCCGGAACAATGGCGCAAAGAGGATATCTTCTATCACCTGCTCGGCCATCTGGTTGGCCGCATTGCCGGCCAGCGCATCCCCGCCATTTCCGGATTGCCGGCCTCCGCCTCGAAAGACAATTTGAAGGCCGTGAGTGCGGCGGTTGCAGCCTCCGGCGGCGTCGAGCTCTGGCATGGCGTCGGTGTAACGCCGGAAGCACCCGAACTCGAGTCCGTGTTTGGCAGTGGTGAGGTGCATGTGGTCTCTCCCGAACATTTGCGCAGTGCCCATGGCGAACTCTCCACCGCGCATGACGGACCGCTTGACGCAATGGCTCTCGGCACCCCGCATTTCTCGCTTGCCGAATTCAGCGAAGTCGTACGATTGCTCGATGGCCGCATGGTGAAACTAGGCTTGCCCTTCCTCATATCCACAAGCCGGGCCGTCCGTGAGCTGATCAAAGCCAATGGCTGGCTTGCCGTGCTTGAAGCAGCCGGCGCGCAAGTGCCGGTGGATGTCTGCACCTACTATTCCCCTCGCATCAGGGCCATTCGCGGCCGCGTCATGACCAATGCCGCCAAGTGGGCCTATTACGCGCCGGGTATGCTAGGTGTCGAAGTGGCCTTCGGGTCCCTGCGCGAATGCATCGAAAGTGCGGTGCGCGGCGAGGTCTGGCGCGATCCGGAACTGTGGATATCGCAAGCATGATTCAGGCCCGCGTTCTTAATGGCGGTGCCGCCGAGGGCCCGGTGCTCATCCTCGATGAACCCCTCAGCTTCTGGGGCGCCTTCGAGCCGCGCACTGGCATCATCATCGATGTCCACCACCCCCAGCGCGGCCAGTGTCTTGCCGGAACCATTCTGCTCATGCGCGAAAGCAAGGGTTCAGGCTCGGCTCCCGGCGGCATCGCCGAAGCAATCCGCCTCGGCACCGGCCCCGCCGCCATTATTCTTGTGCTGGCCGACATCAATCTGGCGATCGGCGCCGCCGTGGCCGAAACCCTCTATGGCAAGTCCTGCCCGGTCCTCCAGGTCACCGAGCCCGATCTTGCAACCCTCGGCAAGGCGGCAAGATTACGCATCGGAGCCAGTGGTGCAATCACCCCGGAAACCGTGTAACACCCCCTCAAATCAACGGATAACATCATGCGTTTTGCCAATATCACCACCAGGCTCTCGGGGCTGGGCTCGGAAAAATGGGCCGTTCACATCGAAGGAAAGCACCGCGCCGCCCTCGGCGAACAGATGATTTTCCTGTCGATCGGCGAACCCGATGCAGCCCCGCCCGAGGCGATCATGGATGTAGCCAACCGCCAGATGCGCGCCGGCCGCACCCGTTACGCCACCAATCGTGGCGAGCCTGATCTGCTGAGTGCCCTTTCGCGCCTCTATACCGAGCGCACCGGCCGCGCCATCACCACCCACCAGTTCATCTTCGTGCCCGGTACCCAGTCCGCCCTCTACGCCGCCATGATGGCAACCGTCGATCTGGGCGACGAAGTGCTGATGGCCGATCCCTACTACGCCACTTACGAAGGGGTGATTGCCGCGGCCGGTGGCGTCGCCGTTCCGGTGCGCGTCGATCCCGACCATGGTTTTCATCTGAAGGCAGCCGATCTCGAAAAGGCCATCACACCCAAATCGCGCGTGCTGCTTCTGAATACACCCAGCAATCCCACTGGCGCCGTTTTCACCCGCAGTGAGATCGAGAAGATCGGCAGGCTGTGCGAACGCCACGGCATGTGGATCATCTCCGATGAAGTTTACGCCACCCTCACCTACGGCAACACCGTGTTCTCGTCGCCATTCGATATCGCCGAATTGGAGAAGCGGACGATCGTCGTCTCATCGGTGTCGAAGTCCCACGCCATGCCGGGATTCCGCTGTGGCTGGATCGCCGCTTCCGAGCAATTCGTCGAAAGGGCCCTGCCGGTGACCGAGACCATGCTGTTCGGTTCCCAGCCCTTCCTCGAGGATGCCACCGCCTTCGCCCTTGACCATCATTTCCCCGAAGTCGATTCCCAGAAACGTAATTACGAGCACCGCGCCAGAGCCCTGGTGGCGGGGCTCAAAGGCGCCCACACCATCTCCGCCCGCATGCCCGAGGGCGGCATGTTCGTCATGGTCGATGTGCGCAAGACCGGACTCTCCGGCGAAGACTTCGCCTGGCGGCTCTTGAAGGAAGAAAACGTCGTCACCATGCCGGGCGAAAGTTTCGGCGCCGGAGGAAGCGGCCACCTCCGCGTGGCGCTGACCGTGGACGAAGACCAGATCAAGGAAGCCTGCAAGCGTATCCGGCGGCTGGCGGAGCGGATTTGAATGCACCCTCTCCCGCACAAGTGTTCGCGATGTCTCCGGTCTGAACACCCCACAAGGGGGAGGGAAAAAAATGGGTCATCGACCATGATCGTAAGTATTATGAGGCTATGTCAGCAGTTCCTTGATCAACCGCAGTGTTGTCTCATGATTGCTACTGGTGTGTCTCGCTCCTGCTTCCGCAAGCTTGCGGCGGCGGGACTCGTCCACGGAAAAGCCGATGAAGTGAACACCATTGCCGAGACCAGCTTCGACATCATTGAGATTGTCGCCGATATAGACGATGCGATGATTGGGAAGTCCGCTGGCGGCAATGGCTCTGGCCACGGTTTGGCGCTTATGGCCGCCGCCTTCGGCGCCGAAGGCCAGTTGTGAGACACCGCTCCACAGACCCTGCGCTTCGAGTCGGAGCCTGGCCGCAGCCACCAGATTGGCGGTCGCCACCCCCAGCAGTGGACCGCCCGCGAATTCCGCGAGCAATGTCCGGGCGCCTGGAATTTCGACTGGCATAAGCGAGCCTGTGCGGATGCCGGCGCGCAGGACTTCGATGTAATCGGCAATGATGGCGGCGGATTCCGACACGGCAAGACCATGCGTTTCGAGGATTTCGGCGATGATGTCTTCATCGTTGCGGGTGCGGTAACTGTCCCAGTCGCGCGACAGGCCGGTGAGGCCATGGCGCATTTCGAAGGGGATGAAGAAGGCATCTTCCTCGGCCCGGGTCAGTTCCAGCAGCACGCCGTCGACATCGAAGATAACGGCCGCGTCAGCCATCGACCATGCGGGGCGTCATTTCGATCAGGGTTGGACCATCGGCGGCGAGTGCCGCCTTGATCGCGGCGGCAAGGGCCTTGAGCGAGGAGGGTTTCCCGGCATTGCAGCCATAGGCCTTGGCAAGGGCCTGGAAGTCGGGATTGCGGAGGCTAACGTTGTTGGGCTGGATTCCGGCCGTGGCCATGCTGTCGTGAATGGCGCCGAGAAGTTCATTGTTCCAGAGCAGGATGATGACGGGCAGCGCGTGCTCGACGGCGGTGCCAAGCTCGTTGATGGTGTATTGGATTCCATAGTCGCCATGGAGCACGGCCACCGGCGTCTTGCCCATGCCGAATTTGGCGCCGATTCCGGCGGGCAGGCCAAACCCCAGGGTGCCGAATCCGACGGGATGAATCCAAGTGCGGGGCACCGACACCGGAAAGTCCTCGTTTGCGGCATAGGCAATCTGCGTCATGTCGGAAGCGATGATGGTGTCCGCCGGCAAGGATTGGCGGATCACCTCCAGTACTTTGGTCAATGTTGCCCGCGCCGGGTCGGAAGGCACGGTGTGGAGAGATTTGGCTTCGCCCGTGGCCTCCGCACGGGGTTGCGATTTGATATGCGGCGCAATCGCTTCAAGGGCCGCCCTGGCATCGCCGAGGATGGCGATTTCGGCGGTATGAGGCCGGGCCAGCGAATCGGAATCGATATCGATGCGAATGAGGTTCCTGGCGATCACGACATCGGTGTTCCAGAAATCGGTTTCGGAAAGTTCCGAGCCAACGCAAAGGATGGCATCGGACTTTTCGAGGAATTCCATGGCAGCGGCACGGCCGAGGCGATAACCCATGCACAGGGGGTGATTGGCCGGAACGGCGCCCTTTCCGGCCACCGTGGTGAGGACCGGCGCCTGGAGCTTTTCGGCAATGGCAAGGGCCGCGGACCCGGCATCGAGCGCTCCGCCGCCGAGGATCATCACCGGGCGTCTTGCGGCATTGAGTTCTGGCGATCGCGGCGGCGATTTGACCTTGATCGGGCAATGGGGCCTTTGGCAGTGGGCGGGCCGTCCATCCGTCGCCGGCGGGCTCCTTCAGTATGTCGAGCGGAATTTCGATGTAGGCTGGACGCGGGCGGCGGCCGGCGAAATTGGCGAAGGCCCTGGCAATTGCGTCGCGCACGTCCTTGGGGGTGTAGGCGCGCATATGGAGATCGGTGACCGCCGCCGCCGCGCCGCGCTGGTCGAGCATCTCATGGAGGCGGCCTCTGCCTTGTGCCGAATCGCGCATGTCGAGCGCCGTCGCGATCACCAGAACCCTGCTGGAATCGGACCACGCCTGGCCCATGGGGGTCAATATGTTGAGAACACCCGGGCCGGTGATCGTAAAGCACACGCCGGGTTTGCCGGTGGCTCTGGCATAGCCGTCGGCCATGAAGCCCGCACCCTGTTCGTGACGGACCAAAACATGCTTGATCTTCGAGCGCGGCAGGGCCCGGTACATTTCGATGTTGTGGACGCCAGGAATGCCGAAAATGGTGTCGACACCATAGGCTTCGAGCAGGCCGACGAGGGCTTCGCCGGTTGAGAGTTCAGGGCGTTTGGACATTCAGGCGGCCTTTGTAGCGGATGTGGGTTGGTTCACCGCATGGCATGCCACAAGGGCTCCATCATGGGCAAGAAGGGCGGGGTTGAGCGCCTTGCACGTATCGAAGGCCAATGGGCAGCGCGGGTGGAAGGTGCAGCCTGGCGGCGGGTTGAGAGGCGACGGCAGCTCGCCCTTCAGCACAATGCGGTCGCGCTTGCGGGTGGGGTCGGGTTGTGGCGTGGCCGACAGCAGCGCCTTGGTATAGGGATGCTGGGGATTGCCGAACAGCTGATCGCGCGTTCCCTGTTCGACGACGCGGCCGAGATACATGACCATGACATCATTGGCGATGTGACGCACCACCGAGAGATCGTGACTGATGAAGAGGAACGCCAGGTTGTGGCGCTCCTGAATATCCGCCAGCAGATTGAGCACCTGGGCCTGGATGGAAACGTCAAGCGCCGAGACCGGTTCATCGAGCACCAGGATTTCGGGATCGAGCATGAGGGCGCGGGCAATGGCGATGCGCTGGCGCTGGCCGCCGGAGAACATGTGGGGGTAGCGGTCATAGTGCTCGGGCCTGAGCCCCACGCTTTTCATCATGGCGCGGGCGCGCTCGGTGCGCTCGGCCTGGGGGGTATTGGTGTTGACCAGCAGAGGCTCTTCCAGGGTGTGGCCGATCTTCTGGCGCGGGTTGAGCGAGCCATATGGGTTCTGGAAGACGATCTGCACCTTGGGGCGCAGCGCCCGCATGGTTTCCTTGCTGGCGCCGGCGATTTCCTGACCGGCGATGGCCATGGAGCCGGAGGTGGGCAGCTCGATCATGGTGACAAGGCGGGCCAGGGTGGACTTGCCGCAGCCGGATTCACCGACGACGGCCAGGGTCTTGCCACGGTCCAAGGTGAAGCTTGCGCCATCAAGCGCCTTGAGGATGGCCGGCTGGGAGAAGGCGCCACGCGAGACGTTGTAATAGCGGGTGAGGTTGCGAGCGGTGAGAACGGTGCTCATGCGGCCTTCTCCTTGCCGGGGTGGCCTTCGGGTTTGCCGTTTCTGAGGGGGTAGTGACAAAGGGTGCCGGCCACGCGGAGCGGCACGCTGCTGTGGCAGAGGGTGGTGGCAAATTCGCAACGCGGCGCGAAGAGGCAGCCCTTGGGGCGGTCGAACTGGCCGGGAACGACCCCGGGGATTGACGGCAGGCGCCTGGCGGTGGCGCGCTCGGGAAGCGATGAGAGCAAGGCTGCCGTATAGGGGTGATGGGGATCCTTGAAAAGACCGGCGACCGGCTGTTCTTCGACCTTCTGCCCGGCATACTGCACGCTGACGCGCTCGGCGGTTTCGGCGACGACGCCCATGGAATGGGTGATCAGCACCAGACCCATGCCGGTGTCCTTCTGCAGGCGCACCAGAAGCTCGAGAATCTGGGCCTGGATGGTGACGTCGAGGGCGGTTGTGGGTTCGTCGGCGATGAGCAGCTTGGGCCGGCAGGCGATGGCCATGGCGATCATCACCCGCTGGTTCATGCCGCCGGAGAGCTGGTGCGGGAAGGACGTGAGCCTTGAGGCGGGCGAGGGAATGCCGACGGAATCGAGCAGTTCGATGACGCGGGCGCGCCTGGCCAGTTTGTCCATATCGAGATGGGTTTTGAGAGCCTCGTCGAGCTGGTAGCCCACGGTGAAGCAGGGATTGAGGCTCGACATGGGCTCCTGGAAGATCATGGCGATGTCCTTGCCGGTGATCGAGCGACGCTCTTTCGCGGCCATGGTCAGGAGGTTCCTGCCATCGAAGCTCATGCGGTCGGCGGTCACCGTGGCAGTCCAGGGCAACAGGCCCATCACCGCCAGCATGGCGACCGATTTGCCCGAGCCCGATTCGCCAACGATGGCGAGGACTTCGCCGGTATCGACCGAGAAGGACACGCCATCCACCGCGCGGAAGGCGCCGCTGCCAGTCTTGAACTCGACGGTAAGGTTACTGATTTCGAGGAGCGCCATGTCAAGAATTTCCAGTTGATGTGGGTTCAGGCTTGCAGCCGCCCAGGCGGTTCCCATATAAGCGGCTGAGAGGATCGATTTTCATGGCACAGTCCAAACCACCCGCTACCGGATTTCAGAAGCCGGGCTCTGGCCCCCAGCCGGGCTACTGAGCGCCGCTGAAACTCCGAGCGATGCCTGAAGGGCGTTTCGCGCTTGCTCGCCGGTCACCAGAACCGTCTTGATCTGCCAGACATAGTCTTCATAGACTCGCGCCTTGCGGTCTTGCTCCAGTTCCTCGTAGCGCGGGCTGCGCAAGTCCTCCACCAGTTCCCGTAATTTGTATTCCTGCTTGTAGTAGGCCACGACGTCGTCGATGGTCTCGGTCGGCAGGATGTGAATATCCGGCAGCATCGCCTCGAAGATGATCTCGGTGGCATAGCGAGGCACGAAGGGTGTGAAGGCAGCTTTGGCGTCCTTGCGGCGAATGCGGCGCACCATGTTCGCGACATGCTCATCAAGGTCGATTTCCTCGTAGCGGGTGAGATTGCTTTCGATTTCGGCCAGCAAGGCGGTCTGCACGTCGACAATTTTTTCGATGCGGCGCTGGGTTTCCATCCGCTGTTCGCTCCAGTGGGAGGCGAACCAGCCAAGCGCCGTCACCGCCGCCGAGACGACGGCCGCAATCAGTGCGGTGTCGAGTAGTGTTCCCACCCATCAGCTCCGTCTGAGCCGCGGGTCCAGCGCATCCCTGAGGCCGTCGCCCATCAGATTGATCGACAGCACGGTGATCAATATGGCGATGCCGGGGAAAGCCATGACCCAGGGATGCGAGCTCATCAAGTCGCGGGTGTCGGCCAGCATGGAGCCCCATTCGGGGGTGGGCGGCTGGGCGCCGAGGCCGAGGAAGCCCAGGCCCGCGGCTTCAAGAATGGCATCGGAAATGCCCAATGCCGCCTGCACGATGAGCGGGGCAAGGCAATTGGGCAGGACTGTCACGGTCATCAGCCGCCATTGCCGGACACCGGCCACTTTGGAGGCCGTCACATAGTCCTTGGTGAGTTCAGTCAAGGCCGAAGCGCGGGCCAGACGGACATAGCGCGGCAGGCCCACGATGGTGACAGCGATGATGGTGTTGGTGAGATTGGGGCCGATCACCGCGATGATGAGGATCGCCAGCACCAGGCTGGGGATCGACATGATCAAGTCCATGACGCGGATGATGATCACGTCGATAATGCCGCCGAACCACGCCGAGGTGAGGCCGAGGGCAATGCCGAAGATCATCGATACGGCCATCACCGAGACGCCGATGAACAGCGACACGCGGGCGCCGTACATGATGCGCGAGAGCATGTCGCGGCCAATCGCATCGGTGCCGAGCGGGAAACGCAGGTTGGCGCCATCCAGCCAGAACGGCGGCAGTTTGGCGAGGCCCTTGTTGACCTCAAGCGGATCGTGCGGCGCCAACACGCCGGCGAAAATCGCCACCAGCACTATGGTGGTGACGACGGCGAGGCCGATGACGGCGCCGCGGTTTTCGCGAAAGGCGCGCCAGAAGGCGAGGAGAGGTCCGGGCGGTGCGGTGGGAACGGCAATGGTCGTGTCAGTGGCCATGGCGGATCCTCGGATTGATGAGGCCATAGAGAAGGTCGACGACCAGATTGACGAGGATAACGACGGTCGAGATCAGCATGATGCCGCCCTGGAGGGCCGGGTAGTCGCGGCGGCCGATCGACTCGACCAGCCATTTGCCGACACCGGGCCATGAAAAGATGGTTTCGGTGAGAACGGCGCCGGCCAGGAGCCCGCCGATCTGCAAGCCGATGACGGTGACCACCGGGATCAGTGCATTGCGGAGCGCGTGGAGGCCGATCACCCGGCGGACCGCACAAGCCCTTGGCCTTGGCGGTGCGGACATAGTCCTCTTCCAGGACTTCCAGCATGGCCGACCTTGTCATGCGGGCAACGATGGCAAGGGGCACGGTGCCGAGCACGATGGTGGGCAAAATCAAATGGCGTGCCGCATCCATGAAGGCGCCCTTCTGGCCGGAGATCAGCGAGTCGATCAGCATGAATCCGGTCACCGGCTGGAAGTAGTATTTGATGAGATCGATGCGGCCGGACACCGGCGTGAGGTGAAGAGTGTTGGACATGATGAGGATGAGGATCAGGCCCCACCAGAAGATCGGCATGGAATAACCGGTCAGCGCCATGCCCATCAAGGTCTGGTCGGAGATGCCGCCCCGCCGCGAAGCGGCGAAAACACCGGCCGGAACACCAAGTACCACGGCGAAGATCATGGCGCAGACGGTGAGTTCGAGGGTGGCCGGGAACAGAGTCAGGAATTCATGAACGACCGGTGATTTGGAGATGATCGAGGTGCCGAAATCGCCATGGAAAAGCGCCCAGACATAGTCGAGAAATTGTTTCCACACGGGCTGGTCGAGACCCATCTCATGGCGCAGTTCCGCCAGCCGTTCGGGCGAAATGCCGCGCTCGCCGCGGCGCACCTCAATGGGATCACCCGGCACCAGCCGGATGAGCATGAAGGTGACGAACATCAGGGCAAAGAACGTCGGCAGGGTGAGAGCCAGACGTTTGAGAAGAAATCGGAACATGAGTGCCTACTTTGTCACCCTTCTCCCGCGCGAAGCGTGGGAGAAGGTGCCCGATAGGGCGGATGAGGGCCGCGCGACAGCGCGGTGACTGGACCGGGCACCGGCATTCGCTTCGCGAATACCGGCCCTCATCCGGCCGCGCCAAGCGCGTCCACCTTCTCCCAAGCAGAGCTTGGGAGAAGGGTGACAGTTTGCCTTACTCAGCCACGTCGCAATTCTGGAACTCGTGGGCGCCGAAGGGGCTGATCTTGTAGCCCGAGACTTCCTTGCGCACGGGTTCAAACACCGTCGAGTGGGCGATGTTCAACCAGGCCACGCTGTCGTGATGGATCTTCTGCATCTCCTGATAGATGGCGATGCGGTCCGGCTGCTCGGACAGTTGCCGCGCCTTGAGCAGATCTTCGTTGAACTTCGCGTTGCACCATTTCGACGCGTTGCTGGCCGCCGGTTTGCCGTCCTTGTCGCAACCGTTGAGGAAGAAGAAATTATCCGGATCGCCATTATCGCCGGTCCAGCCGATCAGGCCCATCTGGTGCTCGCCCGCTTGCAGGCGCTTCCTATATTCGCCCCACTCGTAGGACACGAGTGTCGCGTTGATGCCGACCTTGGCCAGATCGGCCTGCATCATTTCCGCCATGCGCTTGGCATTGGGGTTATAGGGGCGCTGCACCGGCATCCACCACAGGTCGGTGTCGAGCGAAGTGATGCCCGCCGCCGCCAGCAGTTCCTTGGCCTTTTCGGGATTGTACTCGTGATCAACCGTGGCGTCGTCATAGGACCACATGGTCGGGGGAATCGGGTTCTTGGCCTTCTGGCCGGCACCCTGATAGACTTCCTTGAGGATCGAGTCGCGGTCGATGGCCATGGCGATGGCCTGGCGCACCTCGATCTTGTCGAAGGGCGGCTTCAGCGCATTGATCGCCAGGTAGCCGATGTTGAGGCCGGCCGCCGACATGAGCTGCACGTCAGGGTTCTTGCTCATGGCTTCGAGATCGGCCGGGTTCGGCGCAATCATCATCTGGCACTCGTTGGCCTGCAATTTGGCATAGCGGGCCGTCGGGTCCGGGGTGATGGCGTAGATCAGGTCGTCGATCTTGGTCTTGCCGGCCCAGTAATCCGGATTGGACTTGAAGCGGATGACGGCGTCCTTCTGATAGTCGACGAACATGAAGGGGCCGGTGCCCACCGGAATCTGATCGAACTGCTCGGGCGTGCCCTTCTTCATCAGGTAGTCGGCATATTCGGCCGACTGGATGGTGGCGAAATCCATGGCGAGGTTGGCCATGATCGGGGCGTTGGGCTCATTGAGCGTCATGATAACCGTGAGGTCATCGGCGCCCTTTTCGATCGACTTCAGCAAGTCGGGCATGCCCATGTCGTTGAAATAGTCATAGGCGCCGCCGGAAACCTTGGCATAGGGATGATCGGGCTTCCATTGACGGCCGAAGGACCAGATGACGTCCTCGGCATTGAAGTCGCGGGCCGGGGTAAAACCATTGACGCCGGAATGGAATTTCACGCCCTTGCGGAGGTGAAAGGTGATGGTCATGCCGTCGGGAGAGACTTCATAAGCCTCGGCCAATCCCGGTTCCACCGCGGTTGAGCCGGGCGCGAACTGCACCAGCCTGTTGTAAACCGGACGGGCGGCGTCAAGGCTCGTACCCGTGGTGTTCATCGAAGGGCTGAAGTTCTCTGGCGAGCCTTCCGAGCAATAGACTAGCGATTTGGCATTGGCGGCACCCGCGGCCAGCATTGTGGAAACCAGCAATGCCGCGCCGAAGATTTTGGTGAATTTCATGATTGTACTCCCTGATATTTTTTGAGCGCCCCGCCGGGGCGTCAGGCATCTAAGCACGTTTTTTCCGGGCGATCAAAATGCCTTCTTGGAGGCCGGCGGGGAGCTATGGCAGACTGAGGATCGTCGAGGGAGTGGCAAGATGTCCAATATCACGGTTCCAGCCGAAACGATCGAAGCCTTCCGGCAGGATGGCGCCTGCGTCATTCGGGGGGTTTTTGGCGGCTGGGTCGAGATTTTGCGGGCCGGCGTCGCCCGCAACATGGCGGAGCCCAGCGCCGATGTGAAAATCTACCAGGGGCCGAACGGGTCGGGCCGGTTCTTCGGGGATTACTGCAATTGGGACCGTATCCCGGAATACCGCAATTTCATCTTCAACTCGCCTGCCGCCGAGATTGGACGGCAACTGATGGGAACGAAAACATCGCGGCTGTTCCATGAGCATGTGCTGGTGAAGGAAGCCGGGGCCGGCGTTGCAACCCCCTGGCATCAGGACCAGCCATATTATTGCGTCGATGGCAGCGACACGGTGTCCTTGTGGATTCCGCTTGACCGGGTGCCGCGCGAGCGCACGCTGGAGTTCGCCGGCGGTTCGCACAAATGGGGCAAATATTACCGCCCGGAACGCTTCAACAAGACGGCGCTCAACGAGAATGACGGGCTTGAGCCGGTGCCCGACATCGACGGCAATCGCGACAAGTTCAATATTCTCGGCTGGGCGCTTGAGCCCGGCGATGCGGTGGCCTTCAGTTATCTGACGCTGCACGGAGCGCCTGCAAACAACTCGCAAAACGAGCAGCGCCGGGCGTTTTCGCTGCGGCTCGTTGGCGATAATGCCCGCTTTGCCAGGCGCGAGGGCATCAATACCTCGCCGCCGTTCCGGGAGGTGAAACTCGCCCATGGCGCGGTCATGGATGCACCGGAGTTTCCGCTGCTGGTGGGGTGAGTTCAATTCCTACCTCGTGCTTGCGGGAAGGTTGAAAATTGCTCAAAACGCGATCCAAATGAGCCCAACCGTCGGAAGCCTTGTGCATCAGTTGATGCGTCTCCGATCAATCCCGATCACACCCTTGCGAGGCGCCGCCCAAGCTATTTGGCGTTTGGGCGGCATGAAGGAGCGTAGTGGGCTCGTGTCCCCGGTGGTGGTGTCAGCAAATCCGATCAATGGTTTGGAATTAGTTCACAGGGGACCAAATAGTCGCCCGAGGCGAAGCGATGAAGCAGCGCCTCTACTTCCCCCGCGCGCGCGTCAGTCTGGGCCATGACCCGCGGTATCCGGTTGCCGAGCGCAGGGTCGCCAAGGTCGAGAAACTCCCGCGCCATGTCATCGTCCCCAAAGGCCCACTTAGCCAACGCATTGATGGGAAGGAGGCGGCCAATCGCATCCGCTTCTTCAAGGCGAAGTTTTGCTCTTGCGGCCAGTCTGCGCTTGAATGTGCGTTCCGGCACAATGTGTTAGACTTCGGCGCGTGAAATTTTCCCCGCCTCGATGAGCTTCTGCACTTGCTTTGCAGGCAGGCCTTTCTCTAGTTCCGCATAGCCGATTGGCGTTTCAGTGCGTCCATGAACGCTCATGGGTGAAGAGTATCATGGCATGCCAAATGCCGCATGTTCATGCGGCAAGCGCCAATCCTTTGCTCACACCCCCTTCGCCTTCTCCCGCAGCTTGAACTTCTGAATCTTCCCCGTGCTTGTCTTCGGCAACTCGGCGAACACCACGTGCCTCGGCACCTTGTAGCGCGCCATCCCCTGCCGGCACCATTCGAGAATGTCTTCCGCCGTCGCACTCTTGCCGGGCTTGAGTTCGATAAAGGCGCAAGGACTCTCGCCCCACTTCTCATCCGGTTTGGCGACGACAGCCGCCGCCTGCACCGCCGGGTGCTTGTAGAGCACATCCTCGACTTCAATCGAGGAGATGTTCTCGCCGCCTGAAATGATGATATCCTTCGAACGGTCCTTGAGCTGGATATAGCCATCGGGGTGCAGCACGCCCAAATCGCCCGAATGGAACCAGCCGCCCTTGAATGCCTCCTGGCTGGCCTTCGGATTCTTGAGGTAGCCCTTCATCACCACATTGCCGCGGAACATCACCTCGCCCATGGTTTCTCCGTCGGCGGGAACCCTCGCCATGGTTTCAGGATCCATGACCGTCAGATCCTCCAGCGCATGGTAGCGCACCCCCTGGCGCGCCTTCTTGCTCGCTCGCGCCGGACCCTCAAGCCAGTTCCATTCGTCTTTCCAGTCATTGACCACCGCGGGGCCATAGGTTTCGGTGAGTCCATAGAGATGGGTCACGTTGAAGCCCTCCTCCGCCATCGCCGCCAGCACCGCCTCCGGCGGCGGTGCGGCGGCGGTGAAAAATTCCACCTTCCGCGCCAGCACTTTTTTCTCCTCGGCCGCGGCATTGAGGATCGTCGACATCACAATCGGCGCCCCGCAAAGGTGGGTCACGCCGTGGGCGGCCAGAGCTTCCCAGATCAGCTTGGAGCGCACCCAGCGCAGCGTCACATGGGTGCCGCCCACCACCGAGATCGACCACGGGAAGCACCAGCCATTGCAATGAAACATCGGCAACGTCCACAAAAAGACCGGATGCTTCGGCATGGCTCCGGTCACCACATTGCCCTGGGCCAGCAGATAGGCGCCGCGATGATGGTAAACCACGCCCTTGGGATTGCCGGTGGTGCCGCTGGTGTAGTTGAGCGAGATCGCTTCCCACTCGTCATCGGGCCAGCGCCAGCTGAAATCCTCATGTCCGCTCGTGAGGAACCGCTCATAGTCGATCTGCCCCAGCCTTTCTCCCTCCACCGCGAATTCCGGGTCGACATAGTCGATGACAATCGGATGCGGCCCCTTCATCAGCGCCAGCGCGTCTTTGGCCAGCGTGGAGAACTCCTTGTCGACGATAAGCATTTTCGTATCCGCGTGATCAAACGAAAATGCGATGGTCGCCGCATCGAGCCGGGTATTGAGCGTGTTCAGCACCGCCCCCGTCATCGGCACGCCGTAGTGGCACTCGAGCATGGCCGGAGTATTGGCAAGCAGCACCGACACCGTTTCTCCCTTGCCGATGCCGGCCTTGGTTAATGCCGAGGCAAGCTGCCTGGAGCGTGCATAGAACTGGGCATAGCTGGTGCGCGCGCCACCGTGGATAATGGCAATCCGGTCGGGATAGACGGCGGCCGAGCGCGCCAGAAAGGTGATCGGCGTCAGCGGCTGGTAGTTGGCGGCGTTCTTGTCGAGATCGGTTTCATAGGCGGACATCGGCATCCCTCAATTGCTGAGACGCCTTTTATCCTACACCTTTACCGGTTCAAAGAGCGCCAGCACTTTCGTCGTAAGGGCTCATGCCCGGCCTGCCAGCGCCTCGGCGAAGTCAGTCTGCGCCACCTGGCCATGCCACCAGCGCGCCACCGGGGCCATCGCCCACCACAAGACAAGCACCAGCGCCGCCGCCACATAGCCGTCGACCGCATAGTGCCAGGCGAGGTGAACCGAACCGATTAGGATAAAGGCGCCATGTACCGCCAGTATCCATGCCATCTTGCGATTGACCTGCATCACCGCCAGGATGAACAACAAGGCCGTTCCGTTATGCATCGACGGCATGGCCGAAATGCCCTCCACCAAGGTGTCGCCTTTGAAGCCATCCCATAGGAGATCCTGCACCGGCAAAGCCCAGACCGGCAGGATTTCATTGGCCTGATGCAGATAGGCCAAGAGGCCCGCATAGGGGTCCGGCGTCAGCCCGAAGCGGCCGTAAAAACATGGCCCCACTGACGAAAACCAGATCGCCATGATGCCGCCGCCGATGATCCAGGCGGTGAAGAATGTGAGGAAGAAGCGCGTCCGCAGCACACTCTCGCGCTCGAGAAACGCGAAATACACCCACACAATCCACATCACCATGAACCAGATGCCGTAGTTGACATTGATCAGGAAAGTGAAAGGCGCATATCCGAATATGGGCTGCAGCAATTGCCATGGCGCGTATCCGAAATGCAAGGCCCTGTCGGCTTGCTCGAATGTCGTATCCCACGAATAATAATTGAGCGCCGGGATGCTGGCCTTCAACTCGACGAAAACATACATGAACAAGACCATGATCAAGACCATGGGAAGTCCGTGCGCCATGCGCTGCGCATTGCTGAAGTAGCCGCGAACATCCCTGACCAGGACCGGTAGCGGCCGCTTGGGGTTGATATGCTTGGCAACGTGATAGAGCCGCAGGAAGAAAACGGCGAACACCATCAACGGAAACGAGAAAATCGAAAATCCAAGCACCAGCGTGAAGAAATTTGTCGGCTGCAAATCGGGCTCGACCCGGATGAGCGTGAGAAAGCCTGCGTAGTAGACGGCGATGATGGCGAAGAACAGTCCGTGCGCCGAAATGCTCTTGCGCAGCAAGCTGAGGAAGCCATGGCCGGGAACGACTCCGGTTCGAAGGCTGCTGGCGGCAGGCGTGTCCATTCTGGCAGGGTCCGTTGGTTGAAATTCCGCCCGACAGTGGCAGATCACGCCTTATGATTGGTTAAGCGATGGCCGCAATTGTTCGCGGTTTGCCGCGGGGAGCACCCCGGCAGGCAAATGGTTAACCCACGGTTGCCGATTGTTCACCCGGCGCCACCACGCGCCTGTACAAGTGCCATGTCGCATGCCCGAGGATTGGCAAGACCACCAGCAGGCCCACGAAAATCGAAAGCAGCGAAAGCCCCAGCAATACTCCGATAATGCTGCACCACAGCAGCATCGGCCGCGGATTGGCGATCACCGACTTGACCGAGGTAATCATCGCGGTGACGAAATCCACCTGCCGGTCGAAAACCATTGGAAGCGACACCACCATGATCGAAAAGACCACCAGCGCCAGAGCCGCGCCCACCGCATTGCCGGTGATGAGGAACACAATGCCTTTGGGCGTTGTCACCACCGCTTCCAGCAGCGCCTGAAACCGCAACGGCTTCATGCCGAAGAACATCACATAAAGCGCCGCCGCGATGTCGATCCAGATGATGTAGGAAAACGTGGTGACCATCGCCATGATGCCCACCGCCTTGCCGCCACGCCCGAACACCGAGCCGAGCACCGCGCCCCACGAAAGCGGCTCGCCCTTTTCCAGCCGCCGCGAGATTTCGTAAAGGCCGGCCGCCGCAAACGGTGCCACCAGCGCAAATCCGGTGATCATCGGATAGGCATAGGAGCCGGCTTCGAGTTTGAAGAGCAAGAACAGGATGAACCACCCAAAGCCAGCATAGACCGCGCCAAAGAACAGACCGTAGAGCGGCGCTGCCTGAAAATCCCACAGGCCATCACGCAGCGACTTAGTGATGTCGCTGTAGGTAATTATTTTAACTTGCGGCATTACAGGCCGTTGCCTGGCGGCGGCCGTGGCATCGCTGGCCATGGGGAACCTCTCCGAGTCCGGCAATCTTGACTATTCACTCCCGGCCGCCGTTCCCCAACTGCGAGCCGGACGAACGAAGTTTGCACGATCGCGGGCAAAGGTGCAAACGGCTATTTGACAATTTACGATTCTGGACGTCCATGCCCAACACCCCTCCTGTCAACGCCCGCTGGGCGGTGGCTATTCTGTTTTTTCTCCATGGTTTCATTCTGGGCGCCTGGGTGCCGCATATTCCACTGGCCAAGGAGCGCCTCGACGTGGGGCCAGGGGTGTTTGGCCTCGCTCTGTTGGCGATTGCTGGCGGCGGCGTCTGTGCCATGCCGTTGGCGGGCGCATTGATCAACCGCTTTGGCAGCGCCCGCATGTGCGGCATCGGTGGCGCGATCCTCTGCATCATGTTCATCGGCCCCGTCCTGGCGCCGAGCTTGCCCATCCTGGTCATCTCCGGATTCGCATTAGGCGCTGCCATCGGCAGTTTGGATGTCGCCATGAATGCCCATGGCATAGCCGTTGAGAAGGCGCTCCGGCTTCCCACCATGTCTCTTTTCCATGGTTGTTGGAGCCTGGGCGGCCTCGCCGGCACTTTCAGTGGCGCCGCCCTGCTCAAACTGTTGGGACCCCTGCCCCAGGCGCTGGCCGCTTCGCTACTCTGCCTTGCCCTGTTGCTGGCGGCCGCTCGATACCTGTTGCCGGGCTCCGTCGACAAAGGGCTCTCGGGTTCGCATTTTGCCTGGCCTACCGGCGCCACCATCGGACTGGGACTCCTGTGTTTTCTGGCCCTGATGATCGAGGGTTCGATTCTCGACTGGGGCGCCATCATGATGCGCGAAAAGTTCCTCGTCGATGCAAGCCTCGCTGCCCTGGCCTTTGGCTGTTACCAGGCCGGCATGGCGGTGGCGCGCTTCACCGGCGATTGGCTGCGCCTGAAGTTCGGTGCCGTCCGCATGGTCACCGTCAGCGCCCTGATGACGGCGGCGGGAACAGCTATCGCGCTGTCGGTGTCCTCGCCCTGGATTTCCATCGCTGCTTTTATCTTCGCGGGCCTCGGCATCGGCAATGTGGCCCCCGTGCTGTTTGCCGGTGGCGGCCGCCTTGAACCCGACGCACCGGGCCGGGGCGTCGCGGCCGTGACCACCCTGGGTTACTCGGGGTTCCTCGCCGGTCCGCCCGTCATCGGCTTTGCTGCCGAACTCGTCTCCCTGCCCTGGGCGCTCGGTTTGACGGTATTGGCCGCACTCATCATTGCGCTCTTCGCAAGAATGGTTGACGCAGCCGACACCTTCTGAGCAAATCCTCCCGTGAGCTTCAAGAACAAGCGCGTCCTCATAACCGGCGCCGGTCGCGGACTGGGTGCGGCATTTGCCGTCGTACTGGCCGATCAGGGCGCCGGCGTCATCATGACAGGTCGCAACCTGGAAAACCTGACTTCCCTGGCGGAATCGATCCGGCTTCGAACCGGCAGGCGCCCCGAGACGATCCAACTCGATATGGCCGATATCAGCCAGGTCACTCTGCTGGCCAAGAAGATGCGCGATGAAGGAGCCCCCCTCGACATCCTCATCAACAATGCCGCCCAATGGCTGCCCGGAAAACTGCATGACAACGACGCCTATGCCATTGCCCAGACCATCACCGGCATCGTCACCGGCACGCTTTTGTTCACCCGGGGGTTGATTCCGCTCCTCGAAAAATCCGCTGCCGGCGATATTCTCAATATCCTGTCGATCTCGGGCATCGCCAATACGCCGTTGCTCGGAGCATCGGTGGCCTACTACGCCGCCAAACACGGCCAGGCCGGTATGAATGATGGCCTCCGCCAGGAACTGAAAGGCCGTCCGGTGCGCGTCAGCGCCGTGTCGCCGTCCAACATCAAGGACATCTCGCCGTTGGATGATGCCGAATGGAATGCGGTTCGCGACCCGTCGTCCTGGGCCACCAATCGCGACATCGTGGAAGCGGGGCTGTTTGCTCTCTCTCGCCCGCGCCATGTAACGATTGCTTCGATCGTCATCGATCCGGATCAGGGCGGCCTGTTCTAAAGCTGGGAGTGTTCGGTGAAACTACGGGATCGCATTGCTATCGTCACCGGCGCGGCGCGCGGCATCGGCTTCGCCTGCGCCGAACGCCTATCTGCCGAGGGTGCCACTGTCGTCATTGCTGATATTGAAGATGCTGCAGGCCAGTCCGTTGCCGCGAAATTGAAGGCCAGCTACCAGCACTGCGACGTCTCCAGTTCCGCCGCCGTGAATACCCTTGTCGATGCCACTGTCAAAAATCACGGTGCCATCGACATTCTTGTCAACAATGCCGGAATTTCGATCGGCGGCGAATTGCTCGACATCGCCGAGGAAGACTTCGACAGGGTGATGGCCATCAATCTCAAGGGTTCTTTCCTGATGTTGCAGGCCTGTGCCCGCCACATGGTCAGGCAGGCCAAGGCTGGCCGCAAGCCGGGTTCGATCATCAATCTGTCGTCAGTCAACGACACCCTCGCCATCCCGGCCATCGTCAGTTATTGCATCTCGAAGGGCGGCGTTTCGCAGCTGACCCGCGCCGCCTCGATTTCGCTCGCAGCCCACGGCATCAGGGTCAATGCCATTGGGCCAGGATCGATAAACACCGATATGTTGCGAAATGTCGTGAGCGATAAAGCCGCCATGACCCGCGTCATGTCGCGTACCCCCATGGGCCGGGTGGGCGAGCCCGCCGAAATCGCCGCCATCGCCGCATTCCTGGCATCCGATGACGCCAGCTACATCACTGGCCAGACCATCTACGCCGACGGCGGCCGCATGCCCCTGAACTATACCGTGCCGGTCAACGAGTGATCCACGCTGGGCAACACTCTAGCCGATCTCATAGATTCGCCCGGTCTGCCCGCCTTCGACGCTTTTCACATAAGCGAGTCCCACACGGGCCGATGAAACCGCCTCGTGCCCGGGCAACAGCGGAGCAAATTTTGCAGCCGATTCCTCCAGCAAAGTTGGACTCACCAGATTTATGCGGATGCCGCGGTCGAGATCGAGCGCCACCGCCCTGACGAAACCGCCAAGTGCTGCATTGATGGTGGCGGCATTGCTGCCCCCGCGTACCGGATAGCGGTCAAGACTGCCGCTGGTCAGCGTGAACGAGCCGCCGTCATTGACATTGGTCCGGCCTTTCAACACCAGATTGACCTGGCCCATGAGCTTGTTCTCGAGACCTCTCAGGAAACCGTCTTCCGTCATCTGTGCCAATGGAGCGAAATGCGCCTGCCCCGCGCAACACACCACCGCGTCGAACCTGCCGGCCTTTTCAAACATTGCGGCAATCGATGCCCCGTCGGCGATATCAACTCGCACCCCGCCCGATGATCGCCCCGCCTTGACGATTTCATGCCGGGCACCTAGCGCCGCGACGGCGGCCCTGCCAACCGTGCCCTCGGCACCGATAACCAGAATGCGCATTACTCGATGATGATGACCTGGCCGGTGAGCGCCCCTTCGACGCTCTTGACGAAGGCAAGCCCCACCCGCGCCGAAGACACCGGCTCATGGCCCGGAAAGAACCCATCGTATTTCTTGACCGACTCCTCGATCAGGCCCGGACTCACCACATTGATCCGGATGCCCCTTGGCAATTCGATTGCGGCCGACTTGGCGAAGGCGCCGAGCGCCCCGTTGACCGCGGCGGCATTGGCGCCCTGGCGGATCGGGTCGCGGTCGAGCACGCCGCTGGTGAGTGTAATCGAACCGCCGTCGTTCAGATAATTTTGCCCGATCAGCGCCAAGCTCACCTGCCCCAGCAGCTTGTCGAGCAATCCCTTCTTGAACTGATCCGGCGTCATCGCGGTGAGCGGTCCGAAATGCACATGTCCCGCCGTCGACACGATGGCATCGAGCTTGCCGGTCTTTTCGAGCATGGCGCGGATCGACGCTTCATCGGTGACATCGACGCGGGCTTCGCCGCTCGACCGCCCCGCCTTGATGATGACATGGCGCTGGCTCAGCGCATTGACCGCCGCCTTGCCGACCGTGCCCTCGGCGCCGACAACCAGAATGCGCATTATTCGCTCTCTTGTGGCAGCTTCAAATTCTTCAGTTTGGCGAAGACGGAATCGGCGTCATATTCCTTCTCGCGCTCCTTGACTTCCTGTGGCGTCGCCGCCTGCTCGGCAGCGGCGGCGGCCGCCGCCGTGGCCGCAATATTGGCGGCGGTGCCCACGACTTCGGCAGCGGGAATGAGCGTCCGCGCCGGCGTTGCTTCCGTCGTCTGACCCTTACCCAATTTGCGCGCCGCCTTCTGAACCGCGAAATCGAGTTCAAGTTGCGAACACAGGCCGAGCGACACCGGATCCACCGGCTTGATATTGGCCGAGTTCCAGTGGCTGCGGTCCTTGATCGCCGCGATCGTCGACTTGGTGGTGCCGACCAATTTCATCACGGCTGAGTCGGGCAGTTCCGGATGATAGCGCAGCAGCCAGACAATGGCGTCCGGCCGGTCGCCACGCCGCGACACCGGCGTATAGCGCGGGCCCCCGGTGGACTTCTGCACCGGAATGTTGACTTTGGACTCGAGAATCTTGAGCCGGTAGTTGGGATCGGCCTCGCCCTTTTCGATCTCGTCGCGGGTGAGCTGGCCGCCGGTCACCGGATCGAGTCCCTTGATGCCGGTGGCCACGTCGCCATCGGCGATGCCCTTCACTTCCAGCTCATGGAGATTGCAGTAGTCGGCGATCTGCCGGAATGACAGGGCGGTGTTTTCGACCAGCCAAACGGCGGTGGCTTTCGGCATCAGCGGTGCGCGGGACATGGTTTTTTCGCTCCTTGAGAACCGCCTGGGGTTCCCGGCCATCACAACAACATGTTGGGGATGGGGGGCTTATAGTGGAGGCCGCAACACGATGCAATGGCCAAGACAACTTCGCCCCGGCCACGACACCGTGACCGGAGCGAACGAAGTTAATTACGTGCGCGCTTCGGCCTAGTTATAGCGCTGAACCGAGATGATGAAGTCATCGATGCCGGCCTGACTGCCGACGGCTCCACCAGACTTTGCCCACACGATCCGAATGTTGGCGCTGACTGTGGCAAGTGTTCGGGTGCACCACGTCATCGAGTGAGACAATGCTCCATTGCCCTTGTGAAAAGTGTTCGGACCACTTGGATTCATTGCCACGAAGGCACCGCCGTTGACGCTGATTTGCGCCTGGGCCTACCAGAAGCCTCCTCCGACCGCGAAGGCTTCGCCCGCGAACGTTACCACATAGGTGTCGGCGTCGAGACAGAATGCCACTTGCTCCACCCGGAACGGTTGTCCCGACCTGGACAAAGCTGGTCGATGCGTCTGGTGTAGGGACATTTTGGGTGTCATTTTGAATAGCCTCTAGAGCGCCACCGTCGCAGAAGACAAGCGCCTTGGACGTCGATTTCCTGCCTTCTTCCGACATAGCGGTTGTCGCCGCCATCGCCGAGAAAAGGCCAGCCAATGCTGTTGCAGCCAGTACGTTCCGGGTCAATTTCAATGTCATCGAGTGTTACTCCGTTTGTTGTTGAACCAGGCAACATGCCTAGCTCGGGTTCATGACAGTCGTTGAACGCACCCCCAAATTCCACCGCTTGTCGAACTGACTTACGGCGGACGCCGGAATACATTACAGAAACCGCCATCGGAAATGAAGTGATCTAGCTCACATTCCGATCATATTTTTCACCGCCGTTTTGTGCACTGCACCATCAAAGCGAAGCCGCGCCCAAGCGTTGGGCGCGGCTCTGTTGACGGTGAATTGTGCTAGTTGATGGTGCGCATGCCAATATAGGTTGCATTGTTGCTGCGATCGCTCTCCAGGATTGCACCCGCCGGGTTGATGATGGCGCCGAGCCAGTAGTTGGTGCCATGGAGCAAGTCGCTCGGCAGCACCAGCGTCCGCCTCGAAGTCACGACATTGTCGCGAGAGAGCGTGAAGACGGACGAAGCCAGAAGCCGGTCGCTGGTGGTGATGGTGTCATTGGTCGACACATAGTAGTTCACTACGACATTGGACTGCGTGCTGCGGCCGTTGTTTTCGAAGGTGAACTCGGCGCTCACCACCTTTCCGGGCTTGACCGTATAGCGCGGTTCGCCGGCGCTGATGACCTTGCCCACTTCCAATCCGGTCGTCGGATTGAAGATGCGGGTGCGTCCGTGCGTCGAGTATTCGCCGCTGGCGCCGGTGTGGTACCAATGCACCACGCCGAGGTCCTGCGGAGCGGCCGCCCATACGCCATAGAGGAACGTAAGACCATCGCCGGTGTCCTCGCCGATGTAGCCATTTGCCGTGCTGCCATTGGTGCTGAGATGGGTGAAGTCGGTTCCCATCACATTGTATTCGGTGTTGACATGCAGCAGTCCCGCCGCATGGCCGAACTCATGGATCGCCGTTCCTTGCAGCAGCCGGCCCGAGCCGGAATAGCTGAACAGCAGGTTCTTCTGCCGTGTCGGCGTCCATTCGAACGGATTGGTCGCGGTGTTAGTGTAGTCGAAGATGACATCGCCTTCCTTCATGTTGGCGAACACAATGCCAAGAAACGAGAAGCAGTTCCACCATGAATAGGCGATGGCGGGAGCACCTTGCAGAATGTTCTGGTCGCTGCTGCCCCATACTTCGCTTTCACCGTTATTGAGGTTCAGCCCGTTGGTGTCGCTGACCCTGGTATAGAAGAAATTGCTGGGGTTCTTGTTGAATTGGCTGACCGCGTTGTTCAGTCCGTCCTGCCAGAACCCCGCAGGAAAACTCACGTCGCTCGACTTCAACTGCCAGGAAGTCGACGGCAGTTTGAGCGGCTTGCTGCCAGCGGAAGTGTTGCAGGTACGGTAATTGTAGGCGTGTGCGGGTGTTGCCACGATGAGGGCGAGCAACGCGCCGGCGAGAAGTTTGATCATACGCATGGGGGTGATCCTTCGATTGAAGATGAGGTTGATGAGTTAGGTGGGTCAGTTGCCTGGCGCTGCCGGTACAATGCCCGGCGCCGCGATTCGCGCGGCCGGATTGGCATCGGCAATTCCCTTTGCTTGCCGCCGCGGTGCGGCGCTGATCGCTGACTTGATTGTGGACATAACCGTTGCAAGCGGCAGGCCTTTGGCCAGCTTTGACTTGACCGTTTGACCTTGCGGGCGGGTTGTCATCGTCACAGTCTTCGGCGCCTCGGCATTGTACCGCGCCCGGGCCTGCTCCATCGTCATGCCCAGCGACTTGATCCGCGCGGCGGCGCTGGGATTCTTGATGATGTCGTCGAAAGCGGGCGCCGGATAGCTGATGGTCGACAGCTCTTCCGGCCCTTCTCCGCCCGAAGTCATGCGCGCGCCGCCAATGCTCTTCACCGGCGATCCATGGGCCTCGTAAACGGCGCCGCCCAGAACCCGGTAACGGCCGAATTCGCACTGCGCTAGCGCACAGCCTTTCTCGCCGTTGCTGGAAACGAACAGAATATCTTCGTCGCCGGCGCTAAAGGCGGGCACGCCTTCGACGCTCAGGAAGCCACCCTGCCCATCGGCGCCGCCGACGAAGCGAAGCGTGACTTCCGACTTGGGTGACCCCATCAGCACATTGCCGATGGCGTAGGTCACAAAGGTATAGGGAATTTTCCCGCCACCCGCCGCGGCGTCCGACATCTTGTAGGTGACCGCCTTGACCTTGCCGTGAAACACCATGTTGGACGCGGCAGCCAATTTGCCGATGTCGCCCACCGCCGCCGGATCAGCCGGACTGTGAGCCGATGCGGTTCCGGTGATTTGCATTGCGCCTGCAGTGAACAGGGCAATCGCCGTGCTCCGCAGACCGATTCGTGCGATAGTCATGTGCTCTACTCCTTCTGTTGAACGGCGAAGGAGATGCGGGGGCGGAGCGCCGCCGTGGTCACTAGAGTCTGATCCGCAAATCCTTTAGCCATGAACCACAGCTAGCAGTATCCGCGAATGCCATCTGTAAGGCGCCTCACAGAGATGGCGCGCGGCGAAGAGAATCAAGTCAACAGCACGATTTTTCCAACATGCGCGCTCGACTCCATCAGCCGGTGCGCCGCCGCGGCCTCGGCCAAGGGAAAGGTCCGGTAGACAACGGGCTTGCACCGGCCCGCGGCGAAGAGCGGCCAGACGATCGTTTCAAGCGACTGGGCGATTTCCGCCTTTTCGGAAACGCTCCGTGGGCGGAGCGTCGATCCGGTAAGCGTCAGCCGCTTCACCATGACCGGCAACAGGTCGATCTCGACTTTCGAGCCCTTTTGGAACGCGATGTTGACGATGCGCCCATGCAGCGCCGCCACCTTGAAATTGCGCGCGACATAGTCTCCGCCCACCATATCGAGCACCACATTGGCCTCGAGTCCAGCGGCCTTCATGACCTCGACGAAATCTTCCGAGCGGTAGTTGATGGCGAGATCGGCCCCCAGGTCCCTGCAAGCCCGGCATTTTTCCTCGCTGCCGGCGGTTGTCACCACCGTCGAGCCCAGTGCCTTGGCAAGCATGATCGCGGTGGTGCCGATGCCGCTTGACCCGCCATGAACCAGCAGAACCTCTCCCGGCTTCAGCTGCCCCCGGTCGATCACATTGGTCCACACCGTGAAGAAGGTCTCCGGAACGGCCGCTGCCTCCGTCATCGTGAACCCCGCGGGCACCGGAAGCGCATTATCTTCATGGGCCACGCAATACTGCGCATAGCCGCCACCGGGCACCAAAGCGCAAACCCTGTCGCCAACCTCGTAGCGTTTTACACCTGTTCCCACGCCAGAAATTTCACCGGCGATTTCGAGGCCAGGTGTCGCCGGAGCTCCGGGCGGCGGCGGATAACCGCCTTGACGCTGCAGAATATCGGGGCGATTCACCCCCGCGGCTTTCACTCGCACAAGAACTTGCCCAGCTCCGGGGACAGGCACGGGGATTTGCGCTGGCGCCAGTACATCTGGCCCCCCGGGCTCTCGAATAGCAATTGCCGTCATCATCGCCGTCATGGTTTTCTCCCGCCCGGGCTTGTTCACTAGACCGGCAATGGCATAGAACCCGGAGCAATCGCAAGGAAGCTATCATGGAACCTGAAGACCTTCCCAAGAAGAAGCCGGAGATTGTCGTTGGCGAGAATCTTGAGCTGTTGTCGGTGGCCGAATTGGAACACCGTGTTGAGGCCCTGGAATCCGAAATCCTTAGGGTTAACGCGGAAATTGCTTCAAAGCGGGCCAGCAAGAACGCCGCCGATGCGTTTTTTCGCAGCTGAAGCCCGGAAATTGACGCTTCCTTTGCCTTAATCCCCCGTAACGTTAATGATTTGGTAATAATTTGAGTATAATTTTTCCAATTGTAATCCAGTGTTTCTGGGTTTTCCGAGTGGCTCCTGTCCACTCTGTTTGACGCCTCCCTGTTAGAACTTAAAGCCGCGCCCCTGCGCGGCTTTTTTTTGGCCCAGGCCTTGCTCTGTAACAATTCGCAGTATCCGCTGCGGAGGTTATTGACCGGAAATGAAGCAGGCTTCATGATCCGGCCAAGATCGGTGCAGTTTTAGGTATTTGAGTAAAGGGCCGTTAACCATGCCGGGTTTCGATAAGAATACTGCCACCGTGGATTTCCTGGCCAGATTCACGGCCTCCGAACAATTCGAGAAAGTCTTCAAGGAAGGCATGGGGCTGGTCGAAGAGACCGCCAACTATCTCGATGGCCCCGGCCGCCAGGATGCCCGCCTGCTCGACCGCCATGGCGCTGTCGCCTATGCCACCGAAAGCATGCGGTTGACCACCCGCCTCATGCAGCTTGCTTCCTGGCTGCTTCTGCAGCGCGCCATCGGTGTCGGCGAGATGACTGGAGAAGAAGCCCGCAAGGAGAAGCACCGCATCAGCCTGACCGACATCGGCCGCGGCAATCCGCTGAACGGCTCCGACCAGTTGCCGGAAGCGCTGCTGGCACTGGTTGAGCGCTCGCTCAAACTTCACACCCGCGTTCAAAAACTCGATGTCATGCTGAACGTGCAGGGCAAGGGTGCACTGCCCACCGAAAGTCCGGTCAGCCAGCAACTCGACCGCATCGCCGCGGTCTTCAAGGTGGCGCGCGGCTGAGCTGCTCCCTGCTGTCGCCCGAAGAACGAATGGCGCTCCTGATCAAGACCGATGCGATGACTGACAAGGTCTTCGAGCACTATTTCGCAACCGAAAACATCTACAACAGCGGACGGTTTTCCAAGGCCGATTTCCCTGCGAAATCCGAGCTAACGCTCGCCGACGCAGTGCGCATCGTCGCTGAACTACTTTGATGGTTTCGGGCGGATTGCCAAAAACCAACCGCCAGATATCCCCAGCATTCCAGTTCAACGCTCCTGTACCTTCCTCTCCGCCACGCAATGGTCTAGATTTGCCGTCAGATACCAGCCGCATTCGCACGACAGGACAACTATGGCCGAACCCGCTGCCGTCACCACGCTTGAACCGCCACGTGTCTACCTTGTTCATATGCTGGTGTTCACTTTGGCGGTGGCCATC
Source organism: uncultured Alphaproteobacteria bacterium (assembly GCA_963754675.1). GTDB lineage: Bacteria > Pseudomonadota > Alphaproteobacteria > Rhizobiales > Aestuariivirgaceae > Aestuariivirga. Next base: position 1,225,391 of record CAVWHD010000009.1, on the reverse strand, counting down.
CTCGCGGCGGTGCTTTTACCCGGGCTGCAGCAGGCTTTCATGGCCAATGCCGGTCTCAACGGGGTAATTCTCGGAACCCTGCTACTCGGCATGTTCCACTCTTACCGTATGGTCGCCCGGCTCTTTCCCGAGGTGAACTGGGTCAACCATTTCCGCGAATCGGAAGCCAAGGCCGACGCCGTCAGGCCGCCCCGCCTCCTCGGTCCCATGGCCAATCTGCTGCGCAACCGCCAGAGCGCCATCCTGTCGCCACTGTCCATGCGCTCGCTGCTCGACAGCCTCGCCTCCCGCCTCGACGAATCGCGCGACTTCTCGCGTTACCTCGTGGGGCTGCTGATTTTTTTGGGCCTGCTCGGCACCTTCTGGGGCCTGCTCGCCACCGTTACGTCGATCGGCAATGCCATCAACGCCCTCGATGTGACTTCCGGGCAATCAAGCACCGTGTTCGAAGGGCTCAAGGAAGGCCTCAAAGGTCCGCTTGGCGGCATGGGCCTGTCGTTTTCGTCCTCGCTCTTCGGTCTGGCCGGATCGCTGATCTTGGGCTTCCTCGACCTCAAGGCCTCCCAGGCCCAGAACCGCTTCTACAACGATCTCGAAGACTGGCTGTCGACCATCACCGATATCGCCGCCGGCGACACCAACACCCAGTCGGCTCTCCCCCAGTTCCTCCGCCTCGATCTGCAGAACCTCCAGCGCAGCATCGAGAAGTTCGCATCCAATGTCGATACCGCCAAGCTCGCGGCACCCGGCGGCGGCGCCCAATCCGGCGACGCCGAATTGATGGAGCAGTTGGCCGAAGCGGTGGCAAGCCTGGTGCAGCAAATGCGTGAAGAGCAGAAGATGGTGCGCCAATGGGCCCAGACCCAGCAGGTGCAGCAGAATGAAATTCAGCGCCTGTTGGTCCGCGCCTCCGGTCAACCCCAGCGGCCCGCCCGCGCCCGCGTCGACGAGGAGTAGACGGTGGCCATCGCCCTTTCGCGCCGCCGCCGTCAGGAAGACGCCCCCTACTGGCCGGGCTTCGTCGATGCCATGGCCCAGCTGCTGCTGGTCATCACCTTTCTGCTCTCGGTCTTCATGGTGGCGCAGTTCCTGCTCGCCCGCGAAATTTCCGGACAGGATTCGGCCCTGGGCCAGCTCCGTTCGCAGATTGCCGAACTGACCCAGCTCCTCGCATTGGAGAAAACCGCCAAGGAGGATGTCGAAGCCAATCTCCTGGCGCTGCAGGACGACCTCAGTTCCGCGAAGGCCAAGAGCGCCAGCCTCGCCGCCATGCTCGACAGCGAAAACCAGAAGGGAACCTCCGCCGGATCGGCCATTGCAGGATTGCAGACGGCCCTCGACAAGGAGAAGAGCCTCTCATCCGAAGCACTCGCCAAGGTCGAACTGCTCAACCAGCAGATTGCCGCCATGCGCCGCCAGCTGGCCCAGCTCAATCAGCTGCTATCAGACTCCGAGGCCCACAACACCGCCTCGGAAGCCCAAATCGCCGATCTCGGCAAAAGGCTCAATTCGGCACTTGCCCAGAAGGTGCAGGAACTGACGCGCTACCGTTCCGAGTTCTTCGGGCGCCTTCGCCAGATCCTGTCGCAGCGCTCCGACATTCTGGTGGTGGGCGATCGCTTCGTCTTCCAGTCGGAAGTGCTGTTCCCCAAGGGCGCGGCAATTCTCAACGAAGAGGGCCAGCAGGAAATGCTGAAGCTCGCCGACGCGCTGAAACAGCTCGAGCGCGAAATCCCGCCCGACATCGCCTGGGTATTGCGCGTTGACGGTCACACCGATGTCGACCCCATCCAATCGGCTCTCTTCAAGTCGAACTGGGAATTGTCGGCCGGCCGCGCCATCGCGGTGGTGAATTTCCTCATCGCCAGCGGTGTCGCGCCGCAGCATCTGGTGGCGGCGGGTTTCGGCGAGTTTCAGCCGATCGACCCGGGCTCGACCGAAGAAGCCAAGTCGCGCAACCGCCGCATCGAGCTCAAGTTGACGGAGCGCTGAACTGCAGCTTGGCCAGCTTGGCGTAAAGCGGGTTCTTCTTGATCAGCTGCCCATGGGTGCCCTCGGCAACCAGCCTGCCATCTTCCAGCACCAGAATGCGGTCGGCGTTGCGCACCGTGGCAAGCCGGTGGGCGATCACCAGCGTGGTGCGGTTGGCGGTGAGTTTCTCCAGCGCCTCCTGAATGAGCGCTTCGCTTTCCGCATCGAGCGCGCTGGTGGCCTCGTCGAGCAGCAGCACCGGAGCATTGCGCAAAATAGCCCGGGCAATGGCGATGCGCTGGCGCTGGCCGCCCGAAAGCGTCACACCGCGCTCGCCCACTTCCGTGTCATAGCCCTTGGGAAGTTTCTCCGCGAACTCATCGACCCGCGCGGCCTTGGCTGCGGCCCGCACCTCGGCCTCGCTGGCCTCCGGCTTGCCGAAGCGGATGTTGTCGAGCACTGAACCGGAGAAGATGACCGTTTCCTGTGGAACCACCGCAATGCGCGAGCGCACCTCTTCCGGATCCGCCAGCCGGATATCGGCGCCATCGAGCTTCACCGAGCCCGCTTGCGGATCGAAGAAGCGCTGGATCAGCGCGAACACCGTAGTCTTGCCCGCACCCGAGGGGCCGACGATGGCGACCGTCTCACCCGGCGCCACCTTGAAGCTCACATCCGCCATGGCCTTGGCATCGGGCCGTGTCGGATAGCTGAAGCTCACATGGTCGAGCCCAACCTCGCCCATGGGCGGTGACGGAAGGGCGATTGGGTTGGCCGGTGCGGCAATCGCGGGCTTCTCGTCGAGAAGTTCCGAAATGCGCTCGGCCGCACCCGCCGCAAGCTGCACTTCGCCCCACACCTCCGACAATTGCCCGAGCGAACTTGCTGCCAGAATGGCGTAGATCAGGAACTGGCTGAGCGTGCCGCCGGTGAGATTGCCGGTCATCACTTCGCGCGCCCCATACCACAGCAGGCAGACGATTGCGCCAAGCGCCACGAAGATGATGGCGGCCGTCATCACCGCGCGCGCCATCGTGCGCGTTGCAGCAGCCGCGAAGGCCACTTCCGTCGCCTCGGCGAACGTCCGGCGTGTGGGTCGCCTCCTGCACATTGGATTGCACCGTGCTGACCGCCGAAAGCCGCTCTTGCGCGAAGGCGGCCGAGGCGGCCAGCGTGTCCTGGGCCTTGCGCGACAAGGCGCGCACCCGCCGCCCATAGATCACCAGCGGCAGCACCACCAGCGGAATGGCCAGCAGCGACAGGCCGGCAAGTTTTGGGCTCGTCGCCACCATCATGATGATGGCGCCCACCAGCATCACCAGATTGCGGAGCGCAATCGATGCCGTGGACGAGAACGCCGATTTGATCTGCGTCGTATCGGCGGTGAGCCGCGAGACCACTTCGCCGGTCTTCTGCGTCTCGTAGAAGCCGGGATTGAGCCGCAGCAAATGACTGAACAGCGCATCGCGGACATCCGCCACCACCCGTTCGCCCAGCCACATCACAAAATAGAAGCGGATCGCCGAGCCCAGGGCCAGCACCGCGACCACCGCTAGCATGACGGCGAAATACTGGTCCACCAGCGTTGCGTTTGCGGCGGTAAACCCATTGTCGATCACCCGCCTGACCGCGATGGGAACGATCAGCGTGGCCGCCGCCGCCGCCACAAGGGCAATCAGCGCCAGCATCACCCGGCCCTGGTAGCGGGCCAGGAAAGGCGTGAGCCTGGCCAGCGGCCGCAGGCTTTTTCCCTTCGGCCTGCGCCGGGCTTCGTCTTCGTAATTGTTGCTCATCTCTAGGCTACTTGCCTCCCCCAGACCCTTCCTGTATAGACCCCGGCGAAATCAGACAACCCTCCAGCATTTCGAGAGTCCACGCCATGAAGCAAGGCATCCACCCCGATTACCACACCATCAATGTGGTGATGACCGACGGCAGCAAATTCGTCACCCGCTCGACCTATGGCAAGCCGGGCGACACGCTCTCCCTCGACATCGACCCGCGCACCCATCCCGCCTGGACCGGCGGCCAGCAAACCATCCTCGACCGCGGCGGCCGCGTCTCGAAGTTCAACCAGAAATTCGGGTTTCTGAAGAAGTAGGCCGCAAGTCCAAACGGCAAAAAGCCCGGCCTTGAAGCCGGGCTTTTCTCTTTGCTGCCTGGTTCAGGCGGTTATGGCTTCACAGCGAAAATCTGCGTCGTCCAGTTGCTGTCGTTGGGAGACGGGGCCACAACACCAGAGAACTGGTTGGTGCCCCAGACCACGCCGGTGCCACCGGCAGGCGGCACCGGATCCGGCGTCATTGCCGCGTAGTCGCCCCACCGGCATGTACTTCGCCGACCACATTCGGACAGCTGAAATCGACATAGGGTCCAACTCCTCCCTTGATCAGCACTGGCCCCGAAATGGCCGCGCCATGGAGGCTCGACCGCACCGAGATGCGTGGCGAGAGCGCAGGGCTCGCCGTGTTGTACTGAATGACGAAGCTGTCGCCAAAAGCGACATTCGCCCCATCCTTCTTGCGATCCGGTGAAATCGCGCCATTAAACACAAAAGTGTTGTTGGCGATGATTTTGCCGGTGCGCAGCACGACCGGAACCGCCGGGGCTGGATTGATCTCATACCACCGCGACGCCGAGAACCCGTTGGGATCGGCCACTGTGTGTTGCGTCCAGAATGAATGCACATTGGCGCCCCGCGCCGGGTTGATCGCCTGCACCGCCTGGGTGTTGCGGCTGTCCAAGGTATCGAGAAGCCGCCCGTTCGACTGGGTGGCATTGGGTGGGAAATCATAGCTCGGAACCGTTAGCCCGCGAGCCGGTCCGAAAACCGGCAAACCTGATGCGGCCTTTCTTACATTGAAGAACCACAGCTTGGTGGACGGAAGGCCGCCATTGGTGGCCACCACAAAACCGGTTGCATTGTTGTCGATTTGGTTCGATGCGACTGGAGTGAAAACCCGAAATCCACCCGTATCCCGGATGTCCACCTTCACGCCGGTATTGAACGTGTTGAATAATGGGCAACTGGTGCCGGCGGGAGGCTTGCTGATGGCGACAATATCCGAGCCCGCAAAGAAGTCATTGATATCGAACACATTGACGCCGGCGATCAGGAAATGCTGGCTATCGCCGAGTTTCGGATAGTCGGGAAAGAACGTGCCGTAGGCGAAAGTGTAGTGGCACCAGTTCGTCGTGACGTTGCTTGGCGACGCCGACTTGCTGAAACCGAATGCCAGCCGGTTATCAGTCGCGCTGAACACCGAATCCATCATGTAGTAGAAACGCTTGGTTGTCGGATCCCAGATGATCTGCGGGTCGAAACTGTTGACGCTGGCCGCATTGCCGGCAAGCTGGTTGAGCGTGCCTGAACCGATGGTGGCGTGGGTGTTGCGGTCGATGATCCGCACCCCGGTCGAATTCAAGGTTTGGATATAGCGGGTTGGGCCAATCGCGCCTTCGTCATCGGGCGGAGTCCCGGAAGTGACCGGGTTGGCGGCCATCCCTGCGAAATTGTGTCCACCCACCACTGCTGGCGCCAGCGGCCCACGCCGCGCGTCTTGATCGCCCAAGCCCTTGATCTTGCCGGTTCTCACCGCTTCCGCATGAGCCCGGTCGGCGGCGGCCTTGGCGATAGCCGTTTCCGGACCCCTCGGCAGTGCGCCATGGAGTTTGGCCTTTCGCGCAACAGCGCTCATCGTGCCGTCGCCCTGTTCGCTTGGATCGGCGGCCTTTATTGTGAAGGGAGCCCGCTTGCTCTTTTCCCGCGCCTCCGCCGGCGCCAGAAACAACAGGCTCGCGGCAGCCAGGGCCGCCGCGCAATAGGCAAATGTTCGAAGTCTCAGCATGTGGTCCTCCTGAATGGCGGGTAGACGCCCATTCTGTTACAGGATTAACAATGCCCCCGGCTGATTTTGTAGACCTTCCCCCGCCCGTCCGATAGTCCTTTTAGGTTGCGTGAATTGCCGGCTGAAATCCTGAATTGCGGCGCCATGGTGAATTCCCGCTGAACGGCCAATTCAGCATGGGCTCACATCGGCTGGTTCACACTCCCCCACAACGCGGCAATTCCGCCGCGCCACACGCTGGAGACCCCCGATGTTTGCACAGCTTCGCACACCGAGCCTCGCCGCGGCGCTTGCGGCGCTGTCGCTTGCCACCCTCGCCTCCACTGCCAACGCCGCCATGCAGTGCGGCAATCACGACGCCATCACCAAGGTGCTGGGCGGCAAGTACAAGGAAACCCGCCGCGTCATGGGCGTGGTGAATGCCAAGGCCGTCATGGAAATCTTCCTGTCGCAGCAAGGCACCTGGACCATCCTGATAACCGACACCCGCGGCGCCTCCTGCATCACCGCCGCCGGCGAAGCCTGGCAGGACGTGCCGGTGGCGGTTGCGGGGCTGGATGGCTGAAGGGCGAACTCACATCCCCTTACTAATCTCTTCCTTCATCTACTTCGCCTTCCCCGCGATGATGAATGCCTTGTTTGGACTCCAGTCAGACGCCTCAGGGTTTCACTGCAAAGATGCGCGTGCGCCAATTGGCGTCCTTGAGCAGGGGTCCAACCACACCGGAATACTGATTGGTTCCCCAGACGACCCCGGCGCCCGTCGTCCCCGGCGCCGGATCGGGCGTTGCCGCCGCATAGTCTCCCCAACGGCAAACGGGATTTACATATGCAACTGAAATCGAAGTACTGGTCGACGCCATTTTTGATGGCGCGCGGCACCGAAACGGGACCGCCATGAAGGCTTGATCGCGCAAGCAGGCCTGGGTCCAAGAGCGTGTTTCCGGTATTGTAGTGAATGACAAAACTATCCCCAAACCTCCTCGTGCTGCCATTCACCTGACGGTCTGGAGAAATCGCACCATTGAACGCCCATGCATCGGTAGCCGCGACCTTGTCGGTCCTGAGCAGCTGCGGATTTGATGGAGCAGGATCGATTTCATACCAGCGCACGACCGAGAAACCGCTCGGGTCCTTGACAGTATGCTGCGTCCAGAATGACTGAACGTTGCCCCGCGCCGGATTGATCGCCTGGACAGCCTGTGTCGTTCGCGCATCAAGAGTGTCGAGAAACAGTCTGTTTGCTTGAGGAACGTTGGGGGGAATATCATACTGGGACACTGTAACACTGCGCCCCAAACCGAATTTGGGTGCTCCATTGCCGCCCTTGGTCACATTGAAGAACCAGAGTTTTCTGACCAGGGGAATGTGACCATCGATCGTAACGACATAGCCGGTATCATTGTTGTCGATCTGGTTTGAGGGCACCGGCGTGAAAACAAAGTCTCCCAGAGAATCCCTTAGCCTTATCTTGATAGCCCGCTTGAATGAACCCAAAGTCGGGCATCCCGTGCCCGGCGGCGGCTTGCTGATGGCAACGATATCGGAACCATCATAGACGTCGGTCCCGCCGGTGAATGCATTGACGCCGATTAAGATGAAATGCCGGCTATCGCCGAGTTTTGGATAGTCAGGAAGGTAGGTGCCATAGGTGGTTATCGTGTAATGGCACCAATCCGATGACAGATTGCTCGGCGACTCTGTCTTGCTGAAGCCCCAGGCGATCCGGTGATCGATATCTGTGAACACCGAGGCCATTGCATAGTAGAAGCGGTTGGTCGTCGGATCCCACATCACTTGCGGATCGAAACTGAAAATCGCCGGCGCATTGTCGGCAAGCTGGTTCAGGGAACCCTGGGCAATGGTGGCTTCGGTGGAACGGTCGATGATTCTGACCGCCGTGTTCACCGTCTGGATATAGCGCGTCTTACCGATCGCCCCCGTAGTGTCCGGTGGCGCGGTATCTGTATCTGCCGTGCCGGCCGACTGGCCTTCGAAATTGTGACCCTCCACAATTGCCGGCGCAAGCGGACCGCGAACCGGCAGTTCCCCGCCTCTGCCTCCGATCTTGCCTTTCCGCCGCGCTTCCGCGGATTCACGGTTTGCCGCTTCCTTCGCAATCGCCGTCGCCGGGCTCATCGGCAGTGCCCCATAGAGCATGGCCCGTCGCGCCGCCGCGCTCATCTTGCCATTGCCCCGCTCAGTGGGATCGGCCACCTTTATGATGACCGTGGCCGACCGCGACTCCTGTGCATCTGCGCCATCTGCCACAATCGGCAAGCCGGCGATGGCCAGTAGCGCGGCAGCACACGTCAAAAATAGCCCGGATTTCGTCATCTAAGCCTCCCCTGGCAATTGTAGCACCATGGAACTACACTGCCGCCAGGGCAGAGATTCGTCCACAATTAGTTGCTGTTGTCCCAAGAAAAACGCGTAGCCGGACAGCTACGCTCGCAATTGAGCTGGCCGCGAAGTGCTCACATTCCCTTGTTGATCTCTTCCGTCATCATCTTGCCGTCGCCGATGTCAAAAGGCTTTCGGTAATCCGGCTTGTTTCAGGACTTCGTTCGCGGTGTGACGGCTCTTGGATCGCGGCACGACTACGACACGATTTGTCCCAGGGTGAATCCACTTTTCGTGGCTACCCTTTCCTCCCGCCGTCTTGACCCAGCCTGCGGCGATCAAAAGGCGGGCTATCTCGCGGTAGTAATCGTCAGGCACTCACGCGACCGCGAGATCGAGGCGGGTTTCCACGTGCAAAGTATGAGGCCCCTTCGCCAAGGGCAAATTCGCGGCGATAACTTCGGGCGCCATGGCCCGCACGAGATCGACGAATTCCTCAAAGGTTTCGGCTTCGATGACCAATCCGGGAATATCCGATTGCGACGTAAATACCCGCGCTTCGGGATCCCAGGTTGCGGTCACAGTGAAGGCATTCGGCATGCGGATATCCATAACCGAATCTGGCATGGCGGGCAAATACCGGAAATTCGCGAGGCTACATTCCCTTATTGATCTCTTCCGTCATCTTCTTGGCGTCGCCGAACAGCATCAGCGTGTTGTCGCGCCAGAATAGCGTGTTGTCGATGCCGGCGTAGCCCGACGCCATGCCGCGCTTGATGAACATCACGGACTTGGCCTTCCACACCTCGAGCACCGGCATGCCGTAGATGGGCGACGTGGGGTCTTCTTCGGCCGCCGGGTTGGTGACGTCATTGGCGCCGATGACGAAGGCCACGTCGGCCTGGGCAAACTCCGAATTGATGTCTTCCAGCTCGAACACCTCGTCATAGGGCACATTGGCTTCCGCCAGCAGCACGTTCATGTGGCCGGGCATGCGGCCCGCCATGCCGCAGCCCAGCACGATGATGACGCTGCCCGCAGTTTTCATGATGAAGGCCGCATCGTCGGCCGAGTCCTGCTTGACCGGCTTCGCCTGCTGTTCCAAGCTACTGTGAGGTCGCGGGGGGCCTCAAGTCGAAGGGGAACGGCCCGGCATTGGCCCCTGGAACAGCATTTGTTAGTAAATTCCAACTCCTGACGGGAAATGCCATTTCGGATGAGAAAGTTATTGCTCGTTGGCGCCATGATCTTGGCCGCGCTGTTCTCGCACGCCGCGCTGTCAAGGACGTCGCAAATCGATTGGGATAGGACATATCTGCCGTCCCCGGCTGTTGTTCGGAAGTTTTTCGAAAACCTGACCCCCGTCATGCAGTCCGATCTGATCAGGGACTATTCTAAGGCGCTATGGGGACTTCCAAAAACTCAGATGTTGGTCCGCAATCATCCCGCACGCGTTTACATCCACTGCAACGGCAAGGGATGCGCCGACGAGCTGGAGCGCATCGTGAGGGAACTGACTGCGGATTTCCCAAAACTGTTTAGTGGGTTGGGCGACGATCCAGCGACAGCGGACATTGAGGTGTTCGTCATGGGTGATGATCGCAGCTTTCGTGATCGGGATCGGGCGGTGGACGAACAGTTTCACGCGAATGCCTCCTATACGCGACGGTCACTACCATGCAAGACGGCGTTCTACTTTGATGATCGCAATGCGAGCCTTGCATCATTGGCGTTCATTGACAGCGATCTGCCGCGCGACAACCAAATCCTATGCCTCAGTGTCGCACTTGCGGCAGCCGCCGGTGGATTTTACCCATTTGATTTCCGCGCTGCATTTACCAGCGGGAATCCCAAGCAACATCGATACTTGCGCATGAAGATCGGGATAGGCCTGTTATTCCACGAAATTGTGGCTAGCAGCGGGGTGTCCTCCAAGGAGATCGAGCGGACGCTGCTTGAGGCCTTCTCTCTGCCGCCGAACTAGGATTTCACATCCCCTTGTCAATCTCTTCCGCCATCTTCTAGACGCCGCCGAGGGGTATTGAAGTGTCGTTACGGGCATTACTCCCCGAGTTCCTCCAAGAGCGCGGTAACCGCCGCAAGAAGCTCCGGCAAGTACTCGCGAATTATGGCCCACACGCGCGCATGCTGCACAACTGCGTAGCCGTGGATCAGGAGATTGCGGAAGGCAATGATCCGCTGAAATTCTGGAATACGTGCGGCCAGAGCAGGGTCTGCCTTTGACAGGAGATTTAGAGCCTCGCCGATAACTTCGAATTTGCGCTCGACCGCAGAATGTATGAGTGGAGAGGATTCGTAGGTTTTGAAATCCGTGTCAGATGTAAAGCTGATGATCGCCGCTCCAGCCTCGCGGACATCCCACAGATAGCTCCGCGAATCACGCTGCATAGACGGTTTCGCGCGCATCGTTGATACCGCGTAGAATATATGGGTTTTTTACCGCTCCGGGTTCGACAAGATCGACCGGCCGGCCCAGAACAGCGGCAAGATCCTCGCGCAGTCCGAAATACTCTTCCAGCGGCCCGAGCCTGCGGACGCCACAATACTCAACCAGGAAATCGGCATCGCTCAGTTCCGGTTCAAAGTCGCCGCCGCGCGCCGCCGAACCGAATACCTCAAGCTTACTGACGCCGTAGCGCCGGCAAATGGCCGATATTGCAGCGCGCTTTTCAGCGATCAAGCGGTGCATTTCCTGCGCCCCCTCACATCCCCTTATTGATCTCTTCCGTCATCTTCTTGGCGTCGCCGAACAGCATCAGCGTGTTGTCGCGCCAGAATAGCGTGTTGTCGATGCCGGCGTAGCCGCGACGACATGCCGCGCTTGATGAACATCACGGACTTGGCCTTCCACACCTCGAGCACCGGCATGCCGTAGATGGGCGACGTGGGGTCTTCTTCGGCCGCCGGGTTGGTGACGTCATTGGCGCCGATGACGAAGGCCACGTCGGCCTGGGCAAACTCCGAATTGATGTCTTCCAGCTCGAACACCTCGTCATAGGGCACATTGGCTTCCGCCAGCAGCACGTTCATGTGGCCGGGCATGCGGCCCGCCACCGGGTGAATGGCGTATTTGACCGAAACCCCCTCCTTCTTGAGATGGTCCGCCATTTCGCGGAGCGCATGCTGCGCCTGCGCCACCGCCATGCCGTAACCCGGCACGATGATGACGCTGCCGGCATTCTTCATGATGAAGGCCGCATCGTCGGCCGAGCCCTGCTTGACGGGCTTTGCTTCGCCCTTGGCGGCGGGCCCAGCCGTCTCGCCGCCGAAGCCCCCCAGAATCACCGAGAAGAACGAGCGATTCATCCCCTTGCACATGATGTAGGAGAGGATGGCGCCCGATGACCCCACCAGCGCGCCGGTGATGATCAGCGCCGTATTGCTGAGCGTGAAACCGATACCCGCCGCGGCCCAGCCCGAATAGGAGTTGAGCATCGAGATCACCACCGGCATATCGGCCCCGCCGATCGGAATGATCAGCAGGAAGCCCAGCGCGAAGCTGATGGCAACGATCAGCCAGAACCAGATCGCCGCTTGCTGCATGTAGAAGAGCGCGATGCAGGCAACCAGCGCCACGCCAAGAGCGATGTTGATCGCATGCCGCGATGGCAGAATGATCGGCGCCCCCGACATGCGTCCGTCGAGCTTGAGGAAGGCGATGATCGAGCCGGTGAAGGTGACGGCGCCGATGGCCGCCCCCAGCGACATTTCGATGAGGCTCTGCGGATGAATGACGCCGTTCTCGGCGATGCCGAAAGCAGCCGGCGCATAGTAGGCGGCGGCCGCCACGAAGACGGCGGCAAGACCGACGAGCGAATGGAAGGCCGCGACCAGCTGCGGCATCTGCGTCATGGCGATGCGCCGCGCCGTCACCGCGCCGATGCTGCCGCCGATGGCGATGCCACCGATGATCAGCACCCAGATCATCGGGCTCGTAGGCGCTGCCAGCGCCAGCGTGGTGAGCACGGCAATCGCCATGCCGGCCATGCCGTAAGTATTGCCCGCCCGCGATGTGGCCGGCGAGGAAAGCCCGCGCAACGCCATGATGAAACAGGCGCCGGCCACGAGATAAAGAAGGGCAGCGAGATTGGCTGACATCGTTTACTTGCCCTTCTTCTTGTACATCGCCAGCATCCGGCTGGTGACCAGGAAGCCGCCGAAGATGTTTACACTCGCAAGGATGAGAGCAAGAAAGCCGAACACCATGGCGACGGTGGAGCCCGAGGCGATGGCGCCCGCGCCAACCGCCAGCAAGGCCCCAACCACGATCACCGAGGAGATCGCATTGGTTACCGACATCAGCGGCGTATGCAGCGCCGGTGTCACGTTCCACACCACGTAATAGCCGACGAACACCGCCAGCACGAAGATGCCGAGCAGCGAGATGAAAGGATCGACCGTATGCGCCAGTTGTTCCATCATTTCGCTCCTTGAAACATCGCATGCACCAGTTGGCCATCTCGGCCGATCAGCGTGCCCTTGATGATCTCGTCGTCGTAATCGATCTTCAGCGTACCGTCCTTCTGCACCATCAGGTCGAGGAAGTTGGCGAGGTTCTTGGCATAGAGCGGCGAGGCATTGCCGGCGAGGCGGCCCGCGAGATTGATCGTGCCAATGATGGCGACACCCTTGTGCACCACGATCTCATCGGGCTTAGACAGCGGGCAGTTGCCGCCGCGTTCCACCGCCAGATCGACGATAACCGAGCCGGGCTTCATCGACTCCACCATCTCCTTGGTGATGAGCGTTGGCGCCGGCCGCCCGGGGATAAGCGCCGTGGTGATGACGATGTCCTGGCCTTTGACATGCTCGGCCACCAGCGCCGCCTGCTTGGCCTTGTCCTCGGCCGAAAGCTCCTTGGCATAGCCGCCGGCCGTTGCCGCATCGGCCACGTCGGCGAACACGAACTTGGCCCCCAGGCTCTTCACCTGTTCTTCCGTTGCCTTGCGCACATCGGTCGCCGATACGATGGCGCCGAGCCGCCTGGCCGTCGCGATGGCCTGAAGGCCTGCAACGCCGACCCCCATGATGAACACCTTGGCCGGCGGCACCGTGCCCGCCGCCGTCATCATCATCGGAAATGCCCGGCCGAAATGCGCCGCCGCATCGATCACCGCCTTGTAGCCGGCGAGATTGGCCTGCGAGGAGAGTATATCCATCGACTGGGCCCTGGTGATGCGCGGCATCAGCTCCATGGCGAACGCGGTCACGCCCGCCCTGGCGATTTTCTCAAGGCCCGCCTGATCGCCATAGGGTTCGAGCCCGCCCGCGAGAATGGCACCCTTTTTGAAGGATCTTGAGCAGCTTGTCCGATGGGCGGCGCACCATGAGAACGATGTCGGCATCGCCAAATCCATCCTTCACGATCTTGGCGCCGGCCGCCATATAGGCATCATCGGAAATGAACGCCCCGGCCCCGGCACCCGCCTGAACCATGACTTCGAGGCCCCTCTTCACATAGGCCTTGACCGTATCGGGGCTGGCCGCGACGCGGGCCTCCCCGGCTTGCGTTTCCTTGGGGATGGCGAGCTTCATTGTGGAAAGCCGGTCAGGAGACGTTGATAGCGGTAATCAACCCAAACAGCACTAGCAGCCCACCCGAAAGCAGCCAGCGCCCGCCGGCCCGCACATCGATGGCGACCGCGATCAGGCCGATAATGAGCCCGGCAAACCCTGTGAACACGTTGAGCGTGTGGGCGAACCGGAATGACACCAGCGCCACCAGGATGAATGCCGACACCAGCGACAGCGCGATTGACCCCTTGACGAAGCCCTCATAGGTGCTGCGATGGGCGTCCATGATCGCCCGAATGCGAATCCGGAACCGTGTGATCGGCCATGATGTAATCCCCTCTAACCCCGTTGAGTCCTTGACCCGTTTCTACCCAACCCACAACACCACCGCAAGGCGCATGCCCCGGCGCGGCGATGAGTCACGTGAACGGCATGGGCACGGGCTAAGATGCAGCGAAAACGCAAATTGTCTCGTTTAAACGCTGGCCTGCCAGTTCGAATGCCACCTCGCCTTGTTCGACCGCGCCGTTGGCCCGGTAGAATGCTCTCGCCCCGGCATTTCCGGAAACAACCAGTGCTACGACCACCTTGCCTCCCAGGCTTCGCCAATCAGCAATCGCAGCTGTCAGAAGTGACCTGCCGATCCCCTGGCGATGGTACTCCGCGAGCACATAAAGTGCATAAATCTCACCGTCACCCCACTGCGGGTTAGCCTCGCGAGCTGGCCCCGCCAAGACAAACCCGGCAATGTGTTTGCTTATCACCGCCACACGCGCGAAGACCTCCGGATCCTCGATCGCCCGCTTCCACTGCGCCACGCGCTACGGAACCGAAAGATTCCTGAGGAATTCCGCACCCATCAGCCCGTCATAGGCCTGCTGCTAGCACCGCACATGAACCGCGGCGACCTCATCGGCATCGGATAACTCGGGGCGCCGGGAGGTTGCCGATGAATTCACCCCTCCATCCCCTCCAGCTCATCGATCATTCCCGAAATCACCGACAGCCCCTTGTCCCAGAACTTGGGATCGCTCGCATCGAGGCCAAAAGGCTTCAGCAGCTCGCCGTGATGCTTCGAGCCGCCCGCCTTCAGCATGGTGAAGTATTTCTCCTGAAACCCCTTCTCGCTTTCCCGGTAGCGCGCATAGAGCGAATTCACCAGGCAATCGCCGAAGGCATAGGCGTAGACATAGAATGGTGAATGAATGAAATGCGGGATGTAGGTCCAGAAGGTCTCGTAACCTTCGCCGAACTCGATTGCCTCGCCCAGGCTCTCGCGCTGCACCTCAAGCCAGATCGCATTGATCCGGTCGGGCGTCAGCTCACCCTCCTTGCGCGCCCCGTGGATCTTGCGCTCGAACGTGTAGAAGGCGATCTGGCGCACCACCGTGTTGATCATGTCTTCAACCTTGGAGGCAAGCAGCGCCTTGCGCTTCTTGCCATCGGTGGTCTCGCGCAGCAGCGCCTGGAAGGTCAGCATCTCGCCGAACACGCTGGCGGTCTCGGCCAATGTGAGCGGCGTTGACGCCATCAGCGCGCCCTGCCCCGCCGCCAGCACCTGATGAACGCCGTGCCCCAGCTCGTGCGCCAACGTCATCACGTCACGGGTGCGGCCCAAATAATTGAGCAGCACGTAAGGATGCGCCGAAGGAACCGTCGGATGCGCGAAGGCGCCCGGCGCCTTGCCGGGCCTGGTTGGCGCATCGATCCACCGCTTGTCGAAAAACCTCTTGGCGATCGCCGCCATCTCGGGGGCAAACTCGCCATAGGCCTTGAGCACGATTTTCTCGGCGTCCGCCCACGGCACTTCACGGGTATCTTCGGTGGGCAGCGGCGCATTGCGGTCCCAGTGCATCAGCTTGTCCTTGCCCAGCCACTTGGCCTTCATGGCGTAATAGCGGTGCGACAACTTGGGATAGGCCGCGCGCACCGCATCGACGAGCGCCGCAACTACTTCCGGCTCGACCCGGTTGGAAAGGTGCCGGGCATCGGCGATATCCTTGAAGCCGCGCCAGCGGTCGGAAATGTCCTTGTCCTTGGCCAGCGTATTGGTGATCAGCGTGAACAGCCGCAGATTTTCCTTGAACGTCGCCGCCAGCGCCTCCGCGCCCGCCTTGCGCTTGGCCTCGTCCTTGTCCTGCAGCAGATTGAGTGTCGGTTCGAGGGTGAGCTTTTCGCCGTTCACCACGTAGCGCATGTCCGCCATCGACTCGTCGTAAAGCCGGTTGAACGCCCCCGCCGCCGTCTGCGATTTCTCGAGAAAGAGTTCCTCCAGCTTGTCATCGAGCTGATAGGGCTTCTCCATCCGCAAATTCTCGATCCACGGCCGGTAATGGCCGAGCGCCGGAACCTGCATGGCCTTCTCCAGCGCCCCATCGTCGATGCGGTTGAGTTCAAGTTCGAAGAACAGGAGCTGGGTGGAAATCTCGGTGAGCTTGGCGTTCACATCGCCATAGAACTTGGCCCGCGCCGGATCGGTCGTGTCGCCGACATAGTGAAGCTGCGCAAAGGAGCCGGTGCGCCCCAGCAGTTCCGACAGCGCCTCATAAGCCTTGATCGCCTCCGCCAGTTCCGCCCCGCCAAGCGAGGCCAGCTTACCGCGATATTTCTCCGCAAACCTCTTAGCCTGCGCCTCGCCCTCGTTCATGTCGGCTGCGAACTTCGCATCCTCAGGCGAAGCATAGAGATCGGCGAGATTCCATTCGGGAAGTGTTCCGAGGGCGGCAGATACGGTCATGGAGGTGTCCTTGCTAACAAAGCCCCCATATGGCGGACGCACGGCGCTAGCGCAACCGGCAGGCTACGCGGCGCCAACTTGATCAACATCAATGACGGCACATCGGCATCACGCAAAAGTTTCAAAATGAAGCCTGTGTACTTCGATCTAACGGTCGCTGACTTGGGCGCAGCACGGATTTTCTTCGAAAGCGTGTTTGGCTGGCGCTTCGAAAGGTTTCCGATGCCCTATGAATACTACCGCATCCAGGCCGGACCGGCCGATGAGCGGGGAATTGATGGCGGAATTGGCGCTATCAAGGATACGCAGATATCAGGCGGCATGCCGCTAGTGAATCTGACAATACCTGTTTCCGGAATTGACGAGTTCATCGCCAGAATCAAAGCCCAGGGTGGTCGAGTTGTAGAGGAAAAAATCGCCATTCCCGGAATAGGCTGGTACGCAACTTGCGCTGAGCCGGGCGGGCTGATGTTCGGTATTATCCAGGCGGATCCGAAGGTTGGATCAGGATCGTAGCGCCCTCAGCGCATTGAGGATCACCGCCACATCGATCGCCTCCTGGAACAGCGCGCCCTGCAGGACCGGCAGATAGCCAAATGCCGCCGCCACCATCGCGGTGAGCGACAACCCGAGCCCTACATAAACGCTCTCCAGCGCTATTTTCCGCGACCGCTTGGCAATCTCCACCGCTTCGGCGATCCGTTCCAGATTGTCGACCAGCAGCACGGCGTCGGCTGCGTCCGCCGAGGCGGGCGAGCCCCGCGCGCCCATGGCGATGCCGACATCCGCAGCGGCAAGTGCCGGGGCGTCATTGACGCCGTCGCCTGCCATCAGCACCACGCCGTTTTTCCGTTCCGCCAGCACCACGGCGACCTTTTGCGCAGGGCTCAATTCCGCCATGGCGCTGTCAAGATCGAGTTGGCCGCCGATCTCTCCGACGACGGCCTGGCTGTCGCCGGATGCCAGCACGATGCGGTTGACACCGGCACCGCGCAGTCGCGCCAGCGCGCGCCCGGCATCATGGCGGAGCGCATCGGCCAGAATGAGATGGCCCGCCACATGGCCGCCGATCGCCACCGTGACAACGGCGGAACCGGGCGCCGATGCGGGTTTGCGGAGCGAGCTGAGCTTCAGTTTCTTTCGCACGAAGTCCGTGCCCCCGATGACGACCTTGTGGCCGTCGACGCGGCCCTCGATTCCCGCGCCGCCGGTTTCCCGCGCATTGACCGGCATGCTGAGCTTGAGCCCTCGCTCGCGCGCCGCCGAAACAATTGAATGAGCGATGACATGGCCGGACGCCTGATCGAGCGAGGCGGCAAGCCGCAACACTTCGTTCACAGGGCGCCGCCCGGCTGGAATAATGTTGACGAGGCTGGCGTGGCCTTCGGTCAGTGTTCCGGTCTTGTCGATGACCAGCACCGAGGCCCGCGCCAGTGTCTCCAGCACCGGCCCGCCCTTGACCAGCACGCCGCGCCGCGCCGCACGGCTGATCCCGGAGATAATGGCGACCGGCACGGCGAGAATGAGCGGACATGGCGTGGCCGACACCAGCACCGCAAGCAGCCGCAGATGATCGTTGGAGGCATACCAGGCCAGGCCCGCAAGCACGACAGTGAGAAGCAGGAACCACAGGGCAAACCGGTCGGCCAGCCGCACCATCGGCGCCTTCTCCGCCTGCGCCGCCTGAACCATGCGCACGATCGCCGAATAGGTGCTGTCGGCCGCCCGTCTCGCCGCCACCATGTCGAAGGCCATGTCGAGGCTTGCGGCACCGCTGACCACCGCATCGCCGGTAGTACGGCGCACCGGAACCGACTCGCCCGTGAGCACCGACATGTCGAGCAGAGCCGTGCCGCTTGCCACCACCCCGTCGACCGGTACGACTTCGCCCTGGCGCACCAGAATGCGGTCGCCGGGCGACAGCTCATCGATGCCGATCTCGGCGAGTTTGCCGTCGAGATAGCGCAACGCCTTCTTCGGCGCGCGGCCCAGCAGCGCCCGCATTTCCGAGCGCGCCCGCGATTCGGCATAATCTTCGAGGAGTTGACCCCCGGCATACATCAGCGAGACGACGGCGGCCGCCAGTGTCTCGCCAAAACCAATCGCCATCGACATCGACAGCGCCGCCACGATATCGAGGCCAAACTCGCCCTTGTGCAGCGAGGTCAGAATTTCGCCGAGCAGAAACAGCAGCACTGCCCCGCTGGCCGTGCCCCAGATAGCCGATTGCCAGCTCGCCATGCCGAACACTGGCGCGAGGAATCCCAGCGCCAGGCCAATGGCGGAAACAACGGCGAGCGAGAGCTTCAGGCGGTTCAATGGCCAGCGTCCTTCATGCACCCAGCTAGCCTGTGGCAAAATGCATTCCCATGATCATGATCAAATCCGCGGATTGTCCCCAAACGCGCTAACCCATTAATCCCGCCTTTACCCTTCCCTGCCAGATTGAGCCATCACGCCGAGGCAGTCAGCAAGCAACAACGGCCGTTGTCCAGCCGCTTGTCCGGTTTTTGGTTTTCATTGAGAGTTATCGATCTAGCATGGCTTCCCGCGTGTTGATTGTCGAGGACGATCCGGCCCAGCGCCGCATCCTCGAAGAACTGGTAAAGCGTTTTGGCTTCGAGCCCGTGCCCGTCGATGGCGCCGCCAAAGGGATCGACACTCTGAAGAGCCAGTCCGGCGGATTGATCGAACTGATCATCCTCGATCTCAACATGCCGGGCATGAACGGTCTTGAGTTCCTCGAAAAACTGCAGACCGTGCGCGGCGACCTGCCGGTCATCGTGCAGACCGCGCAAGGCTCGATCGAAACCGTCATCAAGGCCATGCGTGCCGGCGCCGACGATTTCGTGGTGAAGCCGATTTCGCCCGAGCGTCTCAAGGTTTCCATTCAGAACCTCCTCAAGGTCAACGCCCTCACCGAGGAGGTGAAACGCCTCAACAAGAAGGTGGGCGGCGCCCTGACCTTTGACGACCTCATTGCCTCCTCCCCGGCCATGGCCAACGTCATGCGCCTCGGCCGCCGTGGCGCCCAGTCCAACATTCCAATTCTGATCGAGGGTGAATCGGGCGTCGGCAAGGAAATGATCGCCAGAGCCATCCAGGGCGAAAGCGACCGCGCCGGCAAGTCCTTCGTGGCCGTCAATTGCGGCGCCATTCCCGAAAACCTGGTTGAGTCGATTCTCTTTGGCCACGAGAAGGGCGCCTTTACCGGGGCCACCTCGAAGCATGCAGGCAAATTTCTCGAAGCCGATGGCGGCACCCTCTTTCTCGACGAGGTGGCCGAGCTGCCTCTCGACATGCAGGTGAAATTGCTGCGCGCCATCCAGGAAGGCGAAATCGATCCGGTAGGCGGCCGCAAGCCGGTCAAGGTCAGTATTCGTCTTGTCTCGGCCACAAACCGCAACATGATCGAGATGGTCAAAGCCGGCCAGTTCCGCGAAGACCTCTATTATCGTCTCAATGTTTTCCCAGTCATGGTCCCGCCGCTGCGCGACCGCAAGGACGACATTCCTGCCCTGACCGACCACTTCATCACGAGGTTCGCCGCCGAGGAAGGCCGCAAGGTGCGCGGCATCGAACCCACCGCACTGGGTCTGCTCCAGGCCTATTCCTGGCCGGGCAATGTCCGCCAGTTGGAAAACACCATCTTCCGGGCCATCGTGCTGTGCGAAGGCGATGTTCTGGAATTGCAGGACTTCCCGCAGATAGCAGCCCTTGTTGATGGCTACGAAATCAAGATTCCGGCGGCCCCGCCCGCACCGGTGAAGCCGGCGCTGCCGCAGGGCACGGCTGCAATTGCCGGTTCGTCCGCCGTCGGCCGGTCGGCCGGGGCAACGGTAAGCGACGGAATGGCATTGGGAATTCCCGCTGTGACCGACGGCGGCCACATCCGTAAGCTTGAGGAAGTCGAGGCCGACATGATCAGACTTGCCCTCAACCGTTACCGCGGCCAGATGTCGGAGGTTGCCCGCAAGCTGGGAATTGGCCGTTCCACCCTCTACCGTAAGATGAAGGATTTAGGCCTAGAAGAGGCTATTGGGTAACACTTTCGCCAATATTTTAGCATAACACTTACCCCCGGTTGAAATGCCTCGCACCGGCCTCTAGGCTCCGGTGCCACGTGGTGGGAACTGGATTCGATGAAAAGGTTTGCAAAGTGTTTGAGTGCCGCTGTCCTGACAGTGGCCTTGGCTGCCGGTGCCGCGGCGGATGCCGATGCCGGAGCCCGCAAGAAGAAACTGAATTTTCTCGAAGCCCTGTTTTCATCGCATCGCACTGATCGAGCCTACCGCAAGCCGCGCCAAAATTTGTTTGGTAGGGACTGGTGGAGCCGCCGTGACCAGGGCGACGTTCGCATTATCTATGGGACTGACGATCTGGCCCAGGGCAATGGCTGGATCAAGCGAATACCCGACGCCAACAATCAAGATCCGGAAGGCGATTTCGAACAGATAGGCATGGGCAATCTGACCTATGTTGCCCCAAAGGTTGTTCCGCTGGATGGTGCAAAGCTGACCGAGTCCCGCCCCTTTGGACTAAGCGAACCCGCGATCTATGATGTATTGACCTCAAAGGAACTAGGAATCAGGGTCCATCCCCAGATCCGGCAGGTTATTCTCGATCACTATCGCGGCCAGGGATTCCGCCCGCTGTGGATTGAAAACGGCAAGCTGGCGGCTCGCGCCATGGCCCTGTTGAAAGTGCTTGCGGCTGCTCCGGAAGACGGCATGCAGGCAACCCTGTACCTTCCTCCCGGTTTGCCGGACTTTGAATCCGCCGCCACCTACGCCAGCAATGATTTTCCGGCGCTGGCACGCCTCGACTTGGCCATCACCGCAATGGCCATGAAATATGCCCGCGATGCCTCCGGCGGCCACTACGACCCGCGCCGCCTTTCGCTTTACCACGACATCACTCCCGAATATGTCGACGCCGCCACCTCGCTTAGGGTCCTCGCCTGGTCGCCATTCCCCGATGCCTATCTCGTGGGCCTGCAGCCCAAGCATCCCGCTTACGCCGCCATGAAGTCGGCGCTGGCGAAATTGCGCCAAGACGTAGGGGACCAGGTTTTCGTGCCGATTGCGACCGGCAAGAAAGTAAAACCTGGCCAATCCGATGACCGTCTAGAAGCTGTGCGCGAGCGCCTGCTGGAACTTGGCGCCACGGTTGCGCCTGCCGCCGATGCCAAGCTCCTCGACAAGGAACTTTCTGCCGCGCTGAAGGAATTCCAGAAATCCGCCAAGATCAAGGTCACCGGAACGCTCGAGAACAGCACTGTCAATGCCCTCAACCAGCATGGCGACCGGCGCAACCTGCGCCGTCTGGTCTACAACATGGAACGGCTGCGCTGGCTGCCCAAGAATTTGGGCCGCCGCAATGTTTTCGTCAATCAGGCGGCCTTCCAGGTCACCGTCATGGACGGGACTTCGCAAATCTGGCGGAGCAATGTGATCGTCGGCAAGCCGATGACCCAGACTGCGGTTTTCAACGACCAAATCGAAACCGTCGTGTTCAATCCGTCTTGGGGAGTGCCGCCCTCGATCATTGCCAACGAGTATCTTCCAAAACTGCGCGACGACCCCTATTACCTCGACCGCATCGGTTTCAAGGTTTCCACCTCCGACGGCCAGACGATTCCGTCCGCCGACATCGACTGGTGGGCCTATGGCAATACCATTCCCTATTCGATTCAACAGCCGCCGGGCAAGAAGAACGCGCTCGGCGAGTTGAAATTCCTCTTTCCCAACTCCCACAACATTTACATGCACGACACCCCCAACCGCGAGCTGTTCGCCAAGGATACGCGGGCCTTCAGTCACGGTTGCGTCCGCGTCCAGAATCCGCGCGAATTTGCCACGATTCTGCTCGGATGGGATAAGGCCAAGGTCGATGCCAACACCAGCAGCAAGAAGAGCCAAACAGTCCGCCTACCGGTCAAAGTGCCGATTCAAATCTCCTACTTCACGGCATGGCCGGACGAATCGGGTAACATATTGTATTATAATGATATTTATGGGCGCGATGAGTCCCTTGAGAAGGCCATGTCGGCCACCACTCTCGCCCAGCGCTAAGCCTCGGATTTTAGGGAATTATCCAACGATTGGTTTAGGTTAAGACGTTGTTAAGCCTCATGCGCCAGTCTATCTAAATGAGTGCTGCCTCACGGTAGCCTTATTCTTGTTCGAAAGCCGAAATGGGTGTAAGCGGGCACTAAGTCTCGTGGAGCCTGGAACGGGGTTCCAAAGGGAACCGGGAATAAACCTGGTAGTGTGGGGTTAAGAGTTTGCTTTGCAGGGATACCGATCAACACCGGTCTTTGATGGTGCGTTGTAAGAAGGCTTTGGCTTCGACAACGGTTGCTGCGGCATTGCTCGCAGGCCTTTGGGCTGGCTTCGGCTCATCGGCAATTTCCGGCGGCGAAACCCGCACGATCTCGCTCTATCATATCCACACCGGTGAGAGCCTGACCGTGACCTACACGGCCAACGGCAAATACGTCCCCTCGGCGCTTAAGAAGATCAACTACATCATGCGCGATTGGCGCCGCAACGAAGTCATCACCATCGATCCCAAGACCATCGACCTCGTTTGGGAATTGCACGCCGACTTGGGCTCCCACGCTCCTGTCCACATCGTCTCCGGTTACCGTTCGGCGAAAACCAACAGCTTCCTCAAGCGTGTCGGCCGCAACGTTGCCAAGAAGAGCCAGCATATTCTCGGCAAGGCCATCGACATTTATTTCCCCGACGTGCCGACCATCAAGATGCGCAACAGCGCCTTGGTCCGCCAAGTGGGCGGTGTTGGCTATTATCGCAGCTCCGGCGGACCGACCGGCTTTCTCCATGTCGACTCCGGCCGTGTCCGCCATTGGGGTCCGGGCATCGGCTCGCGTGAAATGGCCAAGATCTTCCGTGATTACCGCAAGACCGTCGGCGCCCGCCGCAACAAGAGCGATCAATTGATGTTCGCCGACGCAAACTCCAACGCACCGTCCCAGCAGGAGAAGTCCACCAAGATAGCGGCCATCGAAACCGCCTATGAAGAAGGTGACGATGAACTGGCGACAATGACCGAAGAAGCCAGCAAGGCGCCGAAGGTGGAAAAGCCCAGGCTGGCCGAGGAAATTCCGGAAGGCGTGGTCAAAGCCTATCCGATTCCAAAGCCGCGGCCGAAGCCCATCGAAGTGCTGATGATGGCCGCCGTCAACATGAAGATCGAGCCCGCCTCGGCTCCTCCTCCATCGATGGTCAAGCAAGCCTCGCCGGTGAGCGAAAGCATTGGCGCCGTCGAAGCGGCTGAAACCATGACCGAGCTTTCCGATCCTGTCTCGAACATCACGGCCAAGGGCAGTCTCGTCGACTCGCTTCGCGACGGCACCGCGTCCGATGTGCCAGTGATCAAGACGATTGCCGCCTCGGCCGCCGGCGAGGATCTGTTCTGGTGGCCGCAGCAGATCATCTTCAACGGCGACAAGGCTGTCCGTCGCGATGGCTCCCCGCAGCCCTTCGCCGATGCCGTGGCAGGCCTCCTGCCCGGGAGCGCCGAAGCTGCCGAAGTGCCGGCCATGCCCAAACTGGAACGTGCCACCAAGCCG
This sequence comes from uncultured Alphaproteobacteria bacterium, assembly GCA_963754675.1. GTDB lineage: Bacteria > Pseudomonadota > Alphaproteobacteria > Rhizobiales > Aestuariivirgaceae > Aestuariivirga. Next base: position 1,201,360 of record CAVWHD010000009.1, on the reverse strand, counting down.
GAATTCGCAACCGGCAAGGGCGATATGCTGGTGGTCAACCGCGGTGGCAAGGGCAGCTTGCCCTTGCCCATGTCAAACTCGCCTGCCAGCAAGCAAACCGTCGGCATGCTCGAAGAGCAGTAGCCTCCAGCTGCCGGCAAAGAATCAGTTCACCGGGGCGGCTCAGGCCGCCTCTTCTGTATCCGCCGGGATCATGCCGAGGGCCGCCATGTAGAGATCGAGCATCGACTGCTCTTCTTCACGCTCGGTTGCCTCCTTCCTCCGCAGCGAAACCACCTTGCGCAGAATTTTGGTGTCGAAGCCATTGCCTTTGGCCTCGGCGTAGACTTCCTTGATGTCGCCGGCGATGGTTTTTTTCTCTTCTTCCAGGCGTTCGATGCGCTCGACGATGCTGCGAAGCTGGCCTTGCGCAAAACTTGTCTTGGTCTCTGCCATCATAACCTCCGGACTGAGCTAATGTTTGTGCGATTGTTCAAAAGCCAACTTCTGTCCGGCCGATGCCTCGCGCTGGAACTTCGCCTTCCACTCTTCATAGGGCATGCCGTAAACCATCTCGCGGGCCGCATCGCGCGAAACCTCAAGCCCGCGCGCCGCCGCGGCTTCCTGATACCAGTTCGAAAGACAGTTGCGGCAGAAGCCGGCGAGAGTCATCAGATCGATATTTTGCACTTCGCTGCGCTGGCGCAAATGTTCCAGCAGCCTGCGAAACGCCGCCGCTTCCAGTTCCGTCCTTGCGGTGTCATCCATGTTCATCGGCTCCTTTCATAAAGGGTTGGATTGCCTTCGCCAGCCGTTCCGCCCATTCATCCACACCTGATTTGTGCCCGATCAGATCCTGCCGGACTTCGATCAGCACATGCGGCAGGCCGCGTGCCGTGGCGTGAACGCTGAGGGTGTCGCCTTCCAACGCGCCGGAATAGGGCTCGTTGTCGCCGACCACCAATCCCTCGTGCGCCCGCAATGCGGCAATCATCGGACCGGCAATGCGCTCGTCGCGGTCCCACAGGATGCCCGCATGCCACGGTCGTGGCTTGCCCCTCCACGACGGCGTGAAACTGTGGATCGAAATGATCAGCGGCATGATGCCCGCCGCCAGCAGCGCGTCGAGCTTGGCCGCGATTGCCCGGTGATAGGGCGCATGGAACCGCTCGATCCGCCGCTGGCGCTCGCTTGCGTCAACTCTAGCATTGCCAGGCACGATGGCGCCGTCCGAAAGCTTCATGATAAGGGTTGGATCGTCCCTGCCGCGGTTGGGATCGATGAGCAGCCGCGAAGTGCAGGCAAGTAGCGCTGCCGCATCAAGCCGGTGCGCGAGAGCCAGCGTCACATCGCGCGCCCCGATATCATAGGCGATGTGACGCTCGAATTCGTGCCGCGCCAGGCCAAGCATCGCGTATTCGGCCGGCACATGGTTCGAGGCATGATCGCACAACAGCAGCAGCCGGCTCGTGGCTGCGCCGGGGATCGCTTCAACGGCGAGGGCAGGTTCGATCTTCGCCATGGACGAGGCATATAGATGAGGCTAAACGCTCAGTCATCCTATTGCCATACTTGCCCTCCGGATTAGCGCCCGAAGCCGGGCACGGTTGACGGCACCTGGCCTAAAGGGAATGTTATGACCGATTCGCACGACAGCGCGGGAGGCGGCAAAATGGTTCGAAGAGCGGCGTTCATCGGCGGAGCGCTGGTTTTGCTGTGCGCCATGAGCGCGCCCGCCATGGCCGACCTCAAGATGTGCAACAACACGGCAAGCCGCGTCGGCGTGGCCCTTGGCTACAAGGACAAGGAAGGCTGGGCCACCGAGGGCTGGTGGACCGTCGAGGCCCAGAAATGCCTGACCCTGCTCAAAGGCGCGCTAATTGCCAGATACTATTATGTCTACGCCGTGGACTATGAGAAGGGCGGATCGTGGGGCGGCAAGGCGATGATGTGCATTCGCGATAAGGTTTTCACCATCCGCGGCATCGACGACTGCACCGGCCGCGGCTTTCAGAAGATAGGTTTTTTCGAAGTCGACACGGGCGAGGAAACCGAGTGGACTGTGTCGCTGTCCGGTGAAAAGACCACCCAGGGGCAATGATCTAGGTGCGCCGCAACCGGAAGGTCAAGATCGTCGCCACGCTAGGCCCGGCGTCGTCCAGCCCTGAGATGATCGAGAAGCTGTTTCTGGCCGGTGTCGATGTCTTTCGCATCAACATGAGCCATACCCAGCATCCCCTGCTCAAGGAATTGCACGGCCATATCCGTGCCATGGAAACCCGCCTGAACCGCCCCATCGGCATTCTCGCCGATTTGCAGGGGCCGAAGATCCGCATCGGCACCTTCAAAGGCAAGGAAGCCAAGATTGCCGCCGGCGATAGCTTCACTTTTGACACCGACCCTGCTCTCGGCGATGCCACCCGCGTTTGCCTTCCCCACCCGGAAATTTTCGCTGCCGCCAAGGAGGCCGACAATCTGCTGCTCAACGATGGCCGCATCCGTGTCGAGATCACCAAGGCCTCGGCCACCCGCCTCGATACGCGGGTGATCTATGGCGGGGTGATTTCCGACCGCAAGGGCGTCAACCTGCCCGACACTATTCTTCCGATTGCCGCGCTCACCGACAAGGATCGCTCCGACCTTGAAGCCGCAGCTTCGGTTGGCGTTGACTGGATTGCGCTCTCCTTCGTCCAGCGTCCCGATGACGTGGCCGAGGCCCGCAAGCTGATCCGCGGCCGCGCCGGTGTCATGGCGAAAATCGAAAAGCCGTCGGCGCTCAACTGCCTCGACGAAATTCTTGAAATCGCCGACGGCATCATGGTGGCGCGCGGCGATTTGGGCGTCGAACTCCCCCTCGAAACCGTGCCCGCCCGGCAAAAACAAATCACCCGCGCCGCCCGCAAGTCTGGAAAGCCTGTGGTGGTGGCGACCCAGATGCTCGAGTCGATGATCGTCGAGCCGGTGCCAACCAGGGCCGAAGTGTCCGACGTTGCCACGGCGGTCTACGAGGGCGCCGATGCCATCATGCTGTCGGCCGAAAGCGCCACCGGCGCCTGGCCCGACAAGGCGGTTGCCACCATGGACCGCATCGCCCAATCGGTCGAGCGCGACAGCTTCTACCGCAGCATCATCACCGCCCAGCGCAATGAGCCCCAGCCCACCAGCGCCGACGCCATCTCGGTTGCCGCCCGCACGATTTCCGAAACGCTCAATCTGGCGGCGATGGTCTGTTACACCGGTTCCGGTTCGACCGGCCTTCGTGTCGCGCGCGAAAGGCCCGATACGCCGGTTATCGCATTGACCCCGATTGCCGCCACCGCCCGCCGCCTGGCCCTCGGCTGGGGCCTGCACTGCGTGCTCACCGACGATGCTCACGACCTCGACGACATGGTTGCAAGAGCCTGCCGCATCGCCTTCGCCGAAGGCTTCGCCCAACCAGGCCAGCGCATCATCATCACCGCCGGCGTGCCACTCGGAACCCCCGGCGCCACCAACATGCTCCGCATCGCCTACGTCGGCCGCGAAGGCGCCGCGGGGAATTGAGCAATTTCACGGAGTGTTTCCTATGTCCAAAGAAACATCATTGCCGCAAGCGGTGGATGAACTCGCGAAGACCTTTGGAGGTCAGTTGCTCCGGCCTGGCCAGGCCGGGTACGAGGACGCCAGGAAAGTCCACAACGGTCTGGTGGACAAGCGGCCGGCTTTGATCGCCCGCTGCATCGGCACCGCCGATATTGTCGATGCTGTGAATCTCGGCGGGAGACTTGGGCTTGAAATTGCCGTGCGCGGCGGCGGCCACAATGTGGCTGGGCGCGCCACTGTCGACAAGGGGCTGATGATTGACTTGTCACCGATGAAGGCCGTCCGCGTGGACACCAAGTCCAGAACCGCGTGGGTTCAGGGTGGCGCCACCTGGGCCGATTTCAATCGCGAAACGCAACTTCATGGATTAGCCACGACGGGCGGCGCAATATCTTCGACGGGCGTTGCCGGGCTTACCCTCGGCGGAGGCCTGGGATGGCTCATGGCCAAGCATGGCATGTCTCTCGACAATCTGATTTCGGCTGAGATCGTCACCGCGGACGGAAAGGTGCTGCGCGCCAGCGCCGATGAGAACCCCGATTTGTTCTGGGCGGTGCGTGGCGGTGGTGGCAACTTCGGGGTAGCATCTTCCTTCGAGTTCAGGCTTCACCCGGTGGGCCCGATGATCACCGGAGGTTTGGTTACCCATCCCCTCGAAAAGGCGCCAGACGTACTCCGTTTTTATCGCGAAGTGACCCGCGCTTTGCCCGATGAAACCACACTTTTCGCTGGCCTTGTTCACGCGCCGGACGGCTCGGGGGTGAAGCTTGCTGCAATTGTGGCCTGCCATTGTGGCGAACTTTCTGCCGGCGAGGCGGCGATGAAGCCGATCAAGTCCTTTGGCCCTCCCGTAATGGATGGCATGGGGCCCGTGCCTTATAGCGCGCTGAACTCAATGCTTGATGCAGGCTTTCCCAAGGGCGCGCTCAGTTACTGGAAGTCGAGTTTCCTGTCGGAATTGACCGATGCGGCCATCGCCACCATGATTTCCTGTTTTGCCAAATGCCCGACGCCAATGGGAGCAATCATGCTCGAGCATTTTCATGGCGCGGCCTGCCGCGTTGCGGTTGATGCAATGGCATATCCGCACCGTGCTGTTGGTTACAATCTGCTGGTTCTCGCCCAGTGGATGGATTCTGCCGCAACTGAGGCATCTATTGCCTGGGCCCGCGAAACTTATGATGCCATGCAGCCCTTCCGCTCCCCGGCGCGTTATGTCAATTACATGGGTGACGACGAGGCTATCGACCAGGTTGCAGCAGCCTATGGTCCCAATTATTCCCGGCTCCGGAAAATCAAGGCGAAGTACGACCCGCACAATGTCTTTCACCGGAACCAGAACATTCTGCCCTCGCGCTGAGCCGGTTCACCACCGGCGGGCTAATTGGAACCTTCAAATTCCCCGCTCGAGCTTCTCGAGCTGTTTAACCGCATCCTTCGCCGCCTCCATGGTGGGGTTGACCGCCAGCGCATCGCGGTAGGCGTCAAGTGCTGCCGCGTAGTTCTTCTGCCGCTGGTAGATCATGCCGCGTCCCGAAAGCGCGCCGAAATGGCGGGGCTCGAGGTCCAGCACCTTGTCGATATCGGCTAGCGACTCGGGATATTTCTTCATCAGGAAATACAGCGTCGCCCGCTTGTTCCACGCCTCGGCGAAATCCGGATATGCTCCGATCAGCCGGTTGAAAATGGTGAGTGACTGTTCCGGCGCGCCGTCACTCATCGCCCTTGTGCCCTGTTGCAGCAGCACTTCCGCCGTGGGCGAATCATCCGTCATCCAGATTTTCCAGATGCCCTGCTCGATGACCTTGGCTTGATCCCCATCGGACTCCCGGTGCAGCCTGGCAAACAGACGGTCGAGCGTTTCCGAGCGCGCTTCGGCGGGCGACTTGCGCACAACAGGCGCCTGCGGACCGGCCACACCCCTATCGCGGTTATCTTCGGCAAAGGCCGGAACCGTGCCAACAAGAATGACGGCTAGAGAAAACTGGAGGCCACGCATGGCGCGATCCTACACCGGAACTTGTGGCAACAAAAAGAGCGCCGTGGGCGGCGGGCCGCGCACGGCGTTCACAACTTCGTAAGTTGAGAGATCAGCCCTGGCGCGCCTTGAAGCGCGGATTGGTCTTGTTGATGATGTAGGTGCGCCCCTTGCGGCGGACCACCTTGTTATCTCGGTGCCGCTTGATCAGCGACTTGAGGGAATTGCGGACTTTCATGGACTTCACCTGATTTTTCAGGCACATGGGTCAGCCGACCCCCATGCCATCTGGGTCATTTCGAGGCTGGTCTATAGTGGCGTGGGTGGCCCCTGTCAACCAACGCCGACCCTCATGTCTCAGTCGAAGCGTTTGCTGGAGCGGGCAGTGCGGCGCGGCGCCCACCGGCGCAAGCGGCCGAGGCGGTCCTTGCCCGGCATGATGCTGCATCAGGACGGCTCGCGCCATGCCTGGCTTGAAGGCCACCCGCCTCTCGATCTGATCGTGACCATGGACGATGCGACGAGTGCGATCTATTCGGCCTTTCTGGTGGCGGAGGAAGGCACGGTATCGAGTTTGCGGGCATTGGCCGAAGTGTTTGGCGCCCACGGCCTGCCGATGAGCCTCTACAGCGATCGCGGCAGCCATTATTTTTACACCCCCGAAGCCCGCGGCAAGGTTGACCGGGTGCGCTTGACCCAGGTGGGCCGCGCCTTGGCGCAACTCGGTGTCGAGCATATCGCGGCCTATTCACCGCAAGCGCGCGGACGTTCGGAGCGGCTGTTCCAGACCCTCAGGACAGCTGCCGAAGGAACTGTCACTTGGCGCGATCACCACGCCGCAACCGCAATCCGCCTGACCTTTATAGCGCTGAACTCTGGATCACTCTCGCCGCGCTTGCCGCCGGTGCGGGCCTTGTGGCGGCCATGGCCATTCTGGAGCGGCGGCCGCGGAAGAGCTTCGACCCGCGGCTTGTTCCCACCACGCCCCTGCTGCTGGCCGGCGCCCTCATCGGACTTTTGGCCCTCGTGCATCTCCTCAATCTCTGGGGCATACACACGGGACGCCAATAAGAGCGATTCGATGCTGCCCGCCACCCGCACCCTCTATTTCGAAGATTTGGCTCTCGGCATGACCGAGACCTACGCCAAGGAGGTGAAATCCTCCGACGTGGTGGGCTTTGCCGAAATCTCGGGCGACCGCAATCCCATCCACCTCTCCGAGCATTTCGCCGCCAAGACCCCCTTCGGCGGCCGCATCGCCCATGGCCTCTATACCGCCAGCCTCATCTCCGCCGTGATCGGCACCAGGCTCCCCGGCCCCGGCGCCATCTACATGTCCCAGACCTTGAACTTCAAAGCCCCCGTCCGCATCGGCGACATCGTGGTGGCGAGTGTTGAAGTGGTCGAATTGGTCGAGAAGGGCAACCGCGTGAAACTCACCTGCCGCTGCAAGGTGGGCGACACCCTGGTGCTGGAAGGCGAAGCATTAGTGAAGGTGCCGGCAAGGCCGGAGCAGGTTGTAGGACAGCGGAAACCCAACTCGGCCAACTACGCTGTGCTTGACCAGGTTCACACGCCGCGCCTACCTTCCCCCATGGCCCAGACCAACATCCTCCCGCTCCCCCATGCCGCCCGCAATGCCGGCGTGCCTTTCGACCTCGATTGGATCGAGGACATGCGGATTAACCTTTCAGCCTCGGAGCGCCGGGTAGCCTCGCTTCCAGGCCGCCGCACGGTGAAGAAGGACGCCCAGGCCGCCTGGCTTTTAAAGGCCGTCACCTGCATCGACCTCACCACCCTCTCCGGCGATGACACGGCGGGCCGCGTGAAGAGGCTTTGCGCCAAGGCGAAGCAGCCGATCCGCAGCGACATACAGGAAAAACTGGGCTTCGCCGATCGTGATCTCCACACCGGCGCCATCTGCGTCTACCACCGCTTTGTCGCCACCGCTGTTGAGGCGCTGGCGGGCTCCGGCATTCCGGTTGCCGCCGTCTCCACCGGCTTCCCGGCCGGCCTCATTCCCCATGATCTCAAGCTCAAGGAGATCGAGGCCTCGCTGAAGGACGGCGCCGCCGAGATCGACATCGTCATCACCCGCGAACATGTGCTCACCGGCAACTGGAAGGCGCTCTATGACGAGATGCGCGACTTCCGCGCGGCCTGTGGCGCCGCCCACGTCAAGGCCATTCTGGCGACCGGCGACATCAAGACACTTCGCAACGTCGCCAAGGCCTCGATGATCTGCATGATGGCGGGCGCCGACTTCATCAAGACCTCGACCGGCAAGGAAGTGGTGAACGCCACGTTGCTGGTGACATTGACCATGCTTCGCATGATCCGCGCCTATCAGGATGCCACCTCCTTCAAGGTGGGCTACAAGCCCGCCGGCGGCATCTCCGCCGCCAAGGACGTTCTCAACTACCAGATCCTGATGAAGGAGGAATTGGGCCGCGAATGGCTGGAGCCAGACCTCTTCCGGGTCGGCGCCTCGAGCCTCCTCGCCGATATCGAGCGCCAGCTCGAGCATCACGTCACCGGCCGCTACTCCGCCTTCAACCGCCATCCGGTGGGATAACCAATGAGCGTCGCTGAATATTTCGACTCCATGGACTATGGTCCCGCACCTGAGTCCGACACGGAAGCCCGCGCCTGGCTCGCCTCCCATCAGGCAAGATTCGGCCATTTCATCAATGGCGCTTTCGTCCCGGCGGCAAAACAATTCGAAAGCGCCGAACCCGCCACCGGAAAATTCCTCGCGAACATCGCCCAAGGTTCCGCCGCCGATGTCGGCATGGCGGTCACCGCCGCCCGCGCTGCGCAAGTGCCATGGGCAAATCTCGGCGGCCCCGCCCGCGCCCGCCACCTCTATGCGCTGGCCCGCATGATTCAGCGCCATCAGCAGGCTGTTCGCCGTGCTCGAAAGCCTCGACAACGGCAAGCCGATCCGCGAGACCCGCGACCTCGATGTGCCGCTCGCCGCCCGCCACTTCTATCATCACGCCGGCTGGGCCCAGCTGCAGGAACAGGAATTCTCCGCCTACGGACCATTGGGCGTGGTGGGCCAGATCATTCCGTGGAACTTCCCCCTCCTGATGCTGGCGTGGAAAGTGGCCCCGGCCCTGGCGGCGGGCAACACGGTGGTTCTCAAGCCCGCTGAATATACCTCCCTCACCGCCCTCCTCTTCGCCGAACTCGCCCACAAGGCGGGCCTGCCGCCTGGCGTTCTCAACATCGTCACCGGCGATGGCCAGACCGGCGCGGCTCTCGTCGATCACCCGGACGTCAACAAGATCGCCTTCACCGGCTCCACCGAAGTGGGCCGCCTCATCCGCCAGAAAACCGCCGGCACCGGAAAGTCCCTCACCCTCGAACTTGGCGGCAAATCGCCCTTCATCGTTTTCGACGACGCCGACCTCGATGGCGCGGTGGAGGGCATTGTCGATGCCATCTGGTTCAACCAGGGCCAGGTCTGCTGTGCGGGATCGCGGTTGCTGGTGCAGGAGGGTATCGCCGCCGAATTCACCCGCCGCCTCAAGCGCCGCATGGGCACGCTCCGCGTCGGCCACCCCCTCGACAAGTCGATCGACATGGGCGCCATCGTCGATCCCATTCAACTGCAGCGCATCGGCGCACTGGTCGACCGCGGCGTGGCCGAAGGGGCGGAGAAATTCCAGCCCGACATCGTCATGCCAACCACCGGCTGCTTCTACCCGCCCACCCTTCTCACTAACGTGCAAACCGCCTCGACGGTGGCGACCGAAGAAATCTTCGGCCCCGTTCTGGTGTCGATGACTTTCCGCACCCCCGACGAGGCCGTCCAGCTCGCCAACAATTCGCGCTATGGCCTCTCTGCCAGCATTTGGAGCGAAACCATCGGCCTTGCCCTCGATATCGCTCCCAAATTGCAGTGCGGTGTCGTGTGGGTGAATGCCACCAACCTGTTCGATGCCGCCGTGGGCTTCGGTGGCTACCGCGAGTCGGGCTTCGGCCGCGAAGGCGGGCGCGAAGGCATCTTCGAATATCTCAAGCTGAAAGCCTGGGCCGCTCGCAAACCAAAGCCTGAACTGCCAAAACTTCCCGAAGCCACGCGTTGCTTCCGTCGCAAGCATCGACCGCACCGCCAAACTTTTCATCGGCGGCAAGCAGGCACGGCCCGACGGCAATTACTCCCGCGCCATCCTTTCGCCCGCGGGCAAAATCATTGGCGAAGTGGGCGAAGGAAACCGCAAGGACATCCGCAATGCCGTGGCCGCCGCGCGCAGCGCTGAAGGTTGGTCGAAGGCCACCGCCCACAACCGTGCCCAGATCCTCTATTACATCGCCGAAAACCTATCCGCCCGTACTGTTGAATTTACCAGCCGCATCAAAGTGATGACCGGCTCATCTAAAGCAAAGAAAGAAGTCGAAACGGCGATCTCCCGCCTGTTCAGCTATGGCGCCTGGGCTGACAAATTCGATGGCAGCGTGCACTCGCCGCCGCTTCGCGGTGTAGCTCTCGCCATGAACGAACCCTTGGGTGTGGTGGGTGTGATCTGCCCCGATGAGGCACCGCTTCTCGGCTTCATCAGCCTCGTGGCCCCGCTCATCGCCATGGGCAACCGCGTCGTCGTCGTGCCCAGCGAGCGCCACCCGCTTGCCGCCACCGATTTCCACCAGGTGCTCGAGACCTCCGATCTTCCCGCCGGCGTCATCAACATTGTGACCGGCGCGCGTGACGCGCTTCTCAAGACCCTCGCCGAGCACGATGATGTCGATGCGCTGTGGGTGTTCGGTTCCAAGGAAAATTCCGCCGCCGCCGAACGGCTTTCAACCGGCAATCTCAAGCGCACCCTCGTCGACAACGGCCTCGCCACCGATTGGTACGATGCCGATCAGGCCGAGGGTCCGGTGCTGCTCCGCCACGCGGTGCAGGTGAAGAACATCTGGATTCCCTACGGAGAATGACATGCTGCGAAACTTCGACAACCGCCTCAATGCCGATGTGATCCGCGCTCTCCGCGCCATGGGCCACGGCGATGACCTGGTCATCAGCGACACCAATTTTCCATCGGATTCGGTGGCCAGGCAAACCGTCATCGGCAAAGCTGCTGCGCATGGACAATCTGACCGCGGCCGAGGCCGCCGAAGCCATCCTCTCGGTGATGCCGCTCGATAGCTTTGTCGATCATCCCGCCGAGCGCATGGAGATCATGGGCAAGCCCAACGAAATTCCCCCCGTGCAAGCCGAGGTGCAGAAGGTGATCGACAGGGCCGAGGGCATGTCCTGGCCCATGGGATCGGTAGAACGCTTCGCCTTCTACGAGCGCGCCAAGAAAGCCTATTGCGTCATCGTCACCGGCGACACCCGATTCTACGGCTGCTTCATTTTCAAGAAAGGCGTGATCCCGCCCAAGGCGGGCTAGCGCGGTGCAGCAGGGCGTCACCATCCTCGGCATCTTCGTGGCCGATCTCGCTTTTCGCGCCAGCCGCCAGCCCTTGATCGGCGAAACCCTGATCGGCTCGGGCTTCGCCATGGGTCCCGGCGGCAAGGGCTCCAACCAGGCCGTGGCCGCCGCCCGCGCCGGGGCCAAGGTGAGCTTCATCTCCAGGATCGGCAAGGACGCTTTCGGCGAAATAGCCCTTGCCGCCTGGGCCAGGGAGAGCATCACCGCTCGTGTTGCGCAATCAACCACCGAGCCGACCGGTGCCGCCTACATCTTCGTCAACGACACCAATGGCGAGAACGCCATCATCGTGGTCCCTGGCGCCGCATCCTCGATCAGCACCGCCGACGTCGAGCGTGAGGCCGAGAGCGATCCGCGCGCTCGAAGGTGTTCGTCACCCAGCTCGAGCAGCCCATCGCCGCCGCCCGGCGCGGCCTCGAAATCGCCCGCGCCGCGGGCGTCATAACAGTCTTCAACCCCGCCCCCGCAGCGCCCATCGATGATGCCATCTATCCCCTCTGCGACTACGTCATTCCCAATGAGAGCGAAGCCGAAGGCTTGACCGGCATCCCCGTGGCAAGCCTCGATGATGCCCGCAAGGCCGGCGATGCCCTGCTCGCCAAAGGCGCCGGAACCGCCCTCATCACCCTCGGAGCAAAAGGCGCGCTGTTTCACAACCGCGAACGCTCAATCGCGATCCCCGCCTTCAATGCCGGAAAAGTCGTGGAGACCGCCGGCGCCGGCGATGCCTTCGTCGGCGCCTTTGCCGCAGCCTTGTCACGCGGCCAGGACCCCCTCGCCGCCGCCCGCTTCGCCTCCGCCGCCGCCGGCATTTCGGTGACCCGGGCCGGAACCGCGCCAGCGATGCCGAAGCTGAAGGAAATCGAACAGCTGCTGGCGCGTCGATAGTTCCGTCCGAATGTCATAACATCGGCAGCGACAACAGCCTCCGTGCCTCCGCCACGCTCGCCGGGTGCCGTCCGTAACTCCGGCATAGCTCGGCCACCCGCGCCACCAGCTCGGCGTTCGATGCCGCAAGCCGCGTCTCGTCCCAGCGGATATTGTCTTCCAGCCCGGTGCGGCAATGACCGCCGCGGTCCAAGGCCCAGCGGTTGACTTCAAGCTGATGACGCCCGATCCCCGCCGCCGTCCATGTCGCTTCCGGCGCCAACCGGGTGATCTCGTCCACCATGAAGTCGAAGGCCTGGCGCACCGCCGGCATGGCGTTTTTCACCCCGAACACGAACTGCACATGCAAGTGGTTTCCTGAGCAATCCCTCATCCGCCATGCGCAGCGCCTGATAGAGCATCGACAGATCGAACACCTCGATCTCCGGCTTCACATTGTGCGCCAGCATTTTGGCCGCCAGTTCGCGCACCAGATCGGGATGGTTCTCGTAGATGATCGTCGGAAAATTGCACGAGCCCGTCGACAGCGAAGCCATGTCGCAGCCCAGATGCAGCATGCCGCCCCGCTCCGAGCCCTTGCCCGAGCGCCCGCCGGTGGAAAATTGCACGATCATCCCCGGGCATGCTTGGCGTAGTCCCGCAAGCAACGCGGCAAAGCGCTCCGGGTCGGAGGTTGGCGTCTGATCGTCCTTGCGCACATGGACATGGGCGATTGTGGCGCCTGCCTCGAACGCCGCCTTCGTCGAAGTCCACCTGCTCGGCCACGCTAATCGGAACCGCCGGATTGTGCTCCTTGCGCGCCACCGATCCAGTGATCGCGACGGTAATGATGCAAGGCGTCGTCATTGCCGGTCGAAACTGATGGCCTTGAATTTCCGTGTCTGCTCCGTCAGCGCCACCTCCACCGGCAGCCGCTCCATCGATGAGGCGCCATAGAAGCCATGGCAATTCCGCGTGTTTTTCAGAATGAACGCGGCATCGTCGGGCATTGAAACCGGCCCGCCATGGACAAGTACGATCGCATCCTTGTTGACCTTGAGGGCCGCCGCCGACCACTCATCGACAATCGCCGGGCAATCGGCGAGCTTCAACGCTGTCTTCGACCCGATGCTGCCGCCCGTGGTGAGGCCAAGATGGCATACGATGATGTCCGCCCCCGCCTTCGCCATGGCGGCGGCTTCATCGCCATTGAAGACATAAGGCGTCGTCAGCATGTCTTTCGAGCGGGCGAGCGCGATGAGATCGACTTCCTGGCCGTAGGACATGCCGGTCTCTTCCAGATTGGCCCGCAGAATTCCGTCGATCAGCCCCACCGTTGGGAAATTCTGGATGCCGGAGAATCCCACCGCCTTGAGGTCATCGAGAAACTTGTCGAAGATGCAGAATGGGTCCGTGCCGTTGACGCCTGCCAGAACCGGCGTCTTCTTCGTCACCGGCAAGACCTCATGGGCCATCTCCATGACGATGTCATTGGCATTGCCATAGGCGAGCAGCCCCGAAAGCGACCCGCGGCCGGCCATCCGGTAGCGGCCGGAATTGTAGATGACGATCAGATCGATGCCGCCTTCTTCCTCGCATTTGGCCGAAAGGCCAGTGCCGGCGCCCCCGCCGATGATGGGAATACGGCGGCCCTTCATGTCCTGAAATTTCGCCATCAGGTCCTTGCGTTCAAACCGCGCCAATTTTGATTTCCCCGTGATGATCGGATTGAACTTTGCCCCGCCAGGGAGGAGGACTCAAGCCCGATCTGGGTCCGCGCTCTGGCGCGACCTGCACAGGTCCGCAACCACAAGCTCGATGATGCTCGCATAGCCGCCAAGCTGCGCCACATTGATGACCTGCGGATCGCCCAGATCGTTCACCGCCGCCTGCACGTCATCGGTTGCATGCATTCCCCCGCCTGCCAGCAAGCCAAGGACAAGCAAGGGCCGCGCACTTTCGGCCAGTGCCTCGGAAAATAACGGCGCTTCTTCCAGAAATGCAACAGCGACATTTGCGAACGCCGAGTCCTTGGCCATGCTGTCCCTGATCAGATTTGCCGCTTCCGCCGACTGTGGAGTCTTGCTTGATCCATGGGCGATCAGCAGCAGGTTTGCCGATTTGGGTGAAAATCCTTTCCTCTCTGCCGCCGCGGCTGCCGCGGAAGCGAGAACCTTTGGCAGTTCCGGATGCAGTCCTAACGGTGGATCGATAATTATTTGCGCCCGCGGGCATCAACCCCCTCGACGATAGCCAGCCGCTTTGGAATGGCTTCGCGCACATAATAGCCATCGCTCAAAAACAGTGGATAAATCCGGATGCGTTCGCATTCACTCCGCGCCACGACATCCTCGATCAAAGGTTCGCAGCGCAGATAGCCGGCGGCCACTTCGGCGAAACATCCGGTCTGCCTCAGACGGTGCGCCAGCTCGCGCACCAGAACGTTTTCACCATTGCCGCCACAGTCGCCGTGGGCGGCGATAACCAGCGCCTCGGACTCCGCCCTAGTGGCTGGTTCCGGCCGAAAAGGTGATCTTGTTCCAGACATTGTATTTGCCAGAAGGTTTCGACATCGGAAGTCGCTTGACCTCGTGAAAATCGCCCGCGTCGAGAACCAGCAACGCGCCGTCCATTTCGGCAATCGACAGCAAGGCGTTCTTGCCGCCGCGATCAAACTCGACATGGGCCGCCGCCCGCCCCGGATCGGGAGTGATGGTCCTGACGATTTCCAGCGTGCGCTTGTCGATGATGTGCATGCGGTCGCGTGTGGGCGCCACCGGAAACATCCGCCCACACATAGGGAGAATTTTCGTGGCTGCGCATGAAGAAGCCCGGACCATCGGTCTTGAGCGTCTTGATGACATGCCAGTCCGTCATGTCGAGTATGCTGATCAGCGGCGCATTGAGATGGGGGGTCGCCAGCACCGGCCTGCCGTTCCATATCCAGGTGATCCCCGATCCCAGATGCGGCATGCCCGGAAGATCGATCGCCGCGATGTCACGGCCCACATTGAGATTGACCACATAGGCCTTCTTGCCGTCCCGCGAAGCGCCGATCAGGTTACGGTATTCGGGGTCAAAGAAGAAATCGTCGATAGGTTCTGGAACCTCGATCCGGCGCAGGGCGAACAGGCCGCTGGTCGACGGCAGCGCCTCTTCCATTCCCTGCTCATAGTTGTGCACAAACCCTGAAAAAATTGGCTTGGCATTGGGGTCGGTGGCGATTTCCCACACTTCCGGAACGTCCTTCAGTGCCGCAATGAAGCTGTTGCGCCGTGGCGCCTGATAGACCGCCGAAACCCGAGAAGGCCGCCCCTTTCTGTCCTTGACTTCGAAAATCTTTTCGACCGCCAGCGTTTCGCTGTTCAGGATGACCAGTGAGTTGGGAAGATAGCTTGCAACCGCCACATGAAGGCCGTCCGCCGAGATGGCGATGTTGCGCGAATTGATGCTGGCGCGAACCTCCGCCACCGGCCTCAGGCCCCAGAGATCGAACTTGCTGACCCAGCCGTCGCGCGACATGAAGAAAACATAACGCCCATCCGGCGTGAATTTCGGCCCGCCATGCAGGGCAAAGCGCGTCTCGAACCGCTTGATCACCGTGAAACTGTCGCCATCGACAATGCTGGCGTGATGGTCGCCCGCTTCCACCACCACGAAGAGATTGAGCGGGTCGGAAGTGAACACCGGCTTGGAAACCGCTGGCGAGGCATCGAACACGATCTTGCTTGCCGCAATTTCGGCCTCTCCCCATTTCGGCGTCTTCGCCAAGGGCGAAAGGACGAACCTGGCCAGTGCCGAAATATCCTCTTTGCTCAAAACATCCAAGAAAGCCGGCATCTTGGTTGCCGGCCGGCCGGCTGCAATGGTTTTCTCGACAGCTTCGGGCTTAAGCCGGGCCAGGCTCTCGGGAATAAGTGCCGGCCCCGTGCCGCCAAGCCGTTCCGCTCCGTGACACGCCGCGCATTGGCTTTCGAACAGTATGGAAGACTCGCCGGCAACCGCCGCCGTGTGCAGCAGGGCAACAGCCAAGAGTCCAAAAACCCTACTCAGCAGCTTCGGCATGAATTCTGCTCCGGAACGGCGTGACTTCCAGGCGCGCCGCACCCGCCACTCCGCCGATCTCCGCATCGGTGAGGTAGCAGGCCGGATCCTCCGCCCACGGATTTCCCGTCAATTGCATCGCCCGCACCCGCGTATTGCCCCCGCAGATGTCAAAAAAGCCGCAAGTCCCGCAGCGACCTTCAATGGCGCGCGGGCGCTCCTTCAACCCGGCCATGATCGGATCGCTCTTGTCCTGCCAGATCTCCGAAAACGGCCGCTCCTTCACGTTGCCGAGGTTATAGTGCCACCACATGGTGTCAGGATGGACATTGCCGAGGTTGTCGATATTGGCGATATTGACCCCCGAGGCATTGCCGCCCCATTGCGCCAGCTTGGCGCGGATGTGCTGGGCCTTGTCCGGGAAGCGTTCGCGCGCCCACAGCAACAGATAGGCGCCGTCGGCGTCATTGTTGCCGGTGACGAACTCCTTGGGTTCGCCCATGCGCGCCGCTTCCCATGCGCGGTCGAACAGCACATCCATCATCCGCCGCGTAAATCCCCGCCGCGCGTCGTCCATCCGGTTCTTGTTGCCCCTCCCGGCATAAACCAGATGCGACAGGTAGAACTTGTCGATCCGCTCTTTCTCCATGAGATCAAGCAGCTTGGGAAACTCCGCCGCATTGTCCATGGTCATGGTGAACCGCATGCCCGTCTTGATGCCGTTGTCGCGGCACAGGCGAAGGCCATCGAGGGCCGCATCGAATGCGCCCACCTTGCGCCGGAAGGAATCATGGGTAGCCCCGATCCCATCGAGACTGATCCCCACATAGTCGTATCCGACATCGGCGATCTTCTTGATGTTGTCCGCCGACACCAGCGTGCCGTTGGAAGACAGCCCCGTATAGAAGCCCATATTCTTGGCCCGGTGCGATATCTCAAAAATGTCGGACCTGAGCAGCGGCTCGCCACCGGAGAGGATCAGCACCGGCACCCGGAAGCGCTTCAGGTCGTCCATCACGCTAAAGACTTCGGCAGTCGAAAGCTCACCCGGAAAATCCACATCGCCGGAGATCGAATAGCAATGCTTGCACAGAAGATTGCAGCGCCTGACCAGGTTCCAGATCACCACCGGCCCCGGCAGATCGCGCCGTGGCCCTGCCGGTGTCGGCGCCAGCAACTCCTGCATGAACTGGGAAACTCGAAACATCGCTCACCTTTCAGGCCGAAAGCCGCAATCCCGTCTTCTTGAGAATGCGCGTCGAATAGAGAACCTCATGGCCCCGCGCGGCACCGCCCAGCAGGGCGGCGATCTTCGCAACCTTGCCGCCCACTTCCTCGCGGCCAGCGCCATGTACCATGGCGAACAAATTGTAGGGCCACTCCGGCAATGCGCGCGGACGCCGGTAGCAGTGGGTAACGAATTCAAGCCGCCCCACTTCCGGTCCAAGCCGTTCGATCTCGCCGTCGTCCACATCCCACACGCTCATGCCATTGGCGGAAAGCCCCAGAGCATAGTGATTTGGAACCGCAGCGATGCGCCGGATGACGCCCCTTTCCTGCATGCGCCCCATCCGCTCCAGGACATCGCGAGTGGTAGTTCCGGCCGCCACGGCCACTTCATCGAACGGCCGCGGCACTAGCGGCAGCCCATCCTGAGTCGCCACAATGATGGCGCGGTCGATCTCGTCGAGGGCATATCCCGGCTTCATGCTTCGACCTTCATTCCGATAAAGTATTCATCCAGCTTTGGGAGATTCAAAACCTTGACGCCGGTCAAGCGCTCGATTTTGGCAATAACACCGCTCAGTTGGCCTTCGTTCTCTGTTGCCACCACAAACCACATGCTGAGGCGGTGCTCGCGCGCATAATTATGGGCAACCTCGGGAAGGCCGTTGACGATGGCGGCGACGTCTTCAAAGCGGGCCTCGGGCACTGCCATCGCACACAGCGTCAGACCGCCACCGAAACCCGCCGCATTGTACATGGGCCCGATGCGTGACAGCACACCGGCCGATTTGAGCCGGGCGAGGCGGTCGATCAGCTCTCCTTCCGAAACGCCTATCTTTGCCGCCGCCGCCTCATAAGGTTTTTCGGCCAGCGGCAGTCCATGCTGCAACTGGTTGACAATCCGGCGGTCGATTTCATCGATAATCGGTTTCATGCGGCTACCATCTCGTTTGGTGCGCGGAATCGGGCTCCGCGCTGCACAAAACAGCGGCGGCTGAACAGAATGTCCTGCGGCACCTCCGAAAGCCGGCTCGCCGCCGCCAATTCCGCCACCGCCCCGCGCACCACCTGCTCATCCCGGCCATGCACCATGGCATAGAGATTGTAGGTCCAGTCCGGCGAAACGCGATTGCGCCGGTAGCACAGCGTAACACCGGCATGCCCTGCCAGCCTCTGGCCGGCCTCTGCCACCCGGTTGTCGTCAACATCCCACACCGCCATGGCATTGGCCGCAAATCCAAGCTCCCGGTGGCGGAGCACGCAGCCGAACCTCGAAATGATGCCGGCAGCGCCCATGCCTGCGATGAGCTCCCTGACTTGCGCCTCGCGCCAGCCCATGACCGTGCCGATGGACTGATATGGGGTTGCAACAAGCGGCAGGCCGTCTTCGATGATGCCTAGAAGCTCGCGTTCCCGCACCGTCGCCACGCGGCTGGCGCGGCAGCTGCCATTGCTAGGCACACGCCCCGACAGCAGCCCAAATCCCAAGTCGATGTGATAAGGCTCGATCAACCGCAAATCGAGAACCCTGCGACCCGTGTTGCGGGCGATTCGCCCCAGCGTGCCAGCCAGATGTTCCTCATCCGGAGCAGCAACCACAAACCACAGATTGATCGCATGGTCGCGTTCATAGTTATGATTGACGAAGGGCTCCGATGAAATAGCAGCAGCTGCTTCATCCAATGCGCCGGGCGGCACTGAAATCGCCGCTAACGTGCTGGCACCCGCGCAGTTGGGGCGCACCACCGCTCCAATACGGCTGAGCTTTCGTTGAGCCGCGAGCATTCTGAACGCCGCAAGCACGCCTTGTTCGGTCATTCCCGCTTGCCGCGCGATCTCCGCGAACGGCCGCGGGCACAACGGGAAGTTCCGCTGCCATCCATCGGCCAGCGCCACGGCGGGATCAAGTGCTGCAGAGTTCATAGCCCGATCCGGTTGGCGCGCGCCGTGAAGAATATTCCCGATGGCTTTAGCGCCGGCAGTTCGCCGATCTTGCCGCGGGTCGTGGTATCGTAAATGTCGATCCGGTCGCCGTCGCGCACCGAAATCCACACCTCCCGCCCCTTCGGCGTGAACTCCATGTGAAGCACCGCGGGCCCCGGTCTTATCTCGGCAACGGCTTGCATGGTGGCAACATCGATCACCTGAACCGTGTCGTTGTCTGGCGGCGCGAAATTCACCCATACATAGCGGCCGCCGGGCTGGGCCACGCAGAACACCGGCTGGCCATGAACCGCCGCACGGCTCTTCTCCGTGAAGCTCTCGTTGTCGATTGCCAAGATCTCATGATGGCCGACCGACGGCAGAACCAGCAGTCGTCCCGTCTCTCCCCAGCCCTCCAGATGCGGCATCTTGTAAACCGGCAGCTTCTCCTCGCCCTTGCCGTAGCCGGCGAGAACCCGCTCAATGCGCAAGGGTTCCTGCCACAAATCCACATGGGCAAGACCGTCCTCGCCAAACAGACCGGCGAGGTAGTGGCGCCCGTCCGAGGTGACGTAGCCATCATAGGGCAGAGACCCGGCGGCGCCGAGATTGCTGACAATCGGCGCCCCGCCGGATGAACAATCGATCAGCCAGATTTCGCCCGCGTCATAAAGTGAAACCATGAACCGCCGGCCCGGCAGATCGACCAGCCCCACGGTCTTGGAAAGTTGTCCCTTTCCATAACCAGCAGGAATGTCATGCACCGGTTCGAGAGTGGCATGATCGAATATCCGCACGCCGCCGGGTTCATAGTTCGAAACCGCAATCAGCTGTCCATCATCCGAAATCGCTCCCCCAATGGAGTTGCCGGCTTGCACGATGCGCTTGACAATGCGAGCCTCAAGCAGATCGATCTTGCTGAGACCTCCATCCCTGCCGAACACGAATGCATAGCGCTGATCGGGTGAAAAAACCGCGGTCGCATGCGAAAGGTCGCCAAGGCCCTCCAGCCTCATGATGATGCGGCGTTCGGTCCAATCGGCAATCAGAACCGAGCCGCTCGCCCGCTCGACCACCAGACCGAGATTGCCAGTCCCGCGCTTTGCATCCAGCTCCGCTGCCACGGCAGCCGGAGAAACCGCCAGCAAAGGGGCCGCCGCCAGCAGGTGCCTGCGCGAAAGTGTCATTCCTCGAGTCCCCGCTTCAATGTGTGGGCGATCCACAGGGCTTCGGTCTCCGTCAGCAGTCCCCGCCATGCAGGCATTGGCGTTCCGCTGACGCCGTCGAGAATAACCTCCGCCACCGCCTCGTCGGGAAATGCGCCGAGACTGGCCGGCAGCAAAGGCTTGCCAAGCCCGCCTTTCAGCGTCAGTCCGTGACAGGACCCGCAATCCTGGACGACAAGATTGCGGAGCTGAGCCTGGCGCTCGCCGGTCAGCGTGTCTGGCGCCGCGGCAAATGCCACCGCGGCCAGACTAACCAGCGGCACAAGCCAGATCCGCCAATTCATCCTGCTCTCCTTCAACCGGCAATTCGTCGTAAAGGCTGACGACCTCACCAACGATAAACAGCACCGGTCCTGTAAAATTCGCCTGCGCGCTAGCTTCCGCAATTTTCGCAAGCGTCGAGACGAGCCGCCTCTCGCCGGGAAGCGTTGCGTTGTTGACCGCCAGCGCCGGAGTGGCCGCACTACGCCCCTGGGCCAACAGCCTGCCGGCGATCTCCGCGATGTTTGCCGCCCCCATATAGATCACCAATGTGGTTTGCCGATCGGCAAGCCCCCGCCAGTCAAGATCAAGCTCGATGTTGTCCCGGCAGTGACCGGTGACATAGCGCACGCCCGTTGCCAGTCCCCGGTGCGTGAGCGGGACACGGAGCGCAGCCGCACTCCCCTGCGCCGAGGTGATCCCCGGGATAATGCTGAACTCAATATTGTTGCGCTTGAGTTGCAAAGCCTCTTCGCTGCCACGGCCGAAAATGAACGGATCGCCGCCCTTTAGCCGCACCACCGTGCGGCCGCTTCGCGCCAGCCGCACCAGCAGATCGTTGATTTCCTCCTGCGGCACCGGATGCTGCTTTGGTTGCTTGCCCACATTGATCCGCGCGGCACCGGCTGGCGCCAGCGCCAGAACTCGCATCGGAAACCAGCCGGTCATAGACAACGACGTCCGCCTGGGCGATCGCCTTCACCGCCTTGACGGTCAGCAGGTCGGGATCGCCGGGACCCGCACCCACCAGATACACACATCCCTGACGCGTCACGCTCGTTCCTCCCAGTGGCAACGGGGCGCACTTCGCCATGCGCCCCAACCACAGCGCCAATTCAGTAGATGTCGTTTCGCGTATTGTAGACGTTGAACTTGCCGGTCGGCGTGATCAGCCGCTTGTCCTTGATCACGTGTTTGAGTTTCAGCGTCTTGTCGTCGACGATCACCAGTGCCGACTCCTGCTCCTTGCCGTTCCACACCGAGAACCACACCTCGTCACCGGCCTTGTTGTATTCGGCCTGAACCACCCGGCGCTGGCCCACCGTGATGCCCGACCATTCGCCGATCGGCAGCACCTGGCCTTCCGGGCTTTCCTTGCCCAGATCATCGACATTGAACACCATCACCGACGAAGCGAATTCCGGTTCCGGGTTCAATGGCGTATCGACATAGAGATGCTTCGATTTCGGATTGGATTTCACAAACAGCGAGCCGCCGCCTTGCCCGGTCAGCGTCTGAACCACTTTCCAGGCATATTCGGGATGCTTTTCCGGATCGGTGCCGATCAGCGCAATCATCTCGTCGCCGAGGTGACTGGTAACCCACACCGGCCCAAATGTCGGATGAACGAGGTTGGCGCCGCGCCCCGGATGCGGCGTCTTTCCACCGGTATCCATCACCGTAACCAGCTTGGCTTCCTTGGTGTCAACCACCGCGATTCGGTTGCGGGCATTGGCTGCCACGATGAAATAACGCCCCGTCGAGTCGAATCCACCGTCGTGCAGGAAACGCTCGGCCTCGATGTCGATGGTCTTGAGATTCTTGATGTCGGAATAATCGACCAGCAGGATGTGGCCGGTTTCCTTGACATTGACCACGAATTCCGGCCGGAAATGCGATGCCACGATGGATGCAACGCGAGGCTCGGGATGATATTCCTGGGTATCGTAGGTCATGCCCCGCGTCGAAACTACTTTGTAGGGTTCCAGGGTTTCGCCATTCATGATCACGTATTGTGGCGGCCAATAGGCGCCGGCGATGGCGTATCTATCCTCCCAGCCCTTCATCTTCGAAGTCTCAACCGACCGCGCCTCGGAACCGACCTTGATGGAAGCAACCGTGGCTGGAACCTCCATCCAGAGGTCGACCAGGTTGATCGTGGCGTCACGGCCGATGACGAAGAGATAGCGGCCGGAAGCCGAAACACGCGAGATGTGAACCGCATACCCGGTTTTGATGATCGTGACGATATCCTTGCTGTCGCCGTCGATCAGTGCCACTTCGCCGGAATCGCGTAGCGTGACCGAAAAGAGATTGTCGATATCGAGCTTGTTCATCTGCTTGGTCGGACGCTTGTCCACAGGCACGGCCACGTTCCAGCTGGCCTTGATCTGCTCCATGCCGAACTCCGGCGGCTGTGCCGGATCGTTCAGTAGGTAGCGCGCCATCACATCGACCTGCTCTTTCGTGAGTTCGCCCGACGTTCCCCAATTGGGCATGCCGGCGGGCGAGCCATAGGTAATGAAATCGCGCAGATACTCAAATCCGTTCTTCTTGGTGATGTCCGTCGTCAGCGCTTTTCCCGTTGCCCCCTTGCGCAGCACCCCATGGCAGCCCGCGCAGCGCTGGAAATAGATTTCATTGGCGAGCTTGAATTCGTCAGGCGTCAAAGTGGGATCGCCGGGCTTGCTGCCCGGCTGCTCGACCGGTAGGTCCTTCATCACGTCAAGGCTGGGTTCGTACTTCCCGCCGGGCGAAGTGTCGTGCTTCTGCAATTCGCTTTGGGCGGGTTTTTCCTCGGCCACGGCGGGACCCGAAAGAAATGTTCCAAAGGCCAGCGCCGCTGTCATCGCCGCAATTAACGGCGCACGTTTCGCAAATCCACGTCCCGGCATCTGAATCTCTCCTCCGCACTGATGATCTGCAGCCAAGATGATGAGGCCGGAGCCAACAATCCTTGACTTACATCAAGTGGTTTTCCCGGTCCGTGCGGCAACCTTGCGTTTCGAACGGAGAGAGTTCCAATGCCCAGCTGGCGTTTATGCGATTTCGCCCTAGCTCTCCTGTTGCTTGTAGCTAGCTGTGCATCCTCACTCGCAGCCGGGCAAATGGCTGCGCCATGGAAACCCGAAGTCGAACTCCGCGACTTCGCCGCCACCAGTCTCGGCATAGCTGCCGCTGACCTTCGCATTGAGCCGGCGGACGGGGTCACAATAGCCGTGAGCCAGAACGGCAAAGCAGTTGGCTTTATCGGTTCGACCTGGGATATCGCGGCCACCGCCGGCTATTCCGGCCGGCCGATTAAGATACTGGTGCTTGTCGATACGCGCGCCGTGGTCCGCGGAACATGGCTGATCGACCAGCAGGAACCCGTTTTGACCCTCGGCATCGACCCCGCGCAAATCGAAGATTTCGTCAATGGCTTCGCGGGCTACGATCTGGCTGAGCCGTTGCAATCCGCCGGCCAGCGCAAGGCCGGACTTCCCGATGCAATCGCCGGGGCAACGATTTCGAGCGGTGTAATCCGCAGCGGTGTCATCCGCACCGCCCGCGCCATCGCCGCGACTCACGGCCTGCTGCCGCAAGCAGGAAGCGCCTCCATTGATACCACTCTCCACCGGCAATTGTCCTGGCAGGATCTCGTATCCAAAGGCGCCCTGGGCCGCCTCGCCGTGAGCGGAGCCGATGCCGATGCAGCCCTTGGCACCGCCGGTGGCGCCGATGCGGCGGGCACTTTTATCGAGGTTTACACAGCCGTTCTCGATGCCCCGGCAATCGGCGCAAGTTTGCTCGGCGAGGCTCAATACTCCAGCCTGATCGCCGGCATGGGCTCCCGCGATCATGCGCTGGTGATTGCCGCTAATGGTCTGTATTCCTTCAAAGGCACCTCCTGGCGGACCACCGGCACATTCGAGCGAATCGAAATCGATCAGGCCGGCCGCACGATCGGATTTACTCGGGACACGCACCGGCCGCTCGAAAAACTCGAAATCTCCGGCACGCCGGAGTTTCGCGAATTCGGCATTTTCGTCCTCCCCGCCGCATCGGGCTTTGATCCCGCCAGTCCATTCCGCCTGTCCTTGATTGCAACCCGTGAAGATGCCGCAGGAGCCGCGAAAATCGCACGCTTTCAACTCGACTACGCCCTACCCGACGAGTTCCTGATCCGTGCGCCAATGACGGCGCCCGACCCGCCGCTTTGGCAGGAAAACTGGCAGAAGCAGATTCCAGGGATCGCCATCGTTGCGGCAATGCTCCTTGCCCTCTATCTCATCCTCATTTTCCAGAACCAGATTGCCGCCCGCCCGGCTCTCTACCGTGCCATCCGCATCGGCTATCTTCTCGCGACAATAGTGTTTCTGGGCTTGGTATTCAGCGTGCAGCTATCGGTTGTTCACGTCCTCACCTTCGTTCAGGCGCTTCGCACCGATTTCTCCTGGGAAACCTTTCTGCTTGACCCGCTCACCTTCATCGTCTGGGGCTGGGTTGCCGTCGCCCTGCTGTTCTGGGGACGCGTCTATTGTGGCTGGCTGTGCCCGTTCGGAGCCCTTCAGGAATTGCTCAACCACGCCGCCCAGAGATTAGGCATGAAGCAGCTAGCCATTCCGTTTGCCCTTCACGAGCGGCTCTGGCCCATCAAATACATCATCTTCCTTAGCCTCTTCGCCGCGTCCCTGGCCTCCATTACACTGGCTTTCAAGGGCGCCGAAGTTGAACCGTTCAAGACAGTGGTCACCCTGCGCTTCATGCGTGAATGGCCCTTCGTGCTTTATTCGATTGTCCTATTGGCGGCAGGGCTGTTTGTCGAACGCTTCTTCTGCCGGTATCTGTGTCCACTTGGCGCCGCGATCGCCATTCCGGCAAGGCTTCGCATGTTCGAGTGGTTGAAACGCCGTCCGCAATGCGGCCGCGAATGCCGCATTTGCGCTACCAAGTGCCCGGTGCAGGCGATTCACCCGGAAGGTCATATCAATCCCAATGAATGCGTCTACTGCCTCAACTGTCAGACTCTCTACCACGATGAACACATCTGCCCACCGCTCAAGATCCGCGCCGCCCGCCGCGCCGCCTACGCCGCCAAACCCGGAATGGAGGCTCCATCGCCATGATTGTCAGCCGCCGTAGAGCACTGACCATATTAGCAGCGGCTGCCGGCGCGGCATTGCCATGGGGCCGCCCAAACCCCGAAGAGTCCTTCGCTTGGACAGGCACGGCGCTCGGAGCAGATGCACGGATCGTCATAGCCGGCCTGTCGCGCAATGCCGCCGAGCATGCCGTGGCAATTGCCCGCAACGAGGCGGAGCGGCTCGAATCCGCCTTCAGCCTCTATCGGTCTGATTCAGAGATATCCCGCCTCAATCGCGACGGTTTTCTTGATCGCCCATCGCAGGATTTCCGTATCCTGCTCAACCGCGCAATGCACGCCTGGCAGGCCACCGAAGGCTCCTTCAATCCGGCCATTCAACCCCTGTGGCATTTCCTCGCTCGCCATTTTTCAGGCGCCGCAATTGGCCATGATCCCAGCCGCGAAGACCTCAAGCGGCTCCTCACCCTGTGCAACCCATCGCGCTTGATCATCAAGGGCTCGCGAATAGAAATGGCGCCCGGCATGGCGCTTACGTTCAACGGAGTAGCCCAAGGCTACATCACGGACCAAGCCGCCCGGCTTCTTGAACGCCTCGGTTTGAGCAACATCCTGATCGATCTCGGCGAAATTTACGCCCTGCCGGGAAGAAGATGGGACGTCGCTATTTCCGGACAGGAAATGCTTGTGCCGCTTCGCCAGCGCGCCCTGGCCCAATCCGCCGGAAACGCCACCCGCTTCACTGCCGACGGCAAGTGGCACCACCTACTCGATCCGCTCACTGGCCGCAGCGCCAACAACTTCAACGCCGTAACGGTGCTGGCGCCATCCGCGACCGAGGCCGATCTGCTGTCGACAGCACTCTATGTGGCGCCGGTTGAACGCCACCGGACAATCCTTACCCGCTTTCCCAATGCCGAGGCGATTATCCGGAGAACCCCCATTTGATCAAGGTCAAGGGCGAGGCAAGCTGCGCGCCATAGACTTTTGCTAATCAGCACGGAGCGGGACGATGAATTATGAAGCGGCATTCACTGAATCTGTGGCGCAAATAAAGGCGGAAGGCCGTTACCGCACATTCGCCGAGCTTGAACGCATTGCCGGCGAATTTCCCTATGCCCGCAATTATGGGCCAGGCCCCGAACGGGTCGTCGTCTGGTGCTCCAATGATTATTTGGGTCAGGGGCAGAATCCCGCGGTGATCGCCGCTGGCTGCCAAGCCATGCAAGACATGGGTGCGGGCGCCGGCGGCACCCGCAACATATCCGGCACCCATCATCTTCACGTGACCCTTGAGCGCCAGCTGGCGGCCCTGCACGGCAAAGAGGCAGCATTGTTGTTTTCATCGGGCTATGTTTCGAATTCGGCCACCCTGTCGGCCATCGCCCGCCTGCTGCCGGATTGCTTGATTTTTTCCGACGAAAAGAACCATGCTTCGATGATCGACGGCATCCGCCAATCGGGCGCCGAAAAGCTGATATTTCGCCACAACGATGTCGTCCATCTTGAGTCCCTGTTGAGTAAGGCCGGTTCCGCGCGGCCCAAGCTCATTGCCTTCGAGTCGGTTTATTCGATGGATGGCGATGTATCGCCGATTGCCGCGATTTGCGATCTTGCAGATCGATTTGGAGCCATGACCTATCTCGATGAGGTTCACGCCGTGGGGCTATATGGCAACCGTGGTGGCGGAATTTCCGAGCGCGAAGGCGTGGCCCACCGCTTGACGGTGATCGAAGGCACTTTGGCCAAGGCATTCGGTTGCTTTGGCGGCTACATCGCGGGCTCCGCGGCCCTTGTCGACGCGGTTCGCAGTTGCGCTCCTGGATTCATTTTCACCACCTCGCTGCCGCCCGCCATCGTGGCATCGGCACTTGCGAGTGTGCGCTATCTGATGGCCCATGACGAAATCCGCCAGCGCCACCATGAGCGCGCCCTGACCTTGAAGCGGATGTTAAAGACCGCGGGGCTTCCGGTGATGGCGAGCACGACGCATATCGTGCCCGTTCTGGTTGGCTGCCCGGTTCAGGCCAAGGCGATAACCGACAAATTGATGAGCGAATTCGGCATCTACGTTCAGCCGATCAACTACCCCACGGTGCCGAAAGGCACCGAGCGCCTCCGCCTCACTCCCACCCCCTTTCACAGCGATAGGAACATGAAGGATCTGGTGGCCGCCCTTACAAGGATATGGAGCGAATTTGGCTTGGTTGCCAGGGCAGCCGCTTGATATTGGTCAAGGCCAAGAAAGATGAATTCAATTCCAATGCGCCGCACCCAAGGAGAAGCAAATGAATAACGTGAAATGGATTGTTCCGCTGACTACTGCCGCACTATTGGCCACAACCGGCGCCACTTTCGCTGCCGGCGATGCCGCCGCCGGCGCCAAGGTCTTCCTCAAATGTAAGGCCTGTCACGATGTGAGCGAGGGCAAGAACAAGGTCGGACCCACTCTCAAGGGCCTTTTCGGGCGCACCGCCGGCACCGTCGAAGGTTATGCCTACTCCGATGCCAATAAGAATTCCGGAATTGTCTGGGGCGAGGATACGCTGAAACCTTACCTCGCCGATCCCAAGGCCGTCATCCCCGGCACCAAGATGACCTTCGCCGGCCTGAAAAAGGAAGATGATATCGAAAACCTCATTGCCTATCTCGCTGAAGCGACGAAATAACTGCCTGTCGGTTTCCCTCTGACGTCGGCCACTCGGCCTTCACGCGCCGCCATCCTCTTCCGAGTAGCTGCGGAGCCGTCCGGCATCCTCGATGATAGCCGTGTTGTGCTCGATCTGGACACCGATCTGCTTCAACCGGCCAAAGGCGCGCGACAAGCTCTCGGGCTGCATGCCGAGGCGGCCGGCGATCAAAGTCTTGTCATAGGGAAGCTCGATCCGGCATGTTCCCGATCTGGAGCCGGCCAGCGATGACAGGAATTCCGCGACCCGTTGAGCCCCCGTATGGGATTTCAGCTGTTCGATTTGTTGCACCAGCATATGAAGATGCATCGATGTCGACGCCAGCATGGCCAGACCGACGTCGGGATTCTCCCTAATAAGGCGCAGCAGATGCCCGCTGTGAATGCGGATCAGCCGGCCGTCGGTTACGGCTTCCCCGCTGGCGGGAAATCTTCCCCCTACAAAAGCCGCAGCCTCGGCAAAACTCTGCCCGCGGGTGAACACCGCAACCACCGCTTCGGTCCCCGATGGCGTCAGCCGGTAGACTTTCACCCAGCCCTCAAGCACCACGAAAAAATAGTTGACCGGATCGCCCTGCACGAACAGCAGCTCGCCCCGGTTCACAGTTTTCACCGAGGCGCCCGCCAGCAGCGCGTCGAATGCCGCCTGCGGCAAACCGGCAAAAACCGGCGCAACCCGCACCGTTGCCGTGTCCGAACCATCGAGCAGAGCTGACATAAATATTCCCTCAAACCCACTATTCCACGCCTTGGCCAGGAACACAAAGCCAGTTGGCCAGTCGCAGCGCGATTGCTGAACCGAGAAATTGGTGGTGGACGCAGTCATCTGCGAACCGGTCTCTGGTGGATTTTCCCTGTTAACAGGGAAAAGTACAGGGATTGGCCTTGTTAGAACTTGAGCAGTTCAACAATGCGGGCCGGTTTGCCATTAGGTTTCAAATACTTGGAAGGACTTCCCTGCTCCATTGGAACAGGGAAGTCAGCGTACGAATTCAAGTGGGAACAGGGAAAGCAGCAGCGGATCAGGGACGCCACGGTGCCGTATCGGGTTGTGTTGAAATTCGCCGTGGCGTTATCCCCGATGGGGTGAACTTATCGATTTAGGCGGCGAGGTCAATCTCCGGTTCGAGGGGTTGGGTTGTGAGCGTCTGCCATCCATCGACTTTGCGCATGATGATCTGGCCGGATGCCATGAGCGCCCAGAACAGCGTGGCGGCGGTGGCGGCTGATGGCAGCACGGTCTGGGTCTTGATGCGGCGCTTGAATTCTTCGTGCAGCCGCTCGATGCAGTTGGTGGTCCTTGCGCTCTTCCATTGGCCCGGTGGCAGCCTGGTGAAGGTGAACAGGCGGTCGCCGGCTTCATCGAGGCTGTTGGCGACGTCGCGATGACGCAGGCGCCACTTGCGGATGAACGCCTTGCGGTGGTCTTGGACTTCCCTGGCGGTGGCAGCGTAGATCATGCCGGTATAGTCGGCGGTGATCTCCTCGTGCAGCCACTCGGGAGCATGAGCCAGCAGGTTCCTGAGCTTGTGAACGGTGCAGCGCTGGACTGGAACCCCGTCCCAGACGGCGGCAATTACCTTCTCGAGACCCGGGGCTCCATCGACGATAAGGAATTGCGGCTGGCGGAGACCCCGGGCGATGAGGTCGTCGAGGATGGTGCGCCAGGCCTCGGTGCTTTCGCCGCCCATGTTCTTGATGGCCAGGTCAATCCCAAACACAGCCATGTAATTTCGGGGCCTTCAGGCGGCACCACGCGCGGGGCCTCCGCAAACTCCAACGCCGGAATATCAAGCTCCTGTTGGCGGATTATGCATGGCTCCCGTATCGATGGCATTGACCGGCTCCGAATGTATGGTTCCAATAACTGCGCCCACATTTTCTTTTCAGCCATGTG
Organism: uncultured Alphaproteobacteria bacterium; assembly: GCA_963754675.1. Lineage (GTDB taxonomy): Bacteria > Pseudomonadota > Alphaproteobacteria > Rhizobiales > Aestuariivirgaceae > Aestuariivirga. The sequence continues at coordinate 1,171,439 of CAVWHD010000009.1, read as the reverse complement.
CGTCCCAATGGCATTCATCTTCCATCTGAGCCTAGGATTGGCCTCGGGTTGTGGGTATATGTGTTGGTCGTATCAATTGGATATCTAGCAAGTCATGCGGTCTCCCGCTCCACCAGTCGTTTACTCCTACTTGCCGGAATGCGGCTCTCTTTCGTTGTGGCTGGGAAGGCGCAAGGAAGTGCCATCTGACAAATGATGCAGCTACGATTCGCATGAAAACTCGATCTCTTGCCGGAATTCAATTATGTGCTGCGGGCGCAATCATGGCGATTGCTGCCGCTTCTTCGCCAGCTGGGGCAACCGAGTCCGATTGCCTGGACCTGAAATATCGCATTACCAGCGGTCAGAACGCTTCAGTCTTCCGGCAGATCGACTGGTTCCTGTTCGAAGCGGCGGACAAGGGTTGCATGGAGATCGCCACGGAACTTGTTGCACAAGGAGCCAAGGCCAATGCCCGGCGGCGCGGCGGCGAGTCAGTGCTGCATGTGGCGGCCAAGGCGGGCGAGCCGAATGTTGCCACGCTGCTGCTGGATCATGGCGCCGGCATCGAGCTTCGCGACCTCCATGGGGCCACGCCGCTGTTCGTTGCGGCGGAAGCCAAGCGTGGCAAGATGGTGAAGCTCCTGCTCGAACGCGGCGCCAATGCCGGAGCGCCAGGCCGTTCGGGGACAACACCGCTCTCGGCCGCCGCCTTCAACGGCAACAATGCCATTGTCAAAATGCTGCTGGCGGCGGGCGCCGATCCGCGCGCCGCCGATCTCTCCGGAAAGACGCCGATCATCTATGCGGCGGCGCGCGGGTTCCAGTCCATCGTTGAAGAACTGCTCGCGACCGGAGTCGATATCAACGCCAAATACGATCACGATCTGACGCTGCTCATGTGGGCGGCGGGCCATGCCAATGACGTCCCTGAAGAGGAAGGCCGTGCCCTGGTGGCCATGCTTCTCGATCGTGGCGCCCGCCTCGATGAGGCCGATGACCGCGGCCGCACGGCTCTGATGACCGCAGCCGAGCTTGGCCACCCGGCGGCGGTGGAGGAACTCATCAGGCATGGAGCGGCCCGGGACATGAGAGACAAAGACGGCAAGACCGCCGCCGACCTGGCAACCGATGAAGCAGTGAAAGCGGCGCTGGCCGTTCCGTGAGAGGCCTAAAGGCCGGCGAGGTAGCGCGACATTATCTTGAGGTCGTCGTCGCCGAAAGTCTGCATCAGGTTCGACTTGTCGATATTGTTGCCGCGCTCGCGAGTCTTGAAGGCGAACAGGATGCGCTCGAGATAGACCTGGGTCTGACCTGCCAAACGCGGAATTGAGCTGTCGCCGAAGAAAGTACCGAGATGACATGAGGTGCACATGCCGGCCGTGGCAATTGACTCGCCCTTGGCGACGTCGGCTGGTTCCGAGCTGAAGCCGGTTGAAGGCCATTGCTTGGCTTCGAAATATTGCGCGAGGGCCAGCAGGTCCGCCTTCTCGAATTGTTCGGCGATCGGATTCATGATTTCGCTGACGCGGCTCTTCGATTTGAAGTCCTTGAGCTGGATGTAAAGATAGCCCGCATGCTGGCCCCAGATAATCGGCACTTCCGGCATCTTCGGAACACCGTCCTCGCCATGGCAGGCCGCGCAGGCCGCTGTTTTTTCCTCGATGGTTTCCTGGGCGTGGGGTGCGGTAATCAACAACATCATCATCGCGGCGAAAGCTGGAACGCATTTTCCGGCCTGAAACAAAGCCACGCCCTTCTTGCCAGCGCACGGATGGGACCCGGCTTTCTCAGCGATGTCTAATTTTGCGAAGTTCATGGAATTGACCAGTTGCATTCGATATCAATGGAAACGGGGCCGGAGAAGCCGGCCCCGTGTCATCAATGTATCCGGATCACTCAGCCAGCGAGAAGGCGATGATCGAATTGCCGCGCTTATAGTTGAGCTGGGCGTTGCCGCCGGCGCCAACAACAACGTACTGGCTGCCATCCACCGAATAGGAAGATGGCGGGGCATTGACGCCGGCACCAGCCTGGAACTTCCACAGCACGGCTCCCGTAGCCGAATCATAGGCCTTGAAGAAGCCATTGCCTTCACCGGCGAAAGTGAGGCCCCCGGCAGTTGCCATGATGCCGCCGATCATTGGCTGGGCCGTCTTGACCTGCCACCGGATCTTGCCGGTGTTGTAGTCGACGGCTGTCACGTTGCCCCATTGCTCTTCGGTCGCGATCACCTTGAAGGCGCCGCCGAGCCACAGCTTGCCGCCCGGATAGGGCGTGCTCTCGACATGGTAGGTCATCGGCTGATGAAGGTTGATGGCGTAGACGAGGTTCTTGCTCTCATCCACCGTCATCGGCGACCATTCGACACCACCATTGGCGCCCGGCAGCATGCGGGCACCCTCCTTGGTCGGCAGCACCCACATGTTCTCCTGCGGTACCATTGCCTCGGAGAAGCGGATCAGCGAGCAGTCGTCAGCCTTGTGCATGTAGACATGGCCGGTCTTGCCGCCATGCAGCACGCCCTTCACCATCTTGCCGTCCTTGTCGGCGACGTTGGCCAGGATAGCCGGGCTCACCGCGTCGAGATCCCAGACGTCGTGGGCGATGTACTGGAAGTGGCAGACATATTTCCCGGTCTCCAGATCGACCGAGACCAGCGAGTTGGTATAGAGGTTGTCGCCCGGGCGCAGCGATCCGTCGAGGTCCGGCGAAGGATTGCCGGCGACGAAATAAATGCGGTTGGTTTCCAGATCGACGGCCGGATTCTGCCACACGCCGCCGCCCAGCGTCTTGAAGGGATCGCCTTGCGCCGCCAGCGCTGCCTTTTCCGCGGCGATATCGCGGTGCATGTCGCGGCCCGTGGCATCGTGGGTCGCCCACACGCCGGTCGAATCTTCCGGTGTCGAATTGAAAGTCCACAGGTTCTGGCCGGTTTTGGCGTCAAAGGCCTTGACGAAACCGCGGATGCCGTATTCGCCGCCATTGGTGCCGATCAGGATCTTGCCGTTGACGGCGGTCGGCGCCATGGTTTCGGAGTAGCCAATTTCGGGATCGGCGATCTGCTGTTCCCAAATCAGCTTGCCGGTCTTGGCGTCAAGGGCGAGGAGCTTGGCGTCTAGCGTGCCCAGATAGACCATGTCGCCATAGACGGCGACGCCGCGGTTGTTGGGTCCGCAGCAGTAGGTGGTGACCGGCCCCATCTTGTGCTTGAAGTGCCAGAGTTGTTCGCCGGTGCGCGCATTCAGCGCGTAGACGTGGTTGAACGAGGATGTCACGTACATAACGCCATTGACGACGATCGGGGTGGTTTCGAGGGATTCCGTCACCTCCATCTGGAACATCCAGGCAGGGCGCAGCTTGCTGACATTGGCGGTGTTGATCTGGCTGTTGGGATAATACCGTGTCTGGTCGTAGTTGCCGTTGGTTTGCAGGAAGTTGTTGCCGTCGCCTTCCGAGCGGTTCAGCATATCCTGGGTGACTGTCGTCATATCACCATACTTGGTTCCGCCGGCCACTTCTTGACCGGAGGCGGAAATCGTTGTGGTCAACAGTGCGGCCGTTGCCGCACCCATGTACAAGGCACGCAGATAGATCGATTTCATTGGTTCCTCCTCGCGCGCGATCTGGGCTCATTGCAATGGCCCATGTGCCGCTCCGGAAGAATGCTCACTTGGCGAAGTACTAGTCAAGATGTAAGTAGACAACCCGCCGCAACGCCGAAGGCGCGGGCACATGCAGGAGAATGCCTTGCCACCCAGACTGAGTTGCGCGGCGCTATTGGCGGTTGTGGTTCTTGCGTCCGCCGGGTGCGCGAGCGCGAAGGGAACCGGGCTGGTCTTCGTTTCCAATGAGAAGAGCAATACGGTGACCATTCTCGATGCCGGCCACAAGCTGGTTGGCTCATTTGCAACTTGCGGCCGGCCGCGCGGCATGCACTTCACCGCCGATCACAGCGGGTTTTTCCTTGCCTGCGGGGATGACGACACCATTGCCCTCTATGACATTGCCTCGCGCAAACTGATCAAACGCTTCCGCGACATACCCGATCCGGAGACCTTCGATCTGCACCCGGACGGCCGCCATCTCTATGCCTCCAATGAGGACGATGCTCTGGTCACTGTCATCGACGTCGATAGCGGAGCGACAGTGGCGGAATTCGAAACCGGCGAGGAGCCGGAAGGGATTCTCATCTCAGCTGACGGCAAACTGGCATTCGCCACGTCGGAGGCCGCCAATCTCATCCATGTAATTGACACGGCTGGGGCGGAAATCATCAAGGATATCGTGGTGGGCACGCGGCCGCGGCGAATGGCGCTGACGCCTGACGGGAAGGAACTGTGGGTGTCGGCCGAGCTCTCGGGGGTTGTCGATATTATTGACGTTTCGACGTTGACCGCGCTGGAGAAAGTCGAATTCCTACCGAAAGGCATGCGGCGCGAACAGGTGACCCCGGTCGATGTGCTGATTACCAAGGACGGTTCCAGGGCCTATGTGGCACTTGGCCGGGCCAACCATGTTGCCGTCGTCGATGTGAAAACCCGCGGAGTTCTCGACTATTTGCTGGTGGGCAAGCGGCCGTGGGGATTGAAACTGAACAGGGATGAATCACTTTTGTATGTCGCCAATGGCCTGTCGGACGATGTTACCATTATCGACACTTTTGCAAATCAAAGCCTGATCTCGGTCCCGGCCGGACAGGTTCCTTATGGCATTCTCATCGATGACGAATAGGATCGTGGCGATCCTGGTGGCGCTATTGACCACCTTTGCCACCATTGCAAGTGCTGCGGAAGTGCGGACGGTCAAAATCGCCTTTGTCGACCGGGTAGGTGACTCATATTATGCGCATAGGGAAAGTTATGGCGGGATCTACGATGCGACCCGCAAATCGGCCCTCGCTGGCGCCGAGCTGGGGGTGAAGGATGCCAAGGTCATTGGCCGCGCCATCGGCGCGACATTCCAGTTGCTGCATGAAACCATACCCGAAGGCGGCGATGCGGCGGCATTTATGCAACATCTCATAGCCCGGGAAAACCCGGCGGCGGTCATTCTCGATTTGCCGGAGGCCGATGTTGAAGCGGCGGCAGTGGCCGCCAAGGATGCAGCACTGTTCAACATCCGGCATGGTTCGAACGAACTCCGCCTGAAAACCTGTCGGACGAATCTGTTTCATGTGATTCCGAGCGATGCGATGCTGCATGACGCCCTGGCGCAATACCTGATGATGATGGGCTGGGATGAAGTTCTGGTTCTGGCGAGCAGCGCTCCCGCGGACGTGGCGCAAGCGGAGTCGTTCCAGGCTTCGGCGCGGAAATTCGGCTTGAGCATTGACGACGTCCGGCAATTCGTGCCGGGCAACGATCCGCGCCAGCGCGACCACAACAATGTCAGACTGCTGACCGCCGCCGCCGATTACGACGTGGTCTTTGTGGCCGACGAAACCGGCGAATTTGCACGCCTCTTGCAATATCGAACTGCCAGCCCGCGTCCGGTCGTCGGAGCGGCTGGACTCCGTCCCGTGGCCTGGCACTGGCAATGGGAACGCAATGGCGCACCCCAGCTCAATCGCCGTTTTTTCAAGCTGACCGGCCGGTTCATGAGCGAGCAGGACTGGGCGGCATGGACCGCCGTAAAGGCGACCGTCGAAGTCAATGCGCGGGCTGACGGATCCGGCATCGCACTCGCGCGCGAGTTGCTGAACCCTGGACTGACGCTGGAACTCTACAAGGGCTATCCCGGTTCTTTTCGTCCCTGGGATCGCCAACTCCGCCAAAGCATCCTCCTTGGCACCGGCGATACCGTCATCGCCCTGGCGCCGGTCGAAGGGGCGCTGCATCAATTCAACAATCTCGACACGCTGGGGTTCGACGAACCGGAATTCCATTGCCAGTGAGCGCTCTCTCGCAACTGCGAAAGACCGGCATTCCAAAGCGTCTTGACACTCCAATACATTGAGATCAAACTTTTACATCGGCCCGAAACCCGTCCCGAAGAATCAAGAAATCACATGACGTTTTGCGGGCCAATGAGGAGGAGCGCCAATGAATATGCAATTGTCACGGCGTCAGTTCATCAAACTGACGGGTGCCGGTGTCGCAGGTTCGGCGATCGGTTCGTTCGGCTTCGGCGGATTGGAAGAGGCTGTGGCGCAAGCCGTACGCCCCTTCAAGCTGGCGCGCACGACCGAGACGCGGAATACCTGTCCATACTGCTCGGTAAGCTGCGGCGTCATCATGTATTCCATTGGTGACAAGTCCAAGAACACCAAGTCCGAAATCATTCACATCGAAGGCGACCCGGATAATCCGGTGAACCGCGGCACGCTTTGCCCGAAGGGCGCGGGGCTTCTGGACTTCGTTCATTCGAAGACCAGGCTTCGGCACCCGATGCAGCGGAAACCCGGCTCGGACAAGTTCGAGCGGGTCAGCTGGGACTTCGCCATGGAGCGCATCGCACGCCTGATGAAGGACGACCGGGACGCCAACTTCAAGGTCACCAACAAGGACGGAGTGACCGTCAACCGCTGGCCGACCATGGGCTTCCTGGCCGGTTGTGCTACCTCCAACGAGACCGGCTGGCTCACCCACAAGGTGGTCCGCGGCCTTGGGATCATTCAAGTCGATAATCAGGCCCGCATTTGACACGGACCGACGGTGGCCAGTCTGGCCCCGACATTCGGCCGCGGTTCAATGACGAACAGCTGGATCGACATCAAGAACGCCGACATTATTCTGATCATGGGCGGCAATGCCGCCGAGGCGCATCCGTGCGGCTTCAAGTGGGTCACCGAAGCGAAGGCGCATAACGGCGCCAAGCTCATCGTGGTCGATCCGCGCTTCACCCGCTCGGCGGCGGTCGCCGATCTCTATTGCCCGATCCGCGCCGGTACCGACATCACCTTCCTCCTCGGGATGATCAATTACCTGATCGGCAACGGCAAGCTGCACCGCGAATACATGAAGGCCTATACCAACGCCTCCTACATCGTGAAGGAAGGCTACGGCTTCAACGCCGAGGACGGGTTGTTCTCGGGCTACAACGCCGAGAAGCGGTCCTATGTGCGCGATACGTGGGAATATGAAATGGACGAGGCGACCGGATACGCGATGCGCGATGCCTCGCTGACCAATCCGCGTTGCGTGTTCCAGCTTCTGAAGACCCATGTGGAACGCTACACGCCGGAAACCGTGGAACGCATTTGCGGATCGCCAAAGGACAAGTTCTTGGCAGTCTGCGAACTTGCGGCCTCGACCGCCAATGGCGAGCGGGTGATGACCTCGCTCTACGCGCTTGGCTGGACCCAGCACTCGACCGGTTCGCAGAACATCCGCTCGATGGCGATGATCCAGTTGCTGTGCGGCAACATCGGCATCCCCGGCGGCGGAGTGAACGCGCTGCGCGGCCATTCCAACGTCCAGGGACTGACCGACATCGGGCTTTTGTCCAACTCCATGCCCGGCTATCTGGGCATGCCGACGGACGCCGAGACGACGTTCGCCACCTATATCAAGAACCGGGACTTCAAGCCGCTGCAAGAGAATCAGGTGAGCTACTGGCAGAACTACAAGAAGTTCTTCGTCAGTCACCTGAAGACCATGTACGGCAAATACGCCACCCCGGAGAATGACTTCGGTTTCGACTGGCTGCCGAAATACGACGGCGGCTACGACACGTTGCGCCAGTTCGAGCTGATGTTCCAGGGCAAGATCAACGGCTATGTGTGCCAGGGCTTCAACCCGCTGCTCTCGGTGCCCAACCGGGCGAAAACCGCGGCGGCGCTGGCCAAGCTCAAGTTCCTCGTCACCATCGATCCGCTCGATACCGAAACCGCCCGCTTCTGGGAAGACCACGGCGAGTTCAACGATGTCGATCCGGCCTCGATCCAGACCGAGGTGATCCAGCTGCCGTCGACGTGCTTCGCGGAGGAGGAGGGCTCGTTCACCAATTCCAGCCGCAACATCATGTGGCACTGGAAAGCGGCCGATCCGCCGGGCGAGGCGCGTGGCGACGCGGCCATCATGGCCGAGTTGTTCCTGCGCATCAAAGCCCTCTACAAGGCCGAAGGCGGCTCGCGGCCCGATCCGATCTACTACACGGATTGGAACTACATTCAGCCCCAGAACCCCAACCCGGACGAACTCGTGCGCGAGATCAACGGGCGAGCCATCGTCGATCTGCCCGATCCGGCGGATGCGACAAAATTCGTCAAGAAGGCAGGCGAGTTGCTCGACGGCTTCGCCCAGATGCGCGACGACGGCACCACCACGGGTGGATGCTGGATCTATTCCGGCCTCTACACCGAGGCGGGCAACATGACGGCCAGGCGCGATACCGCCGATCCCTCGGGTCTCGGCGTCTATCCGAAATGGGGTTTCGCCTGGCCCGCCAACCGGCGCATCCTCTACAACCGCGCCTCGTGCGACCCTACAGGCAAGGCGTGGAGTACCCGCAAGAAATATGTCGAGTGGAACGGCACCAGATGGGTGAGCCCCGACGTGCCCGACTTCCCGGCGACGCTGGCGCCGGAAAAGAATGCCGGCCCCTTCATCATGAACGCGGAGGGTGTCGGCAAGCTCTGGGTGCGCAAGAACATGTCCGACGGGCCGTTCCCCGAGCACTACGAGCCGTTCGAGACGCCGGTCACCAACGTTCTGCACGAGAAGACAATATCGAACCCTGCCGCCCGCTTGTTCAAGGGCGACGGCGAGGCCATGGGCAAGGCCGACGCCTTCCCCTATGTGGCCACGACCTACCGGCTAACCGAGCACTTCCACTATTGGACCAAGCACGCCCGCATCAATGCCATCCTGCAGCCCGAGCTCTTCGTGGAAATCTCCGAAGATCTGGCCAAGGAGAAAGGCATCGCCAATGGCGGCATGGTTCAGGTCTCGTCGAACCGCGGTTCGATCAAGGCCAAGGCGGTGGTGACCAAACGCATTCCTACGCTCACCATCGACGGCAAGACGGTGCACACAGTCGGCATCCCCATCCATTGGGGCTTCACCGGCGAGGCCAAGAAGGGCTTCGGCGTCAACGTGCTGACCCCTTTCGTCGGCGACGCCAATGTGCAAACGCCGGAATACAAGGCGTTTCTCGTCAATATCGAACCCATCGCGGCAACGGTTTAGGGAGGAACGGACATGGCATTCCTGCAATCCCTCGATCTCAAGCGGCGCTCGGCATCGACCTTCACGCCGCCCGCCGTACGCGAAACCCTGGAAGTGGCGAAGCTCATCGACGTGTCGAAATGCATTGGCTGCAAGGCCTGCCAGTCGGCCTGTCTCGAGTGGAACGACCTACGCGAGGAGGTGGGCGTCAATGTCGGCGTCTACGACAATCCGCATGACTTGTCGCCGGCCTCATGGACGCTGATGCGCTTCAGCGAGTGGATCAACCCCGAGACCAACAATCTCGAATGGCTGATCCGCAAGGACGGCTGCATGCATTGCGAGGATCCGGGCTGCCTGAAGGCCTGCCCGGCCCCCGGCGCCATCGTGCAGTATTCGAACGGCATCGTCGACTTCATCTCGGAAAGCTGCATCGGCTGCGGTTATTGCGTGAAGGGTTGTCCATTCAACATTCCGCGCATTTCGCAGGCCGATCACAAGGCCTACAAGTGCTCGCTGTGCGTCGACCGCGTATCGGTCGGGCAGGCGCCGGCCTGTGCCAAGGCCTGCCCCACCCAGGCGATTTCCTTCGGCTCCAAGGAAGACATGATCGATCTCGCCCAGGAGCGGATTGTCGACCTCAAATCGCGCGGCTTTGCCAATGCCGGGCTTTATGATCCACCCGGCGTGGGCGGCACCCACGTCATGTATGTACTGCACCACGCCGACAAGCCGGAAATTTACGCAGGCCTTCCCAACAACCCCAAGATCAGCCCGGTGGTCGAGGCGTGGAAGGGCGTCACCAAATACGCCGGTCTTGCGTCGATAGGCGCTTTCGCGGTTCTAGGTTTCTTCCACTATGTGTTGAACGGGCCCAACCGGGTGAGCGCCGACGACGATGACAATGCCGACAATCTGCGGCGGGATGGCTAAGTGAAGAAACCCGCGGCGAAAAAGAAAAGTCCGGCCGGTGGGCAGACCAAGAGCGCACCGGCGCAGCCCGCGGCGATTGTGCAGGAAGCGCCAGCTATAAGAACAGGGGAGATGGTGCAGATGGCTTCGAGAAATAAAGAGCCTTATGCCGTGTCGCGGTATACGCCACTGGCGCGGGTCAATCACTGGATCACCGCCGGTAGCCTCATTCTTCTGGCGTTGAGCGGATTGTCACTCTTCCACCCCAGCCTGTTCTTCCTGAGCGAGCTGTTCGGCGGCGGCGAAAATGTCAGGGCCATTCACCCTTGGTTCGGCGTGGTGCTGGCACTGGGTTTCCTGGGTCTATTTGTCCGCTTCTTCCGGGCCAATTTGTGGGAGCATAACGATAACATCTGGCTCGGCCGCCTGCGCAGCGTACTGGCGGGGCGCGAAGACGAGCTGCCGGAATTGGGCAAGTATAATGCCGGCCAGAAACTGGTGTTTTGGCTGCAATCCATCCTGATTATCATTCTGATGATATCCGGCCTGGGACTTTGGGAAATCTATTTTGGCGACAACTTTACCATCGAGCAGAAACGCTGGTCGGCGCTAATCCACTCGGTTGCCGCAATCTCAGCTATTCTTGTGTGGATCGTACATGTCTATGCGGCGATCTGGGTGAAGGGCACGGTGCGCGGCATGATGCGCGGCAATGTGTCGGGCGGCTGGGCATGGCGCCACCATCGCAAGTGGCTGCGCGACGAAGTTGCCAAGGAACATGAAACCAAACCGGCCGCCGAATAGAAGCGCCCCGAAACCTTATGGCTGATTCGAAAACCCTGTCGGCGGAGGCTATCGCTTCCGGCGAAGTGACCAAACCGCCTTTTGCAATTCTGATAAATCCGCGTGCGCGCTTTGCCCGCCACGCCCGGCGCTTTGCGGAGCTTGCGTCTGGCCATCAGCTAGAATCATATTTGCAGTTTCTCTCGGCTCTGAGCCGGGCCCAGCATGACTGTCAGGATGGACTGCCGCCAGCCGGCTTGCCGCCGCCTGCCGACATCGAAAGAGCCTATGGACACGGTATGCCGCCCATTTCCATCGGGCTAATCGACGCGGACAAGGCTGCGACGCAAACGCTGCTGCGCATAGCCGACCTCCTGCACGGTGCCGAGATGCCAGAACCAGCCCGGGCGGCGCTTCGAACCGTGTCCGAAAAAGACGACAATGGCCGCGCCGCGATGATGCGGGCCATCGTGCTTGTGGAAATTCCAGCGGATGAGATCGCCAGCCATGTGCTCGCCGCTGCCGCCGTTCAAGTGCATTTCTCGCGGCTGAGCGCCGGGCTCGATGCAAGCCGTCTTTCGCCCGTGGCGCCCGGCGCCTGCCCGGCCTGCGGCGGAAGCCCGGTGGCCAGCATCATCGTGGAGTTGCCACGGGTGAGCGGACACCGTTACTGCTGCTGCTCGCTGTGCGGCACCAACTGGAATGTCGCCCGTATCCAGTGCGTCATGTGTGGCGGCGATAGGGATATTTCCTACCACAATATCGAAGGTATCTCCGACACGATTAAGGCTGAAACCTGCGGTAGTTGCATGAGTTACGTGAAAATTTTCCACCAGGACAGGGACGCAGCCCTCGATCCGGTCGCTGACGATGTGGCGTCCCTTGGCCTCGATCTTCTGATGCGCGAAGCAGGCTTCGCCCGGGGCTCGGCCAATCCGTTCCTGCTGGGCTATTGATCGCCTCCGGCAATTTCTATTGAATGCCGGTATGGTGAAGATCGGAAGTCCGCTGCCGTCGGTTGATGAGGTTCTGTCGAGCGAGACCGGACGCAAGGCGGTGGCGAGCCACGGCCATTCCGCAGCGCGCGCTGCGGTGCGGCGCACGCTCGACAAGTGGCGCGTGGAAATCGACAGGCCGGACTTTGCACCCATTGCAGCCGAGCAGGCGGCGGCCTCCAGTCTCGATTTGCTGACCCTGGCTGATGCACCCAGATTGCGCCGCGTCTTCAATCTGTCCGGCACCATCCTGCACACCAATCTCGGCCGCGCGGTTCTGGCGGAGCGCGCCATCGAGGCGGTGATTGCCGCCATGCGCTACCCTGCCGCCCTTGAATTCGATCTCGATGGCGGCGGGCGCGGCGAGCGCGACAATGCCGTGATCGATCTGTTCCGGGAGCTTACTGGGGCAGAGGACGCCTGCATCGTCAACAACAACGCCGCTGCCGTTCTACTGGTGCTCAATACGCTTGCAAAGGGCCGCGAGGCAATCGTCTCGCGCGGCGAACTGATCGAGATCGGTGGGGCTTTCCGGATGCCGGATATCATGGCGCGAGCCGGCGCCAAGCTTGTCGAGGTGGGAACCACCAATCGCACTCATGCCAGGGACTACGAGTCGGCCCTTAGCGCTCGAACCGGACTCATCATGAAAGTGCATACGTCCAACTATGTGATCCGCGGGTTCACCAAGGAGGTTCCGGCAAAGGAACTTTCCGCCATCGCGCGCGCAGCTTCGGTTCCGCTGATTGACGATCTTGGTTCGGGCACTCTCATCGATCTGGCTGAATTCGGATTGAAGCGCGAACGCACGGTACAGGACGCGCTCGCCGACGGCGCCGACCTCGTGACATTCTCGGGCGACAAGTTATTGGGCGGACCGCAAGCAGGCATCATTGCAGGGCGGAAGGACCTGGTTCGAGCCTGCGCCAGAAATCCGCTCAAACGCGCACTGCGTCTCGACAAGCTGCGGCTGGCGGCGCTCGAGGCCACCTTGCAACTTTACCGATATCCGGAACAGCTGACCGCTACACTGCCGACGCTGGCCTATATTGCGCGGCCACTTCGTGAGTTGAATCAACTTGCTGAAAAGATTGGGATTGCCTTGCGCGCGGTATTGGGGCCGGAGTGGGGGGTGGAAGCGGTGGAGTGCGGCAGCCAAATCGGCTCCGGCGCGCTGCCGCTGGAGACAATCAAGAGTGCCGGCGTTGCCATGACCCCGGTCAGCCGCAAGGCGGCGGGGCGCAAACTGGTTCAGCTGTCCGGCGCCTTTCGAAGTCTTCCGATACCCGTAATTGGCCACATTGAGGACAATAGGCTGGTCTTGGATCTGCGGTGTCTAGACGATGAAGCGGCTTTTATCATGCAACTTGCGGCGCTAGGCCCATGATGTGGAAGCGGTTCAGAAAACCGCCGGAAGCGAGCGCCGCCGACAGAATGGCGGAGGCCCAGCGGGTGCTGGCCGCGGGCGATCATGCGGCGGCGATTTCCATCTGGTTGCCGCTGGCCCATGCCGGCCTAGCGCGGGCACAGAACAATATCGGAGCCTGCCTGCTCGACGGGTTAGGCGTCGAGCGGAATCAGGCGGCTGGCATCAAGTGGCTCGAGACGGCAGCGGGAAACGGCGACAAAGTTGCCCAGCGCAACCTGGCGGCCGCCTATTTCAAGGGCGAAGGTGTTGCGGCGAATGAATTCGAGGCGGGCCGCCTCTACCGATTGTCGGCAGAGCAAGGCGACGCCGAAGCCCAGGACATGCTGTCATGGATGCTCGCCGACAGTGAAAACATCGCGCATGATTATCGTGAAGCCATGGTGTGGGCGAAGGCTGCCGCCGAACAAGGCATCGCTTCAGCGATGACCCGCATCGGCATGCTCTATCACAATGCGCTGGGCTGCGAGCGCGATCCGAAGGCCGCCGCCGAATGGTGGGTCAACGCGGCCAGGAAGGGCGATGCCACAGGACAGGCGATGTTGGGAGCTGCCCTGCAACTTGGTTCCGGCGTTCCGCGCGACATGGTGCAGGCGCTTGCCTGGCTGATCCGCGCCAGGAAGGGCGGCAGCCTGCTCGCCGAGAATTATTACAATTCAGCCCGCAGCTCTATGGAAGCCGCCGACATCGCGCGCGCCGAGCAAATCGCCGCGGAGCCACTCGCGTGATTGTCGGCACTGCCGGCCATATCGACCATGGCAAATCGAGCCTCGTCAGGGCCTTAACCGGAACCGATCCCGACCGTCTCAAAGAGGAGAAGCAGCGCGGCATAACCATCGATCTGGGCTATGCCTACTGGCCACGCCCCGATGGCGACATCGTCGGCTTCGTCGATGTGCCCGGCCATGAAGCCCTGATTCACAATATGCTGGCGGGTGCAACGGGGATCGATTTCGTACTACTCGTGGTGGCGGCCGATGATGGTGTAATGCCACAAACCCGGGAACATCTAGCCATTCTGGATCTGCTCGGTCTCAGGCGCGGTGTCGTCGCGTTGACCAAGGCCGACCTTGCCGAAGAGACTCGCCGTGGCGAAGTGAGTGCAAATATTCGCGCCCTGTTGGCGGGAACCGGACTTGCCAGCGCCGACATCATTCCAGTCTCGGTGCAGACTGGGGAAGGATTGCAGCATCTCATTTCCGCGCTTGACCAGGCGCGGGCGGCGCAGGCCGCGCGCAACCCGCAACGGCGCTTTCGCCTCGACATCGACCGGAGTTTCAACCTGCCGGGTGCGGGGACCGTGGTGACGGGAACAGTGGTTTCCGGCATAGTTCGAAGTGGTGACAGGCTGCTGATTTCACCGGCCGGCCTTGAGGCCCGGGTACGCACAATTCACGCCCAGAACCGGGAGGTGGAGGAAGGCCGTGCCGGGGAGCGGTGTGCCCTGGCGATTGCCGGACCCGATATTTCGAAGACCACAGTTACCCGCGGGCAAGCGCTGGTCGACCCGGTCTTGCATGCTCCTGCCAGGCGTATCGACGTGACCGTGCAGACGCTAGCCTCGGAACGCAAAGCCCTGGGGCAATGGCAGCCATTACGGTTTCACCACGGATCAGCCGAAACCGGTGCCCATATCGTGACCCTTGGCGACCACCCCTTGGCTGGCGGCCGAGCGGGCTTTGCCCAATTGGTGCTTGACCAGCCGATCATGGCAACGGCGGGTGATCGTTTCATCTTGCGCGACTGGTCGGCGAGCCGCACCCTGGGCGGCGGGGTCATTCACGATCTGCGCGGACCCGAGCGAAAGCGCCGCACCCCCGAGCGGATAGCAGAACTTGAAGCCCTGGCTGCCGAAGATGCGGCAGAGGCACTGCAGCGTTACCTTTCCTGCGCGCGCGGCTGGATCGAGATTGAGGCATTCTTCCGCGATCGCGGAATATCGGCGGATGAAGGGGGCGCCACTGCTGCCAAGCTCGGATTGGTCAAGCTGGCGTCGGCAGCAATGTTGCCGCAGAGATGGCAAGACTACCGGATGCAGCTGCTTGCTCAACTCGATGCTTATCATCTTGCCAATCCGGACGTCGCGGGCCTCGGCACCGAACGGCTTCGCCTAGGCCTCGTGCCGCGCCTGCCGGCACCGGTGTTCGCCGCGGTTCTGGAAAAACTGGCGACCGAAGGCGAAGTCGCACTGGACCGCGCCTGGGTGCGCAGACCCAGCCATGTGATTAAGCTCTCGGCCGAAGATGAGCGCATCTGGGCGGCGATCAGGCTGTCGCTCAATGGCCTGGCCCGTCACTGCCCGCCGCGGGTTCGCGATATTGCCCGTGCTACCGGCATGGCCGAGACTTCGGTCCGGCGCCTGTTCAAGCTTGCCGCCCGGCGCGGCGATGCCGACGAAATCGCCCATGACCACTTCTTCCTGCGTGCCGCGGTGGGCGAGCTGGCGGCAATTGCACAAGAGCTTGCGGGCGCCGCGGAAGACGGTAAGTTCAATGTCATCGCCTTTCGTGACCGCATTGGCGGCGGCCGCAAGGTGGCGATCCAGATCCTCGAATATTTCGACAAGCAAGGCTTCACCATGCGGCGCGGCGACTGGCGCCGCATCAATCCTCACAAGTCAAATCTGCTATGACCGCGCAATTCAATGGAAGAGATTCGTTCCCGGTGGGGCGTCCGGACTTCAAATCCGGGTGGGGCCGCGAGACGGTCCCAGGTGGGTTCGACTCCCACTCTCTTCCGCCAATTATGAGGCATGATGACGATGAACGATGATATCGACAGGCTAATCAAACCCTTCGAGCAAGCGGCGGAGGATGCCCACCGGGCAGAGGCCGGCTATGCCAGGCAATTCGAAGTCGAACTGGCCCGCCGCAAGCGCGACCGTGAGTTTGCCTTTCGCCGCCTGGGGCTGGTGCGCGAATTGCTGAAGGCTGCCTGCAAAACCGATGCAGAAGCTGCCGCGGCCGCTCAGGTTGATTGCCTGCGTAGCGAAATCGGCTGGCACGACCTGTCGCCCGCGAGGGAAAAGATTATTGCGGAGTTCACCAAACTGGCGGCGGTTATCCATAACCTCGCCACAGCAAGACAGGTGAAGGGCAAGAAACCACAGCCCGCGATAACCACTGCCTTTGCGGGGTTCGAATCGTGGTACGCTGCCGAAACCGGCAGTGCATTCCTGGCGCTTCTCGATCACGAGATTCCGGAGATGCCGCTTGTCGACTTCTGAACCGCTGAACTTCGAGCCGTGGCTCAAGTCCGCCTTCCGCCAGGGCGGCGGTTTCACCGTCCTCATCATACTGGTGCAGATCGGCGAGGAAACCGTGGTGCCAGTATCGTCAAGCTATGTGCATTTGATAGGCGATGATTTGCATTGGGCGGAGTTTTCCGGTCTGCTGGCAAAGTCGGGCCGCAAATGGGACGGGGTGGTGCTGTTTGCGGAGTCGGAGGCAGCGGGGGGACCTATCCCCGACGCGTTGGCAAGAGTGAAGCTGCGAGAAGCCGAAGCTCGTGTCGCCGGCGATCCCACTTCCATCAATGACGGCCATTTCTTCGATGCCTGGGGCCGCCGCATGAAGGTCGAGGAAACCCTGCCCGAAACGCTCAAGACCCGGCAATGATCGGGCCGCCGCCGCGCCTCGATCTGATTCTGGTTGGCGGCGGGCATTCGCATGTCTCGGTGCTGCGCTCCTTCGGCATGAAGCCGCAGCCAGGCGTGCGCCTGACGCTTGTCGCCAGGGAGCTGGAGGCACCCTATTCCGGCATGCTGCCCGGGCTCATTGCCGGCCATTATTCCCATGACGATTGCCACATCAACCTGGTGCGGTTGGCACGCTTTGCCAATGCCCGGCTGATCCACGGTTCGGTAACCGGAATCGACCGGGTCAAGCGGCATGTTGTTCTGGAAGGGCGGCCCCCGCTGGCCTTCGACATCTTGTCCATCGATATTGGCATCACACCTGACCTTGCCAGAATAACAGGTGCTGCTGAATTCAGCATAGCGGTCAAGCCGATCTCCAGCCTTATGCCGAAACTACGCAAGATCGATGAAATCATGGCGTCCTCCGATGGCCGCCGCAGCATTGCCGTAGTGGGAGCAGGTGCGGCGGGGTTTGAACTTGCCCATGCCTTCCGGCACCGCTTTGCCGGTCGCGGCGAAAAACTCCAAGTAACGCTGATCGGCAAAGGTGGCCTTCTGCCCACAGTAAACGCGCGCGCACACCTTCTGGCACGGAAATCGCTGGAGGATGCCGCCATCGAACTCATCGAAAGTGACCCCGCCGCCGAAATCGGCGTCAGTCAGGTGATGCTGGCCAGCGGCCGTACGGTTGCAGCCGATGCCACGCTGGTAACGACGGGTGCAGTTCCTGCGGCATGGCTCAGGAGCTCAGGGCTTAAGACCGATAGCGAAGGGTTTGTGGCGGTGCGGCCCACGCTTCAGGTGCAGGATGACGACGATATATTCGCAGCAGGAGATTGCGCCGGCGTTGTGGAGCACCGGCGCGATAAATCGGGGGTGTTTGCGGTGCGCCAGGGAAGACCGCTCGGCGAGAACCTGCGGGCCCGGGCGCGGGGATTTCCGGCGGCGCCGTTCAGACCGCAGCGGCAATACCTGATGCTGCTGACGACTGGGCGAAAACACGCCATTGCCGTTCGCGGGGTTTTTGCGCTGAGCGGCGATTGGGTGTGGCGGTGGAAGGACTGGATCGACCGGCGCTTTATGCGGAAGTTCAGCGATCTTCCAGCCATGGCAAAGGAAGGTGCTGAACGAGAAGTCATGCGCTGCGGCGGATGTGCGGCGAAAGTGGGTCCTGTGACGCTTGCCAGGGCACTGGGGCGGCTTGATCCAGCGGCAGGACAACGCGATGACGCGGCCGTCATCGCCGAGGCCGGCGGCACTTTCCGCCTCGAAACGGTGGATTTTTTTCGCGCCTTCTGGCTGGACCCCTATGTTTTCGGCGAGATCGCCGCCAACCATGCGCTGAACGACATTTATGCCATGGGCGGCACTCCGTCGCATGCACTTGCGGTCGCGGTTATCGCACATGCGCGGCCTCGGCTAGTGGAGGAAGACCTGTTCCAGCTCCTTGCCGGTGCTCGCGCGATGCTCGACCGCGATGGCGTTGACTTGGCCGGCGGGCATTCAAGCGAGGGCAGCGAGCTGGCGGCGGGATTTTCAGTGTCGGGTTCGGTTCAGCGAGATCGTATACGCCGCAAATCGGGGCTGGGCGCCGGCGAACTGCTGATCCTGACACGGCCGCTTGGCACCGGGCTGCTGTTTGCCGCCGAAATGCGCGGCCTTGCCGCGGCCGATGCAATCACTACCGCACTCGCTTCCATGCGCCAGTCGAACCGGGATGTGGCGCGCATTCTCATGGCCCATGGCGCCACGGCGATGACCGACGTGACCGGTTTTGGCCTCCTCGGCCATCTGATCGAAATGCTCGAGCAATCGCGTTGCCGGGCGGTGATCGCTGCGGATGACGTTCCGGCTTATCCAACGGCGCGCGAATTGGCACGGGCTGGCATTGCGTCCACCTTGCTACCCGAAAACATCGCCTTGAAGGACCGGATCGAGTCGAGTCCGGAAATTCCCGATGACCTGATTGCATTGCTGTTCGATCCACAGACGGCCGGCGGTCTTCTCGCCGGTATGCCAGCCAAGGCGGCAGAACGCTGCACTGCCGAATTACGCAGCGGGCCAGCGCCCGACGCCGCCATTATCGGACAGGCACTTGGAACCGGCGCCGGGTTGCGCAAGTTGGTGCAAGTCCGGCAGTCTTCCCATCGAAGCGGCGATTGCGAAAATCCGCGGTTGCGGCCGCCGCCGCCCATATAGTGGTGGCTCGCATTCATGATCAACTGCACCGGCCCGGCGTTGTTTCAGGCTGCATTTCTCCAGCGACAGTCGCATGCGAGAATGGACAGCGCGCAGCTTGGGTGTATGCTTAAGATAGCGAGAGGATAGGGCTGCGAGGAAGCGCTTATGACAATTCGTCTGATCAAAATTGCGGTAGTGATCGCCATGGCAGCGATCATGGCGGTTTCGGCGCGGGCTAATGAAACGGTTCGAATTGCGACGCTGAAAACCGGAACGGTGGCATGGGAGATCGATACCATCATCCACTATGGCCTCGACAAGAAGCACGGTATCGACCTGACGCTGGTTCCGGTGGCCGGCAAGCAGGGCGCTGATATCATGTTGATGGGCGGCGAAGCCGATGTAATTGTAACCGACTGGATTTGGGTATCGCGTCAGCGTGCCAGCGGCTCCGACTACACGTTCTCACCCTACTCGCGGCAAGTTGGGGGCATTGTCGTCAAGGGCGATTCACCTCTGCGCACGCTGGCTGACCTCAAGGGCAAGAAAATCGGTATCGCAGGTGGCCCAACAGACAAGAGCTGGGTCCTGTTTCAGGCCCTGTCGCGCGCGCAGTACGATTTTGACATGGCCAGTCAGGCGGAGCCGGTTTTTGCGGCGCCGCCACTGCTCAGCGAAAAGCTCGAGACTGGCGAAATCGATGCGGTGATCACCTTCTGGCACTTTGCGGCCAAGCTGAAAGCACATGGCGGGCGCGAGATCGCCACGGTGGCGGACGCCGCCCAGGCTCTTGGCCTCGATACGGAGACGCCGCTGCTTGGCTATGTCTATTCCGCTTCATGGTCGGCGGCCCATGGCCAGGCAGCCGAAGCGCTGATTGCCGCCTCGCGCGATGCCAAGTCTCTGCTGGTGTCCGACAATGCTGCGTGGGACAGGCTTCGCCCGGCAATGAATGTCAGCGACGATGTAGAGTTCGAAGCCCTGAAGGCTGGATTCCGGGCCGGCATTCCGGCTGAAAAACCGGTTAATCTCGAGGCTGCAGCAAAACTGTTTTCCGTCCTGGCCGAAATTGGTGGCAAGGATCTCGTCGGAGACAGCCCGGTTCTGGCACCTGGAACATTTGCAGGCTCGAAATCGGAATGAGTCCAGCCAAGACGGCATGGAGAGCCGCATCGATCATTGTACTGCTACTCTTATGGTCGCTCGCCGCCATGTTGGCCCAGAGCCGCTATTTGCCAGCGCCGTGGGCGGTCTGGCCGGTGTTTATCGACGATCTCGCATCCGGCATCCTGGTCCATCACTTGCTTGCCACCCTGGGGCGGGTCGCTGGCGCGTTTGTGGTTGCCATGGCGTTTGGGACGGCAATTGGCCTGGCGCTTGGGCGCAGTCCAAGAGCCGAACGGTTCTTCGATCCGTGGCTGATATTGGCACTCAATGTTCCAGCTCTCGTGACGATTGTATTCTGTTATTTGTGGATCGGCCTCAATGAGGCGGCGGCCATCCTGGCTGTCGCCATCAACAAGATACCCAATGTCGCGATCACCATCCGGGAAGGAGCAAAGGCGCTGGATCCAGCCCTGGACGATGTTGCCCGGGTGTTTCGCTTCCGCTGGACGAAGCGGCTGACAACCGTTGTCTGGCCGCAGCTTGAACCCTATTTTGCGGCAACGGTCCGCTCCGGGCTGGCGCTGATCTGGAAAATCGTGCTGGTGGTCGAACTTCTGGGCCGCAGCAATGGCGTCGGATTCCAGATCAATCTGTACTTCCAACTCTTCGACCTCAAGCAGATCATCGTCTATGCCCTGAGTTTCATGGCGGTTGTAATGCTGATTGAGACGTTCCTGGTGAAGCCGTGGGAATTGCGCGCCCGGGCCTGGCGCGGAGAATCCTGACTTGCGCTTCCATGTAAAATCCAAGCGATTTGCTGGAACCGAGATTCTGCGAGATGTCGATTTCGACCTGCCGGCCGGCAGAATCGCCGTGTTGCTTGGCCCATCGGGCGCCGGGAAAACCACCCTGCTGCGAATTATGGCGGGCCTCGATACGGCATATGAAGGTTCCGCCCGGGGCCCTCAGCGTTTGGGAGTGGTGTTCCAGGAGCCGCGCCTGTTCCCGTGGCTGACCGCCCGGCGGAATGTTGCGACGGTATGTGGCGACAATGTGCAATTGGCGGAGAATCTGCTTGCAGCAGTTGGGATGGCGGAGGCTGCAGGTCTCTTTCCCCGCCAGTTATCGCTTGGCATGGCGCGGCGTGTTGCCTTTGCCCGGGCCCTTGCGGTGAAGCCGGAACTCCTGCTGCTGGATGAGCCCTTTTCCTCGCTCGACGAAACCACCGCTGGCACGCTGCGCGAGCTGGTTGGTGATTTGTGCAGGCGCGAAGGAACGACGGCGCTGATCGTCAGTCATGATCCGGCCGATGCGCTGGCCCTGGCCGGCAAGGTTCTGGTGCTTGCCGGCCGGCCGGCAAGCCTGTCATTGGAGTCCGATCTGACGATACCGGCTCTTGCGCGCAGCAAGAAGTATTCGGCAGAATTAGTGGGGAAAATCAGGGCAGCAAGCGGCGCTGGCCTTGCCCAAGGGGCTTCACCGACATGACGGCTGGCAAGATCACTCCAAAATCCATTGCGGCCGGGAATGCAGTGTTGCAGCTTGCGGGTGTTGGCCACAGCTATGGGGGCAGCAAGGCGCTGACGGATGTCAGACTTGCGGCGGCGGCGGGCCGAGTGACCATGCTGCTGGGATCAAATGGAGCCGGCAAAATGACGCTGTACTCTCTTTATTGCCAGGCTGCTGCCGCTAAAGGAAGGCCCCATGACGCTTCGCGGCTTGGACGCTGCAACGGCGGGCGATCATATCCTTGCCAGGCTCGGAATTGTTTTCCAGCAGCAGACCCTGGACGTTGACCTCACGGTCGGCCAGAATCTGTCCTACTATGCCGCCCTGCACGGACTTTCCAGCAAGACTGCCAGAGAACGCATGACAGCGGCATTGGACAGGTTGGGGCTCACCGGCCGTAAAGGGGAAAAGGTGCGGCAGCTCAATGGCGGTCACCGGCGGTGGGTCGAGATTGCCCGTGTTCTGTTGACCATGCCACAGCTTTTGCTTCTCGATGAACCGACCGTGAGCCTTGACATCTCCAGCCGGCGCCATCTGGTGGAATTTCTTCACGGCCTTGCAGCCGATGAGAACATCGCCATCCTGTGGGCTACCCATCTGGCCGACTAAGTCGCCGACGATGACCCTCTTGTCATTCTAGCCGAGGGACGGGTGGTTCTGACCGGGCAAGCTGGCGGTTTGGTCGCGAACGCAGGCGCCGCCCACTTGAGCTCGCTGTTCGAAAGCGTGATTGCAAAGGATGAGGTTTGCAAATTGACTTCCGGCCATGCCAGGCGCGCTTTCTCAGGCATCGCCACCCGCAAGATGCCGCGCATTGTGCAGCAGCGCGAGAGGTTCTTCGCTTCGCTGGTGGGGCCATTGCTGTGGCTTTTAGTTTTTGCGGCGGGGTTCCGTGCCGCCATCTGTCTTTCCATCACGCCACCCTATGAGACCTACGTGATCTACGAGGTTTATTTCGTGCCGGGTCTTGTCTGCATGGTGCTTCTGTTCAACGGCATGCAGAGTTCGTTGTCGATGGTCTATGACCGCGAGATGGGAACCATGCGAGTGCTGCTCACCAGCCCGCTGCCGCGATGGTTTGTTCTGGCCGCCACGCTCATTGCGGGGGCGGTAGTGTCGGTTGTGCAGGCCTATGCTTTCCCGGCGATTGCCGCGGTCTATGGAGTGCGGTTTCCGGCTGCGGGCATCACCGGCAAGTCGGCCCATGGCCTCCGCAAGACGCTCGCCAGCCACGCCGCCGAACATGGCGCCACCGAAGAACAGCTCAAGGCCTTCTTCGGCTGGACCACCAACCGCATGAGCCAGGTCTACACCAGAGCCGCCAGCCGCAAGCGCATGGCAGGCGAGGCCGGAGAACGGATTATGGACGGTCTATTCCCGCGACCCGAACCCGGCTCCCGCGGCCTCGAAAAAGAGACGGCAAAACAATCGCTTGGAAAGGCCAAAACATGAAATGGTGGGCGGTACAAGGATCGAACTTGTGACCCCTACGATGTCAACGTAGTGCTCTACCGCTGAGCTAACCGCCCACACTTGCATGAAGCCGCGCCCGTATAACGGGAAGCTGCCAAGGGCGCAAGTCTTCCAAATGCAGTCTGTCGGTAGCACACGATATGTCCGGATTAGGTAGCACACGATCTGTCCGGTGAGACTGTCCCTTTGACAGGGGGATGGGATGCGCCGGACGGAAGCCCTTCAGGGTGTGCGGATGATCAAGTTTTTGAGTATTTTGAATCGCTATGAGGCCTCGGAGTTGAGCCAGCTGGAAGCATCGGAGCTGTTGGGGATCGGCGAGCGGACGTTCCGGCGCTGGCACCAGCGTTTCGAGGATGATGGCGCGGATGGCCTGCTCGACCGGCGGCTTGGCAAGGCGTCTGGCAAGCGGGTTCCGGTTGACCGTGAGGCGGAGGTGGAAGCGCTTTATCGCAGCCGTTATCAGGGTTTCACGGCCAAGCATTTTCACGAGCATCTGGTGCGCCAGCATCGCTTTGCCTGGGGCTATACGTGGACCAAGACGTTCCTGCAGTCGAAGGGTTTGCTGGAGCGGGCAGTGCGGCGCGGCGCCCACCGGCGCAAGCGGCCGAGGCGGTCCTTGCCCGGCATGATGCTGCATCAGGACGGCTCGCGCCATGCCTGGCTTGAAGGCCACCCGCCGCTCGATCTGATCGTGACCATGGACGATGCGACGAGTGCGATCTATTCGGCCTTTCTGGTGGCGGAGGAAGGCACGGTATCGAGTTTGCGGGCATTGGCCGAAGTGTTTGGCGCCCACGGCCTGCCGATGAGCCTCTACAGCGATCGCGGCAGCCATTATTTTTACACCCCCGAAGCCGGCGGCAAGGTTGACCGGGTGCGCTTGACCCAGGTGGGCCGCGCCTTGGCGCAACTCGGTGTCGAGCATATCGCGGCCTATTCACCGCAAGCGCGCGGACGTTCGGAGCGGCTGTTCCAGACCCTCCAGGACAGGCTGCCGAAGGAGCTGGCGCTTGGCGCGATCACCACGCCGCAAGCCGCCAATGCATTCCTTCGCGACGTCTACATTCCCGCCCACAATGCCCGCTTCGCGGTTGCCGCCGAACAGCCAGGCTCGGCTTTCGTGGCCATTCCCGGCGTCGATCTGGGCGAGGTTCTCTGCATTCAGGAAGACCGCCAGGTCGGCCACGACAATTGCGTGTCGTTCAACCGGCTCAAGCTGCAAATCCCGGAAAGCCCGCTCAGGGCCCATTTCGTCAAGGCCAATGTCAAGGTCCGGCACTACATCGATGGCTCCCACGCCATCTTCCACGGGCCGCGATGCCTGGGCCGTTACGACAGCAAGGGAGCCATCACCTCGCAAACCCCGCCGCCTAAATCCGCTCGACGGCCGGGCTGTGGAAATGTGGACAAGGCTAGCGCCTTGCCCACAGTCCCACAGCAGAACAAAAGCAGAAGCAGCGGACAAATGATGTGCTACCAAAACCGGACAAGTTAATTAGCTATCGACAGTCTTCCAAATGCAGTCTTCCAAATGCAGTCTTCCAAATGCTTCCAAATGCTGGTGTCTGGGCCGGAAGGTATCTCAGTTTGAAATCCTCTGTCCAAGAACCGCTAAAGCCACAGCGTACAAAGGTACCCGTGGTGACTGGTCAAGAGAGGCCCGATCCAAAACCTCAAGAATGTTATGTTCGTTGGCATGAAGCGAATCAGAGTGCGGGCGGGCGGAATGGATCACCTTTCAGGCAAATGCATGTGTGGGGCGGTGACGTGGACCTATTCGGGCGAAACCACACGCAATCTTGT
This sequence comes from uncultured Alphaproteobacteria bacterium, assembly GCA_963754675.1. Taxonomy (GTDB): domain Bacteria; phylum Pseudomonadota; class Alphaproteobacteria; order Rhizobiales; family Aestuariivirgaceae; genus Aestuariivirga. The sequence goes on along the minus strand of CAVWHD010000009.1, from coordinate 1,146,521 downwards.
TTGTCACTGTGCCGATTGCCAGCGTGCCACTTCCTCACCCTTTACGGCCTTCTTGGGCTTGAACCCAAATCAGCTTCATTTGAACGGGAAGATCGAACACTATGAGAGCAGTCCTGGGACGTATAGAGGGTTCTGTCCCCATTGCGGCACGCGGCTCTATTTTCGCTCGGAAAAGTGGCCGGAGGAGACCCACGTCCACGCTGCCACATTTATGAACCCAAACGAATACCGGCCCGATGCGCAGGTCGTCATGCGATCGCGAGCTGGTTGGCTTGATCTCCTCAAGTCTATTCCCGCCTTCGAGGAATTCCATGTTCGGCCGGCGAACCAGACTAATGGCAAGCATGAGGCATGACACCATGGGACCACACCTGACTGAAGAGATAAGGTCCCATTAACGCCGTTGCGCCAAAGGCCGGGGCGCGCGGTTCCTACAAAAAAGCACGGCGAAGAAAAACTCAAACTGAGACACTACTGGCCGGAACAACTGATTGCAGACGGGCCGGGTGGCAGTCTCGTCTGCCGGAGGGAGGAGAACGCCATGGGGAAAGTCTATGACGGCATCGCGCCCGAGATCGGCAGCTGGATCGGACGCCAGCCGATGTTCTTCGTGGCGACGGCGCCCGAGGGGTGGGAGGGGCATGTCAATTGTTCGCCCAAGGGTCTCGATACGTTCCGCATTCTGGGGCCTGGCAGCGTGTGTTACCTCGATTTCACGGGGAGCGGCGCGGAGACCGTTGCCCACATCCGCGAGAACGGGCGCATCGTCTTCATGTTCTGCGCCTTTGCAGGGCCGCCCAAGATCGTGCGGTTGCACGGGGTGGGCGAAATCGTGACCCCCACGACGCGGGAGTGGGAGGACCTGATTGGGCAGTTTGCCGCGCCTTCGGCACCGCGCTCCATCATTCGGGCGCGGATCACGCGGGTCAGCGATTCCTGCGGGTTTGGCGTACCACGGATGGATATGGCGGGCGAGCGCGACGCCATGCGGAAATGGGCGGAGAACAAGCCAGAATTCGAACTGGCGGATTATCGGCGGAAAAAGAACGCTACAAGCATCGATGGGCTACCGGGATGGGATGAGCCCGCTTAAGTCAGGCCGCCATCATCCGGTCGACTTCGGCAACCAGGTCGCGCAGGTGGAATGGCTTGGAGAGCACCTTGGCGTCCTTCGGTGCCTTTGAATCGGGATGCAGCGCCACTGCGGCAAAACCGGTGATGAACATGATCTTGAGCGAGGGGTCGAGCTCCGCCGCCCTGCGGGCCAGCTCGATGCCGTCCATTTCCGGCATGACGATATCGGTCAGCAGGAGGTCGAAGGTCGTCTGCTTTATTTCTTCAAACGCGCTCGCCCCTTCCGAAAACGAAGTGACGTGATGGCCAGCCTTTTCCAGCGCTTTCACCAGAAAGCGCCGCATGTCGTTGTCGTCTTCTGCCAAAATGATCTTTGCCATGGTTGCAGATTGCATACTAGCCGCTTTCCCCGGGGTTTGTGAACCCTGCCGAATTCCGTTGGCGGATCATAGGAGCCGATACGTAAATGGCCCGTGAAGACCGGAAGCCAAAGGCCGGCCCTCCCGTGCGCAACGGTAATGCAATGTTACAGCACTTGTGTTAGCATTGTCCGATGGCGGACCTTGAGCAGGCAAAACCATTTGAAATCCTGGCGCCACCAGTGTGGTCGGCCCCCGTCATCTTCAATTCGCCCCATAGCGGCAGACGCTACGACGACGCCTTTCTGCGTCTGGTCCGGCTATCGCCGGCAGGACTGCGCAAATCGGAAGATTGCTATATCGATGAACTGTTCATGGGTTGCGTCGATCATGGCGCCCCCCTTCTCAGGGCCCACGCTCCCCGCAGCTTCGTTGATCTCAATCGCGAGCCCTATGAACTTGATCCGCGGATGTTCGCAACCCAGCTCCCGGGCTACGTCAACACAACCTCACCACGCGTCGCCGGCGGCCTGGGAACCATCCCCCGCGTCGTGGCCGAAGGCGAAGAGATTTATCGTGGCCGTTTGCAGTTCGCCGACGCCCAGACTCGTATCGAACAGATCTACTTTCCCTATCACCGCACCCTGGCGGCCCTAGTCGATGAAGTACTGAAAAAGAATGGCTCGATGCTGCTCGTTGACTGCCATTCCATGCCCTCAAGCGCCCTGAGCCACATCGTTTCCGCCAATGCCGCCTCGGTCGATGTCGTGTTGGGCGACCGTTTTGGCGCCTCCTGCGATGAGGAACTGACTGCCTTGGTGGAAGAACTGCTGACCGGCCACGGCCTCCGCACCGTACGCAACAAGCCCTACGCCGGAGGCTTCATCACCCAGAGCCATGGCGCCCCCCTCCATGGCCGCCATGCCCTGCAAATCGAGATGAACCGCTCCCTCTATTTGAACGAGACGAACCTTGAGAAGACGGCGGGATTTGCCCACCTGCGCCAGACCCTTGACCGGGTCATTGCCACCCTTCTTCCGGAGCTGGAGCAGCGCTTTGCCCCTCAAAGACTGGCAGCCGAATAAAAAAGGGCCGATGCACCAAGGTGAACCGGCCCAAGTCTAGGGAGGAAACGCCCAGGAAGGGCTACGAGACATCGCTGCCTCGTAAAAGCAATTTGGCAGTGCAACATAGAAAATTCAAGTGCTGACTGCGGAAGTCTACTTGGTTGGTAAAATTTCCGGCCCCCATGAGTTTCAAATTGCTTCATTAAATTATTGAAATACAATATGAAAATACAAATACCACAGTTAGTGAAAAAGTAACTCATGAAGCCATGCGTTTGGTGCATTGGTCGGTTTTTGCTGCAATGCACAAGTTCTGAACTTCATTTTGTAAGTAGAGCATTCCGCCTGGGTTGCAAGCGCGCTACCAAGGTGATTCGCAACAGGAGTCCTTCATGCCCACCAGCCCCGACTGGCAGGAACTCACCCACTTTGCCATCGCCCTCGCCGAAGCGTCTGCCAAGGAAATCCTCCCGTTTTTCCGGCGCAACGCCCAGGTGGATGTAAAATCAGGCCCAGTCTGGGATCCGGTGACTGAGGGTGACCGGGCCGGCGAACGCATCATCCGCCGCCTGATCGAGGAGCGCTACCCCAGCCATGGCATTCACGGCGAGGAGTATGGCATCAAGGAGGGTAAGTCTGGTTTCACCTGGATTCTCGACCCCGTCGACGGTACTCGCGCATTCGTATGCGGCATGCCGACCTGGGCCACCCTGATCGGACTGAGTTTTGAAGGCCGGCCCGTTGTCGGACTGATGAACCAGCCCTTCGTTGGCGATATGTTCTACGGAAGCCCCAAAGGTGCTTGGCTTAATCATCGTGGCGTTACCCATCCGATCCGGGCTCGCTCCGGCATAAGCCTGGGATCCGCCACCATTGGCACCACCGCGCCTGAACTCTACCGCAGCGAGGCAGACCGCGCCGCATTCGATCGGCTGAAGCACAAAGCCCAGATGACGCGCTACGGCGGCGATGCCTATTTCTTTGCCGTGATGGCGGCCGGTCACCTCGATATCGCCATGGACGCCAATCTGCAGGCCTATGATATCGCTCCTCTGCTCCCCATCGTCAGCGGCGCTGGCGGCGTATATGCCGAATGGAACGGCGGCGATGCGGCAAGGGGCGGCAATGTCATCACCGCCGGCTCCCAGGCGCTGCTTGAAGAAGCCCTTTCCGTCCTGCGCGGCTGACCATCAGGGCTGTTCGATATCAGCCGTGTCGATCACCCGGCGCTTGCCCCGCCGTGCCCGTGCAATCAGGTTGAGCGTCTCGACCGCCACCGAGAAAGCAATGGCAAAATAGATATACGCGCGCGGAATATGCTGGTGGAACCCGTCGGCGATCAATGCCATGCCGATCAGAAGAATGAATGACAGCGCCAGCATTTTGATGGTTGGATGACTGTCGATGAAGCCGCCGATCGGATTGGCCGCCACGATCATCAGGCCGACAGCCACAACATTGGCGGCGATCATCACCGGCAGGAATGTGGTCATGCCGACCGCCGTGATGATCGAGTCGAGCGCGAACACGAAGTCGATGACCATCACCATTGCGATGACCCCTACAAAACTCGAGGAGTAGGCCTTTTTTGGCCCTTCGCTGCCGCCCTCGAGATCCTGGTGAATCTCCGCCGTGCCCTTGTAGAGTAGGAACACACCGCCAATGATGAGAATGATATCGCGCCACGAGAAGGCAAAACCGCCAAGCTCGAAAACCGGCTGGGTTAGCTGGGTGAGCCACACCAGCATGAACAGCATGGCAATGCGCAACACCAGGGCGCCGCCCAGACCGATGCGCTGGGCCTGCGGCCGCTGTTCCGGCGGCAATCTCTGCGCGGCAATGGAAAGAAAAACAAGATTATCGATGCCAAGGACGATCTCAAGCAGTGTCAGAACTGCCAAGCTTAGCCAGCCCTCGAATGTAAACAGCCAATCGAACATCGCGCCCCCATCTGCGCCAACGAGATAGGCATGGCGAAGCGCGCCTTCAAGTTCAGACGCGCCCGATCAGACGGTCAATCGTCCCGGTAGACCCGCTCGCGCCGTTCATGGCGCTCCTGGGCTTCGATCGACAGGGTGGCGATCGGCCTGGCATCGAGACGCCTCAGGCTGATTGGCTCGCCGGTCTCCTCGCAAAAACCATAGGATCCGTCGTCAAGCCGCTTCAATGCCGATTCGATCTTCGAAATTAGCTTGCGCTGACGGTCGCGGGTCCTGAGTTCGAGCGAGCGATCGGTTTCCGAGGAGGCGCGATCGGCCAAATCGGGCAGCACATGGTTCTCATCCTGTAGATGCAGGATGGTTTCCTTGCTTTCCCTAATGATATCTTCCTTCCACGCCAACAGCTTGGCCCGGAAATACACGCGTTGCCGTTCGCTCATGAACGGCTCATCCTCACCGGGTTTGTAGTCTTCGTCGACTTCTACAGCCATCTCAAACACTCTAATAACCCTCTCGTGGCGCGGGCTTATAGCCGCCCCGGCCGGCTTCCACAATAGCTGTAAACCACCCCATGGCCGCACCTCATCGGTAGGATAAGGGACTGATTCGAATACAAATTCATCCCTCCTAGCGCAAAAGCGTGAAAATCTGGCAAACATGTCCGCAAGCAATCGAGGAATTCGCCAATGCGCTTTGAAGGCACCGGCAACGATGTACGGGGCCTTGACCTGGGGGTAGCTGTCATGAACGGACACGAGGTGATGCCGTTCGAACGCCTGGCATTTATGGCAAGGCGGCAACAACGGTGAAGACACTCCCAAGGCGGAGGATCCTCGCGCTTGCTGGCGCGGCATTCTTAACTCGGCAAGGTTCGGCGGAGGAAACGATGACAACAGAACTGCACGCCGCAGCTGCGGCCAACGATAGTGATAAGATTGGCAAGCTGATCAAAGCCGGAGCCAAGATCGATGCCCGCGACAAGGCCCTGCGCACGCCCTTGCTGGTGGCAACCCGCGCCAATGCCGCTGAAGCCGCCCGCGCACTGATCGAAGCCGGCGCCGATGTCAACGCCAAGGACAACATCCGCGATACGCCGTTTCTCTATGCCGGCGCCGAGGGACGCCTGGAAATCTTGCGGCTATGCCTCAAGGCCGGCGCCAACCTCAGGGACACCAACCGCTATGGCGGCAATGCACTGATACCGGCCGCCCACCACGGCCACCCCGAAACAGTAGCGGAACTATTAAAGACCGCAATTGACATCGATCACATCAACCGGCTGGGTTGGACCGCGCTTCTTGAAACCATCATCCTTACCGATGGCGGGCCGGTCCATCGCAACATCCTGAAACAGCTGATCGCTGCCGGCGCCGACGTGAACCTCGCCGACGGCGATGGCGTCTCGCCACTCGCGCATGCAAAGTCGCGGGGTTACGGAGAGATGATCAGGATGCTGGAAGAAGCAGGAGCGAAGTAGCATGAAACTCCTTCCCCCATGGAAGAGGAATTCTCGCTACCTGTCCTTCCGGCTCATCCAGCGGATCGCGTAAGGAACGAACCATGGATTGCCCCAATAGAGCGGGATCGATGGCATTGGGCGGTCGAATGCGCTTTCGCCGCCCGCCTTCCCGAGGATGCGGCGGGCAAGCTTCATTCCGAACAGCGTTCCCATCGGAACCCCGGCGAAGCAATACCCCACCCCATAGTGAATGCCCTTCGTGCTGCCCGATATGCGGATAGAGATCGAATGTGCCGGCGCATTTGCCGGTCCATACATGGTCAAACCGCATGTTGGCGAGCTCAGGAAAAACCCGCAGCAGCCGCAGATGCAACAGCTCCGCCATGATGCGCAGATCCTGGTTGCGCCCGCCTGTCAGCCCGCCGAAAATGATGCGCGTAGGATCGCCCGGCGCCCGCCGCATCCAGTCCACATTGAAGTTCCAGTCGATATAGGTGCGGTCGCCGGGCAGCAGTTGCCGCACCAGCCTCGCGTCCATCGCTTCCGAAACCGTTTGATAGGCATCGAACGGCATCACCCTTCGCTGGAGCCACGGCAAGGCATCGCCGGAGTAACCATTGGTGGCAACGACCACCTCCTTCGCGGAAATTTTGCCATGCGGCAACCAAACCATAAAACCATCCTCGCTCCTCACAATTCGCCGCACCGGCGTGTGGGCCAATATCGTAACGCCCGCCGCGCGCGCCGCATCAAGCAAGCCCTTGTGATAAAGCCCGGGATGCAGCCCCGCATGATCGTCGATCTTGACGCCGCCAAAATAATGCTCGCTGCCGATCTCGCGTGACTGCTCCGCCCGGCTCACCATGGCGAACGGCTCACCCCGATGTTTCTCGCGAAGCGCAAACTCCCGTGCCATCGCTTCATACATCGCCGGGCTGGTGGCCAGCAGCAAACGCCCCTGCTGCCGATAGTGGCAGTGGATGCGCTCCCGCTCGACGGTGTCCTTCACCGCCAGAAAAGCCTCCATCAACTCACCATAAATCCGCTTTGCAAATTCGAGCCCATGTCCCTCGATCAATTCCCCGAAACCGTGCTTGAGCGTGCGCCCAACATAACCGGCATTGCGCGTGCTGGCTCCGTGGCCAGGCTCGCGGGCTTCAAACACGGTGACTTGTCTTCCCCCGCGTGCCAAGTGCAGCGCCGCTACCAAGCCGGTGATGCCCGATCCAACAATCGCCACTTCGGTCTTGCCGGGCGGCGGTGCTGCTGCCACTTCCTCATGTGGTGCCGCCCGCCACCAATAGGGCTCGAAGGAGCAGCTCTCGCTCAAAACCTTGCTGCCAAAAGCCATATTACCGGCGCTTTCGTGATTTTGCTTCGTCCAGCCTATCGCGAAACTGCATCCACCAATAGCTGGCCTGCACCCCCGCCCGGCCAAATGGTCCGCCCACCCATTGCGGCCCGAACGGCAAAAAGCGGCGGTATTCATCGTCGCCATCGGCGATGGCCCGCGCCATCAGCAGTCCCGCCATCGCCGTTGTGTTCATGCCGTGCCCGCCAAAGCCCGTGGCCCACCACCGGCCGTCGCCATCGCCGCCGATGAGCGGCATCTTGTGCAGCGCATAGGCCATCAACCCTGACCAGGCGAATTCAATGCGCGGATTTCCGAGTTGGGGGAAAACCGACAGCATATCTCCCTTCATCCGCTCCGCCAGCCGCGCGGGCTCTGATACTCTCGTGGTAATCGCCCCGCCCCACAGAATGCGGCCATCACCTAGCAAGCGGAAATAATTGCCGGCCCGGCGCGAGTCCGATGCAGCACTACTGGTGCGGATTGCCTCCTGCCGCAAAGGTTCGGTGACCGCGATGTAAGTGGCAACCGGCAGCACCGCCCGCCCGGTCGGCGGGTGGATCGACCGGTCGAGCGAGGCGACGGTGTGAACAACATGGCGCGCGCGAACCTGGCCGCCGGCCGTCCTCACCACCCACTTGCCAGGCCCGCCCACGACTTCGACAGCCGGTGTGTTCTCATGGATGGCCGCCCCCGCCTTCTCTGCCGTACCCGCAATCGACAGGGCATAGCGAAGCGGATGCAGATGAAACGCCGAGGGATCGTAGAGGCTTTGAAAGTAGCGCCGCGAATTGAGCCGCGCCCGCGTTTCTTCGATCGGCCAAATCTGACGCGCATCGCCATAGACCCGCTCCAGCCGGTCGCGATATGCAGCAAGGCCTTCGCCTGACTCATATCGCCTGGCCACGATCCACCCGTCTCCCATTTTGATCGACGGGCAGGCTTCGGCAATCTCGCGGCGAATGTACTCGGTGCCGAAGCGGGAAAGCTCGAACAGCGCCTTTGCGCCATCGAGTCCAACCCGCGCCGCAATCCCGTCGAGCCCTTCGGCAAACCCGTTCGACACAAACCCGCCATTGCGCCCCGATGCGGCCCAGGCCAGCCGCTTGGCTTCCAGCAGCACCACTTTCTTGCCGCGCCGTGCAAGCTCAAGCGCTGTTGTAAGCCCGGCCAGACCGCTGCCGATAACGCAAGCCTCGGCCTCGACATCGGCCGCCAGCGCTGGCCTCAATGCACCTCGCTGTACAGTGTCTTCATACCAGGTTTGGCTTGCATGGCCGTCAGTCGGCATTCTCACTCCAATGGCTTCACTGCAGGCCAGTTGCCCGCGCCCCTAAGCCTGGGCTAAGGAGCACCCATGCGCTTCAAATCGGGCAAGGATTTTCAGGATTGGCCATCGAAGGCCGTGACCATATTCGGCATGTCCGGCGTCGGCAAGACCACGCTGGCCCGCTTGCTCCAGGAAAGCCGCTGGTTTCAATATTCCGTCGATTACCGCATCGGCACCCGCTACATGGGCGAGCACATCGTCGACAATTTCAAGCGCGAGGCCATGCGCGTCCCATTCCTCCGCGATTTACTGCTGTCGGATTCGATCTACATCTGCTCCAACATCACGTTCGACAATCTGAGCCCACTCTCGACCTATCTCGGCAAGCCGGGCAATCCCGCCAAGGGTGGCATTTCTTTCAGCGAGTATAAGCGCCGCCAGGCCCAACACCGCGACGCCGAGATCCATGCGCTGCTCGACGTCCCTGAATTCATCACCCGCTCCCGCGAAATCTATCAATACACCCACTTCGTTTGCGATTCCGGCGGCAGCCTCTGTGAGGTTACAGATCCCGCCGACCCCAATGATCCGGTGCTGAAGTGTCTCGCCGGCAATACGTTGTTACTCTACATCGAAGGCAGTCCGCAGCATACGGAGATGCTGATCGAGCGCTTCCGCAAGCAGCCGAAACCCATGTATTATCAGCCGGCATTTCTCCAAGCGAAATGGGCGGAATACAAGGCGATCAACAAGATCGACCACGATGACGATATCGATCCCGACGGCTTCGCCGTCTGGGGCTTCGAACAGCTACTGCACCACCGCATTCCGCTCTATGAGATGATTGCCGGAAATTTCGGCTACAAGATTCATATGTCGGACATTCCCGCGGTGAAGTCCGAAGCCGATTTCATCGGCCTTCTCTCCCGCACCATCGACCGGCAATAGCAGCTCTCCCATGCCCATCATGATTCCCAACGATCTGCCGGCGCGCCAGACCCTTGAAAAAGAGGGCATCATGGTGATGACCGAGGCGACCGCCCGCCGCCAGGATATCCGTCCCTTGCACATTGGCCTGCTCAATCTGATGCCCAACAAGATCAAGACCGAAACCCAGTTCGCCAGGCTCATCGGCGCCACGCCGTTGCAAGTTGAATTGACGCTCGTGAAGATCACCAGCCACACGCCGAAAAACACCTCGGCCGAGCACATGATCGCCTTCTACAGCGATTGGGAGGATGTGGCTGGCGAACGCTTTGATGGCTTCATCGTCACCGGAGCACCCGTCGAGCTTCTCGACTTCGAGGACGTCACCTATTGGGATGAGCTCGCCCGCATTTACGACTGGACCCAAACCCATGTCCATTCCACCATGAACATCTGCTGGGGCGCCCAGGCGGCGCTTCACCACTTCCACGGCGTTCCCAAGCACCCCCTGCCGAAAAAGGCATTCGGGGTTTTTCGCCACCGCAATCTCAATCCGGCCTCGCCATTCCTCCGCGGGTTTTCCGACGATTTCTCGATCCCCGTATCACGCTGGACCGAGAACCACCGCGCCGATCTTCCGGGCGGAAGAGGCCTCGAAGTTCTGATGGAGTCCGACGAAGCGGGCCTCTGCCTGATCAACGACCCGGCCCACCGTTCGCTCTATATGTTCAACCATATCGAGTACGACACCCATTCGCTCGGCGACGAATATTGGCGCGACACCAATGCCGGCAAGCCGATCGACCTGCCCGTGAATTACTTTCCCCAGAAACGATCCCAACGCCACGCCGGAAAACCGCTGGCGCAGCCACGCCCATCTGCTGTTCGGCAACTGGATCAACGAAGTCTACCAGACAACGCCCTTCGACCTCGCCGATATCGGGCGTTAGGGGCGCACTCTACCGCGCCAGCCGCATCGTGCGATTCTTGATGCGCTTGGTGATCAGCTTGAACACCTCGTCGATCTCGCTGCCGCCGGTGCTCGCCTCGAAGTAGTTGTCCGGCGCGCAAACCTTCAGAAGATCGGTTACCGCTGTCGCCGTGATGTCGTAGGCGATGGCGAAGATGGTGATGCCCTTGGCGGCCATGTTCTTGCAAGTTGTTTTCAGGTTGTCGTTGCCGTTGTCGACCGAGCGATTGCCGCCGTCGCCAAAGTGCCGCGATGTCTGCACGCCGTCGGTGAGGAGGACCAGGAATTTCTTGGTCTTGCCATCGCCATAAGGCGCGCCTTCGGTGAACGGCGCATCGGGATCCAGGAGATTCCAGCCGAATTCGGCCCCGAGTGGAATATTGGTGTTGCCGACCGGCTGCATATCCGCAAGCCGCGCTTTCACGGCTGCCGTATCCGTGGAAAGCGGCATGATGTCGAGGCTATTATCCTCGTACTTCGCGCAATCATACTTCGGCGCGGCGTTTTCGGAACCTTTGTTGTCGATATAGCCCCATTTCGTATCGTCGCTTGCGGTCGGCGTCGATATCCCGACATTGTAGGGATACTTGCGGTCCTGGGTGCATCCCGTCCATGTCGCCCCCGCCGCGATTTGGGTGACATAGGCTGCCGGCATCGAGGTCCGCACCATGGCCGAGAACGGCACGATCCCAAACTTTACCTTGTTGCCATCGGAGCCGACGATTTGGTCGATCATCTTGCTGGCTGCATCTCGCATGCGGATATATTTGTTGTTCTTTACCATCGACAATGAATAGTCGAGCACCAGCACGATTTCCGCATTGTCGTCACCGCCACGGTCGACTTCGGCAAGCGCGCCGATCTTGAAGTGGCCGATCCCGGCAAGCGCCATGAATGTCGTTGGATAGTCAAAACTGGCCGAGATGGTTATGTGATCGCCATTGATTACGATTGCATTGTCGGCGTCCTCAAGTTCCGTTCCATTGAAATTATCCTTGAAGTAGCTCTTGCCGATCTGGCGGCGCTGCTTGTCTGTGAGCTTTGTTGCCGTTGCGACCGAAAGCGCCGCGCCATCGACGGCCGCTTGCATCTGGGTTTGAGCGCGGATTGCGCTGACGTAATCAATGGCGGACCCTGCCGCCAGCAATAGCGGAACCACCGCAAGCGCGAAAAGCATCGACACGTTACCGGCTTCCCTGCGGTCTTCCGGCAATCTGCGCGAAAATACCTGAAAGTGGTTGTTCATGTTCAACGCTCCGATTTTCCTCTATTTGTAGTATCTCTAAGATAGAACCGTTGAGAATTGCTTTCGGATTGGTTCAAATTTTAGCAAATCGGGCAGTTTCAACCAGAAGTATGTCATGCTCATCCTGATGCTCTTGCGCCATGGCAAAGCCGAAGATATCGAATCCGGCGTAAGTGATCGGGATCGCGACCTGACTCCCCGTGGCCGCAACGCCGCACAAGCCATCGGCCGCCACCTCACCGCCAAGGCACTGGTACCGGAATTGGTTATCTGTTCGCCTGCCCGCCGCGCCGCTGAAACCTGGCGCTTGGCAGCGCCTGAATTGCCCAACCCGCCGCCAGTGATCGTCGACGAAGCAATCTATGCCTTTGACGATGGTGAGGCCATATTGGGCAGCCTACGGCACCGGGCGGCGGCAGCGGCTTCGGTTCTGATTGTCGGCCACAATCCCTCAATCGAAACCTTGGCCCGCCGGCTTGCCAACAGCGGAAGCAAGAAGCTTCGCGCCAACCTCGCCGCCAAATACCCAACCGGAACCCTTGCCGTCCTCGCCCTGGACGCCAACGATTGGTCCACCATAGGCGGCGGAACGCTCACCCATTTCGTCCGCCCCAAGGACATCCTCAGCAACGCCTGACATCGTGCCTACCCCTTGTTTTTGCAGCCACTTGCCACCAGATTGGGGCTGCGGAACTGGCAGGACTGGCGTTGAAATTTTCCGAAATCATGGATGGCGGCCGCCTTGCCACGGGAGGTCTTAGGGACTTTGCGGTAGGCCTGGTCAATCCCAGTCTGCGCCTTGGCGTCACCGGGCTTTCCCGCGCCGGCAAGACAGTGTTCATAACAGCGCTGGTTAATGCCCTGATCAAGGGCGGCCGCCTGCCCGCCTTCGAGGCCATGACTGACGGCCGCATCAGCCGCGCCTATCTGGAGCCGCAGCCCGACGACGATCTCCCCCGATTCCGCTATGAGGAACATCTAGAGGCGCTTTCCGGCCGGCATCGCCATTGGCCCGAGGGCACCCGCCGCATCAGCCAACTCCGTCTCACCATTGAATACACCTCGCGAAGCTTCCTCGCCCGCCGCTTCGGTCAGGGCCGTTTGCACCTCGATATCGTCGACTATCCCGGCGAGTGGCTGCTCGATCTGCCGCTCATGCGCATGAGTTATCCCGAATGGTCGGCGGCCACTTTGGAAGCCAGCCGGAAGGAACCCCGCCTGTCCCGAGCCGCCGATTGGCATGCCCATCTGCGCAGCCTCGATCCCTTAGCCGCCGCCGGCGAGCTGCAGGCTATCCGCACCGCCGAACTCTTCACCGCCTATCTCGCCAGCTGCCGCGAAGATGAAGTCTCGCTGTCGGCCTTGCCGCCCGGCCGCTTCCTCATGCCCGGAGACTATGCCGGATCGCCATTGCTTGCCTTCGCGCCGCTCGACATTCCGCAAGGCGCCGAGTTGCCCAAGGGCTCGCTCGCCGCCCTGATGGCCAAGCGCTACCACTCCTATGTCACCAAGATTGTGAAACCATTCTTCTTCGGACATTTCGCCAGGCTCGACCGCCAGATCGTCCTCGTCGACACCCTTGCCGCCCTCAACGCCGGCGCCAGCGCCGTGATCGATCTCCAGGCGGCTCTGACCCAGATTCTCTCCTGCTTCCGCCAGGGCGAGAATTCCCTGATCTCCAACATGTTCGGCCGCCGCATCGACCGCATCCTTTTTGCCGCCACCAAGGCCGATCTGCTCCATCATGCCAGCCATGACCGGCTTGAAGCCATTCTCCGGCTGATCGCCAGCGAAGCCGCCGAGCGCGCCGAATATTCCGGTGCCGCCATTGATGTGGCGGCAATCGCCGCCATCCGCGCGACGCGCGAAGCCCATGTGCGCCAGAAAGGCGATGAGCTCGATTGCATCGCCGGCACGCCGGAAAAGGGTGAGAGCCTGGGAGAAACCACTTTCGATGGCGAAACCGAAGCCGCAATCTTTCCCGGCGATCTGCCGGAAGATCCGCGCCGTGCCCTTGATGGCAGTCTTGAGGGTCACCTGAAATTTCTGCGTTTCCGTCCGCCCCAGTCACGCGATGGCTTTCCCCACATTCGCCTCGATCGCACGCTTGAATTCCTCATCGGAGACCGCCTGTCATGACCGAAGGCCATCGCCAGCCCACGGCCTTTGTCATTTCAGAGGCGAAGCCCGGACAGCACAAAGCGGACGCCCCTAAGCGCAAGCCGCGCGCCATCACCAATATCGAATTTCTTCCCGATGAACCCATGGGCGAAATTGCCGTGCTGGCGCCCGCTCCGCCGCGCCGGTCAGATGCCTGGCATTGGGGCAGCCTGCTGCTCGCCTCCCTCGCCGGCCTCGCAAGCCTCTGGGCAGGCCTCGCCGTCACCCAGCTCATTGAAAATCTCTTCGCCCGCTCACCCGCCTTTGGCTGGATCGCACTTGCCATTGCGGGCCTCGCCGGCCTTTCCGCCTTGGCCATCATAGCTCGCGAGATCTGGAGCCTGGCGCGGCTCAATCGCATTGCCCACATCCAGGCCGACGCCGCCCACGCCCTCAACAGCGACGACCCCGCAGCGGCAATGCGCGCCATCGAAGCCCTTGCCGCCATCCACGCCAGCAGGCTCGATGCCCAATGGGGACTGCAGAACTTCCGCCAGCACGAAGCCGACGTGATGGACCCCAGCGACCGCATCAGACTGGCTGATCGCTATCTGGTGGCACCCCGCGACGAAGATGCCCACCGCATCATCGCTCGCACCGCCCGCCGCGTAACGCTCCTCACCACCGTGACGCCTGCCGCGGCTCTCGACATGCTGTTCGTGGCCGCCCAGAACCTCCGCATGTTGCGCGAGCTGGCGACGCTCTATGGCGGCCGTCCGTCGTCCCTCGCCACATACAGGCTTGCCCGCATGGTGATAGGCCACCTTGCCGTCACCGGCGGCCTGGCGCTGTCCGACAATCTGCTGCAGCACATCGTTGGCAAGGGCCTGCTCGGACGCCTGTCGGCAAGATTTGGCGAAGGCGCCGTCAACGGCATAATGACGGCCCGCATCGGGCTCGCCGCCCGCGACGTCTGCAGGCCTATCCCGCAAGAGATGTCATCCAAGGAAACCCTTGGCAGCCTGATGCGTGAGTTGATCACATTCGGCGATGTGGAGAAAACGCCATGATGCTGAAAGCCAATCTCGACGAAGATGTCGCCAGGCGCCACAATCTCCGCAATTGGCTGCACACCTTCATCCTGGTTACCGGCACCGCATTGCTTGCCGGGGCCATTGCCTGGACCGTATTCGGCACCGAAGGTCTTGTCTGGGCGGCCGCCTTTGGCGGCGTTGGTATATGGACCCTTGGCCAGGTCTCGCCCAAAATGATCCTGGCACTCTACAAGGCGCGAAAGCTCGAGCCCCACGAGGCGCCGGAGCTACACAAACTGGTGCGGGACCTGGCGCACAAAGCGGACCTTCCCGCCGAACCACAGTTGCACTATGTGCGCAGCCAGATGCTGAACGCCTTCGCCGTCGGCCACGCTGGAGACTCCGGCATTGCCGTCACCGATGGCCTGCTCCGTGCCATGTCGCTGCGCCAGATCGCCGGCATTCTGGCCCACGAGATGTCCCACATTCGCAATGGCGATCTCCGCGTCATGGGACTGGCCGACGTCCTCAACCGCATCACCGGCTTCATGTCGACCATGGGTCTGATCGGCATTCCTTTCCTGTTGGGCACCGGCTGGCACATTCCACTTCCCGGCCTCCTCCTCCTGATTTTCGCCCCAACCGTCGGCGGCCTTTTGCAGATGGCGCTCTCCCGGGCCCGCGAATACGATGCCGACCTCGATGGCGTCACCTTGACTGGCGATCCCGAGGGTCTTGCATCCGCGCTAGCAACCCTGGAGCGCAATCACCAGGCCAATTGGGAAGGCCTGTTCCTGCCCGGCTCGCGCCTGCCGGAACCTTCGCTGTTGCGCAGCCACCCCCGCACCGAAGACCGCATCGCCAGACTGCAAGCGCTCCGCCGCGAGGCCACGGCCGGCGCGTCCGCATCCCACGAGCGGTTCTCGCCTGGCCCCAGCATCGTGCCGCCAATAAGAGCCCCCCGCATTCACTGGCACCGGATGGGCATCTGGTACTGAGCACAACGTAGGACATTACAAAGACTTCATCTTCGTGCACGACGGAACAGCTTAGCCAAAGCCGTCTTTCCATCAACGAAGCTTCAACAGGAGACCAAAATGCAAAAGAAAACCACAATCGCCCTTGCCGCCGGAACGGCTGGTTTGCTGGCTATTGGCGCCATCGCCGGCATCGCCAACGCCGATCGCGGCGATTGGCGCGGCGGCCACCATCACATGATGACGCAGATGTCGGAGCGTTACGACGCCAACAAGGACGGAAAGCTCGATCAGGCCGAGATCGACCAGAACCGAACCGCCCGGCACGGCGAATTCGATGGCGACAAGAATGGGACGCTCTCGCTCGAGGAGTTCAAGGGCCTCTGGTTGAAAGCTTATCAGGAGCGCATGGTACGCGAATTCCAAGAGTTTGACCGCGACGGCAACGGTCAGATGACCCTTGATGAGTACAAAGCTCCGATGTCCAGCATGGTGGCTGAAATGGACCGCAACAATGATGGCGTACTAAGCCAGGACGATCACGAATCCATGCACCGCATGCGCCGCCACCATATGCAGGAAGGCGATGACGCCGAAGAGCAAGGCGGCGGCGACCAGTAATCGGGTCGCGGCCGGGGCAGGTCGGCGAGTCAACCTGCCCCTCCCGATTTACCGTTCTTTTACCCTGTTCAATGACATCAACAATGTCTCAGCAAATGTCTGGCAAATTGTTCCCTTGTTCAAGGGGCCAGCGAACATGGCAATCGCACGATTCGACACGGCGCAGACGGCCCAACGGCCCGTATCCGATGCGTTAGCAGCGGCAGCTGGCGCAACCGCATTGCGCGGCGCCCGCATTTCGCTGATCAACACCTTGGACGGTCTCGCCGGCCTGGAATCGGGCTGGCGCAAGCTTGAAGCGGCAAACGCTGGTTCTCACGCCGTTTTCCAGACCTTCGATTGGATAAGAAGCTGGGCCACGGCATACGCCACACCTGGCGGCAACACCGAACTTAGCATCGTCATCGGCTACCGCGGCGATGAACTGCTGTTCGTCTGGCCGCTGATGAAAGTGTCTTACGGCCCCGTGAAAATTCTCCGCTGGGCCTCGGAACCGCTGAGTCAGTATGGCGATGTGCTCCTCGCCAAGGGCGAACATGCGAAGTCCTGGCTCGAAGCCGCGCTCAAGTTCATCCGCTGCCTTCGCAACATCGATGCAATCCGGCTCCGCCATGTTCGTGCCGATGCCGTTGTAGCGCCCTTCCTAGGCGAGACCTTCCGCGATGCCAGAGCTCGTCGAACAGGCGCCCTGGCTCGATCTTTCCGCCTACTGCCAATGACGCCGCCTATGACGCCCGCTACAACTCCAATCAGCGCAAGCGCCGCAAGAAAATCCGCAAGAGCCTGGAAGACCGCTTTGGCTCAAATCCGCTTTGAGACTGCTCGATCCCGGCAGCGACAACGACGCCGCCATGCACGATGCCATCGCCGAGAAATGCAAGTGGATCGATGATCGCGGCCGCCAGAACCGGATCATGAAATCGTGTCAGCTCATCGGGTTTCCTCAAGGACCTTGTCGCGCGCCGGGGCAAGTTCCGTACGAGGCTTGTGACCAGCCGCATGTCGGCGGGCTCGACCGTCCTGTCATGGGAAATCGGCCTCCGCTTCGGCACCCGCCACTTCGGCTTCATCACCTCCCATGTCACCAGCCTCACTGACTATTCGCCAGCCCGCCTGCACATGGACTATTCCCAGCGCCGCGCCATAGCCGACGGCATGACGGTCTTCGACCTCATGGTGCCCTACGATGTTCACAAGGAATCCTGGAGTTCCGCCCGGGTGGAAACCCGCGATTACCATTTGCCTCTAAGCATGCTCGGCCGGGCCTATGGCCGGGGCTACCTCGAACTCGCGCGCCCGTTCCTGCGCAAGGGCTACTACCGCCTCCCCCCCACCATTCTGCGCCGCCTCAAGCCGCTCATCGGTCATTGAACCCCTGCATGTCCCGCATGACTTCCGCCGTGAACTGGTGGAACCTCTCTGCTATAGGGAGCCAATGTCTGAGGGTGAAATCCCGGTAAAAAAGGCTCAGGGCTGGCGAACCCCCTTTGTGGCGCTGGCCCTGATGGCTGCCGCCAACAGCTTCGCGTTTTCATCCTGGAATGCGCTTCATACCAATTTTGCCGTGGACGTGGTGGGTTTTGGCGGTGAGCAGCAGGGCATTCTTCACACCGTGCGCGAAATCCCCGGCTTTCTCGCCTTCGCCGCCATCTTCCTCTTGCTCTTCATGCGCGAGCAGACGCTTGCCATCCTGTCCATCCTCACCATCGGCGTGGGCGTCGCCATTACCGGCTTCTTTCCGTTCGCCCTCGGCTTCTACGCAACCACCATCATCAAGTCGCTCGGCTTCCACTACTATGAGACGGTGGCGCAATCGCTCGCCCTGCAATGGTTCGACAAGGCCAATGCCCCGAGCCGCATGGGCCGCATCAGTGCTGCAGCATCGATTTCAACGATCGCCGCCTATGGCCTCATCTTCTTCACCTGGAAATGGTTGCAACTTGACTATGTTTGGGTGTTCCTGGCGGGCGGCCTGGTGGCTGCAGCGATTGGCGTCTTGGTATGGCTCACTTTCCCGCGCTTCGAGGGCAAGACCGCCCAGCGCAAATCCCTGGTGCTGCGCAAGCGCTATTGGCTCTACTACATCATTACCTTCATCGGTGGTGCAAGGAGGCAGATTTTTATTGTCTTCGCCGTTCTTATGATGGTGCAGAAATTCGGTTTCAGCGTCGCCGAGATGACCCTGCTGTTGCTGGCCAATGCCGTGTTCACCACCCTCATAACGCCGCGCCTCGGCCGCTTTATCGAGGACTGGGGCGAGCGCCGTTCGATCATCATCGAACATGTGGGCTTACTCGTCATCTTTGCCTGCTACGCCCTGGTGCAAAACCCATGGATCGCCGCCGGCCTCTATATGCTCGACAACGCTTTCTTCTCCATGTCGATTGCCCACAAGACCTACTTCCAGAAAATTGGCGATCCCGAAGACATGGCGCCAACCGCCGGCGTCGCCTTCTCCATCAACCATATCGCCGCGGTCACCATCCCCATCCCGCTCGGTCTGCTGTGGGACGTCCACTACGGCTGGGTGTTCTGGATCGGCTCCGCCATCGCCGCCATTGGCCTCGCCTTCTCATTTCTGGTGCCGCGCGATCCCGCCAAGGGTCACGAGGTGGTCTGGAGAAACTCAACCGCAAGACCCGTTGCCGCAATGCCATGACCACTCTCATCCGTTCCAGCGACCCTCTGCTGCAGCCCTATCGCCTTGGCCACCTCACGCTCAAGAACCGGATCATGTCGACCTCCCATGAGCCGAACTATGCCGAGAATGGCATGCCCACCGATCGTTACCGGCTCTATCATGTGGAGAAAGCCAAGGGCGGCATTGCCCTGACCATGACGGCGGGCTCGGCCATCGTCTCGCGCGATTCAGCCCCCGTCTTCGGCAATCTTCTCGCCTACAAGGACGAGATCGTACCCTGGCTCAGGAAGCTTGCCGACGAGTGCCATGAATACGGCACGGCGGTAATGATCCAGCTCACCCATTTGGGCCGCCGCACCGTGTGGAACAAGGCTGACTGGCTGCCCGTCGTCGCGCCCTCGCCGCTCCGCGAGCCCGCCCATCGGGCCTTTCCCAAGGAATTGGAAGATTGGGATATCGAGCGCATCGTCAAGGATTACGCCGACGCCGCCGAGCGTATGAAGGAAGCCCATCTCGATGGCTTCGAACTCCAGTGCTACGGCCACCTGATGGACGGCTTCTGGTCGCCCGCCACTGGCCGGCGTGAGGATGATTACGGCGGTTCCCTCGACAATCGCCTGCGCTTCGGCATGCGCGTCCTCGCGGGCCATCCGTGAACGCATCGGAAAATCCCTGCTGGTGGGCCTCCGCATTGCCGCCGATGAAGATTGGGAACAGGGCGTAACCCGCCAAGAAGGCATCGCCATCTGCCAGCGCTTCAAGCGATTCCGGCCTCATCGACTTTCTCAACATCATCAAGGGCCACATCGAACACGACGCACCCCTGGCCGATGTCATTCCGGTGGCCGGCATGAAAGCATCGCCGCACCTCGATTTTGCCGGCGAAGTGCGCGCCATCACCAAATTCCCCGTGTTCCATGCCGCCCGCATCAATGATGTCGCCACCGCCCGCCACGCCATCGCCGAAGGCAAGCTTGACATGGTCGGCATGACCCGCGCCTTCATCGCCGATCCCCACATCGTCAAGAAAATTACCGAGGGCCGCGAGCACGACATCCGGCCCTGTGTCGGCGCCACCTACTGCCTCGATCGAATCTATGAAGGCCAAGAGGCCCTCTGCATTCACAATCCATCCACTGGCCGCGAAGCCACCATGCCGCACGAGGTCGCGCGCGCCGATGGCGTACGCAAGAAAATTGCCATCATTGGCGCGGGCCCCGCAGGCCTCGAAGCCGCCCGCGTATCGGCCGAGCGGGGCCACGAGGTCGTCCTGTTCGAGGCAGCTCCCCACGCCGGCGGCCAGATTCGGCTTCTCGCCCAATTGCCCCGCCGCAAGGAGCTGATCGGCATCGTCGACTGGCGCCTGGCCCAGTGCGAGCGCCTCGGCGTCGACATCCGGTTCAACACGCTGGCCGAAGCGAGCGACATCCTCGCTCTCGATGCCGACATCGTCGTTGTGGCGGCGGGCGGCCTGCCGCAGAACAACGCCATCGAATCCGGCCATGAACTGGCCGTCTCAAGTTGGGATATTCTCTCGGGCGATGTGAAGCCCGAGGCCGATGTGCTGCTGTTTGACGACAACGGCGCCCATCCCGGCATGGCCGCCGCCGAATTGATCGCCGAGGCAGGCTCGAAGCTCGAAGTGTTGAGCCCCGAGCGCTTTTTCGCCGCCGAAATGGGCGGGCTCAATCTGGTGCCCTACATGAAGACTTTCGCCAGGAAGGGTGTCACGATTACCACCATGACCCGCGTCCGCAGGCTCGACCGCGTGGGCAACAAGATCCGCGCCACCCTGTGGAGCCCCTACACCATGGCCGATTGCGGCGAACGGATTGTCGATCAGGTTGTCGTTGAAAACGGCACCGCCCCCCTTGCCGATCTCTATTTCGAATTGAAAGACCGCTCGCGCAATCGCGGCGAGGTTGACCATGCGGCTCTGATCGAAGGTCGCCCCCAGAAAATCAACGTCAACCCACAAGGCACGTTCCAGCTCTTCCGCATCGGCGATGCAGTCGCCTCGCGCAATATCCACGCCTCGATTTACGAAGCGCTGCGCCTCGCCAGGGAATTCTGATCGTCGCTTGCCGCAAGCAGCGCCTCAATCCGCCTGATCACCACATCGTCGTTTCTAACGAAAGGTCTTGTAACACCGTGGGGCGCACCGAGTTCGGTCACATACCCGCCTTCCAGAAGATCGCGCGAAATCCGGGTTATGTCCCGTGGCGGCTGTAGCAGTCCTGAACGTGCCAGCCACGCCGCTATCCCCCGCCGCGCACGCCAGGTGATATGCAGCGGCGAAACCGGCAGCAGGAACAGGCTCACTGGCTTTCCGGTGCTGAGGGCCTCGCTGATCATCGACACGCTGTCGCAGGTCACAATAAAACGGCCGGCCAGCGCCAGGGCAGCCTGGTAGGGGTTGCCGCCACCCGCCGTCCAGGGATAGCAGCGAAACGGCGCCGAAATGTCCCGTTGAAGCCGCAAATGGGCTCCGGGTCCCGAGCGCGGCGACATGATGACCAGGAGCGACCCACCTTCCCGCGCCGCGAGTTCCGACGACAGGCGTCCTAGCCGCCCTAGCATATCATCAGGCATCGACAATGGAAACTTGCCGGCGCCAACGATGACGGCGGTGAGAGGCCGTGGAAGCTCCTTCCATTCGGCCCGCCATTTCGCCAGTGTGCTAGCTACGACCGGCTTGGCGACGGCGAATGGCAGGCCGATCTCGATAAGCCGCGGATGTTCGGGTAAGCCATATTGCGGCGTCGATATGACCAAATCGAAATCGTCAATTGGTGCCCGCGGGCGGCCAAGCTGAACCAGTTTCGCCCGCCCCAGCGAATTCGCCCGTATCCATCGCGCCACCGGCACCGAACGCTTCCCCGCCGCAATCACGACATCCGGCCATGGCTGCCGATCAAGCTTCAGCCGCGCCGCCGGAGCAAGGCTGGCCAGGCTCCCGCCCAACACCCAATTTGGCGCATGATGCAACTTGTTGAAAGTCAGTTCCTTGACAACGGTATCCCCGCCCAGCCGCCCCGCCAACTCAAGCACCTGCGCATTGTCGCCGGTTCGCGCCGATAGCAGTACCCAGATGGATTGGAGTCTTTGCGTCCCGTTTTGTCCATCACGGGGGCAAGGGGGTTCCCCACCCGTAAGTTGCCGTTGAGTCTCGTGGGGCAAATTTGTACCGGCCCTCAATACTATGAACTGCCCAATACCTGGCGCCTACGCTTCAAACTTATGGTCACTGGAAAAATATTGCCGGGTCTTCCTTGCAAGCTTCAGCTCCTCGCTCGCCAATACCCAGGTGATGCCGGGAAATCCGCTCGCGGTTCTGCCAATCCGGTCGCGCCACCAGTTCGGCGGCTCAACTGTGCAGTGCGCATTTTGGCCATTCGGCAGCGACTTTTTCGCTGGATAGCAGGCGACGACCAAGTAAACGAACTTTCGCGCATTCCCGAAAATCTGGTCGAGCACCCAAGGAATATCCTCCCGTGGAATGTGCTCAAGAACGTCCAGACTAATGACGCCGTCAGTCTGCTCCGGCCACTCGTCTTGAAAAGGGGCGTATCCGGGGTCATAACAAATCACCCGCACGCCCGGCCACGAAGCGTATTGCTTGAATCGGGTTCCGGCTTTCTCACCTGGCGCCGGTTCATAAAAATTCGCCTTGCCGGATCCGTAGTCGAGCAACGACACGGCGCCACTATCGCCGATGAGTTCTTTTATCTTCGCGGCACTCCTCAGGACATTCTTGCCGTCGAACACGGCTCTCCCCGGATTCGCGGCAATTGGATCCGGCTTCGCGTGCATGATTTTGTATTGTTCGACGAGAAGTTTGTAATCGGGACTCGGGCATTCCTTGGTGAAAACCAGAAACCGCGAGCTATCGGCCTCCTTCTCAAGCCCTCTCCACGCCCCTGCTACGGGGCTTTCTCCGTATCTCAACATGTCTTCGAACGGTTTCCATGGCTGCGTATGGAGCGTGGTGAAGTGGATGCATTTTGATTCCGCTTCGGGAAATTCGCCGTCCCTTGAGTTCCATTGACCGGGCATCTGCGTCCACAAGTCAAACTCAGCGATCTTGCTCTTGAAGAATGATTGATCCTTGCCGGCAACAACATCGTCCAATTTCCAATGCTTCGCCATCAATTCGCAATCGATTAGCATGACCGATGTTTCTTGCGGGCTGATCGCCGAAAACCCATGGGATTTGAGATCGCTGTCGAACAGCTCCGCCGGGTCCGTCAGGTAGATTTGGTCGACATCGTTGTAGATCGCTCTTCCCTTGCCCCCGGCCCAGGATGGAATGGCATATCTGTAGTTTGTGAACCCCGTTTTCCAGCCGGTCCGTTCGATGCCCGCGATGTTCGACATCAGATGAATCTCATAGCTGCGTGCCGGATTGCGATGCTTGGCCACCGAGTAGACGAACACACGTTGCGCCCGTTCCTGCGCCGGTTCGGTGCCGAGAAATATGCGGACTGGAGGTAGTTTCGACGGCTTGACCCCCGCCAGCGGCTCCAGCCGCACAACTGGTGGCCGGGGGTTGATTCCCGGCAGACGATCGACTGGCTGCGACAGCCAGCTCGAGAAGGTTTTGTTGTACCACCTCGTCTTGAACTGATTTCGTGGCGCTTGTTCTACGGACATGACTGGAATCTCAACCGGGCTGTGTATTGTTGTGAAGGATGAGCCAATGCATCGGCCGCCCCGCAGCCAGCAACCTTCACTGGATTGATTAGTTCACTATTGCTATCGTACACGCCGGCGCCGCCAATCGTCAATCGCCTGCTGCACTTGCGGTCCGGCTATGGCAACGGCGCTCGGAAATTTCTGGCGCGCGCGCCCTCGAGGAAATGCCAATACCGGAAGTACATATCGCTTCTCAAGGCAATTCTTCACGAACAGAAAATCCGAGGTTGCGCTCTTCAAGACATCAAGTTCAGGCACATAGACTGCGGCCCCGGTCGCCAATGCCTCGGATATCATTGTGACTGAATCCGGACAGACAAATATCGACCCCGCATTGCCGCGCTCCACCACGAAGCCGGCCCGGTCGGCGGCATCAATCACCCGGCATGTCGAACCAAACCGTTCCCTGACCAGCGCCTCGACCGGGCCAAACGTACGGGCGGAAAGCGCGAAAACAACTGCATACTCATTTCGCAGTCCAAAAATCAGATCGATAAACTCGATGAATTTTTCGCCCGAGTAGGAGTATGTAATATTGTGTCCGCCGAGACAGACAACGATCTTCTTTCCATCCTTGATCTCGGAACAAGGTTCAGCCTTCGACATCACGCCTTCAATCGCAACAATGCGTGATTGCTTGGCTCCATGCCTTCTTCTTGCATTTCGTAGGATGAGGTCGTGTGAAGGTATGATCATTAAGTCGTGGAACTGAAGTGGAGACTTGGCGTCTCCGACATAGATCACCAGAACATCGTCTCCGTGGAATTTCTTCCACAACCACACCAGGAAGCTGATCGACCTGCCGCTGACAACTAGAATTCTGTCTTTCGGATGCTTGTCAGTGGCAAAAATCCATAAACCGCGCGCTATGGCCTTGGTGACGTCCCACTTCTTTCGCAAGAAGCCGTCGGTTGCCGTGGTGCCCCGGATTTGAATCGTCCGTTCCACTCTAAGCCCGCAGAACTCGGAAAGTGCCATGCATTGATTGATGTGTGCCTTCCGCCGCACTGACACAACCCATGCTTGCGTTGAGCAAGTGATTTCATGCATTGTGGCTGTGCCGCTCGGAGCTTCGATCTGACCCAAAATGAATTCCCAACCCCTCTACGGCGGCCTCGCAATAAGTCTGTCGCCGCCAACATGCGAACGGCAAACAGTGGCAGCTAGCATACTATTGAATTCGAACAAGCCTACGGCAATCGGTGCTTCAAACGCCGGAAACTAGCCGCCCGGTCCGATTGACATCAAGCGCTTGAGTTCCCGATATATCCCCACTATTGCTGCGGCGGCTAGCGGCGGCCATGGAAGAAAAAGCAAGTATTTGATGCTCGGAGTTTTTAGGATATTTTTTGGAGAGGCAGAGGCGCGCCCGCTCTTGGTCGTCTTCTGCCTGCTACTAGCCGGTGTTGCGGAAGCCTGCGGCATTGGCACTTTGCTCCCGGCCGTCACGGCAATCTCCGGAGGTAGTGAAAACTCCTCGTGGGTCAACGGTATGGTCAAATCGGCCTTGGACGCGGCCGGAATGGCGCCAACCGTTGGAAATCTGATTTTGCTGGTCGTCGCTTTTGTGGTTGCCAAGGCGGTCCTTTCCTTCATCGCGTTGTCTTATACCGGCATTGCCGGCGCCCGCGTCTCGATTGCGCTGCGCCGCCGGCTCGTATCCGCGATTTTCGACGCTCGCTGGTCGTTTTTTGCCGACCAGAGTGGCGGTCGCGTTGCCAACGCCATTAGCAACGATGCGGGCCGCGCTGGCGATGCCTATTTGTTGGCGGCCCATGTGGTCGCCTACGTCATACAGGGCATTGCCTATGTGGCGATTGCATTTGTTGTTGACTGGCGCCTGTCGCTGCTTGGAATAGCGGCCGGCGGAATCGTCGCGGTCCTGTCCGGGCGATTGGTGGGCATCACCCGCCGTGCTGGCTACAAGCAGACCGATCGCACAGCGGCACTGACAATTTTGATGATGGATCTGCTCACCAACATCAAGCCGCTCAAATCGATGCAGCGCCATGGTTCAGCACTCGCCAATATCGCCGTGACGCTGAAGCGCTTGAAACGTTCGCTCGCCACCCGCGAACTGGCCAAAGCCGGCCTTGCCCAAAGCAATGATGCATTGTTGGCCTTGATCGTTGGTGGTACTGCCTACTTGGCGCACACGTTGTGGCGCGCTCCGCTTCCCGAATTGGTCGTCAGCGGCGTCATATTCTATCAGCTGTTGTCGATCACATCGAAAATACAGCGCTTCTTGCAGCTCTCCGTTCAACTCGAAAGCGCCTATGTCCGGACCCAGGAGCTGATTGGGCTCGCCGAGGCCAGCCGCGAAGTGAATGACGGAACCATTGAGCCGGTATTGGAAGAGGGTTGCCATTTCCGCAATGTGTACTTCGCCCACGGCAAGACCGCCGTTGTTTCCGATGTTACTTTCGATATCCCCGCCCGCGCCATCACCGTTCTGAATGGCCCGTCGGGGGCGGGCAAAACGACGATTGTCGACCTGCTGATCGGTCTCAACCGCCCTGATCGCGGTCACATTTTCGTTGACGGTACTCCGCTGGACGAAATCGATCTGTTCGCCTGGCGCAAGATGATTGGCTATGTCCCCCAGGAACTCAATCTCTTCCACACAAATGTGCGCGACAACATTACCCTCAACGATGCCTCGATCACCGATCAGGACGTCCATGCCGCCCTCGCGCAGGCCGGCGCCGCCGAATTCATAGCCAGCCTGCCGCAGGGCCTCGACACCGACGTGGGCGAGATGGGCAGCAAATTCTCCGGCGGCCAACGTCAGCGCATTTCGCTCGCCCGCGCCCTCGTCACCAAACCCAAAGTTCTCATTCTCGATGAAGTGACCAGTGCTCTCGATCCGGCAACCGAGGCCGAAATCGTCGAAAACATCGCCACTCTGCGCGGCAGCTACACCATCATCGCCATCACCCACCGCCCGGCCTGGACCAGTATCGCCGACCGCCTGTACCGTGTTTCGCACGGAAAAGTCACGCCCGAAATGCCGCGAGGCGGTGGCCGAAAATCCGCGCTAAAAGTGTTGCGCAAATGACCATCCGGGAGGAAGAAGAATGACTCCATTTACACCTCTTGCCGGTCTCGCCGGCGGTCTGTTGATCGGACTTTCCGCCATTGTCCTGATGGCGAGCCATGGCCGCGTCGCCGGATTGAGCGGGATTTTCAGCGGCCTGTTGACCGGACGCTTTGACGGCGAATTCCGCTGGCGCGCAATTTTCATTGCCGGCCTGCTGGCAGGTGCGGCGCTTACCGGCTACGGCGGCTGGTTCGATGTAGCTTCGCTTTCCTTCTCCGGCGGACCGGCTGTCACAGTCGCGGCGGGACTGCTCGTCGGAAGTGGCACAGCGCTGGGCTCCGGCTGCACGAGCGGACACGGCATTTGCGGCCTTTCCCGATTGTCGCTGCGCAGTCTGGCCGCAACTAGCACCTTTATGGCCGTCGCCATGGCGACCGTCTTTGTCGTCCGCCATGTGATCGGAGCCTGACCATGGGCCGCCTTGTCATCCTTCTCGCAGGCCTCCTGTTTGGCGCGGGCGTCACCATGTCTGGCATGATCAATCCCGGCAAAGTCCTCAACTTCCTGGACCTTTCGGGCTCCTGGGATCCGACCCTTTTGTTTGTAATGGGCGCCGCTCTTATCGCCACCTATGCCGGCTATCGCATTGCGTGGCGGCGCCGGACTCCGTTGTTCGCGCCAAACTTCAACTTGCCCGCATCGCAAATTATCGATGCTCGACTCCTCGGGGGAGCGGCACTTTTCGGTCTCGGCTGGGGCCTCGCCGGTTTCTGCCCAGGCCCCGCTGTCGCAAGTCTGGTTTTTGCCAATCCCCAATCCTACATGTTCGTGGCGGCCATGGCAGCCGGAATGGCCGGCACGCGCTATTTCGCCGATCGACGGACAACCTCGCGGGAATTGGCCGAAGTTGAGGGCTAGCCGTCACAGCCGCCCATACTTCTTCATCACCGCAATCAGCTCATCATGGGGCAAAGCAATTGATGTATTGCCATCTCTTCCCACCATCGTCTGGTTCACCAGCACCGCATCGATCACTGCCTCTTCGACGGCTTCGCTGGTGGCCCTGAACAGCCCGTCCAGGCTCCCATTGGGCAGGCAGTCCATGCCACGCGCACCCGCATCCTGCGCCGCGAAAGCCGCTTCATTGGCCGTCGAGAAGGCAAGGAAGATATCGCCTGAACTGTTGTTGCCAACCGTCCCCGTGCGGGCAAGCCCCATCGGCACCCGTCTGGCGATGCGCTTGAGCTGATGGGCCAGAACCGGTGCATCCGTCGCCACGATGACGATGACCGAACCCATGTCCTTGTTTCGCAGTTGGTCATGCCCGATGTGCCGGCCAACCGGCACGCCAAGCACCGTGAAATCCTCGCGCCGCCCGAAATTTGCCTGCACAAAAACGCCCAACGTATAATTGCGGCCGGCGATCTCCACAACCCGCGAGGAGGTTCCATTTCCACCCTTGAAGTCATAGCAGATCATGCCCGTGCCGCCGCCTACGCTGCCCATCTCCACTGGCCCGCCGCGCGCCCCGTCGAGGGCCGCAACCGTGTGTTCGGCGCTGACGTGAAAGCCGTTGATGTCGTTGAGATCGCCGTCATAGGTCTCCGCCGCGACCGGCAGGCCCCAATCCTGACCGGTCCCAATTCCTCGTGAAATCAGCCAGCGGATCGTCGCATCGCGGGTAACACCGCAGGAATGCGTATTGGTGATGGTGATCGGAGATTGCAGTTCGCCTGATTCCTCGATCCAAACAACTCCGGTCATCTCGCCATTGCCGTTCAGCGAGTAATATCCGGCGGCACATGGTATGGCTGCCTTGTCCCGCCCACGCGGCAGAATTGCAGTAACCCCCGTGCGCACCGGCCCCCGGCCCACCACCAGCGGACCCTCGCCGGAGATCAGCGTCACCTCTCCGACCTCCACCCCGGCAACATCGGTGATTGCATTGTATGTCCCAGGCCTGCCTGGAAACGCTAAACCGAGATCCCTGCCCCGTGATTTTGTCACTGCCATCGAACCCACCTCCCCAAATTTGGCCTTCCCATTTTACGTCCTATGCCACACAGTTGCCGTCGAAAGAATGGGATGAGGGAATGGCCGCCGAAGGTTTAGAGCACTACAAGGAATTCCTCATCATCCTCGCGGTTGCGGGCCTGGTTGTCCCGTTGTTCCTGCGCATCGGCGTCAATGCCGTTTTGACCTTCCTCATCGTTGGCATCCTGCTCAGCCCGGGTCTCATGGGCCAGCTCGCGGCAAGCATTCCAGCTTTCAACGCGCTCATCATCGCCAGGCCCGAAAACATATCTTCGCTGGCCGAATTGGGCGTCGTATTTCTGCTGTTTCTGATTGGCCTTGAACTTTCCCTCGAGCGCCTGCTCACCATGCGCCGCCTCGTCTTCGGCTTGGGCGGGTTGCAGGTTGTGGTGACCATGGCGGCGATCGCATCGGCGGCAGTGGCCGTGGGCTTCGATCTTAATGCCGCGATTATTGCCGGGGCAGCACTCTCGCTCTCGTCCACAGCCATCGTGGTGCAGCTTCTGTCAGATGCCAAACGCCTGGGCTCGCAAACCGGCCGCACCAGTTTTGCAATTCTGCTCTTCCAGGATTTGGCCGTCATTCCCCTTCTGCTTCTCGTCACCATTTTGGCGCGCGACAGCAGCGGTCCAGTGTTCAAGGGAATTCTCGTGGCGCTCGGTCAGGCAGCGCTTGCCATCCTGGCGATCGTAATTGTCGGCCGCCATGCGCTGCGCCCCATCCTGCGCATGGTGGCTGGTTCCAACAGCGCCGATCTCTTCATGGCGGCCACCCTATTGATCGCCGTTGGCACCGGCGTTGCCGCCAGTATGGCCGGCCTATCCATGGCGATGGGAGCCTTCATTGCCGGCCTGATGCTCGCCGAAACCGAATACCGCCGCGCCATCGAAGCCATCATCGAGCCATTCAAGGGCCTCCTGCTCGGCGCCTTCTTCTTGCTGGTGGGTCTCGGCATCGATCTCCAGGGCCTGGTGCAAAACCCGCTACGCATCCTGGCCGCCGCTGTGGCACTTATGCTCCTGAAGAGCGCCATTCTTTACGGCCTTGCCCGACTGTTCAAAGTGGGCCGTTCCGCCGCCCTTGAAACCGCCCTGCTGCTCGGGCCCTGCGGAGAGTTCGCCTTTATTATGCTTGGTGCGGCCAAGGCGTCGGGTCTCCTCTCGGCCGGTGCCAATCGTGATGCCCTGTTGATTGTCACCATTACCATGATTGCCATTCCGCTTGTGGGCAGGATCGGCGCAAGGCTTGCTGGCAAGATCAGGCAACCCGCACCGGCCCTGGCCGAAATCACCGCCCCCGTTCCCGATGACCATCAGCCACGCGTTATCGTAGCGGGTTTTGGCCGCGTCGGTCACCTCATCGGCGCCATGCTCGATGAGCACAAGATCGCTTACATCGCCATCGACAACGACGCGGAACTCGTCGCCCGCGAACGCAAGAACGGCCAGCCGATTTACTATGGCGATGCCGCCAATCCCGAATTCCTGCGGAAATGCGGTCTGGCGGAGGCCAAAGCCCTGGCCATCACCATGGATAATCCCGTGCGGGTCGATGACGTGACCAAAACCGCCCGGGCCGCACGCGCCGATCTTAAGATCATTGCCAGAGCCCGCGACGAGCGTCACGCCATGCGCCTCTATATGGCGGGCGTCACCGAGGCGGTGCCGGAAACCATCGAGTCGAGCCTGCAATTGGGCGAGGCTCTGCTGGTCGAAGCCGGCATCCCCATGGGGCTTGCAATCGCATCGGTCCACGAGCGCCGTGATGGCTTCCGCAAGCTGCTGGGCCGTCCCAATCGTCGTGAAGTGCTCGACCCGGCCCGCAAGCGCCTCAGGCGCCGCCGCTCGATTCCATAATCCGGCCTACCCATAGCGGCGTATATCGTCATGCCAGCTCTGAGGAATGCCGCCGCCGCTGAACTCCTCAACGAAGCGGTAGACATGCGCGAACTCCTTGTAGACGCGGGACCGCATATCGTCGCTCATCGCCAGTTTGACCGCCGTTTCTTTTTTCGGCATGAAGTTTGGTGCAAAGTATCGCACCGACAGGAAATCACAAAAACGGCGGATACTGGCCTCTTGGAAAAGGCATTCCTGAAACTCGAAAAAGATATTGGCGCGCGGCACCGCCGCGAGCAGTTCCCGGATTGTCCGGGCATAGTCGCTTCGCAGCTGGTACTCCGGCCGATTGAATCCTGCGTTGAATTCACCAATGCAATCGATTTCAGGTCTTTCTTGTGCAACATACCGCACATGCGACCAATAACGATCGGCCGGATTGCGCATTAGAAACACAAATCTGGTTTGCTGTGAGATTCCGGCCATTGCCGAGAAGACGTGGCGATCCAGCATCGAGTAGGAAGGCGTGAATTCAGCCCACACTTCCTTCGATCCAGCCCGCCGGGCGAAGAACTCGAAGTAAGCATCGGCATCGGTTCCAATGGCGACGCGCTCGGTCAGATTTTCCAGGCGGATCTGACCTTGCTTGGTAAGTTCGACGCCTGCCTCTTGACGCAAGTGAAGCTCCGCCACCCTAACTCTGAAGCGCCAATCGAATGGTGCCTCATCACCTTCATAGAACTTCGTGTCCCAGAAATGCATTTCCTTGATCGGAGACATGAAGATGTCTGGGTGCTTTCGCATATAGTTCGCCAGCCAGGTCGTACCCGCCTTCTGGGCCCCGACGCCGGTAAGGAATATCCGCGGTTGTCTCAACCGACGCCCAGCTTCTTCTGCAGGCTTGAGCTCGACGTCGTGTATTGGAACAGCAGCCGCTCGCCCGGGTTCTTGATGTGGAAAGCCTGCTGCGCCATCAGTGCGGCCTCGTGGAAGCCCGACAGGATGAGTTTCAGCTTGCCAGGATAAGTGTTGATGTCGCCGATGGCGAATATTCCGGGTACCGAAGATTCAAACTTCGCCGTGTCGACTGGAATCAGGTTCTCATGCAGATTCAATCCCCAGTTGGCCACCGGCCCGAGTTTCATGGTTAGCCCGAAGAACGGCAACATGGCATTGCAGCCGATATCGTAAATGGCGCCGTCATTGCCTTTGACGGTTGCCGCCGAGAGCATGCCGCTCTCGCCCTTGAGCCCGGTCACTTGGCCAAGCTTGAACTGCATTTTGCCCGCCGCCGCCAGTTCGCGCATTTTCTTGACGCTGTCGGGCGCCGCGCGGAAATCGTCGCGCCGGTGCAGCAGCGTCAGGCTCTTGGCAATGGGTTGCAGATTGAGAGTCCAGTCAAGAGCCGAATCGCCGCCGCCGACGATCAGCACGTCCTTGCCGCGCAGTGTCTCCATCTTCTTGACCGAATAGTATACCGATGTCCCCTCATAGGCATCGATACCGGGGATCGGCGGTTTCTTCGGTTGGAACGAGCCGCCGCCCGCCGCGATAACCACCACCTTCGAACGGAACACCAAGCCGCCATCCGTCGTCAGTTCGAACTCGCTGTCGCCGAGCTTCTTGAGAGACGTCACCATCTGATTGAAATGGAATTCCGCGTGGAATGGCTTGATCTGCTCCATCAGGCGATGGGTCAGTTCCGCACCCGTCACGATCGGCAGCGCCGGAATGTCATAGATCGGCTTTTCGGGGTAGAGCTCGGCGCACTGACCGCCTGGGCGGTCGAGAATATCGACGACCTGGCATTTGATATCGAGAAGGCCCAGTTCGAACACCGCGAAGAGACCGCAAGGCCCCGCCCCAATGACAACCGCGTCCGTTGTAATCGTCTCGGACATGAATTTTCTCCGGAATACTAGAATTGCTTTTCGGGAACCCGCACGCGCAAACCGTCAAGCGCGTCGGACACCTTGATCTGGCAGGAAAGCCGGCTTGAATCCCTCACATCGAAGGCGAAGTCCAGCATGTCCTCTTCCATCGAGTTGCGTGGACCTACCTTTTCTTTCCACTCCGGCTCCACATAGACATGACAGGTGGCGCACGCGCAGGCACCACCGCAATCGGCGTCGATGCCTGGCACCAGGTTCTTGATCGCTGTTTCCATGACCGTCATGCCCGGCAGCCCGTCCACCGTTTGTTCGGTTCCATTGTGCTGAATGAATGTGATCTTTGCCATATCGAGGGTCCGGTCCAAGACGTTCGTTTTTCCGAACGGCCTTCTAGGGGATCATCGGGCCAAACACAACCGCCGCGGCTCAACGGTAAATGCGGGCTGCCATTTTCTTGAACTGGGCAATTGCTGCCTCAAGTTCGTCTATCAGTTTCGATTTTATCTTTGCGTTAACGTCAAATTTATGTAATTCCAGCTCCGCCGCAATCGCATTGATGCGAATGGCGCCAATGGCCGCGGCCGAACCTTTCATCGTATGAGTTGCCAGTTTCCAGTCTCCGCTGCTCTCTGCACTTTTCAAGGCCGCCAGGGTAACCGGAAGTTGCTGCAGAAACAGCTCGATAATCTCCCGCTCAAGCGCCGGGTTGTCCATGGTGTAGCGGGCAAGATGGCCCCGATCGAGAACCTCTATCCTTTTGGCCGACGCCCGCTTCATTCGCGTGCTCATCTGCCGCGTCCTCCGGAATAACTACACAAATCTTGAGGCCCAACCTAATGCTGTCCCGCTAGAAACCCGTAAATGAGAGCGGTCAACAGCCGGTTTCCCGAGTCATATCAATTCGATCCATAATCTTAACCAAAATTTAAATTAAATCCTCCCGCAGCCGGTCCTTGGGTTCAAGGCGGATTCCCTATAGGCTATGGTGAAAGAATACGGCCATTTCCGTGAGGGAGGCCAATTCCAAGCCTGGATTGGCCACTCATGGCCACCGGAGCTTCGGGATCCGTCACGGTTTGATCGCAGTGCGGCGAAATATGCCGCGGTTAATTTGTGGGTGCGGGTAACGACATGGCAACCAATACGACGGAAACGCGGCGCCAGGATAAGCGTTCAGGCGAAACCGAAGCTCAGCGCCGCGATCTGCCCCGGCCGGTCCACGAGCCGGCACCAATGCGCGCCAGACCCGCGAACGAGAATGACCCCGGCACGTCCATCATGCTGGCCAAGCTCCGCCGCAAACCGTCCTACACGCCATTCTATGTGGCCTTTGTCCTGACACTGGCCTGGATCGCAGGTTGGTTTTTCATTTTTTCCAGCACTTTGCTAACCACCCAGAATGTGCTGTCGACAGCGGGCTTGCCGGACACCATGCGGGCATTCGCCCTCCTCGCCCTGCCCATCGGAATCATCTGGGTAACCGCCTATTTCCTCTGGCGCGCCTCGCAGCTTCGCCAGGTCTCTGAAGTTCTCATGCAATCGGCCATGCGGCTGATCCGCCCCCAGGATATTGCAACCGAAGGCCTGACCACCATCGCCCAGGCGGTGCGCTCGGAAGTGGATTTGCTGGTTGGCGGCGTTGAACATGCCGTACAGCGCGCCGGTGTTCTCGAGGAAATCGTCCACAAGGAAATCGCCTCCATCGAGCGCGCCTTCGGCGGCAACGAAGATCGTATCAGAAGCCTCGTCGCCGGCATCGAGAACCAGCGCGCGGCCCTGCACCAGGCCGGCCTCATCATCAACAACGATGCCAACCCGCTGCTCACCCGGCTTGAGTCGAACACCCAAAGTCTCGACACCATTATCGGCAATGCCCACACCACGCTTGCCCGCCTTGAATCCGGCCTGCGCGAGACAACCGATTCGCTCGCCCGCTCCATCGAAGGCGCAAGCAGCAAGGCCTCCGAAGCGAGCGAGGAAATCAGCAGCCAGACCTCGCAGATGGAGCGCATGTCGGGACTCATGATCGGTGAACTGCGTGATTTCTCGCGTCACCTCGGCAGTCAGATCGATCAGCTGACCCAGGCGGCAAACGTGCTCAACGCCGAGTCGTCGGAATTCGGCCGCAACGTCCAAGGCATGGAGTCAAACGTCGTCCAGACCATCAGACAGAGCGTCGATCATCTCACCGGCATTCACAACGATATCGCCCGCACCGTCGAACGCGCCTCGATTGCCTCCGTCGACCAGATGAAGCAGACCACATCCGATCTCACCGAAGTGATCGAGACGGTTTCCAACAACATCACCTATCATCTGAAATCCGCGACCGAGGATGTCGCCAAGACGGTCGAGCGCGCCGGCATCGACACCACCCAGCAAATCGACCAGAGCCGCCAGCTTGTCACTCAGGGTCTGCAATCGGTCGCCGCCGACTATCTCGACAACGTCGCCAAGGCGCGCACCGATCTGGTCGGCTATCTCGATACTTCCTCCGACAACATTTCTGCCGCCATCGAACAGGCAACCGATTCCGTGGCCGGCCGCTTGAACGCGGCGAGCTCGCAGTTTCTAGGCGGCTTCGAGCAAACCGCCAACGATCTCCTTGCCCAGTTGAACACTACCGGAGCAGGTCTGTCGGGGCGGGTGGAACAGACAACCACCAAGCTTTATGGCGATATCAGTGAGCGCGCCGAACACATCATCAGCAAGCTTGATGATTCAGCCGGCCTGGTTTTCGGCCGCCTCGATGAACAGGCGGGCCTAGTCACCAACCGGGTTGAAGACACCGCCAATCGCATTCTTGCGACCATTGAAGACCGCACCTCGGAAGCCGCTATCAAGGTGAGTGACACCGCGACTCAGATTCTCACGGCAATCGACGAGCAAAATCGCAGTTCCGCTGCCCTCATCACCAGTTCCGCCGCCAATGTTCAGTCAGCGATTGGCGAGGCAACCGAACAACTGTCCAACAATCTCGAAGGCGCTCTCTCCAACGCCTACACTCTGTTCAACGACACCTCGCAGCGCTTCCAGAGCCTCATCGGAGGCACTTCGGAGGAATTTGAATCGCGTATCGATGGCGCCGCCGAACGGCTCTATGGCCATATGAACGCAACGATCACATCAGTCTCCGAGAAAATCGACGGGGCCTCCAACTCGATCTATGGCCGCCTCGACCAATTGTCGTCAGGTGTCACCAGCCAACTGCAAACCGTCAGCACCAGCGTCAACGATCTCCTGGTCACCACCAGCGCCACCATCTCCGCTCACCTCAAGGAGACCTCCGATATCGTCAATGGCCAGATGCAGGAGTCGGGCATCGTTCTCGCCCAGAAAATCGAGAATTCCGGCGGTCTCGTCACCGACAAGTTGATTTCCGTGTCCGGCAGTTTCGTGCAGAACGTCGCCAAGGCGCGCGAGGAGCTGTTCTCCTTGCTCGACCAGTCCTCATCCGAAATGACCAACCGGCTGCAGGATACAACCCAGCAGCTCTACGCCAGGCTCGATACCAGCGCCTCGGGCATGACCGGCCAGATCGAGGATACGGCGCAGAAACTCTATGACCGCCTCGACCAGGCCTCGGCCCACATCTCTGGCGAGCTTGAGCAAACCGCTCTGCGCATTACCGAGCATGTCAACTTGACGACAAGTGACGTTACCACCAAAGTCGCTACCGTCACCGACGCTCTGACAATTCAGCTTGATGAATCGTCCAGGCAGCTGGGCGGCCTTCTCGACAATACGGCCGAACGACTCGGCAGCCAGCTCGACCAGACGTCGACCGAGCTCTCCGCCCTCTTCAACGCCAACACCAAGATGATGACCGAGCAGCTCGATGCAACGGCGACCGAAGTCACCAATGCCTTTGCCGATACGGCTGTCCAGGTAACCCGCCAGGTCAGCGACGCCAACACCCTCATGGCCCAGCGCCTGGAGACAACGTCCTCGGAAGTCACCAGCCAGCTCGATACCGCCGGCAACTCCCTTTTCTCGCGCATTGACCAGACTTCGCGCGATCTCGGCCAGAGGCTTGAGCGCACCACCGCGGCAGTGACCGCCCATCTCGATGCCGCCGGCAGCAATATGTTTTCCAAGATCGACCAGACCTCGCGCGATCTCGGCCAGCGTTTCGACGTGGCCACCGTTCTGCTCGAGCGCGTCACTGGCGATATTTCCGGCAAGCTTGCCGGCACCGGCGCTAAATTCGCTGAAATCATCGATACCGCCAGCACCCAGATCATCACCGATCTTGGCAAGGCCAGCGATGCGTTGTCCTCCGGCCTTGGCCAGACGACCCTGCAGATCTCGGGCCGTCTCGAACAGGAAACCGGGCTTCTTGTCGGCCGCATAGACCGCGCCGCCAAGGAACTCGATTCCGTCTCCGAGACGACGGTTGGCTTGCTTGACAATGCCCATCGCAAATTCTCCAAGCATGTGGAAACCGCCAACACCTACCTCGCCGATCAGCTTTCCTCGGCCGCCAGCGCCATGGACGAACGCCTCGAGAGCATATCGATGAACCTCACCGGCAAGCTTGAAATGACCGGCTCGCGCGTGTCCGAACGCCTTGACGATGTCACCAGCCTGGTCGAGCGCTCGATCGACAAGTTCAACGATGAAATGGAGCGCGTACTCATCAACCGTAAGGATGCGCTCGATCATCTGATCGGCGACGCCAGCAAGCGCGCCACCGAAGTCGACGCGGTCATGAACAGTTACATGAATCTGATCGAGGAGTCGCTCGCCGCTTCCGAGGCCCGCGCCAAGGATATCAGCCGCATCGTCACCGATCAGGCGGCGACGGCCGCCGCCAATCTCGAGCAGGAAATCCGCAAGCTTGAAGCCAGTTCTGGTGGTCAGATCACCCAGGCCTCGCGTATTCTGCGTGACCAGCACGAGCGCGCCATGGCCTCGATGAACGAAATGCTTTCCGCCACCGCCTCCGATTTCCAGCAAACCGCGCAGGACATGCGCATCACCGCCCAGCAGGTCGTCAAGGATATCGACGCGGCCCGCTCCGAGCTGAAGCGCGCAATTCTCGATCTCCCCGAGGAAACTCGCACCAACGCCGATGCCATGCGCCGTGTCGTGGGCGATCAGATCGCCGCCCTCAATGCCCTGGCGGAAGTGGTCAAGCGCCAGACCGGCACGCTCGATTTGTCCGGGCCCGGCATATCGCCGCTGCGAAGCCACCGGGATCCCTCGCCGGGAAAATCTGAGGGCGCCCTGATCCAAGCTCCAAGATCCGGATCGGTGGCCGCCCTGGAAAACAGCGAACGGAGCGAGACTGCAAGGGTAAAGCGCGACGCCCAGCCAACCGACCCGCGAACCGTGCGTAACCAAGTTCTCGCCGAACTTGCCAACAGCACCGCAAAGATCGGCAAGGACGCTAAAACTTCGGCCCAGTCTCTTCCGCAGGACATGGAGCTCCTTGTCGACAAGCTCAACATCGCCGCCCGCGACCTGGTCGAAGCCATCGATGGAAGTCTGCCGCGTGATCTTGAGAAGGCCTTCGGCACTGGCGAGCGTGGTGTCTACACCCACCGCCTCTACGAAGGCCGCGGCAAGCGCCTGCAGCGGCTGATCGTTGATCGTTATGGCAGCGACCGGCTGGTGCACGGGAAGGTTGATGCCTATGTCCGCCTGTTTGAAGGCCTGCTCGACATGATGGGCGAGGCGCCGCAGGGCGAAACCATGGTGGAAGCCTGCCTGGCCTCGGAATCCGGCCGCATTTACGTGATGCTGGCGGAAGCCGCGGGCCGCATTCCGGCCCAGTAACGGCAGCAGCGAGATCCGGATGATCCAG
This sequence comes from uncultured Alphaproteobacteria bacterium, assembly GCA_963754675.1. Lineage (GTDB taxonomy): Bacteria > Pseudomonadota > Alphaproteobacteria > Rhizobiales > Aestuariivirgaceae > Aestuariivirga. The sequence continues at coordinate 1,108,177 of CAVWHD010000009.1, read as the reverse complement.
CTGGAAGTGGCCACTGAAAGCTGGCCCATCGCCGGCAGCTTCACCATTTCGCGCGGCGCGAAGACGGTGGCCGAAGTCGTGACCGTGACCCTGCGCGATGGCAATCACATCGGCCGCGGCGAATGTGTGCCTTATCCGCGCTTTGGTGAATCGGTGCAGCAAGTCGCGGCAGCGCTCCAAGCGGCCCGGCCCGCCGTCGAACGGGGCTGCACCACGAACGATGTGCCGCGGCTCCTGGCGCCCCGTGCCGCCCGCAATGCGCTCGATTGCGCCCTGTGGGACCTTGAAGCAAAGCGCGGCGGAAAGCCCGTTTGGCAACTCGCCGGACTGGCCAAGCCAGTGCCACTTGTTACCGCCTACACCTTAAGCCTCGATACACCGGAGGCGATGGCCGCGGCCGCCGCCAAGGCAAGCGCTCGTCCCCTGCTCAAACTCAAGCTCGGCCGCGAAGACGATGCCGTGCGGCTTCGTCTCATTCGCAAGGCCGCTTCGCAGAGCCGCCTGATCGTCGACGCCAACGAAGGTTGGACCCCACGGAATCTCGCCGCCATGCTGACCGCCTGCGCCCAGGTAGGAGTCGAATTGGTTGAACAGCCACTGCCCGCCGCCGCTGACGATGCGCTCCGCCACATTCCCCGCTCCGTGGCGATCTGCGCCGACGAATCCGCCCATGACCGCCACGGCCTTGCCGCCCTTGCCGGAAAATATGATGCCATCAACATCAAGCTCGACAAGACCGGCGGTTTGACCGAAGCGCTTGCCCTTGCCCGCGACGCCAAGGCAACGGGGTTGCAAATCATGGTGGGCTGCATGCTGGCCACCTCGCTTGCCATGGCTCCTGCCATGCTGGTTGCCCAATCTGCCGATTTTGTCGATCTCGATGGCCCGCTCCTGCTGAAGCAGGATCGCCAGCCCGGCATCGCCTATTCCGGCAGTATCATGAATCCCCCGCCGGAGGCACTCTGGGGCTGACGCGCAGCAGAACGATAGCCAGCGCCAACGCCAGCGCCGAAAAACCGGCCATGACGAAATAGGCGGCGCCGCCGGCGGTCGCGTAGAGCAGACCCGCAGCCCACATCGAAATCGCCATCAGAATGCCGCCCGAGAATGCGATGTACACGCCTTGCACCGTATTGCGCATGCCGGCGGGAACATTCTCGCGGATGTAGTGCATGGTGCCGAGATGGGTCATGGCAAACGAACCCACATGCAGAACCTGCGCGAGAAAAAGAATAGCGAGTGGCGGCTCCATCCCAATCGTCAGCCAGCGGATCAATCCGCATCCGATTCCAACCGTGATAAGCCTGACTGAGCCGAACAGCGCAAAGACCCGGTTGGAAAAAGCAAACATGATAACTTCGCTGATCACCCCGATTGCCCACAATTCGCCGATCGTGAGTTTTCCAAATCCCTGTTGATCCCAATGCACCGACCCGAAGGCATAGAAAAATCCATGTGTCGCCTGGCCAATGCCGGCGGCGGCGAAAAACAGCAGGAATGGCACGCTGCCCAGCTGGCCCACAAGCGCCCCAAACCGTACCGGCTCCCGCGCAAGACTCTCCTGCGCGGGATCCGCGGGCAGTACCAGCGCCAGAAGTGCCACCAGCCCTTGGCCGGCGGCAATTAGAAACACCACGCCCGAGACCGGGACGAATTCCAGAAGTCCGCCCGCAATTAGGTTGCCTGCCAGAAAACTCAGGGAAGCCCACAGTCTGATCCGGCCATAATCGAGGCCGTGAAGGATGCTTCCCTCCATCGTCATAACTTCGGTCAGTGGCACGACCGGTGCAAAAAACGCCGATGCTACCAGCGCCAGCACCACAATGCCCGCGTAGCTGGCCGCCAGCCCAAGCAGGAGATAGCAGCCAAACGCACCGAGTGCACAGCCGATGATAACGCCGCGCCGGTTGCCAAGCCGGTCGGCGGCAAAGGCTCCAAGTGGCGTTGCAAAAATGCGGATTGCCGTCATCAGCGCCACAACCATGGCGATTTGCGATGAATTGAGACCCCGGTCATAAAGCCACAGGGGCAGAAACGGCACCTGTATGCCCGCCCCCAGGTATAGGACGGCATTGAAGGCCGAGAGGCGCCGGTTAAAGAGACGTGAAGGCATGCTTTGTGAGACCGTGGGGCGCGGTCTAAACCAAAGATTCACCAGTTTCCATAATAATTGGGTTTGGGAGTCCTGCGCCCGCTGCAGGACCGTGTGTGGAGTTTGCGTATGTCGAATGTCGTCGAGACCAGTGGTTCTGGTGAATCACCGGTCGACTACGAGGCCATCGAGCAGGCAGTTATGGAGTTCTAGCCGTGGCCGCTGGTTCCTCAAGGAGTATGCCAGGCGGTTGAGGCGGATCGAAACCGCCAACCTGCTTCAGGCCATCGGAAAGCTGGAAACCGTCGTCACTGACAGCCAGGACGCCCTGACCGAGCGCCTATCCAGGGCGCTGGGTGTAATCGTGCCGGCCGTCTCCATGCCCGATTCCGACGCAATCCCGGCACTGCCTGAGACTGCGGTCACGCCCCGGAAGATGAAGCATTTCAAGCAGGATGAAGATATCTTCGTGGCCAATCAGGCCGAGGCTGAGCCACCCGCAACGATCATAAGATCGCAGCCCCTGACCGCCGCAAAGCCGGAAGTCCCGAAAGGCGCAAAACTGGTGATCCGCCGCAGCGGCGAAGCCGCAACCGAACTGGCGGAGGCCGAAGAAACCAGGCCTGCAGTGGCCGAGCAGCCCCCGGAATCCATTGAGCCGCCGCCAGCAACCAGCTTTTCCAACAACACTGCGGCCGATGAAACGGCGAAGCGCCGCATTGTGATCATCCGCCACAAGCCCGGCGAATACATCGATGTTCCCTTGCCGGACGAGCAGGCCGCCAGCGCCTAATCTCGGCCCTCCAGGATCCGTGCGAAAAGCCCGCTGTCAACATTGCCTCCCGACGCAATGACGCCAATGCAGCGTCCCGCCGCCGGAATCTTGCCAGCCAGCACCGCCGCAAGTCCCACGGCACCTCCCGGTTCAATCACCAGCTTGAGAACCTCGAACGCATAGCGCATCGCCGTGCGGACTTCGGCATCGTTCACTACCAGGCCTTCGGCCAGCCGCCCCCGATTGATCTCGAAGGTCATAACGCCAGGCGCCGGTGACAGCAGGGCATCGCAAATCGAACCATCCATGCGGGCATTGCTTTCGCGCACCCCCGACTTCAGGCTCCGCGCCATATCGTCGAATCCCTCCGGTTCCACCGTGTGAACCCGGGTCCGCGGCGACAGGGCTTCAAAGGCCAGGGCAATTCCAGCGCTGAGCCCGCCGCCGCTGCAACCCGTCAGCACGTCATCGAGGTTGACGCCGCGCGCCAGCGCTTCATGCGCCAATTCAAGCCCAACCGTTCCCTGCCCGGCGATGATATCCTCATGCTCGAACGGCGGCACCAGCACCGCATCGCGCTTCGCGGCAATGGCTCCGGCAATCTGCTCGCGGCTCTCCCGCGCGCGGTCGTAGCTAATGACCTCGGCGCCATAACTCCGCGTATTGGCTACTTTGATGGCAGGCGTATCGGCCGGCATCACGATGACCGCGCGCAATCCCCTGATCTGTGCGGCCGCCGCAACCCCCTGGGCATGATTTCCGGACGAGTAAGCAACAACGCCGCCCTTCGCAACCGACGGATCGATCCGCGATATGCAATTCCATGCCCCGCGAAACTTGAACGAACCGGTGCGCTGCAGGCATTCAGCCTTGATCAGAATGCGTCCACCGGTTTTTGCGTTGAGTTGCGGAGATTCAATAACCGGCGTCGCCAATGCATAACCGGCAATGCGCCCTGCGGCCTTCTCAACATCGGCAAAATGCACCGCCATCCACTGAATCTCCTTCACCACCGGTCCGCGCCGTCACCTTAGCCTGTCTTGAGGACGCAAGCGACGCCTGCTAGATCATCGGCTTACCCAAAGGACTGCCCATGAGCCGCGACCCCAGATATGACATCTTGTTCGAGCCCGTCCGCATCGGCCCGCTGACCGCCCGCAATCGCTTCTATCAGGTCCCCCACTGCAATGGCATGGGCTACCGCGATGCAACCGCGGCCGCCACCATGCGCGGCGTCAAGGCCGAAGGCGGCTGGGCCGTCGTCTGCACTGAGATGGTGGAGATTCACCACGGCGCCGATGTCGCCCCCTATGTCGAACTGCGCAATTGGGACGACCAGGACATTCCCATTCTTGCCCGCATAGCAGAAAAGATTCACGAGCATGACTCTTTGGCCGGAATTGAACTCTGCCATTCCGGTTATACCGCGCCCAACCGCTGGTCGCGCGAAGTGCCGATGGGACCAAGCGCTACTCCGGCATCGGGCGGATTCCGCGATCCGCTGCAGGCCCGCGCCATGGACGCAACCGACATCCGCAACCTGCGCCGCGCCCACCGGGCGGCGGCGCTCCGCGCCAAACGCGCGGGCTTTGATCTGATTTACGTCTACGCCGGCCACGGCCTCGGCATCTTCCAGCAATTCCTCTCCCGCGCCACAAATCTGCGTACCGATGAATATGGTGGGTCACTGCAAAACCGCGCCCGCCTGCTTCGCGAGGTGATCGAAGACACCAAGGATGCGGTTGGTGGCGCTTGCGCCGTGCCGGTGCGCATCGCCATGCACGAGTTCCAGGGTGCGGCGGGCCTCGAGCCCGCCGAGGTCGAGGACGCCATCGCCATGATGGCCGAACTTCCCGATCTATGGGACTTGTCGCTTTCCAGCTGGTCGAAGGACTCGCAAACCTCGAGGTTTTCCGAAGAAGGTTTCCAGGAGCCCTATATCTCCGGCGTCAAGAAGCTCACCAGCAAGCCCGTCGTCGGGGTCGGCCGCTACACCTCGCCCGACACCATGGTGCGCGTCATCAAGTCAGGCATCATGGATATGATCGGCGCCGCCCGCCCCTCCATCGCCGATCCGTTCTTGCCCAAGAAGATCGAGGAAGGCCGCCCCGAAGACATTCGCGAATGCATCGGCTGCAACATTTGTGTCTCCGGTGATTCGACCATGACGCCGGCACGCTGCACCCAGAACCCGTCCATGGGCGAGGAGTGGCGCAAAGGCTGGCACCCAGAGCGCATTCGCCGCAAGGACGGCGAAGCCCACATCCTGGTGGTGGGCGCCGGCCCCACCGGCCTTGAAGCCGCCCGCGCCCTGGGCGTCAGAGGTTATCACGTCACCATTGCCGACGCCGCCCGCGAACCGGGTGGCCGTGTTGCCCGCGAATGCCGGCTGCCGGGCCTTGCCGCATGGGGCCGGGTGCGCGACTGGCGCATGCAGCAGATCGCCAAACTGCCCAATGTTTCGCTCTTCCTTGAAAGCGACATGACTCCCGAAGCGATCGCCGAGGTCGGCGCCGATCACGTGTTGATCGCCACCGGCTCAAGCTGGCGCCGCGACGGCACTGGCAGCCGCCACATGCGGCCCATCCCGGTCGCCATGCCCGATGTTCTCACCCCCGATGATCTGCTATTGGGCAAGCGGCCCAAGGACAAGCGCGTTGTCATTTTCGATGACGACCACTATTACATGGGCGGCGTTCTGGCCGAACTCCTGCGCCGCGAAGACTATGATGTGACACTGGTGACGCCCGCCCCACTCGTCTCGGCCTTCACCAGCGCCACCCTGGAGCAGGAGCGTATCCAGTCGCGCCTCATCGAAGCAGGCGTCGCCATCCACTGCAATCAGGCGGTGGCGGCGCTGGCTGAGGGTCATGCCGAACTTGCCTGCGTATTCACCGATCGCCGCACCACCATTGCCGCCGGCGCAGCTGTGCTGGTGACCGCCCGCAACCCATTGGATCAGCTATATTATTCTCTGACCGAAGCAGGCATTGCCGTATCCCGCGCCGGTGACTGTGTGGCGCCATCGACCATCGCCGCCGCGGTCTATGCCGGGCGCCGCTTTGCCGAGGAATTTGGCTCACCGCCCCGGGATTTCACCCAGCAGCCGTTCCTCCGCGAGGTCATCGCTCTGGCATAGCTGATTGCCTCAATCCTGACGCAGGCCGTCGCTATCAGAGTGACATTAAGGCGGCCTTTACCAAACTCAACCACTGTAAAAACACTAGGCAAATTGGGGATCAATCCGTGCATCCGCATCCCGCATGTTTCCGCGAGCTTCTCGCCGCTTGCCTGATCTGCATGTCGATCCTGCCTGCCGCGGCCCAGACGCTCGATTACACCGGCTCCATCACGTCGGTGACGCCGCAAACCGCCATGGCCGGCAAGCTCGCCACCCGTACCGAAATCGTTGCCGACCGCGGCGAGGCGGCCATGCTGACTCTCGGCTCCGAAGAAGCCCTGCGCAATGCCATCGCCATGTATGAGGAAATCGTGGCCGGCGGCGGCTGGGACACATTGACCGCCAAGAAGCTCACCAAGGGCGCCAAGAACGCCAATGTCGCCAAGCTCCGCCAGCGCCTGGTGGCTGAAAACTATCTGCCCTTCGATGCCCTCAATGTCGAGCATGCCGAAACCTTTGACGATGACATGTTGCAGGCCGTCAAGGCCTTCCAGATCAACCACGGCGTCGCCACAACCGGCACGGTGGGTGAGCGCACCCTGGCCGAACTCAACATTACCGCCGAGGCGCGCCTCTTCACGCTTCGGGAAAATTTGCCGCGCGTGCAAACCTACATGTTGAAACTGGGTCCGCGTTACATCGCCGTCAACATTCCCTCAGCCCAGCTTGAAACCGTCGAATTGGGCCGCGTCTTCTCCCGCCACAACATCGTGGCCGGCAAGCTCGACCGCCCCTCACCCACTCTGATGAGCAAGGTCAGCGACATCGTCTTCAACCCCTATTGGAAAGCTCCCGCCTCGATTGTCGAGCGCGACATCATCCCCCACTTTCTTGAGGACCCCGATTATTTGCGCAAGATGAACATCCGGGTGTTCGATGGCGTCGACGGTCCAGAGATCGATCCGGCCCTGATCGATTGGATGACAACCCCGCCCGACCGCTATTTTTTCCGCCAGGAAGCCGGCGACAACAACGCCCTCGGCACCGCCAAGATAAATTTTCCCAATGAGCACATGGTCTATATGCACGATACCCCGCACCGCGAGCTGTTCGGCAGCAATGCCCGCTTCGAAAGTTCGGGCTGCATCCGCATCGATCAGGTCAAAACCGTGGTGAACTGGATCATCAGAGGCCAGGACGGCTTTGATGACACCCAGTATGAAATGATTACCGCCAGCCAGGAGCCAACCGAAATGACCATCGCCGACGGCCCCGACGTGCGCTTCATGTACCTCACCGCCTGGGCCACCGAAGACGGCGCGGTCAATTTCCGCCCCGACATCTACGGCCTCGACGGCACCGGCTTCATTTTGGGCCAGCCCGAACCGCGGATCAACTGACGGCGCCGCACGCGCCCATTTCCCTCACGCTGACGAAGTCGTACTAAATTCGGCGGCTCTTGCTCCGGCCGCTTCGACCTGTTGCAGCCGCGATCTGAGCCGTGGGGCCGCAAAATCGGCAAAGGCCCTGACCTTCAGCGGCAGCAGCCCTTGCCCGGCATGCACTAAGCTGACCGGCCAGGGCGTTGGTTCGAAGCCCTCAAGCACCGTCACCAGCTTGCCGGCTGCAATGGCGTCGGCCACCTGGTAGGATAGCAGGCGGGTCACTCCCGCGCCGGCTATCGCCGCATCAATGGCGGCCTCCGCCGTGGTTACCAGAAGGCGCGGCTTCACTTGAATATCGGTTTCCGCGGGCGCTTTTCCAAATGTCCAGCTGCCCGGTGCAGCCAGCCGCTCGAAACTTATGCAGTCATGGCGCGCGAGTTCCTCTGGCTTCTGCGGAATGCCACGCCTTGCGAGGTATTCGGGACTGGCACAGACTACGCGGCGGATTGATCCCACCCGTACCGCCTTGAAGGAACTGTCCGGCAGCTCGCCGATGCGGACGGCAAGATCAATGTGCTCCTCCAAAAGGTCGGCAATGCCGTCAGTTTGCACCAGCCGGATGGTGATCTCGGCATGGGCTTGGAGGAATTCGACGGCAATTGGCAAAACATGCAGCCGGCCGAATACAATGGGCGTGGTGATCGTCAGATGTCCCATCGGCGCGCTGTATTCACCCGCGGCGGCACGCTCGCCCTCGCTCACCAGTTCGAGCACTCGCCGCGCCGTGGCGGCGTAGCCCTCGCCCGCATCGGTCAGCGTGAGATTGCGGCTGGAGCGGTTAAGCAGCCGGGTCCGCAAATGAGCTTCCAGGTCGGAAATTTTTCGGCTGACGGTGGCGAGAGGCATGCCGAGTTTGCGCCCGGCAGCTGAAAAACTTCCAGCCTCCACAATCGCAACCAGCACGGCCATTGCGTCGAGACGGTCCATGTTCCTCTCAAAAAATGGAATGATATATCCACAAATAAACCCATAGTCGTCAGAAATGGAAGAGTTTAGTTAGAGGCATCAGGCAGGCCTGATTGGAACTGAAAGGAAATCCCAATGTCCCGTATCCCCATCCCCGCCACCATCGACGCAAGCCCCGAAGCCGCCGGCCGGAAGATCACCCATCTCTAAGCTGCCTCGGATTATGAGTATTTCCATGTCCCAATACCCCAGCGATATTGCCTTCTCGCCTACTGTCAAAGGTGTTCAGTCCCGCAAGGGTTCCCGCACCGCTTATTCCCGCATGGAGGAGAACGGTTCCTGGCAAAAGACGGTAACGCCTGAACTTGCGGCCTTCATCGCCGCGCAAACGAGTTTCTTCATCGGCACCGCCAGCGCCGATGGACAGCCTTACATACAGCACCGCGGTGGCCCGCCGGGCTTTCTCCGGGTCGTTGACGGGAACACCCTCGCCTTCGCCGACTTCACCGGCAACCGCCAGTATATTTCCCAGGGAAACCTCGCCGAAAATCCGAAGGCCTATCTGTTCCTCATCGACTACGCCCAAAGGCGCCGCATCAAGATTTGGGGCACCGCGCGCATTGTCGAGGAAGACAAGGAACTGATCGCGAGCCTGATGCCCGCAAGCTACAAGGCCCGGCCCGAGCAGGCCCTGGTGTTCACCATCACCGCCTGGGACTCAAACTGCCCTCAACACATTCCACAGCGCTTCGAAGCCGCCGACCTGGCCGCTGCACTGGCAGGCCGCGATGCCCGCATTGCAGCGCTCGAAACCGAACTGGCGCGCGCAACTGCCGCATCATCGGCGAAGCCACTCTGAAATTTATGGCAGATTATCCCGTAGAAAAATATCGATCCTGATCCGCTCCTGCGATTCAATCAGCGGCACGTTGTCGGCCTTGGCCAGCAGCACGCGTACAGCACTGCGCACTTCATGGCCCGGATCCTGGTTGATGATCGCATCGATGGTGCCGCGGATCAGGGCCCGCCGGCTGGGGTCCGACAGATCATGGGCAATGAACACGATATCCTTGGCGCGGCCCGACGTCTCCAGTCCGGACACGATGCCGCGCGTTCCGCCGCCCACATTGTAAAGCCCGATCAAGTCCGGATGCTCGGCCAGGAGCTGCGCCGTCATATCCTCGAGTTTCCGCCAGTCGTCGCGCGATTCCCGCACCGGCAGGACTTTAAGATTCGGAAATTCATGGGCCATCACCTGTTCGAATCCGAACTGCCGCTCGATGTGATCGCGCAGCGCCAGCGACCCGGCAATAAGTCCGACCTTGCCGTTCAGGCCCCGCAAGAATCGCCCCATCAGATTGGCCGCCGTGCGCCCCGCCGACGAATTATCGATCCCTGAATAGTGGATGCGCTTCGAACCTGGAACGTCGGAGACCAGTGTCACCACCGTAACGCCGCGCGCCTGCAGCGCATTGATCGCCTCGCGCACCGCCGGATGGTCGAGCGCCACCACCGCCACGCCGTCATACATGTCGCCGATTGAGTCGAGGCATCTGGCCAGCGCCTCGGCATCAAACACATCGACCTGCTTGGCCATGATCGACACCCGCTCGCCCGCCATCCGGTCGGCCATGATGCCCACTTCCTCGGTCATCATTTGCCAGAAGTCGCTGCTGCGCGTGGGAAGAACAAAGCAGAACCGGTATTCCCGCGACCGCGCCAGCCGCGCCGCGATCCGGTCCGGCTGATAATTGAGTTCGCGGATTGCCGTTTCGACCTTGCCGACAGTAATGCTCCGCACCCCCGGCCGCCGGTTCAGTACCCGGTCAACGGTCGCCACGCTCACGCCGGCCGTGCGCGCGACATCTTGAATGGTGACTTTGGTCATTCCTGTTTTTCTTTGAACCGAATGGGCGGCGATGCCTCCGGTATGACGCCGGAGCGGAATTTCTGCAATACGATCTGCAGCAGCAATCCAATGAGCAGCATGCGGATGTACGACGACCGCGTGGCGATTTCCGGCGGCAGCCGGTTGGTGAAGATTTCGGTGAACGACCAGATCGCCCAGATGCCGAGTGCCCCGGCAATGGCGCCCTTGTTGTTGCCGGAACCTCCCGCCATCAGCATCACCCACACGAGAAAAGTCACCAGCAGCGGCTCGGTCGCCGATGGGCGACAGGAACTTGAAATAATGCGCCGACAAGCCGCCGGCCACGCCCATGATCGCCGCCCCGATCACGAAACTCTGCAGGCGGAACCAGTCGACATCCTTTCCCGCCGCCCGCGCCGATGCCTCATTGTCGCGAATGGCCCGCATCGTCCGCCCCCACGGACTGTCATGCAGGCGCGCGCTGATCACGTAGACGATTGCAACCACCAGCCACACCGCCCCAAGCAGCACGAAGTCCGCCGAGCGCCCTTGAACCCAGCCATCGAACGGACGCGGGATTCCCGAAATGCCCAGGCTGCCATTGGTGATCCACGACTCATTGACGATGACGAGCCGCAGAATTTCGGCAATTCCGATCGACGCCATCGCCAGATAGTCGCTCTTCAGCCTGATGCAGATCTTGGCCACTGCCCAACCGGTAGCTCCTGCTAGAATGGCCGCGGCCGCAAGCCCCACTGGAATGGGCATGCCGAAGCCGCCAAGATGCTTCTCCGACGGCGCCGTCGTCATGATTGCCGAGGCATATGCGCCTACGGCGAAAAACCCGGCTATCCCCGCATTGAACAGCCCGCCCATGCCCCACTGGATGTTCAGCGCGAGACAGAGAATTGCATAAATTCCACCGGCAATCAGAAAGCCCACCAAGAAAAACATGAGGCCGGTCAACTCCACTAAAGCAGCCTCCCCTTGAACAGCCCCTGTGGCCGGAAAATCAGCAGCACCACCATGATGATGAAACCGACGGCCGTCTTGTAGGAGGGCGAAACCAGCGACGTCCTCGCCGATCCAGTTATAAGTTGAAAGCTCCTCGGCCAGGCCAATGATGATGCCGCCGGCCATCGCCCCCATCGGCTTGCCGATGCCGCCCAGAATAGTGGCAGCGAACATCGGCAGCAGCAGGTTCCACCCAAGATTGGGGTGAACGTCGGTATCCATTCCGGCAAAGACGCCGGCAATCGCCGCCAGCGCAGCGCCAATGACCCACGTCCACCGGATCACTTTCTCGGTGTCGAGCCCGGCCACCGCCGCAAGCTCCGGCTCGTCCGCCACCGCCCGCATCGACCGGCCCGTGCGCGACCGTGTAAGAAAGATATGCAGCGCCACCGCGATAGCCACGGTCAGCACGATGGCTTGCGCATGCAGCGTCGAGATGCGGAACGTATCGAACAGCACCACTGGCATGGTGACCCCGCGAATGAAGACCTGGTTGTCCGCCCCCCACAGAATTTGCATCAGCGATCGGAATATCAATGCTACGCCGAATGAAGAAATCACCGTGTAGATCGTCGGCAACTTGCGCAAAGGTCGGTAAAAGCAATAATCGACCGCCAGCGCCGCCCCCACCGCCAGCACGATGCCGAATGGCATCAACAGCAGGGGATGCAGCGGAATGAACCATACGGCGGTAAGCACCCCATAGGCACCGATGCTCATCACATCGCCATGGGCAAAATGAGCAAACCGCAAAATGCCGAAGATCATCGAAATCCCCACCGCCCCCAGCGCATAGATGCTGCCGAGCGTCAGCGCCGGAATGAGATAGAGATTGATGAAATCGATCATGCCGCCTGCGCGCCCCCGAGGAAGGACCGCCGCACATTCTCGTTGGCTAGCAATTCGGCTCCCGTGCCCGAGATGAAATTCCGGCCATTCACCAGCACATGCCCCATGCTCGGCAATGCGCAGCGCCTGTTTGGCATTCTGCTCCACCATCAGAATAGTGACGCCGCTGTGCGCGATGTCGAGAACGAGATCGAAAATCTTTTCCAGATAAGCCGGCGACAGCCCAGCCGTCGGCTCGTCGAGCAGCAACAGCTTGGGTTCGCTCATCAGCGCCCGCCCGATCGCCACCATCTGCCGCTGCCCCCCGGAAAGCTCGCCCGCCGCTTGCTGCAGTTTGGGCCTGAGGTCGGGGAATAACGTCAGTATCTTCTCTTCCACTAGGGCGCGATCCTTGGGAGGGGACGCATAGGTGCCGATGTCGAGATTCTCCGCCACCGTTAGCGATGGAAACACATTGCGGCTTTGCGGCACCGCCGAAATTCCGGTCGGCACGAGCTCCGGGGTGGCAAGTCCCGTGATGTCACGTTCCCCCAGAGATATCGTGCCGCCGGAAATTTTCGTCAGTGCGAAGATCGATTTGAGCAGTGTCGATTTGCCCGCGCCATTGGGCCCGATGATCACCGCCACGCTATGCTCTTCAACGTCGAGATCAATGTCCTCGATGATCGGCAATCCGCCATAGCCCGCCGTGAGCCCACGCACCGAGAGGAGCGCGCTCATGCCTTCTCCTCGTATTTCCCGCCGCCAAAATAGGCCTCGATCACCCGTTCGTCACGCCGCACTTGATCGACGTTCCCACGCATCAGCACCGCGCCCTGCGCCATCACCACCACGTCGTCGCAAAGCCTCGAAACATAGTCGAGATCGTGTTCGATCAGGCAGAAAGTGAGGCCGCGCTCGTGGTTGAGCAGTTTGATCTTGTCGGCAATTTTGGCGAGCAGCGTGCGGTTGATGCCGGCCCCGATCTCATCCAGCAGAATGATCTTCGGCTTGCGCATCAGCGCGCGGCCAAGCTCCAGCAATTTCTTCTGTCCGCCGGAGAGGTTGCCCGCCTTCTCGTGGCTGACCCGGTCGAGCTCAAGAAACCCAATGGTCTCCAGCGCCAGCCGGTACACCGCCTCTTCTTCATCGACAAAGCGGCCGCGCCGGAACATCACATTGAAGACGTTCTCGCCCAGCGGGGCCGCTCCCGCGGCCATGAAATTCTCCAGCACCGTGAGGCGGGCAAATTCCTGCGGAATCTGAAAGGTGCGCGCCAAGCCCCTGGCGGCGCGCTGATGTGGCTGCAGGCCGGTGATCTCCTCGCCTTCCAGCAGGACACGCCCCGAAGTCGGCGGAAGATGCCCCGCAATCACATTAAACAGCGTTGTCTTGCCCGCGCCATTGGGCCCGATCAGCCCGGTTATCCGCCCCGCTGGGATATCGAAGCTTACGTCATCGACAGCCTTAAGGCCGCCGAAAGCGACACTGACACGTTCGATGCTGATCATGGCGTTAGTTCGCTCCATGGCCGGGCCGGGCCCGGCCATGGAGAGCTGGCTTACTGCATCACTTCCGTCTGCTTGTACTTGTCGCCGTCGACGACGAACTTGCCGATATAACCGAGCACATCGCCATTGGCGTCGAAGTCATAGGCCCCGCCCGCGCCGTCATAATCGATGTCCTTGCCGGCCTTGAGCAGCTCCTTGGCCTTCGCCCATTCGCCCGGGCCCACCTTTTCACCTGGAGCCGAGGCCACTTCGCGCAGCGCCGCGGCGATCTTGGTCTTGTCGGCGGAGCCCGCTTTCTCGATCGCCAGCATGGTCAGGAAGGTTGCGTCATAGGTCTGGTCGACGAAGGCCTTGTCGGCCCCTTCCTTGTATTCGGCGTTGAACATGTCATGCAGCGTCTTCTGCGCCGGGTTGTCGGCCGGCGACGTGGGCGACGAGAAGAACGAAGTCTTGAGCGCATCGGCTCCGACTTCCTTGATCAGTGCCTCGTCGCGGAGACCGTCGGTGCCGATGAAGCGTGTGAACAGTCCGCCCTCGATCGCCTGCTTGACGATTGTCGCAGCCTGAGTCGCCCGCATAGGCCACCACCACCAGGGCTTCTCCGCCAGCCTTGGCAAGCGTCGCCAGCTCGGAGCGGTAGGAGTTCTTCTTCTCTTCGTGTTTGTTCAGCAGCAACAATCTCGCCACCGGCCGCCTTATAGGCGTCGATGAAAGTCTGGCCGATGCCGACGCCATAGTCGTTGTTCACATAGGTGACGGCCACCTTCTTGATGCCTTCATCAAGCACCATCTTGGCCAGCACCGCGCCTTGATAGTTGTCCGACGGCACCACCCGGTAGAGCAGATCGTTGTCCTTGATGCCGGTGATCGCGGGCGACGTGGCGGTGGGCGATATCTGCGCGACGCCGGCCGGGATCATCACTGCTTCCGCCGCAGCAATGGTCGTGCCGGACATCAGCGCCCCCATGACGACGGACACGTTTTCGACATTGACCAGCTTGCCCGCGGCATCAACCGCACCCTGGGCCGAACCGGTGGTGTCGCCATAAACCGCAACCGCCTTGCCGTCGAGCAGGCCGCCCTGGTCGTTGACGTTCTTCACCGCCAGATTGCTGGAATTCTGGATCGGCGGAATGAAGCTGGCGATCGGCCCGGTGATATCCATCAGGATGCCGATCTTGGTGTCGCCGGCCATGGCCAGTGCGCTGCTGCCTAACAGGGCAGCCGTGGCAAATACGAGTACTGTCTTTTTCATGTTTTCCTCCCTGGTTGTAACTGCAATGCTACTTGACTGCCCCTCGCCCTGTCATCAGGAAAAGCTTAAGCGGGAGCTCCCGCCAATAGACTGGTTTCAAACACTCCCGGCAGTGAAACCTCCAGGAGCTCCAGGTCCTTGCTGACGGCGGAATAGCGCGTGGCCATACCAGGCGGGACGACGAAGGCATCGCCCGGCGAAAGCCGGTAGGGCTCCTTGCCCTCCCCCTCCAGCGTCATTTCACCGGACATGACGAAATTGAACAGGATGTCGCTGGAATGCCTCGTCCACGGCGTTGGCTGCCCCGTGGGTCTTGCCACCATCACCGAGGCCACCCCCTTGGTGTTTTCGTTGATGGTCGTATCCCGGGCCTCAAATCCGGGAATTCGGAAGGGTTTGTACACGCCGGTCCTCGCGAGGTTATGGACGAAACGCTGGCCGTCCCATTCGCGATCGGGATGGACTTCCGGCGTGGGCAGTTTCATGGCGTGGTCGATCTCGGTCACATGTTCGGCCGGAACGCCGATCTCGATGACCTCGATGCCATCGGCGGCATGCAACACCTTGTGGCGGATCGTCGGCGGCTGGATGAAGCAATCGCCCGCTGTCAGCCGCAGTGGCCCGCCCTGGTCTTCGTAAAGCACGTCTACCCAACCGCGGATGCAGAAGATCAACTGAAAGCCCACTTTGTGGAAATGCACCATGTCGGGCACCGGCCCGTCGGGCACTCGGATGTGGGAGGCGATCACCGCGCCCCCCAGCCGTGACGGCACCAGATCGCGGTATTCCATCCCGGCGCGCCCGATGATCCACGGCGCCTGGTCGGCCAGCCGGCGCACCACGAAGGCATGTTGGGTGGGTGGCAGCACCAGCGGCGGATTGAGTTCGTCGATCTCGACCTTCGTGCCATTGGGCGCCACCAGTCTCCGCTTGCCGCCGGCGAATTGATCGGGATTGTCGGTGAGGATGCGCAATGTACCCGGCGCCTCGGCGGCGCCCTTCTCGATGCGGATGCGCAGACCGTGGCCCGAGAGCACCGCGACTTGCGGGTAGTCGGCGGGATAAATCATGTCGAGCCGCATTCCCAGCGTCTTCGTGTAGAACGGCAGGTCGTCGCGCAGCTCCTGCGTCGGAAGCCTGATTTCGGCACGTGTCTCAGTCATCGCTCACACCGACACCTTCGCATATTTCGGCTGTTTCCAGATGCCATCGGTCAAAATTTTCTTAAGCTTCTGCACCGCCTCCCAGCAATCCACATGGCGGATCACCAGCGGCGAGACGCCGAAACGGATGGCATCCGGCTTTCGGAAGGAGGAAACCACCCCCACATCGATCAGCGCTTCCACCACCGAGCCGGCCCCCGGCGAACTGAACGACACATTACCGCCGCGGCGCCCATGATCCTCCGGCGAATTGACCGCCACCCCAAGGGGTCCGCACTCCTGTTTCAGCGCCGCGATCAGAAATCGGTAAGCGACTTGTGCTTCGCCCACAACTTCGCCGGCTCGATTTTCGGCCATATCTCCAACAGAGCGGAGGCAAGCTCATTGGCCCCCACCAGCGGCGTTCCCGTCAAAAACTTCTTCACGCCGTCATGGGGCTCATAGTCCCGCGCGAACGCATAAACATCCGCATGGCCCATCCACCCCGCCAGCGCCGGCCAAACCTCATCCCCAAGTCCAGGCTTCACATAGATGTAGGCAGGCCCACCCGGCCCCGAACATAGATATTTGTAGCCGCAGCCAATCGCGAAATCCGCTTCCGCCGCCGTGACATCGACTGGCACCGCGCCAGCCGAATGGGAGAGATCCCAAACAGTCAGCGCGCCAATGTCATGGGCAGCCTTCGTCACCCGCCCCATGTCCCACTTCTCGCCCGAGCGGTAGTCGACATGGCTCAAGGCGGCAACCGCCACATCGGCATCAAGCGCGGCGACCGCCTCGTCTTCGCTGTCCACAAATCGCAGCGACAGCAGGCCGTTGGAACTCCGCACGATGGCCTGCAGCACATGAACATCTGTGGGAAAATTGCCATTTTGGGTCAGGATCACCCGCCGCTCCGGCCGAAGCGCCAACGCATGGCTCACCGCCTTGAACTGGTTGAGCGTGGTCGAATCGCACATCACCACTTGGCCCCGCCCCGCCCCGATCATCGGCGAAATGGCGTCGCCCAAGAGCGAAGGCATTTCCAGCCACTGCCGCTGGCTCCACCCCCGCCGCCGCAGATTTACCCAATCATCCAGTAGCCCTTGCGCCTTTTGACGGACGGCCTTCGGCATGGGACCAACCGAATTGGCGTCCATGAAGATAACATCGTCGGGAAGTTCAAACAGCTCCCGTATCGCCGCCAGATCATCCCCGGCATCGAGGGCTTGGGCGTCGGCGGCAGTGAGCTTGCTCATGGCAACACCTAATCATGAGTCCACAATTCTTGCAATACTGAAAGAAACTTGCAATAATGCAATATGGCCAAACCCGCTAAACTTGCCGCCGATATCGGCGGCACCTTCACCGATATTGTACTCGAAGCCGGCACTTACCGCTGGAGCGGCAAGGTTCTCACCACCACCCATGCCCCTGAGCTTGGCGTGATGGAGGGCATTGCCATTGTCCTCGCCCAATCCGGTCTCAATGCCGGCGATGTCGGCGTCTTCATCCACGGCACCACGCTTGCCACCAACGCGCTGATCGAGCGCAAGGGCGCCACCACCGCCTTCATCACCACCGAAGGCTTCCGCGACATTCTCGAGCAAGGCTACGAAAAGCGCTTCGATCACTATGACCTGATGATCGACCGCTCGCCGCCGCTGGTGCCCCGCACAAGGCGTTTCACCGTGCGCGAGAGACTGTCCGCCGACGGCGACGTGCTGGTGCCGCTCGATGAATCCTCACTGGAACATCTTGCCGCAGAGACTCATCGCCGAGGACGTGAAGGCCGTGGCCATTGGCTTCCTCCACGCCTATGCCCATGACGATCACGAACGCCGCGTTCGGCAAGTGCTGGCCAAAAAATTGCCCGGCGATGTGACCATCTGCATCTCCAGCGAAGTGGCCCCCGAAATCCGCGAATTCGAGCGCTTCTCCACCACCGTCGCCAATGCCTATGTGCGCCCCCTGATGGCAGGCTATCTCCATCGCCTGAACGATCAAATGAGAGAGATGGGCTTCACCGCCCCCCTCTTCCTCATGATGTCGGGCGGTGGCCTCACCACCCTCGATACTGCAGCGCGCTTTCCCATCCGTATGGTTGAATCCGGCCCCGCCGGTGGCGCCATCCTCGCCAGCGAAATCGCCGCTGAATGCGGCCTCGGCGAAGTGCTGTCTTTCGACATGGGCGGCACCACCGCGAAGATCTGCCTGCTCACCGATGGCGAGCCCGAGCGCGCCCGCAAATTTGAAATCGCCAGGGCCTACCGTGACATGAAAGGGTCCGGAATTCCCATCCGTGTTCCGGTCATCGAAATGGTGGAAATCGGCGCAGGCGGCGGCTCCATTGCCCGCGTCGACAAACTGAACCGCATCGCCGTTGGCCCCGACAGCGCGGGCTCCACCCCCGGACCCGTGTGCTATGGCCGTGGTGGCACCGAACTTACCGTGACCGACGCCAATCTGGCGCTTGGCAAGATTGATCCCGCCTATTTCGCCGGCGGCAAGATCAAGCTCGACGAGGCCGGCGCCAGATCGGCGTTGCAAAAAAATATCGGCGAACCGCTGGGCCTCAAGGATTTCTGGCCCGCCGCCGGAGTGACCGAGATCGTCGAGGAGAACATGGCCAATGCCGCCCGCGTTCACGCCATTGAGCGCGGCCGCGATATTTCCGCCTGCACCATGATCGCCTTTGGTGGCGGCGCCCCCTTGCACGCTTGCCGCCTCGCTGAAAAAGTAGGCGTCACCTCGATCATCGTGCCCATGGGCGCGGGCGTCGGCTCCGCCATCGGCTTCCTCCGCGCCCCCGTCGCCTATGAAATCACCAAGAGCGCCGTGATCCAGCTTGAGAGTTTCGACGCCGCCCGCGTCAATCGCCTGCTGAAAAAAATGACACGGGATGCCCGCGCCGTTGTGGAGCCGGCCCTCGGCAGCGCCAAGGCCACCGTGCAGGTCATCGCCGACTGCCGCTATGTCGGCCAGGGACATGAGATCCGCGTTCCCGTGCCGCGTCGACAACTCACGGTTAAGGATGGCGTCAAACTCAAGGACGTGTTCGAACGTATCTATGAACAAGTCTATGGCCTGCGCATTCCCAACCAGGAGGCCGAGGCCATCACTTGGTCCGTCACGGTCTCATCGAAAAAGACGAAGACCAAGCGCGCCGCCAAAGCAGCAAAAAAACTTCCGCCAAACCCGCGCGGCAAACGCACCATCTATGACCCCGCACTCGGCAAACTGGTCCAGGCGCCCGTCTACTGGCGTTTTGACATGAAACCCGGCGCCGCCATCAAGGGCCCCGCCATCATCGCCGAAGACGAAACCTCCACCATCGTCGGCGCCAATTTCAAGGCGCGGGTCAACAGCCTTGGCTACATTGTCATGGAGCGCACGCGATGACCAAAGCCGCCCTCGCCGCCATTCGCACCCAGGTCATGTGGAACCGTCTCATCGCCGTGGTCGAGGAGCAGGCCCAGTCCCTGCTCCGCACCGCCTTCGGCACCATCACCCGTGAAGCGGGCGACCTCTCCGCCGGCGTCTATGATCCCCAAGGCCGCATGATCGCCCAGGCGATGACCGGCACCCCCGGCCACGTCAACACCATGGCCACCGCCGTTGCCCATTTCTTCAAACACTTCCCGCAGAGCACGATGAAGCCCGGCGATGTCTATGTCACCAACGACCCCTGGCTCGGCACCGGCCATCTCTTCGACTACGTGGTGATGACTCCCGTGTTCCTCGACAAGAAGCTCGTCGCCTTCTTCGCTTCCACCTGCCATGTCATCGATGTGGGCGGCGTCGGCATGTCGGCCAAGGCCAACTCGTCCTTCGAGGAAGGCACCCTCATCCCGCACATGAAGATGCGCAAGGAGGGCAAGCTCAACGAGGAATTGATCGGCATCATTCTCGCCAATTCGCGCAACCCCGTCGAAGTGCGCGGCGACCTTCTCTCGCTGATCTCCGCCAACGACACCGGCGCCCGCCGCCTGATTACGATGATGCAGGAGTTCAAGCTCAATTCCATCGAACCGCTGGCCAAGCATATCTTATCCCAATCGGAAAAGGGCGCACGCGAAGCCATCAAGGCGTTGCCCGAGGGCGAATGGTCCTACGAGATGCCGCTCGACGGCTACGAACGCCCGATCACCATCAAAGCGAAACTGAAGATCCATCGGGGCAAGATCACCGTAGACTTCTCCGGCTCGTCTCCCGCTTCGATCTTCGGAATTAATTCCCCCCGCACCTATACCCACGCTTACTCCGTGTTCGGACTAAAGGCAGTCATTGCCCCTCATGTCCCAAACAACATAGGTTCGCTCTCCTGCTTCGATCTCGTTACCGAACCAGGCACTTGCGTCGATCCGATTAGGCCCTCCCCGGTCACCGCCCGCCATGTCATCGGCCAGATGCTGGCCGATGCGGTCTTCGGCTGCCTCGCCCAGGTCCTGCCGGGTCAAGTGCAGGCCGAAAGCGCCGGCTCCATCTGGATTCTCGGATTGAACAGCGCCCATGGCCGCGTTCCCGCTGAGCAGACGGCAAACGCCAAACCTTTCGGCGTCATTAACATCGGCTTGGGCGGCATCGGCGGCAGGCCCGGCAAGGACGGCTTGGCCACCACCGCCTTTCCCTCGGGCGTCGGCACTATCCCCATCGAGGTGACCGAGACCCAGTGCCCGCTCTATTTCAAGCGCAAGGAATATCTCGCCGATAGTGGCGGCGCCGGCGAATGGCGGGGCGGCCTTTCGCAGGTGATCGAGATCGCCAATCGCGAGCCCGCCCCCTTCACCATTTCCGCCGCCACCTTCGACCGCATTCACAATCCCGCCCAGGGCCGCGAAGGCGGCCAACCCGGTCGCAAGGGGCTGGCGCGCATGGGCTCCGGCAACATCATTCCCGACAAGGGCATCCACGTGATCGCAACCGGCGACAGCCTCGTCGTCGAACTTCCAGGCGCCGGCGGCTTCGGCGATCCAAAAAAACGGTCGCGCGAAATGATTGCCGCTGACCTCGATGCCGGCGTCATAACCCCTGAAGCGGCGCGCCAGGACTATGGCTATGAACCGGCCTGAACCCGCTCCCGCCATAGGCCAGCGCCTCAAGACGCTCCGCAAGGAGCGTGGGCTCTCCCTCGCGGAACTCGCCGAGGTCATTGGCGTCTCGGAAGCCACCCTGTCTCGCGTTGAAAACGAGCAAACTCTGGTCAGTGCTCATCATCTCTATCAGCTCTCGCGCACCCTCGGCGTCGACATCACCGCTTTCTTCGAAAATCAAAGCAAGGCGCTCTCCACTGGCATCCGGTCGATTTGCCGCAAGGGTGAAGGCGTCCCCATCGCCACCGCTCGCTATGAAGCCCAGGTTCTTTGCACCGACATCGCCAACAAGCGCATGCACCCCGCCATCGACACCTTGACCATAACCACGCTCGACGATGCCGGCGGCTTCTCCCGTCATGACGGCGAGGAATTCCTGTACGTGCTGAACGGCCGCCTGCTATTGGCCACCGAGTTTTACGAGCCCCTCGTCCTTGAGCCGGGCGACAGCATCTATTTCGACAGCCACATGGGCCATGCCTATCTCTCGGCCGATGGCGCCCCGGTGCGAATTCTCGTCATCGCCACCACCGAGCCGCCGGCATGAGCGCTGGAGTGTCCCACATTGCCTCGATCGTGGTGAACAAGGATGCCGCATCGGTGTTTGCATTCATGGCCGATCCCGCCAAGCTCGACCGCTGGTCCTTCGGCACCTGGCAAACCGAGATCGCCGCCGACGGCCTGGTCACCGGCACCAGCATCTTCGATGGCGCCAAGACCCTCCTGCGCATCGATGCCGACGAGGCGCGCCTTTCCATCGACTACAAGCTCGGCGCCGGCGCTGACAAACTCACCCCCCGCATCAACGTCCGCGTCGTGCCCGGAGCCAACCTGGGCCTCGACGCCAGTCGCTGCGTCCTCACCATCATCGCCTGGCGCACCGCCACCATGGACGACGACAGATGGCGCCGCCTCACCGCCAGCCACGAGTTCGAAGCAGTGCTGATCAAGAATCTGATCGAGAACGCGCGGGCTTAATTGTTGTTCCTTCTACGGACGATATTCATGGAGGGCCGCCGGTTGTGGCATGCAAGAAAGGTGGAGGGGATGTCCCCGCCGAGGCTTCAGGCCAGCACGTGCGAGTGGAAAGGTGTAGGAAATTCAGGCTCGAAGCCCGGCACCCGCTTGCGCGGGCCGTTTTACCGAAGGACGCAGCGATTTCCGCCGGGGGCAAGCTCTTCGCGGCGGATGATGCATCCGCCCCTAGCCATCGAAGGCGCTTGGGTCCTAATGCCCAAGGGTCTTGCCCGAGACTCCCGGGAAGCAGGGGCGCTATCTTTCCCCAACTCCGCAGGCGCTGCAAACTTACCCGGTCATTATCGAGACGCTGTCGACAATGTCCCCTCCTTTCCGGGTTAGTCGCATGGCTTATAGTCCTAGACATAGGAATAAGTCAAGGATTATTTTCGCAGACCCCAAATCCCCGTCATTCCGGCGAAAGAAGTTGTGAAGAAATCGACGAACGGCCGCCACTGCGAATTGGCGGGAAAACAAGCGTGACCCCAGCTTTCGCTGGGTTGACGGAAAAGGGGGAGGCAAATCGCTGATGTCCCCTCAATCCGTCGTGCCAGCGAAAGCTGGCATCCCGCTATGCTTCAACCGGCGTGAAGCTGGACCCCAACTTTCGTTGGGGTGACGAAAGGAAGTGGATGTATTGTGGCAAGTGTAATTGTGATTACCTCCGCAACACCGCCCGCACCGGCGAGGCATCGAGATTGCTGAATCTTAAGGGCAGCGCAATCAGTTCATAGTCACCCGGCTCCACATGAGCCAACACCAGATTCTCCAGAATGCGCATATCGCCCCGCTTCGCCGCCATGTGCGAGGGAAGTTCCTTCGACGTCTCAGGATCGACCGAAGGCGTATCGATGCCAACCAGTACCACTCCGCGCGATGCAAGGAGTTTCACCGTCTCCGGCGCCAGGGCACGAAAGCCGCCGGGCCAAACATGAGGATCGCTGCCATCGGCAAGCCGGATTAGAATGCGCGCGGGAGCATCTTTCAAATGACCAGCAATCAACTCCGGCTCGCACAGCGGTCCCATACCTCTCCCGTCGATCACCCGGCAGGGCCCGATGAATGGCTCAAGCCCCAGCGCGCCAATGGTCTCCCCGTCTGCCACATAATGCAACGGCGCATCCGCGTGAGTGCCACAGTGGGTCGACATCGTAAATCTCGCCACATTGACCGGGCAGCTCGGACCGATCTCGAAGGTACGCCCTTCGACATAGAGTGTATCGCCCGGAAAGCCCGCCATGCCCGGTGACAGCGCCTGCGAAATATCGATGATCATGTCACCGCTTTCCGCGCCAGGAACTGCGGCTGATCCCATATCCGCCGATCGAGAATATCGGCAAGACGGTCGACCGCGTCCCACACCTCGCAGTAGCGGGTGTAAAGCGGCGTCAAACCGAAACGGATGATATCGGGCGCCCGGAAGTCCCCCACCACCTGATTGGCGATCAGCGCCTGCATCACCGCATAGCCTTCCGGGCATTGCAGCGACACATGCGAACCGCGCTGTTTGAAGTCGCGCGGACCCGACAATTTCACTCCATGCTTGCCGCACCGCGTTTCCGCCAACTCGGCGAACAACTTGCATAGTGCCATTGACTTCCGCCGCATTTCCTTGAGGTCGACATCGTCCCACACGTCGAGCGCCGCATCGAGCGCCACCATCGACAGAATGGGCTGGGTGCCGCATTGGTTGCGAATGATGCCGGGCGCCGGCCGGTAATCGAGATCAAAGGCAAACGGCGCTTCGTGCCCCCACCATCCCGCAAGTGGTGGCGCAACCTTGTCCTGCAGGTCCGGCCGGACATAAACAAAAGCCGGAGCACCTGGCCCGCCATTGAGATACTTATAAGTGCAGCCAAGCGCGAAGTCCGCGTCCGCGCCGGTGAGATCGACGGTCACCGCGCCGGCCGAATGGGCAAGATCCCAAATTGTGAGAGCGCCGGCTTCATGCGCTCGCCGCGTCACCTCCGCCATGTCATGCATGCGGCTGCTGCGGTAATCGACCTCCGTCACCATCACCACCGCGATCTTTTCATCGAGCGATTGCTCGATCTCGTCAGGCTCGACGATCTGCACCATGTAGCCGTCGTCCAGCAAATCGCGCATCCCTTGCGCCACATAGAGATCGGAGGGAAAATTACCGCTGTCCGAAAGGATAATTCGGCGCTGCGGATTAAGTTTAAGTGCCGCGCCCAACAATTTAAAGAGATTCACCGATATGGTGTCTCCCGCAACCACGCTACCGGCCGGCGCGCCGATCAGCCTGGCGATCCTGTCGCCCACCTTCTGCGCCAGATGAAACCAGCCATGCTCGTTCCACGATTTGATCAGCGTCTCGCCCCACTGCCGCGCTCACCGCGTCGGCGACCCGCGCCGCGACATTCCGGGGAAGAACGCCGAGCGAATTGCCATCGAGATAAATCAGTCCGCCGGGAATGACGAAGCGGTCGCGTAGAGGGGCCATCGGATCGGCGCGATCGAGAGCAATGCAGTCGTCCCTGGTCATCAAAGCCTCCGCAACATCACCGCCGTCGCATCGTCCGCCGGCTTGAACCGCAAATGCTTCTCGCACAAGGGATCGCCTGCTTCAACCGAACGGATTTGGGCCAGAACTTGCGCCACGCCGCCATGCGTAAGCGAAGCCGCCATGAGACTCTCGTCATCGTGGACGGCGTAGTGGTCGACGGCGCGGTAGTAGCCGTCGGTGCACAGCAGCAATTCGCTAGGCCGGCCCAAATCGAAATATTCGGCAAATCGCGCGGCCGCCGCATCGGCCTCCAGTATTCCGTATCCGCCCGGCCGGTTGCGGGCCGAGCGCCCCTTCAACAGCAGCGGGCGGAATTCCGCCAGCAGCGCTTTAACATCGAGCACCCCCGCATCCCGGCGCTTGCGCGCTTCCTTGGAAAGCCAGTGATCGAAATCATTGTTGGGCGCGATGGCTAGCAGCTTGCGATCCGCGCCACGCGCCAGCAAACAGGAATCGCCAAGCCGCGCCGCCTGCCAGCCATCGGCGTATCGTTTGGCAAGCACAAGGCACGCCGCCGGCGGATCGTAATCGGCGGGAAACTCGATGCCGCTTGCCGCTGCCCGCCAGTCCTCGATTAACTCTTGCACCAGCCCACCGACGATCTCGCGCAATGGCGTGTCGCCCACCGTCAGTGTTTCAAGATGCAACTGCGCCCGTGCCACCAGCCATGCCGCATCGCTCGCCCCTGGCAAATAGTTCCTTCCATTGATGCCGGTGACGCCGTCAAACACCCACGCCGCGGATACATCCTCGCTGCCGCCGCTAACGCCCCAGCCATCCTCATTGACGGCCCCGCTTCCCTTCGTCACCGCACCTGCAAGCTTCACAGCCTCACCCGATCCATGTTTGCCGGACGCGGAGATCATCGCTCAAATGCACCAGGCTCGCAAGGAACCCGGGCCTGATCCGCCCCAGCTCGTGATCCATCCGCAGGAACGAGGCAGGATTGAGCGATGCCATGCGCAGAGCGTCCTCCAGTCCCACGCCAAGCTTCTCCACGCAGTAGCGCACCGCCTCATCCATGGTGAGGTTGCATCCCGCCAAGGTGCCGTCTTCGAGCTGCAACCGCCCATTCACCCGGCGCACCATACGGCCTTGCAGCTCGAAGGAGTCGGGCCCGCCCGCCGCCGCCGGCATGGCATCGGATATCAGCATCACCCTATCCTTGGGCTTGGCGGCGAGCGCCACTTTCATCGCCGTATCATGAACATGAAAGCCATCGGCAATGAGTCCGCAATAGCTCTCCCGGTCAGCCAAAGCAGCACCCACCATGCCGGGATCGCGTCCGCTCATCTGGCTCATCGCATTGAACAGGTGGGTGAAGGCCGTTGCCCCCGCCGCCAGCGCTTGCTCCGCCTCGCCATGCGTTGCCTCGGCATGTCCAAGGCTCACCAGCACGCCCCTTTCCGTCAATTGCCTGATCAGCGGGGCCGGCACCCGGTTGGGCGCCAGCGTCAGGACCACGATGCCGCAGCCCGCACCCGCAATCTGCGCCACGTCGGCCTCCGTCATCTCGCGAATGAACCGCGCCGCATGGGCGCCTTTGCGCTCCACATCCAGAAAAGGCCCCTCGATGTGAATGCCGAGAATTCCGGGAACCTTGTCCACTCGCGCCTTCGCAATGGCCGCGATGGCCTTTGCCATGATTTCGGGCGCATCGGTGATGACCGTCGGCAGCAGTCCCGTCGTGCCAAACCTCCGATGCGAATCCGCGATCCGCCGGATGGTATCGACGCCCGGATCCCCATTGAACAAAGCGCCGCCGCCGCCATTGACCTGAATGTCGATGAAGCCGGGCGCCAGGAGCCCGCCATCGAGCTGGCGGCGTTCGACACCGGCGCCAATTCTGTCATTGGCGACAACATCGGTAATCCTTGCGCCATCGATCACAACTGAGTGGCTATCGCGGATAGAATCGCCGTCGAAGACGCGCGCGCCCGTGAGTGCAAATGCCATTACACCGTCTCCGTCACTTTCTTGAGCAACCGTGGCCGGTCGGGATCGCGGTTCAACCGTTGTGCCGTTGCCTCAACGAAGCGGTAGGCCGTCTGGATCATCGAAATCGGATCGAGCAGCGCATCGCCGGTTCGCGCATAGGCAAGCCCTCCCTCTTCCGCCACCAAGACATTGGCACCCGTCTGGCGCAATTTGGCCAACCCATCTCGCGATGATGGCCGCGACTGGTCTTCGGGTGAATAGGCCAGCACCGGAAAGCCGTCTCCAAGCAGTTCGAGCGGACCATGCATCACTTCGGCCATCGAATAGGCTTCGGCATGAATGGCGCAGGTCTCCTTGAGCTTCAAGGCAGTTTCACCGGCAATGGGAAGCGCCGGACCCCGGCCCAGCACGTAGAGCGACGGGGCTGCTGCCGCCATCGCTATTGCCTCCGGCCAATCGATGCTCGCCGCAGCCCTGAGACGCTCCGGCAATCTGTCGATGGCCTCGATCAGTTCCTTGCGGTCGAGCCAGTGTGCCACGATTGCCGCTCCCGCCACCAGCGAAACGATGAACGATTTGGTGGCGGCAACGCTCAGCTCCGCCCCGGCATGAAGTGGCAGGCAGATATCGGCCGCCCTGGCGGCGGGTGAATCCTCGACATTGACAAGTGCCACCGTGAACGCGCCCGCCCGCCGCGCCGCTTCCTGCAGGGCCACGATGTCGGGGCTCTTGCCCGATTGCGAAATCGTAACGCACAGGCCGTCCCTCACCTTCAATTCCGCGCCATAGACCGAAACCACCGAGGCTCCCATCGAGCAACAGGGCACGCCAAGCATAATCTCCGCCAGATATTTGAAATAGCCCGCCGCATTGTCGGAGCTGCCGCGCGCCGAAGTGATGATGACGGGCGGCGGCTTCCGTCGAAGCCTTGCGCCGATCTCCCTGAGTGCGGCACCGTTGCGCTTGAGAAACCGCACCGCCGCATCCGGTGCTTCAGCCGCCTCACGCGCCATGTGACTCATCTCCGGCCTCCCGGTGCGAGTGGAGAGCTCGGCGACGAAATCGTAGCTGTCACCGCGATAATGCGAACGCGTGAACTCCACCGTGCGCCCGTCGCGAAGATAGGAGATGCGCTCGATGAACAGCGCCGGGCTCCCGCACGGCAATTCGAGCAGCTCCGCCTCGCGCTGCTTCAATGCCGTAGCATGCAGCCGCTGCAATGCCCGCACCGGCCGGATACCGCGTTGATCGAGAGCGGCATAGAGTGACCCGCTGACAACCGCCGGATCGGGCAGGTACTTGACGGGAATGACGGCCAGCTCAATGGCCATCGGTGCGCCATCGGCCCGGCGCAGCCGGTGCAACCGCGATACCCGCTCGCTGGGCGAGATCGAAAGCTTCAGCGCCTCCTCCGGCGTTGGCAAACCGCTCGACCGCTCCAGCCAGTCGGCATCGGTCTTAAACCCGCGGAGCTCCATGTCCTGGGAGAAGCTCGTGAGCCGCGACAGCGGCTGTTCGATGCGCGCCCTCAGCCCGCTCACATAGGTGCCCGAACCCCGCCGCTGCACCAGCAGGCCTTCCGCCACCAGCTCGCTAAACGCCTTGCGCACGGTTACCCGCGAAACATCCAGCATCTGCGCCACATCGCGTTCGCCCGGAACCGCATCTCCTTCGTTGAGATCGCCCGCCGCAATCGCCTCCTGCACCAGCTTCTTCAGCCGCGCATAAAGCGGCGCCGCACTTCCGGTGTTGAAGCGCCTCGCCGCGAAAATCCGTGTCCGCCTGCATCATCCCCAGCGTTCCGCCAGGCCGCATGCGCGCCTTGCCATCATGATGGCGCCATCCATCGCATCGGCCTCCGGCGCCGCCAGCGCCTGCTTCACATCGGCATCGAGATAGGGCGGGTAGACTTCGCGCAGCCCGCCAAGCAGGCAGATGTGCCCCGCCCCCCGCGCCAGAAGCGCCCGCGCCAAATTGGAAATGGCCGCCGCCCCCTCGATGACAATCGTCATGCCGGTCACATCGCCCTTGCCCGCGCATGCGAATACGGCCGGCGCCATTTCGGCATAGTCCTTGGGCGTTGCCTTCTCCGACCACCGCGACAGATCGAAGCGCGTGGCGCCAACCCGCGCCAGCACCTGCTCGATAAGGCCAGTGGGCTGCAGCAATCCATCGATGGCTAGTGCGGCCCGGCGCACCGCATGGTGGCCAAGCCAGGCGCCCGAGCCATGATCGCCAAGCGCGAAACCCCAGCCGCCCACCATATGCGCGCACGCCGCCGATCAGCGCAAACCCGATCGAGCCCGTGCCGGCAATCACAATGCCGCCATCGCCGCCACCGAATGCGCCTATACAGGCCGCATAGGCATCATTGTCCGAAGTGACCGAGGCGAAGGGCAGCCGGGCCGCGGCAATGCGTTCGGTTCCAACCGAGGTGATGAGACCGGCAAGCCCCAGCCCGGCATGAAGATCGTTGGTCTTGAGTCCGGCAGCTCGCGCCGCTTCCGCCGCCGTCGCCACGATCATCGCCAGGGCGCCATCGAAATCCTGGTAGATATTGGACGCACCTCCCACCGCCTCGCCAACCACCTTGCCGCCGCCATCGCGAATGCGCGCCCGGCACCTACTGCCGCCGCCATCAATCCCGAGAAAAAAGCCACTGCCCTGATTCATGACAATCATGATACCAAAACAATACCAAATGGAAAGGGCCTTGTTATCCCGGCCTACCACATCCCCCAAGTTCGTCATCCCGGCGAAAGCCGGGACCCATCGTTACAACATTCAAACAATTAACCTATTTCGCCGCTGAATCATGGATCCCGGCTTTCGCCGGGATGACAGAACTGGGGAGGCCGGCATGTCATTTCAATCCAGTACACCATCGTTAACAAATTCATCTGGACAAGTGGTACTCATTTGGTATTGGTGATTCCATGGAAAAGCGGCAGACCGAACAGCGCCTCATCGAAACCACTGGGATCGATACGTGGGACGACAGCCGGATTCTCTTGACCCTTCTCTCCGGCCAGGAGCGCGCCATTGCCTCGGTCCGTGCCGCCATTCCACAAATCGCCCAAGCCGCAAATCTGCTCGCCGCCCGCCTTGCTGCCGGTGGCCGCCTGATCTACGCGGGCGCCGGCACATCGATCCGCATCGCCGTCCAGGATGGCAGTGAACTTCCCGCCACCTTCGGCATGAGCGATGACAAGTTGGCCTATCTGATTGCCGGCGGACGAAGTGCCATCTTCGATTCCTCCGCCGATGCCGAGGACGACATAAAGGCCGCCGAGCGCGATGCGGCGATCTGCACCGCCAAGGACACGCTGGTAGCCGTCGCCGCCTCCGGCTCGACGCCTTACACCCTCGCCGCCGCCCGGGCGGCCAAGGCGCGCGGCTGTTCCGTCATCGCGGTCACCAACAACGCTGGCTCTCCCTTGGGCGCTGCCGGCGATGTCGAAATCGTCCTCGATTCCGGTCCCGAAGTGATCGCCGGCTCCACCCGCATGGGCGCCGGCACCGCCCAGAAGGCCGCCCTCAATCTTCTTTCGACCCTCACTCACATCAAGCTCGGCGCCGTTCATGACGGCATGATGGTCAATGTCCAGGCAAGCAACTTGAAGCTCCGCAAGCGCGCGGCAGGCATCGTGGCCAAGATTGCCGGCGTCGACGAAAGCCGCGCCGCCGCCGCCCTGTCCGCTTCAGGCGGCGAAGTGAGGCCCGCGGTGCTGATGTGTAAAGCCCAGTGCAGCGCCGAGCAGGCCCGCGAAATGCTCAAGGCAACCAGTGGAAATTTGCGCCAAGCTTTGTCGCACCTTGCCGGGATTTAAAGCATAATGAATTCATGTTGAACTGCCTTCCGGGGTCTCCCTCCCCCTTGTGGGGAGGGATTAAGGGTGGGGGTCGCTCCGGCCTATCAATGAGCTGCCCAAAGTAATCAATTGCACGACCACCAGACCCCCACCCCTAGCCCCTCCCCACAAGGGGGAGGGAGACTATATCGATTCAACTTGATGTCATCGCGCTCTAGAATCGGCCACAACACCTCGAGGTCCTCACCCCCGCGCCACCGCCGCCACATGCTGTGAAAACTCCGGCGCCGCCATCAGCGCCTTGCAGCGTTCGAAACGATTCACCGAATATGCCCAGAAATCGTCGACCGGATTCTTGTTGGCGTGCTGGATGAGACCCCACAGCGTCCACAAAAGATCGCACATCGCCTTGTAGATGACGATCCTGCCGCGCTCGGCAGCCGAGGGCTCGCCGCCGAAATACGCCTCGATCATTTCTTCCTCCTGCTCCGGCGTGAACTGGCCCTCGACCGAGAGATCGCCCAGATCCCACATCGGATCGTTCATTCCCGAATATTCCCAATCGACGATCCACATGCGCTTGCCGGTATCGAGAAAATTCTCGCATAACGGATCGCAGTGGCAGGCGGCATTGGGCAGCGGGTGGGCGGCAAGTGCCGCCCGCACGCTCTCCGCCTGGCGCACCACATCGTGATAGCCCGCCGGCAATTTCATCTTCTTGCTGGCGAGAATCTTCAGGTAGTCGTCGATCATGGTGAACAGCTCGAAGCGGAAATTGAACTGCGCGCCCGATGTGTGCAGCTTGCGGAACACTTCCCCTGCGCGTCCCGGCGAACCAGCGATCGACTTGAATTTCTCCGGCGACATGGTCACCGCATCATCCACCAGCCGCGTCACCATCACGCCTGACTTGAGATCGAAATGCACGACATCCGGGCTGACCTTGGCCTTCGCCGCCTCGCGCGCCGCCTGGGCTTCATTGGCCCGGTTGATATATTCCTCGGTCCCTTTACCTGGCAACCGCAACACATATTGCTCGCCGCCATGATCGACGCGAAACACCAGATTGGTGAGCCCGCCCAGCCGCGTCACCTCGATCTCGCTGTCATCGAGGCACCAGAACAGCTTCAGCCCATGCAGTACGGCGCGCGCCTGCGCTATGCCCTGGTCATCCATGCTCATGCCCTCAACCGTTCCATCTTCGCATCATAGAGGCAGCGCGGCCCTCGCGTTGCGCGGTAGGTCTTGCCGAAGGCTTCGATCTCGAAGTCCCGCTCCCCGGCGATGCCGGCCGGAATATAGCCGAAAGCGATGCTCTTGCCCAAGCTGTGGCCATAGCCGGCGCTGCTGGTCGAGCCCACCACCTTGCCACCGGACAGAATGGCCTCGCCGCCGTGCAACGGCGCAAAGCCTTCGATGGTGAACGAACAGAGTTTGCGCGTCAGATGCTTCGGCCTTGATCTTGCTTCAAGGCATCGCGGCCGATGAAATCCCCCTTGTCGAGCGCCACGCAGAATCCGAGTCCCGCCTCATAGGGGTTATAGTCAGGCGAGATGTCGCCCGACCAATAGAGATAGCCCTTCTCGAGGCGGCAGGACTCGATGGCGCGGTAGCCCGCATTGGCGATGCCATGGGCCTCGCCCGCCTGCCACAGCGTCTCGTAGACATGGGCGCCGAATTCCTGCGGGATATAGAGTTCGTAGCCCAGCTCGCCCACATAGCCGATCCGCACCGCCAGCGCATTGGCATGGCCGATGCCGATCCGCCGCGCCGCCAGGAACGGAAACGCGCCATTGGAAACATCGTCATCGCTGACCGATTGCAGGATGTCGCGCGCCCGCGGCCCAACCAGATTGAGAACGGTGAACGCATTGGTCACGTCGCCGATGCTCACACCGGCGGGAAGATGCCTGGCCACCCATCCCGAATCCCTGACGCCAAACCCCGATCCGGTGATGAGATAGAAATGATCGGGACCCGCATGGATGAGCGTCACATCCGCTTCGATGCCACCCCTCTCATTGCATAGCTGCGTGTAAACCGCCTTGCCCGGCAGCACCGGAAAGATCGTTCGCCGCAATCCGCTGCAGTGCCGCCTCCGCACCTGTGCCGGAAATTTCGAACTTCGCAAACGACGTCTGGTCGATGATCGCCGCCCGCTCGCGGATCGCCCGGCATTCCCCCGCCACCGCCTCAAACCAGTTGGGCTTTCCCTCGAATGAGGCAATATCCCTGGCCTCACTATTCGCCGAGTGCAAACCAGTTGGCCCGCTCCCAGCCCGAACGCGAACCGAACACCGCCCCCGCCCGCTTCAACTGTTCATGCACCGCCGATCGCCTGAGCCCCCGGCCGGCTTGCGTCTCTTCACCCGGCCAGTGAATCTTGTAATAGGCGCCATAGGCCTCGATGGCCCGCTCTTCGAGATAGCGGGGCTGCGCCTGCACTCGTCCGAAACGCCGCACATCGAAGGGCCACAAATCCATTCCTGCATCGCCATGCAGGATGCTGTTGGCCATCGCCAGCCCCGCCCCGCCCGAAGCGGCAATTCCCGCCGTGAAGCCGCAGGCCACGTAGAAATTGTCAAGCTCCGGCGAAAGCCCCATGATCGGCTCGCCATCGGCGGAAACCGGAATGGGCCCATTGATCACCGTCTGAATGCCGATTTCGTTCAGCACCGGCAAACGGGTGGCGGCCGGCAAGGCGAACAGCTCCAGCCGCTCCATATTGGGCGCCAGCAGCTCGCGCCCGAAACTGAACGGTGGTGATCCGCGATGAAATCCTTTTGACCCATCTTCCCACCCGCCGATTGCAAACGAGCCGGTGTCGGGCTTGAGATAGAAATTGTTGTCGGGATCGCGCAGCGTCGTCAGGCCCGCATCGAACGACAGTTTCTTCTCGGTGAGGAAATACTGGTGCTCGACGATCCCTGCGGCCAGCGCCACGCCCGCCAGCGCGCCAACCTTCTTCGCCCACAGCCCGGCGCAATTCACCAGAATATCGCAACCGATATTGCCGCCATTGGTGACGACGCCCAGCGCGCGGCGCCCTTGGATGGCGATCTCCTCGACGCAAACCCCTTCCTCGATTTTCGCACCATTCGTCCGCGCACCCTTGGCATAGGCCATGGTCAGCGAATAGGGATCGATGTAGCCATCGCCGGGAATGAAGGCGGCCCCCTGAATGCCCTCGGTGGTGATGTAAGGGAAATGCGCCTTCGCCTCCTCCGCCGAAAGCGAATGGCACTCCACGCCGAAGCTCTTGGCCTGTCCCATCGAGCGGCGGATTTCGCTCCACCGCGCCTCGCTCCCCGCCAGCCGCAGCGAGCCCACTTTCTTCCACGAAATCGCCTGGCCGGTTTCCGCCTCAAGCCGGTCGAACACCGCCACCGAATTCTGCATCAGCCGCGTAAGGTTTTTCTTGGCCCGCAATTGTCCCACCAGCCCCGCCGCATGCCAGGTGCAGCCATGGGTGAGCTGCGCCTTCTCCACCAGCAGCACATCCTTCGCCCCATCGCGCGCCAGATGATAGGCGAGCGATGTGCCGATGGCGCCGCCGCCAATGATCAGAATGTGAACATGCCGGTCGGCTCTGAAACTCATGACTTCACGCGGAGGTTCGCAGGATCGTAAAGCGGTTCAAGATGGACCTGCGCTTTAACCTGTCTCCTGCGCCACCACCAGCTCATAGGCGCCGCTTCGCACATAGTCCTCGCTCACCCCCTGGCCGTTCCGCACATAGCCATAGCCGATGGGGCGGCCAACCGTGTAACCATAGCCGCCGCTGGTGAGATAGCCCGGCGAACTCGCCATTGCGCAGAATCGTCTCGCGCCCCACCAGCACGATGTCTTCGCGCTCCGTCGTGAACCCCGCCAGCATCTTTGGCAAGCGGTGCCGCCGCCACCTGCTCGCAAGCCCCGCGGCCGAGAAACCCCTGGTTCGATTTGAGCTTCACCGCCCACCCAAGCCCAGCATGGAACGGCGTGTCATTTGGCGTGATATCGGAGCCCCAGGCGCGGTAGCCTTTTTCAAGACGAAGCGATTCCAAAGCGCGATAACCCGTGGGGACTGCCACGCCTCCCGCCATCAGCGCATCGAACACCTCGCCGATTGCCGCGATGGGAACATGCAATTCCCACCCCAATTCGCCCACATAGGTCACCCGCAGCGCCCGCAGCCTGTGACCGGCAATGACAATCTCCCGGGCCTCACCGAAACCAAAGCCCGCATTCGACATATCGGCGTCGGTCACCGCCTGAATGATCTCACGCGATTTTGGCCCCATCACCGCCAGCGTCCCCCACTCTTCGGTAATGTCTGTGAGCCGCGCATCGAGCCCCGGCTTGATGTGATCGGCGATCCAGGCAAAGTCATGGGTGCGGAAACCGGTGCCGGTGACGATATAGAAATGATCCTCCGCCAGCCGCGCCACCGTAAGATCGCATTCGATGCCGCCGCGCGAATTCAGCATCTGCGTATAGGTGAGCTTGCCCACCGCCCGGTCCACCCGGTTGGCGCAAATCCATGACAGCGCCTCGGCGGCGTCCGTGCCCGTCAGCTCATATTTCGAAAACGATGACTGATCGAAAATCCCCGCCCGCTCGCGCACTGCCCGGTGTTCGGCGCCGACCACATCAAACCAGTTCTGCCGCCCCATCGAATAGATGTCCTTGGGCTCCATGCCCCGGGGCGCAAACCAGTTGGGCCGCTCCCAGCCAAGCTTCGATCCGAAACACGCATTGTGCTTCTTGAGCCTTTCATAGAGCGGCGAGACGATGCGCGGCCGGCCACTGTGATATTCCTCATGCGGAAAGCCGATGCTGTAGTGCTTGCCATAGGCTTCAAGCGTGCGGTCCGACGTCCATTGCCGGTCCTTGTGCAAGTCCGAGAAGCGGCGGATGTCGACCACCCACAAGATCCATCGGCGCTTCCCCGGCCGCCGCCCATTGCGCCAGACACCCAGCCCGCCCCGCCGCCCGAAGCGATGCCGAACGCATTGAACCCGGCCCCCACATAGAAGTTCTTGATCTCCGGCGCCGCCCCCAGAATGAAATTGCCGTCCGGCGTAAAACTCTCCGGCCCATTCATCATCTTCTTGATGCCGGTCGTCTCCAGCGCCGGCACCCGCGCCAGCGCCTGGCTCATATGCTGCTCGAAGTGATCCCAGTCGTCCTCGAACAGCTGAAACTCAAAATCGTCGGGCACATCGCCCTGCGTCCAGGCGATCGGATTGGGCTCGTAACCGCCCATCACCAGCCCGCCCACTTCCTCCTTGAAATAGATGCGCCGGTCGGGATCGCGCAGCGTCGCCGCATCGGGGCTCAGCCCCTCGACCTTTTCGGTGATGATGTACTGATGCTTCACCGCCTGCAGCGGAACGCTCACGCCGGCCATCGCCCCAATCTGCCGCGCCCATTGCCCGCCGCAATTGATCACCGTCTCGCAGGCAATGACGCCCAGATTGGTGTGAACCGCCCGCACCCGGCCCTGATGAAGATCAAACCCGGTAACCCGCACACCCTCGTGAATCTTGGCGCCATGCATCCGCGCGCCCTTGGCCAGTGACTGCGTGATGTCGGACGGCGACGCCTGGCCATCGGTCGGCAGCCAGCTTGCACCCACCAGATCGCTAACTTCAAGCAGCGGCCACATCTTCTTCACCTCGGCGGGAGACACCAGATGCATCTCCATGCCGAAGCTCTGCGCCGTCGTGGCCAGCCGCTTATACTCGGTCCACCGGTCTTCGTTGGTGGCAAGCCGCAGGCAGCCTGTCATCTTCCATCCGGTCGCAAGCCCCGTCTCCTGGTCGAGCTTCTTGTAAAGATCGACCGAATATTTCAGCACCTGGGTGATCGACGCCGAAGACCGCAGCTGACCCACCAGCCCCGCCGCATGCCAGGTCGAGCCCGATGTCAGCCTGTTCTGCTCCAGCAAGATGACATCGGCCTTGTGATCACGCGCCAAATGATAGGCCGTTGAACAACCGATAATGCCTCCGCCAATAACGACGAACTGCGCCTGGGCGGGAAGCGTCATGATGCCCCGAACTTCTCTTTGTAATCCCCATAGACGCGCTCAAAGCGGCCGAGATATTCCGCCGCGTATGCGATGTAGTCGACCCCCGGCGCATCGAGATGAATCTCCGACACCATGCCCCACACCGCTTCGCGCAGGGCACTCGCGGCCTTCATCGCATAGAAGGCCCGTTGAACGGCCTCGGCCGGAGTCCGCTCGAAATACGATTCGAGGATGAGCCGTTCTCCCGCCGCATCAAACGAATTGTTCGACGCGATATTGGCCAGATCGAACATCGCCGTGCCGAATGCGCCATATTCCCAGTCGATCAGCCACAGCCGCTTGCCGTCGTCCATGAAATTTGATGGCAGCAGATCGTGGTGTCCGAAGATGATGGGGAGTGGCGCCTGCGCGGCCTCCAGCGCGTCGGTTATCTCCATCCACCGCGGAACATCGCCGCTATGCCGGTGATTGACCGCCATCAGCGTGTAGGCGTAGTCGCGCAGGATTTGGAACACCCAGAAGATGGCGCCCTGCCCCGAAATGCGCTTGCCCATGTCGCGGTGACAGCGCTTGACGATATCCACGCAGTTCCCCGCATTGGACCGCACGTCCGCCTCGCCATAGGTGCGCGCCGCGAGATAGCGCACCACCATCAATCCAGGCTCGGTGTAAACCACCTCCGGCGAAAGCCCCGCGTCGTATGCCGCCCGGCTAGCGACCCCCTCGCGCGCCCGTGACACCTGATGACAGGGATAATCCTCGCCCACCCGCACAACATATTTTCCGGTTGAATCTTCCACCGTGAAGCTGGCATTGCTCACTCCGCCCTTGAGCGGCGCAATGGACTTGAGCCCGCGCCACAGATTTAATGCGCGTACCCGGTCTTCCGTTGAACCCGTCATGCCAGCCCCCGTTTCTCCCGCATCCGGTTAACCCAGGCGGTGATCAGCCGGTCGGCCACAATGCCGATAAACGCAATCACCAGCCCCGCCACAATGCCGCGTCCGGCGTCGGCCTTGGCCAGCGCCTTGAACACTTCCTGGCCAAGATCGCGGGTGCCGACCATCGCGCAGATGATGATCATGCTGAGCGACAGCAGGATCGTCTGGTTTATGCCCAGCAGAATCTCAGGCAGTGCCACCGGCAGCTGCACCCGCCGGAACAATTGCCACTTGGTGCAGCCCGAAACGATCCCAGCCTCGATCAACTGATGCGGCACCTGCCGGATGCCGTGATTGGTGTAGCGCACCGCCGGAACGATGGCGAAAGCAACCGTCGCAATCATCGCCGTCACATCACCGACCCGGAACAGCATGACCACCGGGATGATGAAGCAAAACGATGGGATCGTCTGCAGCGTATCGATGATCGGCGTCACGATGTTGGCCACCCGGTCGCTGCGCGAACACCATAGCCCGATTGGCACCCCAAGTGCGGCCGCTACCAGAGCCGAGGCGCCGCACAGATAAAGTGTTTGCATCGCCGGCACCCACAATCCGGTGGCCGCGCAGAAGAAAGTAAGCACCGCCACAACCATCGCCAGCCCCCAGCCGCCCAGCCGCCAGCCAACAGTGGTGAGCACCAGCAGCATGCCGAACCACGGCAGCGCCTCGAAGCCCGCCCGCATCGGATTGAGAAAGTTGAGTAGCACGAACACCCGCATCGCTTCGATCGTGTCGAAGAAATTAACCGTGATCCAGTCAACTCCCGCCTTCCAAAAGGGCGCCGAAGTGATGGTGAAAGGATCAGGCAGCTTGTTGAGCGCCGGCACCAGCACGCCGAGCGCCGTCGTCATAACGAGCACGGCAAGAGCAATGGACAAATTGCCTTGCCGCGCCAAAAAACCCTGTTGAACCATGGCCTCCGGCCGCTTGTGGGCGATAGCCTGGCTCAACCGGTCCAGCACCACCGCAATGATGACGATAGCCAGCCCAGCCTCCATTGCCTGGCCGATCTTCAGGGCGCGCAGCGCCAGCAGCACGTCATAACCAAGCCCGCCCGCCCCGATCATCGACGAGATGATCACCATGTTGAGCGCCAGCATGATCACCTGATTGACGCCGATCATCAGCGACGGCTTGGCCGATGGCAACAGCACTCGCCACAGTTTCTGCGATTTGGTGCACCCCGCCATGTCGGCGAAATCCTTGATTTCGGCGGGAACCTTGTTGAGGCCGAGCACAGTCGCCCGCACCATCGGCGGTGTGGCAAACAAGCCGGTCGCCAGCAGCGCCGAAACCGGGCTTGCGCCAAACAGTAACAGCATCGGAATGAGATAGGCGAAGGTCGGCATGGTCTGCATCAGATCGAGCGCGGGCGAAATGACCAGCCGGTTAAACCGTGGCGAGAAGTGCCCCCAGATGCCCAGCAGCAGCCCAGTCACCACGCAAAACGGCACGCAAATCGCGATGAGCGCCAGGGTGAGCATGGCATTGTCCCACACCTTGAAAAACACCAGGGCGAGAAATCCAAACCCGCACAAGGCCGCAAGGCGAACGCCGCCATAGGCATAGCCCAGCCACGCCATCACCAGCGTGACGCCGAGCCACGAGAGCCGCGGCAGAACCCACGACCCCTCCCCGCTGCCGAACTTGAACCCCTTCGCAAGCAGCCCGAAAGCCAGCCGCAGTGGAACATCGACGATTGCCGCCATGGCTCGCGTCAGCCAGGTGAAATTCACCTTGAGCCACAGCATCAGCGCGCCGACCCATTCCTTGAAGGGAATGATCAGGCTGTCGGGATAGTGCGCAAGACCCGCCAGCGCGGCGGGAAACATCAGGATGATAAGTGCCACGGCAATTGCCGCGGCAACCGCAAGGCGGCCCATCGGAACATCGCCGCGGGCTTTCACCGCGGGCAGCACGGCATCGCTCATGCCGCCGCTCCCCGGTCCTTCCCGGACAACAGGTCGATTACCGATCTGGGCGAGATTTCCCCGATCACCGAACCCTTCATCGTCCACCACCGCAAAAGCCTTGGGTGAATCCACAATAGCCGCGGCAAAGCTGGCCACCTTGGCCCGCGCCGCCACCTGCTCGAGTCCGGCGGACTTGGCCGTCCTTGGCCCCATCAAGCTGCGCGCCGACAAAACCTTGGCCCGGTTTACATCGGCGGTGAACGCCGCCACATAGTCCGTGGCTGGACGATTGACCAGGTCTTCCGGCGTGCCGATCTGAATGATTTCGCCATCTTTCATGATGGCAATGCGGTCGGCAAGCCGGATGGCTTCATCGAAATCATGGGTGATGAAGACGATGGTCTTCTTCAGCACGCTCTGCAGGCGCAGCAGCTCGGTCTGCATTTCGCGGCGGATCAACGGATCGAGCGCCGAAAACGGTTCATCGAGAAACCAGATCTCGGGCTCGACCGCCAGCGAGCGGGCAATGCCGACGCGCTGTTGCTGCCCGCCGGAGAGCTCGGAAGGGAAATGCCGCTCGCGGCCCTTGAGGCCCACGAGGTCGATCATTTTCTGTGCCCGGGCCGCGCGCGCCTCCTTGCCGATGCCTTGGATCAACAATGGAAAGCTCACGTTTTCCAGCACGGTGAGATGCGGCAGCAAGGCGAAGTGCTGAAACACCATGCCCATCTTGTGCCGCCGGATTTCGATCAGTTCCGCCTCGCTTGCTTTCAGCAGATCCTTGCCGTCGAAGTTGAGCTCCCCCGCCGTGGGCTCGATGAGCCGGGAAAGGCAGCGCACCAAGGTGGACTTGCCCGATCCCGAAAGGCCCATGACGATGAAAATCTCGCCCTCGCGCACATCCAGGCTGGCGTCGCGCACCGCTCCAATGAGTTCGGCCCGTTCAAGCTCGGCGGCCGTAGCCTTGCCGCCATGCGCCTGCAGAAATCCGGCCGCTCTGGCACCGAAAATCTTCCACAAGTTGCGGCAGGAAAGTTTGACCGGGCGCTGTTCACCAGCGCCCGCTGCTTTTGTTGTCATCACCAGGTCCCGGCGGCAACCCTATTGAGCCCAGGCCTTCCACTTGGCCTCGTTGGCAGTGACCCAGGCGGCTGCAACCTCCTCGATTGTCTTGCCATCGAGATCGACCTGGCCCGACATCGCATTCAGCTCGGGGGCGTCGACCTGGAAGGCCTTGGCAACCTTGTGGGCAACCGGCCATTTGTCCTTCATGCCGCCCCACGCGAACTTCCAGATATCACCATGGGGCTTGCCGCAATCATGGGCCTTGTCGGGATTAATTCCCACCTTGGGATCGCTATAGCATTCCGGCGAATATTCGGGGAATTCCACCCATTCGCCCTCATATTTAGCCGGAGCCCAATGGGGCGAATAGACCCACAGCATGACCGGCGCCTTACGTTGATAGGCCGAGTCGAGTTCGGCGAACATCGCCGCATCGGTGCCGGCATGAATGACGGTAAAAGGCAGGCCCAGCGCTTCAACGCGCTCGTCATCGAAGCCTTCCCATGTCACCGGACCGCCGACATAGCGTCCCTTCGGCGCGGTTTCAGCCGTCGAAAACGCTTCGGCGCATTTCGGGTCCTTGAGAGCTTCCCAATTCGGCAGTCCCGGGCACTTCTCTTTCATGTAAAGGGGATACCACCATTCTTCCTTGGCCTTGGGACCAAGGGGACCCAGCCGTTCGGTCTGGCCGGTGGCTTCCGAGGCTTTCATCGCCTCGCCGGCCGTCGTATCCCAATACTCAACCCCGACCGTCACGTCGCCATTAGTGAGGCTGGTGGTCAGGCTCGAGAGATAGTCGCCGGTCGGATATTCAACCGTGTATCCGAGCTTTTCCAGAATGCCGCCGAGAATCTTGGCGTTGAGATTGACGCTGGTCCAGTCGAACAACGCGATCTTGATCGGATCGCTCGATTCAACCGCCTGCGCAGTGACAGGTGTCATGAAATGTGGCCGCAAGCGCTGCCGCGGCAAATACAGTGGATCTCCAAATCGATGTTCTGGTCATTTGCTCCCTCATGTTGCTCGGCATGTCTGGCCATGCCGTTGCCCGCCAGTGTCGGTCCAAAGAAGCCGGAATGTCAATGCGTTACCCAGGAGAAATGTTGATCTCGCTGGCGTTGGCGGAATTTCGCTTCGTCAGGTTCAACCTTCCAACTGTCCGGCGTTCGTGCTAATTTGCATCAATAGTATGATTTGAGACACACAGTTTCGGAAGCCGGAAATGGGAACAAAGCGCAAGACGATCACTGTCACCGATCAGCAAGACGAATGGATCAAATCAAGGACTGAAGCCGGAGGCTTCACCAATGATAGTGAGTATGTTCGCGATTTGATTCGCCGCGATCAGGCCCAAAGCACGGAAATCGACGCGGTCCGCGCCGAGCTGATCAAGGGCGAGCAAAGCGGCGAGCCCCGGCATTTCGACGCCGCGGGGTTTAACAAAGACATGACCAAGAAGCATGCCCGGGAATACCGCTGAATGCCGTTTAGCTCCGGCGGCAATCCGCGATCTTGAGGCGATCTGGCTCCATACATTTCGACAATGGGGAATCGATCAGGCACACCGTTACACCGGCGAACTGACGGCGGCTTTTGAACAATTCGCCGTAAGTCCGCAACTCGCCACCTCGTGCGATCACATCCGCTAAGGCCACCGCTGCGGTATTGTGGGGCGCCATATCATCTATTTTCGCATCACCGGTTACGGCATCGAGGTCATCCGCGTGCTGCATGACAGAATGGACGCCCGAAAACACCTCTGACGCCAATCATCCTCATCTACTCTAGCAAATTTGGCCGCGCCGCATTGATGATGGTCAATGACTTTGATCGGCTTGACCCTATTCGCCGCCTGAGCCCGTAAATCCGCTGCGCGCAATCGTCATGGGTAAATTCACATTGCACCCGTTGACCTCACCCCGGTCCATGGCCCAAAATGGCTTTCGAAGTTCAACACAGGTGAAATAATGCAATACCAAGCACCCGAAACGACCAAGGCCGCGGTGGCCCTGCTCGCCAAGGCCAAAGGCAGCGCCTACGTGCTGGCCGGCGGTTCCGATCTTCTGGTCCGCATGAAAGGCGGCTTCATCGAGCCTGACCTCGTCGTCGACATCAAGCGCATCAAGGCGATGCGTGAGGTGAAGAAGACGGCCTCCGGATGGTCCATTGGCGCGGCCGTTTCCTGTGCCGCCATGGGCGAGAACAAGGCACTGGTCAAAGCTTGGCCCGGCGTCGTTGAGGCGGCCAACCTTATTGGCTCCAAACAGATTCAGGGCCGCTGCACCATCGCCGGCAATCTGTGCAACGCCGGCCCCGCCGCCGACAGCGTTCCCGCCATGGTGGCGGCCGGCGCCAAGGCGGTGATCCAGGGCCCCAAGGGCAAGCGCACCGTTCCCGTCGAGCAAGTTGCCGTTGGCCCCGGCAGGACCTCGCTGAAGAAGGGCGAACTCGTCGAAGCCATTCTGCTTCCCGCCCGCCCCGCCAAATCAGGCGATGCCTATCTCCGCTTCATTCCGCGCACTGAGATGGACATCGCCGTGGTGGGCTGCGGCATATGCCTCACCCTTGATGCCAAGGGCGCGGTGAAGGACGCCCGCGTCTCCCTCGGCGCCGTGGCCCCAACCGTGCTGCTGGTTCCCGATGCCGCCAGGGCCATCATCGGCACCACCCTTGACGATGCCGCCCTCGAAAAGCTCGGCAAAGCCTGTTCCGCCGCCTGCCGCCCCATCGACGACAAGCGCG
The DNA here is from genome assembly GCA_963754675.1 of uncultured Alphaproteobacteria bacterium. GTDB lineage: Bacteria > Pseudomonadota > Alphaproteobacteria > Rhizobiales > Aestuariivirgaceae > Aestuariivirga. Next base: position 1,065,151 of record CAVWHD010000009.1, on the reverse strand, counting down.
GCACCATCGAATTCAGAACCAAGGTCGCCGCCGTTCTCGCCAAGCGCGCCGCCAAAATCGCGTTCCAACGCGCAGGAGGAAAGTAATGTCGATCAAGGTTTCAACCACCGTTAATGGCGACAGTGTCGATTTCGTCTGCGAACCCGACGAAACCCTGCTCGACGTGCTGCGCAACCGACTGGGTTTGACCGGCGCCAAGGAGGGCTGCGGCACCGGTGACTGCGGGGCCTGCAGCGTCACCGTCGATGGCCGCCTGGTCTGCTCCTGCCTCGTCCTCGGCGCCGAAGCCGAAGGCCGCAAGATCGGCACCATCGAAGGCATGGCCGATGGCGACAAGCTGCATCCCCTGCAAACCAAATTCATCGAGCATGCAGCCCTCCAATGCGGCATCTGCACCCCGGGCTTCCTGATTGCCGCCAAGGCCCTGCTCGAAAAAAACCCCGATCCTAATGAAGAAGAAATCCGTTTTGGCCTGGCCGGCAATCTCTGCCGCTGCACCGGCTATGACAAAATCGTCCGCGCCGTCCAGGACGCCGCCAAAGAAATGAGAGGAGCCTGATCATGCCGCTCGACACCAGCTACACCGGCCAGACCTTCAAACAGGTCGGCACCCGCCCGCTGCGCCCCGATGGCGTCGACAAAGTCACCGGCCGCGCCAGATATGGCGCCGATGCCTCGGCCCCCGGCCAACTCGTTGGCCGCATCCTGCGCTCGCCCCACGCCCACGCCAAAGTCAAGAAGATCGACACCTCGAAGGCCGAGAAGCTTGCCGGCGTCAAGGCCGTCCTCACCTACGCCGACCTGCCGGACCTCACCGCCGGCGACCAGGGCATGTATGATATCCTGGAAAACTGCATGGCCCGCGGGACTGTTTTCTATGAAGGCCATGCCGTGGCGGCCGTGGCGGCCATCGACGCCCATACCGCCAAGGAGGCCCTGAAGCTCATCAAGGTCGATTACGAGATTCTTCCCCATGTCACCGACGTCGATGAGGCGGTGAAGCCCACCGCTCCCATCCTCCACAAGGGCCTGTTCACCGAAGGAGTCGAGCCCAAGCCAACCAAGGCTTCCAACATCGCCAAGCGCACGCAGTATGGCCATGGCGATGTGGCCACGGGTTTCAAGGAGGCCGATGTCGTCATCTCCAGGAGCTTCAAGACCGAACAGTCCCACCAGGGCTATATCGAGCCCCATGCCTGCGTGGCCAGCATCGGCCCCGATGGCCAGGGCGAACTGTGGGTGTGCACCCAGGGCCACTTCGTCTACCGCGCCACCTGCGCCACCCTGCTCGGCATGGATGTCTCCAAGCTGCGGGTGACGGCGTCGGAAATCGGCGGCGGCTTCGGCGGCAAAACCCATGTCTGGGGCGAGCCCGTGGCCCTTGCCCTGTCGCGCAAGGCCAACCGCCCGGTGAAACTGGTGATGACCCGCGATGAAGTTTTCCGCGCCTCCGGTCCCACCAGCGCCACCTCGATCGATGTCAAGATCGGCGCCAGGAGGGATGGCACCATCGTGGCAGCCGAAGCCACGCTGCGCTATTCCGGCGGCCCCTATTACGGCATGTGGGCCGAGCTCGGCGCCATGACCGCCTTCGCCTGCTACGATCTCAAGAACGTCAAGTCCGTGGGCTATGAAGTCCTGGTCAACCGTCCCAAGACGGCGGCCTACCGGGCGCCCTCGGCTCCCATGGCGGCCTTCGCGGTGGAAAGCGTGATCGACGAGATCGCCCACAAGATCGGCATGGATGTGGTCGACTTCCGCATCAAGAACGCCGCCAAGCAGGGCACCAAGTCCTCCTATGGCCCGGTCTATGGCCCGATCGGCATCGGCCCCACGCTGGAAGCTGCCAAGAAGCATCCGCACATGTCGGCACCCCTCGGCAAGAACCAGGGCCGCGGCATGGCCTGCGGCTTCTGGTTCAACTTCGGCGGCCAGACCTGCACCGATCTCAATGTCAGCGTCGATGGTACCGTCAACCTGGCGGTCGGCACCGTCGATGTCGGCGGCTCCCGCGCCTCCCTGGGACTTGTGGCTGCCGAGGAACTCGGCATTCCCTACGACAGCGTCCGCGTCGTCGTGGCCGACACATCGTCGCTTGGCCACAATGACATGACCGACGGCAGCCGCGGCACCTTCTCCTCGTCCATGGCCACCGTGTTCTCGGCCCGCAACGCCATCAAGGTGCTGCGTGAGCGCGCCGCCAAGATGTGGGAAATCCCGGTTGACGACGTCGAATGGAAGGACGGCGCCGCCCACGCCAAGGGCGAAGGCCGCGGCAATCTTTCGCCGCTGTCGATCAAGGAAATCGCCGCCGCCGCCGGCACCACTGGCGGCCCTATCGCCGGCCACAATGAGATCGTCGCCGACGGCGCCGGCGTCTCCTTCGCTACCCATATCTGCGATGTCGAGGTGGATCCCGGAAACCGGCGCGCACCAAGGTGCTGCGCTACACCGTGATCCAGGACGCCGGCAAGGCCGTGCACCCGTCCTATGTCGAAGGCCAATACCAGGGCGGTGCGGCCCAGGGGATCGGCTGGGCGCTCAACGAGGAATATGTCTACGGCAAGGATGGCCGCCTGCAGAACCCGGGCTTCCTCGATTACCGCATTCCCGTCTGTTCGGATTTGCCGATGATCGACACCCAGATCCTCGAGATCCCCAATCCCAACCACCCCTATGGTGTCAGGGGTGTGGGCGAAACCTCGATCGTGCCGCCCCTGGCCGCCATCGCCAACGCCGTCTCCAACGCCGCCGGCGTCCGCATGACCCACGTCCCCATGTCGCCGCCCCGCATCCTCAAGGCGATCGACGGCGACAAGATCGGCCGGTGACGGGCATCAATTGCCCCTCTCTCATGCCCCGCATGGGAGAGGGTGCCCGAAGGGCGGGTGAGGGCCCGAGCGAAGCGAGGGTGGGCCCACACTCCCATGCCTGACATCCACCTCTGGGGCGCACTCCGCCCCGCAGCCGGTGGCGCCGAGATCGTCACCGTCGAGGCCGCCGACATCCGCGAACTCTTCCGCAAGCTCGAAGAGCAATACCCCGGCATGGCCCCCCATCTGGCACGGGGCATCGCCGTCTCCATCAATGGCAAAATCTTCCGGGACAGCTGGAGCGAAAAGCTCCCCGCCAACGCCGAAATCTACCTGCTGCCGAGGATCCAGGGCGGCTGAATCCGCCCGCCGCCGGGTGTTCCACTTGGTAACACGATGTTTCACGTGAAACAATTCCTACGCAGAAAACCCCGTTGCCAAACAGCACGTTGAGCGCGCCATTTTCGCACCGAAACCGCTGCAACGGGGCGCAAGTTCACCGCTTTTTCTGCTCCAATTGCACACTTTTTGCTCCCACTTTGCTTCCCAAGATAGTTGACGAAGTCAACTATTGGATTGACCTCCAACGGCGTTTGACCGCGCGGTCAAATGTAACTTCGCCCCAACTCTCATCATGCGCGGGCTCGACCCGCGCATCTTCTCGGTGGCCATGACGTACAACTAAGATGTCATGTCACCGCTTCGCTGGCAAAGATGATGGCCGTGTCGAGCACGGCCATGATGAGAGGGGGGTGTCGCTCAACTCTCTCCATTGCTGCACTGGGTCGAGCCGGGCCGTACCAAGATCAGCCTTGCCCCGCAACTCTCATCATGCGCGGGCTCAGCGCGCATCGCCTTGCAATGCGCTGGAACTCCTCGCCATGATAGACAACCCTTCGATCGACCTCCGGCATCGAAGCTTCTTCATGACCTCGCCCTCTGGCGGGTGCTGTCACGTTCGCGTTTCGGCCGTTTTCGGGCGGCGGGCCTATGAGCACCGCTGGCGATTGATCGACCGGCTGCCACCAGCCGCTAATCCGGCCTGATCCGGCTTGTGCCTGCGAAGTAGTTCCCATGCTTGTTCATCGATGCCTGTCCAGCGCGAGAAAGACCATCGAAGCACCATGGCCGCGGTCAGTCCGCCAACTATCGAGCCTTGCGCGCAGGATAATCCGTGAATGGCCGGAACTGTCTCGCATCGACGCTGCGCATTAAGGAAGATGGCCATGTCGAGCACTGCCATAATGAGAGGAGAGGTGATATCCATGCCATTTCTCATCATGCCCGATCTCCCTCTTCATGCCCGGGCTCGACCCGCGCCACTCCTCACCCCATCGCCAGCGGCGTCTTTCTCCTGGGTGGCGGAAAGACGGCATCGATGTCCGCCAAGTCCTCCTGGCTCAGCTCAAGGTCCATGGCGGCGGCGTTTTCCTTGACCCGGATCTCGTTGCTGCTCTTGGGAATGGAAATGATGCCCGGCAGCCGCAAGGTGAAAGCAATGGCCACGGCAGCGGCGGTAACGCCGTGTCTGGCGGCAATCTTCGCAAGCGCCTTGTGGCCCGCAAGCGGGCCTCCGCCAATGGGGCTGTAAGCCATGACGGCCATCTTCTCCGCCAGACAGCGCGCCAGAAGATCGTATTCGATGCCGCGCTGTGAAGGATTGTACAGGACCTGATTGGCCGCGCAGACGGGCCGCGGCGTCAGGGCATTCATGTGATCGAGATCGTCGGCATCGAAATTGCTGACGCCGTAGTGCCTGATCTTTCCGGCGGCCCTCAGGTCTTCGAAGCCCGCGAAGGTCTCGGCCAACGGATAGCCGCCGCGCCAATGCAGGAGATAGAGGTCGATCACATCGCTCGCAAGTCGCTTGAGGCTGGCCTCGCAGGCGGCAATGGTTCCGCGCCGGCTGGCGTTGGACGGCAGAACCTTGGAGACGATGAACAGCGTGTCGCGGCGGCCGCGAATGGCCTTGCCAACCAGTTGCTCGGAGCGGCCTTCGCCATACATTTCCGCCGTATCGATCAGCGTCATGCCGAGATCGATGCCGGTTTCCAAGGCGCGCAACTGCCCCGCCTCATCGCCATCGCCCACGCCCATTTTCCACGTGCCCATGCCGAGAGCCGGAACCTTTTCACCGGTCTGCAGAGTTACTGTTTTCATGCGCTGTCGATTCCTAGTGGATGGCCATGACCCAAATTTCCTTCAGCCAACTCATTTTCCGGTTTTCATTTTTCGCGTGATGTCTTCACTCTCCTCACAGCCTGCTGATACTCAAGTCCCAGTTGCGGCTACTAGGGCCTCGTGCACTTGATCCAACTAATGTTTGTCGGCATTGTCATTCTCCAGGTATTGCATGATGGCGGCTTTCAACTGGTCGACGCTTTTGAAGGTGCCGCGGCGGATGCGCTTTCGGGTGATCTCGGCGAAGAAGCGCTCGACCATGTTGAGCCAGGACGCCGAGGTGGGCGTGAAGTGCAGGTGGAAGCGCGGATGCGCCTTGAGCCAGCGGATCACGGCCCGGTCTTATGTGTTGCGTAGTTATCGGCGATCAGATGAAGGTCAAGCCCGGCGGGGGTCTTGTGATCGATCAGGTTCGAAAGCGCAGAAACTCGCGGTGTCGATGGCGCGGCATACAGGTGCCGATGACCCTGCCGTCCAGCATGTTGAGCGCCGCGAACAGGTCGTGGTGCCGTTGCGCTTGTAGTCGTGGGTCATGGTGCCGGCACGACCCTTCTTCATGGGAAGGCCGGGCTGGGTTCGGTCGAGCGCTTGAATTTGGCTCTTCTCATCGATCTTCGATCCGCTTGACGAGCGCTATAAATCGCTGGTGAGTACGGATCGGGTCGAGGTCGCTATCTTGACGCATAAAAGGCAAACGCAAAATGAGGTAGGCATGTGATGCGCCCAATTGGCGTTCAAGGCAATCGATGGCCTGCTCCGGCTTGCCCAGCTTGGCGTAGCAACAGCCTATATTGTACTGAACTGGAATATTGTCTCCAGCGAACATTTCAGCACGGGCTGCCCACGACAGCGCGCGTTCAACTTCGCCAATATTCGCCAGCATACCGGCGCCGAAGGATAGCGCGCCGGCATTGTCAGGATGCGCTTTGACTTCCTTTTCCACTCGCAACACACCTTGCCGTGCTGCTTCCTTGGCATCATCACTACGGCCAAGTGAAGCATAGACCATCCCTAGATGGCCCCAGACCCACCAGTCATCGGGCGACAACGATGCGGCACGCTGGAATAGAGTGAGAGCCTTTTCGTGTTGACCCTGAACCAGACAGTACCGTCCGTAAGAGAAATGAGCTTCGAGAGAATTGGCGTCCAGTGCCAAGGCTCGCTCGAACTCCGCCTCCGCCTCGGCATACCGGCCACTTATGAACAGCGCCCCGCCACGTGATGTGTGGGCATCGGCGAGATCCGGCTCAAGTTCCAGCGCCCGAGTGCTGTTGGCAAGGACTGCCTCGTAGCTGGCGTCGGGACCGTTGAATTCCAACAGTTGACACTCACAATCAGCCAAAGCGGCATAGGCGCGCGCATAATTCGGGTCGATTTCAATGGCTTTGGCAAACAGCCGTCGCGCCGTCTCCATAAAACGGGTCTCAATTCCCCTCTTGAGAAATGACCTGCCCATCAACAACGCCTCGTAAGCCTCTGGGTTATCGGTCGAACGGTTTGTAATAGTCTCCAGTTCTTCGGGCAACAGCTTCACTTTGAGTACATCGACAATGGTCTTGGAAATCTCGTCCTGCAGGTTGAAGATATCGTCCAGCGTCCGGTCATACCGCTCGGCCCAGATATGATCACCGCCACGACCATTGATCAGCTGAGCCGTGATACGCACCCGCCCTCCAGCCTTGCGTACACTTCCTTCCAGGACGAAGGCGACGTTCAGCTTCTTCGCCACCTCCTCGACTAATACCGCCTTGCCCTTAAACGTGAAGACGGTATTGCGCGCGACGACAGATAGTCCCGACACTTTCGAAAGGTCGGTGATAATGTCCTCGGTGATGCCGTCGGAAAAATACTCCTGTTCGGAATCGCCGCTCATATTGGCGAATGGCAACACCGCGATTGAGGGCTTCTCCGCAAGTGCAAGCGCCGGTTGCGTCGTACTCTCGCTTGTCCTGTCTGTTCGTGTGCGATAAACCCTCACTTGTTTCTGTATGTTTTTGAGCGTGTGCTCGCCGAGATCGTCGAACGCCAATGGCAGCTTGCCGATAACATGATCGTGCACGGTGGCGGAGACGTAGATGCCGCCGGGCTCGGCCAAACCCTCCAGCCGAGCCGCCACGTTGACGCCCTCGCCATAGAGATCGCTGCCCTCGACAATGACGTCGCCGAGATTGATTCCGATACGAATTACGATTCGATTGGTTTCCGCCACGCCCTGATTGGCTTCGCTAAAACCCTTCTGCAGTTCAACCGCGCATTGCACGGCATCAACCGCACTGCCAAATTCCACCAGAACACCGTCACCCATCACCTTGACGACGCGGCCATTGTGCTGGCCAACCACCGGAACCAGCACATCGTTCCGGCGCGCCTTGAGAGCAGCCAGAGTACCCGCCTCATTGTGTTCCATGAGGCGTGAGTAACCCACGACATCGGCAGCCAGAATCGCGGTAAGTCGGCGTCGGGCGCGATTTTCAGCCATGTGAGTTGAGTACCTTCAGAAGGCTCAGCGGCAGTGATCGTATGGGAACCTCTACTGCGAGTCTATATGGCTAGATGTCTGCAGCGGGTCAAACCCGGTGGGGCTGTGCACCAAGTGTTGGACTTAACCTACCAGGTCTTGCGGTTTCAGGCTCGAGCGGCCTTCGCCATACATTTCCGCCGTATCGATCAGCGTCATGCCGAGATCGATGCCGGTTTCCAAAGCGCGCAACTGCCCGGCCTCATCGCCATCGCCCACGCCCATGTTCCATGTGCCCATGCCGAGAGCCGGAACCTTTTCACCGGTCTGAAGCGTCACTGTTTTCATGCGCAGTCGATCCCTGGTGGATGAATTCTAACACGTGTTGCCCGAATTCACGCCTGTAATGGATTAGACATGGGTAGCCGGCTCAAAGTCAAAAGCAGGCATACAGATCGACCGGCGGCAAGGCCGCGGGCGGCGCTCATTCCGGCAGTCCAGCCTTGCGCAAGCCGTCGATCAGGCGCTGCGCATCTTCCGTGTTCCTGTATGGCTCGGCCATCATTATGCGTTTGATCGTCACGTTCTGGCCGCAGCCTTCGCAATTCTGCCATTTCGGCTTGGGCTTGAGAAGTCCTGCCAAGATAGGTGTAGCAGACACCTAGCATGTAGTGGTCCCACCAGAAGTTTCGGCTCTTTCGATTGATGGCTGCAATGGCTTCTTCAAATCTTCCCAAGGTAATGAGCGCGACTGCGAGATTCTCCCAGTACCAACTTGGCGGGTAAGGGATCGCGGCGAAGCGCCTCATTGAGAACTCGCAGCGCTTCTTCCGCTTGTCCCGTTCGGATAGCCATTGAGCACGGGAATTCACCGCAACCCCATCAGTTCGGATTGATTTCAATTGCACGTTTGGTCTGTACGTTCGGCCAGTTCGAATTTCCGGGCAAACAGATAGTTCGAACCCCAATTGGGCATGGCACTGGGAGTCATTCGGATCAAGCGCAACCGCCTTCTTGCCCAAAACGACAGCCTCGCTGATCGTCTCGGCGTCAAAGTTGTTGAAAAATTCGATATAGGTAGACCATGGAAAGCCAGGCATGGGCCTGCGCATAGCCGGGGTCGAGTGCGAGAGCTTTACGCAACAGAGGCTCGGCGGTCTCTGTGTCGGACGTTCCCAGCGACTGACGTGCCTGCAGCACTAATTCATATGCGGCAATGTTTGCTCTAGGTTTTGCCCGCGAACGATCGGCGATCTCGCTGGCAAGCCTGCCTTCGGCCGTCGCGACAATTGCCGACACCACTTCATCCTGAACATCGAACAGGGCTTCGAAGGGCCTGTCGTAGCGCTCGGCCCATACATGACTGCCGCTCGCCGTATTGACAAGTTGCGCGGTGATCCGAATCCGGCCACCGAGGCGGCGGACACTTCCTTCGACGACAAATCCCACGCCGAGTTCGCGGCCGATGTCAGTGACATTCACCGCGCGTCCCTTGTATGTGAACGCGGAATTTCGGGCGATGACAAAGAGCGAATGGAAGCGCGATAGCTCGGTGATGATGTCGTCGGTGATGCCGTCGGCAAAGTATTCCTGCTCCGGATCGCCCCCGACGATTGGTGAAGGGCAGGACAGCAATGGTTGGCTTGGTCGCGGCAGCTGGTTCTTTGTCACCACCAAATTGGGATGAAGCAGGTGATAGTTGCAGACTTGGCGCCTTCAATAGCTTGCGCGGATTGATTTCTGATCGCGCGGTGCAACGTTTCGGTTTCCTCCGAGGGTGCGATACTCAATTCGCGCTTCAACGTATCCCGGCAAATCTCGTATTGCCTGAGCGCGGACCCAATCTCTCCGGAGCCGGCATAGATGCTGCATCAGAAAACGATGGCCTTCTTCCTGCAACGGATCGAGTGCCAATAGACGCTGTCCAGCTGCCAGAGCTTCCGCACCCTTTTCCCGGCACGCCAATTTCCTGAACACCGAGATTGCCAGCTCGCGATTGCGCCGCCGTTCGTTGGCCAGCCAATCCTCGAATGCTTGATCACGTATTCCAAATCCTTCCAGCAGCTCGCCCGCGTATAGTGCAGCGGCCCGGCGCAGTTCGCCGTGATCTTCACTGCTAGCAAGTTGCTCGAACAACACCGCATCGACTTCGGTGGCGTTCGGGTCGAGAGCCAGCGTGTCTCGCCCCTTGACCAGCAATGACGCCCCGTCTGAACCGAATTCCTGGCTCAGTTCGGTAAGCGCCTGCCGCAGGCTGCTGCGGGCCTGCTTATCGCCCCGGTCGCTCCACAGAAGGCCCATGAGCTTGTCGCGCGAGTGCTCGCGTCCCGGTGGTAGGGCGAGGTAAGCCAATAGCCCACGCGTTTTCTTCGCCGAGATATCCAGGAGCTTGCCGGGCTCCAGCCGGGCTTGGAATCCACCGAGCAATGTCAGTTGCAGGCGAAGCATTGGCGTCCTCGGCCCCACCGTCAGATCTGGCACGCCCAAACCCGAGTTTTTGCGGCTTTTTTCACGGTGTGGCTAGCCGCCACCACGAGAATAGACGCTCCGTTCACATCTTCCAAGCGTCCCTTTCACGGCTCCCGCCCTAAACCAAAGCCAGGAAATGCCACTCATGCAGAAGGAACACATCGATGACCCACCTTTCAGCCAGAGAGACTTCGCTAATGCCGGAGCGCCTCGCGGCAAATCAGGCAACAAAGATGTGGACCCATTGCCGCGCCGGTGTTGCGGCTGTGATTGCTGCGCTGCGCCAGGCCCTATGCCGCGATATTGACCGGGCCCTCGAACTGGACAGGCGCCAGTGCCAGATCATGCACGACGTCATGCGGCACGAGATGCGCCGGCGCTTTTAGAAGTGTCGGAATTCATCCACCAGGTCTTGCGGCTTCCGGTTCAGGCGCCGCTTCGCGAACCATAACCGCATTCGGGTTTACCAGCCGTGCTCGCTCGTGTCTCCCTCCCCCTTGTGGGGAGGGAGAATGTTGGATAACCGGCAATCGCTATTGGCGTTGCTTCCCCGCGCCCGTCACGGCAGCGGCCCTTCATAGGCGCCGATATCGAATTTGACGCCATCCGGGCGGGGGCGGCCGGTGATATCGGTGGGGACCTTCACAAGCGATACACCCGCGTCGATGGCGGGCGAACCGGTCACCGGCGAAAAGTCTCTTGAAATGATGCCGGGGCCCGCCGCCAACGCCGTGGTGATGCCGCTCCTCTCGTAGCCAAGCGCTTGCCACTGGCTCCAGTCATGGAATGTAGAGCCGATGATCTGGCCGGGCTTGCCGTTCGGAACGTAATACAGATTGTAATTGATGTTGGAGGGAGGAGGCAGGTTACCCGGCATGAACGCAATGCCCGACGCGAAACTCGCCGTCGTGTAGATGATGTTGTTGTAGACATGCGAGCCCGGCGCGTCACCGATCTGAATGACGCCCCACCGCCCGCCCTTTAGCGTGTTGTTGTAGGCGTAGAGACTTCCCCCCGTGCCGTTGAAATTGAGAAGCTTGATCAGGCTGTTGTAGGTGTGGGGGCCGTTGACCACATTGTTGATCACCACCATGGCGCCCGACGCATCGCTGAAAAAGATGCCCTGGGCGTTGCTGGTCTTGTCGTTGCGCTGTTCGACGTAATTGCCGATGACCGAGATGCTGCGGTCCCAGCTGCTCTGAATGCCGTCGTCGTGACCGGTGGGCTCGTCGTTGGCGATGATGATTTCGTTGCCCCAATAGCGGTTATTGGTGTTTTCGCGCGAGTAAATCCCGTCGGTCTGCAGATGCGTCCACGAAGGCGTGGTCACCAGATTGTTGAGGATCGCCACATCCCGGCTTTGCCAGATATGAAACCCGCGCGAGAATGCGTGCACCCTGCAATTTCTGACGGTGATGCCCCTGGTGTTGTGAATCTGAAATCCGGCCTCCGTGCAGTTCTTGACGTTGAAGCCGTCGAACTCCAGATAGTTTTGCGACTTGACTTCGACGCATAAGGGCGCCGAGCTCACGCCGTCGATGGTGACCGGGCCGTCATGACCCGCCTCGGCGGACTTGGCGATGGTGATCGGTTGTCCGGCGGCGCCGCTGATGGCCGGCGCCAGCGTCTCTGGATAGGCCAGACCATCGCTGCCGCCCGAGACATAGATGGTATCGCCCGGCGCCACCTTTCCCCATTCGATCGTCGAAAAACTTCTCCAGGCCTCCGCCCAACTCGTGCCGTTTCCCGAGACGGGTGCGGCACCGTCCACATAATAATCGGTGGCCCGCGCCTCGCCGGAGGCGGCGAACATGATGGCAAGCGCGAGGATGGATTGGCTTTTCTTGACGCGTAACGAAATGCTGAGCACGGGCGGCCTCCCTGCAACCGCAGCGTCCTGTGCGGGACGCTGTCCATTTGAAATTCAATTTCAATTTCGGTCGCTTGCGTTGTGAGACCACAACAAGGTGGAGGGAGCCATGCAAGCAACAATAACTTTACGACAAATTCAAATGTGATGCGAGTCCGAATCCGCAACCCAGCAACAATCGGACGAATTTCCCCCATCGGGTCTTGAACTGGAAAAATGTAACACGATATACTACATTATGGCCGAAGCTCCCTCGCTCAGTTTCATTCATCGTTTCATCCCCGGTGCAGCCGGAGCGCCGCTTCTGCTGCTGCACGGCACCGGCGGCGATGAGACCGATCTCTTGCCTTTCGCTCAGGCCGTTGCCCCGGGCAGCGCTTTGCTCAGCCCGCGCGGCAAGGTGCTCGAGAACGGCATGCCGCGCTTTTTTCGCAGACTGGCGGAAGGCGTCTTTGATGAGCAAGATGTGATCCACCGCGCCAATGAATTGGCGGACTTCGTGGCCGAAGCGCGCAAGGCCTATGATCTTGAAGCGCCCGTGGCCGTTGGCTTCTCCAACGGCGCCAACATCGCGGCGGCGATGCTGCTGCTCCGGCCCGAGGCGCTTGCCGGCGCCGTGCTGCTCCGCGCCATGGTGCCCCTGGCAAATCCGCCCGCCGCCGATCTCACCGGAAAATCCATTCTCATTATTTCGGGCGCGGCCGATCCCATCATTCCGGCGGCCAACGCAGCAGCACTCGCCGGCCAGTTCCGCCAGGCGGGAGCCGATGTGCAACATGAAATCCTGCCCACTGGCCACGGCCTTACCCAGACCGATCTCGCCATCGCCACCAAATGGCTCAACCGGAAGAACTGATCATGCAGCTCAAAGGCATCCACCACTTGACCGCAGTCACCGCCGATGCGCCGGGCAATCACAAATTCTATACGGAGACTCTGGGCCTCCGCCTCGTCAAGAAAACCGTGAACCAGGATGATACCAGCGCCTATCATTTGTTCTATGCCGATGGCGTGGGCTCCCCCGGCACCGACATCACCTTCTTCGACTGGCCGGTGGGGCGCGAACGCCGTGGCACCCATTCGATCTGCCGCACCGGCTTTCACGTGAATGGTGAAGACGCGCTGAAATTCTGGCAACACCGCTTCACCATGCTCGGCGTCAAACATGAGAAACCGGCCGAACGCGATGGCCGCTTGACCGTCGATTTCGAAGACCCCGAGGGCCAGCGCCTCAGCCTCGTCGACGATGGCGGAGCGGGTGAAGCCCATGCCTGGGCGCAAAGCCCGGTCGCGGTGGAAAACCAGATCCGCGGCCTCGGCCCCATCGCCATCAGCGTGCCCGATCTCAAGCCCACCGAGATGGTGCTGACCAGGTTGATGAACATGACGCCCGCCCGCCGCTACGGCGATACCCACGTCTACCAGATGGAGGGCGTGGGTCCGGTGGCCGAACTTCATGTGAGCGTTGAGCCGGGCCTGCCCCCGGCCCAGCAGGGCGCCGGCGGCGTCCATCACGTCGCTTTCAATATTCCGTCGGCGGATTATGATGCCTGGGCCCAACGCCTCAAGGATATGCGCGTTCCCAATAGCGGCCCCGTTGACCGCTTCTGGTTCAAGAGCCTCTATTTCCGCGAGCCGGCGGGCGTCCTCTTCGAAATCGCCACCGACGGCCCCGGCTTCGCCACCGACGAGCCGCTGGCCAGTCTCGGCAAGACCCTCTCGCTCCCACCCTTCCTCGAAGCCAAGCGCGCCAAGATCGAAGCGGGGCTGAAGCCGCTATGAGCCATCCTGCGCGCTGGTATCTCCCTCCCCCTTGTGGGGAGGGATTAAGGGTGGGGGTCGCTCCGAACCATCCACTTTCGCATGTTGAGAAAAGAACGGCAGCCGCCGGAGTGACCCCCACCCCTACCCCTCCCCACAAGGGGGAGGGAGAAAAAACCTATTAGCTGCGTCCCTTGCTATCAACGGCCCGTTCCGGAAACGCCGCTGCAATCGCCCGCCGATTGGCCCCGATCACGCCGCGCTCGGTAATCAGCCCGGTCACCAGCCGCGCCGGCGTCACATCGAAAGCGAAATTCGCAACTCCTGAGCCGGGCGCCACGATCTCGACGGTTTCGATGCGGCCATCGGCGGTGCGCCCGGTCATGTGGGTGACTTCGCCGCCCGGGCGTTGCTCGATGGGAATTTCCCGCAAGCCATCACGCACGCTGAAATCGATGGTGGGAGACGGCAGCGCCACATAGAACGGCACGCCATTGTCATGGGCCGCCAGCGCCTTGAGATAGGTGCCGATCTTGTTGCAGACATCGCCATCCGCCGTGGTGCGATCGGTTCCGGTGACAACCATGTCGACCATCCCGTGCTGCATCAGATGGCCGCCGGTATTGTCGGCGATCACCGTGTGCGGAACCCCGTGTTTGCCAAGCTCCCACGCCGTGAGCGAGGCGCCCTGGTTGCGTGGCCGGGTTTCATCGACCCACACGTGAACCGCTATTCCAGCATCATGCGCCATGTAGATGGGCGCCGTGGCAGTGCCCCAATCCACCGTGGCAAGCCAGCCCGCGTTGCAATGGGTTAGAATGTTGATAGGCGCACCCGGCTGCTTTCCCTTCGCCAGCCCCGCGATGATGGCAAGCCCCGCCCTGCCGATCGATTTGTTGATCTCGACGTCTTCGTCGGCAATCTCCGCCGCCCGCGCGAAGGCGGCTTCGATGCGCCGATCGGGTCCGAGGGGGCTGAGCGCTGGCCATCATCCGATCCAGCGCCCATTTGAGATTGATCGCCGTGGGCCGTGCCGCATGAAGCGTCTCATAGGCACTTGCCAGCGCCCCATCGCCCGCGTTCTCGCAAGTGGCCAGCGCCATTCCATAGGCGGCGGTGGCGCCGATCAACGGAGCGCCCCTGACCTGCATGTCGCGGATGGCCCGGGCAGCATCCTCAATGCTCCGCAGGCGGACGATTTCAAACCGGTGCGGAAATTTGGTCTGGTCGATGATCTCCACCGACCGGCCATCACCCGCCGGCCAGATCGTCCGGTAATGTTTGCCGTCGACATTCATGGCTGGGAGACCTCGAAACAGCAATCGAGAACCTTCTGCAATTCGGCGCCGCGCCGGAATGAAGGCTCTTCCGTCTTATCGGCCAGTACGGCGCCAATGAAGGTCTGATAGACGCTGGCAACCGGTTCCGCCACCACCCGCCGCCACGCTTGGACGTGAACATCCTCGCCCGAACACATGCGGATCTCCGTCCACTCCAGCCCATGCTCGATCTCGACTGCGCCCCTTGTGCCGAAGACATCGAGCTTCAGGTGATTGGCATAGCCGGTCATGAAGCGGCTGGCATGAATGACTCCAAGCGCGCCGTTGGCGAATTCCACCGACATGACGGCGCTGTCATTGGCATCGAGCGGGTAATCCGCGATCAGGTTTCCCGGCGCCTTGTCGAATGTCTTGAGTAGCACTTGCACCGACACCGGCATCATGCCGATGGCGTAGGTGGCGAAATCGAGGATATGAATTCCGACATCGCCCAGCACGCCCCGCGAGCCGTGCCGCTCCGACAGCCGCCACAACCATTTCGGATCGGTGCGCCAGTCGCCCCAGTGATTGCCGACAAGCCAGCTCTGCCGGTAGGACGCCTCGACATGGCGCACCTCGCCGATCTCGCCCTTGGCGATCAGCTTCTGCGCCGTCTGCAGCGCCGCCACATTGCGGTAACTCAGATTGACCATGTTGACGAGGCGGGCCCGCTCCGCCGTCTCCGCCATTTCGTCAGCCTGGGCAAAATTTCCAGCCAGCGGCTTTTCGCACAGCACATGCTTGCCCGCCGCCAGAAGCGTCATGGTGGTGGCATAATGCGCGGCATCCGGCGTGACATTGCTCACCGCGTTAAAGCCATCCCACTTCAGCGCCGCGCCAACATCGCCGAACGCCTTGCCGATCCCATATTTCTTGGCAAAGCCCTGCGCCCGCGCACCGTCGATATCGGCGCAGGCCACGATGTTCACCCGGGCGTCCGTCTTGAAATGCTTGACATGCTGCCCCGCCATGGCGCCGGTTCCGAGGATGAGCAGCCGCACCTTGCTGGGCATCGATCACCTCAGGCCCTTCTCGCCGTCCTTATGAAGCCGTGGCCCCTTGACCGTGAGCGGCACCGGCGCCTCGTCATGGGGGACATTGGGCGCCTCGTCGACCGCCACCCAAGGCGGCGCCGGATTATAGGCCCACCGCGTGGCATTGCGGATCACCTGCAGCACCTGCGGATTGTGAAAGGTGGGATAGGCTTCATGGCCAGGCCGGAAATAGAAGATGCGGCCCGCGCCCCGCTGGAAGGTGACCCCCGAGCGGAACACCTCGCCACCCTCGAACCACGATATGAACACCGTTTCCGCAGGCTCCGGAATGGTGAACGGCTCGCCATACATCTCCTCGTTCTCGATTTCGAAATATTCCGGAAGGCCGGCGGCGATCGGGTGATTGCGGTTGACGACCCACAACCGTTCCACTTCGCCGGCCTCGCGCCACTTGAGCGCGCAAGGGCTGCCCATCAGCCGGCGGAAAATCTTGGAGAAATGCGCCGAGTGCAGCACGATCAGTCCCATGCCTTCCCACACCCGCCGCTGCACCCGCTCGACAATGGCGTCATCGACCATGCCATGACCCTTGTGCCCCCACCACAGCAATACGTCGGTGTCATCGAGCCGCGCCGCACTCAAGCCATGCTCCGGCTCGTCGAGCGTCGCCGTCGTCACACTGATGTCCGCGGCACCGGCAAACGCCGCGGCAATCGCCCCGTGGATGCCCTGCGGATAAATGCTCCGCACCAGCTCGCTCGACTTCTCGTGCAAGTTCTCGTTCCACACGGTCGCACGTATCGGCATCGCTTCGCTCCTCTGATGAAGCATGACTTTCGCCACAACCGGTGACGAAATCAATACGCCGCTTTACCAAGTGCCGGCATGCTGGCCATGAAGTCGATCCGCGTCTCGCCCAGGCGGTTGAGAACGATCGCCGTCGCCAGCAGCCAGCACGCGTAGGTCAGGAGCACCGCCAGTGCCGCGCCGTGAATGCCGTAGAACCGGGTCAGCACCCCGCTGGAAACCAGCAGCAGACCGATGGCTCCGGCGCTCAGCGCCGCGTTCAACCCCTGGACACCCCGCAACGTCATGAGATGCGAGCTGGGGCCCGCCAGGGCGCGAAGCACCTGGGCCGCGACCAGAATGAACAGCACGCTTTGACCTTCGGCGAATTGCGGGCCGAAAATCGCCAGAAGCTGGCGGCCGAACAGTCCAACACAGACCAGGCTGCCAAGCGTCAGCAGCACGGGCATGGCGATCGAGCGCCATGCCGCCCGCCGGATTGCCGCGCCATCGCCGGCATGGCGCGCATCGGCAATATCCGGCACCGCGATCTGCTGGGCCACTTGAACGAAATATCCAACCAGCAGCGCAAGCTTGAGGCACAGGCCGAAGACCGCCACCTCGGCGCTCGGCAGAAACGGCACCACGACGAGAATGCCGATATCGGCGAAGAAATTGGTGAAAACCGCCAGCAGCACCAGAAGCCAGGCCTCGCGGCGCCACCGCCAAACCAGCCTGCCATGCCTCACCCGCGTCCACCGGACGGGCGGCATGCGAACCCGCACCGCCATGAACACGCCGATCGCCACCAGGACGATAACGCCCGCCGAGACCGCCACCGCGCTGACCGCCACAAGCTTCAGCCCCAGCGCCGCCGCAGCGGCTATAACCGCAAAGAAGGCAACCGGCCGGACAAGCCCCTCCGGCACATAGCACAATCCGAAGTGCCGCATGCCGCCGGCGATGTTGACATAGATATTGGTGATCGCCACCGCGATGATCATCCAGCCGCCGAGCACATAGGCAAGCCGCGTATCGTCCGCCAGCGACGGCCAGAAAATCGCCCACGCCGTAACCAGCAAGGCAAGCAATGAGCCGATTGCCAAGCCGTCGCAGGTCGCCTGTCCGGCAAAGGCGGCAAACAGCCCCGGCTCATCCTTGTTGCGGTAGCGCGCCGCAAATCGCGCGGCGATTTCCGGATAGCCCTGGGCTGCCGCGATGCCGGCCACCGCCGAAAGGCTGGTGGCCGCATAGAAGATGCCGAGATCATGGGCGCCGAGCGCCTTGGCAAGGATGATCTGGGCGAGAAATCCCACGCCCGCCCCAACAAAGCGGGTTGCCGCCAAAACGCTCGCGTTTGCCAATAGAATTCTAAACCGTGCAAGCATGTATTCTGTTCGGCCCGCCATTTCCGCGCGGGGCCTGCCCATGAGTTGCAATTTGTTTAAAATTCTGGATTGCCGCCGTACAGTTAACCCCGCGATTGCAGTTAACCCGCACGGCGGCCCGGTTAACCATCGGCCAGCGGCTTCCAGGAGCGGTTAGCCGAGCCGAACGGTCTCCACCCTGCCGATAAAATCGCTTTTTCCGAGCGGCACGCCATTGTGGCGGAGGATTGCGTAGGCGATGGTCAAATGGAAATAGAAGTCGGGCATGATCATGTGGGCCGCGTAGGATTCCGCCGCAAGCCCCTGCTTTCCGTCGAAGAAAGTCGGCACCACCAGACCGGCGCGCTCATCCATTCGGGCTGGGGAGAGCTTGCGGAGGTAAGCCATCGCCAGTCCCAAGCTTTGGTGGACTTCGGCGAAGCTCTTCTCTTCAGAGCCGACGTTCGGCGGCGGCTCTCCGCAAAAGTGCTGGGCGAAGTCGGCGGGAATGAAAACGGCGTACTGCAATTGTTGGATGAGGCTGAACATGTCGGGATAGAGCCTGGCATTCAGCAACGTATCCGCATCGATCTTTGCATCGGCGGCATGGGCCTCGGCCTTCAAAAGAATTTCTCCGAGGTTTTCGAGCGCAACCATCATGGGTGTGATGGTCAAGCGGTGAAACGCGCCCTCGTGAACAATATGGGTCATGCTTCTCTCCTTTGCCGCCCGGAGCGACACTAATGGCAAGACGTCCGCACGGCAACCCGGAGTACAACTTCCCCATTTCGGGTGAACGTGACATAATTAACTGCTGGGAGGGACGCCCAAATGCTTCCGAAACCCGAATCCGCCTGTTTTGTCATCGCCGATATCTCCGGCTACACCAGTTTTCTCGCCGGTGTTGAACTCGACCACGCCCACGACATCATCGCCGACATCATGGCCACCGTGTTGAAGCGCCTGCGCCCGCCGTTCCGGCTGGCGAAGTTCGAAGGCGATGCGGCGTTTGTTTACGCGGTCACCGACAAGATCGACGGATCGCAGCTCCAGGACGCCATCGAGGGGGCCTACTTCGCTTTCCGCCGGCGGCTCCGCAACATCAAGCAGTCAACCACATGCGACTGCAACGCCTGCGCCAAGATGCAGGATCTCGACCTCAAATTCGTCAGCCACCACGGCGAATTCATCAAGCACAAGATGGCCGGCCGCGAGGAGTTGGCCGGCCGCGACGTCATCGTCATCCACCGCCTGTTGAAGAACGCGGTGAACCAGCGCCTCGGCGGTCACGCCTACGCGCTCTATTCCGGCCCCTGCATCGAGGCCATGGGCATCGATCCGTTAGCCCAGGGCCTGGTCGAGCACCGCGAGTTGATCGACATCATCGGCGACGTGACCTGCTGGGTGCGCGATCTTGAAGAAGCCTGGCAGCAGGAAAACCACCGCCAGCACCATGAAGTGAGGCGCGCCAAGGCGGCGATGGTGATCGAGTGGGATATCGCAGCACCCCGCCCGACGGTGTGGGAGTATTTCACCTCGCCGGCGCTGCGGCCGAAATGGCGCGCCGCCGACGAAGTGCGCGAAACCGTGGCAGCAGGCCGCCGCGGTGTGGGCACCACCAATCACTGCATGCACGGCAAGGACGCCATCATCGAAGAGGTGCTCGACTGGCGCCCCTTCGACTACCTGACGCTGACCACCCTGCTGCCCATGCCCGGCGCCCCCAAGGTGCTGATGACTTATGCCTTCGCGGAAAACCCAGATGGCGCCACCCACATCGAAATTCGCGTGGCCAAGCCCGCGCCGAAGGACAAGGCATTTCTCGAGAAGGTGGGCCCGGTTTTCCACGGCCACATCACCCACGAAGTAGAAGCCCTCAAACTGATGATCGAGGGTGGACTGGGGCCTGCCGCGGTTGAGGAACCGCCCCTGCCGGAATCGGCCGGGCGCTTCCGCACCGAGCCCATCCACGCGCAATGACCGGACTGTAGGGCTCGCCTGTCAACCAATTTTCGCTATTGCCAACTCCGGTTGGATGCGCAAATCTGTTGCTCGAGGGGGCCGAGGAATCAACGGGCACGGCCCACGTAGAAATGCTCGTTTTCCTTTAATCTAGAACAAGCTGTCTCGCGGTACGCGAGCGCCTGTCCGGCGTATTGCCTGGCGGGGAAAACTAGAAAGGGAGCAATTGTCATGACGGTCCAAAAT
The DNA here is from genome assembly GCA_963754675.1 of uncultured Alphaproteobacteria bacterium. Classification (GTDB taxonomy): domain Bacteria; phylum Pseudomonadota; class Alphaproteobacteria; order Rhizobiales; family Aestuariivirgaceae; genus Aestuariivirga. Next base: position 1,044,924 of record CAVWHD010000009.1, on the reverse strand, counting down.
CTCTTGTCGCGCCGCGTCGCGGGTTCAGTGGCGCTTATCGCGCTTTTTGCCACTGCAACCATGGCATCGGCATCGCAAATCACCATCACCGACGCCAAGATAGCGGCCGGCAAGCTGGTCGTTAGCGGCAAGACCAGCCAAGCCAACGCGCGGCTCCGCCTTGACCGCAAATCCGGCGCCGGCTTCAACGTGACGTCCGGGCCCGACAAGACATTCAGCTTCGGTGTCGTCTATCTGCCGAAGGATTGCATCGTATCGGTTCAGGAGGTTCTGCCGTCCGCCAGAATGGGTGAGCAGACCGATCTTGTCGTCGCCAATTGCGCACCGGCCGGAATTTCTCCGCGCGGCAATTGGAGCAAGGGCCTGGCCTATGACGCCAACGATCTGGTTTCCTTTGGCGGTTCCAGCTGGCTGGCCGTGCAGGACAACATCAACGCCAAACCGGGCGCCGCCGCCGATTGGCAGCTCTTCGCCGCCAAAGGTGGCGCCGGCGGTGACGGCTCGGCAGGCTCGAATGGTTCCGCCGGTTCGGCCGGCGGGGTGGGAATTATGGCCGGCGCGCGGACTCCGCCCACCGGCGCTGCCGGCGGCGATCTGGCCGGCACCTATCCAAATCCGGTGATCAGGGCCGGAGCGGTGGTCACCGCCAAGATCGCCGATTTTGCCGTCAGCAACCTCAAGATCAAGAATCTGGCGATCACCAAGGAAAAGATCAAGAACCTCGCGGTGGTAACCAAGAAGATCGCCGACGCCGCCGTCACCAACCCCAAGCTAGCGCCCGACGCCGTGACCAGCGACAAGGTGCTGCTCGACACCCTGACCGCCGCCGATCTCGCCCCGGACTCGGTCGGCGCATCCGAAATCGCGGCGAACGCGGTTGGCGCATCGGAGATTGTCGACGATAGCGTCGGCTCGGCTGAAATTGCCCCGGGCGTTGTCGGAGCGGATGAGTTGGATACCATCCACGAGCACTTGGGACCAGCCACGAACATCACCGACGTAACCGCTCACGATGGGTCATATGCGTTGAGCTCATCGACCGTATCCTGCGGCGTGAACGAGGATCTTCTCAGCGTTTCGGTCGACTGGACCGCCACCGCCGGCCACAACGAGCGCAACACGGTTGGCGTTGCCACGATCAACCGCGCAGTCAATCCGCAAACCGCGACCGTGGAAGTTAATTTTGATGGTGGCGCAGGCCCAGCCACCTATCGGGCGGTGGCTACCTGCATCTTCTAATGGATACGTGACCGTTCAAACCCAGCGGAACCTCAAACTGAGGTTCCGCTGGTACAAAACAACCGCACCGATTGATCTCCGGTCCCGCCATTGATATCACTCGTAACAGCGCGAACCGGCCAGCCGCTTTGACATCCCGCAATTCGGAGATATGCTTCCCCCGATCCGCTGAGGAAAATCATGGGCACCAGAATCACTTTCTCCCGTCCCGATGGCAAAGAGGCCGGAGGTTATCTCGCCAAGGCAGGCAAGGCCAATGCGCCGGGGGTTGTCGTCATCCAGGAATGGTGGGGCCTGCAGGACCAGATCATCGGCATCTGCGACCGCCTGGCGCTCGCCGGTTATGAGGCGCTCGCCCCCGATCTCTATGCCGGAACCGTGGTGCCCTATCACGACCGCGAAGCCGCCGGCCGCGAAATGAATTCGCTCAACTTCCTCGATGCGACCGACCAGACCGTGCGTGGCGCCGTGCTTTACTTGAAGCGCGCCGGCGCCAAGGTTGGCCTCACCGGCTTTTGCATGGGGGGTGCCGTAACCGTGCTGGGTGCCGCCCGCATTCCCGAACTCACCGCCGCGGTTTGCTTCTACGGCATGCCGCCCGATACGGTTGTCAAGCCCGCCGATGTCAAGGTTCCGCTGCAGGGCCACTTCGCCAATCGCGACGATTATTTCATGCCCGAGAGCATCGCCACCTTCGAGAAGGGCCTCAAGGCCGCGGGCCGCAAGTTTGAATTCTTCCACTATGACGCCGACCACGGCTTCATGAACGAACAGCGCGACGTCCACGAGCGCCAGGCCGCCGAACAGGCCTGGAAGCGCATGCTGGCCTTCTGGAAGAAAAATCTGGGATAAGTCACGCCGCGTATTTGACGCCCGGCAGCACGCACAGCATTTCGAACAGGAAATTGGCGCCGATCAGCGCCGTGTTGCCGGTGGTGTCGAAGGGCGGCGACACTTCGACCAGATCGCCGCCAACCAGATTGAGGCCGCGGCAGCCGCGGATGATCTCGAGGGCCTGCCAAGTTGAAAGCCCGCCCACCTCCACCGTGCCGGTGCCGGGCGCGAAGGCGGGATCGAGGCTGTCGATATCATAGGTGAGATAGGCGGGATGACCGCCGATCCTGCCACGCACCTCCTCCATCAAGGGCGCCAATGATTTGTACCAGCATTTCTCGGCTTCGACGACAGTGAAGCCCTGCTTGCGCGGCCAGTCGAAATCCTCCGGCGAATAGCCAGAGCCACGGAGGCCGATCTGATAGACCTTGTCGCAGGCAAGCAGCCCCTCCTCCACCGCGCGGCGGAACGGCGTGCCATGGGCGATCTTCTCGCCGAACATTTCGTCATTGATATCGGCATGGGCATCGACATGGATGAGCGCCACCGGACCATGCTTTTTCTTCATCGCCCGCAGGATCGGCAGGCTCAGCGTGTGGTCGCCGCCGAGCGTGAGCGGTACGCAGCCGTGCGAAAGAATTTCATCATAGGCCGCCTCGACGATGCCCATGGTCTTCTTGAGATCGAAGGTGTTGATTGCCACATCGCCGATATCGGCGACCTGCAGTGAGTCGAATGGCGCCGCCCGCGTCGCCATATTATAGGGCCGCAACATGCAGGATTCGGCCCTGATCTGCCGTGGCCCATGCCGGGTTCCCGAGCGGTTCGACGCCCCGATATCGATCGGCACGCCAACGAAGCAGACATCGAGTCCCTTGGCGGATTTTTGTGTTGGCAGCCGCATCATCGTCGCCGGCCCCGCAAACCGCGCCATCTCGTTGCCGCCAAGCGGCTGATTGTAATTTGGCATGAGAGCTACCCCTGAGGAGTTCCTTGTTGGGAGATTATGTCACATTACTGGCCATTGTCTCCTTCCCCCTTGACCTTCCCATAATGGCAAGGTCCATATTGTTGAGCAAGACACTACCAATTGACACCGTCATGCCAGCGAACGAGTTTGTGAAGAAATTGAAGCCGCCGCCGATTTGTTCAAAGAGAAGCGGGATGCCAGCTTTCGCTGGCAGGACGAATTGAAGGGATATCGTTGATTTATCTCCCTTTTTCCGTCATCCCAGTCTTTCCTGCAAGCTGTAGTTACCGATCGCTGGTCGATTTCTTCACAGCCTCGTTCGCTGGGTGACGGAGATGAGGGCGGTGGCGCAAACCCGTTTCTGGAGACCAAGGTGGCAGACCCCAAAGTGCACCATCACGAGGTCCACAACCAACCGGCACCCGGTCCATCGCACCTGGCGATCGATCCTGTTTGCGGCATGACGGTCGACCCCCATACGTCCACCCTCAAGGCCGGTCATGGCGGCCGCACCTATTATTTCTGCGCGGCGGGCTGCCGCGCCAAGTTCATCGCCAATCCGGCGAAATATCTCGGCCCCGGCGAGATGGAACAGGCCGTGCCCGAAGGCGCCATTTACACCTGCCCGATGCATCCCGAGATCGAACAGGTGGGTCCCGGCGCCTGCCCCATCTGCGGCATGGCGCTGGAACCGAAATTCGCCGGCAGCCGTGACCGGTCCCAACCGCAGAACTCATCGACATGACCAGGCGGTTCTGGATCGGCCTTGTCGTAACACTCCCCGTCTTCCTCCTCGAAATGGGTGGACACATTTTCAATCTGCACGGCTTGATCGGCCAGCAGAATTCGAACTGGGTGCAGTTGGCGCTTGCGACACCGGTGGTGCTGTGGGCGGGCTGGCCATTCTTTGTGCGTGGCGTGGCGTCGCTGGCGACCCGCAATCTCAACATGTTCACATTGATCGCCATCGGCACCGGTGTTGCCTATCTCTACAGTGTCGTCGCCACGCTGCTGCCGCAGGTCTTCCCCGCTGCATTCCGCCAGCACGACGGATCCGTGGCGGTTTATTTCGAAGCGGCCGCCGTGATCACCGTGCTGGTGCTGCTCGGCCAGGTGCTCGAACTGCGCGCCCGCGAAAAAACCTCCGGCGCCATCCGAGCACTTCTCGACCTCGCGCCCAAGACGGCGCGGCGGTTGTCCGCCGATGGCAACGACGAAGAAATCCCCATCGACGAGATTGCCGTGGGTGACAGCCTGCGCGTCCGCCCCGGCGAGAAGGTGCCGGTCGACGGCGTCCTGATCGAAGGCCATGTGTCGCTCGATGAATCGATGGTGACCGGCGAATCCATGCCGGTCAGCAAGGAGCCGGGTTCCAAAGTGATCGGCGGCACCCTCAACGGCTCCGGCGGCTTCATCATGAAGGCGGAAAAAGTGGGCAGCGATACCCTGCTTGCCCGCATCGTGCAGATGGTGGCCGACGCCCAGCGGAGCCGGGCGCCGATCCAGCGCCTTGCCGACCGGGTGTCGGGCTGGTTTGTGCCGCTGGTGATCCTTGTCGCCATGGCAGCCTTCGCCGCCTGGTCGATCTGGGGACCCGAACCGCGCTTCGCCTATGGCCTCGTGGCTGCCGTCGCCGTCCTCATCATTGCCTGCCCCTGCGCCCTGGGCCTCGCAACACCCATGTCGATCATGGTGGGCGTCGGCCGCGGCGCCGAGGCCGGCGTCCTGATCAAGAATGCCGAAGCCCTGGAGCGTCTTGAGAAAGTCGATACCCTCGTCATCGACAAGACCGGCACGCTCACCGAGGGAAAGCCCGCCGTCACGGCGGTCGTTGCCGCCAAGGGCTTCGAAGAACCCGAAATTATCCGCCTCGCCGCCAGTGTCGAACAGGCGAGCGAGCACCCCCTGGCGGCGGCCATCGTTGCCGCCGCAAAGCAGCGCGGCCTCTCCCTGGCGCGCGTCATGGGTTTCGATTCTCCCACCGGCAAGGGCGCCATCGGCATGGTCGAGCGCCAGCGGCATCGTTCTCGGCAACGCAATTTCCTCCGTGAGCTGAAGATCTCCACGGATGAACTGTCGAGTCGCCGCCGAAGCGCTGCGCCGCGATGGCGCCACCGTGATCTTTCTGGCCGTCAACGGCAAGCTGGCCGGCGCCATCGCCATCGCCGATCCGGTAAAGCCCACCACGCCCGCGGCACTGGCGGAATTGAAGGCCGCGGGACTCCACATCGTCATGCTCACCGGCGACAACCGCACCACCGCGGCGGCCATTGCCCGCAAGCTTGGCATCGCCGATGTCGAGGCCGACGTGCTGCCCGGCCGGAAGGCCGAAATCGTTGCAAGACTGAAGCGCGATGGCCGCGTCGTCGCCATGGCTGGCGACGGCGTTAACGATGCACCTGCCCTTGGCCGCCGCCGATGTCGGCATTGCCATGGGAACCGGCACCGATGTGGCCATCGAAAGCGCCGGTGTGACACTGCTCAAGGGCGACCTCATGGGAATTGTCCGCGCCAGGCGCCTCTCCCGCGCCACCATGAACAATATCCGCCAAAACCTGTTCTTCGCGTTCGTCTACAATGCCGCAGGCGTGCCCATTGCCGCGGGCGTGCTCTATCCGGTCTTCGGCATTCTCCTCTCGCCCGTCATCGCCGCCGCCGCCATGGCGCTGAGTTCGGTAAGCGTCGTCGGCAACGCGCTGCGCTTGAGACTCGTCAAGCTTTGATCGGTCACGCCAACAATTTGCGCACTGCCTCTTGCCAGCCCGCGTATTTCCGTTCGCGCAAGCTCGCGTCCATTTTCGGCGTGAAACGCTTCTGCAGTTTCCACGACTTGGCGAATTCAGCCGGCGGCGGCAACAGGCCCGCTTGCAGGCCGGCAAGATAGGCCGCACCCAGCGCCGTCGTTTCCAGGACTTTCGGGCGATCGACCGGCGCGTCGAGAATGTCGGCGAGCCGCTGCATGGTCCAGTCCGATGCGGTCATGCCACCATCGACCCGCAGCACCGTCTGGCCGGCAACGCCCCAGTCCTTGCGCATGGCCTCCAGCAGATCGCGCGTTTGATAGCACACGGATTCCAGAGCGGCCCTTGCCAATTCCCTTTTGGTCGTGCCGCGCGTCAGGCCAAACAGCGCGCCCCGCGCATCTGGCCGCCAATAGGGCGCACCCAGTCCGACAAAAGCCGGCACCAGATAAACATCCTGCTTGCTGTCGGCCGCTTCGGCCAGGCGGCCAGTCTCCGCCGCCGTCTTCACCACTTTCAATCCGTCGCGCAGCCACTGCACGGCGGCGCCCGCGATGAAGATCGCCCCTTCCAGCGCATAGGTCCGTTGGCCGCCGAGCTGATAGGCAACGGTGGTCAGCAGCCGGTTGCTCGATTTGACCGCCTTCGTCCCGGTATTGAGGAGTGCGAAACACCCCGTTCCATAGGTCGACTTCATCATCCCCGGTTCGAAGCAGGCCTGCCCGATGGTCGCGGCTTGCTGATCCCCTGCCACGCCGGAAATGGCGATCGGCAATCCAAACAACTTGGGGTCCGTCACGCCAAAATCAGCGGCGCAATCCTTGATCTCCGGCAACATCGCGCGCGGCACATCCAGAAGATCGAGCAGCTCGGGGTCCCACTTGCCGGAGTGAATGTTGTAGAGGAGCGTGCGCGAGGCATTGGTGGCGTCAGTTGCATGCACTTGGCCAGCGGTCAGCCGCCAGATCAGGAAACTGTCGATGGTGCCGAAACACAATTCACCATCACTAGCGCGGGCTCTGGCATCTTTCACATGGTCGAGCAGCCAGGAAACCTTGGTTCCGGAAAAATAGGGATCGAGCAGAAGGCCCGTCTTCTCATTGAACATTGGTTCAAGCCCGCGCTCCTTGAGAGCGGCGCACTGCCCCGCCGTCCGCCGGTCCTGCCAGACGATGGCCCGGTGAATGGGTTTGCCGGACTTGCGCTCCCAGATCACCACCGTCTCGCGCTGATTGGTGATGCCGATGGCGGCGATGGCCTTGGCCGGTTTGGCCGATTTCCGCAGCGCCGCCTTGCAGGTTGTCACAACCGATGACCAGATTTCCTCGGCATCATGCTCAACCCAACCCGAGTCGGGAAAGTACTGGCGGAACTCTTTCTGTGAGGAGGTAATCGGCTTCAGATGTTGATCGAAGACGATGGCCCGCGACGAAGTGGTGCCCTGATCGATTGCAAGAATGTGATTGGCCATGCCGCTATCGCACCTTTGCCTTTTTGCGGCTCTTCTTCTTCAATTCGGGCATGAGATAGGCACGAAGTCCGATCTGCTCGTCCGGCGAAAGATGCAGTCCAAGCTTGGAGCGCCGCCACAGTATGTCATCCGCCGTCCGCGCCCATTCCTTCTTGACCAGATGATCGACTTCGCGCTCGGTGAGGAGGCCAAAACTCTGGCCCATATCCTGGGCGAAGCGGGCGCCTGCGAAGATATCTTCCGCTTCCGTGCCATAGGCGCGAAAGATGCGGCGCACGTTTCGCGGTGTCATGAATGAATACTTGCGCTGCAATTCGGCAAGCCGCTGCTCGACTTCGGCGTAAGGGAAGTCACCGCCCGGCAGGCTGGCCCCGGCAGTCCACGGTTTTGCCGCCGCCGGAAAAAATGGCGCGAGCTTCACCAGAACCGCTTCGGCGAGCTTTCGTGACGTAGTGATCTTGCCGCCGAATACCGACAGGAGCGGCGCTTGGCCTGCTCCGTTGTCGAGTTTCAGAACATAGTCGCGGGTTGCCTCCTGCGCCTTGCTGGCCCCATCGTCAAATAGCGGCCTGATGCCGGAATAGCTCCACTTGATCTGGTCGCGGGTGACCGGCCGCCGGAAATACTCGCTCACCGATGCCAGCAAGTAATTCGTTTCGGTCTCCGATATCTCGGGCGCGTTCGGGTCACCGTGATGATCCTCGTCGGTCGTGCCGATGAGCGTGAAGTTCTGCTCATAGGGAATGGCGAAGCAGATGCGGCCATCGCCATTCTGGAAGATGTAGCAGCGGTCGTGATCGTAGAGCTTGCTGACGACGATGTGGCTGCCCTTCACCATCCGGATCCTGTCGGGCGCGTTCTGTCCGATAACCTGTCCCTGCACCTCGCTCACCCACGGGCCGCTGGCATTGATCAAAACCTTGGCGCGGACCGTTTCCGGCTTTCCGCCATCCTCAGCGAGTGTCAACTCCCATACTCCATCGATGCGCCGTGCCGACACGCATTTGCTCCGCACCCGGATTTCCGCGCCATGCTGCTGGGCGCTGCGCGCATTGAGGACAACCAGCCGCGCATCCTCCACCCAACAATCGGAATATTCATAGCCGCGCACGAACTCAGGCTTCAGAGGAATACCGGTCTCATCGTTTCTGAGATCGACGCTGCGCGTGGCCGGCAGAATCTTGCGGCCCCCCAGATGGTCGTAAAGATAGAGGCCGAGCCGGATCAGTGGCCTGGGCCGCAAGCCTCCGTGATGCGGCAGCACGAACCGCAGCGGCCAGATGATGTGCGGCGCCGATTTCAGCAACACTTCCCGCTCGATCAGCGCCTCGCGAACCAGGCGGAACTCGTAGTACTCGAGATAGCGCAGGCCCCCGTGAATAAGTTTGGTCGACGCCGATGACGTGCCCGAAGCAAGATCGCCCTGTTCGGCCAGAAACACTTTGAGCCCGCGTCCCGCTGCGTCGCGCGCGATACTGCAGCCATTGATGCCGCCGCCAATGATGAAAAGATCGTGGATCATTGCTGGGCTTCCACCGCGGTATCGGTTTCTTGTCCGTCTCCGGCGATCTCAAGCTGCACTCCGTTGTGCCGGCAGAGCTCCGCGATGGCTTCCGGCGGTGCCTGATCGGTAACGAAGACATCGACTTGCGCCAGGTGGCCGATGCGCACCGGCGCCGAGCGGGTGAACTTCATCGCATCGCTGACCAGCACGACATTCCTGGCATTATTCAGTATCGCCTGGGCCACCCGCACTTCCCGGTAGTCGAAATCCAGCATGGCGCCGTCATCGTCGATGGCCGAGGCGCCGATCACTGCGTGATCCACCTTGAACTGGGCGATGAAATCAACCGCCGATTCGCCGACAATGCCGCCATCGGCTTTGCGCAATATGCCGCCCGCGATGATCACATCGATCCGCGGGCACGGCATCAGGATGGTTGCGACGTGAATATTGTTGGTGATGACCAGCAGTCCCTCATGATGCACCAGGGCGCGCGCCACTTCCTCCGTCGTCGTGCCGATATTGATGAACAGCGAACAGTTGTTGGGAATGAGGGCTGCCGCGCGCTGTCCGATGATGGTCTTTTCCCGCGCCGCCAGTTGCCGCCGTGCCTCGTAACCGACATTTTCGACGCCGGACGACAGCATGGCGCCGCCATGGGTCCTAGCCAGCATTCTGCCGTCGCAGAGTTCGTTCAGATCCTTGCGGATTGTCTGCGGCGTCACCTCGAAGCGCACCGCCAAATCCTCCACCAGCACGTTTCCCTGCTGCCGCGCGAGCGACAATATCTGCTGTTGGCGGGGCGAAAGGCTCGGCATGAAAAGTCTATGACCTCAATGGGTTCCACACGAAGGCGCACCTACCAAGCGGCGCACATCACGTTATATGTTTTCACTTTTTTTCGAAATACGCAATGCAACAATTCGCAATTTTCGATTTTTTTCTCTATTGACGTTCGTTTTATTTCGTTTGATAGTTGCTCCAGGCACCACAAGGATGCCATATCGATTAGGGAGGACTATCGATGAAAATGAAGCTCCTGGCGACGGCGGCGGTTGCGCTTTTCGCGCTCTCCAGCCCGAGTTTTGCGGACGAGGCAGCAGCCACCAAATGGATTGATTCCGAGTTCCAGCCTTCGACGCTGTCGAAGGAAGATCAGATGAAGGAAATGCAGTGGTTCATCAAGGCGGCTGAACCGTTCAAGGGCATGGAAATCAACGTGCTCTCGGAAGGCATTCCAACCCACACCTATGAATCGACGGTTCTCACCAAGGCCTTCGAGGAAATCACCGGCATCAAGGTCAACCATCAGATCCTCGGCGAAGGCGAAGTGGTCCAGGCCGTGCAGACGCAGATGCAGACCAACCGCAACCTCTATGACGCCTATGTCAACGATTCCGACCTGATCGGCACCCATTCGCGCCTGCAGCTCGCCGTCAACCTTACCGACTTCATGGCGGGCGAAGGCAAGGACGTGACCAACCCCGGTCTCGATCTCGATGACTTCATCGGCAAGCAGTTCACCACCGGCCCCGATGGCAAGCTCTATCAGCTGCCCGACCAGCAATTCGCCAATCTCTACTGGTTCCGCAAGGATTGGTTCGACCGCGCCGACCTCAAGGAGAAGTTCAAGGCGAAATACGGCTATGATCTGGGCGTGCCGGTGAACTGGTCGGCCTATGAGGACATCGCCCAGTTCTTCACCGAGGACGTGAAGGAAATCGACGGCGTCAAGGTCTATGGCCACATGGACTACGGTAAGCGCGCTCCCGACTTGGGCTGGCGCATGACCGACGCCTGGCTTTCCATGGCGGGTGCCGGTTCCGCCGGCGAACCCAACGGCGTTCCCATCGACGAATGGGGCATTCGCATGGAGAAGGGCTCGTGCAACCCGAGCGGAGCCTCGGTGTCGCGCGGCGGCGAAACCAACGGCCCGGCTTCCGTCTATGCCATCGCCAAATGGGACGAATGGCTGCGCAAATACGCACCTCCCGGAGCCGCCGATTACGACTTCTATCAGTCGCTGCCGGCCCTGAGCCAGGGCAACGTCGCCCAGCAGATTTTCTGGTACACGGCTTTCACCGCTTCCATGGTGGCGCCGAAGGCTGATGGCAACAACACCGTCGATGACGCGGGAAATCCGCTGTGGCGCATGGCCCCCTCGCCCCACGGCGTCTACTACAAGGACGGTCAGAAAGTCGGCTACCAGGACGTGGGCTCGTGGACCATCCTCAAGTCGACGCCCACCGATCGCGCCAAGGCCGCCTGGCTATTCGCCCAGTTCGCCGTGTCGAAGACCGTGGACGTGAAGAAAAGCCAAGTTGGTCTTACCTTCATTCGCAATTCGACGGCCAACCATGAGTCCTTCACCGAACGCGCACCGAAGCTCGGCGGCCTGGTCGAGTTCTACCGCTCGCCCGACCGCGTGCGCTGGTCGCCCACCGGCATCAACGTGCCCGACTATCCGAAGCTGGCCCAGCTCTGGTGGCAGCAGATCGGTGACGTGAACTCCGGCGCCTTTACCCCGCAGGAGGCCATGGACCGTCTCGCCGGCGAAATGGACCAGATCATGGGCCGCATGCAAGCCGCCGATGAAGCCAATAAGACCTATGGTGGCTGCGGACCACGCCTCAATGCCGAAAAGGATCCCTCCGAGTGGCTCGGCAAACCCGATGGCCCGAAAGCCAAGATCGAAAACGAGAAGGAGCCCGGCAAGACGGTGGCCTACGAGGACATCATCAAGCAGTGGCAGCAGTAGATTAACCTGGCATAAGTCCCGGGGCGCGCCCAAGGTGCGCCCCGGCCGCTGTCACACGGAATGAAACCACTGGACATGACTCCTCCGGCCCATCATCGTGTTCACAGTTATCTCCCTCCCCCTTGCGGGGAGGGATTAAGGGTGGGGGTCGCTCCGAACCATCCAATTCCGCTTGCTGAAGCATGAACGGCAGCCGTCGGAGCGACCCCCACCCCTACCCCTCCCCACAAGGGGGAGGGAGGAAAAAGGGGTTTTAGTCTATGGTTTCTGGTACTAGCCCCATGTCGCTGGAACTTCGCAACATCACCAAACGCGTGGGCGCCGAGACGCATATTTACGAGACTTCACTTAGTCTCGATGCGAGTTCCTTCAACATCCTGCTTGGCACCACGCTGGCCGGCAAAACCACCCTGATGCAGCTGATCGCCGGCATCCAGCAGCCATCATCGGGCGAACTCTGGTTCAAGGGAAAAAACGTCACTGGCGTGCCCGTCCAGCAGCGCAATGTCTCGATGGTCTACCAGCAGTTCATCAACTATCCGAATTTCACCGTCTATGACAACATCGCCTCGCCGCTGCGGGTGGCCGGCATGGACCGCAGCGAAATCGGCCGCCGGGTAGGCAAGGCCGCCGAGCTGCTGCGCCTCACCCCGATGCTGCAACGAAAACCCAGCGAACTCTCCGGCGGCCAGCAGCAGCGCACCGCCATTGCCCGCGCCGTGGTCAAGGACAGCGATATCATTCTCCTCGACGAGCCCCTCGCCAACCTCGATTACAAATTGCGCGAGGAGCTGCGCGACGAGCTCCCCAAGCTTTTTGCCGGCCGCCATGCCATCGTCGTCTATGCCACCACCGAACCGGCCGAAGCCCTGCTCTTCGGCGGCAGCACCGCAACCCTGCATGAAGGCCGCATCACCCAATTCGGCCCGACGTCGCAGATCTATCGCAAACCCACCGACTTGATTTCGGCGCAGGTGTTTTCCGATCCCCCCATCAATACGGCAAGGATCGCCAAGCGTGGCGGAGAAATCACCTTGTTCGGCGCCATCAAATGGCCGGCCGGACGGGCAGCGAAGATTCTTCCCGATGGCGACTACACGATCGGCATCCGGCCTCACAACATCGCAACCACCGGCCACGGCAAGGCCATTGGCACGGTTGAGGGCCGCGTGCTGGTGACCGAGCTTTCAGGTTCCGAGAGCGTCATTCACTGCGATGTCGGCGGCCAGACCTGGGTCTCCCAGTCGCACGGCATCCACCCGTTCAAGGTCGGCTCCACCGCCAAACTCTATGTCGATGTCGACCAGAGTCTGTTTTTCGGCGCCAACAACGAGTTCATCGCCTGATGGCCAAGATCACCCTTCAAGACCTGCGCCACAGCTACCTGGCCGAGCCAAAGCGCGATGACGATTATGCCTTGAAGCGCATCGCCCTCGATTGGGACGATGGCGGCGCCTACGCGTTGCTCGGCCCCTCGGGATGCGGCAAGACCACGCTCCTCAACCTTATTTCCGGCTTGCTGATCCCCACCGAGGGCAAGATTCTCTTCGATGACAAGGATGTCTCCCGCGCCACGCCGGAACTGCGCAACATCGCCCAGGTATTCCAGTTCCCGGTGATCTACGACACCATGACTGTTTACGATAACCTCGCCTTCCCCCTGCGCAATCGCGGCATTGGCGAGGCGGACGTCGACAGAAGGGTTCGCGAGATCGCCGAAATGCTCGATCTTTCCAAGACCCTCAAGAACCGCGCCTCGGGCCTCACTGCCGATGGCAAACAGAAGATTTCCCTCGGCCGCGGCCTGGTGCGCTCCGACGTCAATGTCATTATGTTCGACGAGCCGCTCACCGTTATCGACCCCCATTTGAAATGGCAGCTTCGCTCCAAGTTGAAGGAACTCCACCAGCGCATCCGCCGCACCATGATCTATGTTACCCATGATCAGACCGAAGCCCTCACATTCGCCGATCAAGTGGTGGTGATGAACGATGGCGAGGTGGTGCAAACCGGAACACCTGTGGAACTCTTCGAACGCCCGATGCACACTTTCGTGGGACATTTCATCGGCTCGCCCGGCATGAATGTCTTGCCGTGTGAAGTAAAAGGCGGCGTGGCAACCTTTGCCGGCAAGAAGATCAACACCGGCAATGCCCGCGGCTACAAGGGCAGCGGCCAAAAGCTCGAACTCGGCGTCCGGCCTGAATTCGTGTCATTCGCAAAGTCGGGCATCCCCGTTGACGTCGTCAATGTTGCCGACGCCGGCCGCTACCGCATCGTCCAAACCCGTGCCGCCGGCCACAGTATCAAATTGCTGGTGCCCGAGGGCGATGCCATTCCCAGCGGCAAGACCCACCTCGCTTTCGATGCCAACCACACTCAGGTCTATGAGAACGGCTGGATGGTGGGTGCAAGGCCATGAGCAAGACTGTCAACCAGAAGGCCTGGTTCCTGGTCATTCCCGTCTTTCTGATGGTCGCCTTCAACGCCCTCATCCCGCTGATGACGGTGGTCAACTATTCGGTTCAGGAATCCTTTGTCGCCAACGAATATTTCTGGTCGGGAATACGCTGGTTCGACGAACTCCTGCGCAACGAGGATTTCCAGTCCTCGCTGTGGCGGCAGATCATCTTCACCAGTGTCGTTCTGCTGATCCAGATTCCCTTGGGGCTTGCCATCGCGCTGTGCATGCCGAAGAAGGGTCCCTGGGTGTCGGTCTGCCTCGTGCTCATGGCGCTGCCCTTGCTGATCCCGTGGAACGTGGTGGGCTCCATGTGGAACATCATGGCGCTTCCCGATATCGGCCTCCTCGGCAAGGGACTGAATTCCCTCGGCATCCCCTACAACTACACCCGCCAGCCGGCGGCCGCCTGGTTCACCGTGGTTTTGATGGATGTCTGGCACTGGACCTCGCTGGTGGTGCTGCTTTGCTATGCCGGCCTCGTCTCGATTCCCGATGCCTATTATCAGGCCGCCAAGATCGACGGCGCCAGGCCGTGGGCGGTGTTCCGCTATATCCAGCTGCCGAAGTTGAAGCATGTGCTGACCATCGCCATCCTCCTGCGCTTCATGGACAGCTTCATGATCTACACGGAAGTGATCGTGCTGACCGGCGGCGGCCCCGGCAGCGACCACCAAGTTCCTGTCGATCGACCTCGTGCAGAAGGCATTGGGCGGCTTCGACTTGGGGCCCGCCGCCGCCTTCTCCATCGTCTACTTCCTGATCATCCTGTTCCTGAGCTGGCTCTTCTACACCCTCATGATGCAGAGCGAGGCCAAGTGATGTCCAAGCGCCACATCGTATTGATCGTCTACATCGTCTTTCTGATGTTGCCGATCTACTGGCTGCTCAACATGTCGTTCAAGACGACCAACGAAATCCTCGGCGGCTTCAGCGCCTTCCCGCGCGAATTCACCCTCGACAGCTACCGCACCATCTTCACCGATCCCACCTGGTACAACGCCTATATCAACTCGATCTCCTACGTGGCGATCAACACGGTATTGTCGATCCTGGTGGCGCTGCCCGCGGCTTACGCCTTTTCGCGTTATCGCTTCCTCGGCGACAAGCACCTGTTCTTCTGGCTGCTGTCGAACCGCATGGCGCCGCCCGCCGTCTTCGTGCTGCCCTTCGTCAACCTCTATTCGGCGGTGGGCCTGTTCGATACGCCATGGGCCGTGGCGCTCTCGCACACCCTCTTCAACGTGCCGCTCGCCGTGTGGATTCTCGAAGGCTTCATGTCGGGCGTGCCGAAGGAATTGGACGAGACCGCCTATGTCGATGGCTATTCCTTCCCGCACTTCTTCGTCCGCATCTTTCTGCCGACGATTTCGGCGGGGATCGGTGTCGCGGCGTTTTTCTGTTTCATGTTCTCGTGGGTCGAAATGCTGCTCGCCAAGAACCTGACATCGGTCGCGGCCAAACCCATCGTGGCAGCCATGACCAAGACGGCGAGCACCTCGGGCTACGAGCTCGGCCTACTTGCGGCGGCCGGTGTCTTGACGCTCATCCCCGGCGCCGTGGTCATCTATTTCGTCCGCAACTACATCGCCAAGGGCTTTGCCCTCGGCCGCGTGTGAGGAGACATCATGGAACAAGCGGCGCTCTTCGGCTTTGACTGGTGGACCCAGTCGCTCGGCACCTGGATGGCCTGGACCAGGGCCACGGCCGCGTTCTTCATCTTCATTTTCGCTTCGATCGGCGCCATGGGGGTGTGGGAATATTATTCCCCCGGCGGCGGCCCCCGCCACGGCATCTTCGGACTCGACACCACCCGGGGCGACCGCCTGTTCATCACCCTGCTGGGAAGCTGTTTCCTCTTCTTGGCCTGGCTCGGAGTCTACGGCACACCCCTCTGGGGCGGTTTAGCGCTCGCCCTCATCTGGGCCTTCGTGGTCTTCCGCTGGGTCTGACGGTCCGGTTGGAACTCGCCGGATTCCCGCACCGTGCATCGGAATTTCATCAAGAGCGCGCGTCATAACTCCAATTGAATTGACTTCGAATTGATGCCAGTCTCCGCCCCAAAGGAGGCCCAATGACCGGCGAGCAACCGCTTCTTCGGCTCGACAACATCACCAAGAACTTCGGTGCGATCGAGGCGCTGCGCGGCATCAGCTTCGATCTTCATCGCGGCGAAGTGGTGGCTTTGCTCGGCGACAACGGCGCCGGCAAATCGACGCTGGTGAAAATCATCGCCGGCGGATTGCAGCCGACATCCGGGAAAATGATCTTCGAGGGCCGCGAACGCCACTTTGCCTCGCCCGCCGATGCCAAGGCCGCCGGCATCGAGACGGTCTATCAGGACCTCTCGCTATGCACCAATGTCGATGTCGTCGCCAATTTCTTCATGGGCCGCGAGATCGTCAAAAGCTACTTCGGCATTCCCATTCTGCAGGAAGCCGCGATGTATGACGCAACCGCCAAGGCCATTGCCGCTGCGGGCACCCAGATTCCGTCGCTCCGCATCAATGTCGAGAATCTTTCCGGCGGCCAGCGCCAGGCCATCGAACTCAACCGCTTCGTCCACTGGGGCGGCAAGCTGGTGCTCCTGGATGAACCCTTCGCCGCCCTCGGCGTCGAGCAGACCAGGCGCGGCCTTGCCATGGTCAAGCGCATTGCCGCGCAGGGAATTGGTGTAGTATTCATTACCCATATCATGGCGCAAGCCTTCCAGGTGGCAGACCGCATCGTCGTCATCCGCCAGGGCAAGGTCGCGGGCGATGTCGCGGGCAGTAACACCAGCCTTGATGAAGTCGTTCGCATGATCACCGGCGAGGCCCTCGGAGGCGCCGCCCAACAAACGAGGCCGAATGGCCCGGACCAGCAACTTAACAATGGAGACGTTCAATGAACCGCATCCGCCGCCTTCTCATGGCATCGATCGCCATCGCCGCCGTGGGGCTTGCCACCCCCGCCTTCGCCCAGTCCAAAGGCAAGATCTATTACATGGTCCCAACCCTTCTCGATGAATTCCAGACCGAGTCGGTGAGCGCCATCGAGAAATTCCTGAAGGACGTGGGCTATGAAACCGTCACCCTCAATGCCGACAACAAGACCGATCTGCAGCAGAGCCAGATGAACGATACCATCCTGCTGAAACCATCGGCCATTATTCTTGCCGCCGTCGACTTCAATGCCCTGCAACCGTCGATCGAGAAAGCCCGCGCCGCCGGCATACCCGTTATGAGTTCGACCGCCAGATCACCGCGACGCCGAGCGATTTCACGTCCGTTGCCGGAACCATCGAAATCGGCCAGGTGGCGGCCGGCGAAATCCAGCGTTGCTGAAAGAGAAGAACGGCGAGGTGAAGGGCAAAATATTGCAGGTGCTGGGCGATCCCGCCGATCCCTACACCCTCGATATCCAGAAAGGCTTTGAGGACAAGATGAAGGAGTTCTCCGGCGTGCAGATCATCTCGCTGCCCGCCATGCAGTGGGCCGCGGACAACGCCGGCACCATCGTCTCCGACCAGATGGTGGCAAACCCCGATATCGACCTGATCTTCCTGCACGCCGCCCATCTCTCCGTGGCCGCCGTGGCGGCTCTCGAAGCCAAGGGCAAGAAGCCGGGCGATGTCATGATGATCTCCTCCAACGGTGCCCCTGTCGGTCTCGATCTGATCCGCAAGGGCTGGCTCAATGTCGAGGTGGAACAGCCGCTCTATGCCCAGGCCGCCGCCGTCGCCATGTTCGCCGACAAGGTGGTGAACAAGCAGGAGATTAAAGCCGGGACTTACAAGGTGCTGGGCCTCGAACTCGGTGCTCTCTATTGAATCCTGGGGCCCCAACCTCAAAATCCCCGGCGCCGCGATCACCAAGGACAACGTCGACGAGGCGCGTTTCTGGGGCAACCTGAAAGCCCCGGCCGACAAGATCATGCCGGTCGAGTAGGACCAGGGGACAAATGCTACTATCGACGACCCTATTTCTCCCTCCCCCTTGCGGGGAGGGGTAGGGGTGGGGGTCTGGTGGTCTAACAGAACGTACTCGCAACAACTCGATTGATGGTTCGGTGCGACCCCCACCCTTAATCCCTCCCCGCAAGGGGGAGGGAGATTGCAGCGAACGCGGTGACGGCTTCAAGAATCAGGACTCCCAACATGATCGGTACCCGCCAACGGGCGCTCATCGAATTCGCGCTCGACAATCTTGTCTGGTTCATGCTGGCCGCCGTGCTGGCGGTATTCTCCGCGACCATCCCGCAGTTTTTCCAGATCGGCATCTTCGCCAACATCGTCGAACAGTCCACCTTTGTCGGCGTCATGGCCATCGGACTGGCCATTGTGATCATCGCCGGCGACATGGACCTCTCGGTCGAATCGGTCGCGGCCCTCACCGCCATGGTGACCGGCATTCTGTTCTGTGCCCGCGGCATCGGGCAGGGCTATACCTTCACCCCCGAATGGCTGGTGTTGCCCATCTCGCTTGTCTTGGCACTGATCGTCGGCGGCATCATCGGCGCCATCAATGGCTGGTTGGTCGTCAAACTCAAGATGAACGCCTTCATCGTGACGCTTGCAGCCTATATCTGGGTGAGAGGACTCGTCGTGGCAATCTCCGGCGGCCGCTCGGCCCAGGATTTGGCGCCGTCCCTGCGGGTGATCGGGATCGCCACCGTCGGCTACATTCCGCTGATCGCCTGGATCGCCATCGCTTGCTTTGCTTTATTCGGTTTCATCATGACCAGAACTCCCTTCGGGCGCCACATCACCATGATCGGCGGCAATGCCGTCGCCGCCTTCCGGGCCGGCATCAAGGTGGATAGGCTCATCCTCACAAGCTTCGTGCTGGCCGGCGCCATCGCCGGATTGGCGGGCTGGCTCCTCGCCATCCGCACCTCCGGCGCCACCGCCAACCTCGGCACCGGAATGCTGTTCAATGCCTTTGCCGCCGTCGTCATCGGCGGCGTCAGCCTCAAGGGCGGGGTTGGCCGCCTGCCCGGCGTCTATGCCGGCGTGCTGCTGCTTTCGTCCATCCATACCGCGATCAATCTGATGGGATTGCCCGCCCACTACACCCAGGTGATCCTCGGCGCCCTGGTCCTGGCCGCCGTTTTGCTTGATACCGTCAAACTTTCAATTCGCCAGAGGCTCGCATGACCAAACGCCTGGAGGGCCTGAGCGCCCTGGTGATCGGAGCCGCCCGCGGCATTGGCGAGGCGATCGCCCAGCGCTTCGCCGAAGAAGGCGCCAAAGTGATGATTGCCGACATTGAGGCCGATGCGGGCGTTGCCACCGCCAAGCGTCTCGGCGCCCGTTTCATCGCCACCGATATTTCGCAAAGGCGCGACGCCGAGCGCGCCGTGAGCGAAACGGTTTCGGCCTATGGCGGTCTCGACATTCTGGTGCAGAATGCCGGCATCTTTCCCTGGACCCTGATCGAGAACATCGAGCCCGAGGAATGGGACAAGGTGATGGGCGTCAACCTTCGCGGCACCTATCTCGCCGCCAGAGCCGCTCTCGCCGTGATGAAACCCAAACGCGCCGGCCGCATGATCTTTACCTCGTCGATCACCGGCCCCCGCGTCACCAGCCCCGGCCACGGCCACTATTCCGCCAGCAAGGCCGGCATCAACGGCTTCATCAAGGCCGCCGCACTGGAGTTTTCGAACTATGGCATCACCGTCAATGGCATCGAGCCCGGGAACATTCTCACCGAAGGCATGAAGCAGCATCGCTCGGCGGCCTATATCCGCACCATGGAGGAAGCCATACCCCTTGGCCGCTTGGGAACCCCCGGCGATATCGCCAATGCGGCACTTTTCCTCGCCTCCGATGACGCCTCCTACATCACCGGCACCACCATCACCGTCGATGGCGGCCAGACCCTGCCGGAAGGCGCCGACTTCCGTCTCAATCCACCGGAGTAACATGATGGATATTCTCAGCCACTTTCAGTTCGAAGATGTTGGCCGCCGCATCGAGGATCTCGAGACCCCGGTGCCTGTGATCGACATCGATATCGTCGAGCGCAATCTCACCCGCTGGCAGACGCGCTGCGACAAGGCGGGCTTCGCCAATCGCCCCCACATCAAGACCCACAAGCTCGTGCCGCTGGCCAAGCACCAGATCGAATTGGGCGCCAGGGGCATTACTGTGCAGAAGCTCGGCGAAGCCGAGGTGATGGCGGATGCGGGGATCGCCGACATGCTGCTCACCTTCAATATCGTCGGCCGTCATAAGCTCGATCGCCTCGCCGCCCTTGCCCGCCGCACCGGCATTTCCGTCGTCGCCGACAATGAAGCCGTGGTCGAAGGCCTAGGTGGCGCCGGACGCGCCTCGCGGCCGCGATATCGAAGTTTTGGTCGAATGCGATACTGGCGCCAAGCGCAATGGCGCCCAGTCGCCCGAGGCGGCAGCGGCATTGGCAAAGAAGATCGATGCCACCAAGGGTCTCAAATACGGAGGCCTGATGACCTATGCCCGCCCGGGCACGCGCGTCGAAGGCGAAATCTTCCTCGATGCCGCGCGCGCCATGCTCTCCCGCGCCGGGCTCGAAACCAAAACCGTCACCACCGGCGGCTCACCCGAGATGTGGAAGGACGAGGGCCTCGCCCGCATCACCGAATACCGCGCCGGGACCTATATCTACTTCGACCGCTCCCTGGCGGAGCGTGGCACCTGTTCATACGATGATTGCGCATTGACGGTATTGGCGACCGTCGTCAGCCGCCCGACGCGCTGAGCGCGCCCTCATCGATGCCGGCTCCAAGGCCCTGACCAGCGATCTCCTCGGCCTCCCCGGCTACGGCTCGGTCCGCGAACTTGGCCATGCCCGCGTCTACGACGTCAATGAAGAGCACGGCTATCTCGACATCTCCGGGGTTTCCGCCAAGCCCAATGTCGGCGACCTGGTGCGGGTGACCCCCAACCACGTCTGCCCCGTAAGCAATCTCTTCGACAAGGTGGTGATCATCCGTGGGAGCGAAGTCCTCGGCGCCGTAAAAGTCGACGCCCGCGGCACGGTGCAGTGATCACTCTTCCCACCATCCGTCACCCAGGAACACTGCATACACTATTTCCTTCAATCCCAGAGGGAGAGGAAACTTTCGCTAACATGACGATTCCGATGCAACAGCCCAAACAACACTGTTCCGCTCACACAAACAGATCCACTTTCCTGAATTGCGTCACATCCACCAGCCCCACGTCCGAAATCCGCAAATCCGGTATCACCACCAGCGCCAGCAGCGAATGCTGCATGAAGGCATTATTCAAACTGCATCCGCACGCCTTCATCGCTTCGACCATGTGTGACGCCTTTCCGGCTACAATTTCCGCCCGTTCCGTCGACATCAGCCCGGCGATTTGCAGCTCGACCAGCGCCAGCACCTTGCCCTCGCGCACCACCGCGACGCCACCGCGCGCGGCTTTCAGCGTGTTGACGGCCAATGCCATGTCGTCCTTGTTGGTTCCGACAACGATAATGTGATGGCTGTCATGGGCGACGCTGCTGGCAACCGCGCACGGTACGTTGTAGCCAAACCCAGCAACGAAGGCGTTGCTGACTTGCCCCGTCGCCCGATGGCGCTCGACGACGGCGATTTGGCAGACATCCGCTTGCCCATCCATTTCCACCAGCCCGTCTGAAACCAGGAGCCGCCGTTCAAGTGCGCGCGTCGGCGCCTGGTTCTCGATGACGCCGATGACCCGCGCCGTCACTTCATTGGCGCCGGCGGGCGCCGCGATGTCGAAATCCCGGGCAGTCACGTTTCGCGCCATGTTGACGGTGTTTCTCGCACTTTCCGGATAGAGATAGGCAGGAATCTCAGCCGTCAGCTTGCCGTGTTCTGCCATGACGCGGCCCCTGACAATTACCAGTTCCACCGGAAGCGCAATCAGATCGGAGGTCAAAAATAAGTCGGCCCGCCGTCCCGGCGTGATCGAACCCAACTCCCGTTCGAGTCCGAAGTGTTGCGCCGTGTTAAGTGTAGCCATCTGGATGGCCACGAGGGGTTTCAGCCCTTGCGCGATCGCATGGCGCAACACCCGGTCCATGTGCCCATCGTTCACCAGGGTTCCCGAGTGGCTATCGTCCGTACACAGAATGAAGTTACGGGAATCGAGCCCCAGCTCGGTCACCGCCTTGATCTGGAGGGCGACGTCATACCACGCCGAGCCCAGCCGCAGCATGGCGCGCATGCCCTGGCGGACCCGCGCCGCCGCATCCTCGGCCCGCGTGCCTTCGTGATCGTCGGCCGGCCCCCCCGCCGCATAGGCATGAAACGGCGGACCCAGGTCGGGAGAGGCATAGTGGCCGCCGACGACTTTGGCCGCGCGCTGGGTTGCGGCAATCTCACCCAGCATCTTGCCGTCCCCAGCAATCACGCCGGGAAAATTCATCATTTCGCCAAGCCCGATAATGTTGGGCCAGGTCATCGCTTCCCTTACCTCATCGACCCCAAGCGAGGCGCCGGCGTTTTCGAGCCCCGCGGCGCTCGGAACGCAGCTCGGCATCTGCACGAACACGTTGGCGGGAAGCGTCATCGCCTCGTCATGCATCAGCCTCACGCCCTCCAGCCCCAGCACATTGGCGATTTCGTGCGGGTCGATGAACATGCTCGTCGTGCCATGCGGAATGACGGCGCGGGCGAACTCGGTGACCGTCACCATGCCGCTTTCCACATGCATGTGGCCATCGCACAGGCCCGGCACCAGATAGCGCCCCTCCGCATCGATCACCTTGGTCGCGGCACCGATCGTGTGCGATGCATCGGGCCCCACATAGGCGAAGCGGCCGGCAACAATTGCAACGTCGGTATGCTCGATGATTTCGCCCGAATGCACATTGACCCACCGCCCATCGCGCACCACCATGTCTGCCGGCGCCCTCCCCATCGCCACATCGATCAATCGTGGCGCGCACTCAGCCCAGCTCTTCAGCATCTGCAAATTTATCCTCTTCGATCACCCGTTAAATCTCGGATTGTTATAGCCTGAACACTTGGTTTCACACACCTGGCGTTGCAAACCGGGCCACATGCCTGGCGATCGCCAGTGAGGCGGTGAGCCCCGGCGACTCGATGCCGAACAGATTGATCAATCCGGCGCAGCCATGATCCGCCGGTCCCTGGATGATAAAGTCGCTGCCCGATCCGCCCGGCCGCTCGATCTTTGGCCTGATGCCGGCATAGGCGGGCTGCAGCCTGCCGGGATCGAGCCCCGGCCAATAGCGCTCGATGCTTTGCTGGAAGCTCGGCCCCCGGCCGGGGTCGACATTGTAATCAAGATGATCGACCCATTCGACGTCCGGCCCGAACCGCCCGGCCCCTGCCACATCGATGGTGAAATGAATGCCAAGCCCGCCGGGTTCCGGCATCGGATAGACCAGCCGCGAAAACGGCGGCCTGCCGGAGAGCGCGAAATAGTTCCCCTTGGCGAGATGGAGCGGCGGCACGAACTTCGGATCAAAGCCCTGAATGGAGCGTGCGACCGCCTGCGCCGAAAGGCTGGCGCTGTTGATCACCAACGAAGCTTCGATCTCCATGCCACCACCGCCCCCAGCAGTGAGGACGATCTTGTGTCCGTTGGTCCGTCCACCGATGACCGGTGCCCGCAAGATGACGCTTGCCCCCGCCGCTTCCGCATCACCCTGCAGCGCCAGCATGTATTGATGGCCGTCGATGACGCCCGTGGAAGGCGACAGCAGAGCACCGGCGCAGCGAAGTTCCGGCTCAAGCGCCCTTGCCTCTTCGCCGGAAATGATCTGCGTATCTTTGACGCCGTTGAGTTCCGCCTGCGCCTGGATGGCCAGCAGCCGCTGCAGTTGCTCCGGCCGCTCCGCCGCCACCAGCTTTCCACATCTTTGGTGATCGACGCCGCGCTCCTTGCAATAGCGGTAAAGCATGTCGCGGCCGCTGACACAGAGCCGGGCCTTCAGCGAATTTTCAGGGTAGTAGAGGCCGGCATGGATCACCTCGCTGCTGCGCGAACTCACCCCTGACCCGATAGTCTCTTCACGTTCCAGAACGAGAACGCCCCGGCCATCGAGGCTCAGCTGGCGGGCAATTGCCAGTCCAACCGCGCCCGCTCCGATAACAATGACATCCGCCTGCTCCACAAATCTATTCCCAATCCGCTAACAGATATCTTGGCTATCCCGCGGTTCCGGCCTAACAACCACGATAACCTAACCCGCCGTCACGGAGAATACATTGCCAAGTGAGCCGCTTTCGGGAGTATTCGCACCGGTCCTCACGCCATTCAAGCAGGACCTGTCGATCGACAAACCCGCGCACCTGCAATTCTGCAAATGGCTCCTTGCCAATAATGCCGGGCTCGCCATATTCGGCACCAATTCCGAGGCCAATTCCCTTTCGGTTGCGGAGCGCCTTGAGCTTCTAGAATACCTCATATCCCATGGCATTCCTGGATCAAGGCTGGTGCCCGGCACCGGCGCCAGCGCTTTGCCCGACACCATCACACTGACGCGGGCTGCGTTGCAAGCCGGCACCGCCGCCGTGCTGATGCTGCCGCCGTTCTTCTACAAAAATGTAAGCGAGGACGGCGTCTTTGCCAGCTATGCCGAAGTAATCGAGCGAGTAGGCGACCGCAAGCTCAGGATCTTGCTCTACCACATCCCAAAATTGTCCGGCGTGCCAATCACTCTGCCCCTCATCGCCCGCCTGCTGTCGCGCTATCCCGGCACCATTGCCGGCCTCAAGGACTCATCGGGCGATATCGCCAATACACTGAGCGTCATCCGCGAATTTCCCCAGCTCAGAGTCTTTTGCGCCAGCGAATCCCTGCTGCTTGAAACCCTGCGCAATGGCGGAGCTGGCTGTATCTCCGCTTGCGCCAATGTCAATCCCGCGGCGATCGGCAAGCTCTACCAGGAATGGCAATCGCCCCAGGCCGAAGCCTTGCAGGCCAGCCTCAACCCGGTTCGCCGCATATTTGAATCACGGCCCATGATAGCCGCACTGAAGACCGCTGCCGCCGGGTTCGGAAAATATTCGGGCTTCTCAATCGTCCGGCCACCACTCACGGCCTTTGACGAAGGGCAAACCGGTGCGCTGATGTCAGCCCTGGCACAAGCGGGATTCGCCATGTCCGGCCTGGCTGAGCATCTTGCCAACAAGGTGAAACAGCGTGTCTAGTCCCGCAAACGGCATTCTCGCAGGGATTCGCGTGCTTGATTTCACTCGCATGCTGTCGGGCCCCTATTGCACCATGATGCTGGCCGACCATGGCGCCGAGGTGATCAAGATCGAGAGCCCCGAGGGCGACACCAGCCGCACCAACGGCCCCTATCGAGGTGACGATCCGGACAAGCTGTGGGGCGGCTATTTCGTCAGCCTGAACCGTGGCAAGAAGAGCATCGTCCTCGACCTCAAGTGCCGCGAAGATCGCGAGGCCGCCCGCGCCCTTGCGAAATCCTCCCATGTTCTGGTGGAAAATTTCAGACCCGGTGTGATGGAACGGCACGGCCTCGGCTATGACGCTCTCGCACTGGATAACCCGAAACTGGTCTATGGCGCCATCCGCGGCTTCGGCGACCCGCGGAGCGGCAAGAGTCCCTACGCCGATTGGCCTTCTTACGATGTCGTGGCCCAGGCCATGGGCGGACTGATGAGCATGACCGGCCCCGATCGCAACCACCCGATGAAAACCGGTCCCGGCGTCAGTGACGTGTTCACCGGCCTGATGATGTCCTTCGCCATTGTGGCCGCCGTCCGCCATGCCGAATTGACCGGCCACGGACAATTTGTCGATATCGCCATGTACGATGCAACCCTCAGCCTCTGCGAGCGGCTGGTCTACCAATACGATATGGAGGGCGCCGTCGCCGAACCCTCCGGCAATGGCCATCCGCTTCTTGCACCCTTCGGAGTTTTTCCGGCCAAGGACGGCTGGGTATCGATCGGTGTCGTCGACGATTCATTCTGGCGCGAACTTGTCGAGGTCATGGGCCGGCATGACCTCCTGCAGGACGAGCGCTTCGCCGGCAAAGCTGGCCGCCGCCGCCAAGCCGATGAAATAAACCATATTGTCGCCGATTGGACCTCGCAATACACCAAGGCCGAACTCTCCACCAAGCTGGGCGGCAGGCTGCCCTTTGGCCCGGTCAATGACGCGCGAGACATATTTGCCGACAAGCACACGGCCGCGCGCGCCATGATCGCCGAGATCACCCACCCCGAACCCGGCCACCCGCCATGGCGGGTTGCCGCCAACCCCATTCATTTCAGCCGCACCCCGGCTGTGACGCCCCAGCCCCCGCCCCGGCTTGGCCAGGACAATGACGAGGCCGTCCTGTCCGTTGCGCCGTTAGAGCAAATCCCGCATATCTATGAAATGCGCGAAGTGGCCGGTCCCGCAAAACCTCGCTATTTGCTGCCGGCCATCGCCGTGGCCATGTGCGGCAGCATGTGGGGTGTCTTCTGGATTCCGCTGCGCTGGCTGGAGGGCCAGGGGGTCGGTGGCGGCTGGGTCAGCCTGATCTTCAATGCCGTGGCGGCACTGTCATCACTCCCGTGGCTCCTCAAGCGCGGCGCCTGGACCGGCATCGGCAACCAGGCGCTGACAGGCCTGCTTCTCGGCTCCGCATTCTCGCTCTACACCGTGAGCCTGGTGATGACTGACGTCATCCATGCAATTCTGCTGTTCTACCTGACGCCAGTGTGGAGCACATTGGCCGGTTGCCTGTTCCTCGGCCAACGCCTCAGCCTGTCGCGCCTCGCCGCCATAGTCCTCGGGCTATCCGGCATGGCCTGCATTTTGGGGGTGAGCGGAGGGCTGCCCCTGCCGCGTAACGGCGGCGATTGGGTGGCGCTGCTGAGCGGCATGTGCTGGTCGGCCGGAACCCTTCGAAGCTACGCCAGGCCCGCGCCCGGCATCGCCCTCCCGGTATTTGCTTTCGCAGCTGGCGGATTTGTCTCGGCGGCGTTTATTCTCGCCATGGCAGGCAGCTCTCTCGATGCCCTTGGCCAGCGCCGGCGATCTTGTACATGCCCTGCCCTGGATCATTCTGTTCGCCTTGATCACCTTTGTGCCCCCGAGCTTCCTGATCCTCTGGGCCGCCCAGCGGATCGATCCTGGCCGTGTCGGCATCCTGCTGATGACCGAAGTGCTGGTCGGCTCGATCAGCGCGGCGTTCCTTTCCGGCGACCCTTTTGGCCCTCTCGAACTTCTTGGCACAACGCTGATCGTCTTGGCCGGGCTGACCGAGGTCTTGGGCCGGCGCTAGAGTCTTTCCGGTTCCAGTTGATGAGCATTTCCACATCGTCAGTCACCCCGGCGAATGCGCATAGGCGCTAACTTGACAATGGAAGCGGCTTTCCTTGCCCCTTTCTGTCATTGCCGGGCTTGTCCCGGCAACCCATCGTGAGGCTTGGCTCGGACAACTCCAACTGTGCTCGAATGTAGAGACCCAAGAGAGAAATCGATGCACCGTCCCAGTTGGGAAATGGGTTGCCGGGACAAGCCCGGCAATGACAGATGGGGGTCGTAAGGATCGATAGCGCCCTTAAGTTAGCGCCAATGGGAGAATGCCGGGATCCATGGCAAGTCTGGGCTCCGCCCTTCGCCGGGGTGACGGATATTGGAGGCATCACTACCTCACAAGAGGTGGCATCGAGCGCTGTGCTGCGTTCCGCTCCACGCCGGAACCACAGAACTGCAGCTATCCAGCCTCAGTGTGCAGCGGCCAGCAAATGAGCAGCCCGTGGACTCAACATCATCTCTGTCGCGCAGTTTCGGACCCTGCTGGCCAGCGCCCGCGTCGGGCTCGAGCACGGCGGCAAGCAGCGCTTTTGTATAGGGATGTTTCGGTGCATGGCAGACCGCGTTGGCCGGGCCGATTTCAATGAGCTCACCGCGATAGAGGACGGCGATGCGCGTGGCGATTGCCCTTATGACGGCAAGATCATGCGAGACCATGATTGTTGCAACATTGCGGCTTGCGCTGAGATCATGGAGGAGCTGCAAGACAGCGGCCTGAACCGAAACATCGAGCGCCGTTGTCACCTCATCGCACAACAGAACATCGGGTTCGGCGGCAAAGGCGCGGGCAATGGCAATGCGCTGCCGCTCGCCGCCCGAGAGTTGCGATGGATAGCGCGTGAGATAAGTTTCACTGAGCCGGACCTCGCGGAGCAGTTCCGCCGCATGCTTGCGCACACCGGCACGATCCAGCTTCAGATAAAGTCGGAGCGGCTGAGCCAGTATGTCCTCGATCGTGTGGCGCGGATTGAGCGAGGCGTCCGGGTTCTGGAAGACCAGCTGAATGGCGCGCAACCGATCGACATGGCGCTGACCTGCGAGATCTTGCAACTCGTGGGCGCCGTCATGGACGATCTGACCGGAGCTTTTCGGCCACAGGCCTGCGATGGCCCGCAGAATGGTCGACTTGCCGCTGCCCGACTCGCCGACCAGCCCCAATACTTCTCCCTTTCGCACCTCGAAGGAAACATCATTGACGGCGAATTTGATGCGCGGCCGCGACATCAGGCGGTTGAAAATGCTAGGGCGTTCGTAGCTGATCGAGAGGGAGTCAATAGTCAGGGCCGGTGAATCATCGCGCAAATCGCCTTGGTGATCATCGGCTTGATCAGCCGTTTCGAATTCCAACGGAGCCGTCTGCGGGTAATAGCATGCGAGCCTGACACCCTCGCTGGGATAGACAAATTGCGGTGGAGTGGAATTGCAGTCGTCTTTGGCATGAGTGCAGCGCGGCGCAAAGCGGCAACCCACGGGAAGCTTGTAAGGGCTGGGCGGCGTGCCGGGAATGGCGCTCGGGATCCTGTTGGACGATAGCCGTGGCAGCGAGGCCAGCAAGGCCCGCGTGTAGGGATGGCTGGGTTTCTTGAGAATGACATCCGTAGGTCCATCCTCCATGACCCCGCCCGCATACATGACCGCAATTCGCCCGCACAGCCTGGCGATCACCCCGAGATCATGGCTGACGCAAACCATGGCCACGCCGCTGTCGCGGCCAAGATCGCCGAGCAAATCCAGAATGCCGAGTTGGGTTGTAACGTCGAGCCCCGTTGTCGGTTCATCGAGAAGCAGCGCCGCCGGATTGCCGGCAAGCGCCATGGCAATGGCGGCGCGCTGAATCTGGCCGCCCGACAACTGATGCGGATAGCGCTGCATCATCACACGGGGCTCGGGAAGCTTCACCCGTTGGAGCAGTTCCACTGTGCGTTCACCTCGCTCCGGGCCTGTGAGAGCAGTATGGAGCAGCAAAGCCTCGTCAATCTGTCGGCCAATTCGAAGACTGGGCGTGAGCGCCGTGCCGGCATTTTGCGGAATGAGCGCCAGGCGCCCGCCCCTTGTGGATTGCAGCTCCCGGTCGCCGCGGCCCAGCATCGGCTGACCATCGAAATGAATGCTGCCGCTGAGATGTGAGAGTCCGGGTTTCACCACGCCCATCATGGCAAGAAGCAGCGTGCTCTTGCCCGAACCTGATTCTCCGGCAATGCCAATGCGCTCGCCTTGGCCGACGCTTAGGTTGACATTGTCAATCACCGGCGCCGGCCCGTAGCCCTTCCCGTCGATTGCGAGCACCAGGTTTTCGACGGCGATGATCGCCAAGCCGTCTGTCACGCGACCGGCACGCGCTGCATCCGGTCCACGCCGAGCGCCCGTGCCCAGGCATCGACAACCAGATTGATGCCGATGACCAGGCTGCTGAGCGCCGCCATCGGAAATATCACCACCCAGGGGGCGGCCTGCATGAGACCCCGCGAGTCCGAAATCATCTGGCCCCAATCCGGCGTCGGCGGCGCCACTCCCATGCCGAGGAATGATAGCGAGCTGACCGCCAGAAATATCCATGACCACTGCATGGCGCCCTGCACCGAAAGGCTGTCTCGCACATTGGGCAGGAGTTCCCTGGTTGCGATGGTCCAGCGGCTTTCGCCTCGCGCCTGAGCGGCCTGCACGAAGTCTCGCGTCACAAAGTCGAGAGTGGCCGCGCGCGCCAGATAGATGACTGAAAGGCCATAGGAGAATCCCAGGACCGGAATGAGCGCCGCTGTGCTTGAACCAAGTGCTGCCACGAACAGCATCACCAGCAAAATCCACGGAATTGACATCATGGCATCGACGCACCGCATGACCACGGAGTCGATGCGGCCACCAATGAGCGCCAGAACAATTCCGCTGGCGCTGCCCCAGGCCATGGCCACCATGGTTGACAATGTGCTGATCAGCATGGCTTCGCGCCCGCCGATCAATGTTCTGCTGAGGACATCGCGTCCCAATTTGTCGGTGCCGAACCAATGGGAGGCCGAAGGCCCATTCAGCATTTCCGCAGAATCTTGCAGGGCAAAATCATAAGGCACGATCAACGGCGCAAGCACCGCGATACCAACATGGGCGGCAACGATGATGGCGCCAATCAGTCCCGATGGCTGCCGGAGCACTGCGCCAATGGTCCGAAAACTCATCCGCGCATCGTCCTGAGCCGGGGGTTGAGCACGAGCGCCATGAGATCGGCGGCGAGATTGGTCAGGATGTAAATGACGCCGAATAGCAGTGCTATGGCCTGAACCAGCGGCAGATCCTGATCGCCGACCGCATCCACCGCGAGCCGGCCGAGGCCCGGATAGTTGAATACGCTTTCCACGATGACGACGCCGCCAAGCAGCCATGCGGCGGTGAGACCAATGACACTGATCGCCGGCAACAGCGAATTGGGCACAATATGGCGCCACACCAATTGCCGGTAGGGCACGCCCTTGAGGCGGGCCATCAGCACGAAATCGCTTTGCATCACTTCAATGACCGACGAGCGCACCATGCGGAGAATATGCGCCGTGAGGATGAGTGTGAGCGTGGCGGCGGGAAGCAGCGAAGCTCCGATCAGTTCGAGCACCGGTGCCTTGTAGCCGATCATGACAACGCCGGACATCCAGCCAAGCGAAACCGAAAAGATCAGTATCAGCAATGTTCCCGAGATGAATTCGGGAACCGTCATGGCGAAAATGGCAATAAACGAGACAGCGACATCGAACGGCCCGTCCCGCTTCAATCCGGAAACAACGCCGAGAAAGATGGCCAGCGGGATGCCGATGAGTGCCGCCACCGCCGAGAGCACCAGTGTATTCCTGAGCCGCCAGCCGACTATCTCGGAGATCGGCCTGTTGCGTTGCATCGAGACGCCAAGGTCGCCTGTGGCCAGATGCTTCGACCACTCCACAAAGCGTTCGGCTGCCGGCCGGTTCAATCCCATCCGCTCGCGGCAGGATGCCAGGCTGGTAGGCGTCGATTCGCGGCCGAGATGGACGGTGCAGGCATCTCCCGGCATCGCCTCAAGCCCGGCAAAGACCACCACCGAGATGAAGACCAGTGCAAAGGCCGCCAGTCCGATGCGCTCGATGATCACGCCAAGCATCGTCCCTGCCCGAGCGCGGCCAAATTACTCCGCGATATCGACGAGGTGCCAGCGGACATAGTCCTCGTCCAGTGCTGGCATTCCCGACACCTTGCTCGACAGCACCCGGCGGCCATTTTCGTGATAGGCGATGAAAGTGCCGCCTTCCTCGAACAGCATTTTCTGGGCTTCCACATAAAACGACTTGGCTGCTGCCGGATCGAGCGAGCTGCGGGCCTGATCGAGAAGCCCATCGAATTTCGCGCTGGCAAAGTGGCTTTCGTTCCATGACGCGCCGGTGCGATAGGCCTCGTTCAGAATTTGATCGGCCGGGCGCTGGCCCCAGGATGTGACCGCGTTCTTCTTCATCCACACGTCGTCCCAATAACCATCCGATGGCGCCAGATTGATTTTGACGCGGATACCCGCCTTGGCGGCCTGCTGCTGATAAACCTCGGCATATTGCACCATGCCAGGCTCAAGATCGGCGGTATTGACTTCGATGTCGATGCCGTCGGGGTGGCCCGCTTCCGCCAGCAGCTTCTTGGCGCCTTCAATGTCGGGCGGGCATGCGATGTCGGCGCGGAAGGGATCGTTCTTTTTGACCGGCGAGTCACATGTAACCTCGCCATTGTTCTCACCCGTCATCAGCTTCAGCATTTCCTGGCGGTCGACCGCCATGCGGATCGCCTTGCGCACGCGTGGATCGGTCAATGGCGCCACGTCGGCCAGAAACGCGATGCCGAACCAGCCACCCGCCGGAAAGGCTTGAACGGTGAAACTTCCATTGCCCTTGAACAGCGCTTCCTGCTCCCGGGTGAGGGAATTATAGTCGAGCTGTCCGCCCAGCATGGCCTGGTTGCGGGCTTCCGAGTCCGGAATGGCGGTATATTCAACCCGGTCGAGCTTTGGCGGGCCCTCCCAGTAATCCTTGTTGGCCACCAGAACTGTTTTGCCCTCGGGATCGTAAGTATCAAGCTTGAAGGGACCCGTGCCGATGCCGGTCTTTTCGATTGTGCCACCCGAACCCTCGGGGATGACCCGCACCCGGTAATCATAGAGCAGCAGCGGCAAGCCGGCATGGGGCGTCGAAAGGACGATCTTGACGGTTTGCCCATCGACGGCCTCGACGCTCTTGATAATACCGAGCACCGAGGCGACCGGGGATTCTAGCTTGGGATCGTTGATCCGCTCCAGCGTGTATTTCACATCGCCGGCATCGAAGTCGCTGCCATCGTGGAATTTGACGCCGCCGCGCAGTTTCAGCGTCCATTCGGTCGCCGTGTCATTGGGTGTCCAGCTCTCGGCAAGCTCCGGCGCCGGGTTTCCCTGATCGTCAAGCCGGATCAACCGGCTGTAGATCATGTCGTTGACTTCATAGAAACGATTGGCCGAAATGGGATCGAGGCTTTCCTTGCCGCCAAAGCTCAAATCATTGGCGCGGCGGAAAACTTTTTCCGCCTGGGCGCTGCCCACCGCTGCGAAAGCAGACACCAACGACGCGGCGAATAGGCGGGTGAAAAATCCGATGCTCATGGCGGCGCTCCCTAAATCCCTTGCACCATTATTGCGCGGCGCAAAACCAAGAAACAAGTGACAATTTGGGCCCGCGCCGATTAATGTGAGAGGCTGTCTCAGGGGGGAATCCATGCTCGTCGTCACTTATAATATTCAATGGGGCAAGGGCCGCGACGAGCGGGTGGACCTCGCCCGCATCGCGCGGACAGTGGCTGATGCGGATGTCATTTGCCTGCAGGAAGTCGAGTGCAACTGGCGGGAAATGGAGCACGCCGACCAGGTGGCCCGGCTGCTGGAACTTCTGCCTTCCCATTATGCCACCTTTGCGCCCTCGGTGGATATCTATTCCAGGGACAAGGCCGAGCGCGCCCGCCGCCGCCAGTATGGCCTTCTGACCTTGTCGCGCTGGCCCATTCTTTCCGCGCGAACTTTTCCGCTGACCAAATATCCGGTCCACGCCAATCTCAATGACCAGTCATGCCTGCACGAGGCGGTTATTGCACCGGCGGACCAGCCGATCCGCATCTACAACACCCATCTCAATTATCTCTCCCAGCGCCAGCGCCAAATCCAGGTGGCCGAAGTACTTCGCGCAATTGACGATGCGCCGCGCCAGGGTGGTGCAGTGACCGGCCCCGCGGTTCCCGCCGATCAGTTCGGTGTCGATTGGATGGCGCTCGAGCACCATGAGATGATGCAAACGCCGCAGCCCGCCTTGCTTATGGGCGATTTCAACATGCGGACCAACTCGCCGGAATACGACATGCTGGTGGGCGAAAAAGATCCCTGCTATGGCCGCCTCCACGATTGCACGCTCTTTGCTGACGCGCTGACAATCATGGGCGTTCCCGAGGACACCGGCCAAACCCACCCGGAAGGCGATGCCGCGGGCTATAAGCGGATCGACCACATCTTTCTCACCGCCGAACTGATCCCCCGCGTAAAGCGAGCCTGGATCGACGAAAAGGCCGATGGATCGGATCACCAGCCGGTATTTGCAGAGTTCGATTGGGGGTAATGAGCGGCTGGGGCACTTGCAAGATGCGCCGAGACTGCCCGGAAGATGGCGAGGTTGAGCCGGTCGAGATCATCATCCACCGGAAGTGGCTGCGAGGAATGCTTGACCACCACCATGGAAGTCGTGGGGTCGACGTAAATCCACTGCCCATGAATGCCGATGGCGCAGAAGCGCCCGGCACATCGCCCGGCACATACCATTGCGAACGGTAGCGTCCCGAGGGAAACAGGGCCGCCATGCTTCCGCGCTGCCAGGCCCGTGGGTCGCCATTGTGAAGAATGTCGTCGATCCAGCTTCTTGCAATGATCTGCTTGCCGCCAGCCGCCCCGCCGTTCCTCATGAGTTCACCAAAGCGCGCGAGATCGCGCAGGGATGTGCAAATGCCGCCGGCGGTTCTTGGCGCGCCATTGTGATCGACGGTGATGATTGCGTTTTGCTCGGCGCCCATAGGCTGCCAAATGAGACGCGAAAGCAGCTGGTCAAACGGCGCCCCTGCCGCCCGTTCCAAAATCCATCCGAGAAGATCCGAATTGGGCGAGACATAGTGAAAGCTTGCGCCATGCTCTCCGCCGCCTCTCGGCAATGTTCCGATGAAGCCATGCAGAGTTTCACCTGCAAATCTAGGGTTCGGTGGATTCCAACCAGTAGCCGAGCGATAGCGTGCAAAATCACCCTTTGGATCGAGGTAATCTTCGACAAATTGGATATCGACCGTCATGTCGAGCACATGCTGGACCGTACAATCGCCATAGGCGGAGGAGGCCGCTTCCGGCACATAGGTGACTACTGGAAGCCTGGGATCCAACTCACCACTGGCGGCAAGCACACCAGCGAGCGCTCCAGTTACCGACTTGCTGACCGAAAACAGGATGTGGCGGCTCGCGGGATCGCCATTGCCATAGACTTCGCACAGAACTTTTCCGTCACGGAGAACCATGAACCCGTCGGAATAAGTCGCCGCAAGTGCATCCACCACCGTAAGAGTGCTATCGCGCCACTTAACCTCCACCTCCCGCAAATCCAATGGTAGGTCATGCGCTAGTGGCAGCACCTGCCCTGCTGCGATGGTCCTGCACGGCAGAAGCGTGTCGACATTCTGAAAGCTCCAGCGGTTGTAGGGCGGCAAGCGCCAGTTCGCCAGAGTGGCGCTGGCAGGCCCACTGTCGCCCATCTCAACCGGAGCTGTCGTCACAATCGCCTCATTCCACTGGGAAAATTGAACTGCCACTTCTAATTCGCCGCAGCCGCTCGAACAAGGCCCTGGAATTCGGCGCTTCCCCTTCGTTGCCCGACTGAGTATCAGGTATCTTTATTCGGAGGAGGAATGTGAATGACGCATCTTTGGGTCAGGGCCGAACAGCGCCCGAACGAGGAGCGCGTGGGCGTGACGCCGGATGGCGCCGCCGCACTGGTCAAGGCGGGGATAAGGGTAACGGTCGAGCAAAGCTCGGTTCGCGCCATTGCAATTGACGGCTACAGGGCGGCGGGATGCGAGATTGCGCCCGAGAACCTTTGGCCCAAGGCTCCCGCCGATGCGATCATCTTCGGACTGAAGGAGCTGCCCGAAGATGGCACCGCGCTCACCCACCGCCACATCATGTTTGGCCATGCCTATAAGGGCCAGCCCGCGGGCCAAGCATTGCTGAAGCGGTTCAAGGCCGGCAAGGGCACGCTTTACGATATCGAGTATCTGGTGGACGAGGCGGGCCGCCGTGTCGCGGCCTTTGGCTATTGGGCGGGCTATGCCGGTGCGGCTGTTTCGTTGAAATGCTGGGCGGCGCAGCAGCGCGGTGGAATTGCCGGGCCAGTGGCGAAGTATCCGGCAAAATCGGCGCTCCTTGCCGATTTGCACAGGGAATTCGCCTCGCTGGGGCAGCCCCGCGCGATCGTCATCGGAGCGCTGGGCCGTGTGGGCACCGGGGCATCGGACCTCTGCGCCGAGTTGGGAGTTGCGGTGACCAAATGGGACATGGCCGAAACCGCCTCGGGCGGACCGTTCCCCGAAGTGCTGCAACACGAGATTTTCCTCAACTGCATCCTGGCCCGCCTTGGCTGCCCGGTCTTCGTGCCCGCTTCCGCCAAAACCGATCCGCGCAAGCTGACCGTGATCGGCGATATTGCCTGCGATCCCACTTCGGATTTCTCACCCATCAAAGTCTATGACCGGGTGACCGATTGGCAGGCGCCGGCGCTGAGGGTCCATGACGCGCCACCCCTTGACGTGATGGCAATCGACAATCTGCCCTCGCTTTTGCCGGTGGAAAGCAGCGAAGATTTTGCCGGCCAGCTCTTGCCCTCGCTGCTGACGCTAGGCAGTCTGGGCACCGGAGTTTGGGCGCGCGCCAAGGCGGAGTTTGACCGCCATAGGGCTGGCCTGTGAGGAGAGAAAGACCATGACAATTCATTGGTGCGGCACGGGACTGTCATCGGGTCCGGGTCTGCGGCGGCTGATCAAAAACGGCCATAAGGTGGTGGTGTGGAACCGTACTGTCGAAAAAGCCCGCGAGGCGGTTGGCGATCTCACCAAGGACATCCGCGCCTATTCGCTGGAAGCTTTGACCGCGGCATTGCAACCGGGTGACCTCGCCATTTCCATGCTGCCGGCCGATCAGCATGTCGCCATTGCCAAGGCTTGCCTGGCGAAGGAGTGCGAATTTCGTCTCGTCCTCCTATATCGCGCCGGAAATGCGCGCACTGGATCAAGAATTCCGCGCCAAGGCTCTGGTGTCGGTGAACGAGGTCGGCCTTGATCCCGGCATCGATCACCTCATGGCCCACGACCTTGTCGCGCGCTACAAAGCCTCCAAGGCCTATAGCGCCGATAACATCGATGAGCTTCACCTCCTACTGCGGCGGCGTCCCGAAGATTCCCAACCCCTTCCGTTACAAGTTCAGCTGGGCGCCGGTGGGCGTGCTGAAGGCGCTGCGCTCAGCCTCGCGCAGCCTGCGGGATTTCAAGGAATTGCGGGTGGAGCGCCCCTGGGACGCGATCACCTCCTACGACGCACCCCTGCCCGTGCCGGAAAGCTTCGAAGTCTATCCCAACCGCGACAGCTATCCCTTCATGGCGGACTACCACTTTGGCAAGGATTGGAAAGTGCGCGATTTCGTGCGCGGCACCATCCGCCTCAATGGCTGGACCAAGGCCTGGACACCGGTGTTCCGCGAGATTGAAACCCTGTCAGGCCCTGCGGGCGATGCCAGGCTCGCCGAAATGGCGGCCGAATTCCTCAAGGAAAACGCCTATGCGCCGGGCGAACCCGACCGCGTCATCCTGTTCGTATCGCTCATGGCTGAGCGCGACGGCCGCCCCGTCTTCCATGAAACCTGGGCGATGGATGCCTGGGGCGATGAGCGCGGCACCGCCATGGGCCGTCTGGTATCGGTGCCCGTATCCCTGGCGGTTGAGTCCGCATTGAAGGGCGAGTTCTCCCCCGGCGTGCACGCCGCTCCCGATGATCCGAAGATCCTGAAAAACTGGTTAGGCCAGGTGAGCGAACTGGCCCAGTACATGGAGCGGGTGAACCACCTGGCCTAGGTTGGTGTTGGCTTCGGCTCGATTGCCATCTGGGCTGCCGCGGATTCGACGCTATCGCCGCCGCCCTTCACATGCACGGTGGGGAATGGAATCTTGATGCCGTTCTTTTCGAAGAGCTCCTTCAGCCGGACCCAGGCCTTGCGGCGGATGGTGAACTGTTCGCCGGGCTTGGTCATCATTTTCATGCGGAGTTCGATGCCGTAAGCGCCGAAGTTCTGAACCCCCTGCATCTTCAACGGTTCGATGATGTGGGGCGCGAATTCCGGGTCCGCCGCCAGTTCCTGGCCCAGTTTCTTGATCAGCTTGCGGGCCTTTTCGATGTCGGTCTCATAGTCGACGGTGACATTGAATTTATCGATCACCCAGTCGCGGCTCATGTTCTGCACCGCACCCAATTCGCCGAAGGGGACGGTCGAAAGATAGCCGCGATGATGCCTGAGTTTGACCGAGCGCAGGCTGAAGCTCTCGACGGTTCCCTTGTAGCTACCGCTCTCGACATATTCGCCGATCCGGAAGGCATCGTCGAGCAGGTAGAACATGCCGGAGATGACGTCCTTGACCAGGGTCTGCGCGCCAAAGCCAATGGCGACACCGACCACGCCTGCGCCGGCGATTAGCGGACCTATTTCAACCCCAAGCGACGACAGCGTCATCAATCCTGCCATCACGATAATGACCGCAAACAGGATGTTCTGGAAGATTGGCAGCAGCGTCAGCAAGCGGGCCTGTTGGGCGTTGGCGCTGGTGCCGTGGCCGACCGGCATGACTTCAATAAGCTTGCGCGCGATCAGCGCCTTGGCGACGCTCCAACCAAAATCCGCCGCAAGAATGATGATGGCGGCATTGAGCCCGCCGCGCAGCAGACGCTCGAACGCACTGTCGCCCTTGGTCATGCCGAAGACGTCGAGACCCCAGGCGCGGGTCGCCAGCAGGAACGCGGCGGCGATGATGAGAAAAACCCTGATGCCGCGGTCGATGACGGCAATGGTGACCGGTGGAAATGTTTCGCTGCCGTCCTCGGATGGCCGCAACACGTGATAGACCGCCTTCTTGGTAATGGCGACGGCGGCCGGCACCGCCACCGCCGCGAACACGATCCAGAAAGCCGTATAGCCGCCGCTCACCCGCAGCAGCCAAAGCACAACAAAGAAAGCGGTCAGCAGCCAGGACAGTGTCCTCGCGCCAATGCGGCGAACCTGTTCGCTGGCCGCGGGCGGGCGCAACCAAACCGCCGCCAACAGCAGGATCAGCTGAACGAAACCCGCCACGACGCCCAAGGCGGTGCGGCCCGCCAGATCGAAGCCGAAGGTTGTCAACAGGGACAGCATTGCTCCAACCAAGGTGAACCAGGCGGTGTTGACCCCGGCATAGATGTACCAGTGAGTGGCGCGCGCGTCGGTCATCGGTAGCACCCGGTACTGCTGGCTGTCCGGCAGTCCCAGAAACGGCGGCATCAACCACACGCGGCCGATCATCAGCACGATGCGGGTAATGATGGCGACGGAAAGAAAGGCAAGCACGATTTCGCGGAGCAGCGGCGGCCATTCGAACGCAAGAAAAACGCCCGCGCTGCCAACAATGAAGGCGGCGACCATGATGGAGGCATAGAGGCTGCGGGCG
Organism: uncultured Alphaproteobacteria bacterium; assembly: GCA_963754675.1. GTDB lineage: Bacteria > Pseudomonadota > Alphaproteobacteria > Rhizobiales > Aestuariivirgaceae > Aestuariivirga. The sequence continues at coordinate 1,005,895 of CAVWHD010000009.1, read as the reverse complement.
CCCAGGCCTTTCAGCCGCCCTCGCGGGTTGCCGGTCGGGATGGTTGTCATCCACTCGCGGTAACCCCTTGTTGCCCACCGCGCCAACCGGTCAAGCGCGAAACCGGCAGCAATGAAGCCAAGGATCAAGACGAGAATACCCAGCACGCCCCACTCTTCGAACTCAAGTTGGAGTATGTTGCGGGCTCTTTCGAACTGGGCCGGCAGCCGCGGATAGGCCTCAAGCAGGGTCTTGCCATGACTCTTGATCGCGGCAAGCACCGAGGAGAGAAATGTTGTTGCATCGGCCGGCTCGGCGCTCGCCGCGGGTGCGTAAGTTGGCGCCTGTGTTTGTTGAGCGAGCCACGCTTTGACCGCGGGGTCGGACAGAATCTCGATCAGCTGCTCCACCTTTTGCGGCGGTGGCGGCTGTTCCGCCGCAAACCCCGCCTGTCCGAACGAAGCAACCGCCAGAAGCGCCGCTGACAGCACGAGCACACGGACCAAAGCCAGAAATCTGATCATTGTTATTCCAGCGAACCTATCGCATCAATTCGGCAAGAGCCGCATATTGCGGACAAGGCTAAGCTCTCCTGATATGCGGTTCAAGCGCTCAATCGGAATCCCGCCCGCTCACAGGCCTACCACCGCGCCGTTTTCCAGCGATTGCCGCGCCGCGTCCGCTGTTGCCACCGCCAGGCGCGCCTGTTCCGGAGTGCCGAGCGCGGGCTTGATGCCCTTGCGCAAGCAGTCGATGAAATAGGCGGCCTGGTTCTCGTAAGCGTCGCCGGGCTTGGCGGTCAGCGGATAGGCTTTGCCGGCTTCGTGCACCACCAGTGACGAGCCGCCGCCCATCTCGACGCTGCTTCCGCCGGCGCGGAAGGTAAACTCAACAACACCGCCCTCGCACAGCACTTTCAGCGCCGCTGTGAATGGATAGCCCTCCGGCATGAATTCGCTGCCGCGGGCGAAGCCGTTGACACTGCCGTAATCGACCAGCGCGTGGATGTCGTTCCACAGACCTGGCTTCAGTTCCCGCCCACGGGCATAAACCGATTTCGGCGTCCCCAGCAGCCAGTTGAGTGCGTCGAAATCATGGACGCACAAGTCGAGCACCGCGCCGCCGCTCCACGCCGGATTGAGAAACCAGTCGGACCAGGCCGGCAGCTGCGAAAGCCGCGACGCCACCGCCGAAATCGGCTTGCCGAGCTTGCCCGAATGGACGAATTCGGCAAGCGTCACATACTCCCCCCAAAAGCGCAGGACATGCGCCACCATCAGCGTTCGGCCCGTCTCCTTCGCCGCAGCAATCATGCCGTCACAGCTCGCGGCGTCGAGCGCGAGGGGTTTCTCGAGCAGAACGTGCTTGCCGGCCTTCAATGCCGCGATCGTCGCTTCGCTATGAAGATGCGTCGGCAGCGTGTTGCTGATTGCCGTGATCGACGGGTCCTCGATGATTGAGCGATCGTCGGTGGTGGCGCGGGCGCCCACTTCCTTTGCGAGCTTTTCGGCCTTGTCGAGATGGCGCGATGATACCGCGGCTACGCCGACGCCCGGTATCTTGGCGTAGGCCCGGGCATGGGTCGTGCCCATGAAGCCTGAGCCGAGGATGCCGATCTTCATGACGGCCACGCTCCTATGAAAGACCGAGCGAAACCAACTTGTCGCGCGAGGCCTTCATCGCTTGGTTGACTTCGGCCAGTGGCGGCCACGGGTCGCCCTTGAACTCGATCTCGACGCTCATCGGTCCACTGAAGCCGCCTTTCGCCATGATATCGAGTGCCCGCTTGAAATCGACATGGCCTTCGCCGATGGCCGGAAAATCCCACAGCCGCCCCTCGCCCCGTTTGTCCTTGAGATGGCAGTGAACCAGTTTCGGCACCGCCACCGGCAGGTCGTCAACCGCCTTCACCCCGCCATAGAACTCGACATTGGCCGTATCGTAATTGATCAGCACATTCGGGCGGTCGATCCGCTCAAGCACCGCGATCGCCGCCTTGCCCGATTTGGTGATCTCGCCATGGATCTCGATGCCAAGGCGGATGTCGCGCTGTGCGGCGGAATTGGCGAGTTCATGGATGTTGCCCATGAAGGCGGCTTCGTCCTCCGTCTCGCTGTAGTGACCGCCGATGGCGGTGTTCATGATGTCGATCCCCATCCGCTCGCACAGATCGAGCGCCTTGAGACCGAGTGCGAGCCCATCCCTAGTGGTAAGGTCCGAGTGTCCCGAGAGCGAGATCGCAATGAGCCCGAGCCTGTTCATCAGCCGCTGGATGCGGCCCAGCGTTTTAGCGTCCGCCTCGAGCGGCACATGCTCGGTCCAGCCGCGCACCGCGGTCAACTCCACGAATTTGTAGCCCGCCGCGGCAATGCCCTCGAGCGCCTCCTCGAGGCTATAGGTGTGATAGGAGTTGGTGTGGCCGCCAAGCCGGTTAGTATATGCCCTATTCGCCATCGCTCATCTCCATGAAACAGCTGAACCCACCGGATAACTCGCAAGTTAAGCGCGAAACTGCTGCAAAACCAAGTTGCTTCATAACGTGAAGTCAGAAGTCCGCCTTCCGCTTGTTGCGGAACGCTTCAACGCCAGCTTTGATCTCATCGCTGCCTGCTGCGAAGCCTCCGGCCAAGGCCTCGAGAGTCCGCGCGCTCTCTTCACCTTCGGCGGCATTGATCAGCATCTTGGTGGCTTGCGTGGCAAGGGGGCCGCGTAGGCTGATCCTGGCGGCAAAGTCCCTGGCCGCTTTCAGCGACTGCCCCTTCGCGACAACGCCGTCGACGATACCATGGGCCAATCCTTCCTGGGCTGAAAACACCTCGCCCAGCAGCGCCATGCGGCGAACCAGCTGCGGCCCAAAGCGCCGCACCGTTCTTTGCGTGCCCGACCAGCCAGGAATAATGCCGATACCAGTTTCCGGAGATCCCAGCTTCACGTGCTCTTCGGCGATGCGGAAATCAGCCGTGGCGGCGAGTTCAAGCCCACCGCCCAGCGTATGGCCATTGAGCGCCGCGATCAGCGGTTGCCGCAGCCGCGCCAATGCATCGAAGGCGCGGTGGCCATGGCGCACCCAGGCCATGGCAAATTCCTTTGGATTCCACGCCGACCACGCCTCGATGTCGCCGCCGGCGCAGAAGGATTTCTCCCCCTCACCGGTAATGATCGCCGCCCGGACGCCGGCCATGGCGTCGATTTGGTGCGCGGCCCTCTCGATGGCGAGAACCATGTCATAGTCGAGCGCGTTGAGTTTTTCCGGCCTGGCGATCGTCACAACCGCGAGGTTTCCTTCAACCGCCAGCTTGATGCGTTTGTCGCCCGTATCAACCATGAAGCTTGAGCCCCATCACCGCCGGCCTGAACAGCGCCGCCTCCATCACTTTCATACCTGGTGAAACGATCAGCGGAAATTCCGACTGGTCAAGAATGTTCGATTGCAGTTCCACTCCGGGCGCTATCTCGGTGACCACGATGCCTTCGGCCGTCAGCTTCATCACGCAGCGCTCGGTCACATAGGTCACCTCCTGGCCCTGCGCAACTGCGCGGCGGCCCGAGAACGATACTTGCTCAACTTCGCGCACCAGCTTCTTGACCTTGCCTTCCTTCTCGATTCGAAGCTTGCCATCGATGACGTCCATCTTGGCGCCGGCGTTGAAGTAGCCCGAATAGACAATTTTCTTGGCCCGCGCCGTGATGTCGACAAAACCGCCCGCACCCGCCGTCACATGGGGCCTGACCCCGAGCTTGGAAACATTCACCGAACCATGACTGTCGATCTGCAGAAACGATAGCAGCGTACAGTCGAAACCGGCCGCCTGGAAGTAGGTGAACTGATAGGGCGAAGGCACGATGGCCTCGGCATTGGAAGAACAGCCGAACTGGAAATCGAGCAGCGGCACGCCGCCAACGGCACCCTGCTCGATGACCCAGGTGACCTTGCCGTGGTGGCCTTCTTCCAGGAAGATGCGCGGAACATTGGCGGAGACGCCGAAACCGAGATTGACGGCCCAGCCTGCTTGCAGCTCCTGCGCAACGCGGCGCGCGATCGGCTTGCCGGTTCCGAACTCCATGAAACCGAAGGTGTTGAGGGGCTTGAAGACCTCACCCGATATCGCCGGATCATAAGGAGTCTGGGTAGTCTGCCACTGATCCGGCGCCTCGACGATGTAATCGACCAGAATGCCGGGAACTCGCACATTGTGCGGCTTGATGGTTTCATTCTCGACCACGAATTTCACCTGGGCGATGACGATGCCGCCATTGTTGTGCGCCGCCATGGCGAGGTCGAGAGCGCCCAGATAGGCCCCTTCCTGCTCGAAAGTGAGATTGCCGCGCTCGTCCGACGATGTGGCGCGGATGATCGCCACCGTGGGGACGATGGCCGGAAAGTAAAGCCACGTCTCGCCCTCGAAATCGATCTTCTTGACGATGGGCGCGGCCGCCGCCTTGGCATTCATAGCGCAGCCTTCGAGGTCCGGATCGACGAAAGTGTCGAGGCCGATCTTGGTGAGCACGCCGGGCCGCTTGGCCGCCGCCTCGCGCATCATGTCGAACATGATGCCTGAAGGCACATTGTAGGCCGGCATTTCATTGCCGCCGAGCATTTGCCAGATGCGCGGCGGTTCGGCGGAAGAGGGTCCCGAAGGATAGGACCCGCCGATGATGCGGCCGATCAGCCCCGGTTTGGCGATATGCTCAACGCCCTTCACGCCATAGAAGTCGCCGGCGGCGATCGGATGCAGCATGGTAAGATTGCGTGGATGCTGCTCGCGCTCAAATCGTTCGCCCAGCGCCTTCAGCACGGCATCGGGGCAACACAGGCCCGATGAAGAGTTTACGGCGACGATGGCATTGTCGGCTACGGTCTTGACGGCTTCGGCGGCTGTTACGATTTTCGGCATGTCTCACCTGTTGCCGCGAATCAGATCCGCGGCCTTTTCGGCAATTGCGATGGTTGGCGCATTGGTGTTGGAGGAAACCACTTGCGGCATGACCGAACTGTCGCAGATGCGAAGCCGCGCGATGCCGCGCACTTTGAGTTGAGTGTCGACAACCGCCATGCCGTCGCTGCCCATCTTGCAGGTCCCGACCGGATGGTAGGACGAGCGCGCATTGGCGCGGGCCGCTTCCTCGTAGTCCTTGCGCGTCTTGCAGCCGGGACCCGGAAAATGCTCGGAAGCAACAAAGCGGCGCATGGAGCGCGTCTGGCCCACGTCCTGGGTGATCTTGATCGCATCGATATGGCGGTCGAGATCGTAGGGTTCGGCGAAGGAATTGGGATCGACATTTGGCGGATCGGCCGGATTGTTGGAACGCAGCGTCACGCTGCCGCGCGACCGCGGCCGGGTATGATAGGAATTGCAGGTGGCGCCATTGCCGCCTGGCACGGTTCCCACGCCTTCTTCGACTCCCGCTCCGGCGAGAAAATGGAATTGCAGGTCGGGTGTTTTTTCCGTTGCGGTCGCTCCACCAGAATGCGCCCGCCTCGACGATGTTGGACGCCACGGGCCCGCTCCGGAACAGCGCATACTGCAATCCGGCCCACGCCTGCCAGTGAAGCTTCTTGTACTTGTCGTAGGAATGGGCGCCATTGAGAGACCAGATCACATCGGTGGAAAAGTGATCGTGCAGATTCTGGCCCACGCCCGGGAGATCATGGACACCCACCACGTCCTTCTCTTTCAGGTGATTTGCCGGCCCGATGCCCGACAGCATGAGGAGCTTGGGTGAACCGATGGCGCCGGCCGTCACGATGACTTCGCCGGCCGCATCGATCCGCTTTAACTGGCCGCCCTCGATAATTTCAACGCCAGCAGCTCGCCCCTTCTCGATAATGATCCGGGTGACCATGATTCCCGTCTTCACCGTCAGGTTAGTGCGCTTCATGGCTGGCCGCAGATAGCCAACCGCGGCACTGCATCGCCTGCCGTTACGGATCGTCGTCTGGTAGAGCCCGGCCCCTTCCAGTTTCCCGGAATTGAAATCCCCATTGAACGGCATGCCGAAATCCATGCAGCCCTGCACATAGGCCATGGACACGGCATTGGGGCTGACGAGATCGGACACCGCAAGCGGACCATCGACGCCGTGCTCGCTGCCGCCCAGCCGGTTGTTTCCTTCGGATTTCACGAAATAGGGCTTGAGGTCGTTCCACGACCAGCCCTTGCAGCCATGCTCGGAGGCCCAGCCGTTGTAATCCTCGGGGCAGCCGCGCGTATAGATTTCGGCGTTGATCGAACTTCCGCCGCCTAACACCCGTGCCTGGGGATAGACGGCAACGCGGTTGTTGGCATGGCGGAGCGGTGCGGTCTCATACCCCCATGTCAGGGGTCCCCCGGTCATCTTGAAGAACCCGACCGGCATGTGGATGTAGGGGTCGGTATCGCGAGGCCCAGCCTCCAGCAGCAGCACTTTCGCATCCGCCATCTCGCTGAGACGCGCCGCCATCACGCATCCGGCCGATCCTCCTCCAACGATCACATAATCATACATCTTTCCGCCCTGGAGCCGGTGCTTGCCAGAGCCCCTCGCATGTCTTATTTATAACTAACTGGTTCGTTATTTCAAGAGAGCCGTTGACGGAGAAACCATGGCGGCAGGCGAGAAATCGAAGGCCCGCGACCCGGATGCCACGAGACTGCGCATTCTCGCCGCCGCCAAAGCCGAGTTCGCCAAAAAGGGCCTCGGCGGCGCCCGCGTCGATGACATAGCCGCACGCTCGAAAACCAACAAGCGCATGATGTACCATTACTTCGGCAACAAGGAAGAACTCTTCCGGCTGGTGATCGAAGAGGCCTATGCCGGCATCCGCATCGCCGAAACCAAACTGGAGCTGGACAAGCTTGATCCGGTTGAGGCCCTGAAGGCCAATGTTGCCTTTGTCTGGCGCTACTATCTCCACAACCCGGAATTCATCACCCTGGTCAACAGCGAGAACCTTCATAAGGCCCGTCACATCAAGGCCTCGGCCCGCATCCGCGAGATGAGCCGGCCATTCGTGGGCCGCATGCAACATTTGCTGGACCGGGGTGTGGCCCAAGGCCTGTTCCGCCCCGGCATTGATCCGGTGCAGCTCAACATCACCATCGCGGCCATTGGATACTACTATCTCACCAACCGCTACACCGGCTCCATCGTCTTCGAACGCGATCTCATGGCCGATGCGGCATTGACGGACCGCCTCGACTTCAACACCAGGACGATCCTGCGGCTCGTCTGCACGCCGGAAACACTGGAGAAGCTGGAGGATCGCAAATGAGCGGAACGGCACTGGTAACCGGTGGCCGCCGTGGCATCGGCAAGGCCATTGCCATTGCGCTGGCGGGTGCCGGATTTGATGTGGCCGTGCTCGACAACGCAAAGTCGGACGAATTGCACCAAGTGGTGGAGCGGATTCGCAAGATGGGCCGCAAGGCAGTGGCCATCGTGGGAGATATTTCGAAGCCCGCAAGCCATGCTGCAATTCTCGATGAGGCGGCTGCGGGACTTGGCCCCCTGACGACGCTGATCAACAATGCCGGCGTGTCGGTGATAAGCCGTGGCGATCTGCTCGATGTCGGCGAAGAGAGCTATGACCGCTGCCTCGACGTGAATGCCCGCGGCACGTTCTTTCTGACACAGGCCTTCGCCCGCCGGCTCCTGAACGTCCAGACCGATGCGCACCGCAGCATCGTTACCGTTTCATCAGCCAACGCCGCCGCCGTGTCGGTCACTCGCGGCGAATACTGCATGTCCAAGGCAGCCGTGTCCATGATGTCGAAACTGTTCGCGGCGCGGCTGTCGAATGATGGCATCGGCGTCTACGAAATCCAGCCGGGATTCATCGAAACCGATATGACAGCGCCCTCCAAGGCAAGATATGATAAACTTATCGATGACGGCCTGACGGTGATCAAGCGCTTCGGCACGCCGGAGGAAGTCGCTCGCATCGCCGTCACCCTCGCAACCGGGCTTCTCCCCTACACCACCGGACAGATCATCCAGGCCGATGCCGGTCTTCTTACCGTGAGATACTGACATGAAAATAACTCTCCCCACCGAGCGAGGAAAAACCGAAGCCTACAAACTCGCAGGCGAGCCGCTCTCGCTGCGCAAGCCCCGCGCGCCCGTTCAATCGCGTTGCTTTCGCGGCGGCCCACGTGGTGGCCGATCCCCTCAGCGGCGCCGATCCCTCCGGCCCGCCCGCCATCGACTGGAAAGCCACCCTTGCCTACCGGCGTTATCTCTTGGGTCTTGGCTTTGGAATTGCCGAGGCCATGGATACCTCCCAGCGCGGCATGGGCCTCGACTGGCCAAGCGCCCTTGGAATTGATCGGCAGGTCGCTCAATGATGCCGGACCGGAGAACGCGCGCAACATCTATTCCGGCTGCGGCACCGATCACCTCCTGCCTTCCGATGCGCGCTCCCTTGACGACGTCATTCGCGCCTATCTGGAGCAGCTCCACGCCATTCAGAAACTGGGTGGCCGCATCATCCTGATGGCGAGCCGCGCCCTGGTGCGGGTGGCGAAGTCGCCCGATGACTATGTGAAGGTCTATTCGCGCGTGCTTTCGGAAACCGATCACCCGGCCATACTTCATTGGCTGGGCGACATGTTCGACCCCGCTCTCAAAGGCTATTGGGGCAGCGCGTCCCTCGATCGCGCCACCGATACCTGCCTAAGTGTTATCGCTGCAAACGCCGCCAAAGTTGACGGCATCAAGGTCTCGCTTCTAGATGATAAAAAAGAGATCGAGATGCGCCGCCGCCTGCCGGCCACCGTCAAGATGTATACCGGCGATGACTTCAACTATCCCGACCTGATTGCTGGAGACCAGAAGGGCTTTTCCCACGCTCTGCTCGGAATCTTCGATGCCATTGCTCCGGCGGCATCCCAGGCATTGACCGCCCTGGCTCGCGGCGACTTGAAGAAATACAATGCCCTCCTGGCCCCCACCGTGCCGCTGTCCCGCCTCATCTTCCGGGCGCCGACCCAATTCTACAAAACCGGCATCGTCTTCCTGGCCTGGCTCAATGGTCATCAGGATCATTTCGTGATGGTTGGCGGCGCCCAGTCAATGCGGCCAATTACTTATTTCTGCGGCATACTTCCGCCTGGCCGACCAAGCCGGACTGCTGCGCCATCCCGATCTCGCCGTGAAGCGAATGCGCCAGCTTCTCGCGGTCTATGGCCTTTAATGCGCGTCCTCGCCGGCCATCCTGAGCACTGCGCGATCAACACCGCCACATTCGGCTTTCAGGATCCGATTGAGAAAGTCATCGATGCCGTTGCCCGGCGCGGCTATGGCGGCATCGCGCCCTGGCGCCGCGAAATCGAGGGCCATGACATCGGCGCCATCGCCCGCCGCATCCGCGATGCCGGGCTGCAAGTCACCGGCTACTGCCGCAGCACCTATATTCCCGCCGGAGACCAGAAATCCTTCGCCGCCAATATCGAATCCAACAAGCGCGCCATTGACGATGCCGCCACGCTCGGCGCTTTTTGCTTCGTCATGGTGGTTGGCAGCCTGCCGGTGGGTTCGAAGGACATTGCCGCGGCGCGGGCCCAGGTGGCGGAGGCCACCGCCGTGCTGCTTGAGCATGGCCGGCAAGCGGGCGTGCGGATCGCTCTTGAGCCATTGCATCCGGTCTATGCTGCCGAAAGAAGCTGCCTGACGCTTCTTTCCGAGGCTCTCGATATCTGCGGGTCCATCGAAGGCGATGCCGCCGATCCCTGGCTCGGCACTTGCGTTGATGTCTATCACGTCTGGTGGGATCCCAACCTCAAGCGCGATCTCCAGCGGGCGGGAGCGGATCGCCGCATCTTCGGCTTCCACGTTTGCGATTGGCTGGTGCCGACCACGGATGTTCTCGATGACCGCGGCATGATGGGCGACGGCGTCATCGACGTGCCAGGCATCCGCCGCGACGTGGAGGCGGCGGGCTATCGCGGCCTGGTCGAAGTTGAAATCTTCTCCGCCACCAACTGGTGGACGCGGCCAATGGAGGAAACGCTCAGGATTATTGCCGAGCGCTTCGCCTCGGCCACCTGAGTGTCTAGGGCTCACTCATCCCAGCGGCCAGCCATCCAAGACGGATTGATCAGCCGCCCCGCCTTCGTTCCCAAGCTTGAGATCGCCGCCATGTCCTCCGCCGTCAGCACGAAATCGAGCGCACGGAGGTTCGAGCCCGCATTCTCCGGCTTCGTCGTCATCGGAATGGCCACCACATCCTGCTGGATGATCCAGCGCAGCACAATTTCGGACGGCGGCCTTTCGAGCCGTCGCGCAATCGATTGGACCGCGTCCGGCTTTAGCGCGGCTCCGCGCGCCAATGGCGAATAGGCCGTAAGCGCGACACCGAGTCGCGCCGCCTCGGCAACCAATGCACGCTGATCGAGAAGCGGATGGAACTCAACCTGATTGCAAACGATTAGTCCGCCGCTGTGGTCATGGGCACGGCGCAACATGTTGGGGGAAAAGTTGCTGACTCCAATCCGCCTCGTCATTCCCCTGCTTTGAGCGTCCATCAGGCGGTCCACGGCGGCATCGAGTTCGATGGCTGCGGGCGGCCAGTGAATCAGCAGAAGATCGACCTCGCCGCCCAGATCGTCAAGCGAGCGCTCAACCGAGGGCATGAACCGCGAAGCGCCAATATTGCCCGGATCGACTTTAGTAACGACGAATAACTCCCTCCGGGGAAGTCCGCAATCGCGGAGTGCCCGGCCCACGGCCGCTTCATTGCCATACATCTGGGCCGTATCGATATGGCGGTAGCCCGCATCGATCGCCATGCGCACGGCCCGGTTGGCCTCTTCACCTTGCAGTGGAAAAGTTCCAAATCCCACAATCGGAATGCCGTTGATCGATTTCATCCCTGGTTCTCGCCAAATGCCCCATGTTGCACCATCTGGTTACTTATAGTAGCCTAACACCACACTCAAGAGAGGGATTGAAATGCCGGGCATCAGCACGCGTAAATTCGGCCGGACCGGCCTCGCCGTCACCGACATGGGTTTTGGCGCAGCACCCATCGGAAATTTTCTGCGGCCCATTACCGAAGAGATGTCCGATGCCATGGTTCAGCGCGCCTGGAATGCCGGCATGCGCTATTTCGATACCGCACCCTACTACGGCCATGGCCTGTCCGAGGCCCGCCTCGGCCATAGCCTACGCTGGAAACCGCGCGGCGAGTACGTGATCTCCAGCAAGGTTGGCCGGGTGCTCCGCCCGGCGCTGCGCAAGAACATCGATTTCAAACCCTGGGTCGACGGCCTGCCCTTCACCTGCCACTATGACTATACCTACGACGGCACCATGCGGTCCTTCGAGGACTTGCTGCAGCGGCTCGGCCTTGAACACATCGACATCCTGTTCATCCATGATGCCGATGTCTTCACCCACGGAGCGGAACTTCAAAAGGTCTATTTCAAGCAGGCCATGGATGGCTGCTACCGGGCTCTCATCCGCTTGCGCGACGAAGGCGCCATCACGGCGGTAGGCGCCGGCGTCAACAACTGGGAAGTAATGCTCGATTTCATGAAGCAGGGCGATTTCGACACCCTGCTCGTCGCCGGCCGCTACACGCTTCTCGAACAGGACTCCCTCGATGAACTCCTCCCGCTATGCGAGCGCCGCAACACCGCTATCGTCATCGGCGGCGGCTTTAACGGCGGCATTCTGGCGACCGGCGCCGTTCCCGGCGCCAAATGGAACTACGCGCCAGCTCCCGCTCACATCACGGAGAAGGTCCGCCGCATCGAAGCCATTTGCGCCAAATTCAAGGTGCCCCTGCCCGCCGCGGCGCTGCAATTCCTGTTGGCCCATCCAGCCGTTGCATCCCACGTGCCGGGCACCCGCGATGTAGCCCAGATGGAGCAGAACATCGCCCTGGTCAGCCATCCGATCCCTGCCGATTTCTGGCAGGAATTGAAGCGCCAGAAGCTGATCCGCCAGGACGCACCCGTTCCTACTTGATGACGAGAACCTTGCTGCGGTCCATGGTGATGCCGACCGCTATCACCAGGATGACGCCGAACACGATCTGCTGGGCGAACACCGATACGCCCAGGAAGGTCATGCCAATCCGCACCACTTGCACGATCAACGCGCCGACGAAAGTGCGCCAGACCGAGCCGACGCCGCCGGTGATCGCGGTTCCGCCGACCACGATGCAGGCAATCGCCGGCAGCAGAAATTCATTGGCAAGCGTCGGAGAGCCCGAGCCAAGCCGTGCCGCCATGACGACGCCGGCCACACCCGCCATTGTGCCCGACAGCGTGTAGGCGGCGATCTTGATCCGGTCGACATCGATGCCGGAGGCGATCACCGCGCGCTCCTGGGCGCCGATACCCCGCACCAGGCGGCCGAATGGTGTCAGGCCCAGGACAGCACTGAGAATCACCAGGAAAACCGCACCGGTCCAGATCTCACTCGGCACGCCAAGAAAATCCCCCACCGCCCATCGCAGATACCGGCCACTGATGTCGGCCGGAATGTTCACTGAGCGAGTATCGGAAAACCAGTAGCCGGCACTGAGCACCACGCCGCTCACGGCAAGCGTGGCGATGAACGACGGAATGCGGAGCCTCGTCGACACATAGCCGCCGGCGAACCCGGCAACCATGCCGCCCAGCACCGCCAGCGGAATGGCGAGCAAGCCGAAGCGCGGCAAATAGACGGCGAGAATGCAGCTCGCCATCGATGCAACCGCCTGCACCGAAAGATCGATGCCGCCGATCATGATGACCAGCGTGACCCCCGATGCCATGAGAAACAGGGTCATGGTGTCGGCCGTGACGGTCATGAAATTCCCGGTCGAGAAGAAAGTCCGGTCATAGAAGCCGATGGCCAGTACCAGCACCGCCAGAACAATCATCGGCAGAAAGGTCTGAAGGCGCTTTTGCATTCCGTCGGTCATCTCACACCATGTGCCGCACGAGATCGACCTGCCCGGGCTTGCCGCCGGCTGGCGCTTCGAAGGTGGCTGTCACCTCGCCGTCGCGCATCACCAGAATGCGGCTCGACAGGCCGATAACCTCCTCCAGCGTGTCGCCCAGAAGGATGACGCCCAGTCCCTCGGCGGTCATATCGCGGACCAGTTCATAAACGTCTTCCTTGGCGCCAACATCGATGCCGCGCGTTGGATGGTCAAGGATCAGAATCTTGGCGCCCGCGATCCGCCATTTCGCCAGCACCACCTTTTGCTGATTGCCGCCCGAAAGGCTTCCCGCCATCGTGTGCGTCGAAGGCGTCTTGATTTTGAGGCGGTCGATCCAGCCATTTGCCGTCGATGTCTCGGCATCGAATTGTATGATGCCATTCCGCACAAATCGCCGGAGCGCCGCCAGTGTCATATTCTCGGCCACGCTGAATGGGGCAACGAGCCCTTCGACCTTCCGTTCGGCGGGAACCAATCCAACGCCCGCGGCCGTCGCATCGTATGCGGCACGGAAATGAGACTCCTTGCCATCAACAATCAGGCTGCCGCTGTCAGCTGCGGAGTGGCCGGCCAGACAGCGTGCCAGCTCCTCGCGGCCCGAACCAATCACGCCGGCAATGCCGATTACTTCCCCACCGTGGAGCGCGAAGCTGATGTTGGAGAAGGCACCCTGCCTGCTCAGGTTCCTGCACTCGAGAACCACATCGCCCGAAGGCGCCGACTGCCGCGCTTCCCGATAGTATTCATGATGCAACTGGCGTCCCACCATGAGTTGATGCAATTCCTTGACGGTCGCATCCTTCGCGGGCAACTCCTTGACAACCTTGCCATCGCGCATGACATAGACGCGATCGGAAATCTCCAGCACCTCTTCCAGCCGGTGCGAGATGAAAACAATCGAAGCCCGCGTCTTGAGATCGCCAATGATGCGAAAGAGAAGGTCGATCTCCTTCCGCTCCAACACCGAGGTCGGCTCGTCGAGCAGAATGGTGACGTCGCCCTTGATGCGGCTGTCAAGGGAAAGTGCCTTGGCGATTTCCACCATTTGCCGGCTGGCGAATGAAAGTTCGGCGCAGCGCGTGCCCGGATGAATGCCGAGGTGAACTTTCTTCAGTTCTTCGGCCGCCGCGGCATTCATGCGGGACTTCGATAGCAGGCCGAAGCGCAGAAATTCTTCCTCGCGCCCGAGAAAGATGTTCTCGGCCACGGTGAGCGTCGGCAAGACCGATTGCTCCTGGAACACCATGGCAATGCCGGAGTCGAAGGCCTGGCGCGGCGAAGTGATGTTGACCGGACTGCCATCAACATAAATGCCGCCCGCATCGGGTGCATAAATGCCATTCAGCACCTTAAGCACCGTGGATTTGCCCGCGCCGTTCTCCCCGATAAGGCCCACCACCTCGCCCTTGTTGATGGCAAAGCTTACGCCGTCGAGTGCCTTCACGCCCGGGAAGCTCTTCGATACGCCGCGGATTTCCAGAACAGGCTGGCTCATTTGACGACGTCCAGACGCGTGCGGTCGAGCGCGATTGCAACGGCGGCGATGATGAGTATGCCCTGCACGCCCTGTTGTACGTAGGGCTCGATCCCCATCAGAACCATGCCGTTGCTAAGAACGATGACGATAAAAACCCCCACCACCGAATTCAGCACCGAGCCAACGCCGCCCGACAGCGCCGTTCCGCCAACCACCACGGCGGTGATGGCCGTGAACAGCCGGCCCTGGCTGATGAGCGCGTGACCGCGGCCGATTTGCGCAGCCGAGAGCGCCCCCGCCAGCCCATAGAACAGGCCAGCGATGCCAAAAATCTGAATGCGGCTGCGATCGACCGGAATTCCAGCGTTGCGCGCCGTCGCCTCATCGGTGCCGATGGCATAGAGCCAGCGGCCGATCCGCATGCGCTCCTGGATCACCCAAGCCGCCGCCACCGCGGCAAAGGCGATCCAAACAGCGGCGGGTATTCCCAGCGGCCGCCCCAGCGATAGTGCATTGCGGAAGTCATTGTCGCCGATGCGAACCATCACGCCGCCAAGAATTGCCGTGGCAACGCCAATTCCGGCAAATCCCATGCCAAGCGTTGTCATGAACGACGGTATTTTGAACTTCACATGAATGAAGCCGTTCAACAGGCCGATGGCGCCGCCCGCCAGGATGGCCAGCGGCACCGACCACAATCCGATGGCCGCACCCGAAAAATCATTGGCCACCAGCAGGCTGGTGGCCACGGCGCAAAGCGCAATGACCCCTTCAACCGATAGGTCGATCGAACCCATCAGGATGATGAAGGTAGCGCCCATGCAAATGATGAGCGGAATGGCCGCCGTATTGAGCAGGCGGACGAGATTATCGAGCGAGAGGAAGTTGCCGTTGAACAGGCTGATCAGCAGGCACAGCCCGGCAAGCACCGCCACCGGTGCCCAGCGGCGCCAATGCCGCAGGTATGTCCCTTTCACGGCTGTTGCCGGTTTCACGCGCGCCCTTTCGCCTGCTCGTTGCCGCAGAAAATAGCCGGGTGAGAAACACCCGGCTAGAGCTTACGACAGGGAGGACTTAACCGCGATACTGGATTTGGCCCGTGGCCTTGCCCCACAGATCGTTGAAATCGACCTTGGGTGGACTGCTCTTGTACGCGGCGACGGTTTCCTTGGTGACGATGATTCCGGTGCCGTAGAATTCGCGGTGTTCCTTCGGCTCCTTGGCAATGTCAATCTTGCCGGTAACGTGCGCATAGGGAATGGCCAGGCCCATGCCGCCCGTCCACAGCGGATCCCAGGCAACGGTGCCGGCGAATTCGCCAGCTTCGATTGCCGCCACCGCCGCGTCGATGCCGTCGATGCCCACCACCGGCACTTTGCCGGCAAGGCCATTCTGGCGGAGTGCTTCAAGCGCTCCCATGCCCATGCCGTCATTCGCCGCGAACACGCCTTTCACCTCGCCGCCGAAGCGGGTGAGCCAGGCCTGGGTGATGTCGAAGGCCTTTTGCTCGTTCCAATCGGCCGGCTGGAAGTCGAGAAGCTTCACCTTGCCATTGGTCTTGGCGATGGCGTTGTCGAGGCCGAGCTTGCGTTCGATGGCGGGGACATTCGAGAGGATGCCGCCCAGTGCCACGATGCCGCCTTCGCCGCCAAAGGCCTTGAACAATTCATTGGCAATGGCCTCTGCCGTCGGCACGCCGTCGAACGACATGTGAGCCACGTAGTTTGGATCGAAATCCCACGGATGCAGATCGCCCGGCTTATTCCACTGGGTGACGACGAAGCCGCCGGCCTTCTTGATTTCCTCGACGATCACCCTTGCATCGGGCGAGTCATTTGGATCGACATTCAGAATGAGCTTGCCGCCGGTGCGCTGCAGCAGCGCGTTGATGTCTGCGATGCCCTTCTCGGAGTTTCCCTCGGTGACCAATACTTCGTATTTCGCACCGATCGACTTGGCAAAATCCTCGCCGCCCTTGGCGAAGCTGGCATGATAGGGATTGGCAACCGAGCGCAGCGAGTTGGCCAGCGTCCAGGTCGCTTCCTGGGCAATGGCCGGCATTGGGAACGAGCTTCCGGCAACCCCCACGGCGGCGGCGCCGGCAGCCCCCTTCAGCACCGCGCGGCGGCTCAGGCGGGAATTCAAAGTAAGCGTCTTGAGTGTCTTGGCAGCCATATGATCCTCCCGATTTTAGGCCTTTACTGCACTAACTAGTTACTGCATTCTAGGGAAGAGTCAAGTCCCTGCCGCTGTCGGAAATCCGCGAGCACGGCTTGTGCAGAATCGGCAATTCGGGAAACTAGGCGCCATGAACACAACTCCGGAATTGCAGGCCGCGCCGAAACCGCGCGCTGGCTTGCCGCGCGATGCCGGCATGACCCGCAAGCGCATCCTTGCCGCGGCAACCGCGGAATTCGCCCGCAAGGGCTTGGGCGGCGCCCGCATCGACGCGATCGCCCTGCGGTCGAAATCGAACAAGCGCATGATCTATCACTACTTCGGCAGCAAGGAGCAGCTGTTCAAGGCCGTGCTCGAAGAAGCCTATCTCGGCATCCGCTCCGCCGAACAGAAGCTCCATCTCGACGAAATGGATCCCGTCGGCGCAATTTCGACGCTGGTAGGGTTCACCTGGAAATATTATCTCGATCACCCGGAATTTCTTACCCTGGTCAACAGCGAGAACCTCCACCGCGCCAAACACCTCAAGACCTCCGGGACGATTCGCCAGGTCAGCGGCACATTTGTCCGGATGGTGAAGGCTATCCTCGACCGCGGAGTGATCGCGGGAGTGTTCCGCGATGGAATCGATCCCGTCCAGCTCAACATCACGATTGCCGCCATCGGCTATTATTACCTCACCAACCGCTTCACCGGCTCAATCATCTTCGAACGTGACTTCATGTCTGCCGCCAACCTCGATGCCCGCCTCCGCTTCAACCTCGACACAATCCTCCGACTCGTGAAGAAAACGCCGTGACAAGCCCTCTCCCCGCCATCACCGTTCCCCGCCATCCCATCGATGTCTACGAGCAGATTCGCGACACGGCGCGGCGATTTGCCGAAGCGGAGGTGCGCCCGCGCGCCGGCGAGCTGGACGAAACCGAGGCCTTTCCCCATGACATCTATGAGGCAATGGCCGCCCTGGGCCTTTTTGGCATCACCGTGCCAGAGGCATTGGGCGGCGCCGGGCTCGATGCGCTGTCCTATGCCCTGGTAATGGAGGAACTGTCGCGCGGCTATTCCTCGGTCGCCGATCAGTGCGGACTGGTGGAACTGATCGGCACCCTGTTGTCCGTGCACGGAACCGACCTGCAGCGGCAGAGATACTTGGGCGATATCCTCGCCGCCCGCAAGCGTGCCGCCTATTGCATCACCGAAGCCGAAGCCGGAACCGATGTGTCCGGCATCAAGACCACGGCCACGCGTGACGGATCCAACTGGCGCCTTTCCGGGTCAAAGATATGGATTCACAATGCGCCGGTAGCCGACACGGGCTTCGTACTGGCGCGCACCGATCCGGCGGCCGGCAACCGCGGCATGTCGATCTTCATCGTTGATCTTCATGCCAAAGGCGTGACTCGTGGCAGGAATGAAAAGAAAATGGGCCAGCGCGCCTCGCCGGTTGGCGCGCTCCATTTCGATGGCGTCTCGCTGCAGGCTGATGCCTTGCTCGGCGAAATAGGTCGCGGCTTCCACATCATGATGAGCGTGCTAGATAAGGGCCGTATCGGCATCGGCGCGCTGGCGGTCGGCATCGCCCAAGCCGGCCTTGAAGCCGCCGTGGACTATGCGAGGACACGCAAGCAATTCGGCAAGTCAATCGCCGAAAACCAGGGGCTGCAATGGCTCCTTGCCGATATGAAGAAGGATATCACGGCGGCGCGCGCCCTGGTGCACCGCGCCGCCATGGCCATGGATGCGGGACTGCCGGCCACCATGGAGTGCTCAATCGCCAAATGCTTCGCCAGTGATGCCGCCGTGCAGCACACCGCCAATGCCGTGCAGGTGTTCGGAGGCTCCGGCTATATCCGCGGCTTCGAGGTTGAAAGGCTCTATCGCGACGCCAAGATCACCCAGATCTATGAGGGAACCAACCAGATCCAGCGCTCGATCATCGCCCGCGAACTGTTGCGGACATGACCATGCCGGACCTATTCACATCCGCCGTCGGACAATCGGTCTCCTGCAGCAAGACAGTCGGCGAAAGCGACGTCTATCTCTTCGCCGGCATCACCGGCGATTTCTCGCTCCAACCATGTGGACGAGGCCGCCATGGCAAACACAACCTATGGCCATCGCATCGCCCATGGCGCATTGCTGGTGGGCTACATGTCGCGGGCCTCGACTTTGATCACTGGCAATTGCCCGGACCTGATGGCTGGCCACTACCCCGTGTCGCTTGGCTATGACCGGATACGCTTTCTCCAAGCGGTCTTGATTGGCGATACGATCACGGTGAGCTACAAGATAACCGGTGCCGATGAAGCCCGCCATCGGACTATCGCCGAAGTCGAACTGCGCAATCAGAACGGCGTGCTTTGCGCCGTTGCAACCCACATCATGCGCTGGCTGGCGCGCGGTTAGGCGCTAGCTCGCGACACGCAACTGTGTTTCGGGATCGAAAAAAACTGCCTTATCAAGATTGAAGGCGAGCTTCGTCAACTGGCCGGGTATGACCTTGGCGTCGGCGCGAAGTCTTGCCACCACCTCCTTGCCGCCCAGATGGGTGACGGCAAACGTGTCGGCGCCCGCCGGCTCCACCACTTCGATATGGCATTTCGCTTCAATGATATGCTTCGACAGCCGGTCGGCGCCGTCAGGATCGGTGATGGCTTCAGGCCTGATGCCAAAGATCACCTGCCTGCCCACATACCGGGCAAGCGCGCTGCCGTTCAGCGCAATCCGGATGGGATCACCGTGAGGCTGCACCAGGGATAGCGCCAGTGATTTGCCTCGCCTCTCCACTCGCGCATCAAGCAGATTCATGGCGGGCGAGCCCATGAAGTCGGCAACGAATATGTTGGCGGGATTATTGTAGATATCCGAAGGCGATCCAGCTTGCTGCAGAACACCGTCTTTCAATACAGCGATCTTTGTCGCGAGCGTCATGGCCTCGATCTGGTCATGCGTCACATAAACGATGGTTGTCTTGAGTTTCTGGTGCAGGCGCTTGATCTCGGTCCGCATGTCGACGCGGAGCTTGGCATCGAGATTGGACAGCGGTTCGTCGAACAGAAACACCAGGGGCCGCCGCACCAATGCCCGGCCCATGGCAACGCGCTGGCGCTGTCCACCCGAGAGTTGCGACGGCTTGCGCTCAAGCAAATGGCCGATCTGCAGCATATCGGCGACTTCCCGGATGGCCTTGTCGCGCTCAGGCTTGGGAACTCCACGCATCTCCATGCCGAACGCAATGTTGCCGGCTACCGTCATGTTTGGATAGAGCGCATAGGACTGGAATACCATGGCAATATCACGCTGCGATGGATGCAGATCGTTGACCCGCTTGCCTGCAATTCGAATCTCGCCCGCGGTTATGCTTTCGAGCCCCGCGATGGAATTCAGCAGCGTCGACTTTCCACAGCCGGAGGGACCGACCAAAACAAGAAATCCACCTTCTTCGATTGCCAGTGTGATTCCCTTCAGCACCTCGACAGTGCCGAATTTCTTTTCGAGCTTTTCTATTTCCAGAAACGCCATGGTCAGCCTTTTACCGATCCAGCCATCAGGCCCCGGACGAAATAGCGGCCGGATACGACGTAGACAAAAAGTGTCGGGAGAGCGGCAAGGATCGCGCCGGCAAAATGAACATTGTATTCCTTCACGCCAGTGGAAGAGTTCACCAGATTATTGAGCGCCACGGTCATTGGCTGTGAATCCGAATCGGAGAAGGATGCACCGAAGAGAAAGTCGTTCCAAATGTTGGTGAACTGCCAGATGACGGTGACGACGACGATCGGACCGGAACTCGGCAATAGGATCCGCCGGAAGATCTGGAAGAAGCCGGCGCCGTCGATCTGGGCAGCGCGCACAAGTTCCGTCGGGAATGCCTCGTAGTAATTGCGGAAAAACAAAGTTGTGAAACCAATGCCGTAGATGGCGTGAATGAGCGCGAGCCCGGACGTCGTGCCGGCCAGGCCGAGCAGCCCGAGAATCCGGGCCGACGGAATAAGAACGATCTGGAACGGGATGAAGCACGACAACAGCAGCAGCGTGAAGACAATGTTGTCGCCGGCAAAGCGCCACTTGGTGAGCACATAGCCGTTCAACGCGCCTGCAAGTGTTGACAGAAATACGGCTGGCACCACCATAAGCACCGAATTGAGGAAGTAGGGGCGCAATCCAGTGGGCTGCACGCCGATCTGGGCGCTGGACCAGGCACTGCCCCAGGGTGCGAAGGTGAGTTCATGTGGAAGCGCCAGCATGTTTCCTTGCTGGATTTCGGTGAGTGGCTTCACCGAGTTCACCACCATCACATAGAGCGGCAATAGGTAGTAGATAGCGGAGAGGATCAGTACAATGTAGACCACGCCTCGAATGAGTGGCCCCGTGCGGACTGCGGCTTCGGGACTTGCTACGCTCATGTCCGCCGGCCGCCACGCAGTTCGGAGTAAAGGTAGGGGACAATAATCGAGGCTATCATCATCAGCATGATGATGGCGGAAGCAGCACCCATCCCCATTTCGTTGCGGCCAAAGGTGAACTTCTGCATGAAAAGGGCGGGCGTCCACGTCGCGGTGCCAGGGCCGCCATCGGTCATTGCAACGATCAGATCATATGATTTGATGGCGAGATGGGCCAACACCACGAAGGCGGAAAGGAACACCGGACGCATCAGCGGAATGATGATCCGCCGATAGAGCATCCAGTTGGACGCGCCATCGATTTGCGCGGCCTTGATGATCTCGTTATCGACGCCGCGCAGTCCGGCAAGGAACATTGCCATCACGAAGCCCGATGACTGCCAAATGGCGGCGATGACAACTGTATAAATGGCCATCTTTCCATCCTTGATCCAGCGAAACGAGAAACCTTCAAATCCCCAGCTTTTGACCACATGCTCCAGCCCGATGCCAGGGTCGAGAAACCACTTCCATGCCACGCCGGTCACGATGAAGGATAACGCCATTGGATAGAGATAGATCGGGCGCAGCACACCCTCGCCCCTGATTTTCTGGTCGAGCAGAATGGCCAGTCCCAGCCCCAAAACGCTGCTGATAACGATATAGAGAGATCCGAAGATTGCGAGGTTTTTCAGCGATGTCCACCAGTTTGGATGACTGAACAGGCGGGCATAGTTGCCAAGCCCAACCCATGTGGTGAGATCGGGAAGCAGTTTCGATCCGGTGAATGAGAGAACTCCGGTAAAAAGAATGAAGCCATAAACAAACAGCAGCACCAAGGCAAAGCTTGGAGCAAGTACAAGCTTGGGGAGAATGGCCTGCAAGGCAAATGGCGATGATCGGGGTGTCGCACCGGCCAAATCAGTCCCCTCCCTGAACAAGGGCTCCGGTGAAACACCGGAGCCCTGATTGCGTCAACTAACCCTTTGCCGCCGCGACTGCCTCGGCAAGCGCCTTGGCGGCGGCGGCGGCATCCATTTCACCATTGAAGTGACGGGTTACAACGTCATAGAGCGCGTTCTTGATTGCCGCCGGTGCCGCGTGGCCATGGGCCATGGAACCAAAGAGCGTGCCATTCTTGCTTGCTTCCGCAAGATCGGCCATGCCTTTCTTGCCACAATCGTCAAAGGCGTCGTTGGGAACATCGGTGCGTGCGGGCACCGAGCCCTTCACCACGTTGAAGGCCGACTGGAAGGCCGGACTCTCGATGGCTGAAGCCATCATCAGCTGGGCCTTCACGCCTGCATCGCCGACCTTGAACATCATGAACTGATCGGAGTTGAAGGTGACCGCTCCCTGCGTGCCGGGGAAGCGGATGCAGACAAAGTCCTTGCCGGGCACCTTGCCGGCCTTGAGAAATTCGCCCTTGGCCCAGTCGCCCATCATCTGCATACCGGCCTTGCCTTCAATCACCATTGCCGAAGCAAGGTTCCAGTCGCGGCCGGAAAAATTGTCGTCGACATAGGAGCGCAACTTGGCCATGCGATTGAAGGCCTCAACCATCTTGTCGCCGCCAAGGGCCGCCGGGTCGAGATCGATGAAGGCGGCCTTGTAGAAGTCGGTGCCGAGGGACAGCACGACGCCGTCAAAGAACGTCGCTTCCTGCCAGGCCTGGCCGCCGTGGCCGAGGGGGGTAATGCCATTGGCTTTCATCTTATCGAGAACGGCCACCAATTCATCCCAGTTTTCGGGAGCCTTGCCGCCAGCCGCGTCGAGAGCCGCCTTGTTGATCCACACCCAGTTTGTCGAGTGCACATTCACTGGCGCGGCGATCCACTTTCCGTCATGTTTCGAGAAGGCCTGCAGCGCCGGAGGAACGACGTTGTCCCAGCCCTCTGCGGTGGCAACCTCACCCAGGTCGCCCACCACGCCCTGCTTGGCCCAGTCGGTAATATCGAAGCCCAAGGCCTGGACGGCAGTCGGCGGATTTCCAGCGGTGACGCGGGCGCGGAGCGCGGTCATGGCCGCTTCGCCACCGCCGCCGGCAACCGGCATGTCCTTCCAGGTCACGCCTTTCGACTCAAGATCCTTCTTCAGGACGTTGAGTGCCGCGGCTTCACCGCCGGACGTCCACCAATGAAGAACCTCGACCTCATCGGCATGGGCCATGGCGGTCAAACCCATGACCGCGGCTGTTGTCAGTAAGAATTTGCGCAACATGAAAACCTCCCTAAGTTGCGATTGTGGTTGTGTTATTCCGTCCCTGCCGGAGCCGGCCGGGCAAAAGCCGTAAATCGGTGCGCTCTGCAGCAGGCTGCTGTATCACGGTCCTCTCGAAGTAACCGATCCGTTACATATTTAGACAACGCGGACACGATTGGCAATAGGCTCATTGCAAGCGGCGGTGTATTCGTTACTCTAGCTCGCCGGCGGAAACTTGGTGAATTGATGAATTCGCGAAATTTGGGATACGATTACATCATCGTCGGAGGAGGCTCGGCCGGCTGCGTGCTCGCCGCTCGCCTGTCCGAGGATCCACACGTCAAGGTCCTGCTCATCGAGGCGGGCGGTGGCGACAGGAACTTCCTGTTCCATTGGCCCGCGGGCTTCGCCAAGATGACCAAGGGCATCGCGTCATGGGGCTGGTCCACCGTGCCCCAGCGCCACATGCAGAACCGGGTCTTCTGGTATACCCAGGCCAAAGTGATCGGCGGCGGCTCCACTATCAACGCGCAGGTCTACACGCGCGGCAATGCGCTCGACTACGACGGATGGGCCCAGGCAGGCTGCACCGGCTGGAGTTACCGCGAGGTGCTCCCCTATTTTCGCAAGGCGGAAGACAATGAAACATTCGACAATGAGTTTCACGGCCGTGGCGGCCCAATAGCAGTCTCCAATCCCCGCGCGCCACTACCGATCTGCGAAGCTTTCTTTGAAGCGGCGGCGGAATTGGGAATACCCCGCAACCCGGACCTTGCCGGACCCGATCCCGCCGGTGTTGGCTTCTATCAACTCACCCAGCGCGACGCGCGGCGCTCATCGGCAGTTACCGGATACTTGAAGCCCGCCCGTTCCCGTCCCAATCTGAAGGTCGTGCTGGCTCGGCAAGTCAGCCGCATCATCGTCGAAGCAGGCAGAGCCACGGGCGTCGAACTCCTGCAGCGGGGCGGGATCGAAACCGTGCGGGCGGAATGCGAGGTCATCGTTTCATCCGGCGCCATCGGCTCGCCGAAGCTTCTGATGCAATCGGGCATCGGGCCGGCCGATCACTTGCGTAGCGTCGGAATCGATGTCCGCCACGATTTGCCCGGCGTCGGCGCAAACCTCCAGGATCATCTCGATATCTGCGTCATCGCCGAATGCACCGGCGATCATAGCTATGACAAATACGGCAAGCCCCATTGGGCCGCTCTGGCGGGATTGCGTTATCTTCTATCTCGCGGCGGACCCGTTGCCTCAAGCCTCTTTGAAACCGGCGGCTTCTGCTATGCCGACCGCAATGCCTCCGCACCCGACATCCAATTGCACTTGGGCCTTGGATCGGGCATCGAGGCGGGAATTGCCAAGCTCAAGCATGCCGGTGTGACACTCAATTCCGCCTTCGTGCGGCCGCGCTCGCGCGGCACCGTCAGGCTTGCCAGCGGCAATCCGCTGGATGCGCCGCTGATCGATCCCAATTACTGGTCCGACCCCTATGATCGCGAGATATCGCTTCGGGGTTTCCGTCTGTCGCGCGACATCATGCAAACCAAAGCGCTCCGCAAATACGTGGCTGCCGAACGGCTTCCAGGCCCCGCCTGCCAATCCGATGAAGAGTGTATCGCCTACGCCTGCCGCATGGCCAAGACCGATCATCATCCGGTGGGCGCTTGCAGCATGGGCCAGGGAATATCGGCGGTCGTCTCGCCCGAACTCAAAATCCACGGCCTTGAAGGCTTGCGTGTCTGCGATTCCTCGATCATGCCCTTTCTCATCTCTTCGAACACCAACGCCGCCGCGATAATGATTGCCGAAAAGGCGGCCGCCATGATCCGCCTGGAACGCGGTTCTTGAGTTACCGCAAGCGCTTTCCGCTCTCCGCTTCGAAGACGTAGAGGTGATCTTTCGCGAATGTCACCCCCGCGCTGTCGCCGAGTCCCGCCGAGAAATCCTTTGCGGCCTTCACCGTCAGGAAGTCGCTTCCGATCTTGAGGGTCACCAGCGTGTGGTCGCCAATGAGTTCGTTTGCATAGACTTCGCCCTTGAGCGCACCCTTGCCGGGCGCGGTGACGCTGCAATCCTCCGGTCTCACGCCAAGCACCGCCGAAGCGACGCGGCCCTTCACTGGCGTAACGACTTTCTCGCCATGGGCCATGAAGTGCCCGCCTTCCAGCGCGCCCTTCACGATGTTCATCGGCGGCGACCCGATGAATTGCGCCACGAACAGGTTGGCCGGATCGTTGTAGATGTTGGCCGGCGTATCGAGTTGCTGTAGGACGCCCTTCTCGAGAATGGCCACCCGGTGAGCCAGCGTCATGGCTTCGATCTGGTCATGGGTCACATAGAGTGTCGTGATCCCGAACGACTGCTGCATGTGCTTCAGCTCGGCCCGCATATGCCCTCTGAGCTTGGCATCGAGATTTGACAGGGGCTCATCCATCAGGAACACCGAAGGCCTGCGGATGATCGCGCGGGCCAAGGCGACGCGCTGGCGCTGGCCTCCCGAAAGTTCGCGCGGGTAGCGCTCCAGCAGGTTTTCAAGCTGCACCTGGGCTGCCGATTCGCGAACAGCCGCCATCCGTTCGGCTTGCGGCACTTTCCGCACCTTCAGCGGAAAGCCGATATTCTCGGCAACGGTCTTGTGCGGATAGAGCGCATAGGACTGGAACACCATGGAAATGTCCCGGTACTTCGGCAGCACGTCGGTGACATCGCGCTCGCCGATCCGCACCCGGCCAGCGCTTGCGGTTTCAAGACCTGAGAGGATGCGGAGCGCCGTCGTCTTGCCCGAGCCCGACGCGCCGAGCAGCACCAGGAACTCGCCGGGCTCGATATCGAGGTTGAATTCTTCCAGCACGCGCACCGCCCCGAAGGACTTCTGCACCTTCTCGAAGGAAACCGGCACGCCGGTCATCTTGCTCGTCTTCGCCATCTACCGACTATCCCTTGACCGCGCCAAGCAACACGCCCTTGGCGATGAACCGCTGCAGAAAGATCGCCACGATGATTACCGGGATGATCATCACCACGATGATGGCGCACATTTCCCACCATAGGATGCCGCGTTCGCCCGCGTTTTTGGCGGCAACCATGATGGGCATGGTCTGCGCCTTGGCGGTCGAAAGGAAGACGGCGAAGATATACTCATTCCAGTTGAGGATCAGCGTGAGAAGCGTCGTGGCCGCAAGGCCTGGCCGGGTGAGCGGCAGCACGATATCCCAGAAAATGCCGAAGCGGGTCGAACCATCCAGCTGCGCCGACTCTTCAAGTTCAATTGGCAGGTTGGCAAAAAAATCATGCATCAGCCACACGACGATAGGCAGATTGGCAACCGCGTAAACCAGGATAAGCGCCATGTGGGTGTCGACCATGCCCACGGCCTGGAACATCATGTAGACCGGAATGACAACGACAACTGGCGGCAGGATGCGCTGCGAAATGATCCAGAACAGGATGTCGCCGTTGCCGAGCCTTGCCTTGAAATGCTTGCCCAACGCACGCGCCAGAAGAAAGAACAGCGCCAGCGCCACGGCCGACGACGCAAGCCAGTGCACCCCGGCATAGGCCGTGGCCACGATGGCGGCGGCCGCCAGCAGCACAAACATCACGATGTTGCCGAACCTTGGTTTGTACTGGATGCGCGCCAGCGCATAGGCCGCCAAGCTGCCGGTCACGACACACAGGAAAGTCGACGTTAAGCTGATCACCAAGGAATTGGTGTAGGCCAAGAAGACTTTGCAGATCTGCGGATCCATCGGCTGGATGGCGACAACGGGAGAAAGCAGGAAAGCCACGCAATTGTGGACCAGCAATGCCAGTTGACGGCCAATGGCATAAGCATCGCAGAACGGGTCCGTCGCAAACTGCGCGCGCCAGCCGTCCAGCGTCGGCTGGAAGTCGATGAAGGGCAGATAATATGGGCCCTCGTTGACGATTTGAGCGCTCTTGAAAGCGGTGATCACCACCCAATAGAGCGGGAACAACACATAAGCCGACCAGAACAACAGGATGGCATAGGCAACGAACTTGGCAACCGGCGACATCTTGCCGATGGCCGGCGGCTCAAACAGCCGTTCCATCAGGCTGCGGTTGGCCTTGTTGAGTTTGTAGGTTGCATCACTCATGCATGGGCCTTCCGCAGCTGCTTCAGAACCACGTAGTTGAAGAACGACGAACACACCACAACGGTCAGCAACAAGAGCAGATAGGCCACGGCGGCGGACTGGCCGTAGTCGTTGGCGCGCCAAACGAAGAAGGAATGAAGGGACATCGACTCGGTGGCAATGCCGGGCCCACCAGACGTCATGATGTTGGGCAAGTCGACGATCTTGAAGGCTTCGATCATGCGGATCAGGATCACGGTCGCCGCCACGGGCACGATTTGCGGCCAGATAATATCACGGAATATCTGCACGCTGGACGCGCCATCGACCTGAGCTGCCTCCACCTGGTCTCTTGAGACATTTTCAAGCGCCGCCAACATGCAGATGAAGATGAACGGAATCCACTGCCACGAGTCGCCGACGATAACAAACCAGCGCGCCGCCCAGGCATCGGTAGACCAGGCCCAGTCGCGCAGCCCGATGAATTCCCAGAAGGGCTTGAACGGCCCCTTAGTGATATCGAGGATCATCTTGAACGCATAGCCCACGCCCAGCGGCGTGATCATCAACGGGATAAAGAAAATGACCCGGAAAAAGTTCTTGCCGGCAATTGGCTGCGAACACAGGAAGGCCAGCGCTGTGCCAATGATGAACTGCAGGGCGCAGCCAACGATGACGTAGAACAGTGTTGTCAGAAGGGTGCCCCAGGCATTGCCGGAGAGCAGCGTGGCGCCGAGGAGCAATGCGATTCCTATGGCGGCGGCGGCGGAAATCAGCCGGCCGGCCATGCCGACCCAAGATGCGCCGCTCTTGATGGACCTGTAGAGCCACCACACGACTGCAGAAATGACGGCAAGGCTGAACACCCAGCCGAACGCGCTCAAGCCCTCCAGGCGGCCGAGGAAGTGAATCTGTTCGTTGGTCAGGAACTGTTTTTGAAAATTCTGTAGTCCGACAAAGCGAAACTGAAGCCCATCGGCCGTGAATTTGACGCGGCTCAGCGCGAAGACGATCGAATAGAAAGTCGGGAAGATGGCGAAGACGAGGATAAGCGTAACGGCGGGCGCTATAAAAAACGTGCGTGAATGGCGGTCAAACCATTCGCCCCAGCTTTCCCCCTGAGAGAAACCAGCCGGGGAAAGCCCCGGCCGGCGGATTGTGTCATTGGCGTTTGCCATGGTCCCGGTTGCGGATCAGGCTTTAGCCACCCGTGCCGAGCGCCAGGGCCTGAGCCTTGATCTGGGCATCGCGGCCAAAGTCTTCGGTGATCTGCTCCCAACCGGCTTCGATGTTCTTCAAGGCTTCATCTACCGTGATTTCGCCAGCCAGATAGCGGGCAAGTTCGGTATCCAGAACCACGCCGGAATACTGCTGTGCCCCGGGAATCTTGAAGTCCGAAGCCATGTTCGGATTGGCCAAGGCTCCGTTGACGGCGCCCAAGTAGTTCTCCGCAAGTTCCTTCGAGAAGCCCGCCTTCACCCACGGATCGATGTTGTTGAGCTGCGAGACACGGTAGGCATTGTAGCCGGTCCAGCCCAGCGTCACGTCCACATTGGATTGGGCGGCCTGGTTCATATAGGACATGAAGGCATAGCCGGCCGCCTTCTTCTTGGCGTCAGCCTTGGCATTGATGGCGCCCGCCCAGCCGCCGAAAGCGGCAAACGGAGCATAGTTGATGCCATCAATCGCGTAAGGCGCCGACTCCTTGGTTACCGGAACGAGCTTGCCGGTCGCGCGGTCAAGCACTTCCTTGGTGCCCAACGCCGAGACGGCAAAGAGCTTGCCGTTGATGGCGGTGGCGTCCTTCTCGATTTGCAGCGGGCCGGGATCGCCCCATTCGATGAGCAAACCACAGCGGCCAGCCTTGAACAGGCCGCGGGTGTCGCCGATGTCCATATTCAGTTCTTCCGGCGGGCCGTATTTGCCGGTTTCCTTGTAAACCTCGAAGGCCTTCTTCCAGGCTTCGTTGTTGATGACCGGTTTCATGGTCGCGCCATCGAAGTGGAAGCCCTGGGACGTGCCCTGGGTCTGCACATAGGCTGCCGCTACTGTCTGAATTGCGAAGTAAGACTGGGCATTGCGCTTCTTGAAGATGCACGAGCCATAGTCGGCCACGCCGTCGCCGTTCATGTCCTTGCCATGGATAGCCGCCGCCGCGGCCAGATAGTCGTCCCAGGTCTTGGGCACTGCCACGCCGTTGGCTTCAAGAATGTCCTTGCGGTAGTAGACCATCTGGAAGTCGCCATCGACCATCAGCATCATCGTCTTGCCGCCGATCTTCTGGCCGAATTCGCGGAAGTAGGTGGCGACATCGGCGAGGTCGATCTTGGTATCCTTCTCGACATAGGGCGTCATGTCTTCCAACAGCCCGGCCCCGGCCAGTTCCACGCCCCAGCCGGCGGCAAACACGCCGACGTCAATGGAGTTGGTGCCGGTTGTCCAGTCGGTCTGGATCTTCTGGAATATTTCGGCGAACGGCACTTCCGTGACGACGATCTTGGCGCCCGTGGCGGCTTCGAATTCCTTGCCACGCTCGGCCAGACGGCCGGCGATGACGGGGCCGGGCCGCGTCAGGATGTTGACGGTCACTCCATCGTATTCGCCGGCGAATGCGGTGCCGCACAGCGCCGTTCCGGCGGCAAGCGCGCCGATCAGTAGCTTCTTCATCAGTTTAGTCCTCCCGTTGGTTTAATCTATCCGTTGGCCGGCCAATGGGCTCCATCGGAACGCCATCGTAGAACCCGCGAATTCCGTCATTCCGGCACCACATCTGTTCTTTGGCAGATCATTGGTGTGGAATTACTTCTGGGCAATTCATTGCGCATTTTTCCGGGGTCGTAAAGGGAAAACAAGTGCTTGAACAAACCTGACGAGCGTCCTTGCATGCCGCGGTTCCTTGTGTGCGGTGCACACAATTCTCTGCGCCTGTCCATGACTGCAAACTCCGGCAACTCCACCGCGGCATTGCCGGAGTCAGTCTGGCAAGCGCGGCTTGGCGATGCCGGCAAGATCGCACAGAACATCGGCCATCGCCGAAAAATCCTTAGCCCCCATTCCCCGCGCCCGCGCCGCGCTGAAGGCCTCTCGCGCTGCCGCTGCCAGCGGCATTGGCACCTTCGCGGCATTGGCCGCTTCGACGATCAAGGTCAGATCCTTGTGGGCGAGGTCGATGGTAAAACCGGGCTCGATGTCGCCCTTCAGCACTTTGACCGGCCAGGCAATCTTCAGCTGACCGTTCACGGCGGTTGTGCCGTAAAGAACATCGAGCGTCCGCTCAAGCGAGAGGCCGAAGCGCTGCGACAGCGCCAGGGCTTCGGCATTGAGCTGGCACGAAGTGATCGCCAGGTAGTTGTTGACAAGCTTGGTCCTGGTGCCCGCCCCCACCTCGCCGCAGTGGAAAATGGTGTTTCCCATGGCCTCGAGCAGGGTCCGGACGCGAGCGACATCGGCCGCGCTGCCGCCCACCATGAAGAGCGATTCGCCGCGATCGGCATGACTTGCGAGCCGCCCTACTGGTGCATCCACGAAGCCGACGCCCTTCTGCCGCGCCAGCCTGGCCATCTCGTCGGTGGTTTCGGGATCGACAGTACTCATATCCATGATGAGCGCGCCCGGCTTGGCGTTGGCAAGAATGCCGTCCACGCCTGACACGACCTGGCGCACCGCGGCCGGATTTGGCAGCATGGTCACAACGACATCGGAGGCGGCCGCGGCTTCGGCCACGCTCGCCACGCCGCGGGCCTGCAGCTGCTCCAGCTCGGCAACTGCCGCTGGATTGATGTCGTAGACGGCAAGCCTGAAGCCCTTGCGGCAAAGATTCGTTGCCATCGGACGGCCCATGCGTCCCAAGCCAATAAATCCGATCTGTTCCATGTGGCCCGCCTCCGCTGTGTTCGTATTAGATCGGGACTGGCGGAAATCAAGCAAACCGTTTGGGTGACAGTTCACTTGCCTCCAGCCCTTCATCGATAATATCGGACGGTGCTGCCTCGCCCCGCACCAGGCTTGCTGCCAGCCGCGAGAGTGCGGGTGACGTTTGGATGCCGTAGCCGCCCTGGCCGATCAGCCAGAAGAAACCTTCGTGCCGGGCATCGTAGCCGCAAACCGGATTGCCATCGGGCGCGAAAGAGCGGAGGCCGCCCCAGCTGTGCTCGACCCGGTTGACCTCAATCCCCGTGGCCTGCTGGAACCGGTCGATACCTTCGGCCAGCGCCATGTCGTCGGCATAGGCGTCATGCGGGTCGACCGGAGTTGCCTCGGCCGGCGATACCAGCAGCTTGCCGCTTTGGGGCTTCGAATACCAGGTCTCGCCGACGTCGCCGATCAATGGCCAGCTGGCGGCATCGATGCCGTCCGGCACTGGGATCACCGCCACCGAGCGCCGCTTCGGCTGCAGTCCCACCGGCCTCACGCCTGCCAATGCTGCGATACGGTCGCCCCATGCGCCGGCTGCGTTGACGATGATCGGTGCGGTGAAGGCATGATCGGGCGTTCGCACCCGCCAGATGCCATTGTGCGCAATGGCGTTTGCCGGCTGGGCGCAAAGCAGTGATTCCGCCCGCTGGCCTTGAATTGGCGGAGAAAGCCTTGGTGCAACACATCGACATCGATGTCGGCGGTGCCAGGATCGAGAACAGCAGCCGTGGCATAGCCCTCCTGCAGAAGTGGCATCAGGGCGCGGGCATCGGCAATTGAAATGTCCCGCATGCCCTTCTGCGAGGCCATGAGCCGCTGGTAGGCCGCCATCTGGCTTTCCGGGGCAAGGAACAGGGTCTCGCGCGGCGTTAGCACGTTGATGCTGTCGAAATGACCGCGCGCCGCGCGGGTCAGCGCGCGAATGCAAGCAGGGCCATAATTGGGCTCAAAGGCCGCAGCGGATCGTCCGGTGGAATGGTAGCCCGGCCGCTCTTCCATTTCGAGAAGTAGCACGTGGTGGGTTTCAGCGAGGCGGGCCGCCACCGAGGCTCCGGCAATGCCAGCGCCGATGATGATGATGTCGAAGTCATTGTTCATGATCTTCCATAACTGGAGGTCTGGCTCTTGCGCAAGGCGGCGGCGGCGGCCAATCTGCGGTAACATGACCGATGTGACACTGCATTTTCCGCTTTCCGAATATCAGCGGCGCATCGCCAAGACCCGCAAGGCGATGGCGGCGCGAAACCTCGATCTTATGATCGTGTCGGATCCCTCCAACATGGCCTGGCTCACGGGTTACGACGGCTGGTCGTTCTATGTGCATCAGGCGGTGCTGCTCGGCCTGGAGGTCGAGCCCGTCTGGTGGGGCCGCGGCATGGATGGCAATGGCGCCAAGCGCACGGTGTTCATGGGGCATGACAATATTGTCGGCTATCCCGATCACTTCGTGCAATCCAGCGAGCGCCACCCGATGGACCATCTCTCGGCGGAGATCGTAGCCCGCGGCTGGAGCAGCGCTCGCATTGGCGTCGAAATGGACAACTACTGGTTTTCGGCGGCAGCCAACGACAAGCTCAGGCGGCATCTCAAGACTGCGCAGTTCGTTGACGCCACCGGACTGGTGAACTGGCAGCGCTCGGTGAAGAGCGATCACGAAGTGGCTTTCATCCGGCGCGCGGCGGGAATCGTCGACGCCATGCATGCCAGGGTTGTCGAGCTGGTTGAACCCGGCCTGCCCAAGAATGTGCTGGTCGCCGAAATCCAGAAGCAGGCGATATTGGGCGCCGATGGATACTGGGGTGATTACGCCGCCTTCGTGCCCATGCTGCCATCGGGCGCCGATGCAACCGCACCGCACCTCACCTGGGACGACCGGCCCTTCAAGACGGGCGAGGGCACGTTCTTCGAGCTGGGCGGCTGTTACCGGCGCTATCACGCGCCCCTGTCACGCACGGTCTATCTTGGCAAACCGCCGCGGAAATTTCTCGATGCCGAGGCCGCGGTGCTCGATGCCACCGCGGCGGGGCTCGAGATGTGCAAGCCGGGCAAGACCTGCGGTGAAGTTGCGGATGCCTTTTTCAGCACGCTCAAGCGGCGGGGTTTCGAAAAAGATTTGCGCGCCGGCTATTCGATCGGACTTTCCTATCCGCCCGACTGGGGCGAACGCACCCTGTCGATCCGGCGCGGCGACAAGACAGTGCTGGAAGCCAATATGACGCTGCATTTCATGCCGGCGCTATGGCTCGACGATGGCGGGCTGGAGCTTTCAGAGACCATCCTGATCACGCCAGCAGGAGCCGAATGCCTGTGCAAGACACCGCGCAAACTGGTCATCAAAGCTTGAGGTAATCATGAGCAAGTTCAACCAACCCCTCTCCGGCCTCGTAACCCCGCGTTTCGGCGGTATCGCCACCTTCATGCGGTTGCCCCATGTGCTGCTAGAGGACGCCAAGGACATTGACATCGGCATTGTCGGTATACCCTGGGATGGCGGCACCACCAATCGGCCGGGACCGCGCCATGGACCCCGGCAGATGCGCGATCAGTCTTCGATGGTCAGGCGCATGCACCAGACCATGAAGATCGTTCCCTACGATCTAGCCAACGTGGCCGATCTCGGCGATTGCCCGGTCAATCCGGCGAGCGTCGATGATGGGCTCGAGCGGGTCGAGGGATATTTCAAGAAGCTGGTAGGCAAGGGCATCCGGCCCCTGTCGGCGGGTGGCGATCATCTCTGTTCGCTGCCGGTGCTCCGCGCGGTAGGCGAAAAGCAGCCGGTGGGCATGATTCATTTCGATGCCCATACGGACCTCTATGACGGCTATTTCGGCGGCTTCAAATACACCCACGGCACGCCGTTCCGCCGGGCGATCGAGGAGGGCGTGCTCGACCCCAGGCGCACCATCCAGATCGGCCTTCGCGGTTCCATGTACGATCTCGACGATTTTGAATATGGCGAGAAGATGGGGGTGCGGCTGGTGCGCATCGAGGAGGCGGTGGAGAAGGGCCCCCGGGCCATCATGGCGGAGGCCCGCGAGATCGTGGGCGAGGGGCCAACCTATGTGAGCTTCGACATCGACATGCTCGATCCCGTCTATGCCCCCGGCACCGGCACGCCGGAAGTGGGCGGCTTCACCACCTTCCAGGCCCAAGCGATGCTGCGGGAGCTTCGGGGACTGAATATTGTGGGCGCCGATGTGGTTGAAGTCTCGCCGCCCTTCGATGCATCCGGCCTCACCGCCCACGCCGGGGTTACAATGATGTTCGAGATCCTGTGCTCGATGGCGGAGGATGTGGCGAAGCGAAGATAGCTACCATAAACCCTTATGCTGAGGTGCCCGCGCTTCGCGCGGGCCTCGAAGCATCGGACAGTGGCACGTTCGGCGGCGGACCCTTCGAGACCGCGTTCCGAGGCTCCTCAGGGTGAAGAAAATAAAACTAAGCCGCCAGCACAACCACCTCAATCTCCGTCGGCACTTATTTATTGCAGGGGTTGAGAACCTGCGGGCAGTTGGAAATCACCGCCAGCGCGGCCTTCGCCGCCAACATGGAAGACGTGCTGGAAGTTCATCACAGACCGCGCGATCCACGGCACCCGGCATTTCCAGTTGGTGCTGAATCCGGCCTAGGGAAATGAGGGTGAATTTACGGAAATGCCCTGATTCCTCGCTCCGAATTCCAAGACTGTACCCTCGCAGCCATTGCACACATCACAGGTGGCGTTGGATCGCCGGACGGCGTCGCTTAGCAACCGATCCAGGGTCGAGTTGTCGTGTGCGGGATCGTGGTGAACGAAGACGAGCTTGCGGGCGCCGACATGGGTCGCAAATTCGAGCGCATGACGGTGCGTGCTGTGGCCCCAGCCGACTCTGCTCTCATACTCTTCATCCGTGTATTGGGCATCGTGGATCAGCAAGTCGGCACCGGCGGCAAGATCATAGCCCGAGGTCCACTCCGGTTCGCGCCATCGGCCGGCATCCAGGCCGAGCGCTGGTTCGTGATCGGGCAGATAGGCCAGGACTTTGCCCTCCGATTGAATGCGGTAGCCGACGGTTGGATTTGGATGGCACACGAGCGCAGTCTCGATGCGGAAAGGACCTAGTTCGAAAGGCGGGCGCGGGACATCGTGGCAAGTGACATTGGGTAGGTCACGGAGATGGATGGGAAACAGCGGTGGCGACAGGTAGCGCGACAGGCGGGCGCCAAGCCCGTGGGTGCTGCTAACCGGTCCCCAGATGTGAACTTCGATCTCAGGGCAATAGATCGGAGCGAAAAAACCGAGCCCCTGGATGTGATCCATGTGAAGATGGGTTAGCAGGATGTCGACCCGTTTGACGGTCAAAGCAATCTGCGCGCCCAGTCTGCGAATGCCGGTGCCGGCGTCGAGCACCAATGTCGTGCCGTCGTTGCCAAGCACTTCGACTGCCGAGGTGTTGCCACCGTAGCGCACGGTCTCGGGTCCCGGCGCAGGCAAAGATCCGCGAGTCCCGAAAAGTGTGACGCGCATCATTCCGTCAGCTCCCAGAAGAGCGCTACGGCGCCGAGGAATTCGCTTTGCAGCCCAGTGATCGGTATTGATGCGACCTCGATGCGGCGGTGCACGCCATCGAGCCCTTTTATATCAAAACGCTTATGGGCCGGCCGCTGCTGCTGGAGAGTGATCATCAGCGGGAGATCCTCTGGCGGGATAGGTTGTCCCGCAGGGTCGACAGGCGCGAATGCCGACGACCACATCTCAGCCGGCATGACACCGGTTTCTTCAAATCGCTGGCCCAGCAAGACTTCGGCCGCTTCGTTGTAAAAGACCAGATTCCCCTTTGGATCGACGAGGAACAGCGGGACGCTTAGATAGCCGGCCAGCTGGCGGGTCAAGATGATCTGGATCGGGTGAGCCATCCTCAGTCGCCCTCAACCTGAACGAGCCGTTATTCGCTGCAGATTGTTTCAAACAACATACCGGCAACTGGGCAAGGTGGCTAGTCGATTCGCATCGGGCGGCAACTCGAGATTGCGTCAGAGCCTATTTGCGATCCATCTGTATTACCGCCAGATCGCCGCCGGTTGGGCTTTCGGTGGCGTATTGCTGGGCATACGCCAGGTACAAACTGCTGGGACCGTCATTGCCAAACCGCCCAATAAGCGCCTCGAATTGGCCGGCGGCAGTTGCCCATTCTTTGCGCTGAAATGCGGCAAGGGCGCCGGCGAACTCTTCGCACATCGCCAGTTGATCGGCGGTGGCGCTCGATCGTTCGCCCAGAATCTCAACCACCGACACGGGATCGGCCTTGCCGACGAGGCGGATTATGCCCAGCGGCCGTAGCAGCAAGCCATCGGCATCTTCGACTACCGATTGCGCCGCGAGAATGCGGGTTCCCATATGCTTGTTCAGGCTCTCCAGGCGGGCGGCGGTGTTCGCCGGATCGCCGAGGATGCTATAAAGGAGCCGGCCGCCGCCGCCGGTATGTCCGAGATAGAAGTCGCCATCCTGCAGCCCGATACGCGGCTTAAGCAACAACGATCCGCGGTCGAGGGCGAATTGTTGGATGGTCTTGGTCACTTCGATGGCGGCATTGACCGCCTTGCGGGCCACGGCGGGCGATTTCCCGGGCGACGTCCAGGCGCACATGATGGTATCGGCGTGGAACTCGATCACGTCCACCGCGTGGCGCTTGAGAACTTGCGCCAGGACTTCGAAGTACTCATTCATGTATGAGGCCAGTTCCTTCGGCGACATCGACTCGGAGAGTGTGGTGAAGCCCGACATGTCGGTGGCGAGGCAGGTTCCGAACACAACCTTGTTCACCGAGTCCGGACTGATCCGTTTCTCGGTCAGGTCCTTCACGATGTTCTCGGGCAGATAGTAGCTGATGGCCTGCGCCATCTGCCGCTTCTTGCGGCGCTCGAGCAGATACTGCCCCATCAATCCAAGCAGGAGCGACAGCGGCAGTTGCAACAAAACCGGAATGGCCAGCGGCAGCCAGACATCCGCTACATTGAAGCGCCACTGGATAAGCGCTCCGTAGAGCGAGGTGACGATGAAGGCGCAAGGCACCGCCACGGTGGCCGGCAGAAGATAGGACGCGATGCCCGCCGCCAGCCCGAAGCAAAACACGAATATCGCCGTCGTCAACGTGTCCGCGGCCTGCAGCGGCCGCTGGGTGAGCAAGTTCGCATAGGCGGTGGCCATGATCTCGACGCCGCTGAGATCAATCCCGTCGCTGTTGGTGAAGCTCGTGTAGAAGCGGTCGGGTTGGTCCGGATCGTAGAGGTCGGAATAGCCGGCAAACACCACATGGCCCGAGAGATCTCCAAGTTGCTTTGCCGCGTCATCCGCCAGCACTGCTTCGTAGGGAACCGTCCGGATCGTCCCCGCCGGTCCATAGAAGTTTATGAACTGGTGATCGGGGCCGGCATAGAGGGCGGCGAGTGCCGACAACAACTCGCGTGCCGATGGGTCCAGTTCTTTGGAATCCATGCCGGACAGGACGTCCCGGACCCGTTGAAAAAGCCCAGGATCATCCTGGAAAGCATAACGAAGCTTCAGCATGAACTGCCGCACCGGTTCGGCGCCGGCTATTTCATCGGCAGTCGCAGGCAGGTCCTCAATTCCCGGCGCTCCCGCGGCTTTCAAAACCGAACGCCATTGGTCATAGGCCCGAAGCGCGTTCAATTGCAGTGCGATTGCCGCCGTTGTCGGCGCATCGCCGGCGCTGGATTTGAAAGTCCAAAATTCGAAGACGGCCTGATCCAGTTTCGGCAGAGGAAATGGCCCCAGCGCCCGCGCCGCCTGGGCGAGCATGGGGGCCGGCGGCTGTTTTTCCTCCACCCATGTCCAGCCGGCATCCTTTCCGTCGGCGGAGACCAGGCGCTCTCTTCTGCCCGCCAGCCATTCAAACAGAACCACCCGCTTCGCCTGCGTTATCATATTGGCGAAAGCCGCGTCTTCGTCGTTCGACTTGGCGCGGCTGAAATCGAAGTCGAAGACGATCGCCGCGGCATTCTGCTGGATAAGCCGCACAAGAAAACGCGCGTGCACAGTGCGCGGCCAGTCGCGCGGTAGTCTGGGAAGGTCCAGCGCCCGTCCGGTCCTGCCATTGATGCCGAGCACCGCCACCTGCGGCGGCGGCGCCACGGCGCCCCGCATCTTGAACAGCCAATCGAGCCCGAAGGTGCGCTCGAACGTGGTGCCCAGCGGGATCGAGATCAGTGCAAGACCGAACGCCGCCACCACAAAACCGATCGCCAGGCTTCGCGCCAGACTTTGCGGCCGATAGCCGGTGAGTAGGCCTCTAATGTTCACCTAGCAGGGTCTTCGAAACGGTCAAGCAAGCTAGTGGTCTCTCGGTGACGCGCTTGCTGGCCGATCAACACAACGAACCGGTTCTGGAATTAACCAAGTATCCGGCGGCCGCCTATTGTTCTCATGCACACAGCTTTTTGTCCCTATGGTTGCGGTTCCTTCGGCTTCGACCGCCTTCAAAATTGCTTGCTGCCCAGCGTTGGTGGCACTGCCTGGGTTGCAAGAAAGAAAGCTCGGCTCGCCCGCAACAGGGTGCGCTATCCTTGATCGCAGGCACGCGCCCCATAGTCCTTTTGGCCAGTGCCCGCGGAGGGCACAGCCACAAATGTTCACGTTTTGCGTAGCGGTTCCAACCTGGAAGGCCTGCAGGAAATCCGCCGTTCGGCTGGTTGCGCTATTGTACGCACTGCACACGGATGTTACCGAACCCGTCCCGGTCTGTGGCAAATTGCAGACGGGCCTTGGCGAAGCAGACGGTCAACTGGTTCGGCGCCTGGGATCCTGGCGCCGTACTTATCGTCGCAGAATATTGATACCGCAGTAGATATAGGCGCTGTTGCGTCTGGCGATGAGGATTCCATGCCGGGCCTGCCAGCTGCTGATTGTCAGGATGACAGAATTATCGTCGACGTCCACTCTATTACCACTAGCGGCGATGACTGTACAGTAACTGTAGCGTGGACGGGTTGGTTGGCGGCGAAAATGACCAGCGTCTTGGTATTATCAATCGCAATGCCGCAGATTTGAGCCGCACGAAAACAGTCCGGGTCACCTTGATCGAAGATGGGACAAATTCCCTCGCTACGCTTACGCCTGGGCAGTTTGCCGGTTCTGACACAGTGCGCTTCGAGAAACAAACAATCGCCGGGTCATGTTTTACTCCGTGCTTTACATCGCATCTGATCGATCTTCGCCCGTCTAATACGAGGCCATTGAAATGGCTCGAGAATGCCGTCATCGGAAAGCCAGAACCCAGTGACATCGTGTTCTCACTGTTGACGATGGATCCGCTTCTGGCCGGATACTTGGCAGCAAAATCCCGGCTGATAACATCAAAAGCTAAGCGTTAAACGGCCCACCACCTGCAGGGCCGGGATATAGGGCCCGGTTGACGGCTCGTCGCGGAACTCGCGGAAACTGTCGTCCTGGTATATGAACTTCTGGTCGAAGAGATTGTTGACGCTCAAGCTCGCCATGCCAAGCCGGTCCGGAAAACGATAGCCCACGGCGGCATCGACCACGAAGAAGTCGTCATGTCCTTCGGTCAAATCCGTCTGCAATCGCGGCGGTCGAGCGATCGACCCGCTGATCGACAAAGGTGACGCCTGCGCCTGCAAAGAAGCCGCTTTCGTGGAAATAGCGCACTGCCAGCGGAATGCTGATGGTCTCGAGGTCTTTGGGGGTTCCCGAAGCGGTCAATTCGAAACCACTTTCGGCCTCGAACCTGTCATAGACGAGCTGAGCGCTGAAGGCCAAGGTTTCGGACGGGGTCCAGTAGATGTAACCGCGGTGCAACTGCTCCTTTTGATCCTCAAAGATAAAGCCGCTGCCTTTTATCGCGGTGACTGTCAGGTCGCGCCAGGTTGCCTCGGCGCCTGCGAACACTTGATCGGTCAACTTCCAATCGAGGCCCAGGCCATAACGCCAAGATTGGTCCGCATTGGCGTCATCGAAAAGCTGGTTAAATCCGGCAATCTGCGTGGGCTCGATCGTGCGATTAGCGACAAGCGCCTGCTTCAGCGTGCGGAAAGCCGCGCCACGCAGAAGTAGGTCGTCGGTGACCTGCCACTGTACGCCGAACTTGGGGTTCACCTTACGTAAATCAAGCCCATCACTGGAATCATCGGCATAGTCGTCGGCGCTAACTCCCAACGTCCATGTGACTGCGTCGGGGATTTTGATATTGGAATAGATATAGCCATGTAGATGTTCGGTTTGTGAATTGTCGGTAAAAGAAAAGAATGGGCTAGCGAACTCCACGGCGGAATCGATGTTGGTATAACCAAGCCCGACGATCACATTGAGCTTCTCCAACTCTTGGATGTATTGCGATTCAAGCTGGTAGCCCTTGTCATCTGCGCCGGCAGTAAGTCCCGGGAGGACGTCCTGATCTTCGTTGCGTTCACTGTAAATTGCCGACATCAGCAAATTGGAATGCGGCGTCGGCGAATAGCGCAGGCCAAGCCGGCCCATGTCCTGGTCGAGGAAGCGCCGGAAATCTGGATTGAAGGAATCCGGATCGAAATTCTGCGCCAGATCGCCATTCTCCGACTCCCGGTGCCGGTACTCCATCTGCACGTTGAGGTCCGGCGTTAGTGCCGCCTGGACGAAGACATTCTCGATCGAATGCTCAATATCGGCGTTGGGCCGCCAGGCATCCGTATTGTAGTAGAAAGCGCCGGCGCTGATCGAAAGCTGGTCGTAGATGGCGGAGGCGACGCTTTCGCCGCCGAATGTGTCATCGGTTCCCCCCAGGCCGGAGACGATGAGCTGAATGTCGTTGCGCTCGAACAGCGGGGTGAATTCGTTGAATCCCGCTTCGGCGGGACCGCCGCGGGTGGCGATGTTGAGGTTGGTCTCGCTGAGGCTTGGCTGGATCGGGTTGATGTTGTTGTCCTGCAAGAGTTGCGCCTGCAGCAGCTCGCTCACCCGCGCGCTCTCACGCCGCCTGGCACCCATCAATATATCGGACAGGAAGCGATGGGCGGAGGCGTTGGCGGGATCGAGGGTCAACGATTTCGAACCCTCGTTTTCTCCCAGCTTGTCAAAACCGAGGTCGCTGTAGATGCGCCCGAGGCTGGCGCCCCGCGCGGCGCGGTCCTGATCGAGGGCTTGGCGGCTGCGATAGATGGCGCGGTTATCGTTGAGCGCGATCGAGGTTTGAATGTCCTGTAGTGCTGCTACCGGCTGGTTCTCGCTCTGCTTGCGGATGGCGTCGTAGAGGTAGGGGGTGGGATCGAGCGGATCGAGTTCCTTGGCGATCGTCAGCTGCTGGGCATCGAGCGGGTCCCGCTTCTCTTCGAAATAGGCCTTGCCGAGATAGGAGCGCAGCAGCGAGTTGTTGGAATCGAGACCGACGGCCACTTCGATGTGGCGGCGGCCTTCTTCCAGGTCGCCGTCGCGAATGATCGCAAGGCCGAGGCCAAAGCGCGGTTGCGGGTCGGACGAATCGAGGAGAATGGCCTGCTCGAAAGACTCGCGGGCTTCCTTGGTGCGGATTTCGGTCAGCGCCGCGAAGCCACGGACCACATGCACTCGCTCGAGATCCGGGGCGAGAGCGACGGCCGTCTCAGCCGCCTCGCGGGCTAGATCGCGGTAGCCCAGCATCAACCAGAGCTCGGAGAGCCGCGCCCAGGCGAGCGCATCCTCTGGTTGCTCTTCGGTTGCCTGCAACAAGGTATCGCGCGCCGCCTCTAGCTCGAACTGGGCCTGCTGAACATAGGACAAAGCAATCTTCGGCGCCGTCGCCTGCGGTTCGAGTTCAACCGCGCGGTTGGCCTCCACCAGCGCTTCATCCTGCCGGTTCTGCACCAGTGCGATGACGGCCCGCAGAGCATGGGCCAAGCCGTTCCCTGAATTACGCCTTAGCGAACGGTCGATTGCAGCGCGCGCTTCATCGACGCGGCCGACGGAGAGCAGCAATGCCGCCTGGTAGTGGTAGAACCGGGCATCGCGCTGGCGCTGAGGCACGCGGCCTAGCTGGGCGAAAGCGCCGGTGCTGTCGCCCTTGCTTGCGAGCTTAAGGGCCGTGCGCAACGCCGGGGGCAGATCGGCCGGAATGTGGCCGCCCTGTCCACCGAGTACAGCGTCGACCGGGGGATAATAGAGCGCCCATTGAACCGAATCGCGCGGGCGAACCAGAGTGAACGGCCTGGGCGCCAGACCTTTTGCGGCAGTGACCGAGTGTCCGCCCGGCACCGACACCTTGCCATAGGGGTTGGCGGCTGCCACCGTGCCCTCGAAAACCGTTAGCCGTGACTGGCTTGCGTCAGCCCGAATGAGGAACTCGGTGCCCTCGATCGTGGCGTTCAGGTATGGCGTATTGATCTCCATCTCACGGGGGCTACGGCTGAACGATTGAAACGCGCCGCTCACCAGGCCGAGAAGCGAAGTCCCGCTTTCTCCTTGCGCGATATCGACGAGATGGATCGTGGTTTCCTGGTCGAGCCGCAACACGGCATCATTGTTCAGCAAGACCGCGGCACGGCTGAGCCGGCCGGTGCGGACGGTATCGCGCTCGCACAGAGGTTCGTTGAGTGCGATGGGCTGCCAGAGCGAACCATCGCGGCGTTTCACCTCGACCACGCCGTTGGCGGACATAAGGCTCCCAACGATCGGGTCACAAGACCCAGCCGCTGCCACCTTGCTTGGCACCGCCAGACACCACAACAGCAACATCCCGGCCAAAACCCGGGCCGACATCGAAAGGTTCCCACGCATTACCCAGCCCCCACTACCCCCGGACCAGACACTCACAGTTTGGATGCTACTCCCGGATCGTGAAAAAGTGAACAGCAATTTCTTGGCGGGTAGAGTACTGACGATAGGTTCCGGCTTTCGAGGTTGGCAGGTCAACAATCCGGCCGATCCGGCGCCAGCTGCCGGAAAGTAAGGTAGGCCGGCACCCGCCCCTCGCGCCGGGCCTTTGCTTCGTAGCGCGTTTGCAGCCAGTTCTCGAAGGGTTGGGACGGATCGCCCTCCACGGTGAAGCCGCCATGGGCGGCGATGTGCTCGCGGGTCCAGCCGGCATAGTCTTCGATATCGCTGGCGAACAGGAACAGGCCGCCGGGCTTCAGCAGCCGGTGGAACTGCGCCACGGTTTCAGCATTCACAAACCGCCGCTTCTTTTGGCGCGCCTTGGGCCATGGGTCGGGATAGAGCAGGTAGATGCGCTGCAGCGACCTATCGGGCAGGGCCTCCAGCAGATAGCGGGCGTCGCCATCATGGATGCGGATGTTGGCAAGTTGCTTCTCCTCAATCAGCGCCAGGAGCTTGGCTACGCCATTGAGAAAAGGCTCGGCGCCGATGAAGTTGACATCGGGATGTATTTTGGCCTGGTGGGCCAGATGCTCGCCGCCGCCGAAGCCGATTTCCAGCCATGCCGGAGATTTCAGCGAAGCCGCATCGAAGCGCAGCTCCGGCAGCAACTCCTCCATCAGTTGCAAATGATGACGGCGCAAGGCATGTCCCTTGCGCCGCCCGTAGAATTGATGGCGTTTGCCGGTCTCGCTCACTTCACCGCGGCTTTGAGCGCCTTGACCAGATCGGTCTTTTCCCACGAAAAGCCGCCGTCTTTCTCCGCCGCCCGGCCGAAATGTCCGTAGGCTGAGGTTCTCGCGTAGATCGGGCGGTTGAGGTTGAGGTGGGTGCGGATGCCGCGTGGGCTCAAATCCATGACCTTGGCGATCGCCTTTTCCAGCTTGGCCTCCTTCACCTTGGCGGTGCCGTGGGTATCGACATAGACCGACAGCGGCTGCGATACGCCGATGGCATAGGAGAGCTGAATGGTGCAGCGCCTGGCGAGGCCCGCGGCCACCAAGTTCTTGGCGAGATAGCGTGCCGCATAGGCCGCCGAGCGGTCGACTTTGCTCGGATCCTTGCCCGAGAACGCCCCGCCGCCATGGGGTGCTGCGCCGCCATAGGTATCCACAATGATCTTGCGGCCGGTGAGGCCGGCATCGCCGTCGGGCCCGCCGATGAAGAACTTGCCGGTGGGATTGACATGCCACACGGTATCCTTGGTGATCCAGCCCTTGGGCAGGGCCTTCTTCACATAGGGCTTGACCAGACCCAGCATGTCCTTGGAGGTGAGGCTCTCGTCCACGTGCTGATGCGACACGACGATCTGCGTGGCGGCCACCGGCTTGCCGTTCTTGTAGGCGACCGTCACCTGGCTCTTGGAGTCGGGGCCGAGGGCCTTTTCCTTGCCGCTGTGGCGTGCCTCGGCCAGCAGTTTCAAAATGCGCTGGGCATAGTAAAGCGGGGCCGGCATCAGCTCCGGCGTCTCGTCGCAGGCATAGCCAAACATGATGCCCTGGTCGCCCGCACCTTCATCCTTCTTGCTCGCCAA
Source organism: uncultured Alphaproteobacteria bacterium (assembly GCA_963754675.1). Lineage (GTDB taxonomy): Bacteria > Pseudomonadota > Alphaproteobacteria > Rhizobiales > Aestuariivirgaceae > Aestuariivirga. The sequence goes on along the minus strand of CAVWHD010000009.1, from coordinate 961,376 downwards.
CAGTCGACGCCTTGGGCAATGTCGGCCGACTGGCCGTGAAGCAGGATTTCGAATTTGGCGGTCTGCCAGTGGAACCCCGATTGCTCGTAGCCGATATCCTTGATCGCAGCCCGCGCCGCGGCTTCGATTTTCTCGTGGGTGACCGAGGAGGGCCCGCGCGTCTCGCCTGCGATCACCACCCGGTTGGTTGTCGCCAGGGTTTCGCAGGCCACGCGCACGCTGGAGGGATCCATGCCCTGGGCCAGGGCCTCGCGAAAGAAGAGGTCCACCACCTCGTCCGAAATACGGTCGCACACCTTGTCCGGATGGCCTTCGGACACGGATTCGCTGGTGAACAAATAGTTGCTGCGTGACATGCTCGGAATTTCCCCGCCAGTGAACGCGCGCTTTCTGACAGTGATGTCACCAGCGGTCAAGGCGGCAGTTTACAATGCCCGGTGGCGATCAGATCTTCGAGTCGGCGATCAGGCGGGCGAGTTGCGAAATGAGCTTGCGTTTGCCCGAGCTGTCGGCATCGCGAAACGCCTTGGCCAGCGTGACCCCCTCGACGTTCATTAATGCCGCCATGACCGAATCTTCCGGGCTTGAGTCGCTGAACCCGCCCTGGTCGTCGACGCCCGGCAGATCTTCGAAGAAAAATTGCACCTGAACGCCGAGTGTCTTCGCGGCATAGTAAAGCCGGCTGGCGCTGATCCGGTTCGTTCCCTTTTCATATTTCTGCACCTGCTGGAAGGTTATTCCCAGCAGTTCACCAAGCTTTTCCTGGCTCATGCCTACGATTTGCCGCCGCATGCGGATACGATTGCCGACATGCACGTCGATGAAATTGGGATCCCGTCTCGTCATTTCTTCCTCAGACCAATGTCCCCCCGGTCTGGAACCGATACCTGCCCTGCTACTGCGAACAGATTCTCTTTCGCCAGGCGATCACGGCCGCGTGATCATTAGTATAGTTACCAGGGGCAAGCAAACGAATTACGACTTCACTCAACTTTTACGCCGCCGAGGCTTGACCGAAGCTGTCCCCCCGGGAAACAAGCACTAAAGCGAGGCAAACCGCCAGAAGCAAACCCAGGGTCCAATCGCCGAACCGGCTGTAGATCGTGGGCGGCAGGGCCACCGGCAGGTGCGAATCAATGACACCGCGCGTAGCGATCGGCAGACTGGCGCGCAGCCGGCCATAGGAGTCGATCACAGCAGAGATGCCGGTGTTGGCGACCCTGACTAGCGGCAGGCCCTGCTCGATGCTGCGCAGCCGCGCCTGGGCCAGATGCTGCCACGGGCCGGTCGACAGTCCGAACCAGCCGTCATTGGTAACATTGACGATCCAGCCGGGGCGATCGATCGCATCCACAAGGTCATGGGGGAAAATCGCCTCATAGCAGACCAGCATCGCAGCCGGCGGTGCGCCAGGAATGGCAAGCGTCACGGGACCCGGACCAGCGGTGAAATTGCCGGGAACCGTTACGACCTTGCGGAACCCCAGGGGCTCGAGCAACCAGGCAAAGGGCAGGAATTCGCCGCCGGGCACCAGCCGCCACTTGTCATAGCGCGCCACCACTTCGGCCATGCCGTCGAAGGCGATCACGCTGTTGTAATAGGGCACATCATCCGGGGCCGCCGTGCTGGCGGTGTCGCGCCTTATGGCGCCGGTCATCAGCGTGGTGCGGCTTGCCAAAATGCGGGCGAGTTCCGTCTTCGCCACCGGGCTTTCGTCAATGAGGAACGGCACCGCCGATTCCGGCCAGATCACATGGCTGCGTCCGGCTAGTCCCTGCGGGCTTTCGGCTGTGGACGCCAGCGACAGCGACACCAGCGTATCGAAAATGGTGCGCGCATTGGCTTCGCGCCATTTCTCGTCCTGCCCGATATTGGGTTGAACCAGCCGCAAGGCGACGCCGGGAACGTCACCATCTTGCGCGCCCGACAAGCGCATGGTGCCGAAGGCCCATGCCGCAGGCACCATAAGCAGAAGCAGCATGGCCGCCGTCCGGTCCCGCCGGTGGAGCAGCGCCAGCGGCAGACCGGCCATCAATATGATCGCAAATGTCAGCCCGGTCATGCCAATGAGCGAAGCAACTTGTGCCACCGCCCCCATGCCATCCACCGCCAAGCCGGGTGCAGCCCACGGAAAGCCGGTGAACAGCCGTCCGCGCAACCACTCAAAGCTGGCAAGAGAAGCGGCAAACCCTGAGATAAGCCGGAGGCCGCGCAGGCCGAAGAAATTGACGGCGATTGCCGCCAACCCCCAATAGACCGCCATGGCGGCAGCAAGCCCACCCACGGCAAACGGCATCATCCATAGATAGGTCGCCGCATCGACGAAAAAGGCATAGCCGATCCAATGGAAGGCAAAGATAAAGTACCCTAGTCCGAACAGCCAACCGGTGAGGAATGAACGGATGATCGATTTGTCCGCCAGCCTCTCCAGCAGCAGCAGCACGACCGGTACCGCCAGCGGCATCACCGGCCACAATTCGAGGGGCGGCAGCGACAGGGACGTGCCCAAGCCGGCCAATAGCGCCGCCACGCCACGGCGCCAGCCGGTCAGATTGCGGATTGCTTCGGCCACTCGAATCATTGTGCGGACCACTAGAGCAAATCCCGCAAAAGTGCACCGCACTTTTGCGACAGGGATTTGCTCCAGCTACTGAATCCGGAGCGTATCCTTATCGGCGAAGCGATTTCACTTCGCCGGGATACGCTCTATAGGTACGCACATGATTTTCTGATAGAAATCGCTGGCGAAGGAGGCCAAGCCATGAATGAAGCGGTGCGCGATGTGAAGCCCGAGACGGAGACGATCCTCATCGAGCATTTGCCGTTCAAGACCGACAGCGGCGTTGCGGGGCGTGGGCGGATTGGACTTATTGTTCTTGCCACGGATTTCACCATCGAACATGAGTGGCGCCAGATCATGAGCGGGCTTTCCGGCGTGGCACTCTATCAAAGCCGCATCCGCAACGACGCTCAAATCACGCCGGAAACTCTGCGCGCCATGGAGCCGCGCATCGCTGCGGCCACCGATGTGATCCTCCCGGGGACGAAGCTCGATGTGGTGGCCTATGGCTGCACCTCGGCGTCGATGGCGATCGGCGAGGACAAGGTCTTCGACAAGATCCGGCTGGTCCGCCCCGATGCAAAATGCACCACCCCGATCACCGCCGCCTTTGCCGCCTTCCGGGCACTCGGCGCCAGGCGCATCGGCGTTCTCACGCCTTACCGCGCCGACGTCAACCGCATCGTCGCCGACTATATCCGGGCCCGTGGCTTCGAGGTGCCGGTTTTCGGCTCGTTCAACGAGCAGGATGACGGCATCGCCGCCAGCATCAGTCCGGCTTCGGTGAAACAGGGCGTCAAAACCATCATGGCGAAAGCTCAGATCGACGCGGTTTTCGTTTCCTGTACTTCGGTAAGACTCGCCGAAGCGGCCCGCGGCATCGAAGCCGAAATCGGTTTGCCGGTTACCTCCTCGAACCACGCCATGGCTTGGCACGCGCTGCGCCTTGCCGGAGTTGGCGACACCCTGCCGCAATGGGGCAAATTGTTCGAGCTGCCGCTTGCCTGACCATGCGCGAGACCCACCGCGAGACGATAGCTGCGAGGTCCCACTGGAGCCGGTTAATTCCGAAAGGCGAGACACTCCGCATCATTGACTTGCAGGGGCGCCAAGCCGTCGATTTCCTCTGCTACAACGCCCTTGATTTCGACGAGCGTTATCACGCCCCCAACACCATCAAGAAGGCGGGCCGCATCCTGCTCACCAAAGGCGATGTGCTCTATTCCGACCGGGCCAATCCCATCTTCACCATCACGGACGACACATTCGGCGGCCATGACACCATTGGCGGCTGTTGCTCCACGCCATCGAACCGCATGCTGTACGGCGTTCCCAACTCCGGCTGCCGCGAGAATTTCCTCGCCGCCCTCAAACCCTATGGCCTCGGCTGGCGCGACATCGTGCCGAACGTCAACTGGTTCATGACCGTGCCGGTAAGTGCGGCAGGCGGAGCGGCCATCGCACTGGGCTCCTCCAAGCCAGGCGACCACGTCGATCTCCACGCCGAAATGGATGTGCTGGCGGTGATTTCCAACTGCCCGCAGGTGCTCAACCCCTGCAATAATTATGTGCCGACGCCGATTGAAGTTGCGGTGTTTGCGGCGTGAGTTGGATCACTTGAAGGCAACCAGCAACAGGCCGCCGGTCATCAGCAAAATGCCGAACCAATTGGCGCCGCTCAGACGCTCACCCAGAAACAACACGCCAAAAAGCGCCACCAGGACAATGCTGAGTTTGTCGATGGGAGCCACCCGCGAAACATCCCCGATCTTCACCGCGCGAAAATAAAAGAACCACGATCCGCCGCCAGCCAATGCCGACAAGCCAAGGAAGATCCAGGCCTTCAGAGGTACATTGCCAACTCCGGCCCATTGCCCGGTCGAAAACACCAAGACCGCGAAGACCACGAGCAGAATGCCGGTGCGCAGGAGAGTTGCCACATCGGGCGCGATCTGCTGCACGCCGACCTTGCCGAAAATCGCCGAGAGTGCCGCGCACATGGCAGAGGCAAATGCGAGCGCTTGCCATGACAGCGAAACTTTCATGACTTAGATTTCTCCGCGTTCTCAACCATGTAGTTTTTCATTGTTGCACTCATTTTCCCGAGTCCGAAACACAGTTGTATTGAATTATACCGACTCCGGTAGATTGAATCATTGTGTGCTACTGACAGGCCAATACAACGAGCGATGAATCAATCATGCGGGGTTGGCATAACCCAAACCAGCGAATTTGCACAACCAGATCGCCTCACATAGGTCGAAATTTCCAGCCGTTGGCATCAGGCGCATTTGACAAATTTCAATCATTGCCCAAATGCCGGTCGAGCAAGTCGAGCCGGTCGTTGCCGAAATACAATTTGACGCCGGTGTCGATGGTGGGCACGCCGAACACGCCGCGTCCGATCGCCTCCTCGGTATTGAATTCGATCCGCTGCTTCATCCATTCACTGTGTGTGGCGTCCCGGATGGCGTCACCGGAGAGCCCGCATTCCACCCCCCACGCGGCCAGTTGCTCGAGACTGGTGATGTCGCCAGCCTCCGCCCAATAGCCGCGCAGCACCCGCTTCACGAAACACTCGCCCTTGCCTTCGTCCGCCGCATGAAGGCAAGCGCGCAACGCCCGCGAATTGCGCAACGGATAATCCGGGTGATAGCGCAGTGGCAAGCCATGGACCTCGGCCCAGTCAAGAATATCCTGCTTGAACCAGTCGACGAAGGCAGGGATCCCCTCAAGCGGTTTGCGCCCTCCGATGCTGCCGAGAAGCCGTGGCAGATGCAATGGCCGCCACGCCAATTCCCGGCCGTGCTTGCGGGCGATATCGCCGATCCGGTGTGCTGCGAGATAGCACCACGGCGAATGCACATCGAACCACAACGTCAGGCTCATTGCAGAACGTCCAAACCGTTTTCCTCCGCCAACTGACGAAGTTCGACCTTGCGAATCTTGCCCGATGGCGTCTGCGGTAAATTCTCGATCCGGTAGAATATTGCAGGGACCTTGAATTTGGCAATGCGCGTTGCACAAAACACGCGAAGTTCCGCAGCTGTCACGGGGCGATTCAACTTCACCGCGGCGGCGACCGTTTCCCCGTAATAGTCGTCCTTGCATGCAAACACCGCAATTCCCGCTACCGCCTCGTGCCGCTGCAGCACATTCTCGATCTCGGCGGGATAAATATTCTCGCCCCCGCGGATGATCATGTCCCGCAACCGGCCACCGGCAACCACAAGACGCCCATCGTCTCTGAGATAGCCGAGATCGCCCGTGCGCAGCCAGCCGCCATCGATGATCGTCTCCGCCGTGGCCTCCGGCTGATTGTAATAGCCCTCCATGACCATGGGCCCCCGCGCCTGGATTTCACCGATTTCACCTGCAGGCAGCAGCGCCAATGTCAGCGGATCGGCAATGCGAAGCTCATAGCCGGGAAGCGCTGTGCCCGCAGTTTCCCAGCGCAGAGGATCGCCGGCATTGGGGCAAACAAACAAGGTTGCCCCCTCGGTCTGCCCATAGACCTGCACCAGCCCCGGCATCGGAAACTCCTCCGCGCAGCGGCGCAGCACATCCGGATTGCAGTCAGCACCCCCGCATGTGCCCGCCCGCAGTGATGAGAGGTTGTACGTTCCGCGCGAGGGGTGATTGAGCATGGCGAGATAGGAAGTGGGAACGCCCGAAAGAAACGTGCAGCGCTCATCCTGGATGACACGGAACAATGCTTCCGGCTCGAAACTTGGAATGCCCACATAGGCGCCGCCGAATTGCAGGCAACCGAGAATGTTGAGAATGCAGCCGGCACAGTGAAACAACGGGATGATCGATGTCCAGCGGTCCCCCGATTTGAGGCCAAGGCGTCCGGCGGTTCCGCGCGCAACCATCATCATGGCGCGCTGGCTGAGAAGCGCACCCTTCGGAAACCCGGTGGTGCCTGACGTATAAAGCAGTGCGGCTTTCTCATGTCCCGTGGATTCGCCCGGCCTGAAAACCCCATGCCTCAGAATTGCTGAAGACTCATCGTCGAGACAGAAGACATGGCGAAGGACGGGAAGCTCAGACCGCAGTGACTGGACGGTTTCAAGATAGGGATTGGACCGGTAGCTCACTGAGCAGATCAGCGCCTTCGAATCCGATTGCTTCAACGCATAGGCCAGATCGTCGCGCCGGTAGTGGGTATTGAGCGGCACGAAGACCGCGCCGAGCGCCGCGCAGGCCAATTGCACGATTGGCCACTCGACACGGTTTTCCGCCAGGAGCGCGATGTGATCGCCGGAATTGAGCCCCGCCGCGGCAAGCCCGCCCGCCATCGCGGCCGATTCACTCCGCCATTGGGCAAAGCTCCGCCGCTGCCCTTGATGCGGAAACACCAGTGCCTCCCCATCCGGCCAGGTCTGCGCGGCATATTCGAGCGCCGCCCACGAATGATCGAAGCTCAAAGCGCCCACCATCCGCCAAGCCTACCGGCAACCAAGCTCCGCGAGAAGCCCCGGCACGAAGCCGCCAAATGCGCCACTTTCGATCAGCCCGGCCACCGCTTCCGTGTCGGTGGAAAACTCCCGGTCCTCATCGCGCCTGGCCGCCTTGGAGCGCATCACCGCATGGACTTCTTCCAGCACCTTGCGACGACACCAGCGGCCGCCGGAACTCGATGCCTTCCGCCGCTGCCATCAACTCGATGGCGATGATCCGCGCCAGGTTTGCATTCATCGGGCCGAGACGCCGCGCCCCATGGGTGGCCATCGACACATGGTCTTCCTGATTGGCCGAAGTGGGCGCCGAATCGACCGAGGCCGGATGCGACATCTGCTTGTTCTCGCTCATCAGCGCCGCTGCCGTGCATTGCGGAATCATGAATCCCGAATTGAGGCCGGGATTGCGGATGAGAAACGGCGGCAGCAGCGAAATGGTCGTATCGATCAGCGCCGCGATGCGCCGCTCCGACAGCGAGCCCATTTCGGCAATCGCAATTGCAATCATGTCGGCGGCAAATGCCACCGGCTCGGCATGGAAATTGCCGCCCGACAGCACCGCGCCATCTTCGGCGAACACCAGCGGATTGTCGGAAACCCCATTGGCCTCGATCATCAGCGTGCGCCCCGCATTGGCCAGCATATCGAGACACGCCCCCATCACTTGCGGCTGGCAGCGGAACGAGTAGGGATCCTGCACCCGGTCGTCGCCTTTGAGATGCGAGGCGCGGATGGCGCTTCCTTTCAGCATCCGGCGGAAATGCGCCGCCGCGAGTATTTGGCCAGGGTGCGGCCTCAGCGCATGAATGCGCGGATCGAATGGCGTATCCGATCCCATCACCGCATCGATCGAGAGCGCACCCGCCAGCAAGGCAGCCGCTCCATTGCATTCGGCCCCAATGAGGCCGGCAAGCGCCAGCGCAGTCGAAACCTGTGTGCCGTTGAGAAGGGCGAGGCCTTCCTTAGGACCAAGCGGAACAGGGGCCATCTTGGCGGCCTTCAGCGCCTCGGCACCATCAACCCGCTTGCCCGCGACAAACGCCCAGCCTTCGCCGATCAACACCAGACTCATATGGGCAAGCGGCGCCAGATCGCCCGATGCGCCAACCGATCCCTGACCGGGAACCACAGGCAGCACATCGCCATTGATCAGCGCCGCCAGCGTATTCATGGTGGGCTCCGAAATCCCGGAGGCCCCCTGGGCCAGCGAATTGAGCTTGAGCAGCATGATGAGCCGGACAATTTCCGGATCAAGCGGCGCGCCAACGCCCGCCGCATGGGAGCGCACGATGTTGATTTGCAAAGCGTTCAAGTCCTTCGCCGCGATGCGTGTCTTGGCCAGCTTGCCGAAGCCGGTGTTAACGCCGTAGATGGCCTCACCCGTTGCCAGCAGCCGCGTGACCGTGGCGGCACTGCGCGCAATCAGCGTTCGCGCTTTTTCCGTCAATTCGACCTTGATCGGCCCAGCCAATGCAGAGCGGACATCATCGAGGGAGAGCGGCTTCTCGCCAATGCGGATCATGCTGTGAGCCTTTTCACTGCTGCGCGGAACCGGGCCGCGATCTCATCTTCCCGGATGTGGTGCCGTTCCTTAACCACATGGGCGCCGCCCACCAAGACATCCTTCACGCAAGAATTGCCGGCGGAGAATATCCAGGTGTCGAGCACACTGTCGCCGCTGCGGCCAATGAGCGAGGGATGTTCATCGTCGAGCACCGCGATGTCGGCCCGAAACCCCGGCGCGATGGCGCCTACCGGCTGGGTCATCGACTGGGCTCCACCCCGCAGCGCCGCGTCATAAAGGGTCCGGCCGGTGGAAAGTCCGGGTCCGCCGGCAAGCGCGTTGCGTGTGCGGTCGCGCAGCCGCTGCGAATATTCCAGCATGCGCAGGTCTTCCGCCGGCGACACCGAGATATGGCTGTCGGAACCGATTGCGATGCTGCCGCCTGCTTTCAGAAAGCGATCGGCTGGAAAAATTCCGTCACCCAGATTGGCTTCCGTCGTCGGACACAGGCCGGCGATGACTCCGGTCTTCGCCATGCGGTCTGTTTCGTCGACGCCCATGTGAGTGGCATGGATGGCCGTCCACCGCGAAGAGACGTCAAAACTGTCGAGCATCAGCTCCACCGGCCGCTTGCCGCACCAGGCCAGGCAGTCATCCACTTCCTTGGTCTGTTCGGCGACATGGACATGAATGGGCGCCAGCGGATCGATAGCGCCGATGACCTCTTGCAGCAATTCGACGCTAACCGCCCGGAAACTATGAGGCGAGATGCCGAGACGGCGGAGCGGATGGTTAGCGCAAACTGAAGCCAGCGTCCGGTAGATGCCGAGATAGCGCTCGGCGCCATTGACGAAGCGCCGCTGCCCAGCCGTTGAAGCTTGCCCTCCGAAGCCACCGAAGTTGTAGAGGGTAGGAAGCATGGTGATCGCGATGCCTGCCTGTTCCGCCGCCGAAATACAGCGCAGGCTGAGTTCGGCCGGCTCGTCATAGGGCGTACCATCGGGCTGGTGATGCAGATACTGGAATTCCCCCACGATTGAGAAACCGCTTTTCAGCATCTCCACATAGAGCTGCGCCGCCACCGCCTCGAGGTCTTCCGGACCGAGCTTGAGGGCGAAACCATACATCGCCTCTCGCCAAGTCCAGAAGCTGTCGGCCCCCGGCCCCGCCCGCTCCGCCAGCCCCAGCATGAAGCGCTGGTGCGCATGGGAATGCACATTGGGCATAGCCGGAATGGCGATCCCCTTGATCCGATTGCCGGATTTAGATTGCGGCTGAACCTCCGTGATGCTTCCGTGGGCATCCACACAGACCGTCACATCGTCCTGCCACCCCTGCGGCGTCAGCGCCGAAGAAAAATGCAATTTGGTGCTTTCCATCGCTGGCAGTATACTGTATATACAACACTATACAAGTGGTTTTTGCACATGCTCCTGACCAATCTCAACCTCGCAACCATGGTGGGCGGCTACGGCTTGATCGCCGGCGCCGCAGTTCTGATCGAAGGCGGAAAGATCGCCTGGGCAGGCCCCCGTGCCGATGCGCCGAAGGGCGAACCCATCGATTGCCGTGGCAGGCTCGCAACTCCTGGCTTGATCGATTGCCACACCCACCTCGTCTATGGCGGCAACCGCGCCAATGAATTCGAATTGCGGCTGACCGGCGTGCCATACGCCGAAATTGCCAAGGCCGGCGGCGGTATCGCCTCGACTGTTAGTGCCACCCGAGCAGCAACTGAACCTGAATTGCAAGCTTCAGCTCTAAAGCGACTCGACACTCTCTTGTCCGAAGGCATCACAACAATCGAGATCAAATCAGGCTACGGCCTGGATGTCGATACCGAACTCCGCATGCTTCGGGTCGCCCGCCAGCTTGGCCGCATCCGCCCAGTCGATGTCATTACCACCTTCCTCGGCGCCCATACCTTTCCTCAAGAGTTCAAGGAAGATCGCGCTGGCTATGTGAATCTCGTTTGCAGTGGGTCGCTTCCAGCCGCGGCCCGGGAGAATTTGGCGGACGCAGTCGATGCGTTTTGCGAGGGCATCGCCTTCTCGGTTACAGAGACCGAACAGATCTTCAAGGCCGCCAAAGCCCTCGGGCTCCCCGTCAAACTTCACGCCGAGCAGCTCTCCAATCTCGGTGGCGCCAAGCTCGCCGCGCGCTATGGGGCCCTGTCGGTCGACCACATCGAATATCTCGATGACGACGGCGTTGCCGCCATCGCCGCCTCCGGCACGGTCGCCGTCCTGCTCCCCGGCGCCTTCTATTACCTCCGCGAGAAGCAACATCCCGCCGGTGGCGTCCCTCCGTTCGCAGAACGTTCCGATAGCCATTGCAACCGACCTCAACCCCGGATCATCGCCTGTTCACTCTTTGCTCTCAATCATGAACATGGCTTGTGTGCTCTTCGGCCTCACACCCGAAGAAGCCCTACTCGGCGTCACCGCCAATGCCGCCCGCGCCCTGGGCCTGAAAGACCGCGGCGTTATCGCCCCCGGCATGAAGGCCGACCTCGCCTTGTGGGATGTCGAACGCCCCGGCGACCTCGCCTATCCCCTGGGCTTCAACCCCCTCGCCGCCGTCATCCGCAATGGTGAATTCATCCGCGGAAGCCTCCAATGATCGAGGCACGGCCCCTCTACGCCAAGGTCAAGGATCACATCGTCGGCCAAATCCAGTCCGGCGCATGGGCCCCCGGCGCCCGCGTCCCTTCCGAGAACGAGCTCGTTCACAGCTTCCGCATCAGCCGCATGACCGCCAATCGCGCCCTTCGCGAACTCAACTCCGAAGGCTTTGTCGAGCGCGTTCCCGGCGTCGGCACCTTTGTCAGCAAGCAACCCGCTCGCACCAGCCTCGTCGAACTTCGCAACATCGCCGATGAAATCCATGGCCGGGGCCACCGCTACTCGTCACGCCTCGTCAGCCGCCACCGCATCCCAGCCAACCCGGCCATCGCCGAAGAATTCGAAACCGGAGAAAATGCCCAGCTGTTTCACATCGTCATCGTCCATGAGGAAAACGGCACTCCCGTCCAGCTCGAAGACCGCCACGTGAATGCGACCGTTGTCCCGGATTTCATGGATCAGGATTTTGCCGCCATCACCCCCACCGCCCATCTATCTGCAATCAACCCCCGTCGATGAACTCGAACACACGGTCGAGGCGCTCATGCCGTCGCCCGAACAACAGCGCCTCCTCCACATCGCCTCTACCGAACCCTGCCTCGCCCTGCGCCGCCGCTCCTGGAGCCGTGGCAAAGTTGTGACCGTCGCCACCCTCACCTATCCCGCCAGCCGCTACGCCCTCTACAGCCGCTACAAGACCAGCGCCCGCGGCACCCTTTCAGACTAGGAGATTTGAGATGAACACCCGCCGCGACAATTCCCGCGTCATCAGGGCCGCCACCGGCACCACCCTCTCTGCCAAATCGTGGCTGACCGAAGCCCCACTCCGCATGCTGATGAACAATCTCGACCCCGGCGTCGCCGAGCGCCCCGAGGAGCTGGTGGTCTATGGCGGCATCGGCCGGGCCGCGAGGAACTGGGAAGCCTTCGACCGCATCGTAGCCTCGCTCCGTTCGCTCGAAGACGACGAAACCCTCCTCGTCCAGTCCGGCAAGCCCGTTGGCATTTTCAAGACCCACAAGGATGCGCCCCGCGTGCTCATCGCCAACTCCAATCTGGTGCCGCACTGGGGCACCTGGGACTATTTCAACGAGCTCGATAAGAAGGGCCTGATGATGTACGGCCAGATGACGGCCGGCTCATGGATATATATCGGCACCCAAGGGATCGTCCAGGGCACCTATGAAACCTTCGCCGAAGTGGGCCGCAAGCACTATGATGGCCAGCTCAAGGGCAAGTGGTTCCTGACCGCCGGCCTGGGCGGCATGGGTGGCGCCCAACCCCTTGCCGCCACCATGGCCGGCGCCTCGATGATTGCCATCGAGTGCCAGCCCTCCCGCATCGATTTCCGCATCCGCACCCGCTATCTCGACACCCAGGCCAAGACCATTGACGAGGCCCTCGAGATCATCGACCGCTCGCACAAACAGGGCAAACCGATCTCCGTGGGCCTCCTCGGCAACGCCGCCGAACTCCTGCCCGAATTTGTCCGCGCGGCATCAAGCCCCATGCCCTCACCGACCAGACCTCGGCCCATGACCCCGTCAATGGCTATCTCCCCATCGGCTGGACGATTGGTCAGTGGGAGGAAAAACGCGCCTCCGATCCCCAAGCCGTGAAGGCAGCCGCCATGGCGTCGATGAAAGTGCATGTACAAGCCATGCTCGATCTCTATCACATGGGTGTTCCAACCCTCGACTATGGCAACAACATCCGTCAGATGGCCCTCGAGATGGGTCTCAAGAACGCCTTCGAATTTCCAGGCTTCGTGCCAGCCTATATCCGCCCCCTGTTCTGCCGCGGCATCGGCCCCTTCCGCTGGGCTGCCCTCTCCGGCAACCCGCAAGACATCTACAAGACCGACCAGCGCGTCAAGGAACTGATCCCCGACGATCCCCATCTCCACAACTGGCTCGACATGGCGCGTGAAAAAATCGCCTTCCAGGGCCTGCCCGCCCGCATCTGCTGGGTGGGCCTTGGCCAGCGCCACCGGCTCGGACTTGCCTTCAACGAGATGGTGAAGAACGGCGAACTCGATGCCCCCATCGTCATCGGCCGCGATCACTTGGATTCAGGCTCCGTCGCCTCGCCCAATCGCGAGACCGAAGCCATGCTCGATGGCTCCGACGCCGTCTCCGACTGGCCGCTGCTCAACGCCTTGCTCAACACCGCATCGGGCGCCACTTGGGTCTCCATCCACCACGGCGGCGGTGTCGGCATCGGCTATTCCCAGCACGCCGGCATGGTGATCGTCGCCGATGGCACCGACGATGCCGCCCGCAGGCTGGAACGCGTGCTGACCAACGACCCCGCCACCGGCGTCATGCGCCACGCCGACGCTGGCTATCAGATCGCCATAGATTGTGCCAAGGAGCAGGACATGAAGCTCCCCGGCATAACCATGTGATACCAAAGGCCGGAACTCTTGACCTGACTCAATTCCCAACTCCGTCATTCCGGCGAAAGAGTTTGTGAAGAAATTGGAGTTGTCGCCGACTTGGTCAAACAGAAGCGGGATGCCAGCTTTCGCTGGCAGGACGGTTTGAGGGGATATCGTTGATTTGCCTCTCTTTTTCCGTCACCCCAGCGAAGGCTGGGGTCCCGCTTTTTTTCCTGCAAATTCGCAGTGGCGCTCGTTCGTCGATTTCTTCACAGCCTCGAAAGCCGGAACCCATCGTTGAGCTGCTGCAAGTATTGGCGTTTTTCGCTGTTGTGCCATGGGCTTTCGCCGGAATGACGGAAATAGGGGAGTTCGCGAGTCATTTCTTATGGCCGTTGGCATGAGGCGTCATGAGGATCCCTGCCTATGTCTTTCTTACTGCCCTGATCCGGCACAGGAGAATTCCGGCGTGGCGGTGCGCCCATAAACGATGCCACCCGCCTTGATGATGCCCTCGTTCATCGGCGAAGTATGTTCGCCCGCATAATTCTTCATGAAAAGCTTCCTTGTTTTGAATAAGCGCAGGGCCTCCGCCGCGGGCATATAGCAAAGCTCGAGGTCGCTCATGTCAAGGCTCCTGCAATCGCGTGAACGGCGCCAAGTGTCGCCACGTTGAAGGGAATGTTCAGGAAGTCCGGCCAGCTCGAAAGTTTGACGGCGACCATGCTGGTCTCCCAGTTCACATAAATCATCTGGCCGAAAACCCCGCGCGCCATGATCGAGCGCTGGCGCGGATCCTCGATCCACCATTGATTTTTGTATGCGCCTTCCGGCAAGGTGAAGGAATAGGGCTCCTTGAAAATCGCGTGATTGCCGCTGCGCGTCGCCTCGATCCAATTGGGCGGAATGATGCCGCCGCCATGTTCGAGATAGAGCAGCCCGAAGCGCCCGTAGTCACGCAAAGTCGCATTAAGTCCGCCGCTAGCCAGCCCATAGCCCGCCGGATCGACCGTCATGTTGGCGCTCTGCTCCATGCCGGCCTTCTGCCAGATCTCCTCCGATAGAAGCTGCGGCAGCCGCTTGCCCGTCACCCTTTCAAGGCAATGCGCCATCACGTCCGTCTCAATCGACCGGTACGAGAACTGGTCGCCATGGCGCCGGTCGAGCTGACCGAGCCCGAGAATCTGTTCGAACACGTGATGCGGCCAGCGGAAACTGGCATTGCTGTCGGGCGGTATGGGCTTCCAGCCCGACGCCACATCCATTTGTCCCACATCGGAATAGGGATTGCTGTAGTCCTCGCTGAAATGCACCCCGCTTGTCATGTCGAGCACCTGCTGCAGGCTGGCGCCGCGATAGGCCGTGTCGTTCAGTTCCGGCAAATAGCCGGTGACCGGCGCACCGACATCGAGCAACCCCCGGCCCACCAGCACGCCCGCGACGCCGGCAGTGAACGATTTCGCCACCGATTGCGACAGATGCAGGCTGCGTTCGTCCATGCCATTGCAGTAGCGCTCATAGACGATCGCGCCATTCTTCAAGACCAGAAACCCGTCCGTATACGTATCGTCAAGCAGGCCAGCCAGTGTCGTGGGCTCCCCAGCCACGCCCGTGACCGCAAGCCCGTCAAGATCGCGGGTCTCGCGCGCCAGTTCGCGCACCGGCCCCGTGCCGCGCCAAACCTCCGCCGTCGGCAAAATCTCGCGGATATGTTGAAATGCCCAGCGGTTCCACGGCGGCCGGTCCCAGTCCAGTTTCGGCGGAATGAGCGCGGGCGGCGAGCCCCGCATGATCGGCAGACGTGGATCGGAATTGCGATAAGAGGTCATGGCGTCCTTTGCCAACAAAAAAGCCCCGGCGTTCGCGAGCGCCTGCCGCTCACCCCGCCGGGGCCCGTAGCCGTGATTTTACTTCTGAATTTCCGTCCAGATCTTGGTGTAGATGTCATTCACTTCCGGCGGGCAGGCGAGATTGAACTTGCCCTTGCCGGCGAATTCCGCCGGAATGACGATTTCGCTCGCCGTCTTCATGTCTTCAGGCATGAAGGCCTCCGAGCCCTTGATGCCATTGGCATAGCGGGCGAAGGCCGAGATCAGCGCCGCGTTTTCCGGTTCTATGATGAAGTTCTGGAACAGCTTGGCGTTGTCGGGGTTCTTTGCGTCCTTGAGAACCGCCACATTGTCCATCCAGATCGGATAGCTTTCCTTGGGGTAGCCATAGACCACCGTCGGATTTTTCAGCCTTGCACCGAATGTCGAGCCGTTCCAGTTGACGCCCACGACGATGTCTTCCTTCTCGTATTTTTCCTGGTTGCCATAATCCATCGACATCCAATTGGCCTTCGCCGCCACCAGCAGGTCGCGCACCTTCTTGAGCACTTCCTTGTCGCCGGTGCACGGCTCGCCGCCCTCATGCATGATGGCCAGGCTCAAGACATCGCCCATTTCGGGGACGACATTGATCTTGCCTTTCAGCTCTTCCGGCGGATTGAAAACAATGTCGGAAGTATTGGGATCGGCTTTCGAGTATTTGGTGTTGAGCAGAATTCCCGTGGCGCCCCATTGCCACGGAACCGTGAAGCGCCGGCCCGGATCGGCATGCTCGGGCCGTACCACGACCGTCACCTTGCCATCCGGCTTGAAACCCTCCGGCACGCCCGCGGAAATCGTGGCGCCGCTATCCAGCCTGACCGACGCAACGCCTTTCTTTGTCGAAACCAGCTGGCCTTCGAGAAAATTCGTCTCCCCAATGAAGTTGGCCACGAACCGCTCGGACGGCCGGTCGTAAATGTCGCGTGGGGATGCCGATCTGCAGGATCTTTCCCTTCGACATGACCGCCAGCCGGTCCGACATGGTCAGCGCTTCTTCCTGGTCGTGGGTAACGAAGATGAAGGTGATGCCGGTTTCAAGTTGCAGCCGTTTGAGCTCGATCTGCATGTCCTTGCGCAGCTTGTAGTCGAGCGCCGAAAGAGGCTCGTCAAGCAGCAGCACTTTCGGGGCGGGAGCCAGCGCCACGCGCTGCTGCTGTCCCCCGGAAATCTGGCTGGTCTTGCGGTTGCGCAGCTCTTCCATGCGCACCAGTTGCAGCATTTCGGTGACCCGCGCCGCGATGTCGGCCTTCGGTCGCCCCAGCATTTCAAGGCCAAAACCGATATTCTGAGCCACCGTCATATGCGGGAACAGCGCATAGCTCTGGAACACCGTATTGACCGGCCGCTTGTAGGGCGGCAGGGGCGCAATATCTTCGCCGTACAAAAGAATCTCGCCCTCGGTCGGAAAATCGAAGCCGGCGATCAGCCGCAACAATGTCGTCTTGCCGCAGCCCGAAGGCCCCAGCAGCGTGAAAAACTCGTTTTCTCGGATGGTGACCGACACATTGTCGAGCGCCCTGACAGCATCGGCCCCCGCACCCTGGAATATTTTTGTAACGCCCTTCGCCTCGATCGCCGATCGGCCTGCAGCCAAGATAATTCCTCCCCGCGCCATTCTTCCGGGCGCTGAACTTGTATCCTATGCCGAGATGTTGGTTGTGGTCAAACCGACCAACCCCCATCGATCACAAAGGTCTGCCCGGTGACGAAGGCCGATTCATCGCTTGCAAGATAAACCACCAGGTTGGCGATTTCCGAGGCATCCGCCATGCGCCCCATCGGCTGGCGCCCGATAAAGGCTGCCTTGGTCTTCTCGAAGTCACCCTGGGCCTTCATGCGCTCGATCAGCGACGGGCTTTCCACCGTCCCCGGGCAAATCGCATTGACGCGGATGCCCTTCGAGGTGAAATCCGCCGCCAGCGCCTTGGTCATGCCGATGACGGCAGCCTTGGTGGCGCCATAGACGAAGCGGTTGGCAACCCCTTTGATCGAAGAGGCAGCCGAGGCCATGTTGATGATGTTGCCGCGGCCCCGCGCCAGCCAGCCCGGCATGAAGACTTTCATCATCCGGTAGTGCGCCTTGACGTTGAGGTCGAAGGAGAAGTCCCAGGCCTTGTCATCGGTCTCCAGGATGGTGCCGGCATGCACGAAGCCCGAGCAGTTGAACAGGATATCGGGAAGCCCCACCCGCTTGGCGGCGGCATCCACCTGCTCTTGCTTCAGGACATCGAGCACGAATGTTTCAATCCCGGCCTGCTCTTTTTCCAGCGTCTTGAGCAAATCCGCGGCGATGTCGGTGGCCCACACCTTGGCGCCTTCCCGCGCCATGGCAATGGCGCTTGCCCGCCCGATCCCCTGTCCCGCCGCCGTGACGATCGCCGTCTTGCCCGCCAGCCTTCCACCCATGGACTTCACTCCTTGATCCGGTTCAAACTGTTGACTAGCGCCAGGGAGCCGGGCCTGTCCATGACCAATGACGATCTTTGCTATCTCTCCGCCAGCGAGGCCCTGAGGCTGTTCAAGTCCCGCAAACTTTCTCCCCGGGAATTGCTGTCGGCCCTGATTGCCCGCAGCCAGCGCGTCAATCCCGCCATCAATTGCTTGGCCGACCGGTATTTTGACGAGGCCCTGGACCAGGCCGCCGCCTCGGAGGCCCGCTATATGAAACGCGGCTCAAGACTTGCCCCTCTCGATGGCATTCCACTCGCCGTGAAAGACGCCCAGCGCGTGGCCGGCAAGCGCACCACCCATGGCTCGCTGATCTTCAAGGACCATTTCGACGATCACTCCGATCCGATGATCGAGCGGCTGCAAAAGGCGGGCGCCATCGTCTTCGCCCGTACCACCACGCCGGAGTTCTGCCTTTCAGGCATCACCCACAGCCGCATCTGGGGCGTGACGCGCAATCCGTGGAACCCGGCCTTCACGCCGGGCGGCTCGTCCGGCGGTTCCGGCGCGGCCCTCGCGGCAGGCCTCACCACGCTCGCCACCGGCACCGATATCGCCGGGTCCATCCGCATTCCCTCGTCTGCCTGTGGCACCGTCGGCTTCAAGCCGCCCCATGGCCGCAATCCCGATGGCCCGCCCGCCAACTTCGACCGTTACAACCATTGCGGCCCCATGACCCGAGGCGTCGCCGATGCCGCCTTGATGCAGAACATCACCTCGGGCCCTCACCCCCTCGATCACGATTCCCTCCGCAATCGCATCAAACTTCCCATCAAGGCGCAAAGCATCAGGGGAATGAAAATCGCCTATTCCATCGACTTCGACTATGTCGAGGTTGACCCGGAAGTGCGCCAAAACACCCTTGCGGCACTCGATGTCTTCCGCCGCCTCGGCGCCAGGGTCGAAGAGGTCCGCCTCGGCTGGACCAGCGAAATCGAGTCTGATAGCTCCCACTGGTACAACACCATGCATTATGGCCGCCAGACCATCTGGCACCGCGAACGCAACGCCGGTCTGATGACCGATTATGCCCTGAAGTTCGCAGAGGCGGCACTTCGTAACTCCACTATCAATGACGTGCACAAATCCTGGGCCCGCGCCCACGCCATGTATCAATCGATCGGGCCCATTCTGACTTCCCATGATATCTTCATCTGCCCCACCCTCAATTATCCGGCCGTCAAGGCAGACCACGATCCCTGGGACACGAGTTTCACTGTCAATGGCAAGAAGGCCGATCCCGAGTACGGCTGGATCATGACCCACCAGTTCAACATCCTGCACAATTGCCCGGTGCTGGCCGTGCCCTCCGGCCATGCCGCCAACGGCGTTCCCACCGGCATCCAGATCGTCGCCCGCACCTGGGACGACCCTCGCGTCTTCAAGGCGGGACTAGCTTACGAGAAAGCCACGGGCGGCTGGTACACTGACAAGAGCAGAAGGCCAGTCATTTGAGCGCTCGCCGCAGCGAACCGAAGCGTAGCCGGTACTGCGCCGGCGTCAGCCCCACCTTGCGCCGGAAAAGCCGTCCAAAAAAACTGGTGTCCTCATAGCCCACCTCGTTGGCGATCGCTTCGATGCTTTCATCGCCGGTTTCCAGCATTTGCTTCGCCTCCTCCAGCCGCAGCGCGTGCACATAATCGAGCGGTGTCATGCCCGTCGCCTCGTGAAAGCGCCGGACGAAAGTGCGCTCGGCCAAGCCGGAAACCTCCGTCATCGCCGCCACCGGCGATGGCGACTGATAGTTCTGCGCCAGCCAGTCCTGGCACTTGTTTATGACCGCATCATTCCCCTTTCGGCCGCTCGTCATCGCGGCAAAAGGCTGCTGGCCGAGATCGTGCCATTGCAGCATATAGACCTTGGCGACCTCCATCGCTTCCTTGAGGCCGACATAGCGGGCAATGAGATAGAGCGCCAAATCCTGCCAGCTGCTTCCGCCACCCGCCATGACGATGCGCTGGGCCTCGCCGCTCAACACCAGCGATTGCTGCAGCTTCACGTTCACGCCGGGATAGTTGTTGGTCAGCGTCCGCGACATAGCCCCAATGAATGGTAGCGTCGCAATTGGCGAGCAGGCCCGCTTCACCCAGCAAGACAGCTCCCGAACAGGCACTCGCCAGCATGGCGCCACCATCATGCACGCGCCTCAGCCATGCGGCTTCCGCGTCATATTTGCCGGCAACGCTGTCGCCGGGATTCACGTAGAAATCCGGGATGCAGACGATGTCTGGCTGCGGACAGCCGGCGAAATCCGTGTGTGGCTTGATCCAGATGCCATTTGCCGCCGAAAAACCCTCGCGGTCGCGCGCCACGATTTGCGGGTGCATGCGCTGCTCGCCTGCTACCCCACTAGTAATGAATTGAAAGTCGCGTCCCGGGGAAGAAAACAGATCGAACATGCCGTAAAGCGTCGAAGCCGTGTCCTCCGGCACTGCCAGAATCGCCACATTCAACGGGCCGTTTCGTTCCACCATGGCAGAAATGACCGTTTCTTGGTCATTTAGGCTTTAGTCCATTTGATCGGCCAGGACTAGGCTTTCCTCACAGACAGGAGATTGCACCATGGCAGATCAAATATCCCGGCGCCCCTCCATCGCGGACATTGACGCCCTCAAATCGGGATTTCGCGGAGAGGTTCTTGACCCCTCAAGCCCTTCCTACGACGCCACAAGAGTAATCTGGAACGGCATGATCGACCGCAAGCCGGCCCTCATCGCCCGCTGCCGCAACGCTGCTGACGTAGCCTCTTCGGTCAACTTCGCACGCAACCATGACTTGGCGATCGCCATCCGCTCCGGCGGCCACAACGTGGCGGGTTATGCCGTCTGCGACGGCGGTTTGATGATCGACATGTCGCCAATGAACGGCGTTCGCGTGACCGCGAGCCTCGACCGCGCCATAGTCGAAGGCGGCGCTATGTGGGTCGATGTCGATGCCGCCACGACGCCCTTTGGCCGCGCCACGCCGGGAGGTCTGATCTCCAACACCGGCGTCGCCGGCCTAACCCTTTCCGGCGGCATCGGCTGGCTACGTGGAAGCCATGGCCTTAGCTGTGACAATCTCATGGCCGCCGATGTGGTAACTGCCGAAGGCAAGCTCATCCACGCCAGCGAAACCGAGAATTCCGATCTTCTCTGGGCGTTGCGCGGCGGCGGCGGCAACTTCGGTGTTGTCGTCAGCTTCGAATTCAAGCTTCATCCCATCGAACCCGAACTGATGTTCTGCGCCCCTGCCTATCCTGAAGAGCGCGCCAACGAAGTCCTTCCGCTGTGGCGCGACTTTATGGCCAAAGCCTCAGACAGGCTAAGCGGTCTTGCCGAATTCTCCACCATTCCCCACGACCCCGCCTATCCCGAAAACACCTGGGGCCGCCGTGTCGTGGCACTTGCCCATGTTTATGATGGCCCCGCCGATGAGGGCGAGCGCCTCACGGCGCCCTTGCGCGGCTTTGGCGAACCTCTTGTCGATTTCAGCGGCCGCATGCCCTATGGCACCATTCAAACGATGTACGATGCCCTATTTCCCAAGGGCCGCGACCGTTGCTATTGGAAATCGACCTACCTCAAGGGCCTCGACGGCGACGTCATTCGTGAAGTCACCGAGTGGCTTTCGCAGCGTCCATCCGAGATGACCTTCGCCTCCATCTGGAAATTCGGGGGCGCCGTGCAGCGCATTGCCCCGGACGCCACCGCTTTCGGCGACCGCTCCATGCCCTTCATGCTGAGCCTCGACGCGATCTGGTCAAAGCCTCGCGAAGACGAAGCCAACATCTCCTGGGTTCGCAATACCTGGCAGGACATGCAGCGTCATTCCACCGGCCGCATGTACCTCAATTTCCCCGGCCTCGGCGAGGGAGATCACCTGGTGCGCGACGCTTTCGGTGCTGAGATTTACACGCGCCTGCAGGAGATCAAGAAAAAATACGACCCCAGCAACCTCTTCCGGCTGAACCAGAACATCCTGCCCGCCTAGATCGCCGCACTACGGCTTTGACCATCAATCGTCATCAGTGCGCCGTACATCTCCGGCCGCCTGTCGCGGAAAACGCCCCACGAGCGGCGCAGCTCGTCCACTGCCACGCGGTCGAAACTATGCACCCGCACGCCTTCCTCCGTGCGGTTCAATTCTTGCACTTTCTCTCCCTGCCAATCGGCGATGAACGAGCGTCCATAGAAAACACCCGAACGCCCGTCCGGCGCGGTTTCCTTGCCCACCCGGTTGGACGCCGCCAGCGGCATGATATTGGCCGCTGCGTGCCCACGCATGGTATTCTGCCAATGGGCGCTGGAATCATAATCTGGATTGCCCGGTTCCGAGCCGATGGCCGTGGGATAGAGCAGGATTTCCGCCCCCATCAGCGCCATGGCGCGGGCACATTCCGGAAACCACTGGTCCCAGCAGATGCCTAGTCCGATCCGCCCAACGCCGGTGTCCCACACCTTGAAACCCGTATCGCCCGGCGAGAAATAGAATTTCTCCTGGTAGCCTCGGCCATCCGGAATATGGGTCTTGCGATAATGCCCCAGTCTCGTTCCATCACCGTCGACGATCACCGTCGTATTGTAATGCGCATTGCCGGCCCGTTCGAATACGCTCACCGGCAGCACCACGCCCAGCTCTTTCGCCAGCGCCGCAAAGCGCGCCACCGTTGGGTGCCGGTCAAGCTCCTGCGCCCCGGCCAGGAATTTCGCATGCTGCTCGATGCAGAAATAATCGCCGTCGAATAGTTCCTGCAGCAGCACCAGCCCGGCGCCTTGCTTTGCGGCCTCCCGGACTAGCCCCTCCGCCTTATCGCAGTTCTTCGCCCAGTCATGCTCCGAAGCCATCTGGGTAGTGGCGATGCATATTGTGCTCATGGCGTTCCTTCCGCTTCACATGGCTGATCATCCATCCACAAAGCCCTCCAGCACATTCACCGTATTGACGCCGATCGCCTCGATGGCATAGCCGCCCTCCATAACGAACAGCGTCGGCAACTTCAACCTGGCAATGCGAGCCCCATAGGTCTTGAAGTCCGCCGAGGTCAGTTTGAAGAAGCTGATCGGATCGTCCTTGAACGTATCGACACCGAGCGACACCACCAGCACATCGGGCTTGTAGGCTTTGATCCGGCGGCAGGCGCTGTCGAGTGCCTTGCCCCACACATCATAGGCGGTGCCCGGCGCCATCGGATAATTCGCGTTGTAGCCTTCGCCTTTGCCGCGGCCCGTTTCATCCTTGAAACCGAGAAAATGCGGGAAAGCATCCTCCGGCGCTCCATGCAGCGAGCAGAACAGCACATCGTCGCGGTCATAGAAGATATCTTGCGTGCCGTTGCCGTGGTGAAAATCGACATCGAGAATGGCCACGCGGGAGGCCCCGGCATCGCGGAACCCCTGTGCCGCGATGGCCGCATTGTTGAGGAAGCAATAGCCGCCATACATGTCGTGGTGACTATGATGACCGGGCGGGCGGCAAAGCGCAAAGGCTGCGGCGGCTCCTGCGGTCACGATCTTCTGGCCGCTCTGCGCCACCGCGGCGGAAGCCCGCGCTGCATCCCACGTCCCGGCCGTGATGCAGGTTTCCGAACTGAAGGTGTAATAGCCGATCTTGCCGTCGATGTAGCGCGGCAACTTCTTGCGCAGGCCCGGTACCGGAACCACGGTCGGAATGATTTCCCCGCGATATCCCGCCTTCGTCCACTCTTCCCAGGCGGTTTCCAGAAAGCCGAGAAACCCCCTGTCATGAACCTTGCGCACCGCCTGCATGTCGAGGGCGCCGGGCGCCACCATATCGGTCATCTTGCGGGCCTTGAGCTCGCGCAGGATATATTCCATCCGCGATGGCCGCTCGAATGGCGTCACCAGTTCGCCGCCATAGATCTCGCCTTGGGCGAAATGCAGGCGGTGGTCATCGCTGTAGACGATCTTCATCAGGCCCGGAACTTGGCAAGCGCCAAAGGTCAGGTCAAGCGGTCTTATTCCGTCAGGATGACTTGCCCCACGCTGGCGATGCCGTCGGGAACCGGCACATCGGTGGCGCTGTAGTCGGAATTGAGAGTCAGATTCGGACCGGACTGTAGCTGTAGGCTTTGCGTAATGATCGCCGTATAGGCCGACTGGTCGGCCACCGGCGCATTGGCATCGATGTTGAGAATGCTATTGGGCAAGTAGATCGTGCCCAATAATGTGCGGGCATTGTTGCTGGCCAAGCGGTGCAGGCGAATTCCGCTTGCCTTGTGATCTTCGAAGAACAGAAGACCGGCGAGCGGCCCCTGCACCGGCGCTGAAAGGTCGATGGTGCTGCCCATCGTGAACCAAACTAACGAATTGGCGCCGGTGAGGTAGAAGCCGGTTTTCTCTGCGCTCACGCTCGCCGTGTCTCTGACCACAAATGGGCCGTCCTTGATTACGTACACGCCTGGAGACAACGTCACCTTCGAAGTTCCGCTGATTGTCAAACCTCCGCAGTAGACGCCGGGCATCAGTTCCTTCGTTTGACTTGCGACCTTCAGACCGTTGTAGTCGCAGCTGCCGACAGCCGGCGGAGGCCGGTCCTTGAGAGGGTCTTCTAGCACTGGGCAATCGGTCACCGGTGTCGGCGTGACGGACTTGGCGCTTCCCGTCTTGTAGCCGCCAACCACGCAATTAAGCGACGACTTCAGGATGCCTGAGTCCAATACGTTGAAGCCCGCGGGCGAATTGGTATTCGAATAGACGCCGCAGTCATTGGCGGTAAGCTGGGCGGAGTTCCACAACTGAACCCCCGCGATGGTAGTTGGTGAAAGCCCCAGCACGCAGATATTGGCGCTCCCCACGAATTTTGCCGTGGCCGAAACCTTGACCGGTGTGATGCCGCTTGCGATGAAATGGGCAAAGAACGGCGTCCAATTCCTAGCAATGTCGACTTTGACCGCCGAGAAATTGTCGATGATCTTCGCCTCCACACTCACATCGGAACCAGCCAGAGTCTGGCTCGTCGCTCCCGAATCGCCCGTCAGTGCAAATGACGCAAAAGCCTGTGCCGCGCTCACCACTTGCTCGGTGTTCTGTTTCGCCACGGAGATTTCCCGGGCGCCCGCCACCGCGGCGGCGTCGGCCGCCCCCTGCAAGTCGCCCCGGACTTTGATCAGCATGGCGTAGTCGGAAGCAAGCCCAAGTGAGCCAATCACCACCGGCAAGGACATCGCAAACGCAACCACCATGCCGCCGTGCGTTTCGCGCACCAGCCTGGTTAGACGATTTTTCAATGCCGTCAGCATTTGCTTTTACAAATTCCGCAAAATCCTATCTACTTGTATGCATGGCAGATTAGAATACGGTCCTAAGCCTTCGACTAAAATTTTAGCTTTCAGGCGCTCAGCGCCAGCGCCTCCGGCACCCCGCGGCGCGGCGGAATCCAAATGGCCGCCAGCAGCCCTTGCCCCAGTGTCGTATCGAATATCATCTCCCCGCCATGGGCTTCGACGATCGACTTCGCGATCGGCAACCCAAGCCCCAGTCCGTTGGCTTGCCGCCCATAACTCATATCGTCCTGAATAAAGGGTTGCAGGCATTCCTTGAGCTTCACCTGGCTGAGCCCCGGCCCATGATCGCGCACTGAAATGATGGTTGAGCCATCCTCCTTGCCATGACCCCAGATTTCAACTGTTCCACCAGGTGGCGAAAACTTGATGGCATTGTCCACCAGCTTGAACATCGCCTGCCGCATCAGCTGCGGATCGCAAAAGGTCATCAGGTCGGGGGCCGGCAGCCTTATCACCAGATTGACGCTTGCCTCGCGGGCCTTGGACTTCAGGCCCACCACGCCATCGTCGACAATATCGCGCAACGGGCAGTTCACCAGTTGCTGGCGCGTCGGCCCCGCCAGCGCTTTTGACAACAGCAGGATGTCGCTGACAATGCCGTTCAGCCGGTGGGCTGCCTCCACCACGTGTTGCAGGTTCTCGGCCTCCATCTCATCGACCTTGCCGCTCAGCGAAGCGCTGACCACATTGGTCAGCCCAATCAGCGCCGAAAGCGGCGTCTTGAGCTCGTGGCTGAGTACCTGAAACAGGCCGTTTTTCATCTTGCTGGCGGCTGAGGCCTCGGCCTCGGCGGCGCGCAGCGCCCGCTCGATTTCGCCGTTGCGCATGACAAACCGCGCATGATGGGCGAACTGCGGCCAGTTGATCGGCTTGGTGACGAACGACGAGGCGCCCAGCTCATAGGCCTTCTCGATCGAGCGCTTGTCATTGAACGAAGTCGCCACGATGACCGGCAGATCGACCGAGCGCGGATGCTGGCGGATATGGCGGAGCAGCCCAAAGCCATCGAGCTTGGGCATGCTGATATCGATCACCGCGAGATTGAAGGTTTCACGGCCGGTCAGGTTGCAGGCAATCTCGCCGTTTTCCGCTTGCACCACCTCTAAACCGGCATTGGCCAGCTCTTCGGCCATAACTTCCCGCAGGATCGGATCGTCATCCACCACCAGAACCCGCTTGCCTGTCGCCGCCGCTGTTTCGCCTTGCGCTGTTTTCGTTATCATCTGCACTTTGTCCATGGTCCTGGGATAATCGCCCCTTTATCCTTAACGACTGGTAACGGACTGTCCCGCAGCCGAATTTTAACCACTATTGGTTAAGCCTGCCACCATGCACCAACCTGGAAACGTCCAGCCGCAGCCGGTTCGCGTAAAGACCAGCATTGGCCGGCGCATCACTGCGCTGGTGGGCGTGGCGGTATTGGTTTCCGTCTGCCTGGCCAGCGCCATCTTCTTGTGGGCCCAGGTCCAGAACAGTATCTCCAGCCGCAGGTTGGCCCTGGAAGCAACGGGCTATGTCTTTGCCTCAGCGATTGCCCAGCATGTCGCCGACCATAACCGGCAGGAAGCCCTGTTGGTGCTCCGCTCGATTAGCCGCGTCCCGGATATCTCCTATGCCGCCGCGTTCGATGCCGGCGGCAAACAGCTAGCCGCCCTCGGCAGCACCGTGATCATGGAGGGAGAGACACTGCAGACCGGCAGTGGTGTTTTCGATGCCCTCAGCACCACCAACTTTCCGGTGGCGGTTGACATCGTCAAGGCTGGCCAGCCGGTCGGCCGTCTGGTCATCGTTGCCGACATCAGCGAGTTGCGCCAGCAGCTGATCCAGGCCCTGCTCTCGACCCTGGCGGTTGCCTGTTTTGCCTGCCTCACCGGAGTTGCCCTCGCCAACCGCCTGCAGCGGCGCATCACCGGGCCGATCCGAACCCTGACCGAGACCATGCGGAAAGTGCGCGACACCAAGGATTTCTCCCACAAGGTCACTCACCTATCCGACGATGAGACGGGCGTGTTGGTCGACACCTTCAACGGCATGATTGCCGAAATTGCCGCCCGCGACCTGGCCCTGACGCAGCACCGCCGGACTCTTGAATCTACCGTCGTCGAACGCACCCGTGAGGCTAATGTTGCAAAGGAAGCGGCCGAAGCGGCCAATCAGGCGAAATCCGGCTTCCTCGCCACCATGAGCCACGAAATCCGCACACCCATGAATGGCCTCATGGTGATGGCCGAATTGCTTGCGGCGGGTGGCCTTGATCAGCGCCAGCAGCGTTATGCCGAAGTGATCGTCAAGTCGGGCCAGAGCCTTCTGACCATCATCAATGACATTCTCGACCTCTCCAAGATCGAGGCTGGCAAACTGCAGTTGGAAAGCCTTGCAGTCGATCCCGCCGGAATTGCCGGCGATGTCACCAGCCTGTTCTGGGAACAGGCATCCTCCAAGGGCCTCGACCTTGCCATCCGCGTGGCCCCCAAGGTTCCCAGGCTCATTCTCGGCGATCCGGTCCGCCTCAATCAGATCTTCGCCAATCTCGTCAACAATGCCCTGAAGTTCACCGAGAAGGGCCAGGTGATGGTGTCTCTGCAATTTGACAGCGCACGGCTTTCTTTCACTGTCACCGACAGCGGCGTCGGCATTCCCCAGCGCAAGCTCAATCATCTCTTCGAGGCCTTCACCCAGGCCGACCAATCCATCACTCGAAAGTTTGGCGGAACCGGCCTCGGCCTCGCCATATGCAAGCGGCTGGCCACGGCCATGGGTGGTTCGATCTCGGTTGGCAGTGAGCTTGGCAAGGGCTCCAGCTTTACCGTGACGATACCGGCCAAGGTGATCGAAGGACCGCAGCGGCTTGCCCCGCCCGCGCCGGACTGCCTGCGCGCCGGCATCGCCGTGGACGGCAAGGCAACATTGTCGGGTCTGGGCACGGCACTGATGGCGGCTGGCTACAAAGTGTCATCGGTAACAGCACCTTCCCCCGACCTTGACGTTCTCTTTGTCGCCGCAACTCAAATGAGCAAGTTCACTTATCCCAGCGCCGCGCGGCCCAGGATCGTCTGCATCGAGGGGCTTGGCGATTCCCGGGGCGAAGCCGCCGTGGCATCGGGCGAAGCCGACGATCTCATGGTCCTGCCGCTCCGCCACGCCGACATTTGCGCTACTTTGGATCGCCTCTCGGCTGGCCGGCTCCGCGGCCGCGCCGCACTTGTGCGCGAGACCGTTCCTGGGTTGCCGCTGCGCAGCTTTGCCGGCCGCCGCATTCTCGTGGCCGACGACAGCGCCATCAACCGGGAGGTGATCATCGAAGTCCTCCGCCAGATGCAAATCACCGTTGAGACCGCAACCAACGGCCTGGAAGCCGTGGAAGCCTGGAAGCGGCGCAAGCCCGATCTCATCTTCATGGACTGCAGCATGCCGGAAATGGATGGCTTTACCGCAACCCGCGAGATTCGCGCCCACGAGAAACTCTCGATTACACTTCAGCACACCCCCATAGTCGCGCTGACTGCCCACGTGGCAGGCGCTTCGACCGGGCACTGGCGCCACGCCGGCATGGATGCCTATCTGACCAAACCCTTCACCGTTACCGCCGTCATTGCCTGCCTCAATGCCCAGTTCAGCAAGCTGCCCACGGTAGCGGCGGCCACTGAGGGTTCCGCGCCGGTCGACACTGGAGGCGTGCTCGATTCCACCGTCATCGATGAACTCCGCAACATCGGCGGCAATGACCAGCTGTTCCGGCGGGTGCTTGACCTTTTCGCCAGCCGTGTGCCCCAGGCGGTGGACAAGGTCAGGGATATGCAGCAGTCATCCGACCTCACCGCTCTGGCGGACGCTACCCATGCGCTCAAGTCCATGTGCGCCAACATCGGCGCCAAGCGCGCCACCGCGGCATGCGATGCCCTCGAACATGCCGCGCGCACCGGTGCGAATTTCGACGCCGGTGAAAAAGTAGCGAAAATCGCCGCCGAGATGAACAATGTCATGGTCGAGATCGAGCGTCTGCGCGCCGCCTGAAGCAGGGCAACAGGCCCTCCAACAATGTGGCATCGCTCACGTAACCGCTGTCATGCCTTCGAGCGAAATCGCTGGCGATTTTCCGGCAATCAGATCGGCGGTAACCCGTGCCGCCCCATGGCTCATCGTCCAGCCCATGTGGCCCTGGCCGGTGTTGAACCACAAATTCTTCATTCGTGACGCACCGAGGATCGGCGTTCCTCCGGGCGTCATCGGCCGCAAACCCGCCCAGTATTCCGCCTTCGACCAGTCGGCCCCATCGGGGAGCAGACCGCGCATGGTGGCAAGCATGACCCGGAAGTCCGCTGGCCGGTGTTCCCGGCCATAGCCCGAGAACTCCGCCGTGGCCGTGGCGCGGATGCGATCGCCATAGGGTGCATAGGCCACCAGTGACTCCTCGTCGACGCCGCCAATGCTGGGCGGGTTGTTGCGCCCCGCCACCGGCGCGGTGATGGCATAGCCCTTGACCGGGTAGATCGGCAGATCCTGTCCCAGTTGCCGGGCCAAATGCGGAGAATAGACCCCAAGGCACAACACAATCACATCCGCCGTTTCACGCCCCTTGTCGGTGATGACGGCGGCAACCCTGTCGCCCTCAATTGCCAAACTGGTGATGGTTGTGTTGAACTTGAAGCTGACGCCCTGTGCTTGGAGCCATGCCCCCATGTTGCGGGCAAACAACCGGCAGTCGCCGCTTTCATCATCGGGCGCATAGAGAGCGCCAGCGAAACTCCTCTTGACCGGCTCCAGCGCCGGATCGACCTTTGCTATGCCATCGCGGTCAAGCAGCTCAATGCGGCATCCATTGTCGCGCAGAATGCCCGACTTGGCCGAGGCCGCCGCAAGTGCTGCTTCCGAGCGGTAGAGATAAAGCAGCCCGCCCTTGCGCCCGTCATAGCTGACCCCGCTCCGCGCCAGCGTCTCGTGGAAAACCGCCAGAGAGTAGTTGCACAGCTTCACTTTTCGCGTGGTGTTGAGTGCCGCGCGCTCGGCCGTGCATTCGTTCCAGAAACGCCACATCCAGCGCCAGAAGCGTGGGTCGGAATTGAATTTGAGCCGCAGCGCCTGATCGCCCCGCCACAGCGAGTGCAGCAGGATCCTGGGCGCCGCCGGCGATGACCACGCATAGGCATGGCCCGGCGCAAACAGCCCGGCATTGGAATAGCTGGTGAACGAGGCAGGTTCCGCTTCCCGGTCGATGACCGTCACCTCGAACCCGTCGCGATTCAGTTCATAGGCCGTGGTGATTCCTACGATGCCGGCTCCCAGAACAAGCGCTTTCATGCGGGCCCTCTTTGCGTATGCAATGCGCGATGCTAGCAAGCCTGCACCATGACTTCCACAACCCACCCCGATGCCTTCCATTTCGGTCGTCCCGTTGACAGCTACTGGGAAGCCTCCGCCGATCCTCTTGGGCTGGACCTGGCACCTCTGGCCGGCAGCCAGACCTGCGATGTCGCCATAATCGGTGCAGGCTACACCGGCCTCGCGGCTGCCCTTGAGCTCGCAGGAGAACACCATATCGACGTTCGCGTTTTGGAGGCCGCTACCCCGGGCTGGGGCGCCTCCGGCCGCAATGGCGGCTTCTGCTGCATCGGCTCCCACAAACTCAGCCTTTCCACCATGATCAAGACCTATGGCCTTGAAGAGACCAAACGCTTCTATGCCGTCATGCGCGACGCCACCCATCTGGTTCGAAGCAACTGCGAGTCCAACCGCATCGACGCCTGGATCGCGGTCGAGGGCGAGGTCACATTGGCCCACCGTCCCAACCGGATGGATGAGTTCCGCGCCGAGCAGACCTTCCTGCGCCAGACCTTTGGCGATGAAACCGAATTACTCAGCACCGATGATCTCAAAGCCCGCGGCGTTTGGGGACCCAAATTTCATGGCGGCCTCCGCAGCACAACTGGCTTCGGCCTGCATCCGCTCAAATATGTCCGCGGTCTCGCCCGCGCGGCAGCCAGAGCCGGCGCGGTCATCCATCCTCGCTCGCCCGTCGTCCATTGGGAAGAGCGCGCCGATGGCCATGTGCTCTCGACACCAAATGGCACGCTGAAAGCCAGGCACGTCATCGTTGCCACCAATGGTTACACGCCGGAAGATGTCGCGAAACGCCATGCCGGCCGCATCATGCCGGCCCTTTCCAGCATCATCGTTACCCGTCCTTTGAGTGAAGACGAGTGCAAGGAGCAGGGCTGGATATCGCAGCTCATGGCCTATGACTCGCGCAACCTCTTGCACTATTTCCGCCTGCTCCCCAATGGCCGTTTCCTTTTCGGTGGCCGCGGCGGCACCGATGCCTCAGACGCCGGCGCGGCACCCCTCCGGGAAAAACTCACCGCGACCCTGCATGATCTTTTCCCCGCCTGGAGGAACGCCGAGATCACCCATTTCTGGCGCGGCTTTGTTTGCCTGGCTTATGATCTGGTTCCCTATGTGGGGGCCCTCGATGAGAAAAAAACCGTATGGACCGCCATCGCTTACCACGGCAACGGAGTCGCCATGGCCAGCTGGTGCGGCCGCGCGGTGGCCCGGCTTCTTGCTGGTAAAATGGCGCGGGAAGACCTGCCGTCCATCCTCACGCGCCGCCTGGCGGAATTTCCACTGCCCGCCCTGCGCCCCTTCTATCTCAAGGGCGCTTACCTCTGGTACAATTGGCAGGACAGCCGTTAGATCGCCGCTTCCACCATGATCTCAACATCGAGGCCGGGAGCCGCCAGCTTCGACTCGACGGTGGCCCGCGCCGGCGACTTGCCCGCCACCACCCAGGCGTCCCAGGCTTCGTTCATTTCGGCCCACGTCTTGATGTCGGTCAGCCAGATATTGGCCTTGAGGATGCGGGTCTTGTCGGTTCCCGCTTGCTTCAGTGTGGCATCGATCTGCGCCAGGATATCGGCGGTCTGTGCCTTGACCGACTTGCCTACCGTCTTCTCGGCAACGAACCCCGCGAGATAAACCTTGCCGCCGTGGATCACCGCTTCGCTCATCCGATTTCCGGCGCCGATCCGCGTAACACCGGTACCCTTCTTCGCGGTCTTCTTCGCCACCTTCTTTTTTGCGGGCTTCTTCTTCACTGCCATTTTTTTCCTCCTTGGTGCAATTAGGCTTCCTAGCGCCTCTTGAGCACTGCATCAATAACTGACAGCAAGGCCAGCGGCAATGTCTCGAATGCGTAAGGCGCGTGCAGCCGCTCCAGCCAGTGGTGATAGTCCCGTCCCCACGGTCCGATATTGATGCATCGGTATCCCGCCGCCTCCGGCATGGCGAAGCCCGTGCCCCAGATCGGCGTATTGGCCGCCGCCGCCGCAAGCTCGCCAGCACCTTCGCCGAAGAAACTCATGTCGGAAATCCCCGGAAAATACCGCACCGTGCCAAGCCCATGGGACTTGGCTGCCGCCACAATGGCATCCTCGAGCTTGCTGTCGCGGAGCGAAACCGCCGGATAGGGAATCGAGCCGAACCCCATGACCACTGCAGGCCCCTGCAACCCGGCGTTCTCCCAGACGAACGCTGTCAACAGCTTGTTTCGCTCCGGCAGGTCGAGAGCGGCCATTGCCGCAATCTCTTTCGCCTTCGCTGCAATGCTATCCGCCGCAACCCGCCCCGCCAGCTCCCCATAGCTCATTACCGCAATGTCGCGCTGCACCTTGCGCGCTGCCCGCGCCATGGCCCGCCGCGCCAGCATCAGCGCGATGTCAATGACCTCCTGGGCGGACCGCCGATGCTGCAAGCTATTCCAATAGACCCACGCCTGCGCCGGCGTCGTCACATTGTAGCCAGTCTTCAAATCCTTGGCATGCAGAGCGGTGGGAGGCGCTGCTATTTCATCGCCGCTGATCTCGGCCAATTCTTCGGCAAGCTCGAACTCGGTCAAAAGCTCCGCCGCCAGATAGGCCGCATTCGCCCCATCCCCGGGATAACAGGCGTGGGCCTCCTTTCCCACCACGAATGCCGTCAGCAATAGTTTCCCGATCGATCCCAGCGCAACTACCCGCCCGCTGCCGCCATCGCCCTGATCGGAGATGGCATCGAGATTGATGACGAGTTCGATGTCCAGTTCATGCTCATCGGCGGCGCGGCGCAGCTGCGGCACCGCTGCCCTGGCGCCCGACGAACGGTCTTCCTCATCGCAAACGCCCACCAACAGCAGATTGCCGCCGCCATTGTAGCCCTCGATAGCCGCCAGCCCGGCGGCAAGCCCCGCCTTCATGTCGAGAAGCCCGCGTCCGGGAAGAAACGCGCCGCTTTCCAAATCCTTGAGTGCAAGCGGATTTTCACCCGTCTTCGCCAACCGCCTGATGAGTTCCGGCAATAGCCGCTCCGGATCGAAGGCCAAGTGCTTCAGCCCGCCATAATCCTCGACGGGCACCACATCGAAATGCCCGGTGAGCACGATGGTCTTCCGCGTCCTCCCGCGCTTCAGCGCAAAGACATTGCATCGCCCCGCCGCATCGCCTCGGAACCGCTTCGGTCCAGACCCGGTCGAAATGCCCCAGGTATTCCGCCAGCCTGCCCGCGAATTCCGCTTCGTCTCGTGTGCCTGTAACCGACGGCCACGACTGCCAGCGTCAGCGCGATCTCCCGCGCCCGCCGGCCGATTGGCCCATATTGAATTCGCCGGATGGACATGACAAACACTCTGCAATGCAGAACAGATTCATGAACTGGTTTGGATTGTCCGTGCCGATCTTGCAAGCGCCCATCGGCAATGCCGCGACGGTGCAACTGGTCGAAGCCGTGGGCCGGGCGGGTGGCATGGGCTCGCTCGCCATGACCTGGACGCCAGAGATGGAAGGCATGTCGCGCATTGCCGCGCTCAATGCCGCCAAAGTGCCCTATTTCTTGAACTTCGTCCTGCGTTTTGGCACTGCAAACCTTCCGGCGTTTCTGTCGTGCGGCGTTCCCGCCGTCACCTTGTCGTGGGGTATCGAAGCGGCGGCCATAGCCCAGGTTAAGGCGAGCGGAGCCAAGGCCGGCGTTCAGGTCGGTTCGGCGCGAGGCGCCAAACAGGCGGTTGCGGCGGGCGCGGATTTTGTTATTGCCCAGGGAATGGAAGCCGGTGGTCACGTGCAATCGACCACGCCGCTGCGGCAGTTGCTTCCGCAGGTCCTGGCCGAGGCCGGTGATATACCGGTAGTTGCCGCTGGCGGGCTTGCCCGCGCCGCCGACATCGCGGCGGTTCTGCGGCAAGGTGCGCAGGCGGCAATGATGGGAACCCGTTTCCTCGCTACCCATGAGTCCGATGTCCACGAACTGCTCAAGCAGGAGCTCGTGAAGGCGCGTTCCAGCGGCACCGCTTTCACCAACTGCTTCGACATCGACTGGCCCCATGCCATGCACGGCGTGCTTCGCAATTCGACGTTGGAGAATTGGGAGGCCGCGGGTTCTCCGGCTCCGCCCAATCGGCCCGGGGAGGGCGATGTCATTGCGCACCACGGCAACCAGCCGATCATCCGCTATTCCGACACGCCGCCCCGCGCCGGCGCAACCGGTGATGTGCTGGCCGCCTGTCTCTACGCCGGCCAGGGGGTTGAATACATCGACGATATCCCGCCGGCGGCCGGACTTGTCACCAGATTGTGGGCGGAAACCCGGGCGCTTCTTTAGTATTCAAGCAAACTTCCGGTCATAGTCGAGCACCGCATTGAGCAGCACCTGGCTTCCAGCGCCGCATTCCTCCAGCGTCGTCGACTCCGCCTCATTGTGCGAAATGCCGCCGAGGCACGGCACGAAGATCATCGTGGTGGGCGCCGCCCGCGCGATATAGGCGGCATCATGGCCAGCACCGCTCGCCATTTCGCGCATGGTGAAACCGGCCTGGCTGGCGCCATGGCGCACGCAGTCGATGAGTTCCGGCGCGAACTTCACCGCCGGCGATTTCCAGATGCGCTTTTCGTCAAGCTCAAGCCTGAGTTCGGTTGCAATCGCGGGCAGCGCCTCCTGATACTCCTTCTCCATCCGGTCGAGCACCGTCTCATCGGGATGGCGGAGATCGACGGTGAAGAACACCTCGCCCGGCACCACATTGCGGCTGTTCGGCCGGTTCTCGATCAGTCCCACCGAGGCAACACCGGGAAGGTGCCGCATCCCCACCTGGTGAATGGCCTCGATCATCCGCGAAGCCCCCAGCAGCGCATTTTTGCGCAGCCCCATGGGAGTGGCCCCCGTGTGGCTCTCCTGGCCGGTCACCGTCACCTCGTACCAGCGCATGCCCTGCACGCCGGTGACCACGCCCACCATCTTGGCTTCCGCTTCGAGGATCGGCCCCTGCTCGATATGAAGTTCGAACATCGCCTGGAATTTGACCGAGCCCACCGGCTCCGGCCCGAGATAGCCGATGCGCTTCAGCTCATCGCCCAGCTTGATGCCGTCGCGGTCCTCGCGGGAATAGGCGAATTCGGGCGTGAACACGCCCGGCATAGACGCCGGAACACAGCATGGCGGGCGCAAAGCGCGAACCCTCTTCATTGGTCCAGTTGACGATCATGACCGGCGCATTGCTTTCATAGCCCATGTCCACCATGGTGCGCAGCGCCTCCAGCGCTCCCAGCACGCCCAGAACGCCATCGAACTTGCCGCCGGTGGGCTGGGTGTCGAGATGCGATCCCATGGCGATCGGCAACAGATCCGTGCGCTTGCCCGAGCGGGTAGCGAACATGTTGCCGCAGGAATCGACTTGCACCGTGCAGCCCAGCTTCTCGCACTCGGCCTTGAACCAGTCGCGCACTTTTTTGTCGTCGTCGGAAACCGTCAGCCGCTTGATGCCGCCCTTGGGCGTAGCACCGAACTTGGCGGTTTCCATGAGCGCGTCCCACAGCCGCTGCGGATTGATGGTGAGGTTTGTTTTCGATGTCATTCCGGCCACTCAAGCTATTGTGATGTCGGTGTGGATGAAGTCATTGCCCTTGCACAGCATGGGAACCTTATGCAATCGTGCACAGGCATAGGAAAAACAGTCTCCCATATTGAGGTCCGCCCGGTGGCGGCCCTTGCCGAAACGTGTAAAGGCAATGATGGCCGCACGGCCTATGTCTTCTGAAATGGCAATGCTTCGAATGCCGTAGTAGAGTACCATCCGCTCTACGACCGACGTAGCGTGTTCGACATCGATATTCTTGGCACGAGCGACTGCACGCGTCGTCTCATAACAAACCAGTGGAGATGTCAGCAGTGGACTGGCGCCCTTGAGTTTCAAGGTCAGTTCGTCGGCGTCGGTTTCACCGAGCAGAATTGCAGTGGCCGCCGATGAATCGACAAACATCAGTCCTCCTCGCCGGACAGCCAATCGAAGAAAGCCTTGTCAGCCTTGTTGCCGCTTGGGGGATAGCTGGCGAGTTCTTCTTGCAGCTCGTGCATTTTTGCAAGAAAATCCTCATTCTGCTGGACGCGTTCCTCTGCCAGCGCCTTCTCCGTTGCCACGCGAATGGCCTCGGTCAGCGAAACGCCCTTGAGCTTGGCGAACTGGCGAACCGCCCTGTCGGTCTCCGGATCCTTGATATAGATGGACATGGTCCAACTCCAATATATACTGCCAGTATATACTGCAGATATGCCGTGTCAATCCTCGAGTCTTCGGCCGCGGGTTCGGAATTCAAGTTAGGACTTACCCGCCGTCGATCTTGCTGGCGATGATGGCCAGTGCCTTCTGATAGACCGAGGCGGCATTCCACGCCGCGAAGGAGCCTGCCCGGTAGGGCCCGCCGCCTGACCAGCCATGGCCCTTGAGGAATTTTGCGGTCGACGCCAGCGCGTCCGCCTTGCCGTTGAGATTGACGCCGCCGCCATCGCCATCGGCGCCATAGAGCAGGATATTCTTCGGCAGAAACTGCGTCTGCCCAACCTCGCCATGCATGGCCCCGCGCGTCGACGCCGACATCACGCCACGGTCGATGAGTTTGAGTGCGGCATAGAGCTGTTCGGTGAAAAAACCGGTGCGCCGGCAGTCATAGGCCAGCGTCGCCACCGCCGAGATGGTGTTCTGGTTTCCGGTAACGCTGCCGAAACCGGTCTCCATGCCCCAGATGGCGATCAGCGGTCCCGCCGGGACGCCGTAGCGCTTCTGGATCGAGGCAAACAATCCGGCATTGGCCGCCTTCAGCTTGCGCCCGCGCGCCACGATTCCGCCGCCCCCCGCTTGGCCATGAAGGCATCGAGCGACAACTTGAAGCTCTTTTGGTTGCGGTCGGCGCGGATCGTGCCGGTCGAATATTTCGTGCCCTTGAGCGCCGAAATCGCCCGGGGTCCCGCACCGTTGGACTTGGCCTCCGCCGCAAAGGCCTTCTTCCACGATTCGAATGCCGCCCCCGTGCTGCTGCATTTGGCCGCTTGCGCAACCGTTACGAACATCACGACGCCGATAGCGGCCGCGGCCACTGTGACCAAGAATTTCATTGCCATCCCCCGTCAACGATTCGGGCGGGGAGACTGCCACGCCTCGGCGGCAATTGTCATCGTGGCTCCTGCAGCACCGCTCAGCCGGCCTTGACCACATGCGCCATGAGCCATTTCGAGATGGCTGCCGCCGCGCGGAAGTCAGCGAGGCAGTCTTCCACGAAAGCCGCCGAATGAACCGTTTTGGGAAGCGGGCGTTCATGAAAGGCGTGCAGCCCTTCGTGCAGCAGCAGATGGGCGCGCGGGTGCTTGGCATCGAAGCCGCGCGGAACGGTCTTTCGCTTGGCCCCGCCCACCGGCAGCTTGCCGATCCCCGCAAGGACCTTGTCGAGAGCCGCCCCTGCCTTGGGGTCGACCAAGGCCGCCCGGTAAGCCGCAAGCTGAGCCGGGGAAAAGCCATGCATGCCGGCACCGGCGATCATTTCCGCTGGCGTGAGCCGCAAAAAAAATCCCGGCGACTCCCAGCCGCGCTTGTCGCCCTCCCAGAACCAGAAATCCAGGTGCGTCTTGTACGGCGTCTTGTCCTTGCCGAACCGCACATCGCGATTGATCCGGAAGATCGAGCCATTGATCTTCGCCTCGAAATTCACCGTCTTCGAGATGCGCCTGAGCTTCGGCCCGATGGCCTCGACAAACAGCTTCGCCGGCGCAACATAATAGGCTTCATAGTCGCTGCGATGCGCCTCGAACCATTGCTTGTTGTTGTGGGCGGAAAGCCCCTCCAGAAACTCGAACGTCGCCCGCGGAAATCCGGTGAACGTCATGACGACCTCCCTCCAGCACCAGCGAGCCTAACATATCTTGAGCCGCCAAGGAATTTGCAGCGGCGTGCCCTGCCATCGATTTTCACGGAGGCCCTCCGGTTGCGGCATGGAAGAAAGGTGGAGGGGATGTCCCCGCCGAGGCTTCAAGCCAGCACGTGCGGTAGGAGAAGTGTAGGAATTTCAGGCTCGAAGCCCGGCACCCGCTTGCGCGGGCCGTTTTACCGAAGGACGCAGCGATTTCCGCCGGGGGCAAGCTCTTCGCGGCGGATGATGCACCCGCCCCTAGCCATCGAAGGCGCTTGGGTCCTAATGCCCAAGGGTCCTGCCCGAGACTCCCGGGAAGCTGGGGCGCTATCTTTCCCCAGCTCCGCAGGCGCTGCAAACCAACCCGGTCATTACGAGACGCTGTCGACAATGTCCCCTCCTTTCCGGGTTAGTCACTGGCGTTATAATCCTAGCGATAGGAATGAGTCAAGGATTATTTTCGCAAGACCCATATCGCCAACGTCCGCGCTCGCGGCAGTCTCTCTCTGCCTTGAGGGCTTGTCGCACACATGCGCCTTCTCCCGTTCGCGCCTTCGCGAATGGGAGAAGGTGGCCGGCAGGCCGGATGAGGGCACTTTCTTTCAACCAACTCGGAGACCGCCACGCGGAGAGAGAGCCCTCACCCGCCCTGTCGGGCACCCTCTCCCATGCGTGCCGCACGGGAGAGGGCGATAGATGTCAATCCGCGAGCAAATGCTGGGCCTGGAATGGTGGGGAAATGCAGAAATATAACTCTGAACTGTTCAGTCAAAACAGGAATTAAATACGCCGTAATCGACTGTAGTTTCGAAGCTTGAGATGCAAGATTGATCGACATTGAGAACTCGGCGCACAGATTATGCGCGCTATTCACAGCCCCTCTAACGACTGGTCCAATGTGCTACGAAGAGTGACAAGAGACCCTCAGACGCGACAGCGAAGAGAAGGCTTGTGGAGTTGAGGCTAAAGGTGAGGTGAAGATGAACCGCAAGATGAACTTAGAGCGATTCCGCCGCAGCCAACCGATAAGTCCTAATGGCCCGAACGGCGTTCGGACGGTTAGTCTTGAGAGCAAGCACGCGTCTGGCTGTGCCGAAACAATAGGCATCTTCAAATGACATCGGAAGCCGAATCAATCAAGCAGCCGAACAAGCACGTGAAGCAAAGTGCAACGCGTTCGGGAGCAGTTATCGACTAATTTCGACAGCGACCTCGAATACGTTGCGTGCATCCGGTGATTTGACAGGAACCATAGAATTACGGCGACAGTGCACTCATCTCCAATTTCCTGCTCAGCTTCTCCGCCACCCCTTCCGGATCGGCGGCGATCACTTTGAGATAGGCCTTGGCCGGAGCGTCCGGTTCGCTGCGGCCCTGTTCCCAATCGCGCAAGGTCCCGATCGGGATTTGGTAGCGGGCGGCGAATTCTTCCTGGGTAAGCATCAAGGCTCGGCGCAAAGTTTTCACCCTCGGCACCCGCTTCATGCGGGCAAGTTCGGCTTCCGTCCTTGGCGGGTTGTCTGGGTCAAATGCCGGATTATCCGGATCCCCGGTTGAACGGGCTTCCGGAATCTGCAATCTTCTCCCAGCCGGTTGGCGTCTTGCGTTCCAAAGTCCGGTCAGGAAGCATTCTGACGATAGTAGTTTCGCTGCTCATGTCGTGTCGCCTCGCGGGCTGAGATTATGCGGATTGAACCGTCACGTTCAGTATAGATGATTGCGAGGAGAAGCTTCGCACCCTTTGCAATCGCAAAATAACGCTCCTCGCCGTAGTCAAATCTCTCGTCGGGTTCCTCCACCGACAATGGATCACCGAGCGCATAGATGCTTCTTCGAACGTCACACCATGTTTGCGAGGTTGGCTGCCGCTTTGCCTGGGTCCCATCAAACGTCATTATACGGGCTTCCCGTAGTTTGCAAGTACGTTTTCGACCACAGCACCGCGATGCTCGCGCATCGCGGCCCTCATCCGCCCTATCGGGCACCTTCTCCCAACGAAGTTGGGAGAAGGGCAATTTTCCCTACATCGCCTTGGCGGCGTCCGTCACCACGCTCGTCCACGCCCCTTCCGGCTTCTTGGTGATCACCGGGTCGGAGCCGCCCTTCATCAGGGTATCCACCGTGCGCTCGGCCGCCGCCACATCGAGCGAGCCGTCGCTGCCTTCGGTGAGCGCGTTGATCTCCTGGATCATCGTCGTCTGGTGGGCTTCGGTCTGCGAGCCCGAGGCGTCATTCTCCAGCACGATCTTCACCGCGTCCGCCGGATTGGCGCGGGCATCGTCCCAGCCCTTCATCGAGGCTTTCACAAACTTCGCCATGGTGGCAACGAAGGCCGGGTCCTTCAGCTTGTCTTCCAGCACATAGAGGCCGTCCTCCAGGGTCGCCACGCCCTGGTCCTCATATTTGAACACCACCAGGTCTTCCGCCTTCACACCAGCCTCGATCACCTGCCAATATTCATTGTAGGTCATGGTCGAGATGCAGTCGGCCTGCTTCTGCAGCAGCGGATCGACGTTGAAGCCCTGCTTCAGCACATTGACGCCGTCGGCGCCGCCGGTTGTGGCAATGCCGAGCTGGCTCATCCACGACAGGAACGGATACTCATTGCCGTAGAACCACACGCCAAGCGTCTTGCCCTTGAAATCCTCCGGCTTGGTGATCCCGGTGTCCTTCCGGCAGGTGAGCATGAGCCCCGAGCGCTTGAACGGCTGGGCGATGTTGACCACCATCGAACCCTTCTCGCGGGTGGCAAGTGCCGACGGCATCCAGTCGATCACCACATCGGCGCCGCCACCGGCCAGCACTTGCTGCGGATTGATGTCGGGCCCGCCCGGCATGATGGTGACCTCTAGCCCCGCATCTTTGTAAAAGCCCTTGGCCTGGGCCACGTAGTAACCGGCGAACTGCGCCTGGGTCACCCATTTGAGCTGCAGCTTGACGGCTTCGGCGAATGCCCCCGTCGAGCTTGCCAGCAAGGCGCCCGCCGCCGCCGCGGCCAAAAGAAATGTCTTCATTGTCCCTGTTCTCCTTCTTTCCTCGTTTGCCGGCCTATTTGCGATAGGACGGATGCCAAAAGGTCACCCCGCGCTCGATTGCCACGAGAAGACCGTAGAATGCCGAACCCGCCAATGCTGCCACGGCGATTTCGGCCCACACCATGTCGAGCCCCAGTCTGCCAACTTCCGTTGAAATGCGAAAGCCCATACCGACGATCGGGGTCCCGAAAAATTCAGCGACAATGGCGCCGATCAGCGCCAGGGTCGAATTGATCTTGAGCGCATTGAACACGAAAGGCATGGCGGCGGGCAAGCGCAGCTTGACCAGCGTCTGCCACCAGCTGGCGCCGTAGCTCCGCATCAGGTCGCGCTCCAGGTGCCCCGAGGCCGAAAGCCCGGCCACCGCGTTGATCAGCATGGGGAAGAACGTCATCACCACCACCATCGCCGCCTTCGACTGCCAGTCGAAACCGAACCACATCACCAGGATGGGTGCGACGCCGACGATCGGCAGCGCCGCCACCAGATTGCCGAGCGGCAGCAGGCCGCGCCGGAGGAACGGCACCCGGTCGCACAGGATCGCCACCAGGAATCCCGACAGCGATCCGATGATCCAGCCCGGGATCACCGCGCGCACGAAAGTCTGCACGAAGTCGATTTGCAGCGTGTGAAGCGAGGTGATCAGCTTTGCCCAGATATCGGATGGAGCCGGCAGCAACACCGCCGAAACCCCGAAGCCCCTGACGATCAGTTGCCATACCACCAGCACCGAAATCCCGAACAGCGCCGGATAGAGAATATCGCGGAACCCCCACTTGATCACGGCTGGGCACCCATGATCCGGGCCGTAATCCGTTGGATCATTCCCACTCCCAACACCAGCGCGCCCGCCACGAACGACGCCGCGAACAGCGCCGCCCAGATCTGCACCGTCTGGCCATAATAGGAGCCGCTGAGCAGCCGCGCCCCGATGCCGGCGACGGCGCCGGTCGGCAGCTCGCCCACGATGGCGCCGGTCAGCGCGATCGCCACCGCCACTTTCAGCGACGCAAACAGAAACGGCACCGAAGCCGGAAAGCGCAGCTTCCACAAGACCTGTGAAGTGCTGGCATGATAGGTGCGCATCAGATCGAGCTGCATGGTCTCGGGGCTGGTCAGCCCCTTCACCATGCCGATGGTGACCGGGAAGAAGCACAGATACATCGAAATCAGCGACTTGGGCACCAGCCCGGTGAACCCCATCGACCCCAGGACGACGATCACCATGGGCGCAATCGCCAGAATGGGAATGGTCTGCGACGCCACGATCCACGGCATCAGGCTCTTCGACAGAAATTTCGAGTGCACGATGGCGATGGCCAGCCCAATTCCCAGCAGCGCACCCAATATGAAACCCACAACCGTCGACGACAGCGTGATCCATGAATGATAGATCAGCGATTTCACCTTCCACGGCGCCACCATGAAAATCGTGTTCCATAGCTCGATGATGATCTGATGCGGCGCCGGAATGACCGGCCGGTCATGGTTCCACGAAACCGCCAGCGTATTGTAAAGCCCCCCGCCCGCCGCGTCGATCTTGGCCTCCGCCACCACCCAGTTCATCGGAACGCAGGCGATGTACCAGATAACCAGAATGACCAGACAGACGATGGCCACCGGAAGCGACGTGGCTTTCCTTGCCACTGCTCGCCGGCGTAGCGGCCTTAACCTCAACCATTGAAAGGACCCTCATCCGGCTGTCGGCACCTTCCCATTCGCTTCGCGAACGGGCGAAGGCGCATAAATCAATCGCCTTCTCCCGTGCGCAGCATGGGGAGGTGGCGAAGGCGGATGAGGGCTCTCAATCCTCATAGCTATGCCCCGCCTTCAGCCCCTCGCGCACCCGGTGCGCCACCTTCAGGAACTCCGGTGTCTCGCGGATATCGAGCGTCCGGTCCTTGGGAAAGTTCGTCGTAATCACATCGCTCACCCGCCCCGGCCGCGGACTCATCACCACGATTTTGCTCGAAAGAAATACCGCTTCCGGAATCGAGTGGGTGACGAACACCACCGTCTTCTTGGTGCGGTCCCACAGCTCAAGCAGCTGCTGGTTGAGCTTGTCGCGCACGATTTCATCGAGTGCGCCGAACGGCTCGTCCATCAACAGAAGCTTCGGATCGAAGGCCAGCGCCCTCGCAATCGAGACGCGCTGCTGCATGCCGCCCGAGAGCTGCCAGGGAAATTTCTTCTCGAAGCCGCCGAGATTGACCAGTTCGAGATTGCGCCTGACCCGTTCGGCCGGGTTATCGAGACCCATGATCTCCAGCGGCAGTCCGACATTCCGCTCCACCGTCCGCCATGGATAAAGCGCCGGCGCCTGAAACACGTAGCCGTAGGCGCGGTTGAGCCGGGCCTGCTCCGGGCTCATGCCGTTGACCGTGATGGCGCCGTCAGTCGCCCGCTCGAGATCGGCAATCACCCGGAGAAGCGTGGTCTTGCCGCAACCAGAAGGCCCGATGAACGACACGAACTCGCCGTCCTCCACCGTGAGATTGACTTTGGAAAGCGCATGGACCGGGCCGTCCGCCGTGGCGAATGTCAGGGTCAAGTCCTTGGCCTCGATCACCGTCCGGCGCCCCATGCCCACTCCCCGTATTGTTCTTTTGCTTAGCCAAACGCTATCCGCTCTTGACCATTTGATCAAGAATTAACAGGATATGCCGATGCCGCAAGCAAAGCCCGATCCCATCCGCAAGACCCGCATCCAGACGCAGAACGAAGAGCTGATCCTCGACGCGGCGTTGGAGGTCTTTTCGGCCTATGGTTTCCGCGGCTCGACCGTCGATCAGATCGCCGTCAAATGCGGCCTTTCCAAACCCAACCTGCTCTATTATTTCCGCCGCAAGAGCGATATCTACACTGCCGTCCTCGAGCGCACCCTCGCCTC
The DNA here is from genome assembly GCA_963754675.1 of uncultured Alphaproteobacteria bacterium. Lineage (GTDB taxonomy): Bacteria > Pseudomonadota > Alphaproteobacteria > Rhizobiales > Aestuariivirgaceae > Aestuariivirga. The sequence goes on along the minus strand of CAVWHD010000009.1, from coordinate 917,120 downwards.
CTGGCTGGAACCCCTGCGAACTCTCGATCCGGGTGGCGACCCCCTGCTGGAACTATCCCGCTATATCGGCGCCAAGCTTGCCATGTCGCGTGAGCACCCGGAGGCATCCAGGCTTTTCGCCAATGAGATTCTCCATGGCGCGCCCGCCATCGGCAAATTTCTTAAAGGTCCCTCTGCGCGAACTCGTCGACGAGAAAGCCGCCGTCATCCAGGGTTGGATCAAAGCTGGCCGGCTCGCCCCCATCGACCCCCACCATTTGATCTTCGCCATCTGGGCCACCACCCAGCACTACGCCGATTTCGACGTCCAGATCCGCGCGGTTCTTGGTAACGGCGGCGATCCCATGAAAAGCGCCGAAGTGGCACTTCCAAAGCTGCTGATCGATGGCCTCAGGCCGCGCTGAATTCTTTTGTTGCCGTCACCAGTCGAGCGGAATAAAACTGGGATATTGCAATAGTGGCTGGCGCAGCCGCTATCGACCGGGGCTATCTTGCGTCATCTTGAACAGGAGACTCGACCATGGCTCTTCAGATCAATGACATTTCGCCGGATTTCGAAGCCGAGACAACCGAAGGCCGCATCCGCTTCCATGATTGGATCGGCACGGGCTGGGCCGTGCTGTTTTCCCATCCCAAGGACTTCACCCCCGTGTGCACCACCGAGCTTGGCTATATGGCCAAGATCAAGCCGGAATTCGACAAGCGCAATGTCAAGATCATCGGCCTATCGGTCGACGCGACGGGTGACCACGCGAGATGGGCCAACGATATCAAGGAAACCCAGGGACACGCTCCCAACTACCCGATCATCGGCGACGCCGACTTCAATGTATCGAAGCTCTATGGCATGTTGCCCGCTGCCACATCGGGTGATCCGGCCAAGCGTACCCCGGCCGACAATCAGACGGTTCGCAACGTGTTCGTCATCGGGCCCGACAAGAAGGTCAAGCTGATCCTGATCTACCCGATGACCACCGGGCGGAACTTCGACGAGGTGCTGCGCGTCATCGACTCGCTGCAGTTGACCGCGAAGCACCGGGTGGCGACGCCGGTGAATTGGAAGCAGGGCGACGATGTCATCATCGCCGGGTCGGTTTCCGACGAGGAAGCCAAGAAAATCTACCCGCAAGGCTGGAAGGCGCCCAAACCCTACATTCGCATCGTACCGCAGCCCGGGTGAACGGCAAGTCATGATCTTTCGGCAGCTCTTTGACAGTGTCTCGTGCACCTACAGCTATCTTATCGCCAGCCGGTCCGGCGGCGAGGCACTGATCTTCGATCCCGTCCTTGAGAAGGTCGATCGCACGGTCCAGCTTCTCAACGAGCTCGACCTGCGCCTAGTCAAGGCCGTCGACACCCACCTGCACGCCGATCACATCACCGGTCTGGGCGCCCTTCGCGACCGTACCCGCTGCATCACCGTGATGGGCGAACAGACCAAGGCCGACGTCGTGTCGATGCGCGTCGCCGACGGCGACCGTCTCGACATCGAGGGTTTAAGCCTCGGTGTCATCTATACGCCGGGCCACACCGACGATTCCTATTCCTTCACCATGAACGGGCGCGTCTTCACCGGCGATACGCTGCTGATCCGCGGCACCGGCCGCACCGACTTCCAGAACGGCGATGCCAAGGCGCAATATGATTCGATCTTCAACCGGCTCATGCGGCTGCCGGATGAAACGCTGGTCTACCCCGCCCACGACTACAAAGGCGATACCGTCAGCACCATCGGCGAGGAACGCGCCTTCAACCCGCGCCTCCAGGTCAAATCGGTGGATGACTACGTTCGCCTGATGGCGAGCCTCAATCTGCCCAATCCTAAGATGATGGACGTGGCAGTGCCCGCCAACATGCGGATCGGTTTGCATCAGGAGGACGTTGCCCGCCGTGGCTGGTCGGTCACGCCGGTGGAGGCGATGGCGCTGCTCCGCCAGCCCGACGTGGCTTTGGTCGACCTGCGCGAGCGCCGCGAGCGCGACCGTCATGGCGAGATTCCCGGCTCGCTGCACGCCCCCTATCCGGCGCTGCAGGAAAACCTTGGGCCCGGAGGCATTCTGCCTGAACTTGCCGCCACCAAGCGGCTGGTGTTCTACTGCGCTTTCGGCGAACGCTCGGCAATGGCGGTCCAGGCGGCCCAGGATGCTGGCCTCAAATCGGCATGTCACATCCACGGCGGGCTGGCCGCCTGGCAGACCGCAGGCGGCCAGATCAGCCGCTGAGCCCAGCCCAGAAGCTCACCCCGCGGTCTTCGGCGCATAGTCCGCCCCATTGACCGAGGCCGGCCGGCCTTCAAGGTGCAACTGCGTCACCCGCTCCGCCGTCTCGGCGATGACCTTGCCGCGGCGCACCACTTTCAGCCGGTTGGCCCTGAGCCTTATCGCCTCGATCGGGTCCTTGGCCTGCAGGATCACGAAATCCGCCTTGCAGCCCTTGGCCACACCGTAACCTTCGAGATGCATGGCCTTGGCCGGATTCACCGTCACCGCATCGAAGGCCCAGGCCATCGCCTCCCGGCTAGTCATCGGTTGCGCGTGAATGCCCATTCCTGCCACTTCCAGCATGCAGCCCTGGCCCAGCGGATACCACGGGTCCATCACGCAGTCATGGCCGAAGGACACATTCACCCCCGCCGACCGCAATTCCGGCACCCGCGTCATCCCGCGCCGCTTGGGGTAAGTGTCATGCCGGCCCTGGATAGTGATGTTGATCAGCGGATTGGGCGTGGCGTGAAGTCCGGCCTCGGCAATCAGGGGAATGAGTTTCGAGACATAGTAATTGTCCATCGAATGCATCGATGTGAGATGCGATCCCACCACCCGGCCTTGCAGGCCCAGCCTTTGCGTCTCGCAAGCCAGCGCCTCCACATGGCGCGACATCGGATCGTCGGTCTCGTCGCAATGAATATCGACGAGCAACCCGCGCGCCGTAGCGATCTCGCACAGTTCCTTCAGGCTTGCAGCACCTTCGGCCATGGTCCGCTCGAAATGCGGGATGCCACCCACCACATCAACACCCAGGTCGAGGGCCCGTAGCAGGTTTGTCTTGGCCGTGGGCGAGCGGTAAAACCCGTCTTGCGGAAATGCCACGATCTGCAAGTCAAGATATGCTGCGATTTTCTTTTTCACTTCAAGTAGCGCCTCGACACAAAGTAGCCGGTCATCGCAGATATCGACATGGGTGCGGATGGCGCCCATGCCCTGTGAAACCGCCAGATCGCAGTAGCGCAGTGCCCGGTGGATGACCGCTTCATGAGTCAGCAGCGGCTTGAGTTCGCCCCACAGCCCGATGCCTTCGAGCAGTGTTCCCGACATGTTGAGCCGTGGGATTCCCAGCGAGAGCGTCGCATCCATATGGAAATGAGCATCGATGAACGGCGCCGAAACCAGATAACCCTTGGCGTCGATGGTCTGGTGGGCTTCGGCGGTGATGTTTGCCGCCACTTCTACGATTCGCCCGCTGGCACAGGCGATGTCGAGGCCGCAGCGGCCATCACTCAGGGTTGCATTGCGTACCAGGAGATCGAACATGGTGATTCCGCTGCTAAAATTTGAGGAAAATCTGGCTTACAGCCCTGCCGCGGTGCAATCAACCGCCATGCCGCTGCCGCATAACCTTGTCTTGCGCCGCCGCCCACAAGAAGTTATGAACTGAGTTAGGGGCCTAAGTCGGAATCGGCAGGCAACGGGGATTGTTTTTGGATGGATGGAGCGCAAGCAGGGCAAGACGCCACGGCATTGCCCACTGGTGCCAGGCATTTTCTACTTTTGCAGGGACCGTGCGGGGTTTTCTTTCGTGAATTGCAGAAGTCGCTTCTGCGAAGCGGCCACAAGTGCACGCGGGTTGTCCTCAACGGCGGTGACCTGGTCAATTCGCTTTTCGGCAAGTCGCTAATCTATAAACGCGCCTTCGCCGATTGGCCGGCCTGGATTGCCGCGACGGCCGCTCGCGAGAAAATCACCGATCTGGTGATCTATGGCGATTGCCGCCCCTACCACCGCGCCGCCATGGCCCAACTCAAGCCCCTCGGCATTCGTGTTCACGTTCTTGAGGAGGGCTATCTGCGTCCCAATTGGGTGACCTGCGAAGCAGGTGGCGTCAACGGCAACTCGGTTTTCACCAGACTGGACCTCGACGCCGTCGATTCAACCGGCCTCGATCCCTATGACCCCGGCAAGGAAGTGCAAATCCACGGCAGTCATATCCGCTACATGATCACCGGATTCAGCTACTACTGCTGGACCTTGTTTTTGACTCCGCTGTTCCCGCGCTATGTCTCGCACCGTGAACTCGACATCATCGGCGAGGCCGCCCTTTGGCTCGGCCGCCTGTTTTCCAAGCCCATCCGCAAGAACCGCACCAAGCATGCCCTGCGGGCCATCGAACAGCAGGGCAAGCCCGTTCATCTCGTGTTGCTGCAGCTCAACGGCGATTCCCAGATCAAGGAGCACAGCCGGTTTTCCTCGGTCCGCCATTTCGTCGAATTCTGCATCGCCGAATTCGCTGCAAGCCGGACAACCGAGTTGCTTCTGGTTTTCAAAAACCACCCGCTCGACAATGGCGTCATCAATTTCACCCGTCTCATCCGCGAGGAAGAGGCGCGCTATGGTCTGAGCGGCCGGGTGTTTTTCGTCGAAACCAGCAAGCTCGTGCCGCTTCTGGAAAAATCCATTTCTGTCACCGCCATCAATTCCACCGCCTGCCATCAGGCCCTGCGCCGCGGCATCCCGACCATGGTGCTTGGCGAGGCGATCTTCAATCACCCGCAGATCGTGCCCCGTATGCGGCTCGCCGATTTCTTCCGCCTCAGGCCGCGCAAGGACACCACCCATTATGAAAAGTTGGTGAGCCTGCTGCGCATGACCTGCCAGTTCAACGGCGGTTATTACAGCCCCCAGGGCTGGCAAACTCTGTTGCCGTCACTCACCAAGGCCATGCTCGATGATCCGCCGGCGCTTTTGGCGGAAGTGAAGTCGGGAGCTTCGGAACAGGCGCCCAGGAAGGCTTCTTGATTTCTGCAGTCCGTCTGTTTGAAGCAGAAGGACTATTGGCGTCTCAATGAGCGAACCGGTCTATATCTTCTCAGCCGGCCTTTGGCGGTTGCGCGCCGAGGTTTCGGCGATAACCGGGCTGGAACCGCGGTTGCCGCTTCTCGGCGTGGGTTCCCGCGGGTCCATCGCCGGCTGGGGTCACAAACCAACCGCCGATCGCGCCAGGGCCGTGGCCAAGCGCCGGGGGCTCCCCTACCTCGCATTTGAAGATGGCTTCCTGCGCTCGGTCCGCCCCGGCCCAGGCCAGCGGCCTTGCTCGATGATCATGGATCGCACCGGCATCTATTACGACGCCCGCCACCCCAGCGATCTTGAGACGATGCTGGAAACCGGCGCGGTGCCCGCCGATGATATCGCCGCCAGCGCCGCCATCATGGCCGAGATCGCCTCCCGCCGCCTGTCGAAATACAACAATGGCAGGGATTGCCCGGAGGACCTGCGGCTTCCCGCCGGGCGTCCGGTGGTTCTGGTCGTCGACCAGACATTCGCCGATCAGTCCGTGGCAGGAGGCCTCGCCGATGCCGCAAGCTTCGCCAGAATGTACGATGCCGCGGTCGCTGAAAACCCCGGCGCCACTATTGTCGCCAAGCTCCATCCCGAAGTCGTGGCCGGTTCGAAGTCCGGTTATCTTCGAGCCCTCGTCCGCGCGGATACGATTCTGTTGAGCGAGAACATCTGCCCCTGGGCCTTGTTCGATTGCCGGCCGAAAGTTTACACGGTATCGAGCCAGCTGGGCTTCGAGGCGCTGATGGCCGGTTGCCAGGTCGTTTGTTTCGGCGCGCCCTTTTATTCCGGCTGGGGCTTGACTGACGACCGTGCCGCCGTCTGGCGCCGCACCCGCTCCGTGTCCCTCCACGAACTCGTTGCCGCCGTCTATCTGCGTTACTGCCACTACTTCGATGCCTGGCGCCGCCATCCGGTCACGGCCGCCGAAGCCATCGATCAACTGGACTTCCTCCGCCGCCATTTTCATGGCAACCGGCAGCCGGTTGCCGGCTACCGCATTGCCCGCTGGAAACGCCGGGCCGTGACCGCCATGCTCGATGGCCCCCATGGCGCCCCGGTCTTCACCAGCAACCGCAAGAGAGCGATCTCCGAGGCCCGCCGCCGCCAGGGCGCCATTGCGGCCTGGGGTGTGACCGCGAGGGCAATGCGCGCCTCGCCCGATTGTGCCGGCATCACCTGTCTGGCCGTGGAAGATGGCTTCGTCCGCTCCGCCGGACTGGGAGCGGCCTTCGTCCAGCCGCTCTCCCTGGTTTTCGATGCCCGTGGACTCCACTACGATGCGGGCTCCCCCTCCGACCTTGAACATATGCTGGCAACGGAAAGCTTCGATGCGCCCTTGCTGCGGCGGGCTCGCGACCTGCGCCTCCGGCTGATTGCCGAGAAAGTGACCAAGTATAATCTCAGGAACGGCGCTCCCCTCGATGACCTTCCGAAGGACCGGCCGGTCGTTCTGGTGCCCGGCCAGGTCGCCGATGACTGGGCCGTGAAACTGGGTTCGACCTTGCCCCATAATGGCACAGCCAATGTGAACGAGGTCCTCCTCGCCTCCGCCAGGCAGCGTAATCCCCATGCCTTCGTCATATTCAAGCCACATCCCGATGTTGAACATCTCGGCCGTCGCGGCGCCCTGAGCAAGGAACAGGAGCTGCGCGATGCCGATCGGGTTATCCGCACGGCATCCATGGAATCCCTTCTGGCGGCAGTCACTCAGGTGGAAACTTTTTGCTCACTAGCGGGCTTTGAAGCCCTGTTGCGCGGTGTCGCCGTAACCGCCCACGGCATGCCGTTCTATGCCGGCTGGGGCCTGACCGAAGACATCGAAAGTTGCAGCCGGCGTGGCCGCAAGCGCGGTCTCGACGAACTGGTGGCGGCCACCCTGATCGCCTACCCGCGTTACTGGGACCCGGTCAGCGGCCTCCCATGCCCGGCCGAAGTAGCGCTCGACCGGCTATCGGACCTCCGGGGCCGCCGCCCTGGATTGAAGTCTGCGGCTGCGGCACTCGCCGGGCGCGCCGTCATCGTCTGGCGCCGGCTTGTCAGTCGGCGCTAGTCTGCAGGCTCGATGCCCAGGATATCAAATGACCGAAATTGACGCCGCCCCGCCGCCGGGCACAACGGGCTTCTTCCACGAATTGCGAACCGGCGCCTGGCGTCAGGCCAATGTCATTTTTGCTTTGATCTTCAAGGAGCTCAAGACCAGACTCGAAGGCGAGACCCACGGCAGCATAGTGTGGATCGTTCTTGATCCGCTCCAGCATGTCATCATTCTGTCCGCCTTTTGGTATTTTCTCAAACGCACGGAAATCAACGGCGTCCATGTCGCGATGTTTCTCGCCATTGCCATGGTTCCCTTCACGCTGGTGCGCATGTGCATGTCGTCGGTTCCCGCCGCCATCCGGACCAACCGTTCATTCTATAACTTCCAGCAGGTGAAACCCATCGATGCGCTGCTCGCGCGCTTCATCCTCAACATGTCGCTCGCCACCTTTGGCGAAGCCTTGATGTTTTTTCTGCTTGCCTGGTTTCTTGGCCTCTACATCAACTTCGGAAATCTTCTTCAGATTGTGTCGTTGTTCATGCTCACCATGGTTATGTCATTCGGCATCGCGCTGACCATCGGAACCTATGGCACTCTCTATGATATCATTCTCAAGGTGCTGTCATTCATATCCCGGCCGTTCCTCTTCGTCTCGGCGGTATTCTATTCGGCCGCCGATCTCCCCACGCCTGCCCGTTATGTCCTGAGCTGGAATCCGCTAGTGCACATAATCGAGTACATGCGGTATTATGCGCTGGGCATTAAGCCGTTTCCGGAAGCCGACTTGCGGGTGCCGGCCTATTTCACGGTGGTCATTCTGTTCATGGGATTGACCGGCTACTACGCCAACCGGCAGAAGCTTATACAGGTCAAATGATCGAACTCCACAATGTCACCAAATATTACCTGACGGATCTGGGCCGCCACTATGTGCTGCGCGACGTATCGTTGAAGATTCCGCACGACATCAACGTCGCGATCATCGGCGCCAATGGCGCGGGAAAGTCGACGATGCTGCGCCTGCTGGCAGGCGTCGATACGCCAAACTCCGGCAAGATCGTCAGGACCGGCCGCATCTCCTGGCCGATGGGGCTGACCCCTGGAGTTCAGCCCGCGTTGAACGGCGTGGAAAATGCCCGCTTCGCCTGCCGCATCTATGGCCTGTCCTCGGATGAAATCCGCCAGACCATCGAAAAGGTCCGGGAGATCTCCGATATCGGCAAGCATTTCGAGCTTCCGGTGAACACCTATTCGTCCGGCATGCGTCAGCGCTTGTCGTTTGCCATCTCGATGAGCCTCGACTTTGACTATTATCTCTTCGACGAAATCGGCGCTGGCGGCGACCGGGCATTCAAGAAGCTGGCCAACGAACTCATAGAAAAACGGCTCAGCTCCGCCAACTTCATAATGGTGTCGCACAACCCCGGCGATGTGATTGAGCTGTGCCAGGCCGCCATACTTCTGCGCGACGCCACGGTGACCTATTTCGACGACGTGCGAAAAGCCCTGGAAGAATATGGCGAAAGCGATTTCGTCGAAAAGCGCGGCAAGAGGCGCGCCAGAAAACAGTCCGGCGGCAAGGATGAGCCTGAGGCTCCGGCGGCCGCGGGCGAAGCCGGCGCGAAACGCGAGAAGCGGCTGGCGTCCGAGCAGAAGAAGGCATTGAATTCGGCGGCCCGTGCCGAAAAGCGCGAGCACCGCCTGAAGCTTCAGGAGTCGAAAAAGAAGGCCCGCGCCGCCAAATCGTCCAGGCGCCGGGCGCCCGCCGGTGCCGCCGTCCCGGACGCTGTTGTTCCATCCCCATCAAGACTCCAGAAGAGGGAGAACACCAAGGCGCTCCGCCGCGAAAAGCGCCAACGTAAACATGCGCGATCGCTGGCCGGAACGCCGGAGCAGCTCTCGCCCGTGGCATTGCCTGCCAGCGCCGGTCCAGCAGCCGTCGCCGGTCATCCCTTGAACACCCAAGAGCAAAAGTCCCAAAGGCAGCAAGCGCGCCGCCAGAAACGGCTCCAGCGGGAATTGGCGGCGGATCTGGCCGGGCAGCCGTCCATTGCCGCCACCCCTCACGCCGCCATCGCCACGACCGGAGAGCGGCAGCTTGCCAGGCGCCAGAAGAAGCGGCATGGCGAACGGCGGCGTGCCACTGGCCGTGCCCGGCACCAAAAACCGCGTTCCGCCGGGGTGGACGAAAACGGTTTGCCGCTTGCCAAGTCCGCCACCGCATACAACGGCGTTGAAGAGCTTGCCGAGCGCTGGGCCGCGCGCCAAAAGGATAGCGCCACCACGCCGATATCCCAGCCGGCGCGGTCTAATGATCATCGGGAGCCGGAGCCGCCGGCACCGGCCGGCGCTTCTCCACAGAGCGCGGGGAAATAGCCCATGCTTTCACCACGAAATTCCGGGGCATTCCACTTAGAGCGTATCCCGGCGAAGTGGAATCACTTCGCCGATAAGGATACGCTCCAGATTCAATGGCTTGAGCAAATCCTTATCGCAAAAGTGCGGTGCACTTTTGCGGGATTTGCTCTAGACCTCGCCAACCTGAATATTGGATCCCACGGCTTATGAGAAATCGCGCCAACTTCATTCTGTTGATTCTGCTCTTTCTGCTGCCGTTGACCGCGGTCGTGGTTTATGAATTCGTCTACGCCACCGACCGCTACGAGAGTTCTGCCTCGATCGTCATCACCGAAGAGCAGGGCGCCCCGGTTGGACTCGATTTGTCGGTTCTCGGCCTGCCCGCGGTGGGCAGCAGCAAGGATGCCCTGGTGACGCTGGAGTTCATCAATTCCCTCGACATGCTGAAATATCTCGATTCGAATTTCGCCCTGCGTGCCCACTTTTCCGATCCCAAGGCCGATTGGTGGGCCAGATTGCCGGCAACCGCGTCCGTTGAGGACTTCCACAAGTTCTTGCCAAGCTATCTTCAGGTCGCCTACGACACCGACTCGCAAATCATTTCCGTTCGCTTTCAGGGTTTCGACCGCGAGTATGCCAAAAAGATAGTTGATGCCATCCTTGCCCGCAGCCAGGAATTTATCGACAAGCTGAATTCAAAGATAACAACCGAGCAGACCGCTTTCTTTGAGCGTCAACTCAAGAACTCCGAAACCCGGGTCCGCGAGATCAAGGTTCAGCTGCTGAAATTCCAGCGTGAGAACAGTCTGCTTTCCACCGGCGCCGAGGCCGAGCTGGTCAATTCCAACATCGCCGAACTCGACAAGAAGTTGATCGCCAAGCAGGGTGAGCTGACCATCCGGCTCGCCGAGTTGAATGACAGTTCGCCGGTCATTCAGGTCTTGCGGTCCGAAATCGTATCCATCAAGCAACAGCTGAACCAGGAGAAAGAGCGGTTGTCGGGCGGCAATGCCGCCGCCGTCACCGAACTCGACGCCCAGTTCCGCGAAATTCAGTTCAATCTCGAATTTGTTACCAACCTTTACAAATCGAATCTGGCGCAACTCGAACAAGCCCACATCGACGCCATCCGCCGCCTCAAATACTTGATTGTCGTCACCCAGCCCGCCTTGGCCGATGCTTCGATCTATCCCAACCGGGTCTATATCGTCGGCACCGCGGCGATGCTGCTGCTGATGGTTTACTTCATCATCTCGCTGATGATCGCAATTATCCGGGAACACTCCTGAAGCATTGCACTCGCACTACTCCGATGCGGCGGGCTCGAGTTCCTTGGGCAGCTGCAGCCGTTGCGCCAGCGCTTCCGCCGTGGTGGCCTCTTCGGGCCTGTCCAGTTTGCGCAGGGCCGCCGCCATATCCCTGTATGCCAACCCGAATATAGGGTTGAGTTCGATGCTCTTGCGGTAGCAGTTGAGCGCCCCATGAAATTTGTTTTGCGCCGCCATTGCCCGGCCGAGCAATCCCCACAGCGGCGGCGTTGCCGTGCCCTTCGATATGGCCTTTCTCAGCAGCGCTTCCATTGCGCCATGTGACTGCTGCCGCAGCAAGGAAATAGCAAGAGTGGTTGCCACGTCGGGATCCAGTTTGTCACTGTCGTTCAGCGGTTCAAGGATGCTGATTGCGGCGCCATAGTCCTTTGCTGCCATGTTGCAGCTGGCAGCGGCCATTCTTAGGTGAAGGCACGTCGGCGCTCGGTCGAGCAGCCGCTCATACTTGGCGGCGGCCGCTTTCATATCGCCGGCCGATTCCGCTGCACGTGCGGCGAGATACTCGTCCATCCCGATTGCGTCCGCCGCGACGTCTCGCCGGAAGGCGAATGTCGAGCCCCGCGTATGCCGCCAGTCGATTGCAAGTCCCTGGGCGGCCAGACTTTCGGCCAGATACTGAAATCCTGCGTTCCCGATCGTGTCGAAGTGAATTTCGCTGATGATGAGCCTGATCGGCGCGAGTTCCGCGCCGCCGAGAACATTCAGCTCATCGCCTTCGACATCGAGGATGAGGACATTGGCATTCTGCTCCGCGATGGCGTCCTCAAGCACCCCGGCCGGCACCTCGACTTCGCCCTTCGCCGGATAGACCGGCGATATTGCCGACGTCAGAAAATTCTCGCCGATCTTGAACCGGACAGTTTCTCCAATGCCGGCGCGGGCCCTGCGGCAGACGAGGATGCTCTGGTTAAGTCCGATTTCGGCATTGTTGGCCAGGAAGTTGCGCCGTGCCTCCTCGATCATCTCGGGATTGGCTTCAAAACAGCTGACCTGTCCCGGCTTGCACCTGCGTTTCGCCACCATGGCAACGAGTCCCAGTCCCGTACCCATTTCGATCACCCGGTCGCTGGGCTGCACCAGCAGTCCCACCAGCTTGCGCTCGTCAAACTCATAGGTTCGCGACATAACGGCGCCGATGGCGCCACGCGACCAGCCAAAACGGTCGACATGGAGCCTCAGGCCGTCGTAGGTTACGGTCTCTGGCAGCAGTTTCCGCAAATCTTCGGGAAGCGGCGGAAGTGGGGGCGGAACCGTCACGTTGCAGGCCGGACTTGCGACGGCACAGCCAGTGCCGCCAGGCTTTGCCGAATGCCGCTCCTCAGCGATGTCTTGGCGCTCCAGCCAAACTCCGTCTTGACCGCCGTGGGATCGCCCACCACCCAGGCGCTGTCGTCCGGTCTCATTGGAATTGCGCCAAACCCCAGAAGCGCCGTGTCCTTGCCCATTTCCTGCGCCACGCATTCCGCGAACGATCTGACGGTTGTCCCCAATCCCGTGCAAACGTTGTAGATACCGCTCCGCGCCTGCCGGGAAGCCAATTGCGCCAACATTGCCACCAGGCACTCCGCAATATCGGAAGCAAAACAGAAATCGCGCAACTGGGTGCCGGGCGACAGGGCAACCTGCCGGCCGGCGGCAAGATGAGAAATCAGCGCCGGCAGCAATCTGTGTGGCGCTTCTCCTGGGCCATAGAGGTTGAATAGTCTTGCTGCCGCGAACGGCAAGCCGCTGTTGACGGCGATGGCATGGCTAATCAGAGTTCCGCAGGCCTTGCTCGTCCCATACAATTTGCTGGCTTCTATGGTTGAGCCGCTGGTTAGCCGGGAGTTATCGTGTCCGGCGGCATACTCGGCGCAGCTTCCGGCATGCACATAGGCGTTAGCCTTCCGGCTTGCGGCAAGGTTGGCGAGGGCGGCTGCGCAACTGACGTTGATATTTGCCATTTGTGCCGCGGAACGGTCGGCCGGAGTAACCCCGTATGCCGCGGCATGGATTGCCCCCGTCCAGTTCTTGCCGCCAAGTTCCCTTGTCAGCTCTTCCGGCGTCCAATCGGCAATCGTAATCCATTCGGCAATCTCGCGCGCCGCTTCGTCTCGCGGTGAGCGGCGCGAAACCGCGACGATCCGCGCGCCGGCCAGCTTTAGGGCCGGAAGCAGGTGACGGCCGAGGAAACCCGCGGCACCCGTGACCAGAATGATCTCGCCGGCAAGTGGGCGCCTGCTGTCGCTGTTTGAGGGCATCTACGAATATCCCGGCCGCTATCAGGCGACGGCGCGCACTGGTCCGGCGCCCGCTATTGCGTCCAGATTGGCATCATAGCCGAGAACCGCGAAATCGTCGGCATAAATCTTTCTCACCAACTCGGTGCAACTGTCATCGTAGTGCTGCCGCAACAGCGATGCGGCATTGGTTGCGTTGCTGGCGCCCGGAATCATCACCACCGACTTCGGAAAAAACCGCGCCTTCAGATAACCCAAGCAATCGGCAAGCCGTTCATAGCGGCCGATGAAATCGTATTTCACAACGCCCAGCAGCATTTGATCGGCTTGTGGCCGCCAGTGAATGTCCATGTCGCGGATGCTTTGCGTCGCAATCGTCTCGAGGAATTCCCGGAATGAGACCTCTTCGTTAAGCCGGCTCGCCGCCTCCAATGGAATGCCGCGCCGGATCGAATGAATTCGCGCCCTTTGCGGCATCGGTCTCGCGATCTTCGAAAGATAGCACGACAAGATCCGCTCGAACGGGTTGCGCACGATGGAAAACCGGAAATAGTTCTTGCCCACGATGACCTCGTCGAATTGCCGCTGCTCCATTTGCTTGATGGCCGGCAACGGCGAATCGCCGCGGTTGTGAATGATCTTCCGGTTGAACGCCCGCGGCGCCTTTCCCTGCGCTTCCAATTCGATCGACTGCATGAGAAACTTGAGTGTGGTGCACGCGACTTTTGGAACCTCCGTGTAGAGAAGGCCAACCGAAGGCGCCGGGTGCATGCAGTAGTTGGCGGCGGCGACGCCGATCCGGTTCTCGATTTCGATGCGGGAGTTGCCCGGTTCATTGAACTCCCGTGCTTGAATGGCCTCCGGCGCGATGCGGATGGCGCCCGCCGCGACATCGTCGCCGTTGAATTCGGCGATCGGCGAAAAGCCCTTGGGCAGCTGCGCCCGAGCCTTTACCGGCACTGCCGGATCGGCCGTTTCCGACGTGATCGGCGGCTTTGGCTGCGCCCATTCCCCGCCCGCCCGGCTTCCGGGAATTTCGAACCCGTATCTCGCCATTTCCTCGCCGCAGTGTTCGAGAAAGACCACCTGCTCCTCACCGGTCCAGCTGTTCCACGCATCGCTGAGCCGGGTGCGAAAAGCTCCCTTGCTTTCCACATCTTTTGACTCCGCCGAAAATGAGGAATTGAAGATGTTTTGCGCAATGAACTCGGCGGGACCGCCATCCTGCTCCAGACCGACCCGTGAGAATGCGGCGGCCAGAACCTCAACCGGGTTTGCCACCAGATCCTGATGGCGGATAACCGCACAATTTGGCGCTGCCTCGAGAAAGCGGTTGGATTCGAGGCTGGCCTTCCAGCGCTGGCAAAGTCCGGCGAATTCCAGTGATTTGAACCCGTCGAAGTGCCGCGATGAATTCACCACCTCGATCCCGTTGCGGATGATGTAAATCGCCTTGAAGGCTCCGAAGATGGAGTGGAACTTATCGTATGTCGCAGCCCGGAGCGATGTCTTGGCCGCCCAATACAATGCCGGCCGCACGCGTTCTGCCTTGGCGGGGGCGCCGTGCAGCCGGAAGATCATTTCGGCGAATATCTCGTACCGCTCGGCTGCGTCTACTTTGTAGCTCGCCAAATTGTAGTTTCGTTGCGCGTCTTCATCTTCATAATTTCTGAGGAACCGGGCAAAATGATCGATGAACGGCGCTTCGCCGAATGCTTTCGGCGTAACGAAATCCTTATGCTGGCCCAGGCATTTCAGGAGCGCGCTTGTCCCCGAACGCCCAATGCCGGTGACAAAGACCGGCCGCGGAACAATTCGTGCCGCTGGATCGTCGTTTTCTGAATTCATAAGCCGCCTCGGCAATCGAACCTCAAGTTACGGCAAATCATAGTTGAGTAGCCCAGTTGAAGCAACATCGGCCATTTGACTTTCCAGTTGATTTATGGCGCCAATGCTGCAAATCAACCCATCACCGTCATTTGCTCATGTCCGTCCAGGCTCTGAAATTTGAGTTGCTGACGGGCGGCATTATATTGATTAGAGGAGACCCACACTGATGCTGGCGATTAGCGATGCCGAAGCGGCAAAACAACGGGATTTGCTGGTGCAGCGGCTCGGGCCGTTCGAAGCCCATAATATTCAGTTGTCAGAGAATGTTTTTACCATTGGGCCGCAGTCGCACGGTGGCCACGGCCGCCATGGCCGCTTCATTGCCCTCGCAACGAGCTTGTATGGGCGCGACTTGACCGGCCTCAGGGTGCTCGATCTGGCATGCCTTGAAGGCATTACGGCGATCGAATTCGCCAAGCGCGGGGCAACCGCGGTGGGCGTCGAAATCCGCGATCATCATCTCGACAAGGCGCGCGGTGTCGCAAGCATTCTCGGCTTGAGCAATGCCAGCTTCCGCACCGACGACGTTCGCAATGTGACCCGTGAAAAATATGGTGAGTTCGATATTATCGTGTGCTCGGGGATTCTCTACCATTTGAACGAGCCCGACGTTTTCCATTTCGTCCGCAACATTGCGCAATGTTGCAGCCGCATTGTGATAATAGACACGGCAATCGCCCGGCGCGGAGCGCAAAAAGTGATGTTCGAGGGCGAGCCGTACTTTGGAAAATACGCCATTGAACACAACCCCGGCGATAGCGACGACATCAAGAAAGAAAGAACCTGGGCATCCATCGATAACGAGAAGTCATTCTATTTGACCCGGGCGAGCCTGATCAACCTGATGGCAAGTTCCGGGCTCAACAGCGTCTCCGAATTGAAAATGCCGTTTAAATACAAGGATGATTTCCCGCGGACGACATTTTTTGGATTCAAGTCTGACAGCGACATATCGCTGACCGGAGCGGCGCGGTTTCCCGAAGAGCGCTTTCAGCCGAATGCCGCGGCTGAAAAGCGCAGGAAAGCTCCAAATGCCGTCCAGGATGTTAAGCCGAAAGTTCCACGGGCAGCACCCGCCGATTGATCAATTCCAAGCTGGAATTGCCGCAGGAAGCATAGATGATCGACCATTGCATCATTCACATCGGCACGCACAAAACCGGATCGTCCTCAATCCAGGATACGCTTTTTCGTGAATTGTCTGATCCCGCATTCGAATACGCGAAGTTGGGCCGGTCCAATCACAGCACCTTCATTCAGCACGCGTTCTTCACCAATCCGGAAAATCACATCAATCTTCGCAACCGGGACTTGACGGACAGCGAGGTAATGAAGGTTTTCCTGCGAGCGCGGCGAAAAATCAAGCGGGCGATCGGCGAGGCCGCGGCGCCCACCGTGATCTTCTCCGGCGAAGGCATATGTCTGCTCAATGAAGCCGAGCTTGAACGCTTTCGCGCATTCATCGCCGGTCAATTCGCAAAATTTCAGTGGTCTGCTATGTCCGGGAACCGCAAGGTTATATGCAGAGCTCTTACCAAGAGCGGATCAAGTCCCGATTTTTGCGACTCAATTTTGACCGGATATATTTGCCGTACAGGTTAAGACTCGAGAAGTTCGACACGGTGTTCGGACAGGACAACGTTCGATTTCTGGAAATTCGCGCCAAATGAGTTCCCCGGCGGCGACGTCGTGCGGCATTTCTTCGAGACCCTCGGAATTTGCCTGCCGGGCCGGTTGCGGCGGATGAACGATTCCCTGTCAAAGCCGGCCGTGCAGGCGCTTTACGCATTTCACAAATATGAATCCGAGCCCAGCAATCCGCGCCTGACATCCTGGCAAAAAAACGCCTTGGCAACTATCTTGTCGGGGATAAAGGGCGAGAAGTTCCGCTTCGCGTCAGGCGCGGTGGCGCCCGTTGTTGCCCGCAATCGCGCCGACATCGAGTGGATTGAACAGCGCATGGGTTCGCAATTCGTCGAGCCCCGCGGCGATGACCATGGGGCCGTCAGCAATGAAGAAGACATGTTGCGCATCGATGCTGCTTCCGTCGCTTCCTTGGAAGAGCTTGTAGCGCTCAGTACAGACCTTCCCGAACACGATTTGGACCCGGCAAGATATGCCGCAAGGCTGGTGAAGGCGCTCCTCGAATCGGCTCTGCCGCTGCGCCGCAAGGTGCAGATTTATCCCAATCCCGCGGCGCTCGAAAGCAACTCGACGGAGTAAAGTGAACCCATGCGCGCGCCCCGCTTAGGGCCAGGTGATTTTGAGCGGTACGCGCTCCAACCGCCGGATGGGATTGACGATCTTGTCGCCGGCGACCGTGTATCGCGTGTAATAGAGGTACGGGCGGTCCTCCAGCGTATCGAAATTGACCGACGCGCTAGAAGGGTCCAGCAATGAATAATAGGATGTGGGCGTGTCGCTGTCGCCGGGCTTCCAGGAGTTGAGGCTTTCGGTCGCCGTCAGCACCGCCGGAACGCTCCATGATGTGAGATCCTTGGAAACCGAATAAACCACGTCCGTCATTTTCCGGTTTGCTGACCCCTGCGTCCCGATGGCGATATAGAGGCCCTTGGAAGGCACATATTTCACCGACCTGATCAGGAAATTGACCACCGGCTCGCAATAGTGTTCGCCATCCTTCGCCGTGGTCTTGTAAGGGTCGATCGTCGTGACTGAGAAGTCCTTTCCGTTCCATCCCCTCCACCGTGTCGCGTCCGCTCCGCTCCCAACGAACAGGCACGACGCATTTCTCTGCTTCCTGGCCTTGTCCGCGCCCTCCGCGTCTTTTGCGTGTTTTGCCGTCTTGATATCTGGGTTGCTTGATAATGCGGTGACGAAAACGGCGATCGCCTTGTCCGACGTGTTGGTCCCGCGCACAACCCTTGGCGCGACATAGCCCACGCGTCCCATCCCCACCTGGTAAACCACTGGTGGCGTTGCCAGCACATTCGAGTATTTTTCGCTCTTGTGGAAAGTTTGCCCGCCATCGTTGGAGACCGCGATGAGTGTCGATCCCAGCCAGCACTTGTGCGCGGTCCGCGCCGCCCGGTCGCAAAGCTTGGAATCGGTGTACAGCTCTCCATGATACTCGTTGTGGACGAACCCGAGCTGCTCGCCGGAAGCGGTCTTGAACACACCCATCAGCCACTGCTTGCCATCGAACGCGGCTGGATCGGGATTGAAATTCGACTTCAGCAGGTGTTTGCAGTCGCCGCCGTCGCCGGTCCGTTTGACCGTTTCCAGCGTGGGCCCCACAAATTCGTAATTTTGATTGTTCGAGGCCAGCAGCACCACCTGTCCATCGTCCCTGCGGTAGGCGCTCACCGAAGCGTCCGGTGTGTCGTTGCCTTGATTCGATTCGCGGGCGCCCGCCCTTAATTTTTTGCAGCGGAACTTTGCATACTCAAAAACGATTTCGGGTTTCCCGGCCAGCTCGACAATTGGATTCTTGATCCGCGCCACGATGACCGGAGCCTTGGATCCTGCCGGTTCGGCGGCAGCGTCTTCGCCGCCGCTGGACTCTACCATACTTTCTGCAGCTTGGCGGCCCAGCTGCCTCGCTTCCCTGTCCGCTTTGATCATTTGCCGCAATTGCCGGATCGAATCGCGGCTCAGGCCGCCGGCTTTGATCAGGGCCCTCGCCGCCTTGATGCGCTTGGCAAGCTCTTTCCGCGACAACTCGCCGGCCGGCCGCTCGTCCCTGAGCAGCTCATCGGCCGTGGCCGGGGCCGCGGTTTGCTGCGGCGCCCCGTTTTCACCCGTTGAGTTCTCCGCATTCAGTGCCCCAGCCGTTGCCAGAAGCATGAGCACCACAAGACCTGCAACTGGCTTTAGCAATCGCATCATTTTGTCTCCAAAGGGATTTTGCACCAATGCCCCGGCTGCGTTTGCCCGGGCGTTGTCAAACTACAATTCTGCTCATGGCAGAAGGCCAAAATGTGACCGGTTGGAGCCGGTCAGTGAGTTCCGCCCGCCAGCATCCGTTCACTGTACTCATCGATCTGGCGTCGCATCACGTTAGCCGCCCGTTCTGGCTCCTTCATATGCTCCAGGTACCACTCCATCGTCCAGCCAATGGTCTCGTCGAAGGCGAGAAGGGGCGACCATCCCAGGTTGGCCTGAGCCTTCGAGATGTCGAGCCTGAGTGTCTTGGCTTCGTGAAGTCCGGCTGAAGAGCCGAACTCAATCACCGGCGCAATCGCTTTGGCATATCCACCGAGCGCTTGCGCCAATTGCCGGACGGTCTTGTTGCTGCCGGAGTGCGGACCGAAATTCCATCCGCCCGAGTAACGCTGCCGGTCCGCCGGCAGCAGCGCGGCAAGTTTTAAATACCCTGAAATCGGTTCCAAAACATGTTGCCACGGCCTGATGGCATCGGGATTGCGCACCACCAGGGGAGATTTCTGGACGATTGCCTTGATGTAATCGGGGACGATCCGGTCCGGGCTGAAATCGCCGCCGCCAATAACATTGCCTGCCCGCCCCGAAGCGCTTGCAGCGCCACCGCTTTCGCTAAAGAACGAGCGCGCGTACGAAGCCGTTACGATTTCGGCGGCACCCTTCGAGGCGGAGTAGGGATCGTGGCCACCGAGATGATCCGCTTCCCTGTATGGCCAAATCTGCTCGCGGTTTTCATAACATTTGTCGCTGGTCACGATTACGATCGATTGAACCGACCGGCACAGCCGCGCGGCTTCCAGAATATGAACCGTGCCCATCACATTGGCCGCGAAAGTCCCGGCCGGGTCCGCATAGGATGGCCGGACCAATGATTGCGCCGCAAGATGCAGTATCGCCTCCGGTTGAATGGTGTCGACCGTCCGCCTGACATCGTCAAGATTTCGGATATCGGCTTCGCTTTGTGACGCGAAGAGCTCGCGCGGCCGGATAGCGTTGAAAAGCGCCGCCTGCTCGGGCCTCGGCGCCAGCGCAAGACCATGGACCCGCGCGCCCAGTGCGTGAAGCCAAAGCGACGTCCATGCGCCCTTGAATCCCGTATGGCCGGTGACCAGAATGCGGCGGCCACCAAGGAATTTTGTCCAGTCCGCCCCGGTCACTGCCGCCTCCACGGAGCCTTGCCCGACTCCCACAACGCTTCGAGTTCGCGCTTGTCGCGCAATGTGTCCATGGGCCGCCAGAATCCCGAATGCCGGAATGCGACGAGCTCGCCGCTTGCGGCAAGCCGTTCCAGCGGTTCCCGCTCCCAAACCGTGCTGTCATCCTTGATGAACTTGAATATTCCCGGTTCGAGCACAAAGAACCCGGCATTGATATAGCCCATCTCATTGTTTGGCTTTTCGAGAAAGGCGCGGACTTCGCTATTTTTGCCCATATCCAGGATCCCGAAACGCCCTGGCGACGGCACCGCCGTGACAGTTGCCAGCTTGCCGTGCCGCTTGTGAAAGCCGACAAGCGCCGCCAAATCGGCGTCAATAAGGCCATCGCCGTATGTCAGACAGAATGTACCGTCGTTGACAAAGGCTTGAACCCGCGCCACGCGTCCTCCGGTCATCGTGTCCATGCCGGTATCGACCAGCGTGACCTTCCACTTCTCGCCGCTGTTATTGATATAGTTGATGTCGCCGCTTCCAAGATCGACGGTAATGTCGCTGGTCTCGATGAAATACTGGGCGAAGTAGCGCTTCAGCATGGTCCCCTTGTAGCCGCAGCAAACCACGAACTCGTCGATGCCATGGGCGGCATAGGACTTCATGATGTGCCAGATGATCGGCTTTCCGCCGATCTCGACCAGCGGTTTGGGGCGCAGATCCGTCTCTTCCGAGAGGCGGGTGCCGAACCCGCCCGCAAGCAATACAGCCTTCATTTCTTCGTCTCTCCGCGGCCACCGTCGGTGGCCCTATTTATCACCTAAAGTTCCATATCGCCCGGGGAATCGGACGGGCTGCCGCCTTGCATGAGCAGGTCGCGCAGCGGTGCAAGTTGCGGAAGATTCTTTCGCATATTGGTGTCGGCCAGCAGCGAATTGCGTTTGCGCCTGATGAAATGTGCAGTACCCGGCACGATCTTGTGCCGAATTCCCTTTGAGATCGTGAGTGCGTTCCAGCCCCAATCCTCATAGCCCCAACCATGCGAAATGTCGTTCCGGTGGTAGGGAAACTCCGCATAGGTGCGCCGCTCGGCAAACGACAATGCCGTCCAGTAATTCTGCACCAGGATGAATTCCGGCCGAAAGCGCGGATCGTCCATGTCGCGGTGGTTGAAGGCGTACGTATCATCCTTGCCGAATATGAAATTTGTGCTCGGGTGCCAAACGATCCTGTCCTTGCGCACACAGGCGCACAAAAAAGCCTGCGTAATCCAGTTGGGGCTGAAGAGATCGTCACCGTCGAGAAACGCCAGAAAAGTGCTGTTTTGCGCCCGCTTGGTGCCCTCGTTGCGCGCCAGCCCGAGATCGCCGACATCGACCTTGTGCATTTGCCAATCGGCCTGCTGCCATTCCTCCACGGCGCCGAGCGTCTGACTGTCCGGTCTGTCGAGAATAACGCTCACCGCGCATTTGATGCCCTGTTGCATGGCCTCTTTCTGCGCCAGTGCCGCGCTACGCAGCGTCGGTATGATCAAGCTTCCTTCGCGGTGGCCGTTTATGACGACCGTAACGTCAGGCGAAACCCGGCCTTTGCCAAGCCTTTCCGGGTTTGACTTGGAGGCCTTTTTGCGCCCGGAAACGCGCCGTGTTTCTCCCGCTCTAGCGGACATGTCGGCCCGTTCCCTGCAGTAGTCCAAGTTCTCGAAGGCGCTTGTGAAATGCCGCGCGGCTGTGCTGCCGCTTGACGTGTGCATAGGCCTGCTGCCTCTTTTGCTCGGCGCCGGCGGGGTCCGAAAGCAAGGCAAGTATGGCGCGTTCATACTGGTCGATGTCGTCAAAATCCGAAATCAGATAGCCGGTTTGCCGGCTCACCGCTTCCCCAACACCTCCCACATTGGACGCCACGACCGGCAGCCCCGCTTCCACGCCTTCGAGAATGATCGTCGGCAGACCTTCCCATTTGGAAGTCGAGAGTATTCCGCAATAGGATGCTAAATCCAGGTCGTCAAAGCTCTGTTTCGTGTCGGCGATCATTGTAACGTTTGCGGGCTTTCTGCCGCCGGCAATCTGGTTGCTCCAGCTTCCCCCCGGAACCCATGCGCAGAATTCCACATCCGGCATCCGCAACGCCAGCTCGCGCAGCACATCGGGACATTTCTGCCGGTGAAACCGCATCGGCCAAAGCAGCCGCGGATGTTTTACATTTTCTCTCAGATCCGGCCAATCAAGCTCGGGCGCGGCCGATTGGTCGCTGTCAAGCGGCTGGTACAGCACTTTGAGTTTGGACTTTTCTTCCGAGGACAGCGAAAAATCGTTTGCCAGGTCGTCGATGAATCTCTTGTTGTCGACGAAAATCAGATCAAGATGCGAAATCGTTTCCCTCACATAGTCCCTGGCATATCCCACCTTCCGGCCAAACTTGTCATAGTCGTAGCAGAACAGGCTCGCCCTGAGCTTGGTCAGGGTCGACAGCGGCATGCCATAGTCCCTGTAGGCATCCCAGCCGATCTGTGAATTGCAGTTGACGACCTGCAGCGGCCGCAACAGTTCGACCAGCCGGGCGAGCAATGTCGCGGCCTCGGCTGCGGGCAAGTCCGGTTCATGTGAAAATGTTGTTGTACGGAGATTTGGATGCTCGGGACACCAGTGCGAAGCCTCGTCGTTGGCCTGGTCGGTAAGTATGATGAGGATTCGCCTTTCCGGTTCAAGATCGAGAATGGTCTGGATCAGCTTGAGGTTGAATTTCTCGGCGCCGCCACGCCGGAAAGCCGAGAAAAGAAAGATCGTATCGGCGCGGAAGCTGCCGATGTCCTTAACCACCCCCCGCACAAGCGAATATCCCGGATGGTGCGGGTTTGGATAAACCGTTGAAAATATCTTCGTGAGATCTTGGTGCGGCGCCAGAATAGTCGGCTCCAGGTCGAGCACCGGCTGGTTCTTGGGATCGGACAGATCCAGCATCGAGGTGAAAACCGGGCGCCGCTCTTTGCTGCCATAACGGACATAGTGATAAAGCGGATTCATTCGTCCAATGTCCGGGTTCCGCCGCCAGTACGAAACCGTCGAAAATGCCGTGCTTGGATCGATTGGATGCTCCGGTTTGCAGGTCCGGAGAAAATGGGCCAGCAGCGACTCTCCCTTTTTCGGCAGACTCTTGCCGCTGTCCTGCAGCGCAAAGCGGTAGAAGTCGGCATCGAACAGCGGATGGGGGTCGATCCGGTGGCTATCGCCGTGCTCGAGGTAAATCAGCAATGGCTCGCGGTTTCCCAGCGGTAGCCCGAGATTTCTCGCTTGCTTCATGATGTAGGGCTTATTGATCAGCGGATGGATAGTCGCATGTGGAGACTTCGCCGCGTTCACAAGATAGTGAGCCACCGGATCTTCTCGCGCTGCGGCGGCCTCGCGGTTGCCGAGAAGATAAAACTGAGGATCGACGAGAGGATGCGGCTGGCGCAGTTCCATCCGGCCAAATCGCAGGTAATGTATGTACGGATTGACCTTGGCCTCGGCAACGTCTTTATAGGCCCACAGGTAGAAATCCGCGTCGAAATAAGGCGTCGGGCAGAGTCCGGGTGTGTCGTAGTACTGCAGATAATGCGAAACAGGACTAAGGCCGCCGAGCTGGCCGGCTTTCGTAAGGTAGTAGTCCGGATCGAAAAGCGGGTGAGTTTTGTAGTACTTGCCCTCTGCGGCGTTGGCTTCATAATGCACCATCGCGGCTTCAATGGAATCGAATGATTCCTCGGCCGCTTCCATGTAGTATTGCAGATCGAAGAACAGGGCGGGCCCAAGTGGATACCGCTTCTTCCTTGCGACGTATCTGGCGATGAAGGATTGTTCGGCGACAAGACGCCGCTTGCCAACGACATAGCGTGCGGCAAAGCCCGCGGCGGCTTGCTCGATTTTTGCCAGAGACTTCTTCAGCATGTAGCGGTCGAGCGTGATAACGCGCTTCAACGCCCGCTTTTGCTGGCTAGTAAGCTTCATCGTGAGTTCCGTTGGCGTTGGCCAGCAAACCGGGGGGCATCATTACTTCTTGAATAATCACGAAATTTCCTGTGTTGCAACGGTCTAAATTCGAGCCCACTGGCTTGCCCGGGACTCCTCGCTGCTTGCCTGGACAGCAAATCCTTACCGATAACGCAATGGTGCCGGGCTGCGGCCTCTACCGCCAGGAAACGCGGCCTGACCCTCGCCGGCGAAGGGGGCCGCTATCGGCTCAAGCCTATCCCCGAGGACTGATTTTGGCCGTGGGATGGATTTGCCGCGCCTGCCAAACAGGCCGCAGGCCCGGCGTCGAGTTAGGTCTTCGGCGCCTTGGCCCGCCCCTTGGCATCAACCTTGTCTCGCAGGGCAGCCCGCTCGTCGTTCAGTCTTTTCATTTCGTCTTTCAATTCAGCCAGGCGGACATTTACATAGATCAATCGCCGCCTGACACCCGCGGCCTCGTTAGCCACGCCTCTTTTTTCCACCATTTTCATAACTCGACTTCAAATTGTTGATTGACCTCAAAACTCTACTCTTCCCCCGCCGCGATTGCAATTACGCCCCCTACCCCAGCGCCTTCAATTCCGCCAGAATAGCCGCTCCCATCTGTCCGGTCGAAGCGTTGGCGGGCTTTCCGCCTGCGATGTCGCGGGTGCGGATGCCCTTCGCCAGCACCGCCGCGATCGCCCGGTCGACCTTGTCGGCCCAATCTCCGAGCCCGAAGGAATAGCGCAGCGCCATGCCGAAGCTGGCGATCATGGCGATCGGATTGGCGGCCCCGGTTCCCGCGATATCGGGCGCCGAGCCGTGCACCGGCTCATAGAGCGCCTTGCGCCGGCCGGACTTGGCATCAGGCGCCCCCAGCGAGGCCGACGGCAACATGCCGAGCGAGCCCGTGAGCATGGCGGCGATGTCCGAGAGAATGTCGCCGAACAGATTGTCGGTGACGATCACATCGTATTGCTTGGGCCAGCGCACCAGCTGCATGGCGCAGTTATCGGCCAGCACATGCTCGATCTGCATATCGGGATATTCCTTGGCGTGCACGCGGCTCACCACCTCGTTCCACAGAACCCCCGATTTCATCACATTGCGCTTTTCCGCCGAGGCGACCTTCTTGTTCCGCGTCCGCGCCAGTTCGAAGGCCACCCGGGCGATCCGCTCGATCTCGTAGGTATCGTAGACTTGCGTGTCGATAGCGCGCTTCTGGCCGTTGCCGAGATCGGTAATGGTCTTGGGCTCGCCGAAATAGACCCCGCCCGTCAGTTCACGGACGATCAGCATGTCGAGGCCTTCGACCACCTCGCGCTTCAGCGACGAGGCGTCCGCCAGTGCCGGATAGCAGATGGCCGGCCGCAGATTGGCGAACAGGCCCAAATCCTTGCGCAGCCGCAGTAGCCCCGCCTCCGGCCGCACATCGTAGGAAACCTTCTCCCACTTGGGCCCGCCGACGGCACCGAACAGCACCGCGTCAGCCGCCATCGCCTTCGCCATATGCTCCTCGGAAATCGCCTTGCCATGGGCGTCATGGGCCGAGCCTCCCACCAGCCCACGATCGATCTCGAATTTGGCAATGCCTTGCCCATTGAACCAGGCAAGAATGCTCTCGACTTCCTTCATCACTTCCGGACCAATGCCATCGCCAGGGAGCAGGAAAATATTATAGGAGTCCATATGTCATCCCATGCTTTCAGAATGCCGTCGCGATGCCTAGCTGGAGTGACGTCGGCTGGCAAGCTGAATGCGCTTCGCCGGCGCTTTGCCGGCCGGAAGAGTGATGATTTCGCAGTCCCATGCAGTTTGCTTCCCCTGCCCCTGCAAAATCTTTAAGATGGAAGTTCGGCATGGTTGCGGCTTCACTTCCGTTCACCTGCCACCGTCAACTTGAGTTTCGTTCCTGCATCAGAGTTTTCACTTTGGGAGTAACGGACATGATCGTCACCACACGCAAATCGCTGCTTCTCCTTTTCGCCTGCGCACTCCTTGTGCCGATGGCCGGTCCAGCCCATTCCACCAGATCGGCTGCCGACAAGAAACTCTTGGAAAAAGCCCGCAAAGCCTGTAGCGGGCGTGAATATCCCAACGGCGCCCGCATCGTCATCAATTACAAGGGCGGCTGGTTTAGATGCGACGATTACAGAAGAAGGAGCAGACGTGGTTAGCAACCGCGCCGCCGCCCTTCACTCCTCCGCTACGCCAAGCGCGCGCAGCTGCGCCGAGATCCGGTCAAGCACCGGCTTGGTGAATACCATGGCTTCTTTGAACTTCCGGATTGACATTTGCGGATAGGCCGCAAGCAACACATCGCGCGACGCCTTCGCCTCCTCGAGCCGCCCGGCGCCGAAAAGCGCGGCTGCAAGATTGCGGTGAATCCAGTGGGCGTTCGGGCGCTCCTGCAGGGCACGGTTGAAAAGATCGGCGGCCCCATTGTCGTCGCCCGCCACCTGCCGGGCGCTCGCCAGGCCGGCATAGTTGTTGAAGTTCATTGGATCGAGCGGACTGAGGCGCAGCGCCTTCTCAAAAAGTACCCGCGCCTCCTCCGGCCTGTCGGCATAGACATCGAGCCAGCCGAGGCGGCTGAGCGCCCAGGCGCTGTTGGGGTCCAGTGCAATGGCCCGCTCGAGCATGATCCGCGCCACCCCGTAATTGCGTGCGAAGGTGTGGACGGCGCCCAGCACCGTGAGGATCAGCGGATCATCGGTCGAAAGGTGTGCTGCCCGGTCCGCCAGCGCCAGCGCCTCGGCCTTGGCGGCTGCAATGTCGTCGACCCAGTTGTAAACCGAACGCTGCGCCCAGCACCAGCCCTTCAGCGCCAGCGCCAGCGGATAATTCCGGTCGATTTCCAATGCTTGGTCCAGCAACTCAATGCCGCGCGCCGCTTCCTTCTTCTCCAGCTGCCAGACATGCTGCATGGCTCGCATGGTGTAGTCATAGGCGCCAAGCTCTTGCGGCCGCTTGCGCCGCGCCCGCTCGATTTCCGCCTGGCGGATTGACGGCTGCAGCGCTCCTGCGACTTGCTCGGTAATCCGGTCCTGCAGATCGAAGATGTCGTCGAGCGTGCCATCGTACTTTTCCGCCCAGAGATGTGCGCCACCCGCCGTTTCGATCAGCTGCACTGTGATGCGCACCCGCGGCCCGGCACGTTGCACGCTGCCTTCGAGCAGATAGGCAACGCCAAGTTCGCGGCCGATATCGCGCACATTCGTGGCCCTGCCCTTGTAGAAGAACGCCGAGTTCCGCGCGATCACGAAGAATGTCCGGATTCGTGACAGCACAGCCGTGATCGATTCCACCACGCCATCGGCGAAATACTCCTGCTCGGCATCGCCGCTCATATTCTGGAACGGCAGGACGGCGATCGATGGCCGGTCCGGCAGCGCCAGCGCTGGCCGCTGCACCGGAGTTCCAGCACCTGGCCGCACCACGAAAGCCCGCACCGGCTGCTTGATGTTCTTCAGCGCCTGTTCGCCCATATCCTCGAACTGGAGGTCGATCTTGTTGCCGATATGATCGCGGACCGTGGCCGATATGGCGATGCCGCCCGCTGGCGCAATGCCTTCGAGCCGCGCCGCCACATTCACTCCGTCGCCGAAGACATCGTCGCCCTCGACAATAACGTCACCAAGATTCACCCCTATGCGAAGTTGAATCGCCTTCTCCTCCGGCAGGTCCCCGTTGCGGCCTTGCATCCCGCGCTGGATGTCGACCGCGCAGGCCACAGCGTTCACAACGCTCGGGAACTCCGCCAGCACCCCGTCTCCGGTTGCCTTGAAAACCCTGCCATTGTGCTCTGCAATCTTCGGGTCGAGCAGCCCCGCCCGCAGCGCCTTGAGCGCCGCCAGCGTCCCCGCCTCATCCTGGCCCATGAGGCGCGAGTAGCCCACGACGTCGGCCGCCAGGATGGCCGCCAGACGCCGCTGCACCGGTCCTTCGCTCACGGACGGCCCTTCATTTGTAGCGGCTCTGCCTTGAAGTCGGAAAGACAACACAATAGCAGGCCCGCAGACAGGCGCAATTGCAGCACGCCAGTGCCGTCAAAGGTTCCGGTTGGGTCTCTAAACCTCCACCACCCGCACCACCTTGAAGGTGCGCAGATGGCCTTCCTCCTTCACCGAGACATATTCTCCCGGCTTGAACGCGTGATCGCCAAACCGGTAGCCCGATTCGTCGTCTTCCTCGTCGCTGTCGATGTCGTAGTGAAACGCCCATGATCCCCCGGGCTTGCGCACCAGGTGGCCGATATCGTCGGCCTCGCCCGGGCGGAAGCGTTTCACCCGGCAATGGTCGCGTTGCTTGTGCCATTCCGCCGCATCGATGTGCCCCCGCTCGTCGAGGGGGGCGGCGAATTCATAGCCATAATTCCGTGATCCCTCGGGAAAATCGTGATCGCGGGCCAGTTCCAGCCTGATCTTTTTCAGCATGACGGGGCCCGCTAGTGCGACATCAGCACCGGCCGGTGCAGCCGGCTCAGCACGAAGCGCGTGGCGCCACCGAAGATGAATTCCGTTAGCCGTGAGTGGCCATAGGCGCCCATCACGATCAATCCCGCGCCGCAATCGTCGGCGCAGCGCAGCAGCGCCTGCCCTGCATCATAGCCGTCGGTCGGAAACCCTTGTGTCTCCGCTTTGACCCCATGGCGAGCCAGCGTCTCGGCCAGATCGGCGCCTGGCACCGCGCCGCGAAGTGCCGGGTCCTTCTGTGGGTCGGCCCGCACAATGCGCACTTTCTTTGCCGCCTTGAGCAGCGGCAAGGCGTCGAATGCGGCGCGCGCCGCCTCGCGGCCTCCGTCCCAGCCCAGCACCACTTCATCAAGCGAGATTTTGGCCTCGCCCGTGGCCGGCAGAATGATGACCGGGCGCCCCGCCCCCATGATCACCTGTTCGACGAAGTCGCGCTCCACCCCGGTCACTTCGTCCGGATTGGTCGCCGAAACGATGATTGCATCGGTGCTCCTGCCGAAGGCGATGACGTCATCGGCGATCAGCGGCGTCCGCGCATCGATCATGTGAAAATCGAAGCTCACCCCCTCGCGCTTCATCGCCTCCTCGAAGAGCCCGCGCACCTTTGCGGCATTGTCCTTGAAATAGGTGCGGTTGCCCTCGAACACCTGGGGTGCCGCTTCAAACCCAACCGACGGATAAACCTGCACCGCCGGCACCACATAAAGCCCCGAGACATGTGAGCCAAGGCTGCGGCCCAACTGCTGGGCGGCGGCCAGAACCTCGGCCAAGCGGCCAATTTCGTTGAGTGAAACCAGAATTGTCTTGTAGGTCATCGCTTCATCCTCCAGCAATTTAGGGAGTTTCTGAAAGATCGTCGCCGCTGTCCTTGACCCCGATCAATCCAGTCCTGCCACCCGCGCCAAACGCTCGACATCGGGAACCGAAATCAGCCGGTTCGTATTGAGCTTGATGACATTCGCCGATTTGAGCCGGGTCAGCTGGCGGCTAACGGTTTCGATGGTAAGCCCGAGATAGTCCGCCATGTCGGCCCTGGTCAGCGGCAGCTCGAAATTGGCAAGACCGTTGTTTCCGCCGTGCTGACAGCCGATCGTCAGGCTGCGCCTGGCCAGCATATGGAGGAAACTTGCAACCTTTTCCTCGGCGGTCTTGCGCCCGAGCAGCAGCATCCAGTCCCGCGCCGCATCGAGCTCGTCCAGCGTGTGCTGAAACAGCCGCTGCTGCAGCCCGGGATATTCACCGACAAGTCGCTCGAAAGCGGCATTAGGAAAGGTGCAAATTTCGACCTCGGTTACAGCCTCCGCCGTATAGGGATTGCTCTTGGAGAAGGCCCGGCCGAGAAAATCGGGAGCAAACAGCAATCCGACGATCTGCTGCCGGCCATCGGGCAGCGTCTTGCTTAGCTTGACCGCCCCCGAAACAACATTTGCAAAGAAATCAACCGGCGTTTCGTCGGAAATAATGGTCTGGCCGGGATGAAGCTTCTTCCTGTGCGAGATCTGCGCCAGCTTCTTGATCTGCATCTCGTCCATGGCCCCGCACACGGCCTGGTGACGGACCGGGCAGTGTTCGCAGCGTTGCAGGACATCCGACAACGCATTGGTAGCCGCTCCATGCATCATGCACCATCCCCCAATTTAGCCGCCCACGCAATAGATAGTCGCCGCCGCCGGATTTCGCCTGCGTCGGATCGTCTCGCCATGTGCAAGTCGAATGCCTACTCCGCCGCCTTCAGCGCCATCGGATTGTTGGGATGGCTCGTCCAGTTGGCATAGTTGGGATCGATCTTGCGGCCGGTTCGCGCATCGGTTCCCGAAGTCTGCCGCACCATGGTGATGCAATTCTCGACCGGACACACCTCGACGCACAGGTTGCACGCCACGCATTCATCGTCCATCACCTCGAAGTGGCGCTTGCCGTTCTTCTCCTGCATGATCGCCTGGTGCGATGTATCCTCGCAGGCCGCATAGCAGCGCCCGCATTTGATGCACAAATCCTGGTCGATCATAGCCTTGGTGATGTAGTTGAGATTGAGATATTGCCAGTCCGTGACATTGCCCACCGCCAGCCCGCGGAAGTCCTCGATCGTCCCATAGCCCTTCTCGTCCATCCAGCGCGCCAGACCGGCTTTCATTTCCTCGACGATGCGGAAACCATAGGTCATCGCCGCCGTGCATACCTGAACGTTTCCCGCCGACATGGCGATGAACTCCGCCGCATCGCGCCACGTCGTGATGCCGCCGATGGCGGAGATTGGATGCTCCGCCATGTCCTTGTCGCGCGCGATTTCCGAAACCATGCTCAGCGCGATCGGCTTGACCGCCGGCCCGCAGTAACCGCCGTGGCTGCCCTTGCCGTCGATTGAAGGCTCCGGCGAGAACGTGTCGAGATTGACCGAGGTGATGGAATTGATCGTATTGATCAGCGACACCGCATCCGCCCCGCCCCGCTTGGCGGCGCGCGCCGCATGGCGGACATCGGTGATATTGGGGGTGAGCTTGACGATCACCGGCATCCGCGTGTGCATCTTGCACCAGCGCGCCACCATCTCGATATATTCCGGAACCTGGCCCACCGCCGCACCCATGCCGCGCTCCGACATGCCATGCGGACAGCCGAAATTGAGCTCGACGGCGTCCGCATCGGTCTCTTCGACCCGCGCCAGAATCTTCTTCCACGGCTCTTCCTCGCAGGGAACCATGAGCGACACCACCATCGCCCGGTCCGGCCACTCGCGCTTCACTTTTTTGATCTCTTGCAGGTTGATCTCCAGCGGCCGGTCGGTAATCAGCTCGATATTGTTGAGCCCCAGCAGCCTGCGGTCGGCTCCATGAATGGCCCCGTAGCGCGGTCCATTGACATTGACGATGGGCGGACCCTCCTCGCCCAGCGTTTTCCATACAACGCCTCCCCACCCCGCCTTGAAGGCCCGCACCACATTGTATTCTTTGTCCGTGGGCGGCGCCGAAGCCAGCCAGAACGGATTGGGCGACTTGATGCCTACGAAATTCGAACGAAGGTCAGCCATGATGTTTCTCCTCTCGAAACTCTGTCATTGCCGGGCTTGCCCCGGCAACCCATTTCACCAACTCTCCGGCGTCCTAAATCGTTGTGCAATGGGTCCCCGCAACCAGTGCGGGGATGACAGTTGTTAGTTGGCACTTAGAAACCCATGAATGCTTTCCGCCGCCCGCCTGCCGTCATCCACCGCGGCAACCGTCAAATCCTTGCCGCCCGCCGCGCAGTCGCCACCGGCCCAGATGCCCGTAACCGGCGTGCGCCGTTCACCGTCGACCTTGATGCGTCCGCCATCCAACGCCAGCGTGGCCCCCGCTGCATCCACATAGCTCTGCCCGATGGCCTTGAAAATCGTGTCGGCGGCGAGTTCGAATGTCTCGCCGGTGCCGGAAAGCCTGCCCTTCTTCTCCACCATGTATTCGCACCTGAGGCCAACAGCCCTGCCGTTCTTCACCAGCACCTTCTTCGGCGCCACCCAGTGCTTGATCTTGACGCCCTTGATCTGCGCCAGCTCCTGCTCATAGGCGCTCGCCTTCATCTGCGCCTGCCCGCGCCGGTAGAGAATGGTCACATCCTCGGCTCC
This sequence comes from uncultured Alphaproteobacteria bacterium, assembly GCA_963754675.1. GTDB lineage: Bacteria > Pseudomonadota > Alphaproteobacteria > Rhizobiales > Aestuariivirgaceae > Aestuariivirga. Next base: position 885,132 of record CAVWHD010000009.1, on the reverse strand, counting down.
TAGGAGCTTCGACTGCACCGCCACATCGATCGCCGTCATGCCGCCGCCGATCACCAGCACCCGGCGCCCGACCGGAAGCCTTCCCAAATCCTTGGCCTGGCGCAACTCGGCGATATAACCAACCGCGTCTTCAATGCCTTTGGAATCTTCGTTCTTGGCTCCCAGCGCATTGACGCCTGCAAGCCCCATGCCCAGAAACACCGCATCATAGTCGCGCTGCAAATCCTTGAGCTTCAGCTTCCTGCCCAGCGCCATGCCATGCTTCACCTCGATGCCGCCGATCGCCAGCACGAACTCCACTTCTTTCCGGGCGAAATCGTCGACCGTCTTGTAAGCCGCGATGCCGAACTCGTTGAGCCCGCCGGATTTCTTGCGCGCTTCGAAAATCGTGACGTCATGGCCATGCATTGAAAGCCGGTGCGCGCAAGCCAGGCCCGCCGGTCCCGCACCTACCACCGCGACTTTTTTGCCAGACGCCCTGGCGCGACCATAGGGATGCTGCTTCTCCGCCATCAGTTGATCGGTGGCATAGCGCTGCAGTTGGCCGATCTTGACCGGCTTGCCCTCCGCCGTCTGCCGCACGCAAACCTCTTCACACAGCGTTTCGGTTGGACACACCCTGGCGCACATGCCACCCAGAATGTTCTGCTCGAAGATCGTCTTGGCCGCGCTTTTGGGATGGCCCGCCTGGATCTCGCGGATGAACATCGGAATGTCGATCGAAGTGGGGCACGCCTTCATGCACGGCGCATCGTGGCAGAAATAGCAGCGGTCGCTTTCCACCAGCGCCTCATGATCGTTGAGTCTGGGATGCAAGTCGGCGAAGTTCGCCTCGTATTGCGCCTTCGACAGCCGCCGGCCCGCGATATCGGGCCCCTTCGCTGCAGCCATGGCTGCGTCCTCCTGAAGCCGGTTTCTTGTTCTTGGGAGCAAGGATGACAGATTTTGTTCAAATGGTCAAATTTTGAGCAGCGCCCCTTAGGAATTCATTAATCGTTTTCAGCGAGGAGATTTCTACCTGATGAAACTCACGGAAACTTACAGTTGCTGATTCAAATCAGCACAAAGCCGCAATCAGTCTCAACCTAAAGTTAACACCTGCAAGGTTAATTGACCGGCGAATATTGCCCCAAACACATCCCGGAGGATGAAATGCGCCTATACGACCTGCTCGCCACCACCAGCCTGCTGACCGCCCTGACCGTGTCCACGGCCACTGCCGCGACGACGGTGAACAGGCTCGAAATTTCCTCGGGCTTCCTGTATGTGGCAGGCACCAGCACGCCGGGCGCGACGGTCAAGGTCGACAACAGGCTTCCGGTCACCGTTCCTGCCAACGGCCAGTTCGACCTTCGCTATGCCTTTTTCCCCACCGAATGCACGGTCACGATTGCCGCCAGCGACATGCCGGCACCCTTCACCAGGGTTGTGGCAAACTGCGGCCCAGCCGGCATTCATCCCCAAGGCTTTTGGAAGAGCGGCCTTGCTTACAAGACTAATGATGTCGTACTGCGTGGCGGAACGTCCTGGCGCGCCAGAAAGGCGGTGCCGGCAGGCACCATGCCGGGCGCTTCAGGCAGCTCGATCTTTTGGCAGGTCTTTGCGCAGAAGGGCGCGCCCGGCCTGGCCGGCGTGGCCGGCGCCACGGGCGCCCAGGGCGCTACAGGTGCGACCGGAGCCACGGGTGCAACCGGAGCTACGGGCGGTGCAGGCGCCACCGGTGCGACCGGAGCCACGGGCGGCGCAGGTGCAACCGGAGCAACCGGAGCAACCGGTGATGCTGGAGCAACTGGCACAACTGGAGCCACGGGTGCCACTGGCGATGCCGGCGCAACCGGCGCTGCTGGCCCAACCGGAACCGCGGGTGATACCGGAGCCACGGGTCCTGCCGGTGCTACCGGCGCTCAGGGTACAACTGGCGATGCCGGCGCAACCGGCGCTGCTGGCCCAACCGGAACCGCGGGCGATACCGGAGCCACGGGTCCTGCCGGAGCAACCGGCGCTCAGGGTGCAACTGGCCAGCCGGTGCCGACGGAGCCACGGGTGCGACCGGCACAGCCGGTGCCGATGGAGCCACTGGTGCGACTGGCCCAGCCGGTGCTGACGGGGCTACGGGTGCAACCGGCACCAGCCGGAGCCGCTGGTGCCACTGGTGCGACTGGCCCAGCCGGTGCTGACGGGGCTACGGGTGCAACCGGCACAGCCGGTGCCGATGGAGCCACTGGTGCGACTGGCCCAGCCGGTGCTGACGGGGCTACGGGTGCAACCGGCACCGCCGGAGCCGATGGAGCCACTGGTGCGACTGGCCCAGCCGGTGCTGACGGGGCTACGGGTGCGACTGGCTCAGCCGGTGCCGCGGGTCCGGCCGGCCCAACAGGAGCCACGGGTGTTACCGGAGCCACCGGCCCGCAGGGTGCGACCGGTACCAACGGAACCAATGGCACGAACGGCGCCCAAGGTGCGACCGGCGCCGCTGGCCCTGGTGTGATCGGTGGCGGTGGCCTGCTCACGACTGGGACGGTGTACGTTGCGGCCTTTACCGCTCAGGCCGAAGGAACCGAAGCGAATGTATCTCAACCAATTCAGTTCGCCGGCTCTCTCACCAACATCGTCGTCTCGCTGAATGGCACGCCCAACAATGGCGGTGGCGCTCAGTCCTATGCCTTCCAGGTGATGAAGTCCGGAAGTGCCACGGGATCGACTTGCACGATCACCGATAACATCTCGACCTGCACGATCGCCGGGCCCTTCACGTTCTTGGCGACCGACACAATCTCTGTCCAGAGCGTCGGAACCGGCACGCCAACCATACGCACGGCGCGCTGGACCGCCAGGTACCAGTAGCCGAGCCGAATACTCACTCGCGAGAAAGCCCCGCAAGGGGCTTTCTCTTTTTCAAATCCCAGTCAGCCCGCCGCGGATTGCCTCCCAAGCAAAGTTGACAATCCACTCGCTGCGGCTATGGTAAATTTCAGGTTGAGCAGAGGTGTAGGGGCCGCTCTGGATTGACCGACGGCGACAGGGGCATGCCGGAAATTCACAATGAGGAGTGCGCGAATATGTTGAAACTGTTTGGCTTGTTGGCCACTACCAGCCTGATCACGGCTGCCTTTATCGCCGATGCGTCCGCCGCCATAACCGTGACCGAAGCGAAAATCGCCGCCGGTCAGCTGACCGTGAGCGGAACCAGCACCGGCACGCAAATTACTCTCGATGGCAAGTTTCCCACCGCCATTAGCGGCGGCAACTTTACCATCAACCAGATCTATCATCCCGAAGATTGCATCGTCCACCTGAAGTCCAACGATTTGTCGGTCAAGAACGCCGTCGTCGCCGATTGCGGACCCCGCGGCGTCATCCCGCGCGGGCCATGGGCGAGCGGCAAAACCTACAAACTCGACAATATTGTAACCCACAACGGTTCAACCTGGCGGGCCAAGCAGGCCAGCATTCCCGTCAACACGATTCCCGGCGCCTCGGGCAGCGGAATCTACTGGGCCCTGTTCGCCAAGAAAGGCGCTGACGGCGCCCTTGGCCCAGCCGGGGTAGCGGGCCCAACCGGCGCCACGGGTGCTGCTGGTCCAACCGGCGCCACGGGAGGTGCCGGCGCCGCCGGTCCAACCGGAGCCACCGGCGATGTGGGTGCTGCTGGCCCAACTGGCGCCACCGGCGATGTGGGCGCAGCGGGTCCAACCGGCGCCAATGGCGTCAGTGGTTATGAAATTGTTCTCGGAACGGCGACCGCCGATGACGAGGTCGTTCCCAAGACTGCGACCGCGACCTGCCCCGGTGGCAAAGTGGCCGTCGGCGGCGGCTATGATGCCCTTGGAATGGGTGTTGACGCCGACGAGGAAATCACCATCCACCAGAATAAGCCGAGCAGCAGCACGACCTGGAGTGTAATTGGTTCGATCGACAATGCGGGTGGCGATGCATCCTATTCCCTGCAGGCCTATGTTGTCTGCGTGGCAACGCCATAATTATTTCAAAACATGGTTAACGAAGAGAGAGCCCCGCGCGGGGCTTTCTTTTTTATATTTCTTGCTTGGTTTTTTTGCCATGCAAGCTGGCGGAATCGCTAAATACGCGCCCGCTTCGAGACAATTCTCACACCATTTGCTGCTGCGGCAGTATTGACAAGCCGCCCGATGCAGTTAAGGTTAATTTTTGGTTAAGTCAGGTTGCAAGACCTGAGCTTTTCGACGAGGGGCCATTCGAGCAGTCGTAAGTTCACAACCGGGGAGGCGGAACAATGTTAAAGTTATTTGGACTATTGGCGACAACCAGCTTGGTCGTAGGCGCCATCGCAACCGATGCATCGGCGGCCATCACCATCACTGAAGCGAAAATCAGCGCGGGCCTGCTCACCGTAACCGGTGTCAGCACAACCAACAATGCGGTAACCCTTGACGGCCAGTTTCAGACGACGCTTGGCCCTGGCGGTACTTTTACCATCAACGCCCTTTATCATCCCGAGGATTGCATTGTCCGCATCAGGGCGGTGGGCGGTGTGAGCGTAAAAGACACCTTGGTCTCCGATTGCGGACCGCGCGGCGTCATCCCGCGTGGCGGCTGGTTGGGCACCAAGAGTTACAAACTTGACGACCTGGTGACCTTTCAAGGCACCACCTGGCGGGCCAGACAGGACCATGCTACCAGCCATCAACCCGGCGCCGTGGGCAGCGGCCCCTTCTGGGCCATCTTCGCCAAGAAGGGTGACCAGGGCCTGCTCGGTCCCCTCGGGCCCACCGGTGCCACGGGCGCAACCGGGCCTTTGGGCGGCCCAACAGGCCCAACTGGAGCTACAGGTGCCGCCGGAGCCACGGGTGCCACAGGTAATACAGGCGCAACCGGAGCCACGGGCGCATACCGGCGCAACCGGAGCCACGGGAGCCACAGGCAATACCGGAGCCACGGGAGCCACTGGCGCAGGTGCAACCGGAGCAACGGGTGCCACTGGTGCAACACAGGCGCGACCGGAGCAACGGGTGCCACCGGCAATACAGGTGCGACCGGAGCCACGGGTGCCACCGGCAACACAGGTGCAACCGGAGCCACGGGTGCCACCGGCAATACAGGCAACACAGGCGCGACAGGAGCCACAGGTGCTACTGGCAACACGGGCGCGACCGGAGCCACGGGTGCCACAGGTCGCGACAGGTGCTACCGGTGCAACCGGCGCTACAGGTGCTGCCGGTACTGGTGTCAGCCGGTCACGAGCGTATTGTTGGTACAGCTTCCACCGACGACGAAGCTGAAAGTCTGTTACCGCGACATGCACGGCCGGCAAGTTGATCGTCGGCGGCGGCTATCTCACTTCTAACATCAGCAGCTCCCGACCAGACATAGTTGATCACAGGCCAAGCTATCCAAGCAGCACCACAGTATGGACGGCAACAGGTATATTCGGCGATGCACTGGCGGCGACACGAGCTTACTCGCTGCAGGCCTATGCTCTTTGCGCAACCGCGCCATAAGCAGCCGCAGCCACAACAGAGACGAGAAAGCCCCGCAAGGGGCTTTCTTCTTTTGTTTCTTGTTTCATTCAATGCGGCCCCGCAAAAACCGCGAACCATTCCACAGCTTTTTAGGGTATCCGCGCACCGATTGCTGCCGCAGTATTGACAAGCCGGCTGCTGCAGCTAAGGTTAATTTTTGGTTAAGTCAGGTTGCAAGACCTGAGCTTTTCGACGAGGGGCCATTCGAGCAGTCGTAAGTTCACAACCGGGGAGGCGGAACAATGTTAAAACTATTTGGACTATTGGCGACAACCAGCATGGTCGTGGGCGCCATCGCAACCGATGCATCGGCGGCCATTACCATCACCGAAGCGAAAATCAGCGCGGGCCTGCTCACCGTATCGGGTGTCAGCACAACCGGCACCGCTGTAACCCTTGACGGCCAGTTTCAGACGACGCTTGGCCCGGCGGTACTTTTACCATCAACGCCCTTTATCATCCCGAGGATTGCATCGTCCGCATCAGTGCGGTGAACGCTGTCGCCGTCAAGAGCGCCGTGGTATCCGATTGCGGACCGCGCGGCGTCCTCCCGCGTGGCCCCTGGTCGAGCAGCAAGAATTACAAACTTGACGACCTCGTGACCCATCTGGGCACCACCTGGCGGTCCAGGCAGAACAACACCAACACCACTCCCGGCGCCGTCGGCAGCGCACCCTTCTGGGCCATCTTCGCCAAGAAGGGTGACCAGGGGCTGCTTGGTCCCCTCGGGCCCACCGGTGCTGCAGGCGCGGCAGGTGCAACGGGCGCGGCAGGAGCAACAGGCGCCGCAGGTGCAACAGGCGCCGCAGGTGCAACTGGCTCAGCAGGCGCAACCGGAGCCACGGGTGCTACTGGCGCAGCGGGAACCGGCACCACGGCGGACACTGCCTCTGTCGCAACCAGTGAAACCAGACAAGACGTGGCCTACGGCGACTTGGCCACGGTGGGGCCCGCGGTTACTGCGACAATCACCGCGAGCGGCAAGGCATTGGTGTCGATCGCCATGACTGCGACCACAAACGTCTTTCGCGAGACCTGTTCGATGGCCTTTGCTATCTCGGGGGCATCGACTGTGGCAGCCTTGGATGCCATGTCATTGAGAGTGAATGATGATGCCAACACCCTTCACAGATACGGCGCTACGTATCTGGTCACCGGTCTCACCGCTGGTTCCAACACGTTCACAGCCCAATACAAAACGAACAATGAACAAGGCGGCGGCAGCGTTAACATTTGTGCGTTCTCCGACCGCAACATCGTGGTCATTCCCTGGCCGAACTAAGACAGGGCAAACCACATGGCAGAAGCGCGAGAAAGCCCCGCAAGGGGCTTTCTTTTTGTTTCAGGTTACTTGATGCCCAAACGAAGGGGATCACAGGAACTCGCCATTTGAATGCGCCATCCGCTACAACATCGGGCATTTCCCGCGCGCTTGAAGTCACACGTGCAAGTCACTGGCTACCCCGTCACCGCCGGCGGCGTCGTCACCGTCTCGGTCTCCCACGACAACTCAACTCTCCGCTCGGTCTACTGGGCCATCAAGTAGCGGGCGTCACCGGCGGTCATCGGCCCGTTGCTGAAAATTGCCCCGCTTGCAATGATCGGCGATAGATCGGAAACTGCCGGCCCGATCAATGAAACCCGCTGTGCAATGACCGCTTCCATCTGCCTCAACATGATCGTCAAGAACGAGGCCGGAGTAATCCGCCGCTGCCTCGATTCCGTCATGCCTTTCATCGATCGCTGGGTCATTGTCGACACCGGATCGACCGACGGAACCCAGGACATCATCGCCAGCCATTTGCGCGGCCTTCCGGGCCAACTCCACTCGGCCAAATGGAAGGATTTCGGCAGCAATCGCACCGAGGCGATCAAGTTCGCGGCGGGCCAGGGTGATTACCTGCTGTTCATGGACGCCGACGATATCATCGTGACGCCTCCAGGCTTCCGCATGCCCGAGCTTACAGCCGGCGCCTACCAGCTGATGATTGAATATGGTGGCTTGAACTATTGGCGAACCGCAATGGTCTCCCAATCGCTCTCCTGGCGCTATGCAGGCGTGCTGCACGAATATCTCGAATGCGACGTGCCCTACACCACCGCCCGCCTTGACGGCCCGAAGATCGTCGCCAATGTCGATGAGGGCGAGTTTACCGAAGAATCCCGCACTGAAAAATACCGCACCCACGTAGCCATTCTCAAGGCGGCCCTGGCGAAGGAGCCGGACAATACCCGCAATACTTTCTATCTCGCGCAAAGCTACCGCGATTCGAAGCAACCGCAACTCGCCCTGAAAACCTACGAGAAACGCGCCGCCATGGGAGGTTGGGAGGAAGAGGTCTGGTATTCCAAGTTCCAGGCCGCCGTTCTGAGCGAACGTCTTTCCATGGGATTTGACCATGTGGTGAGCCGCTATCTCGATGCCCATGAATTCCGCCCAGGCCGCGCCGAAGCGCTGACGTCAGTGGCGCGCTATTGCCGGGAAAACAGCAAGTTCCATCTCGCCGAACTCTTTGCCGAGCGCGCTGCGAGAATTGCACCCACCACGGATATTTTGTTTGTCGACAAGTCGGCCTATCAGTGGCGCGCCCTCGATGAGTTGAGTGTCGCCAAATACTGGACCGGAGATTACCAGAATTCCGCCGCCATCTGCCGCCAATTGCTGGCTTCTCCCGATCTCCCGGAAAACCAAAATTCACGCATCGCCGCGAACCTGAAATTCTCCGAGGACAAATTGACGGCCACGCCATCGGCCAGGCCGGTCACCAGTTTCGAAGCCAGGCCCGCGCATGACTCCACGCCATTGGAGTCCATTCTCGATTTCACCGGAACTGTGCAGGTCGCCGACATCGGCGCTGCCTTCATTGCCGAAGTGCCTCCGTACAAGCCATTGATCGATCGCGGCATCGGGTTTCTCAATGCATTTGACGCCGACCAACGGCAACATGAGAAGATCCGGGAAGCCTTTGGCGGCAGAGTGAAAGTATTTTCGAACATCGTCGGCGACGGCCGCGACGCGCAACTGAGGCTGGCAAGCCCGGCGAGCGGCATGTCGTCATTGCTTGAACCGCACGCTGAGAACCTCGCCTTCTTCAATGGCTTCTCGAGTTTCGGGAAGATATACAGCACCGAAACGGTTAACACATCCCGGCTCGATGATATCGCCGGCCTGCCGAAGCTCGATTTCCTCAAGATGGATATTCAGGGTTCCGAGATGGCGGTGCTCATGAATGGTGCGGCCAAACTCTCCGGCTGCGTTGCGATCCAGCTTGAGATATCATTCGTGCCTCTGTATCGCGGCCAGCCCTGTTTTGGCGAAGTCGACGTCTGGATGAGCGAGCAGAATTTCATCCCCCATGCGATGACCGATCTCAAGCGATGGAGCATCAGTCCGCTCATCCGCGACAACAATTTTCGCGTGCCTTTCAATCAATTGCTGGAGGGCGACATTGTTTACTTTCGCGATCCGATTTCGGCGCAAAGCTTGTCGGTGGAGCAGATAAAGAAATTGGCATTGGTCGCGCACTACAGCTACGCCAGCCCTGATATGGCTGTCCACCTGTTGAAGATTCTCGTCAACCACAAGGCAATTGAAGCGGACGCTGTACAGCGCTATCTCGAACTACTCGAGGCTCCGTCAAATCCCCCGCTTGGACTATTTTTTTAGCTGCGCGTCAATCCGGATGTATTCAGGATAGACTCGCTTCAAGTTTAGCGGCATTCTGGGGGTGTGACGACGATGACAACAACAATTGAAGCGAAGAAATGATCATCTGCGCTTGGTTTGCCTGTTCTTTGTCTTGCTATCGCTGGCTATTGCCGGCCTGTTGGCAGTGGGCCGCAGCGCGTTCGCGGAACCTCCGGCTCCTTCTTTCGCTCTGGCATGGCTTCACTGCGCCGCGGTGATTTTCACTTGGCAATTGATCGTCACACGGAGAGTTCCTCATGAGCGGTCGATTGTCTTGGCCGCCATTGCGCCGGTCGGCATTCTCGCCCTCCCCTGTCTGGCGGGAAATTCGATTGCGCTCACTTGGACCGTTGTCCTCATCCTTGCGCTCATCTGCATTCTCGGATTTATTGAATCGTTGCCGGCATTGCCGCGCATGTCCATCTGGCAAGGCATTTGTTTGCTGTGTGGAGCTCCGATGCTGGCGGTCATCCTGTTCTTTTGGATTAACACGTTGGGATACTCAAACGTGCTCGAGCCCGAACTCGCGCTCGTTGGATTGCTGTCCACGGACACGCTGCATCACACCGCAATTTCTTCAATGTTCACGCAGCACGGCGTTGTTTCAACGGGGCTCGACGGTCTAGTGCGAACGCCATACCATGCTCTGTCACATCTCTGGATTGGACGAACGTCACAGTGGCTAAACACCACGCCGATCCATGGCTACTATCTCGTGGTTCAAGCCATCGCGATACCGCTCTTATTTTTTGGCCTCGCCGCATCGACAGCGATACATGGAGACGGCAATGACGAGTATGCATTTCGTTTTCCCGACTTTGTCATGGTGCCCCTGAGCCTGATGTTTGTGATAGCCATTTGGGATTTTAATTCGTTTCTCATCTCGGAATCTCACACGACAGGCCTGCTACTCTTCATGATCGCCCTACCCCTTCTGCTCGAACAGGCCCGTGAGCATTTAGGACATGGAGCGATATTCAGGCTCACGGTGATCTGCGTCCTGGGAATATTGATGTTACTGACAAAGGTCTCGGTCGGAGCGCTTTGGTTTGCCGGGCTTGGCTACATATTGGTTCGCCACACTATCATTCTGCACCTTTCAATGCGGCAAGTCCTGGGGTTGGCCGTCGCCCTCGTTGTTGCATTCGCTATTCTGCTGCCGAGTGCGCTGTCAATCCTCCCGCCCGATCAGGTGGATGTCCTCAAATTCGCTCCGTTCAGTTTTGCCTTCGAGTTCGCCAAAAGTTGGCAAGTAGCGGTTATCAACACTATTGCCATTGCCATAGGCGGACTCGTCATACGCGATCGGATTGTGCAAACGGGGCGAAATATTCCGGCCGAATTGATTGGCGTTCTGATGGCCACGGCATGGCTCATTACCATGACAATATATTTGGCCGGTGCATCAGGCTACTATTTCTTGAATGTGGGAACATGGCTTGCGATTGTGGTGACGGCGAGATGGCTTCTGCGCCGCGTCGGCGTTCATGATAGCAAGTCCCGTCGAAGTATTTGGGTTGGCGCAATAGCGTCGGCAATTGCGTTGAACCCCCAAATCGCGCAGGGTTATTCAATTATGCGCGGCATGGTCGTGCAACTTGCGCAGCTTTCAAATGCCCCCGAGCCGCCTTTCATTTTCGCCACGGTGGCTATTGCAAGACAACTTGACGGCACAGCCGGTGCACAGTTGATCAAGACGATCTCGTCGCACATCTCATATGGCGAAAAGGACGCGCTTATCTTCGTTCCACCCAGCAACTTTGACTATTGGAACCTGAACGAATTTTGTTATAGCAAAGCCTTCGTCATTCCGGCATTGACCGGCATTCCTCTCATCAATGGGCTGCCTCCAAGTTACACTAAGTGCCCCCGCCAGATTCACTTTAGCTATGCAGAATACACGGCTAAATCGGCCTCGACCGAGATGGGCCACCCGGAACTCTGCGCCAAGGCCCGGCGTCTCGGGTACCGGCGCGTTGGAATTCTTTCCGCGCCGGGAGCATTCCAGCTTTTGAACTGCAACTAGTGTTGTGATTCTAACGCTTGTTTTGCACGGGCGACTTTTCCGAAGATTTGGCTGCGGACTTGGTCCAGACGTAGGGCTTGGGATGGCCATTGTGGTTGTCGAGATAGTCCATGATGGCTTGCTTTCAATTCGTCGACGCTCTTGAAGACGCCGCGGCGGATGCGCTTTCGGGTGATCTCGGCGAAGAAGCGCTCGACCATGTTGAGCCACGAGCCGAGGTGGGCGTGAAGTGCAGGTGGAAGCGCGGATGCGGCTTGAGCCAGCGCTTCACCGCAGGGGTCTTGTGGGTGGCATAATTGTCGACGATGAGATGCAGGTCGAGATCGGGCAGGGTCTGTTGGTCGATGGTCTTGAGAAAGCGGAGGAACTCGCGATGCCGGTGGCGGGGCATGCATTGGCCGATGACGGTGCCGTCGAGCATGTTGAGCGCCGCGAACAGGGTCGTGGTGCCGTTGCGCTTGTAGTCATGCGTCATCGTGCCGGCAGCGGCCCTTCTTCATCGGCAGCCCCGGCTGGGTGCGGTCGAGCGCCTGGATTTGGCTCTTTTCATCGACCGCCAGCACCAGGGCCTTGTCGGGCGGATTGAGGTAGAGGCCGACGATATCCTCGACCTTGGCGACGAAGTTCGGATCGCGCGAGAGCTTGAAGGTTCGCTGTCAGATGCGGCTTCAGCCCGTGCGCGCGCCAGATCCTGTGCACGCGACGAGTGGCGATGCCAGCCGCCGCCGCCATCGTGCGTTCGCTCCAGTGGGTCGCATCCGGCGGCTTCTCGTTGAGCGTCAGGTTCACGACTTGCTTGATCTTCTTCGCCGTCAGCGGCTTGCGCGCGGGGGCCGGGTGGCGTCCTTCAACAGCCCGTCCACCCCCTTGGCCGCGTAGCGTCGCCGCCAGCGGCGCACCGTGAGCACGCTCTTGCCGACTGACGCCGCAATCCCGACCGCCGTCAATCCATCGCCGGCCAACAGCACGATCCGCGACCGCCATACCATCTTCTGCGGCGTGTTGCGGTCCCGGACCAGCCGCTCCAACCATTCACGATCAGCTTCACTGATCGATATCCGTTCGATCTTTCTCATCGGCACAGACTCGCACGTCTGAACCAATTTGTGAATCCTTCGTCAGCAACGGAACACTAGGCAGCAGTGCAGCCGCCTGATGGAAGCCTGACCTCAAGCAGGCTTACAAACTCTGCGCCCTGCGCCGCAACCGTCAATTCACCCGGCGCTTTGCCCGCAAAACTCTCGCCTGCTCCAGCCGTCCAAGCTTTGCCGTTGTTCGAGACCTCCGCGGCTCCACGCAGCACCATCCATCGCAAATCCGCCGCGGCTCGAAGGTTGCGGCGGCAGCCCGGCCTGATCACCAACTTGGCGCAATTCAAGTTCCCCTAGAGCATCGCCAGGCCCGCCCTTCGCCACCTGCAGCGCCCTCATCTCCTCAACCACCGCCTTCACATCCTGTGCCCGGTCCTTCGCCATGACCAGCACGCCGTCGTGGGTTGCGACAATCGCCAGCCCCGTAACACCCACCGCCGCCGTCGGGAGATGCTCGGAATGGATCAGGCAGTCGCGGCTGCCGGCGAGCATCCCGTGCCCGACAACCGCGTTTCCCTTGTCATCTCCTTGGACAGTCCCCGCGATCGCCGTCCAGTCGCCGATGTCGGACCAGCCGAAATGGCCCCTCACCACCGCGATGTCGCGGGCCTTTTCAATGACCGCGTAGTCGATCGATATCCGCGGCGATTTCGAGAATTCTGCGGCGTCAAGCGCCATAACGCCGTCCACCAGGCGTGCCCCATCCACCGCTCCCCTGGCGGCCGCGAGAATCTCGGGCCCATGTTCCCTAAGCTCCCTGATCATCGCATCCGGACGGAACAGGAAATTCCCCGAGTTCCACAAATAGCCCGAGGCCACGAAACCCGCCGCCCGTGCAGCACAGGGCTTTTCCACGAATGCCTCCACCCGGCACAGGTCGTCATTGTCCGAAAGTGCTGGCCCCGGCCGGATATAGCCATAGCCGGTCAGCGGCCCATCGGGGCCGACGCCGAGGACGACGATCGATCCCGCCCGCGCCGCACTCGATCCAAGCTGCACCGCATCGAGAAATCCCTCCACATCCCCGATCAGTTGGTCGGACGCCAGCGCCAGCACCAGTGAGCCCTGCGCCTCCGCCACCACCGCGGCAACCGCGATGGCCGCCGCCGAATCGCGCCGTGTGGGCTCCGCGATGATCTCGGGCGTAATGCCAACCTCGCTAGCCTGCCGCCGGGCCAGCGGACAACAGGCTTCCCCGGTCAAGCACCAGCGGCGGCAGAAACAGCTCCGGATCGGAGACCCGCATGAGCGTGAGCTGATAGGTTGAAAGCGCACCCGTCAGCGCCTTGAACTGCTTGGGCGAGCCATCGCGCGAGAGAGGCCACAGCCGTGTGCCGCCGCCCCCCGCCAAAACCACGGGTAGAATTTTCTCCACCCTGCTCACCCATCGCCCCACACTTGTGCTTACCCTACGTGACCCTGCGCCGCTTGCCTACCCCCAATGCGATTTTTCTTTGTGAACCCCATGGACGCGAGCCCCAAACCCGTCCTAACTGCTTGGCAAAAGTGGCGAGGCATCAAATGACCGGCAATTCGAAAAAGCCCCTGAAATTCCGCTCCCAGAACTGGTTCGACAACCCCAACAATGCCGACATGACGGCGCTCTATCTCGAGCGCTATCTCAACTACGGCTTCACCCGCGGCGAGCTCCAGGGCTCACAAGCCGATCATCGGCATCGCCCAGACCGGCTCCGACCTCTCGCCCTGTAACCGCGCCCATGTCGATCTGGTGAAGCGGGTGCGCGACGGCATCACCGCGGCGGGCGGCGTGCCCATGGAATTCCCCGTCCACCCCATTCAGGAAACCGGCAAGCGCCCCACCGCCTCGCTCGACCGCAACCTGGCTTACCTCTCCCTCGTCGAGGTGCTCTACGGCTATCCCATCGACGGCGTGGTGCTCACCATCGGCTGCGACAAGACCACTCCCGCCTGCCTGATGGCGGCGGCCACCGTCGACATTCCGGCGATTGCCCTCTCATCCGGCCCCATGCTCAACGGCTGGTACAAGGGCCAGCGTACCGGCTCCGGCACCATCGTCTGGATGGCCCGCGAAAAACTCGCAACCGGCGAGCTCGACTATGAAGGCTTCGTCGAATTGGTGGCGACCTCCGCTCCATCGACCGGCTTCTGCAACACCATGGGCACCGCCACCACCATGAACTCCTTGGCCGAGGCCCTGGGGATGACACTTCCCGGCAATGCGGCGATCCCCGCCCCCTACCGCGAGCGCGGCCAAATGGCCTACGAAACCGGCCGCCGCGCCGTCCAAATGGTGCTTGAGGATTTGACCCCCTCGAAGATCATGACCAGGCCCGCCTTCGAGAACGCCATCGCCGTCAACACCGCAATCGGCGGCTCCACCAACGCCCCCAATCATCTGAACGCCATCGCCAAACATTTAGGTATCGAACTCACCGTCGCCGATTGGGAAAAGCACGGCTACGACCTGCCGCTTCTCGTCAATCTCCAGCCCGCCGGCGAATATCTGGGCGAAGACTATCACCGCGCCGGCGGCGTTCCCGCCGTCGTCGCCGAACTGATCAAGGCCGGCAAGATTCACGAGAATTGCATCACCGCCAATGGCAAGTCGATCGGCGAGAACTGCAAAGGCAAATTCTCCTGGGACCGCGCCGTCATCAAGGAATTCGGCCAGCCGCATGAAAGAGCATGCCGGCTTCAAGATGCTCTCCGGCAATCTCTTCAACTCGGCCATCATGAAGACCTCGGTCATTTCCGAGGAATTCCGCCAGCGCTACCTCTCCAACCCCAAGGACCTCAACGCCTTCGAAGCCAAGGCCGTCGTCTTCGATGGCCCCGAGGATTATCACGCCAACATCGACAACCCGAAACTCGCCGTCGACGAGAACACCATCCTGTTCATCCGAGGCGTCGGCCCCTTGGGCTATCCCGGCGCCGCCGAAGTGGTAAACATGCGCGCCCCCGATTACCTGCTCGAGAAAGGCATCCGCGCGCTCCCCTGCGTGGGCGACGGCCGCCAGTCCGGCACCTCGGGCTCGCCCTCGATCCTCAACGCCTCGCCGGAAGCCGCCGCCGGCGGCGGCCTCGCCATCCTCAAGAATGGCGACAAGGTGAGGATCGATCTCAACAAGGGTACCTGCGACATGCTGATTTCCGCCGATGAGATCAAAAAGCGCCGCGCCGAGCTGGAAAAGGCGGGCGGCTACAAGGTGCCCGAAGTCGCAAACCCCCTGGCAGGAAATCTTCCGTCAGAACACCGATCAATTGGCGCAAGGCATGGTGCTGAAGGGCGCCACCAAATTCCAGCGCATCGCCAAGACCATGGGAATACCGAGGGATAATCACTAGCCCACTCCCGGGATGTTCACACTCCAATCCGCCAACCTCCGCGCCACCTTCTCCACTCTCGGCGCAAGGCTCATCTCGGTCTTCGTGGATGGCGTCGATGTCATGGCCGGCGGCGGCAACGATGAACAGTTGCTGGCCGGCGACTGGACCGCCGGCGCCATCTGCGGCCGCTTCGCCGGGCGCATCAGTCATGCCCGCTTCACCCTCGATGGCGTCGAACACAAACTCGTTCCCAACATGGGCGAACACCAACTCCATGGCGGCCCCGATAAT
This sequence comes from uncultured Alphaproteobacteria bacterium, assembly GCA_963754675.1. Classification (GTDB taxonomy): domain Bacteria; phylum Pseudomonadota; class Alphaproteobacteria; order Rhizobiales; family Aestuariivirgaceae; genus Aestuariivirga. The sequence goes on along the minus strand of CAVWHD010000009.1, from coordinate 869,229 downwards.
TTCGCCATCCGCCACTGGAATGCTCGAGCAATCGGATCAACGCCGTCCGCTTCACCCTCTCATCGCCCGATGGCGACCAGGGCTTTCCCGGCCAACTCGACGTCAGCGCAACCTATGCCATCGCCGCCAACACCCTGTCGCTCGACTTTCGAAGCCAGCACCACCAAGCCCACTGTGCTCAACCTCACCAATCACGGCTATTGGAATCTCTCCGGCGGCGCCCGCAATGCCTTCGATCACGAAATGCAAATCCCCGGAAATACGTTTCTGCCCCTCGACGATCTCCTCCTGCCCTCCGGCGAAATCCGCCAAGTCGAAGGAACCCGCTGGGACTTCCGGCGACTGAGGAAAATTGCCGAGCCCTACGACAATTGCTGGCTGCTCGAAGGCAAGCGCGGCGAACTGCAACACGCCCTCACGCTGCGCGATCCCGTCATCCCGCCGCTCCATGGAAGTCTGGACCACCGAACCCGCCATCCAGATGTACACTGCTTTGCATTGGAACGAGCAGATGCCCGGCCGCGCCGGCCCCCTCAAGCAATACGCCGCCATCGCCATCGAACCCCAAACCGCCCCCGACGCGCCGAACCACCGGAACTTCCCGAGCGCCGTGCTGCGCCCCGGCGAAGTCTACCAACACCGAATGGAATGGCGCTTCTCCTGAATTTCCCTCACCCTGAGGTGCGCAATGCGCTAGCATTGCGCCTCGAAGGGTCAGTTTGTCGCGAGTCCGGTCATGGGCGCCTGGGTTTACATCCTCCGCTGCAATGACGGCAGCTACTACACCGGCCTCACACGTTCAAAGGAGCCGGAAAAACGGCTTTCCGAACACAATGACGGCCTCTCGCCGGGTGCTTTCACAGCAAAGCGCTTGCCTGTCGTGCTGATCTACGCCGAATATTTTGACATGGTCGTCGATGCCATCGCCGCCGAACGAAAGATCAAGGGCTGGTCGCGCGCCAAGAAAGAAGCGCTAGTCCAGGGTGACTGGAACAAGATTGTTCAGTTGTCCAAGCGAAGGGGCGGCAAGGATTGAGACTGTGACAAACCCTTCGAGGCTCGCTGCAGCACTGGTCTTCCTCATCCTGAGGTGCGTGATGCGCCAGCATCACGCCTCGAAGGGTCCTCTTGCGGCGAGTCCAGACGAACGGCGGAAAGAACCGAACTCGCGGCTTACCCTTCGAGGCTCGCTGCGCTCGCACCTCAGGGTGAGGAAGACAACTACTTCGCCAACCCTCCTCTACAAAAAACTATAAGGATCGACATCCACCGCCACATGCAGCGAGCCCTTCGGCTTCACGTCCTTCAGCCACTCGCGCAGGAAATTCTGGATGTTCACCTCGCGCTTGGCCTTCACCAGAAACCGCCAGCGGTGCCGTCCGCGCACCAGTGCGATGGGTGCCGGTGCCGGCCCCAGCACCGTCACACCCTCGGCCATCGGCACAACGCGCGCCAAATTCTTCGCAAAGCGTTCCGTCTCATGCGCATCGGCACCAGAAATGATGATCGCCGCCAGCCTGTCCATAGGGCGGCAGCCCGGCGCCCTCGCGGATCAGCTTTTCCTGGCCGAGATAGCCGTCGCGGTCGCCCTTCTTCAAGGCCTGCATCAAGGGATGCTCCGGCAGATAGGTCTGGATCAGCGCCCGCCCCGGCCTGCTCGCCGCGCCCCGCCCGCCCCGCCACCTGCGCCATCAGCGCCCAGGTCCGCTCGGCCCCGCGCGGATCGCTCGAACTCGAGCGCCAGATCGGCATCGACCACCCCCACCAGTGTGAGATGCGGAAAATGATGCCCCTTGGCCACCAGCTGCGTGCCAATCACCAGATTGTACTCCCCGCGTGCCACATCGCGCAGCAGATCGCGCAGCATGATGCCGCGTGCGAGATCGCTCGACAGGATGGTCATCCGCGCCTCGGGGAAAAGCCTGGCCGCCTCTTCCGCCAGCCGCTCGACGCCGGGCCCCACCGGCGCCAGCTTGCCCGCCACCCCGCAATGCGGACACGCCGGCGGCACCGGCTCCATGTGCCCGCAATGATGGCACATCAATTGCCGCCGGAACCGGTGCTCCACCAGCGACGCCGCGCAATTGGGACATTCCATCCGGTGCCCGCAGGCCCGGCACAAGGTGAGCGGCGCATAGCCCCGCCGGTTGAGAAACAGCAGCACCTGTTCGCCCGCCGCAAGAGCCGCCACAACGCTCTCGACCAGCGGCGCCGAAAGCCACGTGCCTGACTCGAGCTTCGACCGTCTTCATGTCGATGAGGCCGATCTCCGGCAGCTCCGGGCGGCCGTGACGGTCCGCAAGCTTCACCACGCCGTAGCGCCCGCGATCGACATTGACGAAGGACTCGAGCGACGGCGTCGCCGACGACAGGACCACCGGAAATTTCCCGATCGTGCCATAGAGCACCGCCATGTCGCGCGCATGGTAGCTCACCCCGTCATCCTGCTTGTAGGCGCCCTCATGTTCTTCATCGACGACGATGAGGCCCAGCCGCTTCCATGGCAGGAACAGCGCCGATCGCGCCCCCACCACGATCCGGGCCTCACCGGTGGCCACCCCGCGCCACACCCGTTCGCGCTCCCTCGGTCGCACCTCCGAATGCCACTGCGCCGGTTCGCACCCGAATCGATTTTCGACACGGGAGAGAAACGATTGTGTGAGCGCAATTTCCGGCAACAGCAGAAGCACCTGGGCGCCCCCCGCCAGCGCCGCCGCCATCGCCTCGAAATAGACCTCCGTCTTGCCCGATCCGGTAACCCCATCGAGCAGCACCACCCTATGCCCCCGCGCCGTCACCGCCGCGCGCAAAGCCTGCGCCGCTTTTTCCTGATCGCGCGACAGCGCCACGCCTCCGGCATTGAGATCGAGAACCGCGAATGCCTTCAGCGCCGGCAGCGCCACCGCTTCCAGCGAACCATCCCTAACCATCGCCTTGACCACGCTGGTGCCCACTCCGGCCGCTTCCGCAAATTCGCCCGCCCGCATGGCAAAACCCTCGCGCGCCGCTTCCAGCACCCTTGCCCGCTGCGGCGTCATTCGTTTCGGCGCCGTTCCGCTTGCCCGGTAAGCCACCTGCTCACGAGGCGGCGCCAAGGCTCCCGGCGCCCGCAGCACCATGCGCAACACATTGCCGGCGGGCTCGAGATAATAGGCCGATAGCCAGTCCACGAATTTCCGGTGCGTCTCCGGCAGTGCCGGCATGTCGAACCGCTCCACCACATCGCGAAGCCTCGGCCCCTGTGGCGCTTCATGGCCAAGCCCCCAGACAACGCCGATCAGTGTCCGCGGCCCCAGCGGCACCATCACATAGTCGCCGGGCTGCAGCGCCATGCCGGCGGGAATGCGGTAGGAGTAGGGGCCTTCCAGCGCTAAGGGCAGCAGAACATCGGCAATGGTTGCGGAATCGGCGGTCATCGCTTTGCAATAGTCTTGGACCTCGCCCGCTTCCAGTCCTATATCCCCCCGCCGATGAAACACGCCGTCACCACCGCCCCGCCGCAGCCCCGCGAAATCGTCTACTGGGAACCCTCCAACCTGGCCCAGCGCCTGCGTGGCGAGCCCCATCTCACACTGCTGGAAAGCGTGCAGCGCCTTGAGCACCTCGGCCGCTATTCCTTCCTCGCCTGCAATCCCGCCGCCACTCTCACCGTGCAAGCAGGCGGCGCATTTCTGAATGGCGAACCCGTGTCCGAGCCGCCATTGAAACTGCTCGACCGCCTTCTCGCTGAAAACTCCAAGGCCACACATCGCCGGCCTCCCGCCTTTCCAGGGCGGATTTGCCGGCTACATCGCCTATGAGTTCGGCCGCGGCCTCGAAGCCCACACCCGCATTCCCGATCTTGGATCTCTCTGCCCGGACCTGATGCTGCATCGTTACGACACCGTCATCGCCTTCGACCACATGCAGGAACGCGCCTGGATTATCTCCACCGATGCGCTTGAGGCCGATCGCCTCGAAGCATTGCTGAAGCGCAAACTTCAAACCGTGGGGTCCCATGCGATCGAGGGCTGGACATCGAACTTCTCCCGCGTTGAATACGAGAAGGCCATCTCCAGCACCGTCGAATTTATTCTCGCCGGCGATATCTTCCAGGCCAACATCACCCAGTGCTTCCAGGCGGCAATCCCTCGAGGCTTCGACGCCTTCGCCTTTTACCTGCGCCTGCGCCGCGCCAACCCCGCGCCCTTTGCCGCTTTCCTCGATTATGGCGATGTTCAGATCGCCTCAAGCTCGCCCGAGCGCCTGCTGAACTTCGATGGCAAGACCATCGAGGCCCGGCCCATTAAGGGAACCCGCCGCCGCGACGATGATCCCGCCCGCGACGCCGCCCTCATCGCCGAGCTCGCCTCCAGCCGCAAGGACCGCGCCGAGAATGTGATGATCGTCGACCTCCTGCGGAACGATCTGTCGCGCGTCGCCAAACCAGGCACCGTGCGGGTGCCCATGCTCTGCGGCCTCGAGACCTATGCCTCCGTGCATCACCTCACCTCGGTCATCACCGCCGAATTGCGCGAGGCCAAGACCATGGGCGATGTGATCGCCGCCACCTTCCCTGGCGGTTCGATCACCGGCGCCCCGAAAATCCGCGCCATGGAGGTGATCGCCGAATTGGAAAAAATTCCACGCGGCATCTATTGCGGCTCCATCGGCTATTTCGGCTTCAACGGCCACGCCGATCTCAACATCGCCATCCGCACCGCCCAGTTTGCCGGTGGCATAGCCCGCGTCCAGGCGGGCGGCGGCATCACCGCCCGCTCCAATCCCGCCGCCGAATACGACGAAAGCCTCACCAAGATCAAACGCCTCATGGAGGCTTTCGCCCCATGATCCTGATTGTCGACAACTACGACAGTTTCGTCCACAATATCGCCCGCTATTTCGAAGAGCTTGGCGAGCAACCCCATGTCGTGCGCAATGATGAAGTAAAGCCCGCCGATCTCGCCGCCAAGGCCATCGTCATTTCCCCCGGCCCCTGCACGCCCCATGAGGCTGGCCAGTCCCTCGATATCGTCACAAGATATTCAGGCCTACTCCCCATCCTCGGCATCTGCCTCGGCCACCAGGTGATAGGCGTTGCCTTTGGCGGCAAAGTTACCCGCGCCAAAAGGCCCATGCACGGTGACAGCTCCGAGATCGCCCATGATGGCGCCGGCACTCTTCGAAGGCCTTCCCAATCATTTCAGCGCCGGCCGCTATCACTCATTGATTGTCACCCTCGACAATCCCGAAACCCCGCTTGCAATCACCGCCCGAAGCGACGACGGCGAGATTATGGGCCTCCGTCACAATCTCCATCCCACCGTCGGCGTACAATTCCATCCCGAATCGATCCTGACCGAACACGGCTACGACATGCTGCGTAATTTCCTCAAGCTCGTGCCATGAGTGCTGTCTGGTTCAATGGCGCCCTGCACGAGGGCCCCCTCGCCATCGCCGCCGGCGACCGCGGCCTCACCCTCGGTGACGGCCTCTATGAAACCATGCTGGTCGCCGGACGCATCGCCCTCTGGCGCAACATGCATCTGGCCCGCATGGAAGGCTCCGCCAGGGAGCTCGGTCTCGCTTTCAATCGCAATTCTGTTGACGGCGCCATCGACACGATTCTGCGCCAGCCATTTGACGGCGCCCAGGTCCTGCGCGTGACACTCACCCGCGGCCCCGCGGCGCGCGGCCTTGCCGGAAACGGCGGCAACCCTTCGCTGGTCGTGAGCCTCAATGACCTCGATGTGAGCGAGATGTTCCAGCCGGCAACCCTCATCACCTCGTCAATCCGCCGCAGCCCAAGCTCGCCCGCCGCCCGCATGAAAACCCTGTCCTATATCGACAACATCGCCGCCGCCCGCGAAGCCAAGTCCCGCGGTGTGGATGACGCCCTGCTGCTCAACACCGATGGCTGCGCCGCCTCGTCGACCATTGCCAACATCTTTCTGATCGAGGGCAAACAGCTCATAACGCCGGCGCGGGGTCAGGGCATCCTCACCGGCGTCATGCGCCAGGCCCTGCTTGCCCTCGCCCATCAGCAGGGCTTCGAGACCCGCGAGCGCCCCGTCAAGCCGGCCGAACTGCTCAAGGCCGACGCCGTCTTTCTCACTAACAGCCTGCGCTTCATCCGGCCCATCATATCCCTCGATGGCGCCCAACTTGCTCGACGTGACTTGACTTCCCTCGCCGATGCCCTGTGCGAAACCGCCCGCCTGCAATCCGGCCGCGATCCCCGGTTGATTTGAGTAAGCGCCGGGACTAACTTCCGCGCCAAATCAACAGGACCCCTCGCCGTGCTCAAAGGCCTCGTCAAACACCCCCTCACCGACAAGGGCATCGAAATGTTCATGGCCGACTGGAAGAAGACCGGCCAAAGCATTTGATCCTCGAACACGCAATTCTGAGCATCAAGCCGGGTCAGTCGGCCAGCTTCGAGCAGGCCATGCGTCAGGCTCTGCCGCTGATTTCCGCAACGCCGGGATTCATCGGTCTCGAAATTCGACCCTGCCTCGAGACCCCGGACCGCTATCTCCTGTTGGTGCGCTGGGAAACTCTCGAAGCCCACACCCAAGGCTTCCGTGGCTCCGACCGCTACCAGCAATGGAAACAGCTGCTGCACCACTTCTACGAGCCATTCCCCGTGGTCGAGCACTATGGCGAGCCGGTGGCTTCGGCCTAAATGAGCACTTCAGCACAACTCGCAATCGTAAACATCGCTCAACCATTACCGCTTACGTTCTTCGCCATGACCGGCACCGCCTTCACCTTCGCCCCCGACGCTGCAACGGCCGCCACCCGCTGGCTCACCGCCCTCAAATCCGAACGCCGCGCCGCGCCGAAGACTCTGGAAGCCTATGCCCGCGATCTCGGCCAGTTCGCAAACTTCCTCATGGATCACCTGGGCGCGCCCGCAAAAATCGCCGATCTCGAAACCCTCGCCATCTCCGATTTCCGCGCCTTCCTGGCCCGCCGCCGCAATGCCGGCGCCGAAAGCCGCAGTCTTGCCCGCCAGCTCTCCGCGCTGCGCTCCTTCTTCCGCCATGGCGAGCGTAACCATCTCTTCCGCAACTCCGCCATCACCGCCTTGCAATCGCCCAAGCTGCCCCACGCCGTGCCCAAGCCCATCGGCATCGCCGCCGCCCGCCGTGTCGCCGCGGCCGATGTGCTGGCAACCGATGAAACTCCCAAATGGGTGACAGCGCGCGATGCCGCCGTGCTCACCTTGCTCTATGCCTGCGGCCTTCGCATTTCCGAAGCCGTGGGTCTGACCCTACGCGAATCCCGCACCGATCCCCTGGTGGTCATCGGCAAGGGCAACAAGACCCGCATCGTGCCGGTGCTCCCCCAGGCCCGCGCCGCCATCGCCACCTATCTCGACCTCTGCCCCTTCCCGCTGAAAGACAATGAGCCCATGTTCCGCGGTGTGAAGGGCGGCCCCCTCAATGCCCGCAACATTCAGCTCCTGGTCGAGCGCATGCGCGGCGCCCTCGGCCTTCCCGACACTGCAACTCCCCACGCGCTCCGCCACTCCTTTGCCACCCACCTTCTCGGCAATGGCGCCGATCTCCGTGTCATCCAGGAACTCTTGGGTCACGCGAGCCTGTCAACCACCCAGGTCTACACCGAAGTAAACCGCACCCACTTGCTCGAACAATACCGCAAAGCCCACCCGCGCGCCTGACACTTGCCCCGCGCTGCAGCCTGTGGCTATCAAACCATCATGCCAATCATCGACCGAATTTCTTCCGATACATCGCTCCCCGCCAAATCCACCGTCGCCATCATCGGCGGCGGCATTGCCGGCGTTGCAACCGCCCTCGAACTCGCCGAGCGCGGCATCGATGTCGCGCTGTTCGAAAAGGGCGAGATCGCCGCCGAGCAGTCGAGCCGCAACTGGGGCTGGTGCCGCCAGACCGGCCGCGATCCCCGCGAGATTCCACTGGTGCTCGAGTCTCTGAAACTTTGGCGGACGATGGACAAGCGAATCGAAGCCGGCACCGGCTTCACCCAGTCCGGCATCGTTTATCTCTGCGAAACCGATGCCGAACTGGCGGCCCGCGAGAAATGGTACGCCGCCAACGCCAAGGCCTTCGGCCTCGAAACTAAACTGATTAGCGGCGAACAGGCGGCCGAACTGATGCCCGGCTCAACCCGCAAGTGGAAAGGCGCCCTCTATACCCACGCCGATGGCCGCGCCGAACCCTTCGCGGCGGTTCCCGCCATGGCGCGCGCCGCCCGCCGCAAGGGCGCCAGAATATTCACCAACTGCGCCGTGCGCGGCCTTGAAACCGCTGGCGGCCGCGTGTCCGCCGTGGTCACCGAAAAAGGCGCTGTCGCCTGCGATACGGTGGTGCTGGCCGGCGGCGCCTGGTCGCGCCGCTTCTGTCATAACATCGGGATCGCTCTGCCACAACTTGGCGTGGTCAATTCGGTGATGCGCACCGAGCCCCTTGATGCCGGCATCATGCGCACCGGCTCCGGCGGCCGCTTCGCCATCCGGAAACGCGCCGATGGCGGCTTTACTATCGCCCACCGGCATTGCTCCGTGGCCGACATCGTGCCCGATAGTTTCCGCCTGTTCAGGGAATTTCTCCCGGCCCTCCGTCTCGACTGGGCCGGTTTGAAACTCCGTATCGGCCAGCGCTTCCTCGACGAGGCCCACCTGGCGCGCCGTTGGAGGCTCGATGAGGTCACACCTTTCGAGCAGGTCCGCGTCCTCGATCCCCAGCCGGTTCATTCAATTCTCGATGAAGCCGCCGCCAGCCTCAAGGACTGCTTCCCCGCCTTCGCCAATATGAAAATCGCCGAGCGTTGGGCCGGCGTGATCGACGCCATGCCCGATGTCGTGCCGGTCCTGTCGGCGGTCGAAAAACTCCCGGGCTTCTATCTCGCCACCGGCTTCTCCGGCCACGGCTTCGGCCTGGGCCCCGGCGCCGGAAAACTCGTGGCGGAGCTCATCACCGGCGAGCCACCATGCGTCGATCCAGCGCCCTTCCGCTATTCGCGCTATTTCGACGGCAGCAATCCGCGGCCGGTGACTGGTTTGTAGTATGCTGTGAGCGCCAACTAACCCTCATGCTGAGGTGCGAGCATCGCGAGCCTCGAAGCATCGGCCACACGCTCAACTCTTTCCGCCTCGCCGCTTTGAAAACCGCACCACCGCCTCCCAATCGCCCGCGATCACCGCTTTCCATCATTGCAGCGAAGGATGTAAACCCAGGCTCCCACTATGGCCCTCTATTGCACGCAGGCCCTTCGAGGCTCGCTCCGCTCGCACCTCAGGGTGAGGAAAGAGTGACTACTTACGCCGCCAATCGGCTTGCGTGATCGAGCGCCCGCTGCACCGTTTCCAGCAGCTTCTCCGGCTGCACCGGCTTGCGCATGAATTCGAACAGCTTGAGATGCAGCGCCCGCATTTGCGTGGCTTTCTCCACATCGGCGGTGATCATCACATAGACCGACTTGCAGCCGAGGGCCTGCATTTTCTCGACCACGTCGAGGCCGCTCTTCAGGCTGCCCAGCCGGTAGTCGAACAGCCCCAGCGCGAAACTCTGGCCCATGGCGAAATCGATGGCCGAGTCGGCGTCGGCGAAGGCCTTCACCCGGTAGCCGCAATCGCTTAGCAGGTCGGCGACGCTCGCCAACAGATCGACGTCGTCATCGAGAATCAGAATATCGATTTGCTTCGCAGCCGCGGTCATAGGTCCAAACCCTGATGGTCAGGGCGCCACATAACCACGGCCGCAAGTGAACAGGGTGTTAATTCCACCTAGGCGTGAATCGCCCTTCCCGCCACTGCTAGTGCCGCTTCCTTAACAGCTTCTGAAAGGGTTGGGTGGGCATGGCACGTCCGCGCCAGATCCTCGGCCGAACCGCCGAATTCCATCAGCACCGCGACCTCGTGAATAAGCTCGCCCGCCATCGGACCGACGATATGGCAGCCCAGCACCCGGTCGGTCGCGGCATCCGCCAACACCTTGACGAAACCGTCCGTCGTCTGATTGGCCTTGGCCCGGCCATTAGCCAGAAACAGAAATTTACCGGCCTTGTATTGGGTTCCTGCCGCTTTCAACTCGTCTTCCGTCTTGCCCACTCCTGCCACTTCCGGCGAGGTGTAAACCACTCCAGGAATGACATCGTAATTAACATGCCCCGCCTGGCCGGCCAGAATTTCGGCCAGCGCCACGCCCTCGTCCTCCGCCTTGTGGGCAAGCATCGGCCCGCGGATTGCGTCCCCGATCGCATAAACGCCCTTGACCGTGGTTTCGAAATGCGGCCCCACCTCGATGCGGCCCTTGCTGTCGCGGCCAATGCCGGCGGCCTCCAATCCCAATCCATCCGTGAACGGGATACGGCCCACGGCGACGAGAACCACATCGGCCGTAACCTGCTCGGCGGCACCTCCGGCCGCCGGCTCCACCGTCAGTGTAACGCCGCTTTTCGTTCTCGCCGCCGCCGTCACTTTTGACGAAAGCTTGAAGCTGAATCCCTGCTTCTGCAGCATGCGCTGAAAATTCTTCGCCACATCGCCGTCCATGCCGGGAAGAATGCGGTCGAGATATTCGATCACCGTCACCTTCGAGCCGAGCCTGGCATAGACCGAGCCAAGCTCCAGCCCGATCACCCCAGCCCCGATCACCGCAAGCTGTGCCGGAACCGATTTCAGTTCCAGCGCCCCGGTCGACGACACGATTTGTGTCTCGTCGATGTCGATGCCTTTCAGCTTCGCCACATCGGAGCCCGTGGCGATCACGATCGACTTCGTCTCGATCGTCTGCTCGCCCACTTGCACCTTACCCTCGGCCACGATCTTCCCCGTGCCGCGGAACACCGTCACCTTGTTCTTCTTGAACAGGAAATCGATCCCCTTGGTATTGCCGTCGATCGCTTCCTGTTTGAACCCCATCATCCGCGCAAGGTCGAACGATGGCTTCACATTGATCCCCATCTTCGCAAACGAATGCCCAGCCTCGGCATAGAGCTCGGTTGCGTGCAAGCAGCGCCTTCGACGGAATGCACCCCACATTGAGGCAGGTGCCGCCATGGCTTGCGCGCTTCTCAACCACCGCCACCTTCAGCCCCAGCTGCGCCGCGCGAATGGCGCAAACATAGCCTCCAGGCCCCGTGCCGATAATGGTGACGTCGAATGTTTCTGACATGTTACAAATCCAGCAATGCCCGCTGCGGATCTTCCAATCCTTCCTTCACCCGCACCAGAAACGTCACCGCTTCCTTGCCGTCGACGATGCGGTGATCGTAGGAGAGTGCCAGATACATCATCGGCCGGATCGCCACCTGGCCGCCAATCGCCACCGGCCGTTCCTGAATCTTGTGCATGCCGAGAATGCCCGATTGCGGCGCGTTGAGAATGGGCGTCGACATCAGCGAGCCGTAGACGCCGCCGTTGGAGATTGTGAATGTGCCGCCCTGCATGTCGGCGATCTGCAGCTGCCCGTCGCGCGCCTTCTTGCCGAAATCTCCGATGGTCTTCTCGATCCCCGAAAACGACAGCCGGTCGGCATCGCGTAAAACCGGCACCACCAGCCCCTTGTCGGTGCCCACCGCCACGCCGATATTGTAGTAATTCTTGTAGACGATGTCGTCGCCGTCGATCTCGGCATTGACCGCCGGAATTTCCTTCAGCGCCTGGATGCAGGCCTTGACGAAGAAGCTCATGAAACCAAGCTTCACCCCGTGCTTCTTCTCGAATTGATCCTTGAACTGATTGCGCAGCGCCATCACTTCCGTCATGTCCACCTCGTTGAAGGTGGTCAGCATGGCCGCCGTGTTCTGCGCGTCCTTCAGCCGCCGGGCGATTGTCTGCCGCAGCCGCGACATCCGCACCCGCTCTTCGCCGCCCGTTTCACCGCCGGCGGCCGGCGCTCGCGCCAGGGGTGCTGCCGGAATGACCAGCGGCCTTGCCTCCGCGGCGGGCTTCGCCAGATGCTCGATCACGTCGCCCTTGGTGATCCGCCCATCCTTGCCCGTGCCCGCAACCGCCGCCGTATCGACCTTGTTTTCCTCCACCATCTTGCGAACCGCGGGCGAAAGTGGCGCCTCGGCCTTGACCGGGCGGCCTCCGCCTTCTTCGCTGCCGGTTGCTGTGTGAGCGCCGCGGCGGGCGCCGTGCCGGCCGCACCTTCCTCGATGGAACCGAGCAGCGCTCCCACATTGACCGTGGTGCCCGGCTGGGCGGAAATCGACGCGAGCTTGCCCGAGGCCGGCGCCGGCACCTCCACCGTCACCTTGTCGGTCTCCAGTTCCACCAGCGGCTCATCGGCCTTCACCGCTTCGCCCGCCTGCCTGAACCACTTCCCGATCGTCGCTTCGGTCACCGATTCGCCCAGTGCCGGAACGCGGATTTCTTTCGCCATCGCCTCTTGCCCCTTACTTCTTGCTGTCGCCAAGCGCTTCCTCGAGGAAGGTCTTCAGTTCTTTGAGATGCTTGCTCATCAGTCCCGTGGCCGTCGATGCCGATGGTGGCCGCCCGGCGTAACGCGCCCGCGTGTTTTCAGCGCCAACATATTCCAGCACCCGTTCGATATTGGGCTGCGCGAAGCTCCACGCCCCCATGTTATAGGGCTCTTCCTGGCACCACACGAATTCGGCGGTCTTGAAGCGGCTGAGTTCATGTATCAGCGCCTTGTGCGGCCATGGATAGAGCTGTTCCACCCGCAACAGATAGATGTCGTCGATGCCGCGCCGCTCTCGCTCTTCGAAGAGGTCATAATAGACCTTGCCCGTGCACAGCACCACCCGCCGCATGTTGGCGTCTGGCGCCAGCTTGATCTTCCCGTCTTCGGCATTTTCCGCATCGTCCCACAGCAGGCGGTGGAACGACGTTCCCTCGCCCATCTCCGTCAGCGTCGATGTCGCCCGCTTGTGGCGCAGCAATGATTTCGGCGTCATGATGATCAGCGGCTTGCGGATGTCGCGCTTCAGCTGCCGCCGCAGAATGTGGAAATAGTTGGCGGGCGTCGTGCAGTTGGCGACCTGCATGTTGTCTTCCGCGCACAGCTGCAGGAAGCGTTCGAGCCTGGCCGAGGAATGCTCCGGCCCCTGGCCTTCATAGCCATGCGGTAAGAGGCAGACGAGGCCCGACATCCGCAGCCACTTGCGTTCGCCCGAGCAAATGAACTGGTCGAACACCACTTGCGCGCCATTGGCGAAATCGCCGAACTGCGCCTCCCAGATCACCAGCGTGTTGGGCTCCGCCAGCGAATAGCCGTATTCGAAACCCAGCACCGCCTCTTCCGACAGCATCGAGTTGATCGCCTCGAGCTTCACCTTCTGGTCCTTCACCATGTGGTTGATCGGCGTGTAGCGCTTCTCGTTCTCCTGATCGACCAGCACCGCATGGCGTTGCGAGAAGGTGCCGCGCTGCACGTCCTGGCCCGAAAGCCGCACCGGATTTCCTTCCGTGACCAGCGTGCCGAACGCCAGATGCTCGGCCATCGCCCAGTCGATGCCTTGCCCCTCGGAAATCATCTTACGCCGCCCGTCGAGCACCCGCTGCAGGGTGCGGTGAACCTTGAAGGTCTTTGGCACCTTGGTAAGCCGCGTGCCGATATCCTTGAGTTTGGCCACGGCAACGCCGGTCAAACCCTTGCGCGGATCCTCGTGGTCGCGCGCCGCCTTCATTCCGGCCCACCGCCCGTCCAGCCAGTCGGCCTTGTTGGCCTTGTAGCCCTCGGCCACGCTATAGTCGTCGTCGAGCGTCTTGCGGTAATCCGCCTTCATCGCCTCGAATTCGTCCGCCGTGATGACGCCTTCGGCAATCAGCCGCTTGCCGTAAAGTGTCACCACTGACTCGTGCGCGCCGATCCGTTTGTACATCAGCGGCTGGGTGAAGAACGGCTCGTCGGTTTCGTTGTGGCCGAAGCGCCGGTAACAGAACATGTCGACGACCACCGGCTTCTTGAACTTCTGGCGGAACTCGGTGGCGATCTTCGCCGCGAACACCACCGCCTCCGGATCGTCGCCGTTGCAGTGGAAGATCGGCGCCTCGATCATCTTGGCGACATCGGAAGGATAGGGCGACGAGCGGGCCCAGTGCGGGCTGGTGGTGAAGCCGATCTGATTATTGACGATGAAATGAATGGAGCCGCCCGAGCGGTGGCCGCGCAGTCCCGATAGGCCGAAGCATTCCGCCACCACGCCCTGCCCCGCGAACGCCGCATCGCCGTGCAGAAGCAGCGGCAGAACCGATGTTCTCTCCTTGTCGCCGCGCTGGTCCTGCTTGGCCCGCGCCTTGCCGAGCACCACCGGATCGACGATTTCAAGATGGGACGGATTGGCGGTGAGCGAAAGATGCACATTGTTGCCGTCGAAGCTGCGGTCCGACGACGAGCCCAGATGGTATTTGACGTCGCCCGAACCCTCCACTTCATCTGGCGTCGACGAGCCGCCCTTGAACTCATGGAAGATCGCCGAGAACGGCTTCTCCATCACATTGGCCAGCACATTAAGCCGTCCGCGATGCGACATGCCGAGCACGATTTCCTTGACGCCCAGATTGCCGCCGCGCTTGATGATCTGCTCCAGCGCCGGAATCATGCTCTCCCCGCCGTCCAGCCCGAAGCGCTTGGTGCCGGTATATTTCACATTGAGAAAATTCTCGAAGCCCTCCGCCTCGATCAGCTTGCGCAGGATCGCCTTCTTGCCTTCGAGCGTGAAAGTGATTTCCTTGTCGGCCCCTTCGATGCGTTCCTGGATCCAGCCCTTCTGCCCCGGTTCCGAAATGTGCATGAATTCCACGCCGAGCGTATGGCAATAGGTGCGCCGCAGAATCTCGATGATCTGGCGGATTGACGCCTGCTCGAGTCCCAGCACCTTGTCGAGAAAGATCGGCCGGTCGAGATCGGCATCCGAAAATCCGAAGGAAGCCGGATTGAGCTCCGGATGATTTTCCGGCGCCCTGAGCTTTAAGGGATCGAGATCGGCGGCAAGATGGCCGCGCATCCGGTAAGCGCGGATCAGCATCAGCGCCCGAACTGAATCCATCGTCGCCCGGCGCACCTCGTCCACCGAGAGCTGGCCGCCCTGCTCGCTGGGCTTTGCCGAGATCTTGGCTGAAATCGCTTTTTCCGCCATCGGCCAGTTGCCGTCGAGCGCCGACACCAGCTCGCCCGATTCCGCCTTTGGCCAGTCGGCCCGCTGCCACGATGCCCCCGCCACCTGGCGCTTGGCTTCCTCGGTATCGTCCTCCAGCCCAGCAAAAAACTGCCGCCAGTGTTGATCCACGGCGGCGGGGTTATCCAGATACTTGGCGTAGAGTTGCTCGATGAATTGCGCGTTCCCTCCAT
This sequence comes from uncultured Alphaproteobacteria bacterium, assembly GCA_963754675.1. Classification (GTDB taxonomy): domain Bacteria; phylum Pseudomonadota; class Alphaproteobacteria; order Rhizobiales; family Aestuariivirgaceae; genus Aestuariivirga. The sequence continues at coordinate 853,939 of CAVWHD010000009.1, read as the reverse complement.
AAAGGAATGAAGTCTGTTCGAACGCCGTCGTCAAATCCGTCTTGTTCATCGCCGTCTCCGTTCTTCATCCCTCCCCCTCCGCGGGGGCGAGCTTTTGCGAGCGCCGCGTAGGCGGCCGGCAGGTCCGGCCGAAGGCCGGGGGTGGGGGCCTATCGCTTCAACTTCTTCACCAACGTCTTGCCCAGCAATGCGGGCGAATCTGAGATGGCAATTCCCGCCCGCCGCATCGCCTCGATCTTCGATTCAGCCCCGCCCTTGCCGCCCGAAATAATGGCGCCCGCATGTCCCATCCGCCGCCCCGGCGGCGCCGTGCGCCCGGCAATGAATCCCGCCATCGGCTTCTTGACTTTCGACTTGCGGATGAACTCTGCCGCGTCTTCCTCGGCCGACCCGCCGATCTCGCCGATCATGATGATCGACGTGGTCTTGGGATCGGCCAGGAACATTTCCAGCATCTCGATGAATTCCGTTCCCTTCACCGGATCGCCGCCGATCCCCACCGCCGTCGTCTGCCCCAGTCCCTCCTGCGTCGTCTGGAACACCGCCTCATAGGTGAGCGTACCCGACCGCGACACGATGCCGACCGAACCTTTCTTGAAGATGTTGCCCGGCATGATGCCGATCTTGCATTCGTTGGGAGTTAGCACGCCCGGGCAATTGGGCCCAATCAGCCGCGACTTCGATCCCGCCAGAGCCCGCTTCACCTTCACCATGTCCATCACCGGAATACCCTCGGTGATGCACACGATGAGCGGAATCTCCGCATCGATCGCTTCCAGAATGGCATCGCGCCGCAAACGGCGGCGGCACATAAATCACCGAAGCATCGGCCCCTGTCTTCTCGCGCGCCTCGGCCACCGTATCGAATACCGGAAGCCCGATATGCTTGGACCCCCCCTTGCCCGGCGTCACCCCCGCCACCATCAGCGTTCCATAAGCAATCGCCTGCTCCGTATGAAACGTCCCGTTATTGCCGGTAATCCCCTGGCAGATGACGCGGGTGTGTTTGTTGACCAGAATGGACATGGAATGGCGGGCTTTCGTCAGTTGTTCTTGAATGGATTGATCACGGTGACAGAGCGGTACTTCTGCTTGTGGTTCAGGTCTTCGGTGTAAAGAATTGGCGCCTCAAGCCTCTCGGCGGCAACGATGAGGGTCGCGTCCCAGTACTTGATAAGGTAACGATGCGAACAGACAATGGCCTCGCTGACGATATCGCCGTCGATCGGCACGATCGGCAAGGTCTTGAGATTTTCGATCCACGAGGCCGCTTCTCTGTGCGAAAGCGGAACTTGCGGCTTCTTGATCACATTGACGTAAAATTCGGCAAGGACCTGACCGGACACCCCGTATCGTGCCGGCCCGATGATCTCCCACGACCGGGCATGCTTTTCCGGAAAATCATGCAAACCTGCCGCCGCATAGATCAAGATATTGGTATCGACAAACGCCTCAGCGATCATAAAGGCTGTCCCTGTCGAACTTGTAATCAGGTCCCAGCCTGGCCTCCGAAGCCTCGCTCATGCGGCGGAGTTCGGCCATGGCTTCCTTGGCCCGCGTCCTTTGCCGGGCAATTTGCGTGAGGTAGTCCCGTACTAGCCCATTGACCGTCGTTTTGCGCTCGGCGGCAACCAGGCGGGCGACATCGAGGATATCCTCTTGAATTGCAAGCGTAATATTCTTCATGGCAACCTCCATTGTTCACACAGTATACGTGTAACTGTGCGCAATTTCAAGCCGCCGCCAACCAAACCCTTCTCCCGCGCAAACCGTGGGAGAAGACGCACGGTTCTCGGTGATGCCCTGGCAGATGACGCGCGTCTTCTTGTTGACGAGAATGGACATCTAGACTGCCTTCTCCCGAAGAATCGAATTTTCAAAACTTGTCATCGCCGGACTTGTTCCGGCGACCCATCCATCAAGTGGCAAGCTGGCCGAACCATGGGTCCCCGCAACAGGTGCGGGGATAACAGATTGGTGATGTTGAGGATCTGCTCCCATCAAGCCGCCTCCCTCACCGCCTTGACCACCTTCTTCGCCGCGTCATCGAGATCGTCCGCCGGGATCACATTGAGCCCGCTCTCCCTAATGATTTTCTTCCCCACATCCACATTCGTCCCCTCAAGCCTGACCACCAGCGGCACCTTGAGTCCCACTTCCTTGACCGCCGCGATCACCCCTTCGGCGATCACGTCGCACTTCATGATGCCGCCGAAGATATTGACCAGAATGCCTTTGACCCGCGGCGTCCGCGGTGATGATCTTGAACGCCGCCGCCACCTTCTCCTTGGAAGCCCCGCCGCCCACGTCGAGAAAATTGGCGGGCTCCGCCCCATAGAGCTTGATGATGTCCATGGTCGCCATGGCCAGCCCCGCGCCGTTCACCATGCAGCCGATCGAGCCGTCGAGCGCCACATAGGAGAGGTCGTGTTTCGAAGCCTCGATCTCCTTCGGATCTTCTTCCGAGAGATCGCGCAGCTCCCTGATCTCCGCATGCCGGTCGAGCGCATTGTCGTCGAAATTGATCTTGGCATCGAGGCACAGAAGCTGCCCGTCCTTGGTGACGACCAGCGGATTGATTTCAAGCAGGCTCATGTCCTTGGCCGTGAAGGCCTGATAGAGTTGCCCGATCAGCTTCACGCATTGCTTGACCTGGTCGCCCTCGAGCTTCAGCGCGGCCGCGATGCGCCGTCCCACATAGCCGGAATAGCCCGCCGCCGGATCGATCCGTACCGTGACGATTTTCTCCGGCGTCTTGGCCGCCACCTCTTCGATGTTGACTCCCCCCTCGGTCGAAGCAATGAACGCCACCCTGGAAGTCTCGCGGTCGACCAGGCACGAGAGATAGAGCTCGCGCGCGATCGCCGTTCCTTCTTCGATGTAGAGCCGCTGAACCAGCTTGCCGGCGGGTCCCGTCTGGTGCGTCACCAGCGTCATCCCCAGCATGCGTTGGGCTTCGCCTGCGCACATCGGCAACCGACTTCACCACCTTGACGCCGCCGCCCTTGCCGCGCCCGCCCGCATGAATCTGCGCCTTCACCACCCACACCGGTCCCGGCATTCCCTCGGCCGCCTTTACCGCTTCGTCAACCGTGAAAGCCGCCACCCCCTTGCCCGTCGGAACGCCGAAAGAGCGCAGAACTTCTTTCGCCTGATACTCGTGAATGTTCATTTTCGCCTGCCCATCTCACCCCAAATCCGGCGCGATCATCTTCGCCGCCGCCATCAAGCCTTCAACCGCGCCCACCGACTTCTTGAACTCGGCCTTCTCCGCCTCAGTGAGCGCAATCTCCACAATCCGCTCGACGCCCCCCGCCCCCAAAACCACCGGCACGCCGACATAGGTGTCCCTGATCCCGTACTGGCCCGAGAGATGGGCGGCACACGGCAGCACCCGCTTCTTGTCCTTGAGATAGCTCTCCGCCATGGCGATGGCCGAAGTGGCGGGTGCATAATAAGCCGAGCCGGTTTTCAGCAGGCCGACGATCTCTGCGCCGCCGTCGCGCGTCCTCTGCACGATTCTGTCGATCTTCTCGCTGGTAGACCAGCCCATCTTTATGAGGTCGGGCACCGGAATGCCGGCCACGGTGGAGTATTTCACCAGCGGCACCATGGTGTCGCCGTGCCCGCCCAGCACGAACGCCGTCACATCTTCCACCGAAACCTTGAACTCCTCGGCGAGGAAATGCCGGAACCGCGCCGAATTCGAGCACCCCCGCCATGCCAACGATCTGCTTGTGCGCCAGGCCCGAATATTTCTGCAGCGCCCACACCATCACATCGAGCGGATTGGTGATGCAGATGACGAAGGCCCTGGGCGCATGCTGCTTGATGCCAGCCCCCACCGAAGCCATCACCTTGAGATTGATGCCGAGCAGATCGTCGCGGCTCATGCCGGGCTTGCGCGGCACCCCCGCCGTCACGATGCAGACATCGGCCCCCTTAATGGCTTCATAGGAGTTGGTGCCGGTCAGACTGGCGTCGAACCCTTCAACCGGCCCCGACTGGGCGATATCCAGGGATTTCCCCTGCGGAAGCCCCTCCGCGATATCGAAAATCACGATATCCCCCAGCTCTTTCAATGCCGCCAGATGGGCCAGCGTGCCGCCGATCATGCCGCCGCCGATCAACGCAATTTTCTTCCGGGCCATGTCTGGAATTCCTCCTAAGCAAGCTGCGATGCCGTTTCGCACTGCAATAATGACGCTTCTGTAAACCCGATAATGACCAGCTTCAAGACGCCCGCCTAGTCAATTCGGCCTATGAACTTGACCAAATCGTCAAGTTTCCACGATTTTCCTGCCCCACCATGACGCAGACTGCATCTCCCTGAGCCGCGAAACCGTTCGGGCAAACTCGAATCGGTGATCGCCGCTGGGATAAATGCGCTCCGGAGCTTTCGCGGAGGATGCCACCAGCCTCACCTGCGCGTCATAAAGCGTGTCGATCAGGGTAACGAAGCGTTTGGCCTCGTTGCGTTGTGCAGCACTCAGCGCCGGAATGTTCTCGACAAACACCGTGCGGAATTTCCGCGCGATCGCCAGATAATCCGCGGGCCCCAGCGCCGCCTGCGCACAAATCCGCAAATGTGAAGCGCGCGCAACCATGGGCCGCCTGCGGCACCCTGAGGTTGCGGCCAACGACCTCGATCTCCGTGGGCTCGCCCCGCTCCATGTCGGTAAGCCGCCGCCACAGCTCCTGAACCTGCCCATCGGCGTGGGGCCCCAGAGGCGTGATGAAAGTCTCATGACCTTTGACCCGCCCCAGCCGGTAATCGGTCGTGCCGTCAAGCTCCACCACCTCCAGCCGCTCGCCCATCAGGGCAATGAACGGCATGAACAGTTTCCGGTTCAGCCCATCGCGGTAGAGCCCTTCCGGCGCCAGATTGGATGTCGTCACCACCACCGTGCCCCTGGCGAGCAGCGCCTCGAACAGCCGCCCGACGATCATCGCATCGGCAATATCGTTGATCTGCATTTCATCGAGGCACAGAAGCTTGGCCTCGCTGGCAATGGCCTTGGCCACCGGCGCAATCGCATCTTGCTCCCGCTTCCGTGCCGCATGCAGCCGCCGATGCACCTCCTGCATGAAGCCATGGAAGTGGATGCGCCGCTTGGGCGCCACATCGGCCGCGGCGAAAAACACATCCATCAGCATGGTCTTGCCGCGTCCGACATCGCCATGAATGTAGATGCCCTTGGGCGCCGCCGGAGCGCTCTTCCCCAGCACCGATCGCAGCAAGCCCGCCCGCGCCGGCGCACGCTCCAGCTCCTCGCCCAGCCGCGCCAAGGCCTCGACGGCCCGCGCCTGCCCGGCGTCGGGCCTCACCTCGCCATTCTCGATAATCTTGCGATAGGCGTCCCGCATCCCCATGGCCGCACTTATTGCCGCCTGCTGTCTTGCAGGCAACCCTATCCCGCCATCAGCGCCGCTTGTCCCAGCAGAAAGCGCAGCAGCACCGCATAGGCCGCCACCACCGACATGAAACTGAACGCCGCGATCGCCACCTGCAGCGAGCTCAGCGGCGCCAGGCCCGGATCGATCGTCCGTGGGCGGATATTCGCCACGATGGCGATGGCGCCGAAAATCACCAGCAGCGCGAGTTCGGCCTGCCAGCCAACGAGAATAATGAGCGAGCCGATGACAATCATCCCGAATCGCGCCCAATTGCCCAAAAGCCGCGCCAGCACCGAGCGCAGCACCACGCCGCCGTCCAGCGGTTCCACCGGCAACAGGTTGAACAGGTTGAGCGCCGACGCCACGATTCCGGTCAGCACCGGAATGTCGGTGCCCTGGCCCCCCGCCCACACATAGATCACCACCGAAAGCGGCAGCGCCACGCTGAGCGCCGGCCCCATCATGGCCGCGAACACGCTTTGCGCCTGGGTCGAAAAGCCCAGCCGCGGCACCGCCACGGCGCCCAGGAAAGGCAGAAAAATCAATCGCCCCCATGGCTGTCCGATCAGCCTGTAGGCCAGCAGATGCCCGAATTCATGCACCAGCAGCGCCCCCACCAGCAGAAACGCCACCACCCAGCCAAAACCAAAAGCGAATGTCCCCAGCGTCAGGATGCCGGTGCCGAAGGCAACCCCGGTCGATAGCAGCCGGTCGGTCCAGTAGTCGGGCTTGCCCGTCTCCGCCACCCCTTTGAGCCGGTAGATGCTGCCCCACAGATCGGTGCGTGCGAGGAGTTGCGCTAGCAGCGGGCGCGGACCCCAGTGATAGGTGAGCTTGAGCCTTGTGGAGCAGCCTTCGGGCGTCAGCTCGGCCCGCATTTTCATCAGCTGATTGTTGGTCGACTGACCCTCAAGTCCAGCCCGGTCTATTTCGACAAGGCGCGGCTCGTTGCGCACGCCAATACGGAAGTCGGCTTCCGAAGTCTGCATCGCCCCATTGGTCAGCGTCGTCGTGAATTTGAGGCGAAACGTCTGTGTTCCGGCATCGACAATCCGGCAGTTTACTTTGGTGCGCTGCCAGCGCTGCGTGTCGCCCTCGCGGAAATCCACCAGGGCGAAAACCGTCTCGATCGGCGCCCGGATCAGCACGCTGGCTTTCGGCGTCACCCTCCAGCGGAATCCAAGAAGTGCAATGAGCAGCAGAATGAACGGCAGTTCCCGCCCCATGCCCTGTATGAAATCCGGCATACCCACCAAGCCCCGCCAACACCCTCACCGCCATTGTCTAGCACCGAAGCGTTTCAAAAAAATGCAATGCCCGGGCCTGTCGCAATCACGGTTAATATTTGCTTCATCCCAGTGCTTCGCTGGCATTAACCGCATTTCTCCACCGGGGCTTAAGTCATCATGGAATAGAAAGTCGGGCCGCGCCCCAAGGGAACAGCAAATGCGAAAATTGCATGAGATTGCGCCGCCGCTAATGGTGATTCTCGCGGCCGCCACGCCCGCCGGGGCAGCCCAGCTTGCCGCCAATTTTCAGGCCCGGATCAACCTTCAAACCAGTTGCCTCGTCACCGCCACAAGCCTGAACTTCGGCAATGTCGGCATCATCATAGGCGGCGAAACTGCCACCGCCGCGGTCAACGTAATCTGCTCCCTGGGAACCCCCTACACCATCTCCTTCAATGCCTCATTGCCCGTCACTGGCTACTCCGGCCAGATGACCAGCGGCGTCAATCAGGTAAACTACTCCGCCACCCTCTCCGGCTCCGGCGGCATTGGCCCCGGCAGCCACACAATCGATGGCGTCCTCCTCGCCCAGGCAGCCCCGCCCTCGGGCATCTACACCGACAACCGCACGGTCTATCTGAACTATTAAGGTCAACACCTATGACATGAGGAAAGCCGGGGGCTCAATTCAAATTTGCGCTACGGCTTCCAGTCCGCGAGATGTACGATGCTTGGCGCGTAGTGGCCGACGTTCTTGACCTTTCGCAGGAAGTGCTCGTCCGTCGTCACCAGCTTTGTACGGCGGCTTTCGGCGAGCGCCAGATAGAAACAGTCATAGGCAGGGTGTTCCAGTTCCATGCAATATGTCATCGCTCGATGACGGAGCGTCGCCGCGGGCACGAGTTCGGAAAACCAGCGCGGCAGGAATTCGAGGCCGTCAAGTGCTCGGGCAACGCGATCGGTTCGTTCCCGGATGGTGAAGTAGAACGCGTTGGTGACTTCGACGATGATGAGGTCCGGAGCAATCAGGGGCACGCCACTCCGCAAAAGCCGTTCGGCATGATCCGAGAGGGACGACTCAATGGTCCAATGGACGGCGACGTTCGCATCGACGACGATCGTCATGCCGCATCGAACTTCTTTTCGATCTCGAAGAACTCGTCGTCGCGCCCCCAGCGGATCGCCCCCGGCGTATCCCAATCGTCGGCGGCGAAGGCGGCGCGGAGACGGCGTGAAATCGCAACCTTCTCCTCCGCTGTCAACGGCGCAGCACCTGTCAGCAACTCGCGTAGAAACTGCTCCTGCGAGACCCCGGCAAGTTCAGCCCGCTGTTTCAGGCGGGCGATGACCTCGTCGTCGAGATTTCTAATGAGAACCTGACCCATATGGATTCCGCTTTGCTAGCAAATTTGATAGCACAGAGCGGCGGCCAAAGCAAGCCCCTCACCGCATCGTCGGGATCGAGAACTGCGCCCCTTCCTTGATGCCGCTCGGCCACCGCGAGGTCACCGTCTTGGTCTTGGTGTAGAACCTCACCGAATCCGGCCCATGCTGGTTGAGATCGCCGAAGCCCGAGCGCTTCCAGCCGCCGAAGGTGTGATAGGCCAAGGGCACCGGGATCGGCACATTGATCCCCACCATGCCGATCTGGATCTTCGAGGCGAAGTCGCGCGCCGTGTCGCCGTCGCGCGTATAGATGGCGACCCCGTTGCCATACTCATGGTCGTTCACCAGCCCAACGCCTTCTTCATAGGTCTTGGCCCGCACCACCGTGAGCACCGGCCCGAAAATCTCTTCCTTGTAAATGCGCATGTCCTTCGTCACATGATCGAACAGCGAGCCGCCGAGGAAATAGCCATTCTCATAGCCCTGCATCTTGAAGCCCCGCCCGTCGACCGCCAGGCTCGCCCCTTCCGCAACACCGATATCGATATAGCCCCTGACCCTCGCCAGCGCTTCCTTGGTAACCAGCGGCCCGTAATCCGCCTCGCGGTCGGTGGAAAGCCCCACCTTGAGCTTTTCCACCCGCGGAACCAGCTTTTCCATCAGCGCATTGGCGGTGGCCTCGCCCACCGGCACCGCCACCGAAATCGCCATGCAGCGCTCGCCCGCCGAGCCGTAGCCCGCACCGATCAGCGCATCCACCGCCTGGTTCATGTCCGCATCGGGCATCACGATCATGTGGTTCTTGGCGCCACCGAAACATTGCGCCCGCTTGCCTGTGGCAGCGGCGCGCGAATAGACGTAGTGCGCAATCGGCGTCGAGCCCACGAAGCCCACCGCCTTGATATCGGGATCGTCGAGAATGCCGTCGACGGCTTCCTTGTCGCCGTTCACCACATTGAGAATGCCGGGCGGCAGCCCCGCTTCCAGGAATAGCTCGGCGAGCCGCATCGGGCACGAGGGATCGCGCTCCGACGGCTTCATGATGAAGGCATTGCCGCAGGCGATTGCCGGCGCGCATTTCCATAGGGGGATCATTGCCGGGAAATTGAACGGCGTGATGCCGGCCACCACGCCCAAGGGCTGGCGCATCGAATACATGTCGATGCCGGGCCCCGCGCTATCCGTATATTCGCCCTTGAGCAGATGGGCGATGCCGGTGGCGAATTCCGCCACTTCGACGCCGCGCTGCAGATCGCCCAGCGCATCGGGAATGGTCTTGCCGTGTTCCATCGAAATGAGCGTCGCCAGCTCCTCCCGGTGCTTGGCCGCAAGCTCCAGGAAACGCATCATCACCCGCCCCCGGAATTGCGGGTTCTTCGCCGCCCAGCCGATCTGCGCCGCCTTGGCGTTTTCCACCGCTGCGCGAAGTTCCGCCGCCGATGCCAGCGCCACCTTGGCCGAAACCTCGCCCGTATTCGGGTTGAACACATCGGCGAACCGTCCCGAAGTGCCCTTTACGTTCTTGCCACCGATAAAATGCCCGATTTCCTTGACCATATTGACATCGCAGCCACTCTTTGAAGGCGGCCGCGCTCCTCTCTGAAATTGCAGCCGGGCAAGTTAAGGAACCGCTGTCATGCCCGCAAGTGACAGATGTCCGCGCTTAGACCACCCGGTCAAAGCCCAGTCAAGGCGGCCTAACTGTCCGACATGATAAGCTGCAGCGCCGCCGCATTGTTGAGGCGTTCCTCGCCGCGATGAAAACACCAGCGTCACCGTCTCCTCGCGCGCTTTCAGCCGCAGACGCTTCAAATGCGCGGTGGCAGCCGGTGTCGCCAGTTCCTGGCGAAACCGTTCGACGAATTCCGCCCAGCGCTCCGGCTGGTGATCGTACCATTTTCTGAGCTCGTTGCCGGGCGCGATCTCGCGCAGCCACTCGTCACAGCGCGCCGCCTCCTTGCTCACGCCCCGCGGCCACAAGCGGTCGACCAGCACCCGGTACCCATCCGCCGCGTCCCACCCCGCATAAATCCGCTTGATCTTGATCATCGCACCGTGAGCTATGGCCCCCACCACCAGCCTTACCTTCATGTTGGAATGGAGCTTGCGAGCATAGTCAACCGTACCCACCGTGTCGACTTTCCGCCTAGCGGCCAACATTTGTGTGCAGTCTACGATTTCGCTTACAATCATGAACATGCGGCCAGTCATCGATCACGGTAGAAAAATTGATTAGGGCGCCACCACTGCCGACTATCCGGTGCTCTGGCGCTGGGTCGCGGCGACGTCGGCCTCCGCCCTCGCGATTGCGGCGCGTTCGCCATCGACGAGCCGGTCGACTGCGGCGGTCAGACGCGCGGAGGCCACGCTGTGATTGTGCAGCGGCTTCTGGCCCTGCGCGATCATTTCGGCCGATGGCGGAGTCCGCGACTGCGGCGCGGCATGGACGAGAGAAGTGTCGCGAAGCTTCTGAAGTTCGGCGAAACTCCGCCTGATCTCGGCTACGGACTTTTCAATGTCGGAAAGCAAGGCCGGATCGACTGCCCGCCCTTTATTCGAGAGAACAGCTTCTCGAGATCACTAATCCCCTGTCGGATCATGCGATCGGTCCGCAGCTGCTCAAGGATGCTCAGGTCGGCGAGAAGCCTCGGCGCGGTCGACGCGATGCGCTCTGCCTCGCGAGACAACTCAAGCGCGGCGAAGCCCGCTGGCACCCGTTCGCGGGTGATGCGGTCGAAAACCGCTCCGGCTTCGGCAGTCGCGAACAACGCTGCTGCCGCACCAAGCACGGCGAATGCCGAGATGCCGAAGAAGGCAAGGAGAAGACGCCCTCTTACACCGATATCGCACGGAAGGTTGGTCGTATCTGCCAAGGACATAGCACCGCTGTGGCAAGCGTGTCACATAGATACCGGCATGTGAGGGCACTACGGGGGCAACCGTAGGCTTGTTTGCATCATAGCCCTATGCACCGCTATTCGGTTTTCAATGCCACTCCCGGCACCCAGACATAGCCCTCGTCATCGATGATCACGCATTCGCGGAGGCCATGCGGCTTGTCCATGCTGCCAGCCAGCACCGTCCAGCCGCCGGCCCGCGCCACCTTCTCCGCTTGATCGGGATCGCATCCATAGACCCTGAGTTCGACACCGGCGCCGCGCGCCTCGACCCCGGCGACAACGCCCGAAAGAGCATTATCGCGGTAGGTATGATCGGCGTGAAACATGAAGTCCCCGCCATTGAGTTTCAGCGCGGCGAAATCGTCATCGTCGTAAAAACTGGTGGCCCCCAGCACATCCACGGCAAACTTCACCGCCCGCGCCACATCCCTGACCAGCAGGTTGAAGCCGAGACCGCGTAAGGACCTTCCATAGTCGGGAGCGGAAACCGGAGGTGATTGATCGGACGGTCGCTTCTTCATGCTCCCAGTAGAACGCGCTCGCGGCCGTCATGTCCATTCCAGATCACCGTGCAGGCGGGAATCCGCTTTGGATCGGAGATGCCGTAGCGCTTCATCGCCAGCAGGAAGACGACCGCCGCATCGGTCACCGCCTCGGTCAGGTCGGCCGTCGTCAGTCCGCCCTCGATGATCTCGGCCAGGTGATAGCCCGCCGTCTCGGCCATTTTCACCGCCTCGGCAGCCGAGAGATCGGATGCCGCCCGCCAGCTTTCCAAGAGGTCGTCATGTTCGATTTCGGCCATCACGTCATGGCCGATCATGAAGGAGAGATTGCCGCTGAGCGGCCGTGCTTCCATCGCCGCCGCCGCGATAGCCCGGGCAGCTCAGCGTGAATGCCGCAACAGCCTCGTCCACTTGGAGTTCGGAACGCATGACACACCTCGCAACTAACCGGACTCCACTCTGCGCCTATCCGCCTTGCAAAAGTCTTAAGGCAAGTGGCACACCGCCTCGATGTTATGCCCGTCGCGATCGAGCACGAAGGCGCCGTAATAGCTGGAGTGATACTGCGGCCTGAGCCCCGGCGCCCCATTGTCTTTTCCACCCGCCACCAATGCCGCGGCATAAAAAGCATCGACGGTTTTGCGGTCGGGTGATGAGAAGGCAACGTGAACGCCAGGCGCCTGGGCTTGCCCGCTGCCGATCCAGAACTGCGGCCGCTCCCGCCCAAACCCGGCGAAGCTGTCCTCCCCCGCTGCAACCGTCATAAGGCAAGTGATGCCAAGCGGCGCCAGCGCCGCTTCATAGAACGCCTTGGCGCGGGCAAAATCGCTGACTGAAATTCCGACATGATCAAGCATGGGCAAGCTCCTTCCATTTCATTCGGTAGTCCTCCAGCCCCGCAATTCCGGCTGGCTTCACGTCACTCATCCCCAGCTTGACGCGCGGCAGTTTTCCGTGCCCCATCAGCCCAAGACAGGCGGCACCCGCACTCGTCCCGTCGCGCAGCTGCGAAGCAAAAACCTTCTGCCCGGCTCGCAACTGCGCCAGCACCGCCGTAAAAACCCCGTTCAGCGCAAACGGCCCGTCGACAATGATGTCATGCCGCGAACCCACCGCGTCGAGCTGCTCCGCCACCATGAGCGCGCAATAGAGCGAAGCCAACGAAACCCGCGATACCGGATTACCGATGATGCGCCCGCGGTTGCCCGAGCCTGGCATCGGTCCGGGCGAGCCGGTGAATGACGGCAGCGCCATCACCCCCTCGCCAACCATCCGGACCACGTCGCTCAGCAACGGCGCCCGCCCGCTCTCCCCGCCCGCAAGTGTTTCGAATTCCTTGCCGCCGAAAAACCGCGACGTCGCAACCTTGCGCCCGAAAATATCGGTGTTGCTGGCCGTATCGCGCGTCTCGTCCAGTGCTGCAATCGCCGTCGCGGCATCGAAACTGATGATCCATGTGCCCGTCGACAAGAGCGTGAACCGCTCAAGCCCGCCGGCGAGATAGCGCAGATAATTGGCCGAGGAATCATGAATGCCCGCCAGCACGCGGGCCCGGCCGCGGAAATCTGCCCCGCGAAATTCCGGCTTCAGTTCCCCGATCATTTCCCATGCCTTCGCCATCGGCGGGAAATACCCCTCCCACCCCAGCCGGTGCACCAGCGACGACAGCCCGCCCCTCGCCACATCGACCAGCATGGTCTGGCACGACATGCTGGTAATCTCCGTCACCGCCCGCCCGCACAGCCGGAAGCCCACATACTGGATCCACGGGATGACCGTCTTGACCTTGGCGAATTCCGTCGGCAGCGCCCGCTGCTGCCAGTAGAGTTGCAGCGCGTGGGTCAACGCCATCGGCAGCAGCGGGCACCCGCACTCCGAAAAGTCCGGCATGATGGTGCGAAATTCCGTAACCACATCCGCCGGCGGCTCGGCCGTATAATCCATGACCGGCAGCGCCAGCGCTCCATCTTCCGCCAGGCAGGCAAGCGCCGCCCCGTGCGCGCATGGCACCACGGCGTCCACCGGCAGAATCCGGTCGAGCTCCGGCAACGCCTCGCGCATCAGTTGAACCATGGGCTCCGGATCGATATGCCGGTAGGGCGGCCCCTCCACATGGCGCGATGCCGCCTTGCGCTCGGCCACCGGTTCGCCCGCCGCCGAAAACAGCACGATCTTGGTATTGGTGGCGCCCACATCGGCGACCGCAATGCCGCGAGGAAGTTCACTGGTCATCGCACCCCCTGATACCCTGAAATTGGCGCAGGAAGCCCGCCTGCGTCAATCGCCCTGGCTGTTTTGATGGACGGATTGGGCTTCTGCCTGTAGTTTCCCGCCCCGCGAACTCACCAGGGACCCAGATGGCCAAGCTCAAATACATCGACCTCCGCAAGAAAGTTATTGAAATCTGCCTGCGCATGAACGAGGAGGGCATCAATCAGGGCACCTCCGGAAATGTCAGTGTACGGACCGATGAGGGATTTCTCATCACCGCTTCCGGCATTCCCTACAAGAAAATGAAGCCGCGTCACGTCGTCGAGATGGATCTCGACGGCGGCTATCTCGGCGAGTTTCTCCCCTCCACCGAATGGCGCATGCACATGGATATTTTCCGCAAGCGCCCCGAAGCCCAGGCCATCGTTCACACCCATTCGATCCATGCCACGGCCTTGGCCTGCCTGCGCAAGGACATTCCGCCGTTTCACTATATGATCGGCGTCGGCGGCGGCACCACCATCCGCTGTTCGGACTACGCCGAGTTCGGCACCCAGGCCCTCTCCGACACCATGCTCAAGGCGCTGGAAGGCCGCACCGCCTGCCTGCTGGCCAATCACGGCCAGATCGTCTTTGGGCCCAATCTCGACAAGGCCCTCTGGCTCGCCGGCGAGGTCGAGACGATCTGCCACCAATATTGGGCAGCCCTCCAGGCGGGAACCCCGGTCATTCTCGCCGACGACCAAATGACCACCGTGCTGGCCCGCTTCAAGACCTACGGCAAACAGCCGGGTGAACTCGGCAAGAACGACGCCAGAGCCGTCTTCGCCCCGGAGCGCCGCGACAAGCCGGGCAGGGGCAAGCACAAGAAGTGACCGCTTGTTGACTCCCCAAATCCCATCATGATCCGCGACCTCGTCATCGGCGTCGATTCCTCGACCACCGCCACCAAGGCCATCGCCTGGGACCGGACCGGCAAAGCCGTTGCCGAAACGCGAGCACAGGTCGCGCTTTCAAATCCCAGGCCAGGCTGGTTCGAGCAGGATGCCGCCGATTGGACCGGATCGCTCGCCATTGCCCTCAAGCAACTGACCCGCAAGATCGACGCCCGCCGCGTGGCTGCCCTCGCCATCTCCAACCAGCGCGAATCCTTCGCCCAGTTCGACGCGCGCGGCAAGCCACTCCGCCCCGGCACCCTATGGCTCGACGAGCGCGCCCACCGCGAGGTGCTGCAACTCTCCGATGAATTGGGCCGCGATGAAATTCACCGGATTTCGGGAAAGCCGCCCGATGTCACTCCATGTATTTACCGCTGCCGCTGGTTCTCCACCCACATGCCGAAAATGTGGAAGAACACCGTGAAGACGGCGGAAGTCCACGGCGTCCTCACCCATTACCTTACCGGCCAGTGGAAAACCTCGATTGCCTCCGCCGATCCCATGGGCCTTCTCGACGCGCAGAACTACGATTGGTCGGACCGCCTGCTGCAGGCGGCAAGGCTCACCCGCGAGATGCTGCCCGAGCTTGTCCGCCCCGGCACGGTGATGGGCGAAGTAACGCCGGAAGCCGCCAAGGCAACCGGCCTCATGGCTGGAACGCCGGTTGCCGCCGGCGGTGGCGATGGCCAGTGCGCCGGCACTGGCGCCAACATCTTCCTCAAGGGCCGCGCCTATCTCAATCTCGGCACCGCCGCGGTCTCCGGCAGCTACGGCGCCGCTTATGCCACCGATCCCTCCTTCCGCACCATGTTAGCCGTCAGCGAGCGGGGCTTCAGCTTCGAAACCGCCATCCGCACCGGAACCTTCCTGGTGAACTGGCTGGTCGAGCGCCTATTCAATGTCAACCCGGCGAAGAACTCGAGGATCTTCGCCGCACTTGAAGCCGAGGCCGCGGCCTCGCCCATCGGCGCCAATGCCTTGGCCCTGGTGCCCTATTGGTCTGGCTGCATGACGCCCTATTGGGACAGTGGCGCCCGCGGCGTCATTGCCGGTCTCTCGGGCAATCACACGAGGGGCGATCTCTACCGCGCACTGCTCGAAGGAGTAGCCCTCGAACAGGCGATGATGACCGCCCGCGTCGCCGCCGCCACCTCCCCCATTAGCCATTTCGCCATCGTGGGCGGCGGCTCCAAGTCCGATCTCTGGTGCCAGATCGTTGCCGATGCCTCGGGCCTCGACGTCAAACGCCTCGAAACCGCCGAGGCCTCGGCCCTCGGCGCCGCCATGGCCGCCGCCAGGGCGGCCGGCTGGTTCACCACCATTCCGGCCGCCGCCGCCGCCATGTCCGGCAAACCCTCCAAAATATTCCGCCCGCGGACGAAAGCCCACCGCCGCTACGCCGAGCTCTTGTCCATCTATGCCGATCTATGGCCCACCCTGTCGCAATGGAACGCCAGGCTCCAGACCTTCGCCGCCGGGGATGCGAAATGACCGATTGGAACGCCCTCATAGCGGACGTCGTCGCCGGCAATTGGCGCGATCCCGAGACCGGCAAAGCGGTCACCGTGCCGTTCGAGACCATCATGCTGGCCGAAACCCTCGATGGCGGCGAACCCGATCTCCTGGCGCCCCTCAAGCTTGGCCGCCGCCTTGCCGTGGTCAGCGACAGCAACACCCATGAAGCCATGGGCCGCCGCGTCGCCAAGCATCTGAAGCCCCTGGGCTCCATCGAGGAGGTCGTACTCCCCGGCAATCTCCAATGCGACGAGCCCACCATCGCCATGGTGCGCGACAAGACCCGCCATGCCGATGCCATCGTCGCCGTGGGTTCGGGCGCGCTCTCGGACGCCTGCAAATACGCAACCTTCAAGGACGGCCGCAAATACGCGGTCTTCGCCACCGCCGCCTCGATGAACGGTTATGCCGCCTCGACCGCCTCGGTGACGCTCCGCAACGGCTACAAGACATCGCTCCCCGCCCATGCGCCGCGCGGCATCTTCATCGATCTCAAGGTCTCCGCCAATGCGCCCACCTGGCTTTCCGCTGCCGGGACTCGGCGATTCGCTCTGCCGCCCCACCGCCCAGATCGACTGGTGGGCCTCGCACCGCCTCTTCGACAGCTTCTATTCGAGCGTCCCCTATGCGCTCATGGCGGGTGACGAGCCCGCCATGATCAAGTCCGCCGCCGATCTCTCCAAACATTCGGTCGAGGCCAACGGCCATCTCCACCGCGTGCTCACCCTGTGCGGTTTCGGCGTCTGCTTCACCGGCGTCTCCCATCACGGCTCCATGGGCGAGCACCAGGTCTCCCACTGGATCGACATGTTTGCAGGATCCGCCCACCCCGGCACCACCCATGGCCAGCAGGTGGGAGTGGCCTCGCTCGCCATCGCCAGGCTCCACCATCAATTACTGGCCCTCGACAGCCCTCCCGAAATCAGCCCGACCCACATCGTCGAGGCTGAATTCATCCGGCGTTACGGCCCCGAGATCGGCCGCATGTGCTACGCCGAAGCCAGGAAGAAATCCTTCGACGCTGGCCGGCGCCGCCGCCTTCAACCGCAAACTTCGCGAGCTGTGGCCGCAACTCCGCGAGGAATTGCGCCCCATGCTCATGGACCCGGCCGCAATGCGCGAAACCCTTCGCGCCGCCGGCGGTCCCACCACCGCCACTGAACTGGGCCTGCCGCGAAAGATCTGGCGTGACGCCATGAAATTCGCCCGCGACGTCCGCAACCGCTGGTCATTCCTCGATCTTGCCGATGACGCGGGCCTCCTTGACGATTTCCTCGACCGGGATGAACAATGAACCGCGCAGCCATGGCATCGCCAACCGCCAACAGCGCCATCGTCATTCTCGGCGCTGGGGTGATGGGCTCGGCCATGTGCCTGCCCGCCCACGATCGCGGCCACCAGGTGCGCCTGGTTGGAACCCATCTCGACGCAGACATCATTGCCAGCGTCAGGTCCTCGGGCCTTCACCCAAGGCTCAACGTGAAACTTCCGGGTGGCGTGAAAACCTATATCAATGACGAGTTTCCTACAGCCCTCGCTAACGATACCGGCCTCATCGTCCTCGGTGTAAGCTCCGCCGGCATCGCCTGGGCCATCGACCGATTGTGCGCCAGCCTGACTGCTCCGGTTCCGCTGGTCATGATCACCAAGGGCCTGCACCCGGAAGCCGGTTCACTGCTGGCATTGCCCGATTTCCTCGCCCGCGAGGTCAAGCGCCGTACTGGCCACGATCTCCAGGTGGCGGCAATCGGCGGCCCCTGCATCGCCGGAGAGCTGGCGGCGCGCCGCCACACCGGCACCGTCATCACCTCCCATGATGTTACCTTTGCCCGCCAGCTCTGCGCCAAGTTGGAAACCGGATACTATCATCCCCGCGCTTCCGCCGATGTTGCGGGCGTCGAAATCTGCGCCGCCTTCAAGAATTTCTTTGCCATCGCTGTCGGCTGGGCCGCCGGACATCTCGAGAACCTGCCTCCCACCGGCAACCGCGCCTTCAATCACAATGCCGCGGCAATTATTTTCAACCAGTCCGTAGCCGAGCTCATGACCTTGACCCGCGCCCTGGGCGGAACCCCGGAAACCGTATGGGGAATGCCCGGCGTGGGCGATCTCTATGTCACTTGCCAGGCCGGACGCAATTCCAGGCTCGGCAACCACCTCGGCCGCGGCCTCACTTATAGCCAGACCAAAGCGGGCCCCATGAAAGATGACACCGTCGAGGGCGCCGAACTCGGCATTGCCGCCGCCGAAACGCTGCTCTCGCTGATGCGCGCGGGCAAACTCGAACCCGCCGCACTGCCGCTGACCACAGCACTTCTCGCCACCCTCACCCGCGACCAGCCCCTCGAAATTCCATGGCAAGACTTTCACAGGCAGAGGTGAGTGCGAAATCATGATTGTCCCAGCGGCCATAAGTGTCGACCAGTTTTGCCCTTCTCCCCTCGCGGGAGAAGGTGGCGCGGAACGCGCCGGATGAGGGGGCGGCTCCCCATGAGAAATGCGAGCCGCGACTCGCTGAACCCGCCCCCTCCCCGCAAGGGCGAAAGAGAAAATCGGATCATCTGCAATGGCCGTTGCTGTTGAACCTCCCGCAAGCGCGCCGCTGGTGGAGTATGCCCCAGCGCCCAGCCTCGACCGCGACGAGCAGCAGGCCACCCGCGCCGCCTGGCTCTATTTCGTGGCGGGCCTCACCCAGGCACAGATCGGCAGAAGGCTCGGCCTAAACCGCATCCGCGTCAATCGCCTGCTGGCCCAGGCGCGCGAACAGGGTCTGGTGCAAATCCGCATCACCGGCCGCCTCGCCGATTGCGTGGCGCTGGAGGCGCAATTGCGCGACCGGTTCGGGCTTGCTGAAGCGATTGTGGTGCCAACTCCTCCCGATCAGGCTTTCGTTCCCCATGTCATCGCAACGGCTGCCGGCGCCGCCCTCGCTGAGCGGCTCAGGGATGGCATGTCGGTGGGGGTCGGCTGGGGCCGCACCTTGCGCCTGTCACTGCAATCGGTGCCGCGCCGCTCGCTCAACCGGCTTTCCGTCGTCTCCCTGCTCGGCGGCCTGACCCGCGGCGCCGCCATGAATCCCCACGAAACCGCCTCGCACCTCGCCGATCTTCTCAACGCCCAGTGCTACTATGTTGCCGCACCCGCATTGACCGACACCCGGTCGACTCGCGATGTGCTGATGGCCCAGCCGATGCTGAAGGAAGTCTTCGAGCGCGGCGAGAAAGTCGATCTGGCGTTTCTCTCGGTCGGCGAGCTTGCCAATAGCAGCACCATGACGCGCGTCGGCCTGACCACAGGCAGCGAGGTGCGCGAGCTTCTCGACGCCGGAGCCGTCGGCGATATTTGCGCCCATTGGATCGATAGTCATGGCCGCATTGTCGATCATCCGCTCAATTCCCGGGTCGTGGCGCTGGCCCCCGGCAAGCTGCCGGCCATTCCCTGTGTCATGGTGGCATCCGGTGGCCGCGCCAAGGTTCCCGTCCTTGCCGGAGCACTGCGCGGCGGCATGGTTGACGTGTTGATCACCGATTCGGTGGCGGCCAAGGCAATACTGGCGCTGACGGAGGGCGATACATGATCGACGTGGTGCTCGGAATCGACATCGGCACGTCGGGCGTGCGCATTGCCGCCGTTGACCGGACAAATTCGCTCCTCGCCATGTCGACCGCCGTCATCGTGGCCCCCATGCAGGCGGGGCTTCGCATCCTGCAGGACCCGGAAATCTGGTGGCAGGCCGTCGAGGCCGCCATGAAGGGTTTGGATCTCGGCGGCAAGACTGTGAAGGCACTGGCGGTCGATGGGACCTCCGGAACCATCCTGCCGATTGCCCGCGATGGCACGCCCCTGGGGCTCGCCTCCATGTACAACGACGTGGCCGAGGCGGCCGATCTCGCTCTCGTGGCGGCCGTGGCCCCCCAGGAAACCGCGGCCCTCGGCAGCACCTCGCCCCTCGCCCGTGCCTTGCCGATGAAAGTCGCGAATGGCCGCATCATCCATCAGGCCGATTGGATCGCCGGGCGCTTTTCCGGCCGCTTCGACGTGACCGATGAAAACAACGCTCTCAAATCTGGCTACGATCCCATCGCCAGAACCTGGCCGGCCTGGATCGCCAAGACCGGTTTCGATCTGGCGCTGTTTCCACAAGTTGTTGCCGCAGGCAACCGCACCGGCACGATTTCCGCCGAAACTGCCGGCCGCTTTGGACTGCCCCTCGATGTGGCAATTGTCGCCGGCACCACCGATGGCTGCGCAGCGTTCCTGGCGAGCGGCGCCAGCCAGCCGGGCGACGGCGTCACCTCGCTCGGCACCACGCTCACCCTCAAACTCCTGTCGGATCGCCCCGTCTTCGCACCGGCCTACGGCATTTACAGTCACCGCATCGGTGATCAATGGCTGGCGGGCGGCGCCTCCAACACCGGCGGCGCCGTGCTGGCGCAATTCTTTTCGAAAGATGATATCGCGCGCCTCACCCCCCAACTTGATCCTGATTTGCCAACCGGCCTCGACTTCTATCCCCTGGCAAGGTCCGGCGAGCGCTTCCCCATCAATGACCCCACCTATCCGCCCCGCCTCGAGCCCCGCCCCGCCGATGATCGCATTTTCCTGCAAGCCCTGCTGGAAGGAATCGCCGCCATCGAAGCGAAAGCCTATGCCCGCCTGGCCGAACTGGGCGCCTCGCGCTCGCAAACGATTCGCAGCACCGGCGGCGGCGCCGCCAATCCCGCCTGGACAAAGATCAGGCTTCGCGCGCTCGCCGTTCCCGAACAGCCGTCATTGAGCGAACACGCCGCGGTTGGCGCCGCCAGGCTGGCCTGGCGCGGATTGGGCCATGCAAATTAGCCACCTCGCCGAAATCGCCGCCGGCTTCGACGCCATGCTGATCGATCAGTTCGGCGTCATCCACGATGGCGTAAAGCTCTATCCCGGAACGCTCCGTGTACTGAGCGAGCTCAAATCCCTCGCCATCCCAGTTGTGGTGATGACCAATTCGGGAAAGCGCGCCGAAGCCAACCGCCAGCGCCTCGTCCGCTTGGGCGTGCCCCGCGCTCACTTCGTCGATGCCGTGAGTTCCGGCGAAGTCGCCTACCGCACCCTCAAGTCCACCCACGCCTTGCTGATCGGCAAGGATGGCGAAGACTATGGCTACGACGGCATAACCTTTGTGGCAAACCCCGCCGATGCCGAGGTAATACTCATTCTCGGATCGAACGCCCCGCAAACCTCTCTCGATCAATATCGCGTGCTTCTGACCGGCCTGACGCTCCCGGCGATCTGCTGCAACCCCGACCGTTTGATGCTGACGCCCCATGGCCTCCAGCCCGCCCCCGGCGCCATTGCCGCCCTCTACGAGGAAATGGGAGGACCGGTCACCTGGATCGGCAAGCCTTACCCCGGGATCTATCGCAGCGCCTGCGCATTGCTCGGAAATCCCAACCGGGTTCTCTGCATCGGCGACAGCACCGAACACGATGTCGCCGGCGGCCGCGACGCCGGTCTCGAAACGCTTCTTGTGATGTCCGGTGTATCTGCCGGCCGCGATCCCGCTTCCGCCGTTCCCGCTCCCGACTACTGGATGGAAAGCTTCCAATGGTAGAACTCGAAAACCTCCGCCGCCTGTCCGCCCGGCTCGGCGCCGATCCCCTGCTGGTTCAGGCCGCCGGCGGCAACACATCGCTGAAAGATAATGGCGTCATGTGGATCAAGGCCTCCGGCACCTGGCTCCGCGATGCCGCAACCGCCGATATCTTCGTCCCCATCGATCATTCCTCCCTGATGTCAGCACTCGAACGCAATGATCCCGCCTGCGATGCCTGCACTGCATTCATCCGCGCCGATCTCAACGCCACCGGGCTCCGCCCATCGATCGAGACCACGGTCCACGCCTTGATGCCTCAGCCCATTGTCGTCCACGTCCACTGCGTCAACACCATTGCCTGGGCCATCCGTCGCGATGCCGAAATACGCCTCGCTGAAAAACTCGAAAGCTTCAACTGGGTCTTCATCCCCTATGCCAGGCCGGGCCTCCCCCTCGCCATGGCGATCGCCCGCCGCATCAAACCCAAAACCGATGTGCTGGTGCTCGGCAATCATGGCCTCGTGGTTGCCGCCGCCACCGTCGCCGATGCCGAAGCTCTGCTAGACCGCGTCGTCAAGGCCCTCCAGCGCCCGGCGCGAACCCTGGTCCCGCAAGCGGATATCCCCACCGCAACTGACTACCTCCCTGCCGCAAGCCCCGAAACCCACGCCCTGGCCACTGACAGCCTCGCCCTTCTGCGCGGCAAGCATGACGTCTTCTATCCCGATCACGTGGTCTTCCTTGGCGTCGGCGTCGCAACCGAAATCGCCAGCGGCGCTCCCCTGGTGGCCCTCCCCGGCATCGGCGTTCTGATCCGCAAGGACGCCAAACCCGCCATCGAACCCATGGGCCGCTGCCTCGCCGATGTCATGCGCCGCGTCGAAGCGGATGATCCCCTGGTGAGCCTGACGCCCGAGGACATCGGCCGTCTCGTCAACTGGGATGCCGAAATCTACCGCCAGTCGGTCATGCCGTGAGCAGCCATGCATGCTCTTCGGCGTTGTGGAATTTCCACGTCCGCTTCGGCCCCGCCATCACATTGAGATAGTAGAGGTCATAGCCATGGGTGGTGGCGCACGGGTGATATCCCTTGGGCACCAGCGTCACATCGCCATCCTCCACCGCCATGGCTTCGTCGAGCGAGCGGTCGTCGGTGTAGACCCGCTGGAAGGCAAAGCCCTGCGGCGGATTGAGACGGTGGTAGTAGACTTCCTCAAGCAGCGATTCATGCGGCAGATTGTCGACGTCATGCTTGTGCGGCGGATAGGACGAGGTGCAGCCGGCGGGCGTTATCACTTCAACCACCAGCAGGCTGTCGGCCGCATCCCATTCCGGTATGATATTGGTGACATGGCGGACATTGCTGCCCTTGCCGCGCGTCTCGCGCACCAGCCCGATGGGTGGAATGATGCGAGCCGGCAGGCGCCCGCTTCCCGGTGATGTGCACACCGCCAGCGTCACTTCGCTTTCCGCCGTCACCGACCACGTCATCCCCGCCGGCACATAGACCGACCATGGCAAGCCCTCGAACGGCGACATGCGCTCGCCGATCACCCCATAATCGGTGCTGCCGGCATGGGTCCGTCCCATCCCCGATATGAACGTGAGACAGCTCTCGCGGTCCCCGTCGGTGCCAACCGCGATGGCGCCCGGCTCCAGCTTCCACAGATCGAACCCCACATAGGTCCAGCCGGCGCTCTTCGGCGTCACATGAATGACGCGCCCATGCCCAGCCTTGGGCTTCAACAGCAGCTTCGACATCGCATTCTCCCATCGGAGGCAAGCCTCCGCCTTAACATCAAGCCCCACATTCACGCAATGAACATGGCGGCAATCCGAGCTTTATTCCTTTTCCCAGAGGGAGAAGGAAATCATACCAACAGTCGGAAATTTTGACGTGCCCTTTCCCCCAATCCGTCATCCCGGCGAAAGCCGGGACCCATCATTCAACCACTGAAATCATTGGCGTCTGGTGCCATTGTGGCATGGGTCCCGGCTTTCGCCGGGATGACGGAAAAAAGGAGGTCTGTCAGTCATTTCATAAGCCCGTTGGTACCGGAAACTAATCCCCCACCCGCTGCTTCTGCCGTGCCGCCTCATACCTAAGCCGCGCTTCCTTCACCTGCGGCCTGACCGAAACCTCGGGCACCGCCACGTCCCACCAGCAGCCACCGGCATCGGTCGATTGCATCGCATCCGTATCGATGACGATCACCGTAGTACGGTCATTGGCCTTTGCTTTCACCAGCGCCTTCTCCAGTTCGGCGAGCGAAGCGGCCTTGAGGGCGATCGCTCCCATGCTGCCGGCATGGGCCACGAAGTCGATCCGAGGCGCTACGGCCTGCTTGGTATTGTACTCATAAAGGTTGTTGAACCGCTCGCCGCCGCTCGCATGCTGCAGCCGGTTGATGCATCCGTAGCCGCGGTTGTCCAGCAGCACGACGGTGAGCTTGGTTCCCAGCATCACCGATGTTGCCAGCTCCGAATTCATCATCATGTAGGAACCGTCGCCCACCATCACCACCACTTCGCGGCTGGGCTGCGCCATTTTCATGCCGATGCCGCCGGCGATTTCATATCCCATGCAGGAAAAGCCGTATTCCAGGTGATAGGAGCCGGGATAGCTCGCCTGCCACAGCTTGTGCATCTCGCCCGGAAGCCCGCCCGCCGCGCACAGCACCGAAATTTCGCGACCTAGTGCCCGTTGCACCGCGCCGATGACCTGCGCATCCGATGGCCGCTCGGCGTTGCTGGCCGCCGTGTAATGGTTGGCCTCCTTCATCCACGCCTTGAAGCCGTCCTTCGCCGATTTCGTCCACGCCTCGGGCGCCGCCCACCCCGCCAGGTTGGCCGAAAGCTCTTCCAGGCCCACGCGCGCATCCGCCACCAGCGGCAGCGCCCGATGCTTGCTGGCATCGAAGACCTGGGTGTTGAGGCCGATGATCGTCTTGCCCGGGTTCTGGAATAGCGACCATGATCCGGTGGTGAAATCCTGCAGCCGCGTTCCCACCGCCAGCACGATATCGGCATCCTCGCAAACCCGGTTCGAAGCGCCGGTTCCAGTGACACCCACAGCCCCCATGTTGAGCGGGTGCTCAAACGGCAGCGACGACTTGCCGCCTTGGGTTTCCACCACCGGAATTCCATGCCGCTCGGCAAAGCCGGCCAGCGTTTTCGAAGCCCCGGAAAAGAGGACTCCACCCCCCGCCACGATCACCGGCTTTTTCGCCTGTCGCAACACCCGCACCGCCTCGGAAAGTTCGTTCTCGTCCGGCCGCGCCCGCCGCGGCACCCAGGTCTTTTCCGCAAAGAAGCTCTCAGGGTAGTGATAGGCTTCGGCCTGCACGTCCTGGCAGAACGCCAGCGTCACCGGCCCGCACTCCGCCGGATCGGTCAGCACCGTCATCGCGCGATTGAGCGCCGGGATAATTTGCTCCGGCCGCATGATGCGGTCGAAATAGCGCGACACCGGCTTGAAGCAATCATTGGCCGAGGCTGTGCCGTCGCCAAAATCCTCGATCTGCTGCAACACCGGGTCCGGCCGCCGGTTGGCAAAAATGTCGCCTGGGATGATCAACAGTGGAATGCGGTCGGCATGGGCAACCGCCGCCGCCGTCACCATGTTGAGAGCGCCCGGCCCAACCGAGCTGGTGCACGCCATCATCCGGCGGCGCTGCATCGCCTTGGCATAGGCTGTCGCCGCATGGGCCATCGATTGCTCGTTCTGGCCGCGCAAAGTCGGCAGCACGTCGCGGTGCTGGAACAAGGCTTCGCCAAGGCCCGCCACATTGCCATGCCCGAAGATCGCCCACACCCCCGCGAAAATCGGCAGCTTCGTGCCGTCGACGATTGTCATTTGCCGGGTCAGGAACTTCACCAGCGCCTGCGCCGCCGTAAGCCGCATCGTCTTGCTCATCGCTCTGCTCCCAATTTTTTCGCTCATTATCCCATGTCTCCCTTCTCCCGGCAATTAGCCGGGAGAAGGAAGTGGCGGCCAATTCTGCCGCCATCACCTGTCTTCTCCGCCCGCGCCCTGCTCCACAATTCCACCAGTCTGCCAAACCGCCCCGCCATATCCTCCGTCGCCGCGCTGTCGCTGAGTTTTCCGCCCAGCCATTCCCGCGCCGCATCGTTGAAAATCGTCCGGCCGATGGCGAAGCCCTTGACCAGCTTCTGACCGGACGCCGTCCGGAACGACCTGTCAAGCTCCGCCTCCGTTGCTTCCAACCCCAAGAGAACAATGCCCCGGCACCATGGATCGTGGCTGGTGATTGCCGCTGAAATATTCTCCCATGCCTTCACCGACGTTTGCGCTTCGAGCTTCCACCAGTCCGGCTTGATGCCGGCGGCATAGATGTCCTCCACCGCTTGCGCAATTGTACCGTCGGAAATCTTGCCGTGCTTGCCGGCGATAATCTCGATCAGCAGTTCCCGGCCAACCTTCCGCGCCGCCTCATAAAGCGTGCGCAGCTTCCCAACCTGTTGAACTTTCAACTCCTCCGGATCATCGGGGTGATAGAACGCCAGGCACTTGATCGTATGGGTGACCGGCCATTCGGCAAGCCGGGAACCCACATCCTGGCTGAACTCGAATTGCAGTGGCCGCGAGCCTGGCTTCTCCACTGGCCGGCCCACCCACAGGCCCAGTTTCGCCGCATCGAACATGGCGTCGCGGCCATAGGTATCGTCGAGCAATGTGCCAAACCCGGCCTTGCCACCCGATACTTTTCCGATGGCGGCAATCGCCAGGCGTTTGAACGCGACAATGCGTTCGCGCGGCGCTCCCGCCTTGTCGGCCATCTCCTCAAGCTGCATGCGGTGATCGATCGCCAGCGCCAGAAGCTGTTTGGGCTGCGGCCGCCTCGTCGTGGCCCAATGCACGTGGTTGATCGCTTCATCCTTGCGCAGCGCCCTTTCAGGACTTCCGTGCTTCAGGAAGTATTGCAGTTCTTCCCAGGTCGGAATTTCCGGCGAGCACAACAGCCGCGACACCGCGAAGGCCCCGCAGGCGTTGGCCCAGGTGGCGCTCGTCTCATGCGGTTCGCCGCGCAACCAGCCGCGCAGGAAGCCCTGACAGAAACGCATCCCCCGCGCCCAGCACATTGTAGACTTCGATTGGAAAACCTTTGCCGATGATGCCCTGCTCGATTTTTTCAGGAATTGCACTCGGATAGACCACGCACCCCATCGGCCCGCGCTTCAATACAATCGTCGCCGAAGACAATGACCGGATCGTCCGCAAAGCCGTGAGCGTGTCCTCGCTGCCGGCCGCGATGTGAACTTCCTCTTCCGTGCCCACGATCAGGTCGCATTCGGGAAGAATGGATTTGAGGTGTTCCGACACAAAATCAGACTTGATATAGCGCTCCTCGCCCGCACCCAGCCCCGCCAATCCCCACAGATTGGGCCGGTAATCGATATCGAGGATAACCTTGCCGCCCGTGGCCTTGGCCAGCCGCATCGCCTTGCGCTGGGCCGCGTCCGTATGTGGCTTGGAGAAATGCGTGCCCGTCACCAGCACGGCGGCCGAGCGTGCGATCAGGGCGTCGTCGATGTCATCTTCATTCAAGGCGCTGTCGGCGCAATTGTCGCGGTAGAAGATCAGCGGAAAGGTCTTGTCGTTCTCGACCGAAAGCAGCACTAGCGAGGTAAGCCGCGTTGCATCGGTGACGATCCCGTCGAGGGCCACGCCTTCGCGCGCCATCTGCTCCTTGACATAGCGGCCCATCTGCTCGTCGCCCACCCGGGTGATGACGGCCGATTTGAGCCCGAGCCGTGCCGTGCCGATGGCAATATTGGACGGACAGCCGCCGACCGACTTGGCGAAGCTTGCCACATCCTCCAGCCTTGATCCGATCTGCTGGCCATAGAGATCGACCGAGCAGCGCCCGATGGTAATGACGTCGAGCCTGCCAGTTCCACCGGAGTGCGGCGCCATGGTACCTCCTGTTGAGAAATGCCTTCTTGACAGAATGAAACAATAATTCCAGAATAAAGTCAATTCAGAATGTATGTTCTATTTTCAACTAACATGCTAGCATGTCAGTTGAATTTGCAAGATCGGGATATGCGTTCCGCAGTGACGACGAAGAGCGCACATTTGGCAACAAATATGCGTGCATTTGGCGGCAAAATGGGTGCAATTAGCAGCGCTTTTACGCGCAATTGGAGGGATAAACATGATCAGATTTGGGGTGCTGGGAGCGGGCAGGATCGGCAAGGTTCATGCCCGCACGATTGCCGCGTCGAGCCGGGCGAAGGTCGCCTACCTCGCCGATGCCATGCCCAAGGCGGCGGCGGATCTGGCGGCGGAGGTGGGAGCCAAGGTCGCCTCGGTCGAGGATATCATCAAGGCCAAGGACGTCGACGCCATCCTCATCGCCACGCCGACCGGGACCCACGCCGACCTGATCGAGGCCGCCTCCAAGGCCGGCAAGGCCATCCTCTGCGAAAAGCCGGTGTCGCTCTCGGTCAAGCGGATCCTCGGCTGTCTGAAGATCGTCGAGAAGAACAAGTCGAACCTGATGATCGGCTTCAACCGCCGTTTCGATCCCAACTTCGCCAACCTCGAAGCCGCGCATCCGCAAGGGCGCCGTGGGCGCGGTTGAAATGGTGACCGTCATCAGCCGCGACCCCGGCCCGCCGCCCCTCGACTATGTCAAGATCTCCGGCGGCCTCTACCGCGACATGATGATCCACGATTTCGATATGGCGCGCTTCCTCATGGGCGAGGAATTCGTCAGCGTCCACGCCCTTGGCGCCTCGCTGGTCGACAAGGCGATAGGCAAGGCGGGCGACGTCGACACCGCTTGCGTCCACATGCAGACGGCCTCCGGCAAGATCGCCGTCATCACCAATTCGCGGCGCGCCACCTATGGCTATGACCAGCGCATCGAAGTGCACGGCTCCAAGGCCATGCTGCGCGCCGGCAATGTCCACAACACCACCGTGGAAATAGCCAACGCGCAAGGCTTCAACGCCGATCCCGTGCTCAACTTCTTCACCGAACGCTACGCCCACGCCTACGCCAATGAAGTGAACGCCTTCATCGATGGCATCGCCGCCGGAAAATCGCCAAAACCCAATGGTTGGGATGGTTTGCAGGCCCAGAAGCTGGCCGATGCGGCCACTGAATCCTGGCAGACCGGCAAAGTTATCAAGGTGAAATGATGAATCTCGACTCCCTCAGCAAGCTGTCGATGGATGGCAAGATCGCCGTCGTCACCGGCTCGACCCAGGGCCTCGGCGAAACCATCGCCCACCTCTTCGCCGATCGCGGCGTCAAGGGCCTGGTGATCGCCGGCCGCAATGAAAAGAACGGCGCCCGCGTCAAGGCCGATCTCGAGAAGAAGGGCGTGAAGACCGTCTTCGTCGCCGCCGACTTCGCCCAGATGGACGACACCCGCAAAGTGATCGCCGCGGCCGATAAGGAATTCGGCCGCCTCGATGCCCTCGTCAACGCCGCCGCCATCTCCGATCGCGGCACCATCTGGGACACCAGCCCCGATCTCTTCGACCGCATGTTTGCGATCAACGTGAGAGCCCCCTTCTTCCTCATCCAGGACGCGCTCCACCTGATGAAGAAGAACCAGACCAAGGGCACCATCGTCAACATCATTTCGATGTCGGGCCATGGCGGCCAGAGCTTCATCACCGCCTATTGCGCCTCCAAGGGCGCCCTCATCACACTCACCAAGAACGTCGCCTATTCGGTCATGCGCCATCATATCCGGGTGAACGGCCTCGCCATCGGCTGGATGGATACCCCCGGCGAAGACCGCATCATGAAGACCTATCACGGAGCCGAAGACGGCTGGCTGAAGAAGGCCGAGGAAGCCCGCCCCTGGGGCCGCCTGCTCAAGCCCGAAGAGGTGGCGCGGGCCGTGGCCTACCTCTCCAGCGATGAATCGGGCCTCATGTCCGGCTCCATCATCGACTTCGACCAGCAGGTCATGGGCGCCGGCAACAGTCCCCCAGATCCGCCACCAATCGCCTAAAACACCCACAAATGCGCACCAAATAGCGCATGATTTGCGCGCTCCTAACGCGCCACAATTCCGGCACCCGATTGGTTGACGGAGTCAACTAATTCCGGCGGCGCGAAAGTGGTGGCGGAATTTTTCCGACCGCCCTCCAATTTTCCGTCATTCGCGGCCCGCCGGAACCCAGTCGTATTCTCCGCCCGGGCGCGGCCCACGCCACCCACAATTCGAACATTCATTCCATCCGCCCGGCCTGATGGAACCAATGATTTATTTCCTAAAGCCAAACTCCCTCCTCGCGCAGCGCGGAGGGTGGGTGCGGAACGCGGACGGGCGGGGTCTCTCCACGTGGGAGACTCTTCATCGGCACACATTCGCATGAAAAAGGAGGAGTGGAAGGCACTCAGAACTCGTGTTCACCCAGCTCGGCGAGCTTCATGAGATGCCGCAGCAGGCCGGGCTTGAGTGGTTTGCTACCATGGATTGGAAGGCTGAGTCGCACGATGCTGCTTCCTTGCCGTAGATGTGATGACTTCCGTTGATCCGCAGAAGTTTCCAGCCGCGCCGCTCGATCACTCGCGCCAAGTCGCGGCCGGAAACTGCCTTCATACGGCGATTTCCAGTATGCGCTCCCGGCCACCCGGCTTTGGAGTCTCAATATCGATGGCAAGGCAGCCCTCGATGGCTTCCCGCAGATTGGCGAGCAACTCCTCCATGGTTTCGCCCTGCGTGGCGCAGCCCGGAATTGCCGGAACCTCGGCCCAAAAGCCGCCGCCTTCTTCATCGTGAATGATTGCCTTGATCTTCATCTCGGGCGCTCCTGTGTGTAGGTGGAGAATAGAATGCCCCGCTGCGAAATCAAGATGATCGGCAATTCGTTGTAGCGAGGCGTCCGTCCCACATTTGTGTAAGGGGAGCCCTGACCTTGATTTGACATTACCCACTCGATTTTTCATATCTTGTTGCGATTGCTCGCGGGGCGGCCCGTTGAGCCTCAAGACCCTGCAAAGGGCAGACCCCGCCACGGACCATAACAAGCCCAGGTGGGGTTTCTTGTTTTCACTCCCGTTTCGCCTTCTTCATCGCCTCGACGATTTCCATCGTCTCAACCGACACGCGGGTGACGCGGGCGAGGAGGTCGATGACCTTTTCCTTGTAGTCCTTGAAGCGGTAGGTGTTGAACTTTGGCGGCAATCGTCGGGTCCTTCGGTTTCTTCTCCTTGTACTGGTCGAGAATCCATTCGAGGCCGGAGCGGTTGCCGAGGCGATAGGTCCAGGCGGCGGCGGGAATGCCGGAGAGCGAGGTGCGGCTGTCGAGGATGATGATGCCGTTGTCCTTGTCCGCCTTGAGCTTGGGAACGGGATCGGCGTCGCCGGGCGGCTGGTCATGGCGGGCGAGCGGCCACGGTTCAACTTTCTCATAACCGATGTGAAGCTCCATCAGCCGCTTGCCCCACTCCGCCCAGGCCCAGAAATCCGGATAGAATGGAATGCGCGGAAACTCGCGCTTCAGGTTGATGGCGTAGGTCTCGCGATAGACCGGATCGTGCAGCACGCCATAGACGTAGTGAAAGATGTCATCCTTGGTTATTTTTGCAGTTCCACTTGCTCTCTCCTCATCCTGAGGTGCGAGCGCAGCGAGCCTCGAAGGATTGCCGCGCGCTCCGTCCACCGCCGCCCGCTTCCCGCCCCCGCCCTTCGAGGCCCGCTTCGCGGGCACCTCAGGGTGAGGGCTACCGGAGTAATGCGCCTGAAACTGCTTGAGGCCCCAGTCGGTGATGTTGTCGACATTTCCAACCGTCGACGATCTATGCCTAGGTAAGACGATAGCTCCGGCACCACCTCCCACAAAGTGTAAATCCGGCGGCAGCCCTACTGCGCAAACTAGCCACGGCTTCTGAGCATGGGGATCGGTAAAACAAATCGCATGATTGTCGTTCCATTTGAAAGCTTGATTTGAGAGATCCCGGCCGATCAATATAGATTTCCGAGACATAGAGTGATTTTGAAACGAATGGCCGATAAGGCCGACGCAACTTTCAGTTTGGTGGCAGAAATCTTTTCCCTTTGACGCGAGCTGGCTGCCTTCGCTTGAGTGTTTCCGATCCACTTAATTGTGTCGCTTGAACGGCTGCTTCAAATCCTGCGTAAGATACTCGTTGTACCAGATACCTGACCTTCTCCATCAGACAGTTCAGAAGAGAAGTCATAGACCCAGTCATCTCGATTGGTGGATACTCCCAAAGAAAATGTACCAAATATTGCTGTCTCTCGCGCCCTAGTATTCGTGGCCTTGCGTCTTTTGTCGCTATTGGCAGCAAACTTTCCCAATCATTGCTCGTCATGATTGACCCAATTTCCATCCTTGTCTGGTTGCAGCTCTTTCGTCAAACTATCTGCTGATGCCTTTGCTTCCAAGAAACGCCAGCTTGTCGTCCGCCGCATCCATCTCCGGGCGTCGCGCATAGAATATCTTGCAGCCCTTCTGTTTGTGGCGCTTTCACGAAGAAGGAAATCGCCACTCCTGTCTGAATGCCAAACACATTGTGCTTCGTGCCGGACAGTTTCGGATTGGCACGCACGTCGCCGCCCAAATCCATCACATAGATTTCGTTGAACTCGTTGGCCACCGTCTTACGGAAGCCATCGAAGGTGCGGCTTTCGATGAAGGAGCGGTTGGTGATGAAGGCGATGACGCCATCGTCGTGGATGCGATCACGACGCCCAGCGGAAAAATCGCGCATACATGTCATAGACCTTGGTCTTCTGCGCGGTGGACTGCCTTGATGTAGGTGTCCTTGATCCGCTTATCGATGCTGGGCATATGTCGCGGTTCTTGTTATTGTCGTTCTCGTTCGCTTGGTTGGCGTTGTATGGCGGGTTGCCGATAATGACCGAAATCTTGCGGCGGTTCTGCCGCTTCACCCGCTCAATATTTTCATCCGACATCGCCCGCGAACAGATCGCCGACATGTTGGCCCAGCGCGGATGCCAAGCCCCGCCACATTGTCCAGCGTGTCTACGAAGCACAGGTTGGGAAACTCCGCGAACTGGCCGGAGATCGCCGCATAGGTCGCCTCGATGTTCAGGTTCGCCACGTAATAGGGCAGGATCGCCACCTCGTTGGCGTGCAGCTCGTTCTTGTATTTGTGCAGCGAGCTTCTGCGGCTGGCCGCGGAAGCTTTCCAGCAATTCGCAGATGAAAGTGCCGGTGCCCGTGGCCGGATCGAGGATTTCCACGTCGCGGTCGATCAGGTTCTTGCCGAAGTGCTTCTCGCATAGCCAGTCCGCCCCCTCGATCATGAATTTCACGATCTCGTTGGGCGTATAGACCACGCCCAGCCGGTCCGCCGCCTTGGGGTTATAGACCTTGTAGAAATTCTCGTAGATGGTCTTGAGGAAGACCTGTTTCTCGCCGTGAGCGGTGATGACGGCGGCATTGGCGCGGATGGCGGCGTAATAGGTTTCCAGCGCTTTGAGCGTGTTGCGCTTCACAGCGCCCGTGAAGAACTTGGCCTCCAGCGCATAAAGCTCTTTCGCGATATTATTCTCCCGGTGGAAATCGCCCTGATCGAAGACGTGGGCGAAGATTTCCTCGGTGAGGATGTGCTGGATCAGCATCTCGCGCACATCGGCTTCCGAGACCGAGGGGTTGATGGTGTCCTTGGCGTGGGCCAGGAACTTCTGCGCCGCCTGCTGAAACTCCGGATTGCTGGCGTAGGCGGCGTCGATCTTGTCGCGCAAGGCTTCCAGCACGGCGGGAAGATCGGCCTTGAACTGCTCGACCGCCTTGCGGAACTCGGCGATTTCCTCGCGCTCATATCCGAAGAACAGGTTGAGCAGCTTCAGCAGCGCCGCCGTTTCCGTCATGTCGCAGCGGGTGACTTCCGAGCGGTTCTGGATCAGCACGGCTTGCCGCGAATCCTCGAAAATGATGTTGTCCTGCGGATAGCCCTTGGCCAGCTTCTTGGCGATTTCGACATCGAGGTCGTCGTTTGAATCCTTTGCCTCCCAATAGCCGAGCGGCACCCGGAGATCGTGCAGGATGGTGCCGTCCGGGCGGATGCGCGTCTTCTGGTTGGAGACGAACTCATACTGGTTGATGAAATGCAGATTGGCCTGCCGCGACCAGGCCTTGAGCAGGTCCTTGAACGCCTCGCTGATAACCCCCTCGGTGAGCGAGCCCGAGATTTTCTTGTAGCGGTCCAGATCGTTCAGATACTGGTTGACGAGTTGCTGGCTCATGGGGCTCCGGGGTGTTGGAGCCTGACGCTACGCGATTTGCCGGGGCTGGGGAAGCGCGGGGCTCGCCTGGCATTCCCATGCGGAACCACTCCACCCGTCCGCCTTCGGCGTCCACCTTCCGGCCGCTTCGCGGCGCTCGCAAGGGCTCGCCCCCAGGCGTGCCGCCTGGAGAGGGAGGCCGCTGCCGCGGCTGGTGATGCAATGTCGAACCGGCTTTGCTATGGGCATGCCGTGTGGCGGCCACCGGAAGAGGAACGGCTTTGGGATTCTTTGTAGGGCTTGGCGGCCAGAAATGCGGCAGCACCTGGCTTTACCGCTATCTCAGCGAGCGCACCGATGCCGGCATGCTGCCGGTGAAGGAGCTGCATTGGTTCAACGGTGTGCCGCGCCAGGTGTCGGAATACGATCGGCACTTCCGCCGCCACGCTAAGCGCTTGCGCGAGAGGCTTGCGGCCAAGGGTGTGGCGCCCAATGAAACCCAGCTCCATGTGATGAGGAGGGCCCGTCTCAAATCCGATGCCGATTACCGGCAACTGTTCGAAGCGAAGTTCGACGTGGCCAGGCAATCCTGCGGCGAGATATCGGCGAGCTACGGGCTGCTCGACGCCGAAGGATTGCGTGAGATCGACCGGGTGTTTCCCGGCGTGAAGCTGTTCCTGTTCTGCCGCAATCCCGCCGACCGCTTCTGGGCCGGGCTGAACTGGCAGGAGAAGGACAAGGCTTCGGGTGCTGCGATGGAGGCGCTGGCGCTGGCCGGGCTGGCGGGCGGCGAATGCCTGCGGCTCACCCAATATGAGCTGATGGCCCAGGCCGCCATTGCCGCCGTTGGCCAGAGCCGCGTCTTCCTGGGCTTCTACGAGGAGCTGTTTTCCCCGTTGGGGAGCGAGGTGCTGGCGTCGCTGTGCGAGTTTCTGCAGGTCTCCCATGGCGAGCCCGGCCTTGGCGAAATCGTTCTCGGCGGCGACTATCCGGCCCTTGATGAGGGCTTGCGGCTGGAACTGGCGCGGGGCCTGCGCGAGACATACCGCTGGGCCTTCCAACATTTCGGCAGGCTGCCGCCATCCTGGCGCCGCGACCTCGATGCGGTGGGCGGCTAGAGCCCCTGGGTCATTAAGATACAAAGATATCTTGGCGGAGAGGGAGGGATTCGAACCCCCGGTACGGTTACCCGTACTTCGCATTTCGAGTGCGACGCGATCGACCAGCTCTGCCACCTCTCCGCATGAAGGCGCTAGATAGCGAAGAGCCGGGGCGCTGCCAACCCCTTTTCGGGCAGGGCTCCGAATCCCGGTTAACACGGCAGGGTTCCGAGAATGGCTGAGAGGTGCTTGGTGTCCCAACCGGCTCGTTTTCGGCGGTTTTTGAGGGATCGTTTGTCATCGAGCGTCCTGACGAGATTGAAGGCGAAGTGGCGGATGATGGCCATGTTGATGGCGCCGTGGCCCTTGCGGTTGCGGCGCAGGTCGTCATGGAAGACGGTGTCGAGGGTCCAGTGCAGGCTGTTCTCGATGGCCCAGTGGCCGCGCACGGCATGGGCTGCATCTTCGGGGGTGAAGCGGCGCGAGGAGATGTAGTAGCGGGTATCGGTGCGGCAATGGTCCTTGAGGTGAGTGCGGGCCTTGACGCTGAGCACACAGGCCGCGTCCGGCAGGCGGAATTCGCCGGGAAAATGGCGTGCGCCATTGAGCCAATCGGTCTCGACCGAGATGGTGACGATGCGCTCCTCGATGCGGCCGTGACCCTTGTCTGCCTGGTAATGGCTGGCCAGCCGGTCAAGCGGTGCATCGGCGAAATAGCCTTCGATCTCGCGCCTTATGGTGGGCTGGTTGGCCTTGACGGCGAGGAGATAGTCAGCACCTTTATCGCGGATGGCCTGGGCGATGGCAGGGTTGGTGGCGATGGCGTCGATGGAGACGAGTGCGCCCTTGAGGCCGTCACCGGCGGCCAGCCGCTCGAGCAGCACCGGAATGGCAGTGGTTTCGCCGCTCTTCTCCGGCGTTGCTTCCTGGCCGAGCACCAGCCTTGAGGTGGTGGCGAAGGCCGAGACCAGGTGCAAGGCTTTGCAGCCCTCGGCATGATCGTGGCTGCGCCTCGACGTCTTTCCATCAATGGCGATGAGGCCGGGCCGCTCCGGCCAGGTCTCTCTGACCCAGGCGGTGAAGGCGGCCTGGAACAAGGCAGGTCCAGTGCGGTTGATCATGATGTTGAGCCAGCGCCCACAGGGCACGCCGTGGTGATAGGGCAGGAAGCGGCGCAGGAAATCCAGATGCGCCTCGCCCCAATCGGAAATCAGGTCGAAGTCGTCGCAGTCGCAGATGGTGCCGCAGACCACCAGCAACATGATCTCACGCAGCGGATGGGCGACATAACGGGGATCGCGCGGATCGGGGATCGTGCCGAAATGCCCGAGAAGGCAGGCAAGGCGCGATTTGGATGACGGTTCAAGGGCAATCTCGGTCATGGGCGGGCTCCGAATCAGAAGCCCCCACGGAATCACACCAACCGCAACCCGCAAAGTGCGTTAACCGGAGTTCGGAGCCCTGGCCTTTTCGGGCCGCCCGTTGACAGCAAGGCCCGACCTGCTACAAGCCCGGCCTTCAATTCTGGGAAAAACCATGGGTTACAAAGTTGCAGTCGTCGGCGCCACCGGCAATGTCGGCCGCGAAATGCTGAATATTCTGGCCGAGCGCGAGTTCCCCGTCGATGAGGTCTTTGCCATTGCTTCCAGGCGCTCGATGGGCGTCGAGGTCTCCTTCGGCGACCGCATTCTCAAGTGCCAGGATCTCGAGCAGTTCGATTTCTCCCGGGCCGACTTCTGCCTCATGTCGGCGGGCTCCGCCGTCTCCAAGGAATGGTCCCCCAGGATCGGCGCTACCGGTTGCATCGTCATCGATAATTCCTCCTGCTGGCGCTACGACCAGGAGGTTCCCCTGGTGGTTCCCGAGGTGAATGCCCATGTGCTCGAGGAATACATGCGCCGCAAAACCCGCAAGAACATCATCGCCAATCCGAATTGCTCGACCGCCCAGCTGGTCGTGGCGCTCAAGCCGCTTCACGATGTGGCCCGCATCAGGCGCGTCGTGGTCGCCACCTATCAGTCGGTCTCGGGTGCCGGCAAGGATGGCATGGACGAGTTGTGGAATCAGACCAAGGGCATTTTCGTCACCGATTCCCCCACCCCCAAGAAGTTCACCAAGCAGATCGCCTTCAACTGTATCCCCCACATCGACGTCTTCATGGATTCCGGCGACACCAAGGAAGAATGGAAGATAAATGCCGAGACCAAGAAGATTCTCGATCCCAAGATCAAAATCACCGCCACCTGCGTTAGGGTGCCCGTATTCGTCGGCCATTCGGAAGCCGTCAACATCGAGTTCGAGCAGCCGATGACCGCCGACGAGGCCCGTGACATCCTGCGCGAGGCGCCGGGCTGCATGGTGGTCGACAAGCGCGAGGACGGCGGCTACGTGACCCCGGTCGAATGCGTCGGCGATTACGCAACCTATATCTCGCGCATCCGCGAGGACGCCACCATCGAGAACGGCCTCAATTTGTGGATCGTCTCCGACAACCTGCGCAAAGGTGCCGCCCTCAACACCGTGCAGATCGCCGAAAGCCTGATCAACCGCGGCCTGCTGAAAAAAGCCGCATAGAACAGGGAAATTCCCGCCATGCACGGCAATCAACCCTTCGACGCAGCCCTCGTCCACAAGCAGGATTTGGACCACCACTTCCACCCCTTCACCGATTTCTCGACCTTCAAATCCTCCGGCTCCCTGATCCTCGCCGAGGCCGAGGGGGCCTATCTCACCGACAGTGACGGCAAGCGCTATCTCGACGGGATCGGCGGATTGTGGTGCGTCAATATCGGTTACGGCCGCGAGGAAATGGCCCAGGCGCTGGCCGCCCAGGCGCGCCAGATGGTCTATTACTCATCTTTCGGCCATCACACTTCGGTGCCCGCCGCCCAGCTTGCCGCCAAGCTCGCCGCGCTGGCCCCGGCAACTCTCAATCATGTCTTCTACGGCACCGGCGGCTCCATGGCCAACGACACCGCGGTTCGCATGATCCACTTCTATTTCAACCGCCTCGGCAAGCCGAAGAAAAAGAAAATCATCACCCGCCACGATGGCTATCACGGCAGCACTTACCTCACCATGTCGCTGACCGGTGTCGCTTTCGATCACACCGGCTTCGATCTGGTGAGGGGCGGTCTCATTCACCGCGTCTCCGCCCCCAACAGCTACCGCAGGCCCGCAAGGATGAGCGAGCCTGAATTCCTCGATTTCCTCATCGACGAATTCCGCGCCAAGATCGAACGCCTTGGCCCCGACAATGTGGCCGCCTTCTTTGCCGAACCGGTGATGGGCGCGGGCGGCGTCATCGTTCCGCCCAAGGGCTATCACCGCCGCATGATGGAAGTCTGCCGCGAGTTTGGCGTGCTCTATGTGGCCGACGAGGTGGTGACCGCCTTCGGCAGGCTCGGCCATTTCTTCGCCTCCGAGTCCGTCTTCGACATGGTCCCCGACATGATCACCTCCGCCAAGGGGCTGACATCGGCCTATGCGCCGCTCTCCGCCACCATCCTGTCCGATGCGATCTACGAAACGCTCAGCGTGCCCCAGGCCAAGGGCGCCATGTTCACCCATGGCTTCACCTATTCCGGCCATCCCGTATGCTGTGCCGCCGGTCTCAAGAATATCGAGATCATCGAGCGCGAGGATATCTGCGGCCATGTTCGCACGCTCGGACCCTATTTCGAGGAGCGGCTGAATTCGCTCCGTGGCCTGCCGCTGGTGGGCGATGTGCGCGGCAGCCACTTCATGCTCTGCGTCGAAAACGTCGCCAACCGGAAAACCAAGACGCTCTTCGACCCGCAAGTTGCAATCGGCAACCGCATCGCCAAAGCCTGCCAGGCCAAGGGCGTGCTGGTGCGCCCGGTAGGACATTTGAATGTGCTGTCCCCTCCCCTGATCCTGACCAAGGACCAGATCGACCGCATTGTCGAGACACTGGACGCAAGCATTCGCGAAGTCGCCGACGAATTGACCCGCGAAGGCATCAAGGCGTCCTGACCGGCGCAAGAACGCCCTAGGCGCCGACCTCGCCCCAGCTCGCCAGGCCGAGAATGGGCCCCGCTTTCCCCTGCTGCAACAGCGCCACGCAGCCCTTGCATTCAGGCGTCAGCACGCCGTCCTTTGGCAGGCTGAGCGTCTTGGCGTCGCCGTTCCACATGCCGGCGGGCGCGATCTTGCGGACAACATTGTGGTAGGCGATGTCCTGGCCTGCGATCTCGCCCTTGAGGATCTTGACCGTCGTATTCGGCAGGATCGGCATCAGCCACACCATGGCTTCCTCCGCGCCAGCCCTAGCTCCGATCTCAACTTCAATCATCGAACCCTTGTCGCGCAGCGCCATCTCCACTCCCGCCGGAGCCGCCCGCGCCTCTTCGATTGCGTCCAACACAACAGCGCTCTTGCTGCCGACGAAATGATGGCGCCCGCCGACGATCATCTGCGGCGTATAGACATCCATGTCGCCCCGCGCCTTGGCATAGTCATACTGGCGCTGTGAAAATTCCGGGCTCGCCAGCGTATCCTTCCAGCCGAGATAGTCCCAGTAATCGACGTGATAGGAAATCGCCACGACGCCCTTCATTGCCCTGAGCTTTTCCAGCAGCGCATCGGCGGGCGGGCAGGACGAGCAACCCTGGCTGGTAAACAGCTCGACCAGCACCGCATGATCTCCCGCGGCTTGCGCGCCGCCTGCAAAGGAACAGGCGGCAACTCCGGCTCCCAGTGCCAAAACCTTCCGTCTCGAAACGTCAGCCGCCCTCGTCATGCCGCTCAATATGGCCGATTGCCGGAACAACGCCACTCACGACCCGTTGAGGCGCGATCACATTGCCGTATCTTGAGGCATTCTTACCGGCCGTAGGCCTCGACGATCGTCTTGAAACCGCCGAAAAACATCCGCTTGCCGTCGAACGGCATCTTGGCTCGGTCCTAGTTCGCCCATGAACGGGTCCTTCATGCACTGTTTCCAGCAGCGGTCGCGGTCCCGTTTCGATTTGTAGGTGATCCACGAGAACACCACCACTTCGTTCTTCTTGAGCTTCACCGCCTGCGGAAACGACGTCAGCTTTCCCGGCTTGACGTCGTCCGCGACATTCTCGACAACCGACAGGGCGCCGTATTTGATGAACACCTTGGAAGCCTTGCGCGCCAGTTTCCGGTAATCGGCAAGCTTCTTCTTCGGAACCGGAACGACAAATCCATCGACATAGGTCATGACCTAAGAACTCCTTGCGTGTTGATTTCATCGATCACGATAGGCCCGCTGGAATTGATGGTCAATCGAACGAGAGCTCGATTGAATTTGT
The DNA here is from genome assembly GCA_963754675.1 of uncultured Alphaproteobacteria bacterium. Taxonomy (GTDB): domain Bacteria; phylum Pseudomonadota; class Alphaproteobacteria; order Rhizobiales; family Aestuariivirgaceae; genus Aestuariivirga. The sequence goes on along the minus strand of CAVWHD010000009.1, from coordinate 813,676 downwards.
TTGAATGAATCCCCCTCCCACCTGTGGGGAGGGGTTAGGGGTGGGGGTCTGGTGGTCTAGGCCGGAGCGACCCCCACCCTTAATCCCTCCCCACAAGGGGGAGGGAGATGCAGGGAGATCGCGTCAGTAAAAAACCATTCGGTTCTTACGCTGTTACGCCGCCCTGGCGATGTTCCGCAGAACATACTGCATGATGCCGCCGTTCTTGTAATAGTCGAGTTCGTCCAGCGTATCGATGCGGCATTGCACCTGCGCTTGCACCGTTGAGCCGTCGGCACGTCTAATCTCGACGGTCATCATCGAGCGCGGTTTCAATCCCTCGGCCAGACCATTGATGGTCACAATCTCATCGCCGGCAAGACCAAGCGTCTGCCAGCTCTCGCCATCCTTGAACTGCAGCGGAATGACCCCCATGCCGATCAGGTTGGAGCGATGGATGCGCTCGAAGCTCTGGGCGATCACCGCACGCACGCCAAGCAGCTTGGTGCCCTTGGCCGCCCAGTCGCGCGACGACCCCGTGCCATATTCCTTGCCGGCGAAGATGACGAGCGGCGTCCCCTCCGCCTCATATTTCATCGCCGCATCGTAGATCGCCATTTGCGCGCCATCGGGATAATGCCGGGTGACACCGCCTTCAACGCCTGGAACCATCTGGTTCTTGATCCGGATATTGGCGAAGGTGCCGCGCATCATCACCTCGTGATGACCGCGCCGCGCCCCATAGGAGTTGAAATCCTCCGGCCGCACCTGTCCCTCGATCAGATATTTCCCGGCGGGACTCGTGGCCTTGATATTGCCGGCGGGCGAGATGTGGTCGGTGGTGATTGAATCGAGGAACAGCCCGAGGATGCGGGCCTTCTCGACATTCTTCACCGCCGCCGGCTCCATCTTGAAATCTTCGAAGTAAGGCGGATGCGCGATATAGGTCGAAGTCATCGGCCACTTATAGGTCTCGCCACCCTCGACTTTGATCTTGCGCCATTGCGTATCGCCCTTGAACACATCCTTGTAGCGCTTGGCGAAGGCCTTGCGGGTCACGTTCTTGCGGACGAAATCCGCAACCTCTTTGTTTGAGGGCCAGATATCCCTGAGATAGACCGGCTTGCCTTTCCTGTCGTGACCGATCGGGTCCTTCGCCAGATTGACCGTGAGCGAACCCGCCAGCGCATAGGCCACCACCAGTGGCGGCGACGCGAGATAATTGGCCCGCACATCAGGGTTCACCCGGCCTTCGAAATTGCGGTTACCGGAAAGCACCGCCGCCGCCACCACATCGTTCTTCTTGATCGAGTGGGATATCGCTTCCGGCAGCGGCCCCGAATTGCCGATGCAGGTGGTGCAGCCATAGCCCACCAGATCGAAACCAATCTTGTCGAGGTCTTTCTGCAGGCCGGATGATTTGAGATACTCGGTCACCACCTGCGAGCCCGGCGCCAGCGAAGTCTTCACCCACGGCTTGGCTGTGAGCCCCTTCTTCACCGCATTGCGCGCCAAAAGCCCCGCCGCCATCATCACGCTGGGGTTCGACGTATTGGTGCACGACGTGATCGCCGCGATCACCACATCGCCGTGGCCCAGATCGAAATTGGCGTTCTCCACCTTGAAGCGGCTCGTAAGCTCAGCCGTTTTCTTGAACTCGTCGCCCATCACCGTGGCAAAGCCCGAGGCCGCGTCGGAGAGCGTCACCCGGTCCTGCGGCCGCTTCGGCCCCGCCATCGAGGGAACCACCGTGCCGAGGTCGAGCGTCAGCGTGTCGGTGAATTCCGGATCAACCGATTTGGGCGTCCACAGCATGTCCTGCGCCTTGGCGTATTTTTCGACGAGTGCGACTTGCGCTGCCGGCCGCGCCGTACCCTTGAGATAGGAGATGGTCTCCGCGTTGATCGGAAAGAACCCGCAGGTCGCCCCATATTCCGGCGCCATGTTGGCAATCGTCGCCATGTCTTCCAGCGCCAGCGTTGCAAGCCCCGGCCCGAAGAACTCCACGAATTTGCCGACCACTCCTTTCTTGCGCAGTATCTGCGTCACCGTCAGCACCAGATCGGTCGCCGTCGTGCCTTCCGGCAAGGCGCCTGTCAGCCGGAAACCGATCACTTCCGGAATGAGCATGGAAATCGGCTGCCCCAGCATGGCGGCCTCCGCCTCGATGCCGCCCACCCCCCAGCCCAGCACCGAGAGGCCATTCACCATCGTCGTGTGACTGTCGGTTCCCACCAGCGTATCGGGATAGGCGGTCATCACCGTCTTGCCCTTCACTTTTTCAGCTTTGGTCCACACCGTCTTGGCCAGATATTCGAGGTTCACCTGGTGGCAAATGCCGGTGCCCGGCGGCACCACGCGGAAATTGTCGAACGCCCCCTGCCCCCATTTGAGAAAAATATAGCGCTCGCCGTTGCGGCTGTATTCGAGATCGACGTTCTTCTTGAAGGCCCCGCCATTGGCGAAGAAATCCACCATCACCGAATGATCGATGACCAGATCGACCGGCGCTAGGGGATTGATCCGGTCGGGATTCTTGCCGAGCTTCTGCATCGCATCGCGCATCGCCGCCAGGTCGACAACGGCTGGAACCCCGGTAAAATCCTGCATCAGCACCCGCGCCGGCCGGAAGGCGATTTCCTTCTCCGCCTTGCCGCGATTGCTCATCCACTTGGCAATGCCCTCGATGTCGGCCTTGGTCACCGACCGCCCGTCCTCATGGCGGAGAAGGTTTTCCAGCAGCACCTTGAGCGAATAGGGCAGCCGCGAAATGCCTTTGAGGCCATTCTTCTCGGCCGCCTTGAGGCTGAAATAACTGTAGCTCTTGGCGCCCACTTTGAGGGTCTTGCGGGACTTGAAACTGTCGAGGGAGGGAGCGGTCATAGGCCTCGTCCTGATATGGATTTGACCGCAGCCTATAATGCCTTTTGCGCTGCGGCACCATACCAACCTAGGGAGCAGAGCCTACGCGGGGATGACCTTGACGATAGCGCCGGAAGTGATCGAAACCGCCACCCGGAAGCGCCCGCCGCCCTTTTTGGCGATGAACCAGTAGAGCGTATCCGAACGCTCCATCCGCCGCGGCGCCTCGAACCCCGCAAGCTTCAGCGAAACCGCCGCCGCACCCCAGGTATAAGTTTTGGCCTTGGATGGCGCGATCATCGCCTTCTGCTTCGCACCGCCAATGGTGATGCCCACCTGGAAACTCGACGAAACCTGCGCTCCTCCAGCGGTGGATGACATAACCCCGCAAACCACCATCAACAGCGCCGCGCGGCGGACCATAGTGTCTCTCCTTGGGACAAAGCATTAACCTTTGCTTCAGGAGATGCAATCTAAGGGCCTCGCCTTGCGCCGGAGCCGAATGGGGCAAAGTGATTGCGCCGGAGTCACGGAGAAAGTAAGCCATTCCCGGCCACCACTGTTCAAGGGAGCAAGCCCGTGCCGGCCTATGTCATTGCGATGATGTCGATCAACGATCCCGAGACCTATCGGAAATATACCGACAGGACTCCGGATACCATCAAGCGCCACGGCGGCAAATTCCTGACCCGCGGCGGCGCGGTGACGGCGATGGAGGGGAATAAATATGATGGCCGCATGGTCATTCTCGAATTTCCCAGCAAGGCCCATGTCGAAGCCTGGTATGCCGACCCGGCCTATCAGGAGGCAATGGCTTTCCGCCACGCCTCATCCACCATGCACATGCTGCTGGTCCAGGAAGGCAGCGCCAATACGAAGGATCCCGATCCGCGCCTTTGAGATCAAACCCGCCGCTCCACCATCAGCTTCTTAATCTCGGCAATGGCCTTCGCCGGCGACAGCCCCTTGGGGCAGGCCTTGGCGCAGTTCATGATGGTGTGGCAACGGTAAAGCCGGAACGGGTCTTCCAGATTGTCGAGGCGCTCGCCGGTTGCCTCGTCGCGCGAATCGATCAGCCAGCGATAGGCCTGCAGCAATACGGCCGGACCCAGATAGCGCTCGCCATTCCACCAGTAGGACGGACACGACGTCGAACAGCAGGCGCACAGGATGCACTCATAAAGCCCATCGAGCTTGGCCCGGTCCTCGTGGCTTTGCTTCCACTCGGTCTGTGGCTCCGGCGTCGTCGTCTTGAGCCATGGCTCGATCGCCTGGTGCTGGGCATAGAACCGGGTGAGATCGGGCACCAGATCCTTCACCACCGGCATATGCGGCAGGGGATAAATGCGAACGGCGCCTTTCACCTCGTCGCACGCCTTCAGGCACGCCAGCGTATTGGTGCCATCGATATTCATCGCGCACGACCCGCAGATGCCTTCCCGGCACGAGCGCCGGAATGTCAGTGTCGCATCCTGCTCGTTCTTGATCTTGATCAGCGCATCGAGCACCATCGGCCCGCATTGGTCCATGTCGAGCGTGTAGGTATCCAGTTGCGGATTCTTCCCGTCATCCGGATTCCACCGGTAAATCCTGAACTCCCGCAGCCGCTTGCCCTGAGGCCTTGGCCAGACCTTTCCAGGCTGGACCTTGGAGTTTTTGGGCAGTGCGAATTCGACCATGGCGTTATCTTGGTTCTGTAGTGGCGATTGGAAGTTTAGCAACCCGCATACGGGTGGATGAAATTGTTACAATGGCGCCCAGAATCAGATTTCTCGCGCCAATCGTGAGCGCGCGGGCAACCAGCGAGCCCTCACTTGCAGGCAATTTGTTTCTCGCGACGCAAGTGTATCACGCTCGGTTTCGACGATCCCTCGATGGCATGAATGGTCGCAAAATCCAGGTCACCAGACAGAATGACAGCATCCTCATTGCGGCAGTAGTCCATGATTTCGAGGTCTTCGGAATCATGTGCGCCTATGCGGGACCAATGTTCTGCATCATGCCCCCTTCGCGCAGATAGGCGACCCAGGCGACGGACAAGTTCATGTCGATGACGACCTTCAATTCGATCCTGCCAGATCATATCTCGGAGCTTGACGCCAGAGCGCCGCATAGCCAATGGCTTGCAGAATGTCCTCGCGTTCCAAATACGGAAAGTGCTCAAGCATTTCCTCAATGCGACGTACCAGCCCCAATCTGCCCGGCGATCATGCCAACTGTCACGCGCATGCCGCGGATGCAGGGCTTGCCACCCATCACTTTCGGGTTGCGGGTGATGCGTGGAAATTCAGCCATGCTTCTGTTCCCTTCATCAATACACCCTCGCCTTCGGCTTGATATACTCAATATCCTTCGACATCGTGTAATCATGCACCGGCCGGTAGCCCAGCGCGACTTCCCGCTTCCCGCCGTCGGCCCACGCCAGCGTGTGCTTCATCCAGGTCTTGTCGTCGCGCCCCGGGAAATCCTCGCGCGCGTGCGCCCCGCGGCTTTCCTTGCGGGCGAGCGCGCTTTCGACCGTTACCGCTGCCTGCAGAATGAGGTTTTCATATTCCAGCGTCTCGATCAGGTCGCTGTTCCAGATCAGTGAGCGATCGGTCACCCGGATATCATCGGTCGCCGTCCATACCGCCGCCACCTTCTTCACGCCCTCGCTCAAAACCTCGCCGGTGCGGAACACCGCGCAGTTCTCCTGCATGGCACGCTGCATGCGGAGCCGCAACTCGGCGGTGGGCGTGCCGCCATTGGCATGGCGGTAACGGTCGAGCCGCGCGATCGAGGCCTCGCCGGCATCTGCTGGCAGATCGGCGTGAGCCGCATTGGGCCTGGTCAACTCCGCGCAGCGCAAGCCCGCCGCCCGGCCGAACACCACCAGATCGATCAGCGAATTGCTGCCCAGGCGATTTGCTCCGTGTACGGAGACACACGCCGCCTCCCCCACCGCCATCAGCCCCGGCACCGTCTTCTCCGGGTTCTTCCCGTCGCCGGCCAGCGCCTCGCCGTGATAATTGGTGGGGATGCCGCCCATGTTGTAATGCACCGTCGGCAGGATGGGGATCGGCTCGCGGGTGACATCGACGCCGGCGAAAATCCTCGCCGATTCCGAAATCCCCGGCAGCCGCTCATGCAGCACGGCGGGATCGAGATGCTCGAGATGCAGATGGATGTGGTCCTTGAGCGGGCCCACCCCGCGCCCTTCGCGGATTTCAATGGTGCAGGACCGCGACACTACATCGCGCGAAGCAAGATCCTTGGCCGATGGCGCATAGCGCTCCATGAAGCGCTCGCCTTCCGAATTGGTGAGATAGCCGCCCTCGCCGCGCGAGCCTTCGGTGATCAGGCAGCCCGCCCCATAGATGCCGGTGGGATGGAACTGCACGAACTCCATGTCCTGCAGCGGCAGCCCCGCCCGCAGCACCATGCCATTGCCGTCGCCCGTGCAGGTATGCGCCGACGTCGCGGTGAAATAGGCGCGCCCGTAACCGCCTGTCGCCAGGATCGTCTGGTGCGCCCGGAAGCGATGGATCGAGCCATCCTCCATCGAGATTGCCATCACCCCGCGGCAGCGCCATTCTCCATGATGAGATCGAGCGCGAAATATTCGACGAAAAATTCCGCCGCATGGCGCAGGCTCTGCCCGTAAAGCGTATGCAGCATGGCGTGGCCGGTGCGGTCGGCGGCGGCACAGGTGCGCTGGGCCGGCGGCCCCTCGCCGAAATTCATCATCATGCCGCCGAACGGCCGCTGATAGATCTTGCCTTCCTCGGTGCGCGAGAACGGCATGCCGAAATGCTCAAGCTCGTAAACCGCCGTGGGCGCTTGGCGGCACAGATATTCGATGGCATCCTGGTCGCCCAGCCAGTCGGCGCCCTTCACCGTGTCATACATGTGCCAGCGCCAATCGTCCGGCCCCATATTGCCGAGCGAGGCGGCAATTCCCCCCTGCGCCGCCACCGTATGGGAGCGCGTCGGAAACACCTTGGTGATGCACGCCGTCTTGAGCCCCGCCTGCGAAGCGCCAAGCGTTGCCCGCAAGCCAGCGCCGCCCGCCCCCACCACCACCACATCGAAGCTGTGATCGGTGATCGGATAGGCCCGGCCCCCGATCGCAACGCTTGACCGCGCCTTCTTCTTTTCCGCCACAGCCATCAAAGTCCGAAGCTCATCTTGAGAATTGCGTAAAGCGCGGCGGCGCCCAGCGCCGTCGTGAAGAAACTGTTGAATAGCAGTGCTGCAATCTTCGCCGCGGCCCCATGCACATAATCCTCGATCACCGCCTGCAGCCCAAGCCGCATGTGCCATATGACCGAGACGAACCCGAGCGCCAGCACAATCGCCACCAGTGGATTGGTGAGACTCGCCACCATGCCGGCGCGCGCTGCCCCCAGATGGCGGATGACGAAGATCACCATGAAGAGAACCAGCGGCAGATTGGCGATCGCCGTTACCCGCTGCATCCAGAAATGTTCGGTGCCCGATTTGGCCGAACCCAGCCCCAGCGCCTTGCCCAGCGGCGTCCTGAGGCTCATGGCATCACCCCGTAGCCGATGATCCACACCAGCACGGTGAGCAAGATCGATCCCGCCAGGTTGGCCCGCGCCAGCCATTCCACCGTGGTGAGATCGAAGCCCCGCCCCGTGTCCCACAGCAAATGCCGGAGCCCGCCCAGCATGTGGTGCAGCAGCGCCCAGGTGAACCCGAACAGCACCAGCCTGCCGAACCAGTGCCCGAAAAATCCCTGCACCAGATCGAAATAATGATCCGACAGCGAAGCCGCCGTCAGCCACCAAACCAGCAAGATCATTCCGAAATACAGCGCTACCCCGGTTATCCGGTGCATGATCGACATCATCATCGTCAGCATCGGCCGGTAGATCTGCAAATGCGGCGAAAGCGGCCGCGCCGCCGGTTTCGAGTCAGCCATGAATGTCGTCCCTCATTGGAAATCAGTTCTAGCTTGTGCGCCGCGATATCGCAAATAGGCCAAAAGAATAGGTGACAGTACCCCGCCAGTACTTTCGGCAAGCTGACCTTGCGCACCGCCTAGTTCAGATAGCGCCGCCGCAGATGCTCGCTGAAATATTTGGCCCGCAGCGGCTCGCCCGTGGCCTTAACCAGCATGTCGGGTGCCGGCCGCAGCGAGGCCTGCGACCACACATGCTGGCGCCGCCATTCGTTCAATCCTTCGAAGCGGCCCTTGCGCATATCCTCGCGCACGTGGGCGTGCTCCTTCTCAAGGGCTGCGAACAGCTGCGCCGCAATCAAAGCTCCCAGTGTATAACTGGGAAAATAACCGAACGCCCCGCTAGGCCAATGCACATCCTGCATCGGGCCGTCGCGCGGAGCATCGATGGAAGAAAGCCCGAGATACGCGCGCATCTTCCCGTCCCACACTTCCGGCAAATCCTTGGGGCGAAGCCCGCCCGAAACCAACTCCTGCTCGATTTCAAAACGCAGGATCACATGCAGCGGATAGGTTGCCTCATCGGCATCGACGCGGATAAGCCCCGGCTTGATCCGGTGCACATGGGCAAGCATATCGTCGAGCTCCCACCCGGCGATTGCATCGGAGCCCAGATGCTCGGCGACCAGCGGCATCGCCCATTCCCAGAACTCCGGACTGCGCGCGATCTGCTTTTCCACAAAAAGGCTCTGGCTCTCGTGGAGCGCCATGCCGCGCGCCTTGCCGACGGGCCAATGCGACCACTCCTTTGGCAGCCCCTGCTCATAGAGCCCATGTCCCGTCTCATGCAGAATGCCCATCAGCGCCGAAAGAAAATCGCCTGTCTCATAGCGGGTCGTCATCCGCACGTCGGAGGGAACCCCGCCGCAGAATGGATGATGCGAGATATCGAGGCGGCCATGATTGAAATCGAACCCCAGCGCCTTCATCATCGCAAGGCCCAGCGCTTTCTGCTTCTCGATCGGAAACGGCCCGTTGAGCGCCTTGAGCGGCCTGAGCCTCTGTTTCTCCTTCTGCCGTTCCACCGCCGCCGGCACGAAGTCCTTCAGCGTGCGCTTCAGCTCGGCGAACACCGGCTCGATATCGCCGGCCCGGCCGCCCGGATCATATTGCTCGATCAGCGCGTCATAGGGCGAAAGGCCAAGCACATCGGCGCGCAGCTGCGCCTCCTCGCGCATGGTGGCGACGACCCCTTCGAAAGCCGGAAGAAACCCCGCCCAGTCACCCTTGGGCCTGAGTTCGCGCCACAGCTGTTCGGAGCGCACCCTCGCCCCCACCTGGCGGCGCACGAACTCCGCCGAAAGGCAGGTCATGTTGGTGTAGACGCGGTGGAACTCGGCCACCGCCGCCCGTTGCATCTCGGTGAGTGGCTCGGCCTCTGCCTTGCCGATCAGCTCGGCGATCTCCGGCGCCGTCGCCATCTCATGGTAGATCCCGGCGAGCGCCGCCATCGCCTCAGCCCGCTTCTCCCCACCGCCCGTAGGCATCTGCACCGCCTCGTCGACGCTCAGAATCGACTGCGCATGTTCAACCGCCTCGAGTTTGCGGCCGAGATCGTCAAGTTTGGCAAAGGACATGGGATCGGCAACTCTGAATTTGCGGCAGGCGGCTTATCGAGAGGTCAGCGTACTAGAGCAAATCCCGCAAAAGTGCACCGCACTTTTGCGATAAGGATTTGCTCAAGCCATTGAATCTGGAGCGTGTCCTTTTCGGCGAAGTGCTTCCACTTCGCCGGGATACGCTCTAGGTTCCGTAGATATCGCTCACCGCGAGTTCGAGCCCGGGCGGATCGAGGGCGATCGTTCCATTGGCGATGACACGGGTGAGGATGGTGTCGCCGGAGCCGCGCGCGTGATGAACAATGACGGGCCTGGCAATGTCGACGATCAGGTAGTGCATGACGCTCGGCAGCCGGAAATAGTCGGCGAGCTTGCGCGTGACGTCGATGCGGCGCGTCGAAGGCGACAGGACTTCGACCAGGATCACCGGCTCGGGCACTTCAACGGCTGACGGCGGCAGTTTCTGGCCGCAATAGACAAGCGCATCGGGCTCATAGGCGGTTTCGCTATCGATCCTGACGGTCATGCCGTCCGGCAACATATGACAGGGAAGTTGCCGGCGCCGGATTGCGGCCGATAGCGCCGAACTGGACCGCATACTTGGTTTCCGCATGACCGGACGTTTCAGGGGCCATTGCGTAGACTTCACCCCCGAACAGTTCATAGCGTCCCGGCCGCCCCACCGCCCAGGCGAGATACTCATCCACCGTCATGCGTGTCTTGGCGAGTGCCGTCATGGGCTTGAGCATATCCGCATTGGCGATTACGCGCTACCCCTTCCGGTTCTGCCGGTTCTCGATCAAATCCTCCACCACCGCCGGATCGGCCAGCGTCGAGGTATCGCCCAGCGCCTCAAAATCGTCCTCGGCGATCTTGCGCAGGATGCGCCGCATGATCTTGCCGGAGCGGGTTTTCGGCAGGCCCGGCGCGAACTGGATCTTGTCGGGGCTGGCGAAGGGGCCGATCTCCTGGCGGACATGGGCGACGAGGTCGCGGCGCAAATCGTCCGAGCCCTGTTCGCCCGCCATCAATGTGACATAGCAGTAAATGCCCTGGCCCTTGATGTCGTGCGGATATCCGACCACCGCGGCCTCGGCCACATGGTGGCTCGACACCAATGCCGATTCCACTTCCGCCGTTCCCAGCCGGTGACCCGAGACATTGATCACATCGTCGACGCGGCCGGTGATCCAGTAGTAGCCGTCCTCGTCGCGCCGGCAGCCGTCGCCGGTGAAATACATCCCCTTGTAGGTGGAGAAATAGGTCTGCACGAAGCGCTCGTGATCGCCATAGACCGTGCGCATCATGCCTGGCCAGGAATCGAGAATGACCAGATTTCCCGAGGCAGCACCCTCAAGGATAGCACCCTTGTCGTCGACCAGTGCCGGCTGGCAACCGAAGAACGGCCGTGTCGCCGAGCCCGGTTTCAATTTGGTGGCCCCCGGCAAGGGCGTGATCAGAATGCCGCCGGTTTCCGTCTGCCACCAGGTATCGACGATCGGGCAGCGGTGATCGCCCACCACCCGGTGATACCACTCCCACGCCTCCGGATTGATCGGCTCGCCCACCGTGCCTAAGAGCCTGAGCGACTTGCGCGAGGTTTTCTTGACCGGCTCTTCGCCTGCTCCCATCAGCGCCCGGATCGCCGTTGGAGCGGTGTAGAAGGTGTTGACCTTATGCTTGTCGATCACCTCCCAGAACCGCGAATTGCTGGGATAGTTGGGAACGCCCTCGAACATCAGCGTGGTGGCGCCGTTGGCCAAGGGACCATAGACGATGTAGCTGTGCCCGGTCACCCAGCCCACATCCGCCGTGCACCAGTAGATGTCACCATCGTGGTAGTCGAAGACATATTGGTGCGTCATCGCCGCATAGACGAGATAACCGCCGGTCGTATGCAGCACGCCCTTGGGCTTGCCGGTCGAGCCCGACGTATAGAGAATGAACAGCGGATCTTCCGCCTTCATCTTCTCCGGCTTGCACTCCGCCGCAACCGTGGCGGCCTCCTCGTGATACCACACATCGCGCCCCGGCTGCATGGCGACGGCGCCGCCCGTCCGCCGCACCACGATCACCTTCTCATTGCCGGCGCAGCGCTTAAGCGCTTCGTCGGTATTGACCTTGAGCGGCACCTTCTTGCCGCCGCGAAGGCCCTCGTCGGCGGTAATGATCAGCTTCGAATCGCAGTCATTGATGCGCCCCGCCAGCGAATCCGGCGAGAACCCGCCGAACACGATCGAATGCACCGCCCCAATCCGCGCGCACGCCAGCATCGCATAGGCCGCCTCCGGAATCATCGGCATGTAGATCGTGACCCGGTCGCCCTTCCTGGCGCCGTTTTTCTTCAGCACATTGGCGAAGCGGCAAACATTCTCATGGAGCTCGCGGTAGGTGATTTTCTTGTCGTAATAGGGATCGTCGCCCTCCCAGATGATCGCCACCTGATCGCCGCGCTTTTTCAGGTGCCGGTCGATGCAGTTGTAAGAGACATTGAGAATGCCGTCCTCGTACCATTTGATCGACACCTTGGGATAGGCAAAGCTGGTATTCTTGATCTTCTTAGGCGCCTTGTACCAGTCCAGCCGCTTGCCGTGCTTGCCCCAGAACTTGGCCGGATCCTTCACCGATTCCGCATACATTTTCTTGTATGCCGCGTCATCGGCATAGGCCTTCTTTTTCCACGAGGCGGGAACCGGATAGACTTTATCGGACATGGACGAAATCCTCCCAAACATGCCGTTGCTGGCGAACCTTTTGACGTCCCCGTCTATAGCTTGCAATCCGACTCCTGTCTAAGACCTCCCGATGAATCGCCATTTCGCCTATTTCCTCGCCCTCGGCCTGTTCTGGGGCCTGTCGCCCTCGCTCTACCGGGCCATGGCCGAAGCCGCCGTGCCGGTCACCCATATCATCGCCTATTCCGGCCTGGGCGTCGGACTGATCCTGGCCGCCATTGCCAGGGCGACGACCGGCAGGCTCAATTGCACCAAGCCCGTTCTGCTTTATGGATTTGGCTGCGCGGCGTTGATGAACGTGCCATTTGCCGCAGGCCTGGTTTTCGCCCGCCATGTGCCGACCACCGAACTCGCCCTCATCATGTCGACCGCCCCCTTCTTCAACTATGCGGTTGCCCTGGTGACCGCCCGCGACAATGCCGCTCCCCGCCGCCTGCTGGCGGTGGCAATGGGCTTCCTGTCGAGCGCCGTCCTCATCCTGTCGCGCGAGGGAACCCTTTCGGGCCAGTTGTCCTGGTGGACGCTGGCAGCCTTCTCCAGCCCCATTATGTACACGGCCTATAACTGGTTCGCCTCGCAAAACTGGCCGGAGGGCGCCGATACCATGTCGGTTGGCGCTGCCGAATCGATGTGGTCCGCCATCATAGCCGTGCCCTTTCTCATTCTGCTGGAGCCGCCCTGGTCCGCCGAAACACCGGGCCTCATCGCCTACTGGGCCCTGCTCATCGCCACCATCATGTGGATCGTCGAGCGCATCGCCTTCTTCACATTGATCCGCGACAAGGGTGCGGTCTACACCATCCAGGCGGTCTATCTCGCAACGCCGGCAGCAGTCATTTTCGCCGCGATGTTCTATGGCGGCGGCAGCGATGTCTGGCTGTGGGCATCGCTCGCCATTCTGATGGCAGCCCTCTGGCTCAACAATTCCGGATCGTCCATACGCCGGACCGCTTGATTTCCGCATCCTCCAAATCACGACTGACCGGAACCGAATATTCCGCGATTATCTCCAAGTCGCCGCGCGGAAGGTAGCTGCGGCCAGGATCGCCGATCATCACCTGGCAGCCTTGGCTCTTGGCCAGTTTCAGCCATCCGAAGCAGCGCGCCGCAAGCGCCTGCTCATAAAAGAGATCGCCCACCAGTATGACGTCAACTGCTGGTGGCGGGGCGAGCAGCAAATCATCAGAGACCGCATCGATTTCAACGCCGTTCAGCGCTGCATTGACGGCGATGGCCGCGATGGAAAACCGGTCGATGTCGCCTGCCAGAACCGATCTGGCACCAGCGAGCTTCGCGGCAATCCCCACCAGACCCGAGCCCGATGCCAGATCGATGACGCTCTTGCCCCGCACCAACTCGCCATGATCGAGAATATGCCGCGCCAGCGCCTGTCCGCCCGCCCAGGCAAAGGCCCAGAACGGCGGCGGCAGCCCCATTTCACCCAGCTCCTCCTCGGTCTTCTGCCAAACCGGCACCGCCTCATGGGCGAGGTGGAGCTTGACCTCCGGCACCAGCGGCGGCGCCATGATCGTGGTGTTGGCGCGGATGAAGTGGGTGCGGTCGATGACCGGGCTGTTCACGAGAGCTTGGGCGGCGTCTTCACCCCGCCCAGATCGCACACGATCTTCCATTCCTCCGCCGTCACCGGTTGCACCGAGAGCCGCGAATTCTTGACCAGCACCATCTCCTTGAGCCGCCTGTCGGTCTTGATCCTATCGAGGCCGACCGGCTTCGCCACATCCATCAGGGCACGGATGTCGACGCATTCCCAGGCATCCTCCTTGGCGGTTGAGTCCCTGTGAATGAGCTTGCACACCTCGGCGATGCCAACCACGTCCTTGCCGTCGCCGGAGTGATAGAAAAAGCCCTTGTCGCCCAGCTTCATCAACCGCATGTTGTTGCGCGCCTGATAATTGCGGATGCCCGTCCACTCTTCTCCGGCCATGCCCTTGGCCTTCAGCATATCCCACGAGAAGACACCGGGTTCCGACTTGAACAACCAATATGCCATCACTTCGCCTCCGCTATCGTATTTCACGGCCAACGGGGCGCGCCAGAAGCTTGGCAATCACATCCCTTGGCTCGGCTTGGCTGTCGACAATCGCATGTACGCCATCGACGATCGGCATGTCGACCCCATGTTTTTGTGCGAGTGCGTGGGCGATTTTCACCGTATATGCCCCTTCCACCACGCCACGCGAACTGGCCAGCGCATCGGCCACGCTGGTGCCCCCGCCGATGGCAAAACCAAATGCGTAGTTGCGCGACTGCTTGCTGGAACAGGTGAGAAGCAGATCGCCAAGGCCCGGATAGGCCCATCAATGTCTCCGGCCTGGCCCCGAGTCTTTGACCGAAGCGCGTGAGCTCGGCAAAGCCCCGCGTGGTGAGGGCGGCCCGCGCGCTGTCGCCCAGGCCCCGCCCGTCCGAAATGCCACAGGCGATCGCCAGCACATTTTTCAAAGCACCACCGATCTCAACCCCCAACACATCATCGGAATTGTAAATGCGAAATGACGTCACCGTGAGGGCCTCCGCCCATTCCCCCGCCTCGGCCAGCGTTCCCGCAGCCAACACCACGGCCGTCGGCAGCCCGCCCATGACATCAGCGGCAAAGCTCGGTCCCGACAGAACCATCGCGCGAGCATCCGGTGTCACCTCGGCCACCACCTCGTTCATGAACAGTCCCGTCGACTGTTCGATCCCCTTGGCGCTGATGATCACCGGCAGAGACTTTCCAATCACTGGCTTGAGAGTTTCAAGAACCGCCCGCACCGCCTGCGCCGGAACCGCCACGATAATCGCGTCGCTCTCGGCTAATGCGTGTACCGGCTCGCCCCGCGACCACATTCGCACATCATGACCGGCAAGCTTGGCAATGTGGGCCAGTGCCTTCCCCCAGGCTCCCGCGCCCGCAACGCCAATGCGCCGCCTCACGCCTTGGCCCCGAGCTTGCCCGAGCCATAGACTGGCGCCGACGTCTGATCGAGCGGCCAGCGCGCCCGTGCCGCAAATCCGAGATCATCGACGAGTCCCAGCGCCAAACGCTCGGCCCCTGCCCAGGCAATCATCGCCGCATTGTCGGTACAGAGCGCGGCTGGCGGCACCACGAGCCGGAAGCCATGCGCCGCCGCCGACTGTTCAAAAACCTGTTTCAGCCGCGCATTGGCGGCCACCCCTCCGGCAACAATCAGCGCCGGCTGAGCGACAGTGGGATGAAGGTCCCGGAACATTTCGACAGCCCGGTGCAGACGGTCCTCCATCGTTTCCGCCACCGCCGCCTCGAAGCTGGCGCAGACATCGGCCACATCCTGTTCACTGAGATGACCGGACTCCTGCACCGCTTCGCGAACCGCCGTCTTGAGACCGGAGAAGGAGAAGTTGCAATCCCCGCGTCCTTTCAATGGCCGCGGAAAATCGAATCGAGCAGCATTTCCCCGCCGCGCATGAATTTCAACCTGCGGGCCCCCCGGATAGCCGAGCCCTACGAGCTTGGCCACCTTGTCGAATGCCTCGCCCAGGGCATCGTCGATCGTCGTACCCAGGCGCAGGTAGCGGCCAACGCCCTCAACCGATTGGAACTGCGTATGGCCGCCGGATATCAGCAGCAGCAGATAGGGAAACTCGCAAGACCCAAGAAGCCGCGGGGTCAACGCATGGCCTTCGAGATGATTGACCGCCAGCAATGGCAGATTGTGGGCAAGTGCGATTGCCTTCGCCGTGGTAAGCCCCACGATCACCCCGCCGAGAAGGCCCGGTCCTGCTGTCGCGGCAACACCGTCCAGATTCGCCGAACTCAACTTGCGCCCCGTCGAGGGCGAGCTTCACCAGTGAGTCGAGAATGCTCACATGGGCGCGCGCCGCGATTTCCGGCACCACGCCGCCATAGGGCGCATGGTCCTTGATCTGCGAACGCACCACATTGGAAAGAATCGCCCCCGAGCCCATCGGCATTCCGGCGCACCACCGCCGCCGCCGTTTCGTCGCACGAAGTTTCGATGCCCAGGATGTGAAAATCCGGTGCGGCCATGGGGCTGGTGACGTCTCCGTTCAATCGGTCTATGAGGTGCCTCGCTCTAGCATCCGCCGGATATGACTTGCAAATGCCACGACTGAGAATCGGAACCCGGGGCTCGCCACTGGCCCTCGCCCAGGCGCGCGAGACCCAGCGCCGCCTGATGGCGGCCCATGGCCTTGCCGAAGAAGATATCGAAATCGTGCGCATCACCACCACCGGCGACCGCATCAGCGACCGGCCGCTGGCGGAAATCGGCGGCAAGGGCCTCTTCACCAAGGAAATCGAAGAGGCGCTGCTGGCGGGCGATATTCACATGGCCGTCCACTCGATGAAGGATATGCCGGCGCAATTGCCTGATGGCCTCCAGGTTGCCGCACTGCTGCCGCGCGAAGACGCCCGCGATGCGTTTCTGAGTCCCTCGGCAAATTCCATTGCGGACCTGCCGCCGGGCGCCGTCATTGGCTCGTCCTCCGTACGCCGTTGCGCCCAGATTGTCAGACTGAGACCCGATTTGAAAACCGTGCAGTTTCGCGGCAATGTCGAAACAAGGCTGCGCAAGCTGTCGGAAGGCGTGGCCACCGCCACCCTGCTGGCCGCCGCCGGCCTCAACCGCCTGGGCCTTGCCGGCCGCATCACCTCGCTCATTCCGATGGACGAAATGCTGCCCGCCGTGGCCCAGGGCGCCATCGGAATTGAAATCCGCCACAACGACGATAAAACCAGAACACTGCTAGCCCCCATCAATCACCATGAAACGGAGATCGCCATCGCCTGCGAACGCGCCTTTCTCGCCGCCCTCGACGGCTCCTGCCGGACGCCCTTGGCCGGTCACGCAACCATTGACGGCAACGCCCTGAACTTCCGCGGCCATGCCCTCACCCATGACGGCGTCCATTGCTTTGAGACGACGCGCCACGGTGCCCTTGTAGATGCCGCCCGCATGGGCGCCGACGCCGGAGCCCAGGTAAAATCCCTCGGCGGCGCGCTGATTGCCTTCTGATGAACATCATTGTCACCCGCCCCGACGAAGACGCTGGCGCCCTCAAGGCAAAACTCGTGGGCCTCGGGCACACTGTAATCCTCGTGCCGCTCCTGCAAATCGTGCCCCGCAAGCCGGTGTTCATTCGCAAGCAGCCTTACCAGGCCGTTGTTGCCACCAGTGCCAACGGCATCCGCATGTTGAGCGGCCACGACGAACTCAAATCAATCCGTATGCTGACGGTTGGTCCGCAGTCCCTCAAGGCTGCCAAAGATGCGGGCTTCCGCCACGCCGAGGCCCATGGCGGCGATCTCGAAGGCCTCGTTGCCCATATCCGCAAGACTCTTCAGCCCCCAAACGGCCCCATTCTCTATCTCTCGGGCAACGAGACGGCCGGCGATCTTGAAGGACAGCTCCGGGCGGCCGGTTTCGATTGTTGGCGCACCATCGTCTATGACGCCGTCCAGGCCAAGGATTTGGGGCCGGCCGAATCTGCCCTTCGCAACCACGAAGCCGAAGCGGTCCTGCTTTATTCCCCCCGCAGTGCCCGTCTCTGGACCAAAATCGTGTGGGATGCAGGCCTGATTGAAGAAGCCGCCGCCGCCCACTATTTCTGTCTCTCCAAGAATGTGGCAGCAACCCTTCCCAAGACATGGTCCAGCACCGTCGCAAAAACGCCCGATGAGGCGGCGATGCTGGCCCTTCTTGTGCAGGCTCCCAGAACCCGTTAGGCCCAACCCATGACAGCCGATGCCAAAGACGATGATGCCGCGGTGAAACCGCAGGTGATCGACCTTGAAGCCGAAGATGTGACGCCGGCTGCGCAGCAGCCGGAAGAAGAGACTGCGCAACAGCCGGAAGAAGTGAAGGAGAGTGCCGCTCCGCCGCCACCGCCGCCTCGTCAGCGCAAATCCGCTGGCACATGGCGCTGGGTTGTTGCCGCCCTGCTCGCCGGCGCCATTGCCGGAGGCTGGCTTTATCGCGATGTCCTGTCGAGTTATCTCCCGACCGATGAAATGACCGCCACGAAGGCCCGCATCGATACCCTCGAAGCTGGCGCCAAGACTGCGGGGAACCAACTTGCCGCCATCAGTGCCGTGGCCGATCAGGCAGGTCAAACAGCCGTTGCCGCCGGGTCCTCGGCAAAGGAAACGGCCACCGGTCTCGCGGCTGTGAAAACTGGCCTCTCAAGCTTCGAAGCAAAACTCGCAGGCGTGGAAAAAACCGCGCAGTCCCTCAAAACCGATCTTGACTCCCTGCGCACGGCAGTCGCCGCTGGTTCAGCGAATGGAACCAGCAGCGCCGGCCCCGCTGCCCTCGCCGCCATTGGCCAGCGCCTTGACGCGCTCGAGAAGGATATGGCCAGTCTGAAGGGTGGTGCCGGCTCCGGCGATCAAGGCGGCAAGCCTTGCTGCTCTGTCCCAGGCCCTGTCGGACATAAAGGCCAAGATCGCATCAGGCACATCATTTCGAGACGAACTTGATCGCATCGCCCGCATGGTGCCAGCTGCCGCGGGGCTTGATGTTCTCGAAACCCATGCAAACGAAGGCCTGCCGGCGGCGCAGGGCTTGGCCTCCGAACTGCGCGCCGCAATTCCGGCACTTCCCAAGTCCGATTCCACCACAACGCCGGAAAATACCGGGTATTGGGACAGCGTTTGGAACGCCGTCACCTCGGTTGTAACCATCCGCAACATCGGCGAGGCCGATTGGCCCGCAATCGCCGAAGAGTGCGCGAGCCTTGCGGCTTCCGGCGATCTCGCCCAGGCCATCGCCCGCATCGATGCGGCCGAGGGAACCGTGCCGTCCGCGCTCGGCCAATGGCGCGACCGGGCGGCGGCACGCCTCAAATTGGAGGCCGCCCTCGTTCAAATGGCGGACGCCGTCCAGCGCCAGATCGTCAGCTTGGGCGGTGGTCAATGATCCGGCTGATCTGGCGCTTTGCCATCCTCGTTCTTCTTGCCGCCGGTTTCGCCTGGCTGGCCGATCGCCCCGGCAGCGTCACCCTGCGCTGGATGGGCCGCGAAATCGAAACCTCCTTTGTCGTCGCCGTGGCGATTGTCTTGCTCGCACTGATACTCCTGTGGTTTCTCTGGAGCCTGATTGCAAGACTGTGGCGCAGCCCCCGCGTCGGTCGGCGAATACTGGCGCTTTCGCAAGAACCGCAAAGGTTATGAATCGCTGTCGCGCGGCATCATCGCGGCAGGCGCCGGCGACGCGGTGGCGGCCGCCAAACATGCAAGCATTGCCGGCAATGCGCTGGCTGACGAGCCATTGGTCAATGTGCTCGCGGCCCAGGCCGCCCAGCTCAAGGGCGACCGGGCCTCCGTCAAGCGTATCTTTGAATCGATGACCAAATCCCCCGGCACCGAGGCCCTTGGGCTTCGCGGCCTGTTTGCCGAGGCGCGCCAGGCCGGTGATGTGGCCGGCGCCCGCGCCTTGGCCGAGCGCGCTCTCAAACTCAATCCGCGCCTGGCCTGGGCTTCAACGGCGGTTCTGCAATTGCAGTCGCTGTCCCGCGATTGGGCCGGCGCCGCGGCGACCTTGGCCCAGCAGGCCAAATCGGGATTGCTTACGGGCGAGGATGGCAACCGCAAACAGGCCGCCATGCTGGCGGCCCAGGCCATGGGCCTCGAGGACAAGGACCGCGCCAAGGCCCTCGATCTCGCCAACCGCGCCCTGAAATTTGATGCGGGGCTGGTTCCCGCCGCCCTCGTGGCGGCGCGCTGTTATATCGCCGAGGGCTCCACCCGCAAGGCCATGCGGGTGATCCGCGAAACCTGGAGCCGCTCGCCCCATCCCGACTTGGCCGAGGTCTGCGCCCACGTGAAACCCGGTGACGGCCCCGAAGCCCGCTTCGAGCGGGTGCGCGATCTGGTCAAGGAGAGAGATGGCGGCCTCGAGGGTGCCTTCGCCCTCGCCCGCGCCGCCGCATTGGCCCAGCGCTGGGATGTCGCCCGCAAGACGCTTGAGCCGCACCTCGCCGGCAATCCCCAGGCCCGCATCTGCGCCTTGATGGCCGACATCGAAGAGGCCCAGGGCGACAAGGGCAGCACCCGGGAATGGCTGTCGCGCGCCGTGCGCGCCAAGCGCGATCCGATCTGGGTCTCCGATGGCGTGGCTGGCCCCCGCTGGACTCCGGTTTCGCCGGTTTCGGGTGAAATCGTCCCGTGTGAATGGAAAGTTCCATTCGAAATGATCGGCGAAGACGAGGCCTTGACCGCTGTTACAGCGGCCAGGCCCCTGGAAACCAGGAAGCCGGCCGAACTGCCCCGCGCCATCGAGACCTTCCGCCCGCCCGACGATCCGGGGCTTCCCGGCGCCGAAACCGAACTCGAACCCGCCACTCGTCGAACAGCTCGCCACGGACGGTTGAATTGCCCGCCAAAACCGTCTATCGCTGCCCCACCAATAGCCGCTTTAGCTCAGCCGGTAGAGCACCGCATTCGTAATGCGGGGGTCGCGTGTTCGAGTCACGCAAGCGGCACCAGACCACCCCCAGCGCAGTCCAAGACGAAGGGACGGAGCAAATGCCGCCAGATCCAACTGATAAGATCGCGCTGGGCAATACTGGCCTTTCCGTTAGCAGGATTTGTTTTGGTTTGGCGCCATTGGGCGACATGCCGGAAACCTATGGCCATAGCGTCGCGGCCGAGCAGGCGAAGGACACGGTGCGCGCCGTTTTCGACAGCCCTGTCAATTTTCTCGATACGTCGCGGAACTATGGCTTTGGCCGGAGCGAAGAGCGGATTGGCGACGTGATCCGCGAGCGAGGCGGACTGCCGACAGGGTTTTGTTATCTCCACCAAGCTCGACCGCGACATGGAAACCAGGCGGTTCGATGGCGCCCGGGCCCGCCGCTCACTAGAGGAGAGTCTAAAGGCGCTGAACGTCGACCACATCCAGCTGCTTCATGTTCACGACCCCGAATACGCATCATCCCTGTCGG
Source organism: uncultured Alphaproteobacteria bacterium (assembly GCA_963754675.1). Lineage (GTDB taxonomy): Bacteria > Pseudomonadota > Alphaproteobacteria > Rhizobiales > Aestuariivirgaceae > Aestuariivirga. Next base: position 792,635 of record CAVWHD010000009.1, on the reverse strand, counting down.
ATGTGACCGGACCGAAGGGCGCACTCGCCGAACTCTTCAGGATGAAGGAGGAAGGCTTGGCGGCCGCCGTCGGACTGGCGGCCGGACGCGTGGACATCATGATGCCCCTCTTGCGGGATTGGGATTTCGACGCCCTCATCACGCATAATCGCTTCACGCTGGCGAACCGCAACGCAGCAGAGATGATGGATCTTGCACTGCAACGGGGCATCGCCGTTCTCAATGCCGCGCCCTATAGCGGCGGCGTTCTGGCCAAGGGCACGGCATCGCACAAGCGCTATGTTTATCAGGAAGCGTCTCCCGAAATGCTGGTACCGATCGCCAGGATCGAAGAGGTCTGTGCCAGGCACGGTATTGCACCCGGCGCTGCGGCCCTCCAGTTCTCAATGCGGGACAAGCGGGTGACATCCACGGTCTGCGGCATCAGCAAGCCGGAACGCATCACACAGACGCTCGACTGGGCGAGGTGCCCCATTCCGCAAGCGGCATGGGATGAACTGATGACCCTTCCCTTCGAAAGCGGGGACCCGGAAGCGACGCGGGTTTACCGGCCCGGTTGATCGTTAGTGCTATTCGCCCACGGGAAATTAAATGCACCCTCACCGTAACCGCATTTGTCGCTACTGAACCATGGGTTCCGGCTTTCGCCGCAATGACGTAATGTGGGATGAGGCAGGTCAAGATTTCCGGCCGTTGGTATAAAATTACATGCGGCTAACCGGCGTGACTTGCCGCATCGAACTTGCGGCGTGCATCCTCGATCGTCGGGCGATGCTTGCGCGCCCACAGTGCCATTTCGCTCACCGGCTCGAGTAGCGATCGGCCAAGCCGGGTGAGTTCATAGTCGACGCGCGGCGGGACGGTTGGGAAGACGGTGCGCGACACCAGTCCGTCGCGTTCAAGCCCGCGCAAGGTGAGCGTTAGCATGCGCTTGGAAATGCTGCCCAGCGCCTTGCGGAGCTCGCCGAACCGCTGCCGTCCGCCGCCGAGAGTCGTGATCACCAGGACGGTCCACTTGTCGCCGACACGCGACAATACCTCGCTGATCGCCCGGCACTCATCGGGCACATGGAGGTTACCGGGTAAAATCCTTGTGCCTTCTTGTACTTTTTCCATGGTCATCTATTTAGGCTCGGTAACAATTGATAACCGCGTTCAGCCGGTATAGAGGGTTCCATGAGCAAGCTCAAGATCGCCATCGTGATCAGCACCACCCGCGCCACCCGCTTCGGCCACAAGCCGGCGCAATGGGTCAAGGATATCGCCGCCGGGCGCGACGACATGCACGTAGAAATCGTCGACCTCAGGGATTTCCCCATGCCGTTCTTCGATGAAGTGGCCTCGAACGCCTGGGCGCCCTCGACCAACGAAGTGGCGCGGCGCTGGCAGAAGAAGGTTGCCGAATTCGACGGCTATGTCTTCGTGACCGCCGAGTACAATCACGGCATTCCGGCGGTGCTGAAGAACGCTCTCGACTACGCCTATCCCGAATGGAACAAGAAGGCGGCCGCCTTTGTCGGCTATGGCGCGGTGGGTGGCGCGCGCGCTGTCGAGCAGTTGCGCCTGGTGGCGGCCGAACTGCAATTGGCCACCATCCGCACCGGTGTCTATATCCAGGGCGCCGACTTCATGGCTGTGTGGAAGGAAGGCAAGGATCTCAAGGAGATCGGCTACCTGCAGAAGGGTGTGATCGACCTGCTCGATCAGCTGGCCTGGTGGACCAGGGCTCTTAAGAGTGCGCGCCAGCAGGATGCGCTGGCCGCCGCCGCCTGACTGCAATCTGCTCCGGGGATGCGGGCTATGACAATTTCGAGCGCGGCTGGGGGCTTACCGGTAGAGCAAGTCATTCTTCCGTCCGTCCGGGATTTGGGAGACGGCTTCACTGTTCGCCGCGCCCTCCCCTCCGCACAGCGCCGGACGGTCGGCCCCTTCATTTTCCTCGATCACTTCGGCCCGGTGGTGTTTCGCGCCGGCGCCGGCCCCAACGTCCGCCCTCACCCGCATATTGGCCTGTCGACACTGACCTACCTGCTCGAAGGCGAGATGGTTCACCGCGACAGCCTGGGCAGCGTTGAGACGATCCGTGCCGGCGACGTCAACTGGATGACGGCAGGCAGTGGCATCGTCCATTCGGAGCGCTCGCCCGCCAAGGCCCAATCCGAGGGCGGGTCGATGTTCGGCCAGCAGATATGGGTGGCTTTGCCGAAGGCGCTGGAGGATATGCGGCCGGGCTTCTCCAATCATGTCAAAGGCGCCTTGCCGGGCTTTGAGGAGGATGGAGCCTTCCTCCGCGTCATAGCGGGCGAGGCCTTCGGGCGGCGGTCGCCGGTCCCGGTCCATTCGGACCTGATGTATGTCGATGTGGCGATCGGGCCCGGTGCCCGCCTGAAGGTTCCCGCCGATCATATCGAGCGCGCCGCGTTCATTGTCTCGGGCGAGATCGAAGTCGCGGGCCAGACCGGAACTTTCGCGGAAACCCAACTGGTGATCTTCAAGCCCGGCGCCGAGATCGTGCTTGGCACGCAACACGGAGCCCGCCTGATGCTGGTGGGCGGCGAGCCCCTTGCCGAGCCCCGCCACATCTATTGGAACTTCGTCTCAAGCTCGAAGGACCGCATCGAGCAGGCCAAGGACGATTGGCGGCAGGGCCGCTTCCCGGAGATCGCCGGCGAGACCGAGTTCATCCCGCTGCCACCGGACCCGGACTTACCGCGAAAGCGCATTTAATTATTACTCTGTATACTGAACAAATTATCCGCGCATCGGCCCGCGGCGGCCTTCACCCGGGAATTAATGCGGGCAATCCAGAACGCTCTTGCCGGCGCCGAAATACTCCTTCCGCCGCGGCTCGTCGAAGGCCTCCCAGCTGATGGCGCAGGCGCGCGAAACGTCGAGGACGTCCCAGATCTTGACCAGGCCGTCATCGCCCGCGGTGGCAAAACCGCCCGGGCCCGGCCCAACCGCGAGGCGCCAGCTCGAGCCTTGGTGCGCGGGCCAAGGAGGTGCGATGCGCCGCCCGCTGGCAACATCGAGAAAATGCAGCCGGCCGTCACGATCGACAGCCGCCAGCGTGACACCGTCCGGCAGGAAGGCCACATCGGTGGCGCCGCCGGTATGGCCGGAGTAGGCGGCGATTTTGGCGCCGCGGGCAACCTCCCAGACGCTGACCACCTCGTCGCCCGAAGCGACCGCGAGACTAGCGCCATCCGGACTGAATGCGACGCTCCAGATCGCGTCGTCGCCAACGCTGATCTCTCTTACGATGGCTCCGCTGGAGCGATCGACAATTTTCACTTTGGCGTCGGTCAAGGCCACGGCGATGTGCCGGCCGTCGGGCGACAGCGCGGCGCGGTTGATCGCCGACGGGCTCGTCCATATGTCGCGAACCGGCGCCGCCGTGGCACCGTCCCACTCCCGCAGCGCCGTCTCGCTGGCGGTGATGTAGTTCCCGGTTTTTGGATCGGCGAGGACCGACCAGATGGCGCCATCGGCAGCCTTTACCGAGGACAGGAGGCGGCCAGTCGCCGCCTCCCAGGTTTCCACCATCCCTCCCCGATCGGCGGAAATCAATGTTTTGCCGCCGGGTGAGAAAGCCAATGCCCAGACCTGCTCGGGCCGGCCGGTTTTCAGCAAGGTGGGACCGCCGCCATTGACGTTCCAGATGGCGATACCGCCCGCCTCGCCGGCCGCGGCGACCAGGGAGCCATCACCGGCTATCGCCAGCCCCTTGGCCGGCCCTTCCGGCATGCGGCGCTCAAAGAAAAGCGGAACCAGGGCTTCCGCGCGCCAGAAACGGACGAGCCGGTCACGCGCCAGCGATACGATCAAGTTGCGCTCGCTGCTGAGTGCGAGATCGACGACCGCGCCATCATGACCGGGAGCCGTGCGGTGTTCGAGTTTCTCGCCCCGAACATCCCATACCAGCAGTTCGCCATTCGGGCCGCCGCCGACAAGATGCGAGCCGTCGGACGTGAAGGCGACGCCGGCAATCTTGCCTTCGCTGCCGAAAGCCGCGCCCTGCAATTTTCCGCTCGGATAGGAGAACAGGTTCGAACGGCCATCGCTGCTCGAGGTTGCAAAGGTCCGGCCTTGCATGTCGAATGCAAGCTTCCAGATATCGCTGGTGTGCACGCCCTTGATCGGCTCAAACAGCGGTGCGCGATCGGGAAGCGTCCATCCGTAGATGTCTCCCTCGCCGTTGCCCGCGATAAGACCACGGCCGCTGGGTTCGAACGCCACGCTAAGGAAATCGCCGGTGCGTTTGATCAGTGGTGCATCAATTTCCGCGGAAGTTCGGGCATCCCATAGCATTACTGTCCCATTCTCGGAAGCAGTCGCGAGCGCTTTTCCGTCCGGGCTGAAGCGCACGCCCCACACGACATCCGGCAAGCTGCCGGCCTGCGTGGAATGCTCGGATAGATCCCCGGTCGTCTGCCACAAGAGCACTTTTCCGTCGTCACCGGCCGAGACCAATTGATCGCCGAGCGGGCCGAAATCGAGATCTTCAACGCCGCCATCATGACCGCGCGGCCGCGATGCGAGGAGGCTCCGCGTCGTCGTCGAAGCCATGTTGACCGTTCCGTCCCGGCCGCCGGTTGCCAGCAGCGTGCCATCTGAACTCAGCGTCAGCACCTTGGCGTCGCCCATGTCGAGGGGGCTGCCGAGGGGCGCGGGCCCTCCCCGCGACAAAACCCGGCGGGCGGCCAGTAGGCTTGATCGCGCATCGAATCCCGGTCCGCCATCGCCTGCCCGCTGCAATGCCTCGGCCGACAAATAGAGCGCAAGCAACGGGTCCTCCTCGACCAGTTGCTTGGCAACAGCGCCTAGCGCGCCAGCGAAGCGCTCATCGGCCTCCGTGGTCGCGGTTTCAGCGGTTTGTTTGTTTGCCTCCGCCTGGCGGAAAGCCAGGAATGCCACGACCGATGCGGCGGTGGTTCCAGCCGCCAGGGCAGCAAGGGCGGCGATGGCGATGTTGCGGCGGCGCTTTGTCCGCTGCTGCCTTTCGCGGGTCTCGGCCTGTTGCCGATTGGCAAGTGCCGCGGAAGCCTCGAGAAAGGCATGCTCCAGACTGCCGAGCTGTTCGCCATGCTCTTCAACCCAAGCCAGGGTCGAAATCAGATGGGCCCCGTGATAAAGGCAGTCCGGGTCGTTGCCTTCGCTCTTCCATTCTTCCGCCGCGCGCGAAATGCGCTGGCGGGTACGGAGATTATCGCGCGATTCCTCGATCCAGTCCCGCAGTCTTGGCCACGTGCGCAGCAGGGCCTCATGGGCAATCTGAACGGTGGTGTTGCTGACCGTCAGAAGCCGGGCCGCCGTCAACCTTTCGATAGCGCGGTGCATCACCGCCGCGTGCGGGTCGGAATCGACCTCGGAGCGGGCCACGATGCGCCGCGTGTCGCTCGTCCCCTCGCCTGGCGTAACCAGACGCAGAAACAGGCGCTTGCTGGCACTCTTCTCGGCATCATCGAAAACATGCTCGAAGGTCCAATCGGCGGTCTGGCTGATTGCCCCGGCAACGCCGCCCGCGGCTCGAAATCCTTCAAACGTGAGAGTGCTTCCCCGTCTGCGGATCCAGGTCTCGACCATGGCATGTGCAACCAGCGGCAGCGCACCGGCCTCGCTGCCCGCCTCGCCCACTACCGCATCGACCAGGCTGCGCTCAAGATAGAGTCCGGCGCGGCGGGCGGGCTCGGTAATGGCCCGCCGCAGCTCCGCCTCGGTCATCGGGCCAACCAGCACCTGATTGTCGGTAATGCATCCGGCAAGCCATGGAATCTGAGCGCATGCCCCGTAGAAATCCGCCCGAACCGCGATGACGAGCCGGATCGGGCTATGGGCTGGATCGGTCATCGCCGCCAGCGCTTCGACCATCTTCGCCGGCTCGCCGGCCGCTGACAGCGTGAAAAGTTCTTCGAATTGATCGATGCAGACGACGACCGGCTGCGCCGGCGTATCGGTCTGACCGAGGTGACGCGCAAGCGCCGGGTGAGCCTTCAGATCGGCGAGGGAGATGGGCTGGCCCCGGCCAGCTGGCAGGGCGCTGGCGAACTGGAAATGGAGTTCACCCAGCGGATCGCGCCCGGGGGTCAATAGAATGACCGGCCAGGTTTCACTGCCCGCGATTGCGCCGGCGCGGAGAGCGGGAATGAGGCCGGCGCGAACCAACGACGACTTGCCGCTGCCCGACGAGCCGCCGATGACCAGCACCCGCTGTAGTTTCACCCGGCGGATCAATTCGTCGACAAGGGCCTCGCGGCCGAAGAAATTATGGGCATCTTCCGGCTGATAGGCAGCAAGGCCCTTGTAGGGGCAAGCCACTGCCGCGGACTTGCCTTGGCTGGCCGCATCGGAGTGAGTTTCCGCAGCGGCCTGTGACAAGACATCCTGCACCGCGCTGCGCCAGGCATCGATGCTGGCGAAACGCGATTTGGCTTCAAAGGCCATTCCCGTTTCCATCAACTCCCGCCATGCCGGGGCAAGCCCTGCCAGGCTGGCAACGACGGAGTCGGCGGCAGGCGGGCGCTTGCGCGTGATCGCCTCCCAGACCACCGCCGATGCCGCGTAGACATCGGCGGCGGCGGTTATCTCGGCGCCGCCCTCGGTCTGTTCGGGCGCCCGGTAATACATCGTACCACCGCTCTGCGTTGTCCCGCCGGCACGCAGTTTGTCCTTGGCAAAGCCGAGATCGCCGAGCAGCACGCGCTCGTCATCGCCGACGAGAGTGCCGGGTTCCGCGCCGCCATCGCCGATCACCGTCTGGTCGGGATCGGGGCTTATGCGCCGCGCCGCCTGTATCAGGATGTTCGCGGGTTTCACGTCGCGGTGGACGACGCCAGCATCGTGAATAGCCGACAGGCCGTCCGCCAGTGCGTCGACCAGGATGGAGAGGCTACTGGTGTCGAGCCCGGCCGATGGCGGAACTTGGGCCAAACGGGCCGCCAGCGTGCCGCGATCGGCGTAATCCATCACGAAATAGGGACGTCCATCGGCAAGCCGGCCGACATCATGGATGGTCACGACGTTGGGCGATCTGATGCGGCGCAGCAGCCTCGCCTCGTCGAGAAAGCGTTGCTGTATGCCGCCGTCGCCACCGGCGAATTGGGCATGGAGGATTTTGATCGCGACGCTGGCCCTGAGATCGTCGTCCCAAGCCAGTACGACCTCCGCGAACCCGCCCCGTGCTATTTTGTTCCTTACTTCATAGCGGCCGATATAGGACGGAACCGCCATCGCAACTCACAGCTGGCCGCTTACATCCACGCAATGAAGCTTCTTGACGTCGAGAATGTCGTGGTTGCGGTCGCTGGCGCTGACGCAGAGGGTCTTGGCCGAACCTCGCACCGATGTCGATGCCGCACTTTGCGTCACGTAGTCCGGATATTCGTCGGTTGGATGCCACTCCCCCTGCTTGACCATATAGACGGTCTCGGCATTGTTGGTGACCTGCTCGATCTTGTAGTTCTCGCCCCACCAAACGTGGATATGGTTCTTCGACATATCGGGCTTGAAGTTGGATTTCAGGGTCAGCACGATTTCAGACCCATCCTTCTTCGCCGCGGCGATCTCGACCACGCATCCATCGACGGGACAGGCGTTGGCGAGTTCCTCGGCGGCGGCGACTTCCGCCTGCGCCAGCGCGGAAGCAACCGAGATGGCGCCTATCGCCGCGAATCTTTTGGTGATTTGAAAGAGCTTCGAATTGGGCCCTGCCATCGATTCTCTCCTACGAAAAGGATTGCAACAATATGCAACCCGCAATTGGATAGAATGATAACTTTGCGTCTTCGAGTTAAGCATCTTGGGCCGTTTCGAGCCAATGGCCAGGCACGCGATTTCAGCCACATTTACGGTTGTATTTTTGAATGGAATTTTGCTTAACCGGGAGTAGCTTCTGGTCCGGTTTGGGAATCTGATTTATGGGCGAAGACGGCAGGGAACGCACCATCCTTCTCGTGGATGTCGTGAGCAGTATGTTGCTTTACCAGCGCAGTGGTGACGATGCCGCGGCGCGCCAGATCAGCGAGCGGATTGGCTGGCTCAGGCAACTGATCGACGCCGCCGGCGGTTCATTCGTCCACTCCCGCGGTGACGACGTGCTCGCCACCTTCGATGATCCGGTATCGGCCTTGCACGTCGTCATGGAGATACTCAGCCCAAGCGTGGCTATCCAGATGAAGTTCCGGGTGGGCGTTCATTATGGACCGGTGATCAGAGCTGGAGACGACATCTACGGCGATGCCGTCAACCTCACGGCGCGTTTCGCCGCGACCGCCAATCCGGGCGAGGCGATCATCGGCCAGGACTACGTCGACCGCCTGCCGCCGCCATCGCGCACGTGGCTGCGCTACCTCGACGAGATGACGTTCAAGGGGAAGCTGGAACCTCAGCGGGTCTTCACCCTTGCCGCGCCCGACCAAACCGAGATACTGCAGGACACTGCTGTTCGCGCATTCGCTGGCGGCCGCTACAAGCGCGCCGTGCGGGTCAGCCTGGTCCATAATGACAGGACGACCGTCATCGGCGAGGCGGAGAGCGCCAGCCTCGGCCGCTCGCCCGGCTGCGACATTGTCATCGACCGCAAATGGGTATCGAGGCTCCACGCAACGATCAAGCTGGTGGATGGCCGCGTGCGCCTTGCCGAGCAAAGTACATCGGGCACCTTCATTTCGATGCAACACGCCCAGGAAGTGTTCACCCGGCGCGAGGACGTCTTGCTGGTCGGCTCGGGCAAGATCTCGCCTGGGCTGAAATTGGCGTCACCGGAAGCGCAGGTAATCCACTTTGCCATCTCCTATTGACGGCGGCGCTCTGTTCTCTGTTTGCCTCCGCGGCGGCCGTGGCATTGGACTTGCAGTGACGGGCCCCAGCAATGGTTAAGGGATGACAATATGAAAGTTCGCGTCAAACAAAACTAAATCTTATGCCTAATTCGAACAAAACATGGCAACCACCAACCCGCACGCCTAGGGTATTACCTTCGATCAAGAGGTTGAATTGATGCGCGTTTGTATGATTGGCTCGGGCTATGTCGGGCTGGTAACTGGAACTTGTCTCGCCGAGCTCGGACACAATGTCGTCTGCGTCGATACCGACAAGGCAAAGATCGGCCGTTTGCTCGACGGGCACATCCCGATCTACGAACCGGGACTGCTGGAATTGGTCGAATCCAACCGCAAGCTCGGCAGATTAACCTTCACCGCCAATTTGAAGGATGCGGTGGCGCGCGTCCCCAACTTCTATTTCATCGCGGTCGGAACCCCGCCCCGGGCCGAAGACGGCGGCGCCGACTTGAGTTACGTGTTTGCCGCGGTTGAGGAAATCGCTTCCAATATCAAGTCCATGGAGGCAGCGAGCAAGTCATTTTCGGTCATTGTCACCAAATCGACCGTACCGGTCGGAACCAGCCGTGAGGTTGCGAGAATCGCCGGAAAATTCCTCGGCGAACACCAGTTTGCCGTAGCCTCCAACCCCGAGTTCCTCCGCGAAGGCAATGCCATCGAGGATTTCATGAATCCTGATCGCATTATCGTCGGCAGCCAGTCGGAAGCCGCCAGGTCCCTCCTTGAAAAACTCTACCGGCCCATGACAAGACAGGGCCGGCCCCTGGTCATGACCACAACCGTCGAGACCGCTGAACTCATCAAATACGCGGCAAACGCCTTCCTTGCCACCAAGATCACTTTTGTCAACGAACTCTCTCGTCTATGCGAAAGAATTGGCGCCGACGTCGACGAATTGGCGCTGGGCATTGGCCTCGACAAGCGCATCGGCGACAAGTTCCTGAAGGTCGGTCCCGGTTACGGCGGTTCCTGTTTCCCGAAAGACACCCTTGCCCTGGTCAAGACCGCCAACGATCATCACAGCCCGGTCGAGATCGTCGAAACCGTGATTCGCGCCAACAACCGGCACAAACACTTCATGCTCAACAAGATCCGCGATTCACTCGGCGGCAATCTGGCGGACAAGAACATCGCCGTGCTTGGCCTGGCCTTCAAGGCCAATACCGATGACGTTCGCGATTCCCCCGCAATGACCATCATTCCCATCCTGGCGCGCGAAGGCGCCTCGGTTTCCGCCTACGATCCCATTGCCGCCAACAACGCAGCCTGTCACCTCGCCAGCAATTCCGTCAGGTTTGCCAGCTCGATGGCCGAAGCGCTGAGCGGCGCCGATGCCGCGGTGATTCTGACCGAATGGCCGGAATTCCGCGAAGCCGATTGGCCAGTACTCGCCAAACTGATGGCCCATCCGCTGGTGGTTGATCTGCGCAATATTTTCACGCTAACCCAGGCACGCAGGCTCGGCGTAAATTACCTCTCCCTTGGCCGCAACGCGATCGCCATCTAAGCAAGGTAGGAAAATCTCAATGCGCATACTGGTTGCGGGAGCTGCGGGATTTCTGGGATCGCACCTCTGTGACCGGCTGGTGGACCGGGGTGATGAAGTTGTAGCGATTGACAACCTGGTGACCGGCAGCACCGGGAACATTCGCCGGCTCATCGGCCACCCGCGCTTTACTTTCGTCAATCACAATGTGTTGCAGCCGTTTGCCGGCCGGTTCGACCAGATTTACAACCTCGCTTGCCCAGCTTCACCCCAACACTATCAGCGCGACCCCATCTTTACCGCGCACACGAATTTTACCGGCACCGACAACCTGTTGAAGCTCGCTACCAATTGCGGCGCCCGTTTCTTCCTGGCCTCCACCTCCGAAATCTATGGCGATGCCCACGAGCACCCGCAAAGCGAGACCTACCGGGGCAACGTCAATCCCATTGGGCCCCGCGCCTGCTATGATGAGGGCAAGCGAATCTCCGAGACCTTGACGTTCGATTATCACCGCATGCATCGCACCGACGTGAAAGTCGTCCGGATTTTCAACACCTACGGCCCGCGAATGGATCCCGACGATGGCCGGGTTGTTTCCAATTTCATCGTCCAGGCCCTGCGCGGAAATCCATTGACCATTTACGGAAGTGGCGATCAGACAAGATCGTTCTGTTACGTCGATGATTTGATCGACGGCTTTCTTCAACTCATGGACAGTGACGATTCGGTGCGCGGTCCCATCAACATCGGAAATCCGCACGAATTTTCCGTCAGCCAACTGGCCGATATCGTAATCGAACTTACCGGCTCGAAATCTCCGGTCGTCTATCGCGATTTACCGGTCGACGATCCCCGGCAAAGGCAGCCAGACATTACACTCGCCCGGTCGATCCTCGGCTGGGAGCCGAAAGTCGATCTGCGCCAGGGGTTGACGGAAACCATAGGATATTTCTCCGAGCGGTTAGTGGCGCTCCATGGCTAGGATCCTGGTAACCGGTGGCGCCGGCTACGTTGGCAGCCACACCTGCAAGATGCTCGCTGCGCGTGGCCATGAGATTGTGGTCTACGACAACCTCTCTCGCGGCCATCGCGAGTTCGCCAAATGGGGCACGCTTATTGAAGGCGATCTCGCCGACACCTCCCTGCTCGAGCGAAGCCTGACGGACTTTGCCGCCGATGCCGTCATTCATTTCGCGGCGCTTGCCTATGTCGGCGAATCGAAATCCAACCCCGGCATGTATTACCGCAACAACGTCGCGGGAACATTGTCGCTCCTGGAGGCGATGCAGGCAGCGCGAGTGGGCAAACTGATCGTTTCATCGACTTGCGCGACTTATGGTGAACCAGACCAGCTTCCGATTGCCGAGGACACCGCGCAGAATCCGATCAATCCCTATGGCCGGTCGAAGCTTATGATGGAGCAGATGTGCCGGGATTTCGGCGAGGCCCACGGCCTCAAATACGTGGCCCTGCGCTACTTCAATGCCAGCGGCTGCGATCCCGGTTGCGACATCGGCGAACGCCACGATCCCGAGCCGCATTTGATTCCCCGCGTGCTCATGGCGGCGACCGGGCTTCTCGATGCAATCGACGTGCTTGGCGACGACTACCCCACTCCGGATGGAACCTGCATTCGCGACTATGTCCATGTGACCGACCTGGCCGGTGCCCACGCCGCCGCGGCGGATTATCTGCTGCGCGGGGGAGCCTCGGATGCCTTCAACCTCGGCACTGGCCGTGGCGTTTCGGTGCGCGAGGTAATCCAGTGTGTCGAGAAGATTACCGGGCTCGCAGTGCCGGTCCGCATCGCCCGCCGCCGCGAAGGAGACCCTGCAATTCTGGTCGCCGATGGCAGCAAGGCGCGCGCCACCCTCGGCTGGGCGCCTGGCAACTCCAAAATCGAGACGATTGTCCGCACCGCCTGGCAATGGCACTGCCGCGATCATGCCCTGGTTGGCCAGTAACCGGATTTTTGCTTGTTGCTGGTACATACCAATTCATGTCATTGCCGCACCAAGCAAACGCCACCGGACCTTCATGGAACGCAATATACTGATCATTGTCCATTCGGAAGCTTCCACTCCCGGGCGCATCGGACAAATGTTGCGGGCCAAGGGCTGCAAGCTTGATGTTCGCAGACCCTGCCTTGGAGACCGGCTCCCTTCCAGCATGAATGACCACGATGGCGCCGTCATCTTTGGCGGACCGATGAGCGCCAATGACAGTGATGACTGGATAGCCCGTGAAATTGACTGGATCGCCGTCCCGCTTTCGGAAGAAAAACCCCTCCTTGGCGTGTGCCTTGGCGCTCAAATGCTGTCCAAGCATTTAGGAGGCCGTGTTGCACCTCATCCCCGTGGAGAGGTTGAAATCGGCTATTACCCCATCCGGCCGACCGCCGCCGGCCACCAGCTCGGGCCCTGGCCGGAACACGTATACCAGTGGCATCGCGAGAGTTTTACGCTTCCAAGCGGCAGCGAATTGCTAGCAACCGGTGAGACATTCGAGAATCAGGCATTCCGCTTCGGAGCAATGGCCTATGGCATCCAGTTTCATCCGGAGGTCACCCGGCTGACCATGCACCGCTGGGCGGTTCTTGGCGCCCACCGGTTTTCAATGCCCGGCGCCCAATTGGGCGAGTCCCATTTGGCATCCAATCTTGTCCATGACTTCGCCAGCAAGAAGTGGCTCGGCTCTTTTCTCAACAACTGGTTGCAATAGAGTCCGCTCCACCCGGGTTGCCGTGCCGTCGCATGCCATTGCGGCACAGCGGAGCAAGCCTGTGTTAATCTCTTTTTTCCTGTTCGAAACTGTTTGGAAACTCTGCCGGGCGATAGTGGCCCAAGGCAGCCGGACCCAAGCAGGGGATGGACAAGCCGCGAGGCCCCGGATCATGTACTGCGTACCAGGGCCAAGAAATTGCGAGGAGCGCCGCGTTGGGCTCCTCGTTTTCTTTTTCGTCGGCTCGGCTAGAGCTGGCCCGATCAAGCCGCCTTCTTGGTCTCGATGACTTTCGGGGCAGTACCGGAGCCAATCGCGATGGTCCGCGGCTTCAGCGCTTCCGGAATCACCCGCTTCAGCGAAATATGAAGCAGACCATTGTCCATGCTGGCGCCGGTGACTTCGACGTGGTCGGCCAACTGGAAGCGCCGTTCAAACACCCGGGCAGCGATGCCCTGATGCAAGAACTCGGTTTTGCTTTCGGCCTCGCCCTGCTTCTTGCCGGTTACGGTCAAGGCGCTGCCCTTGACTTCGATGCCGATATCTTGCGGTCCAAAGCCCGCGACCGCCATAGTAATGCGATATTCATCCTCGCCAACCCGCTCGATATTGTAGGGCGGATAGGCCGGAGCATCGAATGACGACGCCTCGTCGAGCATCTGGGCAAGGCGGTCAAAACCGATGGTTGAGCGATAGAGGGGGGTAAGATCGAACATGGTCACATTCTCCTTGAGCAATGTTAGCGTGCGCCCGCCACAATGGGCCGGGCTTTATTTTCAGCGGGCCTGCCTGAGCAACGCCCGCTTCAATCAGATAATTTCGCATCCCCGGAATTCAAGGGCCCCGGCTGAATGATCGATGAACAACGTCTTCCCTAGCCATTCAGCCCGGGCCGCCTAGTCTGCCGGCAACCCCCAATGCCACACCGTGGCCCCAGAGCTGAACGCCAGATGAACGGGCCCATCGGGCGCCATTCAGCAACATTCTGCCATGATGTTTCGCAATAGGCTGGAAAGCCTTATTCCTGAGGAGAATTCACATGTTTGCAAAGACAACCATCGCAGCTGGCATTCTTGCCGCAAGCCTGGCTTTCGTGCCGGAAGCCGCGACGGCCAAAACAACCGTCAATGTCGGAATCGGCGGCTGGAGCGGCAATCATTACTGCTGGCGCCACCGCCGTCACTGTGGCTGGGGAAATAACTGGCACAACAACTGGCGTCCTCATCACTATAGACCGCACGTTATCTACTACTATGGCGGCTATAACACCGGCTACTACCGCCCGGGACTGGCGCGCATCAGCTGCGGCGAGGCGAAGCTCATCCTTCGCGATCGCGGCTACGGGCGAATTGTCGCAACCGATTGTAGCGGCAGGTACCTGACCTTCCATGCTCGCCGCGGTGGCCACGCCTATGTCCTCCGGGTCAACGCCAGATCGGGCGGCGTTGTTGTGCTCGCCCGCCGCTAAACCGATGAACTCGAACTTTCGTTGCCTGAGAAGCCTCGCGCCGGGAGCCTCTTGCCTCCCGGCGCCTGTCCGGGCCAGCGTCAACGGCGAAAACTTCATCGAGTCCGCGATGGCAATTTTGTGGGGGTTTAATTCATGATCAGACGCATCCTATTGGCCGCCATCTCAACAACGCTTGTTGCCGGCTTGCTGGCAACCGAAGCCGATGCCAATCACCGGTTCAAGAACCGCCATTGGAGAGGCTTTGACCGCTATTACGCCGGGCCGGTTTATGTGCCGGTTCCGCGCTTCTATCGCTATTTTGTCGACCCGGACGATGCGTTTGTCGATGCGCCCGACGGCGAATATGGCGACAATTTCGACAGCGCCTATTATGAGCCGTCGATTGATAACCCGCCGGCCAAGCCGGCCTCGCGCAAGAAGAAGTCCGCCGCCTCGCCATCCACTTCAACAAAGACTGTTGTCCAACAGACCGCGGGCATTGCGGCAAAGCCCGCAGCCGCCGCCGCATTGTCTTGCGACAAGGCGGCCGGAATCATCAGCGGCTTTGGCTTCAGCGGCGTCAAGGCATCCGATTGCGATGGCCAGGTCTATGCATTTAGCGCCACCCGTGACGGCAAGCCCTATGCGATCAAGCTGAATGCCACCAGCGGCGAACTAACGGAAGTCCGCAAGCTCCAATAGAGTTAGGACTTCACCCTTCCGCTTTCGCCGGTCCCGCGCTAAACACGTGGGGCGAATCTTGCGTCATGGAACTTTACCCTACAGCGGAAAACCCATTGCCGTCCGGCGCCCGCTGCGTAGGCGTCTGGACGGCCGACGGCGTGTTGCTGCGCGCCATGCATGCCCCGGTCGAAGCGGCCATTGGCACCGTTGTTTTTCTTGGCGGCCGCGGCGATTTCATGGAGCGCTACTTCGAAACCATGCGCGACTTCATGAAACGGGGCTACGCGGTTGCAGCCTTCGATTTCCGCGGCCAAGGCGGTTCGGAGCGCCCGCAGAAAGATCGCTATCGCAACGGCACGGCCGACTTTCGGGAATTCGAAGAAGACCTTCGTGCCGTCATGGCCGAGGCGGTTCGGCTGAGTTGCCCGCCGCCCTATTTTGCCATCGGCCATTCAACCGGCGGCAACATTCTGATTCACGCCATCCGGCGCCACCAATGGTTTGACAAAGCTGTTGCGGTGTCTCCGCTTGTTGGCCTCCTCTATGGCAATTGGCCGCTACCCTTGGTCTCGATTCTGGTCACCCTCGCAACGGCTTTCCGGCTTGGATGGATGTTCCTTCCCGGCCAGAACCACCGTCCACTCGGCCGCGATGATTTCGCCGGCAACCCGCTGAGCGGCGACCGCTGGCGCTGGATGCGGGACTCAGGGGTACTCGAGACGGCCCCTCAGCTTGGATTGGGAGGGCCAACATTTTCCTGGCTCAAGGCCGCGCGAAAATCCACCGCCGCGCTCAAAGCCATGAACGGTCAGGACCGCTTGACCTGCCCGTTGTTGATTGTCGAAGCCGGCCTCGACCGGGTTGTCGACAACGAAGCCATGCACCGGTTTGCCGGCCGGGTTCCCGGCGTGAGCCTGGTCACCATCCGCGAATCCCTGCACGAGATTCTGACCGAGCGCGACGAGATCAGAGAGCAGTTCCTGGCCATATTCGAGAGTTTTGTGGCCAATCGGGACATGGCCTAGCTTGCTTGACCCCACGATATGCGGAGCCTAGGCTTTAATCCAGCGGCTTCGCGGGCCGTTCCCGCGGTACCGCTTTACAGGGAGGTACTCAAATGAAAAACATCAGTCTGCTCGTTGCCACCGCTCTGCTGTCCGCCGCAATTGGATCGATCGCATTTGCTGCGAATGCCGCAACAACAAATACGCCGCGTTGGGTTGTCCATGTGCAAAAATACCCTGGTGGCATTTCCAACGGTGTCCGTATGAGCCTCGACCCCGCCGTCATCAAAGCCCAGTCGCAACGGGCAAGGACAATCAAAGCTTCGCCGCGAGCGGCGTCCGGCAACGTCCAGATGAATGACGACAGCTTTCCGCCTTTGCCGCAAAATGAGGAATCGGTGGCCTACAGCACCGATGACCCAATGATCGCCGTCGCCGCGGCCAACGATTATGTAAATGGCGGCGTCGTCGTCATGCGCACGGCGGATGGTGGGCGCCATTGGGCGACCACCTGGATCGTTCCTGTGTTCGCCCCGACGCGGGAATCCTGCTCGGGTGGCGACCCGGCCCTCGTCTACAGCTCGCGCGACCATGCCTTCTACCTGAGCCAGCTGTGTTTCTTCCGCACCCAGCCAGTCTCCGAGATTCAGGTTTACAAATCGCTTGACAACGGGGCCACCTGGACTCCCGGCCGGCAGGCCGCCGTGGCGGCAACCAACTACGATCCTGCCACCGGCACGGTGGACGATAGCTTTTTTAACGACAAGGAATTGATTGCCGTCGACAACTATCCGAACAGCCCGCACTACGGCCGCCTCTACGTGACTTACACGCGCTTCCATATCGAGGCGGACGGATTTGGCGATTCCTGTCCGATCCAGCTATCTTACACCGACAACATTCCTTCGGAGAATCCCCAACTCGCCGTTTGGAAGCACAAGCCGGTCGTCCCGGACAATATCGGCGGTAACGGCAAGGGGCCTTCGGCCAATCAATTCTCGACGCCGGTCGTGGAGAAGGACGGATCGTTGGACATTGCCTATGTTTTGGAAGAGTGCAACACCGGTCTCGACAGCGGGCTCCGGTTCCAGAAATCTGTGAACGGCGGCGCCAGCTTTCTTGCGCAGCCGGTGAAAGTGAACAAGAAAGATCAGTGGGCGGATAATCCCAACCTGTTCGATCTCATCCCCAATACCGCCTTCCGCACCCCGAACACGCTATCGATCGCCTACAGCCGGGTAACCGGTACGCTCGTTTACGCCTACACCAACTACATTACCGGCCGGAGAAACGGCAACATCGATGTCAGCCTGTCGCATGATGGCGGGTTGACCTGGTCGGCTTCACGCACCATCAGCCTGGAAGGTGCGGCTCCCGCGCGCAACAATCAGTTCTTTCCATGGCTAGCGGCGACGCCCAAAGGCCGCTTTGTGGCAATCTGGCTTGATCGCCGTCAGGATCCCAACAACCACGACATTGGGACATATGAAGCCCGCTCCCTCGACGACGGGGTCACTTGGACAAACAAGCGCATCAGCACAACCACATGGAACCCCGACCGCGGCTTCTTCACGTCGGGAGCATTCATCGGCGACTACAGCGGTCTCGCCGCCCACGATAGGGTGATCTATCCGGTTTGGACCGACGGGCGAAATAGCAGTTACCCAACCACCGGTATCGGCGAAACCGACGTTTTTACCAATGTGGAAATAGGCACCTTGCCATAGTTTGACACACCGCGATTGAGGCGGCGGTAAATCTGCTTGCCGCCTCGTTCCATTCTTGGAGAGTCTGGAAGCGCTCCGCTACCCGCCAACCTGTTCATAAGCCAGATTTATCCGCACCAGCATGGCTGCGGCGTATTCCGTCATCTCCTTCGGCAGTTCGAAGGTCGCGAACCGGTCCGGATGATACTTTCGCACCAACTGATGATAGGCTTGCCGGATATCGGCCTGTCCAGCACCCCGCTCAACGCCCAGAACCGTGTAGGGATCGAACACCGTGCGGTCGGAATTGCGCCGCGACTGGTTCATCTGGTTGATCTTGGGAACGTCGATGAGTTCAATTCTCCGGATCGAATGCTTGGCGATGAAGGATTGGCGGCCATCGCCTTCGAGAACGTCCAGAAACGGCTCGGCGCCGTTAACCGCGTCGTTCAGCTTGCTGGTCAGCGGCAAGCGCACCGACACTGTCATCGCCTCGCCGCCGGTCAGGGTGACCGAGACCAGGGCCCGATTGGACTTTGCCTTTGATTCATTGGACTCGAACATGAGCGGCGCTCCCTCTCGACTGCCGGGACCTTGCGCTCAAATTCCCCAGCAAGCGGTAAATTGCCTTTGCCCGGCCCCCGTGCTAAGCGCGGCGCCGATCCACACAGTTAAGAAAGTCTTTGGCGCCCATGAACTTGCGCAACATAGCCATTATT
Source organism: uncultured Alphaproteobacteria bacterium (assembly GCA_963754675.1). GTDB lineage: Bacteria > Pseudomonadota > Alphaproteobacteria > Rhizobiales > Aestuariivirgaceae > Aestuariivirga. The sequence continues at coordinate 774,022 of CAVWHD010000009.1, read as the reverse complement.
GCCCATGTCGACCACGGCAAGACCACCCTGATTGACCGTCTATTGTCCCAGTCTGGCTCGTTCCGCGAAAACCAGAAAGTGGCCGAGCGCGCCATGGATTCCAACGATCTCGAGCGCGAGCGCGGCATCACCATTCTCGCCAAGGTGACCTCCCTGAACTGGAAGGAAACCCGGATCAACATCGTCGACACTCCGGGTCATGCCGATTTCGGCGGCGAGGTCGAGCGCATCCTGAACATGGTCGACGGTGCGGTGCTGCTGGTCGATGCCGCCGAAGGCCCCATGCCGCAAACCAAATTCGTGCTGCAAAAGGCCCTCAAGATCGGCCTCCGCCCCATCGTTGTGGTCAACAAGATCGATCGCCCGGACGAGCGCCACAACGAAGTGGTCAACGAAGTCTTCGATCTCTTCGCCGCTCTCGATGCCTCCGAGGAGCAGCTTGATTTCCCCATCCTCTATGGCTCCGCCAAACATGGCTGGATGGCCGCCAAGCCCAATGGACCCACCGGAAACATGGCGCCCCTGTTCGATCTGGTGGTTGAGCACTTCAGGCCGCCGGTCATCGAAGAAGGTCCCTTCCGCATGCTGGTGACCACCATTGAGGCGAACCCCTTCCTCGGCCGCGTCTTGACCGGCCGCATCCGCTCCGGCGCGGTCAAGGCCAACCAGACCGTCAAGGCCATGGGCCGTGACGGCAAGACCGTCGAACAGGGCCGCATCTCCAAGGTGCTGGCCTTCCGCGGCCTTGAGCGTCTGCCGGTGGAGGAGGCCCAGGCCGGCGACATTGTCGCCATCTCCGGCCTGACGGCCGCAACCGTGGCCGACACCATTTGCGATCCAGCTGTAAGCGAACCGATCGCCGCCCAGCCCATTGATCCGCCGACATCTGACCATGACGTTCCGCATCAATGACGGGCCCTTGGCTGGCAAGGAGGGCGACAAGGTGCAGAGCCGTGTCATCCGCGAGCGCTTGCTGCGCGAGGCTGAAGGCAATGTCGCCCTCAAGGTGACGGCCTCGGTCAATGAAACCGATGCCTTCGAGGTCGCCGGCCGCGGTGAATTGCAGCTTGGTATTCTGATCGAGACCATGCGCCGCGAAGGTTTTGAGTTGACCGTAGGCCGCCCCCGCGTCGTTTTCCGCACCGATGAGGCAACCGGCGAAAAGCTCGAACCCATTGAAGAAGTGATTGTCGACGTCGACGAGCAGTATACCGGCGTGGTGGTGCAGAAGCTTTCCGAACGCCGCGCCGAGATGCGCGACATGCGGCCCTCCGGCACCGGCCGTCAGCGCATCGTCTTCCATGCGCCCACCCGCGGCCTCATCGGCTATCAGGGAGAACTTCTGTCGGATACCCGCGGCACCGCCATCATGAACCGCATTTTCCACTCCTACGCCCCCCATGTCGGCGAGATCCCCGGACGCCATACCGGCGCGCTGATCTCCAACAGCGAAGGCGATGCCGTGGCCTATGCCATCTTCAATCTGCAGGATCGCGGGCCCATGTTCATCGAGCACGGCACCAAGGTTTATCCCGGCATGATTGTCGGCGAGCACACGCGCGGCAATGATCTCGAACTCAACGTGATCAAGGGCAAGAAACTCACCAACGTGCGCGCCTCCGGCAAGGACGAGGCCGTGGTCTTGACGCCGCCCATCCGCATGTCGCTGGAAAAAGCCCTTGCCTATGTCGGCGACGACGAGCTGGTGGAAGTGACGCCAAAATCGATCCGCCTCAGGAAGGCGATCCTCGATCCGCATTTGCGAAAGCGCCTGAGCCGCGCCAAGGGTGAGCCCGCGAACGAAAGCGCGGCATAACGATTACTCCCGCGGCATATTCTTGCAGGCTACGAATGCAATCGGCGGTGCTCCGGTGTTGGACTCGAATGTCGGGACATCGCTGCCGCAATCGAAACCGGGGGCCAGCCTGTCAGCGGCGCGCTGGGCCACGGCATTGGCGTCGGGATACGAGCCCGACACATAGTGCACATGGCAGGAGTCGTTCTCGCGAAGTGCGCTGACGACCAGCCAGGTGACTGAATTGCCGTTCTCCCCGCTCACCACCGACCAGCGCTCGATGGCGGCAAAGGGCTTTCCATCCCTGACCCGCCACTCCACCGGGCTGAGAGACGTATTGAAGGAAAAGAACGTCTTGTTGAACGCACAGTGCCCCGTGCCGTCCCGCCCAAAGGCCGCATAATTGCGGTCGTCGGACCCGGCGATGAATATGTTGGCCCCGCCATGGCCCGCGCAAACCCAAGTGCCTTCATAGATATACTCATCCCCCGCCTCGATCACCTTGCAGGTGCCGAGATCGAACTTGCTATAGACGCTCGAAACCTCCCCCGCATGAACAGCGCTCGGGCCCAGACTGAAGATCAATGGCAAGACGACACGTCTCATGGCAGATAGTCTGGCACGTCAGCATCAACCAAGGAAAGCCCCATGCGCATAGACGCCATTTCGATCGGCCGGAACCCGCCCAAGGAAGTAAATGTTATCGTCGAAGTTCCGGTGGGTGGAGAACCGATCAAATATGAAATGGACAAGACGGCGGGCACCCTGGTTGTCGACCGCTTTCTCTATACCTCCATGCGCTATCCCGGAAACTATGGCTTCATTCCCCATACGCTTTCAGGCGATGGCGATCCGGTCGATGTTTTGATTGCCAACCAGCGCGGCATTATTCCGGGCGCTATTGTCGCCTGCCGGCCGGTCGGCGTCTTGAAGATGCGGGATGAAGCGGGCGGCGACGAAAAAATCATCGCCGTGCCGGTGCCGCGCCTCACCCGGCGCTACGAGAATGTCCATGAATATACCGACTTGCCGGAGATCACCCGCCAGCAGATCGAACACTTCTTTGTCCACTACAAGGACTTGGAACCCAACAAGTGGGTGAAGGTTCTTGGTTGGGGCGACGCGGCCGAGGCCGAGCGCATGATTATCGAAGGTATAGAAAGGGCGAAGAAATAATCCAGCCCCATCAATAGCTGTCATCCCCGGACTTGTTCCGGGGACCCATGGTGCAATAGGCCTGGGCGATGGAGCTTACTGATCGATGGGTCGCCGGAATAAATCCGGCGATGACAGATATGGGTATTACATCACCGGCATCGACACGCCCTTCTGCGCGCAGGCCGCTTTCACCGTATTGTGGAGCAGGCAGGCGATCGTCATCGGGCCGACGCCGCCTGGCACTGGCGTGATTGAACCTGCCACTTTCTCGCACGAGGCAAAATCGCAGTCCCCCACCAGCTTGGCCTTGCCGTCGCGCTCGATGCGGTTGATACCGACATCGATGACGCAGGCTCCGGGCTTCAGCCAGTCGCCCTTGACCATTTCGGCGCGGCCCACGGCGGCGATCACCAGATCGGCCCTACGCACCACGGCGGGAAGATCCTTCGTTCTGGAATGGGCAATGGTGACCGTGCAGTTCTCCGCCAGCAGCAATTGCGCCACCGGTTTGCCCACGATATTGGAGCGGCCGATCACCACGGCTTCCAGCCCCTCGAGCTTGCCGAGCACATCCTTGGCCAGCATGACCGAACCCACCGGCGTACAAGGCACCAGCGAGTCCTGCCCGGTGGAAAGCTTGCCGACATTCACCACATGAAATCCATCGACGTCCTTCGCCGGGCTGATGGCGCTGAGCACCTTGGTCGAATCGATATGCTTGGGCAGCGGCAGTTGAACGAGAATGCCATGGCAGGCGGGATCGTTGTTGAGCGTCTCCACCAGCGCCAGCACTTGCGCCTCCGGCGTATCGGCTGATAGCTTGTGTTCCCATGAGGTCATGCCAACTTCCACCGTCTGCCTGGCCTTGTTGGCGACATAGACTTTGGAGGCGGGATCTTCGCCCACCAGCACCACCGCAAGCCCCGGCGTCAGCCCATGCTTGTCTTTCAGTTCCTTGATCGCCCCAGCGATGCGGCCCCTGAGGCCTTCGGCATAAGCTTTTCCGTCAATGATCTTCGCCATTCTTTTTCCCAACCTGTGTCAACGACGCGATCAATGCCTCAAGCCTTGCGGTATTTCCAGTGACCAGAAAGGACTTGTGGCGATCGGTCTCTCCTCCTGCAAGCGAGATCGATGATTTCGTGAGCCCCGCCCAATCGGCCAGCAAGCGGATAACCGCCTTGTTGGCCTTGCCCTTGTCCGGCGGCGCCGTGACCTTGACGGCCAGCGACACCGCGCCGTCCGCCGCGGTATGGAGCCCCACAACCCCGTCAAATGATGATTTGGGTGTAACCCTGACTGCCAGCAGCATGCCGCCGCGGCCAGGCCGCAGCGGCGGCGTCACAGCAGCCGCACACCGTAATAGGCCACCAGATAGCGCACGAATTGCAGGCCGATCAGCAGGATGATCGGCGAGACATCGAGCCCGCCCAAATCGGGCACAAACCGCCGTATCGGGCCGAGCAGTGGTTCGGTGAGACGCCGGAGCGCATAACCCACCTGGCGCACATAGGGATTGGAGCCGTTGATCACATTGAAGGCCACCAGCCAGCTCATGATGACGCTCGCCAGAATGATCCAGAAATAGATGTCGAGAACGGTTAGAATGAGCCAAAGGAATGGATTGATCATTGCGCGGATCCAGTTGCCAACGTGGCTTCAGATGTAGTGCGGCAGGCCCGATCAAGCAAGCTTGACGGGGTCAGCCCTCGCCTCTATGTACCCAGCGTCCAAGCCGAGGGGCAGTAGCTCAGTTGGGAGAGCGCGGCGTTCGCAATGCCGAGGTCAGGGGTTCGATCCCCCTCTGCTCCACCACCATCGCAGGCCGGCCTACGCAATCAAACCGTGAACCTTCGCCAAGCCTCTCAGAAAAGGCACGCCCCTTGCCAGGACTTCGTGCCGGTCCTTCGCGACCGGCCGCCAGACCGACAGCGCTGCGGCGATTTCCGGCGGCAGCGTCACGAAACTCTCCACCACCAGCCTCCCGCTGAATGAAATATCCGCCAGCGTCCGGAAAATGTCATCCCAATCGATCGTGCCTGTTCCCGGAACGCCGCGATCGCTTTCCGACATGTGGATATAGGCGGATTTTCCCGCGGCCGCCCGAAGGCCTGCGCCGATGCCTTTTTCCTCGATGTTCATATGATAGGTGTCGAAGTGGATCGTCACATTGGGCTCGTCCAGCATTTCAAGAAACATCAGGGCCTGCCCGCTGGTGTTGAGTAAATGCGTTTCATAGCGGTTGCATGGCTCGATGCCGAGGGTGATGCCCAGTTTGCGCCCATGCCGCGCGGCGGGTTTCAGCGCCTTCGCCATGTTCTCATACTCGCCGCGCGTCGGCGGCTTGCCCGACCTGTAGCCCAGGGCCGAGTATGTGACGCCGCCCAGAAACGCAGCGCCGACCTCCGCCGCCTTGTCGAGTGCTTTCTTGAGAAACGCCTCCGCCTTTTCAGGGTGGACTTGCGCCATCGTTGCTTCCGAAAGGCAAAGCGAACCCGTTGGCTCCACCCCGTGCTTCTCGAACAATTTGCGCGAGTGGGGGGCATCGATACGCTCCGGAGCCAGCAGAGGGAACTCGATCACCTCCAGCCCATGGGCGGCAGCCTCTGGAACCGCAAGTTCCGCCGCCTCGCGGGTCCATTCCGCCGCCCACAGCGACGCGTGCATGCCAAGCTTTACTTTTCCGGCCGCCATGGATTTCCTCCTTCAGTGAGCCCCGACGATATAGCCGACCACTTCTCGCATCTGTGTCTTCGCGGTCGGGAGGTCGGCTTCGATACGGCCCTGCCGCAGCACCACGATGCGGTCGGTCACTTCGAACACGTCATTGAGCCGGTGGCTGATCAAAATGACCGCAATGCCCTCATCCCGCATCTGCCGGATCAGCTTGAGCACGCTTTCAACCTCGCGCACCGCCAGGGCGGCCGTCGGCTCGTCCATGATCACCAGCTTGGGATTGAATGTCAGCGCCCGGGCAATGGCGATGGTCTGCTGCTGGCCGCCCGAGAACATTCCAACCGGCCGGTGAATGGATGGAATGCGCGCACCCAGCCGTTCGATCATCTTCAGCGCATCGGCGTCCATCCTCGCCTTGTCGACGTAGCCGGGCAGAAAGCCGAAGGCGCGCTTGACCGGCTCGCGGCCGAGAAAGATATTTTCGGCCACGTCCTGCTGCTTCGCCAGCGCCAGATCCTGGTAGATCATTTCAATGCCGCGCTGCCGCCGCTCGCCCGGCGACGCACCATTGAGATCCTCGCCCGCAAAACGGATCACGCCGTCATCGGCGGCATAGATCCCGGTGATGGTTTTCATCAGTGTCGATTTGCCGGCCCCGTTGTCGCCGACCAGGCCTACCACCGTTCCGGCATCGACCGACAGATTGACGCCGTTGAGGACGCTCACCGCGCCGAAGCTCTTGGTTATGCCCTCGATCTCGAGAAGGCTCACGGCTTGCGCTCCTTCTCCGACTGCAATTGGTCGATATAGACCGCCAGGATGAGAACCGCGCCAATGGCGATCTGTTGGTAGTACGATTGCACCGCCAGCAGGTTGAGGCCGTTCTGCAGAACCCCCATGATCAAGGCTCCAACCATGGTGCCGAGAATTGAACCCTTGCCGCCGAACAGGCTGGTGCCGCCGATGATGGCCGCGGTGATGGCCGTCAATTCATAAGTATAGCCCGCCGTTGGGTCTCCCGCATTGACCCGCGCCATGAAGATGAGGCCGGCCAGTCCGGCCAGAATCCCTGATAGCGTGTAGAGCTTCCGGCGCAAACGCTCCACTGGAATGCCTGTGGCGCGGCCCGCTGATTTCATTGTCGCCGATGGCGAGCGTGTGCCGCCCGAAGCGCGAATAGGCCAGCATGTAATGAGCGGCGATGGCAACAGCGACCAGTATGATGACCGGCGAGGGAATGCCGGCGGGCCGGCCCTGACCAAGATAAATCACCCAGTCGGGCAGCCCGTAAATTGCTCCGCCATTGGGAGCGATGATCAATGCCAGCCCGCGGGCAATCCCCAGCATCCCGAGCGTGACGATGAAAGCCGGAATGCGGGTTCGGGTGATCAGCTGTCCGTTGATAAAGCCCGCAAGCCCGCCCGCCCCCAAGGCTCCAATGATTGCCGCGAACCACGGCAGCTCCAGCACCACGCAGAGATAGGCCCCGGCCGTCCCGGAAAGGCCGAGAATCGAGCCGACGGAGAGATCGAGTCCACCTGAACTGAGAATGAGCGTGGCGCCGATCGCCAGTACGCCGATGGTCGTGGTCGCCAGGAGAATGTTGAGAACGTTGCTCACCGACAGAAAGTAGGGCGAGAGCACCGTCAGGATCACGCACAGGATCGCCAGCACGATGAGCGACTCAAGCCGCACGTGAATCTTGCGGTCGAAAAAGAATTGCAGCTCGCGCCAGGTTTGCCCGCGCACTGCGGAAGTCGTTGCCGGCATCTTCGAATGCCCCCAAAGGCGGCGGGCGGGAACCGTGTCCCGCCCGCCAATTATGTTGGAATTACTTCACGAACTCGAGCATCGGCTCGGTGCCCGCTTCGATGACATCCTTGGTGAGAACCAAGGTCGGCACGAAGACCACTTCGTCGACTTTGCCGCCTTCCACCACTTTTTTCACATTTTCAACCGCCTGCTTGCCGACCAGATAGGGCAGCTGGGCCACCGAGGCGGTGAGCCGGCCTTCCTTGATCGACTTCACTGCGTCCGAGTTGCCGTCAACGCCGATAACCGTCACCTGATCGCCCTTGCTGGCGGCGAACACGGTTTCAACGGCGCCAAGCGCCATGCCGTCATTGGCGCAGAAGATCGCCACCAGGTCCGGGTGCTTGGTCAGAATGTCGTTGGTGATGTTGGCAGCCTTGCCGCGGTCCCAGTCGCCTGGAAGCGAAGCGACCACTTCGAGCCCCGGTGCGAGCTCTTTCAACTTGTTGGCGAAACCGTCAGCCCGCTTCTTGCCGGTGATGTTGCCGGAGAGGCCCTCGATAACCAGAACCGGGCCCTTGGCATCCTTGCCCAGTTTGCCCACTAGAAACTCAGCACCTTGGGCCCCGGCCGCCGCGTTGTCGGAGCCGATGTGAAAAGTGATGTTCACGCCCGCATCCTTGGTGACTTGCGGATCGAGATTGTTGTCGAGGTCGACAACCGGGATGTTCATTTCATTGGCGCGCTTCAGGCACGGCAGCAGAATGGTCGAATTGATCGCCGCGGTGATCATCACGGCGGGTTTGCGCTCAAGCATGGTGTTGCAGGTATTGAGTTGCGGTTCGGCAGCCTGGTCGCTCTCGACCGCCTGCAGATAATATTCGACGCCGGCGGCTTCCGCCCCCGCCTTCACGCCTTGCTCCATGGCGCCCCAGAACGGGTTGGCCAGGGTCTTCATCAGAACACCGTAGATTGGCTTATCCGCCGCGTGGGCCGGCGCCATAAGCGCCACCAACGAGACAGCCAGCAGTAGCGGCTTGATCCTATTCATGCATACCTCCCATGTTGCAACTGCGCAGCCCTTGATGGGTCGCGCAAACTTCGTTTCTATGAGGCCCAGGACGGGTCTTCAACATTTTAACGCTAGCAGCGGGCGGTAGCGGTGTAAAATAGTTTACCGGCGCCGGCCAACAATGTTCAATCAGCCAGTGGCATTTGGCCGCCCTGGAAATGAAGAAGCGAGAAGCATCAGATGAAAAAGCCGCTCATTGTCGTAGACCCCCTGCCGCGCACCTTGGGCCTGATCTGCGATGGCCCCACCCGCGCCAGGCTCGAAGGCCTTGGCCAGGTCATCGCCCACGAAGAAGCTCCCATGCCCGATGAACTGGTCGAGAGATACCTGCCCGATGCGGCAATCTGGATTGGCCAGACCCGGATGGATGAGCAGCGGTTACAACGCGCCAAGAAACTAAAGGCGATCATCAACGTCGAGACCAATTTCACTGATGCAATCGATTACGAATTCTGCTTCCGCGCAGGAATTCACGTCCTCGCCCCCGCTTCGGCCTTTGCCGATGTGGTGGCGGAATCGGCACTTGCCATGGCGATCGACCTGGCCCGCGGAATAACCGCTGCCGATCGCGCTTTCAGATCAGGCCGCGAAGCCTATGGCCTTGATGGCAATGCCGGCTGTTTCCAGTTGGCCGGAAGCCCCGTTGGCCTCATCGGATTTGGCGACCTGGCCCGCTCCCTGCACCGGCTGATCCAGCCCTTCAATTGCCCGATCAAAGTCTATGATCCCTGGGTGCCGGACTACGTCATCCATAGGCATGGCTGTACCCCAGCCTCGTTGCCTGAGGTTCTTATCCGCGTCGCGAGTGATTTTCGCTTTCGCCGGGGTGACCAGCGAGAACCAGGGGTTTCTCGGCCGCAAGGAACTTGAACTCATAAGGCAGGACGCCGTTTTCTTGTTGATGAGCCGCGCTGCTATCGTCGATTTCCCGGCGTTTCTCGATTTGGTCCGCGCCGGGCGCTTCCGTGCCGCAACCGATGTTTTCCCCATCGAGCCCGTGCCGGCGAATGATCCGGTCCGCAAAATTGAAGGCCTGCTGCTCTCGGCGCACCGCACCGGCGGAATGCCAGAAGCATTTTACGATATCGGAAGCCAGGCCGTAGCTGACATCGAATTGATTCTGAAGGGCCTGCCTCCCGCTGTCTGCAGGCGGGCTCAGCGTGAAACGGTCAGCAGATTCCGCAGCATGCCGGTCGTCATCTCTTGAGACTTCACAACCTGTAGACGCGCATGGCGGTATCGCGGAACAGCTTGCGTTTCTCCTCCGGGGTGCAGCTCTCCGTCGCCCAGTCAAGCACTTCCAGCCACGATTTATAGGGTGCGGCAAGCTCCGAGACCGGCCAGTCGCCGCCATAGAGAAGCCGGTCGAAACCAAAGCAGTCGATGACGTGATCGATATAGGGCCGCAGTTGATCGCGCGTCCACTGCGCGTGATCGGCCTCGGTCGTGACGCCTGAGAGCTTGCACACGACATTCGGCAGCGCCGCCATTTCCCGCATATGGCCACGCCACGGATCCTTGAGACCGGCCTTGATTCCCGGCTTGGCGATATGATCGAGAATGAAGGACACCTCCGGGCATCGCCGCACCATCTCCAGTGTGCTCGGCAATTGATGGTGGAAGATGCAGATATCGAATGACAACCCATAGCGCGGCAGTAACTTGATTGCTTCGATGAAGCCGGGCTGCAGCACAAAGCCGGGATCGGGCTGGTTCTGGATCAACCGGCGTACGCCGCGCACGACCGGCAGATTGGCAATACGCGCGATTTCAGGTTCGATTGCCGCGCCGCGTTCAAGCGGCAGGGCGGCGACGCAACCTTTCAGGCGCTTGTTGCCGTCGGCGATCGATTGCACCCATTGAGCCTCGTCAAGATATTGCGGCATGTCGACATCGACTTCGACAAAAACGAATCCCTCAATCTCATAAGGGTGTGCCGAGGCAACCAGGTCCTCGGGTGACCAATCCCGCCCCAGTGCCGGAGCGCCCTTGGCCCAGGAATAGCCAAACCGCTTCGTATCGAGAAGATGCACATGTGAGTCGATAATGGCAAAATCGATCATATCAAAGCCTGCTTCCCCACCAATTCGACGAACCGGTCCACATCGGCCTCCGGCGTGGCGAAAGACAGCACAAAGCGCACGAAGATTTCATCGCCTGTGATCGCATCCCCCAGACTGTCCGGCATCCAGTCATAGAACTTTGCCCCGGATGCGAGCAGGTTGTCGTTCAGCGCCCGCGGCATGATTGCGAATACTTCATTGGCCTGTACCGGATTGGGGATGCGTACTGCCTTGATGCTCGTGAGTCCCGTGGCCAAGCGCTGTGCCAGGCCATTGGCCCGCCGGGCATTCTCCAGCCACAGATCATCGCCGAGATAGGCCAGCATCTGGGCGCCGAGATACCGCGATTTTGACACCAGCTGGCCGGACCGCATGCGCCGGTAGGCAAAATCCTCGGCCAGCGCCAGATCGAAGAATACCACTGCCTCCAGCATCATGGCGCCGTTCTTGGTGGCGCCAAACGACATGACATCGACGCCCGATTTCCACGTGACTTCGGCGGGTGCGCAACCAAGTCCCGCCACCGCGTTGGCAATGCGCGCGCCATCCATGTGCAGCTTCATGCCGCGCGGCCGGATCAAATCCGAAATCGCCTTCACTTCCGCTGGACTGTAGACGGTGCCGAGCTCGCTGGCATTGGCAACCGAAACACCGCGCGGCTTGGGGTCATGCTCGCCGCGGATGAAGCCTTTCAACACTTTTTCGATCATCGCCGGCGTGATCTTGCCGCCGGGACCTGCGAGCCCGATAATCTTGGCGCCCCCGGTGAAGAACTCCGGCGAATTGCATTCATCACAGCAGATATGTGCCTCCGCATGGCAGATGATGGCGCCATAGCCTGGCGTAAAGGAAGACAGTGACAGCCCGTTAGCCGCCGTCCCCGTCGTCACCAGGAAGGCTCGCACTTCTTTGCCCAAGACCTCCGACAATTTTTCCTCTGAGCGGCGCGACAAGTCATCGCCGCCATAGGAAGGCGCGGTCGTCACATTGGCCTCGCTCAATGCCGCGAGAATGCGCGGGTGGACGCCATAGACGTTGTCGGACGCAAAATTCATGAACCCCCCGATGCCGTTACCCCATCATTAGCCCGGTAAGATTTTTTTTGAAAGCCCGCGGCCCGACCAACGTCAAGCCTGGCGGTTTCGACCGATCAGGTTGTCGAGCGAAACCGCGCCCGCGCCATATTTTATCAGCATGAGCAGAATGGCGGCCCACATCCCATGCACCACATAGGCATAGGGGTAGACAAAGATCTCGATGACCAGCGTCATGCCGAGTAGCGCCAGCGCGGAAAATCGCGTCGCAAGTCCAGCAAAAAGCAGAACCGGGAAGACGTGTTCGGCGGCTTGTGCCAGCAGCGCCGCGACTTCTGGCTTCAGCAGCGGCACTTGGTACTCCTCCCGAAACAGAAACAGCGTCTTGTCGCTGACCTGAAAAATGTTCCAGCCTTCAACCTTGGTGCGGCCCGAGTTCCAGAACACCAGGCCGATCGCCAGCCGGCCCAACAGCGAAATGAGCGATTGTGGCAATTTCTGAAAGAGGCCGATCAGGCCGTTGATAAGCCGGTTCATGAATTGGATACCACGCTAAAGTCCGTGATGAGTTGCGATCCAATCAGCATTTGCAGGTGGGCCGTCAGGTCGAATGCCGGGAAATCTGCCATGACTGACTGGGCAGCCTCGGCAAGACGCCTGCCGGCCATCAGACCGGCCAGAAATGCCTGGGTTTCCGGGTCGATGACATGCACCATCACCTCGGCGTGGGGGCGCCAGACGAGCACGGCCTGCGGTCCATCCGTATGAATGTCCGCAAGGCCTTTGCCCTGATTGAGGGCCTCCCAGATTGTGCCCACTTTCCATGCCGATTCGAGGAGTGCGGCCGACGGATGAAACGCGAACACAAGGTTCTCAGGCTGCTTCTGGGCAAACCGCTCTGCCGCAAGAGGCTCAGCCTCGCGAGCGTGATAAGCCTTCCACCAAAGACTTTCGAGCCTTGCCAGATCGGCGAGATAGGGCATTTCTCCCCGCATGCCGCGCGCTGCGATGAAATCCGGAAAAGTTTCGCCATAGTCAATGAGAACCGGCGATGCGGGCAGGCAGTCCGCCGAATATGCCCGGACCAGATCATCAAACGCCGGCGGTCCGAGAAGTGAAGCAAGAACGGGGTAACGCACTCGCAGCGCGTGACACAGAGCAGCTGCCACATTGTTGCGGTAGACGGCAAATCGGTGTTGGGGAACTGGCTGCGACCGGTCGGCAATTGCCGCCTGGAAGTGAGCTTCCCGCATCAAGCCGCCCTCTGCCGCGCACCGCCGATGATTGTCTCGGCGCGCCGGGCTTCAATAATCAAATCCCCGAGCGGCGGAACGTTGTTGTCGCGTTCAATCAACACCGGCAATACGCCAGTTCGCGCAATGACTTCGGTGAGAAGCGACCACACCGAATTCGCCACCGGAGACCCGTGCGCATCGATCAGCAGTTCGTCATTCCCCGCATCGATTGTCACTTCATGTCCGGCAATATGAACCTCTTGCACCAGCTCCAGCGGATAAGCATCGACATAGGAAATTGCATCAGTCTTCAGGTTCCGCGCCGATATGAAGACGTTATTGACATCCAGCAGCAAGCCGCAGCCGGTGCGGCGCGCCACTTCACGGATGAAATCCGCTTCGCCGAAAGTGCTTTCCTCGAATGCCAAGTAACTCGACGGATTCTCCAGCAGCATTTGACGTCCGACCGCCGCTTGTGTCTCGTCGATATGATCGCACACCCGCTGCAGCGTGGCGCCGGTGTAGGGCAGCGGCAGAAGATCGCAAAGATACCCGCTGTCATGGGTGGACCACGCCAGATGCTCGGAAAACAGGCCTGGTTCGTAGCGTTCGTTGAGCGCCTTGAGCCGGTTCAGATGGTCCCGGTCAAGCGCCCGCGGTCCGCCGATCGATAATCCTACACCGTGCAATGAGATCGGATAGCGCTCGCGGATTGCCGTCAGATAGCGATGCGGCGGGCCGCCAGCCCCCATGTAATTTTCGGCATGGATCTCGAAAAAGCCGATTTCGGGCCAACTCTCAAGAATATCACGGTAGTGCTCCGATTTCAGGCCCAATCCCGCGCGAGCGGCAATCGTCGAATTCACCCGCATGGAGGAGGGAGCGCGGCCTAATCCACGCCCCACGATGCTAGGCCGGACGCTTGATCGGCTCAAGCGAGCCGGGTCCAAGTGGCGTCTGGGTCGACATGCAGGTGCCTTTCGCCACGGATTTCCACGAATTTCCCTGATAGTCGATTGTCGAAGTTCCAGCACAGGTGGTGCCTTCCCCTGCTGCGCAATCATTTTGGCCCTTCAGCGCTACGCCAAAGCACTTCTCCATGTCGGCGGCCTGTGCGGTGGTTGCTTGCACACCGGCAATTGCCGCCGTCATCGCTCCGGCAATTGCCATGAGCGTGGTGCGCTTCGTTCTATCCATAATTGTCCTCCTCTATCGGTTTCGATTGATATGGCATGCTTTGCGCAATTGCCGGACAAAAGGAAATCACTTGATTGTTATGGCTGCGTGAGATTGACCTGCCCTGCTGCTGGGCCGGACACATGCCGAACAGGCACATATCCGAAAATGGCGCACACGGCTACCAGAGCCCAGATAGTGAAGCAGTAGTAGGACAACGCCAGTGATCAGGCTTGGGCAAAGCGGAACACAAGGAACGCGAAGAAACGGCCAGCCACGAGGAATATGTCCAAAGCCGCCATAGACGGAAAGTGGTGGAATTGCTGAATCACGACGTCAAGGTTACAGGAACCCTGAGATAATGCACTCCGTTGCTGTCGGCTGGCGGAAGCCTCCCGGCACGGATATTCACCTGGATCGACGGCATCAACAGCGTGGGCGCCGCGAGACTGGCGTCCCGGGCGGTTCGCATGGCAACGAATTCGTCTTCGCCGACGCCGCCATGGACGTGTACATTGCGGTCTAGTTCTTCTCCCACCGTGGTCTCCCAGGCAAAGTGATCGCGTCCCGCCTTTGGCAGATAATCGTGGCACATGAACAGCCGAGTCCCCCGAGGAAGGCTCATGAGTTTTCGGATCGAGCGGTAAAGCGCGCGGGCATCTCCGCCGGGAAAGTCGGCCCGCGCAGTGCCGTAGTCCGGCATGAAAATCGTATCTCCGACAAACACCGCATCGCCAATCTTGTAGGAAATGCAGGCTGGCGTATGACCTGGCGTGGCAAGGACTTCGCCTTTCAAGTTGCCGATTTTCAAGCTATCTCCATCCTTGAAGAGAACGTCGAATTCCGAGCCGTCGCCCGAGACGTCAAGTGCATTGAACACCGGCCGGAAAATCCTTTGAACCTCGCCTATGCGCTCACCGATGGCAACCTTGGCGCCCGTCTTGATCTTGATATAGGGGGCGCCTGAGAGGTGATCGGCGTGGGCATGAGTTTCCAGCACCCAGTCGATTGTCAATCCTTCGGCAGCAGCCTTTGCCAAAATAATTTCGGCTGACTTGGCCGAGCTCTTGCCGGACTTATGATCGTAGTCGAGCACCGGGTCGATCACCGCCGCCCGCTTTGTTTCACGGTCAGCCACCAAATAGCTGACCGTGTTGGTGGGCTCGTCAAAGAACGAGTAAATAACAGGGGTTCCAACCATCGCAGTCTCCTTAACGCAATTTCACTTGACAATATATTAGATAATGCTAAATTAGCAACATCTAATTTAAGAGGATGAAATGGACACGCTGTTGGTGGACCGTTCAATGACTGACCTCGTATCTCGCGTCGCAGAAGCAACGGCCATGCTGAAAGCCCTGGCCAACGAAAACCGGCTTATGATTCTCTGCAAGCTCCTGGAACGCGGCGAGATGAGTGTCATGCCGTTAAGCGAGGAGCTTGTGTTGAGCCAATCGGCCCTATCTCAGCACCTTGCCAAAATGCGCGATGAAGGCATCGTTGGTTTCCGGCGCGAGGGCCAGACGGTGTTCTACCGTGTCGCCAGCCCAAAAGCGGGCCGCATCCTCAAGACGCTCAAATCAATCTATTGTTGAAAGGAATGAAACTCATGTCGCTCCCCAGCATCTCCCCCGCCGATGCCAAATTGTTGATCGAAAAGGGTGCCATCCTGGTCGATATTCGTGACATCGACGAGCACGCCCGCGAGCGCATCCCCGCCGCGCGCAATGTGCCTCTCTCGAAACTCTGCGAAAGCGGCATAGGCAAAAATGAGCCGGCAATAGTTTATCATTGCAAGAGCGGCAATCGCACCCGCATGAATGCCTCTCTCCTTGCCCAAGCGGCCGAGGCCGATGCATTCATTCTGGATGGCGGCATCGAAGCCTGGAAAAAAGCGGGCCTAGCCGTGGCCCGCAACGGCAGACAACCGATCGAAATGATGCGCCAGGTTCAAATCGCCGCCGGCGGATTAGCTCTGGTCGGCGTCGTCCTGGGTTTGGTGGTTCATCCGGGCTTCTATGCGCTTTCGGGAGCCGTCGGCGCCGGTCTGGTATTTGCCGGAATTACTGGCAATTGCACCATGGCAAGAGTTCTCAAACATATGCCATGGAACCGCATGACCGCTTGATGCAAGATCTTCTGTCAGTTGCGTCAGGCGTAGTGGTGGGTTTGGTGCTGGGGATGGTGGGCGGCGGTGGCTCGATAATCGCCGTGCCGCTACTTCTGTATATGGTGGGCGTCGGTTCCCCGCATCTCGCCATCGGCACCAGCGCAATGGCTGTCTCTCTCAGTGCCGCTGCCAATTTGCTGAACCACGCACGCAGTGGCATGGTGAAATGGCCCTGCGCGCTAAGTTTCTCGGCCGCCGGTGTGGCAGGCGCTTGGGCCGGATCAAGCCTAGCGCTGAGCGTTCCTGGTGAACAGCTCCTTGCTCTGTTCGGCATTGTGATGGTCGTTGTCGGTATCGTCATGCTCTTGCGCAAGGATGCCGAAGGCAACCCCGATATTCGCCTTACCTTTTCCACCGCCCGCCAACTGCTGCCGCTGCTCTTATCCATCGGCTTTGGCGTTGGACTGCTCTCTGGTTTCTTCGGCATCGGCGGTGGCTTCCTCATCGTCCCGGGCCTGATGCTGGCCACCGGCATGCCGATCGCTTACGCCATCGGAACCTCACTTGTCGCCATAACGGTGTTCGGCGCCGCCACTGCTGCGAATTATGCCGTGGCCGGCATGATCGATTGGCGCATTGCGCTCCTGTTTGTGGGTGGTGGTGTTGCAGGTGGCCTTGCCGGTACCTTTGCCGGATTGAAGCTCGGCCGGCACAAGGGCCGGCTCGCCATGTTGTTTGCCGGTTTCGTCGTTTTGATCGGCCTCTATATCACCACCAAAGCGGTGTTGGATGTTTGGCTATAAGTCCCACCTTTAAGGAGAAAGATTATGGGCTACACAATGGACCGCAATGTCTCCGGCACCTTTGATCAGGTTGTTGAACGCACCATCGCCGCCCTCAAGACCGAGGGCTTCGGTGTCCTCTCTGATATCGACATCCGCGCCACGTTGAAAGCCAAACTCGGCGCCGAATTCCGCCCCTACCGCATCCTTGGCGCCTGCAACCCGCCATTTGCCCATCGGGCCCTGCTGGCCGAGGATAAGATCGGCGCCATGCTTCCTTGCAATGTCATTGTCCAGCAGAAGGACGATGGCATCGAAGTTTCTGCGGTGGACCCTCTCGCCGGCATGGAGCGCATCGGCAACCCCGAACTCACCGCAATTGCTCGCGAGGTAGCAGAAAAACTGGCGCGGGTAATTGCCGCGATTTAGCTGACAAGCAACATTATTGCGTATTTTACCTCGCGCTGATTCCTTCCTTGCGCGGCGTACCTCAATCTGTCATAAGGAATAAAGGACAGTGACACTGTCCTTTCGCGGTGGAAAACAAGGCAATTGGACCTGGATGTTCCGGTACAAGACATTCAAGACCCTCAATGCTACGGCAGACAATGCCGCCGGCGCCGCTTGCGCGCTCCGAGTTACGCCCGCCAAACGCAAATAGGGTCAAGCTCGGGCACCACGAGGTGATCCCAGGGTTTGATCTCGCTGGCGGGCTCGGGAGGCCACCCAAAGGGTCCCTTCACCTCCAAAATCAAACCTGAATAACTTGGATACGTCATCCTCAAGGCGTACGTCTACGGGATGGTTGGAGGAAACGGAAGGACAAAGGCCATGACCGTTCACCTGTTGCCGGAAGGGCTCCCAGAAGCGCACGGCCTCTACGATCCGCGCCATGAACACGATGCCTGCGGCATCGGCCTCATCGCCAACATCCACAATGCCAAATCCCATCGCATCGTCAGCGACGGCCTGTCCATTCTCAAGAATCTCGAACACCGGGGCGCCGTCGGAGCCGACCCCAAGGCCGGCGATGGCGCCGGCGTGATGATTCAAATCCCACACGTTTTCTTCGCCGAAGAGGCCAAGCGCATAGGCTTTGAACTTCCCGGCCCCCAGCACTACGGCGTCGCCTACCTCTTCATGCCGCGCGAACCGGTTTACCGCCAGGATATCGAGCGCATCTGGTGGGAGACGGCGCGCGAGGAAGGCCTCAAAATCCTTGGCTGGCGCGATGTCCCGGTCGACAGCTCCATTCTCGGTTATTCGGTGAAGGGGACTGAACCGGTCCACCGCCAGGTCTTCATCGGCCGCGGCCCCACCATCCGCGATGAATCCCATTTCGAAAGAAAGCTGTTCGTCTGCCGCAAGGTGGTGTCGAACCGTGTTCTCGAAGTCCTGGGCGCTAAGGCGAGAACCTATTATCCGGTCTCGGTTTCCACCCGCACCGTGGTCTACAAGGGCCTGGTGCTCGGCAAGGTTTTGGGCGGTTACTACCGCGACCTCGAAGATCCTCGCTTCGAGTCGGCCTTCGCCATGGTGCATCAGCGCTTTTCCACCAACACCTTCCCAAGCTGGCCTTTGGCCCATCCCTACCGTTTTGTCTGCCACAACGGCGAAATCAACACGGTGCGCGGCAATTACAACTGGATGGCCGCGCGCCAGGCCAACATGACGTCGGAGATTCTGGGACAGGACCTCTCAAAGCTCTGGCCGATCTCCTATGAGGGCCAATCCGACACCGCCTGCTTTGACAACGCCCTCGAATTCCTGACGCAAGGCGGCTACTCCCTGCCCCATGCCATGATGATGCTGATCCCCGAAGCCTGGGCCGGCAATCCGCTGATGGACGAGGACCGCCGCGCCTTCTACGAATATCACGCGGCCCTGATGGAGCCGTGGGACGGCCCCGCCGCAATGGTCTTCACCGATGGCCGCCTGATTGGCGCGACACTCGACCGCAATGGCCTGCGCCCGTCGCGCTACATGACCAGCGCCGACGGACACGTGCTGCTCGCTTCCGAAATGGGCTGCCTGCAATTTGCCGAAGCGGACATCACTCATAAGTGGCGCCTGCAGCCGGGCAAGATGTTGCTCATCGATCTTGAGCAAAAGCGCATCATCTCCGATGAGGAACTGAAAAAATCGCTGTCGGCCGCGCACCCCTACAAGGATTGGCTGAAGCGCACCCAGGTCGTGCTGCGCGACATGCCGGCCGCCAAGACCAGGCGCGCCCGCAGCACCGTTCCGCTGCTCGACCGCCAGCAGGCCTTCGGCTATACCCAGGAGGACTTGAAAATCCTGATGGCGCCGATGGCCCAGACCGGCCAGGAAGCCGTAGGCTCCATGGGTAACGACACGCCGATTTCGGCGTTGTCCGACAAGGCCAAGCTGCTCGATAGCTATTTCAAGCAGAACTTCGCCCAAGTCACCAACCCGCCGATCGATCCGATCCGCGAGGAACTGGTGATGTCGCTGGTGTCGTTCATCGGCCCGCGGCCGAACCTCCTCGATCTCAAGGGCACTTCCAAGCACATGCGCCTCGAGGTGTCGCAGCCAATTCTCACCAACGAGGAGCTTGAGCGCATCAGGACCATCGGCGCCCTCGCCGACAATCCATTCCGCACGGCAACGATCGACATTACTTACGATGTCGCCAATGGCCCTGAATACATGGAAGCGGCCCTGGACTCGGTCTGCGCCTTGGCCGAGCGCGCCGTAAAGGACGGCTACAACATCATCATCCTGTCGGACCGCGCGGTCTCCGCCGAGCGTGTTCCCATTCCGTCCCTGCTGGCGACATCCGCCAGCCATCACTACCTCATCCGCAAGGGTCTGCGCACCTCTGTCGGGCTCGTGGTCGAGTTCTGGCGGCCCCCGTGAAGTCCATCAGTTCTGCACGCTCGCAGGCTTCGGCGCCGAAGCCATCAATCCCTATCTCGCCTTCGAATCCCTCGAGGACATGCTTTCAATCCTGGAAGAGAAAATATCGACCTACGAAGCTGCCAAGCGCTACATCAAGGCTATCGACAAGGGCATCCTCAAGGTCATGTCCAAAATGGGCATCTCGACTTACCAATCCTATTGCGGCGCCCAGATTTTCGATGCCGTAGGCCTCTCCACTGATTTCGTCAGAAAATATTTCACCGGCACCGCCACCCAGATCGAAGGCGTGGGCCTTGGTGAAATCGCCGATGAAACATTCCAGCGCCACGAGGACGCATTCGGTGAAAACCCGGTTTTCCGTGCCTCGCTCGATGTCGGCGGCGAATACGCCCAGCGCGTGCGCGGCGAAGCCCATGTCTGGAACGCCGATACGGTGTCGAACTTGCAGCATGCCGTGCGCGGCAACTCGAAAGAGAAATATCAAGCCTACGCCAAGCTCATCAACGACCAGTCCGAACGCCTCAAGACCATGCGCGGCCTGTTCAGGATCAGAACGGCGGAGGAAATGGGCAGGAAGCCCATCTCGATCGAGGAGGTTGAGCCCGCCGCCCGGATCGTCAAGCGCTTCTCAACCGGCGCCATGTCTTTCGGCTCCATCAGCCGCGAGGCCCATACCACGCTCGCCATTGCCATGAACCGCATTGGCGGCAAATCCAACACCGGCGAGGGTGGCGAAGAAGCCGATCGTTTCAAGCCCCTGCCTAACGGCGATTCGATGCGCTCGGCAATCAAGCAGGTGGCAAGCGGTCGTTTCGGCGTAACGGCGGAGTATCTCGTCAATTCCGACATGATGCAGATCAAGATGGCCCAGGGCGCCAAGCCCGGCGAAGGCGGACAACTGCCCGGCCACAAGGTGGATAGCGTCATCGCCCGCGTGCGCCATTCAACTCCAGGCGTCGGCCTCATCTCGCCGCCGCCGCATCACGATATCTATTCAATCGAAGATCTGGCCCAACTCATCTTCGACTTGAAGAATGTGAACCCGGCGGGCCAGGTCTCCGTGAAGCTTGTCTCCGAAGTAGGCGTTGGCACCGTCGCGGCGGGCGTTTCCAAGGCCCATGCCGATCATGTGACCATTTCCGGTTATGAAGGCGGCACCGGCGCCTCGCCCCTGACTTCCATCAAGCATGCCGGCAGCCCGTGGGAAATCGGCCTTGCCGAAACCCAGCAGACCCTGGTTGCCAATGATCTTCGCGGCCGCATTTCGGTGCAGGCCGACGGCGGCATTCGCACCGGCCGCGACGTGGTGATCGCCGCACTCCTCGGCGCCGACGAAATTGGCTTTGCCACCGCTCCACTGATCGCCGTGGGCTGCATCATGATGCGCAAGTGTCACTTGAATACTTGCCCCGTAGGCGTGGCCACGCAAGACCCCGAGCTGCGCAAGCGCTTCAAGGGTCAGCCCGAACATGCCATCAACTTCTTCTTTTTCGTGGCCGAAGAAGTACGTGAACTTCTGGCCGCCATGGGGCTGAAGTCTTATGATGAACTGATCGGCGCCACGGAGTGGCTCGACCAGCAGGTGGCGATCTCGCACTGGAAGGCCAAGGGGCTCGATTTTACCAGGATCTTTGCAAAGCCAGAGGTGACCGGTCCGATCGCCACCAGGCGGGTCTCGGCCCAGAACCACGGCATCGAAGCTATCCTCGACCGCAAGCTGATAGCCGAGGCAAAGCCGGCGCTTGAGCAAGGAAAGCCCGTTGAAATTGTTTCACCGATCCGGAATGCCGACCGTACTACAGGCGCCATGCTCTCGGGCGAAGTGGCCAAACGCTACGGCCACCAGGGATTGCCCGAAGACACGATCAAGGTGAAGCTCGAAGGCATTGCGGGCCAGAGCTTCGGCGCCTGGGCTGCCCACGGCGTGACGCTGGAATTGACCGGCGAGGCCAATGACTACGTTGGCAAGGGGCTTTCCGGCGGCAAGCTGATTGTCAGGCCCCATGACAAGATTGGCTTTGTGCCCGAAAACTCCATCATCGTTGGCAACACCGTGCTCTATGGCGCCATCGCGGGCGAATGTTACTTCCGTGGCGTGGCGGGCGAACGTTTCGCGGTGCGCAACTCAGGCGCCGTGGCCGTCGTCGAAGGTGTGGGCGATCATGGCTGCGAATACATGACCGGCGGCTGCGTTCTGGTGATCGGCGAAACCGGCCGCAACTTCGCCGCCGGCATGTCGGGCGGAGTGGCCTATGTGCTCGATGAAGCCGGCGGCTTTGCCAAGCGCTGCAATCTTGCCATGGTCGACCTGCAGCCGATTCCATCGGAAGAAGCGACCATCGAGCGCCTCCATCACCATGGTGGCGACCTTGAGCATCATGGCCTTGTCGATGTGACGGCCAATATGGATAAGAACGACAGCGAACGTATCTGGGAACTGCTCTCGCGCCACGCCGCATACACCGGCTCATCGCGCGCCAAGACGATACTTGAGAACTGGCCGGAATTCCTGCCGAAATTCGTCAAGGTCATGCCGGTCGAATACGCCCGCGCCCTTCAGGAACTGGAGAAGGCCCAGGAAACCAGCGATGGCATGACCATCGGCGTGAAGAGGAGCGCGTGATGGGCAAGGTTACGGGTTTCCTCGAGATCGAGCGGCAGGATCGCAAGTACAAGCCGGCGTCCGATCGTCTCCGTCATTACAATGAGTTCGTCATCCCGCTGTCGGAGGATGCGCACCAAGGCGCAGGCCGCACGCTGCATGAATTGCGGCGTACCCTATTGTCACACTGGCTGCCCGGTGAACAACCAGATTCCCGATTGGAACGATCTTGTCTATCTCGGTGATTGGCAGGAGGCCTCGCGCAATCTTCATTCCACCAACAATTTCCCGGAGTTCACCGGCCGGGTTTGCCCCGCTCCCTGTGAAGCCTCCTGCACGCTGAACATCGACGACAACCCGGTGACGATCAAGACCATCGAATGTGCCATCGTCGACAAGGCCTGGGAAAACGGCTGGCTGAGGCCCGAGAGCTACCGCGAAAAAACCGGAAAGAAGATTGCAATCGTTGGCTCGGGTCCCGCCGGTCTGGCCGCCGCCCAGCAGCTGGCTCGTGCCGGTCACTCCGTGCATCTATTCGAAAAACAACAGAAGGCCGGCGGTCTGCTCCGCTACGGCATTCCCGACTTCAAGATGGAAAAGCATTTGATCGACCGCCGAGTAACGCAAATGGTGGCCGAAGGTGTCGTCTTCCACTATGGCACTCACATTGGAGTAACCCAGGATGCCCAACAGCTGATTGACAGCTTCGATGCCGTCCTGATGACCGGTGGCGCGGAAAAACCCCGCGACCTGCCAATTCCCGGCCGTGATCTGGGTGGCGTTCACTTCGCCATGGATTTCCTGCCTCAACAAAATCGCCGGGTGTCCAAGGAACCGCCCCTCGACAATCGCCCCATTCTCGCCGCGGGCAAACATGTCGTGGTGATCGGCGGTGGCGACACCGGCTCCGACTGCATCGGCACTTCCAATCGCCAGGGCGCCCTGTCGGTCACCCAGCTCGAAGTCATGGCGAAACCGCCGGAAAAAGAAGACAAGATGCTCACCTGGCCAAACTGGCCGCTGAAGCTCCGCACCTCGTCTTCACATCAGGAAGGAGCCGAACGGGACTTCTCGGTTCTGACCAAGTCGTTCTCAGGCACCGGGGGCGATGTCAAGAAACTCCATTGCGTGCGGGTTGACGCGGGCATGAAGGAAATCCCAGGAAGCGAGTTCGAGTTGAAGGCCGATCTCGTGTTGCTGGCCATGGGCTTCGTCCATCCCGTCCACGAGGGTATGCTGAAGTCTCTCGGCGTAGAGCTCGATCCGCGCGGCAACGTCAAGGCCAACATGGTCAAGTACCAGACCAATGTGCAAAAGCTCTTCTCGGCCGGCGACATGCGCCGCGGCCAATCCCTTGTTGTCTGGGCAATTCGTGAAGGCCGCCAGGCTGCGCGCGCCGTCGACGAATTCCTCATGGGAGCGAGCAACCTGCCCGCATAGCCTGCACTACTGCGCCATGCTGAAATCATCGGCCCGGCCTGGCGGAGCTGGCAGCGCCTCGCCGGAAACGAATAGTTTTTCCGCAGCGCTCCCCGGTGGCGACAACGACTGCAATGCGGCGAGCCCGGCGGCCGTATCGCCGGAGGCGGCAACGCTAGTAAGAACTGCCGCTCCCGGATGCGGCGGACGAAATGTCACATCAAGTCCATCGCCACCGGTTTGCCCAAACAAAGGTGTGTCTGCTTCAGCGCCAGGCACGGCGTCGGTTGTCAGCGCGTTTGCTGTGGCGGGAACCGCGGAACCGCCCTTCTTGATCGCCTCAAGAATCAGCTGCGCCATGCGGTTGTTGCCTTGCTTGAAAAACCCCACCCCGTCCCGCGAGCGGAGTTTGCGGACCTGGCCGGTATCGTCGGGTCCCACATCCGTGTAGCGGCCATCGGCGCTGAGAAAAGCCGGCCTGATGTCGACGAAGGTGGCACCCTTGGCCTCGACCTGCTCTTTCTGTATTTTCAGGATGGCTGCCATTGCCGCTTCATATTCGGGATCGGCCATGGGTGGAATGCTGACCCAATAGACCTTGGTTCCCGCCATTGTCAGCGCATCGATGATCCGGTCGGCCTGCTTGCGGTAGGCGGCGATCCATTCCGGCGAATTGAATTCATAACGAAGATTATCGGCGCGTATCACCTGCCGGTCATTGGCGCCGAGCAGAACGGCCGCGGCATCATAACTCTTGCCCTCAAGGATTTTGGGCAGCGTAGCGCCCCAGTCATAGACTTCGGGGCGCGCAATACCGGACTCCTCGTTGAACCGCACGGTAATATTGAGTCCGCTCTCAACCTCGGCCCGCCGATTGAACCCCGCCCCAAGGCCGCCACCCAGTGCGTCGCCGATCACCAAAATATCGATGCCATCGTCAACTTCCGTGGCCGGCGTCATTGCTACGTCCGAGTCGACTGCCGCTGACCCCATGATCGGCTGCGCGGAATTGCTTTCTTGCGCTTCAACCAGCATGTGGCTGGAGAGCATGAAGAACAACACGGCGATCAACCGGAGTGCCATTGCCTGTGCCTAGCTCCCGCGCCTCACGCGCTCGAGCAGCTTCGCCGATGGAACGCCGTCCAGCGGAAGCCCCGCCTGCTTCTGATACGCAATGATCGCCTCATAGGTCCGCGCCCCAAAGCGCCCGTCGTCACCGCCGGTTTCGAAACCCAGCGCGCTCAATCGCCTCTGCAATTCAACGCGCTGGCCAAATGTGAGATCATACTCAACGCCTGGCCACGGCGCCAGAATGGGTCCGCGGCCGCGGATGCGGTCGCCGAGATGGCCGACCGCCAGCGCATAGGAATGCGACAGATTGTAGTCCATGATCGCCAGAAAATTCCGCGTCACCAAAAACCGCGGTCCATTGATTCCCTGCGGAATCATCACGAATGCATCCGCACCCGGCGCCGAGAAATCGCCGCCCGCCGCGGGCCTCACACCGAGTTTTACCCAGGCCGAAACCGGGCGCCATTTTCCCCGTCCGATCAGGGCGCGGTTGAAGTCCTTGGGCAGATTGACTTCCCAGCCCCACGGCCGGTCTGATTTCCAGCCCGCCTTGGCAAGGTAATTTGCCGTCGATGCTAGCGCATCCTCGCGCGATCCCCAGATGTCCTTCACCCCATCGCCGGTCCAGTCCACCGCATAGGAAAGATAGGAAGTGGGAATGAACTGCGTATGCCCCATGGCCGCGGCCCAGGAACCGGTGAAATCTTCCGGCTTGACCACGCCCTTTTTCAGTATCTTCAGGGCGGCAACCAATTGCTCGCGCGCAAACTTTTTTCTGCGCCCGGAGTAAATCAGCGTCGCAAGGGAACGCAAGACCTTCATCGAGCCCTTGTCCTTGCCGAAATTGGACTCCATCCCCCAGATGCCGAGAAGGATGTGGCGGTCGACTCCATATTTCGCCTCGATCGCCGCAAGCAGCTTGCCGTCTTCACTCTTCTTCTGCTGGCCCGTGTCGATGCGGGCAGGCGTGACTGCCTTTGCCAGATATTCCGACGTGGTCGACGTGAACTCCGGCTGATTCTTGGCAAGCTTCAGCACCGCCGGATCAGGCTCGCTGATGCCGGCGAAGGCCCGGTCAAACAGTTCCCGCGAAATGCCGTTCTGCTTCGCAATCGGCCACAGTGATTGGATGAAGGCCTCAAATTTCGCGTCGGCAAAGCTGGGATTAGCCCCCAGCAAAGTCAAAATGAAAAGTCCGGCAATCAGGCGTTTCAGCATGGCAATCCTGCGATTCGGAACACGTCCCCGAAACTATCAGGGAAAAACCAAAGCCGCCAATTGCGGCTGCATTCAGGCCGCGTTTCGCGAGGCCAGCCGCCGTTCCCATTCAAGCGCCGAAGCAACAATGAAGTCGAGATCCTCGTATCTTGGCTGCCAGCCCAGAATCGAACGGACCCGCTCGGCCCCGGCAACGATTGCCGCCGGATCGCCCGGCCGGCGCGCCACCTTGTTGACGGACAACGCGGCCCCATGGACTTTCTCGACTGCCTTGATGACCTCGAGCACCGAATAGCCCTTGCCATATCCGCAGTTGAAAATGCCGCTCTCGCCGCCCTTGCGGAGGTATCCCAGCGCATCCACATGGGCGGCGATCAGGTCGCTCACATGAATGTAGTCACGAAGGCACGTGCCGTCAGGCGTGGCGTAGTCGGTTCCGAAAACATCCATCTGGCTCCGCTGGCCCAGCGCGGTCTGGCAGGCGACCTTGATCAGATGGGTGGCCCGTGGAGTGGATTGACCTGTTCGCCCCTGTGGATCGGCGCCGGCCACATTGAAGTAGCGCAACGCCACATATTGCAGGCCATGTGCCGCATGGGCATCGCGCAGCATCCATTCCGTCATCAGTTTGGACGTGCCATAGGGCGAAATCGGAGCGGGCGCCTCGGTCTCGAAAACCGGCTGCGTAAGCGGATTGCCATAGACCGCCGCCGTCGACGAGAAAATAAATCGGGGAACCCTGGCCTTCACCGCCGCCGCCATCAAGCTGCGGGACTTTACCGTGTTGTTGAGGTAGTAACCCAGTGGATCGCTGACCGAATCCGGCACTACGATAGACCCGGCAAAATGCACCACCGCATCGAATTCGTGCTCGCTCATGATCCGGGCGAGCAGCGCCTCGTCGCCGATATCGCCCTCAATCAGCTTGGCCTTGGGCGATACGGCCCACCAGTAACCGGTCGTGAGATTATCAAGCACAACGACGTCTTCGCCGGCATCGGTAAGTGCCAAAACCATATGGCTTCCGATATACCCCGCACCCCCCGTCACCAGCACAGTCATCCTTGTCTCCGTCCATTAACCCGTTTGCAATTCTGGCTTGCAAATTGCTGCCAAATTGTACCAATTGCTGCGCAATTTGCGGTCATAGCCGGGCAACGGCGTTAAAGCGAGGTAAAGATATGGCGCGTCCGATCAAGAAAGCGGTGTTTCCGGTGGCGGGCCTTGGCACCCGTTTCCTGCCCGCCACCAAGGCGATGCCAAAGGAAATGTTAACCGTAGTCGATCGGCCGATAATCCAGCTCGCCGTGGATGAGGCGCGCGAGGCGGGGATTGAACACTTTGTTTTTATTACCGGACGCAACAAGTCGGTCATCGAGGACCATTTTGACAAGCAGTATGAACTTGAATCGACTCTGCGCAAGCGTGGCAAGTCGGCTGAACTCGACTTGCTTGAACAGGATCTTCCGGGCGCCGGCCAGACCAGCTTTACTCGTCAGCAGGAACCCCTGGGTCTTGGTCACGCGGTCTGGTGCGCCCGCGACATCATCGGCCATGAACCGTTCGCGCTGCTTCTTCCCGACATGGTCATGCATGCCAGACCCGGCTGCCTCAAACAGATGATCGAAGTCTACAACGGTCGCGGCGGCGGCAACGGCGTAGCCGTTGAAGAAGTGCCGTGGGAGCACGTCAACCGCTATGGTGTTGTCGGTGCCCGCGACTGGAAGGATAACTCCTTTGTCATTGACCGCATGGTGGAAAAACCGCCGCGCGAAAGCGCGCCGTCAAATCTTATCATCTCTGGCCGCTATATCCTTCAGCCCGAAATCTTCGGCGAGATCGCCAAGCAGCCGCCCGGCGCCGGCGGAGAAATTCAGATCACCGACGCAATGATCAGGCTGATGGGCAAACAGGCCTTCTGGGGCGTAAAATATCAAGGCACTACCTATGATTGCGGCGACAAGATCGGCTTCCTCTCCGCCAACGTCGCCTTCGCTCTTGAGCGCCCGGATATTGGCCCCGGCTTCAAGGTATCGTTACGCAAGATCCTAAATGGAAATGGCGGTCTCTAAGCAAATCCCGCAAAAGTGCGTCGCACTTTTGCGATAAGGATTTGCTCAAGCTATTGACTCTGGAGCGTATCCTTATCGGCGAAGTGATTCCACTTCGCCGGGATACGCTCTAGGACTGCCTCAGCGGCTGAGCGTCAGTCCCGTCGAAACCCGGTGCTCGCTGTAGCTTCGGCTCGATGAAGCCGCATCGAGCCATGTCGCATCGTAGCTCGCCGTCCACGCCAGAGACGGCCCCAGCTTCCATGAAATTCCAAGCGTGGTGTCATAGGTAACGTCGTTTCCAGCACTGCCATCTTCAATCTCGACTCCGGCTCCCGCCAGCAGATCGACATTGTCGCGCAACGCCTGACTTGCATCCACTCTGGCTGTCCAAACCCGATTGCTCGAAGACGTGGCTGACACCGTGTCGGACAGCGAAGTGCCGGCGGTTAATGTCATCTTCGTCAATTCCGTCGGACTCCAGGTTAGACTACCGGTCAGCCCGGCTGCATCGTTGCTTGCGAGGCCCGCATCGTCATAGTCGCGAAAAAGATAGGTGGCGGCCAACTCGCCCGTGAGGAACGGTTCGTTGTCGATGACGACGCCGGCGCTTGCCGAATATCCCTGCGAGGAGCGCCGAAACCCAAACCTGTCG
The DNA here is from genome assembly GCA_963754675.1 of uncultured Alphaproteobacteria bacterium. Classification (GTDB taxonomy): domain Bacteria; phylum Pseudomonadota; class Alphaproteobacteria; order Rhizobiales; family Aestuariivirgaceae; genus Aestuariivirga. Next base: position 745,270 of record CAVWHD010000009.1, on the reverse strand, counting down.
AACTTCTTTTTATATATCCGTGGAAGATAGCCCGCCTCGACGAAGGGTTTGAAGACCGGCGGATCGGAGTATGTCGCCCGCAAGGAAACGCTTGGCTCAATATAATCGCGATCCGAATTGTCCTCGCTGCCGCCGCCTGCAAGTTCGACATCGTCGAACACCTTCCATGTGCCGCCGGCCTTCACCCGCGCCTGCATGGGACCGAAGTCTTGGGTTACCGCACCTGAAACGATGGCCGTGTGCTCGTTGCGATATCCCACCGCGGCGGCCGGAACATCGCTGTCCTCGAGGCCGGACTGGTCGAAAGTGTAGCTGACATCGATATCCGCCCGCGTATCATGCCGGACATCGAGGCGGAGGTTGCTGAAGATATCCGCCGAGTTCGATGCGATGTCGCCATGCTCGAGATAGCGGATGAAATCTCCATTGGCGCCTCCCGTCCACGAATGACGAACCCAATCGCTCTCAAATCGCAGCGACGGCTTGAGCCTGAGACCCACCGCTGATTGGGCATTCGCGGCTGACCGCCTGGCGTTGCTCGAGACCACGCCGCCAACAGTCACTGCGGGGAATACTGTAATCCCTCCCATGCGCAATCCGATCGGTGCATAGGGATCAACCAGGGGCGCCCGCTTCCGCGGAGCCGCTGGAATTTCCTCGAGAGGCTTGACTTCCAGCGTCGGCGCGGGCGGAGGGACTATCACCTCTTCGATTGCCGGACGCAGATTGAGCGTCGACTGACCATGCGCAGCACCTGCCGCCAGTAACGAGCCGGCAGCAAGTGTGACCGCAACGGATCGTGGGCAAAGCACCTTCCAGTTCACTCCTGATCATAGGACCCTAGCGAGAACATGGTTAATGGTGTATTGACGAACCGCAACTTCCCTTCCCCCCAAAAACCGCCTAGTTTGCCCCCATGCCGAAGAAATTATTGCAGAATCCCGTCCCGCTCGGCGCCCAGTGGCGGGCCTCGGCCAGACTGGCCCTGGCGACCGAATTCGAAGGAATGCGGCACCTGATCGCAGCACTCGATGGTGCCCTGGGTGACGGCCTGGTCCTGGCCATCGAGACCATTGGCAAGGCCCGCGGACGCGTTGTCTTGACCGGCATGGGCAAGAGCGGCCATGTCTGCCGCAAGATTGCCGCAACCCTTGCCTCCACCGGCACGCCCGCGATGTTCGTCCACCCCGCCGAGGCAAGCCACGGCGACTTAGGCATGATCACCACCGATGACGTGATCCTGATGATTTCCAACTCCGGCGAATCGCCAGAGCTCCGCGATATTTTGAACTACTCGCGCCGGTTCAACGTGCCGCTCATCGCCATTACCGCCAGGGACGACAGTACCCTCGCCAACGAAGCCGATATCGTTCTGCCGCTGCCCGCGGCAAGAGAGGCCTGCCCAAATGGGCTCGCTCCCACCACCTCGACCTTGCTGCAAATGGCTTTAGGCGACGCTCTCGCTATTGCCCTCTTGGAAGACAAGGGATTCACTGCCCGGGACTTCAAGAATTTCCACCCCGGCGGCAAGCTTGGCGCCCAGTTGAAACACGTCCGCGACGCCATGCATGGCCGCGCCGAACTGCCCCTTGCGGTGGCGAGCATGCCCATGTCCGAAGCCCTGATCGTAATGACCTCAAGAAGCTATGGCTGCCTCGGAGTCGTCGACGAGTCAGGCCGCCTAACAGGCATCGTGACCGACGGCGACCTTCGCCGCAACATGCACCGCAAGTTGCTGGAGCGCACGGTTGGCGACGTAATGACGGCCTCGCCCAAGACCATCGATCCCGATGCCCTGACCTCCGAGGCGCTCGAAATGCTGAACTCCGCGAAGATCACCAGCCTCTTTGTGGTCGACGCCGCGGGCAAACCGATTGGCCTGATCCACATCCACGATCTCTTGCGGATCGGCGCTGCCTAGAGCGTATCCCGGCGAAGTGGAACCACTTCGCCGATAAGGATACGCTCCAGATTCAATAGCTTGAGCAAATCTTTCTCGCAAAAGTGTGGGCGCACTTTTGCGGGATTTGCTCTAAGCCTGCTCAACATTCAGCCGCAGGCCATCAACACCGGTCACTCTCACATGGGTCCCTTTCGGCGAATCTGGCCCGCGAACTTCCCACAGCGTGCCGTCGATGTTGACCCGGCCGCGGCCATCGACAATCGGCTCATTGAGCGAAACCGTACGGCCGACATAGTCGAACATGCGCTGATTGAGGTTGGGCAGCGCGCTGTCGAGTGCGTGTTTCTTCCTGAGAAGCGAACGGCCAACCAGAACGCTGGCAATCGCCAGCACGCCAAACGCCGCCAGCTCCATTTGCCATCCCATATTCAATGCGATGTCCAGCACGCCCACCGCGACGGCGGCGGCCGCGAGCCAGATGAAAAACACCCCTGGCGCCATCAATTCAAGGAACAACAGCAGCCCGGCGATGACCCACCAGATCCAGTTTCCCAACAACGGTACGAAATCACCCATCTTGCACCTCCTTGCCGGGTTCAGCTCCTCGGCTTGACGTCCGGAACGCTTGATGAGATCCGCCGTCCAGAGCTATTGCTGCTTCCGCCATCACCGAATGCCTCGCGGGCAATTTCAGCGATGCCGCCGATTGAGCCAAGGATTGACGTTGCATCGAGCGGCATCATCAGCACCTTCTGGTTCGGTGACTTTGCCAACGCTTCCAGCGCCTTCATATAGTTGTTGGCCACGAAATAGTTGATGGCTTGAACATTGCCATTGGAAATAGCGTTGCTGACAAGTTCGGTCGCCTTGGCTTCGGCTTCGGCCCCACGTTCACGCGCTTCCGCGTCACGGAAAGCGGCCTCGCGCCGGCCTTCGGCCTGCAGCACCACCGATTGCTTCTCGCCTTCTGCCTTGAGAATGGCCGCCTGACGCAAACCTTCAGCCTCGAGGATCGATGCGCGCTTTTCGCGCTCCGCCTTCATCTGCCGCGCCATCGAGTCGACCAGATCGCGCGGCGGATTGATATCCTTGATTTCGATTCGGGTCATCTTGACGCCCCAAGGTACCGTCGCCTGGTCGACGACGCCGAGGAGCCGGTGATTGATCTCGTCGCGCTGTGACAATAGGCTGTCGAGCTCCATCGAACCCATGACGGTGCGGATATTTGTCATCGTCATGTTGATGATGGCGTTCTGCAGGTCGTTGATTTCGTAAGTCGCGCGGGCTGCGTCCAGCACCTGGTAGAAGGCAACCCCGTCGACCGTCACCATGGCGTTGTCGCGGGTGATGACTTCCTGTGAAGGAACCGGAATGACACGTTCCATCATGTTCTGCTTGGCGCCGATCTTGTCGATGAAGGGAACGATCAGCCCCAACCCCGGCGGCAGGGTTCGCACGTATTTGCCGAAACGCTCGACTGTGTAGTTATAGCCCTGTGGCACCATGCGGATGGCCCGCAGCAGATAGAAGATGACCACGGCGACGATCACCAGAACAAAAATGCTTGCGCCTTGAAACATGCCTTGTCTCCCTCATGGCCCCGTGTCGCTTTCAGTGCATTAACAATGGATATTCCCGCGCTCCGGGGCAAGATCATTCATATCCAGCCGGATAATTCTTTGCGGACGATGGTTTCCAGCAGCGCGATGGACTCCGGTAGGTCATTGAGGCATGGCACCGCCGAAAAACCGCTCCCGCCATTCTCCAGGAAAGTTTCCTTCAGCCCGATCGCCACTTCCTCCAGGGTTTCCACGCAGTCGGCGGCAAACCCCGGCATGATCATCACCAGATTCCTGACGCCTTTGGCCGGCAGGCCCTCGACCGTCTGTTGCGCATAGGGTTTGAGCCATTCCGCCTTGCCGAAACGCGATTGAAAAACCGTCTGGAATTTTTCAGGCGGCAGCTTGAGCCGTTCCGCCAGCAGCCTGGCGGTTTTCATGCAATGGCAATAATAGGGATCGCCCGCATCGAAATAGGCCTGCGGCAGGCCATGAAACGAGGCAAGGATGAGGTCGGGTTTCCAGCTTAACGACCCGAGATGCCGTTCGAGACTGACGGCCAAGGCATCCACATAGGATGGATGGTCATAGTAGGGCGGAACCGTCCGCAACGCCGGCTGCCAGCGCAATTGCTTGAGCGTATCGAAGGCCCTGTCGAGAACCGTCGCCGTGGTGGCGGCGCAGTATTGCGGATAGAGCGGAAACAGTAGAATGCGGTCGCAGCCCGCCTCCTTCAGCGCCATGACGCGGCTTGCCAATGGCGGATTTCCATAGCGCATTGCCCAGTCGACCATGATTTCCGGCAGCCCCGAAAGCTGCCAGGCCAACTTGTCGGCCTGCAACCGCGTGATCGTCTTGAGCGGTGACTCGTTCAAGTCCCGGTTCCAGATCTTGTCATAGGCATGGCCGCTCTTTTTCGGGCGGAAAGTCAGAATGATGCCATTGAGAATGACCCACCAAAGCGCCGGGTTGGCTTCGATCACCCTTCGGTCCGACAGGAACTCCTTGAGATAGCGCCGCATCGGCCAATAGGAAGTCGCTTCCGGCGTCCCAAGATTGACCAGCAAAACGCCGATTTTGCCTATCTTTACAGAAGGATGCGTGGGAGGGCGGAAATCGCTCATGGGGTCTGACTTAGCGACTCCGTGAGCGCCAGTCCAGTTCTGTTCATGCCGTTAAGACCTTGCAAATCCATGAAATCTATAGTTGCGCGAGGTGGAGTGAAGGATGATCCCGGCAACCCGTACCGTAGCCTTGCGCGGCAATCCCGCGACGAATTCGTCTGCTGTCGAACCCCGATCGGCTGCGCCTGCCGTGGCGTTTCCGCCCATGCTGTTGCTTGCCAATATCGTTGTCTCGCTAGGTTTTGCCGCCTTGGCGCTGCAGCGCTTCTCCCCGCAGCTTGTCATTATATGGACCTCCGGCGCCATTATTGCATCCCTGCTGCCATTGCCTGCCGAGTGGTGGGTGAAGAGAAGCGCAAAGCCCGGCCTGTCGACGGCAATTCGTCTGCATGAATTCTGCACCATTGTCCTCGGTTTGGTATGGGCCTCTTTCCCCGCGCTCTTCTTCGATGCCGCCTCAATGGATCTCAGGATTCTTGCGGTCGCCATCATTTTTGCCATTTCAGGGATTGGCTCGCTCGCCTTGGCGCGCGTCAAGTCCTCGGCAGTGCTGTTCTGCGCCATGATTGCCGGCTCTCTTGCTCTCGCCTCGGTCAAGTTGGGTGGCGAGATGGGTCTGGCGCTTGGCGCCTATTCGCTTCTCTACAGTATCACCGTGGCGCTGATGGTATCGCACGCCCATCGAACCGAACAGAGACGCTCGGGGGCCGAAGCCGAAGTCAGAAAACAGCACGAAATTATTTCACTCTTGCTCAATGACTTTGACAAAGGCGCCGGCAACTGGTTGTGGGAAACCGCCGGTGACGGAAGGCTGACCTACGTTTCCAAGGTACTTTGCGATGGGCTCGGAAAATCGCCTCCGGAACTGGTTGGCAAAACCCTCGCGGAAGCAACCGGGGCATCGCCTGACGATCTGGGTTGGGTCCAGTTGCACGAAGAACAGGCGGCCCGGCGTCCGATTGACGGATGCCGGCTGTCGATAGCGTTCGGCGCCCGCCAGACCTGGTGGAGGATCACCGCCAAACCATTGCTCGCCCCCGATGGCAACTTCGCCGGCTACCGTGGCGCCGCCCACGATGTGACCGAAGATCACCTCATGGGTTCGAAACTGGTGGAAGCCAAGGAGGCGGCCGAAAAGGCCAGCGCCAGCAAGTCCCAGTTTCTTGCGGTCATGAGCCATGAACTGCGCACCCCGCTTAACGCCATCGTCGGTTTCGCCGAGTTGCTCGGTTCGTCCCAATCCGACAACATGGCGGAGAAGACGCGCGCCGATCACCTCAGGATAATTGTCGAAAGCAGCCGCCATCTGCAGGCGCTGATCAATGACATCCTCGATGTAACGCGTATCGAAAGGGGTTCCCTGCAACTCGTCGAACAGGAGGCCGACGCGGCCGAACTGGTCGAGGTCGCCGCCAAGATGTGCCGGGATTTGGCGGAGAAGGCCAACATCACGATCATCGCCCACATTATCGAGGGAGTGGAAGTCAAGGGAGACATCACCCGCATCAAGCAGGTCCTGATCAACCTGATCACCAACGCGATAAAGTTTTCCTCGCCCGGCGGCTACGTCAACATCGGCTTCGAATCGGGCAGCGAGGGCGGGCTCGCATTCGTCGTGCGCGATGGCGGAATCGGCATCCGCGAGGAAGACTTGCAACGCATCTTCGAACCCTTTGTGCAGGTCGAGGCTGGCACCGCCCGCCGCTTCGGCGGCATTGGCCTTGGGCTTGCAATTGCCAACAAGATCGCCATGCTGCACGGTGGAATCATTGCAATCGAAAGCGAATTCGGTGTTGGAACCACGGCAAGGCTTATATTTCCCGCAACCCGCATCGCCTGGCCACGCTGCCACGCCGCAGCTTCCGCCAACGCCGCCTGATTGCGCATGACTGTCAAAGGGAAGTCCATACCCTTCATTGGCGCAGTACCGGCTAGATCACCCGCCGGCTTTGGCGCCGCGATCTTCGGCGCACCCCATGGCACCCCTTACAAGGGTATCGACAACCGCGTTCACGCCGCAGCACCCAGTGCCTTTCGCGCCGCCCTCGCGGCCGATGCCGGCTGGCTCGAGCACTGGGACTACGATGTCGGTGGAAGGCTTCTTGGCAACGGTGTTGCGCTTGCCGATCTCGGCAACCTCGCCACCAAGCCCAGGGAAGGGGCCAAGAACCGAAAGCTCATAGAAGCCTGCACCCGCCGCATCCTTGAAGCGGGTGCTGTCCCGATCATGTTCGGCGGCGATGATTCGACCCCCATCCCCTTCATAACAGGTTTTGCCGGAAGCCCGCCGATCGCCATCCTTCAGATTGACGCCCACATCGACTGGCGCGACACCATCCGGGGCGAGCGCTATGGCTACTCCAGCACAATGCGGAGAGCCTCGGAGCAATCCCACGTTTGGCGCATCGTCCAGGCTGGCATGCGCGGTCTGGGCAGCGCCCGCGAACAGGAAGTGGGTGATGCGGCGGCTTGGGGCTCCCACATCGTCACCGCCCGCGAAATCCATCGCTCCGGCATCGAAGCGGTTCTCCAGCTTGTCCCCGAGGATTGCGACTGCCTGATCAGCCTCGATTGCGATGCCATCGATGTCTCGCAAATGCCGGCCGTCGCCTATCCGACGCCAGGCGGACTTAGCTACACGCAGATACTAGGCCTCATCGAGGGCGTTGCCCGCAAGGCCAGGATCGCCGGATTCGCCATGGTCGAGTTCGTACCGAAACGCGATCTCAATGGAACCGCGGCTTTTACCGCTGCGCGTATCGCCGCCAACGTCATCGCCAGACTGCGGCGGAACTGATCACTCAGCCGCGGCGCGCAAAGTTCTCTCTCCTTGGCGGGCAAATTCGGCCACCAATTCCGCCTCGCGCTTTGCCGCGCGCAGCCGGTTTTCTTCCTTCACATAGCCGAAGCCGCGGATCAGCTCCGGCAGTTTGGCAATCTCGACTGCCATCTCGTAATTGCCGGCCGACAGTTTCTTGAGCAACCACGATATCCGCTCTTTGTAGTCCTTGATTGCCGCGCGCTCTTGCTTGCGTTCCGCGCTGTGGCCGAACGGGTCGAAAGCCATGCCCCGCAACCATTTAAAGCGAGCCAGGACACCGAACGCGGTCATCATCCATGAACCAAATTCCATTTTCAACGGCTTGCCGGTAAAATTATCCCGGCGGCCCAGTATCGGTGGCGCCAAATGGAATTTCAGCTTGAAGTCGCCCTTGAACCGTCGGCCAAGCGCTTCGGCAAACGCGCCATCGCTGTAAAGCCGCGCCACTTCGTATTCATCCTTGTAGCTCATCAACTTGAACAGATTGCGGGCAACGGCTTCCGCCAACAGGGTCTTGCCATTTGTCAGTGCCAACTCTGCGCCGCGCACTATCTCGACAAACTCTGTGTAGTCTTTCCCGTAGGCCGATTTCTGATACTCGGTGAGGAAAGCTGCGCGCCGCGCCACCATTTGCGCCAGACTCTCCTTTGGCGGGGAGATTTGACTGGCTCTGCCGGCGACGGCGCGAACTGCTGCTTCATCGACTGCCGCTCTGCGGCCCCACAGAAATGCCGCCAGATTCATCTTCACTGCTACGCCGTTGAGCCTGACCGCTTCTTCAATGGCGGCAGAGCCAATGGGAACAAGTCCGTGCTGCCACGCATATCCGAGGGTGAACAGATTGGCGGCGATCGAATCGCCCAACAATGCCGTGGCAAGACCAGTCGCATCCACCGCGAACACGCGATCCCGCTGCACCGATGCGGCAATGCTTAAGGACATCTCGGACGATGGCATGGTGAAATTGGCATCGTGGGTGAAGTGAGCGGGCATCGTCTCATGCGAATTGACCACGGCGGCCGTGCGCTGCCGCGAGGCACCGGCAAGAATTCGCTCTGAGGCGGACGTTACCAGATCGCAACCAAGTATGAGATCGGCAGCACCTCTGGCAATCCGTACTGCGGAAATATCGCCGGGCCGCCGAGCGATCCTCAAATGGGTCACCACCGCGCCATTTTTTTGCGAAATGCCGACCATGTCGATAAGTGCGGCGCCCTTGCCTTCGATATGGGCTGCCATGCCGAGCAAATGTCCAATTGTCACCACCCCGGTTCCACCGATACCTGTGATCAGCATATTCCATGGCCGCTCCAGCGCCGGAAATTTTGGCTCGGGCAAAACCGGAAATGGCATGTTTTCATTCGCCGCCGGCTGTGCCGCTGCACCCTTGATCAGTTCACCGCCTTCAACCGTCACGAAGCTCGGACAGAACCCCTTGATGCAGGAGAAATCCTTGTTGCAGGCCGACTGATCGATCTGCCGTTTGCGGCCGAATTCGGTTTCAACCGGTGCGATCGCCACGCAATTCGACTGCACGCCGCAATCGCCGCATCCCTCGCACACCAGTTCGTTGATGAACACCCGGCGGTTGGGATCCGGGAACTCGCCCTTCCGCCGCCGCCTCCGCTTTTCGGCGGCACAGGTCTGGTCATAGATGATGACGCTGACGCCCTTCACCTCCATCATTTCGGTCTGCACTGCTTGCAAATCATTGCGATGGTGAAAGCTGATAGACCTGGGAAATCCGGCATCCGCCGGATATTTGTCGGGCTCATCGGAAACCACCGCAATGCGCTCGATGCCGAAGGAGCGAACCTGCTGGGCAATCTGCGGCACGCTGAGATTGCCGTCATTGCGCTGGCCGCCGGTCATCGCCACCGCATCGTTGAATAGGATCTTGTAAGTGATATTGACGCCCGCGCTGACAGCGTGGCGCATCGCCATCATGCCGGAGTGATTGTAGGTGCCGTCGCCGAGATTCTGGAAAACATGGGGGCGTTTCGAGAACGGCGCCTCGCCCACCCAATTGGCGCCTTCGCCACCCATCTGGGTGGAACCTTCGGTCTTCCGTCCGGGCACGAACTGGGCGAGCCAGTGGCAGCCGATGCCGGCATAGCCGCGAGCTCCTTCCGGCAGAACAGTGGACGAGTTGTGCGGGCAACCAGCGCAGAAATAGGGAACCCGCTGCACCAGATCGGCCTGATTGCGGGCAACCGCGGCCGAAGATCGAAGAGCCGACGCGCAGGCCGCGACCGCCTGGTCCTTGATACGGGAAGCCAGTGCCATTGCAATCTGATTGGGTTCCAGCACGCCATGGGCGGGAAACAGCGTTTCACCCTTTTCATCGCGTTTGCCGATGACTTGCGGGCGCTGCTTCTCGTCATAAAGAATATCGCGGAGCTGCGCTTCGATCAGCGAGCGCTTCTCCTCCACCACCATGATCGTGTCGAGACCTTTGGCGAACTCCTTGACGATGGAAGGCTCCAGCGGCCACACCATGCCGACTTTCAGAAGCCTTATGCCGAGCTTGGCCGCCTGTGCTTCGTCAATTCCAAGATCCTCGAGCGCTTGCCGTACATCGAGGTAATTCTTGCCCGCCGCCACAATGCCGATCTTCGCCGCCCTGCCCCCGCGCAGGACGATGCGATTGATATGATTGGCGCGAGCGAAGGCCAGCGCCGCCGGAATCTTCTCGGCATGCATCCGCACTTCCTGGGGCACCCGGTCTTCGTTCGGCCTGATATTGAGGCCTCCCGGCGGCAGCTTGTGATCGCGCGGAACGGACCAGGCGCCACGATCTGGGCCAGCCTCGACCACTGCCGATGATTCAATAGTGTCATGCACAGTCTTGAGGCCCACCCAAACACCGGCATAACGCGACAAGCCATAGCCGATCAGTCCGAAATCGATGATCTCCTGAACGCCGGCGGGACTGATCACTGGAATCATCGCATCGCTCAGCGCCATATCGCTGGCATGAACGACAGTTGAGGATTCGCCCGAATGATCGTCTCCCGCGATGACCAGTACGCCACCATACTTCGACGAGCCTGCCGTGTTGGCGTGCCTGAAAATGTCGCCCGACCGGTCGACCCCCGGCCCTTTGCCATACCAGATGCCGAAGACGCCATCGAACTTGCCTTCGCCGCGCATTTCGGCCTGCTGGCTTCCCCATAGCGCGGTGGCTGCCAGATCCTCATTCAACCCAGCCTGGAATTTGATATTGCGCGGTTCCAGCACAGGGCGCGCCGCCATGAAATGACTGTCAACCGTGCCGACCGGCGAGCCGCGATAGCCCGTCACATAGCCTGCCGTATTGAGCCCCGAATTGCGGTCACGCTCCGATTGCATCAGCGTAAGCCGCACAAGCGCCTGTGGTCCCGTGAGAAACACCAGCGATTTGCCGAGGTCATATTTGTCGTCAAGACTGTGCATGGCAGGCTTGTAGCACCGCGCCGCCTGCCGCAAAACCTCCCAAGCGGCTTGACAGCCGCGCATCTGCCGTTAAGGATGATGGCAGGGGAAAGCGATCTCCCCTCCAGGCGACAGGCTGAAGCATCGCGTCCCATTCAAACCAGAACGAGGGCGCACATGTCTGCACCAAACACGATATCTCCCGACAAGCTCAACCGCCTCATCGGCACCCCCACGGCGCCGGTCATCATCGATGTCCGCACCGAGGAGGATTTCACTGCCGACCCGAAACTGATCCCGGCCTCGCTAAGGCGAAGTCACACGGACGTGGCCAACTGGGCACCGGCTTTCGCTGGGCAAACCATCATCGCCGTCTGTCACCATGGTGCCAAACTGAGCCATGGCTGCGCTGCCTGGCTTCGTCATGCCGGAGCCGACGCCGTCTCTCTCGAAGATGGTTTCGAGGGTTGGAAGGCAGCCCAACTGCCGCTGGTGCCCACCGACAAGATTCCGCCGCGCGATGCGATGGGCCGCACCCATTGGGTCACCCGTTCCAGGCCCAAGATCGACCGCATCGCCTGTCCCTGGCTGATCCGCCGCTTTGTCGATCCGTCCGCCGTGTTCCTCTTCGTGGCGCCGTCCGAGGTTGCCATGGTGGCTGACCGCTTCAGCGCAACTGCCTTCGATGTCGAAGATACATTCTGGAGCCATCGCGGCGACACCTGTACCTTTGACACCATGATTTCCGAATTCGGCATCGCCAGCGAGCCTTTGACCAGACTGGCCGCCATCGTCCGCGGCGCCGATACCGCACGCCCTGACCTTGCCCTGGAAGCACCGGGCCTGCTGGCGGCTTCACTGGGCCTGTCTCGAATGTTCACCGACGACTTGAAGCAACTCGAAGCCGGCATGCTGCTCTACGACGCCTTTTATCGATGGTGCCGCGATGCCACTGACGAGACCCATAACTGGCCAAGCAACAAGGCAAAGCCCTAGTGGCCGCCCCCAGCTTCGCCGAAGCCTTCAAGGTGTGGGCCCGCATCGGCTGCCTGTCCTTCGGCGGCCCCGCGGGCCAGATCGCCCTCATGCACCGCGAAATCGTCGAGGAGCGCCCGTGGCTTAGCGAGAAGGAATATCTCTCGGCGCTTAACTTCTGCATGCTGCTTCCCGGCCCCGAGGCCATGCAGCTTGCAACCTATGCCGGCTGGAAACTCCACGGCGTCAGGGGCGGCCTCGCGGCCGGTCTGCTCTTCGTGCTGCCGGGAGCGCTGGTCGTCCTCTTACTGTCGATGCTCTATGGCAGCTTCGGCAATCTTCCATGGATTGCCGCCATCTTTTACGGGGTGAAGGCGGCGGTACTCGCCATCGTCATCGAAGCCTTGCTGCGGGTGGCAAGGCGCGCCCTCAAGTCGAACGCCGATTGGATGATCGCCGGACTCGCTTTCGCGGCGCTCTTTGCATTCGACTTGCCGTTTCCGCTGATCATCATCGCCGCGGCAATCTTCGGTTTCTTCAGAAGCGGCGGCAAAGCCGATTCCTCCGCGCAAACTCTGCCACCGCTGAAATCCCTTGCATCAACCATAACAATTTGGGCAGCCATCTGGCTGGTGCCGCTGGCGCTTCTCGCACTGTTGCTCGGCCCCCACCATGTCTTGACCGAAGTAGGCGTGTTCTTCTCCAAACTCGCCGTCGTCACCTTTGGCGGCGCCTATGCGGTGCTGGCCTACATGGCCCAGGCCGCCGTCGAACAGAAACACTGGCTCGCCGCCCCGGAAATGATCGACGGCCTGGGCCTCGCCGAAACCACGCCGGGTCCCCTGATCCTGGTCACCGAATTTGTCGGCTATCTTGCCGCGTCGCGCCAGATGGGCGGTATCTGGGGCGGCATCGCCGGGGCCATCGTCACCCTGTGGATGACATTCGCGCCCTGCTTCCTGTGGATTTTCGCGGGCGCACCCTACATTGAGGCGATCGGTAAACGGCCAAGACTGTCAGCCGCCCTGGCCGCCATCACCGCGGCGGTCGTTGGCGTCATCCTCAATCTGTCGATCTGGTTCGGACTACATGTGCTCTTCGGCAAAGTCGAACGCATGCAAGGCTGGTTCAAACCCTGGCTGCCCGAATGGGGTACCCTCGACGCGCCCGCCCTGGTCCTGAGCATCATCGCCGCCGCCGCACTCCTCCGCTTCCACCTCGGCGTGCCGAAGACGCTGGCCCTATGCGGTGCCCTCGGCCTCGTTTGGAAACTTGCGCTCTAACCCCACCGCCAGAAGTCGTTGCCTTCCTTCGCCAAACTTCGCGCCAACACCATCTTGTGAACTTCCGAAGCGCCGTCCACCAGTTTGGCACAGCGGGCGTAGCGGTAGATCCAGCCGAGCACCGTGTCCTTCGAATAGCCCCGCGCCCCGCACAGTTGAATGCCGACATCGGCGGCCCGGTGCAGCGTCTCGGCCACGTGAATTTTGGCCATCGACACTTCCTTCCGCGCCTTGTCGCCCTGGTCGAGCTTCCATGCCGCGTGCATCGTCAGCAGCCGTCCCTTGGCGATCTCGGCCGCCACCTCGCCCAGCATGATCTGCACGCTCTCGCGCTCGGCCAGCGTGACGCCGAAGGCCTTGCGCTCCTTCACATAGTCTTGCGCGATCTCAAGGCAGCGCTTGGAAAGCCCGAGCCAGCGCATGCAATGGGTGAGCCTGGCCGGCCCCAGCCTGATCTGGGTGATGCGCAGGCCGTCGCCCTCTTCCAGCAGCCGGTCTTCTTGCGGAATTTCCAACCCGTCGAATTCCAGCTCGCAAGCGCCGCCGATTTCTTCCGGCCCGTTGATCGGGATGCGCCTGACAATGCGCCAGCCCGGTTGATCCCTGTGATAAAGAAATGCCGAGAGCCCGCGCCGTGGATCATCCGATGTGCGCGCCATGAGGATGAAATGGGCGGCCCCCTCGGCTCCCGAGATGAACCACTTCCGCCCATGGACAATGTACTTCGGCCCCCGCTTCTCAGCCCTGGTCAGCATCATGCCGCCCGGATCCGAGCCCGAGCCCGGATGCGGCTCGGTCATCACGAAGGACGAGCGGACCTTGCCGTCGATGATGGGCTGCAGCCAACGGTCCTTTTCCGCATCGCTCTTCAGCACCTTGTTGAGCAGCGACATGTTGCCGTCATCGGGAGCCGCACAATTGAGCGCCAGCGGGCCGAAGATCGACCGGTTGGCTTCTTCATAGAAGGCGGCCCATCCAACCATGGGTAATCCCAGCCCGCCCCGCGCCTTCGGCATCTGCGGTGCCCAAAGGCCGGCAGCCTTGGCTTTGACCCGCAACTGTTCCAGCAGATCGAGACGGATACTCTCGTAAGCGTCGAATGAGCTTTGATCCTGTTCGAGCGGCAACACTTCGGCTTCAACAAACTGGCGCACCCGTAGCCGCAGCGCTTCGATTTCAGGAGAAAGCGAAAAATCCATGGAATCTCCAAAACTCAGGACAGCATGTGACCGCCGTCGGCCACGATGGTCGAGCCCGTCATGAAGCCGGATGCGCGCCGCGACGCAAGCAGGAGCAAAACTCCATCGAGATCGGACGGATCTCCCGCCCGCCTCTGGGGAACCCGCTTGATCGTCGCCTGGCCGGCCTCGCTTGCCAGATAAGCGTCAGTCATTTCGCTGGTAATGTAGCCCGGAGCGATGGCATTGACCCGAATGGAATGCCGCGCCAGCTCCAGCGCCATTGAATTGGTGAGCTGCGCCACTGCTGCCTTGCTCACCGCGTAGGGAGTGGAGACAGCATTCACTCTGAAACCGGCAACCGACGCAAGATTGATGATGCTGCCGGGCATCTTGGCGGCGATCAGCCGCTTGGCGAAAAGTTGCGAGAGCTGCCAGACTGCATCAACATTGGTCGATTGAACCCGCCGCCATTCCTCGAAGCTGCCATCGATGAACCGGCCACCGCTGGCCACACCGGCATTGTTAACCAGTAGAGTGATTGTACCGAAAGCTCGCTCCGCTGCATCGAAATCCCGGCGGAACATCCCCGGTTCTCATTACATCCAGCTCAATTGCCTTGGCCGTCCCTAGCCGGGCCGCCAGCGCTTCGATGCGGTCCAGCCGACGCGCCGCCAACACCACCTTGGCGCCATGGGCCGCCAGAACCTCGGCAAATCGCGCGCCCAACCCCGACGAGGCGCCGGTGACGAGGGCCACTTCGCCGCTGAGATCGAATAGCTGAGCTGCTTGGGTGACAGGGGTCATCGATTGGACATCCGCATGGCGTTTGCGCTATCTAGACGCCAAATCATACCATTCACAAGGCTTTCGCGATGACCGCCTATTCGCCCCTCGTGGGCCTTCCCGCCGACACCTATGAGAACCACGGCTTCCTGTTTCATTCCCTTGGCGACAAATATGTGCGCGCCGTGGCCGAAGTGTCGAAATGCACGCCCGTGATGATCCCCTCGATGATCGACGCCCTGCATCTCGGCCAACTGCTCGACCACTTCGACGGCATCTTGATGACCGGTGCTGTCTCCAATGTTCATCCGCCCCATTATGGCGAGGAGCCCTCCGCCGACCACGAACCCTATGACCACGCCCGCGATGCCATCACCCTGAAACTGATCCGCCACGTCATCGACCGCGGCATTCCGCTGTTCTGCATCTGCCGCGGCTTCCAGGAACTCAACGTCGTGCTGGGCGGCACCCTGGAAACCGAACTGCAGCGGGGCGAAGGCCGCCTCGACCACCGGGCGCGAAAATCCGAAAACACCGATATCCGCTACGGCCTCACCCACGGCATTGCCATCACACCTGGAGGACAGCTTGAACGCATGCTGGGCAAGCGCGAAACCATGATCAATTCGATCCATCGCCAGGGCATCAGGAAACTGGCACCCGGCCTCGTCGCCGAAGCCACCGCCCCCGACGGCGTCATCGAGGCAGTGTCGGTCAAAGGCGCCAAGTCCTTCGCTTTCGGTACCCAGTGGCACCCCGAGTACAAGGCCCAGAACAACCCAGACTCAGTCAAACTGTTCGAAGCTTTCGGCGATGCCGTCCGCGCCCACGCTGCGAGACGCAAGGAACCGGCCCGAAAAATCGCTTAGAGCAGCGCCACAAGCTCCGCTAGCGATTCGATCACCGCACTCGGTTTTCCTGGAATCCGGTCGTCCTTGAGTCCGGTCCGGTTGACTCGCACCGCCTGAAACCCGAACTGCGCCGCCGCCTGGGCGTCCCATGGGTTGGCCGAAACAAAACAGATTGCCGGCGCGTCGTGCAGCTGGAATCTCTGCATGGCATGGCGGTAGACCCGGCGGCTCGGCTTGTAGATGCCGACATCTTCCGCCGACAATACCAGATCGAACAACTTCTCGAGCCCCGCATGGCGCACGGCCGAATCGAGCATGGAAGGACTGCCGTTGGACAATATCGCCGTCTGGCGGCTTTTCGCCTTCACCGACTGCAACGCGTCTTTTACTTCCGGATATGCATCGAGCTTCAAGTACAGCGCCATCAGCTCGTCCTTGAGTCCGGGTTCGTCGATCCCGTGGGTTTCGAGCGCATAATCGAGCGCATCGCCGGTCACATGCCAGAAATCCGCATGCACTCCCATCAGGCTGCGGAGCCACGTATATTCAAGCTGCTTCTGCCGCCACAGCCGCGAAATGTCCTCGGCCTTTGGCCCGATTTCAACGGCGAGTTTGGCAATCGGACCCCCTACATCGAACAGCGTGCCATAGGCGTCGAACACGCAGGCCCTGATCCCTTCGAGCTTGGTCATTGCGCCGCTTCCCCCTGCGCCCCCAGAGCCCTATGCTAGCGCGAAGCAAGGGAAAAACAAAATGCCCCACGACGGACATGACCACAGCCATGAGGCTTCCGAACTTTCGCCCATAGCTCTGCGCGTCAAGGCGCTCGAATCGCTCCTGGTCGAAAAAGGCTATGTCGATCCCGCTGCTCTCGATGTGCTGATCGAAACCTACGAAACCAAGATCGGGCCCCGTAACGGCGCCCACGTCGTAGCCAGAGCCTGGACCGATTCCACCTTCGCCGATTGGTTGAAACGCGACGCGACGGCCGCCATAGCTTCACACGGCTATCGGGGCAGCCAGGGCGAGCATATGGTGGCGCTGTTCAACTCGCCTGCCGTGCATAACATGGTGGTCTGCACCCTGTGCTCCTGTTATCCTTGGCCTGTGCTGGGCCTGCCGCCCGCCTGGTACAAGTCCATGCCCTACCGCTCGCGCGCCGTCATCGACCCGCGTGGCGTTCTCGCCGAATTTGGCGTGAAACTGCCGGATGGCACGCGGGTGCAGGTCTGGGATTCGACCGCTGAAATCCGCTATCTCGTCATCCCTGAGCGCCCGGCCGGAACCGAGGGCTGGAGTGAAGTTGAACTTGCAGCCATCGTCACCCGCGATTCGATGATCGGCACGGGCATCGTGAAGGTTGCTCCATGAACGGCCCCCATGACATGGGCGGCTTCGACCGTTTCGGGCCAATTGTGCCCGAGGAAAACGAGCCGGTCTTTCACTCCGAATGGGAGCGCCGGGCGTTCGCGTTGAATTTCGCCATGGCCGCAACCGGCACATGGAACATCGACGCGGGCCGCCACGGCAAGGAACGCCTCGACCCGCTACTCTATTGGTCTTCGTCCTACTACGAGTATCGCCACTATGCCCTGACCAACAAGTTGATCGAGATGGGTCTCATCGAGACCGGGGAAGCCGCTTCAGGCAAGATGCACGCCAAGCCAAAGCCCGTGAGGCAAGTGGCGGCCGCCGCCATGATCCCGGGAATACTAGCAAGCGGCGGTCCCGCAGCCAGGCCTTCAAACCGGCCGCAAGGCTTTCGTATCGGAGACCCGGTCCGCGCACGCAACATTACCCCGGAAGGCCACACCCGGTTGCCGCGTTACGCCCGTGGCCGCACGGGTGAAATCGTAGCGGTGCATGGCACTCACGTGTTTCCAGATTCCTCCGCACACGGGCGAGGCGACGATCCGCAATGGCTCTACACCGTTCGATTTTCAGCGCGGGAGCTGTGGGGCAAGGACACCGCGGACCACATACATTTGGACCTCTGGGAGCCATATCTTGAGCCCGCTTGAGGAGGAACCCGTTTTCGCCGAGCCCTGGGAAGCCCAGGCCTTTGCCATGGCGGTGAAACTGAACGAGGCTGGCCACTTCACTTGGGCCGAATGGGCCGAGGCGCTTGGCGCCGAACTGGCCGCCCATCCCCACGAAAACTACTATGAATGCTGGCTTGCGGCCCTTGAGGAGCTTGTCGAGCGCAAGGGATTGATGAGTGCTGCCGAACGCCTGCGCCGGGTTAACGAATGGGACCGGGCTGCCAGGGCGACCCCGCATGGCCAACCCATCGTTCTCAGCCGATACTAGCCAGCCACGGGAATTGTTCGATCAGCCAGTAGGAGACTTCCTGCATCGTGCCGGTGAGGAACATGATGCCGGTGATCACCAGCAGCACACCCATGATGCGCTCGACGGCGATCAAGTGCTTGCGGAACCGGCTCTGAAACACGATGAAGCTGCCAATTCCTGCCGCCGCCAGCAGGAACGGAATGCCAAGGCCAAGCGAATAGACCGCCAGCAACCCAGCGCCCTTGGCCACATCATGCTCGCTTGCCGCAATCGACAGAATTGCCGCCAGCACCGGACCGATGCACGGCGTCCAGCCAAAGGCAAAGGCAAGGCCGATGGCATAGGCGCCGAGCAGCCCCGCCGGCTGGGTTTGGCTGTGATAGCGCGCTTCGCGCTTGAGGAAGCCGATCTTGAACACCCCGAGGAAATTGAGGCCCATCAGAATAATGAAGACCCCGGCGACCTTGGCCAGCAGCGCCAGATGGCTTTGCAGCATCTGGCCGATGGCCGATGCGCTGGCGCCCAGCAGCACGAACACCGTGGTGAAGCCCAGCACGAACAGCAGCGCCGCCAGCATGGTGTTGCGCCACTGGACCTCCGCCGTTTCATCGGGCTGCGACAGCTCTTCCAGCGACATGCCGGAGATGAAGCACAGATAGGGCGGCACCAGCGGCAAAACGCAGGGACTGAGAAAGCTGATGATGCCGGCCACCAGGGCGGCACCGATGGAGACTTCAAGATTCATCGCCCCTCACTGACAGCTGCACGCCCCAACCGCAACTCAACCATTGGCCGCATCCGGTCACGTCTATGTCATGGGATACCGGATCAATCGAGTTGAAATGTTATACTATAACATTGTAAAGGGCCTCCGATGCGCTGGATTGTTCTCATTTCGACCGCCCTTCTTGCCTCCTCACCGGCCATGGCTGGCCCACGGGTCGTGACCTCGATCATGCCCGTTCACAGCATCGTCTCTGCTGTCATGGGAACGACGGGCACGCCCGAATTGCTGTTGCCCGGCCGCCTTTCCGAACACACGGCAAGCTTCACCGCCTCCCAGATTTCGGACCTGGGCAAGGCTGATCTCGTATTCATCATCGGCCATGGCCTGGAAGCCAAGCTTGCTCAGCTGAGCGGCAGCGAAACGGTGGGGGGCAGGAAGTTCATTGAACTGTCGGAGGCTGCGGGCGTCAAGACTTTGCCCGTCCGCGAGGGCGGCGGCTGGGAGCTCGATCACCACGAAGACCACGCCGAAGGCATCCTTGCATTTGATCCCCATGTCTGGCTTGACCCAGAAAACGCCAAGGCCATGGCCGCTGCGGTTGCAGCGGAACTCACCAGAGCCGACCCCGCCAATGCCACAGCCTATGCCAGCAATGCCGGGGCTTTCGCCAGCGCCATCGACGTGGCCTCGGCGGATATTGCAGCCGGCCTGGCGGATGTGAAGGCCAAGCCATTCATCGTGTTTCATGATGCTTTCCAGTATTTCGAGAAGCGATTTGCCTTGAACGGCGTGGGCTCCATTTCCGATATCTCGGCTGCCCCGCCCTCCGCGCGGCGGCTCAAGGAAATCCGCGACACCTTGACAGCCACGCAAGCTGTCTGCGTATTCCGCGAGCCGCAATTCGACGGCAAGTTTGTGGCTACGGTGATTGAAGGCAGCAACGCCCGCTCCGGCACGCTCGATCCTCTCGGCAGCGATCTCCCGCCCGGCCCCGGCGCCTATCCGCGGCTTCTCCGCGATCTGGCGGCCGCCCTCAAATCCTGCCTTGCCGGATGATCCCGCAACTTCACTTTTCCGCCGCAATGACCCATCATTCGGGACTGCGAGTCGGAAAGGCTGAAAATGACGGGTTACCGCAAACTATTCTTTGCATTGGCGATTCTAGCGGCGGCGGGGTGGATCACACCCGCCATGGCGCACCCTCATGTGTGGATCACCATGCGTTCCGATATCGTGTTCACCGATGACGGTTTGATCAAGGGCATCAATCTTGAATGGTCGTTTGACGATGCCTACACCCAGATGGCGCTCGATGGCCTCGATACCGACGGCGATGGGGTCTATAGCCAGGCCGAGCTCGAACCGCTCACCAAGGAGAATATCGCCTCGCTGAAGGACTATGAGTTCTTCACCGTCATGCGGGTGGATGGCCAGAAACAGGCAATCGGCGAAGTGACCGAATTCGGCCAGATCTGGAGTAACGAGAAGCTAGCGCTCCATTTCCAGGTGCCGCTCAAATCCCCCGCCGATCCGCGTGCTGGTGCATTCGTGGTCAAGGTCTATGACCCGGATTTCTTCATCGCCATGGACTATGATCAGAATGACCCGGTCTCCGTCATCGGCAACATGCCGGCCGCCTGCAAGCTCGATGTAAAGCCGGTTCCCACCGACGCCGAACTCGACCAGACCCGCGCCATGCTGGCCACCAAGGGCAAGGACTGGACGCCCGAGGTGGCCGAGGATTTCGGCGCCATGTTCGCCCAGCCCGTGTCGATCCAGTGCGCCTCGTGACGCAAATCTTCCGCGCTCTTTTCGCCGTCTTTGTCCTTGTTGGAGTGCTGGCCGGACCCGTGGCTGGGCAATCGGTGAACGATCCGGCACCCCAGGTCACCATCGACAAGAAGAAGCTGCTGGTGCAGCCGCGCAATGCCGATGGCACCCTGCAAACCGTGCCGTTCTGGGAGGATCCCATTCTCTGGGCCCGCGACCAACAGCAGGCCTTCTATGGCTCCATGTCACAGGCCCTGCGCGGCATACGCACTACGGCACCCTTCGGCGCCGCCATGACCCTGTTATTGCTCAGTTTCGGCTATGGCGTCTTTCATGCCGCGGGGCCCGGTCACGGCAAGGCGGTGATCTCCGCCTGGCTGCTCGCCACCGAAAGCCAGCTCCGCCGCGGCGTGCTGATTGCCTTCTTCAGCGCCATCATCCAGGCCTTGACGGCGATCGCCATCGTCAGCGTGCTGCTGCTTGTGGCCGCCAGTGTGGGCGCCGTTGCCCGCGATGTGGCGGGCGTTCTCGAAAGCGCCAGCTATGGCCTGATCGCCGCCATGGGCCTTTATCTGATCTGGACGGCCCTTCGCCCCCATGGCCACCATCATCATCATCATGACCATGACCACGATCACACCAATGTGCCCGATGCCAGCGAAGTGAAAGGCAACTGGTCCCTCGCCAAGGCCCTGTCGCTGGCCTTCGCCGTCGGCATCAGGCCCTGCACCGGCGCCATTCTGGTGCTCGTCTTCGCCAATGCCCTCGGCCTCTACTGGGCCGGCATCGCCTCCACCTTCGCCATGGCGGCGGGAACCTTCCTCACCGTATCGGCGATCGCCGCCATCGCCGTCTATGCCAAGAAACTGGCGCTGCGGCTCGCCGCCAGGGAGGCAAGCTGGCTCGCCTGGCTGGCCTTCGCCCTGAGGCTGGGCGGCGGCCTCGCCATCGCCCTCCTCGGCGCCATTTTGTTTATGGGTTCCCTCGGTTCGCGCACCGGGATGATGTGAAAATTGCGCCGCCGCCGCCATTTCCGCCCTCGAATGCACCCATTTGGGGCCAAAATGCACACTTTTGCGCACCATTTGCACCTGTTTTTCCTCTTCAGTTGACACAGTCAACTATTGCGAGACGGCCGTCGGCATTTGATGCGCCTTCTCCCGTCTCGGACTTCCGGGATGGGAGAAGGTCCCGAAGGGGGATGAGGGCTATTTTTATTTCAACCAGCCCGATGACTGCCAAGCGGACAGAGGCCCTCACCCGCCCTATCGGGCACCCTCTCCCATGCTACGCACGGGAGAGGGCGAAAAATGCCGAGTTGCTGTTCTCCGTCGTGCAGTCACGCGATGTGAACGTCATTCCATTATACGACAACTCAATGGCTGTCCAAATAATGGCTCAAAATCGAGAATCCAGGAAAATTTCTTCAGCTCCAAATGCCGGGTACTCAGTCTCAACATGTGAATATGGAATCTTGATCCATAAATCGTCCTTGTGCCACACTGTAAACTTGTGACCCCTTGTAAAGCTCAACAACTTCCTACCATCGTTCAATTCGTTGGGGCGCAGTCGCCAATGATTGTTCGGGAATCCCATAACTTTTCAGGATTCCCTTCCACCTACTCCAAACACCATTCTTTGAAATACCGACCTTCAGCACCTCCCCATTGCTGATCAATGCTACATAGACAACTGGCTTGGATATATTTTCCTCATCGGAAGGGTCCGCCTCCAATCTAACGCGTTCATCCGCCTCAACGACCACAGAAAGCCCTGGACGAAAGCCGAACCTTTCAAGTTCATTCATGCGCGAAGTGTTCATTGCTCTTCCCCTTGATTAATGAAAGCAAAATCGCCCGCCGTGATTGGATTAAGCCACCCACCGCATGGGAGAAGGCTACAAAATCTATCCGGCAAGCAGCCGGCTGACTTTTTCCGCGATGTCCTGCAATTCGGGCACGGGAAGCAGCGGATAGTCCTTGCTCACGATGCGGGTGAAACCGTTTGGCAATTTTTCTTCGATGACGGCGCCGCGGACAAATTTGTCGTTGAGCGGATCGCCCGCGGTGTGGGGGGCCAGGTGGACGTGGAGGTGCGGCACGCCGTCACCGAAGATGTAGATATAGACGACCTCGGCTCCGGTTACCTCGCGCAGCACCCTTGTGACACGCTGCATCGTGGGTCCGAATGATGCGGCTTCCTCGCCATCCAGATCGGTGATGTAGGGAATGTGGCGTTTGGGCTCGAGATAGGAGAAGCCGGGAGTTTCGGAAGAGAGGCTCGTGGTCAACCGCCACAGTCCGTCCTGCCACACCTCGATGCGTTCGAGACCCGCATCCGCGGCGCGGCCCTGGCAGATGGCGCAATGGCCGCCGGCCACTTCTAAACCCACCTCACCGCATGCACCGGCGGCAATGTGTGGCTTACCTCCTGCCAATGGTCGCCCTGGTCCTCGCTCACCCACAGATTGCCGGTGGTCGAGCCGAAGGCCAGTCTCTCGCCCGTTGCATCGCCGGCCAGCGCGTGACGGAACACGATGTCGTAGGAATGCTCGCTCCGGCAGGCCGTTGCTCAGCACGTCGAAGCTCTTGCCGCCGTCCCTTGTGCGTGTCACCACCAGCTTGCCGTCGACGGGATAGCGCTTCTCGTCCTTGATGCCGGGGACGAACCAGGCGGTGTCGGGATCCTTGGGATGCACCACCACGCCGAAGCCGAAGGACGAAGGCTTGGCTTTCACCTCCTGCCAGCTTTCGCAGCAATCGCGCGAGATATAGATGCCGCAGTGATGTTGCACCCACAGCCGGTCGGGCGAGGCCTGGCATTGCACCATCATGTGGGCATCCTGGGTGCCCGGGTCTTCGGCGGTCTCCGGCGGGCCTTGATCGAACTTCATGCCGCTGGCCTTGCAGGCCCACGTCGCGCCGCCGTCATGGGTGACCCACACGCCACCGCAGGAGACCGCAACACGAACCGTCTTCGACGAGCGCGGATCGACACAGATCGAATGGATGCCGGGAATGTCGGCGCCGCCGCCCAGCCATTTGTTGCGGGCAGGCATGTCCCACAGGGGCCGGATCATCTCCCAGCTGGTGCCCCCGTCACGCGAGCGAAACAGCCCGCCCGGCATGGTGCCCGCCCACAGGAGGCCCGGCTCATCGGCCCCGCCGGCCTCCAGCGCCCAGATCATCTGGGTCGTCCACTTGACCGGCTTGCCCCAGCCATCGAGATCATTGAGACCTTCGGGCTTGGGCGGATAGGCCGGTGCGGCGATCTCCTCCCACGCAGCGCCCTTGCGGCGGCGCTGCAGCTTGACGCCGAAATGCCCGTGATTGAGGGCAGCGTAACTTGTGCCGTCGCGGGCGTCATGCAGAGCCAGGGTGACATTGTCGCCGAGAAAGGCCTGCTTCCGCGATCTTCCAATTCTTGGCCGTGCGCTTGACGGTGAAAAGCCCTTTGCGGGTCGACACCAGAATTTCATTGCTCATCGCTCAACCTCCCGATAACGCCTGCATCACCCAGATTTCGCTGTTGTCCTTCACCGCATCGCTAAGACGTTCGACGTCCTTCACCCGCTGTCCGTCGACCAGCACGGTCATGTGCTTGCGGAGCGCCCCCTGATCGTCGAGCACATAGGCGCCGAGCCGGTCATGGACCGCAAAGACGTGAGCCAGCACTTCGCGCACCGTGGCCCCCGGAGCTTCCGCCTCCGCGCAATCCACATGCCGCCGCAAATTGGCGGTGAAAAAAACCTTGGCCATCAACGCCCGTTCCCGTAAGGCCCATGGTAAAATGCCACAATATGAAACCGCCGCCAATGCTCAGACGAACTTTCCTGATCGGCCTGCTCGTGCCCGCTGCGGCCCAAGCCCATTCCACCAAATTGGGCGATATCGCCATCGGCCACAGCTGGGCCCTGCCGACCAAGCAGCGCGACGGCCAGGCGTTTTTTCCGCTGGTCAACAATGGCAAAGCCGCCGACGAACTGATCGCCGCCCGCTCGGCCGTATGCACCCTGATCGAACTCCGCCAAAACAATCGTTACGACGACCCGCCGCTCAAATCGATCGTGCTGGAACCGGGAAAACCCGTACCCATGCGCCCCACCGCCCGCCATCTCCGCCTCATCGGCCTGGACAAGCCGCTGGAAGAATCAGATGAATTCACCATGATCCTCGATTTTCTCAATGCGGGTGAAGTCGAGATCGAGGTGATCGTGGCGGCATCGGCGGACGGTTAGATGCCCTATACGCGCGAAGAATTGCGAGGGATCACAGATCCCCCGTCACGCACTTCCGGGCCAGCGCCTTGTACTGCTTTTCCGTGAACGCGATCGGATTGCCGCCGGCCGACGGATCCTTGATCGCCATCGCCGCCACCTCATCGAGGCGCTTCGTATCGATGCCGATATCCTTCAGCGCATGCGGAATGCCGATCTCCTTGCGGAGCGCCAATATCCATTTGAGGAAGCCGTTGAAGCCGCCTTTGATGCCGAGATAGGCGGCGGCGCGCTCGATGTCCTTCTCGATCTTGCGGCGGTTGGCTTTGACCACATAGGGCATGACGATGCCGTTGAGCAGCCCGTGATGGGCGTCATAGAGCCCGCCGAAGGGATGCGACAGCGCATGGATGGCGCCAAGCCCGCGCTGGAAGGCCGTGGCTCCCATGGCCGACGCCACCAGCATGTTGCCACGCGCGTCGAGATCATTGGGTTTCCTGACCGCCCGGGCGAGATTGTCCTTCACCAGCCGCATGCCCTCGAGCCCGATGCCGGCCGACAGCGGATGATAGAACGGCGCGCAATAGGCCTCGAGATTATGGGCCAGCGCATCCATGCCGGTCGCCGCCGTAAGCTTCGCCGGCAAGCCAACGGTGAGTTCCGGATCGAGGATGGCGATCTTCGGCATGATCGCCGGATGAAAGATGATTTTCTTTTCATGGGTGATCGGATGGGTGACCACCCCGGCGCGGCCCACTTCCGAGCCGGTGCCGGCCGTCGTTGGAACCGCGATGATGGGTGCGATCACCGAAGCGTCCGCCCTCGTCCACCAGTCGCCCACGTCTTCCAGCTCGAACACCGAAATATTCTGCCCATGCATGAGCGCGATCATCTTGCCCACATCGAGGCCAGAGCCGCCGCCGAAGGCGATGACCCCGTCATGGCGCCCCGCGTGATAGGCGGCGACGCCTTCGATGATGTTCGACTCGATCGGATTGGACCTGACGTCCGAGAAGACTTCGATGGCAAGCCCCGCCCGCCGCACATCCGCGACGATCGCGTGCACCATCGGCATCCCTGCGAGGCCGGGATCGGTGACGAACAGCGGCCGCTCGATGCCGCAGGCCTTGCAGTGATCCGCCAGCTCCTTGATGCGCCCCGCCCCGAATTTGAGGGCCGTGGGATAATTGAAATTGCGGTTTGGAATGGTCATGGTGCCGTCCGTGTCATGGGCTCATCAGGAACGTCAATGGTGCTGTCTGATGTCTCCCTCCCCCTTGCGGGGAGGGATTAAGGGTGGGGGTCGCTCCGGCCTCTCATTGAGCTTTCCACGATGCTCAATGGCGCGACCACCAGACCCCCACCCCTAACCCCTCCCCACAAGGGGGAGGGGGACCAAGTCGATTTAACCGGATGTAATCGCGCTCCACATCTCCATGTCAACAGGCAAGTGTAGTCAGTTAGCCGTCGCTTCCGGAGTCAGGGATTGCCCGGCGATGACACAAGTTGTCAGTAGCGTTCAAACCCCCGCTTCAGCTCCAGATCGGTGATGCGGCGGTCGAATTCGAATTGTTCCCATTTCGCCGTGTGCACATAGTGGTCGATCACCTCGTCCCCCATCGCCCCGCGCAGGAACTTTGAGCCATCGAGCAGCGCCGTCGCATCGCGCAGCGTCTTGGGAATCTCGCGGAGCTTGCGCGAAGTGTCATAGATGTCTCCGGAAACCACCGGCTCCAGCTCCATCTTCTTCTCGATGCCGTCAAGGCCCGCCGCCAGAAGTGCTGCGAAGGCGAGATAGGGATTGAGATCGGCTCCGCCCACCCGGCACTCGACGCGGATGGCCTTGGTATCTTCTCCGCAGATGCGGTAGCCCGCCGTGCGGTTGTCGAAACTCCACACCGCCCGGGTGGGAGCGAATGTCCCGGACATGAAGCGCTTGTAGGAGTTGATATAGGGCGCCAGGAAATAGGTGATCTCGTCGGCGTGGGCCAGCTGGCCCGCCAGGTATTGCTTCATCAGCCCCGACATGCCGTGTTCGCCGTTCTTGTCGAGGAACAGCGGCTTGCCGTCGAGCGACCATAGCGACTGATGGATATGCGAGGAATTGCCCGCCATCCCATAGTCCCACTTCGCCATGAAGCTGACCGCCTTGCCGACGCCATAGGCGATTTCCTTGGCGCTGTTCTTGATGATGGCATGACGGTCGGCCATCTCCAGGCCTTCCGCGTATTTGACGTTGATTTCCTCCTGGCCCGGACCCCATTCGCCCTTGGAGTTTTCAACTGGAATGCCGGCCCCGGCCAGCCCGTTGCGCAGCGCCCGCATATAGACCTCTTCCTTGGAGGTCTGCAGGATGCCGTAATCCTCGATGTAGTAAGCCGCCGTCTTGAGGTGGCGATATCCCTTGTGGTGACAGGACTCATAACTGTCGTCGAACAGGAAGAACTCGAGCTCCGAGGCCATGTAGGCCTTCATCTTCATCGCTTCGAGGCGCTTCAGCTGCTTCTTCAGAATGGCCCGTGGCGAATGCGGCACGTCCTCGTGGCGTGTGGTGATCGAGCACGTCGCACAGCACCAGCGCGGTTCCCGGCAGCCACGGCGTCCGCCTGAGCGTCGCCATGTCGGGCTTCAGCACGAAATCGCCATAGCCCTTCTGCCAGCTCGTCGCCTTGTAACCCGGCACCGGCTCCATCTCGATATCGACGCCGAGCAGATAATTGCAGGCGTGGGTTTCGCCATGGCCGCCATCGACGAAATACTGCGCATGAAAGCGCTTGCCGACAAGGCGGCCCTGCAGATCCACCATGGCCGCCACCACCGTATCGATGGCTGCCGGCCTTCACTTCTTTTTTCAATTCCTCAAGCGTCAGCATTCCTTCGGCCATGGCGTTCTCCCTGCTCAGTTTATGGCGGCCTGAATGAGCGGCACTGAAAGCCGCTGCGCCCATTCATCCTGTCCGCGTTCGTTGGCGATGAGGTCGTTGCGGATTTCGACCATCGCATGTTTGAGGCCGCGAGGTGCCGCATGCAGATTGAGCGTGTGCAAAACCCCGTCCTTCGGCCCATAGGGCTCGTTGAGGCGGGCCGCCACATTGGGAAAGCTCTTGATCAGCTTCGACGACAGGCTGGTGTCGCGGTCGTGCAGAAGGCCAAGTTCCACTGCCCGCGGCTTGCCATTGTAGATGGCGGTGAAGCTGTGGATCGACAGCAGAATCGATCTGACGCCGCCGGCGGCGCGGGCATCGAGCAGATCGGCAACCGCGGCGTGAAACGGCCGGTAGATTTCGCGGATGCGCATCAGCCTGGCATCGCATGAAAGATTCTTGTTGCCGGGAATGTGGGTGGTCTCGCTCACCGCCGGCATGGCGTCAGGCGACTCCGGTGGCCGGTTGCAGTCATAGGCGAGCCGCGAATAGCGCTGCAGGACGAGCGGCGCATTGAGCAGCCGCGACAGCAGGCGCGCCACATTTTCCGCGCCAATGTCCCAGGCGATGTGCCGCTGCAGTTCCGCCTCGGCAAGGCCAAGTGTGCCAAGTCTCTTCGGAAGGCGGTTGGCGGCGTGCTCGCAAATCAGCACATAGGGAGAAGTTCCGTCGCCATTGACGGCGATGGCCGGGCCGTCCTCTCCTTCCAGCAGACAATCTTTGCTTGAGAAAATCATTGTATTGATAATTTCAGATTGTCTAAACCCTGTCAAATTCGTTACAGTGCCGCGGGAAGGAAAACAACCCGCATGAGCACGAAATCACGCACCACCATCGCCGAAAAGCTGCGGTTGAAATCAGGCGATCTCACCGCCGCCGAGAGGAAGCTGATGTCGGCGCTGTTTGCCAATTATCCCATGGCGGGCCTGACCAGCATCACCGAATTCGCCCGCGAGGCCGAGGTATCGACACCCAGCGTTCTGCGCCTTGCCAAGAAGCTCGGCTTCACCGGCTTTCCTGCCTTTCAGGAAAGATTGCGCGCCGAACTCTCCGCCCAGTTGCAAAATCCCATCGCCAAGCACGATCGCTGGTCGGCCGATGCGCCCGATACGCATATCCTCAACCGCTTCGCCACCGCGGCCATGGAGAATCTCTCGGGCTCCCTCAAGCTGATGGACCACAGGAGCTTCGATGCCGTGGCGGCCATGCTGGCCGATCGCCGCCACGCCGTTCTGGTGGCCGGCGGCCGCATCACCCATTCGCTGGCCGATTATCTCGTAACCCATCTGAAGATGGCGAGGCCCCACGTCTCGCTGCTGGCGGCAACACCCACCCATTGGCCGCAGGCCCTTCTCGACATGCACAGGAACGACGTGCTCGTCATCTTCGATATCCGCCGCTATGACGCGCGCATGCTGGAATTTGCCGCTTCCGCCAGAGAGCGGGGCCTCAAGGTCGTGCTCATTACCGACCAGTGGATCAGCCCCATTGCGAGACTTGCCGTGCACTCCCTGCCCCTCCGCATCGAAGCCCCATCGAGCTGGGACTCCAACATCGTTCTGATGTTCGTGGCCGAGGCTCTCATTGCCGCCACCGTGAATGCCAGCTGGCCTGAAACCCAGGACCGCATCAGCCAACTGGAAGGCCTTTCCGGCACCGGCCGGCGCATTCGATGATTTCCGCCGGAACCTTCGACTTCATCATCGTGGGCTCCGGTTCGGCCGGCTCCGTCATGGCCCACCGCCTGTCGGAGGATGGCCGCAACAGCGTGCTGGTCCTCGAGTTCGGCGGCAGCGACTGGGGCCCCTTCATCCAGATGCCCTCGGCGCTGTCCTATCCGATGAACATGAACCTCTATAACTGGGGCTTCGAAACCGAGCCCGAACCCCATCTAGGTGGCAGGCGTCTGGCGACACCGCGCGGCAAGGTGCTGGGCGGCTCGTCCTCGATCAACGGCATGGTCTATGTCAGGGGCCATGCCCGGGACTTCGACGCCTGGGAGGAGATGGGTGCTACGGGCTGGGGCTTCCGCCATGTTCAACCCTATTTCAAGCGCATGGAACATTCCCATGGCGGCGAGGATGGCTGGCGCGGCCACAACGGCCCCATGCATGTGAAGCGCGGCCCCCGCCGCAATCCGCTCTATCAGGCCTTCATCGAAGCGGGCCGCGAGGCTGGCTACCCGGTGACCGCTGACTACAACGGCCGCCAGCAGGAAGGCTTCGGCGCCATGGAGATGACCGTGCACCGGGGCGTCCGCTGGTCGGCCGCCAACGCCTATCTCCGTCCCGCGCTCAAACGCAGCAACGTCAAGGTCGTCACCTACGCCTTCGCCCACCGCATCCTGCTCGAGGGCAAGCGCGCCGTTGGCGTTGAGTATGACGTGGCGGGCGAAGTGATGCAGGCCCGCTGCCAGCCGCGAGGTGGTGATCGCCGCATCGAGCATCAATTCACCAAAGATACTGCAACTCTCCGGCATCGGCGCTCCCGCGACTTTGAAGGCGGCGGGTATCGATGTCATTCATCCCCTCAAAGGCGTGGGCGAGAATCTCCACGATCATCTCGAGGTCTATTTCCAGCTCATCTCCAAAAAGCCGATCACCCTCTATTCCAAGCTCAATTTGGTCTCCAAGGGAATGATCGGCCTCGAATGGCTGATGTTTGGAACCGGCCTCGGCGCCACCAACCATTTCGAATCCTGCGGCTTCATCCGCTCGGCCGCCGGCATCGAATATCCCGACATCCAGTATCACTTCCTCCCCGCCGCCATGCGCTATGACGGCAAGGTGGCTTTCCCCAACCACGGCTTCCAGGCCCATGTCGGACCGATGCGCAGCAAGTCGCGCGGCTTTGTCCGTATACGGAGCAAAGACCCGAGGGAAAATCCCCGCATTCTGTTCAACTACATGTCGCACCCCGATGACTGGCGCGAATTCCGCGCCTGCATCCGGCTCACCCGCGAAATTTTCCGCCAGCCCGCCATGCAGGCCTATGCCGGCCCCGAAATCCAGCCCGGCAAGGACGTCGAAACCGACGAGCAGATCGACGCCTTCATCCGCCAGCACTGCGAAAGCGCCTATCACCCCTGCGGCAGTTGCAAGATGGGAGCGGCCGACGATCCGCTCGCCGTCGTCGATCCCCAATGCAAGGTGATCGGCATCGAGGCCCTGCGCGTCGCCGACAGTTCCATCATGCCGCAAGTCACCAACGGCAACCTCAACGCCCCCACCCTGATGATCGGCGAAAAAGCCTCCGACCACATCCTCGGCCGCGACCCGCTGCCGCCGTCAAACCAGGAACCGTGGATCAATCCAGAATGGCGGACGAGTCAGAGGTAGTCCCTCCTCGCTGCGCGACTACCGTATGCACACATCTCCTTGCCGTCATTCTAGACGCGAGCGTGTTTGCGAAGCAAACGGAAGCGAGCGATCTGAAACAGCTTTCTGTCATTGCGGCAACCGCCCGTGCGCGGATGGGGGAAGGTGGCCGACAGGCCGGATGAGGGCCGCTAGCGTTAGCGAGCGGTGCGGAAGTCCTGCGAGATTCCTTAGGTTGGCGTCTGCGCTTGCGGCCACCGCGATGACGTTCCGCATCGCGGACCTCATCCGCCAATCGGGTACCTTCTCCCGGCGAAGCCGGAGAAGGCGATGCAGTCATCGCTCATCGATCTCCACCCGCTCGCCTTCCAGCGACTGGATGTAGTTGTCGATGCTGAGCTGCACCCGCGCCGCCTTGTTCAGCGTGTGTTTGCGCCGCTTGCGCGAGGTGCCCTTGCCCTCGCCGAGGAAACCGACGACGGCGCTGAGCCAGAAGCGGAACTGGCCGATGGGATAGGTGGCGATGTTCCAGTGCGGGTAGTCGGAGACATCGGTGATGGCTTTGCGCCGTTCGCAGATGGTGATCACCAGCATCACCGGATTGTTCTTGGAGGATTCCCAGATCAAGTCATCGGTGATGAACGATTCGAAATCTTCCGGCGAGAATTGATAGAGCCCCTCGCGCCTCACCACCACTTCGCTTGTGTTGGGATGCGGATGGGTATGAAAATCGCCGAGCAACGACAATTCCGGCGACAGGAATTTCACCACCTCGTTCTTCAGCCGGGCGGCCCGGTTGTTGAGATCGAAAACCGAATCGGGTCCTCGCGTGGCGGAGATGTTGAGGCTCATCCGGTCGAGGAAGAAGATGGTCCGGTCCCGCTCGATCTTGCGATAGCCCCAGACGTGTCCAAGCGTTTCCTTGGCTACAAACGGTGCGGCTGTCTCTTCCGGGCCTATCGCGCCATCGCCGTAGCAATAGGCCTCGATGGCCGCGAGCGTCATCGATTCAAGCAATTGCGGCGATACGCGAACCAGATATTCCATACGCTAAACTCCTACTCGACACTGCAATCATTCTTCCGTTTCACCTTGCCGCCTCTTGCAAATAGATCTCCCGCAACTTCCGTGCGACCGGCCCCGGCTGGCCGCCGCCTATTCTCCTGCCGTCGATCTCGACGATCGGCATGACGAACTGCGAGGCGCTGGTGAGGAAGGCCTCGTCCGCGCCATAGGCCTCCTCCGCCGTGAACGCCCGCTCTTCGACTTCGATGCCGTGCTCCTTGCTCAAGCGGAACAGCGAGCGCCTGGTGCAGCCGGCGAGGATGCTGTTCGACAATCCGCGGGTGATGACCTTGCCGTCCTTGACGATATAGGCATTGGACGAGGCGCCTTCGGTCACCTTGCCATCTTCGATCATCCAGGCTTCCGCCGCACCCGCCTCGAAGGCCGCCTGCTTGGCCAGCACCGGCGCCAGCAGCATGACCGACTTGATGTCGCGCCTGGCCCAGCGGAGATCGGGAACGGTGATCACTTTGACGCCGGTGCGCGCCGCGGGGCTTGCCGGTGATCTCGCTGGTCTGGGTGAAAGCGATCAATGTGGGCTTCACATCCTTCGGAAACTTGAAATCGCGGTCGGCGGCGCCACGCGTCACCTGCATATAGACCATGCCCTCGTTCAACCCGTTGCGCTTCACCAGTTCGAGATGCATGGCCTTCAGTTCGTCCTTGCTGCACGGCCAACCCATCTTGATTTCGCCGAGCGAACGCTCCAGCCGCTCCATATGCGGATCATAGTCGACCAGCCTGCCATTGACCACGGCGGTGACTTCATAGATGCCATCGGCAAACAGCAACCCGCGGTCGAAAATCGATATTTTCCCTTGCTCTTCAGGGAGATACTCCCCGTTGACAAAGACTGTGCGGCCCATGGCGTGCTCCCCTTTGGCTGGCGCCCGGTTAATCAGATTTCGCCGCTGAAATCCATGGGGGTTGTGGGAGCCCCCATGCCCCGTGCTAGGATAATCTTCTATTTCCACGGGTTACAAGGACATCATGCCGCGCACTATTCCGGAAGCTTCCATCAAGGCTATGCTGAATCGCGAAAACGGCCTCTTTACCCAGCGTAATCCTGTTTCGAAGAGCTTGTCCGAGGAAAGTGCGAAAAACTGGCTGCGCGGCGTTCCCATGCACTGGATGGTCGACTGGGGAACCCCCTTTCCGCTCTTTGTGGCCAGGGCCAATGGCGTCGACGTGACCGATGCCGACGGCAATACTTATATCGATTTCTGCCTGGGCGACACCGGCGCCATGTTCGGCCATTCGCCGCAGCCGGTGGTGGAAGCCCTGCGGCGCGAGGGAGAGGGTGGCTTCACCACCATGATGCCGTCGGTCGATGCACCCGCCGTAGGCCAACTGCTCGAGGACCGCTTCGGCCTGCCGGTCTGGCAGGTGACCGCCACCGCCTCCGACGCCAACCGCGCCGTGCTGAAATGGTGCCGCGCCATTACCGGCCGCAAGAAAATCCTGGTCTTCAATCACTGCTACCATGGCGCCGTCGACGAGACCCATGTCACCATTGACGGCGGCACAGCCCATGCCGATCCGGCCCTCATCGGCGAAGTGCGCGACTTGACCGAGTTCACCAAGGTGGTCGAGTTCAACGATGTGGCGGCCCTTGAGCAAGCGCTGGCTCCCGGCGACGTCGCCTGTGTGCTAGCCGAGCCGATCATGACCAACGTCGGCATGGTGCTGGCCGATGAGGGCTTTCACGCCAAGCTGCGCGAGGTGACCCGCAGGACCGGGACCCTGCTGATCATCGATGAAACCCACTGCATGTCATCAGGCCCCGGCGGCTATACCGGCGAATATGGCCTCGAGCCCGATGGCCTGGTGCTTGGCAAGCCAATCGCCGGCGGCATTCCCGCCGCCGTCTATGGTTTCAGCGAAGCCGTGGCAGCCCGTATCCGCGAATTTCTCGCAACTCGCACCCCCGGCCATTCCGGCATAGGCACCACGTTGTCGGGCTCCAAGATTCAGCTGGCGCTGATGCGCACCGTGCTTGAAACCTACTTCACCAGGGAAGCCTTCGCGCCGCTGATCGCACTTGCCCAGAAACTCGAGAAGGGCATCGCCGATATCATCGTCAAACATTCCGTGCCCTGGCATGTCGTCCGTGTCGGCGCCCGGGTGGAATTCATGTGCTGTCCCACGAGGCCCCGCAACGGCGGCGAGGCGTCAAAACTGATTCACCGGCCGATCGACGAAGCGGTGCATCACTATCTTCTCAATCGCGGCGTGATCGTCACCCCCTTCCACAACATGATGCTCATCTGCCCTTCCACTACCGAAGGACACGTCAACCAGCTGACCCACGCACTCGACCGCTGCCTTGCCGAATTGCTGAGCTGAGGAGTAGATCCATGGCTCTTGTATTTCCCCACCGCCACGCCGAAGCCCAGGCCTTTCTCGACGCCAATCCCGATATCCAGAGCGTCCATGTCGTGTGGACCGATATCTGCGGCGTGGCCCGCGGCAAGATCCTGCGCCGCGACGAAGTGGTGCCCGCCTGGAAGGATGGCCGCTTCATGCCGATCTCCGCCCTGGTGCTCGATGCCACCGGCCAGGATGTGCCCGAAACCGGCCTCGTCTTCGATGAAGGCGACCGCGACATGCTGATGTGGCCGGTGCCCGGCAGCATGGTGCGGGTGCCGTGGATCGAGGAGCCCACCGCCCAATATGTCGCTTCGATCTGCGATCTCGATGGCACCCCGCACTATTTCGATCCGCGCAGCGTGTTGGAAAAGATCGTTAACCGCTTCAAGGCCGAGCTGAACATGAACCCGGTGGGCGCCGTCGAGCTCGAATTCTATCTGATGGACCGCGCCTCGGCATTGGCCGGCAAGCCCATTCCACCCAAATCCCAGATCAATGAATTCCGCCCCCAGCATTACCAGGCCTATTATCTGCAGGACCTCGACGACTTCCAACCCTTCTTCAAGGACCTCTATGCCGCGTGCGAGGTGCAGGGCCTGCCCGCCAAGACGCTCATCTCGGAATATTCCCCGGGCCAGATGGAAATCGTGCTGCGCCACCGCGCCGATGTGCTCAAGGCCTGCGATGAAGGCATCATGCTGAAGCGGCTGATCAAGGCCGTGGCCGAAAAGCACGGGCTTGCCGCCACATTCATGGCCAAGCCCTACGCCCAGTGGACCGGCTCCGGCATGCACATCCATGTGAGCCTGGGTGATGAGCAGGGCCACAATCTCTTCGCCGCCGATGATCCCCTGAAGAATCAACTGCTGCTCAACGCCATCGGCGGCCTCAAGGCATCGATGGCGGAATCGATGCTGATCTTCGCCCCCAACGGCAATTCCTACCGCCGTTTCCGCCGCAACTCCTACGCCCCGGTTTCGGCGAGCTGGGGCATCAACAATCGCACCGTCAGCCTGCGCATTCCAGCGGGCGCCGCCAATGCCTGCCACATCGAGCACCGCCCGGCAGGCGCCGACGCCAATCCCTACCTCGTCATGGCCGCCATTCTCGCCGGCATGCATTACGGCATCACCGAAAAGATCGATCCCGGCAATCCGGTCACCGGCAATGGCTACGAAAAGCGCGCCAAATATATTCCCGGCAACTGGTTCGACGCCATCGACGCCTTCTGGCGCGCCTCCATCCTCAAGGACTATTTCGGCAAGGATTTCATCGACACCTATTGCACCCTGAAGGAAGTGGAAGCCGACCGCTTCTACGCCGAACCAACGGCGCGCGATTTCGAGTGGTATTTGCGGACCGTTTGAATGATTTTCTTATTAGGGCAAAATGATCTTATACCCTCCATTCGTCATTCCGGCGAAAGAGCCTGTGAAGAAATCGACCGGCGATCGGCAACTACGAGCTTGCAGGAAAAAGCGGGTTCCCAGCTTTCGCTGGGATGACGGAAAAAGGGAGGCAAATCAATAATATCCCCTCACACCGTCCTGCCAGCGAAAGCTGGCATCCCGCTTCTCTTTGATCAAATCGTCGGCGGCTCCAATTGCTTCACAAACTCTTTCGCCTCCCGAGCGGGCAAGCCCGCCGGTGGAATGACGGAAATGGAGAAGTGTGTAATTCTATCTCCAGTGAAAGTGCTCTAGGCTGCCCTGATGAACCTCACCTCCCATTGGACCGGCCTTCTCTCCCTCGCCATCTTCGTCATCGCTTACGTGCTCGTGGTCTTCGAGGAAACCACCGAGATGCGGAAGTCGAAGCCGGTTCTGGCGGCGGCGGGACTTATCTGGGTGTTGATCGGCGTGGCCTATATGCAGGCTGGCCAAAGCGATGTGGCCCATGAAAAGGCCGTCGGCATCATCGAGGAGTATGGCGAGCTCTTCCTCTTCCTTCTGGTTGCCATCACCTATGTGAATACCTTGGAGGAACGCCGCGTCTTCGATGTGCTGCGCGCCAGACTGGTCAACCGCGGTCTCACCTATCGCCAGCTGTTCTGGATCACCGGCATTCTTGGCTTCTTCCTCTCCAGCGTGCTCGACAATCTCACCACTGCCCTCATCATGGGCGCCGTCGTCATGGCCGTGGGCTCGCACTCGCGGCACTTCGTAGCGCTCGGCTGCATTTCGATTGTGGTCGCAGCCAATGCCGGCGGCGCGTTTTCTCCTTTCGGCGACATCACCACACTGATGGTTTGGCAGAAGGGCAAGCTCGCCTTCTTCGATTTCTTCGCGCTGTTTTTACCCTCGGCCGTCAACTGGCTGGTGCCGGCAGGCATCATGCATTTTGCTGTGCCCGCGGCGAAGCCGGAGCCGCGCACTGGGGGGGTGACGCTCAAACCCGGTGCCTATGGAGTCATCGTTTTGTTTGCCGTCACTATTGCCATTGCCGTGGGCTTCAAGAATTTTCTGCACCTGCCGCCCGCCCTCGGCATGATGCTGGGCCTCGGCTTGCTGCAGCTCTGGTCCTATTTCCTCCAGCGCAAAGGGCACCGCAAGGGCGACCACGACATGGTGCTCGATTCCTTCGCCCAGATACAGCGGGTCGAATGGGACACGCTTCTGTTCTTCTTCGGCATCATCTTCGCCGTCGGCGGCCTCGGCGTCTTGGGCTATCTCGCATTGGCGTCGCAGTATCTCTATTTGGACCTGGGTGCTACCCACGCCAATATCGTGATCGGCGCGCTCTCGGCCATCATCGACAACATCCCCTTGATGTTCGCCGTTCTCACCATGGACCCCGCCATGTCGCAAGGCCAATGGCTGCTGGTGACACTCACCTGCGGCGTCGGCGGCTCCATGCTGTCGATCGGCTCGGCCGCCGGAGTAGCCCTCATGGGCCAGGCCAAGGGGCTCTATACCTTCTCCAGCCATTTGAAATGGGCTTGGGCCATAGCACTCGGATACGCAGCCAGCATCTCGGCGCATCTCTTGATCAATGCGCGATTGTTTTAATGTTCCTCGCCCTTGTCCTTCTTGGTCTGCGCCATCACCCGGTCGATATAGGCGAGGAACAGGGCCGAGACCACGAAGGCCATGTGCATGATGGTAAGCCACATCAGCTTGCCATCGCTGAATTGCGCCGCATTGAGAAAAACCTGCAAGAGATGGATGGACGAAATCGCCACGATGGTGGAAGCAACTTTCACCTTCAGCGAGCCCGCATCGATCTTGCCCAGCCACGGCAGCGCACCCTCGGCATTGTCGAAGCGGCTGACGAAGTTCTCGTAGCCGGAAATGATCACCATCACGATCAGGCTGGCAACCAGGGCCGCATCGATCAGGCCCAGCATCTTGAGAATGGAGTCGGTGTCGCCGAGTTCCGTGATGTGCGTAGTGTATTCGACCAGCTTCTTGCCGAACGACACCGCGTAAAGCGCCAGCGCCAGCGCAAGTCCGAGGTAGAACACCACCAGAAGCCAGCGCGAACCTAGAATGATGACTTCGACAAACTGTTCGATTTTTTTCATGCAAGCACCTGCGAGGGGGGAGCGCCACTACTGATAGCGAAATTTCTTGTGGAGGCAAGTGGGAGAACCCATCAGCTCGGGCGCCGGCCGGGTTCCGGCTCCGGGAAGTCGTTGCGGGTTTTCCACAGAGAGTAGAGGATGCCCGAGGCCAGCACCGTGACTGTCACGGCAAGCGACAGGGCCGTGTCGATCTTGATGCCCAGTGGCACCAGGAAAATCTTGGCGCCGACGAGCACCAGCACCACCGCAAGCGAGAACTGCAGGTACTTGAACCGGTGGACGGCCGCGGCTAGTGCGAAGTAAAGCGCGCGCAGGCCGAGGATCGCGAAGATGTTGGACGTGTAGACGATGAAGGGGTCCTGGGTGATCGCGAAGATCGCCGGCACCGAATCAACCGCGAAGATCAGGTCGACGATCTCGACTAGGATCAGCGCCACGAGGAGTGGTGTCAGAAAGAGGCGTACCTTGCCCGTTTTGGGATCGGGCAGCCGCACCGAGAACTTCTCGCCATGCAGATTGTCGGTGACTCGAAAGTGCCGGCGCAGCCACTTCAGCACCATATTGTTTTCGATGTCCGGCTTGTGGCCCACGCTGCGGAACATCCTGAGTCCCGTAAAAACCAGGAAAGCGCCGAACACGAACAGGATCCACGAGAAGGATGCGACCAGCGCCGCACCCACGCCGATCAGGACGGCGCGAAACACGATGGCGCCGAGAATGCCCCAGAACAGCACCCGGTGCTGATAGAGCCGGGGAATACCGAGAAAACCGAAGATCATGGCGATGATGAAGATATTGTCCATCGCCAGCGACTGCTCGATCAGATAGCCGGTGAAGAATTCGAGGCCCGATTGCGCGCCGCGTGCCCACCAGACCCAGGCGCCGAAGGCAAAGGCAATCGCCATATAGCCGCCGTAGAGGATGAAACTTTCCCTGGCCCCGATTTCCTTCGTTCCCTTGTGGAGGACACCTAGGTCGAAGATCAGGAGCGCGGCGACCACCCCGGCGAAGGCCATCCAGAAGACCGCCGGAGTTCCCAGGAAATCCGAATAAAGCGCCGCTTGCACCAGTTCCATTGCCGGACCACCCTCCCTTGGACTATCGGTTAGCGATTCCGACATCGCAGAATGTAAAATCCTGCCAGAGGGGCCCGGTGCCGCTCGTTTCGACATAGGAGCGCCCCGCAAATGTTCAAGTACCCCAATTCGTGAAATCGGCTAGATTGCCCAAAAAGAGGAATCGATGCGCAGCACCAGGGCTATAGAGATCATCGGCTGCCACGCCGAAGGCGAGGTTGGTGACGTGATTGTGGGAGGTGTGGCGCCGCCGCCGGGGGCCACCGTCTGGGAGCAATCCCGTTTTATCGCCAGTGACGGCAGGCTCCGTGCCTTTGTCCTCAACGAGCCGCGCGGCGGGGTGTTCCGTCATGTCAATCTGCTGGTGCCACCGAAAAATCCGAGGGCTCAGATGGGCTTCATCATCATGGAGCCGGAAGATACCCCGCCCATGTCGGGCTCCAACTGCATCTGTGTCGCAACCGTGCTGCTCGATACCGGCATCGTTGCCATGACCGAACCGGAAACCCGCATGGTCCTCGAGGCCCCGGCGGGCCTCGTCGAAATCACCGCCCGCTGCCGGGGTGGCAAGGCCGAAGCCATCACGCTTCGCAATGTGCCGGCTTTCGCCGATCGCATTGCCGCGCGGCTTGGGGTCGAAGGCATCGGCGCCTTGTCTGTCGATACCGCCTTCGGTGGCGACAGCTTTGTGATCGTCGATGGCGCGGCCCTGGGTTTTAGCGTCGTTCCCGGCGAGGCCCGCGACATCGCCCTAGTGGGGCGCCGCATCGTCAAGGCGGCCAACGAGCAATTTGGCTTCAGCCATCCGGCGCTTGCCGGCTGGAATCACTTCTCCTTCTGTTTCGTAACCGGCGCCTTGGAGCGCGTCGATGGCCATCTCTCCAGCCGCAATGCCTGCGTCATCAATCCCGGCAAGCTCGACCGTTCGCCGACAGGGACCGGCTGTTCGGCGCTGATGGCGGTGCTCCACGCCAAGGGCCTGATGAAAGTGGGTGACAGCTTCATCGGCCGCTCCATCATCGAGAGCCGCTTCATCGGACAAATTGAAAGCGAAACTGCCGTGGGCGGCAGGCCCGCCATCATCCCCACCATCACCGGCCGCGCCTGGATCACCGGACAGTCGACCTTGATGCTCGACCCCGATGACCCATGGCCAGGTGGCTACCGCATTTCCGACACCTGGCCCACGAACACTGGCTGACATGCGGGTTCCGTTGTCCTACAAGACCATCATCGCGGGGGGAATGCCGATGCACTTCGTACAGATCACTGACAGCAAGAACAGGCGGCGGGTTGGCATCGTCGATGGCGCCAATATCGCGGTGCTCAAGAAGATTTCCCGCACCATCGAGCTGGCCGGCCTCGCCATCAAGGAAGGCCGCACGCTTGCGGCCATGGCAAAAACGCTGGCGGGGGGCGGAATCGAAAACTACGCGGCTGCCCTCAAGGAGGGCCGCGTCCTGGTGCCCGCCGACCATCCCGATCCCGCCCATTGCCTGATCACCGGAACCGGCCTCACCCATTTGGGCTCGGCCGCGGCGCGCGACAAGATGCACCAGAAGCTGGGCGGCAGCGATGAACTGACCGACAGTCTGAAGATATTCAAAATGGGTCTGGAGGGCGGCAAGCCGAAAAAAGGCGAGGCCGGCGTGCAGCCCGAATGGTTCTACAAGGGCGACGGCTCCTGGCTTGTGGGGCCCGGTGACCGGCTTGAACGGCCGGCCTTCGCGCTCGATGGCGGCGAGGAGCCGGAAATGGCGGCGATCTATTTGATCGGCCCCACCGGCAAGCCCCACCGCCTGGGCTTTGCCCTTGGCAATGAACATTCCGATCACATCATGGAACGGCAGAACTACCTCTATCTCGCCCATTCCAAACTCCGCCAATGTGCGGTAGGTCCCGAGCTCGTGGCCGGCAAGCTGCCGCCCAGCATCGAAGGCATGAGCCGCATCCGCCGCAAGGGCGCCGTCATATGGGAAAAGCCGTTCCTCACCGGCGCGGCCAACATGTCCCACACAATTGCCAATCTCGAATATCATCATTTCAAATATGAGGGCTTCCGCCGCCCCGGCGATTTGCATATCCATTTCTTCGGCACCGGCACCCTGTCGATCGCCGATGGCATCGTGACCGAAGATGGCGACGAATTCGAGATCGAAGCGCCAGCCTTCGGCGCCCCCCTTCGCAACCGGCTCAAGGCGGTGAAGCCACGCTACAGGCCAGATGCGGTGAAATCCCTGTAGCGCCCGGTGGCCAGCCGTTTCATCGCTCTCGACTGGGGCACCACCAGCTTTCGTGCCTATTTGGCCGACGCAACCGGGGTGGTGAGCGACCGCATAGCTTCCGCCGATGGCATCCTGTCAGTGGCCGATGGCGATTTCGATGCGGCCCTTGAACGCCACATCGGCCCGTGGGACAGGGATTTGCCCGTCTTTGCCGCGGGCATGATCACCAGCCGCCAGGGCTGGATCGAGCTTCCCTATGTCGCCTGTCCGGCGGGCCCGGCGGAACTGGCGAATGCTCTGCATCATCATGTCTCGCGGCAAGGCCGCCGCATTGCCTTTTCCACCGGCCTGTCCTATCGCGCAACGGGTGGCGTGCCCGATGTCATGCGCAGCGAGGAAACCCAGGTTTTTGGGAGTCTTAACGGCGCTGCGTCGCATTTCGTGACACCCGGCACCCATTCCAAATGGATCGCCGTCGAGGCGGGCCGCATCACCCGTTTCACCACCTATGTCACCGGCGAGGTCTTTGCCGCGTTGAAATCCCACACCATCCTCGGCCGCCTGATGCAAGATGGCCCCGATAACGAGGAAGCCTTCGCCCGCGGCGTGACCGCGGCGCTGGCCGACCCCGCGGGATTTCTCCATCGCATCTTTTCGGCGCGTACTCTTGGACTTTTCAATGAAATGCCGGCCGGGCATCTTGCCTCCTATCTCTCCGGCCAGGTGATTGGCACCGAAGTCGCCCATGCCATGGCTGCGGATCCCATGAATACCGATTACACCGTGCTTGCCTCACCCAATATCGGCCGGCACTATATAAGAGCCATGGAGATCGCCGGATTGAAACCGCGCCTCGGCGACCCGGAGGCGATCGTCAAGGGACTGGCAAGGATTGCCGTTAGCGCGGGGATGTTGCGATGAAGAGGACATGAACATGAAAGTTGCGATTGTGACCGGTGCGGGCTCTGGAATTGGCAAGGCCGTGGCGGTAGCGCTAGGCCGCGCCGGCTATGCCGTCGTGGTGGCCGGCCGCCGCATCGATGCCTTGCAGGCGGCGGCTAAAGAGATTGGCCCCGCCGGCCTCGCCGTGCCAACCGATGTCACCGATCCCAAATCGGTCGCCGCACTTTTCGCCGCAACCCGGGAAAAATTCGGCCGCCTCGACGTGCTGTTCAACAATGCCGGCACCGGCGCGCCCGGCACCATCAATCTCGAAGACTTGACCGTTGAGCAATGGCGCGCCGTTGTCGACACCAACCTCTCCGGCGTCTTCTATTGCATGCAGGAAGCCTTCCGCATCATGAAGCAGCAAACCCCGCGTGGCGGCCGCATCATCAACAACGGCTCGATCTCCGCCCATGCGCCCCGGCCAAATTCCGCGCCCTATACATCGACCAAGCACGCCGTTACCGGCCTCACCAGATCGGGCTCGCTCGATGGCCGCAAATACGATATCGCCGTGGGCCAGATCGACATCGGCAATGCCGCAACCGACATGACCGAGCGCATGAAGTCCGGCATGCCGCAAGCCAATGGCGAGGTGGCGCCGGAACCCACCATGGATGTGGAAATCGTCGCCCGCACAGTAGTTCACATGGCATCGCTCCCGCTTGACGCCAATGTGCAGTTTGTGACCGTAATGGCAACCAAGATGCCGTTTATCGGGAGGGGGTGAGGGCTGTTACGCCAGCGACCGCAAATATCGGTCGTTACGCAGCCATCTCCAGGCTGTCATCGCCGGATTCATTCCG
Source organism: uncultured Alphaproteobacteria bacterium (assembly GCA_963754675.1). GTDB lineage: Bacteria > Pseudomonadota > Alphaproteobacteria > Rhizobiales > Aestuariivirgaceae > Aestuariivirga. Next base: position 702,120 of record CAVWHD010000009.1, on the reverse strand, counting down.
GCGACCCATGGTGCCACATATTCAAGCGCCAAAACCATTGCGCGATGGGTCCCCGGGACAAGCCCGGGGATGACATTGTAGGGAATGCGCGGCTCAAAGGAGGCAATTCCACAGGCGCTTGATACTAATTCCCGTCCTCCGGCAACCTTGGCAGCGGATGCACTTCGATGCCTTCTTCGATCAGCGCGTGGGCATCCTGTGGGGTTGCCTCGCCATAGATGCCGCGCTTCTCCGCTTCGGCGTAGTGAATGCGCCGGGCTTCCTCGACGAATTTATCGCCGACATATTCGGCATTGGCTTCCACCGACTTCCGCATGTCGCGCATCATTTCGAGCAGCGCCCGGCTGCGCCGATCGACCGGTCCGGCCACCATTTTTTGCCGCGCTTCGGCTTTCCGGTTGGACTTGCCCGCAATGCCGGGAGCCATGAGCTGTTTTGCAATCTTTGCCGATCCGCACGACGAACAGGACACAAATCCGCGTTTTGCCTGAGTGTCAAAGGCAACGCTGTCGGGGAACCAGCCATCGAATTCATGGCCCTTGTCGCAAATGAGGTCGTATCTGATCATGCCATCTTAAGTAGCAAGCGCGGCGGTTACTTTCAAGGTAAACGCCCTGTCAAGGGTAAGAGCTGGTATCCGCGCCCGCGCCAGGGCGGCCTCGCCCATGTCGATGTCGGCCAGGATAATGCCGGGCTCAGTTCCAGCTTCGGCAAGAACATCTCCCCACGGCGACACGATCAGGCTGTGACCGAATGTCTGGCGCCCGCTTTCATGGCGTCCGCCCTGGGCCGCCGCCAGCACAAAACTGCCGGTCTCGATCGCCCGCGCCCGGAGCAGCACATGCCAATGGGCCTCGCCGGTTGGAACCGTGAAGGCCGATGGAACCGTGATCACCGAGGCGCCACGCTGGGCCAGCGCCCGGTAGAGCGCCGGAAATCGCAAGTCATAGCAGATGGTGAGACCGAGCCCTCCCCACGGCAGCGGGGTAACCCCTGCTGCCGCTCCGCCATCATAGGCGTGCGATTCACGAATGGATTCGCCATTGGGCAGATCGACGTCGAACAGGTGAATCTTGTCGTAACGCGCGGCGATGCGCCCGTCTGGCGCAAACAGCAGCGACCGGTTGACCAGCCTGCCGTCCGCTCCCTGCAATGCCAGCGAGCCGATATTGAGCCAGATGCCAAGGGCGCGGGCCAGATCGGAATAACCGGCGACACTGGCATCTTCAGCTTCCGGCTTGACCAGCGACCGCAGCCTCGGCCGGTCCGGTTCGAGAATATTGGTCATCTCCGGCGTGCCGGCGAATTCCGCTCCCGAAGCTTTCGCCGCCGTGATCATTGTCGGATGCCTCGGCAAGATTGCGGGCCATGCCGGTGCCCGCCCGCATCTGGATGAGGGCGGCTCTAAACCTCACGCCGTCGCCAATAAGGGATCGAGCCCGCCCCGGTGGTCGAGATCGTGAATTTCGTCGCTGCCGCCCACATGAGTCTCGCCGATGAAGATCTGCGGCACCGTGTACCGGCCATTGGCCCGCTTGATCATCTGCCGCCGTTCCGCCGGATCGCGGCTCACGTCGATTTCGTTATAGCGCACGCCTTTGCGGGCAAGCAGCGCCTTGGCCGCATGGCAATAGGGGCAAGTGGGTGTCGTGTAGATGGTGATTTTGGCAGCCGTCATGATTGCCTCAAATATGGAGGCGCTTTGGCTCAAGGACAAGCGCGAAGGTCAGCACATCGACCTGGGCCGCACCCGCCGCCTTGAGCGGCACGGCACAGGCGCCGGCCGTGGCCCCGGTGGTCAGCACGTCATCGACCACCACAATTCTCTTGCCCACGATCTCGTCTTGTTGCGAAGGCGGCACCCGGAAAGCACCCTTCACATTCCTCAGGCGCTCCTGCGTATCGAGCCCCACTTGCGGCCGCGTCGCCTTGACCCGGGCAAGCATATCCGTCCGGCACATCCCTCCCGTAAGCTCCGCCAGTTGCATTGCCAGAAAACTCGATTGGTTGAACCGCCTCCGCCACAGCTTCACCCGGTGCAGCGGCACCGGCACGATGATATCGGCTGACGTTAAAAGCTCGCGGCCCGCCCGCGCCATCATCCGGCTCATCAGCAGCCCCGCTTCCTGGTTATCGTGATACTTGAGGGCATGCACCAGCGGACGCGATGCATCGTCATAGGCCACCGCCGCCCGCGCCCTGTCCCAAGGCGGGGGACTGGCAAGTGCCGCGGCACTCACCGCGGCCTCCCCCTGATCATAGGCAAAGGGCGTTCCCATCACATTGCACACCGGCGCATCGATATGCCGCAAACCGGGCCAGCAGATAGCGCACAGGCACGATCCTTCGCCGGTCTGGACCCGGCACACAAGGCAGCGCGGCGGTGCAATGAAATCCACCACGCCGCGCCAGATCTGCCACGAAAGCGCCGAAGCCCCGCCCGCCATGGCTCGATGTTAACAATCGCCGCCGTGGATTCAACCGTGAATTTCGTTTAACTCCACCGCAACTGGAGGCTCCCGATGAAATTTGCGACCGCCGATCTGAACCGTCTGTCGGCGATCCTGGCCATGGCGGCCGAGCGCGAAATCATGCCGCGCTTTCGCAACCTGGTTGCAGGTGGCATCCGCGAAAAGACTTCGCCCCAGGACCTCGTCACCGATGCCGACGAGGCGGCCGAGTGGTTGATCCGCGATGAATGCGCCAAGGCTTTTCCCTCGGCACTCTTCGTGGGCGAGGAATCGGTTGCGCGCGACCCAAGCCTGCTCACCAAAATCGCCGGTGCGGAGCTTGCCATCATCGTCGACCCGGTCGACGGCACCGCCAATTTCGCCTGGGGCCTGCCGCTTTTCGGTGTCATGGCCGCAGTCGTCTCGAAGGGTGAAACCATCGCCGGCCTGATCTACGATCCCGTTGGCCGCGACTGGCAAAAAGGCCGGAAGGGCGAAGGCGCCTGGGCTGAAGCGGAAAGTGGCTCCACCCGCGATCTCAGGGTAGCGCCCGCTGTTCCACTGGCGGAGCTCACCGGCGTGGCCTCCTGGTATCTGATGTCCGAACCGATGCGTTCCACCACCGCCGCCAACCTCGCCAGGGTGAGAGCTGCTTTCGCCTATCGCTGCGCGGCTTACGAATACCGGTTGGTTGCCGCCGGGCTTGTCCATTTCTCCCTGCACAACAAGCTCATGCCCTGGGACCATGCCGCTGGCGTTCTCATTCACGCCGAGGCCGGAGGCTACTCCGCCACCTTCGACGGCCAGCCCTATGCCCCAACCCGCCACGAAGGCGGCATCATTTCGGCGCCGGACCAGGCGAGCTGGCGCCTGATCCGCCAGTCCATCCTCGGATGACCGTGGAAGCACAATCGATCTTCGATCGAAGGCTTTATGTGGAGCGCATCAATCGCGCCCGCGGGCGCGCCGGCGATGCGCTCTCCACCACCATCGCCGCCGAACTTTCGGAACGCCTGTCCCTCATCACCCGCGATTTTGACCGTGTACTGATTATAGCGCCCGATCCACGGCCCATTGCCGATGCGCTCACAAGTTCCGGCAAGGCGCGCGAGGTCACCTGCCTCGATCTGCCGGCCAGCGACGATCTCCGGCTCGACGCCCACGGCTTTGACGCGGTCGTCGACATTCTCGATCTCCATGCCGTCAATGATGTGCCGGGAGAACTCAGCCAGATCGGCCGGGCGCTCCGCCCCGATGGATTGTTCCTCGCCTGCCTCTTTGCCGGCGAAAGCTTCACTGAACTGCGCCAATCGTGGCTCGCGGCCGAGGTGGAACTCACCGGCGGCGCCAGCCCGCGTGTCGCCCCGATGATCGGCGTGAGGGAGTTGGGAACCCTGCTGCAACGGGCCGGCCTCGCCCTGCCCGTGGTCGATCTCGACCGCACCATCGTCCGCTACGCCGATGCCATCGCCCTCATTCATGAAATCCATGGGTTAGGCATGTCCAATTGCCTGGTGGGGCGCTCGCGGACACCGGTCTCGCGCCGCCTGCTGGGCGCCGCGGTGGCCCATTATCACCGGCACTTCTCCGATTCCGATACCCGCATCCGCGCCACTCTCGAAATTGCCTGGCTCACCGCCTGGAGCCCCCACCACAGCCAGCAGCAACCGCTCAAACCCGGCAGCGCCAAAATGCGCCTCGCTGACGCGCTGAAGGTACCCGAAACCCCGCTGAAATCCGGATGATCTCGACAGTCTTTGACGCCAAACACTTACTGCCCTTCCCCCCTCGCGGGGGAAGGTGGATCGCGCCAAGGGCGCGAGACGGATGAGGGGGTGGCGCAGCGTGTCAAGTCTGTCATAGTGCAGGCTGAGCCGCCCCCTCTTCCGGCGCTACGCGCCACCTTCTCCCGCGAGGGGAGAAGGGCTATTTAGGTCGGCTTACAGCAGGTCGATCAGATGCGGAATGAGCGGCTTGTCGGCGGGCGGCATGGCGTAATCGCGAAGCTTCAGCGGCTTCACCCAGAGAAGCTCCTGTCCCTCGGCGCCGTTAACCGCTCCGCTCCACCGGCGGCAGACGTAAAGCGGCATCAACAGATGAAAATCCTCATAGGCATGGCTGGCAAAGGTCAACGGCGCGAGGCAGGATTCGGTGACATCGATCGTCAGTTCTTCCTTCAGTTCACGGATTAATGCGTTTTCCGGCCGCTCTCCCTGCTCCACCTTGCCGCCGGGAAATTCCCACAACCCGCCGAACTGCTTGCCCTCGGGCCGCTTGCCGATCAGCACCCTTCCGTCGGCATCGATGAGCGCCACGGCAGCGACGAGCACGATGTTCATCAGCTGCGGTATGAGCCGTTGATGTCGATGTAGCGATGGGTGAGATCGCAGGTCCACACCTTGGCCTTGCCGCGCCCCACGCCGACGTCGGCTTCGATCGTGATGGAGCGGCCTTTCATGTGGGGCATGATGTCGGCTTCCTTGTAGGAAGAATCGCGCATTCCGTTCCTTGCCACCTGAATGCCGCCAATCTTGATCCGCAACTTGTCGCGGACAGCCTTCTCGCCAGCCTTGCCGATGGCCATGACGATCCGCCCCCAGTTGGCGTCTTCGCCGGCGATCGCCGTTTTGACCAGCGGCGAATTGGCGACCGAAAGCGCGATGCGCCGCGCCGCCTTGCCGGACTCTGCGCCGGTGATGGTGATTTCGATGAACTTTTCCGCACCCTCGCCATCCCTGGCCACCTGCTGCGCCAGGTCGAGGCAAACCCGGTCCAAGGCACGGGCAAAATCCTTGAGCCGCGGATCGGCGGCCGACTTGGGGCCAGCCGCTCCCGCAGCGCCGGTTGCAAACGCCAATACCGTATCGGATGTCGACGTATCGCCATCGACGGTGACGCAATTGAACGTCGTTGCCACGCTTTTCGACAGGAGTTTCTGCAGAATTCGGGAGGGAATTGCGGCATCGGTGAAAATAAACGCCAGCATGGTCGCCATGTCGGGAGCGATCATCCCCGAGCCTTTGGCGATGCCGTTGATCGTCACCACTTGGTTGCCAAGCCTCGCCTTTGCAGTGGAGCCCTTGGCGAACGTGTCGGTCGTCATGATCGCGGCTGCCGCCCCGGCCCAGGCATCTTGCCGGACAGAGGCGAAAAGACCGGGAAGCGCGCCGGTGATTGGCGCGGGATCGAGCGGCTCGCCGATCACCCCCGTCGATGCCTGATAGATCTGAGCCGGCCTGCACTTCAAGAGCTTTGCCGCCGCCGCCGCCACTGCCTTGACCGTCTTGACGCCTGCCTTGCCGGTGAACGCATTGGCGTTGCCGGCATTGATGACCACGGCGCGCGCCTTGCCGGGGACAAGGCATCCGCACACCAGTCAACCGGGGCCGAACGCGATTTCGATGTGGTGAAGCATCCGGCAACCGATGTGCCCGGATCGAGCACCGCCAGAAGCACGTCTGGCCGGTTCTTGTAGCGGATGCCGGTTGCAGCCGAAGCGAGCTTGACGCCGCCAATGGGCGGCAGATCGGGAAACGCCTCCGGTGCCAGCGGTGAGACGGCATGCGCCATGGAATGCCCCCAGTCCTGTCGGCCGTTACTGCTGCGGAATGAGCAGATCGCCCTTGCCGGTGGAGCCATCGCCTTCGGGCGCATCGGCCGGTGCGGCGGTCTGCGCGCCCGTCTGCTTATCCGCCGCCGCCTGCGCCGCCTTGGCCGCTTCCGCGGCATATTTCTTCAGGTCTTCGTCGACGATTTCAACCTTGGACGTCTTGCGAATCTCAGCCATGACGTCCTGCACCTTCTTGCGCAGCAGAACATTGCGGATGGCCGATTTGACCTGATCGAAAGGCTGCGCGGCCCCCTTTTTGCGGTCTTCCAGCTTGATGATGTGCCAGCCGAAATCGGTCTTGACCGGCTGTGAAATCTCGCCGGCCTTCAATGCAAAGGCGGCCTTGGAAAACTCCGGCACCATTTCCGGCGCGGTGAAATAACCGAGATCGCCGCCATAGTCCTTGGAGCCATCGAGGCTGTACTTCTTGGCCAGGTCGTCGAACTTTTCACCCGTGCCGATGCGGTCGAGAATCTCCTTGGCCTCTTTTTCGGTGCCGACAAGGATGTGCCTGGCCCGGATGCGCTCGGTCTGGGCGACCTTGGCGGCCTCTTCGTCATAGGCGGCCTTGATCTGCTCTTCCGTCACCTGCGGGCGGATCTTTTGGAAGAAATAGGCATCGCGCAACGCCTTGGCTTGGTAGAGGGCCAGACGGCGCTTGTATTCTTCCGTGTCGGCCACGCCTTCCTTGACGGCCAGCTGCGCCAAGAGGTGCCGTTCAACCAGATATTCGACCACGAAGGGATAGCGCAGCTTGGGCGGCAGATCGGGCAACTGCCCGAGAATGTCGTCGGTTGCCATCTGGACTTCCGAAACCTTGATCTCGTGTCCGTTGACGATCGCGATGGTTTTGTCTTCGGCCGGTGCCGTATCCTGCGCGAGCGCCAACGGCATAGCGGCCAAGCCGATCGCGGCAGCCATCACCGTTGAGAAAAGCAGAGTCCGAATGCGCGGCATCAATTCCACCATGTTACGATCTGTTTGACGGACCACCCTGTCCGGCGCTGCGCTAGATGATCGTCAATCAAGGCAAGAATATGCCCCGCGTGCGTCGTGGGAGGGAAATCAGATTGCATTGCACAATGGTCTGCTTGCCCCGTCGTTGCAAGGGGGAAGCCGCGGATTGGCAGACCTGTTGCTGCGGAGCAACACATTGAATTTGAGCCATTTCGAGCCTATTTCCACCGGGCTTCGACGCGGGCTGATTGCCCCGGCGCATCAAGTTGACTAGAAAGCCGCAAATCGGGGGGCGTGGCTCCCACCTTCAGGAACGAATCACATGCTCGGAATGCGCTCGATCGCCGCAAAAATTTTCGGCACGACCAATGACCGCAAGGTCGCCAAATACCGCAGCCGCGTCGATGAGATCAACGCCCTTGAAACCGAGATCGCCGCCCTGAGCGATGAAGCCCTGCGCGCCCGCACCCCCATGTTCCGCGAGCAGCTGGCCGCCGGCAAGACCCTCGATGACCTGCTGGCGCCGGCCTTTGCCACCGTGCGCGAAGCCGCCAAGCGCACCCTGGGACAGCGCCATTTCGATGTCCAGATGATCGGCGGCATGGCGCTGCATGAGGGCCGCATCGCCGAAATGAAAACCGGCGAAGGCAAGACGCTTGTCGCCACGCTCGCCGTCTACCTCAATGCCCTGGCCGAGAACGGCGTCCATGTCGTCACCGTCAACGACTATCTCGCCCGCCGCGACGCCGGCTGGATGGGCGAGATCTACAGTTTTCTCGGCCTCACCACCGGCGTGGTGGTCCATGGCCTCAACGATCCCGAGCGCCGCGCCGCCTATGCCTGCGACGTGACCTACGCCACCAACAACGAGCTGGGCTTCGATTATCTCCGCGACAACATGAAGTATCACCTCGAAGAGATGGTGCAGCGCGGCCACAACTTCGCCATCGTCGACGAAGTCGACTCGATCCTCGTCGACGAGGCGCGTACTCCGCTCATCATTTCCGGTCCGGTCGACGACAAGTCCGATCTCTATAACACCATCGACAAATTCATCCCCGAACTGACGCCCGAGGACTACGAGCTTGACGAGAAACAGCGCTCCTGCACGCTCACTGAAAAGGGCAACGTGCATTTGGAGCAGGTGCTGGCGGCGGCGGGCCTTCTCAAGGGCGACAATCTCTACGACGCCGAGAACGTCACCATCGTTCACCACATCCAGCAGGCGCTGCGCGCCCACCGCCTGTTCAGCCGCGACAAGGACTATATCGTCAAGGACAATCAGGTCATCATCATCGACGAATTCACCGGCCGCATGATGCCGGGCAGGCGTTATTCCGAAGGCCTGCACCAGGCCCTGGAGGCCAAGGAACATGTGGCCATTCAGCCGGAGAACGTGACGCTGGCATCGATCACCTTCCAGAACTATTTCCGCCTCTACGGCGAAGCTCGCCGGCATGACCGGCACGGCCGCCACCGAAGCCGACGAGTTCATGGACATCTACAAGCTCGACGTGCTGGAGATTCCAACCAATGTGGCCGTCGCCCGCAGGGACGAGGACGACCAGGTCTTCCGCACCGCGCGCGAGAAATACGTGGCCATCATCGACACCATCAACGAGGCCCGCGTCACCGGCCAGCCGGTGCTGGTCGGCACCACTTCGATCGAGAAATCCGAAGTCCTGGCCTCGATGCTGGCCGCCAAGAACGTGCCCCACAACGTGCTGAATGCCCGCTACCACGAACAGGAAGCCACCATTATCGCCCAGGCCGGCGTGGCGGGCGGCGTTACCATCGCCACCAACATGGCCGGCCGCGGCACCGACATCAAGCTCGGCGGCAACCTCGACATGCGCATCGCCACCGAACTGGCCGAAGTGAAGGACGAGGCTGAACGTCAAAAGCGCATTGAAACAATCAAGGCCGAGATCGAGGCCAACCGGCAGAAGGTGCTCTCCGCCGGCGGCCTCTTTGTGATCGGCACCGAACGCCATGAAAGCCGCCGCATCGACAACCAGCTGCGTGGCCGCTCCGGCCGCCAGGGCGACCCCGGCCGTTCGCTGTTCTATCTCTCGCTCGAAGACGATCTGATGCGCATCTTCGGCTCCGAGCGCATGGACTCCATGCTGCAGAAGCTCGGCCTCAAGGAAGGCGAGGCCATCGTTCATCCCTGGATCAACAAAGCCCTTGAGAAGGCCCAGCAGAAGGTCGAAGCCCGCAACTTCGACATCCGCAAGAACCTGCTCAAATTCGACAACGTCATGAACGACCAGCGCAAGGTCATCTTTGAACAGAGAATCGGCATCATGAAGGGCGAAGACGTGGCCGAAACCGTCGACGACATGCGCCACCATGTGATCGAGGACCTGATCCACAAGCACATCCCCCCCAACGCCTATGCCGAGCAATGGGATGCCGCTGGCCTGCGCGAACGCCTGCGCGAGGTGATCGCCATCGATTTTCCGGTCGAGGACTGGGCCAAGGAAGAAGGCATTGCCGATCAAGAAATCCGCGAACGCGTCGCCAAGGCCGCCGACGAGATCTACGCGGCCAAGCGCGGCAAATACACAACCGATATCATGTCCCAGGTCGAGAAGGCGGTGCTGCTCCGCACCCTCGACAATCTCTGGCGCGACCACATTGTCACCGTCGAGCATCTGCGCCAGGTGATCCACTTGCGCGGCTATGGTCAGCGCGACCCCCTCAACGAATACAAGACCGAGGGCTACACCCTTTTCGAAGCGATGATCGCCAAGCTGCGCGAAAACACCACCTCGCAAGTCATGCGCGTCGAACTCCAGACCGGCCCCAACGCGGGCCTGCTCCCCGATGCGGACGACCTCCCCGACATGGAGGCCCACCACATCGACGCCTTCACCGGCGAGGATGACTTTGGCGAAGGCATGCTGTTTGCAGGCGCCGATACGGCAACGCTTGCCGTGAACCCCAAAGACCCCAAGACTTGGGGTAAAGTGGCCCGCAACGAACAATGCCCCTGCGGTTCCGGCAAGAAATTCAAACACTGCCACGGCGCGTTTGCGTAGGTCTTTTTGCTCCAATACCAGCCGTCAGATCTATTGACCTGTCTCGCCCACCTCAATTCGTCATCCCGGCGAAAGCCGGGACCCATCGTTCAAACAACGAAAACTTTGGCGTCTTGCGCAGTTGTGCCATGGGTTCCGGCTTTCGCCGGAATGACGAAACTACAAGGACCCTACGCCGCCTGCGAATAGGCGATGGCGCCCATCATGCCGGAATTCATGTGATAGATGTGATGGCAGTGGAACGCCCAGTTGCCCGGATTGTTGGCGTCGAAGCGGATTGTCACCGTCGCATTCGGCGGCACCAGCACGGTATCGCGCAACGCTCCTTCAATGCGCCTGGTCCCAATTCCAACGACTTGAAAATAATGGCCATGCAGATGCATCGGGTGCGCCATCGCCGTGGTGTTCTGAATCATCACGTCGATGCGCTCGCCGGATCTGACGGTGAACAGCGTTTCGTGCATTGACGCCTTGCCGTTGAGGCCCCAGAGGTAGTCGGCACCTCCCCCCGTCAACGTCAGCAATTCCGTCCGGCTCACCGGTTCCCGCGCCAGCCCGCCCACCGATCGCAGGTGCTGCTCAAGCGAAAGATCAAGTGCTGCCGCAACTGGCGCTTCAATGGCGACTTTACGCAACCGCGATCCACGGGCAGCGAGAATTAAGCCCGTCCGCATGGCAACGCCTTCCGGCTGAAACACAATGGGATAGGCGCCACCTTCCGCTGGAATCTGCAGCCGGATATCGGCTCGCTGCGCAATCGCCAGCGGAAACAGCGATCCGCGCACTGGAAATACCGCGTTTCCATCGACCGCTATGAGTTCGCCGCCGATGGCTCCAAGATCGATCCACATGTTGCTGGCCGCTGCCGCGTTGATGATCCGCAGCCGCACCGTGCTGGCCTTTTCGACCGTCAGGATCTCGGGGTCGTCGAGCGTGCGGTCGTTGCACAGATAGGCGTCGAAAGCCACGTCGTTCAAGGTGGCCCCCATGCCCTGCATGGAGCCATGGCCGGCATGGCCGCCGCCGCCGCTTTGCAGTTCGGCAAGTATCTCCGTGGGGTCGCGGAAGGTGAAGTCATGAATCATCACGACATGTTCCTGCTCGTCGAACACCGGCTTTTCCGTTTCGCGGATGATGAGCGGCGCCGCCAGCATCTGCTGCTCCTGCAGGCCCACATGCGAGTGCATCCAGTGCGTGCCGGCCCGCTTGTTGACAAAGTCGTAACCATAACTGGCGCCCGGCGCCAACGCATTCTGCGACAGCACCGGAACCCCATCCTGCTCGCTGGGCGGCGTCAGGCCATGCCAGTGAATGAGCGTTTCCATTCCCGTCGCGTTTTCGAGTTGCGCCCGGAAGTTCCCGCCCAGAACCAATTCCAGCCCCGGCCTGTCACCCGGGCCCAGCAATCCGAAGACCTTGGCGGCACGGCCGTTAACCTCAATCGTCCTGGTCACCGCCCGCAGTTGCGGCGCAGCGGCGGCCCAGCCGCGGCGCTCCCCGCCAATTGCCCCGGCGAGTGCCGCCGATGCCAAACCGGCCATAACTTGCCGGCGCGTGAAATGACTTTTCATCTTTCGACCCCTCCGCGCAATTGGGACAGCCGTGAGGCTATGCTTATGGTGAATATAGGGCACCGTTAATGAATTCATAAGGTCCACCAGGCCGCGCGGCGCCGATCTTTCCAGGTAAGGCCGCAAAATTCAGCAAAACCCGTGTGCACGGCGAACATTCCTAGCAGCGGGTTATTGCCCAGCGGCGATAGTTGCAACAAAACTTCCGCCTCGAATTAACAACTTTTTGTCAGGCCCTGTGTACTATTGGGCACACCAACCGGCAGCCACCAATGCGATTCAGGAGCGCTTTGACAGTGCAAAACTACACCAAGGGAATTCGCCGCCTGATCCGCGATGAACGCGGCGCCACCGCAATTGAATACGCTCTGATCGCATCGATCCTGGGATTTGCTCTGCTTCCGGTTCTGAGCGACACCACCAACGGCGTCGCCTCGCTCTTCACCCGCGTCCAGGGATATTTCGATACCATCGCCGGTTAGTTATTAGGGCCTCCCCAACTGGTCATGACGGCGTACGGCATGACCGTTTTTTCAGCTCCGCCCGCCGCGGATCAAAGTCCGCGGCCAATGGCCAGGAATTTTTCCCGGCGCTGGGTTCTCAGAACATCGCCTGAAACCCCCTGAAAGGCATTCAGCACCCGGCTGACCGCCTCGCCGGTGGCGGCGATCGCTTCGTTCCGGCCACGATGCGCGCCGCCCATCGGTTCGCGTATGATCACATCGACGATTCCCAACTTCTTGAGATCCTGTGCGGTGATCTTCATCGCCGCCGCCGCGTCCTTGGCGCGCGCCGGATCGCGCCACAGAATGGATGCGGCACCTTCCGGCGAAATCACGCTGTAGATTGCGTGCTCAAGCATCAGCACCATGTTGGCGGTGGCGATGGCGATGGCCCCGCCCGAACCGCCTTCGCCGATCACCACCGACACCATCGGCACGCCAAGCCCCAGGCAGCAATCGGTCGAACGCGCGATCGCTTCCGCTTGTCCGCGCTCTTCGGCATCGATTCCGGGATAGGCGCCGGCGGTGTCGACGAAGGTGATGACCGGAAGCCCAAACCGGTCCGCCATCTCCATCAGCCGCACCGCCTTGCGGTAGCCCTCCGGCCGCGCCATGCCGAAGTTCCGTTTGAGCCGCGAGGTTGTATCCTCGCCTTTCTCCTGGCCGATGACCATCACCGGCATCCCGCGAAACCGCCCGAGGCCGCCGACGACGGCAAAATCCTCCGCGTATTTACGGTCGCCCGCCAACGGCGAGAATTCGCTGATCAGCGCCGCGATGTACTCAAGCGCGTGCGGCCTCTCGGGATGGCGCGCCACCTGCGCCTTCTGCCATGGCTCGAGCTTGTCATAGAGATCGGACAGGATCTTCGCCGCCTTTTTCTCAAGCGATTTCACTTCATCGGCGATCGAAACCGTCTTGTCGCTTGCGGCCAGCGCCCGCAATTCGGCGATTTTGCCTTCCAGTTCGGCAACCGGCGCCTCGAAATCGAGATATGATGGCATGATTACTCAAGGTTTCGTGAAGTCACCGGGAAGGTGGCGGCCCGGCTGGGCAAAGTCAACTTTTCTTGGCGAGCGGGTGGTGCTTTTCAACCGCCTCGCGCAGCCGCTCCGATTGCACGTGAGTGTAGATTTGCGTGGTCGAAATGTCGGCATGCCCCAGCATCTGCTGCACGGCGCGGAGATCGGCCCCGCCGGCGAGGAGATGGCTGGCGAAGCCATGACGGATCACATGGGGCGAAATCCGCGTGGGATCGAGCCCTGCTTCCGCTGCGAGGCCTTTGAGCTCGAGCGCGAAATGCTGGCGGGTCAAATGGCCCTCGGCGCCAAATGAGGGAAACAGCCAACGCGGCTCCCCCTCGCTCGATGCTGCGAGAAGCTTGAGATAGGCTTTGAGGGCATCGCGGGCCGCCGTTGAAATCGGCACCAGCCGCTCGCGGCCGCCCTTGCCCTTGACTTGAATGAAATCCCGGTCCGCCACGGCGGCGCGCGCGGTTAGTCCAACCAGCTCCGAAACGCGAAGTCCCGTGGCATAAAGCAACTCCGCCAGACAGACCATCCGCCACGCCTTGAGAATGCCCTTGCCCTTGGCCTGCCGGCATCGCGCTCTCGCCGCTTCGAGCAGCCGGGCAACCTCCTTTTCGGCAATCAGTTTCGGCAGCGGTCGCCCCGGGCGCGGGCTTTCGATCGCTCCGGCCGGGTTACTTGCGGCCAGCCCGTCGCCATGGAGGAAACGATGAAACTGGCGGATGGCCGAAAGTTTGCGCGCCGCCGTGCTGCGCGCCATGCCGCTCACCTCAAGTGCTGCCAGATAATCCCGGATGTGCTCGGGCGCCGATTGTCCGAGACTGCTGTTGCCCTTCTTCAGGAACGATGCGTAGTCCGCGAGATCGCGGCCATAGGCTGCCAGGGTGTTGGGCGAAGCCCCCCGCTCGGCCGCCATCATTTCAAGAAAGCGCTCGGCCAGACGCCCGTAGCACTTCGCGGTCATCGCTTCATTGCTGGCGGAGTTTCTCATGTGGCAGCGGTTTCACGATCTCGGTCTGCTCCGGGGGAAAATTGGCAAGCCCCCAGGCAGAGCCATACACGGCCCCAGCCAAGCATGCGATGATTAACAGAAAGCGAAGACTGTCCGGCATTGATTCCAACCTGCTTGGTTAAGCATAGCCTGTTGTTGCCAATTCCGAAAGCCTTTGCGATGGCGGTGCCCGCGCGATAGAACCGTTGCAAGTCCGGGGTAAGGGGTTAATGGCACGACGTTCTATTGCAAAGGAGGCCGAGTTCGTCCGTCAGCGATTGGGAGTTCACCCTATTGTCCTGGTCGGCCTCATGGGGGCCGGTAAATCCAGCGTTGGCCGGCGGCTGGCTGAAAAGCTTGGGCTCCCCTTTGTCGATGCCGATCACGAGATCGAGACGGCGGCGGGCATGCCGATTTCGGAAATATTTTCCGGCCACGGCGAAGACTATTTCCGCGACGGCGAGCGCAAGGTCATCGCCCGCCTCCTCGGCAACGGCGCCCAGGTGCTGGCAACCGGCGGCGGCGCTTATATCAACGATGAGACACGTTCGCGCATTCAGTCCAGTGGCGTATCCGTATGGTTGAAGGCGGATTTGCCTTTGCTCATGAAGCGCGTCATGAAGCGCCAGGACCGGCCGCTCCTCAAGACCGCAGACCCGGAAGGTGTCATGCGCGCGCTGATGCAGAGGAGGTATCCGGTCTACGCCTTGGCCGACGTGACAATTGAGAGCCGCGATGTTCAACACAACAACATGGTCAACGACGTGATCCGCGCCTTAGCGCAATGGAATGGCTGGGGGCGGCTGAACTAGAATGACCGACTTGGCCGCAGCGCCCCGCCGTGAGACGGTTCCGGTCGCCCTCGGAAACCGGAGCTATGAAATCATCATAGGCGAAGACCTGCTGGCCGAAGCCGGCCGGCTGATAAGGCCGCTGCTGAAGCGGCCGCTGACCGCAATCGTGACCGATGAAAATGTGGGTGGCGCCCATCTCGCAGCACTGGAGAAGTCCCTCGCCGCCGAAGGCATCCGTTCCACCGCGATTGTGCTGCCACCGGGCGAAGCAACCAAGAGCTTCACCCATCTCGCCCAATTGTGCGACCGCCTGCTTGCCGCTGGCATCGAGCGCAATGATCGCATTATTGCATTGGGCGGCGGCGTGATCGGCGATCTTGCCGGATTTGCCGCGGCGATACTCCGCCGCGGTATCGATTTCATTCAAATTCCAACGACACTTCTGGCCCAGGTCGATTCATCCGTGGGCGGCAAGACCGGTATCAATTCGTCATACGGCAAGAATCTCATCGGCGCATTTCACCAACCTGTCGCCGTGTTAACCGACGTGAGCCTGCTTGAAACCCTGCCTCCGCGCGAGCTCGCCGCTGGCTACGCCGAAGTGGCAAAGTACGGTCTGCTCGGAGACCAAGGATTTTTCGCCTGGCTTGAAGCTTCCGCTGAAACCATTCTTCGCGGCGACGTGCAGGCGCGCATCCACGCCATCCGCAAATCCTGTGAAGCCAAGGCGGCAATCGTCGCCGAAGACGAAACCGAAACCGGCGTTCGCGCTCTGCTCAATCTCGGCCACACCTTTGGCCATGCCCTCGAAGCCGCCACCGGCTATTCCCAGCGCCTGCTGCACGGCGAAGGAGTGGCGATCGGCATGGTTCAGGCCTTCCGCTTTTCCGAGCGCCTGAATTATTGCGCAGCCGGCACCGGCGATCGCGTCGCCCGCCACCTCAAGAGCCTTGGCCTGCCGGTTCATATGTCGGAAATTCCCGGTGAACTGCCGCCGCCATCCAGCCTGGTGAACATTATGCGCCAGGACAAGAAGGCTCGTGGCGGCAAGCTCACCTTCATTCTCGCCCGCGCCGTCGGCCAGGCATTCGTCGCCCGCGATGTTGCCGATAGCGATGTCACCGCCTTTCTCGAGGAGGATATGCAGCAAAGATGAGTCTCGATGTCGGATTTACCATCGCCGCCATTCTCATACTGATCATGATGTCGGCGTTCTTCTCCGGGTCGGAAACCGCCCTCACCGCAACCTCGCGGGCCCGCCTCAACGAAATTGTCAGACGCGGCAGTAGGCGAGCCGCCATGGCGTTGGCGCTCACCGATACGCGCGAACGTCTGATCGGCGCGCTCCTTCTCGGCAACAACGTCGCCAACATCACCGCGTCGGCCCTGGCGACCGCCTTGCTCATCAAAATGTTTGGCGACAGCGGCGCTGTCATCGCCTCGGCCGTGATGACCGTTCTCATTCTCATTTTCGCGGAAGTATTGCCCAAGACCTACGCCATCGCCTACCCCGACAACTCGGCCATTGCCGTCGCACCCCTGGTGCGCGTGCTGGTCGCCGTTTTTGGCCCGGTGGTCATGGCGGTCGAAGCGATCGTCAAGTTCACCTTGCGCATTTTCGGCGTCGATATTTCAAACGCCCAGAATGTGCTCTCCGCCCACGACGAATTGCGCGGCGCCATCGACCTCCACTTGAAGGAAGGTGCTGTGATCAAGAAGGACCGCGATATGCTGGGCGGCATTCTCGATTTGCAGGATCTGGCGGTGTCCGACCTGATGGTCCACCGCACCAAGATGACCCTGATCGATGGCGGCGAGGCGCCCGCCGATATCGTGGCGACGGTACTCAAGAGCGGTCACACCCGCATCCCCGTATGGAAGGAAAGGCCCGACAACATCGTCGGCGTCCTCCATGCCAAGAATCTGTTCGCCGCCCTCCAGAAATCCGGCGGCGACGCCGCCAAGGTCGATATCGAGGACATTCTGAGCCCTGCCTGGTTCGTGCCCGACACCCGCGCCATCCCCGACCAGCTCAACGCCTTTCTGCGCAGGAAGACCCATTTCGCCATCGTCGTCGACGAGTATGGCGAAGTTCAGGGCCTGATCACCCTCGAAGACATCATCGAGGAGATCGTCGGCGACATCAAGGACGAGCATGATGCGGTGGCAACCGGCGTCCGTCACAAGCCCGACGGTTCCTTCATTGTCGACGGCGGCGTGCCGGTGCGCGATCTCAACCGCGCCTTCGATTGGCGCCTTCCCGATGAGGAGGCAACCACCCTTGCGGGCCTGGTCATCCACGAGGCCCGCATGATCCCGTCGGTCGGACAGACCTTCAACTTCCACCAGTTTCAGTTCGAGGTTCTGAAAAAGCGCAAGCATCAGGTGACATCGATCAAGGTGACACCGCTCGAACGGCCGGAAGATGAATCCACGGCAGGTTGATCTCGTCATCATCGGCGCGAGTTTTGCCGGCCTGATCTGCGCCCGCACCGCGGCGCTCCGCGGTCTTTCAACCGTGGTGATCGAATCGAAACCCGACCCCGGCGCCCGCATTCACACCACCGGCATCATGGTGAAGGAGGCGAGCGAGGAAATCGACACGCCGCCGCAATTCTCCCGCGCCATTCATGGCGTCAGACTCTATGCCCCTTCGCTCAAATCGATCGACCTCCGCGCCCCCGGCTATTATTTTCTGACCACCGACACCGCGGGACTGATCCGCTGGCTTGCCGGTGAAGCCCGCCAGGCCGGCGCCGAAATCCTTTGTGGCCGGAAATTCGAACGCGCCCTGCGCCTCGATGCGGGCTTTCTCCTGCCCGATTTTGGCCTGCGGACACGCTTTCTGGTGGGCGCCGACGGTGCGCGCTCGACCGTTGCAAAGCTCTTTGGCCTCGGCCGCAACCGGAAATTCCTGACCGGACTTGAAATCGAGTATCACGACCTGCCTCGGGCCGACCCAGGACTTCTCCATTGCTTCCTCGATACGAGCCTTGCCCGTGGCTATCTCGCCTGGGTGGCGCCGGCGCCTGGTTTCTTTCAGGCTGGCCTTGCCACCAACAATCGCGCCAAGCCCGATCTCAAGGCTTTTCTCGCCCATACGGAAAAACTTTTCGGATTCTCCGCCGCTACCGTAAAGGAGCGCCGCAGTGGATTGATACCATGCGGCGGTCCGGTTGCGCCCTTTGCCGGACCTAGCGTACTGTTGATTGGCGATGCCGCGGGCCATGTCTCACCGCTCACCGGCGGCGGCATCAGGCTCGCTTTCCGCTATGGCCGCCGCTCCGCCCAGCTGATCGCCGACTACCTCCAGCGCCACGGCCCGCCGCCGGAGAAGGTGCTGGCGGGGGAACTCCCGTCATTCGGCAAGAAGCTGGCGCTGCGAGCCCTAATGGACGCAGGGCCTCCAAACTGGCTCTACAATATGCTGATCGGCACCCCGGCCATGAACTGGTTCGCCCGCCAAGTCTATTTCCACCGCCGCGCCCAACCCGGTGACACCCTCGAAGCCTTCGAAAACCGGATTGGCAAGTAATCTCACTCCGGAGCCGCGGCCTCGATTGCCAGCGCGTGAACACGCTCCTTCAGTTCTTCCGCCAGCACCGCATTCACCATGCGGTGCTGGTCGACCCGCGATTTTCCCCGGAAGGCGTCAGCCACGATTCTGACACGGAAATGGCTTTCACCGTCCGCCCTGGCACCGGCGTGACCTTGATGCTGGTGAGACTCGTCGGCGACGTCGAGCCGGACTGGCACAAAAGCACTAGCCAGCTTGTCGGAAATGCGGCGTCCGACCGGACCGAGTGTCATCTTGACGTCCTTTCAGGAAGCGGTGGCGGGAAACGAATGGAACGACTATACTCGTGCAATGAAGCTCGATTCAAAATATTTTGACAAAATTCGCGTCAAGCCCGGCGGCGAGCGCAAGACCCGCGACCAGTTTCCGCAATGTGAGTGGCCAGACTGCCCGCGCCCCGGCCGCCACAAGGCGCCCATGGGCCGTGGCAATGAGGGCAAATTTTTCAATTACTGCACCGAGCATGTGCAGCAATACAACAAGACCTACAATTACTTCGTCGGCATGAAGGACGATGAGGTTCAGGGTTTCCAGAAGGATGCCCGCACCGGCCATCGCCCGACCTGGAAACTCGGCCAGAACTCCTATGCCAATGTCAGCGGCGTGCGGCGCAGGGCCGCCAACATGGCGGGTGATCACTTCAATTTGAAGGATGCCAAGGACATGCCCGGCCGCCACCCATCGGGCCGCGCCTTGCGCAATACTGAGTTGAAGGCATTGCAGGCCCTGGGTCTTGATGACCGGGCAACCCCGGAAACCGTCAAGACCCAGTACAAGACCCTGGTGAAACGGCTTCACCCCGATGCCAATGGCGGCAGCCGCGCCAATGAGGACACGCTAAAGGCGGTGATCCAAGCCTACGATACTTTGCGGTCCAGCGGCTTTTGCTGACAGGCCGTGCTTGCCCTGATCCCTGCGACCGTTTACAACGCGGGCCGCGCGAAACCCTGGAAAAGAATGCGATCATGAACGCGAAGGCTAATGGCGAAGCAAACGGCATGCCCGACATCAAGGTGTCGATTAAGCAGCTATTCGGGTTCGATTCCAATCTCGATGTTCCCGCCTATTCGCGCGCCAGCGAACATGTGCCCGATCTCGATGAGGATTACCTCTTCAACCGCGAGACCACCCTGGCGATCCTGGCGGGCTTTGCCTACAACCGCCGCGTTATCGTGACCGGCTACCATGGCACCGGCAAGTCGACCCATATCGAGCAGGTGGCCGCCCGCCTCAACTGGCCCTGCATCCGCATCAATCTCGACAGCCACATCAGCCGCATCGACCTGATCGGCAAGGACGCCATCGTGCTGAAGGATGGCAAGCAGATCACCGAGTTCCGCGAAGGCATCCTGCCCTGGGCCTATCAGCACAATGTGGCGCTGGTCTTCGACGAGTACGATGCCGGCCGCCCCGATGTGATGTTCGTCATCCAGCGCATTCTCGAAAGTTCGGGCAAGCTCACCTTGCTCGATCAGTCGAAAGTGATCCGCCCGCACCCCGCCTTCCGCCTCTTTGCCACCGCCAACACCATTGGCCTCGGCGACACCACCGGCCTCTATCACGGCACCCAGCAGATCAACCAGGCCCAGATGGACCGCTGGTCCATCGTCACCGCCCTCAACTATCTGCCACATGCCCAGGAAACCGGCATCGTGCTGGCCAAGAACAAGACCTACAACACCGACAAGGGCCGCAAGACCATCGCCAACATGGTCAGGGTCGCCGATCTCACCCGCAACGCCTTCATCCAGGGCGATCTGTCGACGGTGATGAGCCCGCGCACGGTGATCACCTGGGCCCAGAACGCCGAGATCTTCGGCGACATCGGTTTCGGCTTCCGTGTCACCTTCCTCAACAAATGCGATGAGCTCGAGCGCCCGGTGGTGGCGGAGTTTTATCAGCGCTGCTTCGGCGAGGAGCTTCCCGAATCCTCCGCTCACGTCGCCATCGCCTGAGGTGAGTTGAGGTGGCCGCCGAGAAGGATTCACCGGCTGGCGAATTCAAGCGCGTTCTCACCATCGCGATGAAGACCATCGCCGACGATCCGGAGATGACCGTGGCCTTCGGCAGCGACCAGCCGTCGCTTTCCGGCAACAAGGCGAAACTGCCCAACATCAATCCCCAATTCACCGCCAGGGAGATCGCCATCACCCGCGGCCTCTCCGACAGCTTTGCCCTGCGGCTCTCGGCTCATTCCGATTCCGTCCACGCCCGCTACCGGCCCGAGGGCAAGAATGCCCGCGCCGTGTTCGAGGCCTGCGAGCAGGCCCGCATCGAAGCGCTTGGCGCCAATGCCATGCCCGGCATGGCCTCGAACCTGACGGCGATGCTTGACGATCGCTACCGCAAGAAGGATGTCTCGCGCTACACCGACCGCAAGGAAGCGCCGCTGGAAGAAGCCGTGGCACTGCTGGTTCGCGAAAAGCTGACTGGCGCCCCGCCGCCCGAGGCCGCCCAGACCATGGTCGAGCTGTGGCGTTCGTGGATCGAGGACAAGGCCCAATCGCAACTCTTGCATCTCACCGACAACATCCACGACCAGGTGGCTTTCAGCCGCGCCTCGCGCGACATCATCGCCGCTCTCGACATGGCCGATGAGTTGGGCGACGACCCCGACCAGTCCGATGAGAGCGATGACAATCAGGACGCCGATCCCGATGCGGGCGAGCGCAATGAATCACCCGAGGGCGAGGACCAGGAAAGCCAACAGCAGGCCATGGAAGAGCTGCGGGATTCCGAAGGCGAAACCGAATCCGCCGAGATGGACGCCCAGCAGATGGACGTCGACGACCAGCCCGACGACATGGAGGGCGAGGAACAGGACGACGGCGAGGAGCCCTGGCGCCCCCAGCTTCCGTTCTCGTCGCTGTCGAACGAGGATTTCTACAAGGTCTTCACCAATCAGTTCGACGAGGAGATTTCCGCCGAGGACCTTTGCGATGCCGAGGAGCTGACCAGACTGCGCAACTATCTCGACAAGCAGCTGTCGAGTCTCCAGGGCGTCGTGGCCCGCCTCGCCAACCGCCTGCAGCGCCGCCTGATGGCCCAGCAGAATAGGGCTTGGGACTTTGACCTCGAAGAAGGCGTGCTCGATGCCGCGCGGCTGACCCGCGTCATCATCGATCCCATGCATCCGCTCTCCTTCAAGGAAGAGCAGGACATCAAGTTCCGCGACACCGTCGTGTCGCTTCTCCTTGATAATTCCGGCTCCATGCGCGGCCGCCCGATCACCGTTGCGGCAACCTGCGCCGACATTCTCGCCCGCACCCTTGAGCGCTGCGGGGTGAAAGTGGAAATTCTCGGTTTCACCACCCGCGCCTGGAAAGGCGGACAGTCGCGCGAGAAATGGCTGGCCGCAGGCAAGTCCGCCAATCCCGGCCGCCTCAACGATCTTCGCCACATCGTCTACAAATCCGCCGACATGCCGTGGCGCAGAGCAAGGCGCAATCTCGGCCTGATGATGCGCGAAGGCCTGCTCAAGGAGAACATTGACGGCGAGGCGCTGATCTGGGCCCACAACCGCCTGCTCGCCAGGCAGGAACAGCGCCGCATCCTCATGGTGATTTCCGATGGCGCCCCCGTCGATGATTCAACCCTGTCGGTCAATTCCGGAAACTATCTGGAAAAGCACCTGCGCCAGGTCATCACCGACATTGAAGCCCGTTCACCCATTGAACTGATCGCCATCGGCATCGGTCACGATGTGACGCGTTATTACAAGCACGCCGTCACTATCGTGGACGCCGAGGAATTGGGCGGCGCCATGACCGAGAAGCTCGCCGAACTTTTCGAGGAACACGCCAAGGCCGATGCCCGCGCGCCCCAGAAGGCATCCCAGCGGCGCGCCCGGGCCTGAACCGTCCGTGAAACAGGCTCCAGTCTTGGAAACCGCCCGCCTGCTGCTGCGCCCCCATCGTCTTTCCGATTTTCCGGCCCTGCATGCCATGTGGGCCGATCCGGCGATCTATCGGCACATCACCGGCAAGCCTTCGACATCGGAGGAGTCCTGGGCCCGGCTGCTGCGCTATGCCGGCCATTGGGCGCTGATGGACTATGGCTATTGGGCAGTCGAGGAGAAATCCACCCGCCGCTTCATCGGCGAGGTGGGCTTCGCCGATTACCATCGCGACATCGATCCACCTTTCGGCGAGACCCCGGAGCTCGGCTGGGTTCTGGCAAGTCAAAAGCACGGCAAGGGTTACGCGACCGAAGCGCTGCTCGCCATTATCGCTTGGGGCGACGCAAATCTCCGGCACCCCCGTACAGCCTGCATGATCGCGCCGGAGAACACCGCATCGATTCTTGTAGCCGCAAAGATCGGCTTCATTGAAACCGGCCGGACCACCTACAAGGGCGAACCGGCGGTTATCTTTCATCGCCCCGCAATGCGCTAGTGCCTGATCATCTCAAACTGAAACGCTCACTCTCGTTTCCCTCCCCCTTGTGGGGAGGGATTAAGGGTGGGGGTCGCTCCGAACCATCAGTCATTTCCCAAACGCAATTCTGCTTGACCACCAGACCCCCACCCCTAGCCCCTCCCCACAAGTGGGAGGGGGATATGACCGAGCGGGATCAATCTAAGTTGATCATGCGCTAACGCCCGTACTTCTCCACAAACGCTTCAGCGCTCATCACCTGCATGTCGGCGATGGCGGAGGCCAGCCTGTCGTGTTCCCAATCCCACCATCCGAGCGCGATAATCCGCGTGCTGATTTTCGCTTCGAAGCGCCACTTCAGAAACCGCGCGGGAACACCGGCGGCGATCGCATGGGGCGCCACATCCCTTGTCACCACTGCCCCCGCTCGCAATCACTGCCCCATGGCCGATCGCAACGCCCGGCATGATGATGGCGCCATGGCCGATCCACACATCGTGACCGATCTCGACGACCCGCGAGGCCCGCCGCTGGCGAAACTCCTTGTCGAGTTTGGCGCCGGTGAAATACTCATTGGGGCGGTAGGTGATCTTGTGCTGGCTCACCCGCCAGGCCGGATGCTCGAGTGCGTTGATGCGGCAATCGGAAGCAATGGCGCAGAATTTTCCGATGCGGGCGTAGATCACTTCC
This sequence comes from uncultured Alphaproteobacteria bacterium, assembly GCA_963754675.1. GTDB lineage: Bacteria > Pseudomonadota > Alphaproteobacteria > Rhizobiales > Aestuariivirgaceae > Aestuariivirga. The sequence goes on along the minus strand of CAVWHD010000009.1, from coordinate 678,529 downwards.
GACTGGCGTTCCACATAGGAATAGTCGCCAAGCTCCGAATCCCAGAACTGTACCCGTTCCTTGATTTCGCAGAAGCGTCCAAGCTTGGCATTGCGCAGGCTGGCCGAGCCATGAACGACGGGCGTCCCGTCGCGCGACTTGCGCGGTGACTGGCGCTTGGGCTCACCGGGACTGCTCATCGCACCAACCTAAGACAAAAGCCCCCCGAAAGGAGCGGCAATTGGAATTGGTTGTGAAGAATCGCTCAGGCGGCCTTCTGGGCGTCCAGCTTCTTGGCGATCGACCGCTTGAGCTTGAGCGCCTTGGCTGACAGCTCGTCGTTCCCCGCCTTCATCAGAAAGGCATCAAGGCCGCCGCGGTGTTCCACCGATTTCAGTGCGATGGCGCTGATGCGGAACCGGTAGGTAAGCCCCATCGCATCGCTCATCAGGCTCACATTGCACAGGTTCGGATTGAACAGCCGCCTGGTCTTGTTGTTGGCATGGCTGACATTGTTGCCGGCCTGCGCATCCTTACCCGTCAGTTCACAACGGCGAGCCATTGTTACGCTCCATATATAAATGATGAGGGCCGGAAACACTGGGTTCCGGCTCGTTCGAGGCTTCTCATAGAAGGCCGTCGCCAGATGGTCAAGCCGCGCCCGGCGGATTTCTCCAGAGGCGCTGAAACCGGCACGGTCCCGTTGTGGCACAGCCCGGTTAACGCGAAGCCGCGCATTTCGCCGCTTTCCCTCCGTTTCGCAAAGGAGATTAGGGCCTTGGCGGCAGCGCCAACACTACATCTTGTGTGAACAAACCGCGAATCCAGGCGGTTCTATGATTCGGCCACGGTCCGTTCTGAAAGGGGAACAGATTCTTAACGAGATCGCCACAGTTCGCGCCAAGCCGCTAACGGTTCATTAGCCGCAAGTCCCGATTGGTAAACACTGCATCTCCAAATTCACCGGTATTTGAGCGATTCCGGCCCGGGCGGGTATCCGGCCAAACCTGCCAACGCAGCGTTTTCCGCTGGAACAAAAACTGAATCTGGGGGGAGTCAGCGATTCGGGCGGGGTTCGTTCTGCTTTGAATCCAAATCCTAACATGCTGCCCCGTTCCGCGACATATCCCCTTGACCTGCTTAGCCTCCAGCCCCAAGTGACGGCGGACAGCAGTGCCGATATTTCCAGTGATGCAGCCCGCACGAAACGTAACCGCCGTATTAGGCCCCACCAATACGGGCAAGACCCACCTCGCGGTTGAGCGCATGCTGGCCCACGGCAGTGGCATGATTGGCCTGCCGCTCCGCCTCCTCGCCCGCGAAATCTATGACCGTGTCAGGCTGCGCGCCGGAGACGCGGCCGTTGCTCTTGTCACCGGCGAGGAAAAAATCGTCCCCGCCAGCCCGCGCTATTGGATTTCAACCGTCGAGGCCATGCCCGGCGACATCGAAGTTCCATTTCTCGCCATTGATGAAGTCCAGCTCTGCGCCGATTTCGAGCGTGGCCACATTTTTACCGACCGCATCCTGCATCGCCGCGGCCGCGAAGAGACCATGTTCCTCGGCGCCGCCACCATGCGGCCGATCCTCGAGCAACTCCTGCCGGGAACTTCCTTTGTCTCGCGGCCGCGCTTTTCGAAACTCAACTATGCCGGCCAAAAGAAGATCACCCGCCTGCCCGGCCGGTCCGCCATCGTCGCCTTTTCCGCCGAGATGGTTTACTCCGTCGCCGAATTGATCCGCCGCCAGCGCGGTGGTGCCGCCGTAGTCCTCGGCGCCCTCTCGCCCCGCACCCGCAATGCTCAAGTAGCGCTCTATCAGTCCGGCGATGTCGATTACATTGTCGCCACCGATGCGATTGGCATGGGCCTCAACATGGATGTCGACCATGTGGCCTTTGCCTCCACCCGCAAATTCGATGGATTTCACTACCGCACCCTCAGTCCGGGCGAGTTGGGCCAGGTCGCTGGCCGCGCCGGGCGCTATCTCAACGACGGAACATTTGGGGTGACCGCCGAGGCCGATCCCTTCGATGCGGATACCGTGGAGCGCCTGGAAGGACATCGATTCGATCCCGTTCGCGTATTGCAGTGGCGCAACCGCGATCTTGATTTCGGAAGCCTCGAGCGGCTCCGCCGCAGCCTTACTGCGTTGCCAAGGCTTGTAGGCCTGACCCGCGCCCAGTCCGGCCCCGATGTCACAGCCCTCGAAGCCCTGGCCCGCGATGCCACCATTGCCGATCTTGCCATCAAACCACGTGACGTTGAGCGCCTGTGGGAGGTCTGCCAGATCCCCGACTATCGCAACATCTCGAATTCCGAGCACGCCCATCTGGTGGGCCGCGTCTTTCAGTTTCTGCAAAGCGGAAACGGCTATATCGAGGAAGATTGGTTCTCCCGCCAGCTCAGTCACTGCGACCGCATTGAAGGCGACCTTGATACCCTCTCCAATCGCATCTCCCATGTCCGCACCTGGACCTTCATCGCCAACCGGCCCGACTGGCTTCACGCACCTCTCTATTGGCAAGGCCGGGCCAGGGAGATAGAGGACAGGTTGTCGGATGCCTTGCATGAATGTCTGACTCAGCGTTTTATCGACCGCCGCACCAGCGTGCTGATGCGGCGCCTGGCCCAGAAGGAAGAGTTGATGTCGACAGTCGAAGAAGATGGCGCCATTCACGTCGAGGGCGAGTATGTGGGCCGCATCAAGGGTTTCCACTTTGTCCCCGATGGCGTGGCCGAAGCCGCCGAAGCGCGCACCCTGAAAGCCGCTGCCCTGCAGGCCGTGGCCGCCGAAATCTTGGCCCGCGCCAAAGCCGTCGTTGTCTCCGCCGACCCCGATCTCAAGCTGACGCGCGATGGCCAGATTGTCTGGAACCACGCCGCCGTTGGCAGCCTTGAAGCAGGCGCGGCACTGCTCAAGCCGCGCGCTGCCGTCAGTGCCGGAGATCAGCTCTCGGGCCCCGACCGCGAAGCCGTGCAGGAGCGTTTGCAGAAGTTTGTCGATCGTCACCTAGCCGCCACCCTCGAACCGCTGATCAAGCTCGAGGAGAGCGAAGGTCTTGAAGGCATGGCCAAGGGCCTGGCCTTCCGCATCGTCGAGGCCTTGGGTGTCCTTCCGCGCGAGCAGGTCGCCGAAGACGTCAAATCCCTCAGTCAGGACGACCGCGCCAAACTGCGCGGGTTAGGCATCCGTTTTGGCGCCTTCCACCTGTTTGCCCCCCTGCTGCTCAAGCCGGCGGCAACCGAGCTCCGCCTGCTGTTATGGGCTTTGCAGTTGCAAAAGAGCGGCAAGCTGGAACTCGCCAATCTGCCGCAGTCCCCAGGTCAGGGCCTGACATCCGCGGTCTTTGACCGCACCACGCCCCGCGGATTTTACGGCGTTTGCGGCTATCGCATCTGCGGTTCAAGGGTCGTCCGCATCGATATGCTTGAGCGCCTCGCCGATCTGATCCGCGACCGGGTGTTCTGGCGGCCCCGCTTCCCCGATGAGCCGCGCCCTGCCGGATCGGTCGAAGGCGGCGGGTTCATGCTTGTCTCCGATATGATGTCCCTCGTCGGCTGCTCCGGCGAAGAATTCCAAGGCATTCTCCGCAGTCTCGGCTTCCGCATGCTGAAGAAGAAGGTGAAACGGCCTGCCCCGGTTGTAGCACCGCCTGCCGAACCAATCCCGGCGGAATCCCAATCCGCTGCAGAACCGTCTCAACCTGCCGCCGAAGTCGAAATTGTAGCGGTTACCGCTATCGAGCCGCTACCAACCCAGGAAACACCTGTTGAGGCGGCCGTGCCTGAAGCGAGTGCCGAGCCGCCACCGGCCAGTCCCGAACCCGCGCCGGAAGAACTTGAGATCGAAGTCTGGTGGCCCAAGGATACCGGCCCGTTCCGCCACCGCGCCGAAAAGCCAAGGCAACACCGCCCGCCCAACCGGATACCGGCCACGGAAACCAAAACCGCCACGCCGGCCGTCGAAACAGCTCCCGAAGGCGAACAAAAGAAGCGCGACGTCAGGCCCAAGCGCGATTCCCGCAAAGCTCCGCGCGAGGACCGCAGGCCGCACCGTGAAGAACGTGCACCCCGTCCCGAAAAGCCGGTTGACCCCGATTCCCCCTTCGCCGTGCTGATGGCCCTGAAAGCCAAAATGGCGGCCAACAAGAGCTAAAGTGCCGCCAGTCACCCGCCAGCGCATCGATAAATGGCTCTGGTTTGCCCGGATCGTCAAGACGCGGGGCTTGGCGGCGGGGTTGGTTGAAGCAGGCCTTGTCAGGATTAACCGGCACCGGGTCACCAAGCCCGGCCACGCCGTGGCAGTGGGTGATGTCCTCACCATTTCCTTCCATGGCCGCGTCAGGGTCCTCAAGGTCGCGGCCTGTGCCGAGCGCCGCGGACCAGCACCTGCGGCCCAAATGCTTTACCACGACCTTGCCATGTCGAATCCGGATGAAGCTGCACCGCAAAAAGAGGATGCAACCGGTGCCGGAAATTGCTAGATAGCCGTTCGCTATAAAGAACGGTTGAGCCTTCATGACCTATATCGTCAACGACGCCTGCATCAAGTGCAAGTACATGGATTGTGTGGAAGTTTGCCCCGTGGATTGCTTCTACGAGGGTGAAAACATGCTGGTCATCCACCCCGACGAGTGCATCGATTGCGGCGTTTGCGAGCCTGAATGCCCGGTCGACGCCATCAAGCCGGATACCGAGCCGGGGCTTGAATCCTGGCTTAAACTCAACACCGAATACGCCGTGAAGTGGCCCAATATCACCACCAAGCGCGATCCCCCCGCCGATGCCAAGGAATTTGAGGGGGTTGCGGGCAAGTTGGAGAAATACTTCTCCCCCGAACCCGGCGAAGGCGATTGACCTTGCGCGAGCAGCATGCCTGCACTGCGGGCGGCGGCACTTGACGCGTGGATTTCATTAACCTTTTCCACTACAATTGTCAGTATGCCGCGCAATATTATGCGGTACACGGATATCTCGTGCTTTAATTTTGCCTAAACTTGTGTTATATAGGCACAAATGATCAAAACGACTTAGTTGGATGACAGACCCGGGCCGCACAGCCCGGATTTTTTTCGCCTCACGGAATCCATCTGTGAACGGGCCCCGCGGGTGCCCTTCCGGTGAGTCCAAGATTGATTGGCGGAACAGCAGACGGTGGGAAAGTCAACATGGTGGAACCCCTGGGTTCCGCGTAGCCCTCCAGATTGCCGGAATGTCAGGCTAGGACCTGCAATGTGGGAAAGGCGAAGGATAAAAAATGACAAAAGCCAAGACAAAGAAAGCGACAGCCAAGAAGCCGGCGGCCAAAGCCAAGGTCAAGGCCGCGCCAAAGAAGGTTTCCAAGCCGGTTGTAAAGGCCAAGGCAAAGCCGTCGCGGGCCGCTCCCCCCAAGGCTGCCGCGGTCCGCAAGGCCACCCCGTCGAAGGCGGCGGCCACCCCCAAGCCGGTCCACAAGCCCATGGCCAAGCCGGTGCCTAAACTCGCCGTTAAGCCTGTAGCACCGAAGCCTGCTGTCATTCCTCGCCAGGCCCCGGTTCATTCCGCGCGCCCCTTAGCGCCCATGCAGCATCAGGCAGCGCATTCTCCCTATGCATCCAAGCCGCTGATGTCTGGGCCTGTCGTAGCGGTCCCCGCGCCCAAGAAGCTGTCCTTCAAGATCAACGATCTGGTGGTTTATCCCGCCCACGGAGTGGGCCGCGTGACCCAGATCGAAGAGCAGGAAATCGCCGGCGCCAAGCTCGAGCTCTACATCGTCGATTTCGAGAAGGAAAAGCTGCGTTTGAAGGTGCCGACCGGGCGTGCCGAACAGAAGGGCATGCGCCGCCTGTCCGACAAGTCGCAGATCGAGCAGGCCCTCAAGGTTCTTAAAGGTAGGGCCCGCGTCAAGCGCACCATGTGGTCCAGGCGCGCCCAGGAATATGATGCCAAAATCAATTCCGGCGACTTGATCTCGGTGGCCGAAGTGGTGCGTGACCTCTACCGTTCCGAGCGCCAGCCCGAACAGTCCTACTCCGAGCGCCAGCTTTTCGAGCAGGCCCTTGAGCGCATGGCCCGCGAGATCGCCGCCGTAAGGAAGATCGATGACGATCAGTCGATCAAGGAACTTGAGGACTACCTCTCCAAAAACGCCAAGCGCGTGCCCGTGCCCGGTGAAAAACCCGAAGAGGAAGTGCCCTCCGAAAAAGCCGCATAAGCCTCGCTTGCAATCTCCATCGGGCCCGGACAATCGTTCCGGGCCTTTTTGTTGGGTCTTGATTCAGGGCGGCGAACCGGATCATAAGTTCTGGGCCTGGCGGAAAACCGGACAGGCACCGAGCATGGCGTTTGTCCCGGTAGCTCAGCAGGATAGAGCACAGGTTTCCTAAACCTGGGGTCAGGGGTTCGAATCCCTTCCGGGACGCCACCACAGGCTTTTTTTCGCGATGCGTGCGCATCCACCCGGTTCGCCCAGCTACAGGAGGACACTGGTCATGAGAAAATTTGAGAACGGCGCCACCATGCAGGTGGCGATGATCGTGCGCGATCTGGATGCCGCGCTCAAGCGGCACTGGGATTGCGCGGATCGGCCCTTGGGATATTTATCAGTTCGAGCCCGGCAAGGTGGAGAACTACATCTATCGTGGCAAGCCCGCCACCCACACCTGCCTGATCGCCATTACCTGGAGCGGCGACACCCAGCTTGAGCTGATTCAGCCCATTTCGGGCTACAGCATTTATGACGAGCACCTCGAGCGCCGCGGCGAAGGACTGCATCACATCAAGCTGTATTATGCCGACATGCAGAAGGCTATCCGGGATTATTCCGCCCGCGGCTATCCGGTTATCCAATGTGGCCGCATCGACGAGGACGAGCACTATTATCTCGATACGGAGAAGGACTTCGGCTACGTCCTCGAACTCGGAAATGCCGGCCGCATCCGCCCAGCCGAGCGCCGCTATCCCGCCTGAGAACCACTTGTGCTTGAGGTTCGAGCTGCAATCAACTTGCCATTACCGGAGCACATCACGCGCCACCGCCGCTGGCCCGGAGCTTCTGGCGGCGCAGAGCCGTTATCTCCGCCAGAATTGATAGCGCGATTTCCTCGGGGGAAATTGCTCCGATATCGGCGCCGGCGGGCGCCTTCACGGAATTCAGCGCCTCGGCGGAATGACCTTCGCGCACCAGTTTGTCGCGAATGGCCGCCATCTTGCGGCGGCTTCCGACGAAGGCCTTATAGCGCGCGTCGATATTCAGAACGGCCCTGAGAGCGGCTTCATCGCCCTTGCCCTGGGTCGATATCACGATGAAGCGCTCCGCCAAGTCGGCAACCGGCAGCGTGTAGCCTTCGATCCGTGTATCGGCCTGTTCGAACGCCGCTTGCTCGACGCCGGGCGCGCAGGCCGTGACTGAAAAGCCAATGACCGAAGCAAGCCGTGCCAACGCTACCGCAACCGGACTTGACCCGCAGATCACCATCGACGGGCGCGGCATGACTGGCTCCACGAAAATATCCATTGTGCCTTGGCTTGGGCACATGTTGCGGGCAAAGCGCACGCCCTGCCGGCTTTCACCGGGGGCAACACCCAGCGCCTCAAGTTCGACTGGCGGCTGCACCGAGATCAGCCTCGGCTGCCGGTCGGCTAGAACCTCCTTGGCGGCTTTCAGGACAGCGCCTCTGGCGCAGCCTCCGCCGATCCAGCCGCCGGTAATCGTGCCATCCGGCATGATCACTGCTTTGGCCCCGGCCTTGGCCGCCGTTACCGCGACGGTGCGCACCACCGTGGCGAGCACGAAGGCTTCGCCGCGTTGTTTCAGATTGGAAATCAGGTCCATGACATCCGTATGTTGGGGCATGGTTCTCACTCCATCACAAACGCGCCAGATAAGGTTCAAGCGCCGCCAGGCTCTCGAGACTGTGGGCCGGCGCGAACAAATCGATAAACGGCAATGCCGCCTGCATCGCCCTGGCTTCCGGCCGGTAACCCTCCCAGCCGATCATCGGATTGAGCCAGACGATGCGGCGGCAGCGCCGCCGCAGGCGCCGCATTTCGCGCGCCAAAACGTCGGGCTCACCCGTGTCATATCCATCTGAAAGGATCATGATGCAGCTTCGCGCGTTGAGCACCCGCTTGGCATGCCACTGGTTGAAGCTGGCGAGACTTTCGCCGATGCGGGTGCCGCCGCCAACACCTTCCGACATCAGCGACATCCGCTCCACCGCCCGCGTGGCATTCTTTTCCCGCATGGCGGAGGAAATATGCGCAAGCCGTGTGTGAAAGACGAAGGCTTCCGCCTCATGAAAACTGTCGAGCACGCCATGAATGAAGCGGGTGAACACCGCCGTATACATCTGCATGGAGCCGGAGGCATCGAGCAGCACGATCAGCCGCAATGGCTTGGCCTTGCGGCGCCGGTGCAGCAAATCGAGAGGAACGCCGCCTGCCCCGATGCTATGCCTGATGGTCGAGCGCAGATCAATGCGGCGGCCCTTGTGGCGCGCGACTTTGCGCCGTGACAGCCTCGTGCGCATCAGCTTTGCCAGCCGCTCGGCCGCCGCGTGGGCCTTGGCCAATTCTTGTGGATCGGCAATCTTACGGAAATCCGTCCGAGCATGGACTTCATTGTGCGAGGCGCCCTCGGCCTTTCCGGTGGCGCCGCCATCCGAATCCTGCCCCGGCGCTTGGGAGATTTGGTCGGGCAATTCCGCGCTCCCCATCTGACCGCCGGCCGGCACTGCGGGAGCCGCAAGCGCCGGCTTGGTTGAAGCCGTGGCCGAACCGCCCACTCTCATCAGGCGCTTCATGCCGCTGCCGAGCCAATAGGAGTCAAACAGCCCATCGAACTGTTTCCAGTCCGAAACACGTGAACAATAATGTGCCTTGAGGGCTTGCCGCAGCTGGGCTGGGCGCTGGGTGGCCAGTTCAACGGCAATACGTACCGCATCGGCGCTTTCGCCGAGCCCCACCGCGAAGCCATGACGGCGCAAGAGCTGCGAGAACTCCGCAATCCGGCCGAGGATTGCATCCTCCCAAGGCTGAAGGCTTCCCAATTCCGCTTGCGGCATGGCGCGGCTCATGCAACTTTCCCAAGAACCCGTGCCGCCACCTCCCGCGTAAATCGCGACTTGTCTTCCTGGGTTTTCAGCAGGCACATCATCGTATCATAGACGATTTCCGGGTTGGCGTTGAGATCGCGCTGTTCGAGCCCGGCGAGCGCTGCCGCCCAGTCGAGCGTTTCGGCCACGCCTGGCACCTTGCGCAGATCTTCCTTGCGGATCTTTTCGAGCGCCCGCGCGATCTGCAATGCGAATACAGCACCGATGCCGGGCAACTTCCGCTGCAGGATGGCGGCCTCGCGGTCAACCTCCGGGAAATCGACATAGTGATAAAGGCAGCGCCGCCGCAATGCGTCGGAGATTTCGCGGGTGCCGTTCGAAGTCAGCACGACACGCGGAATGCTGCGCGCCCGGATGGTGCCTAACTCGGGAATGGTCATCTGAAAGTCGGCAAGAAGTTCAAGCAGGAAAGCCTCGAACTCCTCGTCGGCGCGGTCGATCTCGTCGACCAGAAGGACTGGCGGGAATTCCTGGCGGATTGCCCGCAGCAATGGCCGCTCCAGGAGATAGCGCTCCGAGAAAATGTCGTCCTCGTTAACTTGCGTGCCGGAAGCCGACTTTGCCTGGATGGCGAGAAGCTGGCGCTGGTAGTTCCACTCGTAGAGCGCGTCGGAGCGGTCGAGTCCCTCATAGCACTGCAATCTGATCAGTTCGGCGCCATGTACCGCCGCCAGGGCCTTTGCCACCTCGGTCTTGCCGACACCCGCCTCGCCCTCCAGCAGCAATGGCCGCCGCAGAAGCTCCATGAGATAAAGCGCCATTGCAAGATCGCGGTCGGCAACGTAGCCAGCCTCTGCGAGTCTCTCACTCAGTACCACCAACGGCATCGTCATTCAGCAGACCTGCCGTGCGGAAGCCTCTACCGGCATTTCTCTGCCTTAGAGCGAGATGACTTCATGTCGAACTGCCTTCCGGTTTCTCCCTCCCCCTTGTGGGGAGGGATTAAGGGGGGTCGCTCCGGCCTATCAATGAACTGCTCAACGTACTCAATTGCACGACCACCAGACCCCCACCCCTACCCCTCCCCACAAGGGGGAGGGAGACTAATCGATTGAACTTGAATTCTTTGCGCTCTAGGTAACAACGCCAAGCGACTTCGCGGCCTCCCAGTTGCGCCAGTAATCATGCGGCATCTGAATATGGGTTGAGCCCAGGAACGAGAAGGCGTCGTTAACCGCATTGGAGAATGCCGGAACTCCGCCCACATTGGGGCTCTCGCCCACGCCCTTGGCGCCGATCGGATGGTGCGGCGAAGGGGTTACCGTGTGATCGGTTTCCCAATGGGGCGTTTCAACCGCGGTAGGCATGAAGAAATCCATGAACGAACCGGTCAGCACATTGCCGCCCGCATCGTAGCGGATCTCCTGCCCCATGGCGATGGCGAAGGCTTCGGTCAGCCCGCCGTGAACCTGGCCTTCAATGATCATCGGGTTGATGCGGGTGCCGCAATCGTCAAGGGCATAGAAGCGCCTGACCTTGTAGACACCGGTGTCGACATCGATATCCATGACGCAGAAGTAGGCTCCGAACGGGTAGGTCATGTTGGGCGGATCGTAGTAGCTCACTGCTTCCAGGCCCGGCTCCATGCCCGGCGGCACCTGATGATAGGCGGCCCAGGCGATTTCCTTCATCGGCTTGAATTTTTCCGGCAGGCCTTTGACCCGGAAACCGTCGACATCGAACTCCAGGTCGTCCTCATGAACTTCCAGCATGAAGGCGGCGATCATCTGAGCCTTGGCCTTGATCTTGCGGGCCGCCATGGCGATGGCAGCGCCGGCCACCGGCGTTGACCGCGAACCATAGGTGCCGAGACCATAGGGCGCGGTGTCGGTATTGCCTTCCTCCACCATGATATCGGCGGAGGCAATGCCAATTTCGGTCGCAATGATTTGTGCCCAAGTGGTTTCGTGGCCTTGGCCCGTCGACTTGGTTCCAACCCGGGCGATCGCCGAGCCCGTGGGGTGAACCCGGATCTCGCAGGAATCGAACATGGCGATGCCGAGAATGTCGCAGTTCTTGGACGGACCGGCGCCGACGATTTCAGTGAAAAATGAAACGCCTACTCCCATGATTTCGCGGGTCTTGCCGGCTTTGAAATCCGCTTGTTTTCGCTTCTGTTCGGCACGCAGCCCGGCATAGTCGATCTTTTCCATCGCCTGTTTCATGGCGGTGTGATAGTCGCCCGAGTCATACTCCCAGCCGAGCGCCGACTGATAGGGGAACTGCTCGCGCCTGATGAAGTTTCGCATCCGGAGTTCGGCCGGATCCATGTTGAGTTTCTTGGCGAGGATGTCCATCGCCCGCTCGATGCAATAGGCAGCTTCCGTCACCCGGAACGAGCAGCGATAGGCAACGCCGCCTGGAGCCTTGTTGGTGTAGACGCCATCGACGCTCACGTGAGCGACAGGAAAGTCATAGGATCCCGTCACGATGTTGAAGAAGCCGGCCGGCCATTTGGATGGATCGGCGCAGGCGTCGAAGGCCCCATGGTCGGCCAGCACATGGACCCGCAGGCCCTGCACCTTGCCGTCCTTGCTGGCGGCGATTTCAGCGGTCATGTGATAGTCGCGGGCAAAACTGGTGGCGGTCAGATTTTCGATGCGATCTTCCACCCATTTGACCGGCTGACCGGTAACGATCGATGCCACGATGGCGCAGATGTATCCCGGGTAGGCGCCGACCTTGTTGCCGAAGCCCCCACCCACATCGGGCGAGATGACGTGGATCTTGTGTTCGGGAATGGTCGAGATCAGGGAAGCGACCGTGCGGATGACATGCGGCGCCTGGAAGGTTCCCCAAACCGTCAGCTCGCCCTTGATCTTGTCGAAGGAAGCCAACGCCTGACAGGTCTCGAGCGGCGAGGGATGGGTGCGGTGGTAGGAAATCAGCTCCTTGATGGTGACATCGGCCTTGCGGAAGGCGGCATCCGTCAGATCCTTGTCGCCGACCGACCACTCGAAGATATGATTGTAGTGCTTGCGGGGGCCGTGGGCGCCGCTGGTCTTGCCCTTGAGGTCGTCGCGTAGTTCCGGCGCCCCCTTTGCCATCGACTTGAACGGGTCCACCAGTACCGGCAGGGCTTCATAGTCGACCTCGACGGCCTCCACGCCGTCGGCGGCCGCGTAACGGTTGGACGCCACCACGAAGGCCACTTCCTGATTCTGGAACAGCACCTTGCCGTCGGCAAGGACCATTTGCACATCGCCCGCCAATGTCGGCATCCAGGCAAGATTGACGCCTTTCAGTTCCGTGGCCGTGAGGACCGCCACCACGCCGGGAACCTTCATGGCCTTCTTGATGTCGATCTTCTTGACCCTTGCGTGGGCATAGGGCGAACGCACGAAATCGCCGTAAAGCATGCCTGGCAGTTTCATATCGTCGACAAAATTGCCCTTGCCCTGGGTGAAGCGGACGTCTTCCACGCGCTTCCTCTTGCAGCCCATGCCTTCGAGCTTGGCCTCGCGTTCGGCCCGATTGGGGGACATGTCGTTCATTCTGCGGCCTCCCGGAATTCCTCGCCGCGGAGCTTGGCTGCGGCGTGTTGAATGGCTTTCACGATGTTCTGATAACCGGTGCAGCGGCAGAGATTGCCGGCAATGCCCATGCGAATTTCTTCTTCGTCCGGATTGGGATTTTCCTGCAGCAGCCGGTGAGCCCGCACGATCATGCCTGGCGTGCAAAACCCGCATTGCAAGCCATGCATTTGGCGGAAGCCCTCTTGCAAGGCTCCCAACGTGCCATCGGCATTGGCCATGCCCTCGATGGTCCGGATGTCGGCACCCTGTGCCTGAACGGCCAGCATGGTGCAGGATTTAACCGACTTGCCATTGAAATCGACTGTGCAGGCGCCGCAGTGGGTGGTGTCGCAGCCGATGTGGGTGCCGGTGAGCATCAGATCTTCACGGATGAAATGCACCAGCAGGGTGCGAGGCTCGCACTGGCCCTCGACGGATTTCCCGTTGACCTTGAGTTTGACGTGGACGGTTGACATGCTCTTTCTCCTCAGGCGCCGGCGCGCTCAATGGCGCGTTTCAAGGCGCGGGCCACAATGATTCCTCCGACGCTGACCCGATATTCGGGTGTTCCACGCGTGTCGCTGGCGGGATCCATGATTTTTCGGGCCTCGGCAACAGCCAAGGCGATTGCTTCATCGTTGGGCGCGCGGCCAATCAGCGCCTTGGCGGCGGCCTCCGCCAGCAGCGGGATGGGTCCCAGATTGGTCAGCGCGATGGAGCATGATGCGACCTTGCCGCCAGTCAGCGTCAACACCACCGCTGCCGCCGCGGTCGCATAGTCGCCGACCTTCCGTTTCAGCTTTTCATAGGCATAGGCCTGTTTGCCTGAAGCCGGTATCTCAATGGCGGTTACAATTTCGCCAGCCTTGAGCGCGGTATCATAGGTTCCTTTGTAGAAGGCGCGAGCCTTGACCGTCCGGGCCTTGCCGGGCCCCGCAATGCGGTAAGCGGCATCCAGCGCCATCATGACGGCGGGCATGTCATTGCCGGGATCACCATTGGCGACATTGCCGCCGACAGTCCCGACGTAACGGACTTGCGGGTCGGCAATCTGCTTGCCGGCTTCCTGCAGGAGTGGACAGTTCTTGCCGATCAGCGCCGAGGCCAGTACTTCGTGCTGGGTTGTCATCGCGCCGATAATGATCTTGCTGCCCACCTTCTTGACGCCGCGCAGTGCGGCGATGCCACCAAGATCGATCAGGGCCGATGGCTCCGCCAAGCGCAGCTTCATCATCGGAAGCAGACTGTGGCCACCGGCCAGAACCCGCGACCCTTTCGCCTTGCGCAGCAGTTTCACAGCTTCCGGGATGGATTTGGGACGATGATAATCAAATGAGCCGGGTATCATTGGTGCTCCTCCCGTTTGCCCCCCTCTTGCCGGGAGGTGACCAATCATTATGGCCATGGGAGAAACACCAGGGCAACGGCATTTGGGCCTGAATTGCACCAATCATGCCCTGCTGCACGAACGGCGGGATTTGCGGCACGAACTGCGTCAGGCTGTCTGTTGAAAAACCGCATGGGCACGAGTTTTCTGTTGCAAACCCAGCCGTGATTTCAATTCCGCGTAGTGAGTCCGGCTCACCGGGACAACGCGTGATACGAGACTACCGACCTCGACAACTGCGCCATCGCCGGATTTGCGGAGCGTCCTGACCTTGTCTAATGCGATGAGGTGACTGCGGTGCACCCGCATGAAGAGGTTCTTGTCAAGCCGGCTTTCGGCCTCGGTAATGGACCAGGGTGAAAAATGTTCCTGCCGCCCATCAAAGATGAGCGTGTAATGCGTGGTTGCCTGAATGGCGTAGACCTCGCCGGCGGGCATCAGCCTGGTTGCACCTTCGCTTTCGATTGGCACAAGGTTGCTGTGAGGCGGTTCGGCCCCGCGCGCTGCATCGGCATAGGGCTGCGCCGGTGCCACAGTGTCGCCCGGCCGGTTCTTTTCGGGAATGAGATAAAGGAGAAATCCTCCCGACACGATGAATGCCAGAAATGCCACGGCGATCATCAATACATCGCGGGAAACCGACGGACCGAGTGACATTTGCGGTTGCGCGTTGGCCATCACCAAGGTTCCAGCCATCGCCGTGTAGTGCATGCCGGAAACAGCCAAACCAAATATGAGCGCGCTTGCCGCCAGCGTCTTGTTGCGGATAGGCGCTTCGAACACTTGCAGCGCTCCAAAACTCGAGGCCATGGCGATCACCGCGGCTGCCACGGCATACTGCAGCTTATGATGCAACATGTAGGCGCCCGTGATGGCGTGCATGCCGAGATAGTGCATGCTGACGATTCCCGCACCCATGATCACCGACGCCAGCGCCACCATCGAAATTTTCGGTGAGCCGATGCTGACGAGAAATGCCGCGATGCCGACGACAATCACGCACAGTAGGAATGACATGAGAGTGAGCAGGACCGAGAATTGAATGTCGTCCGGAAGCTGTGCTGCCAGCATGCCCACGAAATGCATGGTCCAGATGCCGAGGCCCAGCGACCAGGCCGCCCCGGCCAACAGGCCGCGGCGATGGAAACCGGCGGCGGACCTTGCCTGCCCGGCAAGCCCGAGCCCCACGTAACCGCCGAACACCGCCATCATAACCGACAACGCAACAAGCGCGGGAGAATGTGGCAATCCGAACCAGAAGATCAAGTTCAACTCGTTGACAGGGCATTGGGCCCAGCAACTAACACTATAGCTCCCAAAGGCAACGCCGGGAAGGCCGCATTCAAGATGCGAGCGTCCGGATGTAAAGTCTGGCCCATTGTCGCGCGGCTCAGCCAAGCCAGCGCTGGATTTCAAAGGCGGCCATGGGGCGGTGAAAACCCTTGAGCGTCAGGTCTCCAATCGGCTGCGCCTCGACCAGCGATTCGATTTGGAGGATCGCGCGTTGGCTCGCCAGGATCTGGCCAGCACGTGCCTTGTCGCACAGCCGCGCCGCGAGATTTGGAACCGAACCGATGACCGCATAGTCCGAGCGCCGGTCGAACCCGATCTTGCCGATCGTGGCATGACCGCGGGCGATGCCGATGCCGAAACCGAGCGAGTGGCCCTGCCGGAGCCAGCGCGCCGACAGCTCGGCCACACCCTCACGCATGGCGATCGCCATGCGCACGGCGCGCTCCGTATGGTCGTCGCTTGCGATGGGATCGTTGAACACCACGAGCAGCCCGTCGCCGATGAACCGCTCCAGCGTTCCCTCGTGGTGGTCGATGAGCGCGCCGAGGCAGGCGTGATACTCGCTCAACACCGCCATCACCTCTTCGGGCTCGGCGATCTCGGCGAAGGAGGTGAAGCCGCGGAGATCGCAGAAAACGACTGTCACTTCGCGGCGGTGGCTTTTCAACGGATCGCTCTCGCCATTCGAATCGACGACGAGCCGGGCGACATGCTCGGGCAGAAACCGCCGCAAGCGGTTGACGCGCTCGATCTCCGAGATCTGTGCGGCGACCTTTTCCTCCAGTGTCCGGTTCCACGATGCGAGGCTTTCCGCCTGTTCCTGCACCGTGTCATGCAGCGCCTTGAGCCGCAGCATCGACCGCACCCGCGCCAGAAGGGCGGAATGCTCGAAGGGCTTGGTCAAATAGTCGTCGCCGCCTGCGTCGAGTCCGGCGACAACATCGCGTGTATCGGACTTGGCGGTGACCAGAATGACCGGAATGGAGGCGAGCGCGGGGTCGGCCTTGAGTTCGCGCACGACGCTGATGCCATCGCGCTTCGGCATCATGATGTCGAGCAGAATCAGATCCGGCAAATGTTGGCGCGCCGCCGCCAGCCCCTCTTCGCCATCGGCGGCGGTGAGGATCTCGTAGCCGTTTGCCTCAAGGCGGACACGCAGGATTTCGAGATTCTCCGGCGTATCGTCGACGGCCAGAATGCGGGGCGGATCGCGCAATTCTTGTGTCCTCTACTGCAGCAGCTCGCGCACCTTGGCGAGCAGCACGCGCGGACTGAAGGGTTTGGCGATATAGGCATCGCAGCCCGCCGCCCGCGTCTTGGTTTCATCGCCGGCCAACGCGTAGGAGGTGACGGCGATGACCGGGATGTGACGGAGCGCCGGATCCGCCTTGATGCAGCCGCGTCGCCTCATAGCCGTCGAGCACCGGCAGCTGGATATCCATCAGAATGAGATCGGGCATGTGCGATTTGGCCATCGCCACGCCAGCAGCGCCGTCGGTGGCCTCGATCAGTTCATAGTCCTGGGTGGCGAACAGATCGCGCAGAATTTGACGGTTGTCCTCGGTATCCTCGACCATCAGTATGCGCTTGCTCATGGGGTACTTACCTGTTCTTCCGCATTGATGGGAATCGAAAGCTGGAACGTCGACCCCGCGCCCAGCGCCGATTGCACGCTGATCTTGCCGCCATGCATTTCAACGATGCGCTTGGAGATTGCAAGACCCAAGCCGGAACCGCCCTTCTTGCGCGTGTTGCTGTCATCCACCTGTTGAAACTCCTCGAAAATGCGCTCCTGATGTTCAGGCGCGATGCCAGGCCCCGTATCTCGAACGGAAATCTCAAACCGCCCGCCGGCGGCCAATGCAACGATATCGATCGAGCCAGTGTCGGCAAACTTAACCGCATTGCCGGCGAGATTGATAAGAACCTGCGTAAGCCGCCGCTCGTCGCCCCGGCCCATTGGCATGCCGTCGGCGATCTTGGCGGAGAGTGTCAGGCCTTTGGCGCGGGCAAGCGGCTCGGTCGCGGCCACGGCCGATTTGATGATCTGCGCCGGCGAATAGCTGTCGATCACCAGTTGCAGCTGTCCCGCCTCGATCTTGGACAGATCGAGCACGTCGTTGATCAGGCCCAGAAGGTGCTTGCCGTTGACCTGGATGCGCGACAGGGTCGCCACGGCCTTCTCCGGCAACTCGCCATAGAGCCCGTCGGCCAGCATTTCGCTGAAGCCGAGGACGGAATTGAGCGGCGTTCTGAGCTCATGGCTCATATTAGCGAGGAACTGCGACTTGTGGCGGCTGGCGGTCTCCAGCTGGTGGCCCTTTTCCTCGATCTCGCTGAACAGCCGCGCGTTCTGGATGGCCAGCACCGACTGGGCGGCGAAGGTTTCCATCAGATGCACCGTCGATTCGTGGAACAGCGCCGGTCGTCTTGCGCCGGACGACCAAGCGCGCCGACGATCTTGTTCGGCCGCAGAAGCGGCACCGCGAGAAGGCTGCGGTAGCCGGCATCGAGGACGATCCTGTGCACGGGCGAGGAGACGCCTTGGCTGAGATCGGGCATCTGCACGGGCGCGCGCGTTCGCGCGGCTTCGCCGATCCCGGCGTCTTGCAACCCGACCGCATGGCTCGAAATGGCGGCGATCAGCTCCTCGCTCATGCCGTAGGTGGCCCTGAGGCGGAATTTCTGCGCCGCCTTGTTGAACACATAGATGGCGCCCGCATCGGTTTCCGAAAGCTGAACCGCCTTGGCCACGATGGTTTCGAGCACCGTCTTGAGATCGAGGGTCGAATTGACCGCCTGGCTGACCTCGCCCAGGGCCCTCAACTCGCCGACCGAACGGTCGAGCTCGGCGGTGCGCGCCTGCACTTCCTCGAACAGCCGCACGTTCTCGATGGCGATCACCGCCTGGTCGGCGAATGTCTTGACCAGTTCGATCTCGCGCTGGCTGAACGGCTGCACCACCGGGCGGCCGAGCGCGAAAACACCCTTCACTTCGCCGTTCGCGCAGCAGCGGAACGCCGAGAAGCGTCCTGTAGCTGGCCGATTTTCTGTCCTTGCGAATAGGAATAATCCGGATCGTCGAGCACATCCGCGAATATGAACGACGGCCGCGGTCAGCGCCACGCGCCCGGTGACCGATCCTCGTCCCGCGCGAAACGGGTTCGCCCGCACATACTCGCTAAACTCCTGACTGAACCCGACTTGCTGAGCCAGCCGGTAGACGTCGCCATCGCGCAGGGTGATGACACCGTTCGAGGCGCGGCAAAGTTCGGCGGCGGATTTCACCAGCGTGCCGAGCACGGCATCGAGATCGAACGCCGAGCTGCTGATCGTCTTCAGCACTTCGGCGGTCGCGGTCTGCTGTTGCAAGCGACTCGCTGCAGCTCGCGGGTGCGCGCCTGCACCTCCTCGAACAGCCGCACGTTCTCGATGGCGATCACCGCCTGGTCGGCGAAGGTCTGGACCAGTTCGATCTGCGCGCTGGCTGAAGGGCCGCACCTCGCGAGCGGCGCCAGCGCGATGACGCCTTCGACCTCGCCCTCGCGCATCAGCGGAACGCCGAGAGCCGTCCTGAGTCGCCAATCTTCTGCCCTCGTTGCAAGGGATAGTCGCGGATCGTCGAGCACATCCGGAATTTGGACTGACGTGCCGCGGTCAGCGCCACGCCGCCCGGTGAGCCGATCCGCGCCTGGCGAAACGGGATTCGCCGCGCATATTCGTCAAACTCCGAGTGATCCGCGATGCTGCTGCGCCGGCGCGATAAACTGTCGCCCTCGCGCAGGCAGATGACGCCCATCGAGGCGCCGCAAAGCTCGGACGGCGGATCGCACCAGCGTGCGAACACGGCATCGAGATCGAAAGCCGAGCGGCTGATCGACTGCAACACCTCGGCGGTCGCCGTCTGCTGTTGCAGCGCCTCGCTGCAGATCGCGGGTGCGCGCCTGCACCTCCTCGAACAGCCGCACGTTCTCGATGGCGATCACCGCCTGGTCGGCGAAGGTTTGCACGAGCGCGAGCTGCTTGGCGGAAAGTCGCAGGCCGGGTTCGGGGTGCGCGAGAACGATGCTGCCAATTCCCACACCCTCCCGCAGCAGCGGCACAAAGCACATGAAACGGAAGCCAACGGCCTGATACACCCGTTGACTAAAGTCCGGCGCATCCGGGGCCGCAGCATCCAGAAGTTCGATGACACGGCGTTCCTGAATGGCGCGCGCAGATGGGCTGCGTTCGGGATCGAAGGGGATGGGATAGATCGCCTTGGCTCTCTCGATCGCTGTTTCCGAGAGGTATCTGGCCCCCGTTGCCTTCCAGTGCAGCTGGCCATCGTGCAACGTCACGATCGTCGCCTGGCGAGGAGCGAACAGCTCGGAGGCGCTCTTCACGATCGCTTCGAACACGGGCTGCACATTGGTCGGGGACCGGCTGATGACGTTGAGCACTTCGCTCGTGGCCGTCTGATATTCAAGCGCCTCGGTCAGCTCCTGTGTCCGCGCCTGCACCTCCTCGAACAGCCGCACATTGCCGATGGCCATCACCGCCTGGTCGGCGAAGGTCTGGACCAGTTCGATCTCGCGGGGCGCGAACGGCCCCGGTGCGAGGCGGGCTAAAGAGAAGACACCGACGACCTCATCGTCGCGAATGAGGGGCACACCAAACATTGCCCGGTAATCGCCGAATTTCTGTCCAGCCGTGTAGGTGTATTCCGCATCGCCCAGAACATCTGGAATATGAACGACTGAGCGGGTCAGGACGACGCGGCCTGTCGTCGTTCCCGGCCCCGCGACAAACGGGTTCATAAGCTCGTATTCCACTAATTCCGCGGGCATGCCAACCTGTGCCGCGAGGCGAAAAAACTGGCCGCTGGGCAGAAAAATACCGCCCATTGTGGCGCGGCACAGATCAACCGCCGACTTGATGAGTGTTTCCAGCACGGAATCGAGATCGAAGACCGACCGGCTGATCACCTTGAGCACATCCGCCGTCGCCGTCTGCTGCTGGAGCGCCTCGCTGAGATCGCGCGTGCGCGCTTCGACTTCGTCGAACAGCCGCACATTCTCGATGGCGATCACCGCCTGGTCGGCGAAGGTCTTCAGAAGTTCGACCTGCTTGGCGGGAAGAAGGCCCGTCTCGGCGCGCCCGACTGCGATGGAGCCGATGGGCAGGCCATCGCGCAGCATCGGCACGGCGACTGCGCTGCGAAGGCCCGAAAATGCCGCGGCGGCCGCGATGCGTGAATTCATCATCCAAGGAGAGATCCGGGATCTGCGCCACCTCAAGATTGAGGACCGCCCGTTCAGCAGCACTGCCGCGAGTAGGCGCCACGGGAAAAGTGTTGCGCACGATCCCGGCGCTTTCTTCGGTGATGCCGTAATGCGCGACGAAATGCAGAAGCTGCCCATCATATCTGTAAACAAAGCAGAACTGCGCCTCGCAGAGACGAGCGGCACTTTGCGCGATCATGTCGAACACTGGCTGCACGTCAGTGGGCGAGCGGCTGATAACGCCGAGCACATCGCTGGTGGCGGTCTGATATTCCAGCGCCTCGGTGGCCTCCCGCGTCCGTGCCTGCACCTCCTCGAACAGCCGCACGTTCTCGATGGCGATCACCGCCTGATCGGCGAAGGTCGTCAGCAAGCTCGATCTGCTTTGTCAGTGAACGGTCCGCGAGCCTCCGCGCGGCAGCATGCAGATGGCGCCGATGGCATCGCCATCGCGCAGCAGCGGCACGGCGAGCATCGTCCGCGAATGCCGCATTGGCGCGCAACGCAAACGTTGGTTCCGGGACTCACCGCCTCCCAGGACATCCGCGATATGAACCGGCCGGCGCTCGAGAGGATCGCCCCGCTGCCGGCCCGCGTCGCGTGATATCGGCGAATGTTCAGCACTCCGACGGGTTTGGCGCCCGTGAAATCGTGCCCACGTCGAATCCGCCTCCCCGTCGACTTCAGGAAAATCAGGCGCATCGTCGGCCTCGCACAGGCTGCGCCGCACTTTCCGCCAGCGCGTCGAGCACCAGCTGAATGTCGATAGGCGACCGGCGATCACCCTGCAGCACTCCGCCGTCGCCGTCTGCTGTTGCAGCGCCTCGCTGAGATCGCGGTTGCGCGCCTGCACTTCCTCGAACAGCCGCACGTTATGGATGGCAATCGCCGCCTGATCGGCGAAAATTGTCAGAAGATCGATCTGCTGCTGGCTGAAAGGCTGGACCTCAAGCCTGCGGACGACGATGCCGCCAATGGCTTTGCCTTCGTGCATCAAGGGCATGGCCAGAATCGTCCGATGGCCCATACGGACCGCCATCTCCTGGCCAGCGGGATATTCGTCCGCTTCCGCCGAGGAGGTCGTGAACATGGATTGGCGTGCGGTCGATTACGGCTCTCCCCGTCACCCAGTCGCGGTTCAGCGGCAACTTGGAAAAACTGATTGGCATTGGCCCGTGGTGGGAACGCGCGGCAAGTTCATTGCCATCAACGAGTACGATCACCGCGTCATAGGCGCCGCAGAGCTTGGCCGCATTCTCGGCAACGGCATCGAGCACCGGCTGCACATCGGTGGGCGATTCGGCGATGGCGCGCAGGATTGCGCCGGTTGCGGTCTGTTGCTCCAGCGCTTCGGTCAGATCGCGGTTGCGGGCTTGCACCTCCTCGAACAGCCGCACATTCTCGATGGCGATCACCGCCTGGTCGGCGAAGGTGGTGAGCAGATCGATCTGCTTCTTGGTGAACGGCCGCACTTCGAGGCGGCGGATGCCGATGATGCCGATGGCTTCGCCCTCGCGCAGCAAGGGCACGGCCAGTGAGGACCGGAATCCGGATTCGACCGCCATCGCGTGACCGAAAGGAAATTCTTCCGCAGCGTCGGCAAGATCCGGCACATGGACGGGCTGGCGGTCCACAAAGGCGCGTCCGGCCGGCCAGTCGCGCCCGATCGGAAGTTTTCTGGCGCGAATCGGAATAGTCCCGAAATGAGCCGCATTAGCAAGCGATACGCCATCTTCGTCGCGCAGAGCGATGGCCACGTCATAGGCCTCGCAGAGTTTCGCCGCACTTTCGGCGACCGTGTTGAGAACCGGCTGGATATCGGTGGGCGAAGAGGCGATCACCCTGAGGATGGCGCTGGTTGCGGTCTGCTGCTCCAGCGCCTCGGTGAGTTCGCGGTTGCGTTGCTGAACCTCGTCAAACAGCCGCACATTGCCAATCGCCATAACCGCCTGATCGGCGAAAGTTCTGACGACCTCCATTTCGCGCGGCGCGAATGGGCCAGGCGTCTCGCGGCCTAGCGAGAACGCGCCGATGACTTCACCGTCGCGAATCAGCGGCACCCCGATGAGGGCCCGATAGCCAGCCATCTTCTGCCCGGCCATAATGGCGTAGTCAGGGTCGTCCAGGACATCCGGAATATGCGCGACGGCGCCGGTCTGAACCGCGCGACCCACCACCGATTCCCGGCCTGCCTTGAGCGGGTGCGCGCGCATGTAGTCTTTGAATGTCTCCGGCCAGCCGACCTGCGCCGCCACGCGGAACACATCACCGTCGCGCAGATGAATATTGCCGCCTGTCGCGCGGCAGAGATCAGTGGCCGACTTGCATAGCGTGTTGAGCACCGAGTCGAGATCGAACACCGAGCGGCTTATGATCTTGAGCACATCGGCCGTGGCCGTCTGTTGCTGCAAGGCCTCGGTCAGATCGTGGGTACGCACCTGCACTTCCTCGAACAGCCGCACATTCTCGATGGCGATCACCGCCTGGCCGGAAAACGTCTCCATCAGGGCGATGTGGCTGGCGGCGAAGGGGCGCACTTCGACGCGGTAGATGACAGTGACACCGAGCAACTCGTCTCCGCGCAGCATGGGCACGGCGAGGATGGTGCGAATTCGGGTCTATATCCTTCAATGCGTAAGCATATTCAGGATCGGCCTGTATGTCATGGATGTGCGTGGTCCGGCGTTCGAGTCCGGCGCGGGCGGCAACCGTCTGGCGGCCAAGGCGGATCGGATTGGCGGTGACAAAGGCAACCAAATCCGGCGAGGTATTGTGCCAGGCGGCGGTGCGCAGCAGCTCGCCGTCGAAGCGGAAAACGAAAGCCCGCTCGGCCTCGCAGAGCCGTACGGCACTTTCGGCCAGCGCATCGAAGACCGGCTGGATATCGACGGTGGAACGGCCGATTACCTTCAGCAATTCGCTCGTCGCCGTCTGCTGGTCGAGCGCCATGCGGAGATCGCGGTTCTTTGCCTGCACTTCCTCGAACAGCCGCACATTCTCAATGGCGATCACCGCCTGGTCGGCGAAGGTGGTCAGCAGTTCGATGCGCTTGGGGCTGAACGGCCGTGCTTCAATTCGGCGCATGCTGAGAACCCCGATGGCCTCGCCCTCCCGCAGCAGCGGGACGGCCAGATTGGTCCGGAAGCCAAGCCGCGCCGCCATTGCGCTGCCTTCCGGAAACTCATCGGTGGCTTCGCTGGCATCGTGCAGATGGACCGGTTTGCGGTCCAGGATAGCTCGACCGCTCACATAGCCTCGTCCGATGGGCCATTTACTGAGGTCGAGCGGAATGGATCCGTGGTGCGCCTTCACCGCGAGCGTATTCACCGTCCTTGAGGAGGATGATGCAATCGTAGGCCTCGCAGAGTTTCGCCGCGCTCTCGGCGACGGCGTCAAGGACAGGCTGCACATCGGTGGGCGAGGCCGCGATGGCGCTGAGGATCGCGCCCGTTGCGGTCTGCTGCTCCAGCGCCTCGGTCAGATCGCGGTTGCGCGCCTGCACTTCCTCGAACAACCGTGCGTTCTCGATGGCGATCACCGCCTGGTCGGCGAAGGTGGCGAGGAGATTGATCTGCTTCTGGCTGAACGGCCGCGCTTCGAGGCGGCGCAGGCCAACGGTGCCGATAGCCTCGCCCTCGCGCATCAGCGGCACGCACACCATTCGCGCGGTGGCCAAGCCGGACCGCCAGTTCATGACTTACCGGAAATTCATCGGCGGCCTCGAACAGATCGTGGACATGCACGGGCGCACGGTCCCAGATGGCGCGGCCGCTCACCGAATTCCGCCCGATCGGCCAACTGTCCGGTGCAACCGCCATGGGTCCGTAATGGGCCTTGAGGGATAGTATTCCGGCTTCCTTCAAGATGATGATTGAATCGTGGGCCTCGCACAATCTGGCCGCGCTCTCCACAAGTGTATCCAGAACGGGCTGAACATCGGTGGGCGAGGCGGCGATGACGCGCAGGATCGCGCCGGTCGCCGTCTGCTGTTCCAGCGCCTCGGTCAGTTCACGGTTGCGCTGCTGCACCTCCTCGAACAACCGCGCGTTCTCGATGGCGATCACCGCCTGGTCGGCGAAGGTTTGCAGAAGTTGCACCTGACGCTCGGAGTAATAACCCGATTGCGTCCGATCAAGAAGAATGGCCCCGATGGCGGCCCCATCGCGGAGCATAGGCACCGCCACGGCGCTGCGCAGATGCATCATCCTCGTCACGTCCTTGTGGACATACTCGGGGTCCTGCTCGTAATCGGCAATGTGTTCAACCTTGCCGCTGAGGATGGCGCGCCCGCCCATATAGCCGCGAATCGGAACCATCGGAAACGGGCGCCGCGTGGCCTCGTCCTCCTCCGGCGTCAGGCCATGGTGGGCCATGAGGTGGACATGCGTGCCGTCGAAGCGCTGAACATAGGCGTATTCCGAGTTGCACAGCCGGGCGGCGCTTTCCGCGATCGCCTCAAAGACAGGCTGGACATCGGTCGGCGAGCTGGAGATCACACGCAGAACCTCACTGGTCGCCTCAAGCTCGCGGTTGCGTTGCTGCACCTCTTCGAACAACCTGGCGTTCTCGATGGCGATCACCGCCTGGTCGGCGAAGGACTCGGCGCGTTCGATCTGCTCGCCGGTGAAGGGACGTGCTTCATCATGCGCGAGTACCAGCACGCCCATAAGCTCGCCTTCCCTGAGGAGCGGCACGGACAGCAGCGACTGAAAGCCCGCCGCCTTGGCAAGATCGAATTGGGTGAAATCCGGATCGGCGTGGATATCCGGGATGTGCGACGTGCTGTGGCTCAAGGCGACGCGGCCCACTACCGAGCCCGCTCCGGCGGGCACTGGGTTGAGGCGTTGAAACTCGCGCTGCTGCGGCGTGAACCCATGGGCGGCGACCGCCTCATAGTTGTCGCCTTGCCGCTGGCGGATGACCGCCTTGTCGGCGCCGCACAGCCGCGCCGCGGTCTCGACAATGGCGTCGAGCACCGGCTGCAGCTGAGTGGGCGAGCGTGAAATGACCGACAACAGATCCGACGTCGCTGTCTGGTACTCGAGCGATACCTGCAGCTCCCGCGTCCTGGCCTGCACTTCCTCGAACAGCCGGGCGGTCTCGATGGCGATCACCGCCTGGTCGGCGAAAGTCTGGACCAGTTCGCACTGGCCATCACTGAAAGCGTCCGCTTCATTTCTGCCAAGGAAAAAGACCCCTTCGGCCCTGCCATTGCGCAGCAGCGGCACTCCCATCATCGAGCGGATGCCGCTGACTTTTCGTATCGAAGCCAGATCGTAGCCCGCGTCGGCTTCGACATCGGCAATGTTGACGATCTGGCTGGCAAGAATGACGCGGCCGGAGACCGTGGTGTTGTCGACCGGCAATGAAAGATGCATGAATTCCGCGACATCGCTGGCTTCAAGGCCAATCGTTGCCCCGCCTCGCATGCGGTCGCCTTCGCGCAGAAAAATGCCCGCGAAGGTAGCACCACACAGTCGCGCCGCCGTGGCTACCAGGGCGTCGAGCACCACCGGCAAATCGAAACTCGAACGGCTGATGGTCTTGAGCACCTCTGCGGTTGCCGCCTGTTGCTGGCGTGCCTGGGACAGCTCTTCGCGCAGACTTTCGACTTCGCGGCGGAGACCGGTTTTGGCGCGGGGCCTTGGTGAGGAAGCTTTCACGATCACGCCGGAATTCCTCCACGTCAATTCGAAGTGCAAAGTACTATAGCCAGGGAATGCCGCAGGTGTCGATGCATGGCGAAGCCTGCCGGCCAAACCGGGAACATTATTGTGCAAGTGTGACCGCGGTTACAGAACCGGCGTGGAAAATAACTTAGGCAATGGCAATCATTGAACTTCGTGTCAGGAGAGACCGCCATGGGCACGCTTATCGAGACGATATCCAGCCCGATCCGCAAAATTCATTTCGCAACAAGGGCTTTGAACGCCCGCATCGAGGACCGGATTACCATTGCGAAAATCCGCCAGCTCGACGATCACATGCTGCGCCAATTCGGGCTGACCAGGGTCGAAATCGAGACCCAGGACTGACAGCGGCCCGTTTGCAGCGATTGTTGACTGCCAGTGGGAGAGGGCCTCAATCCTCCCCGCATGGCCATTGCGCGGGCACAGTCAACCCCTCCGGCAGCTTGGTTGTTTGATCGCCGCAAGTTTGGTCGAGCTGGGCCTGGGTCAGGCCCTTCACCTGGCTCAAATCGGTGCCTTCGAATCGGCTGCGGTAGAGGAAGGTGCGGGTGAATGAAGCCCCGGTGAGATCGGCCCCGAGGAACAGGCTGCGCGGGACGATGGCGCCGGTCAAATCCGCGCCGGCAAGTTTGGCGTTGCTGAAATCGTTCCGGTGCAGATCGCTGTCCGACAGGTCGGCGCCGGTGAGATCGGCGCCAACCAGGCTGACGCGCTGGAATTCAACTTTGACGAGCTTTGCCTTGCTGAGATTGGCGTCGTTGAAATCGGTGCGGCTGGCCAGCGCTTTCTCCAGATCGGCGCCGGAGAGATCGGCATTGCTGAATGACGCGCGCACCATCTCGCTCCTCCGCAGATTGGCGCCTGCGAGCTTCGCCGACTGCAATCCGGTTCCCGAAAGGAGCGCGCCTTCGAAATTTGCCCCCGTGAGATCGCGGCCCTCAAGCATCAGCCGTTCCTTGGAGCAGCCGGCCCAATCGACGCCGGGATAGGGCTTGTCATCGCACTCCGCCAAAGCCGCGGAATTGCTGGCGGTAAGAGCCAGCATGGCAACGGCAAACGCCGTCCGCCACTTTACTGACTGGACAGCACCTAATCCCCGGTGCGTCTCCAAGCCCATGCTCATTCCGCCTTCATCATCGATCATGCTCGCAGTATAACACAGCAAAGCCCAATAATGAAAACCAGCGCCGGAAAGTCAGGGGCAGCCCGTGAATGACGTCGTGATGATACCCGCCCTCGGCTGTGATGCCGGGCTTTACAGCAAGATAGTACCCGCCCTTCGCGGCGTGGCCAATGTAACGACTATGATTGCAGATCGCGCCACCTTTGCTGGTTGCGTGGAGCAGGTGTTGGCGGCCGCGCCGCCAACATTCACTATACTCGGCACATCATTCGGTGGCCGCGTGGCGATGGAAGTGGCTCTTGCCGAACCCGAGCGCGTTACCGGCCTGGTGATCATCGGCTCCGCTCCCGGTCCCACGCCTGACCTCCAGGCCGGACTCAGGCGCTCGGCCCGGATGCGGGGCGGAGAGTTTGAAGCGGTTGTCGAGGAAATGGCCGCCATCATTTCCCATCTTCCCGGCCCCAATGGTCCCTCCACCCGCCATGCATTCATTGACATGGCGCGGAGGCATGGAGCCGAGCTGATGGCGCGGCAGTCCGATGCCCTCGCCAACCGTGGCGATCTCAGACCAAGGCTTCTGGAAATCTCCTGCCCTGCTCTAATGCTGTGGGGAGCCCACGATCAATTTGTGGCCGCCCGCGATGGCCTGGCCCTGGCCGCGGCAATGAACCGCGGGCGCTTCGTCGAAATCGCCGATTGCGGCCACTTCCCGTCATTGGAGGCGCCCGAAGAAACCGCCGCGGCAATCCAGCACTGGCTCGCCGATAGCGCGCTTACTTGAGGCTCACCAGATATTCGGCGATCGCCGCCACGTCTTCCGGCGGCAGTTTCGACATGTTGGTCTGCACTTCGCCCATGCCGCCCGACGAGATCTTGTCATAGCCCAGGGTTTCGCCGAATTGCAGCGCCGACACCAGGTCGGCCGCGTCCTTGTAACGCTTGCGCCCGACCAGATCGCGCAGCGAAGGAACTTTGCCTTTCTCGCCAGGGTGCGGCCCGCCGGCGAAAACCTTGCTGTCATCGCGAATCATAAAGATGTTGCGCGGCGTGTGGCATTCGCCGCAATGCCCCGGACCGTTCACCAGATAGGACCCACGATTCCAGCTCGCCGTCTGCGAGGGATCGGGCTGCCATTGCGCGGTATCGAGCCCCACCCACTTCCACAGCCCGATTCCCCGCCGCACGATGAAGGCCAGCGGAATGCCGGCATCGCGCTTGGGTGACAGAACCGGCTTCAACGACATCAGATAGGCCCGGATATCAAGCACGTCTTCCGTGTGCATCGCCGCGTATGACGTGTAGGGGAACGCCGGGATTAGATGGGTTCCGTCCGGTTCGAGCCCGCGCTGCACCGCGTTGACAAAATCAAGCTCGCTCCAGGCGCCAATCCCGGTCTTTGCATCGGGCGTAAGGTTGGGCGGGTAGAGAATGCCGATTGGTGTTTTGAAGGGAGCCCCGCCCGCCGGCAATGTGGCCTCGACATCCTTGAGGTCGGGGCCAGGCTTGTGGCAGGACCGGCAGCCGCCGGCATTGAACAGCCTCTCGCCATTGCCGATGTCAGCTTTATGCTGCGGCAGCGCCGATTGCTCCAGTGGCCGCGGCGCGCTGAGCAGCCAGAATGCAACAAGCCCCAGCGCTGCAAGCAGCGCCAGGGCCAGAACATTGCGTTTGCTCAATATTCTCAGAATCAACTACTCCTTCGGGCGGCGGAACTTCTCATGGCATCCTTTGCAGCCATTTCCATATTCCGGGAACGCGGCCTTGAAGCTCGCTTCGTCGGTTGTAGCCTTGATGGCCAGATACTTCGCGTAGTAGTTCTCGCCAGCGGCCTTGAAGCCTGCCGCATCTGACCAGATTTCCGGCTTGGCCCAGGTTTCGAGCGTCTCGCCTTTCATCGCGTCCTCGCCCCAGAACTTGTCCCAATCGGCGCAAGCTGCATCGTCGGCGGCAAGACCGGCCTGCACCGCTGCCGCATCATAGGGTTTCTCACCCTTGAACATACCGGCCATTTCGCCAATCGTCTTGCCATGGGACTTCATGCAGGCCTGACGGCCCTTGATCGCGTCATCGGCGCTCGCGTAAGCAAGCGTCACGCCGAGCCCCATAACGAGAGCCCCGGCGGTTACAATTTTGAACAGTTTTCCTGCCACCATGAACTAAACTCCTCCACGTCTGCTGTGATGTCGAGGGCGACACCCCCTCACTATCTCCATACAATCGCTCTCGATTATCCTTCCATCACAATTTTGTGTAACTCCAAACCCGCGTCAAGCGCAGATTGGTCTTGACACAGCAGCCGGGACGGCAACAGCCGCGAGTTCACTTGCTTCTGCATGAACGATGGATGAATGCCTGATTGTGACTGGGTTCACAGCGCCAGCCTTAGAAGTTCCTTAGGTTGAATGCAGTAGAGTGACACCAGACAGGAAGCCGCCATGACCACCGAGAAAAAATCGACCGCCAAGAACTCCAGCCAGCGCGTCAGCCCGGAACTCGATGAGTTTCTGCACATGATGAATGCGCTGGAAGCACAGTTCAACAACCCGGCCCGCCAGCCATCGGCAACCCGCTAATTCCGGCCGGCCTTCAGCTTTTCAAATCCCCGATCGTGGCCGCCGACGTCGTGGCCAGCATGTCAACCAGCCTGGCAATGTCGCGTGTTTCCGTGGCCTGTTCCAGATAGCCGGCAACCAGCGCCAGGCGCGGCGCGGCGAACGTCCGGCCAAGCGCCTTGAGTTTCTGGGCATAGACAATCAGCATATCGGCTTCCTCGCCCCGCGCCATCCGGCTGACGTGCGCCATGCAGTCTTCGATGTCTTGGCAGGCGATCGCTGCCAGATTGGCCCACACGGCGGCGGAAAGCCCCGACTTCAGGGCGACCCGCTCCTCCATGGAGATAACTGGCTCGGCTGCCAGCCGCTCAGCCGTCAGTGGCCGGGGAATACGGTCGAGCGCCAATTTGACCGCCGCATGCAGTTCATTGCGGTTTGCGGGCTTCGGCAGGGCAATATCGAAAGTATCGCTCCAGCTCGCCGATTGCATGGCATCAGCCAGGAACGCCGAAAGCGCCATGATCGGCGTCTGGTATCTGGGCCCGCCGATCTTGCGGATCGACCTCGCCGCGGTAATCCCGTCCATCACCGGCATCTCGATATCGAGAACAATGACATCGAAATGCTTGGCGCTGGCCGAATTGACCGCCTCCTCGCCGTGCACGACGGCATCGACATCGCAGCCCATGGCCTTGAGCATGGCGGCGGTCACAATCCGTACCGGATCGGAATCCTCTGCCAGCAGCAGCCGCGGACGGTAGCCATCGGGCCGCTGCAGGCTGAGCGGCTTGCAAACCGGCGCAGCACTCGTGCTTTCGGACAACATACGCAAAGGCGTTCCCACTGATCTCTCCGGACCATGTTAGGGACCTGATGGTTTGCAAATGGTTGCCGTTAACCCCAAAGCGCCGGGATGACTAACGCATTGTTAAGCAAGGGCGCTACTTGGTGCCGAACATCCGGTCGCCGGCATCGCCAAGGCCTGGAACGATATAGCCATGCTCATTCAAATGGCTGTCGATGGCCGCCGTATAGATCGGTACATCGGGATGTTGCTCCGCCACATTGCGGATTCCCTCGGGCGCCGACAACAGGCAGACCAGGCGCAAATCCTTCGCACCTTTCTCCTTCAGCCGCTTGAGGGCAGCTGAAACCGAATTGCCGGTGGCCAGCATCGGATCGACGACGATCACCAGCCGTTCGGCGATGTCGTCCGGCACCTTCATGTAATATTCCACCGGCTGCAACGTCACCGGATCGCGGTAGAGCCCGATATGGCCCACCCGCGCCGACGGCATCAGGTCGAGCATGCCCTCGAGCAGACCATTGCCCGCCCTCAGGATCGACACGATCACCAGCTTCTTGCCCTTGAGGATCGGGGCTTCCATTTCGGCCAGCGGCGTTTCGATGGTCTGGGTGGTCATCGGCAGGTCACGCGCCACCTCATAGGCCAAGAGCAGGCTGATCTCGTGCAGCAGCTGGCGGAACACCGCCGAGGGGGTTTTCTTGTCGCGCATCAAGGTGAGCTTGTGGAGCACCAGCGGGTGACCGACGACGGTCAGGTTCTTCGGGTAGTCCATCTTGCCCATGCGCTTTCTCCCTTAATACTCTGCCATTCATTTCCGCGATAACCCGGGTAAACTCAAGCCCGCGCCACGCTCATCCACTGGAATGAACTTTGTTGCCGCCAGGGCCTTGCATCCGCCGGTCGGCTGTTATATATAGTAACAATATAAGTTACAGTTCGGAGACACCATGACCACCTCCTATTCCCGCCGGCACCCGCATCGGCCACGTTCACCTCAAGGTTTCCAACATCGAGCGCTCCCTCGCCTTCTATTGCGATGTCCTGGGCTTCGAACTCACCACGCGCTATGGAGCTCAGGCGGCTTTTATTTCCGCCGGCGGCTATCATCACCACATCGGCCTCAACACCTGGGAAAGCGAGGGCGGCTCGCCTCCTCCGCCCGGCACCACCGGGCTTTTCCATGTGGCGATCCTCTATCCCACCCGCACTGACCTCGCCAACGCCCTGAAGCGCCTCGCCGCCAACAACGTGGCACTCGACGGAGCCTCCGACCACGGCGTCTCGCAAGCCCTTTATCTGCACGACCCCGACGAAAACGGCATCGAACTCTATTGGGATCGCCCCGAGGCCCAGTGGCCACGCAAGGCAGACGGCAGCCTGGAAATGTATACGCGGAGACTCGACCTCGATGATCTGATCAAGCAGGCGGCCTGACTTCAGCCGGCCGCCTTCAGCGCCACGGGAAGCGCCTCGGCGAAAATCGCCATGTCGTTGCTCCGCCCAACCGTTATCCGGATGCAGCGGTTGAGCGGCGCCACCCCCGGCATCCGCACGAACACGCCCTGGGCCAGAAGGCCGCCGAGAACCCGCTTGGCGTAGTCCCCGTCGCGGCCGCAATCGATGGTGACGAAATTGGTGGCGGATGGCAGCGCCTTGAGACCATGGGCGGCGGCGATGCCGGCAATCTCGCGGCGTCCCTTTTCGACCTCAGCCACGACATGGCGAAGGTGGTCTTGATCTTCCAGCGCCGCGATTGCCGCTTGCTGGCCAATGCGGGTGACGCCGAAGTGATTGCGAATCTTGTCGAAGGCCTTGATCAGGTGGCGCTCGCCTATGGCATAGCCCACCCGCATCCCGGCCATGCCATAGGCTTTGGAAAATGTGCGAAAACGCAAGACTCTGGGGCTGTCGACATCGAATGGCGGCAGCGACCCCGGCGGTGCGAACTCGCAATAGGCCTCGTCGAGCATCAGCAACGCATGGGGCGGCACATCGGCCATGAGCCGCGCCATGTCTGCGGCGCTCCACCAACTTCCCATCGGATTGTCCGGATTGGCTAAGTAAATGAGTCTCGCCTTCTCCCTACGCGCCAAATCGAGCAGCGATTGCGGGTCTTCGCGGTCATTGACATAGGGCGTGGTGACCAACCGCCCGCCGAAGCCATGCACATGGAAATTGAAGGTGGGATAGGCCCCAAGCGATGTGGCAACCGTCACGCCGGGTTCGACGAATAGCCGCACCGCCAGGCCGAACAGCCCGTCGATTCCCTCGCCAACGATCACATTGTCCGGCGAGATCCCATGATGGTGCGCCAGCGCCCGTTTGAGATCGTGCATCTCCGGGTCGCAATATTGCCAGATCTCCGTTGCCGCCGCCCGCATAGCTTCAATTGCTTTGGGCGAGGGACCAAACACATTCTCATTGGCCCCGATGCGCGCGCGGAATGCCGTTCCGGTTCGCCGCTCCATCGCTTCCGGTCCCTCGAAGGGCACGGTTGACGGGAGGCCTTCGACCAGCGGCGTGAACGGATACTCCATAAACCGGAGTATTAGGGAAACTGGCCGGCCTTGAAAAGGCTCTTGAAGGTTCTCGCGGTCGCAACGGTAGGGAGGATGGGCAGGCCGAAAATCGTTTCCACCGAACTGACGAGCGAACGATGGGTGAGTTTCATATCGGAGACGAAATTCGCTTTCACCCCTGGGCCCACGGCAAAAAAAGCCAGCTCATTTGTCGAAGAGCCTTCATCCCACAGCACGAGCACAACACCTGAATTCGCGTTCGCCCAAGTGATCAGCGGCGGCAGCGCCGATGCCAGCCAATCGTCACCCGACCTGATGCGGCTGGTGCTGCCCGGGCACTGGTCGTGCATGTTATTGCAATTGTCGGGCGTGATGAACACATAGTTGGCGATCCGGTTGGCAGCCAGGTCGGCGGCAAGCGCCGTGTAGTCCTTGTGATGGGCCGCGCAATACGGCCTGGTCTTGCTTGGCGGGTTTCCAGAAACGTCGCGGAAATAGACGAAGGGATTGTGCCGCGGCGCGTAAGGATAGTCCGACTGGATCGGACACGCGCCGGTGTTGGAACTCAGCGATTGCTGGTAGGACATCCACGTCACTTTGTTTGGAGCCACCGTGGCCCTCATTTGCGCGGTGAGATGGTCGCGGCTACCAGTCGAAAAACTAGCCGTTGGTTCGCCGTTCTCAATGAATGTCTTGTCGGGAAGCTTGTTTGTGCCCGCCTCCATGAGGATGTAGTGGGGCAGGCTTGGCACGCCGGGCAGTATGTCGATAAAGTTACTGGACCGCGCCGCTTGCGGGGTCAGCACATTGTTGATGTATGGAGCTTCGCTGGTGTTGCCGTAGATATCCTCGGCATCGGTGTTCTCCATGGCGACGACGATAACGTGCTTGATGACGCCGGCCTTAGCCGGCAACTGCATCAGCAACAGAACGAACGATCCAAAAAGCAATTTGAACATACGGCTGGTCATTCCTGCAAGTCTCCAAAAACGCCGTCCGCACTCGATTGCACCATCAGGGCGGTTCTACTTCCCCAAGGAACCCTTAAAGGTCATCAATTTGACCGGAAAGTGGCACCGGATACCCTTTTCGCCGGTCACGGCGCCACTTGCAAGCCGCGTCCAGATTGCTAGGCTTCAATCATGCGCGTACTGATCATTCTTGCCATCTGTCTTTGCTCCGCTCTGGCCCACGCCCAGCAGCCACCCGACCCCACGCCAGTGCTGCGCATCGACCCCGCCATGCATACCGCGCCCATTCGGCAGGCTCGACATCAGCGCCGATGGCAAACTGCTGGCCACCGCTTCCGACGACAAGACCGCGCGCCTTTGGAACCTCGCCGATGGAAGTTTGCTCAAGACCCTCCGGGTTCCGATTTCGCCGGGCGAGGGCGGCAGGCTTTATGCCGTGGCCCTGTCGCCCGATGGCCGGTTTCTCGCCGCATCGGGATATGACGCCGGTGAATTCGTCAATCGTGGCGGCGGCCACATTTATCTCTTCGACACCGTGACGGGGAAAATCCTTCACCGCCTTGGCCCATTGCCGCAGGCAACCAATGATCTGGCTTTCTCGCCCGATGGAACCAGACTCGCCGCTGCCCTGGCCACGGGCGGCGGCGTTTGGCTGTGGAAGGCCCCTTTCGACGATGCCCCGGTATCCGATTCCGGCCATAACCGCCAACATCTACGATATCGATTTCGACGCCCGGGGACAGATCTATGTGGCTTCGGATGACGGCAGCATCACCGTCTACGATGGCGATCTGAAGCCACTGAGCCGCGCTCAACTCACCAATGCCGGACTGCCGGGCAGCATCGCCATCGCACCCGGCGGCAAGAGCCTTGCGATCGGCTACCGCAGCATTGCGGCAATTGAAATTGTCAGCCTGCCCGGCTTCCAGCCGCTCTTCACTCTCGACACCGGCTTTGTCACCCGTGGATCTCTGGGTTTCGTGAGCTGGTCGGCCGATAGTGAAACGCTTTATGCCGGCGGCACCTATTTCGAACGGGACATCGACCCGTTTCTCATCTTCGCATGGAATGACAGGGGCCGCGGCCAGCGCCGGCTGATCGGAACGACGATGGGCAATGTCCTCGATCTCGATCCCTTTCCCGGCGGCGGCGTTGCAATGGCAAGTGCGTTGCCGTCATGGGGCGTGCTCGACGGCGCCTCGCTCTTTCATGGGCCGGTATCGGCCAATATGACCGAGAAACTGGGAAACGATTTCCAGGTTTCGCGGGATGGCGGGCAAGTCTGGTTC
The DNA here is from genome assembly GCA_963754675.1 of uncultured Alphaproteobacteria bacterium. Lineage (GTDB taxonomy): Bacteria > Pseudomonadota > Alphaproteobacteria > Rhizobiales > Aestuariivirgaceae > Aestuariivirga. The sequence continues at coordinate 643,042 of CAVWHD010000009.1, read as the reverse complement.
GGCCTCGGCGTGCGCAGCGTCGACCCCTGGCTGTTCGATGCAAGGACGCTAACCTTTGAAGCGGTCCCCCAGCCACCTGCCGGCTTCGTTTCACCCGAGATCGCCACCTTGCCAATCCTCGATTGGGAAGACACTCAATCACCCAGCCTCGCGGGCACGCCGATTGGCCTGATGCCGGGTGATACCGCTCACAGCCTTGCCATCGCCCCCGATGCCCGGAGCTTTGTACTTGGCACCAGCTGGAATCTGCAGCGCTTTGACAAGGGCGGCGGTCTGCTGTGGACGGCCATTGCACCCGCCCAGTGCTGGGGCGTGAACTATTCCGGCGATGGCGCGATTGTCGTCGCGGCCTTTGGTGACGGCACGCTTCATTGGTACGACGCGGGGACAGGCGAGGAACTGCTCGCCCTCTTCGTTCATGTACCATCCAAGCGATGGATCGCCTGGACGCCGTCGGGCTATTACGCCGCCTCTCCCGGCGCGGAGGATTTCATCGGTTGGCACGTCAACGGCAAGGATTGGGCGAGCACGCCTGAATTCTATCCCGCCTCGCGATTCCGCCAGCGCTACTACCGTCCGGACGTCGTCCAGCTGGTGCTCGAAACCCGCAGTGAGGAGAAAGCGCTGGAAAAGGCCAACACCGCGGCCGGGCGCAAGCAGGAGGCGCAGTCGATCGACGAGCAGCTCCCTGCCAGCGTTGAACTGCTTGCCAACACCCGCGAGATTGAGACATCGAAGACGGACATCTCACTGCCCTACCGCCTCTTCTCGCCGACCGGCAGGCCGGTGAGCCGTGTCGAGGCCCGCATCGACGGCCGCCCCGTGGCCAGCCGCGGCGTCTCCCAGGATGAAAGCGAGTTTCCACTGGGCGAAGACCTTGAAATCACCGTCTCCGTGCCGCCGCGCGACAGCGAGCTTTCCCTCATCGCCTTCATCGGCGATCAACCCGGCGTCGCCGTGACCATTCCGATCAAATGGCAGGGCACTGCCGCCGGGAAAAAGAAACATAACCTCCATGCCCTGCTTGTCGGTGTCAGCGCCTACGGCGATGAAACCATGCGCCTGAAATATGCCGCCAAGGATGCCGCCGATCTGGCCGCCGCTCTCAAGGCCCAGGAGGGCCAATTCTACGAGAAGACCGAGATCGTCACGCTGCTCGATGGCGAGGCAGACAAATCGGCGGTCGAAAAGCAGCTGTTGCTGCTCCGGAAAAAGACTGGACCCGACGATACCGCGCTGGTGTTCCTGGCCGGCCATGGCATGACCGATAAGGCGATGGATTTCTACTATCTCGCCGCCGACGCCGAGATGGATGCCGATATGCTGGAGGCAACCGCCGTCGACGGCCGCCTGATTCGCAAGGCGCTGGCCGCCATACCCGGCCGCGTTGTGCTGATGATGGATACCTGCCGCTCGGGTGCTGGAATAGAGGGAGCCGTCGACATGAGCCGAACCGCCAACGACATGGCTCAGGATACCGCGGGCATTGTGATGTTCGCCTCTTCCCAGGGGCGCGAGGACTCGCTGGAGAGCAGTACATGGGAAAATGGCGCTTTCACCGAGGCGCTGCTTTCGATTCTGGGCGACGCCAATATCTATGGCGGGGACGGCAGGCTTTCGATTCCCGAGCTCGAGGAGGCGATCACCGTGCGGGTGGCCGAACTCACCGAAGGCCGCCAGAACGCCGGAATGACCAAATATGGCTCGATCCCGCGCTTTTTCATTGCAGGTCTCCCAGGCCATTGACAGCTACCCGCTCCATCCGGTGTAGGGGGGCGTCAATCCCACCCAGTGAAAGCAATTCCATGAAATCCCTCGACAAGAAGCTCGGTCTCATCCGGGCCGGAAAATACAAGCCGGAACACTTCATCCTTGCCGATGCCAAGGATCCCGACATGGCCTTCGGCGCCGCCGCCAATGGCCCCGTGGACTATATGCAGGCAGCCGGGCAGCGGCCCCTATCGCACCAGGCCCGCCTTCCAGCAGTCGATCCGCGACATCGTCAAGCAGAAGCAGATGGACATCATGCTGGCCTCCGTCGCCAATATCGAAGACCTCGTCCGCGCCGGCGTCTTCGCCAAATCGCCGGTCACCCCGGCCATTCGCGCCAACGATACCACCGACATCTGGCTGCCGCGCGGCAGCAGCTATTCCAAGGAGCCGTCGCGGCCGTTTCGCACCGCCAATCTCGGCCAGCTCCGCAAGTTCTGCGATCTCGGCCTCTATTCCATCACCTTCAACAATGTGCTGGACAGCGATTATGCCTCGATCGAGGCCTATGCCCGCTTCCGCGAGGACGCGGTGAAACACAAATTCCGCCACTTCCTCGAAGTGTTCAATCCCAACGCGCCGAAGAATCTTTCGCCCGAGGCGATGCCCGGCTTCGTCAATGATTCGATCATCCGCGTGCTGGCCGGGGTTGCCCGCGCCGAGCGGCCGCATTTCCTCAAGATGGCCTTCAACGGCGCCAGAGCCATGTCGGAACTGGCGAGCCACGATCCATCGCTGGTGATCGGCGTGCTCGGCGGCTCGGCCGGAACCACCCGCGATACGTTCGAGCTTCTGGCCCAGTCCGAGCGCAGTGGCGCCCGCGTTGCCCTCTTCGGCCGCAAGATCAACCTGGCCGAAAGCCCGCTCGATCTCGTGGCCCTGTTCCGCCCGGTCCTGCAGGGCGATATCGCCGCCGAAGAAGCGGTGCGCGCCTATCACGCCACCCTCGCCAAGAAGAACCTGAAGCCCAAGCGCGCCCTCGCCGACGATCTCATCATCACCGAGGCGGTGCTCGAGGGTTATCGCAAGTGACGAGGAGCGGGATCGTTCTCGCCGGCACTGCCGTTCTCGACATCGTCAATATCGTCGACCACTGGCCCGCCGAAGAGACCCTCTCGCGCATCATCAGCACCGAATATGCAGCCGGCGGCCCGCCGCAGAATGCCGCCGCCGGACTGATGAAGCTGGGGGCGCCTTTCCCCGTTACAATGGTGGCGGTGGCGGGGGACGATGCCTACGGCGACACCATGCTGGCCAGTGCCAGGGCCCATGGCATCGATACCTCCCACGTGCGGAGGATACCCGGAGCCATCACCTGCTACACCCATGTGATGTCGTCGGTGAAAACCGGCAGGCGCACTTTCTTTTTTCACGATGGCGCCAACGCCTTGCTCGATGTGGACGATTTGCTGCCGCGCCAGACCAATGCGAAGCTGTTTTATCTCGGAAGCCCCGGCGTTGCCCGCAAGCTCGACGAGACCGATGGCTGGCGCAAGCTGTTCTCGGCCGCCCGCAAGCTTGGCATGAAGACCTGCCTGGAACTCGTGCCCGTCGCCGCCAAGGTGATTCACGACCTGGTGCAGACCCTGCCTGCCGCTCTGCGATTATGTCGTGGTCAATGACTATGAAGCCGAAAGCGTCACCGGCCTCAAGGTCACGAGCGGCGAGCGCCTCGACTGGCCCGCGGCCGAGGTGGCTTGCAAGAAGCTTATCGCCTTGGGCGTGCAGGAACTGGCCGTCATTCACCACCCCGATGGCGCCGTCGCCGTCACCGCCTCCGGCGAAACCACCATGCGTCCATCGATCAACGTTCCCCCGGGCGACATCAAAGGCTCGGTCGGCGCCGGCGATGCCTTCTACGCCGGTGTCCTCTTCGGCATCCACGAGGATTGGCCCATCGCCCGATGCCTCGATCTCGGCAACGCCGCCGCCGCCACATCGCTCCACTCCCCCACCACCAGCAGCGTCAATCCTTCCGTGGACGGAGTGCCTGGCCTATGCGGAGAAGCACGGGCTGCGCGCCCTGCCGTGAGGTGCGGCATCATTCACTTCGCCTGACCCGAGTTGAGCGAGCGGCGGCTTCAGTCGCCATGAAAGCGCCGGCGCAGTTCCGCAAATAGTTTCGGTGGCAAGAATTGTAAGCTACCGAACCATCGTCGTTTCCGGGCATCCGGCGCAAGTCCGGACCGGGCCAGCGGAACAGATTGCTTTCGGAATAGACGATCCACGAACGGTCGCCATCCAGGCCAAGATGCCTCTTCACAGCCAGTGGTAGATTCGCATAGATCGGCATGTAGGTTTTTTACGCAGGCGGACTGTTGGTTCGACGGTTGCCGAGAACTACACAAGGCGACCTGAACTTCAGATCGCACAAGTTCAGCCGAACACTAGCGGTTTCGAGTCCGCGGTATTCCTTTCAATCAGAACAATTGGAAGTTGGTCTCGATCGAATGTTCCTATCTTCCCGGCAGGGCCACGAATCCTGCTGTTCTGCGAAGCGCAGCCTTGAGAATTCTTCCGCTTACAACGTCACCTGCTGCGATACACATCTTCTCGCCGACTTCTGACGCTCGAGTTATCGCCGTTTGCCAGAGTTCACGTGCAATCCGATTGACGCGGAATGACGTCAGGTTGCGAGCGACACACCACTGGCAGTCCACGATTTCTTGCCAACTCATCGAGTGGCAATGGCGCGGAGTGAACCATTTCGCTGCAAACGACAGACTTTTCGAATAGTTCTTCGTAATTCGGTATTTCCCGGTGGCAAAAAATGTCTGTCATCTCCGTCAAGCGCTACTTATTCCGGGCCGATCATCACCGTACATCGCGCTTGCGATGCTAATTGCGCCAAATCCTGATAGCGCCCGATTTCCTTGCTGACTCGTAGAAGACACGCGGACTAGTTGCCATACTCAACTTTTCCGATATTCCGTAATATAACTGAATTCCGGGATTAAGTCTACGTGAGATGTTCAGTCCTCTTCAACCGGCTTAAGCTATCGGAAGTCAGGTTGCTTTTCCTCTGCCCAGTTTCGCCAAATATCCTCGGATGCACAGAATGTCCATCACCATAGAAACGCTTTTGGCCAGCCCTGGACCCGCTCAAACGAGGGAAGCCATGAAGCACTCAGGATGTCAAGGCTAGCCGCGGGAATCGCCGTTATCTGGGATGAACCTACTGAGCAGGTGCCGAACATCTCATCGCACGGACTGTACTCAAGGAAGCCGCAGGATTTAACCTCGTGAATCCAGAAGATAGCTACGAAGCTATCGTGCCGAAGTATCCTGATAGATTTCGCTAACTAATGTGGTTGCAGCCGCAAAACGCAAAATTGAAACGGAACAAAAAACGTTTGTCCTCCAACAGCGGATGAAGAAACGCTATCGCGGCAAGTTCATGAACTGCTTCCCCGTTACTGGCGGCACGCCCCCATGGGATCGCCGCCGCCGGCGGCGGCTTCTTCCGCCTGCTTCTTGGAGAGGTCCTCGCCTGTCGCCTGATCGACCTGCTTCATCGAGAGCCTGACCTTGCCGCGGTTGTCGAAGCCCAGAAGCTTCACCTTCACGGCATCGCCCTCGTTGACCACGTCGCTCACCTTGTTGACCCGCTTCGCCGCCAGCTCGGAGACGTGGACGAGGCCGTCCTTGGCGCCGAAGAAGTTGACGAAGGCTCCGAAGTCGACGACCTTGACCACCTTGCCGTCATAGATCTCGCCCACTTCCGGCTCCGACACGATGGACTTGATCCACTTGAGTGCAGCCGCGATCGCCGCACCCGAAGCGGACGCCACCTTGATGGTGCCGTCGTCCTGGATGTCGATCTTGGCGCCGGTCTTCTCGACGATCTCGCGGATCACCTTGCCGCCGGTGCCGATCACTTCGCGGATCTTGTCGGTGGGGATTTTCAGCGTCTCGATGCGCGGCGCATGCTCGCCGAGGCCCGGCCGCGCCTTCTCCAGCGCCTCGGCCATCTTGTCGAGAATATGCATGCGGCCGTCCTTGGCCTGCCACAGCGCCACCTTCATGATCTCTTCGGTGATGCCGGTGATCTTGATGTCCATCTGCAGGGCGGTGACGCCATTCGATGTGCCCGCCACCTTGAAGTCCATGTCGCCCAGATGATCCTCGTCGCCGAGGATATCCGAGAGAACGGCGAAGCGCTCGCCTTCCTTGATCAGTCCCATGGCGATGCCGGCAACCGGCGCCTTGAGCGGAACGCCCGCATCCATCAGTGCCAGCGAGGTTCCGCACACCGTTGCCATTGACGATGAGCCGTTCGACTCGGTGATCTCCGAGACGACGCGGATCGTGTAGGGGAACTGGTCGGCGGCGGGCAGCATCGGATGGATGGCCCGCCAGGCCAGCTTGCCATGGCCGATTTCACGCCGGCCAGCACCACCCATGCGGCCCACTTCGCCAACCGAGAAGGGAGGGAAGTTGTAGTGCAGCATGAAGGTGGCCTTATATGTGCCGTCAAGCGAGTCGACATATTGCTCGTCCTCGCCGGTGCCCAGCGTGGTGACCACCAGTGCCTGGGTTTCCCCGCGGGTGAACAGCGCCGAACCATGGGTACGCGGCAACACGCTCGCTTCCGCTATGATCTGGCGCACCGTCTTGGTGTCGCGGCCATCGATGCGGCGGCCGGTGTCGAGAATGTCGTTGCGCACCACATCCTTCTCAAGATGTTTGAAGGCCTCGCCCACCTTGTTGGCGGCGGGCGGGTTTTCCTTGCCTTCGCCTGTGAGTGCTGCGAGCACCTTGTCCTTGGCCTTGGCGATCGCTTCGACACGGGATTCTTTTTTGACGATGGCATAGGCGGCGCGAACGTCCGCTTCGGCAATCGCCTTCACCTGCGCGTAGAGCGTTTCCTGATCCGGCGGAGTGAAATCGCGAGGGACTCGCGACGAGCGCTCGGCCAGGCGGATGATCGCCTCGATCACCGGCTGGAATCCGGCATGGCCGAACATCACCGCCCCCAGCATCATCTCTTCCGAAAGTTCCTTGGCTTCCGATTCGACCATCAGCACCGCGTCCTGGGTGCCGGCGACGACCAGATCGAGATCCGAAACCTTCATCTGGTCTTGCGTGGGGTTCAGCACATAGGCGCCATCGATGACGCCGACGCGGGCGCCGCCCACCGGACCCATGAAAGGAATGCCCGAGAGCGTGAGTGCCGCCGACGACGCCACCAAGGCGACAATGTCGCTGTCGTTCTCAAGATCGTAGGAGAGCACCGTGGCGATCACCTGGGTCTCGTTTCTGAAGCCGTCCACAAATAGCGGGCGGATCGGCCGGTCGATCAGGCGGGAGACCAGGGTTTCCTTTTCCGTGGGCCTGCCTTCGCGCTTGAAATAGCCGCCGGGGATCTTGCCGGCCGCATAGGTCTTTTCCTGGTAGTTCACCGTGAGCGGGAAGAAGTCGATTCCCGCCTTTTCCGAGCGCGCCGCGACGGCGGTGGCCAGTACGGTAGTTTCGCCATAGGTCACCAGCACGGCGCCATCGGCCTGACGGGCCATGCGCCCGGTTTCGAGCCTGAGACGCTTGCCGCCCCAGTCGAGTTCTTCAACGTCGATATTAAACATATGTCTTTTCCTTTTGCCCTTCGCCGCCGCTTGAAAAGCGTTCACCTACTCCTGGACGGCATCCCCTCGTGGGCCTCCTCGGTCCGGCCCTATTGCCTGACCGCATGGTTTGGGGGATCGCGGGCAGCAATCGGTGATCCGCCCGCTCATGCGTAATTTTCCGGCGCGCTAGCGGCGGATTTCGAGACGCTTGATCAGCGCCTGGTAGCGCCCCTCGTCCTTCGACTTCAGATAGTCGAGAAGCGAACGGCGCTTGCTCACCATGGTGAGCAGCCCACGGCGGGAATGATTATCCTTCTTGTGGGCCTTGAAGTGTTCGGTGAGGCCATTGATGCGCTCGGTCAAAATCGCGACCTGCACTTCCGGCGAACCGGTATCATTAGCCTTGGTGGCATATTCCTTGACGAGCGCAACCTTGCGCTCCGCACTCATCGTCATTCGGCCATCTCCAAATGGTTACAGGTTAAAAAGGCGCTTCGGCGTGAGCGCTCCCTGGCTGATGCTGCACAGGCCCAAGGGCTTTCCAGCCCAGGTCACCAGTACCGCATCGCATGCGATGGGAGCATTCGCGCCTCTGAGCAGGACGGGTTGTCCCTGCTTCAGGCGTTGGGCTTGCCGCTCGTCTATGGCCATTGCCGGGATGCCGTCCAGCACGGTCTCGATCGGGCGGAGAACCCCCTTCATGGCGTTATCGCCGAGGGGCTTATGGCGCAATTCCTCCAGCTTTTCCAGCGGAATCATTTGAGCCTCGATGAACGGCCCCACGGCGATCCGCCGCAGCATAGTCACATGGCCGAGACAGCCCAGTGCCCGGCCCATGTCACGTGCCAGCGCCCGGATATAGGTGCCCTTGCCGCAGGTCACCTCGAAGGTAGCATGATCGCCATCGGGCAAGTCGATGAGCCGCAGCGCCTCGATCATCACCGGGCGCGGCGCCAGCTCGACTGTGCCGCCTGCCCGCGCCAGATCATAGGCCCGCTCGCCGCCGATCTTGATGGCGGAAAAGGCAGGCGGAATCTGTTGAATTTCCCCAATGAAGTTCTTTAATATCGACTCGATATCAAATTGGGGTGGCCTCGACACCGATTGTGCGGAAATCTCTCCCTCAAGGTCATCTGTGTTGCGCTCCTCGCCCCATTTGACGGCGAACCGATAGATTTTCCGGCCGTCCATCGCCCATTGCACTGTCTTGGTCGCCTCGCCCAGCGCAATCGGCAGCAAGCCAGTGGCCAGCGGATCGAGCGTCCCGCCATGCCCCGCCTTTTCCGCATTAAACAGCCAGCGCACCTTCCCCACCGCCTGGGTCGACGTCATCCCATAGGGCTTGTCGAGCACCACCCAGCCATGGATGGGTTCGCCACGGCGCGTCAGTGCATATCCTCCGGATTTCGCCGTTGGTCGAAAACGGCAAGGATTTCAATGAATTCACCTGATAACCGGTACAGCAGCACATAGGGCCGGCCGGCGACCTGAAGAAGTCGAACGCCGATATCGTCCGACATCCTTCCGAGATGCGGGAAATCCCTGAGTTTAAGCGCTGCACTCTTGATTTCCTGAGAGATTCGCCAAGCCGCTTGCGGATCGTGCTTTTCGATGTAATCGCAAATCCGGCCAAGGTCATGCCGGGCGCGCGCCATCCATTTCAGCTTCATGGCAAATCATCGCGTTTCCGTAGTCGGGGCAATGGCGCCCGGTTTTCCCCGCCCCAGGTGTCGAGCCAGGAGTTCATATCGTCTTCAGAAACATAGGACCCATCTTCATCGGCTTCCTTCACCGACTCTTCGATAACCTGATAGAGCCGCACCTTCTCATCGACGTATTCCTCCAACGCCTCAGTCAGAAGGTAAGCCTTGGACCGGCGGGTCAACACCGCCAGCGCTTCAAGCTTTTCACTCAAGGCCTCTGGAATTCGGGCGGAAACCATGGTCTTTGACATTGCAGCACCTGATTACATATGCAGCCAATGTAATGACAGGTAGCCAAATTGTCGAATCTATTCGCTCTTCTTCAAATCCCGCGCCACTTCCGGGCTGCGCAACAGATCTTCGATTTTGCTGACATAATCCAAAGCCGTATCAATCCGGAACCGAATCTCCGGCGTGAACTTCATCTCCAGCTTCGGCGCCACCAGGCCACGTATGTATCTGCGGTTGCGGTTCAGCGCCTCCAGCATCGCCTGCTCCTTGCCGGCAATCAGCGTGCGCACATAGGCGGTGGCGATCTTGAGATCGGGCGAGATTTGCACCTCCACCACGCTGGGCGTCAGCCGCTCCAGCTCGGGATCGCCGGTCTCGCCACGGAGGAAAATATCGGCCAGCGCATGGCGGATCAGTTCACCGGCGCGAAGCTGGCGTTGCGAGGGACCAGTCGAGCTAACCATAATAGTTATCCTTCACAACGGCTAACTGCCTCTCCACGAACTCAAGACAAGCATGGAGGCTCTCGTCGTTTTCAAAAAATCGATTAGGCAAAACAACCACCGCTCCATCCCACATGTTTAGATGCAGCACAGAAGACAACCTGTGGATACTGCTCAAGTCTTCCCAGGAAAAACGGGTTTCAGTTCGGCCCGACTTCTGCACGATTCCTTCCGGACCGATAGTGAGGTCGTAGCCATTAGCCTGCTCAGCAATCCTCATATATTGATGCTGCGCATACCTCCTCAATCCAAACAACACGGCGAAAACGTAGGTCACCATAGCCAGCACAGCCAAAATCTGTTGGCCGGTGAAACTGATCACCAAGCTACTAAGGATCAGCCCAACAAACGCGAAGCCGAGCCAAGACAGGAAATCAAGGGCTCTGTCTACCCAAGACTTCTCGGACTTCTGAATGGCAGCGAAATCCTGCCATCCCAATTCCACATGAAAACTAAAACTTTCACTGCCGGTCATTGAGGCGAGGTAACGGAAATTGCCACTTCATCTCAGCTCTACGCCAGCTTCCGCTCGATGCGCTCCACCCGGAAGCATTCGATCACGTCGCCGGCGCGCATGTCCTGGTAGCCTTCGAAGGCCATGCCGCATTCCTGGCCGACCTGGACTTCCTTCACTTCATCCTTGAAGCGCTTGAGCGTCGAGAGGGTTCCTTCGTGGATCACCACGTTGTCGCGGATGAGCCGCACCTTGGCGCCGCGTTGCACATTGCCATCGGTGACCTGACAGCCCGCCACCTTGCCGACCTTGGTGATGTTGAACACCTCGAGGATCTTGGCATTGCCAAGGAAAGTCTCGCGCATTTCCGGAGCAAGCTTGCCCGACATGGCGGCTTTGATGTCGTCGACCAGATCGTAGATGATGTTGTAGTAGCGGACTTCGATCCCGGCCCGCTCGGCCGCATCGCGCGCCTGGCTCGAAGCACGAACATTGAAGCCCAGCACCACGGCACCCGATGCCGTCGCCAGCCCGATGTCGCTTTCGTTGATGCCGCCCACCGCATAGTGGATGACCCGGCTGCGGATTTCCTCGTTGCCGATCTTTTCCAGCGCCTGCACGATGGCCTCGGCAGAACCCTGCACATCGGCCTTGACCAGGATGGGGAATTCTCTCATCCCCCCTTCCTTCATCTGGTTCATCATCTGCTCGAGTGACGAACGCGCCGAAGCGGCACCGCGGGTATCGCGGCGCTTTCTCTCGCGGTAATCGGTGACTTCGCGGGCCCGGGCCTCGTTGGGCACCACGTCGAAACTGTCGCCCGCTTCCGGTGCCGAATTGAGGCCAAGCACTTCAACGGGTGTCGAAGGTCCAGCCTCCTTCACCTGCTCGCCCTTGTCGTTGATCAGCGCCCTGACCCGGCCCCAGGCGGAACCGGCGACAAACAGATCGCCCAGCCTGAGTGTGCCGCGCTGTACCAGAACCGTGGCAACCGGCCCGCGGCCCTTGTCGAGTTGCGCCTCCACTACCATGCCGCCCGCCTCCCGGTCCGGATTGGCCTTGAGGTCCAGCACTTCCGCCTGCAGCAGGATGGTTTCCAGCAGCTTCTCGAGATTGGTGCCCTTCATCGCCGAGACTTCGACATCGAGCACTTCACCGCCCATGCCTTCCACCACGATATCGTGCTGGAGCAGTTCGCGCCTTACCCTGTTGGGATCGGCCGACGGCTTGTCGATCTTGTTGATCGCCACGATGATCGGCACTTCCGCCGCCCGCGCGTGATTGATGGCTTCCACCGTCTGTGGCATGACGCCGTCATCGGCGGCCACCACCAGTACCACGATGTCGGTGGCCTTGGCGCCGCGCGCCCGCATGGCGGTAAACGCCTCGTGGCCAGGCGTATCGATAAAAGTGACTGGCCCGCTCTGGGTCTGCACCTGATAGGCGCCGATATGCTGGGTGATGCCGCCGGCTTCGCCCGAAACCACATTGGTCTTGCGGATTGCATCGAGCAGCGACGTCTTGCCGTGATCGACGTGCCCCATGATGGTGACGACCGGCGGCCGCGGACGCAGCCTATCGGCCGAATCGGTGTCGCCGGCCAAGCCTTCGACCACGTCCGACTCGGAGACGCGCTTGACCTTGTGGCCCATTTCCTCGGCGATGATCTGCGCCAGATCGGCGTCGATCACGTCGTTGATCGTGTGCATCTGGCCCTGCTTCATCAGATACTTGATGATGTCGACGGCGCGCTCGGCCATGCGGTTGGCCAGTTCCTGGATGGTGATTGCTTCCGGAATCACCACTTCGCGGGCCACCTTCTCGGTCGGCATCTGGAAGCCCTGGGCCTGCTTCTTCAGCCGTTCAGTGCGCCGCCGGAAGGCCGCCACCGAACGCGAGCGCTCTTCTTCATCGGATAAGGCATTGGCAACAGTCAGCTTGCCGCGCCGCTTGTCCATGTCGGCCTTGGTGCGAGAGGGTGCGGGAACCTTGATGTCGCGCTTGATCGCACCGCCTGCCGTCCGCAATGACTTGCTGCGGCCCTCGTCCTCGTCGTCGGCCAACGCCCTGCCGGCCGCCGGGGCGAGCTTGGGAGCCAGCTTTTTTGCCGCTTCTTCGGCTTTGCGCTTGCCCTCTTCTTCGACCCGGTGCCGGGCATCCTCCTCCGTCTTGCGCTTGGCGGCCCCCTCGCGCTCCTTGCGTTCCTGCTCGTCATGGAGTGCCCGGCGTTTGGCTTCCTCTTCCTGCCGTTTACGGTCCTCCGCCTCGCGCACGCGCGCACCCGCCAGTGCACGGTCACGCGCCTCCTTTTCCTCGGGGCTTAGCGTTCTGAGCACAACACCCGAGCGTGGACCCACGGCCGCTGCCGGTTTAACCGCCGGTGCCGCCACTTTTGGCTGCACCTGGAAAACCGGCTTCGTCGCAACCGTCTTTGCCTCGGCCGCGGCGGGTTTGTCATCGCCAACGCGTTTGCGTTTGGTTTCCACCACAACGGTCTTGCTGCGGCCATGGGCAAAGGATTGCTTCACCTTGCTCTGCTCGACCACGGGTCTCTTGAGAGTCAATGTGCCGCCGCCACGCTGGGCGTCAGACTTGCGGTCGTTATCGCTTGTATCGTTCATGCTCTCTCTTCAGTACCCGTCTCTTCAACACATATGGGCCCCGGCGGGCCCTCATAAATTTCAATTCGCCGCAGCCCAGCCAGCAGCTTTTCGGCCAGCCCCCCTTTGGCCACGGCAGCATGTATCACATTTGACCTGCCAAAGGCCAAATCCAATTCATCGAGGCAAAAAACAACCGACCGCTCGACATCCGGTCCCGCCAGCTTGTCGAGTTTCCGGCAACCGTCGGGCTGGGCTTCCTTCGCGTGGAGTAGAACCCGCGCTCGCCCCTTGCCCAGCAGTTCTTCCACCTTGGTAAAGCCGGCAACCGCCTCGCCGGCTTTCTTGGCCAGTGACATATAGGAAAGGGCCGACTTCCGCAAAAGCTGCGAAATCGTCTCCGCCAGCCCCGCATCGGCCCTGGTCTCGGCGCCAAAACCTCGTGAAAACAGGTGCTTGGCGGCAGCTTCTGCAACCCGTTGGCGGTTGAGGCTCACCCACACGCCGCGCCCCGGCAACTTCCGGGCAAGATCGGGAACGGCTTCGCCACCGGGCCCGCGAACGAAGCGGATGAGGCCGCTCTCATCCAGTGACTGGCGCGTCACGATACACCTGCGCTCAGCCAAATCCGCGTCTGCCTCCATGCCCGTTCCTTCTCCTCAAGCGTCCGCTTCGGCTTGCGCTTCGGCCACAACTTCAGCTTCGGCTTCCGCCGGCGCTTCGATCCACCCCAGCTTGACCCTGGCCGCCATGATCAGCCGGTTGGCCTCTTCTGCTGCAACATCGAGATCGGAGAAGGCCCCCTTGTGTTTGGTGGTCTGGCCATCCTTGCGTTCGCTCCAGCCGATCAGATCGTCGGAGGCACAGTCCGCCAGATCTTCGATCGACTTGATGCCTGCCTCGCCCAGCGCCACCAGCATGGCAGGTGTCAGGCCATCGATTTCCTTGAGCTCGTCGAGCACCCCCAGTTCCACCCTCCTGTTGTCGAGTTCGGTGGCGGCGCGCTCAAGATATTCCCGCGCCCGGTTCTGCAATTCCTCCGCCGTCTGATCATCGAGGCCCCCGATCGCGGCGATTTCCCGCAACTCGACATAGGCCACCTCCTCGACCGTATCGAATCCTTCCGAAGCCAGCAGCTGCGCCAGCGTCTCGTCCACGTCGAGCGCCTCGATGAAGCGCTGGGTGCGGGCGGCGAACTCCTTCTGACGGCGCTCCGATTCCTCGGCCTCCGTCATGATGTCGATGTCCCAGCCGGTGAGCTGCGAGGCGAGCCTGACATTCTGCCCGCGCCGCCCGATGGCCAGCGACAGCTGCTCGTCCGGCACCACCACCTCGATGCGCTCGGCCTCCTCGTCGAGCACCACCTTGGTGACTTCGGCCGGAGCCAAGGAATTGACCACGAAGGAGGCCATGTCCGGCGACCACTGGATGATGTCGATCTTCTCGCCCTGCAGTTCGTTCACCACCGCCTGGACGCGCGAGCCGCGCATGCCGACGCAGGCGCCGACCGGATCGATGGAGCCATCCTTCGAGCGCACCGCGATCTTGGCACGAGAGCCCGGATCGCGGGCAACCGAGACAACCTGCACCACGCCATCATAGATCTCCGGCACTTCCTGGCCGAACAGCCGCGACATGAATTCCGGGTGCGTGCGCGACAGGAATATCTGGGGCCCGCGCTGCTCGCGCCTGACGTCGTAAACGTAAGCGCGGATGCGGTCGCCCGGCCGGAAAGTCTCGCGCGGCAGCGATTCATCGCGCCTGACGATGCCTTCGCCGCGGCCAAGATCGACGATCACATTGCCGTATTCGACCCGCTTTACAGCACCGTGGACGATCTCGCCGATCCTATCCTTGTATTCGTCATACATCCGCTCGCGCTCGGCATCGCGCACCTTCTGCACGATCACCTGCTTGGCGTTCTGGGCGGCGATGCGGCCGAAGTCCACGGGCGGCAGCGGTTCCGCGATATAATCGCCAAGCGTCGCCGCCGGGTTGCGCCGGTTGGCTTCCACCAGGCTGATTTCAGTGGCTTCGTTTTCCACCTTCTCGACCACCAGCAGCAGACGGTTGAGCCGCATCTCGCCCGATTTGGCGTCGATCTCGGCGCGGATTTCGTTTTCCTGGCCGTAGCGCGCCTTGGCCGCCCGGGTGATCGCTTCTTCCATCGCCGCGATGACGACTGATTTGTCGATGGTCTTTTCGCGCGCCACCGCGTCGGCGATCTGCAAAAGCTCGAGCCTGTTGGCGCTCACAGCGGGTTCAGCCATTGTCTATGCTCCTCTCCACGGATAATTGGTCTTCGTCGATTTCAGCGCCGTCGCCATAGCCCTTGCTGGGCAATCGCAAACGCGCCGCGGCAATCAATTCATCGGTCAGCACCAGATGGGCCGAGCCGATGTCGGCAAATGGAACCCCAACCAGCACCGGCTCCTTGGCGGCGCCTTCCGGGTTCTCGATAAACAACCGCACTTCGCCATCGTGATATCCCTCAAGCTTGCCGCGAAAACGTTTGCGCCCCGCCACGGCGACCGCCATCTCGATCTTCGCCTCATGGCCGGCCCAGCTCTCGAAATCGGCCGGCCTCACCAGCGGCCGGTCGATGCCGGGCGATGAGACCTCCAGGTGATAGCGCGAGGCCATCACATCCTCGACATCGAGCAGCGGTGACACCGCCCGGCTCACCTTCTCGCAGTCATCGATGGAGAACGTGCCGTCCGGCCGCTCGCCCATGATCTGCAAGGTGGAGCCGGTGACCTTCACCCGCACCAGCCTGAAGCCCATGTCGGCCAGCACCGGCGCGACAAGTGCTGCCACCCGCAATGCGGGCCCGGTTTCGCGTGTCAGTCTCTGTTCCGTCATCTGTCCTTCAGGCAATAAAAAGAGCGGGTCCCGGGCTGGGACCCACTCTCATTCTGGCTACCGGGGTAGCTATGTGAGTGAACCTAAGTTGAGGCTGATATAGCTCCGCAGGCGGCTGACTGCAAGGGGGGACAGTTTCGCCGTTACTCCCGCCTAGTTTCAGCAGCCGGTGGGTATGCGAAAAGGTATCCGCATTCACCAGCCGCCGCTTCTTCTGCCGCGCCTTCGGCAATGGGTCGGGCCACAACCCAGTTCTCATGGGCCTTGGCCGGATCGCGTTCTCCGAAAAACCTAAACCGGCTCCAGAGTCGGGATTTTTGAGACGTCAATTTTCTTTTGAGCGACCCAGAGATCGTGCGCGGACTGCATATTGAGCCAAAGCCTTGGACCATTGCCACATAACTTGCCGATCCGCACCGCCATCTGCGGCGTCACAGGTTGCTTACAAGCAAGAACGTCATAGAGAGTCTGACGGGAAACGCCCAAGAGCCTGGCGATTTCGGTCTTGCTCTTTCCGGTCGCTGGCAAAACCGTCTCAGCCAGTACTTTGCCAGGAGGCGTAGGAGCGCGGGACTTGCTGCGAATGGCGGGGATATCTGTCATGGCGTTGCTCCTTAGTGGTATTGCTCGAAATCAACACGTGTTGCATCGCCATCGGCAAACTCGAATGTGATGCACCACGGCCCGTTGACGTGGACTGTGTAGCGCACCGGGTGGAAACCCTTGAGCGGGTGAAAGTTGAAGCCCAGGACATCCATGTCCTCCGGAGCTGCCGCCGCATCCAGAGCATCCAATCTCTCCACTATCCGGCGATGCATTCTGCGGTCGATCTTGGCCGTCCGGTCATTCGACCATAATTCTGAAAGTCCCTTGTGGCGAAAGGTCTTGATCACGTGCATTAATGTAAGGCGGCGCCTGACACAAGTCAAGCGTTGCCTTACAATGCGGATTCAATGCCGCCTGAACCGCAAATGGTTTGACTCCCGCCCCTGGCGCCGCGCCTTGCGCCATGGGCCATGGGTCGGGATAAAGCAGATAGATGCGCTCGAGTGAACGATCGGGCAATGCCTCCGGCAGATAGCGCGCATCGCCGTCGTAAATGCGGATGTTGTTAAGATGCTTCTCCTCAATCAGCGCCAGGCGCTTGGCAAGCCGTCCCATTCCGGCGCGCAGGCGGCATAGAGAGAGATGTCGCGGGCATAGCGCCGCGCGATTTTGTCCCTGACCGCATCGCAATAGAATTGCCGTGGGGGCGCCACGCTCGCCCGGCCGCGCAGCTCGGCCGGCAAGCAGTCGCACCAGTTCAGGCTTTCGCCCGCCTCCACATAGGAGGCGCGGTGCGGACCGTGGTTGGGAATGTGCGCTTCGATGTCGCGCGTGACCTGCCAGTTGAGAACCCGCCCGGCATATTCGAACGTCGCGTCGAGCTTTTCGAACAGGCCCACATGCTCGTAAAGGCCGGGATCCTCTCCGCACATCCTGAACTGCGGAAGCCAATGAACATTGAGGCAGGCATCCTCGCTGGCCGCGAGATAGGAGGCGAATTCAGCAAACGACAGCGAGCGGGAGGGATCGGCGGAAATCCCCAGCAGGCTTTGCGCCGCGGCGATCGCATCCCTCTGATAGGGCGCGATCGATCCGGTTCCAACATGCCGCACCAGCTTGTCGAGATAGGCGCTGAGAATCCGGTCGAACGGATTTCTGAGGATGGTGAAGCGGTGAACGCCCACGCCCTGCCACGCCCCGGGCGTCCCCGGCCGGAACCGCGCATCGTTGAGGAACTCGTGGACGTATTTTCCCGACGCCGCATAATCGCGGCACTCCGGAACATTCATGGCGAAGGCCACCTTGAACGCCGAGCAGGCATTCTTGGGAATGGGCAGATATAGAATTTCCGCGGCTCCGCTCCACAGCGCCTGCCTTGCGATTGTTTCGCCGATGAGTTGCGGAACGAGGTCGGGCTCGCGGGCCTTCGCCGCTTCCCATGCAGCGATTAGGCGGCGAATCTTGTTGAGCTTGTGACCGAGCTTCCACGCCGCGAGAAACTGCAAGCCCGCCTCGAGAGCGCCGCCGCTTTCCAGCAGCCCATCGCCTTGCTTGATCAGTTGTCTGATGGCTTTCATGGCTTAATTCTAAGTCGGCCGCACCCTGGGCTCGGGCTTTGCCCGTTTCTCCGCCACCGCCACGGTGAGCGTCATCGCCAGCGCCATGGTGGCCGCCATCGAGCGGAAGCCCTCGAAATTGGCCTCGCTCACCTCGAGCCACAGATTGGCGGTTTGCGCCAGGGGCGAAAACGGGCTATCGGTGATCGACAAGATGGGAACCCCGCGCGCCGCCGCTGCCTGGGTGAGCGCCACCGTCTCGCTGGCATAGGGGGTGAAGCTCACCGCCAGCACCGCGTCACGCTTTCCGGCGAAGCCGAACTGCTCGGCGGCAAGCCCTCCCACCGCGTCCACCAGAATGCTCCGTACACCGAGCTTTCCGAAGGCATAAGCCATGTAGGACGAAACCGGAAACGAGCGCCTGAGGCCGATCAGATAGATGGTCTCCGCCCTGGCCAGCATGTCGACTGCCCGGTCGAGCGCCGTGGGATCGAGCTTTTCGCGCAAAGCCGCCAGCGATTTCTCCGAGGTATCGCAGAAGCCGTGGAAGATCACATTCGACTTGGACGAGGAGAGCGCATGCAGCCTGAGCTGCTCAATGCGCTCGTCGTAATTGAGGATGCGGTCGCGCAGCCTGGAGCGGAACACCTCCTGCAACTCCGAGAAGCCCTGATAGCCCATCGCCTGGGAAAACCTGACCAAGGTCGAGGGCTGCACATCGGCCTGCTCGGCGATCGAGGAGACCGTGCCGAAGGCGATCTCATCCGGGTGATCGAGCGCATAGGAGGCGATCTGCATCAGCCGCTTCGGCAAGTCCGTGGCGCGCCCGGCGATCCGCGCCTTCAGTCCGGGAAAATCGCGCGGCAGCGCGTCGGCGTCGGTCATCGTGAGGTTCCGTTGCAGGCGAGTGCGGCAAAGTTAATATGAATTGCACTGCAAGGCAAATAATCTGGAATATTCGTTCCACATGGGTATATTCGTTCCCCGAGATTCGATAACCGGGGTAGTGTTCCGATGAACGTGACTGGAAACCGCCGCGCAAGGGGTGCGGCAGTGGCGATTGCGGCGATTCTCGCCATCAATGCGGGCCTCGCCTTTGGGCTTGGCCGCCTCGTTGACGATCGCATTCTAATGCGCGAGGGCGAAGTGGCCCAGGAATTTCTCACCAGCACGGTGGCGGCCGAGGCGAGCGCCGCCAAGCTTTTTGTCAAGCCCGCGCCGAGCCCCGAGCTCACCTCGTTTTCCAACCATGTGCGCCATCTCCCCGGCATTATCCGCGCCAACATCTATTCGCCCGACGGCTTCATCCGCTTTTCCACCGAGGAGCAGTTGATCGGCCTGAAATTCAGCGACAATCCGGAACTGGCCGATAGCTTTGCCGGCCAGCTGAGCGCCGATCTGGCCGAGGCCACCAGCGACGCCAAGCCCGAGCACATCGCCATCACCCTTCCGGTGGGCGACCTGCTGGTCGAGGCCTATGTGCCGATCCTCGATGCGGGCAAGACCATCGCCGTCGTCGAACTCTATAAGTCCCCTGAACGCGTGCTCGCCATCATCGGCGAGGTGACCCGCATGATCTGGATCGCCGCCGGCCTCGCCAGCGCGCTGCTGATCGCGGTGTTTCTGGGACTCCGCCGCAACTAGCCCTCGTCGAAGCCCCGGCTGCGCCGCGACGGGCCGGAGACCGGCGGACGCCTGCGGCTGTTGTCGCCGCCGCCATCGCCCGACAGCGCCCGCTTGAGCTTGCGCAGCAGTGCGGCCTTCGACTTCTCGTCGGCGGCCTTGGCGAGCTCCTCCTGGATATCGAGGATGAGACTCTGAAACTCGTTGTTGGAATCGCGCGAGGCAACGGCGGCCGGATCGATGCGCGGCCGGGTCTCCTCCGGCATGAAGGCGCAAGGCTTGGCCTCGAGATCGTAGACATCGTCGAGCCGGGGCCGGATGATGCAATCCCCGGCGATGCCGATGCCCTTGAGATCGTTCTCCAGCGCGATCTGGCCCTCTTCTTCGCCATGGGTGATGAACACCGTCCGGGCGACCGGCAGGCGCTCCTTCATCCACGCCACCAGCTCCGGCCCATCGGCATGTCCGGAGTAATCCTCGATCTTGCGGATCGCCGCCTTGACCCTGATCTGCTCGCCCATGATGGTGACCATGCTGGCGCCATCTTCGAGAATGCGGCCGAGCGAGCCTTCGGCCTGAAAGCCGGCCAGGAGGACGGTGGTGCCGGGCTGCCAAAGGTGATTCTTCAGGTGGTGGCGGATGCGGCCCGCCTCGCACATGCCGCTGGCCGCGATGACGATGTGAAAGCCTGTAAACCGCGCCAGCGACTTGCTGTCTTCCACACTTTCGGTGGCCTTGACATAATCCGACTTGAACGCCCGCGCCAGATCGCCGCCATGATCCAGCGACTTCGCATGCCGCGTGAAGATGGCGGTGGCCTTGCTGGCCAAGGGCGAGTCGATGAAGATCTGCGCACTGGGCACCTTGCCCTGTTCCATCAGCAGCACCAGATCGGTCACCAGCTCCTGGGTGCGCTCGACGGCGAACGAGGGAATGAGAAGCGCGCCCTTGCGCGCCGCCGCCGCATTCACCTCGCGCGCCAGGATTTCGCGGCGGCCATCTTCCGAGCGCTCGAACCGGTCGCGCCCGCCATAGGTCGACTCGCAGATCACCACATCGAAATTGGTGGGCGCCTGCGGATCGGGCTCCAGCATCTTGTTGTCGGGGCCGATGTCGCCGGAGAACAGGATGCGCACGGGTGCCTGGCCGTCGCGCGCCACTTCCACTTCGATCGACGCCGAGCCGAGGAGGTGGCCGGCATTCCACCACCGCGCCCGGATGCCGGGCGCGGGCTCCATCCAGGTTTCGTAAGCGACACTGGAAAACCGCTCGAGCACCGCCATGGCGTCGTCCATCGTGTAGAGCGGCTCCACCTCGGGCAGCCCGCGCCTGCGGTTGCGCTCGTTGAGCTGCTTGACTTCGCTTTCCTGAATGCCGGCCGAATCCGGAAGCATGACGCCGCACAGATCGACGGTGGCCGCGGTGCAATGGATCTTGGCCTTGAAGCCGTGCTTCTGCAGCTTGGGGATCTGGCCGGTGTGATCGATATGGGCGTGGGTGAGCAGCATGGCGGTGAGGGAGGCCGGATCGAAGGGAAACTCCCGGTAGTTCAATTCGCGCTCGGTCTTCGAGCCCTGGAACATGCCGCAGTCGATCAGCACCCGCGCCTTTTCGGTTTCGAGCAGGTAACACGAGCCGGTGACGGTGCGGGCAGCGCCATGAAAGCGCAGACGGATAGTCATCGAGTCACTCCTTGGGGATTTTGAGGCCGCGCGCGATCAGCTCGCTCCACGCCTGATCCGGCGTGTCGGCGAAGTCGAACAGCTTGAGGTCCGCCGCGTTGATCATCCGTGTACTGACGAGATGCTCGAAATTCAGCAGGCGTCTTCCAGAATTTCGAATCGTAGAGAATCACCGGCAGATTGTCGTCCATCTTGCCGGTCTGGCGCAGGGTGAGGATTTCGAACAATTCGTCCATGGTGCCGAAGCCGCCGGGAAACACCACCAGTGCCGAGGCTCGCATGGCGAAGTGCATCTTGCGCATGGCGAAATAGTGGAATCGGAAGGTGAGCTCCGGCGTCGAATAGGCGTTGGGTTCCTGCTCTAAGGGCAGCGTGATGTTGAAGCCGATCGAGGGCGCTCCCGCATCGAAGGCGCCACGGTTGGCCGCCTCCATGATGCCGGGACCGCCGCCGGTGGCGATCACGTTTTCGCGCGGCAGATGGTGATCGAGCTTGGCGCCGCCCTTTTCCGAGCATATGCGGGCGAATTCCCGCGCCGCCTCGTACCAGCCCGAGCCGTCACTCTCCTTGACCCTGGCCGAGCCGAACACCACCACCGTGGTGGCAACACCCCACAGCCGCATGTTTTCCTCGGCCTTCTGGTACTCGAGCTGGAACCTCAGGCCCCTGGTGGTGTCGCCGAGCAGAAAGTCCTGATCGAGGGCGGGCAAACGGTAGGCGGCCGCAGCCATCTGCGCCTTGTTGGATTGCGTCACGGTTTGGAAAACCCCAGTTGTCGCGTGGTTGAATTTGGATAGGCCCATGGTCAGCCGCAATCAAGAGGGCTAACATTGCTTCAAACTTAACTCTTGGGGGCGCCATGGCGGACAAGTCGAAATCATTTGCGGCACAATTCGTGGCCGAGCCAGCTAAGAAATTTGTCCTGGCGAAATGCGAACCCCGCGACGACAGTGCCTTCTCCGATAAGGACAAGGCCAAGGCGCGGCTACTCGAGGATGCCGCCGCCATCGACGAACTGCAGAACCGCTTGTTCGCCGAGGGCAGGCGCGCCCTGCTGGTGGTGCTGCAAGGGATCGACTGTTCCGGCAAGGATGGCACCGTGCGCGCCGTGTTCAACACCTGCGGCCCCATCGGCGTGAAGATAGCGCCCTTCAAGGCACCGAATTTCGATGAGCTCGCCCACGACTATCTCTGGCGCGTCCATCAGGCCTGTCCGCCGCGAGGCTACATCGGCATCTTCAACCGCTCCCACTACGAAGACGTGCTGGTGGTGAAGGTGAAGAAATTGGCAAGTCCCGGGGAGATTGAGCGCCGCTATGACGAGATCAACCAGTTCGAGAAGCAGCTGAGCCAGAACGGCACGCGAATTCTCAAATTCATGCTGCATATTTCCAAGGACGAACAGGCCGAGCGCCTGCGCGACCGGATTGCCAGGCCGGAGAAGCGCTGGAAATTCAACCCCGCCGATCTTGAAGACCGCAAGTTGTGGGATGATTACATGGCCGCCTATGAGACGGCGATCACCCGTTGCTCCACCGCCCATGCCCCCTGGCACGTGATCCCCGCCGATCGCAACTGGGTCCGCAACTGCGCCGTAGCCAGGATCGCCCGCGAGGCGCTGGAAGAGATGAACCCGCAATATCCCGAGGCCAAGGGCTGGGATCCGAAGGCGGTGACGGTGGTGTGACAGTCATTCATCCTTCCCCCGTTCGCGCTTGCGCGAATGCGGGGAGGGATGCGCTTGAAGCGTTGTCCGGTAATTTAGGGGGTGAAATCATGGACCTGAAACTGAAATCCCGCCGCGCACTGGTCACTGGCGGCACCCGTGGTATTGGGCGCGCGATTGCCTTTGGATTTGCCGCCGAAGGCGCCGATGTGGCGATCTGCGCGAGGGATGCCACGGCGGTGGCGGCAACCGTTGAGGAATTGAAGAAGACAGGCGTGCGCGCCTTTGGCCGCGCCTTCGATGTGGCCGACGGCGCGAAGCTCAAGAGCTGGGTCACTGACACAGCCGGGGAATTCGGCGGCCTCGACATTGTGGTGGCCAATACCAGCGCCATGGCCGAAGGCTCGGGTGAAGCGGATTTCCGCAGCGCCTTCGATGTTGATGTTTTGCACACCCTCAATGCCGCGACTGCGGCCTTGCCCTTTCTGAAAAAATCCCAGGCGGCCTCGATCGTCGCCATCTCGTCGATCTCCGGCTCCGAGGACTATGGCTACGAGGGCGTCTCCTACGGCGCCATGAAGGCGGCCCTGTTCTTCTATGTGAAGTCCCTCGCCCGCCATGTGGCGCCGATGGGCATCCGGGCCAATGTGGTCTCGCCCGGCACCACCTATTTCAAGGGCGGCTTCTGGCACAATGTCGAAATGAACGATCCGAAGACCTTCGCCGAAACCATCGCCGCCAACCCCATGGGCCGCATGGCGGCGCCGGAGGAGATCGC
Source organism: uncultured Alphaproteobacteria bacterium (assembly GCA_963754675.1). GTDB lineage: Bacteria > Pseudomonadota > Alphaproteobacteria > Rhizobiales > Aestuariivirgaceae > Aestuariivirga. The sequence continues at coordinate 619,504 of CAVWHD010000009.1, read as the reverse complement.
CAATGTCGTGGTGTTCCTGTGCAGCGCCGCGGCAAGCTTCGTCTCGGGCGCCAATGTGGTGGTCGACGGCACCATGACGACGAGGATACCGAATTAGCGAGAAGCCAGAAATGCCTCGACTTCGTCCTTCGTTGGCGCGGCGGCGGAGGCGCCTTTTTTGGTGGTTGACAGAGCCCCGCAGGCGGCGGCGAAGCGGGCGGCCTGCATGATGGGGAGGCCGCGCTCGATGGCGTTGGCGAGGCCGCCGTTGAAGCTGTCGCCTGCCGCCACCGTGTCGATGGCGCTGACTTTGAAGGCGGCGATGGTGCCTTCTGCCGTGGGCGAGGACACCGCAAGCCCCTTGGCGCCGAGCTTGACGATGGCGCGTGGCCACCCCCTTCGCCCGCAGTTCGCGCGCCGCCTTCACGCCGTCTTCCAGGGTTTCCGGATGCCAGCCGAGGATCGATGCCGTTTCCGATTCATTGGGTGTTACGATATCGACGCTTGCAAGGACGCCCTGCACAAGTCCGCCCTTCGGCGCCGGCGCCGGATCGAGGATCACCACGCCGCCATGGCGCTTGACGATGGCCGCCGCCTTGAGCGAGGCCGCAAGCGGCACCTCCAGTTGCAGGAGCAGAACCTTGGCCCCCTCAAGTGCCGCGCGTCCGCGCTCGACGTCGCTGTCATCCATGCGCAGATTGCTGCCACCGATCACTGAGATGTAGTTCTCGCCGCCCTGGCCCACATTGATGATGGCGATGCCGGTGGCGCCATCGGCGTCTTTGCGCACCAGCTTGAGATCAACACCGTAAGATGCAAGCTCGCGCTCCGCCGGTTTGGCAAAGTCGTCGGAACCCAGGCGGCAGATGAAGGAAACATCGCTGCCGAGCTTGCGCGCCGCCACCGCCTGATTGGCGCCCTTGCCGCCCAGACCCAGCTGGTAGTCGCGGCCATGCAGCGTCTCCCCCGGCTGGGGCAGGCGCTCCATATAGGCAATGACATCCAAGTTGATGCTGCCGAATACCGCGACGGTCATGGCCTTCGATCAATTGCCGGACAAAATTCTGTCGACTGACTGGCCCGCGTTGGCAGCACTTGAGAGCGACTGCAATGTTATCGCAATTGGGGCCAGTGCGCGCACCCATTCAACCGCGGGCGCCGTGGTGACATAGACCGTATCATTGGGCTTCACCCCGAAGGCCTGGGCGATAAACATGGTTTCCGGCTTCGACATGTCGAACTTGAAGATGACCGGTCCTTCCTGCCACTTGCCGTCTACATCCCTCCACGCCTTTGCCTCGCGCAGGCGAAAGACGAAGACCCCCTTGTTGCTCGCGGCCTTCGAATCGAGGCCGCCGGCAAGCGAAAGTGCATCGAGCAGTGACATGTGCGCCTTGGTGAATTCGATCTGCCCGGTCTTGACGGTGGTGCCAAGTGCGTTGAACACCTTGGCATTGGCCTCGAGCATCACTTCATCGCCGGCCCGCAGCTGGACATTGCGGCCATCCTCGACATCCGAGAGCGGAATGCGCGCGACCTTGCTGCCGTGGCGGATGACCACATCGGTCTGGTGCGCGGCAGTGGCGGGACCGCCGGCCTTGCTGATGGCGTCGATCAGCGTCATCGGCCCTTCCAGCATGGAGAACCGGCCCGGCGTCTTGACCGCACCCCCCACCAGCACGCTGGAGCCGCGATCCGACACCAGTTCGACATAGACCTGCGGTTCGAAGGTAACCCCGGCTAGCCGCGCCCGCACCCGGTCTTCGACCCGCGGCGGATCGAGCCCTGCAACCTTGACGCGGCCGGCATAGGGCAGCGAAATCGTTCCATTGTGATCGACGCGGACATTTTCGAACGCCGTGCCGCCCAGGGCGAGCGGCGCGAACAGCCCGCCTTCCTTGCTTTCCGATATCTTGACTTTCAGCACATCGCCGGGCCGCAGGCTGATCTGCGGGGCCGACGGAATTCCCGCCGTACCGGCGCTGTCCGAGGATTGCTCGACCCGGTAGTTGCCGACGTTTTCGGCATTCATTTCGAGCAGGGTGAACCCGGCGACATCGGCCGCCTCCGCGTTAATGGCGCGCTCTGCGGGACCTGAACGGGAAATCTCGGCGCAGCCCGAGATCACGGCAAGCAAACAACACAGCAACAGCCGGGTTACAACCACGGATTTCATTAAGTCTAGAATCCCCTTCTGGAGCCGGGGTTTTCGCCATCCCATCCGCGAAACCCCGTTCTTTGTATTAACCTTTCAGGCTGGCCTACTTAGCCCGAAGCCAGTCGAATCGACAAGCCCGACCTGCTGTCCTGACCCGCAAACCGCGCAGAACACTGACTGCTATAGCCTCGATGCAACAGTTTTCAGGCAAATTATAGTTAAAATTGCGCAAATCCGGCCAGGTTCCGGGCCTGCGTCAGTTCAGTTGAAGCTCTTTCAACCAGAATTGGCGGACCCGCCGCCGGTCGCCGACGCGCCGCGAAAGCTCCTGGCCTTCGGCGGCGATACCTTCCGCCTGGCTGCGCTGGTCGGCCAGCTGGAACAGGGCGTCCTTCCATTTGGCCGGATCGTTGGGCAACAGCAGCCCGGAAGCCCCGTGGCTCACGATATTCGAGAACGGCGCCTGGTGGCTGTAGATGCCGGCAGCACCAAAGGCTGCGTGGTCGTGCAATTTGCTGAGCGAGCGGGCCCGGTTGAAATCCGTCTCCAGCGCCGGCGCAATCGCCACATGGAAGCGGTTCTCCGCCACGAAGGCCCGGTAGCGCCCCCAGCCCAGCATCGGCAGGTGAATGGTGTTGGGCAGGCGCTTGAGAACCTTGGGCGCATGCCCGTTGAGGAAGGTCGTAAGCCTGGCATCGGGCCGCGCCTTGAGGAATTCGGCAACCGGGTCGGCAATCAGATCGAGATCGTAAAGGTGAGAACGGGTGGCGGCAAAAACGATATCGAGTCCCTTGGCCTTGCGATGGTGCCCCAGCCCGCCGTCTGGATGACACTGGGCCGGATCGAGCAGCAATGCCTGTTTCTTGCTGTAGCACGAGAGAATGCGCTCGGAGGGCGCTACGACATGGGTGACCGATTTGAGCAGCCGTTGCAAAAGGCCATCGCGGTAATCCACCAGCCGCTCGCGGTAGTCCGCCGGCAGGCCGTCGTTTTCGTGCAGCGCAAAGAAATCGTCATCAACCAGCAGATAGACCCGGCTGAATTTCCGCCGCTCCAGCAAGGCCAGATCGCGTTTGCAAGCGTAGCGGATAACCACCGCCATATCGCCACTCACGAACACCGTGCGCGACAGCCGCCGGATCGGGCGGCGGCGGACATCGATCCAGCCACCGATCAGATCGCCCAGCGGATCGGCGAAATATAGAGACGAGGAAGGGCTATAATGCTGGAACCACCGGGTCGCGGTGACAGCATCTTTGAGCCGGGCGCGCAGACCCCGGCGTAAAAACTCGTTCAGCAAGGCCACTCGGCCAACCCCAAGCAAACACGCCCATTCCCAAACCGTTATTTGTCCCAATTCGCAATCCGGCGCAAGCCAGCTTCCGCCGGGCCCAAAAACTATCCGGCAAGTGCTTCAAATTTGTCACGCCAGCAGCTGCGTTAAGGTTTCATTAACCTCTTCCTGCCACGGCCGGAGCCGAAAGCCAAAGCGGCCCTCGAAAGCCACCGTGGAGAGGCAGGAGTTGCTGGGCCGCCGGGCCGGCGTGGGGAATTCCGCCGTTGTAATCGCCGTGAGCCGCGGCGCCGGCCCGCCAAGTTTGGCGCCGGCTTCAAAAATATGCCGGGCAAAGCCATGCCAGCTCACAGACCCGCTGCCGCACAGGTTGAAGATGCCGGGTTCCATGGGTTCGGCCGCCAGACGCAGGATGGCGGAGGCGAGATCGAGGGCGCTGGTGGGATTTCCGGTCTGGTCGTCGACCACCCGCAGTTCCGCCCTTTCGCGGCCCAGACGCAGCATGGTCTTGACGAAATTGCTGCCGAAGGGACTGTAAACCCACGAGGTCCGCAAGATCAGGGCATGGGGGCAGACCGCCCGCACCGCCACTTCGCCGGCAAGTTTCGATCTGCCATAGACGTTGACCGGCTCCGCCTCATCGCTCTCGACATAAGGCGTGGTCTTTTCGCCGGAATAGACATAGCCGGTTGAAAGCTGGATGAGCGGCACCCCCAGCCGTGCCGCCGCCATGGCAACGGCAGCCGCCCCATCGCGGTTGACCGCAAAAGCCTTGTCCTCTTCGCTCTCGGCCCGGTCGACAGCCGTATAGGCGGCCGCGTTGACGATGACATCCGGCCGCGCCGCAGCTACCGCATCGGCCACCGTCTGAGGCCGCTCCAGGTCAAGCTCAGGGCGGCCCAATGCGATGACTTCAATTCGGCCGGCCCGGCCCATCTGTTGGAGCGATGCCGCCACCTGTCCATTGCGGCCGGTGACCACGAGGCGGATCATGCCGTGACGGTTCCCAGCCGTTCACCGCCATAGCGCTGCTGGCGCAAGGGCTGCCACCAATCGCTATTGGCAATATACCAGGCGATGGTTTTGGCAAGACCGCTGTCGAAACTTTCCCGCGCCCGCCAGCCCAACTCGCGCTCGATCTTGGCCGTGTCGATGGCATAACGGAGATCGTGGCCCGGCCGGTCGGGCACAAAGCGGATCAGCTTGCGGCGTGGACCGGAATTGAGCGGCGCCAGTTGATCGAGCCCGTCGGCAATCGCCTCGACCACCGCCAGATTGCTGCGCTCGCTGCCCCCGCCGATATTGTAGGACTGGCCGGGTCTGCCCTTGGTCAGCACCACAACCAGGGCCCGGGCATGATCTTCGACATGGAGCCAGTCGCGGACATTCTCGCCCGTGCCATAGACCGGCAGCTCCTTGCCCTCGAGCCCGTTGATGATCGTCAGGGGAATGAGCTTCTCGGGAAAATGGAAGGGGCCATAATTGTTGGAGCAGTTCGAAAGCACCACCGGCAGGCCGTAGGTTCTGTGCCATGCCATCGCCAGATGGTCCGACGCAGCCTTCGACGCCGAATAGGGCGACGACGGCGCGTAGGGCGTTGTCTCGCTGAAGCGGCCGCCGCCAAGCGGCAGCTCGCCGAACACTTCATCGGTTGAGATGTGGTGAAAGCGGAACGACTGTTTTTTGGTTTCACTGAGAGTGCCGTGATACTGGCGCGCCGCCTGCAGCAGCGAGAAGGTGCCGACGATGTTGGTGTTGACGAATTCGCCCGGACCATCGATCGACCGGTCGACATGGCTTTCGGCCGCCAGATTCATCACCGCGTCGACCGCCTCGCCGCCGCATCACCTTGAGCACGCCCTCGCGGTCGCGGATATCGAGCTTGTGGAAGGAATAGAGCGGGCTCCCGGCGATCTCCGCCGTCGATCCCGCCGTCGCCGCGTAGGTCAGCTTGTCGACATTGACCACCCGGTGCCCAAGATCGCCCACCAGATGGCGGCACACCGCCGACCCGATAAACCCCGACCCGCCGGTGACCATGACCTTCATGGGATGATCCTTGTGCTGAATAATTCAGTCAGCGGCGGATGCCAGCACGAAACCGATGAACGATCAGATTCACTGGGCCCAATCATTCCACCGGTTGAATGACACCAACGGCCATAAGAAATGACTCGCAGACTCTCCATATCCGTCATTCCGGCGAAAGCCGGAACCCATCGCTGAGCCGCTAAAACACAGGCATTTTTCGCTGTCCCGCCATGGGTTCCGGCTTTCGCCGGAATGACGTATTGGGGGATAGGCAAGTCAAGATATCCGGCTGTTGCTATCATATGTGAGTTCATCACCCTTCTCCCAGCAAGGCGGGGAGAAGGGTGAGCGAATTGCTTGCGGTTTCATCCTTGCCCAAATGAAATCTCACCTTCGATCTCGGCCAACAGCAGCGCCATTGCGTCCTTGGCCTTAAGAACCGGCTGCCCTCCCGCCAGCGGCCAGTCGATGGCGATCGCCGGGTCGTTCCAGCGGATCGACCGCTCATGTTGCGGCGCATAGGGCGCCGAGACTTTGTAGAAGACTTCCGTCTCCGGTTCCAACGTGAGGAATCCGTGGGCAAAGCCCTTGGGGACCAGCAACTGGTTCCACGCCGCGCTGCTGAGAAGGCACGACACCCACTTGCCATGGGTGGCGGAGTCCGGGCGGATATCGACCGCCACATCGAAGATGGCCCCGCGCAAAACCCGGATCAGCTTGTCCTGGGCGAAGGGCGCCACCTGAAAGTGCAGGCCCCGCAGCACATGGCGCTCGGCCGAGAAGGACTGATTGTCCTGCACCCAGTCGATATCGATGCCCGCCTTGGCAAATCCCGCGCGCGAATAGGTCTCCGAGAAAAACCCGCGCCCATCGCCGAATTTTTCCGGAACAAGTTCGATAATTCCGTCGAGCGCCAGCTTGCGGAGCTGCATGGCTTCACGCCCCGCGTTCGCCAACGACCCGGCGCAGATAGCTCGCATAGTCCGTCTTGCCCAGCGAATCCGCCCGCTTCAAAACCGCTTGCGCATCGATGTATCCGCAGTTGAAGGCGATTTCCTCAGGGCAGCAGATCTTCTCGCCTGTTCGGGTTTCAATGGTGCGGATATAGGAGCCGGCATCGTGCAGGCTGTCGTGGGTGCCGGTGTCGAGCCAGGCAAAGCCGCGGCCAAGCATTTCCACATGGAGATCGCCGCGCTCCAGATAGGCGCGGTTGATGTCGGTGATTTCAAGCTCGCCGCGCTTCGACGGCCGGATCGACCGGGCGATCTCCACCACATCGGCATCGTAGAAATAGAGACCGGTGACCGCCCAGTTCGACTTGGGCTCGCAGGGGTTTCTCCTCGATCGACAGCGCCCGCCGGTCCTTGTCGAAGGCAACGACGCCGTAGCGCTGCGGATCGGAGACGTGATAGGCGAAGACCGTCGCACCCTTGGCCCGCGACGCTGCCGTGCGGCAACGATCCTGCAGTTTGTCGCCGTGAAAGATATTGTCACCGAGAACCAGGGCGCCTGGCCCGCCTTTGAGGAACGTCTCGCCGATCAGAAAGGCCTGGGCCAGCCCTTCCGGACGCTGCTGTTCGGCATAAGAAAGATTGATGCCGAAGGCTGTGCCATCGCCCAGCATGTTGCGGAAATTCGGCAGATCGTGCGGTGTCGAGATGATCAGGATATCCCTGAGGCCGGCCAGCATGAGGACCGACATCGGATAATAGATCATCGGCTTGTCATAGACCGGCAGCAACTGCTTGGAGATCGCCAGCGTCAGCGGATAAAGCCGTGTGCCGCCGCCGCCCGCAAGGATGATTCCACGCATTCAATGTCCTGTGTTCCGCTGCCTGATTGGGCGCGGGCGGAAAAACCGCCGCCCGCGCCGCAACCGAGGGCCTGTTGGCCCAGATGTTTCGCCAATTCACCAGTGGTTTGTCAACCGCTACTGCTGGTCCGGTAGGGGCTCGGCAAGGATCTTGCATCTCTCAGTTGAACTGATCAAGCAAGCGGTCGAAGCGCATCCGCTGGTCGCCGGCCGTCTGCCCTTACGCGCAACCGCGGGATCAGCCGGACCCACTCACCCCATGAAGCCGGAAGCCACTGCCGCCGCCGGATTTGCAGGCGTACATGGCCTCGTCGGCCTTGCGCAGGAGATCGTCGGCTTCGCTGCCATCGCTGGGCGCCAGGGCAACGCCGACGCTGGCGCCGATCTGGAACTGCTTGGCCCCGTCTTCGAACGGCCGGCTGATCTGGTCGACGATCCGCTCCGCCATAATGACGGCGTCGTTGGCCTGGCTCACCCCGTCCTGCAGGACCACGAATTCATCGCCGCCGAAGCGCGCCACCGTATCGGTCTCGCGCGCCGCATGGCGGAGCCTGGTGGCGACCGCGATGAGCAGCCGGTCGCCGGCCTCGTGGCCATGCTGGTCGTTGACCGGCTTGAACCGGTCGAGGTCGATATAATGCAGGGCAAAACTCTGGCCGCGCCTGGCCCGCGCCAGGCTCTGGCGCAGCCGGTCGCGGAACAGCGCCCGGTTCGGCAGATCGGTCAGCGTGTCGTGATGGGCCAGATGGGCGATCAATGATTGGTTGCGCCGTTGCTCGCTGACATCGACATAGGTGGTGACAAAACCACCCTCGCGCAACGGAGCGCCGCGGATTTCGAGAATCGTGCCGTTGGGCCTGGTCCTTTCGAACACATGGGCCACCCGCTTGCGCACCAGCTCCATCTTGGCGCCCACCAGGTCTTCCACCTCCCCCGGGCCATATTCGCCACGCGCCGCATTGAAGTGAAACAACTCGCGCAGCGAGGGATTGCCATGGGCGAATAGCGTCTTCGGATATTCCAGCAGTTGGCGCTGCTGGGCGTTGCATATCACGACATTGAGGTCCTTGTCGGTGAGGATGATGCCGCCGGGAAAATTGTCGGTGACCGCCTCCAGCAGGCGGATTCGTTCTTCCAGTCCGGCGATTGTCCGGTTGCCGGCGGGTTGCTGGGCTTTGCGCCCGCGAGGTGCACTTTCTCTTGTCACGTCCCGCTCCCCCTGAACGTTTTGGTGAATTCGGTGGTTGGGCTGTCGTCCCGCGGCTTTATATGCAGCGGCAGCTTTCGCCGGGCTTGCGCTGGAATTTCGCTTCTTCTGCGAAACGAATTGCCGCGGCGCGGCTTCCTGCTATGCTTGGGCTTGCGAGAACGGATTTTCCGGCCCCTATGGCAAGAATTGATCGGCGGCTTGTACCCATCGTTTCGCTGGACGTCGTTGGCTATACGCGCCTGATCCAGCGCGACGAGACTGCGACCTTGACCCTGGTTCAGCAGGTCTTCAACGGCCAGATCAGAGCCACTATCGCCGACTATGGCGGCACCATTTTCAAGACCATGGGCGACAGTATTCTGGCGGAATTTGCCAGCGTTGTCGCCGCCGTTGAATGGATCGCCCGGCTGCAACAGTCGCTGTTCAATGCCCCCATCATGGCCCCGGGTGGAGCCCCGCTCGAACTCCGCGCCGGTATCGTCATGGCCGACGTCATGGTGGAAGGCGGCGACCGCTTTGGCGAGGGCGTCAACCTCGCCGTCAGGGTGCAGGACTGCGCGCCTCCCGGCGGCATGGCGATATCCAAATGGATGCACGAATATCTGACCGGCAAGATCGATTTGGCCTTCAGCGATGTGGGCTCCCAGACACTGAAGAACATCGGCCAGACGGTTCGTATTTTCATCTGGCACCCGGACGCCAATATCCAGCAGCGCATGGTGACCGAGTATCTCAGCCGGGCGCCGCAAGTGACCGTTCCCTCCAACCGGCCTTCACTGGCGGTGTTGCCCTTCGATGCCATGTCGAGCGATCCCGAACAGATTCACTTCGCCGACGCGGTGGTGGAGGAGATCACCTCGACCCTGTCGCGCATCGGCGACTTCCTGGTGATCGCCCGCCATTCCGCCTTTGCCTACAAGGGAAAAAGCGTCGATGTCCGCCAGGTCGGCCGCGAGCTGAGCGTACGCTATGTCCTTGAAGGCAGCGTGCGCCGGGTGGGCGAGCGCATCCGCATCACCGCCCAGTTGATCGAGGCCGACAGCGCCCGCCACATCTGGGCCGGCAAGGCCGAAGGCGCCACCTCCGATTTGTTCGACCTCCAGGACCGCATTGCCGAAATGGTGGCGGGCGCCGTCTACCCCTCTGTGCGCAAGGCCGAAATCGAGCGCGCCCGCATGAAGCGCCCCGACAATCTCGAGGCCTATGATCTGGTCATGCGCTCGCTGCCTCACCTCTGGGCCCACCGCATGCATGAAAACCCCGAGGCCATCGCCATGCTCGACCGCGCCTTGGCGCTCGATCCGCACTATGGCCTGGCCGCCGCCCTCTGTGCCTGGGCCCATGCCCAGCAGATCGTCTACAACTGGACCGAGGATTTCGAAGGCGAACGCCGCAAGGGCCTGGCGCTGATCGAGACCGCCGCGCGCCATGTGGGCGACGATGCAACCGGCTTGACCGCTCTCGGCACCGCCGTCATGCTGCTCGAAGGCAATGCCAGAAGGGCCCTGAGTTTCGTCGAGCGCGCCGTCCAGGTCGACCCCAACCACGCCTGGGCCTGGATGCGGCGGGGCTTCGGCCTGATCTATACCGGAAGGCCCGAGGAAGCGCTCGGCGCCTTCGCCCGGGCCGAGCGCCTGTCGCCGCTCGATCCCTTCACCTTCAACATGCATATCGGCCTGGGCCTCGCTCACTTCGCGGCCGGCCGCTACGCCGAGGCGCTGCGCTATCCCCTCATGGTGCTCGACGAACGCCCCGGCATGACCTGGCCCTACCGCGACGTCGCCGCCTACCGCGCCCATGCCGGAGATCTGCCCGGCGCCCGCGATGCCCTGGAGAAATTCATCTACCTCCGCCCGCCGATGACCCTCGCCTCCATCGCCGACGGGTTAAAGTTCATGGAAGGCCCGCTGCTCGACCGCTACATGGAGGGACTGCGCATGGCAGGGATGGAGTAGACACCGGGCGTCGCCGGAAGTGAGCGAGGTGTCCCTCCACGTGCCGGCATGGTGGGCCGCGGCGTGATGTGATAGGCTGAAGTATTCCGGCAATTGGATTCCCCATGGAACGACGTCTCACCACCATTCTTGCTGCCGATGTCGTGGGTTACTCTACGCTGATGGAGCGCGACGAGGCGGGGACCCATGAGCGGCTCAAGGCGGGGCGCAAGGAATTGTTCGAGCCCGAGATCGCCCGCCATCATGGACGGGTGTTCAAGCTGATGGGCGACGGCATGCTGGCCGAATTCGGCTCGGTCGTCGATGCGGTCGAATGCGCGGTGAGCTTGCAGCGGGGCTTGGCCGAACGCAACGCCAGTGTGGCGGACGATCAACGCATCCAAGTGAGGATCGGCATCAATCTGGGCGAGGTGATCGTCGAGGGCGAGGACCGCTACGGCGAAGGCGTCAACATCGCCGCACGCCTCGAACAGCTGGCCGACCCCGGCGGCATCTGCGTCTCCGGCAAGGTAGCCAAGGAAGTCGAGAAAAAACTCGCGTTCGGTTTCGAGCCGATGGGCGCCCAGCAGGTCAAGAACATCGCCGAGCCGGTGCAGGCGTTCCGGGTGAATCTCAACGGCGTTCCGGTCAAGCAGCCTCAAGCGGTCGTGGCGAAACGCACTTCGCGGTGGGCGGCTCTCGCGCTGGCACTGATCGCCGTCATCGGTGCCGCGGCCGCCTGGCAGTTGTGGACATCGAGGTCCGACGGCGTCACACTCGCGCTCCCCAACAAACCCTCGCTCGCCGTGTTGCCTTTCAACGACTTCGGCGGTGAAGGCGAGGGCGATTACTTCGCCGACGGGATGACCGAGGATCTGATCACCGATCTCTCCAAGCTCTCCGGTATCTTCGTCATCTCGCGCAATTCGAGCTGGACCTACAAGGACAAGCCCGTCAAGGCCCAGCAGGTGGCCGCGGACCTAGGCGTGCGCTACATCCTCGAAGGCAGCGTCAGACGCGAGGGCGATACCGTGCGCATCAATGCCCAGCTGGTCGACGCCCAAGGCGGCCAGCATCTGTGGGCCGAGCGCTACGACGGGTCGCTGAAGGAGGTCTTCGCGCTGCAAGACAAGGTGATCGGCCAGATCGTCGCGGCGCTGGCGGTGAATCTCACCCGCGAAGAGCGGGCGAAGGTCGAGCAAATCGAGACCCAAAACCCGCAAGCCTATGACGCGGTGCTCAAGGGCTGGGACCACTATCGCCGGGGCAGCGAGGACGATATCAACAAGGCGATCGCGCTGTTCGAGACCGCGATCGCGCTCGATCCGGACTACGCGCGCGCCCATGCCGCCCTGGCGGCGGCGACCTGGCAGATCGCCAAGTCGTTCTGGGAGTCGGCCACCCAGGGCGGCTTCCAGCGCGCCTATGACCGCACGCTCGACAGTCTCGCCAAGGCGTCGAAGCAGCCCAACCCGCTCGCCTACGCGATCTCGGCTGAGATCGCGACGAAGCAGGGACGCTACGAAGATGCCTTCGCCGAGATCGGCCGGGCGATGGCGCTTGGACCAAACGATCCGGACATCTATATCAGCAAGGCCCGCCTCCTGAACGCGACCGGGCGGGCGGCGGAGGCGGAAGAAGCGGTGCGCTGGGCGATGCGGCTCGATCCGAAATTTCCGCCGGACTATCTGCGCGTGCTCGCCATCTCGCTGTTTCACCAGGAACGCTACGCCGAGGCGGTGGAGACCTTCGAATCCTTGGTGAGCTTGCCGGCCGCTGCCGCCGAGGACTACTCCACCCTGGCCACGTGCTTCGGTTATCTTGGCCGCACCAAAGACGCCGCCCCGGCCATCGCCAAGTTCAACGAGCTAAACATCGCTGCCGGCTACAACGCGCTCACGGTGCACCAGAGCGGTGCCTGGTGGTGGTACGGCGACATCTTCGACTACCATCCGGCCTACCGCGACCGGCTGATGGAGGGATTGCGCAAGGCCGGCGTCCCGGAAGGGGCCGGAACCGAAATTCCCTACGCTGAGTACCGGAAAATCGTGAGCAAGAGCCAGGGCGAATACGACGTCGAGGGCGCCACCAAGATCGACTTCAAGACCGCCAAGGTGCTGCGTGATCGCGGGGTGACTTTCGTCGATGTGCGCGCCGCCAAGGACTTTGCCCGCGGCCACATTCCGGGCGCGTTCAATCTTGATGTCGCGACCGAATTCTCGAAGGACAGCCTTTCCCCCATCGCCGGCAAGAACGACGAGATCGTCCTGTCCTGCCATGGCAAATATTGCAACGACTTCGACCTTCGCCACCGCCAAGGCGGTGCTTTGGGGCTACACCCGCGTCTACTATTTTGCCGGCGGCTTTCCTGCCTGGAAGGATGCCGGCTATCCGGTCGAAACTTCGGCTGGGCAATAGCCATCGACCGCGAGCTCGCCGCCATCCTCGCCGATGTTGCAGGCCACCGGCATGCAGCACGACCGCCACATGGAGGGATTGCGCATGACGGTGATGGAGGTGTTACGTTTGCCGCTTCCTCGCCGCCAGCGTCCTGAGCCGCAGCGCGTTCAACCGGATGAAGCCTTCGGCGTCTTTCTGGTCGTAGGCGCCGCGGTCGTCCTCGAAGGTGACCAGCGCGTCGGAATAGAGCGATTTCGGGCTCTTGCGCCCGGTCACGATGACATTGCCCTTGTAGAGCTTGAGCCGCACCGTGCCTTCGACATGCTCCTGGCTCCTGTCGACCATCGCCTGCAGCATTTCGCGCTCGGGTGAAAACCAGAAGCCGTAATAGACCAGTTCCGCATAGCGCGGCATGAAGCTGTCCTTGAGATGGGCCGCCTCGCGGTCGAGCGTGAGCGATTCGATCGCCCGGTGCGCCACCGACAATATCGTGCCGCCCGGCGTTTCATAGACACCGCGCGATTTCATGCCGACGAAGCGGTTCTCGACCAGATCGAGACGGCCGATGCCATTGTCATGGCCGAGGCGGTTAAGCTCGGTGAACAGCGTGGCGGGCGACATTGCCTTGCCATTGATGGCAATGGGATCGCCTTTCAGGAATTCGATTTCGATCGAGCTTGCCTTGTCGGGCGCATCTTCGGGAGCGATGGTGCGCTGATAGACGTAAGGCGGCGGTTCCACCCACGGGTCCTCCAGCACTTTGCCCTCGGAGGACGAATGCAGCAGATTGGCATCGACCGAGAACGGCGCCTCGCCGCGCTTGTCTTTGGAGACTTGAATCTGATTTGCCTCGGCGAAGGCGATGAGGTCGGTGCGGCTCTTGAACTGCCATTCGCGCCAGGGTGCGATGATCTTGATATCGGGATTGAGCGCATAAGCCGTGAGCTCGAAGCGCACCTGGTCATTGCCCTTGCCGGTGGCGCCATGGGCAATCGCATCGGCCCCGGTCTCGGCGGCGATTTCGATCAGCCGCTTGGCGATCAGCGGCCGGGCAATCGACGTGCCGAGCAGATAGACGCCCTCGTAGAGCGCGTTCGCCCGGAACATCGGGAAGACGAAATCGCCGATGAATTCCTCGCGCACGTCCTCGACATAGATCGACTTGATGCCCAGCAGCTCGGCCTTCTTGCGGGCCGGCTCCAGTTCGCCCCCCTGGCCCAGATCGGCGGTGAAGGTGACCACCTCGGCGCCATATTCGGTCTGCAGCCATTTGAGGATGATCGAGGTATCGAGCCCGCCCGAATAGGCGAGGACGACTTTTTTGATTTTTTGTTTGGCGGGCATGAGTCTCTCTCTGTCGGCATTCCGGCGCGGGGCCTATCACGTCGCTCCGTCGGCCCGCAAGCCTGCGTTTCTCCCGGCGATGGCCCAGTAAACCGCACCACCCGCCAGTGCCGCCACCAGTGCGGCCAGCGTCACCAGCCATTGGTTGAGGCTCATCTCCGAATACCAGCCGGGAAGCAGAAACGCGACCGCGCTAAGCCCGATCGCCACCGCGATTGCGAGATGAACCCAGATGGAGCGAACGGCGAAGAATTCGGTCAGCACATGGGCAACGATCGCCTGCGCGAATGTCACCACCACCAAGGTGAGGAAAAACATCACGGCAATGATGGGCGCCACCATGATGGCCACCGGCCCAAGCCCCAGCCAGTCCCATACCCGGCTAGAGGGCTCGAACAGACTGAACGCCGTCAGCGTAAGCGGAAACGTCAATGTGCCTGCCGCCGTCCCGGCGAAATACCCGAGGACCACGAAAAGGACGCGCTTGAGAATTGCCGTGAACACAAACTTCCCTTTTTCGTTGCCCGGCGAAAGCCGGAAACACACCCGCGACCACATCATGCCCGCGCGCGACCCGGGGCTCTCTTCTGTGCTGGCAAGAGGATGGCCGTGTCAAGCACGGCCATGATGAGAGGTGGGAAATTGTAAAGTACGGAATTCAGGAATAGCCATCCACCGCCACCCGTTCCCGCGCCCGCACCTTCTGGCTCTCGCTCTTCAGCTGCCCGCAGGCCGCCATGATGTCTCTTCCGCGCGGGGTGCGCACCGGCGAGGCATAGCCTGCCTTGTTCAGGATCTCGGCGAAGACCTCGATCACCTCCCACTCGGAACACTCATATTGCGTGCCGGGCCACGGGTTGAACGGAATCAAATTCACCTTGGCGGGAATGCCCTTGAGCAGCTGCACCAAACGCTTGGCATCGGCGGGTGTATCGTTGACGCCCTTCAGCATGACATACTCGAACGTGATGCGCCGCGCGTTGGAGAGGCCGGGATAATCGCGGCAGGCCTGCAGCAGCTCCTTCAGCGGATATTTCTTGTTGAGGGGAACCAGCTTGTTGCGAATCTCATCCGTCGTGCCATGCAGCGAAATCGCCAGCATGGTGCCGATCTCGGCCCCGGCGCGCGGAATTTCCGGAACCACACCGGATGTCGACAGCGTGATGCGGCGCTTCGACAGCGACAGGCCCTCGCCGTCGGAAACGATTTCCATGGCGGACTTCACATTATCGAAATTGTAGAGGGGCTCGCCCATGCCCATCAGCACCACATTGGTGAGATAGCGCCCGCCGGCCGGGGGATTGGCCATCGCCTCGATCTGCTGCGGCCATTCCTTGAGCCCGTCGCGGGCGATCATCACCTGGCCCACGATCTCGTTGGCGGTCAGATTTCGCACCAGCCTCTGGGTGCCGGTGTGGCAGAAGCTGCAGGTGAGCGTGCACCCCACCTGGCTCGAAATGCACAGCGTGCCGCGGTCCTCCTCCGGGATATAAACCATCTCGACCTCATGAGCCGCACCCCGCTCATCGCGCGCCAGCCGCAGCAGCCACTTGCGCGTGCCGTCGCTCGACCTCTGCTCGGTGACGATCTCCGGCCTGCCGATCGTGAATTCTTCGTCGAGACGGCCGCGCAGCTCCTTGGCGATATTGGTCATTTCGGCGAAGGAGGTCGCGCCGCGGTGATAGAGCCAGTGCCAGATCTGCCCCGCCCGCATGCGCCGCTGCTTCTCCGGAACCGATGCCCTCGCCAGCGCTTCCGCCAGCTCCGCCCGCGTCATTCCGATCAGTGACGGACGCGGATCGTTGGCGATATAGCGCGGCGGCGCTTCGCGGGGTTTGAGCAACGTGGTCATGGCGCGCGGGCTTAGCACGGTTGCCGTCAAATTGCGAAACCGCTCACTTCGCCAGCCCCACCATCGGCCCCAGCGGCAGGAACCCGTCATTGCGGCCGAGTTCGGACGAATAGAGGCTCGACACCGAACCATCAAAGAACAGCGCGTTGCGGCAGAAAAGACCGTCGCGGAACAGCTTGGCGAAGCTGTGAAAGTTTACCGCCCCCTCGCTGATGGCGAACACCACATGACCCGCGGCATCCACCCCCACCCCGTTGCGGCGCTTGTAGGAAGAACCATCCGCCGAGAATTTCGGATGAATCTTGCCGTCGATCACCAGCATTGGGCCGGACTGGCTGGCGAAATCCGGCTTGAGACCGGCCTTCACGAAGGATTCCGTTTCCATCACACCGGCCGTATCGCCCTTGATGTAGAAAACTCCATTGGGCTTGAGATGGAAATTGCCGCCGCCACTGCGCCGGTTGATCTTCCTGGCCTGCTTGCCGTCCTCGACATAGAGGCCGATGGGCTTGAGGTTCTCGTCGTACATGCCGGCGTTCATGGCGAAGTTGAGCGTCTTGCCTGCGGCTTGCAGCGCCTCGCGCAGTGCCGAAAAGCTGCCATAGGGCTGGCCGTCGCCGTCGAGATTGTAGAGCGCCAGATGATCCGTACCCGGATCGAAGCTGCAGACGGTGTAATTGGCGCCCTCGAAACTTGTGGCCTTGCACGAAGTCTCGGCCGCCGCCGCCCCCGGGGCGAGCGCCAGCGCGAGAAAAATCAGAAGAGCGCGAAGCACCATGGTTACTTGCAGGCGTCGTCGATCTTGGCGAGCGCGGTTGATATGCCGTCGAGCGAATAGGTATCGAAGGTTTCGGTGCCGCGCCACGAAGTGCCCTTGAGGGTGAGCGACGTGCCGTTCTTCATGGCGGCTACGATTTTCTTCTCTGCCGCCGTGGTGTCGGCCCAGGCGCCGTCGGCGTTGGTGAACAGTTGGAATGCCGTCTCGTCGATCTTCAATTCGACGGTTGAATCCTGCTTGAAGGGATAGCCGATGATGGTCGAAACCTCGCCCTTGATCTTGCGCCCCGGCATGTGGGTGACCAGCAGGAAGGCTGGATCGCGCTTGGCGTTCTTGGGCTCGCTCGATTTGGGCCTGGCCGTGATGTAGCACACCTTGGTGTCGGCCGCCTTGTAGGTGTAGGCGGCCCAATCGTTGAACTCGCCCAAGAGCGTGGGATCGGCGGTTTGGCCATAGGCCATGCCGCTAATGCACAATGTCGTGACGAGGAGCGCAGCCGCCCCGCTTTGCCGCAGTGGAATCATGTGAGCGTACTTACCTTGCTGGTCCGCAAAAATCCATCCGCAGCAATTGCTTGAGGATTTCGGCCCAAATGGGGCGGCCTGGCCTTAGGGCTTATTGCAGTGCAAAATGACCTGCTGTAAGCCAGCCGGCACGAATTATTCGAGGGTTTATCGTGGCAGCCATGGAACAGTCGCAGCAACGGGAACCGGCTCTGCCCGGATTGGCAAAGCTCCTGGGCGAAGCCGCGGCGGAAGTGGACGCTCTCTTTGCCCGCGCCAAATCGCGCCTTGCCCCGCGCATCATGGCCTCCGGCAAGGTTTCGGGCGAAGCCCTCGACCGCGAGCAGCATGCCGCCCACGGTCTCGCCTGGTTTGCAACCTATGCCGCCGTCATTCGCGAACTCGCGCGCTATGCGAAGCAACTTGCAGAGGAGAACCGTTTCGGCGAAGCCGAACAGCTCACCGCCCAGATCGCCGCCGGCGAATATCTCAACCAGATCGTGGGCGGCATTCCGATGAACCAGGGCGAATGGGTAAGGCCAGCCGAACTTGGTCTTGCCGCCGCCGATTTGGCGCGCCTCGCCGGCCTATCGCTTTTCGCCCACGGCAATACGGCGGAGGCCCGCGCCAGGCTCGTCGATCTGATGTCCCACGGCCACTTCGCCGATTGGGGACTCGACGCCACCTTGGCCGAAATGCGCGAGACCATGCGCCGCTTCGTCGAGGACAAGGTGGCGCCCCACGCCCATGGCTGGCACCGCGCCAATGCCTATGTGCCGATGGAAATCATTGCGGAACTGGCGGAGCTCGGCGTCTTTGCCCTCACACTTCCGGAAGAACATGGCGGCATGGGCCTCTCCAAGGAATCCATGTGCGTGGTCTCGGAAGAACTGTCGCGCGGCTGGATCGCCGTGGGCTCCCTCGGCACCAGGGCCGAGATCGCCTGCGAACTCATTCTCTGCGGCGGCACCGCTGAACAGAAAGCCAAGTGGCTGCCGAAAATCGCTTCCGGCGAAATTCTCCCCACCGCCGTCTTCACCGAACCCAACACCGGCTCCGATCTGGGATCGCTCAAGACCCGCGCCGTGCGTGATGGCGACGTCTACAAAGTGACCGGCAACAAGACCTGGATCACCCACCCGGTGCGCGCCGATCTGATGACGCTGCTTGTCCGCACCAATGCCAGCGAGGCAGGCTACAAGGGCCTCTCCATGTTCCTCGCCGAAAAGCCCCGGGGGAGCGACGTCAATCCGTTTCCAGCCAGCGGCATGTCGGGCTCCGAGATCGAGGTGCTGGGCTATCGCGGCATGAAGGAATATGAAATCCGCTTCGAGGATTTCGAAGTGAAGGCCGAAAACCTTCTGGGCGGCATCGAGGGCCAGGGCTTCAAGCAATTGATGCAGACCTTCGAGTAGCGCCCGCATCCAGACCGCCGCCCGCGCCGTCGGCGTGGCCCAGAACGCCCTCGATCTTGGCTTGAAATATGCCCTCGACCGCGTGCAGTTCGGCAAGCCCATCGTCAAGTTTCCCGCGGATCGCCGGCAAGCTGGCCATGATGGCGGCCGAAATCATGGCGGCCCGCCAGCTCACCTTCCATGCCGCCCGCGAAAAGGATGCCGGAAGGCGCTGCGATCTCGAAGCCGGCATGGCCAAGTTGCTTGCCGCAAGGGTGGCCTGGGCCGCCGCCGACAATGCCTTGCAGATTCACGGCGGCAACGGCTTCGCGCTCGAGTATCAAATAAGCCGCGTCCTCTGCGACGCCCGCATCCTCAACATCTTCGAAGGTGCTGCTGAAATCCAGGCCCAAGTGATCGCCAGGCGCCTGTTTGAAGGTGGCAATTGAACGGGCGCACCATCCTCATCACCGGCTGCTCCTCCGGCATCGGCTATGCCTGCGCCAAGGGCATGAAAGCCCGCGGCTGGCGCGTCTTCGCCACGGCGCGCAAGGACGAAGATTTGCAGCGCCTGGACGGCGAAGGGCTGGAAGCGCTCTATCTCGACTATGCCGAGCGCGAGTCCGTTGCCGCCTGCGCCGCCGAAGTGGCCAAGCGCACCGGCGGAACCCTCGATGCGCTCTTCAACAATGGCGCCTATGGCCAGCCCGGTGCTGTGGAGGATTTGCGCCGCGAGGTGCTGGAAGCCCAATTCGCCGCCAATGTGTTTGGCTGGCTGCAACTGACCAACGCCTGCCTTCCCCTGATGCGCGCCAATGGCGGCGGCCGCATCGTCCATTGTTCCTCCGTGCTGGGGCTCGTCGCCATGAAATGGCGGGGCGCCTACAATTCATCCAAATTCGCCATCGAGGCGCTGGCCGACACCATGCGGCTTGAACTCCGCGGCAGCGGCATCTTCGTTTCGCTGATCGAGCCGGGCCCGATCACCAGCCGCTTCGTCGAGCATTCGCTCGAGCACTTCAGCCGCAATATCGATGAAGCCTCCTCGCACTACAAGGAGGCCTATGTCCGCCAGCGCGCCAGGCTTGGCCGCGGCGGCTCCAACCGCTTCAAGCTCGGCCCCGAGGCGGTGTTGGAGAAACTTGTCCACGCCGTGGAAAGCCCGCGTCCCAAGGCCCGCTATTTCGTCACCACCCCGACCGCCATCATGGCCATTGCCCGCAGGCTTCTGCCCCAGCGCCTTCTCGACTATGTCTTGAACAAGGCATCCGACCAATGAACCTCTTCAACTATCTCATTCCCATTGCCCTGGCGGCCGTCGGCATCGTGCTGTTGCTCGGCCTGTGGAACATGATGCGCGGCGGTTCCGCCAACCGCTCGCAAACCCTGATGCGCTGGCGGGTGATCCTGCAGTTCGTGGCCATCGTCCTGATGATGGCGGCCCTGTGGTTCAGCCAGCGCTAGCCCTTGAAAACAGCGGCCGCCCTTCCCATTTCCATGCGGTTTGGGAGGAAGGAGTGCCGCCGATGGTTCTCACCAGCAACGAAGAGACTGTGAAGCAGAGGTTCTTTCCCAAGCTCGCCCGCGTGCTGGCCAGCATCCCCTTCGCCGAGGATGCGGTGGCCGCCTATTATTGCGCCTTCGACCGGACGACACCTCTCAAGGCCCGCGGCATCTTGCTGGCGGCGCTCGCCTATTTCGTCATGCCCTTCGATATCGTGCCCGACTTCATTCTGGGCCTGGGCTTCACCGACGACATGGCCGTGCTGCTCGCAGCACTCAACGTGATCCGCACCCACATGACGCCGGCCCACCGCGAGCGCGCTCGTGAAGCCCTCGACCGCCTCAGGCGCGGCGAAGAAGTTTCCGCCTGACCCTGCCTCCGGCATAAGGTAAGAAAGCCCATGCCGGAGACGCCGCCCACCATCTGGACCTTGTTTCGCGAGGCCGTCTTCCGCCTGTTTGCCGATGAGGCCATTCCATTCGCCGGCAACATCGCCTTCCGCACCCTGTTCTCGCTGTTTCCGTTTCTCATCTTTCTCACGGCCTTGGCCGGTTTCTTCGGCAGCGAAGAACTGGTCGAATTGGTGGTGAACTATCTCCTGGGCGTGGCCCCCGAGCAGCTGGTGCGCCCGCTCGCCCCGGAAATCCGTTCGATCCTCACCGTGCCACGCACCGGCCTGCTCAGTCTGTCTGCCATCCTGACCATCTGGAGCGCCATGGCGGGCGTCGATTCGATCCGCGTCGGCCTCAACCGCGCCTATGATTTCCGCGAACATCGCCATGTCTTCTGGCTCTACCTCCAGAGCGTGCTGTTTGTGATCGGCTCCGCCGTGGGCCTGCTGACATTCTCGCTGCTGATTGTCGTGACGCCGGTTGTCCTTGCCTTCATCGATGCCCACGCGCCCGATCTCCGGCCCGGCTTGGCAACTTTCGATCAGCTGCGCTATCCCATCGCCGTGCTCCTTCTCACCGGCGGCTTGCTGCTCTGCCACCGCATTTTGCCGGCCAAGCGGCTCAATGTGCTCGAAGTGCTGCCCGGCGTCCTGCTCACCGTCCTGGTATGGATCGTCCTCTCAAGCGTCTTCTCATTCTACCTCGTCCGCTTCAACACCTTCGCCTCAACCTACGCCTCCTTGTCGGGCCTCTTCGCCGCCATGTTCTTCCTCTACCTCGCCGCATTGGTGCTGATCTTCGGCGGCGAAGTAAACCGCGTGCTCGCGGTGCGGCGGATTACCAGAAGCAGCCATCCAGGCGGACCGGAAATCGTGGTGGTGGAAAAAGAAGAAGACGGCACCGGCTGAAATTACCGCCTCAGCCGTTGCACTTCGGCGATCAGACCTGTCCTTCTCATCCTTCGAAACCTCCCGCCAGTCACGGTCCTCAAGCCCCGCAGCAAGCGCCCACAGCAGATTGAGCGAAGCCGATTTCGGGCGCAGCGCCTTCACCCGCAAATAGGCCCGCACCGCGCCAAGCTCGCGCAATTCCTCCAGCGTGCCGATTCCCGCCTCCGCCAGCATCATCGCCGACTTGGGGCCGATGTTGCGGAGAGAGGAAACGGACTGCACCCTTATCGCTCCTTCAGTGCCAGGCGAAGCTTGTCCATTCTGACTATCATCGCCCGCCGCGGATCGTGAGGCAAGTCTTCGAAGCCCCAATTCCTGTAGAGTTGCCGCACGGCGTCATCAAGCGGGTGGGTGATAACCCCCATGCTGCCCACCTGCTCCGAAGCATGACGTGCCGTTTGCAAGGCGAAAATCAGCAGTGACGTTGCGCATCCCTGCCGCTGATAGTTGCGATCGACCGCAAGCTGGCCCAGCAGGGTGACTGGAATGGGATTGGGCCTGTTGCGCCACTGGGGCTTTGGCAGGAATTCACGTTCGATCTGAGCGGCGCTCAACGTGACAAACCCCGCTACCCGTCCGTTGACCGCGTCCCAAAGCACATTGACGCGCGAGGCTCCGGAAACGTGATTAGCCCAGGCATGCCGTCTGAACCAGCCATTGATCGCATCGCTGCCGCAATCGAAGGTATCTCGCGGGTCTGATTCAAGCAAAGGCCGCGGCGGAGCGTACGCCGCCATGCTAGCGATCCCAGACCGGGACCGTGCGGACGAGCTTCTTTAGTGCCTTGTTGGGTTTGGCCGGGCGCTTCAGCCAGCTTTCGAAAGCTTCCCATTCCTTCGCCGGAATAGTGACGACAGTGCGATTCATGATTTCCAGTTCGGCGGATTCCAAAGCCTTGCGGCGCACGAAATCGCTCAGGCTGGTGCGCGCCTGCCCCGCTGCCGCCTCAAGGATCGCCCGCTCCGCCGGACTGACCCGGACGCTCAGCACGGATGAGTTTTGCGAAGTGGTTTCCATGCGTATGACATTAGCATACACGCCGGTGCCGGTCAATCAACGCCTGGCTGATTATCTCCCCGCCGCCTCAACCGCATCGTCAAAACTCCGCAAGCCCGTCCTTGGCGCGCTCACCAGCACCGCCATGTTTCCCGGCCTGTGCTCATTCTTCCACATCTTCATATGCGCCTTGGGAATGTCGCGCCAGGAATAGACCTCCGACATGCACGGGTCGATCCTCCTGGCAATCACCAGCCGGTTGGCGGCCGAGGCCTGCATGAGGTTGGCGAAATGCGAGCCCTGGACGCGCTTCTGGTGCATCCAAAGATAGCGCGCATCGAGCGTCAGATTATAGCCGGTGGTGCCGGCACAGATCACCACCATGCCGCCGCGCTTCACCACCAGCACCGAGACCGGAAACGTCGTCTCGCCCGGATGCTCGAACACCATGTCAACGCTGATGCCCTTGCCGGTGAAGGCCCAGATCGCCTTGCCGAATTCGCGCGCGCCCTTCAGCCAGTCATTGTATTCGGGCGTGCCCACCTTCGGCATCTGCCCCCAGCACTGGAAATTCTTGCGGTTGATGACGCCTTTGGCGCCGAGCTGCATGACGAAGTCGCGCTTGTCGTCATCGGAAATGACGCCGATGGCATTGCCGCCCGCCGTGGCGATGAGCTGGATCGCCATCGAGCCCAAGCCCCCCGAAGCCCCCCACACCAGCACATTCTGTCCCGCCCCCAGCACATGGGGCTTGTGGCCGAACAGCATGCGGTAGGCGGTGGCCAGGGTGAGCGTATAGCAGGCGGCCTCTTCCCAGCTGAGATGCTGGGGCCGCGGCAAGAGCTGCCGCGCCTGGACGCGCGCAAATTGGGCGAAGGAGCCATCCGGCGTCTCATAGCCCCAGATGCGCTGCGAGGCCGAGAACATCGGATCGCCGCCATTGCATTCCTCGTCGTCGCCATCGTCCTGATTGCAGTGGACGACGACCTCGTCGCCCACCTTCCAGCGCTTCACCTTGGCGCCCACCGCATAGACGATGCCGGAGGCATCCGAGCCCGCGATATGATAGGGGTTCTTGTGGCCGTCGATCGGCGAAATGGGCTTGCCCAGCGCCGCCCACACGCCATTGTAATTGACGCCCGCCGCCATCACCAGCATCAGCACCTCGTCCTCGCCGATGGCCCAGGTGGGCACCACCTCAAGCTGCATGGCCGTATCGGGCGCCCCATGCCGCTCCTGCCGGATGCACCAAGCATGCATCCGCGCCGGCACATGGCCGAAGGGCGGAATCTCGCCGACCTCATAGAGGTCTTTCAGCGGCTGCGCTTGCGGAACGGGCTTCGTGGCGGTAGCAGGGGTCGACATGGCGGTACTTCCTTTGCAGCCAGACAAGCAAAAACTAGACCATTTTGCACTGCAACAAAAGCCCCTCAATTGGTCTTAGTATCAAAACAACTTCTCCGAAAATGCTCGGCGAATTCGCTCAAAATCGCGGCATTTCCGGAAAGACTTGGTTGAGGACCTAAACAGCTTGCTGTTGGTTAACGTCCTTAACAGTGTCATAATTTTCACATGCCGCCGTCGATAAGGAATGTGTGTCATGCTTGAAGATGTCTTGATGAACCTCACTTCGATGATCCCCACCGGTAGTGGCGATGCGAGCGTTGGCGCCGATGCGCTTCCGCTTTCCTATATCTGCAGTGGCGCCGGCGCTTTCATTCTCGCCAAGTTCACCGGCAGCCTCGGCGGCCTGACACTTCCCGTTAACTATTCGGCCCTCTTGATCGGCGCCCTGCTGGCCAACTGGCTGTTCACCGGAGTGAGCCTGCCGATCGAACATAACCTGCACCAGCCGCTGCTGGTGTCGCTCACCGGCATGGTGCTCGGCGCCTTCGCCATCATGTGGTGGTACCGCGGCGAGAACGCCACCGCCTGAGCTAGAGCGTATCCCGGCGAAGTGGCATCACTTCGCCGATAAGGATTTGCTCTAAAGTCCCGGTTGCGCCGCAACATGAGCCATGCTTGCATGGCACCATGACCACGCGCGAAAATCCCTGGCTGTTCCGCACCTATGCCGGCCACTCGACGGCGGCCGAGTCCAACAAGCTTTACCGCACCAATCTCGCCAAGGGCCAGACCGGCCTGTCGGTGGCCTTCGATTTGCCGACTCAGACCGGCTACGACTGCGACCATGTGCTGGCCCGGGGCGAAGTGGGCAAGGTCGGCGTTCCGGTTTCTCACATTGGCGACATGCGGGCCCTGTTCGACGGCATTCCGCTTGCCACCATGAATACATCGATGACCATCAACGCCACCGCCGCGTGGGCTTTGGCGCTCTATGTCGCCGTGGCCGATGAACAAGGTGCAGCCCGCTCCAGCCTTACGGGCACCACCCAGAACGACATCATCAAGGAATATCTCTCGCGCGGCACCTATGTGTTCCCGCCCGCACCTTCCATGCGGCTGATCACCGACACCATTTCCTATTCGGCCCGAGAGCTGCCGAAATGGAATCCGATGAATGTCTGCTCCTACCATCTGCAGGAAGCGGGAGCGACACCGGTCCAAGAACTTTCCTTCGCTCTCGCCACCGCCATCGCCGTGCTCGATGCGGTGAAGCAAGGTGGCGCCGTGAGCGCCGCCGATTTTCCGCAAGTCTTCGGGCGCATGTCGTTCTTTGTGAATGCCGGCATCAAGTTCGTCACCGAGATGTGCAAGATGCGGGCCTTCACCGAGCTGTGGGACGAGATCGCCCGCCAGCGCTACGGCATCGAGGACGAAAAGCTCCGCCGTTTCCGCTATGGCGTGCAGGTGAATTCGCTTGGCCTCACCGAGCAGCAGCCGGAAAACAATGTCTACCGCATCCTGCTTGAGATGCTGGCCGTGGTGCTGTCGAAGAATGCCAGAGCCCGCGCCGTGCAGCTCCCGGCCTGGAACGAAGCCCTGGGCCTGCCCCGCGCCTGGGACCAGCAATGGTCGCTCCGCATGCAGCAGATCGTCGCCTTCGAGACCGATCTGCTTGAGTATGGCGACATCTTCGATGGCTCCACGGAAATCGAATCCAGGGTGGAAGCCCTCAAGGCCGAGGCGCGGACCGAACTGGCAAGCGTGCTCGCCATGGGAGGAGCGGTGGCGGCTATCGAGACCGGCTACATGAAGAAGGCCCTGGTCGACAGCAACACCGCCCGTCTCGCCGCAATCGAAAAGGGCGAGACCAAGATCGTCGGTGTCAATGTCTTTACCACCACTGAGCCATCGCCGCTCGGCGCCGGCGATGGTGAACAAATCCTCACCGTCAAGGACAGCGTCGAGCATGAACAGATCGAGCGCCTCAAATCCTGGCGGAGTTCGCGTGACTCGAAAGCAGTCAAGGCGGCGCTGGTGGAGTTGAAAAGTGCCGCGGCCGAGGGCCGCAACATCATGGTACCCTCCATCGCCTGCGCCAAGGCGGGGGTGACGACCGGCGAATGGGGCGAGACCTTGCGCGCCGTTTTCGGCGAATACCGCGCCCCCACCGGCGTCACCCTGGTGATGCACGAGGGAGCTCACGATTCGCTTGAAGGGATTCGCAAGCGTGTGAAGAGGCTCGCCCAACGCCTTGGCGAGACTCCCAAATTCCTCGTCGGCAAGCCGGGCCTCGACGGCCATTCCAACGGCGCCGAGCAGATCGCCGTGCGCGCCGCCGAGACCGGACTTGAAGTGATCTATGAAGGGATTCGAGTGAGCCCTGAACAGCTTGTCAAAACCGTTGAAGAGCGGGGCGTCCACATCCTCGGCCTGTCGATCCTGTCAGGAAGCCACGTGCCCCTGGTCCGCGAGGTAATGAACCGCCTGCGGGGCGCGGGCCTCGGAAATCTCCCCGTCGTCGTCGGCGGCATCATCCCCGCCGAGGATGTCCTGGTCCTGAAACAATTGGGCGTGACCGCGGTCTATACGCCAAAGGATTTCGATTTGAACCGGATCATGGACGAGCTGGTGGGGTTGATTGAAAAAAGGGCGGCCGAGAAAGCGGCGTGAATTTTCGAACTTTCGTTATTCCGGCGGACGAGGTTGTGAAGAGATAGAAGAATGACCGCCGCTGCGAAATTGCAGCAATTAGCAGGACCCCAGCTTTCGCTGGGGTGACGGGAAAAGAGAGGAAAATCAATAGCATCCCTTTAATCCGTCTTGCCAGCGAAAGCTGGCATCCCGCTTCTCTCTGACCAAATCGACGACGATTCTAATTTCTTCACAGCCTCGGACGCCGGAATCCATGGTCGCCATAGGCCCCGGCTTTCGCCGGGGTGACGGTCATAGTATGGTGCGCCGATGTCAACCAACCAAATCTCAATCGGTTCAAGTTTTGAAAGCTGGCTTGATGAAAATGGCATCCGCGAAGAAGTCACCACGGCGGCCATCAAGGCCGTCATTGCCCATCAACTTGCCGGCGAAATGACAAGAAGAAACGCATCACCAAACAACGCATGTCGGAACTCATGCAAACCAGCCGCGCCCAGCTCGATCGCATCCTCGATCCCGACAACGGCAGTGCGACCATCGAGAGTCTGCAAAGGGCGGCGAGGATTGTGGGGAGAGAAATCTGACGGTTGCGAATTAGGTGTTGAGTGCGGTGCGCGACAATTGATTATGACCGAGTAACTTGTCAGGAACGCAGAATATGTATCTCGCCGTGAAGAGCGCACTGATAGACTCGTTGAGCCATCCATTGACACATTATGCTCCTTCATGAAGTCAATCCAGATTGTGATCTACTCGGTCGTGCTTGTCAGGAGCAAATCCCGCCTTCGCCTGCGGCAATCGCTTTCAATGCATTTCGGGAAGAGCCGCTTCCAGTTTGAGTTGCTTCGAGACTTTGCGCAATTGATGGGACTAAGCGCTGGCAATGATCGAGACAGTATTCCCACTGTGAATTCATCGCTGGCTGCGACTGATCTCGAAGAATTTGCGATGCGTGCAAATGTCAGTGTAAGCGAACTGCAGAATTCGATAGCGTGTTGACGGGCATTGAAGATTGCACCAAATCTACGTTGACTCCGACATGAAAGCTTAAGTGGATGCGGTCCATCGCAGACACAACCACATTGCCTCATGCTCGCCGAGGAGTCTGATGTTGCGTGATGCATGCAACAAAGCGCAATATCGGCACGAGACGGATCGATTGCTCAAGCAGACGTCCATCGCTGATCTTTCGACACACTCTCCAGTGAAACTCAACGGCAAAGGCTTCTTATGGATAACTCCGCATAAGGAAGACGCCAAATAAGTGTCGCACACATGAACTTTGGAATCAATTGTAAGTTCTCTATTGCACGGACACAATTGAGCGGCGCACTCGCCCACCATCCTTGACATCGCCCCCGCCTTCCCCCTAAAACCCGCCATCCGCGTGGGCAGGCTTCCGCCTTCACGCGATTTGCGCTGCCTCCGGCAACCCATATTCGCTTGTTGAATCAAGCAGTTAAAGTCCGCTGAACCATGGGTTCTCAGCGGCGCCAAAGGGCGCGGGAAGAAAAGGTAAGAAAGACATGTACGCAGTCATCAAGACCGGCGGCAAGCAATACCGTGTTGCGGCCGGCCAGAAGATCCAGATCGAAAAGCTAGCAGGCGAAGCCGGCGGCCAGGTGGAATTCACCAATGTCCTGATGGTGTCCAATGGCGGCGCCGTCGATATAGGCAGCCCCTTTGTGAGCGGAGCCACCGTGGTGGGCGAGATCGCCTCCCAGGATCGCGGCCCCCATATCATCATCTTCAAGAAGCGCCGCCGCAAGCATTACCGCCGCAGAAACGGCCACCGCCAGGATCTGACCTCGGTCACCATCCGCGAAATTCTCTTGGGCGGCGCCAAGCCGGCCAAGAAGGCCGCCGCCCCCAAGAAGGAAAAGCCGGCTGAAGCCGCTCCGGCTCCCGTCGCAGCACCAGTGGCGGCAGCCCAGGCCGACGACATTTCGCTGATCGGCGGCGTCGGTCCCAAGATGGAGAAGGGCCTGCACGAGCTGGGCTTCACCACCTTCGCCCAGATCGCCGCCTGGACGGACGAGGATATTGTGAAAGTCGAAGCCCATCTCAAGCAGAAGGGCCGCGTTGGCCGCGAGGAGTGGATCGAGCAGGCCAAGGAATTGGCGGCCGGCAAGCCGCCCCGCGCCAAGACCGACAAAGCCCGTTCCAAGGAATAGGAGAACACCATGGCTCATAAGAAAGCAGGCGGTTCATCCCGCAACGGGCGCGACACGGCGGGCCGCCGTCTCGGCGTCAAGCATTTCGGCGGCGAGGCCGTCATTCCCGGCAACATCATCGTCCGCCAGCGCGGCACCGTCGTTCATCCCGGCAGGGGCGTTGGCCTCGGCCGCGATCACACGATCTTTGCAACCGTCGCCGGCACCGTTACCTTCCGCAAGACCAAGGACGACCGCCAGACCGTTTCGGTTATCCCGCCGGTGGCGGCGGAGTAGCGGCGGACTCCTAAATATCCGCCGGACCCATTGATCCGGCAGGTTCAGTTAATTTGAAGCGGAGAGGTGGGAAACCACTTCTCCGTTTTCATTTGGAAGAAGCCGATGACTGTAATCGAAACCGAACGGCTGGTCTTACGTCTCCTGCGCCAGAGTGATCTCGCAACCGTTGCGAAGTTGCTCAACAATTTCAACATTTCGAAGAACACCGCCCATATTCCCTATCCCTATGCCCTGAGCGACGCCGAGGACTTCTTTACCATCACCCGGAAGTGCGAACCGCCGAGCCTGCTTCTGTCGATCACCAGCAAGAGCGGAGGCGAAATCATCGGCGGCATTGGCTATACAGCGGAACCGGAAAACCACCGCGCCGAACTTGGCTATTGGCTGGCCGAAGCCGAATGGGGCAAAGGCATTGGCAGCGAAGCCGCCCGCGCCATGGTGGCCCACGCGTTCGAAGTAAGTCGCCATTCGAAACTCATGGCCAGCTTTCACGACGGCAACGCGGCCTCGGGTCAGAATCCTGAAAGGCCTGGGCTTCGAGCCCATTGGCGCCGGCATGAACTACTCGAAGGCCCAGTCACGAGACGTGCCCGTCACCAACCTCGTGTTGACGCGTGAGAAATGGAAGGGCCGTTTCCGCTGAAACGGCCCCTGCAAAAATCAGAACACCAGTCTGACGTAGCGCCGCACCAGACTCTTGCGGCCAAGGCCACCATTGTGCTTCGACGCCGCCAACTTGAGATTGCCGCGCGACGAGCGCACCGCAATGGACAAATGCTTGAGCCCGTACCGCACGCCGGTGCTGGTATTGAGTAGGCCGGAGCAGCTGCCGTGGTACCCGATGCCGCGCGCCGTGGCGCATTTCATCTGGAACACACCAAGTTCGCCGGCAGCGCCACGTGCTCTTGGATTGTAACCGGACTCAATTTTTGCGATGCGGAGCGCAAACCAGGTCGGAACGCCGTAGCTCGGCGCCATTGACTTGATCATGGCGACGACTTCCGGATGCCGCGCCGCACCGCTGCGGCCGTGGCTGTGCGAACGATGCGCGGTCTTGCCGAATCCATGTCCCTTGTGGGCCTTCGCGCGAGTATAGCCGCAATGATCGCTGTCTTCACAGCGCGCTTCCGCAGGTATCGCAAATACGGCAGCAGAAATTCCCAGGGCGACAAGCCCTGCAAGGATCCTGTTTCTCATTGTTGTCCTCTAACTTCCCCTGGAAGGCGGCCGTCTAACCTTCGATTGACTGATACTAACACCCACGCGGCCGCATCTTCCCGAGTGAGACCTTCGGTAAAGGGGCCAATTGTGTCCAAAATGTGGGCGCCATGCTGCAGCACAACATCAGGCGCAGGGGCGAGCTCAGGAGAGTCAGAACACCATGGCGACGTAGCGCGGCACCAGGCTTTTGCGGCCAAGGCCACCATTGTGCTTCGACGCCGCCAGCTTGAGATTGCCGCCCGAAGACCGGAGCGCCAGCGACAAATGCTTGAGACCATAGGTCACGCCGGTGCTGGCATTGAGCAGGCCCGAGCAATTGCCGCGGAAGCCGATGCCGCGCGCCGTGGCGCATTTCATTTGGAACACCCCAAGTTCGCCGGCGCTGCCACGCGCATATGGATTGTAACCCGATTCAACCTTGGCGATGCGGAGCGCAAACCAGGTGGGAACCCCGTAGCGCGGCGCCATGGTCTTGATCATCGCAACCACGCTGCCATGACTCGCTGATATCGCCAGCGCCGAGCTGCCGCGGCTGCGCTTGTGCGAGAGGTGGGCAACTTTGCCAGCCGTTTTGCGTGTTTTCTTTTTCGCGGGAACCACCGTCTTCGAATGAGTAATACCGCAACTCTTGCCGCCATCGCAGCGAGCTTCCGCAGATATAGTGAGCACAGCTGTAGAAATTCCGACGGCAACAAGCCCTGCAATAATTCTATTCTTCATGTTTATCCCCTTTTTCCGGTGGCATCGGCAAATTAACCTTTGATTAACCAAAGTTAATGGTCACATGACTGCCGCTACCTGGCGAACGGAGCGATAAACTTGGAAAATGTGTTCTCAATGCGGTGATTATGGTGCGACGCAATATCGACTTTGTGCCGTTGCACAAAAGACACGCGAAAGGCTAGACAGGGTCCACCATGAAATTCCTCGACCAGGCAAAGGTTTATGTGCGCTCCGGCGACGGCGGCGGCGGCGCTGTGTCGTTTCGCCGCGAGAAATTCATCGAAATGGGCGGTCCCGATGGTGGCGATGGCGGCAAGGGTGGCGATATCTGGGTGGAGGCCGTGGACGGGCTCAACACCCTGATCGACTACCGCTACCAGCAGCATTTCAAGGCTTCAACCGGCGGCCATGGCATGGGCCGCCTCAGGGCCGGCGCCAATTCCAGGGACATCGTTCTCAAGGTTCCTGCTGGAACCCAGCTCTACGAGGAAGACAACGAGACCCTGATCGCCGATCTGCCGGTAACCGGCATGAAGGTGAGGATCGCCAAGGGCGGTAATGGCGGCTTTGGCAATGCCTATTTCAAATCCTCCACCAACCGCGCGCCCCGCCATGCCAATCCCGGCCAGGAAGGCGAAGAGCGCTGGATCTGGCTGAGGCTGAAGCTGATCGCCGATGCCGGGCTCCTGGGAATGCCCAATGCCGGCAAGTCGACGCTTCTCGCCGCCGTCTCCGCCGCCAAGCCGAAGATCGCCGATTATCCCTTCACCACGCTGCATCCGCAACTGGGCGTGGTGCGTGCGGCCGGCAATAGCTTCGTGCTCGCCGATATTCCCGGCCTCATCGAAGGCGCCCATGCGGGCCATGGCCTCGGCACCAGGTTCCTCGGCCATGTCGAGCGCTGCTCGGTGCTGCTGCATTTGATCGACGTCACCGGTGACGATCCGGTCAAGGCCTACCGCATCATCCGCAAGGAGCTCAAAGCCTACAGCCCCGGCCTCGCCGCGAAGACGGAGATCATCGCCTTCAACAAGATCGATGCGATTTCCGCCGAAGACCTTGAGATCAAACTCGCCGATTTCAAAAAACGTGCCCGCAAGAACCCGGTGCTCATCTCGGCCGCCACTCAAAAGGGCGTGGATGACGTGATGAAGAAGCTGCTCACCGTCATCGAGTCCGGCAAGAAGGCCCAGCGCCGCAAGGAGGACGCGGGCGTCACCGTCGAGGAATGGCGTCCGTGACGAGCCGTCTAGCCATTGCCCGCCGCATCGTCGTCAAGATCGGATCGGCCCTGCTGGTGGACGCCAAGACCGGCGCCATCAAGGCCTCGTGGCTGGCATCTCTGATCGATGATCTCGCCGGCGCCAAGGTGGCGGGCGCTGACGTGGTGGTCGTCTCCTCCGGCGCCATTGCACTCGGCAGGCGCACCCTGGGCCTGCCCAAGGGCAAGCTCAGGCTCGAGCAGAGCCAGGCCGCCGCCGCCGTGGGCCAGATCGCCTTGGCCCAAGCCTGGTCCGAGGCGCTGCGCACCCGCAACATCGTGGCGGCCCAGGTGCTGGTGACTCTCACCGACACCGAGGAGCGCCGCCGTTACCTCAATGCCCGCGCCACCCTCTCGACGCTATTGGCGCAAGGAGCCATTCCCGTCATCAATGAAAATGATACCGTGGCCACCTCAGAAATCCGCTTTGGCGACAATGACCGGCTGGCGGCGCGCGTGGCCTCCATGATGGAAGCCGACTGCCTCGTCCTCCTCTCCGACATCGACGGCCTCTACACCGCGCCGCCCAGCAAGAAGGACTCGAAGTTCCTCGCCGAAGTGCGCGACATCACCCCCGAGATCGAAGCCATGGCGGGAAAGCCGGTCTCCGGTGTAGGCTCCGGCGGCATGATAACCAAGATCGAGGCGGCCAAGATCGCGGTGGGTGCGGGCTGCAACATGGTGATCGCGTCCGGCCATGAAATGCACCCCCTGCGGCGGATATCCGCTGGCGAACGCTGCACCTGGTTTCTCGCTCCCGCCGCCGCACTGCAATCGAGAAAGCGCTGGATCGCCGGAACCCTGCAGCCCATCGGCCATCTGGTGATCGATGAAGGTGCGGCCGCGGCATTAGCCGTTGGCAAGAGTCTATTGCCCGCCGGCGTGAAGCGCATCGAAGGCGCTTTCACCCGCGGCGATACGGTGAGTATTCTCACCGCCAGGGGCAAGGAGATCGCCCGCGGCCTGGTGACCTATGACGCCGCCGACGCGGCGCGCATCGCCGGATTGAAATCGGCCGAAATCGAGAAGACCCTCGGCTTTCGCGGCCGTGACGAAATCGTTCACCGCGACGACATGGTGATGATGGGTGGAGATAAGTCATGAGCGCTAGCGATGCCATGCTGGCCATTGGACAGGCCGCCCGCCAGGCGGCACGGAAACTGGCGCTTGCCACCACGGCCCAGAAAAATGCCGCCCTGCACGCCATGGCCAGTCGAGATTCGCAAGTCCGCGAGTTCGATTGCCGCCGAAAATACAGCGGACGTTAACGCCGCCAAATCGAGGGAACTGAAAGACAGCTTCATCGACCGCCTGACGCTGACACCGCCTCGCATCGAAGCCATGGCCAAGGGTCTTGAAGATATCGCCACCTTGCCCGATCCGGTCGGCCACGTCATGTCGGAATGGACCAGGCCCAATGGCATGGTGATATCGCGGGTGCGGGTGCCCATCGGCGTCATCGGCATCATTTATGAAAGCCGGCCCAATGTGACCGCCGATGCCGGAGCGCTGTGCATGAAGTCCGGCAATGCCGCCATCCTGCGCGGCGGTTCCGACGGCTTCCGCTCGTCAGCGGCCATCACCGCCTGCCTGCGGCGTGGCTTGGCCAGCGCCGGCCTGCCGGAAGCAGCGATCCAGATGGTGCCCACCACCGATCGCGACAGCGTCGGCATAATGCTCGAAGGCCTCGGTGGCGCCATCGATCTCATTGTGCCGCGGGGCGGCAAGAGCCTGGTGGCCCGCGTCCAGAACGATGCCCGTGTGCCGGTGTTCAGCCATCTCGAAGGCATCTGCCATGTCTATGTCGACAAGGCAGCCGATCCGGATATGGCGAAGAGAGATCGTGCTCAACGCCAAGATGCGCCGCACCGGCGTCTGCGGCGCCGCCGAAACCATCCTTATCGACCGCGCCGCCGCCGCCACGAACCTGCAGCCGATCATCCGTACACTGATCGACGCCGGCTGCGAAGTGCGGGGCGACGCCACGGCCCGCGCCGCCGATTCCCGGGTGAAGCCTGCGGCGGACGAGGACTGGTCGACGGAGTATCTCGATTCGATTGTGTCATTGCGCGTCGTCGACGGCATCGATGAAGCCATGCAACACATCGCCCGCTATGGCTCCCAGCACACCGACGCCATCGTCACCGGCGATGCCGCCGCCGCCGAACGCTTTCTGAGCGAAGTCGACAGCGCTATCGTGCTCCACAATGCCTCGACCCAGTTCGCCGACGGCGGCGAGTTCGGCTTCGGCGCCGAAATCGGCATCGCCACTGGCAAGCTCCACGCCAGGGGTCCCGTGGGCCTGGAGCAGCTCACCACCTTCAAGTATCAGGTCAGAGGTTCCGGGCAGGTGCGGGCGTGATCCACCCGCCGCCATTCGGCGATGGCCAGCGCATTGGCCTGTTCGGCGGCTCGTTCAATCCGGCCCATCGCGGCCATTTCATGGTGGCGCTCTATGCCTTGAAGCGCCTGCAGCTCGACTGGGTATGGTGGCTGGTCTCGCCGCAGAACCCGCTGAAGGACCCCGCCGAAACCGGCGAATATGCAACCAGGCTGGCTTACACCCGGCGTATTGCCAGGCATCCGCGCTTCATTGTCACCGACCTTGAACGCCAGATCGGCGCCCGCACCACCGCCCAAACCCTGGACCGCCTTGCACCGGTGTTGAAGCGCGGCCGTTTCGTCTGGATCATGGGCGCCGACAGCCTCTCCAATCTGCACCACTGGCACGACTGGCTGGAGATTCCAGCCACCTTGCCGCTCGCCGTTCTGGCCCGCCCCGGTTATTCCATCCGCGCCCTTGCCGGCACCGCCGCCATCCGCTTCGACCGCGAACGCCTGCCGCCCTCATTCCCGGCGCGATTGCCCGATCAAAACCCGCCCGCCTGGGTCTTCCTGCCCATGCCGCTGCGGCCCGAGAGTTCAACCGCGATCCGAAGGCGGCTCAAGCACCAGCCGCGCAAGCAAACACTTGAACGCAAGCGCCGAAAGCCCTAGTCTGAATTTCACCGAAATTCCCAAGGGACAAGCAAGGACCGAACCCCTGAAAGCACCAGTGAAGACCCCGATAAGGCGTAAACCTGCGGCGAAGCCCAAGTCCGCCGCAAAACGTAGCATCGCAAAGTCCGCCAGCTCAAACCTCCTCAAGACCATTATCGCCCAGCTTGGCGACGCCAAGGCCGAACAGGTGATCACCATCAGCCTCGACGGCAAGGCGGCGATCGCCGATGCCATGGTGGTGGCCTCTGGCCGCTCCAACCGTCATGTCGGCGCCATCGCCGATCAGCTGGTTGAAAAGCTGAAGGAGAAGGGCCACCGCAACTTGCGCATCGAAGGAATGCCGCAATGCGACTGGGTGCTGGTCGACGCCGGCGATGTGATCGTCCACCTGTTCCGCCCCGAAGTGCGCAGCTTCTACAATCTCGAAAAGCTGTGGTCCGACCACGCCCCCCAGGAGCGGCTCGCCGTCTGATCGATAGTTCCGCAATTCATTGAACCACTTGACCCCACCACCGTCATGCCAGCGCAGGCTGGCACCCCGCTTTTTCGCGGAAATTCCAAGGAGAGCTGGACCCCAACTTTCGCTGGGGTGACGGATGGATTGGAGGACGACAGCAAGTTGAACCGGAAAGACACCTAGGCATGCGACTCTCCATCCTCGCCGTGGGCAGGTTGAAGGCCGGTCCCGAAAGGCTGCTGGCCGGGGAATATTTGACCCGTGCCGGAGGCCTTGGCCGCAAGGCCGGGATTTCCAAATTTACAGTCGCCGAAACGGCGGAATCCCAGGGCCAGACGGCGGCCGCGCGGATGTCCGATGAGGCCCGCTTCTTTTCCGCTGGCCTTGCGTCCAAGGCTTTCACCATCGTTCTCGATGAGCGTGGACCATCGCTGTCGAGCCCCGCATTTGCCGATCTTCTGCGCCGCCACTTGGATGGCGGAACCGCCGAACTTGCTTTCCTGATCGGCGGACCCGACGGCCACGCGCCGGCGACGCGCGAGAATGCCGGACTGCTGCTCTCCTTCGGCCCCATGACCTGGCCCCACCGCCTGGTGCGCGTCATGCTGCTCGAACAGATCTACCGGGCGGTGACAATCATGGCGAACCACCCATACCATCGATCATAAGCGCTAAATAATACCAGAGGCCATTTTCAATAACGCATTTTCCTTCCTCCTTATTGGCGGAGATCGTCGCGAATTCGCCCTCTCCCGTCCGTAGTGCGTCAGTCTGAAGTATTATTTTTGACCCGTCGCCACGTTGCCTGTGATGAATTGTCCGTTCAACCTTGAAAGCTGACATTCAACCGCCGGCGAGATTGACCCACAGCAGACATGGCGTCGTATAGACTTGCATTCATGGTTCCAATAGCATCCCCGCGACTTGGCTTTTTTGGAAGCACTAAACTCAAATGGCTAAAGAACGCGCCCAACGACGACTTGCCGCGATTCTGGCTGCCGATGTGGTGGGTTATTCGCGCCTCATGGGGCGGGACGAGGCTGGCACACTGGCCGCCCTCAAGGCGCGTCGGAACGAGGTGCTAGCTCCGACGGTTGCCCAACACAATGGCCGCGTCGTCAAGGTAATGGGCGACGGTGTTCTGGTAGAATTTGGCAGTGCGGTCGATGCTGTGCAGTGTGCGGTTGAACTGCAGAAGGGTTTCACCGAGGCTAACCAAGGCGTACCGGAGGACCAGCGTATTGTCCTGCGCATTGGCATCAATCTCGGCGACGTCATTGTCGAAGGTAGCGATCTCTATGGCGACGGCGTCAACGTAGCGGCGCGGCTGGAGGGGCTGGCAGAGCCAGGAGGCATTTACATTTCCGCCACCGTGCATGACCATGTCGTTGGCAAGCTTGCCCACACCTTCGTGGATCTCGGCGAACATACCCTCAAAAACATAGCAAAGCCGGTGCGGGTTTACCGTGCCGGAACGGGCGCTAGCAGCGAACAGGGCTCGCGTCCAGCATTGACAGTTCCAGGCAAGCCATCGATCGCCGTCCTGCCATTTGAGAACCTGAGCGGCGATCCGGAACAGGAATACCTCACCGACGGGCTGACGGAAGACATCATAACGGGTCTTTCGCGCGTGAGCGGCCTGTTCGTGATCGCGCGTAATTCGGCCTTTGCTTACAAGGGACGTGCCGTCGCCGTGACACTGGTGGCGCGGGACCTAGGTGTCAGATATGTCCTGCAAGGAAGCGTTCGAAAATCGGGGCATCGTATTCGCATTTCCGCGCAACTCGTCGACGCAACCACCGGCCACCATGTTTGGGCTGATAAATTTGATCGGGAATTGATCGAGATTTTCGATTTGCAAGACGAGATCACGCGAAGTGTAGTTGCGACCACGCAGACACAGATCATGCTGGCCGAGGGCAGCCCTATCCACGGACACAACCGTCCGGACATAACCACTTGGGGTCTAGTGAATCGCGCGATGGCTAGAATTCACGAACTTACGCACGAGTCTCTGGCCGATGCAAAACAGCTTGCTGATCAAGCATTGAACATCGACGCGAGATACGGCCCTGCTTGGCGCTGTCTGTCGATCGCAATCTACCACCAAGCGATCATGCTTGCGGCGGCCGACTACGACGCGACGTTGTCGAAG
Organism: uncultured Alphaproteobacteria bacterium; assembly: GCA_963754675.1. GTDB lineage: Bacteria > Pseudomonadota > Alphaproteobacteria > Rhizobiales > Aestuariivirgaceae > Aestuariivirga. The sequence continues at coordinate 581,703 of CAVWHD010000009.1, read as the reverse complement.
GCGCTCGAGACAGCGGAACGGTCCATCCAACTCGACAATAGTGATGAGTATGCCCATTGGAACCTTGGTAACGTGCTGGTGGCGCTCCGCCATCATGACAGAGGCATTGCGGAACTCGAACGGGCGATTGAGATCAATCCCAACTACTCCACGGCATGGGGCAGCTTGGGAACCATGCTTTGCTTTGCAGGGCGTCCCGCGGAAGGCATCATCAACAATGAAATCGCCATAAGGTCCGATCCGCTCAATCCCAGTATCTTCTTCCGCTATGCGGGACTTGCGCTCGGGCATTACCTCACTGGCGGCTATGAGCGCGCGGCCGAATGGGCGAAGAAATCCATTCAGCGCAATCGGAATTGGTATCTGGGGCATGTCTATTTCATTGCCGCTCTCGCCCAGCTTGACCGGATCAATGAAGCCCAATTTGCCCTGCAGGAGTACCTCAATCTATTCGCGAAGGCGTCCATTTCCGAGCTGCAGCGGCTTCCATTCAAGAACGCCAGCGACTTCGAGCATCTCTCTTCCGGATTGCGCAAGGCGGGGCTGCCAGAATGATTTCAAGGACGTCAACAACAGCATATAGAATGTAGCGTTGGTCCGCTGTTGGCCTACCGCGACATTGCCTCTGATGTGCTTGATCCGGGGACGGGAGAAGGCACAGCGTGCGGCGATTGCCCCGCAAGGGGGAGGCAACCACGATGGCCGTCAGACGAGTCAGGTTCAGCGGCCGTTGGTATAAAGGTCAGCTCAGCGCAAGTAGTCCCGCTCAGAATTCCAGGCCTCTCAGTGCCAGATGTTCGGGGGACCGTTGGCGAAAGTTCCTTCAGGAGTGGGTCCCAAGCGGCCCCAGGTCGTGGTTCTGGTCGGCGCAACGGGTGACTTGTCTCAGCGCAAGCTGTTGCCCGGTCTGTTCCACCTTGTCAGCGCCGGGTTCATTCCTGGCTGCCGGATCATCGGTGTTTCGCTCGATGAGATAGGCGTTGACGCCTTCCGCGCGATCGTCCGCGCCGCTCTCGACCGGTTTTTCGCCCGCAAGTTGGATGAGGCCGGCTGGATTGCCTTTGAGCAGAACCTTGACTACGTGCCGCTGGCCGCCGGTGCCGCCGCCCTCAAGACCGCGGTGGAAAAGGCGGAACAGGCGTTGGGACACGACTGCAGCCGCTTGCACTATCTCAGCATTCCTCCCAACGCCGCCCTGTCGGCCGTGCAGCTGCTGGCCGATGCGGGGCTCGTCGAGCGCTCGCGCGTCATTATGGAAAAGCCGTTTGGCACCGATCTGGCGAGCGCTCAATCGCTGAATGCCAGGCTGCACCGGGTGTTCAGCGAAGACCAGATTTTTCGCATCGACCATTTTCTCGGCAAGGAACCCGCGCAGAACATTCTCGCCTTCCGCTTTGCCAATGGCCTGTTCGAGCCAATCTGGAACCGCAACTTCATTGATCACGTGCAGATCGACGTGCCGGAAACCCTTGGCCTCGGTAAGCGTTCGGCGTTCTACGAGCAGACCGGCGCCTATCGCGACATGGTGGTGACTCACCTGTTCCAGATTCTTGCATTCATGGCAATGGAACCGCCGACCGCGTTGGAGCCCTCCTCCATCGGCGAGGAGAAGAACAAGGTCTTTCGCAGCATGCTGCCGATCCAGCCCGCTGATGTGGTTCGCGGTCAGTATATCGGTTATCGCGCCGAGGAAGGTGTTGATCCCGAGTCCGACACCGAGACATTCATCGCGTTGAAATGCCTGATCGACAATTGGCGCTGGGCCGGTGTGCCATTCTACTTGCGCACCGGAAAGCGCCTGGCGGAAGGCCAACGGATTATTTCCATCGCCTTCCGGGAACCGCCCAAGAGCATGTTTCCGGCCGGCTCGCGGGTCGGCGCGCAAGGTCCCGACCATCTCACCTTCGACCTGGCGGATGCCTCGAAAGTGTCGCTGTCATTCTATGGCAAGCGGCCGGGCCCGGGCATGCGGCTGGATAAGCAGAGTTTGCAATTCGCCATGCACGATACCGGTCTGACCGGCGAAATACTGGAGGCATACGAGCGCCTGATACTCGACGCAATGCTGGGCGATCACACCCTGTTTACGACCGCCGAGGGCATCGAACGCCTGTGGGACTTGTCGGCCCAGCTACTGGAAGCACCGCCACCGGTCCGCCTCTACTCTCCCGACTCGTGGGGGCCTAAATCGATCCATCAATTGATCGCCCCCAACGCCTGGCGGCTGCCCTTCGAACGGGCCTGGCGCGATCCCAACCGTACTGGAAGCTAAGTCACCGGGCCCAGCTCATGAAGCCACTCTTCCTTTTTGGATCGTCATGGTCAATTGCCGGGTGCGGGGCCTTCTGGGATGCAGCGGGCTTTATTGCTATCATCGAGACCGTATCGCAAGCACTGGAGACCTGAACCATGAAGATCGCGCTCGGCGCCGATAGCGCCGGAAAACCCTTGATCGATGTGATCGAAGCCCATCTCAAATCCACCGGCGAACATCAGGTGACCAACCTCAGTCAAACCGGCTTTTATGCCGATCTGTCGGCCGCCGTCGCCAACCGGGTGAAGGATGGAAGCTATGACCGCGCCATCCTCTGTTGCGGCACCGGCATCGGCGTCTGCATCGCCGCCAACAAGGTGCCTGGAATCCGCGCCGCCTTGACTCACGATACCTATTCGGCCGAACGCGCCGCCAAATCCAACAACGCCCAGATCATCACCATGGGCGCCCGCGTCATCGGCCCGGAACTCGCCAAGGCCATCGTCGACGCCTGGCTTGCCTCCGAGTTCGACCCAAAGGGAACATCGGCATCGAACGTCGAAGCGATCAACCGGCTGGACGCCACGGCGCGTTGAACCCGTCGATTTTTCAGGGTTAACGAATTGCAAAGCCAATGCCGGCAAGAATGCGGGGAATGCCGGTAGGGCGGCCCTGAACGAGACGAGAAGAAGCCGTAATTCCACCATGCCGGTCCTCTAAATCTGCGAGTAAGATGAAACCGCTTCGTGGCCTCCTTTTGCTGGCATTGGCTCTGACCCTGTGGGCCATGCCGTCGCGGGCCGAGCAGATGTCCAGTCAGGAACGCCAGCTCCTCACCATCGAACAGCAGATCGAGTCCTCCAAATCCGCTCAAGCCCGCATTGCCGCCGGTATCGCCGCCGCCAATGCCGAACACGACGGGATTGCCCGCCGCCTGATCGAAGTTTCGCAGAAAATCCAGGCCGAAGAGGCCTCGATATCGGCCGGCGAAGAAGATGTTGGCAAGCTCGCTGCCGAGCGTGCCGGCATTCTGGTACGGCTCGCGGAAAAGCAGGATGTGCTGTCGGAATTGCTGGCGGGCCTGCAGCGGCTTGACCAGAATCCGCCGCCTGCCCTCGTCGTCGAGCCCCGCGATGTGCTGGCAGCACTGCGCGGCGCCATGATGCTTGGCACCATCGTTCCCGAGCTCCGCGAGGACGCCGGCAGGCTGGCCCAGGACCTCGCCAGGCTGGACCAGCTCCGGGCCGGCATCAAGGCACGCCGCCAGGCGATCGGTGCCGAGATCGCCGGCCTCGAGGCCTTGCGCCATGACCTGACCACCCTCATTCAGCGCAAACAGGAGCTGGTGGCCGCCGGCAATGCCGAGCTGGCCGGCGAGCAGGCCCGGGCCCTGGAGCTTGCGGCCAAGGCCAAGTCGTTGAAGCAGCTGGTGGCGAGCCTTGCAGGCGAACGCGTCCTAGCAGCCATTGCCCCGGCCAGGGACGCTGCCCGCGACAAGCCGCGGCTGGTCTTTGCCAATGCTAAGGGCAAGCTCAGCTATCCAGCCCAGGGCCAGATTCTCAAGAATTTCGGCGAAGGAGGCCTCAGCGGCCCGATCCAGGGCACCGCCATTGCCACTCGCGGTGGTGCCCAAGTCGTAGCCCCCGCCGATGGCCATGTTGAATTTGCAGGACCCTTCCGCTCTTACGGTCAGGTCTTGATCCTCAATCCCGGAGGCGGCTATCATGTCCTTTTGGCGGGGATGCAGACCATCACCGCTACAACCGGCGAATTCCTGCGGGCGGGAGAACCTGTGGGGGCGATGGGTAACGGCCCCTCTTCGGTCACACTTTTAGGAGATGTGGTGCAAGATGGACGGCCGGTCCTATATATAGAGTTCCGTAACAGTTCAGAAGCTATTGATTCTGGTCCCTGGTGGATCGGTGCTATGAGAGAGGCAAGTGGATGACGATGAAAGTTCTGGTTCGTAATGCCGGTCTGGTTTTGGCGGGCGCTGTGTCAGCCAGCGTGCTATGGCACGCCTTCGGCCCCGCCGACGCGGCATCCAATGCCGACACCTACAAGCAGCTGAACCTTTTCGGCGATGTGTTCGACCGGGTGCGCGCCGACTATGTCGAGGAGCCCGATGAGGCCCAGATGATCGAAGCTGCCATCAATGGCATGCTGGCATCCCTCGATCCCCATTCGAGCTATATGAACGCCAAGCAATATGAAGACATGAGCGTTCAGACCCGCGGTGAATTCGGCGGCCTCGGCATCGAAGTCACCATGGAGAACGGCCTGATCAAGGTTGTCTCGCCGATCGACGACACGCCGGCCGCCAAGGCCGGCATCCAGGCCAACGACCTGATCGTCAAGATCGACGGCACCGACGTGCAGGGCATGACCCTCAACGAAGCCGTCGACAAGATGCGCGGCAAGGTGGGCGCCGCGATCAGCCTTACCATCAAACGCCAGGGCAGGGATTCCTTTGAACAGAAACTGGTGCGCGACCGTATCCGCGTCCAGTCGGTCAAGTTCAACGTCGAGTCGGGCGACATCGGCTATATCCGCATCAGCTCCTTCACCGAGCAGACCCAGGAAGGCCTCGAAAAGGCCATGGCCGACTTCAACGGGAAGCTCGGCGGCAAGACCAAGGGCTACATCATCGATCTGCGCAACGATCCCGGCGGCCTGCTCGACATGGCGATCTCGGTGTCCGACAGTTTCCTCGATCGCGGCGAGATCGTTTCCACCCGCGGCCGCCACGCCGACGAGTCCCAGCGCTTCAGCGCCCAGAAGGGCGACTTGGCCGGCGGCAAGCCGGTGATCATCCTGATCAATGGCGGCTCGGCCTCGGCTTCCGAGATTGTCGCCGGTGCATTGCAGGATCAGAAGCGGGCAACCCTGATCGGCACCCGCAGCTTCGGCAAGGGCTCGGTACAGACCATCATTCCGCTGGCGGGCCAGGGCGCGCTTCGCTTGACTACCGCGCGTTATTACACCCCCGCCGGCCGCTCGATCCAGGCCAAGGGCATCGATGCCGACATCGTCATCGAGCAGGATCTGCCGCCCGAGCTGCAAGGCAAGAATGTCTCGACCGAGGGCGAAGCCAGCCTCAGGGGCCATCTCACCAACGAATTCAGGTGGCGACGAAGGCGGCGGCTCATCGGCCTACGTACCCGAGGACCGCACCAAGGACCTGCAGCTCAAAGCCGCCATCGACATGCTGCACGGCGTGAAAGTGGTGAGCAACGTCAAGCCGAAGAGTACCACTGCCGGTGCCAACGGTACGACACCCGAGACGACGCCGAACTGAACCGGCATCAAATCTTCTCTCATCCCGGCCCCCGGACTAAATCCGCGGGCCGGGATGAAGAATTTGTTCGTCGCTCCAAACCGTCAGGGTTAACAGGGCGTTAACGGTTCGGCCTCCACATTCGGAGCTCAACGAATCAAAACTGATCGAGACTTCATGCCTCGCGACGAACTGCGGCAACCTCTCCGCAAGCGCAGCACCGCCGAACGGCTTTGGGCCAACCGCCCGGCGCCGCTGGCACTGGCTGCGGTGCTGGCAATTGCGGGATTTGGCACTGGCGCGGCCTGGCTGATGCGCCAGCCCCATCCCTTCGCCGGCGAGCCCGTCATCATTGCGTCGATCCCGCCGGTAGAACAGATGATGACAGCGTCAACCGATTCCGCCGGGAACGGCGCGGAACCGGCAGTCTCCGAAGAAGAACAGATCACCGAAGCCGAGCCCGCCCCCGAACTTCAACCCGAAGCGTTTCCGCCGAACGCCATCATTATCACCGCCGGGAGGCGGCCGATGAAACCCGCCCCGATTGGCGCCGTAGCGGAGGACAGCCCCGAAGGCAAACTGCCGCGCATAGCCACTAACGGCAAGAACCCGTTCGACGTCTATTCCCAGATAACCCCCATGGCGGCCCAATCGTCGAGCCAGCCCAAGATCGCCATCCTGCTTGGCGGCATGGGGTTGAACGCAAGGCTGACCCAGAAAGCCATCAAAGAGCTTCCCGGCAATGTCACTTTCGGTTTCGCGCCCTATGGCAACGATCTTCAGACCCAGGTGAACAAGGCGCGAGCCCAGGGCCATGAGGTGATGCTGCAGCTGCCGATGGAGCCCATGGGTTATCCCGCCAACGATCCCGGGCCCAACACCCTGCTGGCCGAAGCGGGTGCCGCCGAGAATCTCAAATCGCTGCGTTGGAACATGAGCCGCTTCGCCGGTTACACCGGCATCAGCAATTACATGGGCGGCCGCTTCCTCGCCACGCCTGGAAGCCTTGAGCCGGTTCTAGCCGAACTGAAATCCCGGGGGCTTGTCTTTCTCGAAGATGCCGGCGTTGCGATGAGCAGCACCGCCGATGTGGCCAAGGCCACCGGACTGCGCAGCCGCAGGGCCGACATCGTCATCGACGGCTCGCCCGATGCGGCCAGCATTCAGGCGGCCCTGCAGCAGCTTGAAGCAATGGCCAAGTCGACCGGAATGGCGGTGGGCACCGGCGCCGGCCTCGAAGTGACCATCGACACCATCGCCGATTGGGCGAGCCAGCTTGAAGGCAAAGGCATCATGCTGGTGCCGCTGAGCGTGGCCTACCGCGGCCGGATCGGCTGATGGCGAAATCCGCTGAGCCTACCGCCTACCGGCCCTGCGTCGGCGTCATGCTGTTGAACCGCGAGGGGCTTGCCTGGATTGGCCGCCGGTTCGACAAGCAGAACGACGAGGGCAAGGGCCTGTGGTGGCAGATGCCCCAGGGCGGCATTGACAGACACGAGAACCCGAGGCTTGCGGCGATGCGCGAACTCGCCGAGGAAACCTCGGTCACCTCGGCCGAAGTGATTGCCGAAGCGCCGCGCTGGTACAATTACGATTTGCCCGAACATCTCCGTGGCAAGTCGTGGAAAGGCAAATATCGCGGCCAGACCCAGAAGTGGTTCGCCATGCGCTTTACCGGCGAGGACAGCGAGATCAATCTGGCGCCCCCCGGCCACAAACAGGAATTCGACCAATGGCGTTGGGCGCCGATGGACGAGATTGTCGAACTCGTCGTCGCCTTCAAGCGGCCGGTCTATGACCGCGTCATCGCCGATTTCAGGCATCTCGGCCGGTGAGCATCGCCCACATCATCTTCGATTGCGATGGCGTGCTGGTCGACAGCGAGCCCCTGTCGATGCGCGTCGACGTGGAAATTCTGGCCGAAGGCGGCGTCGCCATGAGCGCCGAAGAGGCCCACCGGCGCTTCGTCGGCAAGACTTTCGCGGCCATGATTGCCGAAGTTGAGCAGGAGTTTCGCGTAGCGTTTCAGCCCGGCGTGGAAGCCGACAAGGACCGCCGCCTGCTGCAGCTTTTCCAGCGCGAACTGAAGCCGGTGCCAGGAGTTGCAACAGCGCTTCGCCGCATCGCCATGCACGCCAGCGTCGCCTCCAACAGTCCCCAGCTTCGCGTTGCCGAAGCGCTCCGCATCACCGGGCTTTCACCTTATTTCGGCGATCGCATCATCACCTTCGAACATGTGTCGAAGGCAAAGCCCGAGCCCGACATTTTCATTGAAGCAGCCCGCCTTGCCGGTGCGCCGCCGGACCGCTGCCTGGTCATCGAGGACAGCGTCACCGGCGTGACCGCGGCGGCGCGGGCGGGCTGTTGGGTGCTTGGCTTTACCGGAACCAACCCCCATCCCGCCCGGCACGGCGAGCAATTGAAATCGATCGGCGCTGAAGCCATTTTCGCTCATATGTCCGAGCTTCCGGCCCTGGTCGAGACATTCATAAAGCCTGTTTGAGGAATCCTTTGACATTGCACTGCAATACGCCCATATGACCCAAATCGCTGCCGGTCCTCCAAGGGATACGTGAGGCGCGCCATCTGGTGCAGCCGTTCCAGCCGCGGCGAAAACCCCGAACATTCCTTTCACGTGGGAAAGTTTAAGCGCATGGCCAGGCCAGTTCGCGAATGATCGCGTTTGGCCGTTTCGGACATGCCATGCGCTTTACCCACTGTTCCGAACGAAAGAACGAAATTGAACTCCTTTACCGAACTTAATCTGTCGCAACCCCTCTTGAAGGCGCTGGCCGCCGAGGGTTACGACAAGCCCACGCCAATCCAGGCGCGCGCCATTCCGGAACTGCTTGCGGGCCGCGATCTTCTCGGCATTGCCCAGACCGGCACCGGCAAGACCGCAGCCTTCGCCCTTCCCATTCTCGAGCGCCTGGCCAAGCAGTCCGAACGCCCGATGCGCGGCACCGCCCGTGCCCTCATTCTCACCCCCACCCGCGAACTTGCGGCGCAAATCGCCGAGAGCTTCAAGACCTATGGCCGCAATTTGAAGCTGTCGCGCGCCGTGGTCTATGGCGGCGTGTCCATCGGCAAGCAGATTGAAATCCTGCGTGGCGGCGTCGATATCCTGGTGGCGACCCCAGGCCGGCTCGTCGATCTGATCGATCGCCGCGCCGTAACCCTTGCCAAGGTTGAGATCTTCGTCCTCGACGAGGTCGACCAGATGCTCGATCTGGGCTTCATCCATGCCATCCGCAAGCTCACCGCGATGTTGCCGAGAGAGCGCCAGAACCTGTTCTTCTCGGCCACCATGCCGAAGGAGATCGCAGGCCTTGCCGCCGCATCTTCTCACCAATCCGGTGCGCATTGAAGTAGCACCCGTCGCCACCACGGTGGAGAAAGTCAACCAGAGCGTCATCCATGTCGATCCCGCCAACAAGCTGAAGCTCCTGAGCGAGCTGCTCAAGGACAACAACATGACCCGCACCCTGGTGTTCACCCGCACCAAGCATGGCGCCGACAAGGTGATGAAGGGCCTCTCGGCCGCGGGCTTCACCGCCGCCGCCATTCACGGCAACAAATCCCAGGTCAACCGCGAGAAGGCGCTGGCAGGCTTCAAGAACGGCAAGATCCTGGTGCTGGTTGCCACCGACATTGCCGCCCGCGGCATCGATGTCGATGGCGTCAGCCACGTGGTGAACTACGATCTGCCTTACGTGCCCGAATCCTATGTCCATCGCATTGGCCGCACCGCCAGGGCGGGTGCTGAAGGAACGGCGATCGCCATGTGCACGCCCGAGGAGCGCTCGCTGCTCCGCGATATCGAGCGCACCATCCGCCAGCCGGTTCCCGTGATGCAGCACGCATTGGGCCTTGCCAATGTGCAGGCGGGCCAGCCCCATCGTCACCAGGGCAAACCCCAGGGCGCCAAGCGCCCCCACCGGGGCCAGGGTGGCGCGCCGAAGAAGCGCGAATGGAACCCGGTCGCCGGCGATAAGCCGCAGGGCGAAAACCGCAACCGCAATCATGCCGGTGGAAATCGTCCCCACGCGCACGGTGGCGCCGGAGCGCCGAAGCGCAGCGGTGGCGGCAAGCCCTCATGGATGAAGGACCTCGGCCAGCGCGCCGGGCAATAGGTCCACTCCCCCACGCAAAATTTATACAGAGCCCGCGGCAATGTCGCGGGCTTCTTGCTGTCTGGTATTGCGCACTTGCCAAAACCTGGCCGCAGGTGGCAGTTTCCGCGCTGGAGGAATCTCCCGATGTATCGCTGGCTGCAGCTTTCGACTTACCACGCGGCTGTGGTGTTCATCGCCATGGGTGGCTTCGCCGCCCTGTTCGCCTGGAGCACCTACAATCTCTACCATCTCGCCATGGAGAACATCCGCTTGCTGCAGCAGGCGGGCTGGCAGGCGGCCATGGACGGCGGCCTACTCCAGCTGATCGAGATCGTAGCCTCCGGTGCAATAGCGCTCGCCTGCTATGTCGGCATCAAGGCCTGCGAGACCGAGCTCGTTTACCGCTGGCGCGCCTGGAAAGCCGAAAAGTGAACCGCATCACAGACCGCGGTATCCGGCAGCCTTAGTCTCTCCACCATGTCACGCCCCCGTGACGTGAAAGATGGAGATCAACATGCCAAGTGACATCGTCCATTCATTCGAATTTGCCCCAACATCGCACGGAGTGATCGATTCCATCCGTGTCCGCCTTGGCCTCTGGCTGCTCCGGCAATCGGAGAGAGCCTCCGCCCACCACAAACGCCAGCTCGTCGAGTCGCTTGATGCCTCCATCCGCTACGACATCGGCGCAACCGACATCGTCCATGAGAACGCCATCTACTCCGTGGCAAAGTATCACCCCAACGTGCTGGCTTTCGGCGGCCTGTACACTTATAGCAACCGCCGCTCCAAATAGGGTAATTCCATTTTGTTTGGTGCGCCATTTCATGCCACCGTCATGCCAGCGAACCCTGGCATCCCGCTAACTGCTTGAACAAACGGAAGAAAGCGGGACCTCAGCATTCGCTGGGGTGACGGAATAGGGGATGCAAGCAGCGTCGCTGTCCTGACGTCCCCTCATGCTGAGGTGGCGCCGCCGCAGCGGTTCAACCCTTCGAGACCCGGCTGTGCCGGGCGCCTCAGGGTGAGGAAATAGAAAACCGTAAGCGGATTAATCAAATCGCCGCGTGCAGCGCTTTCAAATGCTCCAGATTTTCGCTCGCCCGCCGCCGTGTCTCGTCGTCCTTGGCATCGGCCACGTCTTCTTCGGCGTCCTTCACCTGTTGGGCGAGTGCCGCCGCATCGAGTTCGGCGAGCGGGATGGCGGTTTCGGCGAGCAGCGTGAGCCCGTTCGGATTGACTTCCGCCAGACCGCCGCGCACGAAGATCTTTTCCGGCGCGCCTGAATCTTTGGTGATGACAACAACACCCGGGCGCAGCGTTGACAGCACCGGCGCATGGCCGGCGAAGATGCCCATATCGCCTTCGGTTCCCGGCAGCGTGACCGACGCCACCTCGCCGGAGAACAGCAGCTTTGCCGGGCTTACCAGTTCGAAGTGAAGACCAGCCATCCGGGTTACGCCGCTTCCGCCGCCAGCCGCTGGGCTTTCTCGACCGCCTGCTCGATGGTGCCCACCATGTAGAAGGCGGGCTCCGGCAAATGGTCATAGGCGCCGTCGCACAGGCCCTTGAAGCCCTTGATGGTGTCCTCCAGTTTCACCTGCACACCAGGCGAGCCGGTGAACACTGCCGCCACGTCGAAGGGCTGCGACAGGAATCGCTCGATCTTGCGGGCGCGCGCCACCGTGAGTTTGTCTTCTTCCGAAAGCTCGTCCATGCCGAGAATGGCGATAATGTCCTGCAGCGCCTTGTAGCGCTGGAGAATGACCTGTACGCGCCGCGCCGTATCGTAGTGCTCTTCGCCGATGATCCGCGCATCGAGCATGCGCGACGTGGAATCGAGCGGATCGACCGCCGGATAGATGCCCTTTTCCGCAATGGCGCGCGACAGGACCGAAGTTGCATCCAAGTGGGCGAAAGAAGTGGCCGGCGCCGGATCGGTCAGGTCGTCGGCCGGCACATAGATCGCCTGCACCGAAGTGATCGAGCCCTTGTTTGTGGTGGTGATGCGCTCCTGCAGAGCGCCCATGTCGGTGGCCAGTGTTGGCTGATAACCCACGGCGGACGGAATGCGGCCGAGGAGGGCCGACACTTCCGAGCCCGCCTGAGTGAAGCGGAAAATATTGTCGACAAAGAACAGCACGTCCTGGCCCTGATCGCGGAAATACTCGGCAACCGTGAGACCCGATAGGCCGACGCGGGCGCGAGCCCCTGGCGGTTCGTTCATCTGTCCGTAGATCAGCGCGCATTTCGAGCCGGCGGCCGAGCCGGTTTTCTTCGGATCCTTGTTGACCCCCGATTCGATCATCTCGTGATAGAGGTCGTTGCCCTCGCGGGTGCGCTCGCCCACGCCGGCGAAGACAGAATAGCCGCCATGGGTCTTGGCGATGTTGTTGATGAGCTCCATGATGAGCACGGTCTTGCCGACGCCGGCGCCGCCGAACAGCCCGATCTTGCCGCCCTTGGCGTAAGGCGCCAGAAGATCGACGACTTTGATGCCGGTGACCAGAATCTGCGCCTCGGTCGATTGATCGACGAATTCCGGCGCCGGCTGATGGATGGCCCGGCGCTCCTTGGCGTTGACCGGCCCCGCCTCGTCCACCGGCTCGCCGATGACATTGATGATGCGGCCCAGCGTCTCGATCCCCACCGGCACGGAGATCGGCTGTCCCGTATCGGTCACCGGTTGGCCGCGCACCAGGCCTTCCGAGGAATCCATGGCCACGCAGCGCACGGTTCTTTCGCCCAGATGCTGGGCTACTTCGAGAACCAATCGGTTGCCGTGGTTGTCGGTTTCGAGCGCATTGAGAATCTTCGGCAACTCGCCCTCGAAAGCGACGTCGACGACGGCGCCGGTCACCTGGGTAACGCGGCCGGTGGCAGTGGGTTTCTTCGCCATGAGTTCAGTCCTTCTCCGAATGGGCTAGAGCGCTTCCGCGCCCGAAATGATTTCGATGAGTTCCTTGGTGATCTGCGCCTGGCGCTGGCGGTTGTATTTGATCGACAGTTTGTTGATCATGTCGCCGGCGTTGCGGGTGGCGCTGTCCATGGCGCTCATGCGGGCGCCCTGTTCCGAGGCGGAATTCTCCAGCAGACCGCGGAACACCTGCACCGCGATATTGCGCGGCAGGAGGTCGGCGAGGATTTCGCCCTCGTCGGGTTCGGCATCATAGATCGCGCCACCGAGATCGGGCGCCTTGCCGGTGCCGACCGAGGCCGGGATCAGCTGCAATGCCGTCGGCTTCTGCGACATCACCGACTTGAACTCGGCGAAGAACAGGGTCGCCACGTCGAACTGACCTTCATCGAACAGCTTGAGGATCTTGGCGGCGACACTTTGCGCATGGCCGAAGTCCAGCGCCTTCACCCCGCGAAAATCCACCGCATCGACGAAATACTTGCCATAGAGCCGCTTCAGCGAGTCGTTGCCCTTCTTGCCGACGGTGAGGATTTTCACCGTCTTGCCCTGGGCGATCAGCCTGTCGGCATGTTCGCGGGCGATCTTGGCGATCGACGAGTTGAAGCCGCCGCACAAGCCCCGCTCGGCGGTGGCGACGACGAGGAGATGGGTCTGGTCCTTGCCGGTCCCGGCCAGCAGTGCGGGCGCGCCGTCGCGGCCTTCCATCGACGAGGCGAGATTGGCCAGCACGACAGCCATGCGCTCCGAATAGGGCCGCGCCGCCACTGCCGCTTCCTGGGCCCGGCGCAATTTCGCCGCCGCCACCATCTGCATGGCCTTGGTGATCTTGCGTGTCGCCTTCACCGAGGCGATGCGATTGCGGAGGTCCTTGAGACTAGCCATCGGGGCCTCGGATTACGCGAAGGACTTGGCGTAGGCGTCGACGGCGGCTTTGAGCTTCGGCATCATCGCATCCGAAATCTGCTTCTCCGTGCGGATCGCATCGAGAATGTCCATGTGCTTGTCGCGGATGTTGCGGAGCAGTCCGTCTTCGAAGGCGCGCACCTTGTTGACCGGGAGCGCGTCGAGATAGCCGTTGACGCCGGCATAGATCGAGACCACCTGCTCTTCCGTCTTGAGCGGCGAGAACTGCGGCTGCTTCAAAAGCTCGGTGAGGCGGGCGCCGCGGTTGAGCATTTTCTGGGTGGCGGCATCGAGGTCCGAGCCGAACTGGGCGAAGGCCGCCATTTCGCGGTATTGGGCCAGCTCGCCCTTGATCTTGCCGGCCACCTGCTTCATCGCCTTGATCTGGGCGGCGGAGCCGACGCGCGACACTGAGAGGCCGACGTTCACGGCGGGACGGATGCCTTGATAAAACAGATCGGTTTCAAGGAAGATCTGGCCATCGGTGATCGAGATCACGTTGGTGGGGATATAGGCGGAGACGTCATTGGCCTGGGTCTCGATGACCGGCAGCGCCGTCAGTGAGCCACCGCCCTGTGAATCGTTGAGTTTCGCCGCGCGCTCCAGCAGGCGCGAATGCAGATAGAACACGTCGCCCGGATAGGCTTCGCGGCCAGGCGGACGGCGCAAAAGCAATGACATCTGGCGGTAGGCCACTGCCTGCTTGGAGAGATCGTCATAGGCGATCAGCGCATGCATGCCGTTGTCGCGGAAATATTCGCCCATGGTGCAGCCGGCAAACGGCGCCAGATATTGCAAGGGTGCGGGATCGGAGGCGGTGGCGGCGACGATGATCGAGTATTCCAGTGCCCCATTGTCCTCGAGAATTTTCACGAACTGTGCAACCGTCGAGCGCTTCTGGCCGCAGGCGACATAGACGCAGTAGAGCTTTTCCTTCTCGGGGCCGGCGATGTGAATGGGCTTCTGGTTGAGGATGGTGTCGAGAATGATGGCGGTCTTGCCGGTCTGGCGGTCGCCGATGACCAGTTCGCGCTGGCCGCGCCCGATCGGGATCAGCGCGTCGATGGCCTTGAGACCCGTCGACATCGGTTCGTGCACCGACTTTCTGGGAATGATGCCCGGCGCCTTGACGTCGACGCGGCGGCGCTCCTTCGACTTGATCGGACCCTTGCCGTCAATTGGGTTGCCCAGCGGATCGACCACCCGGCCGAGGAGCTCCTTGCCGACCGGCACTTCCACGATGGCGCCGGTGCGCTTGACCGTATCGCCTTCCTTGATGTCGCGGTCATTGCCGAAGATCACGATGCCGACATTGTCGGTTTCGAGATTGAGCGCCATGCCGCGGATGCCGCCGGGAAATTCCACCATCTCGCCGGCTTGCACATTGTCGAGGCCGTAGACGCGGGCGATGCCGTCACCCACCGACAGCACCTGGCCGATTTCCGAGACTTCGGCTTCGCGGCCGAAATCCTTGATCTGCTTTTTGAGAATGGCCGAGATTTCGGCGGCGCGGATATCCATCAGGCGGTCCCCTTCATGGCGATCTTGAGATTGGAGAGTTTGGTCTTGAGTGAATTGTCGAGCATGCGCGAACCCACCTTGACGATGAGGCCGCCGAGGATCGACTTGTCGACCCGGGTCGTAAGCTGCACATCGCGTCCGATCGACGCCTTCAGCGCGGCCTTGATGTCCTTCACATGCTTGTCGGAAAGCTTCTCGGCGGAAATCGCTTCCGCCTGCACTTCGCCTTTTGAAGTGGCGAGCAGCGTGGCATAGGTCGAGATGATCGCCGAGACGGCGGAGAGCCTGCGGTTCTTGGCCACCAGCTTGAGAAAATTGAGGGTGGTGCCGGAAATCCCTACCTTGGCGCAGATACCGTCGATGGCGGCAATCTGGTCCTCGGCCGAATAGACCGGCGAGAGCACCATCCGTTTTAGTTCGGCTGAAGTTTCGATTGCCGCCTGGAAGGAGGCGAGTTCCGCCCCCGTCTTGTCGACCGATTTTTCCTCGGTTGCCAGCTGGAACAGAGCATTGGCATAGCGGCCCTGCACACCGGATACTGTCTGATCTGTGGTTGCCACGATCTATCTTTCGAAACAGTCTCGCGTGAGAGCCCGCAAGTCTGGGCTCAAACACTTGAATTTGCTGGAATTCCGTATGCACAAAGACACACGTGCGGTCCGAGACCCCGCCCCGCCGCGGGGCACGGGGTAACACAGTGGATAAAGACTCGCAACCGGCTTCTGGCGGCGGATTGCCGCAATTGTCAAAACCGCCAAAATGAAAGGGGCCCGGCAGCATTTAGCAGCCGCCGGACCCCGATTGTTTCACTCTTGCAGAGCGGAGATTCAGCGCAGTGCTTTCACCCGCGCCACATGTCCCAACTGGTATCGTCTCAGGCCAATGTCGGCGAGATCGGCTTCCGTCATGGATTCGATCTCAAGACGGGCTTGGCGATAGGCCCGCATCCGGCGGCTGCGGCCGAGACGCATGGCGATGCCGGGAAAAATCGTCACTTGCTGACTGCCTCGCGCGCCAGCCGGCGGATATCCGACCGTGCGATGCCCAGATCGGCAAGGTCGCGGTTGCTCAGACCCTCCAGCTCGTTGACGGTGCGCGCATAGCGCTTCCATTTGCTGTACCGTGTTTTCAAAACTTCAAACATGGTCATTCCCCTTTTGGATTGACATTGTGTGGCTGTCGGCCACGGCGGGAATCTAGGTGCAACGCAGCAAGAATAGCAATGCTAATTGCGCATAGCTGATCTAAATTCAATTATTTCATATGTTTAAAAAACAGTAACAATCTCCAATTTTCATGCTGCAATGCCGTATTTTTGCACATTCCTGCTGCTTTTCCCGGCCTTATGTATCAAGCGCACCAGGACTTTGGTGCCAGCTATGCGTAAAATTCAGGCATGGCTCAGACGGACGGCATTTAGGCACTGGTCAGGAAGCGCGCGGAGCTGGCCAAGATCGGGGTGACTGCTACCAACGGTCGCATAAAGTGACTCTGCGGACCTTCCCACTCCCGTCATCCCGGCGAAAGCCGGGACCCATGGCACAACCGCGCAAGATGCCAAAGTTTTCATTGGTTGACCGATGGGTCCCGGCTTCGCCGGGAAGACGAATAAGGGGGCGAAACAGGTCAATATTCCTGGCCTTTGGTATGAGACCGAAGCGGGACTTGAGCAACAAGATCAGCGGGGCAGGTTTTCGGCTGCGCTCGTGCCGCAGTGCATGGTGGCGATTGAGGCGAAAGTACTGCGCCTGATCTAGGCAAAGTGTCGTCTGGACAATAAGGTCTACCACTCGCGTCAATCGTAGTGGTCAAACCAAGTGACTCCGGAAGAAGACAAAAAACGAGTGGATGTGGTGCTCCTCGTCGCGGCATTCGCGGTTCTGCTCCTTATCATTGGAGCAACAGCCGGCCTCATTCTAGAAGGGCTGGGCGGTTTGTATCAAGGTCATGCCCAATATCAGAAAAACGCACAGTCTCAGCGCGAGGCAGCCAGCCAGGAAATAGCCAAGACCTGCTTCACTGGAGATTTCTCGAACTTCTCGAAATGCCTCTCGGAAAAAATTGAGGCCTATTATTCCCAGCAGGTTACCAATCAAGACCTGAAAGCCCAACAGGACATGGCTTACTGGGCCATGTTGCTTTTCATTCTGGGAGTTGGGCAAGCCGTGATTGCCGCTATCGGCATCTACTTCATTTGGAATTCTCTCAGGCTTAGCCGGATAGCCACCAGCGCCGCTGTTGAAGCCAACAAGAACACGCTCAAGGCAATTGAACAAGAACAGGCGAACGCCCAACGGCAATTGAGAGCATACGTCGTAGTTGAACCGACCAATGCAAGTCTTCTTATTTTTGATCAGCGTGACATGACCAAGGGTACTGTTAGCATTCAAGTCAAGGTAACAAATGCAGGACAGACCCCGGCATATAGGCTCAGAACGATCACTGATGCGAAGATAGTTCCATGGCCGCTGCCAAAGGACTACGTAGTTGAAAGCCCTGTGCATGATGCACCGGCCGCCAAGACTCTCGGCCCATCTCAAACCATATTAGCAAGCGCACACTGTGACTTTCGCGGGACGACCAAGAATGAAGGATATATAGCCTTTGGTGTTGTTCAGTATAACGATGCCTTTGGGGAAAATAGAAAGGCAAGATTCTGCTTCCGTGCGGACCTCGAACCAATTCTGAAAACCAGCGCGTGGGATGGGAAAGTGATTGAAGTGAAGTTCGAGATTGCAGAACAGCATAACGATTCCGACTAGCATGGGGAAACTGAACCACTTCACGGCTCACCCGCCACTTGATGCGCTTGATACATAAGGCCGCTTCCCTGCGCTTCAGCGAACCCTTGTGATGCGGTATGCGGCACCTGCATAATCATCGGTCACGAACAGACTGCCGTCGGGCGCTTCGAGGATCCCGACGGGGCGGCAGATCACCTCTTCGCCCCGCTGGCAGCCCGACAAGAAACACCGTTTCGCTGATCCCGCCCGCATCGAATGTCAGCTGGACGATCCGGTATCCCGCCTTCTCCGTCCGGTTCCATGAGCCGTGTTCGGCCACCAGCGCCGTGTCCGTTCCTCCAGAAACACAATCGACAGCGGCGCCACATGGGCGCCGAGGCCATGGGCGGGCGGCACCGGATCGAGGCCGGCCGGCGCACTGAGCTGCGGATCGCCCGACACCTTTGCCATGCACATACGGCCAGCCGTAATGCTTGCCCTCTTCGATGCGGTTCACTTCGTCGTCGGGCACGTCGTCGCCGAGATTGTCGCGGCCGTTGTCGACGCCGTAGAGCGCGCCGGTTCCGGGCTGCCAGTCGAAACCCACCGTGTTGCGCAATCCCGCCGCAAAGATCTCCGGCGCCGCGCCCTCCTTGAAGCGCAGCAGCGCGGCGCGCCAGGGATGATCCTCGAGGCACGAATTGCAGCTTGAACCGATAGCGAGATAGAGAAACCCGTCCGGCCCCCGCGCCAGGGTGCGCGAGGAATGGCCGCCGCCTTCCGGCAGGCCGTCGAGAACCACCCGTTCATTCTTCAGGGTCTGGCCGTCGAAATCGTATTTCACCACCCGCTGTTCTTCGGCCACGAACAGCGTTCCACCTTCCAGCACCAGGCCATGGGGCAGCTGCATGTTCTCGCGCAAGACAATTCGCCCATCGGACCGCCCGTCGCCATCGCCGTCGCGCTTGAGCAGGATGATGTTGCCGTTCTGATAGCCCGAGACGATGAGATCGCCATCCCCCGTCATCTGCATCATCCGCGGCGTGCCGAGATCGCGCGCGAAAACTTCGAATTGGTAGCCCTCCGGAACCTTGATCCGCTCGCCGAGCAGCGCCTCCCACTGGTCGCGGGGCGGCGGCCGCGATGGCCCGTTGACGGCGCCCAGCATGAACCATGCGACCGCCAGGCCAATGATGACCCCGGCAATGACTGCTAGGACAACCCGCCGCGCCATGAAATGCACCTCGCTGACATAGTGCTGCATCCTTTGACCGGGATCAATGCACCGCTGCCGCGTGATTGGTAGGGAATGCCGACTTAATCAAGGCCCAAACTGGCAAGGTGGAAAATCATGGAAGAACAGAAACCCGATCGCAAACCGACATTTACCGAAGAAATCGAAATCGCCGGAAACCAATTGGTTGAGAAGGTGAAAGCCCTGTTGGCCGAAGGCAAGGTGCAGCAGCTCCGCATCAAAGCCAGGGACGGCGACATCTATCTCGAGACCCCGCTGACCATCGGCGTCATCGCCGGTGGCGCCGTGGCATTGGCGGCCCCCTGGCTAGCCATTCTGGGCGCCCTCGCGGCGCTGATCACCAAGGTGCGGATTGAAATCGTTCGCGAAGCCGAACCCGCTGCCGAGGCTGAAAAGGACAAGGAACGGAAAACCGCCGCCTGATCACAGCGACGTCGAAAGGCCGCCGTCAACCGCCAGCACATGACCGTTGACATAGGACGCGGCATCGGAGGCGAGGAACACCACGGCGCCGCCCAACTCCTCCGGCCTGGCCCAGCGCCCGGCGGGCGTGCGCGCCTCCACCCATTTGGTGAAGGCCTCGTCGTTCATCAGGGCGGTGTTGAGTTCGGTGGCGAAATAG
The DNA here is from genome assembly GCA_963754675.1 of uncultured Alphaproteobacteria bacterium. Taxonomy (GTDB): domain Bacteria; phylum Pseudomonadota; class Alphaproteobacteria; order Rhizobiales; family Aestuariivirgaceae; genus Aestuariivirga. The sequence goes on along the minus strand of CAVWHD010000009.1, from coordinate 562,113 downwards.
CCCGGCGCCAGCGCGTTGATGGTGATGCCATGACGGCCGAGTTCCGCCGCCATCGATCGCGTCAGGCCGTGCAGCCCGGCCTTGGCCGCCACATAGGCATGAATGGTGGGACGCCCGAGTATCGCCGCAACCGAGCCCGTATTGATGATGCGCCCGAATTTGCGCGGCAGCATCAACCGTGCGGCATCGCGCGCCAGCCGGAAGCACGATGTCAGATTGACCGCGATGACCCGGTCGAAATCCTCGTCCTCCCATTCAACCAGCGGACGCCGGTGCTGTATGCCGGCATTGTTGACCAGTATGTCGAGCCTGCCATGTTTCAGGGCGATACGCTCCAGCGCGCCGCGCGCCAAATTGGCGTCGGTCACATCGAAAGCCATCGCTTCGGCGCCGATCTTGGCCGCCGCCTCGCCCAGCGCCGCTGCATCTCGGGCGTTGACGATGACATGGGCGCCATTGTCCTTTAGCGCCTTCGCCATGGCAAAGCCCAGCCCTCGCGAAGCGCCGGTGACCAGCGCTATCCGGCCGCGCAATGAGAAAAGATCGGGCATATCAGTTCACCGCCATCCCTAGACCTATCGCCGCCGCCGCGGGGCGGCCGCATGGGGCTCGCCGCCGCCGAGAAGCGCCACCCTTCGCGCGCGCTCACGCTCGATCAGCGCTTTCAGCGCCTCGCGAATGAGCGGCGCTTTCTTCTTAATACCCGTCAGCTTCTGGGCTTTCTTAACGAGATCGTCTTCCAATGGCAGAGTGGTTCGCATCCATGTAATCCAATCCCCGGAACGAATTTATCATCATTTGATGATCGATTCATGCCTAAAACCTCCGTTCAAAACAGCCCCGCGATCTGCCCCTTCTCGTCGAGCCCGATCACTTCTGCCGATGGCACCTTCGGCAGGCCCGGCATGGTCATGATGTCGCCGCAGATCACCACGATGAATTCGGCCCCCGCCGACAGCCTGACTTCGCGGATCGGCACCACATGGTTTGTGGGCGCGCCCTTGAGATTGGGATCCGTCGAGAACGAGTATTGCGTCTTGGCCATGCAGATCGGAAATTTTCCGTAACCCTGCGCCTCGTAGCCCTTGAGCTGGTCGCGCACGCTTTTGTCGGCGACGATGTCGTCGGCCCGGTAGATTTCCCGCGCGATGGTGCGCACCTTGTCCCACAGCGGAGTCTCGTCATTGTAAATGGGCTTGAACTGCGACGACGCCTTGTCGGCGATCGCCGCCACGTGTTTGGCCAGTGCCTCGGTGCCCTTGCCGCCCTCAGCCCAATGGGTGCACTTGAAGGCTTCCACCCCGTGGCTCTTGCAGTATTCGCGCACCGCATCGACTTCCGCATCGGTGTCGCTGACGAAGTGATTGACAGCCACAGCGATCGGAACGCCGAACTTCTTCACATTCTCGATGTGGCGCCCGAGATTGGCGAGGCCCTTCTTGAGCACCTCGACATTTTCCTTCTTGAGGTCTTCCTTGGCAGCACCGCCATGCATCTTGAGCGCCCGCACGGTTGCCACGATGACGGTAGCGGCCGGCGTGAGCCCCGCCTTGCGGCATTTGATGTCGAAGAACTTCTCGGCACCGAGGTCGGCGCCGAAACCCGCTTCGGTCACCACATAGTCGGCGAGCTTGAGCGCCGTCTTGGTGGCCATCACCGAATTGCAGCCATGGGCGATATTGGCGAAGGGACCGCCATGCACGAAGGCCGGATTGTTTTCGAGCGTCTGCACCAGATTGGGCATCAGCGCATCCTTGAGAAGCACCGTCATGGCGCCCGGCGCCTTGATGTCGCGGGCCAACACCTGGCCCCTGTCGCGCTTGCCGGCGACAACGATCTGCCCCATGCGCCGCTCAAGATCGGCAATCGAGTTGGAAAGGCAAAGGATCGCCATGATCTCCGAGGCAACCGTGATGTCGAAACCCGCTTCCCGCGGATAACCGTTGGCGACACCGCCCAGCGAGCAGACGATCTCGCGGAGCGCCCTGTCGTTCATGTCCATCACCCGCCGCCAGGCGACGCGCCGCGTATCGATGCCCAGCTCATTGCCCCAGTAGATGTGATTGTCGATCATCGCCGAGAGCAGATTGTGCGCCGAGGTGATGGCGTGGAAATCGCCGGTGAAATGCAGGTTGATGTCCTCCATCGGCACGATCTGGGCATAGCCGCCGCCAGCCGCTCCCCCCTTCATGCCGAAACACGGCCCGAGCGACGGTTCGCGGAGCGCGATCATCGCCTTTTTGCCGATGCGGTTGAGGCCGTCGCCCAGGCCCACGGTGGTCGTCGTCTTGCCTTCGCCCGCCGGCGTTGGATTGATCGCCGTCACCAGGATGAGCTTGCCGTCCTTCTTCTTGGCCAGCGTGTCGATATACTCCAGGCTCACCTTCGCCTTGGTGTGGCCATAGGGGATCAGATCCTTCTCCGGAATGCCGAGGCCCTTGCCGATCGCCATGATCGGTTTCATCTTCGCTTCGCGGGCGATCTCGATATCGCTCTTCACAGTCATCGAAATTTCTCCTCGGGAATAACACTCTGGGCGGCCCATAACATAGCCATGGGCAAATGGGGATAGCCATCCTGAGCGACATGATCGGGCCAATTTCGACCGCTCTGAGTTTGGCCCGTGAGTTATGGATGACGCGGGCGGGCGGGCGCTATATGGAGAAACCATGCGCGATTTCCACAAACCGGGCCGCTCGGCGGCCTATGCAATTAACGGGATGGCGGCAACCTCGGCGCCGCCGGCAACTCTGGCGGCCCTCGACGTCCTGCGCGGCGGCGGCAATGCCGTCGATGCGGCCGTCACCGCCTCGGCCGTGCTCTGCGTGGTGGAGCCTTCGTTGACCGGTATAGGCGGTGACTGCTTTGCGCTGGTGGGCATGCCTGACGGCAAGGTGCACGGCCTCAATGGCTCGGGGCGCGCCTCTTTGAAGGCCGATGCCGCTTGGCTGAAGGCGTCGGGTCTCCGGGAAATCGCCATTCGCGGCATACATTCGGTAACCGTTCCCGGCGCTATCGACGCCTGGGACAAGCTCCTCAAGGCATATGGAACCATGACCCTGGGCGATTGTCTCGCACCGGCCATCCGCCTGGCCGAGGAAGGAGTGCCCGTCACTCCGCGGGTAGCCTTCGACTGGCCGGAGGATACTCCGATCCTTGCCGCCGACGAGGGCGGCCGCATCCACTATCTCAAGGACGGCCGCACCCCCCAGGTGGGCGAAACCATGGCCTACCCCGCTTTGGCGCGGACCCTGCGCATTCTCGCCAAAGAGGGCCGCGATGCCTTCTATTCCGGTGAGATAGCCGAGGACATTGTCGGCCACCTGGCAAAGCGCGGCTCGCTCCTGACCCTCGAAGATTTCGCCCGCACCGAGTCGACCTGGGTCGAACCCATCTCGACCGATTTTGCCGGTCATGAAGTGCTCGAGATTCCACCCAATGGCCAGGGCCTGACGGCGCTGATTACTCTCAACATCCTCGGCCACTTCGGCCTCGCAGCTCTCGATCCCGCCGGCCCCGAGCGCATGCACTTGGAGATCGAAGCGCTGAAACTTGCCTGGGTTCTCCGCAACCGCCACATCGCCGACCCCGGTTTTGCCGAAATCCCGGTGAAAGACCTTCTCAGCCCCAAGACCGCTGCACGATTGGCCGGGCTCATCGACATGAATCGGGCGCAGGATGTCAAGGTGGCGATGCCGCAGTCCGATACGGTCTACCTCGCCGTCGTCGACCGTAAGCGTTTGGCCGTCTCCTTCATCAATTCGACTTATTATGGTTTCGGCTCCGGCATCGTGACGCCCATGACCGGCATTGCCCTGCAGAATCGCGGCGCCTGTTTCGTGACCGATCCCCGCCATCCCAATTGCATCGGTCCCGGCAAGCGGCCGTTGCACACCATCATCCCGGCCATGGTGCGTAAGGACGGCAAAATAGACATGAGCTACGGCGTCATGGGCGGTGACTACCAGCCCATGGGACACGTCAGCGTTGCAATTAACCGCTACATCTACGGCATGGACCCCCAGGAGGCGGTCGACTGGCCGCGCTATTTCCCCAGGGGAACCGAAGTCCAGCTGGAAGCGGGAGTTTCACCCGCCGCCAGGCAAGCACTAGCCGCCAAAGGACACCGCCTGGTTGAAACCGTGGAGCCGCTGGGCGGCGGCCAGGCCATTGCCATCGATCATGCCCGCGGCATGCTGATCGGCGGCTCCGACCCACGCAAGGATGGCTTGGCACTTGGCTACTAATTTAATATTGGCGTTAAGGATTGATTCGCCCAACTTCTTTAGACTTGTTGCGATAGCCACTAAAACTCTGCGATTCGTATGTCGCGGAGACGGTATTATGTGCCCGGAGGCCCCTTGACCGAACAGAATGCGGCAGCCCCGTTTGAATTTGGCGCAGGCCCGGCGGATGCCGCGGCCAAGGCGGAATTTGTTGCAGCCCCGGCCGCTGGAGGACATCCGGCGGAGGCGGTGGCTTTCCACGGTGTCGAGCGCGCCATCGCCGCCGCCGAGGAAGCGGCCTACCATTGGGTGATTGAGACCGATCGCATTGCCTGGTCGCAAAATTCCGCCGAAGTACTCGGCTGCAATCCCGCCAATCTCGGCTCCGGCAGAACCTTTGCCTCCTATCTCGACGCCGACAATTTCACCAGCCGTTATGACACGGTCATGCGCACATCGCTGATCGACGATGGCAACGGCATTCCCTTCAAGATCGAATATTTGTTCCGCCCCGAAGGCCGCAGCGGCCGCGCCAGCATCTGGGTTGAAGACCACGGCAAATGGTATGGCGGCGACGATGGCCGCCCGGTTGAAGTCTACGGCACCGTGCGCCGCATCGACGACCGCCACCGCCGCGACCAGCACTTGAGCTTTCTCGGCAATTGCGATCCCCTGACCGGCATGATGAATCGCGGCCGCATGGCCGAAGCGCTGGGCGAAGCCATGTCGGTTGCCAACCGCGACGGCACCTGCTGCGCTCTTGCCATTGCCGCCATCAACAATCTGGCGGTGGTCAACGAAGCCTACGGCTTCGACGTGGCCGACGAGGTGATCGTCAATATGGGAAAGCGCCTGCGCCAGGTGGTGCGCACCGGCGATGCTATCGCGCGCTATTCCGGCGCCAAATTCGGACTCATTCTCAACCAGTGCAACGAGGAAGAACTGACGACGGCGGCCGAGCGTTTCCTGAGCGTTGCCCGCGAGAGCGTGATCGAAACCGAACGCGGACCGGTTTGGGCGCTGCTGTCGATCGGAGCGCTCGTTCTCCCCAAGCACGCAGCCGATGCCAACACCGCCATGGCGCTCGCCGAAGAGGCCCTGACTGAAGCGCGGCGCCTGCCCTCCGATGGTTTCGTGATCTACCGTCCATCGCCCAGGCGCACCGCTGACCGCAAACTCAATGCTCATAGCGCCACCGAAATCGTGCGCTGCCTGCGCGAGGATCGTTTCCGCCTCGCTTTCCAGCCCATCGTTGCGGCCAAAACCGGCAAGCCGGTTTTCCACGAAGCTTTGTTGCGCATGCAGGATTCCAGTGGCGAATTCATTGCCGCAGCCCATCTTATTCCCATCGCCGAGAAGCTTGGCCTGGTCCGCCTGATCGATCGCGCCGTGGTCCAGATGGCGGTCGCCACCTTGCACAAATATCCCGATGCCAGGCTGTCCATCAATATCTCCGGAACCACCGCCACCGATCCGCGCTGGTATCCGCAGATCACCGATATCCTTGCCTCCAACAGCTCCATCATCAACCGGCTGATCGTCGAGATTACCGAGACCGTGGCGCTTGGCGACCTGCAGGAAACCCTGCGCTTCGTCCAGCGCTTGCGCGAGCTTGGCTGCTCCGTCGCCATCGATGACTTCGGCGCCGGCTACACATCATTCCGTCATTTGCGCGAACTGCCCGTCGACATCCTCAAGCTTGACGGATCGTTCTGCCGCAACCTCAGTGAGAGTTCCGACAACCGCTATTTGGTCCGCTCACTGATCGATCTCGCCCATACCTTCGGACTGCAGACCGTTGCAGAATGGGTAGAGAGCGAGGAGGATGCGGCAATTCTGCGCCAATGGCAGGTCGACTTCCTGCAGGGCAACCTCTTCGGCGAAGCCCAACTTGAGGCGCCCTGGCAGGCGGCCGAGCGCGCCGAGGCCTTCGTTCACCAACCCCCACCCCTAGTCCTGCCGTCGGAAGTCACCTGGCCGGAACCCGATGTCGAACCGCCGCCGCCTGCCGTGGCCGAGGAAACCATAGCCAAGTTCGAAACCGGCCTGTCCCACGAACTCGACAATCTTCGCGCTGCCATTGCCGCTCTCGATGCGGCCTTTCAGCCAAGACCGGCAAAGGAACTCCCCGCCGAGCCGAGCTACGCCGACCTGGTGAGCGACAGCGCCCGCCGCGCCGCCGGTTAGGCGGCGCTCCGCCCGCTACTTTCCGGCGATCGTATCGAGCTTCTGCTGCATTGCGGTGAGCTGATCTTTCAGGACCTGCAAGTCATCCTTGCCCGCGGGCTGCTGCTGGGCGGCGGGCTTTTGAGTGGCCGCCTGAAATCCCGCCGGCCCCACCCCCATGGCGCCGAACGGATTGAACATCCGCATGGCGTCATTGAACATCGACATGTTGCGCTTGGCGTGTTCTTCCATGGTCTTGAACGGATCGGCCCCCCAGGCTTCCATCAGCTGGGCGCGGAACTTCTCCTGCTCCTTGCCGAGATTGTCGAGCGAGAATTCCAGGAAGCCCGGCACGAAGGACTGCATCGAATCGCCGTAAAAACGGATCAATTGCCGCAGAAAATTGATCGGCAGCAGGTTGGTTCCCTTGTTTTCTTCCTCGAAAATGATCTGGGTGAGCACCGAGCGGGTAATATCCTCGCCGCTCTTGGCGTCGAACACCACGAATTCGGTGCCGGCCTTGACCATGGTGCACAGGTCGTCGAGGGTCACATAGGTGCTTGTGGCTGTGTTGTAGAGCCGCCGGTTGGCATATTTCTTGATGACAACGGCACTTTGCGGTGCAGTCTTTTCCTCACTCAACGCACTCACTCCTCCAGCAGGGGACGGGTCCCGTTTGCCCCCCAAAAATTGCGCTCCGCAGTGCACAATTGCAAGTGCAAAAATTTTGTTGGAACCACCTGCAACCTATGTCGCATTGCACAAAAGATGCTATGGCTGGCATATCCAATCTTAGAGTCACTCATTATGGAGAAAGTCATGGCCGGTTCGGAGAATGCAGTCGTCATTGTATCAGCAGCACGCACCCCGGTGGGTTCGTTCAACGGAGCCCTCGCCAGCGTGCCGGCCTCCTATCTCGGAACCGTTGCCCTCAAGGCCGCCATTGCCCGCGCCAAGATCGACGCCAAGGACGTGGACGAAGTGATCCTCGGCCAGGTGCTGACGGCGGGCCAGGGCCAGAATCCGGCCCGCCAGGCCGCCATCAACGCCGGCATTCCCAATGACAGTCCTGCCTGGGGCATCAATCAGCTATGCGGTTCGGGGCTCCGCGCCGTGGCGCTCGGCATGCAGCAAATCGCCAGTGGCGATGCCAGGATTGTGGCCGCCGGCGGCCAGGAATCGATGAGCAAGGCGCCTCATGTGGCCCATCTCCGCGACGGCGTGAAGATGGGCGATTGGCAGCTTGTCGACACCATGATCAAGGATGGCTTGTGGGACGCTTTCAACGGCTATCACATGGGCTCGACCGCCGAGAACGTCGCCCGCCAGTGGCAGATCACCCGCGAGACCCAGGACGCCTTTGCCGTCGCCTCGCAGAACAAGGCCGAGAAAGCGCAAGGCTCCGGCAAGTTCAAGGACGAGATCGCCCCCGTCACCATTTCCACCCGCAAGGGCGACGTGGTGGTCGCCGACGATGAATATATCAAGAAGGGTGTCACCCTCGACAGCGTCACCAAACTGAAGCCCGCCTTCGCCAAGGATGGCTCGGTGACCGCCGCCAATGCCAGCGGCATCAATGATGGTGCCGCCGCCGTCATTCTGATGAGCGCCAAGGAAGCCGAGAAGCGCGGCCTCACCCCGCTCGCCCGCGTCGTTTCCTGGGCCAGCGTCGGCGTCGATCCCGCCATCATGGGATCGGGACCCATCCCCGCCTCGCGCGCCGCCCTCAAGAAGGCCGGCTGGAAGATGGAGGATCTCGATCTGGTCGAGGCCAATGAGGCCTTCGCCGCCCAGGCCTGCGCCGTCAACAAGGACATGGGCTGGAATCCCGGAGATCGTCAACGTGAACGGCGGCGCCATCGCCATCGGCCACCCGATCGGCGCCAGCGGCGCCCGCATCCTCAACACGCTTCTCCACGAGATGGCCCGCCGCAAGGCCAAGAAGGGCCTCGCCACCCTGTGCATCGGCGGCGGCATGGGCATCGCCATGTGCGTGGAACGGTAAGGGGAGGAATAAACATGGCACGGGTTGCAGTCGTAACAGGCGGAAGCCGCGGCATCGGGGCGGCGATTTCCAAGGCGTTGAAGGCCGCGGGCTACAAGGTCGCCGCCACCTACGCCGGCAATGACGCGGCTGCTGCCGCCTTCAAGGCGGAGACCGGCATCGCCGTCTACAAGTGGGACGTCTCGAATTACGAGGCCTGCGCGGCGGGCCTCAAGCAGGTGGAGGCCGATCTCGGCCCCGTCGAAGTGCTGGTCAACAATGCCGGCATCACGCGGGACGCCATGTTCCACAAGATGACGCCGCAGCAATGGAACGAGGTGATCAACACCAACCTCACCTCGCTGTTCAACATGACCCAGCCGGTGTGGGGCGGCATGCGCACCCGCAAGTTCGGCCGCGTCGTCTGCATCTCGTCGATCAACGGCCAGAAGGGCCAGATGGGCCAGGCCAACTATTCCGCCGCCAAGGCCGGCGATATCGGCTTCGTCAAGGCCCTGGCCCAGGAAGGCGCCGCCATGGGCATCACCGTCAACGCCATCTGCCCCGGTTATATCGCCACCGAAATGGTCAAGGCCGTGCCCCAGGACGTGCTGGAGAAGCGCATCCTGCCGTTGATCCCCGTTGGCCGCCTCGGCGAGCCGGAAGAAATCGCCCGCGCCGTGGTGTTTCTCGCCAGCGATGAGGCGGGCTTCATTACCGGTTCGACGCTTTCGGCCAATGGCGGACAATATATGATGTGAGGATGAAACGGGCGGCGGCCATCGGTCTTGCCATTGCGGTCCTTGCCGCCGCTCCCTCCGCCCGTGCCGACGCCATCGATGGCGAGTGGTGCTCCGTCAAGGGTGCCAACCTGATAATCGACGGACCCAAGATTAGAACCCCCGCCGGCATCGACGCCACCGGCCAGTATTCCCGCCATGCCTTTCTTTATCAGCCACCGGAAGGCGATCCCGACCATGGCCTGATGATCTTCATGGAACTCTTCAACGAAGAGTTGATGGTTCTCACCCGCGTCAGGAACGGCGTTGCCGATAAGGCCGAGGAATGGCGCCGCTGCAACGTGACGAGTTGAGCGGCTGGCAAAGTTCGGGCCCGCCCGCTATTGAACCCCCATGCAACTCACCGGCACCGATCTGCTTTGCGAGCGCGGCGGAAGAACCGTTTTCCGCGACTGCGGTTTCGCCTTGCGCGCCGGTGAACTGTTGCAGCTCACCGGCCCCAACGGCTCAGGCAAATCCTCCCTGCTGCGCTTGATCGCCGGATTGAATGAAGCAGCCGGGGGAACGCTTGCGCTAACTGGCGGCGAGCCCGAACTCACCATCGGCCAGCAGGCCCATCTGATCGCCCACCAGGAAGCCGTGAAAGCGGCACTCACCGTCTTTGAGAATCTCGCTTTCTGGCGCGGATTTCTGGGTGGCGGCGATGTCGACGAAGCATTGGCGGCATTCGCTCTCACCCGCCTCGCCCATTATCCCGCGGGCCTCCTGTCGGCGGGCCAGAAGCGGCGTCTGGCGCTTGCCAGGCTGGTGCTGGTGCCCCGCGCCCTTTGGCTTCTCGACGAGCCCACGGTGGGCCTTGATGCCGCCTCGCAGCAGTCGCTCAAGCTGGCAATGGAGAACCAGCTCTGCCCGAGGCGGCATGATCATCGCCGCAACCCATGTGCCGCTGGGCCTTGAGCCCCAGCACCGCCTCGATCTCGGAGCAGCGCATCGTGAGCCTGATCTGGTCCCTCATCAGGCGCGATCTCACCCTTAGCCTCAGGCAGGGCGGCGGGGCCGGCACGGCGCTCGGTTTTTTCCTCACCGTCGTGGTGCTGCTCCCCATCGGACTTGGCCCCGATCAGGCCCTGCTGCAGCGCCTGGCGCCCGGCGCCTTGTGGATTGCCCTGCTTCTCTCGGTGCTGCTGTCGGCCGACCGCATCTTCCAGCAGGACTATGAGGACGGCTCCCTCGACATCATGGCCATGGGGCCGGTGCCGCTTGAACTTGTGGCGCTCGCCAAGGCGGTGGCGCATTGGCTGTCGACCGGCCTGCCGCTGGCCATAGCCGCACCGCTTCTGGGCTTTCTCATCAATCTCGATCCGCGGGCGATTCTGCCACTGGCACTCGCCATGGGCGCGGGCTCGATCACGCTCTCTCTTCTTGCTTCGATCGGCGCTGCGGTAACCGTAGGCCTCCGCCGCGGCGGACTTCTGGTGTCGCTGCTCGTCCTGCCATTATATGTACCGGTGCTGATCTTCGGCGTATCGGCCTCGGCGGCACCCGCGGCCGGCCCCGATATTGCCACACCATCATTGCTGATATTGCTGGCGCTTGGCCTTGCCAGCCTGGTGCTGTCTCCCATTGCCGCTGCTGCGGCACTCAGGTCCTATCTCAAATAGTGAAGGCGGACTAGAAACCTCCCATGCAATACCTCGCCAACCCCGCCCGCTTCACAGCCCTCGCCAATGCCGTGCTGCCCTATGTTTGGGCCGTAACACTCATTCTCTTTGCCGTGGGACTCTACGGCGCTCTTCTGACGTCTCCGGCCGACTATCAGCAGGGCGAGACCGTGCGCATCATGTTCGTCCACGTGCCCGCCGCCTGGATGGCGCTTTTCGTCTATGGGGTTATGGCGCTGGCCAGCGCCATCGCCATCATCTTCCGCCATCCCCTCGCCGATGCGGCGGCCAAGACGGCGGCCCCCATCGGCGCGGTGTTCTGCTTCCTCGCCCTTGCCACCGGCTCCCTGTGGGGCAAGCCCATGTGGGGCGCCTGGTGGGTGTGGGATGCCAGGCTCACCTCGATGTTCGTGCTGTTCCTGCTCTACTTGGGCTATATGGCCGTGTGGGCGGCGATCGACGAACCGCACCGCGCCGCCATGGTGGCCCGCGTGGTGGCGCTGGTTGGCGCCATCAACATTCCGATCGTCAAGTTTTCCGTGACCTGGTGGAATTCGCTGCATCAGCCCGCCAGCGTGTTCCGCATGGACGGGCCCACCATTGCGCCCTCCATGCTGTGGCCGCTGCTGGTGATGGGCCTCGCCTACACCTTTCTGTTCCTGGCACTGCACCTGGTGGCCATCCGCAGTGAGATTGCCGCCCGCAAGATCCGCCAGATCCGCATTGCCGAGATCGGGGACCGCTGATGGACTTGTCCGCCGAACATTTGGGCTTCGTCATCGCCGCCTACGCCCTGTCGGCGATCCTGCTGGTGGGGCTTGTGATTTACATATTCGCCCGCGACCGCGGCTTGCGGATCGAGGCTGCGCGGCTTGAACAGTCTCGCCGCAAGGAAACACCATGAGCGAGCCCGCACCGCGCCCGCGTCCGTGGCTGGCGCTGCTTCCCGTCCTGTTCTTTGCCGGGCTCGCACTGCTGTTCTGGCGTGGCCTTTCCGGCAACCCGTCGGAAATTCCCTCTGCCCTCATCGGCAAGCCGGCGCCCGAGGTAAACCTTCCCGCCATTCCCGAAATGGGCGTTGCTACCTTTGACACCGCCAGCCTCAAGGCAGGCGGTGTCACCGTCGTAAATATCTGGGCTTCCTGGTGCGGCCCCTGCCGGATCGAGCATCCGCTGTTGATGGAACTTGCCAAGCGCCCCGATATCCGCCTCGTTGGCATCAACTACAAGGACGATCCCGAAAATGCCCGCCGTTTTCTTGGCACCCTTGGCCAGCCCTTCGCTGCCATCGTCTCCGACGAGGTTGGCCGCGCATCGGTGGATTGGGGCGTCTACGGCGTGCCCGAAAGTTTTATCATCGATGGCAGGGGGATCATTCGCTACAAATGGATCGGGCCGATCACTCCCGAAGGCCTTACCGGCACCCTGGCCAAGGAAATTGAAAAGGCCAAATCGCCGCTGAAGTGAGGGGTGGCGTTTAAGCGCGCCGGCGGATCTTGATCTTGCGCGCCGGCTTGGCGGGTTCGCCACCCTCGATCTTGTCCATCTCGGCCGCCAACAGGGCGAGATTGTCGAGGAAACTTTTGCGTTCTGAGCTAGACACCAGTGAGAGAAGCAGGCGGTCGACCTCATCGGCGCCCGGCAGGGCGGTCTTCAGCATCTTCTTGCCGATGGTGGTAATGCGAATGGCGTTGGTGCGGCCATCGTCCTTGGTGCGGCGGCGCTGCAGATAGCCTTGCGCCATCAGCCGGGCCACCAGATCGGCAAGTGTCGAGCGGTCGATGCCGGTGAGTTTGACAAGATCGGTTTGGCTCTTGCCGTCATTGCTGTCGACGGCGAGAAGGACGGTGAATTGACGGTGGGTGAGTCCGGACCTGCCGACTTCCCCCATGTAGATCAAATTAGAGTACTGGGCAGCCCGCTTCAGCAGATGCGATGGTGAGCGCGTGAACTGTTTCACGTCCTTGTTGACCGTCATAAGCCCCTTCTCCTGCCGCCTCACCGGTGCGCTAGCCATACGCCCGATCTTGTTCTCTGTCCGCCTAGAGTATCGTCCCTGTACCTGTGTCCTCGCCCGCTTGTGCGGGTCTAACATCGGGTCTGTCCAGAGCCGCGCTGGCTTAGCGGCTCAAGTCAGGACCTGCAAGCAAAAAGACGGGCGCCATCGCACCCGACGCACCAAGACACCCTAGCGCCCTTGCAGTTAAAATCATCAGGCCACTGAATGCAACACTTGACAAACGTCGCGCCGGAGTTTTTTGCGGGCAAAACGCCATTCCTCCGTGCACGGTTTTCAGGCCTGCGGCTTGGTCTCGTCGTCAATCATGTGCTTGGCCATGAACGGTGCATTGGCCAGCGCGAAGACAAGCGTCAGCGGCAGCAGCCCGAAAACCTTGAAGTTCACCCACATATCGGTCGATACGCTGCGCCAGACCAATTCGTTCAACCCGGCGAGACATAGGAAAAACAAACCCCAGCGCAGCGTCAACGTCCGCCACGCCGCTTCCGGCAGCTTCATCGCCTCGCCCATGACGACTTTCAGATAATTGCGGCCGAAAGCAGCGCCCCCCAGCAAGATGGCGCCGAACATGGCGTTGATCAGCGTCACTTTCACCTTGATGAAAAGATCGCTGTGCAGATAGAGCGTAAGGGCGCCGAAGATCGCCACGAAGATGGCGCTGATCAGCGGCACCATGGCGATCTTGCGGGTGAGTGCCCATGACACGGCAAGCGCTATGGCGGTGGCCACCATGAAAATGCCGGTGCCCCAGAATATTCCGGCCTGCCAGTTGCCGATGAAGAAGGCGAAAAGCGGGCCCATCTCCACCAGAATTTTTACACCCGGTTTCATCTATGCGGCATCCTCCAGACCGGCGATGGCCCGGGCGAAGGCTTCCGCCTCGAAGGGCTGCAGATCGTCGATAGTCTCGCCGACGCCTATGGCATGCACCGGCAGTTTGAATTTCTCCGCGATCGCCACCAGAATGCCGCCGCGCGCCGTGCCGTCGAGCTTGGTCATGATCAGTCCTGTGACGCCCGCCACTTTGGTGAATACTTCGGCCTGGGCGATGGCGTTCTGCCCGGTCGTGGCGTCGAGCACCAGCAGCACCGCATGGGGCGCGGCGGCATCCTGTTTCTTGATGACGCGCACCACCTTGTCGAGCTCGTCCATCAGATAGGCCTTGTTCTGCAGCCGGCCCGCCGTATCGATGAACAGAATGTCGGTGCCATCCGCGCCCGCTTCCTTCATGGCATCGAAGGCAAGCCCCGAGGAATCGGCCCCCGTCGGCCGCGAGATCGTCCGGGCGCCCACCCGTTGTCCCCAGATGGTGAGCTGTTCGATGGCCGCCGCCCGGAACGTGTCGCAGGCCGCGAACATCACCTTGAAGCCCTCGCGCGACGCAATCGCCCCGAGCTTGCCGATGGTCGTCGTCTTGCCGGAGCCATTGACGCCCACCACCAGTATGACGAAGGGCTTCTCCGATCCGAAATTGAACGGCACCTCGACCGGCTTCAAAACCTTGGCGACCTCCTCGGCCAGAATGCGCTTCACTTCCTCCGGCTCGATCTCCTTGTCGAATCGCCCGGCCGACACCGCTTTGATGATGCGTTCCGCCATCGGAAGCCCGAGGTCGGCCTGGATCAGCACGTCCTCCAGCTCTTCCAGCGTAGCCTTGTCGAGCTTGCGCTTGGTGAAAATGGAAGTGATCGACGAAGTAATCGTCTTCGACGATTTCGATAGCCCGTCCCTGAGCCGCGAGAACCAGCCCTTGCGTTCGGCCGCGGGTTCCGGGGCAGGCTCAGGCCGCGGGACGCGAACTGGCGCCAACTCGACCACCGACTTCGAAATGGTCCCCTTCTCCCCTTGCGGGAGAAGAGCCTGCCCCGGACTTGATCCGGGGTCCGGCGAAGCCGGGGATGAGGGGGCTGTTTCAATCGGCTCGGCTGTTACGACTTCACGGGTGGCGAGGCCCCCTCTTCCGTCACGCGCTCCGCGCGCGCCACCTTCCCCCGCGAGGGGGGAAGGGGAAGATTTGACCTTCTTCGGTACTTCTTTCTCTGGTTCGAGTTTCTTCGATTCCGGTTTTCTGACTTCAGGTTTTTTTTGCTCCGGCTTTTTCGGCTCAGGTTTCTTGGGTTCAGCCTTTTTGGGCCCCGGCTTCTTCGGTTCAGGTTTCTTGACTTCGACTTTCTTCGGCTCCGGCCGCGCCTTTGCTTTGGGCTCCGGCTTCTTTGGTTCGGGCTTGGTCTCGACAACAGGTTCCGGTGCGAGCTCCACAACTGCCTCGGGCTCGGGAGCCGGAAGTACCTTCACCTCCGCGACCGGCGGCGGCAATTCCTCCTTCTTGCCGGCAATGCGGTTGAACAGCTTCTTGAAGAACCCGCTCATGCGGCAAGCCTTGCTTCAAGATGGCTGTCGCCTCGGCCGGTGACCCGTGCCCGCACGATGGCGCCCGGTGTCATCTCCTGGACGAACCTCACCGCCGCGAAATGTTCGGTGCGGCCGGTGCCCGCGGTTTCGACCAGAACCTGCCGCATGGCGCCGACTTGCCCGGCGAGGAATGCCGCAAGCCGCCTCTCGCCCGCGGCGCGCAGCAGCCGCGCCCGCTCCTTGATCACCTGCTTCTCGACCCGCGGCATGCGCGCGGCGGCGGTGCCCGGTCGTGACGAATAGGGAAACACATGCAGATAGGTGAGACCGCATTCCTCGACGATCTTCAACGAATTCTCGAACATCTGCTCGGTTTCGGTGGGAAAGCCCGCGATGATGTCGGCGCCGAATACAATACCCGGACGGCGCGCCCTGAGATCGTTGCAGAACGCAATCGAGTCCTCGCGGGCATGGCGGCGTTTCATCCGCTTGAGAACCATGTTGTCGCCCGATTGCAGCGACAGATGAATATGCGGCATCAGCCGCTCCTCTCCGGCGATGATATCCATCAGTTCCGCATCGGCTTCGATCGAATCGATCGAAGAAATGCGCAGCCGCTTGAGATCGGGCACAAGCTTCAAGATACGGGCCACCAGATTGCCAAGCTTCGGCGACGATGGCAGATCGGCGCCCCAGGATGTGATGTCGACTCCCGACAGCACGATTTCCGCATAACCATTGGCCACCAGCCGCCGCGCCTGCTCGACCACTTCGCCCGCCGGCACCGAGCGCGAATTGCCCCGCCCGAAGGGAATGATGCAGAAGGTGCAGCGGTGGTCGCAGCCATTCTGCACCTGCACGAAAGCCCGCGTTCGATCAGTCAGACCGTCGATCATGTGAAGCGCCGTCTCGCGCACCGACATGATGTCATTGACCCGCACCCGCTCGCTGGCGTCGATGCCGAAGTCGCGCGGGCGCCAGCTCTCCAGATTCATTTTCTCTTCATTGCCGAGAACTACATCGACTTCCGCCATCGCGGCAAACATCGCGGGCTCGGTCTGGGCCGCGCAGCCGGTGACAATGATGCGGGCTGCGGGATTCTCCTTCCGGGCCCGGCGGATCGCCTGGCGCGCCTGGCGGGTGGCCTCCGCCGTTACCGCGCAGGTGTTGAAGATGATGGCGTTGTCGAGCCCCGCCTCTGCCGCATGGCCGCGCATCACTTCCGACTCGTAGGAATTGAGACGGCAGCCGAAGGTGACGAGTTGCGGGCCCATCATCGCCTAGACCTGCAGATGGGCCGGAAGCTCGCCCTCGAAATCATAGGAGACGGGACCGGTCATCAGTATGTGGCCGTCGCTTGCGCGCCGCTCCATCATGAGATCGCCGCCCGGCAGGCTGACCCGGCACTTGTCGTCGATCACCTTGATCCGGTGCCCCGCCGCCATGACGGCACAGGCCGCCGTGCCGCAGGCCCGCGTGAGGCCCGCTCCGCGCTCCCATACCCGGAGCGTCACATGATCGCGGGTATCGACGCGTGCCAGCGAAATATTGGCGCGCTCGGGAAACAGCGGATGGAATTCCAGCATCGGCCCGATTTTGGCCAGGTCGGCCACATCGAGATCCTTCACCCAGAAGATGCAATGGGGATTGCCGACATTGACCACTGACGGCGAATGGATGAGCGGATGATCGATCGGCCCCACCTGCAACTCGATATGCCTTGTGTCATGGAAGGGCTCCGACAGCGGAATGTCCTTCCAGTCAAAGCGCGGTGCTCCGTTGTCAACGGTGACCAGCCTGTCGCCGCCCTTTTCCGCCACCAGCAGTCCGCCCTTGGTGTCGATGGTGGCCCGCGTCACTTTCTTTTCGGCAAATAGAATGTCGGCGATGCAGCGCGAGGCGTTGCCGCAGCTTTCCACTTCGAAACCTTCATTGTTCCAGATGCGCATGCGCACATCCGCCACCTTGGAAGGCTCCAGCACGATGACCTGATCGCAGCCGATACCGGTTTTGCGGTCGGCGATAGCGCGCGCCTTTGCGTCATCGAGTGAAATGGCGCGCAAACGTGCATCGAGCACGACAAAATCATTGCCGAGTCCGTTCATTTTGCGGAAGTGCGCCGGGGCAGCCACTGTCATTTGCCGCCTTATATGGTGAATCAACTGCCGATGGCTAGGGTCTTGCGCCAGCACGGCGAAAAGCTGAATGTCGGCGCCATGGTAACCCTTCCAGGGAAGCGCTGGTCATGGCAACTGATGTGATCGTTGTGGGTGCCGGGGCCGCGGGCTTGGCCGCTGCCAAGAAGCTCCGCTCGTCAGGGTTAACGGTCACGGTCCTGGAAGCCATGGACCGCATCGGCGGCAGAGCTCATACGGTGGTTGAGCCGCTCGGCATGCCCTTTGACTGGGGCTGCGCCTGGCTTCATGCGGCCGATCGCAATCCTTTTTTTGCCGAAGCGGTTGAGCACGGCCACACGCTGCAACGCCACGATCTCAATCTTGACCGGGTCTATTTCGACGAGCGCCGCGCCACCGCCAAGGAAATGGCCCAGATTTTCATTGCGGACTTCGAGTTGGCGGCCCTGCTGGAAACCAATCCGGAGAACCAAGGCAGCCTCGCTACATTGGTCGGCAAGTCTGCCTTTTCCGAGGTTGCAACGACATACGCAGGCCCAATGGATTTCGCTCAGGATGCCGACGAAATCAACATCGATGACATTACCGATGCGGCCGACCTCGACCCCAATTTTCTGATCAAGGAGGGATTCGGCAATCTGGTTGCGCTGTGGGGAGCGGATGTTCCGGTTGAACTCTCGACACCGGTGAAAACGCTGCATTGGGGAAGTGCCGGCGTCAGGGCCGAGACGGCGCGAGGCACCCTTGCTGCGCGGGCGGCCATCGTCACGGTCTCGACCGGCGTCATGTCCTTCGGTGGCCTGCGCTTTGCCCCCGATCTGCCGGAGGCCCACGAGGCGGCAATCCACAACCTGCCGATGGGACTGCTCGCCAAAATACCGCTGGTGATCCGCGGCGGCCGGCACGGCCTCAAACCCTTTGAGGACATGGTGATCGAGCGCCATGGCAATCACGACCTGTATTTTCTGTGCTTTCCCTTCGACAAGGATGTGATGGTGGGATTTGTCGGCGGCGATTTCGCCTGGGAACTCACGGCGGCCGGCGAAGATGCCGCCATTGATTTCATCGTGCAATCGCTGACCCGCAGTTTCGGCTCGGACTTCGAGAAACAGGTGGTGCGTGGCGCCATGACCGACTGGGGCTCAAATCGTTGGGTGCGCGGCGCTTATGCGGCCGCGCGGCCGGGCTTTGCCGATGCCCGTGAGACGCTGCGCCTGCCCGTGGGTGACCGCATCTTTTTCGCTGGCGAAGCGCTCGGCGGGCCGCTCATGCAAACCTGTGCCGGAGCCCGCCTATCGGGTGAAGCCACCGCCGCGCGGCTCGCCAAGTTGTTGACCGCGGGCTGATCGGCAGTAGTCTCTGCCAAATCGATGCCCCCTCAATCACGCTATCCACGGCAATCCGCCGGTCTACGATAGCGCTACCTTCCTGTCGGCGGCAGGCATCGAGAAGGCCTGCCCCGATATCCGCGCCGAACTGGAGCGCATTCTGCTGCGCAAGGCCGATCTGCGCAATTTCCAGAACATCTCCACAGATGTCCGTCCATCACCGACGATGCCTATGGGCACGAGGCCTGGGCGAAGAAATTCAACGCCGAAGCCGAAAAACTGCGTAACGCCCAAAGTTGAAAAGTACCCTCCTGCCTGGCGGAATATGGAGCGGGCACCCTTTGGTGTTCAGATCGCGCATTCCATGCTATCGCTATCATATGAACCTGACCTTCGAAACCGAACAGGAAGACGATGGCCGCTGGCTGGCCGAAGTACCAGAGCTTGCCGGTGTCATGGCTTATGGCGTGACCG
Organism: uncultured Alphaproteobacteria bacterium; assembly: GCA_963754675.1. Classification (GTDB taxonomy): domain Bacteria; phylum Pseudomonadota; class Alphaproteobacteria; order Rhizobiales; family Aestuariivirgaceae; genus Aestuariivirga. Next base: position 543,027 of record CAVWHD010000009.1, on the reverse strand, counting down.
CGCGCGATGCGATTGCCAAGGCAGAGGCTTTGGCGCTTCGAGTGCTGGCGGAAAGACTGGAACACAACGAAGCTGGCCCAATGGATGTCAGCATCGTTATCGCTGCTGAATGAACGGATTCCCAGCTGCCAAGGCCAAGAGAGTTCTTGCAGCGCTGCTGCGATTGGGTTGGACTATCAAACGCCAATCCGGCTCCCATCGGACCTTGTCCAAAGACGGCTGGCCGGATGTTGTGTTTGCATTTCATGATAGCGATGAGATCGGGCCAAAAATGCTGACCCGCATCGCCAAAAGCACCGGGATATCTCCGCGCGACCTATAGGGAGCAGCCCTTTACCCGCCCCAATTTGACTTCCCCCGCCTTTCCCCTATGTCATCCGCCATCACAAAGACGCTTGAACGTCTTCCGGTTTCGTCACACATGGGCTCCGGCACCCGGGCCCGCGCAACATCGCTGAGTACCCCAGAACCTGGGCTGCGGTCCGGGAAATAACGGGCCTCAAGACCGTGATGTTTTCGAACTTCGAGCCCGGCAAACACCTGCCTGCCCATCGCGGCACCTACAATGGCGTGCTCTGCCTCCATCTCGGCCTCTTCATTCCCGAGCAATCGGACAGGCTGGCATTGCGTATCGGCAATCAGGTCTGCCATTGGCAGGAAGGCAAGGTACTGATCTTCGACGATGCCTACGAGCACGAGGCCTGGGAGAAGAAATTCTACACCGAGGTCGAGAAGCTGCGTAACGCCAGGCCGTGAGTCATGGTTGGGCTGTTTCATCAAGCGTTGCTTGAGAATTTTGCCTCGCGCCGGGCGATGATTTGCTTGCTTGGCACCGGCAGCCGGTCCAGTTTCCGCAAAAACCCGGCAAGTGGAGCAGCAGAACATGAACGTCGGATTTATCGGCCTCGGCACCATGGGCCGCAACGCGGCTTTGAACGTCCGCCGCGCCGGCTTCGACATGGTGGTCTATGATATCCGCCCCGAGGCGGTCGAACCCCTGCTGGCCATGGGTGCCCGGCGCGGCGCATCCCCCGCCGACGTACTGGCCCGCACAGACGTGGTGGTCACCATGGTATTCGGGCCCAAGGAAGTCGAACAAGTGCTACGCGGCACCAGCGGCTTTCTCTCGGCATCCTGCACCAGCAAGTATTGGATCGACATGACAACCTCGAGCCCAAAACTCATGCGCGAACTCGCATTGGAATTTCACGCCAACGGCGGACACGCCATCGACGCACCGGTGACCGGCTCCGTCGATGCCGCCATTCGTGGCGATATGCCGATGTTCGTGGGTGGCGAGGATGCCGACATCGAGCATGTGCGCCCTGTTATCGAAGCCATGGGCGAACTTCGTAAAGTGGGCAAATACGGCAACGGCTACGTCGCCAAGCTGGTCAACAACCAGCTATGGAAAATCCACGCCGCCGCCATTGGCGAAGCCATGGTGACGGCCAAGCTCGCAGGTCTCGAGCCGGAGGTCTGGTGGAACGTCATGAAGGGCGGCGCCGCCGACAGCTTCGTCATGAGCCACGACGTGCCCTCAATTTTCGCCGGACACTACGACCCCTCCTTCCCAATCGCCCTCTGCCTCAAGGACCTGGGACTCATCAAGGAGCTGATGGACGAGGTGGGAACCCGCAACGAATTGACCGCCGCCACCCACGCCCGCTTCAAGGAGGCAGGCGATCGCTACGGCCTTGCGGCCGGTGAGATGACTGTGTGCAAAATAATCGAGGACGATGCCAGAGTTGTGTTGCGCGTGGCAGGTGACTGGGTGAAGCCATGGGAGGTGAAGCGTCCATCGAAGTGATGCGACAAGCCTGCCGGAACGTGTTACTGGCATGGCCCCTGCGATGGGAGCGCAAGAACGCCGCCCATATTTGACTTCCCCCCGCCTTTCCCCTATGTCCCCCGCCATCACAAAGACGCTTGAACGTCTTCCGGCCACGTCACCCATGGGGGTAGTCATTCCCGGGAGGTGAGGCGGCCAGCATCCGGCAGCGAGTTTCGCCCCCGGGTGCGAAGCGCGTTTGGGCAAAGGAAAGTTTGATGTTCGAAACCTTAAGCGAGCGCCTGTCCGGCATATTGGACAAGATCACCGGTCGCGGTGCGCTCTCCGAATCCGACGTGGACGAGGCGCTGCGCGAGGTCCGCCGCGCCCTGCTGGAAGCCGATGTGGCCCTCGAAGTGGTGAAAAGCTTCGCCGAGAAGGTGAAGGCCAAGGCCGTGGGCGCCGAGATCGTCAAATCGATCAAGCCCGGCCAGATGGTGGTGAAGATCGTTCATGACGCCCTCGTCGAAACCCTGGGCTCGGAAAGCTCGGCGCTCAACCTCCGCGCCGCACCGCCGGTGGCCATCCTGATGGTAGGCCTCCAGGGCTCCGGCAAAACCACCACCACCGCCAAGATTGCCATGCGCCTCACTGGCCGCGACAAGCGCAAGGTTCTGATGGCCTCGCTCGACACCAGGCGACCCGCCGCCCAGGAGCAATTGGCCATTCTGGGTCAGCAGGTGAAGGTCGATACCCTTGCCATCGTCAAGGGCGAGACCCCCACCCAAATCGCCAAACGCGCCATGTCGGAAGCGCGCAAGGGTGGCTACGATGTTGTGATGCTCGATACCGCCGGCAGGCTTCACATCGACGAGGAACTCCTCGCCGAAGCCGCCGCCGTGCGCGATATCGCCAAGCCCAATGAAACTCTGCTGGTGGCCGATGCCTTGACCGGTCAGGACGCGGTCAACCTGGCGCGTGCCTTCGATGCGAAGATCGGCATATCGGGCATCGTCTTGACCCGCATCGACGGCGATGGCCGCGGCGGTGCCGCCCTTTCCATGCGCGCCGTGACCGGAAAGCCGATCAAGCTGATGGGCACCGGCGAAAAGCTTGACGGCCTCGAGGACTTCCACCCCGAGCGCATCGCCGGCCGCATCCTCGGCATGGGCGACGTGGTGAGCCTCGTCGAACAGGCGGCCCTCAACATCGATCACGACAAGGCGAAGAAAATCGCCGACCGCATGCGCAAAGGTTCCTTCGATCTCGAGGACCTCGCCGAACAATTGCGCCAGCTGCAGAAGCTCGGCGGCATGGGCGGCATGATGAACATGCTGCCCGGCATGGGCAAGATCAAGAAGCAGCTCGAAGGCGTCGACCTCGACAATTCCGTACTGAAGCGCCAGATGGCGATCATCGGCTCGATGACACCTTACGAAAAGCGCAACCCCAAAGTGATGGATGCCAGGCGCAAGAAGCGTGTGGCGGCGGGTTCCGGCACCAAGGTGGAAGAGGTGAACCGCCTGCTCAAGATGCATTTGCAGATGGCCGCCATGATGAAGCAGATGGGCCAGGGCAAGGGCCTCCTCGGCAAGATGATGGGCGGCGGCAAGGGCGCCCCCGACGCGGCCGAGCTTGAGCGCATGCAGGCCGAACTCGCCAAGATGAATCCCGATGCTTTGCCCGAAGACCTAAAAAACATGATGCAGCAGGGCAGCCTGCCGCAAATGCCGGCCGGCCTACCCGGCCTCGGTGGCGGCAAGCTTCCCGGCCTCGGCGCCTTGCCGGGCCTCGGCGGCGGCAGCCCCTTCAGGGGATTGCCCGGATTGGGCAGGAAGAAATGATCTCGAACAACAAGGAGTAATGAGACATGGCCGTAAAAATTCGCCTCGCGCGCGCGGGCACCAAGAAGCGTCCCTATTATCACATCGTGGTGGCCGATGCGGGCGCGCCCCGTGATGGCAAGTTCATCGATGTGGTGGGCGCGTTCAACCCGATGCTCGCCAAGACCGACGAGAACCGGGTGAAGCTCGACGGCGACAAGGCGGCAGCCTGGATCAAGAAGGGCGCCCAGCCCACCGACCGCGTGCTGCGCTTCCTTGATAAGGCTGGCCTCGCCAAGCGCGAAGCCCGCAACAATCCCAAGAAGGCGCTGCCCGGCAAAAAGCGGGTGGAGCGCGAGAAGCTGCAGGCCGACGCGGTGGCCAAGGCCGCTGCCGCTGCCGCCGCGGCCGAAGCCAAGCCAGCGGAAGCCGAAGCCGCACCGCAAAGCTAAGTCAGGCGTGAGGCGCCCATGCCAGCCCTAGGGGAGATGGTCTCCGTCGGCATCATAACCGGGGCCCATGGCGTCAGGGGCGAGGTGAAGCTCAGGAGCTTCACTGCCGATCCCGCGGCAATCGCCTCCTACTCTCCACTCGAAACGGCGGCGGGCAGGAAGATCGAAATCGCAAAGCTCCGCCCACGGACGGATGGCTTTATCGCTACCCTGAGATCCGTCACCGATCGCACTGCCGCCGAGGCGCTGAAGGGAACCGAACTTTTCATTCCCCGCGCCCGCCTGCCGGAGCCTGGGGAAAACCAGGTCTATCTCCGCGACCTCATCGGCCTCGCCGTCTGGCTCAAGGACGGTGCGAAACTCGGCGACGTCGTGGCGACGCCGAACTACGGCGCGGGCGACCTCCTCGACATCAAGGTTGAAGGCCGCAAGGATACCGTATTGATTCCAATCACTATGGACTTCGTGGTGGAAACCAATGTGGCAGCCGGAAAGATCACGGTCGATCTGCCAGTGGATTATCTGGATGGCGAAAAGCCCTAGAATATTCTGTCTTCCCCGAACTTGTTCCGGGGACCCATTATTCAGCCTACGGATGGATAGGTTGCCGGGACAAGCCCGGCAATGACAGTGGAGTAGGATGACGGATTTCTGGATGACCTTCAAAGCAACCATACTGACCCTCTTCCCGGACATGTTTCCGGGACCGTTGGGTCTTTCCCTCGCCGGCAAGGCCCTCGAACAGGGACTGTGGTCGCTCGAAGCGCGTGACATCCGGGCCGCCGCCACTGATCGCCACCGCACCGTCGATGACCACCCCGCAGGCGGCGGCCCTGGCATGGTGATGAAACCCGATGTGCTGGCGGCTGCAATCGATGCGGCGGTTCATGTGGGACCGCGCCTGTTGATGAGTCCCCGCGGTGAGCCCCTCACCCAGAAACTGGTGCGCGAGTTCGCCGCGGGTCCGGGCCTCCTCATCGTCTGCGGCCGCTTTGAGGGAGTCGACGAGCGGGTGATCGAGCAGCGCCAGCTTCGCGAAGTCTCGATCGGCGACTTCGTGCTTTCCGGCGGCGAGCCCGCGGCAACGGCACTGCTCGACGCCATCGTCAGACTGTTGCCCGGCGTGATGGGAAAGCATGAAAGCAGCGCCGAGGAGAGTTTTGAGGATGGGTTGCTCGAGCATCCCCACTATACCAAGCCGAATACCTGGGAAGGCATTGAAATCCCTCAAATTCTGCTCTCCGGCAACCACAGCGCGATAGCCCGCTGGAAGCTTGAGCGGCGACTGGACTTGACCAAGGCCAGACGCCCCGACCTGTGGAAGGCCAAAGAATTCGGGAAAGATTTGATTTTCGCAGCCGTTGGCGGTATAGGCCCGCAACTCCAAAAGGAATTAGGTCAATGAATATCATCGAGCAGCTCGAAAAAGAGCAGGTCGCCGTTGTGGCCGCCCAACGCGCCGTCCCCGCTTTCGGGCCCGGCGACACGGTCATCGTCAATGTCAAGGTCAAGGAAGGCGACCGCAGCCGCATCCAGGCCTATGAAGGCGTATGCATCGCCCGCTCCGGTGGCGGCATCAACGAGAACTTCACCGTCCGCAAGATGTCCTATGGCGAGGGTGTCGAGCGCGTGTTCCCCATCTATTCGCCGATGATCGACTCGATCAAGGTGGTGCGCCACGGCAAGGTGCGCCGCGCCAAGCTCTACTATCTCCGCGGCCGCACCGGCAAGTCGGCCCGCATCGCCGAAAAGCAGAAGGCCTTTGGCCTGGTTGCCGCGGCAGCCGAAGCCCACGCCCCCAAGGTCGAAGTGGCGGCCGACGATGTTTCGCTGATCGGCGGCGTTGGTCCCAAGATCAAGGAGGCCCTGGCCGCCGAGGGCATCACCTCGCTGACCCATATTGCCGAAATGACCGACGAGGCGATCTTCGCCCTTGACGAGAAGCTTGCCCTCAAGGGCCGCACCAAGCGCGAGGAATGGATCGAGCAGGCCAAGGAACTCCTGGCCGGCAAGGCGCCCCGCGCCAAGACCGACAAGGCCAGAGCCAAGACATAGAAGATTAAACAGCACACTGACATGTAGGGCCGGTGCTGAACCGGCCCTTTTGTTTGGAGGCAACCATGGAAGCCTATTTCGACACCAACCGCCAGAACTGGGACGACCGCGCCGCCATTCACTTCAAGGACGCGGCCGGCGGCTATCGCATCCAGGCCTTTCTCGATGGCGCGGACAATCTGCATGATATCGAGGACCGCGAGATCGGCGATATTATGGGAAAGCGCATAGCCCATCTTCAATGCCACATCGGCATCGATACCCTGTGCCTCGCCCGCCGTGGGGCCTCCTGCGTGGGGCTGGATTTCTCGCCCGTCTCGCTCGAAGCAGCCCGCGACCTACAGAAACAAACCGGCCTTAATGCCAGTTTCGTCGAGGGCAACGTCTATGATGCCCACCAACTAATCGAGGGCCATTTCGACATGGTCTATGTCACCTGGGGCGCCATCGGCTGGCTGCCGGATATTGCGCGCTGGGCCAAGGTGGTGGCGTCCCTGCTGAAACCGGGCGGCACGCTCTATCTGCTCGAAGGCCATCCTTCACTAATGACCGCCGACGAGAACACACCCGAACTCCGTCCCGGCTTCGACTGGCGCACCCCGATCGACAAGCCATTGATAATGAGCGAGGACACCACTTATACCGGCGACACCGCGAAAATCGCCCATCCCGAGACCGTCGAGTGGGTTCACCCGCTGGGCGATATCGTCAACGCCGTGATCGGCGCCGGAATGCGGCTCGATTTTCTCAACGAGCACGAAGAGCTAGCCTGGCAGTTCGCCCCCATCATGGTTCCAAGAGAAGGCAAACGCCGCATGTGGGTGTTGCCGCAAGGCTTCCCGCGTCTGCCCTTGTCATTCTCGATCGGCGCGACGAAGCTTTAAGGCTTCACCATCTTCCACGCCGCAACCTTGCACACGCCATCGGCGGTTTCATTGTCCAATATGCGCAAGCTTTCGGCCCGCCAGCCATGGGCCTCGTAGAACCGCTTGGCCGCATGATTGCCGTTGAGGCAGTCGAGCCGGAAACTACATGCTCCACCGCGCCCCATGAGCTTCTCGGTCTCCGCGCACAGCAGGCCGCCGATCCCCATGCCGCGGAAAGCACTGTCGACAAACAGGCTGTTGAGCTTGTCATCGGTCCAGCACGCAAAACCCACACAACGGCTGCCGTCCATCGCAACGAGAGTGCGGGCCGCCCGTTCAACGATCCGCCGGCGGAAGAAGGCGAGATCGCGATGCCGCGCAATGCGAGGATCTTGAAGCTGCGCCTGGGTTTCATGCCAAATCTCGTGAAACAGCCGCGCAACATCTTCAATATGCGCCGGGCCGAGGGGCACGATTGCAATTTCACCCGTGACGTTCACTCATGCCCCGCTGAAGCGGTAGTGCCCGGTCACCTCAAAGGCGAACAGTACATCCTCAAGCCGTGCCCCCGCGCCAATGTTGTGAACAAGCATCGGGCGCGAACCATCATCGCTCATGTGATCACTGACGATGGCGATATGCGGCAGATTGCCCGGAAGCTTCATGGTGACAAGATCGCCCGGCCGGTAATCCCCGGCCAGCCCGCTCGCCGCCAGCGCCGCACCTTTCCGTTTGAAAAAGACTTGCAGATTAGGTACCCGCCGGTGATCGATGTTGGGATCGGGCCGCGTCAATCTCCAGCTTTGCGGATAGGCCGCGAAATTTCTCGCCATGTCTTCATGCACCAATTTTTGCAGATCGAGATTCAAACCCCGGCGATAGGCGCGGATCACCACGTCGGTACAAACCCCGCGTTCGGTCGCCACATCGCCACCAGGATATTCAAGCCGGACGTAAGCCGGATCATAAATCACCGTCCGCCCGATCTGATGTTCGGCCGCTGCCACGAGCTTCTGCGCCCATCCCTCGGCACGGGCTGGAAAGGCAGCGAATGAACTTGCGGTGGCGAGTAAAACGCGGCGGCTTAACATGGTGCAATACCGCCATGGGAAAATGGCGGGATTGGGGTTAGGATTTGACATGAAGGCCCGAGACGTTAAATAGCCCGCCAACAGCAACCCGGGTTCCGCCATGGCTCAGCCACGCACGCTTTACGACAAGATCTGGGACGATCATCTCGTCCATGAGGCCGAGGACGGCACCTGTCTGCTCTATATCGATCGCCACCTCGTCCATGAGGTAACCAGCCCCCAGGCTTTCGAGGGCCTGCGCATGACCGGCCGCAAGGTGCGCCATCCGGAGCGGACGCTGGCGGTGGTCGACCATAATGTGCCGACCACCGATCGCTCAAAGGGCATCGCCGAACCGGAAAGCCGCATCCAGGTTGAAACGCTGGCGGAGAATGCCCGCGAATTCGGCATCGAATATTTTCACGAGCGCGACAAGCGCCAGGGCATCGTTCATGTCGTGGGCCCCGAACAGGGCTTTACCCTGCCGGGCACCACAATCGTTTGCGGCGACAGCCACACCTCGACTCACGGCGCCTTTGGAGCGCTGGCCCACGGCATCGGCACCTCGGAAGTGGAACATGTGCTGGCGACGCAAACGCTGATCCAGAAGAAAGCCAGGAACATGCGGGTCGAGGTGAACGGCAAGCTAGCCCCCTTCGCCACCGCCAAGGACATCATTCTGGCGGTGATCGGCGAAATCGGCACCGCCGGCGGCACCGGCTCGGTCATCGAATATGCCGGCGAGGCGATCCGCGATCTTTCCATGGAAGGCCGCATGACCGTCTGCAACATGACCATCGAAGGCGGCGCCAGGGCCGGCATGATCGCCCCCGATGAAAAGGCCTATGACTATTTGAAGGGCCGCCCCAAGGCGCCCAAGGCCGCCGCCTGGGATGCGGCGCGCCGCTACTGGGATAGTCTGCATACGGATGAAGGAGCCCGTTTCGACCGCGTGGTGAAGCTCGACGCCGCCTCGCTTCCGCCCATCGTTTCCTGGGGCACTTCGCCCGAGGATGTGGTCTCCGTTGAAGGCGTGGTTCCCAATCCCGATGACATTGCCGATGAAGGCAAGCGCCAGTCCAAATGGCGCGCACTTGACTATATGGGCCTCAAGCCCGGCCAGAAGATCACCGACATCGAGCTCGACGTGATCTGGATCGGCTCCTGCACCAATGGCCGCATCGAGGATCTGCGCAGTGTGGCGAGAATCGTCGAAGGCAAAAAGGTCGCGGGCAACCTCGCCTATGCCATGATCGTGCCGGGCTCCGGCCTGGTGAAGGAGCAGGCCGAAGCCGAAGGCCTCGACCGGATCTTCAAGGCCGCGGGCTTCGAATGGCGCGAGCCCGGCTGCTCCATGTGTCTCGGCATGAACCCCGACCAGTTGAAACCCGGCCAGCGCTGCGCCTCCACCTCCAACCGCAATTTCGAAGGCCGCCAAGGCTACAAAGGCCGCACCCATCTGGTCAGCCCCCAGATGGCTGCGGCGGCGGCTTTGGCGGGCCGATTCGTCGATATTCGCAAAATTGGGTAAATCCAGGCGCACAAGACCATCGAAATGGCCCGGATTTATTTACAATTTACCTTAAAACTGTGATGCACGTCATAAACCGTTGATGAACGTCCTGTTAAGCGTTATGTCATCCGCGAGGCAATAGGGTGAGTCGCAAGTTCGCAGCTTGCCTCAAATTAAGGGAACGTCGAAGTGGCTAATTCAGTACAGGCCGATACCAAATTCCTGCGCCGGGTTTTTTTGGGCCTGGTGTTCTTGACCGCCGTCACCGGCATCTTGGCCGGTTTCACCACCGTTCAGGCCATGACCGAGCAGGCCGGTCACTGCGTCATCTTCTGCCAGTAAATCCCTGACATGGCGGGCCAATCCCTGACGGGACTGACCGCCCCCTCCCTCCAGGATATCGAGCGCCTCGCCGCCCGGGCTTTCGCCGCCCTGCCGGCCGATTTCCGCACCCCCTGCGGCAATGTGGTGATCCGGGTTGAGGACTTTCCAAGCGACGATGTGCTCGACGAAATGCGGGCCGAAACGCCCTTCGACATCCTCGGCCTGTTCCACGGCACCGGCCTGGCCCAGGACGTGGCCACGCCCGAGACCGGCCGCCTTCCCAACATGGTGTACCTCTACCGCCGGCCCATTCTCGATTATTGGGCCGAACACGATGAATGCCTCGGCGCCGTCGTCACCCACGTGCTCATCCACGAGATCGGCCATCACTTTGGCCTCTCCGACGCCGACATGGAAGCCATCGAAGCCCGCGCTGGCTAATTCCCGCCACTTCTTCGCCATGAGACTGAAAATGCGCTGACAGAGCGGTTCCGCTGCTGTTCACTGGGCATTCGCTAGACACAACGGCTCAACATCACGCCGGAGAACTCCAATGTTCAGAACCTTGCTAGCCGCCGCCATTGTCGCGGCGCTCAGCGCCACCGCCTTCGCCAGTTACGCCCCGATCAAATATGCCAAGAGCCGCGCCGAACTCGCCTCCATCTGTGAAAAGCTGGGGCCCGCTGGCAAGGGCTACGGCCTCGAATCAAGCAGCGGCGCCTATGGTTGCCAGAACACCGAAACTGGCGCGGCAGTCCAATGCACGGCAGATGGACAGTGCACGGATTATTCCGCCGATTTCCGCTGGAAGAAGATCCAGGAAATCCTCCATGGCGGCAAGCCGCAAAAACAGGCGCTCACACCTATCTCCCTCCCCCTTGCGGGGAGGGATTAAGGGTGGGGGTCGCTCCGAACCTTCCAACTAACTTTGGTGAAACAAGAACTGCAGCCGCCGGAGCGACCCCCACCCCTGCCCCTCCCCGTGTTTGGACCGGAGACATCGCGAACACTTGTGCGGAGACATCGCGAACAGTTTTCTGCATTTTTTGCAGGGAGGTTTGCGATGCCGTTCCAGGGGAGAAGCGTGATGGACGAGAAGCGTGAGTTTGTGATGCTGGCCCTGGCGGAGGGCGCCAATGTGAGCGCCCTGTGCGCCCGCTTCGGGATTGGCCGGACCAGCGCCTACAAGCTGATCGGCCGGTTCAAGGAGCAAGGCGCGGCGGCTTGGCGGAACACTCGCGGCGGCCCAAGCTGTCGCCGCGCCGCAGTCCCGCGGAGACCGAGGTTGCGGTCATGGACTTGCGCGCGCGCCATCCGGCCTGGGGCGGACGCAAGATCGCCAAGCGGCTGGAGGCTGTCTGCGCTGTTGCCGCTTCGACGGTGACGGGTATCCTGCGCCGCAACGGGTTTGAACTGGGCCGGTTTGGCGGCGGCGCCAAAGCCTTTGTCCGCTTCGAACATGAACGCCCCAACGACCTGTGGCAGATGGACTTCAAGGGCCATGTGGAAATGCACCAGGGACGCCTGCATCCGCTGACGGTTCTGGATGACCATTCGCGCTATTCCATTCTGGTGGCGGCCTGCGCCAATGAGACGTCCGAAACGGTGCAAGGCCATCTGATTGCCGCCTTCCGGCGCTACGGCCTGCCGTGGCGCATGGCCATGGACAATGGCGCGCCCTGGGGCGACAGCGGCGGACAGCCCTTCACCAGGCTGACGGTGTGGCTGATCGAGACGGGCATAGCCATCACCCATTCCAGGCCCCGCCATCCTCAGACCCTGGGCAAGGAGGAACGCTTTCACCGCAGCCTCAAGGCCGAAGTCCTGTCCGGAGGGCCCTTTGCCAGCCTGGACGGCGCCCAGAAGTCCATCGATGACTGGCGCCATGTCTACAACCATGAGCGTCCCCATGACGCTCTCGATCTGGAGACACCCGGCAGCCGCTACCAGCCATCGCGGCGGGCTTACCGCGAGGTTCCCGAGCCTTACGACTACGCCCCAGGCGACCTGCTGCGCAAAGTCCAGCAGAAGGGCTTCGTCAGCCTGCTCGGCCGCAGCGCCAAACTGCCCAAGGCCTTCGCCGGCAGAGCCGTCGCCTTCCGCCCAACTCAAACCGACGGCGTCTTCGACGCTTACTTCCGGCACCAGAAAATCAAAACCATCGACCTCAATGACACAAACATCTAACATCCCAAACTGTTCGCGATGTCTCCGCACAAGTGTTCGCGATGTCTCCGGTCCAAACACCCCGCAAGGGGGAGGGAGGAAAAAATGCTCATCGCCAATGACTGGTGGCATTACTCCGGCAGCTCGATCGGCTTCAGCTCATCGAAACGGTCGCCCGGTCCCGGATTTTCCGCCGGGCTCTCGCCTCCGAGATGATGCATGATGCCCCACACGGCGTTGAGCGCCGTCTGCACCGCTCCTTCCACCCAGCCCGGCGTCCATGACACGCCGTCTCCCGCCATGAAGATGCCGCGCTCGTTGGGCAGGCATCCGGTCCTGATGGAAGTGGCAGTACATGCGGTGATTGTAGCGGTAGTGGCCGGGCAGCGCGCCCTTGAAGGCGCCGAGGAAATTGGGGTCCGCCTCCCATGAGACGGTGATCGGATCGCCGATGATGTGGCGGGCGAGATCGAGCTTCGGATAGATTTTCTTCAGCGCCTCGAGGCAGAGTTCCACCCGGTCTTCCAGCGATTCGGGCAGCATCTTCAGGGCATCGCTCATCCACGAATAGGACAGGCAGATGACTCCCGGCTTGTCGTCGCCATTGTCGAACAGATAGGTGCCGCGCGTCAGCCGGTCGGTGAGCGTCTGGCTCATCAGGTCGCGCCCGGTTTCCGGGTCCTTCTCCTTCCAGAACGGCCGGTCGGTCATCACGAAGGTTTTCGACGATTGCATGTAGCGCGTGCGGTCGAGCGCCATCCACAGCTTGGGCGAGAACAGGCTCTCCTCCACTTCCATGTTGGTGGTCATCACCCAGCTTTGCACCGTGACGAGGCAGGCATCGAACAGCCTCGTATGGCCCCACCGGTCGGTGACCGCGATCTTGTCGCCGGAAACCCGCTCGATCCGCCTGGCACCCGGGCCGCGTGGCCCCGTCATGGAGTTTGGCCAGCGTGGTTCCCTTCGGCCAATGCGCCATCCTGTCGTGGCGCAGCGGTCCACAGGCCCCGCGGCACCTGCTCGACGCCGCCCACCATGAAGCGCTGGTTCTCGTCGCAATCGGTGGCGACCACGCGCAGGATTTCCAGCATGGAGTTGGGAAAGTCCGAATCCCAGCCGCCGGTGCCGAAGCCCACCTGGCCGAACACTTCCCGGTGGCGGAAGGATTTCTGCCCGAAGGCATAGGAGGTGGCGACGAAATCGTAGAAGGTGCGGTCATCCCAGATCGGCACCAGCGTGTTCCAGATTTCCTTCACCCGTGCGGTGTCGCGCTCGCGGATCGCCTGGCGGAGTTCGCTGAAGCCCGCGCCCTCTTCCAGGGCCTTGGCCCAGCATTCCTGGATTTCCTTGAAGAACGGCGGCAGCTGTTCCGGCTTCTCGACATAGATCGTCTCGCCCTCGAGATCGATCACCGTCGAGTTGGAGGCGGGATAGGCCAGCGGATTGGGAAACGGCTTCGACTGGGTGCCCAGCATGTCGGCGTAGTGAAAGAAACCCGGTCGACGACACCGGAAAGCGCATGCCGCCCAGCTCGGCGATGATCCCGTCGGCCCCTTCGAATTTCTGCGAGCGCAGCCTGCCGCCGATCCGCGCCGCTTCATAGATGACCGGCTTCAGCCCCATCTTCATCAGCTCGAACGCCGCCGTCATCCCCGCCATGCCGGCCCCGATGATCGCCACTTCGCTTCCGTGCCTGTGCGCTGGAACCGACCCCAGCCCCTTCGGGATGCTTGATCCAGTCGTCGAACGCAAACGGAAAATCCGGCCCATACATGGTAACCGGCTGCGACGTGTCGGCGTCAGGCGCGAAAATATTCGATGATGCGGTCATGGTGGGCTCCCCTTCCGCCACAGCCTGCCACAACTAGCCAAAATACGAAACCGGTGGCGGAATGGACGCCGCCGCCGGTTCTATCGCAACATGGATCACTCGTCAGCACGTTACTGGACTATCACCTGAGGTCGAATTGCGCTGTTCCGACTGTCTCGCCGTTTATCTTGATCTCGGCTCTGTAGGTGCCAGCTCCCGGAAGTGAGCGTATGGCAAGAACATATTGATACTTGCAGTCGACGACACGGAAAACATTGCCGTTGTCGAAGGCCTGCTGCACTGTGGCGATTTCATTCACAGGTTCTGGCAGACCTGCGCCGATCTTGGAGATGTTCAGCGTAGCTTCTGGGAGATCGCAAGTCGGTGTCAAGGCACCGGCTTCAGGCCCCGGGCCTACGCCATCGAAGTCATAGGTCTTGTTCGCGCCGTTCACCCCGACTGTGAGGTTGTCGAAATTTCCGTCGAACGGCTGCCATCCATCTCCGGCCGCAACCCGAAAACCGCCCAGCACCGATGATGAAAGCTTGAACATGATCGGAATACCGCCCTTGCTCCTGGCCTGCCAGTTGCTCGTATTGGCCGAATTGATCGGCTGTTGCACCTGGGCGGAATACGAAAGTATGAAATTCCGAATCGTCAGCGTCCTGATGGTCGGCGAGGTAAGTAGCAACGGAAATCGAGTGGGGGACCGAAAAAACCGTCGCTTCCTGCCCACCAACCGCCGGCCAAGGCGTCCCAGTCCACCCAAGTGTTCTTCGGGAAACAAGTCGGATCGGGATCATCACACTGGTCCGGAACAGGCAATGCAGTAGATCCATCCGGGCCAACATAAGTTCCAGTTTGATAGCAGGGCTCAAAATTGAACGAGTCATCCGCAATTCCATCATTGTCAGTATCGAGCCGCAGGCTGATATACGGCGCCTGACAATTCTGGTTCTGGGCGACGTTTGTAAAATAGGTAAGCTTTGTAATCTCAGAAAGCTTGACGCCGTCATATGCTGTACTGCGGAAGGCGACGTAGGCGGCGGCATCTAAAAGTTCTTGGTACGCGCTACCCGCCCCAAGGGGCGGAGTTCCGGGACCGGCTTCGAAACCTCCAGTGCCGTTGCCGATTGTGTAAACTGCCCAGTCCCCCGGCGTGGCTGGGGTAACTTGAACGGTCTGCGAGTATGCGTGGGACGCACAGAAAATTGCCGCAAACGATGTCGAAAGAAGTGCCGCTTTGTAGATCATCTTAGTCCTCCCATGCCTCTTTGGGCGGCGATGAACACAGTACCCGATTTTTAGAGACCGGGCTGTTCCCGACCGCAGTCGGAAGCTTGCGTCTGCTCTAACTTTCGGTCAAGAAGCAATAAGATCGCAGGCGCCCAAAAATACGAAACCGGCCGCGGGAGGGGCCTCGCGCGGCCGGCTCTGTCACTGCGTCCGGCTAGCCGGAAGTCCGCAGCGAACTCTGATGAATTAGTAGCAGACGTAAACTCTGCGGTGCTTGATGCGGAAGTGGGTGTGGTTCCAGTTCCACTTCTTGTAGGCGACCCATTTGAAGCCGCAGTAGCCGCCATAGTAGCCATAGCCACCGCCGTAGCCGCCGCCGTAATAGCCGGGGAAGCCGATGTCGATGTTGACGAAGGTCTTGGCCTGGGAGGTGGCGGCCGTGCCGGTGGCGATGGTGGCGACGGTTGCGAGAGCGATGAGGGACTTGCGGATCATGGCGTGGTTCCTTCCGGTTTGCTTGCCTCAGCGGTGAAGATCACCGTTGTTGGGAGCCTCTCTACCGGTCCCGCCCTGAACCAAATCTGAGCCCGCCATTTATCTGCCGTTCATGTTGCAACCACCCCCCACCCCCTCTATATGAGCCGCCCATGACGACGATCTTCATCGACGGCGAGGCCGGAACCACCGGCCTGCAAATCCGCGACCGCCTCAAGGGCCGGACGGACGTCACCCTCGTGTCCATCAATTCCGAACGGCGCAAGGACCCTGCCGCCCGCCGCGATCTGCTCAATTCAGCCGATGTGGCGATCCTCTGCCTGCCCGATGATGCGGCAAAGGAAGCAGTGGGCCTCATCGATCCAGGCTCGAAGACCCGGGTGATCGATGCCTCCACCGCCTTCCGCGTGGCCGAGGGCTGGACCTATGGCATGCCCGAACTGTCCAGGTCCCAGCCCGCCGCCATCGCAGCCGCCACCCGGCTCAGCAACCCCGGCTGCTATCCGCAAGGCCTGATCGCCCTGGTGAAACCGCTGATCGATGCCGGGATCATGTCGCCCGACTATCCCGTCACCTACAACGCCGTTTCCGGCTATTCCGGCGGCGGCAGGAAGATGATCGAGGATTATGAGGCAGCGGGCGCCGCCGCGGTTCCCTATCTCCCCTACGGCCTCACCTTCAACCACAAGCATCTCGCCGAAATGAAGCGCTATGCCGGTCTGGCCCGCGATCCGATTTTCCAGCCGGCCGTCGGCAATTATGCCCAGGGCATGATGGGTGCCGTCCCGGTCTTCACCGAACTGTTGATCAAGCAGGTGACGGCGGCCAACATCCGCGACTGTCTCGCCGAAGCCTACGCCGGCGGCACCTTCATCGAGGTGGCGCCACTGGCCGCCATTGAACGTTCCGCCGCTGTGAACCCCGAGGTGCTCAACAATAGCAACCGCATGCGCCTCCACGTCTTCGCCAATGAGGCGCGCGGCCACCTGCTGCTTGCCGCGATCTACGACAATCTCGGCAAGGGCGCCTCCGGCGCCGCAGTACAGAATCTCAATCTCATGATCGGCGCCGCCGAAACCCTCGGCGTCGATCTCCCGATGGCCGCATAGGAGACCGATCCATGCAGAAATTCGACAAGCTGACCGGCGTCGCCGCCCCCCTCAATATCGTCAATGTCGACACCGACATGATCATCCCCAAGCAGTTCCTCAAGACGATTCTGCGCACCGGGCTGGGAAAGTCGCTGTTCTACGAGATGCGCTACAGCCAGGATGGCAAGGAACTCGCCGAGTTCGTGCTCAACAAGCCCGCCTACCGCAAGGCCCAGATCCTGGTTGCCGGCGATAATTTCGGCTGCGGCTCCTCGCGCGAGCATGCGCCCTGGGCGCTCCTCGACTTCGGCATCCGTTGCGTGATCTCGACCAGCTTCGCCGACATCTTCTATAACAACTGCTTCAAGAACGGCATCCTGCCGATTGTCGTCAGCCCCGATGATCTCAAGAAACTGATGGACGACGCCGAGCGCGGCAGCAATGCCACCATCTCCGTCGACTTGCCCGCCCAGGAAATCCGCGGGCCAGACGGCGGCATGATCAAGTTCGACATCGACCCCTTCCGCAAGCACTGCCTGCGGGGCGGCCTCGACGACATCGCCCTGTCGCTCGAGAAAGCCAGACACATCGACGCCTTCGAAAAGAAGCAAGCTGCCGCGCAGCCCTGGATTTAATTCTTGGAAGCTATCCTCACCACCGTCCTGCCGGTTTTCGGCATGATCGTGCTGGGCTATGTCTTCGCCAAGTTCAACATCATCGATGCCTTCTCTGCCAAGGGTATAGCGCTCTTTGTCTTCAACGTCGCCATTCCGGCGTTGCTCTTCCGCACGGTGGCCACCATTGGCGAACAGCAAGCCGCACCCTGGGGCCTGTGGGGGGCCTATTTCGGCGGCCTAGCCATCACGTGGATGGTAACGGCACTGGTGGCGCGCCACATCGGAAGCCTCGCCGAAAGTGGTGGCGCCGCCGCCGCCATGGGAGCTGCCTATGGCAATCTGGCGCTGTTGGGAACGCCCCTGGCGCTGGCTCATTTCGGCGACAGCGTTGCGGTTCCCGCGGGCTTGATCCTCTCCATCAACACGCCGCTGCTGTGGTTGGCGGCCACCTTGCACCGCGAGCTGGCCCGCCATTCGGCTGCCTTCTCCCTGGCCCGCACGGCGCGCGAACTGCTTCTCAATCTCGCCTCCAACGCCATCATCCTCGCCATTCTCGCCGGCAGCCTGTGGCGGACGACCGGCTTCGGCCTTCACCCGGCGATTGACCGCATGCTGGAAATGCTGTCCGCCGCCAGCGTGCCCACCGCCCTGTTCGCGCTTGGCCTGTCGCTGGCGGGCTACAGCCTCAGGGGGCAGTGGAGCGCCATGGCGAGCCTCCTGGGCCTCAAGATGATCCTCATGCCGGTGCTGGTCTTCCTGGCGGTGCGCTATCTGGTGCCGCTGCCGCCCTTGTGGGCCAAGCTCGCCGTCCTCTTCGCCGCCATGCCCACCGGCGCCAACGCCTTCCTCTTCGCCCAGCGCAATGAGGAATCGGTTCCCGCCGTCTCCGGAGCCATTGCCCTCGGCACCGCGCTGGCCGCCATCAGCGCCTCGCTGCTGCTCTATCTCATGGATGCGGGTGTGATTTAGCGCGGCATCAGCGCCCAGTAGTCGAGCTCCAGAATAACCCCCGGCCCGTCGCCCACCGCATCCATCCACTGGATAATCCGTACACGGCAGATCGCGCGTCGCCCGCGTCACGATGCGCAGAGCCCCCACGTCGCTGCGCCCCGCCACGCCGGCCTTGTCGATGATCTCCGACCAGGCGAACACCGTGGCCCCTGCAAACAGCGGCGCCGCATGGCGCCCGCCATTGATCGCGGCGATATGGAAGGCATTGGCCAACCCGTTGAACGACAGCGCCCGGGCCAGCGAGATCGCGTGCCCGCCATAAACCAGCCGCCTGCCGAAGCGCCCGCGCGACTCGGAAAACTGGTTGAAATGCACCTTGGCGGTGTTCTGGTAGAGCCTGGTCGCTATCTGATGCTCGGCCTCTTCCACCGTCATGCCGTCCAAATGGTCGATCTTCTCGCCCACCGCATAATCTTCGAAGCGATGGGGCGAACCCGAAAGTTCGTCGTCCCAGCTGTTAAGATCGATCGGCGGGCAGGCCTTGCCGATGGTTTTCGGATCGACGATCTTTGGCAAATCAGGGACCACCGCCGCCGGAGCCGCCGCCTTCTCATCCTTCTTGCGTACCATAACCCAGCGCACGAAGCTCAGCACCGCCTCCTCGCGCTGGTTGTAGCCGGTCGAGCGCACATAGACCGTGCCGGTCTTGCCGTTGGAATTTTCCTTGAGGCCGATCACTTCCGAAATCGTGTGCAGCGTATCGCCCGTATAGACCGCCTTGTGAAAACGGCAGTCGGCATAACCCAGATTGGCCACCGCATTGAGCGAGATGTCGGCCACCGTCTTGCCGAACACCACATGAAACACCAGGAGATCGTCGAGCGGCGCCTGAATATAGCCGACATCCCTGGCAAAGCGCTTGGACCCCGGCACCACGAAGCGTGAGCCATAGAGCGCGATATAAAGCGACATGTCGGCCCGCCACACGGTGCGCGGGCTTGCATGGCGGATCATCTGGCCAATGCTGAAATCTTCGAAGAAATTGCCAGGATTGGTTTTGCTCATGGCGCAATCGCCTCGGCGATCGACACCACCCGTTCCGCCATGGCGAGATGCAGGCGCTCGACCATGCGGCCATCCACCGTGATGACGCCGCGGCCCACATTCCCGGCCTCAGCGAAGGCCGCGATCACCTTGCGCGACCACGCGACATCTTCGGGTGCCGGCGAAAACATCTCATTGCACATCGCAACCTGGCCCGGATGGATCAGCGTCTTGCCGTCCATGCCGAGCGCCCGGCCCTGCTCACATTCGGCGCGAAAGCCCGCCTCGTCGCGGAAGTCGTTGTAAACACCATCGATCACATCGAGGCCGTAAGCCCGCGCCGCCAGCAGCGTCATCGAGAGCCAGGGCAGAATGGCGAACCGCCCGCCGGTGGCGAGTGCCCGTGATTCCTTCAAGAGATCGTTGGTGCCGAGAACCAGACACGAAAGCCTTGCCACCTGATGCACCGAGGCGATTTCGCGCACGTTGAAAATGGCAATGGGCGTCTCCATCATCGCCCACATGCGGGTCGAGGAAGGCCCGCCCATGGCGCCATAGATGCGGGAGACGTTGACGATGTCGCCGGGCCGCGCCACCTTGGGAACCAGCACGGCGTGGGGGCGGGCGGCGGCGGCCATCTTGAGATCGTCCACCCCCCACGGCGTATCCAGCCCATTGATGCGGATCACCAGCTCGCGCCCGCCAAAGCCGCCCGCTGCGATGGCCGCCGCCGTCTTGGCCCGCGCCTCCGTCCTTGGCGTCGGGTGCAACCGAGTCTTCAAGGTCGAGAATGAGCGAATCGGCCGCAATGGTCTTGGCTTTCTCCAGGGCGCGCTCATTGGCGCCCGGCATATAGAGCACGCTGCGGCGTGGACGTATGGTCATGGGATCCCTCTCGTGCCGGGCAAACTAGCTTGTGCGCTGCAACATGTGAAGCCCGCTTTCGGCTGAGGCCTTGTGACAAATGCGCAAGGAGGGCAAGAAGGCGGCACCATGGCGCGAATTCTCTCAATCTCCTCGCAAGTGGCCTTCGGGCCCGTCGGCAACTCGGCCGCTGTTCCGGCTCTGCAGTCCCGCGGCCACGAGGTGCTGGCCCTCCCCACCATCATTCTCTCCCACCATCCCGGCCACGGCGTGCCCGTGGCGCTGCGCATTCCGGCCTCCGACCTATCGAAAATGCTAAGTGCGTTGGAGGATCGCGGCGCTCTCGCCGGCTGCGCTGCCGTGATGACCGGATACTTCGCGGCCAATGACCAGATCCATGGCGTGGCCCGCATGCTGCGGCGGATGAAGGAGCACAATCCCAAGCTCTTTGTTCTGGTCGATCCCATCATCGGCGATGACAACGCGCTCTATGTGCCCCTGCCGGTGGCGGAAGCCATTCGCGATCATCTGCTGCCGCTCGCCTCCTGCATCGCCCCCAACCGTTTCGAACTTACATGGCTGAGCGGGCTTCCGGCGGGCAACAGGCGGGAAGCCATTGCCGCCGCGAGGTCGTTGCCAGTAGGTGAGGTTCTCGCCACATCGATTCCCGCCGGCGCAAAGAGCCTGGCGACGTTGGCCATCACCATGTCCGGCTGTTGGCGGCATGTCTCGGAGCTGAGAGATTCCGTTCCCCATGGCACCGGCGATTTCCTTGCCGGTCTCTATCTCGCCCAGCGCCTCGAACAGAACCCTGAACAGGCGCTGCGCCACGCCATGAAATTTCTCGAACATGCCATCGAGTGAAGCGCCGGTTCGAGCGTCCTCGATGTTGCCGGAACCCTACATGGAGATTGCCACCCGATGAGCATTGACCGCGACACCATAGCCAGGGCCGCCCACCGCATAGCGCCCTACATCCGCCGCACCCCGGTCATCGATGTGCGGCTCGACGGTATCGCCCAGCCCGTCACTCTCAAGCTCGAACTCCTCCAGCATTCCGGAAGCTTCAAGGCGAGAGGCGCCTTCAACAATCTGGTGGGCCGCGATCCCTCAGGCCCCGGCGTGGCGGCCGCTTCGGGCGGCAATCATGGCGCCGCCGTGGCCTTTGCCGCCATGACCCTCGGCCACAAGGCGCGCATTTTCGTGCCCGAGATTTCCTCTCCCGCCAAGGTCGCCCGCATTGCCTCCTATGGCGCCGAAGTGGTGCAGAAGGGCGCCACCTACTACGATGCTCTCGCATTATGCGAGGCTCACATTGCGGAGACCGGTGCCCTCAGCGTCCATGCCTATGACACCGAAACGACTTTGCAAGGCCAGGGCACCCTGGGCCGCGAACTGGAGGATCAGTCGCCCGATCTCGACACCTTGCTGGTGGCGGTGGGCGGCGGCGGTTTCATTGGCGGCATTGCCGCCTGGTATCAATCGAACATCAAGATTGTCGGCGTCGAGCCCGCGACCTGCAACACGCTCCATGCCGCTTTCGCCGCGGGAAAGCCCGTCAAGGTCCAGCCATCGGGTGTGGCGACCGATTCGCTGGGCGCAAGCCTGGCCGGCTCGCTGATGTTTCCCATCGCACAGTCCCATATCGAGCAAGTCGTATTGGTGAGTGACGATGCCATCCGCGACGCCCAGCGCCATCTCTGGCGCACCACCCAATTGGTCTCCGAGCCGGGCGGCGCCACCGCACTCGCCGCCCTCCTCTCCGGCGCCTACCGGCCCGAGAAAGACGAGCGTGTCGGCGTCGTCATCTGCGGCGCCAACACCACCATGGAAGCCTTTGGCAAGCTGTTTAACTAGTTCGTATCCGCCTCGGTTTGCCCCACCGAGACCGGCATGATCCCTGCGCCGCCGCCCAGCACGATTGTCGGCGCTTGCTTTCCCGGCTGCCCTTGCAGTGCATGCAGCACACGGAGATTCATAAGTTCCGGATTTCCCTTAAGCATGCGCGCCGAATTGGCCAGCGACCGCAGTGCCGCCTGTTCGCCCCGCGCCCGCTCCAGCGCCGCAAGTCCCTCAAGCCTCGCCCGCTCAAACTCGGCATAGAGCCTGCGAGTTTCCGCGCTGAGAATCAGATCGCGCACCGCGGCCTGGGTTACCTTCACGCCCCGTGCGGCCGCCTTCGGAGAGACCAGCGCCAGCAATTCCGCATCGAGCGCCTTGCGCTCGTCGATCAGTTTCTCAAGAGGTCGCGATGCCGCGATCTCGCGCAATGCGAGTTGCAGGTCAGTCTGTAGCCCCTGACCGGTAAGCCCCGCCGTTGCCTCGAAAATCTTGCGGGGCTCGGTGATGATATACGTGACGAGCCCCGAAATCTTGAATTGCAGCCGGTCCTGGGACAATACCTCCTGGGCGCTGACCACCAGGGTCTGTTCGGTCTTGGGCACTGTATAAAGGCTTCGGTTGAAAAACAGCCAATAGCGGCCGGCCCCCACTTCCCGTTCAAACCGCCCGCTGCGATAGAGCAGTCCCGTCTGCCATTCATAAACCGACTGGTCGAAACCCGTCTGTTTGCCGCGGCGCAGAATGACAAGCAACACCAGAACGGCAGTGAAGATCACCACGAAGGCCAGCCAGCTGAATTCTTCCATGATGTGCTCCGTGATTTGAGCCTTCCGGCGCCACGGTTCCCGCACGGGGGTCTGAACCCGCTGGGCACGTGAACGGTTTCACCCGAGGGTGATGGCGCCGGAAGGCGCTTGATGTGGATTCACAGTCCGAAGGGCCATTGCACACCCCGCGGACGGTAGCGCTACGCGCCACCCGCGGCCTGCACCGGCCCTGAGCCGGCAGGTTAGCAAATCCTGCCATGTCCGCCAGTCCTATCAGAACACATGGTAGCGACGGGCCAGTGCCTTTTGCTTTTCCCGGCCGAGACGCAGCTCGTCCAGCATCCTTTTCAATTCGCGCGGATCGGGCGGAGGTTTCCGCCGGGCAATCCGCTGGGCATTGAGTTTGCGGGCCGCATCCTTCGCCGATGCGATGCTTGGAAACAGCAAGTCGAATTTGAGCGTGAACATCGGTCATTCCTTCGCATGGCGCGAGGATTGGCTCGCGCGCGTTACATGAGAGATGAATCGTCAATGCCCAGCGCATACGACAATGCGCGTCAGCATCCAGCGATCCGTTCAGATTTTAGGCTTTGAAAAATGCGCCTGAGGCGCTTGCAACGCTATCCGCTCAGGGCTCCGAGCCCTGGCGGCCCGGAGTTCAGCAGCGCGTAAGTACCTTTTCCATTGCTGACTCCTTTGCTCAATTGCGTGAGGCCGCCCTATAGCAGCGATTCTCCCGAAATGGAAGAGCTTTGAGAATATCACTTCCAAATGTTGCCGCGAGAACACAGATCAGGCGAAGACTCGCGTCATCACCGATGCCATGCGCCTGGCGAAGCCTGCGGGATCCGCCACCGGTTCGCCCTCAAGAATAAAGGCCTGGTCGAGCAGCAGTTCAGCCGCATCCGCAACCGACGAAGCACCCTTGTCCTTGACCATGCGGGCCAGCCCCACAATCAGCGGATGACCCCCGTTAATTTCGAGAATGGGAGCGCTCACCGAAACCCCTGAGTCCTTCTGCCGCGACAAAAGCTTTTCCAATGTACGGTCCATCGTGCCGTCGGCCACCAGGCAACAGGCGCTGTCAGTGAGGCGCTTCGAGGCGCGCACGTCTTTCACCCGCTCGCCAAGCGCCTGTTTCATCGCCGCGATAAGCGTCGCGGCCGCCACATCATCGGCCGCCTCCGGTTTCACTTCATCCTTGACCTTGATGAGATCGAGGTCGGCCGCACCCTGGGTCACTGACTTGAACGGTTTGCCGTCGAAGCCGACGGCCGTCCGCACCCAGAAACTGTCGACCGGATCGGTCAAAAGCAGCACGTCCACATCGCGCGCCTTGTAACCCTCGAGCTGCGGACTGGCGCTGGCCTTCGCCCCATCGTCGCCGGTGAGATAGTAAATCGCCGTCTGGTTCTCCTTGAGGCCCGCCACATAGTCCTTGAGCGTCACCTGCTCCGACTTGGTTGAGCGGAACCGGGCGATCTCGTACAGCTGGTCGCGCCGCTCCATGTCCTCATAGAGGCCTTCCTTGATCACCGGCGCAAACATCTCCCAGATTTTCTTGAATGTGGCGGCATCGCTCTCGGCGCATTTCTTCAACTCGGCGAGAACCTTGTTGGTGACCGCCTTGCGGATGGCGGCGACCTGCGGATTGTTCTGCAGCATCTCGCGCGAGATGTTGAGCGGCATGTCTTCCGAGTCGATCACGCCGCGCACGAAGCGCAGATAGGGCGGCAGCAGCTCGGCATCGTCGGCGATATAGACGCGCTTCACATAAAGCTTCTGGCGCCCGCGCCGCTCGGGATCATAGAGATCGAACGGCCGTGTCGCCGGCACATAGAGCAGCACGGTATATTCGTGCCGCCCCTCGGCCCGGTAGTGCAGCGTAAGCGCCGGCTCCGTATAGTCCCCGGAGATATGGCCGTAGAACTCCTTGTGATTGTCCGCCGTCACTTCGGACTTGGGCCTGGTCCAGATGGCATTGGCCGTATTGATCTGGCGCGCCGTCTCCGTGCCGATGGACGAGCATGATCGGATGCGCGATGTGATCCGAATAGGCCCTGACCACGCTTTCGATCTTCCAGTCCTCGAGGAATTCCGCCGCATCCTCCTTGAGGTGAAGAACGATGGCCGTGCCGCGCGCCTTCGAGTCGGACAGTCGCCACCGTGAAACTGCCGCTGCCGTCCGAAGACCAAACATGGGCCGTCTTGCCGCCCGCCCGCCGCGAAATGACGTCCACTTTCGACGCAACGATGAAAGCCGAATAGAACCCGATGCCGAATTGGCCGATGAGGTGGATATCGCCCTTGGCCTTCTTTGCCTTCTCGACAAACGCCTGGGTGCCCGATTTGGCGATGGTCCCGAGATTGTCGATCAGCTCGTCATGGTTCATGCCGATGCCGCTGTCGGCGATGGTCAGTGTCTTGGCCGTCTTGTCGGGGGTGATGGTGATCTTGAGCGCCGCATCCTCGCCCAGCAGTTCCGGCTTGGCGATCGCCTCATAACGCAGCTTGTCGAGCGCGTCGGCGGCGTTGGAGATGATCTCGCGTAGGAAAACATCCCGGTCGGAATAAACCGAATGCACCATCAGATGCAGAAGCTTGGCCACCTCCGCCTGGAATTGATGCGCCTCGGTCTTATCGGAAGCCGCCGATTTCTTAGCCGTCTTTGCCATGCCACCCTCGCCGTCAACAGGTTCTGCGGCCTGCGATATCGGGTGTCCGGCGGCTGCGGTCAAGGCCCCAAAAAGAAGCGGCCGGAGGGTGATCCGGCCGCAAACTCTACTCAACGCCTCACTTACCAATTGGAAGTTAGGGGCCCGGCCGGCTTTGCAAGCTTCGGGGGGCTGGGGGGCTGAAATTTCCGTAAGCTCTCGCCAGCCGGGCTATAGAGGCAACACTTGCTATTTCACCCCCGACAACGGCAAGAGCTTGATGCAAATGCGGCGAAACCATGATTTTGTTGGCCGGCGCCGGAGTCTCGGCCATACTCCGGCGATGGCGCTGCCCCTCATCATCGATGCACTGCAATATGCCAACTGGTCGGAGAAGATATTCCGCGAGATGCGCGATGGCGGGGTTGCCGCCGTCCACGTCACCATCTGCTACCACGAGAATTTCCGCGAAACCGTAGCCAACATCGAGGCCTGGAACCGCCGCTTCGAGGCCCATCCCGATCTCATCTGCGGGGCCTCCTCCGCCGCCGATATCCGCAAAGCCCAGGCCTCCGGACGCACCGCCATTATCTTCGGTCTGCAGAACTGCTCGGCCATCGAGGACGATATTGGCCTGGTCGAAATCTGCCACCGGCTCGGCATCCGCTTCATGCAGCTCAGCTATAACAACCAAAGCCTGCTGGCCACCGGCTGCTACGAGGCAAATGACGGCGGCATCACCCGCATGGGCCGCGAGGTGATCGCCGAAATGAACCGGGTCGGCATGGTCATCGACATGAGCCATTCCGCCGAGCGCTCGACGCTGGAGGCCATCGAACTCTCCGCCAGACCCATCGCCATCACCCATGCCAATCCATCGAGCTGGCACCAGGGAAAACGAAGCAAGTCCGGTACCGTGCTGAAGGCGCTGGCGGCAAGCGGAGGCATGTTAGGCTTCTCGCTTTATCCCCATCACCTTCGCAATGGCTCCGCATTGCACCCTTGATGATTTCTGCGCCATGATCGCCCGCACCGCCGAGCTGATGGGGCCGGACCATCTCGGCATCGGCAGCGATCTTTGTCAGGACCAGCCGGATGAGGTGGTGACCTGGATGCGCAATGGCCGCTGGTCCAAAACCCTCGATCTTGGCGAGGGCTCCGCCACCGCCGCGGGCTTTCCCCCGCAACCCACCTGGTTCCGCGGCAACCGCGATTTCGTCAACATCGCCGCCGGTCTCACGGCCGTGGGCTTCGACGATGACAATGTGGCGGCCATCCTGGGCGGCAACTGGCTGAGGTTCTTCGATGACGGTTTCGGCCCGCGAAGCTGAGTGGCCGCAAGCGCCCCTCAGGCCGCCATCCGAAGTGATGCGCCTCAAACGCATGGGGAGCTTCTTCGCCACCCGCTTGAGTTTCATGCGTGTGCTTGTGCGGGAATTGATGCATGGCGGCTGGAAGATCGATCGCCCCCGCTTCGACATTGACGCAAGCGGTTTCGGCACCGCCGTCTACCGGGTGGCACGGCCAGGCCGCGCCTACTCGCTGATTGCTTTCTCCCACGATCTGCCGCCCGAAATGCGCACCGACCGGGTAATCGCCGAGGCCTGGGATGCAACCTTCGCCCTGTTCGATGGCGAACCCACCGGTGCCGATATCGAACGCCTCAGCCGCAATGTGCCGCGCCAGGAGGCAGGCCGCTATCTCGCCAGCGAACTCGTGCTGTGCCGCGCCAACAAGAGCCTGCGCTATTTCGATCATGTCGTGGAGAGATTGGCCGGTGGCGAGCAGCCTGACGAAGTGCTCACCCGCCAAGTGGGCTACTTCATGCGCACCACCGCGGTCTACGGCAACGGCAAATTCGGCATCGCCGACCGCTTTCGCATCGCCGGGCGGCCGGAACTCTCCGGGCCGTTTCAGGCCGAGATGCTAACAGTCTATCTGGTCCGCCTCTTCACCCTCGATCTGGTTGAACATGTGGCGCGGAATAGGTCGCCTACGTCTTTCGCGAAACTCTCGCCGCGCTTCCGCCGCTACATCGGCATCGGCAATGCCACCGGCCTCGGCATGGCGCCTTTTCTGATGACCCATCCGCAATTGCTTTCCAACTGGATGCTGGCGCGCGAAACCGCTTTGGCCCGCGCCCGCGCCGCTCCCTCTATTGATGCAGCACGTCTCCACCAGCTCCTTGACCGTGCGGCGAGACATGTTGCCGAATGGCGCGTCGCCGATACCCGCCAGGCGCGCCGGATTGAGGAGCTTGAGAACGATCTGACGCGCTTTCGAAATTACATGGCAACCAAACCGGATGATTTCTATGCTTGGGCGGTCAAGCACCTCGGCTTGGAAGCGCAGGAACTTGTGGTGAGCTTACTCATCGAATTGTTTTCCGAACGCGTTGACGATCTTGCCGTCACGATGGCGGCTGACGAAACCCTGCGTCTCGACAGCGCCATGCGCGTTGGCGAAGCATTGCAAATTGTGATGGCAGATTATGACTGGGCCCTCCGCATCGATTGCAGCGATCCCAGGGAACGCACGCTGTTCTGGTATGTCTCGGAGGAGAAGCTCGAGCCCCGTCTCGGCAACCGTCGCCAGGAACCCGGCGCCGAGTTGGAGCGGCCTTTTGCCATCGCCCATGACATCCAGGCCCTTGTCTTGGCACTGAAGGCAGCACCACCATGTGAGACAATTGCCGAATTCCTCATGCGCCATCCCCAACACCGGCACAGCTTGCGCCGCGTCCAGACCGTTCATCTCCACCCCTATGGCGAAATCCGTGACAATCTCGTGGGCGAGGATTACCTGCCGATCGATCTCCTGCGCTGCAAACTATCCATATTCGGCGCCAGCAAATTCGATCCCAAGTCGGACCGCTGGACCCGCATTACCATGTATCAAGGGGCACCGCTTCCCGGAGACCTCGGCCGGCCCGAAGCCGATGACTGGGCTTTTCCCTTCCTATGATCGTCTCGCTCAACGAAATCGAATCCGGCTGCTACCGAGCTGCCCTCGCCGTGGGCCTGCCCCATGGTTTAGCCGAGGATGCCGCGAGGATTGGCGTGAGGCTCGTGACCTCGCAACCGGACGGCCTTGCCATGATGCTGCGCGCCTTGCGCTTCGCCGAGGCCCACCCGGCGGCCCCGCCCGCTTTCGTCAACGACGGAGCATCCTGGCGCCCCCGCCATCCTGCCCTCCCGTCCCTGGTGTCTGGCCCAATCGCCGCCGATCTGCGCAAGGCCGATCCTGACAAACCTATCCATATCGGCCAACCTGACGAACCGGCTATCATCGCCATGTGCCTGGACGGCCGCGCCTTCTCCCCGCCAATGGCGCCAGTCGAAGTTTCCGCCGATCTCTGGCGGGAACTTCAGAGGCTTGCTGCCCGCACCTATGTCCCCGCCACTGAAATCTCCCGTCTGAAAGGTGCCGGCGCCGGCCTTCGCGATGATGACTAGAGGCTTGCCAGCCCTGGGCTTTGGGTCCATCATGATGCCTATATTCACCCCGTCAACGAAGGTGGGGACTTTGGACGAACAGGAACCGATAGTTCCGTTCCGGCCTTGGGGATCTGGCTCCCGGCCGGAAGGTCAAAATGCCAGAGACGCAAGCACCCGGCGCGCCGAGCCCATCGCGTTCGACCGGAAGGAACTCAACATAATTCTCGGCGTCTACGGCAGCAAGGTGGCGGCCGGCGAATGGCGCGATTACGCCATGGATTTCGGCAACCATACCGCCACCTTCTCGGTCTTCCGCCGCTCCAGCGAAGTGCCGCTTTACCACATCGTGAAAGACCCCGCCCTGGCGCGCAAACAGGGCATCTATTCGGTCATCGCCCAGGGCGGCCTGATCCTCAAGCGCGGCCAGGATTTGGCTCAGGTGCTGCGCATACTCGTCAAGCAGCCGAAACTGGCGCCGGTATAAAACAAAATGCCCGGCGATTAACCGGGCATTTCAGGATCGGGTCCGAACCCGTCTACTCACGGTTGCCGAAAATCCGCAACAGCATGAGGAACAGGTTGATGAAATCGAGATAGAGGCTGAGAGCGCCCATGATCGCCTTGCGGCCCAACACGGCGACGTCATCGCCCTCGAAATACATCTCCTTGATCTTCTGGGTGTCATAGGCAGTAAGCCCGGTGAAGATCAGCACGCCCAGGATCGAAATAACCCATCCCAGCGGCGAACTGTGGAGGAATATGTTGACCAGCGAGGCGAGAATAATGCCGATCAGGCCCATGAACAGGAACGAGCCCATGCCGCTCAAGTCGCGCTTGGTGGTGTAGCCATAAAGGCTCATGCCGCCGAAGGTCGCCGCGGTAATCAGAAACACCCGCGCAATGCTGTCATGGGCATAGACCAGACCGAGCGAGGCGAAGCTCACGCCCACCAGGGCGGCGTAAATCCAGAATGTCGTCTGGGCTGCCGCTACGCTCATCTTGTGGATGCGGAACGACAGGAAGAATACCAGCGCCACCGGCGCCAAAACGATGACCCACATCAGCGGGCTGCCAAACAGCACCTGACCAAAGGATGTGAGACCGCCTGCGCTATCCACAGCGGCGTTATAGGTGCCGACTGCAGCTACCGCGGTGATCCCGAGACCGGCCGCCATGTAGTTGTAAACCTTGAGCATATAGGACCGGAGACCCTGATCGATTTCGACCTGGGTCTGGACCTGGGGTTGATATCGGACTTCGGCCATGTGACTCCCTCCAGAGTTTCGCGAGCGGCCCTGAATATGGGCAATGCCGGACCGCACTTCAAGTTAAAGACGTCTGAGACCGTTAACCGGCCCCGTCAGCCTGCATAATCGTTCATTTTGCGCGCCAATGCCACGTCTTTTTCGGTCAACCCGCCGGCCGTATGGGTGGCCAGCGTCACCTCGACCCGGCCATAGACGTTAAACCATTCCGGATGATGATCGGTTTTCTCGGCATAGAGCGCCACCCGGCTCATCCAGCCCCATGCCTGATTGAAGGATTTGAACTGGAAGGTCTTCGTAATGGCATCGCGGCCCTTGGCTTCTTCCCAGCCATGGAGGTCGTTAAGGGCTTTCGCCCGTTCGACGCCGATCAAGGTCTTTATGGTCATGCACCCGCCTGCAGCTGATAGGATTCCTCCACCGCATAGGGACCGCCCCCGCGCGATGGCCTGGACGAGAAGAGCACGAAACGGCCCACTTCGAACAGCCTGCTCTTATAGAGGCTGTGCGAGGCAACAAAATGATGCACCGCCCGCAGATCCGGATCCTTGAGCCTGGCAAGCGTCACATGCGGCGTGAATTTGCGTTGTTCCGGCGCCAGGCCCAGCACTTGGCAAATGCGCTCCTGAACCTGCTGCAGCCGCCGCAGCTCGGCGCTTTCTTCGACACCGGCGTAAAGCGTGTGGGGCTTGTTGCCGCCGAACACATTGATGTCCTTGAGCCGCAGCGAAAACGGCCGGGCGTCCACGCCGTCCAGTTCATAGGCGATCTCGCGCGCCAGCCCGTCGCCGATATCACCGATGAACCGCAATGTGATATGAAACGACTCCCGGTCGATCCAGCGGGACCCGATGATCCCGCCCTTCATCAGGTCGAGATCGAAGGCGACATCCTCCGGGATTTCCACTCCGGTAAACAGTCGCGGCATGGCGGGCCTCCTTTGAAGGATTGCTCGGAACGCGTGAGGACCAGGCTACCCTGATTCAAAAAAATGCCAAGCCCTATTTTTGCATAGCCTTAGCAAGGAGTTGCTCGGCCATGGGCAGCATCCTTGCAACAATGACGTCAACCCCCTGGCTGTTGGGGTGCATGCCGTCCTGCTGGTTGAGGCGAGTATCGGCCGCCACGCCATCGAGAAAGAACGGATAAAGCAGTGCGCCGTGTTTTTTTGCCAACCGCTCATACATGGGATCGAACGCCGCTGCGTAGTCGGGACCGAGATTACGCGGCGCCTGCATTCCGGCAACCAGCACCGGCAACTTCCTTTGCTCGAGCTTGCCAAGGATGCCGTCAAGCGCCTGTTCTGATTGTGCCGGCGGCAGTCCGCGCAACGCGTCATTGCCGCCCAGTTCCACAATGACCGCATTAACACTCGCATCCAGCGACCACTCGAGCCGGGCCAAGCCCGCCGCCGCCGTATCGCCCGAAACTCCCGCATTCAAGACTTTCACATCGTGT
Organism: uncultured Alphaproteobacteria bacterium; assembly: GCA_963754675.1. GTDB lineage: Bacteria > Pseudomonadota > Alphaproteobacteria > Rhizobiales > Aestuariivirgaceae > Aestuariivirga. The sequence continues at coordinate 511,456 of CAVWHD010000009.1, read as the reverse complement.
CCGCGCTCGCGCAGCGCCGCCTCGAGCTTCACCGGAAAGGCATCCCCGGGTTCCAGGCCATAGCCGGAAGTCAGACTGTCGCCCAGCGCCAGAATCGTCACCGGAGCGGATCTGGCCATCCCCATCGTCAGAAAAATTATGGTGAATAGAGCGGCAATGCGGACCATGCAGGACTAGGTAAGCCCGTGGCAGCCGTCCTGCAAGCATCGGTAACTCGACAAATCACCAATAGGGACCCATGTATGGCGCCATGACAGCCATAGCCGTTTCCCTTGAGAACGTGAGCCTGACCCTGCCGAGCAGGGCCGGCGACGTCGACATCCTCCGCGGCGTCGATCTCGCTGTGAATGCCGGCGAGGCCGTCGGCATTGTTGGACCCTCGGGCTCCGGCAAGACCACTCTGCTGATGGTGATCGCCGGCCTGGAAAAGGTGAGTGCTGGCGAGGTGTGGGTGGCCGGACAGTCCATCACCGCCAGGAGCGAGGACGATCTCGCCGCCTTCCGCCGCGACCACATCGGCATCGTCTTCCAGTCGTTCCATCTCATTCCCACCATGACGGCGCTGGAAAACGTCGCCGTACCCCTCGAGTTCAAGGGTGTCGCAGGCGCCATGGCGATAGCCCGCGACAAGCTTGCCCGTGTCGGCCTCTCCCACCGCCTCACCCATTATCCGGGCCAACTCTCGGGCGGCGAGCAGCAGCGCGTTGCCATTGCCCGCGCGCTGGCCTCGGGCGCCAGCATCATTCTCGCCGACGAGCCCACCGGCAATCTCGACCAGGAAACCGGCGCTGCGATCATCGATCTGCTATTCGACATGAGAAGCCAGGACGGCACCTCCCTGTTGCTGATCACCCACGACATGGCTCTGGCCACGCGCTGCGACCGCATGGCGCAAGTGCGAGATGGCCGCATTGTCTCCGGTGGCTTTCCATGAATTTTCGCCTGTGGCTCCGCTTTGCCATGCGCGAACTGCGCTCCGGTCTTCAGGGCTTCTGGATATTTCTCTCCTGCCTGGCGCTCGGCACCGCCGCGATTGCCATCGTCGGTTCGCTGTCGGCGGCGATCGAGCGTGGCCTCGATGAACAGGGCCAGTCCCTGCTCGGCGGCGATGTCGAATTCTCGCTGATCCACCGCGAAACCACACCGGCCGAACGGGACTTCATCGCCGCCAAGGGAACCGTAAGCAGGGTTGCCACTCTCCGCGCCATGGCGGTGACGGAAACTGCCACGACGCTGGTCGAGATCAAATCCATCGATGCCAATTATCCCCTCTACGGCAAACTCGAAGTGACCGAAGCAGGAAGCCTCGCAGCACTGCTTGAACCGCGGGGCGGTACTTTCGGCGCCGTGGCCGACCCGCTCCTCTTGGACCGCCTCGGAATACAAACCGGCGGCACCATCAAGATCGGTGCCATCAATGTAGCCATCCGCGGCGCCATCGTAACCGAACCCGACCGCATTTCCGATGGCTTCATTCTTGGTCCGCGCCTGATGATGAGTGCAAAAGGCCTGGAAGCGACCGGCCTCATTCAGCCGGGTAGCCTCATCACCTGGCGCTACCGTCTTAAACTTGGCGCGGACAGTGGCTCCATGCGTTCCGTCATCAAGCAGGCTGGTGAGAAGTTTCCGGACGCCGGCTGGCGCATTCGCAATCGCAACAATGCAGCCCAGGGCGCCGACCGGTTCATCGAGCGTCTCGGCTATTTCCTGACGCTCGTAGGCCTGGCATCGCTGATCGTTGGCGGCGCCGGTATTGCCAACGCAGTCACCGCCTTCATCAGCCGAAGAACGCCCACCATCGCCACCCTGAAGTGCCTGGGCGCCAAGGCCGGCGATGTATTCGGCATCTACCTCGCCGAGATCATGCTGGTGAGCGTCATCGCGATCACTGCCGGACTTGCGGCAGGTGCTGCCGCGCCACTCGTTGCTCAGAGTCTCCTCGGCGCATTGATTCCACTACCGATCGCCGGGCGCGTCGAGATCGCACCACTCCTGATTGCCGGCGCTTTGGGTTTTCTGGTGACCTTTGCATTCGCCCTCTGGCCCCTGGCCCAGACCAGGCACGTCCCGGCATCGACCCTCTTTCGCCATCGCAGTTTCCCCGTCCAAGGCCTGCCATCCCGCGGCGATCTCGTGTCCATCGCCCTGGCGCTCGCCGCCATTGCCGCCATTGTCTTTGCGAGTTTCGATGAGCCGCGCATCACCAGCTATTATCTCGGCGGTCTGATCGCCAGCTTCATCGTCCTGCTCGGACTGGCGAAGCTCATCGTGTGGATCGCCAGGCGCCTGCCGCCCGCACCCTCCGCCATCTGGCGCTATGCCATCGCCAATATCCACCGCCCCGGTTCGGCCTCGGCCTCGGTTATTCTCGCACTCGGCCTTGGACTCACCCTGTTCGTGACTCTCGCATTGACCGATCGCACCATCAGCACTGAGCTCCGCTCCGGCATCCCCGAAAAGGCGCCGGCCTTCTTTTTTCTCGATGTGCAGAACGGCGAGCTCGCGGCATTCACCGGGATCATCAAGAAGGAAGCCGGAGTGACCGAAGTAAGTTCCGCCCCCATGTTGCGCGGCCGAATGGTGAGCGTGAAAGGCGTGGCTGTCGAAAAGGTGAAAGCCACTGGCGACGGCGGCTGGGCCCTGCGTGGCGATCGCGGGCTCACCTACTCCGATAGCTTGCCGAGAGGCTCGAAGCTCACCAAGGGCGAATGGTGGCCGAAGGACTATGATGGACCGCCGCTAGTGTCGCTTGTCGGTGAAATCGCCGATAGTATCGGTGTCACGATCGGCGATGACATCACCGTCAATGTCCTGGGCCGCGAGGTGACCGCCAGGGTCGCCAACCTCCGCGATGTGAACTGGCGCAGCCTTGGCATCAACTTCGTCATGGTGTTTTCACCCAACACGCTGAAGGCGGCTCCCCACAGCCATATTGTAACGGTGGAAATGACCGGTGGCGATGAGGCGAAGCTTTTGAATGACATGGCGCGGGCTTACCCCTCGGCCACCGCCGTTCGCGTCAAGGACGCCATCGCCATCGTCAGCGATCTCCTGGCCAAGATGCTGACCGCCATTCGCGGCGCCAGCATCACCACCTTGCTGACCGGCGTTCTGGTTCTCGCCGGCGCCCTTGCCGCCGGATTGTCGGACCGTCTTTATGATGCCGTGGTGCTCAAGACCTATGGCGCCTCCAGGCGCCAGCTCATCGGCGCCTTCGTCATCGAATACGCCTGCCTGGGCCTTGCGGCGGCGGGCTTCGGCATCCTGGTGGGCTCGCTCGCTTCTTGGTTTCTCGCCCGCTACATTCTCGAAATGCCCTGGAGCTTTTCAAGCTTGACCGCCATCCTCACCGCGCTGACCGCCATGGCGGTGACCGTTCTAGCCGGCCTCGCCGTAACCTGGAGCGCCCTCGCGGCAAGGCCTGCCGCCTATCTCAGAAACGAGTAGAATTGCGCCGGACTTCGGGCTAGGCCTTGGCCATGGTCGTACTCAACCGCATCTACACCCGCACCGGCGACGGCGGCGAGACGGCGTTGGGCTCGGGCGAACGCGTGTCCAAGGCACACTTGCGCATTCACGCCTATGGCACCGTCGACGAAACCAATGCCGTCGTCGGCATCGTCAGGCTCCACACCGCCGAAATGCCAGCGCTCGACGCCATGCTCGGCCGCATTCAGAACGAGCTTTTCGATTTGGGTGCCGATCTCTGCGTGCCCGACACCGGACAAAAGCTCGACTATGAACCCTTGCGCATTCTCCCCCGGCAATTCGAGCGGCTGGAGCACGAAATCGACGAACTCAACGCCGGATTAGCACCCTTGCGCTCCTTCGTGCTGCCCGCCGGCCATCCCGCCGCCGCCCATCTTCATCTCGCTCGCACCGTCTGCCGCCGCGCCGAACGCCTCATCGTTGAACTGGCGGCACAGCAAGGCGAGCATGTGAGCGAAGGCGCCATCGCCTACATCAACCGGTTATCGGATTTCTTCTTCGTCGCCAGCCGCTGGGCCAATGCCAGATCTTCCGGCGATGTCCTCTGGGTGCCGGGGAAAACCCGCTGATGTTCATTCCGCTGCACGACGATACGCCGCTCCGGGTGATCCGCTTCCAGTACGTCACCATCGCCATCATTCTCGCCAATGTGGCCGTCTACCTCACCACCGGCGCCTTCCGCACCGATCAGACCCTTGCCGCCATTGCCGCCGGTTATGGCATCGTACCCGGCGAGCTGACCGGACAGATTGCACCCCTAGGCTTCGACCCCATTGTCGAGCCGCTCACCCTCGTCACCTACATGTTCCTCCATGCCGGCTGGTGGCACCTCATTTCCAACATGCTGTTCCTCTGGGTCTTCGCCGATAACATCGAGGACGCCTTTGGCTATGCCGCCTTCGGCCTCTTCTATCTCATCTGCGGAATTGCCGGCGGTCTCACCCATGTGCTGATGGCCTCGGCATCCCCCGATCCGCTGATCGGCGCCTCCGGCGCCGTCTCCGGCGTCATCGGCGCCTATATCCTGCTCTATCCCAAGGCGCGCGTCTGGATCCTGCTGTTCATGCGCCTGCCGTTGCGCATCGGCGCCTTCTGGGTTCTCGGCGGCTGGTTCGTCCTTCAGGTGATCAGTCTCTTTGTGGCAAGCGACAGCGCACTCCAAGTCGCCTTCTGGGCCCACATTGGCGGCTTCCTGGCCGGATTGGCCATTACCTTCCTGCTCCGTTCCAGACTCCTTATGCGCATCGGCGACTGAAGCCATAGGTCGCATTCCGCCTCGATTCCTGCCGGTCCCGGAATTGACTTGGGCAAGGCCCGGTCACTAGGGTCCGGCCACTTTTTGTGCACCGCCATATTAGAGGGTAGAAATGAAAGTCCTGGTCGCCGTGAAGCGGGTCGTCGATTACAACGTCAAGATCCGCGTGAAGGCCGACGGTTCGGGCGTCGAACTGGCCAACGTCAAGATGTCGATGAATCCGTTCGATGAAATCGGCGTCGAGGAGGCCATCCGCCTCAAGGAACAGGGCAAGGCCACCGAAATCGTCGCGGTTTCCATTGGCCCCGCCCAGTCCCAGGAAACCCTGCGCACCGCCCTTGCCATGGGCGCCGACCGCGCCATCCTGGTGAAGCACGACGCCTATGTCGAGCCCCTCGGCGTCGCCAAGATCCTGAAAGGCGTGGTTGAGGCCGAAAAGCCCGATATCGTCATTCTCGGCAAACAGGCCATCGACGACGACTGCAACCAGACCGGCCAGATGCTTGCGGCCCTCCTCGGCTGGGCCCAGGCCACCGCCTGTTCAAAGCTCGAGCCGGGCAAAGGCGAAGCCACCATTACCCGCGAGATCGACGGCGGCCTGCAGACCCTCAAGGTCAAGATGCCGCTCATCGTCACCACCGATCTTCGCTTGAACCAGCCGCGCTATGCCTCGCTGCCCAACATCATGAAGGCCAAGAAGAAGCCGCTCGATGAAAAGACCCCGGCCGATTACGGCGCCGATGTCGCCCCGCGCCTCAAGGTGGTCAAAACCGTGGAACCGCCCAAGCGCCTCGCCGGAGTGAAAGTAAAGTCACCCGCCGAACTCGTCGCCAAACTCAAGGAAGCGGGAGCAATCTAAGATGGCCGTCCTCCTCATCGCCGAGCACGACAATGCCCACCTCAAGGATGCCACCCACAAGGCGCTGACCGCCGCACTCAAGATGGGCGGCGACGTCCATGTGCTGGTGGCCGGCAACAATGCCGGAGCCGCCGCCAGCCAGGCCGCCAAGCTTTCCGGTGTGAAGAAAATCATTCACATCGAAAGCCCCGCCCTCGAACGCCCGCTTGCCGAGCCCATGGCCGCCGTCATCGTCGGCCTCGCAGGCGCCTACGATCATCTGGTGGCCGCCGCCACCACCAATGGCAAAAACTACATGCCGCGTGTGGCGGCCCTTCTCGATGTGATGCAGATCTCCGATATCTCCGATGTCGTCTCCGCCGACACTTTCGTGCGCCTCATCTATGCCGGCAACGCCGTGCAGACGGTGCAATCCGCCGACAAGAAGAAAGTGATCACCGTGCGAACGGCGTCTTTCCCAGCCGTCGCCGAAGGCGGTTCCGCCGCCATCGAGAAGGTGAGCGGTGCCGCTGACCCGGGCCTCTCTTCCTATGCCAGCGAGAACCTGTCGGTCTCCGACCGCCCCGAACTCACCTCCGCCAAGGTCATCGTCTCCGGTGGCCGCGGCATGCAGAACGGCGAAAACTTCAAACTGCTCGAGTCCGTCGCCCGAAAGCTCAACGCCGCCGTCGGCGCCTCGCGCGCCGCAGTCGACGCGGGCTATGTCCCCAACGACTACCAGGTCGGCCAGACCGGCAAGGTCGTGGCCCCCGACCTCTACATCGCCGTCGGCATCTCCGGCGCCATCCAGCATCTGGCCGGCATGAAGGACTTCGAAAATCATCGTCGCCATCAACAAGGACGAGGAGGCGCCGATCTTCCAGGTGGCGGACCTGGGCCTCGTGGCTGACCTGTTCCAGGCCGTGCCGGAGTTCGATGCGGAGCTGGCCAAGTTGGGAAAGTGATGGGCTGCTGACAGATTTTGCCACGGCATCGGAGTAGACCGCCGACATGCTGCTCTATTCCGCTCCCCTCAGCCTGTTTGCCCGCAAGGTCGAAATCGCCCTCGCCGAGAAGGAGGTAGCCTTCGACCGCGTCATGGTGCCCTTCAGCCAGACAAAGGGGTATTCACCGAAGCATCCGGCCGTCATGGCCGCAAATCCCAAGGGCCAGGTCCCGGTTCTCGTTGATGGCGACATGGCCCTCTACGACTCGACTGTCATCATCGAATACCTCGAAGACGCCTACCCCACCGTCAGGCTCTTTCCACAGGAGCCCGCCGCCCGCGCCCGCTGCCGCCTGCTCGAACTGGAAGCCGACGAAGTGCTGCTGGTCCCCGTGCGCGCCCTCATGCATCGCAGCGAACCGCCAGGCCCAGACATCACGCGCCGCCAGCTGCAGGAGGCGGACGCTGGCAAGGCCGAGGCACAAATAGTGACCAACTATGCTGCACTCTCGGCAAAGCTCGCCGGCCAGAAATTCTACTGTGGTGAATTCTCCGCGGCCGACATCGCAACTTTCATGGTGGTGCACTACGCGGTGAGGCTCGGCGGCCCGCCGCCCGGCCTCCACCAAAACCTTCAAGCCTGGTATGCGCGGCTGGCGGACCGCCCGGCCTTCGCCGCCGTATTGGCCGAGATCGCCGCGGCCGACCGGCAATTGTCGCATCCGGTTCCGCCCTTCCGGAAGTCAGGTTGAATTCGGCCCGGCTCGCCTTTTGCTGCACCTGCGAAATACACTTGCCCAAGCTCCAAGCCCGTTATAGGCTCCCTCGTCTTTATCGAGCGGGCAATAGATTGCTATGAAGATCAGGAAAGTCGGCGTCATCGGCGCCGGGCAGATGGGAACCGGCATTGCGCAAGTTTGCGCCCAGGCCGGGTATGACGTAGGCCTCAACGATATCAGCAAGGATAGGATCGAGGCAGGCCTCGCCACCATCAACGGAAACCTCGCCCGCCGCGTCAAATCCGGTAAGATTTCCGAGTCCGATCGCGATCAGGCTCTCAGCCGCATCACGCCCGTGGCCTCCTACGAAGGTTTTGCCGACCTATGACCTGGTTGTCGAAAGCGCCGTCGAAGACGAGCAGATCAAGCGCAAGATCTATCAGGCGCTGTGCCCGCATCTGAAGCCCGACTGCATTGTCGGTTCCAACACCTCGTCGATTTCGATCACCAGGCTTGCCTCCGCCACCGACCGCCCGGAAAAATTCATGGGCATCCATTTCATGAATCCGGTGCCGGTGATGGAGCTGGTCGAGCTCATTCGCGGCATCGCCACCGGTGAGGACACCTTTGCCACGGTGAAGGAATTCACCCTGACGCTGAAGAAGACCGTGGCCGTGGCCGAGGATTTTCCGGCCTTCATCGTCAACCGCATCCTGCTGCCGATGATCAACGAAGCGATCTACACGCTCTATGAGGGCGTGGGCGGCGTGGAAGCCATCGACACCGCCATGAAGCTCGGCGCCCACCATCCCATGGGGCCCCTGGAGCTTGCCGATTTTATCGGCCTCGACACCTGCCTCTCGGTGATGCAGGTGCTCTATGAGGGCCTCGCCGATTCGAAATACCGCCCCTGCCCGCTGTTGGTGAAATACGTCGAAGCCGGCTGGCTCGGCCGCAAGGCCAACCGCGGCTTCTACGACTACCGCGGCGAGAAGCCGGTGCCCACCCGCTAACTCTTTAACCCCTTCGGCGCCACGTTGCGCCAGGCCATGGTCAGGGCGCTTTTGAGCGTTGCTTCACTGGCACTCTTGAGATCGATCCGCGTCCAGCCCTGACGGCCCCACGCTCCGGCGGCCGGAGAAAAAATGCCGGGCTCCGCCGCCATCAGCATCTCCTGCTGTTCCGGCAACAGGTTCACCACGCCGGTTTGTCCATCGGGGAGCGATGCGAATATCTTGTTCCGCACCCGGAAGTCAGCCTTGCCGAAATGCGATTTTTCTTCCGCCTCCAGCAGCGCCAGGGCAAACCTGCGGAATTCCCTCATCGTGCCTTCGGCCAGTGCCGCCTCGATAAGCTTCACCGCTTCCGGGCTGTCCCACTCCGCCGGCCCCAGCAGCCTGCCGATCTCGCGGCCCTGGCGGTCGACCAGCACTGTGGCCGGTAGCCCCAGCGCCTTCAGGTCATTGAGAATCTTGGCGCTCGGTTCCACATAGAGTTTCAACGCGCCCGCTCCGGTTTCCTTGAGAAAAGCCGCCGATGCCTCGACACCCTTGCGGTCGACGCTGATCGCCACCACCTCGAAGTCCTTCGATCCGAGCTTGGCCTGCAGCGCCGCCAGCGCCGGCATTTCCTTGCGGCACGGCGCGCACCAGGTGGCCCACAGATTGATCAGCACCACCCGGCCCTTCCAACCGGCAAGACTAAGCGCCTTGCCCTCGCCATCCTGAAACGACAGATCGGCAAGCGCCTTGCGCTCCGGCTTGACCAGGAAGGCGGCGAGCGGCCCCCTGGCGAGTTCGCGCGTAATGCCCGAGGAAACCACCGCTGCCGTTCCGGCCTTGCGCTCTCCGCTTTGAAACCAGTAAATGCCGCCCATGGCGGCAGTGACGCTGAGCGCGAAGGCGAGGATTCTGGAAGCTTTCATGAGTTGAGGCTTTCGGCGGGGAAAAAGGATTTTCGATGACCAACAAGATGTGGGGCGGACGCTTTCAGTCGGGACCCGACGAGGTGATGGAAGAGATCAACGCCTCGATCGGGTTCGACAAGCGCCTCTTCGCACAGGATATCGCCGGCTCCAAGGCCCACGCCGCCATGCTGGCCAAGCAGGGCATCATTTCGAAATCCGATGCCGCTGAAATCACGCGCGGCCTTGACAGCCATTCAAGCCGAGATCGAGGCCGGCACCTTCACCTTCTCGCGGGCGCTGGAGGATATCCACCTCAATATCGAATCCCGCCTGAAGGAGTTGATCGGCCCCGCCGCCGGGAGGCTCCACACCGCACGCTCGCGTAACGATCAGGTGGCCCTCGATTTCCGTCTCTATGTCAGGGACACGATCGACCATTTCGACGGACAACTGAAGGACCTGCAAAGAGCCCTTGCCGCCAAGGCCGAAGCCCATGCCGCCACCATCATGCCGGGCTTCACCCATTTGCAGGTGGCCCAGCCCATTACCTTCGGCCACCACTGCCTCGCCTATGTCGAGATGCTGGCCCGCGACCGCTCGCAGGCTTGCCGACGCAAGAAAGCGCATGAACGAAAGCCCGCTGGGAGCCGCTGCCCTCGCCGGCACGTCCTTTCCGATCGACCGCCACGATACGGCGAAGGCCCTGGGCTTCGACCGGCCCACCCGCAATTCGCTCGACTCCGTGGCCGACCGCGATTTCGTGCTTGAAACGCTTTCCGCCTGCGCCATTTGCGCCGTTCATCTCTCCCGCCTCGCCGAGGAAATCGTCATCTGGTCGACAGCTGCAGTTCCGCTTCGTGAAGCTCTCCGACAAATTCACCACCGGCTCTTCGATCATGCCGCAGAAGCGCAACCCCGATGCGGCCGAACTGGTGCGCGCCAAGCCGGGCCGCATCCTGGGCGCCCTCATTTCGCTGCTCACGGTCATGAAAGGCCTGCCGCTCACCTATTCCAAGGACATGCAGGAAGACAAGGAACCGGCCTTCGATGCCTTCGATTCCCTCTCGCTCGCCATTGCCGCGATGACCGGCATGGTGAAGGACATGGCGCCCAACGAGAAGGAAATGCGCAAGGCCGCCGCCAGCGGCTTCTCCACCGCAACCGATCTCGCCGACTGGCTCGTCCGTACACTGAAGATGCCGTTCCGCGACGCCCACCACGTCACCGGCAGCCTGGTGGCGCTGGCCGAAAAGAAAGGCTGCGACCTGCCGGAACTTCCGCTATCCGCCATGCAATCGGTCGAACCGCGCATCACCAAGGATGTCTACAAGGTCTTGACCGTCGAGGCCTCCGTCGCCTCGCGCGCGAGCTTCGGCGGCACCGCGCCCAAAAATGTGAAGCGCGAAGCAAAACGCTGGTCGAAACTGCTGCAAGCCTGATAGGATCGCCCCATGAGAACCATCATCCTGATCGTCGCTATCTGCCTGAGCCTCGCCGCCTGCGGCGTCAAGGGCGATCCCGAAGCGCCGCCCGAATTTCACCCAGGCGCAGTAGGCCATGCACCATTTCGCCTACCGTGACGGCGTGCTCCATGCCGAGGACGTGAACCTGCGGATGCTTGCCGAAGAAGTGGGAACTCCCTTCTATTGCTATTCGACGGCAACTCTCGCCCGCCACTACCGCGTCATGTCGGAAGCCTTCGCCGGCGCCGATCACATGCTGTGCTACGCCATGAAGGCCAATTCCAATCAGGCGGTGATCAAGACCATGGCCGATCTGGGCGCCGGCATGGATGTGGTCTCGGAAGGCGAACTCCGCCGCGCCCTGGCCGCCGGTGTTCCCGCCCGCAAGATCATTTTTTCCGGCATCGGCAAGACCGCCCGCGAAATGGCGCTCGCCCTCAAGGAAGGCATTGCCTGCTTCAACATCGAATCGGAACCTGAGCTCGAACTTCTGGCAAGCGTGGCGACCCGCACCGGCCAGCGCGCCAAGGTATCGATCCGTGTCAATCCCAATGTCGATGCCAGGACCCACCACAAGATCACCACCGGCCGGGCCGAGGACAAGTTCGGCATTTCCTATGCCCGCGCCGTCGATGTCTATGCCCGCGCCGCATCCCTGTCGGCCCTCGATGTGGCCGGTATCGACATGCACATCGGCAGCCAGATCACCGAGCTCGCTCCCTTCGAGCAGGCCTTCGGGCTGATGGCCGAACTCGCCAGGGACTTGTTGGCCCGTGGCCACAACATCCGCCACCTCGATCTCGGCGGCGGCCTTGGCGTGCCCTATCGCGGCACCAATGACGTGCCGCCCCACCCGGACGAATATGCCGCCATGGTGAAACGCACCCTCGGCCATCTCGGCCTCAAATACGTGCTCGAGCCCGGTCGCATGATCGTCGGCAATGCCGGCATTCTGGTGTCGCGGGTGATCTATGTGAAGGATGGCGAGGAGAAACTTTTTGTCATTCAGGACGCCGCCATGAACGACCTGATCCGCCCCACCCTCTATGACGCCTACCACGAGATCATCCCGGTGGACGCGCCAGCGGAGGGGGCACGGTTGACGCCGATGTCGTAGGCCCGGTCTGCGAATCCGGAGACTATCTCGCCAAATCCCGGCGCCTGCCGCGGGTACGGGCCGGCGATCTTCTCGCCACCATGACGGCGGGCGCCTATGGCGCCGTCCAGTCGGGAACCTACAATTCCAGGCCATTGATTGCCGAAGTTCTGGTCAATGGCGGCCAATGGGCGCTGGTCCGCCCGCGCCAGACCTATGAGGAGCTGATCGGTCTCGACCGCCCGGCCTCCTGGCAGAATTAATCCTGTCGCAATCGTGATGGTATAGGCTGGGCACAATTTGGCCTATCTGTGCTAGCATGGTCGCCTGAATGTCCGGCCTGAATCATCATAGACTTGAAGGCAAGATCGCCGCCGCCCGGCTGGCGATCGGCATTGAACGCCTGTGGGCTGCATCCCTCTGGCCGGTTCTGGTTGTAAGCCTTTTCCTCGCCCTGATTTTCTCAGGGCTTCTCCCCTGGCTGCCGTTTTACCCCCGGATCTGCGTACTGGGCGTCTTGCTGACGGCCTTCCTGTGGTCGCTACGGCCCCTGTTCCGCCTGTCCTGGCCCGGCCGTCACTTGGGCATGCGCCGCATCGAGGAGAAGTCGAGCCTCACCCACCGCCCGGTTTCCGCCCATGACGACCGCCTCGTCGAGGAAGAACAGTATCCCGTACAACAGGCGATCTGGCAGGAACACAAGCTGCGCCAGTTGCGCCAATTGCAAGACCTCAAAGTCGGCCAGCCGCGTTCCGCCTGGCGCGACCTCGATGCAAGGGCACTGCGCCTCCCAGCCCTGCTTGCGGTGCTGGCGAGCTTTCTGCTCGGCCAGGGTAGCCCCTCCGCCAATCTGGTGGACTCGCTTCAAGGCAGGCCATCGGCGGTTCAAGCTGTCAGCCTGTCGCTCGATGCCTGGCTGAAGCCCCCCGCCTATACCGGCAAGCCGCCGGTCATGCTGACCAGTTCCGCCATGGTGGAAAGGCTGAAAGCCGAGCCCGATATTCTGGTTCCGGAAAACTCCACCCTCACATTGCGCATCGCCGGCGCCGATGACCCCCGCATCACTTTCCATGAGATCGCCGATGCGCCCGGCGACACGCCCGAGGTCGCCAACATAAACTCCGTCAACAAGCGCGAAAAGGATCAGCTTGTCTCCGAAACCAAGCTCACCCGTCCACTCTTGGTGAAAGTAAGCGATGGTTCAAACACCATCGCACAATGGCGCGTACTGCTCATTCCCGATGTGCCGCCCACCGTCGCCTTCGCCGCGGACCCGGCAGGCGATGCCTCCGGAACCTTGACTGTGAAGTGGAAAGCCGCCGACGACTATGGTGTCACCGGCATTACCTCGGAGATTTCCCTCGCCGACAACCAAGACGATGGCTACGGCATCGAGGGCAACGGCATTTTCCTCTTCGAGCCGCCCAAGTTTCCGGTTGCACTGCGCAAGGCTTCACCCATGGAAGACGCGGGCACTGCCACAGCCGACCTGACCGAGCATCCATGGGCCGGCTTCATGGTGGAGATGGTGCTGACCGCCACCGATGCCGCCAAACATACCGGCACAAGCCAGACTCGCACTTTCCGGATGCCGGAGCGGCTTTTTGTGAAACCCCTCGCCAAGGCCCTCATTGAACAGCGCCGCCACCTCATCGTCCAGCCTGCCGGACAGGGCCAGATTGCCCAGATGCTGGATGCGCTGATTACTTATCCCGATGGTCTCGTTGAAGGCAGCGGCGCCTACCTCGCCATTGCCACCATTGTTTCCCGTCTCAATGCGGCGGCGGGTCAGGACGACGTCGATGTCGCCATCAATTTGTTGTGGCAGACCGCCATCGGCATCGAGGATGGCTCCATGGCCGACGCCCGCGCCGCGCTTGAGGCGATCCGCAAGGAACTCGAAAAGGCCTTGGCCGAGGGCGCCTCGCCCGAGCGCATTGCCGAACTGATGGAGAAACTGCGGGGCGCCATGGACCGCTACATGCAGTCGCTCCAGGAACAAACCGACAAGATGATGCGCCAGGGCAGGCTCGACCAGGGTAACCGCCAGGGCCAGACGATTTCGCCCGATGACCTCAGAAAAATGCTCGATACCATCGAGAAGCTGGCCCAGAGCGGCGCCAACGATGCCGCCAAGCAGTTGTTGTCGCAGCTCGATGAAATCTTGCGCAACCTGCAACCCGGCAACCCCAATAGCCAGATGTCGCAGCAGGGCGACTCGCCCATGTCCAAGATGCTCGACCAGCTCTCCGAACTGATGCGAAGGCAGCAGGGCCTGATGGACGATACCCAGCGCATGCAGCAGCCGGGCGAAGGCAATCGCGGCGGCCAGGAAGATCGGAGCCCGGCGGCCGCGGCCAGCGCCTTTCACCCGAGGGTCTGGCCGGCGAACAGCAGAGCCTCAGCGAAATGCTGCAGGAACTGATGGGTCAGCTGGGCCAGAATGGCGTTGAAGCTCCGCCGGCCTTGGGCGAGGCCGGCAAGAACATGCAAGGCGCCGAAGGCTCGCTCCGCCGTGGCGACCGCGACAATGCCTTGGGCGATCAGGGTGAGGCTATCGCCAAGCTGCGTGAAGGCGCCCAGGGCATGGTCAAGCAGCTGATGCAGCAGGGTCAGGGCCAGCAGGGCAACTATGGCCGCCATGGCGAAGCCCGCGGCGACAGCCGCGATCCCCTTGGCAGGCCGATGCCGAACCACAGCGAGGACACCGGCCCCGAGCGCAACATGCTGCCGTCGGAACTGGCGATCAGACGGGCCCGCGAAATTCTCAACATGCTGCGCTCGCGCGCCAACGAGCCGCAGTTGCCACGCATTGAGCGCGACTACATCGACCGCCTGTTGCGCGGGCTTTACTGAACCACGACCTCGAGCTTCAACTTGTCGGTGGCAAGCCGCCAGCGGCCGGCCACTTTCTCGATGATCTCGACCTGGCCCGCTCCTGGCAAGATCGAGCCCTCCCTGACCGGCCAGATTTCCGTGCCCCTGATCTTCGTCACCTCGACAAAGGCAATTCCGTCGATAACCGACAGGAGCTGATATTTCAGCACCGGCTGGTCGTTGGTGTAGGGCTGCACTATGCGGCGCGGCAGGGATTTCCCTGTGCCGGATAAGGCGTCGTCGATTGAGCCGGTAGCCAGCGGATCGACGAGGACCGCATCCACCTCACTGCGGCGCTCTTTCTTGGGCGGAAAATTGAGACCCATGTCGGCCGGTGGGTCTTCCATGTTCTGCAGGCGAATCACCATGTAGCCGGCAAAAAAGATGCACGCCGCCGCTAGCGCCAGCGACAGGGCGCCGAAGATGATATCGGAGATACTGGGCTTGAATCGCCGAGTCATGGACACGACGGTGCCCACCGAAGCTTGCGCCAGGCAGAACACGAAAACGTGATGGATACCAATTCGACACTGTGACCTTGGTCACAGTCAATTCGCAGCGATTTATCGGATGTTGATCTGCAAGTCCGACGGGAGCTGGGCTCGCAGTATTACCGGCGCTAACAAACGAAGGTGATATCCAGCTCGTTGTCTAGGAAGAGGAGGTGGCCCAAAGCCCCCTCTGCCGCCTCCTCTTTCCACTTCGCATCTGCGCTTTGCTATTCGATGCGCACCGCGGTACCGGCCGCCGTCACCATCAGCATGCTGCCGTTCGAACCGATGGTCTCGTAGTCGATGTCCACGCCGACAATCGCATTGGCCCCGAGGCCCTCGGCCTTGTCTGTCATTTCGGCAACGGCGGTGACTCGGGCATCGTTGAGCACCTTTTCATAGGCTCCCGAGCGTCCGCCGACAATATCGCGGATTGACGCGAAAAGGTCGCGGAAAAGATTGGCGCCAAGTATGGCTTCACCGGCAACCAGCCCCTTGTATTCGATGATCCGCCGTCCCTCGACCGTGTGAGTTGTCGTCACCAGCATTGCTTGTCTCCCAAATTGAACAACGGCCAATTACTTAATGACGGAAATGGCGAATTCCAGTGAAAACCATGGCAAGGCCCGCTGCATCGGCGGCGCGGATGACATCGTCATCCTTGATTGAACCGCCCGGCTGGATGACTGCCGTAGCACCTGCCTCCGCCGCCTCCAGCAGCCCGTCGGGAAACGGAAAAAACGCATCCGATGCGACCACCGAACCTTTGACCGGCGCTTGCGCCAGGCCCGCTGCTCGCGCCGCATCCTCGCTCTTGCGCACCGCTATGCGAGCTGCGTCAACCCGCGACATCTGCCCAGCTCCGATGCCCACGGTAGCGCCATCCCTGGCATAAACGATGGCGTTGGATTTCACATGCTTGGCGACCCGGAAGGCGAAACGGAGATCGGCAAGCTCGCGCGCCGTTGGCGCCCGCTTTGTCACTGTCTTGAGATCGAGCCGGTCGACGCTTGCGTTGTCTCGTGTCTGCACCAGCAATCCGCCGGCGATGCTCTTGACCGCAATGCCCGGCGCATCCGCCGGTGCGAGCTTGTCGACGATCAGCAGACGCAGGTTCTTCTTGGCCGCGATGATCGCCGCCGCTTCCTCGTCGGCCCCCGGCGCCACGATCACCTCGGTGAATAGCGCTACTATTTCCCTGGCGGTTGCCCCATCAAGTTTGCGGTTGAGCGCCACGATGCCGCCAAAGGCGCTGACCGGATCGCAGGCCAGCGCCTTCAGGTAGGCCTCGCCCGCCGATCCGCCGATGGCCACGCCGCAAGGATTTGCGTGTTTGACGATGACGCATGCCGCTTCGTCTCCGGCCCCGAACTCCGACAGGCATTCAAGTGCGGCGTCGGTGTCGTTGAGATTATTGTAGGAGAGTTCCTTGCCTTGCACCTGCCGTGCCGACGCAACACCGCTGCGCTGCTCCGGACTCCCATAAAGCGCCGCCTGCTGATGCGGATTCTCGCCGTAACGCAACAGCTGGATGCGCTTGCCGCCGATAGCGAAATAGTCGGGCAACGGATCGCCCAGTTCCGCGGCCAGCCACTGCGCGATCGCCGCGTCATAGGATGCCGTGCGGCCGAAGGCCTTGGCAGCCAGCCGCCGCCGCGTGGCAAGGGTTGTAGCCCCGCCATGCGCTGCCATGTCGTCGAGAACCGCCTGATAATCCGCCGGATCGACAATCACCGCGACGCTGTCATGGTTCTTGGCCGCCGCGCGGATCATCGCGGGCCCGCCCACATCTATATTCTCGATAGCCTCATCCCAGGAGGCCCCGCGCGCCACAGCCTCTTCGAACGGATAGAGATTGACCGCCAGCAGATCGATATCGCCGATGCCATGGGTGGACTGCGCGGCTTCGTGCGCATCGTTGCCGCGCACCGCCAGAAGCCCGCCATGAACCTTGGGATGGAGCGTCTTCACCCGGCCATCCATGATTTCTGGAAACCCCGTGAGTGTAGCGACATCGATCACCGCAAAACCCGCCGCAGCCAGCGCTTTCGCGGTGCCTCCCGTCGACACGAGTTCAATGCCGCGCGCCGCCAGCGACTTGGCGAATTCAACGAGCCCCGACTTGTCGGAAACCGAAATGAGCGCACGGCGGATCGGTCTTTGCATGTTTTCCCCTGCATCGATTGTCGAGGGGCCATAGCATGACTGCGCCGCGAGACAATCAGAAAGGAAGTCGCGGCGTCTCTTCCGCGGCAACAGCGGTTTTGGTTTTCCGGGCGAGCTTGCGGAAGGCCCAGTTGACCCGCTCGAGTTCACCGGCAACGCCGCGGATGACGATCTGCTGGCAACCGCGGGGCGTTCCATTCGAGACCAGATAGACGCTCTCTTCAAGACTGAGCAGTCCGCCGCGCGCCGAGAACTGCCAGGCATCTTTGTTGGGGAGCAGCAGCATGATCTCCGAGCCTTTGCGATCAGCCGATGCCTTCACCGAGGGATGCAAATGAAACCGGATGGCGAACCCAACATCGGGCCAATCGCCGGAGGACGCATCACACAGGCTAAAACGATCCTCCCCGCGAAAATCCTGTCCACTGGCCGCCAGAAAAAGCTCGCGGGCATGTGTCATCCCCCAGGCTGCCACATGCGCCATGTTGCGCGCCTTGACCAGCGAACCTTCCGGTGAAACGATCATCTCTGTTTCGATCGGGTTAGCGGATTTTCCGCCGCGCCCAGCGGGTCAGGAAGGATTGTCTCCGTTGGCTGCCCTGGCCGTCGATGTCGAGCGTCGAATGAGCCGCCGCCTGACTTGCGGCGTCGCGCCAGGGCGTCGATGCTTGGGGCGGCATGCCGCAGGAACCGGCGATGCGCCGCGGTCCATCGGAGAACTCGAAGGCCATTCCGCTGTCGCACACCGAGGTTGCACCGCAATCGGCAATCACCAGCGCCGATTTCTGCGCCATCCGGCAATATCCGCTATGGGGGGCCTGCGACAGCGGCCGCCCGAGACTTCTGTCGTGTTCGGTGACCGCCCGCACCAGTTCGGCCGAGGTATTATCGACGCCGTGAAACACCGCAAGCCCGCCATCGCCATGGCATAGCATGCGCAGCATCGGCAGCGCCCGCTCCATGGCGCCGTTGAGCTCCCGCGGAACCGCGATTCTCCGCCGCTCCATCGCCCCGCGTAGCGGCACCAGATCGGCCAGAAGCTCAAGCAGTGATTTGGGACTGCGGTCGATGTGCCCGCCGTCCGGCAGAACGACCAGCGAGGCAAGTGCTGCCGTCCGTTTGAGCGCATCCTCGCGCAGGCTATCGCCATGGCGAAATGCCAGCGCCGCCGTCAGCACCGCAATGGATTGTTTGATCTGATCGGCGGGCTCACGCAGCTTCAACCCGGCCAGACGCCGCGCCTCCACCGTTACTGCGTGAAAATACTGCTCATGAAAGTCCTGGCTCGCCCCCGGCAGCAGAAACCCCGCCTGACGCGACCATGATTTGAGCCTGCTGCACGACGACGCAAACGGCGTCCGCCGGTATTGCATCCACCATGTTTGCAACATGCTGCGGCCGAACGCCTGATAGAGCGCAAGTCCCGGCGCCGCCAGATCCGTCAGCCAGGCAAAACCGTGCAGGGCCTCGTACCAGCCGTCATCGGGTGGCGGGACCGAAAAGACATCGGCCGGCTGGCACTCCACCACGTGCCGGGCGAAGTGGAAACGGCCGCGATAGAGATCGCGGGCGATTTCCGGCCGGCCCGCTTCCAGCGAAACCAGCTCCGCTGCCAATCCATGGAATTCCGACGAACCGCCACGACCGCCACCCAATCGCAGTCCAGCGTCCGTCCCAATATCCGCGATGCGGCGAAACATCCGGGAAGCATCGCCAAATGAGGTAGTGCGAGCAGCCATGGAACTTGTGCGGTCTCGGGGAAATGGGGGACCAGTTTGGCGAAAGGCTGGTTAATGATTTGATAACGATCTTTAGAAAGATTTCGTTAACCGGGCGGCAAAGAACCCGTCGAGGCCGGTTTCCGTCCCGATGGTCATGAATGGCAGGGTGCGAAGCATCCCCTTTGGGGAAATCATATGGGACTCAATGCCATTTTCACCCGGAATGACCGGTTCCATCCTGAAATCCTCGGTCTTGGAGAGAAATGCCGCGATTTGCCCTTCCCCTTCCGCAGGCTCGAGTGAGCAGGTGCAATAGATAAGCCGGCCACCCGGTTTGACCAGCCCTGCCGCGTGGGCAAGCAGACGTGCCTGGAGCGAGATCAACGCCCCGATCTCATTGCCGGTCTTGATATACGGAAGTTCGGGATGGCGCCTGATGGTGCCGGTGGCGGAACACGGGGCATCCAGCAGCACGCAATCGAACTGCTTTGCCGGATCGAACGCCAGCACATCGGCCACCACGATTTCGGCTTCAAGACCCGTCCGTTGCAGATTGTCGCGCAACCGCTCAAGCCGGGCTGCCGAGCTGTCAACCGCCGTGACCTGCGCCCCGACCGCGCACAGTTGCAGTGTTTTGCCGCCTGGTGCGGCACAGAGATCGAGAACGGTTTTTCCGCCAACCTTTCCGAACAGCCGGGCCGGAATGGCAGCGGCTGCGTCCTGCACCCACCAGGCGCCTTCGACGAAGCCAGGCAACTGCTCAATCGCACCCGGCGAATGCTGAAGACGAACGCTTCCCGTCGGCAAAACCGTGCCGCCAAGCCGCGCCGACCAGGCACCCGCGTCGTCCTTGACCGTGAGATCGATCGGTGGCTCAACCATATGCGCCGCGGCAATCCGGTGGGCCGTCTCGCTGCCATAGGCTTTCGACCAGCGCCGCCACAGCCAGTCCGGCGTGTTGAGGCGGGGACCGTCGCTGCCGGCCAGCCTGTCTTTGCCATCTCGCGCGATCTTGCGCAGTACCGCGTTGACGAGGCCCGAGAAATGCGTGGCATTTGGATCGGATTTGGCCAGCCGCACCGCCAGGTCGATGGCCGCGTGCGGCGCCACATCGAGAAACAGGAGCTGCGCCGCGCCCACCAGCAAGATGAGACCGGCGCTCCCCGACTTGCGCGGCAAGGGCTTGCTCATGTAGACCGCGATCACCGCATCGAGCTCGCCCTTGTGACGTAGCGCAGTGAGTACCAGAACCTTCAGGAATCCCCTGTCACGGGGTTCCAGCATCGCCGCTTCCGGCAACTGTGAGGTGGCCTCATCCACAGTCACTCCGTCTGCCAGGATCTTGCCCAGAAATTCGACAGCCAGTTTGCGGACACTGAGGCCTGCTGTCACGACCCCGATCAGCCCCAGGGTCCGCGCTGGCGAGCCGTGGGCCGGGGCGGCTGCTCCATCTCTTGTGCCATCGCCTCAAGTGCCGCGATGCGGTTTTCCGTATCGGGATGGGTTGAGAACAGATTGTCCATGCGCTGCCCCGAAAGCGGATTGATGATGAAGAGATGGGCGGTGGCCGGATTGGCTTCCGCCGAATGATTTTCAATTCTGTGGGCCGCGCCCGCGATCTTTGCAAGTGCCGACGCCAGGGCCAGGGGCTGGCCGGAAATTTCCGCACCACCCCGGTCGGCGCCATATTCGCGCGTCCGGCTGATCGCCATCTGCACCAGCATGGCGGCGAGCGGCGCCATGATGATCAGTGCGATGGTGCCGATCGCCCCCAGCGGATTGTTGCGGTCGCGGCTGCCGCCGAACATGAAGCCGAAATTGGCCAGCATGGAGATGGCGCCGGCAATCGTCGCCGTCATCGTCATGATCAGCGTGTCGCGGTTTTTCACATGGGCAAGTTCATGCGCCATGACGCCGGCGATCTCGTCGCGGCTGAGCGATTGCAGCAGGCCGGTGGTGGCCGCTACCGCCGCATTCTCCGGATTGCGCCCGGTCGCGAACGCATTGGGCTGTGGATTGTCCATGATGTAGACCTTGGGCATCGGCAACCCGCCGCGCTGCGCCAGTTCGGATATCAGGTCATGGAAGTCCGGCGCCGCGTTCCGGTCGATCTGCCGCGCCCCATGCATGCGGAGCACCATCTTGTCGGCGTTCCAGTAGGTGAACAGGTTCATCGCCGCGGCCACGAAAAACGCCATGATCATGCCGGTCTCGCGGCCGATCAGATATCCAACCGCCAGAAACAGGCCGGTCATGGCCGCCAGCAGAAGACCGGTGCGCATGGTGTTCATGGGCTGAATTTCTCCTTGCTCAAAGCCTCAAACCGCTTCCATATGTGATCGATGGAACCGAAGGACAAGACCCTCACGCCGGAGGCGCGCCGCGCCCTTGCCGAAGCGGATGCCCGCCGCCAAACCGCTACGGCTGTTCCCCTGCCCAAGGAACTGAACGGCCGCAAAGGCCTCGAGCCCACCCGCTATGGTGACTGGGAATCCAAGGGCATCGCCAGCGATTTCTGAGCTCACGCAAACCCAAGCCGGCGCCGGATTTCTCCAGGCTTCACTCCGGCGCCGCGCAGCGCCCTGAGCGAATTGCTCTTGAGGCTCTTCGATAGTTTCTGTCCGGCCTCATCTAAAATCAGATCATGGTGATGGTAGTGCGGCGAGCCAAAGCCGAGAAGCCGCTGCAGCAGCTGGTGCAGTGGCGTTGCCGCCTCGATGTCCTTACCGCGCACCACATGGGTGATGCCCTGCAGGTGATCGTCGGTGACGACGGCGATGTGATAATATGAGCCCACGTCCCTCTTGGCGATGACCATGTCGCCCCACGCGTCGGCGGCCGGATCGTTGCAGGCTTTCATGTCGAGCCGCCAGCCATGCTGTTCTCCAGCCGCGATGCGGGCCTCTGCGTGCGCGCGCGAAAGTAAGCGGCAGGCGCCGCCGTAATGGCGCTGGCCATCGGGATCGCGCGCCGTCAGCGCCTGGGCATTGGCCGTCTTGCGCGAGCAGAAGCACGGATAGACCATTCCCATCTGCCACAGCTCCGCGATGTTGGCATCGTAGTCGGCGAAGTGCTCGCTTTGGCGGCGCACCGGTTCCTCCCAGCGAAGCCCCAGCCAGGCGAGATCCTCCAGCATACCGGCGGTGAGGGCCGCGGTGCAGCGGGTCAAATCGGTATCCTCGATCCGAACCAGGAACCGCCCGCCCGCCTCCTCGGCCATGCGCGCGTTAAGCAGGGCCGAAAAGGCATGACCAAGGTGCAATTCGCCATTGGGGCTGGGTGCAAAGCGGAATGCGGGTTGGCCCATGACCTGCTATTGCGGTCTCCTGCGGCAAAGGTCAAATGAGCCCATGCGGACGCTTGAGACAGAGAAGGATATGGCAAAAGCGATTGGCGAATTGCTGGCAGTTGAGCCGCGCTTTGCCCGGGTTCTCGATCTGCATGGCCATCCGCCGCTCCGCCGCATGCCGGGCGGCCTCGAAGGCCTGCTCCGCATCATCACCGATCAGTTGATTTCACTGCAGGCAGGCGCCGCCATCTGGCGCCGGATCGAACGGAACCTCGCGCCATTCGATCCCGCCGCCATTGCCCGCAAGCGCGAGGCGAACCTCATGAAGCTTGGCCTCTCCGGCGCCAAGGCCCGCTGCTTCAAATCGGTGGCGGGCGCTGTTGCCAAGGGGCACCTCGATTTCGATGAATTGGCCAGCCTTCCCGACGACGACGTGCTGAAAGCCCTCACTGCCCTCAAGGGCATTGGGCCGTGGACAGCAGACATCTATCTCCTGTCGGCCATGGGCCGCGCCGATGCCTGGCCAGCTGGCGATCTCGCTTTGCAAGCTGCGGCACAAAACCTCTTCGACCTGCCCGAACGCCCGGGCGCCAAGCCACTGGTGGAAATCGCCGAACCATGGCGGCCCTGGCGATCGGTCGCGGCGCGTCTGCTGTGGAGCCACTATCGCGGGTTGAAGGGAATGTCGCAGCAAGTCGTCTAGAGCGTTTCCCGGCGAAGTGGAATCGCTTCGCCGATAAGGAAACGCTCCAGATTCATAGGTTTGCGCATATCCTTATCGCCAAAGTGCTTCACACTTTGGCGGGATATGCGCAAGCCCCTTCACAGAACCGCCACACAATATATAGTAGAGCTAAGGACTTAACCAATGAGGTGAGTGTGTATCACGCGCCGATTGCGGCGGAAGCCTGCCCAGCCCTTGTCCTCAACGCGGATTACCGCCCGTTGAGTTACTATCCCTTGTCTCTTTGGAGCTGGCAGGACACCATCAAGGCCGTCTTTCTCGACCGGGTGAACATCGTTTCCGAATATGACCGCGTCGTGAGGAGCCCCACTTTCGAGTTCAGGCTTCCCAGTGTGGTTTCGCTCAAGACCTATGTGAAGCCGTCGCGCACGCCGGCCTTCACCCGCTTCAATGTTTTTCTGCGCGACCGTTTCACCTGCCAGTATTGCAGCGCCGGCAACGACCTGACCTTCGATCATGTAACGCCCCGCTCCAAGGGCGGACACACGACGTGGGAAAATGTCGTGACCGCCTGTTCGCCGTGCAATCTCAAGAAGGGTGGCGCCTTGACCCACCAGGTCCGCATGTTCCCCGCCCACAAACCGGTGCGTCCGACCGTGTCGCAGTTGCACAGCAACGGCCGCCTGTTTCCACCCAACTATCTGCACCAGAGCTGGCAGGACTATCTCTACTGGGATACCGAGCTCGATCCCTGATCGCGCACGCTCTTTACGGCGATTGCCGCCAGCGCCAGCGAGATCACCGCGTTCCAGCCAGCCAGCGACAGGCCGAAAATCCGCACCGCCGGTTCATCGCACATCACCACCGGCTTGGTCAGGTCTGGCAGGCCGGTCAACCCGCCGCCGCCGGTGCACGAACCCGGCCCCGCCCACCATTTCCATTCGACTCCTGAATGATAGATGCCGAAGATCGCGCTGGCGAACCAGATCAGTGCCAGAAGGACAAGACCGATGCGCGCAATGTTCGCATTGGCCGGTGCCAGCAAAGCCACAACCAGCGCCAGTGGAATGGCGCCATAATAGGCCCAACGCTGCTTGAGACATAGTTCACAGGGCAGAAAGCCGGAATATTCGAATATCCACGCTCCGGCGATCGTTGCGAAGGCAAGGGCGAAGATGATGAGCGCCGCCCGTTGCGGCGTGAGACTGTTCAGCATGCGGTCAATGCTCCACTGCCGCCCAGATACTTCACCGCGAGATAGAGTGCTATAAGCACAACTGCCGCACCCGCGGCGATCATGCCGAGCCGCTGCTCGATGAAATTGCGGATCGGCTCGCCGAAGCGGCGCAGCGCCCACGCCAGGGCAAAGAACCGCGCGCCGCGCGCAACGATGCACGAGAGAACGAAAAAGACGAAACTCACCTGTGCTACGCCGGCCAGGATGGTGACCACCTTGATCGGCGGCAGATGGGCAAGGCCCGATGTCACCAGCAGCAGCATCAGCGTGTCCTCGCCGGTGCAGGTGCGCAAGCGCTCGAACTGCTCGAATTTGCCGTAGAACTCAAGAATGGGCTGGGCGATGATCTCGTAGGCATAAGAGCCGATCAGATAACCGGCGATGCCGCCCAGTGTTGAAGCGATGGTGGCAACCGCCGCGTAGCGGTAAGCCCGCGCCGGCCGCGCCAACGCCATCGGCAGGAACAGCACGTCGGCTGGAACCAGAAACACCGAGCTCTCGATGAAGGCGATGACCGCCAGCCAGAGCTCCGCGGTTTCCCGTGCTGCAAGCGACAGGGTCCAGTCGTACAGTTTACGGAGCATGCGTGGCCTCAATCATGTGTTGGGTTGACAGTGCGGAGTTTCTTGGTGCGCGCCCGCTTCGCCTTGCTTTCGAGACGGCGGGTTTTCGAAGCCTTGGTGGGCCTGGTGGCAATGCGCCGCTTGGGGCGCTGGGCGGCGCGGCGGAGGAGATCTCACCAACTTGGTCAGTGCCGACTCGCGGTTGCGCTCCTGCGAGCGGTGCTCCTGAGCGAAGATTACCAAGACGCCGTCCAGGGTGAGCTGCCGGCCCGCAAGCCCGCGCAGCCGGGTCTTGAGATCGCCGGGCAGCAAGGCCTTGGCCACATCGAAGCGCAACTCGACCGCTGTCGACACCTTGTTGACGTTCTGTCCGCCGGGACCCGACGCGCGCACAAAACTTTCCGCGATATCGCGGGGATCGATCGAGACAGAATCGGTGATCCGGATCATCGCCGCCTTGTCGCCCTTTCCGGTTGACGGCGCAAGCTCTCCCCCCTAAGTCCTCCGCCGGATTGAGCCCCTGTGGCGGAATGGTAGACGCGGCAGACTCAAAATCTGTTTCTCGCAAGGGAGTGGGGGTTCGAGTCCCTCCAGGGGCACCATCATGGCAAAACTGAATTGGGGCATGATCGGCGGCGGCGAAGGCAGTCAGATCGGTCCGGCCCACCGCATCGCTGCCGCACTCGATGGTCTTTACACTTTCGCCGCGGGTGCGCTTGACGTAGACCCCGCCAAGGGACGTACCTTTGCCCAAAAGCTCGGAGTGGCGCCCGACCGCGCCTATGGCGATTGGCGCGAAATGTTGCAGGGCGAGCTGGGCCGCAGCGATCGCATCGATCTTGTCACCGTCGCCACGCCCAATTCCACCCACTACGCGATCACCAAGGCCTTCCTTGAGGCCGGGATCCACGTGCTGTGCGAAAAGCCGATGACGGTGACCGTGGAGGAAGCCGAGGACATTGTCGCAACAGCCGGGCGCACCGGCACGATCTGCGCCGTCAACTACGGCTACAGCGGTTATGCGCTGGTGCGCCACATGCGCGCCATGGTGGCGCTCGGCGATCTCGGCCAAGTGCGGCTCATCAAGGCCGAATTCGCCCATGGCTTCCATGCCGACGCGGCCGACGCCGATAACCCGCGGGTGCGCTGGCGCTATGACCCGGCGCAAGCGGGCATCTCGGCCCAGTTCGCCGATTGCGGCATTCATGCGTTGCACATGGCGAGCTACGTCGCCAACCAGGAGGCACGCGAGCTATCGGCGGATTTCGTGTCCTGCCTTGCCGGCCGCAAGCTTGAAGATGATGCACTGGTCAGCGTCCGCATGAATGGCGGTGCGATTGTCCGGCTGTGGACGAGTTCGGTGGCGATCGGCAGCATGCATGGACTGAGCATCCGGGTGTTCGGCGAAAAGGGCGGATTGCGCTGGGCCCAGCAATGGCCGGACCAGCTCTACTGGACGCCTCTCAATGGCCGCACCGAGATCGTCGAACGTGGCGGGCCCGGACTCTCACCTGAAGCCGAGCGGGCCTCGCGCATAGCGATCGGGCATGCGGAGGGCATGCCGTTGGCCTTTGCCAACATTTACGCCGATCTGGCAGAGGTGATCGCCGCCCGCAAGGAAGGCCGCCAGCCCGATCCACTGGCGCTCCACTATCCCACCGCAACCGATGGCTTGCGGTCCATCGCCGCCATCCACGCCGCCGTCGCCAGCGCCCGCGCCGCCAGCCAATGGATGGACGCGCGGCCGCCTTCTTTCCGGTGATGTCAGGTCTTTATTGCCGGGCGAATCTCACTTACTCCAAGACCACTCTTGGGAAATAAAACGAGACCACCCAGTTTGGCATGTCGACGATTTCGCTGATCCGCAGATCGCCGCAAACCGAACACAACATGTAGGCATCGACGGCATTCATGTTGTAGCGTCTGGATAAGAGATCGATCATGCCCGAGACGGCCGCCCTTGCGCCCTCCATGAGATCGGGGCCAATGCCGGTCGTGACCTCATAGCCTTTGACATCCAGATGGCGGCTGACCGGACCGGGAGTGGTAAAGCGCGGAAAGGCGATATTGGCGCCCTTTACCAGTTCAAACTTTGCCGCAATGCTGCACGGGCTTTCAATGGCCGTGCCGCAAACTTCTCCGTCCCCCTGGGCGGCATGTGTATCGCCAACGCTGAACAAGCCACCTTTGACTTCCACCGGCAGATAAAGCTCGGTGCCGGCGGACAAGTCGCGAATATCCATGTTTCCGCCAACCCGGCGCGGCGGAACGATCGAATGCACACCGGCCTCGGCCGGCGCCAGGCCAATTGTGCCGCAAAAGGGCTTGAGCGGCACCCGCCCACCCGGGCCATATAGGGCCGGGGCAAGAGTTGTGGCGTCATACCTCCAGATGTGAAGTGCCGGCTCCTTGAATTGATCGGCCAGCAACCCGAAGCCGGGAATATTGGCGGTCCATCCCCAACCCGAAGGGCCGAATTCCAACAGAGTGACCCTGATGGCATCGCCGGGTTCGGCGCCGTCAATGTAAACCGGCCCGGCAACCGGATTGACCTTGCCGAAATCGAGCTTGTTCAAATCACTGAGAGTTGAAGCAGCGGTAATCTGGCCGCCTGAAGAATCCGGTGGATTGAACGCCACGGTTTCGCCCGGCGCTATTTTGACAACCGGCGTGTTGGCATTGTTCCAGCCATGGTGGCAGCTGTGATCGTGGATCGTGTGGCTGCATTTCATCGCTGCATGATCGGCTGAACCTGGCCGCGATGTCAATTGCCGCGCACCCATTGCAAGTGTTGCAAGGGCGCGATAGCTTCCCCATTTCGCGGAGTTGATCGGGGTAGGCAGTGCAGAACACCAAATCCGTAGAGGGCCGTGCAAAGTTTGGCAAATACGAGACTTGGTACCGGATTACCGGCGATGCCGCTTCGCCCAAACCTCCCGTGTTCATGCTGCATGGCGGACCGGGTGCTGCGCATAATTACCTTGACCGCTACAAGTTATTGAGCCGCGATGGCCGCGCGGTCATCCATTACGATCAGCTCGGCTGCGGCAACTCCACGCTGCTTCCGGACAAGGGACCGGATTTCTGGACGCCGGCGCTATTCGTCGACGAGTTGAACAATCTCATCGATCATTTGAAAATGCGCAAGGCCTACCATGTGGTTGGGCAATCCTGGGGCGGCATGCTGGCGGCCGAGTTCGGCATCACCCGGCCGGCCGGTTTGAAGTCGCTCACCATCGCCGACTCGCCGGCATCGATGGAGCTATGGGTCAAGGAGGCCAATCGGCTCCGCGGCGAAATGCCGGGGGATGTGCGGGATGCGCTCAACCGCCACGAAAAAGCCGGAACGACCAATGACCCGGAATATCTTGAGGCGACGCAACGCTTCTACGAGCGTCACCTCTGCCGCGTCATTCCGTTTCCGCCGGAGATGAAGGAGAGTCTCGATCAGATTGCCCGCAACCCCACTGTCTACAACACCATGAACGGGCCCAACGAGTTCTTCGTCATCGGCACGCTCAAGACGTGGAACATCATCGACAAGGTGCATCGTATCAATGTTCCCACATTGCTGATCTCCGGCCGCTATGACGAAGCGACGCCGGCCGTGGTTCAGCCGTTCAAGGATAATATCAAGGGCGCCAGGTGGGATATCTTCGAGAATTCCAGCCACGTGCCGCATATCGAGGAAACCGAGAAGTGCATGAAGACTGTCGGCGCGTTTCTGGCCGAAAATGATTGAATCAGTAACACCAGGGAGAACGTCAATGAAAAAATGGTTGTTGGCAGGCGCATCCGCCGTCCTGCTTTCTTCAAGCATGGTAACGCCGGCCTCGGCCGAATACATGGCCGAGCACCGCGGCGGCACTATGCGCATTCTTGCCCACCAGGCGGGCGGAACCATCGACCCTCACATCAATTATACCCTGCAATACTGGCAGATCTATCAGTCGGCCTATGATGGCCTAGTCAATTTTCAGAAGGCCGCGGGTGCCGATGGCTTCACCAAGGTTCCCGACATCGCCGAGGCCTTTCCCGAGCCCACCAATGACGGCAAGACTTATGTATTCAAGATTCGCAAAGGCATCATGTTCTCCAACGGCAAGGAGCTTGGAGTGAATGATGTCGTGGCCTCGCTCCAGCGCATTTTCAAGGTGTCAAGCCCGACGGCGGGCGGTTTCTATTCGGTAATTGTCGGCTCCGACAAATGCATTAAGGAACCGAAGACCTGTACGCTTGAAGGCGGCGTGGTTGGCGATGAAGCGGCGGGTACCGTCACCATCAACCTGACGCGGCCCGATGCGGAAATCTTTGACAAGCTGGCATTGCCCCATGCGGTTATCGTGCCGGCGGATTCACCGATGGAAGACGTGGGCTCCAATCCGCTGCCCGGTACCGGCGCCTACATGATTTCCGCCTATGATCCCAACAAGGGCTTGACGATGGTTCGCAACCCCCATTTCAAGGTGTGGAGCGAGCAGGCCCAGCCCGACGGCTATCCCGATGTGGTGCAATATGATTTCGGCCTGACCGAGGAAGCCGAGGTGACGGCCATCCAGAACGGCGAGGCTGACTGGATGCTCGATGAAATACCGGCCGACCGGCTTGCCGAAATCGGCACCAAGAACAAGGAACAGGTGCATATTACGCCGCTCACTGCGTGGTGGTACGCGCCGATGAATACAAGGCTTGCACCGTTCGATAACGTCAAGGTGCGCCAGGCAGTGAACTACGCCATTGACCGCAATGCGCTGGTCAATATCTTCGGCGGCCCCGTGCTGGCCCAGCCTGTCTGCCAGGTGCTACCGCCGGGATTCCCCGGGCATGTCGATTATTGCCCCTACAGCAAGAATCCGGGAGCCAAGTGGTCGGCGCCCGACATGGAAAAAGCCAAGCAGCTGGTCGAGGAGTCCGGCACGAAAGGCCAAAAGGTGACGATCATCCCCGACGACCGGGCGGTTTCCAAAGCGGTCGGCGTTTACTTGCAAAGCGTGCTGACGGAGCTTGGCTATGAGACCGACGTGAAGCCGATCTCAACGAACATCCAGTTCACTTATATCCAGAATACCAACAACAAGGTGCAGATCTCGGTGTCGCAGTGGTACCAGGATTATCCGGCGGCGTCGGACTTTCTGAACATCCTGTTCGGCTGCGCCAGCTTTACCGAAGGGTCTGACAGTTCGATCAACATCGCGGGCTTCTGCGACAAGGATATCCAGGCCAAGATGGATGCAGCCCTCGCCCAGGGCGTGACCGATCCGGACGGCGCCAACAAGGCGTGGGCCGAGATCGACAAGGCGGTGACGGATCAGGCGCCGGCGGCGGCCCTGTTCACGCCTCAACATCTCGACTTCGTGTCGAAGCGCCTGGGCAACTTCCAGTTCAACTATCAGTATTACTGGATGGTGACCCAATCCTGGGTGCAGTGAAACCGGACATTCGGCCTTGACAGCGGAAGCGGTTGCAACAAGGCGCGTGAGCCGTGGCCCTTGGGCCACGGCCATGCGCCGCCTCTCGCGCGACAGGGCCGCCATGGCGGCCCTGATTGCTTTCGTCATCATCGTTGTCCTCTGCCTGTTGGCGCCAGCCTATGCCGGATGGGCGGGCGTCCAACCGTTCAAATCCACGCTCGATGCGGTCATCACGATCGATGGCCAGCAGGTGCCGGTCATGGAACAGTCGACCGAGGGATTGGGGCTTGGTTACAACCCGATCGGCCCCACATGGAAGCTCGGCAACTATTTCCTCGGCGCCGACAATCAGGGCCGCGATGTCATGGCCAGGCTGCTCTATGGCGGCCTTAACTCATTGTTGATCGCCGGTGCGGCAACGGTCATGACGCTCACCATCGCCACCATCCTGGGCCTTGTCGCGGGCTATTTCGGCGGCATCACCGACATCATCCTGTCGCGCATCCTCGATGTGCTGTGGGCATTTCCGGTCTATCTCCTGGCCATATCGCTGTCGATCGTGCTCATCGCCCATGGCCTGGAGATCGGCCCCATCACCATCGAGTTCGGGAAGCCTGTGGCTTCCGATCTTCATCATCGGCATCGTCTACATTCCCTATGTTGCGCGGCCCGTTCGCGGCCAGGTCCTGTCGCTGCGCGAAAGCGAATTCGTGCTAGCGGCCGTGGGGCTCGGCGTGCCGAGCCACCGCATCCTGCTGCGCGACATTCTGCCTAATGTCTCAACCACGCTGATCGTTTTCGTGCCGCTGATGATGGCGCTCAACATGCTCACCGAGTCAGCCTTGTCCTTCCTGTCGATCGGCGTGCAGCCGCCCAATGCCAGTTGGGGCACCATCATCCAGGATGGCCAGGGGCTTCTCTACTCGCGGCCCGTGGTGGCGCTGGCTCCCGGCATCGCCATCGTGCTTTCGGTGCTTTCATTGAATGTGCTGGGCGACGGCTTGCGCGATGCACTCGATCCCCGCTCGAAAATCAGGCTGGGACGCGACTGATGCTGCTTGCCCTGCTGCGCCGCTTCACCCAGATGCTCTTCGTGATGTTCGGCATCAGCGTGCTGGTATTTCTGATCTTCTTTGCGACGCCCGGCTCCGATCCAGCCTCGCGCATCGCCGGCCGCAACGCCTCCCAGGAGGTTCTCGAAGCGGTGCGCAAGAGCTTTGGCTTCGATCAGCCGGTCTATGTGCAGTATGCCACCATGATGAAGAAGATATTCATCACCGGCGACCTCACCTCCTTCGTTAACCGCGGCTGGAAAGTGGTGCCGGCGGTGCTCGACACGGTGCCGGTCACCCTGTCGCTGGTGGTGGGAGCGGCGATATTGTGGGTGATCTTCGGTGTGATCATCGGGCTGGTGGCGGCGGCTACGCGCGGCAGCTGGCTCGACAAGCTCTTGATGATCCTCGGCCTCATCGGCATTTCCATGCCGGTCTTCTGGCTTGGCGAAGTGATGAATCTTATCACCCAAAGCCGCTATCACGACACCTGGATGTTCTCATGGGTTCCCCCGCTCGGTTACAAGAACCTCTCGGATGATCCCAAGGGCTGGTTCCTCACCCTGGTTATCCCCTGGATCACGCTCGCCATTCTCTATATCGGACTTTATGGCCGGGTACTGAGGGCCAATCTGATCGAGGCGCTGCAGGAAGATTATATCCGCACCGCCCGGGCCAAGGGCCTCTCGGAAACCCGCGTATTGCTTCGTCACGCGCTCCGCACCTCGCTGATCAGCTTTGTGACGCTGTTCGGACTCGATTTCGGAGCTTTAGTGGGAGGCTCGGCGCTGCTCACCGAAGTGGTGTTCGGCCTCCAGGGGGTGGGCAAGCTTACCTACGACGCCCTGCAGAACCTCGATCTGCCGGTGATCATGGCAACCGTCATGTATGCCTCGTTCTTTGTGGTCATGGCCAATGCATTGGTTGACGTCGTCTATATCCTGCTCGATCCGCGGGTGAGAACCGCCTGATGCTTGAGGTCAAGGATCTCCGGGTGTCGTTTCGCACCGAGCAGGGCCTGATGCGTGCCATCGAGGGTGTTTCCTTCGACGTGGTGGAAGGCGAGATTCTCGGCGTAGTGGGCGAGTCTGGTTCCGGCAAGACGGTGTCGCTATTGGCGGTCATGGGCCTCATCAACGACCCCAACGCGGTGATCGAGGGTTCAATCCGTTTCCGCGGGCGCGAACTTGTCGGCTTGCCGCAAAGCCAGATGCGCCATTTCAGCGGCCGCGAGATCGCCATGATCTTTCAGGATCCGATGACGGCGATGACGCCGGTCTATACCATTGGCTGGCAGATCGCCGAACAGATCATGGCCCACGAAAAGATCGGCGCGGCGAAGGCGCGGGCGCGGGCCATCGATCTTCTGGCCGAAGTGAATATTCCCAATCCCGCTGAAGCCGTGGACCGCTACCCACACCAGCTCTCGGGAGGCATGCGGCAGCGCGCCGTCATCGCCATGGCGCTGTCTTGCAACCCGGCACTGCTGGTGGCCGACGAGCCGACCACGGCGCTTGACGTGACCGTGCAGGCGCAGATTCTCGACCTGGTGCGCAAGCTGCGGAAGAACCACAAGTCGGCCATTGTGTTCATCACCCATGACATGGGAGTGATCGCCGAAATCGCCGACCGGGTGATGGTGATGTATGCGGGACGCATTGTTGAGCGCGGAACGAAGCGCGACCTGTTTCTCGATCCGCGCCATCCCTATACGCAAGCATTGCTCGATTCCATTCCGCCGCTGACAGGGGAGAGGCCGAAGCGCCTCAAGTCGATCCCCGGCTCGCCGCCTTCGCTGCTCGATCGGCTGCCCGGCTGCGCCTTCGGGCCACGCTGTCCAGTACGGTTCGAACAATGCAGCAATCAGCCTGAGCTGTCTGGCGCCAGCCACGGAGCCGCGTGCTTTCACGTGACCTTGCCATGACCACCGTACCGCTCCTTGAAACCCTCGAGCTAGGCAAACAGTTCACCGTCGGCAGCCGATTCTCGGCCCATGGATTGCTGACGGTTCACGCGGTCGATGCGGTTTCGCTTGCCATCATGGCGGGGGAGACCGTGGGCCTGGTCGGCGAATCCGGCTGCGGCAAGTCGACCTTCGGGCGCTGCATGGTGCGGCTCTACGGCATCACTTCCGGCAAGCTGAACTTCCGCGGCGAGGACATCACGGCGAAATCGATGCGCGAGATGCGGCCGCTCAGGCGCGAACTGCAGATGGTCTTCCAGGACCCCTATGCCTCGCTCAACCCCAGAAGGCGGGTTCGCGATCTGATCGCCGAACCGTTGCGGGTTCATTCCGGGCTTGGCGAAGTGGCCATTTCCAGGCGTGTGGCGGAACTTCTGGACCTCGTTGGCCTCAGGCCCGAACATGCGATGCGCTTTCCGCATGAATTTTCCGGCGGGCAGCGGCAGCGGATCGGCATTGCGCGAGCCATCGCTCTTGAACCGAAGCTGATCGTTCTCGATGAACCGGTGTCGGCGCTTGATGTTTCGGTGCAAGCGCAGATCGTCAATCTGCTCGCCGATCTGCAGGAGAGGTTGAGGCTCACCTATGTGTTCATCGCCCATGACCTGAGCGTGGTCAGGCAGGTATCGAGCCGCATCGCGGTCATGTATCTGGGATCGATCGTCGAATTGGGAAGGGCCGAGGATATCTTCGCTAGACCCGCGCATCCCTACACCAAGGCACTGATGTCGGCGGTGCCGGTGCCCGATATCACCAAGGCTGGCTCGCGCGACCGCATCGTGCTTTCAGGCGATGTGCCGACACCGGTCGATCCCCCCCAGGGCTGCCGCTTCCACCCCAGGTGTCCGATGGTCCAGCCCCGCTGCAAGCTGGAACGCCCGGCGCTAACCAGCGTGACATCCGGCAGGCAGGTTGCCTGTCACTTTCCGCTTTAGCAGGCTGCTACTTGGCGACGGCGAGCAGTGAAACCCCGATCGGCAGGGGAACGCGCCCGATGATGTGTTTTTCCGATTCGAAAATCCGGCCGAGGATCGCGTTGACGGCCGGTGAAGGCATGGCGTCATCGCCTTCGTTCTTGCCGCCGGTTGCCTTTCCGGCAAGCCGCAGCAGTGCAATCGGCGGAAACAGCAGAGTGTTGAAATAGGTCAGCAGCACTGGCGTCAAACCGGCTTTGCGCAATATTCCCTCTAGTTGTCCTTTGGTGTAGCGGCGGAAATGATGGTGGGTAATGTCATGTTGACTCCACAACCATGGCAAGGCTGGTACCGTCATGATCAGCCTTCCGTCGGGCGCCATGTGCTGTCTTAGCCTTGCGAGGCTGGCTACATCATCCTCGATATGCTCGATCACATCGAAAGCGCCGATAATGTCGAAGCAACCAAGCGGATAGGGAATCTCATCCGGCAGGCAACCGAACTTGACATCGACGGCGGACTTTCGTGCCGCCTTTTCCCGCGCCTCCCGGTCGAACTCGAATGCTTCCAGTGTCCCGAGTTCGGCCAGCATGGCAAGATTTCCGCCGGTCCCGCAGCCCGCCTCAAGAATTCTTAGTGAGCCTGATCGTGGCGCGTAGCGCTTGATCACCGACTTGAGAATGCTCCGCCGCGCCCGGAACCACCAGTATTCACCTTCTATTTCGTCAAGCCGCTGATAGGCGCTGCGTTCCATTGACTTTACTTGATCCCCCGCATCCAGCCAGCCAGGTACTGGAAGAACCCTGGATGATACCACACAGCCGATGGACCCGCCGCCGGCCGCGCCGCTAGCCCGCCGTCGAGAGCAAGCGCGACGGCATCGGCCAGCGCCGGCAAAGCCGCCGCCGTCTGCAGATAGGGGTAGGTCACGAAATTATCCTCTGCGGTGGGCTCGATAGGGCACTGGGCGATCACCTCGCCCGTGTCGATGCCGGCATCGACCACGTGGACGGTAACACCGCAGCGGTCCGGATCGCCACTGTAGAGAGCCCAGTACCCGCCATGACTGCCACGGTAGGCAGGTGTGATGCCGGTGTGCGTATTGATGAAGACCCGTTGGCCGGCCGCCAGGACTTTCCGGGAAATGATGCGCGTCCCCTTGACCACGATGACCTTCGGGTCGAGCCGGTTGATAATGTCGATCGTCTCCGCCGCGTTGACGCTCGCCACACGTGAAATCGATTCCTGTGGAATGGCCGTGCGGTTGAGAGTCAGTTCATCGCAAATTTGCGCAATTCTCCGCTTGGAAGTGACCCGCAGGATGGGCCGCAGCAAAGTGAGAAACGCAATCTGCGAAATCACCGGCAGAATGCCGAGCTTGCGCATCCGGTAACGCAGCATCGTCCACCGCGATGGCGGTTCCTCGAAGACCGCGGGCATTCCCGGAAACCGTTGGGCCAGCCGGTTGTAGACAATTCTGCTAAGATCGCCGTCCGACCCGAGGAATAACACCCGTGCGGTCATGCGGCCCCGGCCCAAATCACAATTCCTACCCCCTTGTACAGGCTGGCGCCTGGCATTCGTATCGGCAAACGGCGATTCGGCTCTCTTAGCAGGACTGTGCCCGGCGGGCGAGAGACCTGTCAGCACCATCCGGTCTGCCGTATTTTCCTCCAAGTCTGAGTGTTGAACGGCACGGCGATATGGTCTAACCCGTTGTGGAAGCGAGAAAAGTGGTTTACCGATTGAGTCGAGGTAATGATTTGGCGGCCTGGTTTCGCACACTGACACTTTCCATGGTGTTGCTTGTGTCGTGGTCTTTCGGCCAGGCCATGGCCACCGGCCCATCCATACTGTTCGATCCGGTAACCGGCGAGGTGATCTCCAATGATCGCGCCGGCGAGCCCTGGTATCCCGCATCGCTTACCAAGTTGATGACCGCCTATCTTGTCTTCCAGAAGCTGAAATCAGGCCAGCTCACCCTCGACCGGACGGTAACGGTTTCCGAAATCGCCCACGCCCAGCCGCCGAGCAAGATCGGCTTGCCCGCCGGCAAGACTGTCACAATTGATTTCGCCCTGCAGTCTCTGTTGGTCTACTCCGCCAATGACATGGCCTTTGTGTTGGCCGAAGCCGCTGGCGGCACCTGGCAGAATTTTGTCGCCGCGATGAACCTGACCGCGAAGTCCATGGGCATGACCGCAACCCATTACGTCAATCCCAACGGCCTTTTCGAGCCCCGCCAGATCACCACCGCCCGCGACATGGCGCTGTTGACCTCGGCGATCCTGCGCGACTTCCCCGAATTTGCCCACTACTTCAGCCAACCCTTCGTCGCGGTTGGAAAGCGCAAATTGTCCAACCGCAATTCCCTCATCCGCCAGTGGGCGGAAGCCGACGGCATGAAGACCGGCTTTGTCTGCAATTCAGGGTTCAATTTGGTCGCTTCGGCAACCCGCGCCGGCCGCAAGCTGGTGGCCGTGGTGCTTGGCGCCCAGTCCGGCAAGGCCCGCGTCGATTTGGCCCAAATGCTGCTGACCGATGGTTTTTCGCGCGCCCCCGAAGCCACCAAGCCGCGGATTGCCCAACTCGCCAACGAGCAATTCGGCGCCATTGTGCCCGCCGACATGACCGCAAGCGTGTGCCGCAAGAAACCTCTTGTCACCGTCACCAGCGCCCGTGACCTCACCGGCTGGGGAATTTCGCTGGGCAAATACGAAACCGCCCAGAAGGCCGACATGGCGCTGCGCGGCCGGCTGCTCAGCCCGTCGGCGATAGACGCCGCCGGCGAAGTCGGCGTGATCAAAGTGCCGGGCGAAGACACTTTTGCCGCCGTCATATGGAACGTCGACCAGACCCGCAGCCTCGCCATGTGCGCCAGATACCGCACCGAGAAGGCCTATTGCGACGTCATGACACCGGAAACCTTTGCCCAGATCGCCGCTCTCACGCCCAAGCCCGCCTCGCGTGCGGAAAAACCGGAGGCACAAGGTTCCGATGCCGGCAAAACCAAGCCCAAGAAGAAGAAAAAGCGCAAGAAGAAATAGC
This sequence comes from uncultured Alphaproteobacteria bacterium, assembly GCA_963754675.1. GTDB lineage: Bacteria > Pseudomonadota > Alphaproteobacteria > Rhizobiales > Aestuariivirgaceae > Aestuariivirga. Next base: position 474,327 of record CAVWHD010000009.1, on the reverse strand, counting down.
CTTGCGGCGGCCAGAGCATCCATCCCAGACATGATCAACCGGAACGGCCTTGGAATTGTCTGCGCCCTTGCTGCCGCGGCGATGTATGGTTTTGTCCCCAATTTCGCCCGTGGCGCGTTTGAAAACGGCGTGCCCCCGGTTGAAAGCACCTTCCTGCGCACCGCCATGGTCGCCGTCACTTTTGCCATTCTCGCCATCATCCGCGGTGAAAGTCTCATCGTGCCGCGTGCCGCCCTCGCCAGCTTTGCCGGCCAAGCAGTGGCGACGCTGGTGATTTCCGTGGGCTATCTCGCATCGGTGCAATTCATACCGGTGGGGCTGGCGGTCATCATCTTCTTCTCGTTTCCCGTGCTGATTATGCTGGCCGCACCGCTCATCGAGGGTCATTCGCCGGGTATCGTCCGGACACTGATCGCCCTGTTCGCTTTCGCCGGCCTGGCGGTGGCGGTCGGCCCCAGCTTCGACAAGTTCGACGTTCGCGGCATTCTCTTCGCCGCCGCCGCTTCGCTGTTCTGCGCGCTGCAGTTCTTTTCCGGCCGCGCCATCTCCAAGCACATGGCGCCCGCGGCCTTCGGCGCCCTCGTTCACGCCGCGATCTGGCCCGCCACCCTGCTGATTGCCCTCTATGCCGGTTCGGGAACCATTCGCATGTTTCCCGGCGGCGCGGTTAGCGCACTGGGCTATGCCTTCCTGTTCTGCGTTGGCGGCATCTATGTGGTGGCCTATCTCGTCCACATGCTGTCCTTGCGCTTTGCGCCTGCCTCCGTGGTCGCCCCCTACTACAATCTCGAGCCCATAGTCACCACAACGGTCGCCGGCCTGCTTCTTGGCGAGAGGCTCGCCATCAACCAATATGTCGGCGGCGGCATGGTTCTTGCCGCCCTTGTGGCGTCAAGCCGGGTGGGAACCGCCAAGACTGCCCGACCATGAACACCGCTCCCATTCCCGTCGCCATCCTCACCGGCTTCCTCGGCGCCGGCAAGACGACGATGCTTAATTACTTGCTCAAGGATCCCTTCCTCGCCGACGCCGCCGTCGTCATCAATGAGTTCGGCGATGTCGGCATCGACCATCTCCTGGTCGAGCGCGCCGATGACAACATCGTCGAGATGGCCTCCGGTTGCCTGTGCTGCACCATTCGTGGCGACCTGATCGATACCATTCATGATCTTCTTGCCAGGCGCGATGCCGCAACCGTCAATCCCTTCGACCGCATCGTCATTGAAACCACCGGCCTGGCCGACCCCGCCCCAGTGCTTCATTCGGTGATGAGCGAGCCCACTTTGCTTGCCCGTTGCCGCCTCGAAGGCGTCATCACCGTGGTTGATGCCTATAACGGCATGGCGACCCTTGATGCCCACGCCGAGGCGGTGAAGCAGGTGGCGGTGGCCGATCGCATCGTTTTGACCAAGGTCGATCTGCTGGAAGGCCGTGAGGGCGAGGATATGCTGTTCGCCATCATCGCAAGATTGCGCAAACTCAACCCGGCGGCGCGCCTCCTCACAACCCACCGCAACGAGGCTACCGCCGAGCGCCTGTTTACCATGGGTCTGTTCGATCCGGCCAAGAAAACACCAGACGTGCGGCGCTGGCTTGCCGCCGAAGCCTATGAAAAGCGCCACCATCACCATCACGATGTTTCACGTCACGACGATCACATCCGCTCATTCAGCTTTACCGAAACCCAACCCATCAGCGCGGCGGGACTCGAACTTTTTCTCGAACTGCTCAAGTCCTATCACGGCGCCAACATGCTGCGCATGAAGGCCATCGTGAAGGTGGCCGATGATCCGTCGCGGCCCGTCGTCCTGCACGGCGTGCAGCATGTGTTTCATCCCCCGGTCCGGCTGGACCGCTGGCCCGACGGCGACGAGCGCACCCGCCTGGTTTTCATCGTCAAGGACATCGACAAGGCCATGATTGAAGGCCTGTTCCGCGCCTTCACCGATCAGGTCACCGGCGGCGCCTCCGCCTTCACCGACAAAACTCTTTCGCTCAACCGGTGAAGCCATGGCGCTGAAACGTTACGAGTGGAACGCGGCAGACCGCAAGTTTCGCCTCCTTCTTTCCATTTTGCATTTCTCAAGTCTTCTGCTACGTCTTTGTTCGAAAAATTGCGACCTAGAGAGGTTCTACCTTGCCAGCATAAATGCCGGTCTCATCCAGTTTAACCCCCATGTTGCGGGATCGCTTTTTGCTGTCTCGCATGTGAAACCTGTTCATCGGGTGGTGGTCTGAGACCGGTTTGGCATTGTTGAATTTTTGCCCCGTGCAGCATCCGCTGTCCCAGCTCGTCCACCGTCCAAAACATCGCCACTCCGTGCCCCTGAAGGGCGTTTCCTGCCGTCATCCAGATGGACTTCCTGTTGGAAGGCCCAGACGGCATGTGCGACGTTTACCAGGTCCAGTGGACCATCATCCCTCGAACTGCCCCGCAACCGTGGATCGCTTGCAGTGCATGCGGAGGTCTTAAGCCCTTCCGGTCCAGTGGCAAGATCAGGCTCAATGCCAATGGCAAGAAACTTGATGCCTGGCTCATCTACAAATGCACGACTTGTGACAAGACATGGAACCGGCCGATCTTCGAGCGCCGAAACAGCCACGAGCTTGACCCTGCCATCTTCGATGCGCTGCACTCCAATCGTCAGGAATGGATAAGGGCTCAAGCATTCGACATTCAGGCCCTGCGCCGCCACGCTCACCGGATTGACGAATCTGCGGACGTCGAAATACGCAAGAGTCCCGTGCTTCCTGAGCGCGTTGAGTGGAGTGTTCTTGAAATTGAATTGATCGTTCCGTTGCCCGCAAACCTGCGGCTGGATCGCCTGCTCGCTACCGAATTAGGAATATCCCGGACAAGGCTTGGCAACACTGCACAAAAATAAGAGCCTCCGGATCAATCCACATCACCCCGACATGTTGCGGCGGCGGATTAAACACGGATCAAGAATAAGCATCGATCGTTCGGTTACGCCAGAACTGCACGACGTGCTTGAGACTTTCCCGGGCGTGCCCGGACAGGTGGACTAGCCCCGCACCAGCGGCCTCGTCATGCATGTGGGTCCCCCCTCGCCCTTGCGGCAGATGTCGGCGCCCTTGATGACTTCGACCGTAACGCCGGCGGCGCGCATCCGCCGTTCGGTTTCCGGATTGCCCTCCACCATCATGGCGTGGCGCGGACCCAGCGCCAGCACATTGCAGCCCATGGTCGGGAACTCCGCGTCCGGCACTTCGATGAATTTGATGCCGCGCCCCTCGAGAAATTCGACGAGCCGCCCAGCCATCAGCGGCAGATAGACAACCGCCAGGTCCCTGTCGACCGGAGAAAGGCACGACATCAGATGGAACACATCCCCGCGCCCCTTGTAGTGCGGCATGTCGAACCAAATGATCTCGACGTCGGCCCCCGCCAGTTGCCCCAGTTGTTTCACCCCTTCGAGATTGGTGCGGTAGCCGATGCCCGCCAGCAGCGTATGCCGGTCGATCCACACCAGGTCGCCACCCTCGATCAGCCCGGGGGCGGTGATTTCGCCAGCAATGGGAATGCCCAGCCTTTCCAGATAAGCGCCATTGATCAACGGCTCGCCGCGCCTCGCGTGCTTGCCCATATGCGGGCGCACCAGGCCGCGTGGAGTAACGATCAGTGCATCATGGGCATACAACGCATCGAGTGAGAGGCCTTCAGCGGCTGGCAACTTGATCACCTCGGCACCGGCAGCGCCGAGGATGCGGTCGACCTCGGCAAATTCCACCCTGGCCCTGTTCAGATCGGGCCGCGAATGATAGTTGAGCGCCTTCCATTCCGCATCGATCTTGGCGTCGGAAACGAAGGCTGCATCGGGCGGCCTGACCGCCACTTTGCGAAGCTGCCCCCACATGTTGAAGCTGCCGAAATCGAAACTCATTTGCGCCTGATCCTGAAGATCAGGGCCGCGCCGTCTCTGCCGGATGACAGCAAATCGTGGCCCTGCTCGCCGCAGAAATGCGGCATGTCTATGGCCGTCATGGGGTCCGTTGCAATGACCTTTAGAATATGGCCAGAGATCATGGATTGAAGCACCTTTCGCGCCCTGAGCACCGGCAGCGGGCATAACAGACCCGTGAGATCGAGCACGTCTTCGCAATCGTGTTTCGCCATAACCAGGCTATAAGACTTCCACAATGGAGACGAGGAGTTACACCGTGCCGGAGCGGCTGTCCAAGGGGTCTTTGGCCAACCCTGCCCATCGGCAATACGCCCGGCCATGAGAGTAGCGGGTGTCATTATCGCCGGTGGCCGCTCCGCCCGCATGGGAAGCGACAAGGCTCGGATGACAGTAGGCGGCCGGGCCCTCCTCGCCCGCACCGTCGAACGCGTATCACCCCAGGTAACGGCGCTCGCCCTCAATGTGAATGGCAACCCGGCCGCATTTGCCGGTCTGAACCTCACCTTCGTTCCCGATCTGCATCCGGATATCGGAACGCCGCTGGCAGGCCTTCACGCAGGACTGTCTTGGGTGAGACGGCAGGGCTTTGACGCCCTCGCCTCCATGCCATGCGACTGTCCATTCCTCCCACACGACCTCGTCAGCCGCCTCGCTTCGGCAAACGCCGATGCCGCCATTGCGGCATCCAGCGGTCAGCTGCATTTCTTGACCGGACTCTGGTCTCACACGCTTCTGGAAAAGCTCGAACAGGCAATCGGCACCGGCCAGACTGTCCGCGTCAAGGATTGGGCAGCTAGCGCCGGCGCCGCAAGAGTAGAGTGGCCGAATCAGCCCTATGATCCTTTCTTCAACGTCAATACGCCGGAACAGCTTGCCGAGGCCAACCGGATTGCGGCAGAGTTCGGCCTATGAACAAAGTGATCGGCGTCGCCGGCTTCAAGAATGCCGGCAAGACAACCCTGGTGGAAAAACTGGTGACCGAGTTGACCCGGCGCGGGCGGCTTGTGTCCACCGTCAAGCATGCCCATCACTCCTTCGATATCGATCACGAAGGCCGCGACAGTTTCCGCCACCGCAAGGCGGGCGCATCGGAAGTGGCGGTGGTATCGATGAGCCGCTGGGCCATCATTCATGAATCGCGCGGCGAACCCGAGCCGTCTCTACAGGATGTCCTCACCAAGCTTGGTCCCTGCGATCTGGTTATCGTCGAGGGTTACAAGCGCGATGCCCACGACAAGATCGAAGTGCGCAATCTGGCGCTTGATCATCCCCGGCTTGCCGGCGATGATCCCACCATTATCGCCATTGCCGCGACCGGTGGGGTTACCGATGCGCCCGTGCCGGTCTTTGACCGCGACGACGTCACCGCACTTGCCGGCTTCATCGAAAACCATTTGAGGCTTCCATGAAAGCTGAGCACGTCGTCAACTTCTGGATCGAGGCCGGGCCCACCCGCTGGTTCACCAAGAGCGCCGCCTTCGACGGCGCCCTCTCTGTCCGCTTCGGTCAAGCTTTGAAAGAGGCCCGCCTCGGCGCCTTCGACCACTGGGGCGAGACTCCGCAAGGAGCGCTGGGCCTCGTCATTCTCCTCGATCAGGTCTCGCGCAACACCCTACGCGGCTCACCGTTAGCCTTTGCCGCCGATGCCAACGCTTTGCGAATGTCAAAGCAGTGGATCGCCCGCGGGTTTCATCAAAAGGTCCCAGCCCCGCTCGCCACCTGGTTCATCCTGCCCTTCGAACATGCCGAGGATATCGATGCCCAGCACCGCGGCGTTGCCCTGTTCCGGTCCATGGGCCAGCATGAGAACGCCCACTGGGCCCAGGTTCACCTCAACATCATCGCCAGATTCGGCCGCTTCCCCCATCGCAATCCGGTGCTCGGCCGCAAATCGACTGGTGAAGAACTGGCCTACCTGGCCGCCGGTGGATTTGCCGGGTGACCGAGGTCCGCCTCCGCCGCGCCGGCCCGGCCGATGCCCCTGCCATCCGCCGCCTGACTCGCGATGTCTATGCCAAATGGATTGAAACCATCGGCCGTGAACCCCGCCCGATGACGGCCGACTATGATCTAGCCGTATGCAATCACTGGATCGACATTCTCGAAGAAGCGGGCGAGACAGTGGCTCTGATTGAAATGATCCCGCAGCCTGATCACCTGTGGATTCAGAACGTCGCCGTTGCCGCGTCCCGGCAGGGCGGCGGCATTGGCAAGTCACTTCTGCTCCACGCCGCAGAAACCGCCCGCCAAGAAGGCCTCAGCCAAATGCGGCTCAACACAAATCTGGCCTTCGCGGCGAACCTGGCATTCTATCGCCATCTCGGATTTTCCGAAGCAGGCCGTGAGCCCTTGCCCGATGGTGGCACTATGGTCTATTTCGCAAAATCCGTGTCGTAATCCGCCGCGGCCCGGTCGTTCCGCCTCACGCCTGTTGAATTCCGCTCACTAATGTGCGCTCAATTCGGCATTTCGTATCGGGGAGACCAGGCCCATGAAGACACAGGCGCGCGTGGTGGTCATTGGCGGCGGCGTTGTGGGTGTTGGAACCCTCTATCACCTCGCCAAAAAAGGCTGGAGCGACGTGGTCCTCGTCGAGCGCAGGGAACTGACCTCCGGCTCCACCTGGCATGCCGCTGGCCTGCTTCCGCTGTTCAACATGTCTTACTCGGTCGGCCAGATTCACAAATACTCGGTCAAGCTTTATGGCGATCTGGAAGCCGAGACCGGTCAGCATGCGGGCTTCAGCAAGGTCTCCAATATCCGCCTGGCGCGCACCAAGGACCGCTGGGATGAGTTCATGTATTACGCCGGTATTGCCGAGACGATAGGCGTTAGGGTGAACAAGTTGACGCCGGCCCAGCTCAAGGAAATCTGGCCCTTGTGCGAAACCGCGGGGCTCATCGGCGCCATCCAGCACCCCGACGATGGCTATATCCAGCCCGCCGACTTGACCCAAGCCATGGCCAAGGGCGCGCGCACCCGCGGCGCCGAAATCTACCGCAACACCACCGTTACCGCCATTGAGCAGAAGCCCAATGGCGAATGGATCGTCCAGACCGACAAGGGCGACATCGCCTGCGAGCATGTGGTCTCCTGTTCCGGCAATTTCGCACGAAAGACCGGCGCCATGGTGGGCCTCGATATTCCTGTGATTCCGGTCGAGCACCAATATATCGTCACCGAACCGCACCCGCTGATCAAGGAGCGCCAGGCCAAGGGCCTGCCCGAAATGGGCGTGCTGCGCGAGGCCGACTCGAGCTGGTACATGCGCGAGGAAAACGGCGGCCTGCTGCTTGGGCCTTATGAGCACGGCGCACCCTGCTGCTACGTGGATGGTCCCTCGGACCAGAGCGAGTATGAACTCTTCCAGGAAGACCTCGATAGGCTTGCTCCCCATATCGAGGCCGCCATCGCGCGGGTGCCCGCCTTCGGCGAAGTGGGCATCAAGAAGGTCTATAATGGCGCCATCGCCTATACACCCGATGGCTCACCCATCATCGGGCCTGCCTGGGACAAGAAGAATTTCTGGCTGAACGAAGGCCATTCCTTCGGCGTCACCGCCGCGGGCGGCGCCGGCTGGCAGCTCGCCGAATGGATCGTCGAAGGCGAACCCTCGATCGACATGATGGGCGTCGATCCCCGCCGCTTCGGACCCTATGCCACCCGCGGCTATCTCAAGGCCAAGAACGAAGAGGCCTATGCCAACGTCTTTACACCCCACTATCCCGATGAAGAGCGCGCCGCCGCCAGGCCTCTGAAGCGAACCCCTTGCTATGACCGCATGAAGGACCTGGGTGCCGTGTTCGGTTCCATCTATGGCTGGGAACGCCCCGGCTGGTTTGCCCCCAAAGGCTACCGCTTGACCAAGAAGGACCTCAAGAGCCCGAATGTTCTCACCGGGCACAACCACGCTGCCCCCCTCGAAGATGGCCGCATTGTCGAGAAATGGTCGTTCCGCCGCTCCAACTATTTCAAGTTCGTCGGCGAGGAATGCCGCAATGTCATGAACAATGTCGCCCTCCAAGACATGTCGGCCTTCGCCAAGATGGAAGTTTCCGGTTCCAAGGCGCGCGAATGGCTCGATTCAATTCTAGCCAACCGCATTCCCAAGAAAATGGGCCGCGTGGCGCTCTGCCATTTGCTCACGCCCCGCGGCGGTGTGCGTTCGGAATTCACTGTCTATGAATCAGCGCCCAGGCCGCTTCTATCTCGTCTCTGCTGGAGCATTCGAACGCCACGACCACGATGTACTGAGAAAGCTTGCTCCCACCGACGGCTCGGTTCGCCTCAACGCCATCACCACCAAATTCGGCGTTCTGGTGCTGGCCGGCCCCAACAGCCGCAAGGTATTGCAGAAACTCACCGATGCCGATCTCTCCAGCGACGCCTTCCCCTGGCTGTCCGGCAAGGAAATTAGTGTCGGCACCACGACAGCCCATGCGCTGCGCGTCAATTTCGTCGGCGAATTGGGCTGGGAGTTCCACCACCCAATTGAGCAGCAGGTGGCGCTCTTTGATTATCTCATGGCAGCGGGCAAGGAGTTCGGCATCCGCCCCTATGGCATCAAGGCCATGGGCGCCCTTTCCATCGAGAAGAGCTACCGCCTGGTGCCGCGCGAACTCTCGATCGAATATTCCGCCTATGAATCCGGCCTCGACCGCTTCGTCCACCCCAACAAGGGTCAGTTCCTCGGCCGCGATGCGCTGGTCACGGCCCGCGAGAAGGGTCTCAACTGGAATTTCGTCACCATGGAAGTCCACGGCGTGACCGATGCCGATTCCGATGCCCGCGGCTCCGAACCCATCTATGCAAACGGCAAACTCATCGGCCGCGCCACCAATGGCGGTTTCGGCTGGCGGGTGAACAAGTCACTTGCACTCGGTATGGTGAAACCCGAGCACGCAAGCCTCGGCACCGAACTCGAAATCAAAATTCTGGGCAAAATGTTCAAGGCGACCGTCATCCCCGAAAGCCCCTACGATCCCGAGAACAGCGCTCTGCGCGCCTGAGCCTGTCCTGACAAATTTGCGAAGGGGCCATGTTATCTGCATCCGGGGCCTGAGCCCATTCATTTGCTAGTCTCCTGCCCGGGATGGCGAATCAATGACACGGCTGGAACAGACCTATGGCACTGGGGTCATCTATATCCTGGTTGCCGAACTGGGCTGGAGCCTGTCGGGAATCTTCGTCCGCCTCATGCCCGGTCTCGACGGCTGGCAGATCAATTGCTGGCGAGGCTATTGGACGGCAACTGCGCTGTTGATTTATTTGATCGCAACCTATGGCCGCGAGACCATCGCCAAATTCCGCGCCATTCCGCTGCTGGCTTTGGTCATCTCGGCCGGCTTCTTCTCAGCTGGCTCCACACTTTATGTATCATCGCTGACCCTGGTCAGCACCGCCACCATCTCGGTGATCGGCGCCTCATCGCCGATCTTCACCGGCTTGTTGAGCCCCTGGGTCACCGGTGAGAAACCCGGCCTCGCCGCCTGGGGCGCCGCACTCCTTGCCATGATCGGCGTCGGCATCATTGCCTGGGAGGGCCTTGAAGGTGGTAGGGTGATCGGCATCCTTGTCTCTCTCGGCGTTCCCATCTGTTTTGCCGGCCAGACCCTGGCGCTCCGCCGCTATCGCAACATTGACATGGTGCCGGCCGTCTGCACCGGTGGCATTTTGACCTTCTTTGCCGCGGGGCTTCTCGGATTCACGGCGGGCCATGCAGGCGGCGGCTTCGATGTCAGCCCCCGCAATGTCGCCATGCTCTCCGCCATGGGGTTCCTGCAACTGGCGATCCCGCTGATCTTCTATGCCAAGGGTGCAAAATCGGTCCCTGCCGTAACCCTTTCGCTGATCGTCATGCTTGACGCCGTGGTGAACCCCCTTTGGCCGTGGCTGTTTCTTGGCGAAATGCCCGGCAGGTCGGACTTCATTGGCGGCGCAATCATCACTGGCGCCGTGGTCATCAGCATTTTCGGCGGCCGCTGGATGACAAGGGCCGTTTAGGGGTCCCAGTGCTCCACAACGGCAACCCTGGCACATGATCCGCTGTTGATAAAGATAGCATTATCCGTGTTCACGAAATCCAATGAAAGGTCTTTTCTTTTGTTTAATTGACGTTAGGGTCAGGGGAACATGATTCGAAGCAACCAGAGTTACGGTACCGGCGTTGTATTTGTCTTGATGGCCACCCTGGGGTGGAGCCTGTCTGGCTTGTTCGTCAGGCTCATGCCGCACCTCGACGGCTGGCAGATCAATTGCTGGCGCGGTTACTGGATGGCCGTGGCATTGCTGTGCTACCTCGTAATTGCCTATGGCAAGGCGCTTCCAGACAAGTTCCGGGCAATTCCAGCCACCGCGCTCTATTCATCAGCCCTTTGTTTTGCCATTGGCACGACCTTCTATGTCACTTCCCTGACCCTCGCCAGCACCGCGACCGTCTCGGTCATCGGCGCGACATCGCCACTCTTCGCCGGCCTGCTCAGCCCCTGGATGACCGGCGAGCGGCCACCGGCGCTGGCCTGGATCGCCGCCTTTCTGGCCCTCGGCGGCTCCGCCATTATCGGCTGGCATGGGCTGGAGACCGGGCGCTGGCTTGGCATACTCACCAGCTTTGGCGTTCCCCTCACCTTTGCCATGCAAACCCTGCTGCTCCGCCGCTACCGGCAGTTCGATATGATGCCGGCGATTTTCCTCGGTGGCGTTTTCTCGTTCATTGGCGCCGGTCTGTTCGGTTTCGCCGCCGGCCGTGCGGGCGGCGGTTTCGATGTCGATTTTCAATCGATGTTGCTGCTCGCCGCCATGGGGCCGCTGCAGCTCGCCATTCCATTGATCTTCTATGGAGTTGGCGCGCGCTCGGTGCCTGCCATTGCCCTTTCTCTTATTGCCATGTTGGATGCCGTGATCAACCCGCTGTGGCCGTGGCTGTTTGTCGGCGAACGCCCGGAAGCCGCCTCCTTCACCGGTGGCGCCGTCATTCTGGGTGCGGTACTTCTCAGCATTCTTGGCGGCCGGATCAATTCACTTCGCGTCGCCCGCCAGGTTATCTGAGCTTTGCCGGCCGTTCGATATTCGTCTTGGCGCGGGTTTAAGTGGCCAACCCGGCGCGGTGCGCCGCCACCATCTCAGCCATGCTGTTGAAGCGGAAATCATGCTTTGGAACAGCCCCAGGATCGACCGTCGCGCCGAAACCTTGCCGATTATGGCGCCGGTGGATCCAGCAGGAGGCCAGTCCATGCTTGTTGGCCGGCGCATGATCGTGAAACAGGCTTTCGGCCGTATGCAGAATATCCCGCTTGGCGAAGCCGCGCCCCTGCAGCTTAGTGAGCATATAGTCGAAATTCCGGCTGCTCGGCTTGTAGGAGCCGATTTCCTGCGCTGTGTAGACCGCGTCGAACTCAACCCCCAGCCGCCGGTTGCTGTGGGCAAAACTGCCATTGTCGACATTTGACAGGATGACCAGCTTGTAGTGTTTCTTGAGATAGCCCAGCGCGTCGGCGGAATCGGGAAAAGCCGGCCAGTCCCTTATCGAACTGCCATAGGCCTGGCATTCATCCCAAGCCGCCGGAACTCCCCAGTCCTCCGCCATCCGTTTGTAAACCACGGCAAGCAAGGTGCTGTAGGTCATCGCCGGTGTCGCCGCCTGTTGCGACGACTCATGCCGCGCATGGGCTTCGAGAATGTCATCTCGCGAAATTGGCCGCTTGACGCGCGAGGTCAGCGGTTGCAAGGCCTCGATCATCCCGCTTTCCCAATCGATCAAGGTCCCATAGCAGTCGAAAGTAAGAACCTTGAAATCGCCCAGCTTCATCTCCGGCCCGTCTACTTGAAATTATCCTTGCGCCGGCGCAGTTCGGCGAAGACTTCTGCATCAGTTGCCGCCTCCAGCTTGAGAGTGCGCCGGATCTCGGCGCTGTCGCAGCGCAGGAACGGATTGGTCTTGAGTTCGTCGCCGATCGTCGTCGGGCACGTCATCTTGCCCTCCTTGCGCAATTGCGTCACCACCCCCACGCGCTGCTGCAGCGCCCGGTTGCCCGCTTCCACCGACATGGCGAACCGCCCGTTGGCTTCGGTATATTCGTGGCCGCAATAGAGGTAGGTGCTGGGCGATAGGGCGCGGAACTGATTGACCGAATTGTACATCTCCTCAAATGTGCCCTCGAGCACTCGTCCGCACCCCAGGGAAAACACCGTATCAGCGGCAAACAGCGAAAACTCTGACGGAATGTGGTAGGCGATATGGCCCTTGGTGTGGCCCGGGCAGTCATAGACCTTTACTTCCCGTCCCGCCCAGGTAAAGGTCTCGCCGCCTGAAACCTGCTTGCGAATTCCGGGAATCTTACCGGCCTCGGCCTTTGGCCCGTAGATCACGCAGCCGAACCGCTCCTTGAGCGCGAGGTTCCCCTCGACATGATCCGCGTGATGATGGGTGTTGAAGATATGGGTGAGCTGCCAGCCCCGCTTCTTGAGCTCGGTTTCGATTGCTGTTGCGTCCGGCGCATCGATCGAGGCGGTAGCCCCGCTCTGGTGGTCATGAACCAGCAGGCCGTAATTGTCGGACCGGCAGATGAATTGATGCATTTCGAGATGGGACATGGACTCTGCTAACCTTGCTTGAATTCGCTGATGACCCGGATGTGCCCAGCCGGTATCATCGCTTCTAATGGATATCGTTGATCTCCGCGAGTTCTACGGAAGCCGGCTTGGACATACCACAAGACGGCTCATTGCCAACAGGCTGAAGCCCAGGCTCGGCTCGCTGGCCGGGGCAACCGTTATGGGCCTGGGATTTGCCTCGCCCTATCTTGAGGACTGCGCTGAGCAGGCCCAGCGCAGCATAGCCTTCATGCTGGCCCGCCAGGGCGTCATTCAGTGGCCCGCCGAAGGGCCGGTGCGGTCGGCCCTGGTCGATGAACTGGACCTGCCTTTGCTCGAAAGCACCGTCGATCTGGCCCTGGTCGTGCATGGACTCGAGCTGACCGATGCCCCTGATGAAATGCTGAAGGAGATATGGCGTGTGCTAGCTCCCCAGGGCCGGATGTTTTTGGTGGTCCCCAATCGCCGTGGCCTGTGGGCCAGCTTTGATTCGTCGCCCTTCGGTTTTGGCCAACCCTTTTCCCGGCCGCAGCTGTCGGGCCTTTTACGCGAGAGCCAGTTCTCCGTCGTATCCTGGTCCCAGGTCCTGTTCATGCCGCCGTCCAGGAGCGGTGTCCTGCTTTCTTCGGCGACGGCTTTCGAGGCGATCGGCAATCGGCTGATGCCGGGTCTCGGCGGTGCGGTTATCGTTGAGGCGGTAAAACAGGTTTATGCCATTTCCACCGGCAAGCGCCTGCGCCGCCTCGCTCCCCGCATGAAGCCGGTTCTGGCTCCGGCGCCATCTCGCCGCGACAACACAGGTTCGAGTTAGGAAGGCTTTGCATTTGCCGTCTCTCCCCTTATGAAGGGCGCCGCCTTGCAGTGAATTTGCCGGGACGGCTTGAGTAATAACGGATTGGGCCATGAATACGCCGGCCGCGCAGGAATCATCGCTCGACGGCATCCGCCGCGAAATTGACGCCATTGACGATGGCATCGTCGATCTGCTCGTGCGCCGCATTCAGGCCTCCGAGCTTGTGCGCGGCCAGAAGAACACCACTGGCACGCTCAACGCTTCGCCGATCCGCCCCGCCCGTGAGGCGGCCATCATGCGGAGGCTTCTCTCCCGCGCCGGAACGGCGGTCGCGCCCGAACTCCTGGTGCGGCTTTGGCGGGCCATTCTGACCTCGTCGACTTTGACTCAAGCGCCGGTAGCACTCCACATTTCCCGCAAGTTGGGCGCCACCAAGGGCCATCGTCTGCGTCTACATGATCAATTCTGCTCGATGCCGGTGGAGGAACACCGCGATGAATCCCAGGCTCTGATGCAGGTCAACATCAATCCCGGAGACATTTGCGCGGTTGAAATCGAATCTCCCTGGGCGGATGCCTTTGCGGCTGGCCAGGCGGGCGAGGCCAGGGTGATCGATGTTTTGCCGTTGCTGCGTGAAAACCCCGTGCCGAGTCTGCTGATCTTCGGTCACGCCCACGCACTGGCAACTGGCGATGATGAGACCCTAATTGTCAGCAACGGCAAGCTGCCCCGCGATTTTACCCCCGTGCCGCTCTGGCAGGTCAAATCCGGCGCGCACCGGGTCTCGTGCTTGCCGGGCTTTCTGTCCGAGCACGAAGGACCCCTGGTAGGACTTGCGCGCTCCAATGCCACGCTTGGACTCAAAGTAGCCGGGCGTTATCCCAGCCCGATCGAGGTCAGGCCATGAGCATGAAAAGTGATCCTGCCCGGCCATCGCCAAAGCCGGGCATCCTGGAGATTTCGCCCTACGTTCCGGGAAAGAGCGGCGCCAAGGGCAGGAAAATCCACAAGCTCTCCTCCAACGAATCGCCTCTCGGTGCGAGCCCGGCAGCCATTGCGGCATTCAAGGCATCGGCCGCGTCGCTTGCGCTTTATCCCGATGGTTCCGCCACGGCGCTGCGCCAAGCCATTGCCACGCGCTATGGCTTGAAAGCTGAAAACATTGTCTGTGGGGCGGGTTCCGATGAGCTGTTGCAGCTCATTGCTCACTCCTATCTCGCTCCCGGCGACGAGGCGATCTACAGCCAGTTTGGTTTTTTAGTTTACCCCATTGCAATCCAATCCAATAGCGCCACCGCCATAGTGGCTCCGGAGCGCCATGAGACCGCCGACGTCGACGCCATTCTTCAGCGGGTGAGCGAAAGAACCCGGATCGTTTTTCTGGCAAACCCCAACAATCCCACCGGCACCTATTTGCCGTTCAACGAAGTAAAACGCCTCCATGCCGGTCTGCCACGCCGGGTGCTGCTGGTGCTTGATGCGGCCTATGCCGAATATGTCCGGCGCAATGACTATGAATCCGGGATCGAGCTTGTCTCGACCTTTGAGAACGTGGTGATGACGCGCACCTTCTCGAAAATCTACGGCCTTGCGGCCCTTCGCATCGGCTGGGCCTATTGTCCCTCTCACATCGCTGACGTGATCAACCGGGTGCGTGGGCCTTTCAATCTGAGCGCCCCGGCAATTGCCGCGGGCGTTGCCGCCATCAACGATCAGGCCTTCGTTGAACACGCCGTTGCCCACAATGACATCTGGCTGCCGTGGTTGACGCGCGAACTGACCGCCCTCGGACTCACGGTGACGCCCAGCACCGGAAATTTTCTGCTGGTGCATTTTCCTCTGCCAAGGCAGAGCAATGCCGCCGCGGCCGACGCGTTCCTGCTCGATCGCGGCTTCGTGCTGCGCCGCATGGAGGCCTATGGGCTCGCCGATGCGTTGCGCCTGACCGTGGGAAGCGAGGAGGCCAACCGGACCCTGGTTGCGGCCTTGAAGGATTTTCTTGCATGACCCGGTTGTTCGAGCGCGTCGCACTGATCGGCCTTGGCCTTATCGGTTCATCGCTTTGCCACGTCATCCGCCGCGAGGGCCTCGCCGGCCACATCGCCGGCCATGCCCGCAGTGATGCAACCAGAGCCAAGGCGGTAGAACTCGGCCTTGTCGATTCCATTCACTCAAGCGCCGCCGAAGCCGCGCGCGACGCGGACCTGGTAGTTCTGTGCGCGCCCGTTGGCGCCTACGCCGCGATTGCCCGCGAAATTGCATCAGACCTCAAGCAGGGTGCAATTCTGAGTGACGTAGGTTCGGTCAAATCGGCCGTCGTGCGCGACGTTGGACCCTATGTGCCAGCCGGTGTCCATTTCATTCCTGGCCATCCCGTGGCGGGTACCGAGCAGTCGGGGCCCGAGTCGGGTTTTGCCGAACTGTTCGGCAATCGCTGGTGTATTCTGACCCCCCTTCCCGCCAGCGATCCCGCGGCGGTGACGCGGCTTGAATCGTTCTGGCGCGGCTGTGGTTGCAACGTCGAGGTGATGACGCCGGATCACCACGACCGGGTTTTGGCGATCACTAGCCACCTTCCCCATCTCATCGCCTACAATATTGTTGCCACTGCCGCCGACTTGGAGGAAGTCACCAGCTCTGAGGTGATCAAGTTTTCCGCCGGTGGTTTCCGCGATTTCACCCGCATCGCCGCCTCCGATCCTACCATGTGGCGCGATGTGTTCCTCAACAACCGCGAAGCCGTGTTGGAAATGCTCGGGCGCTTTTCCGAAGATCTTTCTGCCCTTCAGCGCGCCATTCGCTGGGGAGATGGCGAGGCGCTTCATAGTTCATTTACTCGCTCCCGCGAGATCCGCCGTGGCATTATCGCCGCCGGCCAGGAAACCGCCGCTCCGGATTTCGGCCGGCGCCAGCCCAAGTCTCAATAGAGTGGCGTCAGGTCTCCGGCCTTGATCGGGCCTACGAAAAGCTCACCGTCCTTCGCAATGATATTGGCTTTGCTGTTTTTGCCAAGCAGCCCCAGCAGCGTCTGGACTGCGGCGTGTTCCCGATCGGAAAGACGGAAGTGTGGATTGAGCACCGCCATCAATCCATCAAGGTCATTGGTCTCTACCGCAACAGAACCTGCAACCCGGTGCTGGCTGTCCAGCCGGACTGTGCCTGTTGCTGACAGCTCTAGCGTACCCCGTTGCAGTGTGGCCGATTGGATGTCGACATCCCGGTTTGGCTTGAGTCTTGCCAGAACCTGTCCGCCATCGACTTTTAGTGGTGGCTTGCCTGGAGAATCAATTTCGCCAAATTCCAGGGTTGTTGCGATGTCGGCGCCACCATCCTTGGCGGGCCGGATGTGGACTTGAGCATTTCTTGCCGAGAACCTGTTGACAGCGGCGAGGTTGCTGACTTCCGCCGAAATGCTGGGCATCTCCTCGCCGCCGAAAACCATGCTCGCGATGGCGCGGTCGTGGGTTAATTCAACCGGCTCGGCAGAGGCCCCGCTCACGCTGGTGGGGCCGTCAACCAGGACGATGACATGCATCGGATTGTAGGCCTGAACCAGGATCAGCAATGCTGAGCTCCGTGCCGATTGATTCCCCGCAAGCTGCACAACAGGCTTGGCGCAGGAAAATTCGAACCGGAACGGATAGCCACCCCAACTTTCGCGCTCGCAGGCGAGTGTCACGCCCCTGCCTGCAAGTCTTTCGCGGTAGCCTGTGGCGTATGACTTGGCCGCCGTCTGGGCAACGAACCAGTAGCCCGACCATAGCCCAAAGAGGATGAGAACAGTGGCAAGCGGCGCCAGCATGCGCCATGGCCGGAAAGGCTTGATGGTCATTTTGTTCGCACCGGGATTTGGCTATAGGGGCACCATGGGAACGATGCCGGAGATTTGGGTGTTTGGCTATGGCTCGCTGATGTGGCGGCCGGGTTTCGATTTCACCGAAAGCGAGCCGGCATTGATCCGCGGATTTCACCGCAGGCTTTGCGTGTTGTCCCATGTCCACCGCGGCACGCCTGAGCGTCCGGGCCTTGTCTTGGGTCTTGATCGCGGCGGCTCATGCCACGGCACCGCCTACCGCGTTGATCCGCTCCAGTGGCCGGAGACCCTTGCCTATCTCCGGGCCCGCGAACAGGTTACGTCGGTCTACCTCGAAGTTCAGAAACCCGTGGCCTTGCAGCGCAGCCGCCGGACCGTCGCGGCCACGACCTATCTGGTCGACCGCCGTCACCGCCAATACGCCGGCGCCCTCCACCGCGATGAGTTATTGGCTATTGTGCGCCAGGGCACTGGCATTTCAGGCAGATGCGTCGATTACGTGTTGAACACCCTGGCCCATCTCCGCGACCTCGATATTCACGACATGCGCCTTGAAGATCTGGCCCGCCACCTCGAAACTCACGCGGCGCGCAGCTCCGCTTGAGCTGCTTCGGCAAAACCTGCCGGAGCCAGCGCGCTATCGCATCGCTCATGCAGCGCCTGCTGGAGATCGCCGAACACCGCCTCTGCTGCATCGGCGTTGCGGGCGAGGAGATGAACATGGATCTCATCGGCTTCGAGCCCGGCAATGCCGCTGCCCGCAAGGCCGCCCATGCTGCCATCCCAGAAACTGGAAAACCGCCCAACGCTGACAGCCCGGCGCTCGCCCGCCTACCCGCTTGACCGCCACATAGACCGCTCCCGGCAGCGGCGGACAGGCATTCGCCGGATAAATTGAATGAATGTAATTCCGCCCCGAAGCGCCGCGCCAGTACCAGAACCGCTCGCCAATACCGAGCTCTGGAGGGAGTTTTGCAGTGATGGGGAAACCTTGAATCAGCATAAGAACAAAAATAGAACAAATTGTTCAGGTCGTCAAGCTTTTCCTAACTGCATTTCGAGAATCCACAGGAAAGACAGATGGCGCAGCCCTCCTGGAACACCAGCGCCTGTTCCCCGCAGCGCGGGCACGACGAGCGCCGCGCCTCTCCCACCGCGATCTGCAGCCCCACCCCTCGCGCCTGATCTTCGCGCTTGAGGAAACCCGTATCGACCATGTGCTTCTCGATGACAGCGCCGATGGCGGCAAGCAGGCTCGGCACATAGCGCCCCGCCATCCATTGCCCGCCGCGTGGATCGAACACCGCTTTCAGTTCCTCGACCACGAAGGTGACATCGCCGCCCCGCCGGAACACCGCCGATATCATGCGGGTGAGAGCCACCGTCCAGGCATAATGCTCCATGTTCTTCGAGTTGATGAATATCTCGAAGGGGCGGCGGCGCCCGCCTTCGAAAATATCGTTCACCGTAATGTAGATGGCGTGATCGCTCTCCGGCCATTTGAGCTTGTAGGTAAACCCGGGCAGCACCTCATGGCGCGCCAGCGGCTGCTTCATGTAGACGACTTCGCCACCGCGCGGCGCGGGTTCGACAGAAAGTACCGACCCAGTAACGTCATTGGGACGGAAAGTGGTGCAGCCCTTGAGGCCGAGGTCATAGGCCTCTTCATAGACCGCCTTGAAGTCTTCGAAGGATAAAGACGCCGGCACATTGATGGTTTTCGAAATTGAACTGTCGACATGCCGCTGCACCGCCGCCTGCATGATGAGATGGGCATGCGGCGTCAGCGTTTCGGCGGTAACGATGCTGGCAGGCAGCGGCGCCTCGGCGCCTCTGAGTTCCCGCCACAGCGAGACCGCATAGTCGGTCACCCGCTCGCTCCGCCTGGTTCCGTCCGCCAGCAAGATCTTCCGGTCATAGCCAACGCTGAAAATGGGTTCGATACCGCTTGAGACATTGCCGGCGAAGAGTGAAATCGTGCCGGTTGGCGCAATTGAGGTGAGAAGGCCATTGCGGATGCCGTGGCGTTTGATCGCCGCGCGGATATCGGCCGCAAGCCCCGCCGCATGTCCGTGAGCGCCGAATTGTTCCGCGTCGAACAGTGGAAATGCCCCGCGCTCCTTGGCAAGATCGATGCTGGCGCGATAGGCTGCCGCCTCGATCAGCGCCATCCATGCACCCGCGCTCTCCGCCGCTTCCGGCGTCCCATATGAAATCCCGCACATGGCAAGCGCATCGGCAAGCCCGGTGACGCCAAGGCCAATCCGCCGCTTGGCTTTCGCCTCGCGCCGCTGCGCCTCCAGCGGATAATTTGAGACCTCGATCACATTGTCCATGAACCTTACCGCCGTCGCGGCAACCGCGGCAAGCTCGGCGTCATCGATATGGGCATTGTCTTCAAACGGATTCTTGACAAATCGCACCAGATTGAGAGAGCCCAGCAGGCAGGCGCCATAGGGCGGCAGCGGCTGCTCGCCGCACGGGTTGGTGCATGAGATCGTCTCGCAATAGGCGAGGTTGTTCGCGCCATTGACACGGTCGATGAAGATGACGCCGGGCTCGGCATAATCATAGGTCGCCCGCATGATCTGTTCCCACAGCGCGCCCGCCCGGATCACCCGGAAAACCTTGCCCTCGAACACCAGCGGCCAGTCCTCATCGGCCTTCACCGCCTTCATGAAGGCATCGCTCACCAGCACCGAGAGATTGAAATTGCGCAACCGCTGCGCCTCGCGCTTGGCCGCGATAAAGGCCTCGATGTCCGGATGGTCGCAGCGCATGGTGGCCATCATGGCGCCGCGCCTTGCCCCCGCCGACATGATGGTGCGGCACATCGAGTCCCAAACATCCATGAAGCTTATGGGCCCCGAGGCATCCGCCCCCACGCCGCGCACCGGCGCGCCCTTGGGGCGGAGCGTCGAAAAATCATGCCCGATGCCGCCGCCCTGTTGCATGGTGAGGGCCGCTTCCTTCAGTCCGTCGAAGATCCCCTCAAGCGAATCCGGAATGGCGCCCATGACGAAACAGTTGAATAAAGTAACACTCCGCTCCGTTCCCGCACCCGCCAGAATGCGGCCCGCCGGCAGATAGCGATAGCCCGAGAGGATGCCGTGAAACGCCTTGGCCCAGCGTTCCCGCTCGGGCTCGGCTTCGGCCATGGCCACTGCCCGCGCCACCCGCCACCAGCTGTCGTCCGGCGTCTTGTCGATGGCTGTGCCGTCGGCTGCCTTGAACCGGTACTTCATGTCCCAGATATCCTGGGAAATGGGCTCAAGGGCGCTGGCTGTGCTCTGATCCATGCAACGATCCGCTTATTGGCTGTCCATGATAATCCCATAAACGCCCGGAGTCGAGAAAATGTTCTCTATTTGTACTGGAAATCCCGGGCCCGTCCCTCCGCCACCAGGCGGGCTGTCGCGGTCTCGATGGCGGTTTGCAGCCGTGCCTGGAATTCCTTGCGCGGCAGCCCCGCCGGAATGGCCGGCAGAAACTCCAATATGATTGTGCCGGGGTAGCGCAGGAACTTCCGCCGCGGCCAGTATAGTCCCGAGTTCAGCGCAAAGGGAACGCAGTCAACCCCAAGTGTGGCATACAGGGCCGCCGCACCCGGCTTGTAGTCGGGCGGATCGTCGGGCCCCCGCCGCGTGCCCTCCGGCATGATCACCACCTGCCGGCCGGCGGCAATTTCTTCTTCCGCCCGCTTGATCATCTGCCGCAGCGCTGCCGTCCCGGCGCTGCGCTCAACCGCGATCATGCGGAATTTGTGGATGAACCAGCCGAAAAACGGGATGTAGGTGAGTTCCTTTTTCAGCACCATTGCCGGGTCATCGAGATAAGGAAGGATCGCGAAAGTTTCCCAGAAGGATTGGTGCTTGCCCGCCACCAGGGCCGCACCTCGCGGAATATGCTGCCGCCCCCGCACCTCGATCCGGGTACCCACCAGCCAGCGCATCAGCCACAGCGATGTGCAGGCCCAGGCCTGCAGCGCACGGATCGACCACTTGCGCGGCGTCACGAAGAACTCCGCACCCAGCACCAGGAACAGTACGAGGTTGATATAAAACGCGAAATTGAACAGCAGGGACCGCATTACGATCACAGCACATTCCTCAGCATACGGATCAACGTCATGCGCGACGTAATCAGGCTGATCAGCGTCGCCACCACCGGCACGGC
Organism: uncultured Alphaproteobacteria bacterium; assembly: GCA_963754675.1. Lineage (GTDB taxonomy): Bacteria > Pseudomonadota > Alphaproteobacteria > Rhizobiales > Aestuariivirgaceae > Aestuariivirga. Next base: position 453,026 of record CAVWHD010000009.1, on the reverse strand, counting down.
CAGCAGGATACCATAACTCCACACTGCAACGCCGGGCGGCGCGAACAGCAGATTGCGGCTGGCATCGGCAATGCCGCCGGTGCCGCCCGTCCCTGTCAGCCCAAGCAGATAGAATGTAACGAGGCCGAGCAGCACGCCGATCAGCCCCGCCCACAGCCCCGTCTTGACAAACCGCCGGTCGATCTGCCGCGAGATGTAGCTGTCCTTGGCGCCCACCAGATGCAGCACATCCACCACCGGCCGGTTGGCATCGAGTACCGTGCGGGTGGCGAAGATCACCATGGCGATCGCCGAAACGCAGATGAGCAGCAGCACCGCATAAGACAGGAGCGAAAGTGAATTGGCCATGCGCGTGAGTTCGCTCTGCCAACGCCGGTGGGTGTCGACGCTGGCGCCTTGGACCCCGTCTTTCAGTGCGGCTGCCAGAGCATCAAAATCCGGAGGTGATTTCTCGTCAATGACAACCCGAATCAGCCGCGGGATCGGCAGATCGTCGAGATTCCGCGATCCAAGCCACGGCTCAAGCAGTTTTGCACCGGCGCTGCGGTCAAGAATTTCGCTGCTGATTACTCCCGGAAATGTCTTAAGCAGTGCTTCCGCCTTGGCCAGTTCGCCGTCGATGCCGGCGGCCTGAATTTGCCGCACCTGCACCGTGACTTCCTTCGACAACCCGCTCGTCCAGCTTGCCACCGCGCGGTTGATCAGAATGAGCCCGCCGATGGCCAGACAGGCGAGATAGCACATCACCGCCATGGTCACCGTGAGCGACTTGAGCGAACCAGCACCCGCCGGAATGATCGCGCCCTGGCGCTGGCCCGATGGGCTTTTCATGACGCCCGCAGCTCACCGCGTTCGAGATGAAGCACCGGCGCTTTCGCCTGCTGCACCAGTTTGAGGTCGTGCGTCGCGATCAGCACCGTGGTGCCCAGCCGGTTGAGTTCGACGAAGAGGTGCAACAGCCGCCGCGCCAGCGCCGGATCGACATTGCCGGTGGGCTCATCCGCCACCAGCAGTTCCGGCTTGCCGATAACCGCGCGCGCGATTGCCGCGCGCTGTTTCTCGCCGCCCGAAAGCACCGGCGGATAGGCCCCCGCCTGATCCGCCAGCCCCACCCAGCTGAGCAGATCCATGACATCTGCGCGGTAGCTCGAATCGCGCTGCCCGGCAACCCGCAGCGGCAGCGCGACATTGTCATAGGTTGTGAGATGGTCGAGCAAGCGAAACTCCTGGAACACCACGCCGATCCGCCGCCGGATCATCGGCAGGCTGGCGCGGTCGAAGGTTGTGACGTCTTCGCCGAACAGACTTATGCGCCCGCGTGTCGGTTTCAGGGCGAGGAACAGGAGCCGCAGCAGCGAGGTTTTCCCCGCACCCGAAGCTCCCGTCAAAAAGCTGAAATCGCCCGCCTGCAGCCGGAAGCTGACATCCTTGAGGATTTCCGGACCGTGCCCATAGCGCAATCCCACATTCTCAAGCCGCACCAAATCGCTACTCCCTCCACACTCTCAGCCATTCAACACCGCCGCCGTTAACGTGGCATTAACCCTGATTGCCGTTACCTGTGGCAACGGCAGGCGCCTCACGTTCCTCGCCGAATCGCTCCGGAATCCGCGTCACAAACCATGATAATCGCCTGTCCGTCCTGTGCAACGCGCTACGAAATGCCGGCCTCGCGCTTTGCTGCGGAAGGAACCATGATCAAATGCGCCTCCTGCGGCCATAGCTGGCTCGAGTCCAGCGCCGTTGAAGTCGTCAATGCCCCGCCCCGCCAGCTCCCCGCTGTCATCGAGCACGCCTATGAGCCCGACCACGAAATCCGCCGCCTGGTTGAAGCCTCGCGCGAAGCCCAGGAACAGTTCTCTGCCCGCCGCAAGCTCCGCCGCAAGAGGATTGCCGCTTGGGCCGTCTTTGCCGGCGTCCTGACCACGCCCTTTGCTCTCGCCGCCACCTTTCCCGAAACAATTGTAAGATTGGCCCCGGCCAGCATTGCCGCCTACGGCGCCCTCGGCCGCGAAGTCAACATCTATGGCCTCGACCTCCGGCGCATCGAATTGCAGCACATGGTGGTCGACGGCACCCGCATCCTTGCGGTAAAGGGCGATATTGTGAATATCTCGGACGGCAATCGCAAGATACCGTCCCTGCGCTTTGGCCTCCGCGACGGCGCCAATTCCGAGGTTTACCAATGGACACTCGATTCGGGCGCCCGCCCGCTACGCCCCGGAGAAAGCACCAACTTTGTAACCAGGGTCGCCTCGCCTCCGGAAACTGCGAAAAACCTGGAGATTCGTTTTGCCCACGCCGGGGAAATCGGCTCAGATACGGTCCATGAGTGAAATCACCATTGATGGCCACCGCATCGGCGTTCTGTTCACCGAAGCGGAGATTGCCGCGCGCATCCGGACCCTTGCCCATGAAATTGCCGCCCGCAAGCCCAACCGCCTGTTGGTCGTGCCGGTCCTCAAGGGCAGTTTCGTTTTTGCCGCCGACCTGATCCGCTCCATGCACCACGCCGGACTTTCACCGGAAGTGGATTTCATGATTCTCGCCAGTTACCGCGCGGCCACCACATCCTCCGGCCAGGTCGAAGTCCTGCGCGACATCGAGTCGGTCGTGAAAGACCGCGATGTCCTGCTGATCGACGATATCCTGGAGTCAGGGCGCACCCTGGCCTTCGCCAAGGATCTGATCTCTGCCCGCGGCGCCGCCAATGTCTTCACCGCCGTGCTGCTCAACAAGCCAGGCCACCTGGCCGCCACCATCAAGGCGGATTTTCAGGGCTTCGTCTGCCCCGATAAATTTGTCGTGGGTTACGGCATGGACATGGCCCACCAGTTCCGCGAACTGCCCTTCGTGGGCCATGTGCTGAGTGCTGCCGCCTGATCAGCTGAAGCTGGCGCCGAACGCAAATCCCGCGGTCGCAACCAGCGCCCCCAGTATGAACCCAGTGGCAACCCACTGAAAATTGACATGTGATTGCTCGCGCCGCCGCAGGTGACGTACTTCGTCCAAAGCCCGGACGACCATGTCTTCAAGCTTCTCCCTTGGGACTTCACTTAACGGCCAACCAGTTCCTGCATTCATGACGGCTACCAGCGCTGAAGATTTCAGCGGTCAGCAGCAAGTGCCGTGCCAGCGGCCCGTGTACTGAAATCAAACAGCAAGTCCTATGTTAACAACCGGAAAGCGATGCCGATTGCGGTCAGTACTGCAATCAAGCATAGAACACTTGACATCGCCAGCATCGGCCATGCGGCGTAGATGCTGTCGTTGCCTTCGAGAGCCTGCGCAATATCGTCTGCGCTGGGTTCAAAGGGAACGGCAATTTCTTCTCTTGCGCATCTTGCCTGCAATTCCGGAGGAGGCCCCATTTGCCGGGGCTTCGCCGCCGCCTTGGCTCGCTTTTTTTTCCTGAACTTCGGCCTGTTCAATGCGGCCGCGATCTCGCCGCGGATTCTGGCTGAAGCCCCCGCTGCATCGGGCTGCTCGGATGAAGGCATGTCCCGCGGATTGAGCAGCCGGAATATCTCAAGTGGATCCCGTAGCAGCTCCATGATTTGCGCTTCACCGCCAGCATCGAAACCTCTACTGGATTGAACCGCCGCAAGTTCGGCAATGAGCGCTGCCTGCTCGCTCACCCCGGCACTTTGCTGCACGCCGTGCACTGCAGGGATGCTGTCCTTCGGCGCGGCCGCCACAGCCGCTACTTCTCTTTGATCCAATGCGTCCGGATATCTTCCTTGCGGACATAGTTGAGCTGCTGGATGAGAACCTGCTTAACCAGTTCTCCCCCCATTCGCTTGTTGGCTTCCTCGGCGATTGTAGCTGTCAGGGCATCGATGTCGGTCGCCTTCAATCTGGTGAAATCGACCTGCGAATTCGAATAGACCGCTCGGAATGCCGCATCGACAAGGAACGGCTTTGGTTCGAGCTTGAGCTTTTCCAACATGCCGCGATCGGCGGCAAAACTCAGCTGGATGATGATGTAGCCCATGATCGTTCCGCCCCGAATCATCGGTACACTGATCATATCCGTGGCAAGCTCTTCAACCCCTGCGCTTTCGCCTCCGGCTTCTCCAGCACCTCCCAATGGTATTTTCATGGTGGCCGACACATAGGTAGCGCCCGCCGTGACCAGCGCAATCCACACGCCTATGAGCACCGTCTTCAGCACGGCGGTGCCTTACAGGCGGAACTGTCGGGAATAAGTGCCATCCGATTCGGCCTGCCGGATCGAGTTGACGATTATCGACGAGATTTCCTTTACCGCATCCATATGCGCCTTCAACAGCCGCTGGTTGCGCTTGAGTAGCTGCTGCAGCTCACATGACCGTGGCGCCAGGGCCTGCGCGATGCGCGAAGAACCGCACGCCCGCTGCGCCACCAGAATGTCGCGCAGCAGCTGGTTCTTCCGCTCGGTGAACTGGCCATGATATGCCGTGCCGCGGCCCGACAGCGCCTCGCACTCTTCTTCAATGACAGCTTTCAGCCGGTCAAGCAGGAATGCGCAATTGGTCACGCTCGCCGCTTCGCGCTCACTGAGGAACTGTTCGTCATTAAATGTCGCCGTTGCGGGCATTGTGAATTTTCAGCCGCGATCAGGTCTGAAAAGCGCTGATCGCGCTTGTTTGAAAGTAGGGCCATTGCCGTGACGAACTTACACCGCCATTGGGCTCCGCCGCAGGTTTGCCGGGCTGGTCACGAGAGGCAAGCAGCTCCGCAACGCCGATGCCGCCCTGATCGGCAAACAGCGAAGCGAACTGTTCCGCTGCCATCGACCGCCAGACGCCGCCCGCAAACCCTTCCCCAAAGGCTCCGCTCTCTGCATCCGGCAGTATGTTTTCGAACGCACTGCTAAGCAGAAAGGCTTCGAATTTGCGATAGGCATCAATCTTGCCGTCATGCTGGGCCATGTTCACCCCGGCCTCGCCGGAACCGGATAGCCCCCTTTCGGCGGCGCTAAGCCGGAGAGGATTGGCGGCGGCGAGAACATCCATGATCAAGTCGCCCGAGTGCCGTGCTGGCGGTTGTGCCATTGCCATCATTTCATTGTCGAAATACTGCGGTTGCAAGCCAGCGAGCTTCAGCGTGGCGGCTTCCGCCCGTTTCGGCGCTGCCGCCTTGAGGACTCCAGCAATGAGGTCGGAAGGAATTGTCACCGCCATGTTTGCACTCCAGGGCTTCCGGAGCCGCAATTTAGGGCCGGCTTGCTTGCGGCAAGCTGGTGCGCCGCCGCCCTGCTTGCTGGTCGGTCAACTCCGCCAACTCGGCCCGCGCGGATTTCGCGGCCATCTCACGTCTTGCATGTTCGGCCACCACGTCCACTCGCTTGGCCTTGAGCAGGCAATCGACTGCCCGTTTGCGCAGCTTGGTGATGGTTGCCTCGGATTCCTGAATTCTGCCCGCGAAGTTTTTCATCTGCCGGATCGCCGCCGCCAGCACCAGATCGCCGAATAGACTCTGATTCTGCAAGGCGGACTGCAGTTCGGCAAGTTGCCTGCCAAGATCCTGGCGATGCCGCATCGCCCTGCCCAGATCGCGTTCGGCTGCGGCCTTCAGGCTTTCCATCGCCGCCTGAAGTGCCGCATACCGTTGCACCGGCGATTTCATCCCTGCCCGTCCGCGAGCCAGCCTGCATAGGCGTCGCGAAAAACCGCCAGCCACTCCGGCGCCAGAAAAAACATGACAAACAGTCCACCCGCGGTCACCAGCCCGAGCGAAGCGAAGTAGAGCGATACTTGCGGAGTGAACTTGTTGGCAAGCCCCATCGCAACGTTCACCACTACGGCATAGACCACAAACGGCCCGGAAAGCTGAAGCGCCAGCACCGAGCTGCCGCTCACTACCCGTGTGATGTTGTCAAGAAACCAAGCCGGGTCAATGGCTCCGCGGACCGGCAGTGCCCGGTAGGAGTCGACAATGGCTCGCAGCATCTCGATATGCAGGCCCGCCGCCAGCAGAACCATGACGCCTGCCAGCGATAGCAGGGCCGCCAGCGCCGGCAGTGCCTCGCTGTCCTCAAGCGGTTGCCCCGGTATGCCCGCAAGTCCGATCGCGTTGGCCACGAATATCGCCGCAAACTGAAGTCCCAGCAGATAGACCCGGGCCATAAGGCCGATGGTCGTTCCGATCATCACCTCGCCTGGCGCCAGCAACAGCCGGTCGTCACGGTTCACGCTGGCGAGTGCGTCTTGCATTTGCCCGAAAATCAATGGCGTCAAAGCCAATGACGCGGAAACCGCGATCATCAGCCTGATCTGCATCGGCACCCGTGCGCTGGAGTAGCCGGGAACCAGCATCAGGCAACTTCCGACCCGGCAGAATATGATGAACCCGGCAAGTGCCACGTCCGTCAGCTGCGCGGTCACGAGATCGATCCGGCGGCATCGACCTTGATGCCGCGCGAGATTTCGATGTGCGACAATACCGGCAGATTGGGGAACAGCCGGTCGGCGATCATCCGCACATAGGGCCGCGCGTCGGGTGCAGTCACCAAAGCGAAGCTTTCGCCTTCGTCCATCTGCGTCTTCACGACCTTCGTCGCCTCTGTTGCAAACTGTTCGATCAGTCGTGGATCGATATCGAACTCGATGACGTCCCCCTTGGCGTCGCGCTTGAGGCTCTGCAGAAATGCGATATCCCAGCGGTTTCCCAGGCGAACCACCCGCAAAACCCCATCCTGTCCGAGATCGCCGCAGATCTGCTGGGAAATCCGCATGCGCACATGCTCGACGATTGCTTCAGGCTTGCGCACATGCGGTGCGATTTCCGCAATCGCCTCAAGAATGAGGTGAAGATTGCGGATCGACACCCGCTCCGCCAGCAGAAGCTTGAGGATCGCCTGAAGGCTGGAGAACGATAGAAGCGACGGGCATGTTTCATCGAGAAGCCGCTTGTATTCCGGTTCAAGCCGGTCGGTCAGTGAACGCAGATCACGGTAGGACAGCAGATGCGCCAGATTGTTGCGAACTACCTCTGACAAATGCGTAAGCATGACCGACATGCTGTCGACCGGCTGGTACCCTGCGCCTCGCAGCTCCGAGGCAAACATTTCCGGTATCCACAGCGCATCCATGCCAAAAGCCGGTTCTTTGACGTCGTCGCCCGGCACATCGGGCCGCGACCGGCTGCCGGGTATCACCATGATTTCCCCCACCCGCAACTCGCCTGTTGCCGCCACGGTGCCGTGAATCTTGATGCTGTAGGTTTTCGGCGCAAGTCCGAGGTCGTCGGTGAGCTTTATTTCCGGAATGACGAACCCATACTGCTGGGCGAACTTGCGCCGCATCTTCGCCACCCGGTGCGCCAGCTCGCCGTGCGCCACCAGCATGGCCGACGAGAGCTGTCGCCCAAGGCACAACTCGATTTCACTGGTACGCAGCAGTTCCTTGACCGAGTTGCGGTCCTCTTCCTGCTTGACCTGTGCCGCCTGCTGCTCCTTCGCCTCCGCCTCGGCCAGGACTCTGGCCCGCTGCTGGGGGATGATGAAGGCCGCAACCGCCATCGCCACGGCGAGCGTGGCGAACGGAAAGAATGGCAAGCCCGGCATTAGGGCCATCATACCCAGCAGAAGTGCTGCAACTGACAGGGCGCGGGGGTAGGCCCCAAGCTGATTGAGCACCGCTTCCTGAGCCGCGCCCTTGTTGCCGCCCTTGGAGACCAGGAGGCCCGCTGCCAATGACACCACCAGCGCCGGGATCTGGGTCACCAAGCCGTCGCCGACCGACAGCTTGGTATAGACGTCGGCGGCTTCCGAAAACTCCATGCCATGCCGGGTGACGCCAATGACGATGCCGCCGAATATGTTGACCGCCGTGATGATCAGCCCGGCGATCGCATCGCCGCGCACGAATTTCGAAGCGCCGTCCATCGAACCGAAAAACGAGCTCTCCTGCTCAAGCTCGAGACGCCGGTGCTTTGCCGCCGCATCGTCGATCAGGCCGGCGGAGAGATCCGCATCGATCGCCATCTGTTTGCCCGGAATGGCGTCGAGCGTGAACCGCGCGCCCACCTCGGCAATGCGGCTTGCGCCCTTGGTGATCACCAGGAAGTTGACGGTAATCAGAATGAGAAAAACGATGACCCCGATGACGAAGTCACCACTCATCACGAATTGCGAGAACCCGCCCACCACGTGGCCCGCGGCATTGTAGCCCTCATTGCCGTGCGAAAGGATGAGCCGTGTCGTCGCCACATTGAGCGAAAGCCTGAGTAGGGTAGCAATCAACAGAACGGTAGGGAAAGCCGAAAAGTCCAATGGCCGCGATATCCACAGCGCCACCATGAGAATGAGAACCGAGAGCGATATCGAAAACGCCAGCCCGATGTCGATGAGCAGTGCCGGTATGGGAAGGAAGAGTACGACAAGTATTGAGGCGACGCCGATGGCGAAGCCGATGTCCCGTCCGCCTCGCCCCAATGCCAATTGTTCAGCTGCAACACCGCTCTGCGCCATCAATACGTCCCACAATCACTGGATATTTGTGCTTCCGCAAACTTGTGCGGGACTTGGAGCGCCCGTCAGAATCCCGTCTCGATCCTGGAATAGACAAGCTCCGTATAACTGAACAGTTGCGATGCGATCAGCGGCGCCATCAGAATCATCGCGGCGAAGATGACTAGGATCTTCGGAACGAATGTCAAAGTGGCTTCTTGGATTTGGGTCAGCGCCTGAAACAGGGCGATGACGATGCCGACCGCCATGGCGGCGCCCACCGCCGGTCCCGACCCGACGATGACCGTCCAGATCGCTCCCTGGACAAGCTCCATAGCATCCGCTTCATTCATCAGGCGCTGATCTTGATCCCCGGACCGAGCAGAACCTTGTCGCCGTTTTCCAGGATGGCGATATAACCGTCGGAATACACATCGATCGACTTCACCACTCCCGTGGTCTTGCCGTCGGCGCTGGTGATCGTCTTGCCGATGAGGGCATCGGCCTGCCCGATGGCTGCGACCGCCATGAGATTGTCGAGCTTGGTGTTGATCTTGATGCTTTGCTCGACGTTGGAGAACGATGCGAGTTGCGATAGCGATTGCGCCGGATCGGTGGGAGCCGTCGGATCCTGGTTCTTCATTTCGGCCACCAGCAGACTCAGAAAGGCATTGTAGTTCAGCGTCGCGTCGGAGGCATCACTCGCCCCATGGGGAATCACCGGCGGGTTTGTCACGGCGGAAGAAACGATCATCAGGCGGCCTCCTCGTCTTTTGCGGGCGCCGTGATGGCGCCGGCGGTCAAGAGATTGTCCTCGGTCGGGAATACGTTGCGCAAAAGTTTCAAGGCATCGAAGCAGCGCCTGTCCTCAACCTTTTGATCTGCGGCATTGAGCGCTTCGATGAGACTGTCGGTGTCCAGCGCCTGGTGCAGCCGGTGCGAAAGATGTTTGTACAGTTCGTGGGTGACGCCGGCATTCTCCGGATCGATCAACATGGTCTGCACCACGAAGTATAGTTGCTTGAACGGCGTGCGCGCTTCCTCCGCCTGGATGACATGGTTTTCCAGCAGAAAATTTACGTCATTGAGAAACTCGATGGTGGCCCGCCGGTCGACTTTCAGGACTGCGCCATTGATGTAGATTTTCTCGCCGCGCTTCAAGTGAATTTGCATCTCACTTCCTTTTCAGGCCATCGCAGATGGTTTGCGAGACGTCGATGAGCGCCTTGAAGTCCTTGACTTTGCCTTGGCGGACATCCTCGGCGCGGCGCAGCATCCAGATGCCGATCGAAATCAGGCTGGCGCGCAGCGCATCGGGCAGTCCGTTCTCCGGGCTCGCCAGATCTTCCATTAGGATGCCCCATAGTCGGCTGAGAAACAGCAGTGCTTCCACTGACTCCCGCGAGCCATGGCCCTTGTTCTCCGCCTGCCGCAGCAGATCGATGGAGCGCTCGAAAGCATAGCGTTCGCTGTCCCGGATATTCGCGGTCGTCTCCGCCGCCATTTCTGAATAGATCGACTGGTACATGGTGGGAGTTCGCAGCCCTTCTCGCTTGAAGTGTGTTTCAGATGTAGTTCAGAAGGCTCAGCCGGCTAATCCTCCCGGTGAGCGAATAGGCTGTTTCGAGTTGGATCATCAGGCTGTTGACGCGTGTCGCGGCCTCGTACTTGTCGACCGATTTAACCGACTGGACGTCTTCCGTCAGGGCGTTGAGCCGTAGTTCGATGCGCTCGTTGGCCGTTGATATCTCGTTTTGCGAAATTCCAAGCTGCGATTGTTGGTCACCGATGCCGAGTACTGCGGCACCGGTCAGGCTTAGGGCCTTGTCGGCAATTGTTTCGAACGTCGTCTGGTTGAGTGCCGGCGTGCCCAGTTCCGCCACCATGGTGATGGCCTGTACAAGCTGCCGGATTGCATCGTTGTTGGCGCTCGCGTTGACCGGAACCCGCTGGTTGCCATCAACCCGTGCCATGAGAAGTTCGTCTGCGGCCGAAGACCAGTTGGCCGGCCAACCTGTCGCATCGAAAAGGCTTGTGAACTGAGTGTCGAGGAAAGCCTGCATGTTGACGGCCGTGATATTGACCACCGCGGGATCGTTTTGCGCAATGCCGAAGGCCGCGGCGAATGCCGTATCCACCGATGTCTTTGCCGTGCCCGTGGCATAGTCGGCAATTGGTGCGGTTCCGGAATTCGTGCCTCCGAAAACATACTGCCCGTCATGCGTTGTGTTGAGAAGCGCGGTCAGTTGCACAAGCGCGGACTTGGCTGCACTTTTCGCCACCTCCTGGCCATGGAAAGCGCCTCGCGCGCCGGTGAGCGTTTCAAGGAATGTGTTGGCCAGACCGCGCATTGCGCCGAGCGCCGACTGGGTCACATCGGCCTGAACGCCTGCCAGTTTGTTGCGGTCGCTGAACTGCTGCAGTTCGGCGATCTGTGCTCGCCACAGAAGATCGCGTCCCGTGTTCGATCCAAGCATCAACCCCACGTCGGCATGACGGCCGCTGGCCAGTTCGGTCTGTGCCCTGCTCAGTTCCAGCTGCGAGCTGGCAATTGAGGTCCGCAGCATATAGGCCATATTGAGTGTTGAAATGCCGCCGCTTCGCATGATCTACCCAACTGCCTCCAAGAGCTGCGCCAGCATCCCGTCGATCACGCTGATCACCTTCGACGAGGCCTGGTAGGCCTTCTCAAGGTCGAGCATGGCTGCCATTTCTTCATCTATGTTGACGCCAGTAACGCGCAGAAGCGACTCCGATGTTCGCGACTTCAATGCCTGGTCGAATTCGGCATTTTGATTGGCCTGCTGGCGCTTTGCCTCGATCCACCCGGAAGCATTGGCGCCAAATGTCTTCAGGCTGGCCTGGTTACCGAGTTGGGCGATCTGATCGAAGGCCCGCGGTGCTTCGAAAGCACCGATCAGTTGGGCGAGCCTGCCCTGGAATCCCGTGGCGCCGGTTGGATTATAGCTGTATGCGGCGCCGCCAAACCCACCATCACGAATCAGCGCGGGGTCGCCACCCTGCGCCGGATCAGCAAGCGAATTGACCCGGATGCGCCCGGCCAGACCGGTGACGATGATCCCTGGCGGCGGCACGGCCGGCGCGCCGTCATAGGTGAACAGCCCGACGGCATCCGGCAGGCTGGGAACCGCCTGCTGATCGGATTCCGCGAACATCTCCACCAGCCCGCGGGCGATTTCATCTAGCTGCGTTTGGTAGGTCACCGTCACCCGGTCACGAACCTCTGCGAGCCCCTGCAGCTTTCCGGTTGAACTCGGCATGATTGCCGGAAGTCCGGTGATCCGCACCCCGTCGACATAGACCGCTTGGCCCGCCACCCCTGGCTGGAATGTCTGGGTGGGCTCCATCGTCACTTTGCGCGGATTGGTTTCAAACAAAGTGACGCCGCCGTCGGTGTAAATGGCGATGTCGTTGTTCGGCCGCGTGGTTGTGCGGATGCCAATTTCCTCCGACAACTGTTTCAGGATGCGGTCGCGCTGGTCGAGGTTGTCGGCAAGTTGCGTGGCGGTTCCGTCACCCCTGACGATTGCGTCGTTGGCAACCTTGAATTGATCGAGCAGCGTATTGATCCGGCTGACCGATGCCGCCATCTCGTCGTCGGCTGTCTTGCGGACATCTTGCACCGCGGCGGCGGCCTGATTGAGCCCGTTGGCCAGGTTCGTGGCCATTCGCAATGCGTCGGCCGCCAGCATTCCGTTGGCCGGGTTGGCTTCATAGGCTTGCAAACTCTGTTGCAGCTTGCCGGCCATGGCTGTGATTGATGAATCCGATTCCGGATCGCCGATCGTCGCACTGAGTCGGTCGAGGGCGTCGAGAATTGCCTGCTTGCCCGCGGCCGAACTGCTGACATCGAGGAATTTGTCGAGCAGCCGTTTGTCGGCGCTGCGGCTGTAAGAGGCCACCGCCGATGCGCCACCCGGCAGCGTTATGACATTGGCGATCTTACGCGAGTAGTCCGGGTCATTGGCAAACGTGACGTTCCGCGCAACCAGCGCCGTCTGCGCCGCCGTCGTCGTGAGGCCGGAAATTGCGTAGTTGAGTGCCGATGAAAGTGATGACATGGCCTGTCCCGTGCCGCCCGCTAGCCGCTCAACCTAGCGCTTGAGATTGACCAGCACGTCCATGAGCTCCGATCCCGTTTGAAAGACCTTCGAATTGGCGGAGTAGCTGCGCTGCGAGTCGATCATCGTTGTGAGTTCGCTGGCGAGATCGACCGTCGACTGTTCGAGGGCGCCGGAATTGATGCTGCCGAGACCGCCTTCTTCGGCAAAGCCGATTTGGATGTCGCCGGATTCGGATGTCGGCAAAAATACGTTCCCTGCAAGCGGTGACATCATATCTGGGCTCGGCACATGGGCGAGCGGGATACGGTAGACCGGCACGCGTGTGCCGTTGTCATAAGTTGCGAAGACAGTGCCATCCTTGCTGATTTCGATAAGCTCAGCGCCGCTCGGTGCGTTTCCGTTGACCTTGGCCGACAGCACCGTATAGGAGGTGGCCAGCTGGGTCATTTGCGTGAGGTCGAGCGCAACCGTTTGCCCGCCTGGAATCGGAATCGACAATGAATTGGCGCTCGCGCCGGTGAGCTTGCCGGTCGTCATATCGAAATCGAGGGTCGTGGTGGCAAGCGGCCCTGCCGCATATGGGAAATCGCCCGTGGCCGGCGCATCGGCCTTGTTGTAGACGGTCATCTCCCAGCTGCCCGCTGCGGTTTTGGAGAAGAAGATATCGACCACGACTTCGTGACCGAGACTGTCATAGGTAACCAGCGAGGACTTGGCGGTATAGGTGCCGGTTGCTGCATTAGCCGAGGGAAGATCGGCCGCCGCGACAATAGTTGCATCGGACGGCAGATTGGCGATGAAATTGCCCGAAGTGGAAGGCGACGACGTAAGTTCGAGGTCCGACAAGGTGATCTTCTCGAGACCTGTGAAGCCGTTGACGGTAATGCCCGGCAGATTGGGATCGAGCGGATAACCCATGAGATGAAATCCGGCAGCATTCACCAGTTCGCCATCGCCATTGGCGACAAACGATCCCGCGCGCGTCAGAAACGGCGTTCCGTTATTGTCCGATACAATGAAAAAACCATCGCCGCTGATTGCAAGATCGGTGACCGACGGTGTGTTGATGATGCTGCCTTGGCCGCTGATGCCGTAGCGCACCTGGGTCAGAACCGAGCCCGATTCATAGTTGCCGCCGCAGGTTGCGAGCAGCAGCGAGTAGAACTCGCAGGAGGACCTCTTGTAGCCCGTTGTATTTACGTTCGCGACATTTTCGGCGACCGTCGAAAGCCGGTTGGCTTGCGCCGTCATTCCCGACACGCTGGTCCGCATCACGCCATAAAGACTCATAAGATCAACTCCTGTGGAAACCGATGGTCAAATCTTCCACTAAGGAGCTTGCGCCGGACTGTAGGTACTGCCGCCTATCGTCATTTCCCGCAAAACGTGCGGGATTCGGGCGTCCACGCGCCAAACCCGCTGGCCACCAGATTGCCGATGACCTGGCAGATATAGCGCTTTTGCGCCGGATTGTTGTTGGGACCCGCGTGATAGCGCGCTACCGCCATTGTCCAGCTCCCTTCGCGTGCACGAAGGCGCCTGAGGAACTTTGCGGCGTAAACCACATTCGTTCGCGGATCGAGCATGGCCGCGGGCGATGCGAACTTGTCGCCATGGTAGTGGTGATTGATTTGCATGCAGCCCAGGTCAATGAGTTTGGCCCCGGATTTCCGTGCCTTGGTAAAGGCCACCATCGCTGCGGCAGCTGATTTGGTGAAAATGGTCTTGCCCTCGACGTTGAGGGCGTAGGGATGTAGCGACCCCTTCTTGCCGGTCTCGGTCATTCCCACAGCATAGAGCACGCCCAGCGGCACGCCCTGTTCCTGTGCGGCCGGTATCATCTGCTGTTCACACACCCGCAAATCGCTTGCAGCCTGGGCTTCAGATATAAATGCCGCCGCGAATGCCGCCAACGCGGTCCACCGAAAGTGAGTTATCACCGCTATTGCTCCTGATTTCGGACCCTGGAAGTGCGGCCTGGACATCGCGCTGGCGGCCACTTGGACCATGATCACCCTCGCTTGCATGCCCATCGGGCAGAAAGGCACCCTGTTCATGCACTGGAAGCTCCTGCGCTTGCGTCCGCACGTCCACCTTGATGTCGGCCACTGACAATTGAAATCCCGCCTGGTTGAGCAACTGGCCAAGAAGGCTGCGATCCTGCTCGATTGCATTGGCCGCTTCCACCGATTTGGCTTCAATTCTTAGTTCCAAAGTCTTGCCACGAAGTTGCAAGCTGACACGCACCTGGCCGATCGTCTCGGGATGGAGCACAAGCTCGAGTGTCTTCAGCGGCCCATCGCGCGAAATCTGCTGCCGCTGTGGATCCCCTGGCAACAGGGGTGATGAAACCAAGTCATCGACGAAATTGGCAATTTGCCGGCCGGGTGATAGGCCATTGCCGGCATCGAGCACCATCGCACTTGGAGGCAGGCCGCGCTCCATTGCATCCGTCTTCGCTGCGGGCATTTGCGGTGAGTGCGCACGTCCATCCTTTTGCTCATCGCCCGCCTGTTGCTTGCTCTTGCCGGTCCTTTCCTCGGCAATCGCCGCCGGACGGTCGTCCCTGCTGGCATGGCTGACTTCCACACGTACGGCCTTCTTTACCGGCCGATCCAACGCAGTTGCCGGAAGTTGCTTATCATCGGTTGTCTCGCGCATCATGTTCACAACGGCTTCCGGCTTTTGATCGGAAGGTTTGGTTGGCACAGTTGCAGTCACATTGGAATCACGATGGGAATGACTGGTGATGGTTTCCAGTTGCTCCCTGGCCGGAAGCGGGCTGAGCCGTTCAACTCCACCATCATTCTTGTTTGCTGGCTTCCGATCATCCCTATGAAATGCGGCTGTTGCCTTGATTGACGGTTCAGCGCGATCCGGCTGGAGTGTTTCTGCTTTGGCCTCCGTCGGTTTGCGGTGAACTGCGGATTTCATTTCGGCCTGGCCGCTCTCCCGGGTTTCGCCCTGGTGACGGTCCGCGCGTTTTGGATCTTCCGCAATCTCCGGAGGTATTTCGGGGTTAAGCGGTGGCGCGGTCTTCGCCACATCTCCCGCCACCGGAGAAGCCAGCAAAACCGTTAACGGAGCATAGCCCGCGGCACTTATGCTTGGCGGGCCTTCCGGGGTCTCCGGGTCACGAATTTTCCTTTCGATTTCTGTCTTGGGTCGCAAGTTTGCCGGCGCCTTGGCGGCCGAAGTCTCCTGCATGATCTTGTGGAACGGCGGCCGATTGCCGATCTTCCGGCCTCCGTCTTTCGCCGGTGTTGGAGCTCTGATCCGTACGGCGCCAATTTGGCCTATGTCTGTCTTAGGGTCCATCTTTTGTCAGACTCGCAAGTATCGCATCGGCGGCCATCAGCGATTGTTCGGCGCGCGTCATCAGCGCCTGCTGCTCGGGAGGCAAATCACTGGGTCCACCTTCCGGCAATAAAAGCGGATCAACCTTGCCTGGAGCCCTGATTCGTTCTGCGACCTGGATCGCCGCCAACAGCAATTCGACCTCGGCTGCGTCGAGCAGCTCCGGATTGAGCTTGTGAAGCCTGGCCAATTGGCCGCCATAGTCCTCCCCGGTCACGCCATACACGCCACCATAGAGTTCGGCCCGCTGCCACTCGCGGCTGCCCTCGCCCGCCAGCCGCTGCGCTCGCTTCGCCGAGAATTGAGCGAATTGCGGCATTCCGGCAATGCTCGCCAGCTGCGCCAGAAGAAGATACGAGTCCCTTCGTCGGCTGACCGGAAACCGGTTCATTAGCACTTCCAGCTTGCCGCGGTCGGCGCTGTTTTTTTGTTTTTCGAGCTTCACGATGTGCTCGATGAAATCCGCGATGAATTCTTCGGTAAACAGCGATGAGCTGAAACGCCTTACATATCGTTCCGCGAGGTGCCAGAACTCCAGCATGTCGCCACTATCCGCGGCATGTCCCACCGCGCGCCGCAACGCCGCCTCTTCCACCAGCGTACCGGGCATCAGTTGGACCGCAAGTTTGAGCAGCGCCTGCTTCTTGGCCATGTCGGCCTCCGGAATGAGCATCGCCTGTATCAACGCGACACGCCCGGCAATATCCACCGGAAGATAAATCGCCTCGACCCGGGACAACAGCCGCAACGCCTCCGCATTGTCGCCCCGCTTGAACCGGACAGCAGCCTCAAGCAGCCGCTTGATGAGTTCGGGGGTACGCTCGTCTTTCGCAAGAGTTTCGGCGATTTCCGGCGGACCGCCGCTCAGCACATAGCTCAACGCCGCCTTGCCGTTCGCTTCGTTGGGCTCCGGACCATGCCCAGTGCCGCCGAATTGAACTTCGATCTCCCCGATGATTTTCCGTTGTCGCGCGACCGAATTGGTCTGCCCCGCCGCCATCGCATCCTGCAACAGCAAGAGCGAGCGTACCGATTGAACGAAGTTGTCCGCGGCAACCGCGCGATTGACGCCGCAAGCGATTGTCCCCAGGACGAGCAGGCCAAAGCCATAGACCAGGCGGCGCTTGGCGATCATTGGTCCTGGCCCAGCAGAATGTCGATCCGCCGGTTCTCCGGCGCCTCTGGCTTGCCTTTCACCTTGGGATCGCGATCGGCGAGGCCTTCGACTCTTCGCACCCTCTGCTCGTCGAGCCCGCCCCGCACCAGCATGTAATATGCCATGTGAGCTCTCGCCGTCGACAGTTGCCAGTTGTCGTATTTCTTGTTTCGGTAAGGCCGCGAGTCCGTATGTCCGCGAATGACAATGAAACCGCGATGATTTTTTAGCACCTCGCCGATAACTGCGACCAGCTCGATGACTTTGGCGTTTGGCTCCGCCGAACCGACATTGAACATGCCGTAGTCTGTCTTGTCGGTTAGACTGATGAGCAAGCCTTCATCCGTGCCTTCAATGTCCAGGTTGGCGGGGAGCTGCTCCGGTTGCAAGTTGAGCGCGTGGAGAATCTCCTGTTTGACTTTGACAGCCAGATCGATTTTATCCTTCGTTATTTTCGTTGCGTTCTCGCCTTTTTCCTCCTTGCCGGCCTCCGCCTCCTCTGCAACGGCATCGGTTGCAGGCCCAGAGGGCTTTTCTTTCACCGATCCATGTTGGCCGGCGCTCTCTGCCGGGGAAGTTTGCTTTGCACCGATTGGTTTCTCTTTCGGCTTGGCTGCGGGAGATTGTTTTGGCTCTGGTGTGGTTTTCTCGAGCTTGCCTGCGGCCTCTGTCCTCTCGGTCTTCTCATTCGATGTCTGCCATGCCAGCGCATCGAAAGGATCGGTCACCGTTTCTGAAACCTCCGGAACGATAGGAGTTTCGGAGACCACCGTGGGCGCCGCATGCCCGGCGATCTTGTCAAGGACAGCAACGGGATTCGCCAGAATCTTCTCTTCCTTCGCCTTTTCTGCCGGGCTCGCCGCGTGCTCGCCGCTGCTTTCGGCCTGAGCTTCCTTCTTTTTTTTGCCGTCCTTCGGGTCGTTGAGCCCTTTGCCGCCGGTCGACGAGTCGGTCAACTTGATGGGATTGAAATAACTCGCCACTTGCGCCCGCGTCGCCTCATTGGCGGCATTGATCAGCCACATAACCAGAAAGAATGCCATCATGGCCGTCACGAAATCTGCATAGGCGATTTTCCATGCACCCCCCTTGGGCGCCGTCAGATCTTCTCCGCTCCTGCGCCGGATGATGACGATCTCCGCCTTGGGTGAGGCAAGGTCGTCAGCCATTGGCGTCTGCTCCGATTGCCGACAGCCACTTCCCCACTTGCGTCTCGAACGTTGTGGAGCCTACCTCGACAATTACTTCGCAGCCGTCCGCCTCTTCCAGCTTGTAGCGCGAACTTCCCTGCGGCAGGACCGGCGTTATGGTGTCGACGATATCCCTTGGCGCTCTGATGCGGACGAGACTGCCATCGCTGCTGGCAATGTGCGACTCGAGCATGCGGTTGAAATCCGCCAGGGCCTTTTCCCTTGCGGCCTCGGCGAGGAATGGCCTCAGGGCGCCGGCGATTTCATTGGAGAGCTGAAGCCCCACCGCCTCCATGGCGGCTCCGAACCTTTGAGCAAGTGGACCCGCCTCCTCCCGGAGCCAGCGTTGCCGCTCAAGGTCCAACAGCTCGGCATACTGCTGCCGGGCGGCCATTTCCACCCCCGCAAGCTTTGCGCTGAAGTCTGCCTCCGCCTCCGACTTGCCGCGCGCGTATGCGGCCTCGACTTCTCGCTCCCGAGTCAATGCGCCGGAATGATCCGCCATTTCGCCGGCTGACCATAGCGGTGGCCATGCCTTCGCATCCGGCAGTTGCGCCAGCCACTGCCCGATCGGGATCATGCCGGTTTCTTTTCGCCGGGCTTGAGCCATTGCTTGAGGACCTGGGCAGCCCTGTCGGGATCGAGTTCGACGATCTTGGCCAGCCGGTTCTGCGGCGAATGCGACACTTGCTTGGCAAGATCGTCAAGCCGCGGATCCGCTTCGAATTCGGCGATCCGCGCCATCCCTTGGTTGCCACTGCCGTCTGCTCCGGGAAACGACGCCATTTCCGCCATGACCGGGTAGCCACCCATGCCTTGGTTCCCAAACCCCGGTCCGCCGTCGCTCGGTGGTGGCAACGTCAATATTGCTTTAAGCGCCGGCCGCAGTCCGAGTAGCAGAATCAGCAGCGACACCAGGACGAGCGCCGCGGCATTTATGAAAGTGCCTGTATTTCCAGCAACGAAATCGGACCAACTCTCGCCAGCAACCGGTTCGAGCGAGGAATCGGCAACTAGAAAGTCCACCGCTGTGACTTTGATCTTGTCACCGCGTTTGGTCTCCAGCCCCGCAGCTGACGATGCCAGCTGTTCGATTTCGGCGATCTGCGCGGCAACTGCCTCGGGCGTCGGTTTGTCGCCGAGCGACTTCAACAGTTGCGTCCGGTTGATCACGATGGCCACTGAAATCTGGTCGATGCCGTAGCCCTCGCTCGTCGTGGCCACCGACTTGGAGTTGATTTCATAGTTTGTCAGTTCCTCGCGCCTGTCCTTTTTCTCGCGCGAATTGTCGCCGCCTGCTGCCGGCGTTGCTTCCTGGGGCACATTCTGCGCCACCGAGACCGGCGGCGTGCCATTGGCATTCTGCGCTTCCCCGCTCTCTTTGATCGACCGCACCGAGCGTTCCACCCGCGAGTTGGGATCGAAATTGGTTTCGTTGATCTGCTTCCGGTCGGCGTTAAGCTTGGCCGATACGCTGATGCGGAAGTTGTCCACGCCCAGGTAGGGAGCGAGAGTGCGCTCCACCTTCTGTT
Source organism: uncultured Alphaproteobacteria bacterium (assembly GCA_963754675.1). Taxonomy (GTDB): domain Bacteria; phylum Pseudomonadota; class Alphaproteobacteria; order Rhizobiales; family Aestuariivirgaceae; genus Aestuariivirga. The sequence goes on along the minus strand of CAVWHD010000009.1, from coordinate 433,272 downwards.
GAACGTCGGCGGACATCGACCGCTCAAGCCCGATGAGTTTTTCCGGCGCGGCCGAAATCGGATCGTCGGTAGACGACAGCAGCGTTCCGTCGGTGTTCATGACCGTGACCTGTTCCGGCGAAAGCCCCGGAATGGCCGCTGCGACCATGTGCCGGATCGCTTCGGCCGAAATCGCCGCATCGCCGCTTTCGCTGCGGATCAGAACCGACGCCGTTGGCTGTTCGCTCGGCGTGCGGAACGATCCTTCGTTGCGCATGGCAAGGTGCACCCGCGCCGCCTTTACGCCATCGAGCAACTGTATGGTGCGCGCCAGCTCGCCCTCAAGTGCCCTCACGCGGGTGACTTGCTGCATGAACGATGTGAGGCCGAGCGAACCCAACTTGTCGAACAGCTCGTAGCCCGAGCCATCGCTCTTCGGCAGCCCCTTCTGCGCCAGAATCATACGTGCTTTCGCCGTCTGCCCATAGTCCACGAGCACGGTGTCGCCTGCCACATTGACGTCGAAGGCTATGCCGCTGTCCTCAAGCGCAGCGCCGATACGGCTCACGTCTTGTGGATCAAGTCCGGTGTAGAGAACTTCCCGGACAGGCCTGCTCAGATAGTAGCCGCTGACCGCCACCAGGGTGAAAACCGTGACACCGGCGAGTGCCAGCGCGGTGAGCCTCCTTCCCCCTAGCGACAAGAGACTGAGACCCAGTTTTCTCAAAAACGACAACACAGGCACTCACCGGCTCCTTTACCATGCATTTCGGATTATTTGCTTAGTGTGTCTCTGCAAACTTGTGCGGGCTTTGCAGCAAATGCGCCCGCCCCGTTAGCGCGGTGTAATACTGAATTGGGGGCGGGTTATCGATCCACTATTGCCGGAAGAGCGAAAGAATACTTTGATTGTTTTGATTGGCGATGCTGAGCGATTGAACGCCCAGCTGCTGTTGTACTTGCAGTGCTTGCAGCTTCGTCGACTCCTCGTTCATGTCGGCATCGACCAGCGTACCGATGCCGCGCGCGACCGCATCCATGAGGGTTTTGACGAAGTCCTGCTGCAGGTTCACCCGCTGCTTGACCGCGCCAAGACTGCTCGCCGCTGTTGTCATATCGACGATTGCCGTATCGACCCAGCCGATCATTTGCTCAAGATCGGCAATGTCATTGGCCGAGTTGGTGAGCGCCGATATGTTGAGCGTGTCGACGGAGTACACGACACCCCCATTGGTGGTCGTATCTTCGCTGTCCAGAATGCCCGACTTGTCGGCGATGTCATATAGCTCCGTCTGGGTGATATCGACGGTGATGGTTCCGATGGTGATGGCGCCCGCCGTGCGCGAAAACGACGCGACGATTGACTGCGTCGGGTTGTACCCGGGATCGCTGGAATCCACCGATATCCAGTTCTCTCCACTGAACACCGACGTGTCGCCGATACTGTGCAGTTGTTTCTGCAGTTCGCTGATTTCCGATTGAATCTTGGCGCGGTCGACGCCGGGCTGACGTGCCGCCACCAACTTGTTCTTGATTTCTTTGGTGGCCTCGATCGCGCTGTTGACTCCGGTATAAGCGACATCGATGGTCGCAGCACCCAGGCCCAGCGCATCCTTGACGGTCGATAGAGCGCTATTGTCCGAACGCATGGTTGTTGCAATAGACCAATAGGCGGCATTGTCTTCGGCGCTTCCGACGCGGTATCCAGTCGAAATCCGCATTTGTGTCTGGTCAAGCCGCTTGTTCGTGGCATTAAGGCTCTGCAACGCTGTCATTGCCGACACGTTGGTCATGATACTGGCCATGTAAATCTGTCCCTGCTGGCTTTGCGCGTTCTGACTCGGGACATGCCGGATTGGTGCCGGAATGGTAGGTTGGCGTCATACCAAGCGCGAACTGGAGCCGCGCTCTACCATAGGCACCTTATATCGTGATTATGCTTACCAACAAGTTAATGGGTTGCGGCGCGGCGGCACACTATGCCGGAAGTTGCAAAGGCCGCCACAGTTGACGTAGGCGGCCTTTGCCGTCGGCAGCATGCAAAGATCTTACCTGAACAGTGACAGGATGCTCTGGTTGTTCTGATTGGCGATGCTGAGTGCCTGAACGCCGAGCTGCTGCTGCACTTGCAATGCCTGCAGCTTGGTGGATTCTTCATTCATGTCGGCGTCGACGAGCGTCCCGATGCCGCGGTTGATCGCATCCATCAGGGTGCTTACGAATTCCTTCTGCATATTGGTGCGCTGCTTCACCGCGCCGAGATTGCTGGCGGCGGTCGTCATGTTGCCGATAGCCGTATCGGTCCAGGCAATCATTTGCTCAAGATCGGCAAGATCGTTGGCGACATCGGTGAGCGACGAGATGTCGAGGCCGGTCACCGAATAGGTGACGCCGCCATTTGTCGTGGTGTCCTCCAAATCGAGTATCCCCGATTGATCTGCCGAATCGTAGAGTTTTGTGGTCGTGAGACCGATTGAAATCGTGCCGATGGAAATTACTCCGCCGGCTCTGGAAAACGATGCAACAATCGTCTTCGTGACGTTGTATGCAGGATCGCTTGAATCGACCGAGAGCCAATTCTCGCCGCTGAACACTGAAGAATCGCCGATACTCTGCAGTTGATTCTGCAGCTCGCCGACTTCCGACTGGATTTTCGTCCGGTCAATGCCCGGCTGGCGCGCGGCAACGAGCTTATTCTTGATTTCCTTGGCAACTTCAATTGCGCTGTTAATGCCGGTATAGGCGACATCGATTGTCGCCGCGCCCAGGCCCAGCGCATCCTTGACGGTTGAAAGCGCCCCATTGTCGGAGCGCATGGTTGTGGCAATCGACCAATAGGCGGCATTGTCTTCGGCGCTACTGACGCGGAAGCCGGTGGAAATCCGCGTCTGAGTGACTGCGAGGGACTTGTTGGTGTTGTTAAGGCTCTGCAATGCGGTCATTGCCGAGACATTGGTCATGATACTTGCCATGGAAACTTACCCTGTAGGTTGTATACAAACTGGGGGGAACATGCCGGGTTGTTTCCGGGATAACGGATGGGCGTAATGCCAGGAGCGGGAACAGTACCGCTTTCCGTCATGCCACACTCATAGCACTGTTATGGTTGCCAACTGTTTAAGGCGCAAACTGCAAAGGCCGCACCCGGTTGCCCGGTTGCGGCCTCTGCGTTTGTGCTGGCAGTGGGTTTATCGGAACAGCGACAGGATCGTCTGATTGTTCTGGTTGGCAATGCTGAGCGCCTGAACGCCGAGCTGCTGCTGGACCTGCAGCGCCTGCAGCTTGGTCGATTCTTCGTTCATGTCGGCATCAACCAGGGCGCCAACGCCGCGATTGATGGCATCCATCAAGGCACCGACGAACTCCTTCTGCATGTTGGTGCGCTGCTTCACCGCGCCGAGATTGCTGGCGGCGGTGGTCATGTCGCCGATTGCCGTATCGACCCAGCTCATCATCTGCTCAAGATCTTCGAGATCGTTGTCGGTGTCGGTGAGCGCTGAGATATCGAGAGTGGCCACCGAGTAGGTCACGCCGCCATTGGTCGTGGTGTCCTCGGTATCCAGAATTCCCGACTGGTCGGCTGACGTCGTAGAGCTCGGTTGTGGTGATATCGACCGAGATCGTTCCGATCGTGACGCTGCCGCCGGCTCGCGAGAATGACGAGACGATGGTCTTTGTCGCATTGTAGCTGGCGGCACCGGAATCAACCGACAGCCAGTTCTCGCCGCTGAACACCGAAGAATCCGCGATGCTTTGCAACTGGTTCTGCAATTCGGCGATTTCCGACTGGACCTTGCCGCGGTCGACGCCCGGTTGGCGGGCAGCCACCAGCTTGTTCTTGATTTCTTTGGTGACGTCGATGGCGCTGTTGATGCCGGTATAGGCGACGTCGATGGTGGCGGCGCCCAGGCCGAGTGCGTCCTTGACCGTCGAAAGTGCCGAACTGTCAGACCGCATGGTGGTGGCGATCGACCAGTAAGCCGCGTTATCTTCGGCGCTGCTGACACGGTAGCCGGTCGAAATCCGGCTCTGCGCGACGGCGAGAGCTTTGTTGGTGTGGTTGAGGCTCTGCAATGCTGTCATTGCAGAGACGTTCGTCATGATACTGGCCATTTTACTCTGTCCCTTGGGGTTACTAACAAACTGATGGGGGACATGCCGGGCTTGTACCGGAATGGCAGATCGGCATCATGCCTGAGGGGAGTGCTTGGTTTCCTCCCTGCCATGGGTCCTTATAGGCAGAGAGATACTTATGGCGCGCTAAGAAGAATCGTTAACGGGAAATGAATGATTGAACTAAACTTCCAACCAGCAGATTCCATCCGTCGATCAAGACAAAGAAAAGAACCTTGAACGGCAGCGAAATGACCGTTGGCGGCAGCATCATCATGCCCATCGACATGGTGAGCGTAGCTACAATCAGGTCAATGATGAGGAACGGCAGCGCGATCAGAAACCCGATCTCGAACCCGCGCCGCAGTTCCGAAATCATGAACGCCGGCACCAGGATGCGGAGTTCGATGGTGTCCCCGCCTGTGGCCTGACCGGGCAGTCCGCGCGCCAGATCCTGAAACAGCGCCAGATCCTTCTCGCGCACGTTCTTCACCATGAAATCGCGGAACGGCCCGGTGATTTTGTCATAGGCTTCGACTTCGGTGATCTTGTTGTCGGCCAGCGGCCGCAGGCCTTCCTGCCAAGCCTTGTCGAATGTCGGCGCCATGACGAAAAACGTCAGAAACAGCGATAGCGAAATCAGAACCAGATTGGCCGGCGTGCTTTGCAGGCCAAGACCCGATCTGAGAAACGAGAACGCGATGACAAACCTGGTGAAGCTGGTTGCCATGATCAGCAGGCCGGGCGCCACCGAAAGCACGGTGATCAGCGCAATGTATTGAATGACGCGCCCGCTGACCGAGGCATCGCCCGCCGGCAAGAAGTCCTGAAGGTTCTGTGCCTGCGCTCCGGCGATCCCCGCCGCAAGCATCAGGGTAGCTGCCGCGAGCCGTCTCATTCCAGCACCACGGAATGAATGATCACCTCCTTTACTTGGCCGCCCGACAGTTGCGAGACCAGATCGTTGAGGTCGGCGCGGAAATGCAGAAATCCGGTGGGACCTTCGATATCCTTGAGTTTGACCGTGCGCAGATATGTCACGAGGTTTTCGTCGGCCCGCTCGATCAGCAATTCCGCCGGATCCTCCGTTTCCTTCTTCATCAGCAGCGATCCCTCAAGCCTCACCCAGGTTTCCTTGGGTTCGGCCAAGTTGGTTAGAATGGGTGGGAAAGGAACGATTGTCATGGCCACGGGCTCCTCCTCCACCGGTGGCGGAGCGGCATCTTCGGCTGTGGCTGCCGCTGAATGCTCGCCATGCGCTGGTTCAGCCGGTGCCTCAGCTGGCGCCGCCGTTTTTACCTCAGCCGGCGGCTGCGGCATCCCTAGCATCGAGCCTACGGCAAACCCCGCCCCGGCGCCGATCAATGTCAGCAACAATACGGCGGCGATCGCCATTAGCGGCGAGGTCTTGCCCGGTTCCTTCTTCTTGTCCGCCATTCAATTGCCGGTTCCGCCATGGATCGTGCCGAGCGACGCCATTAGAACGGCGTGATCCTGTCCCAGATCTGTTGGCCCCAGCCAGGTTGCTGCACCTCGGTGAGGCGGCCGCGTCCGCCATAGGATATTCGCGCCTCGGCTATCTTTTCATAGCCGATCGCATTGTCGGGCGTGATGTCGCCCGGATGGACGATGCCGGCGACATGCAAGGTCCGCTGTTCGAAATTCACCAGAACTTCCTGCGTGCCCTCGATGACCAGATAACCGTTCGGCAACACCGATGTGACGATTGCCGCAACCGAGAGGTCGATTTTCTCCGAACGCGCCGTCGTGCCCTGCCCCGAGGCGCTGGTGTTGGAATTCACCTCGCCCGTGCCATTGACGTCGGCGCCGACCACATTCATGACATCGTAGCTCAAGCCTAGATCGCCTGCGGAATTGGCCTTACGGCTGCGATTGGACGTATTGTTGAGCGAGGCCTTGTCATCTATGGCGATCTTGACGGTAATGATGTCACCCGTCCGCCTGGCCCGGGCATCGCGGAAATAGTCCGCGCTGCCGCCCGACCAGCCTTCGCCCGGTTCTGCGAACGACGTGACACCCGACAATGATTCGGAAGCCGCTGAAGCAATGATTCCGGAGCCCACTGGAGACAATTGCGGCGCCTGGCCCACGGTTTCAATGTCGGGCACGCAGGCCGCCGGCACAAAGCAAAGAACCAGCATGAGCCACGGCAGTTTCATGTCCCGCCTCCCGGCGCCGCATCGCGTGTAGCGGCCGCGATGGCCTTAACCAGCGCGGCGGCGCGGTCCGCCTCCATCACATCGAGGATCGCACTGGCACCACGCGGCGATAATTGCCGGAGAATCGATGTGGCGGTTGCCGTATCGAGTTTGGCAAGCTGGCCCGCCGCGGCATCGGGGTCCATCTTGGCATAGATGTCGACGAGTTCCCGCCCAGCCGCCTTGAGCATTTGTTCGCGCTTGCTGATCCACTCTTGAAGCTCTTTCTGTTTGTTCTCAAGCAGTACAAGCTTGTCGCTAACGTCCTTTTCGAGTTTCTGCAGTTTGGCCAGCTGCCATGCCGTCCGCGCATCGGCGGCCTTGTCGATGATGTTGGCGCAATAGTCTTCGGCAATTGAGTTGCCGCTCTCCTTCACGTCCGACGCCGGCGCATGCGCTTCACTGGCCAGTGCCGCAGTCGAACCAAGAAGACTGAAAATCGCAGCCGCATGCAACACCGGCTGAAAAAACTTTTTCATCCGCGTCCTCACTGAACCACCAGATCGGCTTGCAACGCGCCCGCCGTCTTGATCGCCTGCAGGATGGCAATTATGCCCGGCGGCTTCAGGCCAATCTGGTTGAGGCCCCTGACCAGGCGCTCGAGATTTGGTCCCTCCAACACCGCGAACTGACCGCCATCCTGATTGGCGTTGATTGCCGTGGAGGGTTCAACCGCCGTCACCCCGTCGGACGCCGGCTGCGGTTGCGACACCGTAGGCGTTTCGGTGATGCGAACCGTGAGGTTGCCGTGAGTCACGGCAACCGGCGAGACTTTCACGCTGTCGCCGATCACGATCGTCCCGGACTTTTCGTCAATGACGATTCGCGCCGGCACATCGGGCTCAACTGTAAGTTCGCCCAGTTCCGCCATCAGCCGCGAGGCTGTTAGTTTCTGTGGCCGCTTGATCGTTACGGTGCGCAGGTCATGGGCGCTAGCGATCTCCATTCCATATCGTTTCTTCGCATAGGCGTTGACGGCATCGACGATGCTGATCGCGGTCTTGAAATCGGGATTGCGGATTTGCAGCGCAAGTTCATCCAGCCCATTGAAGTCCGCCGTAAGCTCACGCTCGATCAGCGCTCCGTTGGCAATGCGGCCGCTGGTTGGAATGCCCTGCGTCAGGCTTTCAGCACTTCCGCTCGAGGAAAATCCACTCACCGCCACCGGCCCCTGGGCAACGGCATAGGCTTGGCCATCGGCGGCAATCAGCGGCGTGAGTATCAGAGAGCCTCCCGCAAGCGAGCTTGCATCCCCCAGCGAGGAGACCGTGACATCAATTCTCGCGCCCATGCCGATAAACGGCGGCAGCGTGGCGGTCGCCACAACGGCCGCGATGTTGCGCGAGCGTATGGAGCCTGCCGGAACACCGACTCCCATCTTTTGCAGCATCGAGCGGGCTGACTGCTCGGTGAACGGCGAATTGCGCAGGCTGTCGCCCGTGGCGGCAAGGCCGATGACCAGACCATAGCCGACCAGCTGATTGTCGCGAATTCCGCGCACCGCGGTGATGTCCTTGAGCCGCGTTGCAGCTTCCGCCGGCGCTGTTGCCGCGAAAAGTAGCAGTATGACCAGCAGCCGCGAGATCATTGCCAGCCAACAATCAGTCTGCCGTCGCCGCTAACCCGTGCCTGCACTGTCAGCCCGCTTTCGATGTTGCGCGCCTGGATCAATGCGCCGGCGGCGCCGGATTCGAGCGGCATGAGAACGGTGGTAATCACCAGCCCGCCCGTTTCGAAAACCGCCTGTGCGGCAACGCCTTTTTGCACGGCGTCTCGCTCTTTAATGCTGGTAAGCGCAATGGGTTGCCCGGCGACCAGCGTTCTCTTGGCATATTTGCCTTCCAGTTGCCGGATGTCGATAACGTAGGACTGTAGATTGGCGGCATTGACCGAAAACACCTTGTCGATCACAGTCTCTGCCGAAATGCGGTCACCCGGATAGAGCGTAAGCGATGGAACCGGCAGCGGCCGCAAGTCCGCCAGTGCTGGCGCTGCTGCGAAGGCGGCTATTGCCATCGCCATCCCTAGCGCCACTGGCATTTGAACTGCTCGTTTCATTTATCTTATGCCCTTGCTGACGACGCCTGCCATGTCATCGGCGGCTTGAATCACCTTCGAGTTCATTTCGTATGCCCGCTGGGCCGAAATCAACTCGGTGATCTCTTTCACCGGATCGACATTCGAGTCTTCAAGATAGCCCTGCTCGATCGTCCCGAAAGCTGGCTCGCCCGGCGCGCCGATAACTGCCGGCCCGGATGCCTGGCTCACGCGGTAGAGATTTCCCCCCAGCGCATCGAGGCCTGCCGAATTGGCGAAAGTGGCAAGTGTCAGCTGGCCGATTTCTGTGAAGTCGGACTGGCCGCCGATATGGGCGAACACTTGACCCGACTTGTTCACGTGCACGTCAATCGTGCCGTCGGGAATTGTGATTGCCGGCTCGATGGCATATCCGTCGATGGTAACCAGTTGTCCGGTTCCATTGGTGTTGAAGGCTCCGGCGCGCGTATAGAGGGTTTCGCCGTCCGCACCCGAGATTTGAAACCACCCCGGGCCGTTGATGGCAAGATCGAGCTTGTTTCCGGTGTTGTTGAGTGGACCCTGGATGTTTAGGCTCCGGATTGCCGCAAGCCTGGTTCCCAAGCCCAGCTCCGCCCCTTCCGGGATGGCATTCTGTCCAGTGCGATCGGGTGCGCCGTGAATGCGTTCGATCTGATAAAGCAGATCGGTGAATTCGGCGCGCGAGCGCTTGTATCCCGTCGTATTGATATTGGCGATGTTGTTGGCGATGACTTCAACATTGAGCTGCTGAGCCGTCATGCCGGTAGCGGCGATGGAGAGCGATCTCATGTGCGTTGATCCTAAATTTGCATCCGGGTGATATCGAGATAGGCGCCGACGAGCTTGTCGCGGATGGCGATGGCCGCTTGAACCGTCCGCTCGGCTTCAAGTACCTGCTCGACAACCTGCTGAACCGGTACGGTGCCTTGAATGCCGCCGATGGCCGCCGCTTCTCCTTGCCTCACGGTGGCGGTGGCCGAAGCGATTACATCCTGAAGCACCGAGGAAAATTCCGCCGCTGTTGCGAGCGTGGCGCCCGCACCAAGTGGCAGGGCGGTTCCGGCGGACATTGCACCGGACATCGACATGCTTCTGCCGATCGACTCGATCAACCTTGCCCCCTCAGAAGATCGATGGTCATCGAAATCATTTCACGGGTTTGTTTGATGACCTGAATGTTGGCTTCGTAGGACCGGTTGGCCTGACGCATATCCGCCAGTTCGACGATCATGTTCACATTGGGCAACTTGACATAACCCGCTGCGTCCGCTGCGGGATGGCCGGGTTGGAATTCCGTGCGAAGCGGTGAGGGATCCAGCTGCACCCTCTCAAGCCTGACCATGTTGGCCCCGGTGAGGCGGTCAAGCTCCGCTCCAAACACCAGCGTCTTGCGCCGGTAGGGGTCGGACCCGGGAATGGCTCCGGCGGACTCGCTGTTGGCCAGGTTTTCCGAGACGATGCGCAGCCGCATCGATTGCGCCTGCAGGCCGGAGGCGGCGGTTTGAAGTGTCGCTGTAAGACTGTCGATCATCCGTCACACCTTGAGGCTTGCCAGGATCATCCGGTGGAACGTCTTGGTCAGCCCGCTGTCAAGAGCCTGCATGCGGCCATTCTCGCTGACCTTCATCAACTCGGTCTCGAGCCCGACATTGTTGCCGGAATAGGTGATGTCCCACCCTTCTTCCTGTTCAAGTCCGATGCTGGTGAAGCGGTTGCCCGGTTCCAACTGGTGATGGACATGTGTAACCGCAAGGTTGAGTTGCATTCTGTCGAGAACCGTTTCGAAGGGCGAAACGTCTCGCGCCCTGTATCCCGGAGTATCGGCATTTGCGATATTGGCCGCTGTCAGGGATTGTCTGGCCGCCAGCCACTCCGCATGTTGCGACGCGAGTTGAAAAATGAACACCGGCGGAGACTCCAAGCCACAACATCAGCTCTCATTGTGTTAACTCCACAAGCTTGTCCGGGGCTGGTTGCGAGCGCATATCCCGCCAATGTGTCACGCACTTTGGCGATCAGGAATTGCGCAAACAGTTGGACTTAGTGCCGGTTGGCCGGCGCGGTATACATCTTGCGCACTTGCAGGAAGTGAATGATTTCTGCCACCGCCTTGTAGAACTCCGGTGGAATGCTGCCGTCGATCGACACTTTTTCATATAGCGCCCGCGCCAGCGGTTTGTTTTCGACGACTGGGATTTCATGGCTCACCGCCATCTCGCGAATGCGCAATGCCAGATGATCGATGCCCTTGGCGATGACGACGGGCGCGCCGCCTTCTTCTCTGACATAGCGAAGTGCCACGGCGAAATGTGTCGGGTTGGCGATCACCATCGTCGCAGTCGGCAGCTTTGCCATCATGCGGCGCGAAGTCCGCTGCCGGGCGATCGTCCGGATGCGGAACTTGATCAGTGGATCGCCTTCCTGCTGCTTGTGTTCGTCCTTGATCTCCTGCCTGGTCATCCGCAGATCGTGCCGCCATTTGAACCGCGCCCAGGCAAAGTCCGCTACTGTCAGCACTGCCGACATTACGCATAGTGCCAGGACAATCCGGATGCAAAGCTCCAGGATCGTCCGCGGAATCAGCACCGGGTCTGTACCCAGCATGCTTTGCATGCTCACCAGTTGCGGCTTGACCGTTATCACGGCGATGACGCTGACCGCGCCCAGCTTGAAGAGCGACTTGAGGAACTCGACCAGTCCCGGCATGCCGAAAATTCGTTTCCATCCCGCCGCCGGAGAAACTCGCGACCAGGCCGGGGTTATGCGCTGGCTGTTTGCCTGCGGCATGTTCTGAATGAGCGAACCGATAATCCCGCCAAAACTCAGAACGGCAAGTACCGGCAGAACCGCAGCGAGCACACTTAGTGCTTGCTGTGAAATCAGGATCGCGGCGTCCTCCCGGTCCTCCAGCACGATGCTGCCCGCCCCCGCGAGGAGCAGGCCGAGAGACCGGCCGGCGTTTTGACCCGACCAACCGGCCATCAATTTTCCGGCAAACAGAATTGCCAGCAGCGACCCCAGCGTCATCAATTCGCGCGAGACCGGGACATTTCCCCGCTCGATGGCATCCGACAGTTTCTTTTCCGTCGGTTCCTCGGTCTTGCTTTCCTTGTCTTCGCCGTCGGCCATTCCTTAGTCCTCGACCGGCAGGGCAAGCTCTCCGCGCGATGCCATCGCCAGCACCATGTCAGCAATCGTTCTTCGTGCCGCTGTGCCTTCTCGGCCAACTTCCCCGGTGTCGCCGGCAAGCTCCGCCTCGACCATACGGCGCGCTCGTGCGCCCATCGATGAGAGAACGGCTTCCTTGAACTCCGGCGGCGTGCCGCGAAGCGCTGTGATGACATCTTCGGTAGGCACCTTATCGAACAGTGTCAGGCGAGCCGCTTGGGTCAGCTTGCTGACATCCTCGAACGCAAAAATCATTTTTCGTAGTTTCTTGGCGTCTTCCGGCCGCATCGCGGCCAGGCTCTCGATGATGGCCGCGGATTGCTCCCGGTCGAGTTTGTTCATGAGGTTCGCCACCCGCCTTCGGCCTTCCTCTTCAAGCGCCGCGTCCGCCTTTGTGAGGAGATCGGCTTCAAGGCAGTGTTGGATCACAAGCGACGGCCCGTCTTGAACCGGCTGAAGTTTCAGCAGGCGCCTGGCCGTTGTCTCGCGCAGTTCGCGCGGCAGCAGTGAAAGGCATCGCGCCGCAAGATCGGGGTCAAGATTCGACAGGATGTAAGCGGCCGTTTGTGGATGTTCGTCGAGGAAGTAGGGGACAAGAGCGTTTTCGCTTCCGCCAGAGAACTTCCGCCACACTGGCTCCTGCGGAGAGAGAATTAACTCGCCCAGCATGGAGTGAAGTTGGTCGGGCGAAAATGCCTGTTCCACCAGATTCTTGACGTTTTGAAAATCGGTGCCGATACCAAGCGTCTTGGCGAAATTTGCCGCAAAGTCGTCAATCAGGTTCTCCAGGTCGTCGCGGTCAATAGGCCCGAGAGCCGAGGCCGATTGCATGATGGTCTTCACATCGGCGGGATCGAAGCTCTGCAGCAGCTTGGTTCCCAGCGGATCGCCGAGCGCCAAAAGCAGAATGGCGACCTTTTCCTCGGCCGTGCGGCCCAATTCCCCGCCCGCCACCTCGCCATCCCGGCTGAACTCTTGGGCACCGGCCGGTGTCATGCGGCAGCATGGCGTTTGGCAACCGGAAGCACTTCTCTGATCGTGATGCCAAGCCGGGCGTCTTCTCCCTCAAGGACGAAAAGATCGCCCCGCGCCACGTCCCTGCCATTGACCAGGATGGTTACCGGTGTGCCGAGTTTTTGATCGAGATTGACGACGGCGCCCGGCTGCAACTCGGCGATCTGTGAAATCGGCAGCCGTGCGGTGCCGATCACAACCTGCAGTGTAACCGGTATCGAGAACAGTGCATCAGTGACCGATGAGGATACGCCGGCGTCCATGCCAACGCCCGCTCCGTCGAGCCCGGTCGCAAATGCCTCTTGCGCCACATCCATCTGCCCGTCGGCTGAGAGGTCGTCGAGAACCTGTTCGATGGGGCTGTTCATGGTGGTGTTTTGTCCTTCGAAAACTTGCGTCGGCAATCTTGCTTGATTGAACTTGCCGGAACTTTGCCGGGTTGGGTCCGTCCGCTCAGCGCTTGTTGAGCTTGATGGCTATTCTGTCGTTCGACCGCGCCAGCGTCGCCGAAAACAACACCACATTTCCGTTCTTCACAATGACCGGCGTTGCTGCCGTCGAAGACAGCTTAATGAGCTGGCCTGGCCGCAGTGCGCCAATTTCGCCAAATGGTATCTGCTCCGGCGCCAGCCTCACTTCTAGTGTCAGATCGGTTTGCGCCACCTGGTCTCTGATCGCCGGTTCCGCGGAATTCTGCTGGGTCCCACTGGGAGCTCTGCTTCGAGCTTTCAACCCGTCGGCAAGTACCATGAGCTGTTTGCGATCGAACGACAGACTGACTTCGCCGCTATAGCCAAATGCATTCACCAGAAACTTGCCGGTGACGCAGGCTCTTTCGTTCTTAGGCTCGTCATCGTTTGGAGCTTCGGCCACGCTAAACTCGCTATCGAATGTCTCACTGAGGTCACCAGGCAGCCGCGAGGCGAACTCATCGAGCGCCAGCTTGCGCAGTTGGGTCTCGATCTTGGACTGTGGCCTATCCTGTGGGTCATGGGCCGGCTCTGTGCCGCTCCCGCCAAAAGCAAGCTCGCACAAGGAAAAGACAAATGTCCGGTCACAACTCACCATGGCAGCCAGATTGCCCTTGTCCGCCCGGAGGAGAACAACGGCGCCATCTCCCCCCGCGCCCGCCTCGACAATTCCGTCGACCGATACTCTTACTGGCACGTCGCTCAGCGTGGCCAAACTGGCCGTCAGAGCCTCGGCCAGACGCTCAAACAACTTATTAATGGAAGGCGTTGAACTGGCAGGCACTTCCGTCGCCGCCCGCAGCAGGCTCGCTGTCAGTGGTCTGTGCCTTGCGTTTGTCGATGCTGTGGTCATGGTCTATCAGGCTGCTTTAGCGGAGCCGCCGGAACCTCCCGGATTCATCGTCTCCTGTTCGACTTCGGTGATTGAGGGCCGCTCATAAGCTGAGATTGTCTTGCGGCCGTGCTCCAGCGCCACTTGCGGCATGGCGCCATTCATGAATGCAAGAAGTGCCTGTTTGACAATCACGTAGAGTCTGATTTTTTTTTCGCGCACCGTTTTTACTTTGGTCGCCAGTGGACCAAAGAGCCCGTAGGAGAACAGAATTCCTGCGAAGGTGCCGACCAGCGCCGCACCGATCAGATGGCCCAGTACCTCCGGGGGCTGGTCGAGCGCGCCCATGGCTTTGATCACACCCAGAACCGCCGCTACGATCCCAAGTGCTGGCAGTCCTTCGGCCACCGCCGTGAGCGCGAAGTAGACCTTGAGTTTGTCACGCGAAATGGTTTGGATTTCCTCGTCCATCAGCGCCTCTATTTCATGGGTCCTCGCATTGCCGATAACGATGAGCCGGCAGTAATCGCAAATAAAGTGAGTGAGATCGTAGTTTGCCAGCACCTTTGGGAAGGCCTTGAATATCTCCGATTCCGTCGGATTGTCGACATGAGCCTCCATTTCGGTTTTGGTTTTTGACCGGAGCTCGCGCATGAGCGCGTAGAGAATGGAAAGCGTGTCGAGATAGTCGCGCGGCTTTGGTGTCGATTCCTTAATGGCCTCCATTATGCCCTTGAATGTGTCTTTTACCACCTTGAGCGGATTGGCGACGAAGAATGTGCCAATCGAAGACCCCAGGATGATGATGTACTCGTACGGCTGCCAGAGAACGCCGATATGCCCGCCCATTGCGGCAAAACCGCCGAGAAGGCAGCCGATCACGATGACCATTCCAATGACGAAAGTCACAGATTACTCCAAGCGAAATTTTTCGCAGACATAACGGGCTAGAGCTTTGGCCTTGTGCGGGACTGATGGGGCCATGCCAGACTGGGGCAAGGAATTTGGCCGATAACCGCTAGAGCCCCAACTTGCAGCGGAGTGCCGCGATGAACACCATCAGTGGTTACAAGCGGATTACCGGAAATCTCAACAGATCGCTGGCCACCGTCGCCGCCAGGCCCGAAGTGGCGCGCGAAAGCGCCTACTATCTCGCCCATATTCGCGATGTGAAGTCCGCCGACGAGTTTATCAAGAATGACCGCTTGTTCACCTTCGCGATGAAGGCTTTCGGACTCAAGGACATGGCCTATGGCAAGGCGTTCATGCGCAAGGTGCTGTCCGAGGGGATAGACGGCAAGAGCAGCTTCGCGCTCCAGCTTGCCGATCATCGCTTTCGCGAGTTCGCCGAAGCGTTCAATTTCGCCCGTTACGGAGCGACCGCCACCGCATTCACGCGCGCCCAACAAGGGGCCGTGGACAGATATGTCCGCGTGGAACTTGAGACTGAGGCAGGCGGCGCCGATGAGGGCGTCAGGCTGGCGCTGTATTTTCAACGCAAGGCTCCGGAGGTGACCAGCATCTATGGCTTAATGGGAGATGCGGCCCTTTATAAGGTCGTGCAGACGGCCCTCGGGCTTCCTCTGGCGTTGTCGAATGTCGATATCGATAAGCAGGCCGCCATCATCGGCGCCAAGATAGATATCGAAAACCTGAAGGATGGCGCAACATTGGACAAATTCATTTCGCGATTCGCCGCCCGTTGGCAGGCCGCGGGCGGTGGTGCTGGCGTTGTCGTGCCGCAAATCGGCCTTAGCCAGTCGGCGCTCATGACGCTGCCGAATTCGATCATGCTGACGCTGCAGTCCCTCAGGCGCGGCGGCCGCAACTGATGGAGACGGGACTCTATGTTGCCCTGTCTGGCCAGCTTGCAATGGAGCGTCGGATGGCGTCCATCGCCAACAACGTTGCCAATGCCGGAACCATCGGCTACCGCGCCGAGGGAATTCACTTCGAGCAGATGTTATCGGCCGTCTCGCCAATCCCCACGGCGTTTTCGTCAACCGGCGAAACCCACGCCGTGGAGAGCGCCGGGGGCCTGGTCAAGACGGGTAACAGCCTCGACGTGGCAATCCAGGGCCAGGGTTACATGGCCATCCAGTCACCGGCGGGCACGGTTTACACCCGCGACGGGCGCATGCAGATGCTCGAAGGCGGTGAATTGGCAACGCTCGCTGGCCATTCCGTTCTGGACGCAGGCGGCGCTCCGATCGTGCTTGATCCCGCGGCTAGTAACGTCGAGATCAGCCGCGACGGCATGCTTAGTCAGGGCGGCAAGCAGGTGGCGGCAGTAGGATTGTTCTCAATTGACCTGACAATGCCCTATCGCCGCTACGAGAATTCCGGCTTCATGCCGGCCCGGCCCGGCTCGCCGGTACTGTCCTTTGCATCCGATGGTTTCGTGCAGGGTTTCGTCGAGGAGGCCAACACCAATCCGATAATTGAAATGACGAACTTGATCCGCGTCACTCGCGCTTTCGAAAGCCTGGCCTCGGGAGTTGAAGACACAACATCGAGTTTGAAGAACGCCATCCAGGTATTGGCGTCGCGGTCATAGCTTCATGACGAGCGGCAGTGGCGCGCTGGCAAAACTTTCTCGCGCCATAACGGCGTTGGTCCAAGACGTGCCGTTGGTGCGCGTCAGCGGGCGCACAACATCGGTCACTGCCCAGGCCGTTCACATCGAGGGTCTTTCCCGTTTTCTCCACCTGGGCTCGTTCGTCACGATCGCCGCCCCCAATGGCCCAGCCCTGGCCGAAGTGATCGCTCTTGATCACGCCGTCGCAATCGCCAAGACCATGAATGGCGAGACCGCGATTCCGCTTGGTGCTCCTGTCTGGCCGGCAGGGGATCTAACCCTCTGGCCCCACGCGGATTGGCGGGGAAGGCTGATCAATGCTTTGGGCCAGCCCGCCGATATGGGACCGGCACTGCCGAAAGGCGATTTGCCGGTGCCCATCTTGCAGAAACCGCCCGAAGCCATGTCGAGGCGGCTGGTCTCCAGGCGTGTGACGACAGGTGTGCGGGTTCTCGATATCTTCACGCCGCTCTGTTTTGGCCAGCGTCTCGGAGTGTTCGCCGGATCGGGGATCGGAAAGTCAACATTGTTGTCGATGCTGGCCCGCTCGTCCGGATTCGAAACCATCGTGGTGGCACTGGTTGGCGAACGCGGCCGGGAAGTGCGGGAATTCGTCGAAGGCACTCTTGCCGGACTGGCAAATCAGGCGGTCATAGTCGTCTCCACCGGCGACGAGAGCGCGATGCTGCGCCGGCTGGCGCCGCGCACCGCGATGGCTCTCGCCGAGTTCTACAGCAGTTTCGGTGGCGAGGTCTTGCTCATTGTCGACTCGGTCACCCGCTATGCCCATGCCTGCCGCGATGTCTCGCTGGCTGCGGGTGAGCCGCCGGTTGCGCGCGGGTATCCGCCGAGCGTTTTCACTGATCTGCCACAACTGCTTGAGCGCGCCGGACCCGGTGCCGGGGGTAGGGGTTCGATAACCGGTATATTCTCGGTACTCGTGGATGGAGACGATCACAACGATCCCGTTGCCGACGCAATTCGCGGCACGCTCGATGGTCACATAGTGCTTGACCGTGCCGTCGCCGAAAGCGGCAGGTATCCCGCAGTCGATGTCCTCGCCTCGATCTCGCGCTTGGCCAATCGCGCCTGGACCGACGATCAGCGCACAGCGGTCATTCAACTCCGCAAGCTGGTTGCCCGCTTTGAGGATTCCCGCGATCTGGTTGCCGTTGGTGGCTATCAGCAGGGAACCGACGAGGAGTTGGACCGCGCCATGACGATTGTGCCCAAGCTCTATGGGGCGTTGAACCAGGACCCCGATCAACCGCCGAGCAAGGATGCCTTTCGCGAACTGGCCGAAGTGCTGGCGAAATAGTCAGGCCGCCTGGTCGCTGCGCCGGACGAGTTGGTATCCGAGATACCGCTTGGTGTCGATTGGATCGAACCCCAACAGCTGCCGCAATTTCTTGCGCAGTTTGCTGATATGGCTTTCGACCACGCTCTCTTCTACATCTTCATCGAACAGGCCATAGACCGCATTGAATATCTGGCTGCGGCTGACCCGCCGTGAGCGGTTGGCAGCCAGATATTCGAGGATGCGGCGTTCCCGCCGCGGCAGCGTCAGGGCCTGTCCATTGACCTCCGGATCGCGGCCATCACTGTGGATCTGCAGGCCATCGATTTCGATCGACCTTGAAACCGCAGAGGAGCGCCGCCGGATGGCGCCAACGCGGGCGATAATCTCGCGCGCGTGAACCGGCTTGCGCACCACATCGTCGATGCCGGCGGCAAACAGCCGGAGGATGCCATCAAGCCCGGCCGCATCGTTGAGGGCAATAGCTGGAATTTCCGACCGCACCCGGATGGCGCGGGCGAAAGCCTCGCGCCGGTCGAAGTCGCCCAGCACGAAGGCCTCGACCGCCGCCAGATCGGGTCCGCTGGTCGAGTGGAACCAGCCGTCGAAATCCGCCGGAGTGAAGCTCGCCGCCGAAACCCCTTCGCGGCCAAGGCTGGATCTGTAGGCGTTCGAAACATCGCTGCGCTCGTCGACGATGATAATCATTGTACATTTCCTGAGTAGATCTTGTGGAGTGAACCAAAAGTTGCACTGTTGAACTAATTTCAACTCAAGCAGGATGTTATTATTGTAGTTAATATTTGATTAATGTTATATGAAAACTTGAAGCAATACTTCAACAGCATAAAATTAAACTACGTATAATCGAAAAAAGTGATTATATATTACATACCATGGAGATATATACAGTACGGTCACACAATTATATTTAGTGCAAATCCTGTAATCTGGTTCCACTGAGCATTACGGTGGAATCGATCACTAACTACACCTATAGATAGCAAACAAACAATATTGCACTTTATACGAGAGTCAGATATGTTGCCATGGCCCGACTCACTGGGTGGGTTGGCGCGGATCAGAGACGGAGCCCTAGGTATGGACGGAACAGCAGAACTATCGGCGGCGGTCCCGGCCGAATCGCCAATTCCCAATTCATTTCTCTTCATCGGAGAATTGGCTAAGGAAACCGGTTCCGATCCAAAGACCATTCGCTTTTATGAGCGTGCCGATTTGCTGTCCCCGCCTCGTCATGGCCGGTTCCGGACCTATCTGGCTTCCGACGTGAAACGGTTAAAGAATGTGCTTCTGTTACGCAAAATGGGCGTTCCGATTGCCCAGATCAGGGAGTTGTTTGCAGCAGTCGGCGCCGATTCCGATGTGCTCGGCGATCCCCGCGCTGTGCACCTTCTGCGCACCCACCTCGAAACCCTGAAATCCCGTCAAGATGAGGTCAACCAGCAGATCGCTCAAACCTCGGTGGCGCTCGAAAACCTCGTCGCATGACCCAATCCCTGCAATAGACTCGCCAGTGGCCGCCTCAACTTAGCCAGCTTTGCCGTCAAGAACGCGCCGCATGAAGGTGTTGTTCTTGTTGCTCTTGCTCTTGCTCCCGCTCGCGTCTTGCGCCCGTCCGGCGGGCGCCCAAACCCTCGATGCGTCGAATGTCAGAATCGAATGGCAGGTCGTCAACCGTTTCCGCATGTTCCGCGATCCCGCGTTTTTTAGGCAACACGAAAACGCCTGGCGTCAGTATCTCATCCATGTCGATGGCTTGAACCTACCCGAAGACCAGCGCAGCGAATTCATCCAGCGCACATCCGTTCTCGGCTCCGAGCACGTTCTCAACGACCGGCGCATCGCCTTCAGCGCCATCCTGCGCCGCAACTTCGACTGGCGTGGCTGGGCAGCGGCATCCGATGGCACTCTATGCTATGACCCCGCCAAACGCTTTCATACCGCTTGCGGCGGCATCGACGATTATCTGAATCCCACCAGTCACGGCATCGAGCTCTGGCTTACCCCTCTCAACGGCAATGCACTGCCACAGAACGCCAAATGTGAATGGCGTATCGGCGGCAATCTGCTGGCAACCGCCGGCTGCGGCGACCGGGTTAGCGGCGCTGGCGTAGCACTTCCCTATCCTGGCGGCGCCGATATCTCGGTGAACGTGGTGGGTGAACAGCCGGTACTTGTCCAGGCCAGAGTTCGCGACATCTTGATTGCCGGATTGGGCGACAGTTTCGCCTCCGGCGAGGGCAATCCCGATCAACCCGTCGAGTTCGGCGAAAACCGCCGCTACCACAATCTGTTCCCGTTGCGCCGCCAGAATCACGCCGGTGGTTCGGCCACCTGGACGGACACTCTCTGCCATCGCTCCCTCTATGGTCAACAACTGCGCGCCGCTTTGCAAATCGCCGTCGAAAATCCTCAGGCTTCCGTCACCTTTCTCGATTATTCCTGCTCCGGCGCCGGAATCGACGATGGGATTCTGGGTCCCCAGTCCTATGTCGAGAGGATATCGGAGATCGATGTGTCGTCGACTCCTGCTGCCCGCCCGCTCTCCGGTGGCAGCAAAGATTCGCAGCTATACCGCCTGTTGCGCGAGATCTGCGCTGAAAAGCCTCAAGAAGAGAACGAAGGGCTGATTTGCCCAGGCAACAAGTTCCGCCGGCCGCTCGACTTTATTTTTCTGTCGGTCGGCGGCAACGACATTGGCTTCTCCAACGTCGTCGCCTGGGCAACCTTGCGTGGTGGTGTTTCGGCGGGAATCGCAAAATTCTTTGGCGCGACCGTTTCCGCCAAGGAGTTCCGCAGCCGGATGCGCGATGTTCTGCCTGGCGCCTATGCAAGACTGGCCAAGGCGTTTGAGGTGGCATTGCCGCTCTATTCCGCCAGCGATGGAGTTTTCGATCCCGCCCGCGTGATTCTCTCGGCCTACCCCGATCTGGTGACCGACGAGCACGGCGCACTATGCGAGGCCAGAGACGAAGATCCCGAGGACCGGTTCCCCGCCAACCAGTCGCTCGACATGTTTTCATCCTGGCTCGTCGCCCATCCTGATCGGCTGAAGTCGGTGCGTGCCGAGTTTTCCAACCTGTTCAAACATATGCGCAACCTGGCTGAGGATCACGGCTGGACCTTTGCCGGCAATATCTATTCCGGCCGGATGTTTGAAGGCCATGGCTTCTGCGCGCGTAACGCCAAGCTTGCCCAGGATCCGGCCGAGATCCTGATGATTCCCTGTTGGGGCAAGGCCGATCGCGAAACCGAGACGTGCCAGTCGAGCTGGAGCGGAAAGATCAGGAATTGGCGGCCCTACAATCCCGCCACTCAGAATTTTCCCTATGCGCTCCGTCAGCGCTGGGTCCGCACCTTCAACGATGCTTACCTCGTCATCAACCAAAAAGTCATCGACAAGGCAGGCAAGATCGACGAGACAACGTCGGCAGGCGTGTTTTCGGAAACGACCGGCGCCCTTCACCCAACCGCCGAAGGCCACGCCGCCATGGCCGACGCGCTGCTGCTCAGCGCCCGCCCGATGATCCAGTCCCTGCTTGACGGCAACTGACAACAAAGCCGCCTTGCGGCGGCCTGTCGTAAAACCAATTCCTGTTGGTGAAACTGGAGCGGGCGAAGGGATTCGAACCCTCGACCCCAACCTTGGCAAGGTTGTGCTCTACCCCTGAGCTACGCCCGCACTGGCAGCCGGCAGGGCCGGCGAGGTGGCGGGTCTTATTGCGCAACAGGAAAACAAATGCAAGAAGAACCTCGAATTTCCAATCCGCGAGCAAAATCCGGCCGATGCCTGCTACCCGAGATCAGTTGTTTGCCCGCCTTTCCGCCTTGGGAATAGAGACGGTCACCCGCCAACATCCGCCCGTCTTTACCGTTGAAGAGGCCCGCGCTCTTCGTGGCTCGATCCCTGGCGGCCACTGCAAGAATCTCTTTCTCAAGGACGACAAGGGCGCGATCTGGCTGATCGTCGGACTTGAGGACGCCCAGATCGACCTTAAATCTGCGCCCGCCAGAATCGGCTCCAGGCGGCTGAGTTTTGGCAAGCCCGATCTCCTCATGGAAGTCCTGGGCATTGAACCCGGATCGGTGACGCCCTTTGGTCTGATCAACGACACTGCCTGCCGGACCAATGTCATACTCGATGAATCCATGATGCGGCATGAAACGGTCAACTATCATCCCCTCCGCAACGATGCCACCACAACCATCCGTTCCGCCGATTTGCTGGCTTTCATCAAGTCATGCGGTCACAATCCGAGAATTGTGGCCGTCAGTTGAGTCGCGATTGAATTTGCGGCGGTTCTGGGCCATCTAGGAGCTGAAAATCGAGGAATTACGCATGACAATCACATTGGGCGCTGAAACCGCCGCCCCCGTAGCGCAGGCCGGCCTGATCAAGGACTCCGACACCAAACGCTTCAAGCAGGATGTCATCGATGCCTCCCGCAAGGTGCCGGTGATCGTTGATTTCTGGGCGCCATGGTGCGGACCGTGCAAGCAGCTCGGCCCGGCGTTGGAAAAAGTCGTCACCCAGGCCGGCGGCAAGGTCAGGCTCGTCAAGATCAATGTCGACGAGAATCAGCAATTGGCCGGCCAGATGCGGGTACAATCGATCCCCGCCGTATTTGCCTTCGTCAATGGCCAGCCCGTCGACGGCTTCATGGGTGCCCTGCCGGAGAGCCAGATCAAGCAGTTCGTCGACCGGCTTGCCGGCCAGGGTGGCATGGCCGAAGAAATTGAAACGGCGATGACGGCTGGCCGCGATTCCCTGTCCCAGCAGGATTACCAGACGGCGGCACAAATCTTTCTGCAGATCGTTCAGGCCGACCGCGAACACGCGGGCGCCCTCGCCGGCCTCGCCAAGTGCCAGATAGAAACCGGCGATCTTGAGAATGCCCGGGCGACCCTGGCCCTGGTGCCGCCGGCCAAAGCCAACGATCCCGAGGTCCTCAGTGCCGGCGCATCCCTCGAGCTTGCGCTTAATCCGGTGGATTTGTCGGAAGCCGCAACTCTTTCCGATCTGGTGAGCCGTGAGCCTGACAATTATCAGGCCCGCCTCGATCTTGCGGTCTTGCTTAACGGAACCGGCCAGAAATTCGATGCGGCCGATCATCTCCTCTATGTCATCCGCAAGCAACGCGATTGGAATGAACAAGCCGCGCGCAAGCAGTTGGTCAAATTCTTCGAAGCCTGGGGGCCCAAGGACGAGGCAACCTTGCAAGGCAGGCGCAAGCTGTCCTCGATTTTGTTCTCGTGAGGGCCAATGCGATTCAGTGACCGCTATCGCAGCCCCGCCGATCTGCCGCAAAGGCTTCCGGTGTTTCCGCTGCCTGGCGTCCTGCTGCTTCCGCGCGCCGAACTCCCGCTTAACATTTTCGAACCGCGCTATCTCGAAATGATATCCGATGCCCTCGCCGGAGACAGGATGATTGGCATGATCCAGCCACAAGCCGATTCCGCCAGCGAGGAACGTCCCGAATTGATGCCGGTGGGATGTGCCGGGCGGATCACCGCCTACGCCGAAACGCCCGATAACCGCATGCTGATTACGTTGATGGGCGTCAGCCGCTTTGCGATTCGCGAAGAGCTTGATGTCGATACCCCCTATCGCCAGATCATCGCCGACTTTCATCCCTACGCCGTCGATCTCGTTTCCGATTTGGGCGCAGGCGAAGTCAACCGCCCGGCCCTGTTGAAGGCCTTTCGCGATTATCTCAATGCCAATGACATGAACGCCGACTGGGATCAGGTGGACGCCGCATCGACCGAGGTGCTAGTCAACACCCTGTCCTTGCTGGCGCCCTATGCCTCCACGGAGAAGCAGGCTTTGTTGGAAGCCCCCGATCTCAAGACTAGGGCCGATGTGCTGGTGGCTTTGACCGAGATGGCCTTGGCGCGCACCTCGCGTGGCCGCAACACCCGCCTGCAATAGGAGCGATGCCGTGTCCGGTCCTCGTGAAGCCGACCCGCGACTGCTTGAGATCATGGTTTGCCCGCTCACCAAGATGCCGTTGCACTATGACCGTGAGCGCCAGGAACTGATTTCCCGCACCGCGCGGCTGGCCTATCCGATTCGCGACGGCATTCCGATCATGCTGCCCGATGAGGCGCGTGAGTTGACCGATGACTGAACCGTGGCCCTTGGAGCTCACCCTGACCAAGGACCGGAAATCATTGCGCGTTGAATTTGACGATGCTCAATCATATTCGCTGGAGGCCGAATATCTCCGTGTCGAAAGCCCCAGCGCCGAAGTGAAGGGACACGGGCCCGGCCAGGAGCAACTCGTCGCCGGCAAACGCAATGTCTCAATTCAGCACCTCGAGCCCGTCGGCACCTACGCGGTTCGGATAATCTTTAGCGATGGTCACAGCACCGGCATTTTTACCTGGTCCTATCTTGCCAAGCTCGGTCGCGAACACAAGGAAATCTGGGCCGCCTACTTGGCCAAACTCGCCGCGGCAGGAAAATCACGCGGCTAGAATCTGCTCGCCGCGCATGAGTTTGGGCAGGTGGCCCAACTGGCCCGCGGCTTCACTGGCAAACATTGCCTTGAGTTGCGGAATCCGGTTCACCGCGGCAAGGCCTGTATCGCGCAACCCGCGAAGCACGCCGTTATCGTTGGCAAACAGCCGGTTAAGCCCATCCATGGCCGCAGCGGTCAGCACCGTGTCGAAGCGCCGCCAGATCGAATAGCGCTCAAGGATGGCATCACTGCCCGGATCGAGACCGAGTCCGACGGCGTCATGGATGCTCTCCGCCAGCGCCGCCACATCTCGCAGACCCAGATTGAGCCCAAGCCCCGCCAGCGGATGCACCACATGGGCCGCATCGCCGATAAGCGCAAGGCGCGGCCCAACGAACTCCTCCGCAATGAACATAGCGAGCGGATAACCGTACCGGCCGCTGGCCAAGCTCAAGGCGCCGAGATGGCCGCCGAATCTCTTGGTAAGCTCGCTGAGGAAATCCTTGTCGGCAAGGGCAAGAATGCGTTCGGCATCACCCTGCCACTCCGTCCACACCAGCGACGAGCGGTTGCCGGGTAGTGGCAATATTGCAAAGGGACCAGATGGTGTGAAGTGTTCTTCGGCCCGGCCATGATGCGGCAGTTCATGCGCGGCCGTGACCACGATACCCGTTTGCTGATATGACCAGCCATGCATAGCAATTCCAACTGCCTTGCGCGCCGGCGAATTGCGCCCATCCGCCGCAACCACGAGATTGGCGCGGTGTCCGGAGCCATCGGCCAACCGGATGTGGGCAAGCCCCGGACCAAAGATGAACTCCGTCACCGGCACACCGGTTGCAAATTCGATGTGCGGTGAGGCTTTCGCGCATTGCAGCAGATGACCGTAGAGATAGCGGTTCTCCACCATGTATGCGTTGGGCCTGCCGCCGGGTTCGGGTTCACCGAAGTTGAGCAGAACGGGCCGTGCGGCACTTCCAGGCCTTGCATCGGTCACGATGATTTCGTTCATTGCCTGCGCGTGTGGCGCGAGACCGGTCCAAACGCCCAATGCATCGAACATGTTGCAGGCACTCGCGGTGACCGCCGAAGCCCGACCATCGAAATCCGCGGCGGCAAATTTTTCCGGGTCCTTTGCATCGACCACCAGCACATCGACGGGCCGTCGCACCATCGGCCCGGCAAGCGCAAGCGCGGCCGCTAGCCCGTTCAGTGCCGCTCCGACGACGATGATATCATAGCTCTTGGCCATTGCCGTTGATGACCGAATCTGCCGCGCCAATGCAAGCGCCGATGAGTCGTGGAGCACCTAAACTGCGATTGCACAATAATTAGGCGATCAAGTTATACTGCACTAAAATTGAGCAATCGCAGTTTCGCGGCAAATAGCAAGTTGAAGTAAAGCACAATGAAAACAATATGATAACCGATTTCGCCAATCTGGCATGATTCTTGTTGTGCACTGCGGGATGGAAACAAGATAGGTGGTGCATGAAATACATCATTGCGGTCATCAAGCCGTTCAAGCTTGAGGAAGTCCGGGAGGCTTTGGGCGCCATAGGCGTCCAGGGCATTACCGTGACCGAAGTCAAGGGCCACGGCCGCCAGCGCGGCCATACCGAGTTCTACCGCGGCGCCGAATACACCGTGAGTTTTGTCCCCAAAGTGAAGCTCGAACTGGCTGTCGATGAATCTGCCGTCGAGCACGTGGTCGAAGCGATCCGGGCTGCCGGGCAAACCGGGCAGATCGGCGACGGCAAGATATTCATCCTGCCCTTGGAGCAAGCGGTACGGGTCCGCACCGGCGAGACCGGCCATGCGGCACTCTAAGCAAATATCATAGGAGCGACGGACATGAACTTTTCAACCAAGCTGCGCCGCTGCGCGGCTCTCTTGCCAGCGGGCCTCCTGCTGGCTGCGATCCTACCGCCTTCAGCGGCCCAAGCCGCCGCGACCATCAACAAGGGCGACACCGCCTGGATGCTGATCGCCACCGCGCTTGTGGTGGTCATGACCATCCCCGGTCTCGCGCTGTTCTATGGAGGCCTGGTGCGCGGCAAGAATGTTCTTTCAGTGCTGATGCAGGTCCTGGTGATCTTCAGCGTGATTTCTATTCTCTGGGTTCTCTACGGATATTCCCTCGCCTTCACCGCCAATGGCAGCGCCGCCTTGAACCCCTTCATCGGCGGCCTCTCCAAAGCCTTCCTGAGCGGTGTCGACATCTCGACCATGGGTGCAACGTTTTCCAAGGAGACCTACATTCCCGAACTGGCTTTCGTCATTTTCCAAATGACCTTCGCCTGCATCACGCCCGCCCTTATCGTCGGCGCCTTTGCCGAGCGCATGAAGTTTTCCGCCGTTCTGCTCTTCATGGTGCTGTGGTTCACCTTCGCCTATTTGCCGATGGCCCATATGGTATGGTTCTGGGCTGGCCCCGATGCCTACACGCTCAGCGCTGATAACCTGGGTTACATCAAGGGAATCATCGGCGAAGAGGCGGCGACCAAGTTCCTCGCCGATCTTGCTGCCGCCACTACCGATGAAGCCAAGAATACTGTACTTGCGGCCTATGGATCTGCTGTCAACGCCACCAACGGCTACCTGTTCAACTGGGGCGCCATCGATTTTGCCGGCGGCACTGTCGTTCACATCAATGCCGGTGTTGCCGGTCTGGTTTGTGCCCTCATGCTGGGCAAGCGTGTGGGTCACGGCAAGGACCTGATGGCGCCGCACAACCTGACATTCACGCTCACTGGCACCGGCCTTTTGCTCTTCGGCTGGTACGGCTTCAATGCCGGCTCCAACCTCGAAGCCAACGGCCTGACGGCTCTGGTGATCCTCAACACCACAATCGCCACCGCCGCCGCAGCGCTCGCCTGGACGGCGGGCGAGTGGGTCTTCCGTGGCCATCCAAGCCTTCTGGGCGGCGCCTCCGGAGCGGTTGCCGGTCTCGTGGCCATCACGCCGGCCTGCGGCTGGGTCGGTCCCGCGGCTGCAATCTTCATTGGCGCCGCCGCCGGCCTGGTCTGCCTCTTCGCCGTGGTCGGACTGAAGAGCAGGTTCGGCTACGACGATGCCCTTGATGTCTTCGGCGTCCACGGCATCGGCGGCATTCTCGGCGCCATTCTGACCGGCATCTTCGTCAATGTCGACCTGGGCGGCGTCGGCGTCACCGACTATCTCGCAACCGATACTTCGGTGAAGCTGCTGACCTATGTAGCGAGCGATCAGATCAAGGCCCAAATCATCGCGGTCATCGTGGCCGCGGTCTGGACGGCGCTTGTCAGCTTCATTGCGCTGTCGATCTGCAAGATCACCACCGGCCTCAAGGTCAGCGAACAGGAGGAGCGCGAGGGCCTCGACATCGTCGATCACGGCGAGCGCGCCTACAACTGATCTCTACTTGCGTATTCCGGGGCCGGCGGAAATGTCTTCCGCCGGCCTTCTCATTTGTGCCGGTTTAACGGCACTTTAACCATGTACCGCCAGACTGCCGTTAACGATTTGTTATGGTCCAGGCTGGGGCTGAAGCCGGGGCGGAGGCATTCATGGCATATGACCCATCCTACGATACCGACGACAGTGCCGTTCCAGCGGCAATCCGGAGGTTTTTGAAAAACCGCCTCTTCGAGTTCGGCGGCGCCCTGTTGTTCCTCGCGCTCATCGCCGTCGGCGTTTCACTTGCAACCTGGTCGGTCGACGATCCCTCGCTCAATCATTCGCTCGACCGCATCCCGCGCAACTGGTTGGGCTATCCCGGCGCGGTGATCGCCGACGAGTTGATGCAGTTCCTCGGCCTGGCGGTCCTGGTCCTCATTGCCATACCCATGGCCTGGGCCGTTTCCTTTCTCGCTCATCATGGCATCCACCGTCCGATCCGGTCCTGGGCTGCGTGGTTTGGCTCCACCCTCTCCGCCAGTGCCGCACTTGCGTCGCTTCCTGTTCCCCCCAGCTGGTCGCTCGCGGCGGGACTGGGCGGCAATGCCGGCGATGTAATTCACGGGTTTCTGCTGGTCATTCTTTCGCTCGGCCTCAAGGGCGTTTTCGCCGCCGTGCTGACCGGAGCCGTCGCCGCGGCCCTTGCCTGCTGGCTTGGCTTGCGCGCGGCGGGCCTGACCCGTGCTGAGGTCACCGGCCGCGGCAGTGCGGTCATGGCCAAGAGCCGGGACATCGGAGCCTGGTCGCTAGGCGCGGTGCAACATCTCTACATCGGTTGGCGCGAACGCCGGGCACTCAAACGTGCCCGCGCCGAAACCGGGCCCAAGCCCGACATTCTCACCAGGCTGGCGCCGGTTCGGGGCAAGGGAATGGGCCGCATTGAACCCGTGCTGCTCCGCCGCCCGGTCAGCGTCCTCCCTGAGGAGGAAGAGACTGATGGCGAGTCCGGAGATGAGCTTGATGACGTACTGGACGAGGAAGAAGTCGAAGAGGACGATGATGATGAAGTGACGCCCGTCCGCGTGAACCGCCAGAACAAGGCGATCAAGCTGGGGAAAAAAATCAAAAAAGATACCCAGCCTGGCTTCAAGTTTGGCAAATCGAACGAATTCGAATTCCCGCCGCTGACCCTGCTGGCCGAACCCAAGCGCGCCGCCAAGGGTCCCGATGTCTCCGACGATGCGCTCGAACAGAATGCCCGTATGCTCGAGGGCGTGCTTGACGATTTCGGCGTCAAGGGTGAAATCATCAAGGTCAGGCCAGGTCCGGTTGTGACACTCTATGAGCTCGAGCCTGCTCCCGGCATCAAGTCGTCGCGGGTCATCAGCCTTGCAGACGATATCGCCCGCTCCATGAGTGCTATCTCCGCCCGCGTTGCCGTCGTCTCCGGCCGCAATGCCATCGGCATCGAGCTGCCCAACAGCAAGCGTGAAACCGTCTTCCTCCGTGAACTCCTGGCCTCCGAGGCTTTTGAGAAGACCGGCCAGAATCTCGCTCTCGCCCTCGGCAAGAACATTGGCGGTGAACCGGTATTTGCCGACCTGGCCCGAATGCCCCATCTGCTGATCGCCGGAACCACCGGTTCCGGCAAATCGGTTGGCATCAATACAATGATCCTCTCGCTCATCTACCGCCTGCCGCCCGACCGCTGCAAACTGATCATGATCGATCCCAAGATGCTGGAGTTGTCGGTTTACGAAGGCATCCCCCATCTCCTGTCACCCGTCGTCACCGACCCGCGCAAGGCCGTGGTGGCGCTCAAATGGGCGGTGCGCGAGATGGAAGAGCGCTATCGCAAGATGTCGAAGGTCGGAGTGCGCAACATCGACGGCTACAACGCCCGCATGAAGCAGGCGAGCGCCAGAGGTCAAATGGTTTCGCGCACCGTCCAGACCGGATTCGATCCCGAATCCGGCGAACCGATCTTCGAGCGCGAGGACATGGACCGCTCGCCCATCCCCTACATCGTTGTCATCATCGACGAGATGGCCGACTTGATGATGGTTGCAGGCAAGGATATCGAGGGCGCCGTTCAACGCTTGGCGCAAATGGCCCGCGCCGCCGGCATCCACGTCATCATGGCAACCCAGCGCCCATCGGTTGATGTGATCACCGGTACAATCAA
The DNA here is from genome assembly GCA_963754675.1 of uncultured Alphaproteobacteria bacterium. Lineage (GTDB taxonomy): Bacteria > Pseudomonadota > Alphaproteobacteria > Rhizobiales > Aestuariivirgaceae > Aestuariivirga. Next base: position 403,496 of record CAVWHD010000009.1, on the reverse strand, counting down.
GGCCAATTTTCCCACCCGCGTTTCCTTCCAAGTAACATCCAAGATCGACAGCCGCACAATCCTTGGTGAGCAGGGTGCCGAGCAGCTGCTGGGCCAGGGTGACATGCTCTACATGGCCGGCGGTGGCCGCATCTCGCGCTTGCATGCCCCCTTTGTTACCGACGATGAGGTCGAGAAGATCGTCAGCCACCTCAAGTCCCAGGGCACGCCGGAATATGTCGACGCCGTAACCGAGGAGCTGGAGGACGGCGATTATGGTGAGCCTGGCGCCAGCGGAGCCGGCGAATCTGGTGGCTCTGGTGACGAACTCTACGATCAGGCCGTGGCCGTTGTGCTGCGCGACAAGAAGGTCTCGACCAGCTATGTCCAGCGCCGGCTGCAGGTTGGCTACAACAAGGCCGCCAGCCTCATCGAGCGGATGGAGAAGGAGGGGCTGATTTCGGCGGCAAATGCCACGGGCAAGCGCGAAATTCTGGTCCCCGGCGACAGCGCCAGGGTCTAGGCTGCCGCAAAATTGGCTGGATTCGGTGTGTAAAGGAAACTCAACTGCATTTCGGGCCACGTAAAGGTCCCATCCAAAAGGGCTAAGATGAGAAGTTCATTTGTACGTCTATTCAGGGTTCTGCTGGTGAGTGTGGCAATCTGTGTCTCTACTGCCGCCGGCGTAGTGGCATCGAAAACCCTCAAGATTACCGACCAGCAGGCCAGTTCAATTCAGAAGATTTCCGATTACATCAACAGTTTCAAGAATTTGCAAGGCGAATTCACCCAGATAAGCCCGAAGGGAAACATGTCCAGCGGGGTGTTCTTTATCAGCAAACCGGGCAAAATGCGGTTTGAATATGCGCCGCCCAATCCCTTCCTGATTGTCGCCGATGGAAAATGGTTGACTATCAAAAATCGCGCCAAGGAGAAGGGCGACCAATTCCCGCTGTCGGAAACTCCACTTCGCCTCGTCCTCGGCGAAAATGTCGATCTCCTGAAAGATACCGACATTCTTGCCTTTGAGGAAACCGATGGTCTGACCTCGGTCACCCTTGAAGACAAGGGTGGCTCACTCGGTGGCAAGCTGGTCTTGATATTCGACCAGAATCGCAAGACACTGCAACAGTGGGTTGTGATCGATGGCAAAGGCCGCAAGACCACCGTGTCGCTGGAGAATCTGGTGCCCGGCGTGAAGCCCGATCCCAAGCTATTCGTGGTGAAGATTGACCGCAAGGTAAAGGACTCCAAGTAGCGCTGCCTGAATCACCGCACGGCAAGAGAGGCTTGCGCATTTGTCATTGCCTGTGCCATTGCATGCTGCGATGACATTGAAGATCGCGACTTGGAACATCAACTCGGTCCGGCTGCGCATTGATCTCGTGGCCCGGTTTCTCCGCAAATGGCAACCCGATATCCTCTGCCTGCAGGAAACCAAGTGTCCGCAGGGCCAGTTTCCGGCAGGTCCCCTCAAGGACCTCGGCTACAACCATATCGCCGAGTCGGGCCAGAAGGGCTACCATGGCGTGGCGGTTGTCTCGCGGCTACCCTTTGTCGCCAGCAACGTGAAGGCGTTCTGCGCCAAGGATGATTGCCGTCACATTGCGGTCACTCTCGATATGGGCAAGCCCTTGACCATCCATAATCTCTACGTTCCCGCCGGCGGCGATGAGCCCGATCCCAGAATCAACGACAAGTTTGCCCACAAGCTGCAGTTCCTCGACGAGCTCGAAAGTTGGTTCACCGCCGGATCCCAGCCCAGGGTTCATCATGGAATCGTGGTTGGCGACCTCAATATCGCGCCACTTGAGCACGATGTCTGGTCGCACAAGGAACTGCTGAAAGTGGTGAGCCATACGCCCATTGAGACCGCCGGGCTCACCCGCGTTCAGAAGGCCGGAAAGTGGATAGACCTCGTCCGCAAGCACATTCCGCCAGAGGAGAAACTCTATACCTGGTGGAGTTACCGTGCCAGGGACTGGGCCCAGGCCAATCGCGGCCGGCGCCTCGATCACATCTGGTCGACAGCAGCGCTCGCGTCCTCCTGCGATCACATTGAAGTTGTGCGTGAAGCGCGCGGCTGGCCGCAGCCGTCGGACCATGTTCCGGTGATCGCCAAATTCGCCCTATAGGTTAGAGAACGACCTCGCCCGGTCGAAGGCTGCCTGGATCGACAGCAGATCGGACATCGATCCGTCGAGCTTTTGCGCCAGCGCCTTGAAAACGGTAGCACCGAATTCCGGATATTCTTCGGCCAGCCGCATGAACAGTTCGCGCCTGATGCTTGCCGCCGATACCGCGGATCTGGCAACGGCCGTAAGCCAATAGGAAACCCCGCCAATCATCGAAACTTCGCCGATCAGCGCGCCGGGGCCGGCCGTGCCTAGTGAATCGAACCCGTTCCCTTTTTCGTGCAGCAACTCGGCCTGGCCATCGAGAATGAGAATGGCCATTTCACCGCTTTCACCCTGTTTGACGATGGTATCGCCTGACTTGTACTGACGCCGTTCCGATGAAAAAGCCAGCAATTGGAGATGCACGGGATCGCAATCCGCGAATATCGGGATGCTGCGCAGCGTCTCGGCGTCGGCTCTGACGCTCATCCTGCCTTGTCCTGTAGAAAGTCCTGCAACGTCCCTAATGCCCCGGTTGTTGGGCCTGATTCCCTCAGGCCTCACCCGCAACCATAAGAGTCCGAATGCCGCTCAAGATCAAGGGACGAGCTTGTACCCTCCGCCCTCTGTCACCAGAATTTCGGCATGGGCCGGGTCGCGCTCGATTTTCTGCCTCAGCCGGTAAATGTGGGTTTCCAGAGTATGGGTGGTTACCCCGGCGTTATAGCCCCAGACGTCATGCAGCAGCACGTCGCGGCCGACCACCTGTTCGCCCGCCCGGAACAGGAACTTGATGATTGCCGTTTCCTTCTCGGTCAGCCGGATTTTCTTGTTGTCGTCCCGGATCAGCATTTTGGCGCTGGGTTTGAAGGTATAGGGACCGACCTTGAAGATGGCGTCTTCGCTCTGCTCGTGCTGGCGCAGGTGCGCGCGGATGCGTGCAAGCAGAACGCCGAAACGGAAAGGTTTGGTTACATAGTCATTGGCGCCAGAATCGAGCCCAAGGATTGTGTCGGAATCGGAGCCCTGCGCCGTCAGCATTAGGACCGGACCCTTGTAGCCGTTGCGCCGCATGATCTTGCAGGCTTCGCGGCCATCCATGTCGGGAAGATTGACATCGAGCAGCACTAGGTCGGCATGATCTGCCTTGACCGACTTGACCCCCGCCGTTGCATTGGCCACATCGGTGACGACGAATTCGTCATGCAGCGAAAACTGGTCGCGAAGCGTCTCCCGCAGCGCATCATCATCATCGACGATAAGAATCTTCTTGGTGGTGCTCATGCCGGTCTGTCCCGCGATATCCGCTTGCCGTCTTTGGAATTGATGTTACGATTACAAGTGCCGATTTGGAAGGCCTTCCGCAAGACAACTCGCCGTGAGGAAAATCGTCACAACAATTCACATTCGCGCGATCAGCCCGCGAGCATCCCGTGGGGTTCTCTGTCTAGGGGCCTTACGGCTTCCCTGTCGCCTGGGCCGTTCCGGCATGCGCTGCGGCAAGCGGGAGGGCGATGGCGCGACCCCGGCCGGGTGCTGGCGGATGATTGAAGTTCTCTACCGTGCCGGCCGCTCATTTCCGCCGCAAACCGCCCTGCCGGTCCGCCCGATCGCTGCGGCCCTAGGTTGGTGCGATGCGGCTGGGGACCGCAACTACAACCGGCCTGTAAGCCTTCCCTATCCCGCCAGCCATGAGGTCATCGCACGCGCCGATAGCCTCTACGATATCATTGTCATATTGTCCCACAATCGCTTGCCGCGCATTCAGGGACTGGGGAGTGCCGTCTTCTTCCATCTGACTGCAGTGCCAGCGGACGTCACCGCCGGCTGCGTCGCCATCACGCGAAACGACATGCTGAAAGTCTTGCAATATTGCGGTCCACGAACCCGCCTTAGGGTTTGGCCATAGCAGGCCTGCTTCCAAAAATCGCCGATCCCACCCTGACATGGGTGGCGCCGCAGCGGATCGCCGTTTCATAGTCGCCGCTCATGCCCATGCTGAGACAGGAAAGCCGGTGCCGTGCGGCGATTTGCGCGAGCAGCCAGAAGTGCGGTTCCGGCTCCTGGTCCGCTGGCGGAATGCACATCAGGCCGCAAATCGCCGGTCCAAGCAGGGTTTTACAGTATTCGATGAACTGATCGGCGCCGGCCGGGGCAATGCCTGATTTTTGGTTCTCATCCCCCGTATTGATCTGAATGAACAATTTCAGATTTCTCTTCTGGCGTTTCATTTCCGCGGCCAGAGCTTCGGCGATTTTGGGCCGGTCGATACTGTGAATAGCATCGAACAGCGCGACCGCATCCCCTGCCTTGTTGCTCTGCAAGGGACCGATGAGATGCAGTTCAATGTCTGGGGTCTTGCTCTTCAGCTCGGGCCACTTGGCCTTGGCTTCCTGCACCCGGTTTTCACCAAACACCCGCTGCCCCGCAGCGATTACCGGTTGAATATCCACAGGGCCAAATGTCTTGCTCACGGCAATCAGCGCGATCGAATGCGGATCGCGCCCTGCCGCTAGGGCTGCTGCAGCTATGCGTTGCCTAACATGCGCCAATTCGTCGTGTGACATGGGACGCCTTATGGCTTCCCTTGCAGCCTATTTCAAGGACTGGTACTGGCACGTGATCATTGCCGAAACGTGAATCCCAAGGGGCAGTTCATTGTCGACCGAACGTTATAATCCGCGCATTGCCGAGCCACACTGGCAACGTTACTGGACTGAAAACCGTTGCTTCGAGGCCAGCGAGGATCCTTCGCGTCCCAAATATTACGTCCTTGAGATGTTCCCTTACCCCTCGGGCCGCATCCACATGGGCCATGTGCGCAACTACACCATGGGCGACGTGATTGCCCGGTTCAAGCGTGCCTGCGGTTACAATGTATTGCACCCCATGGGTTGGGACGCTTTCGGCATGCCCGCCGAAAATGCCGCTATCGAACGCGGCGTTCACCCTAAGTCCTGGACCTATGAAAACATCGCCGCCATGCGCGGCCAGCTCCAGTCCATGGGTCTGTCGCTCGACTGGAGCCGCGAGATCGCCACCTGCGACCCCTCCTACTACCGCCACGAGCAGGCGATGTTCATTGATTTTCTGAATGCCGGTCTGGTCGAGCGCAAGGTCTCCACCGTCAATTGGGATCCCGTTGACAACACCGTGCTTGCCAATGAGCAGGTGATTGACGGGCGGGGTTGGCGATCGGGAGCGTTGGTTGAAAAGCGCGAGCTTGCCCAGTGGTTTCTCAAGATCACCGCCTGCTCCGAGGATCTCCTGAAGTCCCTCGATGGACTCGACCGCTGGCCCGAGAAGGTACGCCTGATGCAGCGCAACTGGATCGGCCGTTCGGAGGGCATGCGTTTCTCATTCGCTCTCGAAGATGTAAATGGCAAACTGCTGGACGAGCGGCTCACCGTATATACCACCCGCCATGATACGATTTTCGGGGCAAGCTTCTGCGCCATCTCCACCGATCATGCTTTGGCCAAGCGTATGGCGGAGAGTGACTCGCGACTTTCCGCCTTCCGCCGCGAGGTGGCGGCCCTCGGCACCAGCGAGGAATCGATCGAGCGTGCCGAGAAGAAGGGTTATCCGCTTGAAATCTTTGCCTGCCATCCCTTCCGTGCCGGGCTAAGGCTTCCAGTCTACGCCGCCAACTTCGTACTCATGGGCTATGGCGAAGGTGCAATCTTTGGCTGCCCGGCCCACGACCAGCGCGATCTTGATTTCGCCAGACGGTATGACTTGCCAGTCATCCCCGTAGTGGCTCCAAAGTCGGCAGACCCTGCAAGCTTTGAAGTTGGCAACGAAGCCTTTCTCGAGAAGGAAGACGACCAGACGGTTCTCATCAATTCCGATTTCTTGAATGGCATGTCGGTGCCCGACGCCAAGGAGGCCATCGCATCGCGGATGGAGGCTATGGCGATAGGCGATCGCAAGGTGAACTACCGCCTGCGCGATTGGGGCGTCTCGCGCCAGCGCTACTGGGGCTGCCCCATACCCGTGATTCACTGCCAGGTTTGTGGCATCGTTCCGGTGCCGAAATCCCAGCTCCCAGTAGTCCTCCCCGAGGATGTCACCTTCGACAAGCCGGGAAATCCTCTCGAGCATCACCCAAGCTGGAAGAACACGAGCTGCCCTACCTGTGGCAAGTCCGCGCGGCGGGAGACCGATACCTTCGATACCTTCGTCGACTCATCCTGGTATTTCGCCCGCTTCTGCTCGCCCAAGTCGGACTCACCAGTTGATCTCGCGGCAGCCAATTACTGGATGCCGGTCGATCAGTATATTGGCGGCGTTGAGCATGCGATCCTTCACTTGCTCTATTCCCGCTTCTATTCCCGCGCCATGAAGCAGACCGGACACTTGGGCCTCGAGGAGCCCTTCGCCAGCCTGTTCACCCAGGGTATGGTTATCCACGAGACCTTCCGCACCGCCGGCGGCGAGTGGGTGTTTCCCGCCGATACGGTGCATAGGGAAAGCGGCTGGTTCCACACCGGGACCGGCGAACCTTTGACCGTCGGCGGCATCGAAAAAATGTCGAAATCGAAGCGCAACGTCATCGATCCTGAAGCCATCATCGAGCGCTATGGCGCCGACACCGCCCGCTGGTTCATGTTGTCCGATACGCCGCCGGAGCGCGATATCGAGTGGACCGAGTCGGGTGTCGAAGGCGCTTGGCGGTTCGCCCAGCGCCTGTGGCGCATGGTCAATGACGCAGCGAGGGTAGGGCTTGCCTCACCGGCGCCCTCGGACAATGGCGATGGCTTGGAACTGCGCCGGGCAACTCATCGGGCGCTTCAGGCGGTGACCGGCGATCTTTCTTCGCTCCGCTTCAATCGCTCGATTGCACGCATCTATGAACTCGCCAATGCGCTGGGCTCGGTATTGCAGTCGGCGGATTTGTCGTCCTCACAACGGTCGGCCATACGCGAGGCTGCAGACACGATCGTTTTGATGTTCGCGCCGATGATGCCGCATTTGGCCGAGGAGTGCTGGAAGGTCCTGGGCCATACTCAGGCCGTGGTTGAAACGCCATGGCCGGAGTACTTGCCCGAACTGGTCGCTGATGACATGGTGACCATCGCCGTGCAAGTGAACGGCAAGCGCCGCGACGAGATACGTGTCCGCAAGGGATTGCCGGCCCCGGATATTGAGGCCATTGCCGTCAAGCTTGACGCGGTGCGCCGTGCCCTCGATAGGCGGCCGGTGAAGAAAGTGATTGTAGTGCCTGACCGGATCGTCAATATAGTTGGATGACCATGAGCGGCCTGCGCTTTGTCATTTCGCTGGTGTGCATTCTGGCGCTTGCTGGATGTGGCTACCGGCCGCTTTACGGAACCACCAGCGACAGCCGCGGCGTGGTGCAATCGCTTGCGGCAGTTTCCATCCCCGAGGCCGACACCCGGCTCGGGCAATTGATTAGGAATGAACTCCTCTCATCCATGCGTCCGGCCGGCACCGCCGCCGAGAACCGCTACAGCCTTATCATTACACCCGTCCAGTCGCGTTCACCCATCATCGACCGCTCGCTACCCAACACCACGCGTAGTTCCGTCAAGGTCGCGGTGGAGTTCCAGCTGAACGAAGGTTCGCAAACGGTCCACAGCGGCAAGACGTTTTCCCAGGTTTCCTTCGATGTCGTGCGCCAGCCATTCGCCGACAATCAGGCGGAGATCAATGCCACCGAGCGCGCTGCTCACGAGGTCAGCAACGACATCAAGACCCGGCTCGCCGCTTTTTTCGCCAGCCACTAACACTGCTGTGGCGATCATCAAGGCAGATGCGCTCGACGCCCTTCTACGCAAGCCCGCGTCTGAAGTTGCGGCAATTCTGATCTATGGCGCCGATCCTTCTGCTGTCCGCGATACCGCCGGCCGCGCGGTCAAATGCCTGGCCGGCAGCCTCCGACGATCCCTTCTCCGTCGTCGTGCTTGAGGAATCGAATCTGGCTTCCGATCCCGGACGCCTCATCGATGAGGTACAGTCGCAGTCGTTGCTTGGCGGCAATCGGGTGATCTGGGTGCGTGGCGCCGAGCAGTTCTTTCTTCGCGCCGCCGAGGCCATACTCAATGGATCGGTTCGCGGCAACATGATTGTTGCCGAGGCAGGCAGTCTTGCAAAAGGTTCAGCCCTGCGCTCGAAATTCGAGACCGCCGGTCACCTCTGCATCCTGCCTCTTTATGATGCTAACGCCGATGACTCCATCGCATGGGCCGAGGCGGCTCTGGCCAAGCTCGGCTTTCGCACCGACAGGGATGCCCTGGCCTTACTGCAGGAATCCGCCGGCGCCGGGAGTGCCATTCTGGCTCGCGAGGTCGATAAGCTGGCGCTCTATTGTCTCGGAAACACCAACATAACCGCGGCGGACGTTCGCGCCATTTGCGGCAACGCCTCGGGGGTCGAGGCGGATGATTTGGTCGATGCGGTATTGGGCGGCGATCTTGTGGAAGCCGACCGTTATTTCCAGCATCTGACTGCGGCGGGCGTTGATCCCGGCCGCCTGCTGACCATGGCGCATGGCCACGTCGTGCGCTTGATCGATTGCCGCCGTCAGGTGGATCGCGGCATGCGCATCGAACAGGTGGTGAAATCCGCCAGGCCTCCTTTCTTTTTCAAGCGTCAGGCGGCGGTCCGGTCGCAGCTTCAGGCATGGGAATTGACTACCCTGCTGGCTGCGGCGGCGGCGCTCAACGGTGCGATTTTGCAGGCGCGGCTCAATGCTCCGCTTGCCGAGAGCCTGTCCAACCGCGCATTGCTGGCCATTGCGCGGAGCGCCAGGTCACAGCGTGTTCGGTTGAATTAGGCGGAGCGGCGTCCGCCACTGGTTGCCTGAAGCCGTCGGCAGATCTCCTCAAGCTGCTCAAGCGACTTGTAGCCAATGCTCACTGTGCCGCCCGAGGCTCCTCGATCCTTAATCTCGACCTTGAGTCCGATGGCTTCACTGACGGTCTTCTCTAGAGCTTTGGTATCTGCATCCTTGTGCCCTTTGGGTTTGCGCAGCTTGGCCGCGGCATCCCGGGTTAGGCTTTCCGCCTCCCGCACCGAGAGACCCAGTTGAATGATTTGCTCGGCAAGTTCGCCCGGCGAATCGGCTGCAACCAGCGTCCGGGCATGACCGGCTGTGAGTTTGCCGCTTTCGATTTGCTGGCGAACCGACTCGGGCAGATTGAGCAGGCGCAGCGTGTTGGAGATATGGCTGCGGCTCTTGCCGACCGATTCCGCCAATTGCTGCTGGGTATAGTGGAACTGTTCAAGCAGGAGATTGTAGCCCCGGGCTTCTTCCAGCGGATTGAGGTCGCTACGCTGGATGTTCTCGATCAGCGCAACCTCCAAGGCCTCGCCGTCGCTCAGTTCCCTGATGAGAACTGGAATCTCGTGAATGCCGGCGCGCTGCGCCGCCCGCCAGCGCCGTTCGCCAGCCACGATTTCATACTCGCCATCGGCGCGCGTGCGCACGACCAGCGGCTGCAGCAGGCCCTTCTCGCGAATTGATTTCGCCAGATCATCGAGGTCGGCCTCGGCGAAATGTTTGCGCGGATTGTTCGGGCTGGCATGCAGCAGATCGATCGGCATGTGGCGCAGGCTGCGGATATCCTGGATGACCGCTTCCTCATTGGTGTCATCGCCGATCAGGGCGGCAAGTCCCCGGCCGAGACGTTTCTTCTGCGCCTGCATCATGTCGTTCGTCCCCAGACTTGAGCGAAGCCATACCGCCCCCGGTATGGTTGAATGTTACGGTTGTGAATCAATCAGGCCGCCCGTAGCGCCCGCTCGCGGCGGATGACTTCCGAAGCCAATTTGATATAGGCCTGCGAGCCCACGCAGCTGTTGTCATAGAGCAGCACCGGCTTGCCGTAGGACGGCGCTTCCGACACCCGGACATTGCGCGGTATGACCGTCTGGTAGACCTTGTCGCCAAGCACGCTGCGGACGTCTTCCGCCACCTGCTCCGACAGGCTGTTGCGCCGGTCGAACATGGTCAGCACGACGCCTTGAATGGAGAGCCGCGGATTGAGCGTGGTCTTGACCCGCTCAACCGTCTTGAGGAGTTGACTGAGCCCCTCCAGCGCGAAGAACTCGCATTGCAACGGCACCAAAACCGCATCCGCCGCCGACAGCGAATTGATGGTTAGCAAGTTGAGCGAGGGTGGACAGTCCACCAGAATATAGCTGTAGTGCCGGTCGGGCCGGCATCCCGCCTGTAGCCGCTTGATTGCGTCGGCCAGCCGGTAGGTCTTGCGCTCGAACGAGGCAAGTTCGAGTTCCGCTCCCAGCAGGTCCATCGTTGACGGCGCAAGGTGCAGCCGCGAGATGCCCGACTCGACGATGACGTCCCGCAATTCGGCTTCACCGATCAGCACATGGTAGGAGGACAGCTGGTTCGGCTTGCGGGCAATACCCAATCCTGTGCTGGCATTACCCTGCGGGTCGAGGTCGATGATCAGCACATCTTCGCCAACCGCGGCCAGTGCCGTGCCAAGGTTTATCGCGGTCGTGGTCTTGCCGACCCCGCCCTTCTGGTTTGCCACCGCCAGAATTCGCGGTTCCGCCGGGAACCCTGGAATTTGCTCAAGGTTGGACACGTAGCGCCTCCTTCACCTCAAGTATGACTCCATTCGAATCAATCATGCTCGAGTGTTTGATAAATTTCAGTTTCCAACATTTGGTGGCTTCGGTCAATTCCGCATCAATATCTTGCCCCTTGTGGAAAAGTCCAATGGCTCCATCGGAAAGAAACGGTTGGGCATGGTCCAGGAGCCTCGAAAGCGGTGCCAGCGCCCGCGCCAGCACGATGTCAACCCTGGGCCGATCTGGGTCCTTTGCCGCGTCCTCGACACGCATTTGATGGACGCTGGCGCTGGCACCCGTCTTCCGTGTCGCCTCGCGCAGAAAACTCGCCTTCTTGCCGCTGCTTTCAAAGAGGTGAACATGATACCCTGTGGCAATTGCCAATACCAGGCCCGGTATGCCGGCGCCCGATCCGAGATCGGCCATCGACCTTGCGCCGGCTGGAAGCAGCGGAATGATCTGCAGCGCGTCGGCGATATGGCGCCTCCACATCTGATCGACGGTGGACCGCCCGATCAGGTTGATCCTTTTCTGCCAGCTGAGCAGCAGTTCAACATAGCTCTCGAGACCGGCCCGTGATTCACGTGAAACATTGAAGCGGTCGAGATCGTCCATGACCTAGGCGATCTCCCGCCGCTCCCGCCGTTTGACATGGCCAAGTAGGGCTGCAAGAGCGGCGGGAGTCATGCCGTCGATGCGCGCGGCCTGTCCCAATGTCGCAGGTCTCACCCGCCCGAGCTTCTGGCGGAGTTCGGCAGAAAGGCTGGGGATCGCCGTATAGTCCAGTCCGCTCGACAAGCTGAGTTGTTCCTCTTTGCGCAAGGCGCGGATGTCGGCTTCCTGCCGGTCGATATAGCCCGCATAAAGCGCGTCGGCCTCCAATGCTTCCAGTGCAAAACCTGGAAGCTCGGAAAGCTGCGGCCAGATCGATTTCACTCTTTGCAGTCCCACTTCCGGCATTGCGATGAGATCGAGCGCTGTCCGTCTCTGGCCATCCTGGTTGACTTTCAGTCCGGCCTTCGCCGTCTGCGACGATGTAAGACCAAGCTCATTCGCCATGACGCGCGCGCGCTGAATCATCCCCTGGCGCGCCGTGAATCGCTCCGCCCGCGCCGCACTCACAATTCCCAACTGCATCCCAAGTGGGGTCAGCCGTTCATCGGCATTGTCGGCCCTGAGTGTCAGACGGTATTCCGCCCGCGAGGTAAACATCCGGTAGGGCTCGCTCACCCCGCGCGTCACCAGATCGTCGATCATCACGCCGAGATAACCTTGCGCGCGGTCGAAAATTATGGCGCTCTGCTGACCGGCCTTGCGGGCCGCGTTGAGGCCCGCGATCAACCCTTGCGCCGCCGCTTCTTCATATCCCGTGGTGCCGTTGATCTGGCCCGCCAGAAACAGGTTGGGAAGGGCCTTCACTTCCAGGCTGGCAAAGAGTTCGCGCGGATCGACATAGTCGTATTCGATCGCATAGCCTGGCCGGAGGATAACCACATCGCCAAGCCCAGGTATGGTCCGGATGAAGCGGTCCTGCACATCCTCCGGCAGCGATGTGGAAATCCCATTGGGATAGACCGTATGATCATCGAGCCCTTCCGGCTCGAGAAAGATTTGGTGGCTCGACTTGTCGCGGAACCGGTGGATCTTGTCTTCGATCGACGGGCAATAGCGCGGCCCTACCCCTTCGATTTGACCCGAATACATCGGCGAGCGGTGCAGGTTTTCGGCAATCGCCCGGTGCGTCGCCTCCGTCGTATGCGTGATGAAGCACGATATCTGCGCCGTGGTGATGCGACCGGTCATCAGCGAAAACGGCACTGGTTCCGGGTCACCTGGCTGCTCTTCCAGGCCATCCCAGGCAATGCTGCGTCCATCGAGCCGGGCCGGCGTTCCCGTCTTCAGCCGGCCAAGCGCCAGGCCAGCATCCAAGAGTTGTGCCGAAATCCCGGTCGCCGGAGCTTCGCCGATGCGCCCTGCCGGTATCTTCTTTTCGCCAATGTGGATCAACCCATTGAGAAAGGTTCCGGTGGTCAGCACCACGGCGCCGCAGGAGAATTGCCGGCCATCCTCTGTAACAATGCCACCAACTCGTCCGCCATCGACGATAAGCGACTGCACCGTGCCTTCGACAATCGCTAGCCCGGCGCAATCGCGCATGGCCGCCTGTATGGCCCGGCGATAGAGCTTGCGGTCAGCCTGGGCCCGCGGGCCCCGCACCGCCGGACCCTTTGACCGGTTGAGCAACCGGAACTGAATTCCGGCCTCATCGGCAACCCGCCCCATCACGCCGTCGAGCGCATCGATCTCCCGCACCAGATGCCCCTTGCCCAACCCGCCAATGGCCGGATTGCACGACATCTCGCCGATCGTTTCGAACCGGTGAGTGATGAGCGCGGTCCTTGCGCCGGAGCGCGCTGCGGCCGAAGCGGCCTCAACTCCGGCATGTCCACCGCCCACCACAATCACATCGAACCTGTTTTCCATCGCTGCTCTCTAGGCCTGGCGGGCGTCCTCGTCAAAGGCCGTGGACGTTTCACGTGAAGCAAACGCTCACTTGCCGATGCAGAATTCGCTGAAGATCGCCGCCAGAAGGTCCTCGACATCGATGCGCCCCGTCACCCGCCCCAGTGCGTGGGCAGCCTTGCGAAGATCCTCCGCCATCACTTCAAGCTGTAGGGCGCCATGTCCAAGCGAATCGTTAAGGTGCCGAATCGATTCCGCGATTGCCTGCCGCTGGCGATTTCTGACCACCACAGTTCCCTCTGTTTGGCCATACTTCTCACGGATCAGTTCGCCAAGCCGGGCGATGAGGCCGGCAATACCTTCGCCACTGCGCGATGACACTTCAATGGTGCCCGGACCTTCGTTTCGGAGGAGTCTCAATTCTTTCGTAAGCAGGTCACACTTGTTGACCACCATGGCGGAGGCCTGCACGCCCTCGGCAACCGCCGCACTACCTGCGATATCGGGCGAGCTTACCCACACCACGATGTCCGCCTGCCCCAGTTCCCGTCTCGACCGCGCGATCCCCATGCGCTCGATTTCATCCGTGGTCGCGGCGCGCAGACCGGCCGTATCGGTCAAGGTGACGGCCATACCATCGATCTCCATCGCCACTTCGATCACATCGCGGGTCGTGCCCGGAATGGACGAAACGATCGCCGCATCGCGCCGCGCCAATGCGTTAAGCAAACTTGATTTGCCGGTGTTGGGCGCCCCCGCCAGAACGATCTTGATTCCCTCGCGCACCGCGCTGGCCCGCTCCGCCAAAGCCAGCGCGTCCGCCATGCTCGTCGCCAGTCCAGCGATGCTGTTTGAAACATCGGCAAGCGCTGCCTCGGCCACGCCGTCTTCCTCGACGAAATCCACTGCCGCTTCGATGCGCGCCAGCACCTTCAACAATTGTCCTCGCCAGTCCTCGTAGACAGAGCTCGCCTGCCCCATCACGTGATGCAGCGCCTGTTGCCGCTGCCTGCTGCTCCTTGCATTCAACAGATCGGCCAGCCCCTCCGCTTCGACCAGATCGATACGCCCGTTGGCGAAAGCGCGCCGGGTGAACTCGCCCGCCTCGGCCGGACGCACGCCCTTGTAGAGTGCTAAATGCATCGAACACCCCAGCCACGGCCGCCGGGCTACCATGCAGATGGAACTCGGCCATATCTTCACCAGTTGCCGAATTGGGACCGGGAAACCACAGCACCATGCCCTGGTCCACAATCTCGGCCGACTTTGGATTGCGGATCACCCGCAGGCTGGCCCGGCGCGGCACCGGCAAAGATCCAGCCATGCCGACAACCACATTCCGTGCCAGGCTGCCGCTCAGCCGTACCACGGCAATACCGGCCTTACCAATCCCGCTCGAGAGGGCATATACTGTATCGGAATTCATCATTACGGAATCGAATCGATACCTTTCAGTTTCTCCACACGGTGCCAATGAACCAGCTCGCCACTGAAACCAGCCCCTATCTTCTCCAGCACAAGGACAACCCTGTCCATTGGATGGCCTGGTCACCCGAAGCATTCGAGCGCGCCCGCCGCGAGGACAAGCCTATTCTGCTCTCCATCGGTTACGCCGCCTGTCACTGGTGCCATGTCATGGCACATGAAAGTTTCGAGGATCAGCAAACCGCCGATCTGATGAACGCAAACTTCATCAACATCAAGGTCGACCGTGAAGAGCGTCCCGATGTCGACAAGGTCTATATGGCGGCGCTGCATGCCCTGGGCGAGCAGGGCGGCTGGCCCCTCACCATGTTCATCACTCCCGATGCCCAGCCGTTTTGGGGCGGCACCTACTTTCCTCCCGAGCCCCGCTACGGACGTCCAAGCTTCCGCCACGTACTCGCCGAGTTGGCCCGCATCTGGCGTGCCGAGCGCCACAAGATCACCGCCAATTCGGCAGCCATACTATCCGCGCTTGGCCAGGAGCGGCCGGCGGACAATGATGCTGTGGGCCCGGCCCAAAGCAAGCAGGCGGCCCACCTCATCTGCAACGCCGTTGACCCGCTCCTCGGCGGGCTCAAAGGTGCCCCCAAATTTCCCCAGGCGCCAATCTTCGATTTCCTGTGGTCGGCTTCCCTGAGCCCCCCCAACCCCCAATTGGCGGCAGCCGTCGAAACCACCATGATCCACATGTCCCAGGGCGGCATCTACGACCACTTGGGTGGCGGCCTCGCCCGCTACTCCGTCGATGATCATTGGCTGGTGCCACATTTCGAAAAGATGCTTTACGACAATGCCCAATATGTCTCGCTGCTCACCCGCCTCTGGCTGAAAACCGCCAACCCGCTGTTTCGCACCCGAATCGAAGAAACCATTGCCTTCGTTTCTGCTGACCTCATAACTCCCGAAGGCCTTTTCGCTGCCAGCTTCGACGCCGACTCGGAAGGCCACGAAGGCCGCTTCTATGTCTGGAGCAAGTCCGAAATCGATGAGGTCCTCGGACCCGAAATCGGCGCGAATTTCTGCGCCGCCTACAACGTCACCTCGGCCGGAAACTGGGAGGGCCAGAACATCCTCCATCGCTCGCAAACCCCAGATCTCCTCGAACCCGCCATTGAGCTAGAGCTTTCCAATGCTCGCCGCCAACTGCTTGCCCGGCGAGCCAAGCGTATCTGGCCACAGCGTGACCATAAGGCCCTCGCGGACTGGAATGGTCTCATGATTGCAGCCCTTGCCGAAGCGGCCTTTGCCTTCGATCACCCCGGCTGGGCATCCCGGGCCGAGACTACCATGTCCGCTCTCATGGAGATTCACTGGCAAGGCGATCGGCTTCTCCACGCCTCAACCGCAGGCGTTGCCCGCCACGAAGCCCCCGCCGATGACTACGCCTATCTGATTGCAGCGGCCCGCAGCCTCCACCTCTTGACCGGCAAGGCGCACTACATCTCTTTGGCTCAAAGACTTCTCAATTCTCTCGTGCAAAACCACTGGGACGACTCTCGTGGTGGATTCAATTTCGCCTCGCACCGGGTGGCCGAGCTGCCGCTGCGCACCAACACCATCCACGATGATGCAACGCCAAATGCCAATGCCGTCATGATCGCCAATCTTGCCGCCCTGCATCATTTCACCGGCGACGCCGGACACCTCGCCCGCGCCGAACGCATCGCTCGAAGCTTTGCATCCGATGTCGCAGCGAGCCCCATTGCCGCGCCAACCTATCTCAAGAACTGTGTCGGCCTGAACGATCCCATTCAGCTTGTCGTAGCCGGAGAAGTCGAGCCCGGCTTGCTTCGCGATGCTGTCCGCCACACGGGATATGATGTCATTGTTCATCGCCTGTCGGCGGACCATGCGCTCCCGGCTGGCCACCCGGCAAGCCTCAAGCAAGCGGCCGCGCCGGCAATTTACCTCTGCCGCGGCCAAACCTGCACTGCACCCATCCGCGATCGCACAACACTGCAGTCAGCCCTGCGAATTCTAAATCTGTGGAGCGAAGCTTAAGCGTTCATCGACTCGAAGAAATCGCCGTTGGTCTTTGTCTGGCGCAACTTGTCGAGCAGGAACTCAACCGCATCGACGGTTCCCATCGGATTGAGAATGCGCCGCAGCACATAGGTCTTCTTCAGGATATCGGCTTTGACCAGCAGCTCTTCCTTGCGCGTGCCCGAGCGCAGGATATCGAGCGCCGGGAACACCCGCTTGTCGGCGACCTTGCGGTCCAGAATGATTTCCGAATTGCCGGTGCCCTTGAACTCTTCGAAGATCACTTCATCCATCCGGCTGCCTGTATCGATGAGGGCCGTCGCAATGATCGTCAGCGATCCGCCCTCCTCGATGTTGCGTGCCGCGCCGAAAAACCGCTTCGGCCGTTGCAGCGCGTTAGCATCCACACCACCCGTCAGCACTTTGCCCGACGATGGCACCACCGTATTGTACGCACGCCCCAGCCGGGTGATCGAATCGAGCAGGATCACCACGTCGCGTCCGTGCTCGACCAGCCGCTTGGCCTTTTCGATCACCATCTCGGCCACCTGCACATGCCGCGACGCCGGCTCGTCGAATGTCGAACTGATAACCTCGCCCTTCACCGACCTCTGCATGTCGGTGACCTCTTCCGGCCGCTCGTCGATCAGCAGCACGATGAGATAGCACTCCGGATGATTGCTCGAAATCGAATGCGCGATATTCTGCAACACAACGGTCTTGCCGGTTCGCGGTGCCGCTACAATGAGCGCGCGCTGTCCTTTGCCCAGCGGTGATACGATGTCGATCACCCGCGCCGTATAATCCTTCTTCGTTGGATCGGCGACTTCCATCTCCAGCCGCTCATCGGGATAGAGTGGTGTCAGGTTGTCGAAATGAACCTTGTGCTTGGTTTTTTCCGGGTCTTCAAAGTTAATGCTATTGACCTTCACCAGCGCGAAGTATCGCTCGCCGTCCTTCGGGCTGCGAATCTGCCCTTCCACCGTATCGCCCGTCCGCAAAATGAATTTTCGGATCTGGCTTGGGCTGATATAGATATCGTCCGGTCCCGCGAGGTAATTGGCATCGGGCGAACGCATAAAGCCAAAGCCGTCCTGCAGCACTTCCACCACGCCTTCACCGATAATCTCCACCTCCCGCGCCGCCAGGTTCTTGAGAATGGTGAACATCAGCTCTTGCTTGCGCAGCGCGCTCGCATTCTCGACTTGCAGCTCTTCCGCAAGGCTCACCAGTTCAGCGGGCGTTTTCAGCTTCAAATCCTGAAGCTTGATTTGTTTCAGCTCGGATATATCGGTCATGTTGTTGCAAACTTTGGGAAAGGCCAACGCTTCAGGAACGGCGCGGCAAATTGGGAGGGGATTTATAGGTGCTCAACTCAACCCGAGCTGGACCCGCGCCGCAGTCTATACCAACTTCAGGGCGCGAGGCCAACACTAAATTCCCGTCACAGCATCGGCTTGAATATCACTGCAAAAACCACCCCGATCAGTGCAAGCGTCGGCACCTCATTCAATATCCGGTAGTAGAGCTGCCCATGGCGCCGGATGTCGGTCCCAAACTCCCCGGCAAACCGGTGCAGCATCCAGTGCACAACGCTCAATAACACGACAAAAATCAACTTGAGCCACAACCATCCCGGCATATCCGGCGTGAACCCGCCTGAAACCGCTGTCAGCACACCGGAAACCCACGCAACAATGCCCGCCGGCCACATAATCGCAGCGCACAGCCGCCGCTCCATCACTTTGAACTGCTCAGAAAGCGCGCCGCCCACCGGCGCTTCCGCATGATAGACAAACAGTCTTGGCAGGTAAAACAGCGCCGCCATCCAGGCAAACACCGCAACCACATGCAGCGCCTTGAACCAAAGAAAAAACTCAGTGAGCGCCGCTGTCATACTCGCGCACCGCTTCGACAACTGCAGTCAGAACATCCGGGCGCGTCCCCTGCTTGATGCCATGCCCCAAATTGAAGATATGCTTCCCCATCGGAACCGCTTTGGCAACCGCCGCAGCCTCCCGTCTTGCCAGACTATCGCTTCCCAGCAACGCCACCGGATCAAGATTGCCCTGAATTGCACATTTGCCACTCAAAGCTTGCACCGCCCAGTCCAGCGACAATTCCGCCTCGATTCCCATTGCATCGGCGCCAGTCACCGCCTGAATACGCCCGTGATCGACGCCCGCTCCCCGTGCAAACACAATAACCGGCACGGTCGGGTGCCTCTCCCGCAATTTCCCAACAAGCCTCCCAAGCGGCTTCTCGACAACATCAACCCGCAACTGCGCCGACAGGTCTCCCGCCCACGAATCGAAAATCTGTACGGCCTCCGCACCCGCTTCAATTTGAGCAGAGAGGTAATCGGCCGATTCATCCACCAGCCTGTCGATCAATTGCACAAACCAGCTCTGACGCTCAATTGCCGCCAGCCGTGCACGCTGCCGGTCCGAACCCTTCCCCTCGATCATGTAGCTCGCCACAGTCCACGGCGCGCCGCAAAAGCCGATCAACCCTACATGTGGCGAAAGTTCCGCCCGTACCAGTTTCACTGTCTCGCAAACTGAATCCACTTGCGCCGTCCCGGCCACAGGATTCAGCCGTTGCACTGCACTGGCATCACGCACCACATCCAAGACCGGCCCCTCGCCGTCCTCAAAGCGCAGCGAAAGTCCCATTGCATGTGGAACAACCAGGATGTCGGCAAACAGTATTGCGGCATCGAGGTCATACCGCCGCAGCGGCTGGAGCGTAACCTCGCACGCCAGTTCAGGCGTATAGCAAAGCTCCAGAAACGACCCCGCTTTCTCTCTGACCTTCCGGTATTCCGGCAAGTAGCGCCCGGCCTGGCGCATGAACCATATTGGCCGCCGCCCTGGTGCGCGCCCGCCGAGAACCTCAAGCAACGGTTTTCCTGTCGCCGTCACTTTCATTCAAAACCTTACTTCTATTCTTGGTATTTGTAGTAGGACCGCCTGAGTCCGGGATACAGATTAATCCCCAGCAAGTCCACACGACCCTCGCCGCCAACCCCTTGCCCAGCAGTTTCAGTCGGCCAGACTGGCAGATTATTAATAAGTATTAACAATAAGTTAACGAAATGTATCAAATGCCGTCGATCACCTTGGCCTGCAAGCCCACTCCGCCACAACTTATCCCCGCAATCTGCCAGCCCGGGATCAACACCTCAATCGCTCTGAAAACTCCGGGATAAACTTGCGGGGACATGTTAGACCCGTCGCACCAAACCGACTTTCCCACAATTCATCCACAACAGTCCACAGTCATGACATCGAAGTCCGAGGGCCGCTTTTTCCACATGCATCTGATTTCAGATGCAACCGGTGAGACCCTCAACACTGTGGCCCGAGCTGCAACCGCGCAATATGCGGATTATAAACCGATCGAGCATATCTACGCCCTGGTTCGCACCGCCAAACAGATGCAGCGCGTTCTGGCCGACATCGAGCGCCAACCCGGCATTGTGCTGTTCACCATTATCAATTCCGAAATCCGCCAGCAATTGGAAGATTACTGCACGCGCCTCAGCGTGCCTTGCATTTCCATACTTGATCCCGTCATCAACAGCCTGGCGCAATATCTCAACGCTCAATCGCGCCCGCTCGTTGCCGGCCAGCACGCGCTCAATGCCGAGTACTTCCGCCGTATCGATGCGCTCAACTTTACCATGGCTCACGACGATGGCCAGAATGTCGATGGCCTCGACAAAGCCGATGTCGTGCTCGTCGGCATCAGCCGCACCTCGAAAACTCCGACCAGCATTTATTTGGCGCAGCGCGGCGTCAAAACCGCAAATGTTCCGATCGTTCCGGGAGTCCAGGTTCCAACGGCGCTTCGTGAAATCACCCGGCCACTGGTCGTAGGCCTCATCGCAAGCGCCGAGCGCGTTGCCCAGATTCGCCGGCACCGGCTTCTAGCACTTCACGAAACCCGCGAGATCACCTATGCCGATCCGCGCCACATCACTCAGGAAATCGTCCACATGAAAAAACTCTGCAGTGAACAGAGTTGGCCGCTGATCGATGTCACCCGCCGCTCGGTCGAGGAGACCGCCGCCGCCGTCCTTAACCTCCTCGCCGAACGGGCGCCCAGGGAGTGACGCAGCACGATGGCCGTCATACTCGCCTCGACCAGCACAATACGTCAGCAGCTTCTGCGCAATGCCGGCGTCGCATTTACAGTTGTCCACCCGCTGGTCGATGAAGCCTTGCTGAAGTCGCAAAATCCGTCGGCGGCGCCTGAACACTTGGCATCGCTTCTCGCCGCCGCAAAGGCAGCCGCCGTTTCTCGTTCACATTCCACGGCCTATGTCATCGGTGCGGATCAAGTCCTGGCGCTCGATGGGAAAACTTACGATAAACCGCGTAACATGGAAGAGGCAGGCAGCCATTTGTTGTCCCTCCGTGGCAAGACCCATCAACTCTTTTCTGTGGTGTGCTGCGCGCGCAACGGACATTTGCAATGGCGACACCGCGGTCGAGCGTCACTTACAATGAGAAATTTCTCCACTGAATTTCTTGAGAATTACCTTGCTCAAATCGGCGAAGACGTCACCACATCAGTCGGAGCTTACAAACTCGAGGGTAGGGGCGTGCAATTGTTCAGTGCGATCGCCGGCGATCATTTCACCATCCTCGGTCTTCCCCTGTTGCCATTGCTGGATTTTCTCCGTTCCAGCGGTGAGCTTGCGGCATGAAAAAGGCCTGCGTTATCGGTTGGCCTATCGGTCATTCTCGCTCGCCGCTCATTCACAACTATTGGCTGAAACACTATGGCATTAATGGAATCTATGAGCGGCTGCCTGTTGAAGCAGCAAACCTGCCGGCGTTTCTCATGGGATTCGCCAATGCCGGCTATGCCGGCTGCAATGTCACGCTGCCACACAAAGAAGCAGCTTTTCAGCTCGTCCGGGCGGCCGACGAAAACACCAGGAGACTGGGCGTCGTTAATACCGTCTACATGCGTGATGGCCACCTCTTCGGCACCTCCACCGATGGCGAAGGCTTCATCGCCAACCTCTATGCCGGGGCGCCCGCGTTGAAACTGAAGAATTCGAGAGCCGTGGTTCTTGGCGCCGGCGGCGCCGCCATGGCGATTGTCGGGGCACTTCTCGATGAAGGCGTAGCCGAGATAGGGCTGGCCAATCGTTCCTTTGACCGCAGCCAACTGCTTCGCCGCAACTTCGGTAGCCTGGTCAAACCAGCGAACTGGCGGGATCGAGACGATATTCTTTCTGACTGCGCAGTGCTCGTGAACACCACCTCTCTTGGCATGGGCGGACAGCCGCCGCTGGAGATCGGCCTGGCGAAACTTCCCGCCCATGCCGTCGTCAGCGACATCGTCTATTTCCCGCTTGAAACCACTCTTCTAAGACGGGCCGCGCAATTGGGCCTCGCAACCGTTGGCGGACTTGGCATGCTGCTGCACCAGGCCGTCCGCGGATTCGAGCTTTGGTTCGGCACGAGACCTACGGTAACACAGCCTCTCTACGATCTGGTCGCTCACGACATTGATCCGGGTTACACCCCATGATCGTCGTGGGGCTCACCGGTTCGATTGCCATGGGCAAGAGCACTGTGGCCCAGATGTTCGCAGGTCTCGGCATCCCGGTGTTCGACAGCGACGCCGAAGTTCACCGCCAATACGCCAAGGGCGGCGAAGCTGCAGCGCGGATCGCGGCACGCTTTCCCGCTGCAATAGTGGATGGTGCAGTGGACCGCCGGGCACTGTCGTGGATCATCCTCGATAACCCGGCTGCTTTCGGCACCATCGAAGCCGTCGTACATCCCATCATTCGCCAGCGCCAAGTGGAATTCCTCGAAGAGTGCCGGCGCCAACGCCAGCCAATCGTCGTCCTCGACATTCCGCTGCTTTTCGAAACCCGCCACGAATTAGATGTTGACCGCATCGTGACGGTATCGGCAACCACCGAGCTACAACGCCAGCGCGCATTGCAAAGGCCCGGCATGACCGAAGAAAAACTCGCGAAGATTCTGGCGCGGCAAACCCCCGACGCCGAAAAGCGCGCTTCTGCCGATTTTGTTGTGGATACCTCGCAAAGCCTCGATTACACCCAGGAGCAGGTCGCGGCGATTGTTGCTAGTCTGCGCCGCCAGGAAAGCACGAGCCGGAAGTGAGAGAAATTATCCTCGATACCGAAACCACCGGATTGGATCCAGCGCTGGGTCACCGTGTCGTCGAAATCGGCGCGCTCGAACTTGTCAACCACGTGCCGACTGGCCAAACCTTTCACGTCTACATCAATCCCGAGCGCGACATGCCGCCGGAAGCCGAGGCCGTCCATGGCCTGAGCAATGCATTCCTTCGCGGCAAGCCAAAATTTTCCGGCATTGTCGATGACTTCCTTGCCTTCATTGCCGAATCCACCATCGTCATCCACAATGCCGCGTTCGACGTGGGCTTTCTCAATGCTGAGCTGGGAATTATTGGCAAGGATCTGCTGTTGCCAGAGCGCATCGTCGATACGCTCCAGCTCGCCCGCCAGAAACATCCGATGGGACCAAACAGCCTCGACGCCCTCTGCCGCCGCTATGGCGTCGACAATTCCAAACGCACCAAGCATGGCGCATTGCTCGATTCGGAGCTTCTCGCCGATGTCTATATTGAGCTGATCGGCGGCCGCCAAACCGCGCTGTCGCTGGCGGCAACGGAGCGCAAGACCACCATGGAGTTTCGCGGCTCAGGCATCGTTATACCGCGTCCACGCCCTTTGCCGCCGCGGCTCAGCCCTGCCGAGCTCGAGGCCCATACCCGCCTTGTCGGCGAAATGGGAGCAACGGCCCTGTGGAAATTGGAGCGAGATTAGCCTCAGCCGCCAAACCCATCCCAGAAAGCTTTCGCCTTGGCGAAAAAGCCCTCGGACTCGGGACTGTTATTGCGCGCTTCTTTGTCGAACTCGCGCAGCAACTCGCGCTGCCGGCGCGACAGATTGACCGGCGTTTCCACCGCCACCTGAATATACATATCGCCCGCCTGCGAGGAACGTAGGACCGGCATGCCCTTGCCCTTGAGCCGGAACTGCTTGCCCGTCTGTGCGCCTTCCGGAATCGTCACCCGCGCTTTTTTGCCATCGATGGTCGGCACTTCGATTTCGCCGCCCATGGCGGCAACCGTCATTGACACCGGCACCTTGCAGAACAGGTCCGAGCCATCGCGCTGGAAGAATTCATGGGCGCGCACCGAGAGAAAAATGTAGAGATCGCCCGAGGGCCCACCGCGCAGGCCAGCCTCGCCCTCATTGGCCAGCCGGATGCGCGTGCCATCTTCCACCCCCGCCGGAATATTGACCGAAAGCGTGCGCTCCTTGGTGACCCGGCCCTGGCCACCGCAACTGGCGCACGGGTCGGAGATGACCTGTCCGCGGCCCTGGCAGGTGGGGCAGGTCCGCTCCACTGTAAAGAAACCCGATTGCGAGCGCACCGCGCCCTGGCCGCCACAGGTGCCGCAGGTCTTAGGCGACGAACCCGCCTTGGCGCCCGATCCCGAACAGCCATCGCAGGTCACCGACGACGGTACCCGGATTTGCGCCGTCTTGCCGGTAAAGGCCTCGGTCAGCGAGATTTCCATGTTGTAACGGAGATCGGCGCCCCGCGCGGCACCGGCCTGTCCGCGGCCCCGCTGGCCCTGGCCACGGCCCCGCTGGCCCTGCCCGCCCATGAAGTCGCCGAACAGGTCTTCAAATATATCCGACATCGAGGAGGTGAATTCCGGCCCGAAGCCGGCGCCGCCGGGCCCCCGCCCACCGCCCATGCCGCCCTCGAAGGCTTGGTGGCCGAACCGGTCATAGGCTGCCTTCTTCTGCGGGTCCTTGAGGACGTCATAGGCCTCGCTGATTTCCTTGAACTTGGCTTCCATCGTCTTGTCACCCGGATTGGCATCCGGGTGAAGCTGCTTGGCAAGCTTGCGATAGGCCGCCTTGAGCTCCTTCTCATCGGCGCTCTTGCCGACACCGAGAACCTCGTAAAAATCGCGTTTGGCCATGGATGAATTTCACCGGGGAGGCGGTTGCAACACCCCGCCTATAGCAGACCCCGTCCCAGGGCGTGAGCCTCAAGGACGGGGGTCCACAGACTTTAAGTCGGGTTACGGTTTCTTGTCGTCGTCTTGCACTTCTTCGAAGTCGGCATCGAGCACATCGTCATCGTCCTTGCCCGTGGTGCCGCCGCCATCGCTGCCATCGCCGCTTGCGGCCTGCGCCTTGTAAAGCGCCTCGCCAAGCTTCATGGCCGCCTGGGCCAGAGTATTGGTCTTGGTCTTGATCGCCTCGGCGTCTTCGCTGTCCATGCTCGACTTGAGATCGGCAATGGCGGCCTCGATCGCCGATTTGTCGGCGGCCGGCACCTTGTCGCCATGCTCGGCCAGCGACTTGCCAGTCGAATGCACCAGGGCTTCCGCATGATTCTTGGCTTCCACCAAGTCCCTGCGCTTCTTGTCCTCTGCGGCATTGGCCTCCGCTTCCTTGACCATCTTATCGATCTCCTTGTCGGAGAGACCGCCGGAGGCCTGGATGCGGATCTGCTGTTCCTTGTTGGTCGCCTTGTCCTTGGCCGACACATTGACGATGCCGTTGGCGTCGATATCGAAGGTCACCTCCACCTGCGGTATACCGCGCGGCGCCGGGGGAATGCCCATCAGATCGAACTGGCCCAGCATCTTGTTGTCGGCAGCCATCTCGCGTTCGCCCTGGAACACCCGGATCGTAACCGCCGTCTGATTGTCGTCGGCGGTCGAGAAGATCTGGCTCTTCTTGGTGGGGATCGTGGTGTTGCGGTCGATGAGCCGGGTGAACACTCCGCCCAGCGTCTCGATGCCGAGTGACAAGGGCGTCACATCAAGCAGCAATACGTCTTTGACTTCGCCCTTGAGCACGCCGGCCTGGATCGCGGCCCCGATGGCCACCACCTCGTCCGGGTTGACGCCCTTGTGCGGCTCCTTGCCGAAGAACTGCTTCACCACTTCGATGACCTTGGGCATGCGGGTCATGCCGCCCACCAGCACCACCTCGTCGATCTGACCGGCGGTGACGCCAGCGTCTTTCAAGGCAGCCCGGCAGGGCTCCACCGTCTTCTGGATGAGATCGTCCACCAGGGCTTCGAGCTTGGCCCGGGTCAGCTTCAATGTCAGATGCTTTGGCCCCGTCGCATCCGCCGTGATGAACGGCAGGTTGATTTCCGTCTGCGTCGAGGACGACAGCTCGATCTTGGCCTTTTCCGCCGCCTCCTTGAGGCGCTGCAGGGCCAGCTTGTCCTTGCGCAGGTCGAGACCATTCTCTTTCTTGAACTCGTCGGCGAGATAATCGACGATCCGCATGTCGAAGTCTTCGCCGCCCAGGAAGGTATCGCCATTGGTCGACTTCACCTCGAACACGCCATCGCCGATTTCCAGCACCGACACGTCGAAGGTGCCGCCGCCGAGATCATAGACGGCGATCGTCCCGCTGCCCTTCTTGTCAAGGCCATAAGCGAGCGCCGCGGCGGTGGGCTCGTTGATGATGCGCAGCACTTCAAGACCGGCGATCCTGCCCGCATCCTTCGTGGCCTGACGCTGCGAGTCGTTGAAATAGGCGGGAACCGTGATGACCGCCTGGGTCACCGGCTCGCCCAGATAGCGCTCGGCAGTTTCCTTCATCTTGGTCAGCGTGAAGGCGGAAATCTGCGACGGAGCGTATTTCTGCCCGCGCGATTCGACCCAGGCATCACCGTTGTCGGCCTTGACGATGTTATAAGGAACCAGCTTCTTGTCCTTGGCCACCATCGGATCGTCCATGCGCCGGCCGATCAGGCGCTTGATTGCAAAGAAAGTATTTTCCGGATTGGTGACGCCCTGCCGTTTGGCCGGCTGGCCGACCAGCGTCTCGCCGTCGGCGTTGAAAGCCACGATCGAGGGCGTGGTGCGCGCGCCTTCCGCATTCTCGATGACCTTGGGAGTCTTGCCTTCCATCACCGCCACGCACGAATTGGTGGTGCCAAGGTCGATGCCGATAACTTTAGCCATAGTAACCCTCCTTATGGCAGGCGAGCCCGTTGGAAGCCCGTTTGCGAAGCGCTTCCGTTAACCCCAATGGGGGGCTGCCTCCTGATTGACATATGGTCCGGTGACCCGTGATTCCCAAGGGCCATAGACGTTCGAGGGCTATATAGGGAGGGCTGTTTTGCCGATCAAGCCGTCTTGCTGGCGGAAAAGTGCCGGGATCGCTCAAAAACACCGGACTTTCACAATACCGGGACAGGCCCGGCGATGACACATGGAGGAGAAGTTTCTGGCATGCAATCCGGATTGAGATATTTTCCAGGCCATATTGATAACCAGGCCCAGCACGATTTGCTCAAGCTGTTGCGTTCCGCCATCGCCGAAGCGCCACTCTTCACCCCCATCATGCCGCGCACTGGCAGACCCTTCAGTGTGCGCATGACCAATCTCGGCCCCCTCGGCTGGGTGTCCGACCGGGCGGGCTACCGCTACCAGGCCACCCACCCCGAAACCGGAAATCCCTGGCCGCCCATTCCCGCCATGGTTCTCGCCATATGGAAAGCTCTATCTGGCTATCCCCATCCGCCCGAGGCCTGCCTCGTCAATCATTACCGCGAGGACGCCAAGATGGGGATGCACCAAGACCGCGACGAGGAGGACTTTTCCGCGCCGGTACTGTCCATTTCCCTCGGCGATACGGCCATCTTCCGCATCGGCGGCAAGGAGCGCGGCGGCAAGACCGCAACGCTCAAACTCACATCCGGCGATGTGCTGGTGATGGGTGGAGAGCAGCGTCTCTGCTATCACGGCATCGACCGCGTGCTCTCCGGCACCTCGCATTTGCTCGAAGGTGGCGGCCGCATCAACCTCACGCTGAGGCGGGTAAGAAGGCCTAAAGCCTAGCCCTTCCAGCCATTTAGGCGCGCGTTGTTCTCGGCGTTCTTCTTCGAACTGAAGGCCTCGGTCGCCCGGCCCACCTGCTTCTTGTTGGCGGTGGAAAAGCAGCGCCAACGATGGCCGCCGCGCTTGTCCTTGTAGAACTCCCATCTGTCGGCTGACGTGTCGCGGTTGGCATTGGCCTCGCAATCTCGCTTGGCCTTGTAGCTCTCCGAGGACGCCCCGGTAATTTCGCCGTTTGACGAGGTCCGCCGCCAGCGGAATTCGCCGCGCTTGTCCTTGTAGATTTCAACTGTGCTGTCAGACATTGTTCTTACCCTCCGGTTCGGACTCCACCGGGAGCCCGGCCCGGCAACAGTGTTGCGCGAAAAACCGCCTGTCTAGTCCCGCCCGCAAAAAACCTGTGCAGATCGCTGCGATTCCCCTATTCTCCCGGTGCAGTCAAAACGACTGCTGGAACGGATTTGGGAGGCGGAAATGCTGCGCGTCGTCATCGGCCTGGTTCTGATCCTGATCGGCGTCCAGGCATTTCTCCGCCGTGGCCAGCCGCCACAGGGTGGCCCACAGGGACGGGCAGCTGCGATCACTTCGCTGTTTGGCGGCCCCTTGGCCGGGGTGATCATGGTCTTGGTGGGTCTCGGTTTCCTCGCCTCCACCTCGTTCTTGCTGATCAGCGCCGACAAGGTTGGCCAACTGAAACGCATCTATCTCGCCGACGACCTGCCGCCCGGCCGCATCATTGCATTAACCGGCCAAAAGGGACCCCAGGCCGAGATTCTCGGCCCCGGCTTCCATTTCCGGCCCTTGCTCAATGTCCTCTACGAAGTCGAGCCTGTCGATATCATCCAGGTGCCCGAGGGCTTTTACGGCCAGATCACCACCCTCGACGGCGCGCCAATGCCCGAGGGCATGTTCATCGTGCCGGTGATTCCCGATGACAAGCTCGCCACCATGCTCGATGCCCAGACCTTCATCGAGCAGGGCGGCTACCGCGGGCCGCAGGAAACCGTGCTGAAGCCCGGCTCCTACCGCCTCAACCGCTATCTCTTCGACGTTCGCGTCGATCAGGATACGGCGGCGACGGTGATCCCGGCGGGTCAGGTGGGCGTGGTCAAATCCAACGTCCAGCGGCCGGGCCTCGATTGCAAGGAAGAGATGGTCCGCGTCAGTCAGGCGCAACACGATACCGACGCGCTCTCCGTGCCCTTGGTGTCGAGTGGGTGCATCGGGTTGTGGAAGGAACCGCTGTCTGCCCGGCGCCTATTACCTCAACCGCCACGCCTATGACGTGACCCTCGTCGATACCCGCGTGCAGACCTGGGAATACAAGGGCGGCTACCGGCGCCGCATCATCGATCTCTCCATCGACGAGCAGGGAAATCTCAAGCAGACCGAACGCACCATCGATATTCCGGTTCCGCAGGCCGCTGTCGACAATGCCGTCTTCGTCAAGGTCGAAGGCTGGGACATTCCGCAGGAGCTGCGCGTCGTCGCACAGATTGCGCCCGAGAACGCGCCCAT
Source organism: uncultured Alphaproteobacteria bacterium (assembly GCA_963754675.1). Taxonomy (GTDB): domain Bacteria; phylum Pseudomonadota; class Alphaproteobacteria; order Rhizobiales; family Aestuariivirgaceae; genus Aestuariivirga. The sequence continues at coordinate 374,478 of CAVWHD010000009.1, read as the reverse complement.
CGTGGCGGGCTCGGTGGGCGGCATCCAGGAGATCGAGCACCGCATCCTGACCCCACTCATCCGTTCCATTGTGCGCAACGTGGCGGGTTCGTCGATCCGCATTCCGAAGAAGGAAGGCGACAAGATCGTCGGCTATGATGTGCGGCCAACCAGGGTGCTCGACCTGATCGAAAACCGCGAGGCGATCGAGGACACGATCGAGGAGCAGATCAAGTTGGAGGCCCGCAAGGCCGGTGTCGAGATCAAGGAGATCCGGCTGGGCGAACCGGCTATTCCGCCGGAAATTCTCATCGCCCGCCTCAGGCAGCAGCTCGCCGACCAGTTGCGCGAAACCTATCAGCGCGAAACCGAGTCGCAGAAGGTGAGAATCGAAACCGAGCAGGCCCGCGCCACCGCCAACGAACAGCCGCGCCTCGTCGCGGCCCAGATCGCCGTCCAGGTCGCCAACCAGAGGGAAGCCGAGCGCGCTGCTCTTGGCCGCGCCGAACGCCAGTATCTCGAGGAAATCGCCAAGGGCCAGCTGGCCCAGGCCAATGTTCTGGGCCAGGACCGTGTCGCCATGCTTCAGGCCCTGGAAAAGGTGCTGGGCTCGCTTGAGCGCGAACCCAGTCTGGTGGCCCTCATGGGCAAGCTGGTGCCCAATACGGTGGTGACCAGTTCAGGTCTTGAAGGCGCCGCCGCCATTCTGGGCGACGCCTTGAACAAGGTGAAAGTGCCGGACAGCCAGAATTAGCTTTCCGCCTTTGCGACCCCCACCATCGCCGGCCTGAGGCAGCGCTCGCCGATGGCGAAGCCCGATTGCATTTCCTGCATTACCGTGCCCGGCGGCCGTTCCGAGGTCGGCACTTCGAACAGCGCTTGCTGCATGTTGGGATCGAATTTTTGGCCGACAGTTTCGAGCTTGCGGATGCCGTGGCGCTGGAAAACGTTGAGCAGTTCGCGCTCGGTGAGCTCGACCCCCGCCAGCAGATTGGCGGCAAGTGCATCGGCCCGCACTTCCGGCGAGACGGCGGCAAGCGCTCGCTGCAAGTTGTCGGCGACACTCAGCAGGTCCTTGGCGAAATTGGTGGCCGCATAGAGCGTGGCTTCCGCCTTCTCGCGCTCCAGCCGCTTGCGGGTATTGTCCATTTCGGCCGCCATCCGCAGGATCCGGTCCTTGAGGGTTGCCACCTCGTCGCTCAGCATCTCGATTTCAAGATCGCGCGGGTCAACCGGCGGCTCGGCCATCGGCGATTCGATTTCGGTTTGTATCGGCTCAGGTGTCTGGGTTTCGTCAGCCATGCTCACGCTCATGCGGTCATCGGGAGGGGAATGGCCTGCATATCGGCTGGCTGGCGGCAAAAATCAAGAGAGCAGCCGCCCCACGACCTTGGCCGTATAATCCACCATCGGAATGATCCGCGCATAATTCATCCGCGTCGGCCCGATAATCCCCAGAACGCCGACGATCTTCTCTTCGCTGTTCTTGTAGGGTGCGACAATCAGCGACGAGCCCGACAGCGAAAACAGCCGGTTCTCCGAGCCGATGAAAATCCGCACCCCCTCGCCCCCCTCGGCCAGGCCCAGGAGCTGCACCAGCTCCTTCTTGTTCTCGATGTCCTCGAACAGTTTGCGGATGCGCTCGAGATCGTTCACCGCCGTGGCATTTTCCATCAGATTGGCTTGGCCCTTGACGATCAGCGTCTTCGAGTCGGGATCGCTGTCGCCCGACCAGATGCCGATCCCCGCCTCGACCACCCGCGCCGAAAGATCGTCCAGCTCGCGCCGCAAATTCTCCATTTCGTTCCGGACAAAGCGCTGCACCTCGGCGATCGTCTTGCCCTGAAGTCGCGACGACAGATAATTCGTGGCGCGCACAAACACCGACGGCGGCAGTCCCGGTGGCACATCGATCACCCGGTTTTCGACCCCGCCGTCTTCACCAACCAAAATGACCAGTGCCCGCCCCGGCGCCAGATTGACGAACTCGATGTGCTTGAGCCGGGCGTTCATCTTCGGCGCCATGATCACGCCGGCGCAATGCGAGAGCCCCGAGAGCAGTGTTGTCGCCTCTCCCATCACGTCCTCGATGCGCCGCTGCCGGTTCGACGCTGCCACCTGCGCATCGATCCGCGCCCGTTCCTCGGTGGTGACCGAGCCCACTTCCATCAGCGCATCGACAAAAAACCGCAAACCCTGTTCGGTGGGAATCCGCCCCGCACTGGTATGCGGCGAGAAAATCAGCCCTGCATCCTCCAGATCCATCATCACGTTGCGCACCGAGGCGGGCGACAGGCTCGACGGCAGGATGCGCGAAATGGTGCGCGATCCCACCGGCTCGCCGGTCTCCAGATAGGTGTCGACCAGCCTCCGGAAAATGTCGCGCGAGCGCTGGTCGAGCCCCGCGACACCGGGAAGCTTGTCGTCGAGAAACGGCTTGGCCGGAATAATGCTCATGACCCCAATGTAGAAATCAAGTTGGCGAAGGTCAATCGAAGGTCTAGAACCGCCCGCATTCAATGAAAGGAACCACGAATGCGTCCCTCAGGGCGATTGCCGGACCAATTGCGCGCCGTAAGCTTTGAGCGCGGCTTCACCAAACATGCCGAAGGCTCCTGCCTGGTCCGCTTCGGCGACACCCATGTGCTGTGCACCGCCTCGCTGGAGGAGCGCGTGCCGCCATGGATGAAGGGTTTGGGCAAGGGCTGGGTCACCGCCGAATACGGCATGCTGCCGCGCGCCACCGGCGAGCGCACCAGGCGCGAGGCCTCGGCCGGCAAGCAGTCGGGCCGCACCCAGGAAATCCAGCGCCTCGTCGGACGCAGCCTTCGCGCCGTCGTCGATCTTGTGGCCATGGGCGAAAAGCAGATCACTCTCGACTGCGATGTGCTGCAGGCCGATGGCGGCACCCGTACCGCGGCGATCACCGGCAGCTGGGTGGCGCTGCATGACTGCCTCATGTGGATGCACGCCCGCTCCATGTTCAAGACCTTCCCAATGAAGGACCATGTGGCGGCCATCTCGTGCGGCATCCATGGCGGCGCCGCCGTCCTCGACCTCGATTATGCCGAGGATTCAACCGCCGGCACCGATGCAAATTTCGTCATGACCGGAGGGGGAGGCATCATCGAGATTCAAGGAACCGCCGAAGGCGATCCCTTCTCCCAGGCGCAACTGCTCGAACTCCTGGCGCTCGCCCGCAAGGGCGTCGACGAACTGGTCGGCCTGCAGAAAGCCGCCATTGCATGAAGCGCAAGCTCCACGGCGCCCGCATTGTCGTGGCCACCCACAACAAGGGCAAGCTTGCGGAGTTCGCCGAGCTACTCATGCCCCATGGGGTGAGTGCGGTCTCGGCCGCCGAACTGGGAATTTCTGAACCGCAAGAAACCGAATCCACCTTTGCCGGCAACGCCCGCATCAAGGCGCTGAATGCCTGCAAGGCCAGCGGCCTCATCGCCATTTCCGATGACTCCGGCCTCTGCGTCGATGTGCTGGGCGGCGATCCCGGCGTCTACACTGCCGATTGGGCCGGTCCCAGCCGCGACTTCTCGATGGCCATGCGCCTGGTCGAGGAGAAGCTGCAGGCCAAGAATGCCGCAACACCCGGAGAACGCCGCGCCACCTTCGTCTGCACCCTTTGTGTCAGGTGGCCGGATGGCGAGGAGCGCCTCTATGAAGGTAGCACCTCTGGCCATTTGGTCTGGCCGCCGCGCGGCAAGCTCGGCCATGGCTATGATCCCGTCTTCGTTCCCGATGGCGAAACTCAAACTTTCGGGGAAATGGACAACGCCCGCAAGAACCGCCTGTCCCACCGCGCCCGTGCTTTGGAGATGCTCGCCCGTGACCTCCTCTGAGGCTTTCGGCATCTATGTCCACTGGCCCTTCTGCAAGGCCAAATGCCCCTATTGCGATTTCAATTCCCATGTCCGCCACCAGACCGTCGATGCCATGTCCTTTGCCAATGCGCTCGCCAGGGAGCTGCAATGGCTCGCCCACCAAACTCCCGGCCGCACTGTCACCTCGATCTTCTTTGGCGGCGGCACCCCGTCCCTCATGCCACCCAAGGCCGTGGCCCATGTCCTCGATACGATCGCCGGCCTGTGGCTCGTCTCATCGCAAGTCGAAACCACCCTCGAAGCCAACCCCACAAGCATCGAGGCGGAAAACTTTCGTGGCTATCGCGCCGCCGGCATCAACCGCGTCTCGGTCGGCGTTCAGTCCCTCGATGATGACGATCTCAAGGCATTGGGCCGCCAGCATTCCGCCGCTGAAGCACTCGCCGCCTTCCGCCTTGCCGCCAGGATTTTTCCGCGCGTCTCCTTCGATTTGATTTATGCGAGGCCTCGCCAGACCATTGAGCAATGGCGCGCCGAACTCGCCCGCGCCTTGGCCGAGCAGCACGGCCACATGTCGCTCTATCAGCTCACCATCGAGCCCGGCACGGCTTACTTCGACCTCCATTCCAGGGGTGCCCTCGCTGTGCCGTCCGAAGACCGTGCCGCGGACCTCTTCGATCTCACCCAGGAGCTGACGTCAAACGCAGGCCTTGCCGCCTATGAAGTCTCCAACCACGCCGCCCCCGGCCACGAGTCCCGGCATAATCTTCTCTACTGGCGCTATGGCGAATATGCCGGCGTTGGCCCCGGCGCCCACTCCCGCCTCGCCGCCGGAGAAAACCGCCGCGCCCTCATGGCGGAAAAACATCCCGAGACCTGGCGCGAGCTTGTCAGAACCCAAGGCCATGGCATCACCGAAGACACTGTTGTCACTCCCGCCGGCCAGGCCACTGAGTATCTTCTCATGGGCCTTCGCATCAGCGACGGCATCGATCTCGATCGTTTCGAGCGCCTCGCCGGAAGGCCGATGGACTCGGGCAAGATCGCCGGCCTCAAATCCCTCGGGCTGATCAAACGCGAAGGCTCGTCACTGCGCGCCACGCCAGGTGGCCGCCGCGTCCTCAATGCGCTGATTTCCGAACTGACGCTCTAGATGAAACCTGGTTCGCCCCCGCCCGCCCGCCGTTACACCATCGGAGCGGCAGCCTTCGAGGCGGAAAACCTAGCCCCCGGCCTCTATATCGTGGCGACACCCATCGGCAATCTTGGCGACATGACGATTCGCGCATTGGCCACCCTTGCCGCCGCCGATGTCATTCTGTGTGAAGACACCCGGACCACCGCCAAGCTTCTCGAGCGCTACGGCATCCGCAACCGTCTCGAGCCCTATCACGAGCACAATGCCGCCAAGGCCCGCCCTCACATTATCGCGCGGCTGAGAGACCATGCGGCGATTGCTCTGGTGAGCGATGCCGGCATGCCGCTGGTCAACGATCCAGGCTACCGTCTGGTGATCGAGGCCCAGGCCGAGGCGATCGCCATCACCTGCTGCCCCGGCCCCTCGGCGGTCACCACCGCGCTCGCGCTTTCCGGCCTCCCCACCGACCGCTTCGGCTTTTTCGGCTTCGTGCCCCATAAGCAAGGCGAGCGCGCCCGCCTCTTCACCGGGCTCGCATCTCTCAAATCCACACTGATCTTTTTCGAGAGCCCCCATCGCATCGTCGAGACATTGCAGCATCTGGCGCAAGCCTTGCCCGGCCGCGCCATCGTGGTGGCCCGCGAACTGACCAAGCTGCACGAGGAAGTGCTGCGTGGCTCCGCCGCCGAAATCGCCGCGACCCTCGCCGCCCGCCCCGCGGTCAAAGGCGAGATCACCTTGCTCATCGGCCCACCTGCAGCCGATACAGGAACGCGCATCGGACGCGGAAATTGCATTCCGCCATCGCCGAAGCGCTTAAATCGAGCCCCGCCGGCAAGGCCGCCTCCGATGTCGCCAGGAAGCTCGGCCTCAACCGCAAGGAAATTTACGCCCGCATCCTCGCCGCCAAGAACGATGCCAAGGCCTGACCCCAGAAAAGACGCCGAACGCCGCGGGCACCTGGCCGAGCAGGTGGCCCTGTGGTGGCTGCGCTGCAAGGGCTACCGGCTTCTCGCCCACCGTTACAAAAGCCCCATGGGCGAAATCGATCTCATCATGCGCAAGGGGGACGTCACCGCCTTCATCGAAGTAAAACAGCGAGGCAGCCTCGATGCCTCGATCGCCTCGGTCACCACCTATCAGTCCCGCCGCATCGCCGCGGCGGCACGGAGTTGGATGGGTCGCGACCGCATCGCCGCCCGCCAGGCCTGCCGTTTTGACATCGTCGCCGTCAGCCCCTACCTCTGGCCCCGCCACATCGAGAATGCCTTCTACGGAGACGACTGACCATGGCGCTGAAAGTTGCCGTCCAGATGGACCCCATCGAGCTCCTCAACATCAAGGGCGATTCCACCTTCGCCATGATGCTGGAGGCGCAAGCCCGCGGCCATGAGCTCTTCTACTATCAGACCAAGACCCTGGCGCTCGGCGAAGGCTCCCTGTGGGCCACCGGCCACGATGTGAAAGTGCGCGACGAGCCGGGCAATCATTTCACGCTCGGCGAACAGCGCCGCGTCGATCTCGCCACCTTCGACACGGTGCTGATGCGCCAGGATCCGCCCTTCGACATGGGTTACATCACCGCCACCCATCTTCTCGAGCACATCCATCCCAAGACCCTGGTGGTCAACGACCCGGTCGAAGTGAGGAACGCGCCGGAAAAACTATTCGTCCTGCGCTACGCCGAATTCATGCCGGCCACGCTGATCTCCCGCGACGTGAACGAAATCGCAGCCTTCCGCCGCCACCACGGCGACATCATCCTGAAGCCGCTTTACGGCAATGGCGGCGCCGGCGTCTTCCGCCTGAGCGAGGGCGACCAGAATTTCTCCTCCCTCCTTGAGCTTTTCACCCAGGCTTTCCGCGAGCCCTTCATCGCCCAGGCCTATCTCCCCGAAGTGAGGAAAGGCGACAAGCGCATCATCCTCGTCGATGGCAAAGCCGTTGGCGCCATAAACCGTGTCCCCGCCGCCCACGAAAGCCGCTCCAACATGCATGTGGGAGGAAGGCCGGAACCCGCCACCCTCACCAGCCGCGAACACCAGATCTGCGAGGCATTGGGCCCCGACCTCAAAGCAGCGCGGCTTGATCTTCGTCGGCATCGATGTGATCGGCGGCTACCTCACCGAAATCAACGTCACTTCGCCAACCGGCATCCGCGAAGTCAAACGCTTCGGCGGCGAGGATATAGCGGCGCTGATCTGGGATGCGATTGAGGGAAGGAGGTGACGGCCCTTCGAAACTGATTGCTTTTACTCGTAGGAGGCTTCCATAGAAATCTCGCATCCATTCTGACGGAGTTGCGGTGTTGCGCACTAGAAAGGCGTTATTGTCTACGTGAACTGCAAAGGGATCTTGTTTTGGCAAAATTCAGTCTCCATCGCTTTCGTTACACGCCTGGTCCGCGCCTGAGCCACCTTCAACGTCAATATGCCCGGATGCGCCAGCAAGCGGGAACCTATTACTGTGATGCGCCCGAGTGCATGTTCAACACAGCCGAACCAATTTGGAATGGCCAGGAATTGAAGCTTACCGTTGATCATAAGAACGGGGTCAATTCGGACGATCGACTAAGGAACCTGCAGCTCCTGTGTCCCAATTGCAGCGCGCAACTGTCAACCCACGGCGGAAGAAATAGAGGCCGCGTGCGAAAGAGTGCCGGTGGTTTTGCTATCCTCAATAAAGAGTCGGGGTTGAATGCCTACACGCTTGTTGCTGAGAGCGGAAAATACGAAATTACCGGTGGTGCTGCGCCCAAAATAGTCGAAGTGACTCTAGAGAATCTGAGCGATGAATCAGGGGATCGCTGAATTGAACCAACTCTGCGTTCAATTGCATTTTCTAACGCTTAGCAGCGCGCTTCACGCCGCATCCGCCGGATGCACGCGCTTCTTGATCTCCTCCCCGCGTTCGCGCTCCACCATGGCGATGTCGTATTGGCTTTGCAGGTCAAGCCAGAACTGGGCGCTGTTGCCGAAATAGCGGGCAAGGCGGAGGGCAGTGTCGGCCGTGATCGACCTGCGGCTGTTGAGATTATCGGTAATGCGGCCCGATGGCACGCCGAGATCGATTGCCAGGCGATTGGCGCTCAGATTTCGAGCTGCTAATTCTCGCCGCAGTAGGCGGCCTGGGTGAACTGCTGGTGCCATTGTCTAACCCTTGTGATAATCGGCAACTTCCACATCATAGGCGTCTCCGTCGCGAAATACGAAGCAGATGCGCCAACGTCCATTGACGGTCATTGCCCATTGATTCTTCCGGTCGCCCTTCAGCTTGTACAGTCCTACACTTTTCAACGGACTGAGATCGCTCAAGCCTTCACAACATTGAGCGAGGCGAGGAGTTCAATCGCCGTGTCGCGATCCAATCCATGAAACTGATTCGAGCGTTCTTCCTCCCCACAACAAGCTAGTCATACCTCCGCCGCATTCTAGGAATATAAACACCGTCAGTCCAAACCAAAAGAGGGGACCATGCCGCCAACGTTTCAAATCAGTAGACAGGATCGCTGTCCTCACTCCAGCGCAACGCCTGTCCCTGGAATATCCGGCAAGGCCGCACGGACCGAGCTCCTGTTTCCCTCTCCACCGTTTTTTCTGGCCCTCCTCCAAACAATTCTGTTGCTAATTTGTTCTAGTTACTTTAGCGTCATCTCGGTTGCGGCGGAGAGGGGCATGACAGCGCGGGTTTCGACAGTGGCGTTCCAGGGGATCGAGGCCGTTCCCGTCGATGTCCAGGCGCAATTCGTCTCCGGCCAGGTGCAGTTCCATGTCGTGGGTCTTCCCGACAAGGCGGTGGCCGAAAGCCGTGAGCGGGTCCGCGCGGCGCTCCATTCGGTGGGTCTCGCCCTTCCCGGCAAGCGGCTGGTGGTCAACCTCTCGCCCGCCGACCTGCCCAAGGAGGGGAGCCATTTCGATCTCCCCATTGTGCTTGCACTACTTTCAGCACTGGGCGTCATTCCACCCGACTTCCTCATGCGCTACATGGTCATGGGTGAGCTTGCCCTTGACGGCAGCATCCTCGCCGTGGCGGGAGTGCTGCCTGCCGCCATTGCCGCCAATTCCCGCGATTTGGGCCTCATTTGCCCCAAGGCCAGTGGCGCCGAGGCTGCCTGGGCCGGCGACGATGTCGATATCCTCGCCCCCGAAAATCTCATCCAGCTGATCAACCATGTGCGCGGCACCCAGGTCATGCGTGCGCCCAGCCCCTGCCTTGCCGAGGAGATGGGCGAACTTCCCGACCTCCGCGACATCAAAGGCCAGGAAGCCGCCAAGCGTGCCCTTGAAGTGGCGGCAGCTGGCGGCCATCACTTGCTGATGGTGGGTCCCCCCGGCGCCGGCAAATCCATGCTAGCCCAGCGCCTGCCCTCCATCCTGCCCCCCATGGATGCCCGTGAAATGCTCGATATCAGCATGATCGCCTCGCTGGCGGGCGAGCTCGCCGGCGGCAAACTGTCGAGGCGAAGGCCGTTCCGCTCGCCCCATCACTCCGCCAGCATGCCGGCCCTGGTGGGTGGCGGCCTCAGGGCCAAGCCGGGCGAAATGGCGCTCGCCCATCACGGCGTCCTCTTCCTCGACGAGCTCCCCGAATTTCAGTCCCGCGTCCTCGAAAGCCTGCGCCAGCCCATGGAGACCGGCGAAACGGTGGTGGCCAGAGTGAACTACCACGTGACCTATCCCGCCCGCTTCCAGCTCGTTGCCGCCATGAACCCGTGCAAATGCGGTTCCGCCGGCGAGCCGGGCCACGTCTGCCGTACCGGCCCCCGCTGTGCCGCCGACTACCAGTCGCGCATTTCAGGTCCCCTGCTCGATCGCATGGATATCCAGATCGAACTGCCGGCGGTCAGGGCCTCGGACCTCAGCCTGCCGCCGCCCAAGGAGGGAAGCGCGGGCGTGGCGCAGCGCGTGGCGGCAGCCCGCGGCATCCAGAAGGAGCGCTTCATAGCCCTCGGCAAGCCCCAGTTCCGCACCAATGCCGAGGCCGATGGCGCGCTGCTTGAAGCCATCGCCACCCCCGATGCCGGAGGCCTCAAATTGCTGCGCGAAGCCGCCGACGCCATGAATCTCTCGGCCCGCGGCTATCACCGGGTTTTACGTGTGGCCCGCACCCTCGCCGATCTCGATGATAGCACCCATATCTCCCGCATCCACATCGCCGAAGCCCTGAGCTACCGCCAGCGCTTGGCCTCATTCCGCATCGCCGCCTGAAACAGCCGTCATAACCGCGCCGGCGATTGTGGCGTCCGTTCCAGGAAGACGATCTGTACACGGAGTATATTGCTGTGTTCAGGAATAGTACTGTTTCTGATTTCCCTGCATACCCCTGACTTTGCCGAGCGAACGATAAACGCGATAAATGCCGCGGAAGGCCCTCGGCCGCGACCAGAAAAACAAGCATATCGTGAGAGCGCCGTAGGCGAAGCCGGCGGCAATCTTGGTTACTTCCTGTAACGGAGTCCATCCCCTGGGCCGGCGGCGCATGCGGATCCTGGCCCATGATGCACCATTCATCAGTGCCCGATCGAGCAGCCACCGCGGATTGCAGCGCGTTGCCGGCATGCGCTCGTGCACAACCGAATTTACGGTTTGCGCGAAGGTGTAGCCAAGTTCCTTCAATCGCAAGAAAAAATCGTCGTCTTCGCCGCCGGTTAAGGCATACTCCGGGTTGAACCATGGGCGTTCGACCTTTCTGAACACATCGGCACGAGCCAAGAAGTTGCCGGCCGCATGAATTTGCTCCACCCGCCCGGTTACGGTGATTGCAGGCCGATAGAGTTCCGTCCGCACCAGCCACGGCTCTGGCGGCAGCTCGAAGTCGGGCTCCATTGCAGCGCGCACCAGATCAACGCCTTCAGCGCCGATCAGATCCAACAGCGCCTCGATCCAATTCGGATCCGGCCACGAGTCGTCGTCGATCATTGCAATGTAGTCGACGCTGTCTTGCTGCAGTGCCGTTTCTACCAGAGTATTGCGGGTGTCCGCGATTCCACGAATGGGCGACTCAATTGCCAGCAACGGAAATCTGTAGCCGGCCGCGATGATGCTGCGGCAAGTTGATATGCCCTCTCGGCCAGTTATGTCGTTATCGGCAACAATGACGATGATTGCCGCCCGCGTTTCCAGCTTCTCCAGACTGCGCAGCAACAGGTGCAAGTAATTTGAGCGCCTGAAAGTGGGAACTCCGATACAGACTTGCGGCCGCTCCGGCTGTCCGGCTATTGCATGCGCGCGATTGACCCCTTTCATACCGGCGAACTCACCTAGCATCCCGGCGGCTGCGACTTGCCGCATGGTGTGTGACGCGCGCAATGAAATCAACGCCACGGCTGGAAATGGTCTTCGGCATGAGGCATCGCGCGATCATCAAGGACAATTCGGCCGCCGCCAACCCACCGTAGCGCCAGCCATCCCAAAATCTCCCGATGTTGGCGGAGAAGTCGCGTGGAAAGCGGTATTGTGCAACCCGGCGGGCGCAGAACGCATGAAAGGCCCGGTCAGTGAAGTCCGGAGCAAGCGATTTTGCCCATGCCATCTGGCGTTGATAGTCGGCGCCACGAGAAATACGGCCGGCTTCGCTCGAGTCATGCCACAGAAAGAGACTGTCCCCCAGCATTCTAATGCTCGCTCCAGCCGCCTGGGCGCGAATCAAGAAGTCATTGTCCTGAAATTTCGCGAGGCCCGGCGTAAAGCGTATCGAACGGGCGGTTTCGCCGCGCGCGGCAATTGCCGATGTTGAGCAATTGCAGCCGCGGGTGAAAAAATATTCTGACAGGTTCTCGTTGCGTTTCAACAGCGTTCCCGGAAAGATGAAGGCCTTTCCCGCGCCTCGCACGCGCTTGCCGCGGGAAAGCAGAATATCGGTCTCTTCGGTGGCAATGGCCATCCGCATGATTGCCAATTTGTCCGGTTCGAATTCGTCATCGCAATCAAGAAAGGCCAGCCAGTGGCCCGTTGCCTCGTCAATTCCGGCATTGCGGGCGATATTGGCGTCGGGCGGCACGCTTCGTACGATGCGGTGCGGCGGCAGGCCCAACTTTTTCAGGTCGTTTATCGCAACTTCAACGGCCGCGCCGTTGCAGACGATCACCAATTCGAAATCCCGGTCCGTCTGACGCGATACGCTTGCCGCAGCGCGCGCAAGGTGGCCGATATTCCCATGCCAGGGAATTATGACACTGAACATCGGACGTTGTGGTGTCGGCTTGGCTCCAATGGTCATCGGCCAATCCGCTCCCGTGGACCGCCAATCGGGGAGTACGCGCCAAGCCTTGGGGGGTTGTGTTGAAACGCCGCGGCAGCGCCACTAACCAGCGGAAGCAGCATGGTGGTTTGTGACATTGGCACGAGCAGATCCGCCTCCATCAGATTCGCCAGCAGGCCATAACTGGCCAAGCTTGTTCCAAAGATGAAGAAGCTCGGTCTCAATTCCACCGTCCGTCCGATACAATTCATCGCAACACCGAGGAAAACGACAAGCATCAGAAATCCGACGATACCGGTTTCGAGCATGAAACCCAGGTATCCGTTGTGAGCATGCGCCATCAGGGCGATGAAATTGGGCGCTTTGAATTTTGGAGACTGGGGACCGATATCCCAGAAAGCCGAATAGCCGTAGCCGAGCCACGGCCGCTCCTGAATGCGTTCGATTGTAAATTGCCAGATGAAAGTGCGGCCGGTGAATGTCTTGTCGTTGAAAAGCCAAAGTGATACGTCGTCGATATTCCAGTCCATGATCGCGCCTGCCACGAGAATTCCGAGTATTGCCGCGGCAATGGAAGTGACAATCGCGATGAGCAGCGGTATCCGGCAAATGCCGCAGACGAAATAGAAATACAGCGCTATGACCGGAGACAGGATGGCGAGAGCCATCGCCGTTTTCGACCGGCTTTGGTCCAGCAGGAAGAAACTGGCGGCGATGGTCAAAACCGCGGCTGCCCGCCACGCTTTCGACCCGCATGAGAGAAAGTAGAGACAAACGACGATGGCAAGCCCAGCGCTACCTCCAAGTGAATTCTTGTGAGAATAGATGCCCTCATGCCCAATTGGCCCTGCCGCTCTTGACAGGACAACGGCTAGGTTGACCGCGACGACAACCATCATCAACCAAAAGACTGGGGTCAACAATTCGATTGGCCGGGGAGTGCTCATGACCGCGAGAACCAACGTTGCGCAAATGATTATCTCCAGCACGGCTCGCCGGACGGTAATATCCGGCGCCAGTGACCAAAGGGCGCTGAGCAGGCAAAATGCCAGCAACAATCCCAATGACGCCACAAATACCCGCATCGAACCGGTCACGAGTTGGCGGTTGCAGAAGAAATTGAGAACCGCGACCATGAACAGTGGAGGAAAGTAGAGCTTGTTCAGAAGATAGTCACCGACCGCGGTTGGCGCTACTGCCAGGCCGGTTGTCGCATCGACGACCGGCACCGCATAGACCAGCGGCCAAACGAGCAATGGATAGGCCACGACCAGGGCGGGCAGGATTGTGCCAACCCGTTGCAGCGACCGTCTCAGCAAGGGAAAATCGGAATACTGTGCCTGGACAGCTGTCATGGGTTCACCCCAAGCGGAACCGGCGGTCGGAGCCACCAGCCTAACTGTGCGATCAGAACGATAATGATGCCGGCATAAAGGCAGAATATTGCCGTAAGATCGGGCACTGGCAATATCAGTAAGAGCATGCACGCCAGCGATCCGGCGCCGCTTACCACGGCATTCAGGGCCAGCGGTTTGAACCGCCGCTCGGCCTGAAAGTAGAAACTCATGCAATTCGCCGGTATGCTGAGCAGGCCATAACCGCACCATGCCGCAACGATTGGCCACATGTTTTCATACCGCCCAGCGAAAAGTTGCCGGTCAATGAACCCCCAAAGCATGAACAAGGCGGCCAGGTATGCCAATGTCAATGTCGTTGTGATTGCCAGGCCAGAAAGTAGAATGCTTCTGGCTACCGCATGCTGTCCGTTTTCCATGAGAGCCGCCATCCGCGGACGCATCGCGCGGCCCCAGGCCGTCGTGAGGAGCGAAATCGGCGCAATCAGAATACGCCCGGCGTGTACTGTTCCTACCGTCGTCATGCCGCGCAGCAACTGCAACATGAATACATACGAGCGCTCATGCAGCTCGGTCGCCGAGGCGCCGATCAGCATCCAGCGGGACTCAACCCAGTAATGCGGGTAGTTGGCGAGATGAAGTTTCATCCGATTTGGTTGGCGATGCAGCACCGGCGAGAATGCCAAGCTCGAAAATATATTGCCGGCAGCCAGTGCCAGCAGGCAGGCGGCTTCCGGCGCCAATCGGCTCCACAGCAGTGGTGTTCCGATGGCGCACAATAGGACGCACAGCGCGTCAAGCACGATGCACCGCTGCACATTGCCTTTGCCAATCAAAACGCCGCGCGCAAGCTCGCGGATCAGGCTTGAACTCAGGAACAGAGCGGCCGAGGCCGATTGCAGCAATGTGAATCCCATCGCCAGACTTCCGATTAAGCAGGCCAGAGTCAGTGCCAAGTTGAGCAACAGGTCGACCGAAGTGAGTGTCGACAGGATGGCCTTTTGCTTCTCCGCGCTAATGCCGTAGATACGCACCGCGGCAGGCGTGATGACAACGGCATTTTGCACACCCATGGCAAGGTACGTCATGGCCGAAGCCACTGCAAAGCTGCCAACACTCGCCGGGGTGGCGAATTTAACGAGCACCAAGTTGATCGCCAGCGACAGCGCGCTCAGCATTGCCTGGTCTACCACCGACAGAGATATAAGGCGCTTCATCAGCTATGGCCGGCGGAAATAACGATCTCGCCGGCTGAGATGGACGGCACGCCAGGGGCGGATTTATTGCCCCGTGCAGAAATTCTTGAAGGCGTGCCATTCAACAGATGCATTAGCCAGGCGAGCATCACTCCGAGCATGCCCCCCAACAGGGCGCTGGCAATCAGCAAAAGCTGCGCGGGCGGCCAACTTGGCCGGGTGGCCGGAGTGGCGCGGGCGATGATGCGGATCGTGCTGGCAGGCAGGCCAACCTGTTCCACCGCGAGCCGGGCGCGGTTCATGAAACCGCTCAGCAGATCCTGGCGCATCTTTGCGTCGGTAATTAGTTCATTCAACTCGACCGAAGCCATTCGCAGTTGAGTGGATTTCGACTCGAGGTCTTTGACTTTGCTCTCGATATCGCGCTCCTTGCGCAAAGCCGCGTCATACTTGACCTTCTGCCGGACAATGATGCCCTGGATTTCAGCGGCGACAACTTTCTCGATTGACTTGCGCTCCAGCATGGCGGCCTGCGCCAGAGGATGCTTCGGCAGAAACCTGGCGGATTGGGCTTGCTCATCCGCGACGGCGGTTGCAAGCTGAAGCCTGAGCTGGGAGAGAAGCGGCGATTCCAGCTTTGAAATGGCGGACAATTGGGCGGGCTGGCTTGACGATACGGCCTCCACTTCCTTCCAAAGCGCCTCTTCCTCCTTGGTTGCCGCCCTGGCGGAAGACAGCAGTGTGTTGAGCTCCCTTAGTTGCTGTTCGACCACCAGGTTGTCGGGAGACCCGGTGAGGCCATTTTGCTTGCGGTATTCTTCGACCTTTTGGTTTGCGGCTGTGGCTTCTTGCTGCAGTTTCTCCAGCCGCTGCGTGAGCGATGTTGCGGCCTCCTGGGCAACCGCATTGGACGCGCTGTTGCTTTCGCTGACATATATCGATGATATTGAATTGGCGATGTCCGCCGCCTTGAAGCGGTCCGTCGAGCGCATGGAGATCGCCACGACGTATGTATTGCCTTTACGTTCGACGCGAAGGCTTTCCATCAACACGCGCAACGCCCGGTCGTGGGGCGCTTCATCGGGTACCGTTTCCGATTGAGGACCGCGGGAAATCCACCGCACAATTGACTTGAGGCTGGATTTTTCTTCCCCCGCCTGCGCCTTGCCATATTCCGGATCGCCCGCCAGGCCATGCATTTCGATCACCTTGTCGAGCACCGAAGACGACTGGATTACCTCTATCTGGCTATCCAGCAACAGGGTGTCCGGGCCCAGCGAGGACGATCCAAGTCCGGTCGGTGCAACCTCGCGCTCAAGCATTTGTTTGGGCCGCGGATCGATTAGAATTTCGGCGGTCGATCTGTATTCGACATCGGACGCCCAGAGGAATGCGATGCAAAGCAATACGGAAATGCAGACTACAAAGGCTATCAGTTTAAAGCGGCTAAACAGCGCCCGAGCGATGAGCCGCAGTTCGGCGCCTGCAGACGATGCGCTCGGCGGGGCGAACTTGTCCATAAACTCAGAGGACATATGCAGAATACTCAATTTCAACACGCACTTCGTAACGCCCGTACTTTTCGTTTCGACCAATTCCGATGACAACGGCAACCAATATCATAGGTTGCATTTTCAGATAAATAACTCTTAAGGTTGCGGCACTTCAGTTCACTTCCGCCAAGTGGCACATGTGCCGGTTTGATTTTCCTCGATTGGCTCGGCAACGGCGGTTAACGAATGCACGGCTAGCATTCCCAATTCCAGCAGCAACCGCGCAGGACGCTCGATTGGCTTTGATTCGAACCCGCAAAAGCAAATTCCAACTGCAAATTCGGTTAATATTCTCTTAACATTAGAATTGAGTTGTGTTTAATTCAAGCTCATTCCGCAGTCAGCGTAAACTGCGGGCCGGGCAAGATGCGGTCCGTGCAGAGTTGCGTAGCAGTGGTTTGTAAGATGACGTATGCCGACATCGTCTCGCGGATATCTTTAAAGCGCCAGAGCATAATAGGGTGGCCGGTATTGGTCGCCGCTTTGATTGCCTGTGAAGTACTGGTGATCATCGCCGCGGTCGTTCTGGTGCAGAATCAATATTACAAGCTGGTACTGGGTGCGCCACCTGCATTGTCGTCTGGGCTTTCTCTCGGCGTGTTGATGGCGACGCAATATCTTGTCGTCAGCGTGCTTCGCCGGGACTACCACTATGCAAATCTAGCGGCCGCGCGGCGGCCGGTCGAGCGCGTGTTCAATAGTTGGAGCATTAGCGTCGTCTGCCTGATGTTCGTGCTGTTCATGACCAAATCTGGCGCCGAATTCTCGCGCGGATCGGTGGCAATCAATTATTTTGTCTGCATGGTCTTGCTTGGTCTGCTGCGGCGCACGGCCGCGGCAGGAAGTCTTGCAATGGCTCAAGCCGGCAGAGTTGCCGCGCGAAAAATGATGTTGGTGGGAACCGAATCCGAAATCGCGCGGTTTTATGAAATCGGACGCCCCGAGCAAAAGGGCATACAGATTGTAGGCACCGTGGCAGTTAACACAGGTGCGGAACTGCCGCTCAAACGGCAATTGGAGGCGGCGGTAGAGGTCGGACGGCGATGTTGCCCGGAAGAGATCATGCTTTTGTTCGATTGGAAGGAAAGGGAGCTGATTCAGGAGTGCATGGGATACTTGCTGTTGTTGCCGGCAGCGATCGGCCTTTTCCAGGAATCGTTTCATATACCGGCGATAGGCTCAAACGCAACGCAGTCAAACACTCTTGTAAACTTCCCCTTGGCTCGCAAACCTCTAAGTGCTTTGGAAATTGTCGAGAAACGGCTTTTCGATTTGATTGTCGCTGGCCTGTGTCTGCTGATACTTTCACCCCTTCTGGGCAGCATCGCCCTGGCAATCCGGCTCGAGACCGAGGGCCCGGTGCTGTTTCGCCAAAAGCGTTACGGGTTCAATCGCGCTCCATTCGAGATATACAAATTCCGGTCGATGTATGTTGAGCATCTCGATGAGCGCTTTAGGCAAGCCACCAAACATGACACCCGCATAACGCGGATTGGCAGCTTTATTCGCAAACTCAATCTCGACGAATTGCCGCAGCTCATCAATGTTCTCAAGGGCGACATGTCCCTGGTTGGGCCACGTCCACACCCTATCGACCTTGACGACCATTTCACATCTCGCGTTTCCCTCTATGCCCGGCGCCACAATGTGCTTCCGGGCATCACCGGCTGGGCCCAGGTCAACGGGTTGCGCGGCGTGACGGACGAAGAATGGAAGATGCGGGACCGCGTCTTGCACGACCTCTACTATCTGGACAATTGGAGTGTGCTCTTCGACTTGAAAATTCTCGTGCTTACTCTGTTGACTCCAAAAGCATTCGCTAACGCGGTATAGCATGGCGATGCTGACGACTGCCCGACTGAGAACGATCGGGTTTCCGGCGCCGATGGTTTCATTGGCGGGAACTGGCAAGGACGGCATCCCGCGCCAGGGACTATCAGAATGATTGCCAAGCAGATCCCACGTCCGCCACCCGGCAACGCTTGGGATAGGGAAAGGGTATGTTTGTATGCGTGATATCGTTGTAGTTACGGGATCTGCGGGCCTCATCGGCTCGGAAACCTCACGCCTGTTCCATTCGCGCGGCCATCGCATAATCGGGATAGACAACGATATGCGCCGCCGCTTCTTCGGACCGGATGCATCGACCGCATGGAACCGCGGCGAATTGGAGCGGGAGTTGCCCCGCTATCGCCACATCGATGCCGATATCAGAGATGCCGAGGCGATCGGCAAGCTTTTTGCCGAAATTGGACCCCAGGTTTGCCTTGTCGTCCATGCAGCCGCGCAACCTTCACACGACTGGGCGGCTAGCGATCCGATGACTGATTTCACCGTCAACGCCAATGGTACTCTAGTCATGCTGGAGAGCATGAAACGCCACTGTCCTGAGGCAGTGTTCATATTCACCTCGACCAACAAAGTATACGGCGATCGCCCCAACGAACTTCCGTTGATTGAGCAGGCGAACCGCTGGGAACTCGATTCCACCCATCCCTATGCCGACCACGGCATCGACGAAGAAATGTCAATCGACCAGACACTTCATAGCCTCTTCGGTGCGTCGAAAGTCGCTGCTGATCTCCTTGTACAGGAGTACGGCCGATATTTTGGACTGAAGACCGCAGTGTTCCGCGGTGGTTGCCTAACCGGGCCATCCCATAGCGGCACGCAGCTACATGGTTTCCTTGCCTATCTGATGAAGTGCGCGGCCACCAGCACACCCTATAAAGTCTTCGGATACAAGGGCAAACAAGTGCGCGACAACATCCACAGCCGTGATCTTGTCGAGGCGTTCTGGCAATTCTATCAACAGCCGCGAAGCGGCGAGGTCTACAACATGGGCGGTGGCCGCCGCAGCAATTGCTCGATGCTTGAGGCGATTACGCTCTGCGAAGCAATCACCGGCCGCCCGTTCCATTGGACTTACGACGAGACCAATCGCAAGGGCGATCACATCTGGTGGATCTCCGACACGCGGCGATTTGAGCGGCATTTTCCCAACTGGAAACTGGAATATGACGTCAAGGGCATTCTCGAAGAAATATTTGAACAGAACCAATTTCGGTGGAAACAGGCATCATGACACTTCCAGACAAAGCCAATGTGCTGGGCGTAGGCATCAGCAAAACCGACTATGCCCGGACAGTTGGCGCCATTGTCGGCGCCGCGGAGCAGCGAAGGCCGCTAGGGGTAACCGCCTTGGCGGTTCACGGATTGATGAGCGGCGCATTGGACCGGGCCTTGCGTTGGCGCCTCAACCACCTCGACATCGTTACTCCGGATGGTCAGCCGGTGCGCTGGGCGCTCAATCTGTTGCACGCTGCCGGCTTATCCGATCGCGTCTACGGACCTGACTTGACATTGAAGATTTGCGCGGCAGCGGCGGAGAAGAACCTTCCGGTCTATTTTTACGGCAGCAGGCAGGAAGTCCTTGACCAGCTGACGGCGCGTCTACGTTCGCGGTTTCCGGCACTGAAAGTGGCCGGCGCGCGCCCATCGCTGTTTCGCCGCTGGACGGAAAATGAGCGCGGCCCAATTATCAAAGCCATTCGTGATTCTGGAGCCCGTATTGTTTTTGTGGGTTTGGGCTGCCCGCGCCAGGAGATTTGGGTCCATGAAAACGTCCAGGTGCTCGGGCTGCCAACGATCGCAGTAGGTGCTGCTTTTGATTTCCATGCCGGGCTCTTGCCACAGGCGCCGCGAGCAATGCAGGACAGAGGACTTGAGTGGGTGTTCAGGTTGGTTCACGAACCCCGCCGGCTTTGGCGCCGCTACGTCCTGCTCAATCCCCTGTTTCTCATGATGCTATTTATGCAATGGACTGGACTTTCCCGCTTCCCCGATCGCGGCAACGAGCCTGCACGATTGGAAAACTATGGATGAGAGTGGTTGATTCCAACCTTTCAAGTTGATCGGTTGTCTCAAATGCCGAATGCAGGCGCATTGAGACGGCGGCAAGTGCTGGCCGGCGCCGGTCTGCTCGGACTGGTGGCGGGCATGTCATTGCCGTCTGACGGCAGGACTGCTGCTCCCGGCATTTCGGGCGAAACTGGCCTGGCTGGACTGGCCGCGCAAAAAGGTCTGTTTTACGGAATAGCCACGCAGTCCGGTTACCTAGTTGACGATTCCGCCTTCGCTTCTCATGTTTGGCATGAATGCGCCTGCCTCGTTCCCGAATGGGAGATGAAGTGGCAACCGATGCAGCCAAGGGCCGACGAGTTTTCCCCCGAGGGCATGGACCGGCTCGCTGGACTGTCGTCCGGCCGGGGACTTTGGTTGCGCGGTCATACTTTGTTTTGGCACGAAAGCCTGCCGGATTGGTTCAACGCTGAGGTGCAAGGCAAAGATGACTGGAACCGCATCGTCGAGCCTTATGTCAACTTTGTCGCAAGCCGCTACGGCGCCAAACTTCGGCACTGGGATGTCATCAACGAAGCAATCAATCCGCAAGACAAACAAGCGGGCGATTTGCGCAACTGGCGGTTTAGCCAGTTATTCGGCGAGGACTATATCATACGTGCCTTCGATCTCGCCCGCAGTCTGGCACCCGAGGTGAAACTCTTTTACAACGACTATGGGTTGGAATACGCCAGCGGCTGGCACGAGGAAAGGCGCACCGCAGTTTTGAAAGCGCTCGAACGATGGCGGCGGGCGGATGTTCCAATCGATGGCTTCGGCATTCAGGGGCACCTGACGTCGCAAGGCGATACCACAATCCCGCAGCGCAGGTTGAGCAAATTCCTGTCCGAGGTCGCGGCCCTGGGCCTCGAAATCGCAGTGTCCGAGCTCGACGTAGTCGAAAGCAATTTCAACCAGTCACTGGCGGCGCGCGACCAGGCGGTGGCCGACGAGACAACGCGGTTTTTGGAAGTGGCCCTCGCTGAACCGGCGCTAACGGGACTTGTGACCTGGGGCCTCTCCGATCGATACAGCTGGCTCAAGAACTTTCATGATGCCCGCAATCGCGGCCTCCCGTTCGATGCCGAACTTCAGAAAAAACCGATGTGGCATTCCATCGCGCAAGCAATGATCCAAGCGCCAGCCCGCGTTGCCTCCAAATGAAAGTGCTGGCGCTCGATTTTCACGCATTGCTTGGCAGGATGCGGGCATGAATCTGAGAAAAGCCGCGCTCCTGACGATGCGCCACTTGCGCATTCACCGCGCCGCCGCCGCTACTGGGCATGCGCTGGGAGTGATATTTTCGGCTCACCGCGTGCAGCCGGCCCGCACGACCCCATTTCAACCCAACGCCGCGCTCACCATCACGCCGGAATTTCTCGAAGCCGCCATTCTCAAGGTGCGCGCAATGGGGCATGACATTATTAGCCTTGATGAGGCCCATGAGCAGTTGCTCGACACGAGCGGTGGCAGGAGGAAACCCAGGCCGTTCGCCTGCTTTACCTTCGACGATGGCTATCGCGACAACCGGACCTGCGCGTTTCCGGTTCTGGCGAAGCATAGGGTTCCACACACGATCTATGTGCCGGTCGCGTTTGCCGATGGAAATGGCGTGCTGTGGTGGGAGTTGCTTGAGCGCATTGTAGCCGGCAACGATGTGGTTGAATTGGAGGAAACCGGAAGATTCAATACTGCAACGCACGCCGAAAAGACTCGGGCCTTTGGCGAGCTGGCGCAGCGCCTCAACGCCATGACACCTGTGGCTGCCCACGCATGGGCCGTTCGAGCGGCATCCCACCATGGAATTGACAGTGACGCGGTCTGCCGCGAGTTGATGATGGGATGGGACGAACTCACTGAATTCAGCCAGGAAGAATTGCTCACAATCGGTGGCCATACCGTCAACCATTTCCGCCTGGCGAAATTGCCGGCCGAAGCGGCCGCCAAAGAGATTGAATGGGGAATGGCCGGCCTGGAGGCCCACCTTGGCCTGCGTCCCGCCCATCTAAGCTATCCTTTCGGCGATCCTGGCAACGCCGGAGAGCGCGAGTTCGAAATTGCCGGCGATCTCGGCTTGAAAACGGCGGTGACCACCAATAGCGGCATTCTCCGCGCCGCCAACGGCAAGCAACTGATGTCTCTGCCACGGCTGTCGCTCAACCGGGTCTGCAATGACGTGCGCTGCCTCGAAGTTCTGGTCAACGGGGCTCCCTGGTCGCTCGTCCCGCGCTGGTGGCAATGAAATGGCTTTGACATCGCGGTGCAATGCAGCTGGATGTAGTGCTGGCCCCGGCATCAAGCGGAGCGGGCAGAGGATCGAGATATCCTGCCGATGATCGTGACTGTGTCGAATGATCTTGCTGCGTTTGCCAACGTCTGGCCGTTACTCGATCAGCCCGGGCCGCATCGTGCTTACGCCTTTCAAGCCAGGGACGTTCTCGAGGTCTGGCTTGAAACAATCGGCGCCGCGCGGGGTACGTTGCCGTTTTTCGTTCGTGTTTCCCATCCGGATGGCACGCCGGTCATGTTGTTGCCACTTGGGCTAGAGCGGCACTATGGCCTGCGTTTCCTGGGATTTCTCGATGGCGGCGTGTCCGACTACAACGCGCCCATCATGTTCCCCGGGTCGGAGGATATCGATGCTGCCGCCATTGGCGCGCTTTGGGACGGCATTCTTGCCAAGCTGCCGGCATGCGATGTCGTCATCCTGGAAAAAATGCCGGCCAATGTCGGCGAGATCAAGAACTCACTGCAGGTGCTAGCGCCGGCGTTGGAACCGCGTTCAGGTCATCTCATCCATTTGGACCCGCCTAATCATCCTGCGTCAAAACCCGTGCGGTTCAGCGATGCAGCGCGCAAGCGCCGCAAATTGGCAAGCTTGGGCGAAGTCCGATTTGTCGTTTCTCAAACGAAACCTGAAACTACTCGCGCGTTTGAAACGATGGTCCGACAAAAGACGCGGCGATATATTGAAACCAGGGGAGTTGACGGTTTTGAAAGGCCGGGATACCGCGCTTACTATCGGAAGATGACGGAACGATTTTCCGCCTCCGGGCAGGTGAAGGCTACAGCGCTTTTTTCTGGAGATACGCCGATCGCGACGGGCTGGGGAATCTTGACGAGGGACAGGTTCTACGACTTGATGCCCGCCTTTGAGGCTGGCGAATGGGCGAGATACTCGCCTGGCATCCTTCATCTCGAGAGCCTTATTGCCTGGGCCCATTCGCAGGGCATCACGACATACGATCTCGGCGTTGGCGACGAACCTTACAAGTTTCGCGTTGCGAACGCCCGGCTGCCTCTGTTCAAGGGTCAATATGCCAGAACGGCCGCAGGCAGCGTCTTCTTGTCTCTTTTGGCGCTACGCCGGAAACTTGCCGCCGGTCCGGTTGGCGAGGCATGGCGCGCCTACAAGGCGTGGCGATTTTCCAAGACTCACTAAGCCATAGGCATGTTCACCACGAAGTGCGCGATGCCGGATGCCACGAAATTTTCATTAGTCGCGAATAAGACCGCCAACGCTTCATTGTGAGCAATTGACGCTGACTCCCGAACCCCGGCCTGCCATTGCCAAACCGTACACTTGTCAGCCTTCAGTAAGGCTGCCAGAGCGCACCGTGCGACTGACTGGGAACGCTATGCGGCAGCCTTGCGGGAAGCCGGACTACCGAAGGGATAACCGTCGCACACTGTCACGCGGCACAATATCTTGGCAGAATTCCATGAGTTAGCGACATGTGAGGCGGAGCCGGTGTTCAGTGCAGTTTAGCAATGAAAAACGCATGTAAATAAAAGACCAAAGTTGCGATCGCCGTAACCGCGTTGATCTGACCCGTTGCTGCTCCGCTACTGACCCGAAGAACTTGAACACCGGCTCTTCCTGGCGCCAAGGCAAGCGGGCTATTTCGCCGCCTCGCCGACCAACGCCAGCAATCCCTTGAGAACTCTCAATTGGTGGCGGCGGGCAACCGGGGATGTGCAGATCGACGGGGATGATGTCCTTCACAGCGCCTGCGCAGGCGTAACTGCCGGCGAAGACACCGCAATTGGCGGCGCAGTCGCCGAGCGCCACAACCCATTTGGGCGCGGGTGTGGCGGCATAGGTCCGCTCCAGTGCCTGACGCATGTTCCAGGTGACCGGGCCGGTGACCAGCAAGACATCGGCATGGCGTGGCGAAGCTACAAACTTCAGGCCGAATCGCTCGGCGTCGTAGACCGGATTGTTGATGGCATGGATTTCGAGCTCGCAGCCGTTGCAGGAACCGGCATCGACCTCGCGAATCGACAATGAACGTCCAAGCCGCACACGCGCAACGTCGCCGACTGTCGTGGCCAGTTCAGCCAGCGCCGCGCCACTTGAGGCCGGCGGAGCAATGACGGCGGAACCTTGAACCAGCGATTTGAACAGCAGAGAGCGCATGACAACCTACATATCGTGCCCGGAGTAGGAACAGTTGAACGACTTGTTGCAGAGCGGAAAATCCGCAACGATATTGCCTTCAATGGCGGCTTCGAGCAGCGGCCACTGGAAATGCGATGGATCGCGGGCATGAAACTTCGCAATGCGCCCGTCGCCGTTCAGTCGAATTGAAGTGAATATGTCGCCGCGAAAACTCTCGACCATGGCGCAGGCCTCGGCGGCACGCGGCGCCGGCATGGCCGACAGGACGGGACCGGGTTTCAGCTCGCGCAACAACTGGCGAATGAGGGCAATGCTCGATCGCACCTCTTCGATGCGAACCCAGACACGCGCATCGACATCGCCCGCACTCCGCCCCGCCATGGCGAAATCCAGCCGGTCATAGGGCGGATAGGTGTAGTTTTTGCGGGTATCGAAAGCTCGGCCCGAGGCGCGCCCGACATGGCCGCCCGCCGCGAATTGCGCCACTAGTGCTGCACTGACCACGCCGGTAGTGACCGTGCGGTCCTGCAAGGACGGCGCTTCGTCATAGACCCGGACAACCGATTCAAATCCGGCGGAGCAGCGCGCCAGCAGCGCCTCGATCACGCAAGCGCCATCGGCGGCAAGATCGACCGCGACACCGCCGGGAACGATCCGGTCCATCATCATGCGGTGGCCGAAACATTGGCCGGCGGTCTGCAGAATTTCCTCGCGCAACAGCGTGCAGTGGGCATGCAAGACCACCACGCTCGCGTCGTTGCAAATCGCCCCCACATCATTGATGTGATGCGACAGGCGTTCGAGTTCCGCCATGACGGCGCGGAGGTGAATGGCGCGCGGTGGCGGTTGCCAGTTAAGGGCCGCTTCGATGGCCCGCGCGAAACCATAGGAATATGCAACCGTGCTGTCGCCCGATATGCGCGCGGCAATGCGCGCCGCCCCGCTGATATCGGCGCCTTTGCACAGGGTCTCGATACCCTTGTGCGCGTAGCCCAGGCGTTCCTCAAGCCGCACCACCGCCTCGCCGTTGGCGGTGAATCTGAAGTGACCGGGCTCGATGATCCCGGCATGCACCGGCCCCACCGGAATCTGGTGCAACCCCTCACCCTCCGCGGGCAGGAATACATAGCTTGTGCCGGGCCGCCCGGAACCTTGCTTCTGCGCCACCGGGTGCCCTGGCCATTTGCCGTGGTCGATCCAGTTACGCTGATCGGGAAGACCATGCGGTTCGACGCCATCGAGATCGCGCAGCGTTCGTTCAAGGCGGAGTGCTGGCGGGTGGTTCTTTGCGACGGACGGAAAGCCGCCGCGCTTCAAGGGCAACGATGCGATTACTCTAAGTGGGACTGCCGGTACTCCGAGTGCCAAGTGGACGGCGCCATCGTCGGCCCACAGCGCAACCAGATCCTGCATGCCCTGGGCGCACCCCATGGCGAGGCAGATCCAGTTGCGCTCGTCGACCGGGGTTCGCACGAACCCGTCCGGACCCGCCTCCTGTCCGGCGGCGAGGGCCGTGACGGCAACCGGTACGGGCCGCTTCATTTGAGCAACTCCGCGGCGCGCGCAAACCATGCCGACAATGGCGGCGGCAGATAGACACCGGCAATGAGGACAAGCGCCATGTGAATGAGGAGAGGCACGGATGATGCCTTGACCTTGTGAGCAGGCTCGCTCGGCTCACCCAGCATCATCTCTTGCAGCCGCCACAATAACGCGCCGAACGCCACGATCAGGCCAAACGCGGCGAGCACCGCGAGCCAGGGTGCCCGCGCGAATGTCGTGCTCAAAATCAGGAATTCACTCATGAACACTCCGAAGGGGGGCAGTCCCGATATTGCAAAAACGCCCGCCGCCAGGCCGATGGCGAGCGCGGGATGGGTCACGCTCAGTCCGCGGATGGCCGCGATTCGTTGGGTGCCCTTGGCTTGCGCCACATGGCCGACCGCAAAGAAGATCGCGGATTTTGTCAGACTGTGCATCGCCATGTGCAGAAGCCCAGCGAAATTGGCCAGCGGCCCGCCCATGCCGAAAGCGAAGGTGATGAGCCCCATGTGTTCGATCGACGAATAGGCAAACAGGCGTTTGATGTCGCGCCGCTGGTACAGCATGAAGGCGGCGAAGATCAGCGAGATCAACCCCATGACGATCATGATGGGACCCGGCTGAATGGCTTGCGGATGGGCAGAAACGATCATCTTGAAGCGCAGCAAGGCGTAGAGCGCTACATTGAGCAGGAGCCCCGAGAGAACCGCCGAGATCGGCGTCGGTCCTTCCGAGTGGGCGTCGGGCAGCCAGGCATGAAGCGGCGCCAGGCCGATCTTGGTTCCGTAGCCGATGAGCAGAAACACGAAGGCCAGATTGAGCAGCGAGACATCGAGCTGCGGGGCGGCGGCCTGCAGCAGGCTCCAGGTCATCGCCGGCGCGCCTTCTCCCAAGGCCTTCTGGCCCGCGAGATAGATCAGAATGGTGCCGAAAAAGGCGAGCGAGATGCCGACGCTGCCGAGGATGAAGTATTTCCACGATGCTTCGATGGCCGAAGGCGTCCGGTAGATGCCGACCATGACAACGGTAATCAACGTCGCCATTTCCAGTCCGACCCACATCAATCCGATGTTGTTGGCGGTCAGCGCCACGTTCATCGCCCCCATCATGCCGAGGAACATGGCGTGATAGAATCGCACAAAAAGCAGCGTCAGTTTGCCGGTCTCGATTTCATGGCCGATGTAGCTGGCGCTGAACAGCGAAGCGGTAAAACCCACCAGCGTATTGAGGATGATGAACAGAATGTTCATCTCGTCGACGATGAAATAGCTGCCGGCTTCACGGGCGACGAAGAGCAGCGACATGCCGGCGAGAAATGTCAAGAACATGGCAAGCACATTGCACGCGGCCGGAATCCGGTAGCCCGGCACCAGCACGAGAATGGCCGCCGCCGCGAACGGGATGCCGATGACCAATGCAACGGACGTCATCACTTGCGGTCACCCCTGACATTTTCAAGAGCCTCGATGTCGACACTGTCGAACCGTTCGCGAATGCGGAATACGAAGACGGCAAAAACGAACAGCGCAATGAGCACCGAAAAGGCGACGCTGATTTCGACCACCAGCGGCATGCCGCGGGCTCCGGTTGCGGCGAGGATCAACCCGTTCTCCAGCGACATGAAGCCGACGATCTGGGTAACGGCGTTGCGCCTTGTGATCATCATCAGGAAACCGAGGAGGAGGATAGCGAGCGCCAGGGCCAAGCCTTCGCGGGTGAAGGATTCCGCCGCCGCCGTAATCTTGAGGACAAGGAGCAGCGACAGGGATGTGAGCGCCAGCCCTAGCATCAGCGTTTTGCCAACGCCCACGACCTGCTCGACATCGCGGTGTACGCCAAGCCGCACGATCATTTTGTGGAGCGCGATGGGGATAACCATGCCCTTGAGGCCGAGCGCCAATGCCGCGGTGATGAACAGGTGCGGGCGCTGTTGCGTCCAGGCTTCCCAGCCCACCGCCATGGACAGCAGGATGGCCTGTGTCGCGAAGATATTGAGTACCGCGAAAACCCGGTCCTGGTAGAGCAGCGCAAAGCTCGCGACCAGCATCAATCCAGCCAGCAAGTGCGACACGTCATAGGCGTGATTCAATTGAGGACCTCGCGCGTGACATAGGCAAGGAGGATGGCGAGGAATGCGAATACGAACGCTCCGCCCAGGAACTCACCGACCCGGAATACCCGCATCTTGGCGATGCTCGCTTCCCATGTCCCAAGAAAGACGGCGCCGGCGCCGAGCTTGGCGGCGAAAACCGCGATGCCGGCAAGCCATGCGCCAGGAGTGGCGTTGGCCGGCGCCATGCCGAAGGGAAGGAACAAGCAGACAATCAACGACATATAGAGAACGAGTTTCAGCTGGGCAGCGGCCTCGATCATGGCGAGATGGCGTCCGGAATATTCCAGCACCATGGCCTCATGCACCATGGTGAGCTCGAGGTGCGTCGCCGGATTGTCGACGGGGATGCGGGCATTCTCCGCCAGTGCTACGATAATGAGAGCGGTGAGCGCCAGAGCCAGCGAGACCCGCACGGTGATCGGCGCCGAGATCAGGAAGTTGGCGATTTCCGGCAGCCGCGTGGTTCCGGCGGTAAGCGCCATGGTGAGGACGACGAGCAGCATGGCGGGTTCCGCCAGTGTTGCGATCATCATTTCGCGCGAAGAGCCGATGCCGCCGAAGCTAGTCCCCACGTCCATGCCCGCCAACGCCAGCAGGGCCCTTGCCGCGCCAAGCAGCGCCACCAACGCCACGGCGTCAGCGGCCCAATTGAACATCAGGCCCGACGCGAATGTGGGAACCAGTGCCGCCGCCACCCAGGTGAACGCCAGTATGGCGTAGGGAGCCGAGCGGAACAGCCACGAGGCGTTTTCGGCGACGACCGCTTCCTTGCGCAGCAGCTTGAGGATGTCGCGATAGGGCTGGATGACGGGCGCGCCCTGGCGCCGCATGAAACGCGCTTTGGTGCGCCTGGTGATGCCGGTGACGGCGGGCGCCAGCAACAACACCAGAAACATCTGGATGGTCTGGCCAACGAGGAGGATGAGGGTGTCGCCCATCAGAACCATATCGCCGCGATGACAAGCAGCACGATGAGCGCGCTGAACATGAGCATGAGGTAACTGCGGATCGTCAGGAATTGCAGGGCGTTCAACCGCTCGGACGCCGTCAAGACGGCATTGGCGGGAGCCCTATAAAGGAATTCCCATGCGTAATCCTGCAACCGTACCGAAAAGCGCGCGGCGCGCTGGTCCCCGGGCGCCGGCATGTCGATGCTCTCTGCAGCGCCAAAAAAAGTCGTGCCGTAGACCCGCCTCAGTGGTTGCGAGAAACTCGAGGCGCTATACTGCGTGACCGGCGAGGAGTCGGGGAACCCGCAATCCCACGGCGGGCCGAGCCTGGTGCCGCGGCCTGAAAAGCGGTGCACCAGGATAGTGGTCAGTGTGCCGGAGATCAGCAGGAAAATCGCAATCGTCGGCGCATCGTAGATGCTGCGCGCGGCATTAAAGGCAACGAGCGAAAATGGCGTGGGGCCCGATCCAGCACCTGGCAGCGGTGCTCCCACCAGGCTTTGCAAGAGGGCCTGGAGCATTGAAACCATGACACTGCCGAACAAACCGCCGAAGAGGCATAGTCCGGCAAGCATGGCCATGGCCGCCAACTGCGGCTTCGAGGTTTCATCGGCCGCGGCCGCCTCGGGACTACGCGGCCGCCCAAGAAAAACGATGCCGAAAACGCGCACAAAACAGGCCGCTGCAAGTGCTGCAGCCAGGGCTAGCATGGCGCCGACGGCGGGTGACAGGAAGCGTAGCACCGGCTCTGGAAAACCCGGCCCCGCCAGGACCGCCTGGAACAGCAGCCACTCGGAAACGAAACCGTTGAATGGCGGCAGCGCCGATATCGACATGACACCGGCGAGGGCGAGAGCGGCCGTTGCCGGCATGCGGTGGATGAGGCCTCCGAGCCCGTCAAAGTCGCGCCGCCCCGTGGCGTGTAGAACGGCTCCGGCGCCGAGGAAAAGCAAAGACTTGAACCACGAGTGATTGAGGCAGTGAAGCAGCGTGGCCGCCATGGCGACGGCGGCGGCGGCGGCAAGACCGGACGCCTTGAAAGCCAGCGCCAGTCCAAGCCCCACGAAAATGATGCCGATATTTTCCACCGTCGAATAGGCGAGAACCCGTTTCAGATCGCGGTCGAGCACGGCATAGAGAAGCCCCAAGACCGCTGTCGCCGCGCCCAGGAGCAGGAATGGCAGTGCCCACCACCAGACCGGCGGTCCAAGCAAGTCGAAGACGATGCGAATGAGACCGTAGATGGCGACTTTGGTCATGACGCCGCTCATCAGGGCTGAGACATGGCTTGGGGCGGCGGGATGGGCGAGCGGCAACCAGGCGTGCAGTGGTGCTATACCTGCCTTCGATCCCGCGCCAACAATGGTGCCGAACAGAATCAGGACCGAGACGAGCGGACTGGCCGGTAAAGCGCGTATCGCATCGAAGGCGTAGCCACCGGCGGCGCCCGCCAATCCACCGAAGGCAAAGAGCAGGGATGTCGTGCCAATCGCCGCCATCACCAGATAAACGTGACCGGCATGGCGGCTTGCTTCATCCCGGTGACGCGAAACGACAAGCGCCCACGAGGTGAGCGACATCAGTTCCCAGCTGAATAGGAAACCGAAAGCATCACCGGCTATGAGCACGAGATTCATTGCCGCGGCAAAGGCCGGAAAAAACGGTTCGACTCGCGGCGACAGGTCCTGGCCGCGATCGAGTCCCATCCCGTAAATGGCGGCGGTCAACACACCCATGTTCACAATCAGACCGAAAAAAGCCGAAAGCGCATCGAGACTCACATGCAGGCCGATGGTCGGCAGACCGAGCGGAACCGAGAATCCTCTACTGCTATCGTCAATCAGTGCCGAAAGGTCGGCAAAGGCGGCCATTACCCCGGCAGCAATACAGATGGGATATACCGCCGCAAGGGCGCGCCGGTGCCGATGAAAGACCGCCGCAAACGCGGCAGCTGCCACGTAGAACAGGATCGCTACCAGCAGCCCGCCCAATTGCGGACCAATCGGCAAGGCGGCCCCGGTCATTTCAAGCCCTCCTTGAAACGCACGCCCCGGCCACCGCCGCTGCTGGCAGCGCCATCGCCGATCATTTCGAGACCGGCCTTGTCGAGTGCCTCAAGCACCTTCATCAGGCTTCCGACAATCCCCCGGACGTTATCAGGACTGGCTTCCATGCGCTGGATTGTGGGCAAGGACACTCCCGCCAAATCAGCCAATTTCTGCTGGTCGATACCCAGTAGGGCGCGTGCGGCACGCAGTTGCGGAGCCGTGATCATGACTTCGATTTGGACCGATAATGCATCTTGATAGGGGTACTTTACCCCTGTTTTGATGTTCTGCAAATCGGAAGTGGCGCCTCGCCGCCCCGGGCCAAGCCCAGCTCCGCGGCCAAAGGCGTGCTACTCCAAACCTTCACCGCCTGAAACACCCGGTTTACCTGCCATTCACTTTCTTCTCATCATGTAATTCTTTCGCAAAGACTCCATG
This sequence comes from uncultured Alphaproteobacteria bacterium, assembly GCA_963754675.1. Lineage (GTDB taxonomy): Bacteria > Pseudomonadota > Alphaproteobacteria > Rhizobiales > Aestuariivirgaceae > Aestuariivirga. Next base: position 342,828 of record CAVWHD010000009.1, on the reverse strand, counting down.
CCAAAGGTCACGCTGGCAAGATAGCTTGACTGGCCAGGTGGAATGGTTCGGCGCGACATTGATATCGTAGGAGCGGCAACCGAGGACAGAGTGCTGCAGGATGCGCTTGTCGACCTGGCGCGCCCCGAGGTCGGCTATGGCGCAATCATTGCGGGCGCATCGCTGGTGATGGTGCTGAGCGGTATCTGCATCATCTTGGCATTCTCCGCCAACGCCTCGCAGCCGCTCATCACCTTGACCATGGCCGGCCTAATTCTGGCGCTCGGCGTGACGGCCGGCGAATTTTTCTGGCGCCGCGGCACCAAGCGCCGCATGCTGGCGCTGGCGACCGCTGTCGCCGCCCTCCAGCGGGCCCGGGCCGAGGCCGAAGCCTCCAACCGCGCCAAGTCGCGCTTTCTTGCCACCACCAGTCATGAAATCAGAACACCGATGAACGGGGTGATCGGCATGATCGGATTGCTCCTCGATACCGGACTGACCGCCGAGCAACGGAACTATGCCAAGACCGCCGAATCATCCGGCCGCGCGCTCCTGTCGATCGTCGACGAATTGCTCGATACCACCAAGATCGAGCAGGACAGGCTCGACGTCCAGGAAGCCCGCTTCGACCTCATATCGTTGGTCGAGACGGTGACCGAGCTGTTGGCGCCGCGCGCCCATGCCAAGTCCATCGAAATCTCCTGCCATGTCTCAAGCGGCTTGCCGCAGTTCATTCTCGGAGACGAGCAGCGGCTGCGCCAGATCCTGTTCAATCTCTGTGGCAACGCCATCAAGTTCACCGAAACCGGCGGCGTCTCGATATCGCTCGACCGTCATGGCGATGGGTCATTCCGCATCCGCGTCAGCGACACCGGCATCGGCATGTCGGAGGATGAACTCAAGCGAATTTTCGACGAGTATGTGCAGGCCAATTCCGATACCAAGCGGTTGTTCGGTGGAACCGGCCTGGGACTGGCCATTTCGCGAAAGCTTGCCGAAGCCATGGGCGGAAGCATCGGCGTTTCCAGCGTGCCCCGGATGGGCACGGAATTCACCGTGGAGCTGCCCTTCAAATCCGCCGGCGTTCCCGCTGGCGTGCAGCATCCGCTTGTGGGCCGCAGCTTTGGCCTCGCGGCCGCGGCAGGGCCGATTTTCAACCACCTCGCAACGACTCTCGAGGAAATGGGTGCTGCCGTGACACTGCTGCAGACTCCCGGCGACATCCGCAAGGCACTGTTCGCCCGGGCAAGAGATGCCTCGATGTCTCTGATTTTTGATGTGACCCACGCGGACCTGTTGCGAAACTGGGCCAATGACAAGACTGCCGCCTCCGATGCCAGGCAGGTCTTCGTCATCATGAAGGCGGAGGAACGCAAGCAATTCAAGGATCTGCTGTCCCATCCCTTTGCCGGCTATCTTCTCAAGCCATTCCGCCGCGCCACATTGACGCGTGAGCTGACGGCGCCCAATGAACGCATCACCGATGCCGCCGTTGCCAATCTCCGCAGCCTGGCCAGGAAAACCAAGAAGAAAAAAGCGGGCACCAATGTGCTTCTCGCCGAAGACAATCCGGTGAACGCCCTGCTGGCTCGCACCATGCTGGAAAGAGCCGGCTGCCGGGTGAGCCACGTCGTCAATGGCAGGATGGTGCTCGATGCGCTGGCCCGGGGCACAGCACCGGACTTAATCATCATGGACGTCGAGATGCCGGAGCTCGATGGCATCGAAACCACCAGGCGCATCCGTGCGGCCGAGATGGAGGCGGCCACGGGACGGCACGTGCCCATTCTCGCATTGACAGCCAATTCCCGCCGCGAGGATTACGAAGAATGTCTGGCGGCTGGCATGGATGGCCATCTCTCAAAGCCATTCGATCGCCAGGACCTCGATGAAGCCATTGTCAAGCTGGTCCGGCGCCGCAGCGCTGCCTGACCTCGCCAGCGAACTTTCGCAAATCGCGAGTCTATGGCAGAAATATCTCCCATGAGCCTTGCCGCCGGGAAAACCAACGATGCGATCAGTCTCCGCAAGGGTGACTTCATACTTCGCACGGCGCAAGGCGGCGATGAGATAAGATCCTGTCAGAAGTTGCGCTACAATGTCTTCTACCGGGAACTTGCCGCTAGGCCCGATGCCGCCGCCGCAGAGAAGGGGATCGATGCGGACCGCTTCGACGATTTCTGCGATCACCTCATCGTCGTCCGCGCAGCACCCTCGCCGACACGTGAACCGGTTGAACTGCCGGACGGCGAACTGGTTGGCACCTATCGTCTGTTGCGCCAGGAGATTGCCCACCGGCATGGCGGCTTCTATACGCAAGGCGAGTACGATATTGCTCCGATGCTGGCAACTCATCCGGACTTGAACTTCCTCGAGCTTGGCCGCTCCTGCGTGTTGAAACCCTACCGGACCAAGCCGGTCGTCGAACTTCTCTGGCAGGGCATCTGGAACTTCGTTCGCGCCCATCGGCTCGACGTGATGTTCGGTTGCGCCAGCCTGGAAGGTACCAATCCCGATGACCAAGCCCCGGCGTTAAGCTTTCTTTCGCGGAATGCACGCCCACCCGGCGAATGGCAAGTAAGGGCCCTGCCGGATCGTTATGTCGAAATGAACCGGTCCAGGGCAGCGGCGATCGATTCGAAACTGGCCCTTCGCTCACTTCCGCCCTTGATCAAGGGCTATCTGCGTCTGGGCTGTTACATTGGCGATGGCGCCGTCATCGACCATCAGTTCAACACCATAGATGTCTTGATCATCCTGCCGGTCTCCGCCATCGACAGCCGCTACTTCGCCCATTTTGGACCGCCCAGAGCGTATCCCCGCGAAGTGGAATCACTTCGCCGATAAGGATACGCTCCAGATTCAAATGTTGGCGCTTACCCTTATCGCCAAAGTGCAAGACACTTTGGCGGGATATGCGCTAACGGTTGATATCGTAGGCCGCGATTGCGGCGAGGTTGACGATATCGGATGCGGTGGCCGACATCGAGGCGATCTGCACCGGTTTGTCGAGGCCGGTCAACAGGGGGCCAACCACCGTCACGCCGCCCAGTTGCTGCAACATCTTGGTCGAGATCGATGCGGAGTGCGCGGCCGGCATGACCAGCACATTTGCCGGGCCGGTCAGTCGGCAGAACGGATAGAGCGCCATTGCTTCGCGCGATAGCGCCACATCGGCGCCCATCTCGCCATCGTATTCGAAGTCGACATGGCGCTTGTCCAGTACGGCAACCGCATTGCGGACATATTCCGCCCGCTCGCCCCGCGGGTAGCCGAACGTCGAATAGGAGAGAAAGGCAACTCTGGGTTCATAGCCAAAGCGGCGGGCCACGCCTGCCGCTTCCTGGGCGATATCCGCCAGTTCTTCCGCCGAAGGCAATTCATGGATCGATGTGTCGGCGATGAACACCGTGCGGCCGCGCACCAGCGCCATCGAAACACCAATGGGACGGTGGCCCGGCCGGTTGTCGATCGCCCGGCGCACATTATCGAGCGCCACCGAGAAATTGCGGGTGAGGCCGGTCACCAGAGCGTCGGCATCCCCCGATGCCACCATGCAGGCGGCGAATATGTTGCGGTCCTGATTCACCATCCGCTGGCAGTCGCGCAACAGAAAACCGTTGCGCTGCAGCCGCTCATACAAATAGTTGGCGTAGTCGACATTGCGCTCGGAAATCCTGGCATTGAGGATTTCGACGTTTTCATGCAATTCAAGCCCGTTTGCCTTCAATGTATTCTCGATCTCGTTTTCGCGCCCGATGAGTATCGCCCGGCCGAGCCCCGCGCTGGCGAAGCTGTTTGCCGCGCGAATCATCCGGTCCTCCTCGCCTTCGGCAAAAACCACCCGCTTCGGCGTCACCCGGACTTTTTCGATAACGCTCTGCAGAGTGCCGGCAATGGGGTCGAGCCGGGCGGAGAGTTGCGCCGCGTATTCGTCAAGATCGGCGATATGCTTGCGGGCAACGCCGGACTCCATCGCGGCTTTGGCGACGGCGACCGGTATCGTCGAGATGAGGCGCGGATCGAATGGCACGGGAATCAGATAGTCGCGCCCGAAACTCAGGCGTGAACCATGATAGGCGGCGGCGACTTCATCCGGAACGTCCTCGCGCGCCAGGCCCGCCAGCGCTTGCGCGGCGGCAATCTTCATCTCTTCGTTGATCGTCTTGGCGCGAACATCCAATGCGCCGCGGAAAATGTAGGGAAAGCCCAGAACATTGTTGACTTGGTTCGGATAGTCCGACCGTCCCGTCGCCATGATTGCATCCGAGCGGACCCGGGCGACCTCTTCCGGAGTGATTTCCGGATCGGGATTTGCCATCGCGAAGATGATCGGATTGGCGGCCATGCTTTTCACCATCGCAGGCGTCAGAGCCCCAGCGATGGAAAGGCCGAGAAACACATCGGCGCCCGCGATTGCGTCGGCCAGCGTCCTTGCCTTGGTTTCAATTGCATGGGCTGACTTCCACTGGTTCATGCCAGTGCTGCGGCCCTTGTAGACAACACCTTTGGAGTCGGCGAGAATGACGTGGGCGTTGGGAACGCCGAGCGACTTGATCAGCTCCACGCAGGCAATGGCCGCCGCACCCGCCCCATTGCAGACGATCTTGCAGGTTTTGAGATCGCGCCCCGTCAAGTGCAGCGCATTGATAAGTCCCGCCGTGGCGATGATCGCTGTGCCGTGCTGGTCGTCGTGAAAGACCGGTATGTCCATCAGTTCGCGCAGCCGTTGCTCGATGATGAAGCAATCGGGCGCCCTTATGTCTTCGAGGTTGATGCCGCCGAAGGAGGGCCCCAGATAGCGCACCGCCCCGATAAATTCATCGACATCCTTGGTGTCGACTTCGAGATCGATTGCATCGACATCGGCAAAACGCTTAAACAGAACCGCCTTGCCCTCCATGACCGGTTTGGACGCAAGTGCGCCGAGATCGCCGAGGCCGAGAATGGCGGTGCCGTTGGAGATTACCGCGACCAGATTGCCTTTGGTGGTATAATCATAGGCGGTATCCGGATCCTCGGCGATTTTGCGCACCGGAACCGCAACTCCCGGGCTGTAGGCCAGTGAAAGATCCCGCTGTGTTGCCATCGGCTTGGTGGGATTGATTTCCAGTTTACCGGGCTTGCCCTGCTGATGGAAAAGCAGCGCCTCTTCATCGGTAAAGGACGGACGCTTGGCCGGCTTCTTGTCCACGCTCATGAATTTCCCGCTTCCCCATTTGGCATCTCGAAGCCTGTCAGACTAGAGAGGTGAATGCAATTGCTCAAGCCCGAACCTCGTGCATTCAATTGTGAGTTCCAAGCCATTTCTGCTAAGGACACGCCATGAACCAGATGGACCCCAGAGCAAGCGAGGCCAGGGACAAGACGGCGGTGCAAGCGACCCCCGTAATGGCGCAGTTTCTCGAGGTCAAGGCTGGTTATCCCGGCTGTCTCCTGTTCTATCGCATGGGCGACTTTTACGAACTGTTTTTTGCCGATGCCGAGGTGGCGGCCAGGGATCTCGGCATTGCGCTGACCAAGCGCGGCAAGCATCTGGGCGAGGATATCCCGATGTGCGGCGTACCCGTTCACGCCGCCGACAACTACCTGCAGCGGCTGATCCGTTTGGGCCACCGCGTCGCCGTTTGCGAGCAGATGGAAGACCCCTCCGAAGCGCGAAAACGCGGCGCCAAATCCGTCGTCCGCCGCGGCGTCGTTCGCCTCGTTACCCCCGGCACGTTGACCGAGGACACGCTGCTTGACTCGCGCAGCAGCAACTATCTGGCAGGGCTTGCCCGCGTAAAGGCTTCGGGCGAACTCGCCCTCGCCTGGGCCGATATTTCCTCCGGCGACCTGGCAGCGATGTCGAGCCACCCCGGCCGCCTCGCCGCCGATCTGGCGCGCCTCGCCGCGCGTGAAATCGTGGTTGCTGATTCGCTGTTGCTCGATCCGGCGATTTCGCAAGCATTGACGGAGTGCGGAGCGGCATTGACGCCGCTTCCGGCCAGCCGTTTCGATTCGACAACGGGTGAACGCCGCCTCAAGGAGCATTTCTCCGTCTCGGCACTTGAAGCCTTCGGCAACTTTTCGCGGGCGGAAATTGCCAGCCTTGGCGGCTTGCTCGACTACATTCTGATCACCCAAGTCGGACGTCTGCCCCATCTGCGCGCGCCGCGCCGCGAGGAGCCCTCCGGCGCTCTCCTCATCGACATGGCGACCCGCATGAACCTCGAGTTAACACGGACGCTGGCGGGCGAAAAAGCCGGCAGTCTCCTGTCGGCCATTGACCTGACTGTGACAGCAAGTGGCGCCCGCGCATTGGCCAGGCGTCTCGCCAACCCGCTGGCGGAACCGGAAGCCATCGCCAACCGGTTAGACGAGGTTGCCTATTTCCACAATTCGGCGGCCATGCGGGCCAAGGTGCGCGAGTGTCTCGCCAACATGCCGGATATCGAACGTTCGCTAGGCCGCCTCACTGTGGGCCGCGGCGGCCCGCGCGATCTCTCCACAATCCGCACTGGCCTTTCCTGTGCCTGGGACCTGGGCGATCAACTCGCCGCCGGCAATGGACTGGCGGGCATTCCCGCCAATGTGGAGTCCTGGCGCACCGCAATCGGCGAAACCGATCGCGATCTCATCGAATGTCTGACACTTGCCCTCGCCGATGATTTGCCTGTTTTTGCCCGAGACGGCGGATTTGTTAGCACTGGTTACCTGCCTGAACTCGATCACAATCGCCTGTTGCGCGATCAAACCCGCCAGGTCATTGCCGAGTTGCAGGTGAAATATGCCGAGGAGGCCGGCATTAAGGGACTCAAAATCCGCCACAATAATTTCCTTGGGTACTTCATCGAAGTGGCGGCCCAAAATGCTAGCGCTCTGCAAGCGCCCAGCCATGCCGCGACCTTCATCCACCGGCAGACGGTTGCAAACGCCATGCGGTTTGTAACTGCCGAGCTGGCCGGCCTGGAACAGCGGATCGCGGCCGCCGCCGATCGAGCACTTGCTCTTGAGCTGGAGATATTCGAAAAACTGGTGAACCAAGTCACCACGCAAAGCCCGGCGATTTCGCGGATAGCTGAAGCGATTGCCGGTATCGATGTCGCAGCTAGCCTCGCCGAGCTGGCCGAGCGCCAACACTATGTCCGCCCAAGGATCGACAATTCCCTCACTTTCGATATCCGGGCCGGACGCCATCCGGTGGTCGAGGCGATGCTCGCGAAGTTCGCCTCCGGTTCGTTTGTCCCCAACGATTGCCGGCTCATCGAAGACAGCAGCAGGATTTGGCTGCTGACCGGACCCAACATGGCCGGAAAGTCCACCTTTCTTCGCCAGAACGCCCTGATCGTCATCATGGCCCAGATGGGCTCCTATGTGCCCGCCGAGCGGGCCCACATCGGCATTGTCGATCGGCTTTTCAGCCGGGTCGGCGCCGCCGATGATCTCGCCCGTGGCCGCTCCACCTTCATGGTTGAAATGGTTGAGACGGCGGCGATACTGAATCAGGCAACGGCGCGTTCATTTGTCATTCTCGATGAAATCGGCCGCGGAACCGCGACATATGACGGGCTATCAATTGCCTGGGCCGTCATCGAGCAGCTGCATGACGGAAATCGCTGCCGGGCGCTGTTTGCCACCCACTACCATGAACTGACGGCGCTTTCGGACCGGCTGCCCCTGCTTTCCAATGCAACGGTGAAGGCACGCGAGTGGCAGGGCGAGGTCATCTTTCTGCATGAGGTTGTCCCCGGAGTGGCGGACCGGTCCTACGGCATTCAGGTGGCGCGGCTTGCCGGACTACTCCAGCCGGTTGTGTCACGGGCAACCGAGATTCTCGAGAAACTCGAACGCGGCGAGACGTCGGCGAACCTAAAATCGGCATTCGAAGACTTGCCGTTGTTTTCGGTTTCGCGGCCTACCGGGCGGGATTTGAAAAGGAGCTCGCAAAGCCAGATTGAGAAAAGAATGGCATCCATTTCACCCGATGAGCTTTCGCCGCGCCAGGCGCTTGACCTCATTTATGAACTCCGGGCGCTGCTGCCGGGAAATTCATGAACGATACATCCCTCATGAATGCGGCGGCGGACCTGGACTCGATCGGCGCGGCATTGAATTCGATTGCGGATGAGCATGGCCAGCAGTCCGTCAAGTTCCGTCCCGCCGTCGTCGAATATCTCAAAGCACTCCTGGCCGGGATCAGGAACGAAGCCGAACTGAAGCTGCTTGCCGGCGGCAAAGGCACGCGCTGCGCCGAGACTTTGAGCGCCGCCGAGGATGCCATTGTCGGCGCGCTGTTCGATCTGGCGGCCACCCGGCTGTATCCGTTGCCGCCGGCGGAACCAGCCGAACCCATATCGGTGGTGGCCGTAGGCGGTTACGGCCGCGGCACCCTGGCGCCTGGCTCCGATATCGATTTGCTGTTCTTGCTGCCGGCCAAGCAGTCCAGCCGGGTGCAGGGCGTGGTCGAGTTCATTCTCTATTGCCTGTGGGATGCGCGCCAGAAAGTAGGCCATGCGACCCGCAGCATCGATGAGTGCATAAAGCTGGCGAAGACCGACGGCACGATTCTGACGGCGACACTGGAAGCCCGCTACATTTGCGGAAACCGCAAACTCTATGATGATCTTGTAGCCAGGTTTCGCGGCGATATCGTTGCCAAGGGCGCCAAACAGTTTGTGGCCGAGAAGCTGATTGAGCGCGATCTCCGTCATCACAAGGCGGGTGAAAGCAGATATCTCGTTGAACCGGATGTCAAGGACGGCAAAGGCGGATTGCGCGATCTCAACACGCTTTTCTGGATTGCCAGATTTCTTTACGCCACCAATTCGACCGATGAACTGGCCAAGAAGGGCGCCTTCGCGCGCGATGAACTGGCGGTTTTCAAGAAATGCGAGAACTTCATCTGGGCGGTCCGCTGCCATCTCCATTTCCTCTCCAAACGTGGCAATGACCGTTTGAGTTTCGACCGGCAGTCCGAGATAGCCGAACGCCTTGGCTACAAGGCCCATGGCGGACTGAAACATGTCGAGCGTTTCATGAAGCACTACTTTCTTGTGGCAAAGGACGTTGGCAACCTGACCCGCATTCTCTGCGCCAGTCTGGAAGCCCGCCACCTCAAGGAAGCGCCCTCGCTCAGTCGCATGTTCGGCAGGTTCGGCGCAAGGCCGGAAAAACCGCTTGCCGATGCACCCGCCTTCCGGTTGGCGGGAGGCCGCATTGCGCTCAAATCGCCGGAGGTCTTTGCGCAATACCCGGTCAATCTCATCCGCATCTTTGCCGTGGCGGCCCGCCATGGCGCTGAAATTCACCCCGATGCGCTGAAGGCCGTCCGTAAGTCGCTTGGCCTGCTGAAGAGGCCGGTTTGCGATGACTCCGAGGCCAACGCCATTTTTCTTGAACTGCTGACGGCCAGCGTCGAGCCGGAAACGGTCTTGCGCATGATGAACGAGGCCGGAGTGCTTGGCCGGTTCATTCCCGACTTCGGCAGGATTGTCGCGATGATGCAATTCAACATGTATCATCACTTCACCGTGGATGAACATTTGATCAGGGCGGTGGGAATTCTAGCGGCGATCGATCAGGGACGGTTGACGGAGGATCATCCACTATCGGCCTCCCTGCTGCCAACCATCAAGAGCAGGCGCGCCCTCTATGTAGCGGTGCTGATTCACGATATCGCCAAGGGCCGGCCCGAGGACCACTCCATCGCCGGAGAGCGCATTGCCAACCGGCTCTGCCCGCGGCTCGGGCTTTCTACGGCCGAAACCGAAACCGTAGCCTGGCTGGTCCGCCATCATCTGCTGATGAGCGAGACGGCCCAGATGCGGGATCTGAACGACTTCAAAACCGTCATCGATTTTGCCGCGGTCGTGCAAAGCCTGGAGCGTTTGAAGCTGCTGCTCATTCTTACGGTCGCCGATATCCGCGCCGTGGGTCCCGGCGTTTGGAACGGATGGAAGGGACAGTTGCTGCGCACCCTCTACGCCGAAGCCGAGCCGGTGCTATCGGGCGGCCATACCGCCATCAGCCGCAAGGAGCGGGTGGCCGAGGCGCAGAACGCGTTTCTCGAAAAATTCTCCGGCTGGACGGATACGCAGAAATCCGCCTATGCCGCCCGGCACTACGATGCCTATTGGCTCAGCGTTCCCATCGAGAAGCAGCTGAAGCATCAAGCCCTCTTGTCTCGCGCGCCGCCACACGGCGTGGTGACCGAGGTGGAAACCGATGCGTTCACCGCCATAACCGAGCTGACCGTCTACGTTCCCGATCATCCACGGCTGCTGGCTCTCATCACCGGCGCCTGTGCCGCCGCCGGCGCCAACATCGCCGGCGCACAAATTTTCACCACAACCGATGGCATGGCGCTCGATACCATTCTCATTCAGCGCGAATTTGCCGGCGAAGATGACGAGCGCCGTCGCGCCGAGCGCATCGCCGAACTGATTCGCAAAGCGCTTCGCGGCGAACTATGGCTCAAGGAAGCGGTGGCAAAGGCATACCGGCCGCAATTTCGCATCAATGCCTTCACCGTCGAGCCACGCGTTATCATCGATAACCGGTCCTCAAACCGGTTCACCGTCATAGAAATTAACGGCTTGGATCGCGTTGGCCTCCTGTATGATCTCACCGAGGCGCTTTACCACTTGAGTCTCAATATCGCCTCCGCCCACATCACGACATTTGGAGAGAAGGCCATCGACGTCTTTTATGTGACCGACCTGACCGGCGGAAAAATCGAAAATGTGGCGCGCCACAGGCAGATTGAACATGCTCTCACGGGCGTGCTCTCCCCTCCAGCGGCAATCGCGAAGCGGGCCTGAGAGAAAGAAGCGGCATGTCTCTCCTCAAGTCTGCGGCAACGGTCGGCGGCTTCACCATGATAAGCCGGGTGCTCGGCTTCATTCGCGATCAGCTGATTGCCTTTGCCATTGGCACGGGACCGGTGGCGCAGGCGTTTTTTGTTGCCCAGCGCATCCCCAATCTGTTTCGCGCCCTGTTTGCCGAAGGCGCCTTCAACTCCGCCTTTGTTCCGCTGTTCGCCAAACGCATCGAGGGCGATGGCGCGGCGCGGGCCCACGCCTTTGCCATTGAGGTTTTCTCCGCGCTGCTGTCGTGGCTCATCGTATTTTGTGCCGCGGCGATGGTTGCGATGCCGCTTCTCATGTATGGTCTGGCGCCCGGATTTTCGTCCGATCCGGCGAAATTCGATCTCGCCGTCGGCCTGACGCAGATTTGCTTTCCCTATCTGCTGTTCATGTCGCTGACCGCGCTACAATCGGGCGTGCTCAACAGTCTGAACCGCTTCACCGCGGCGGCGGCAGCACCCATCCTGCTGAATATCGTAATGATCGCCGCGAACGTCATTGCCTGGTATGTCGGAACCGGCAACACACCGGCGACGGGCTACATATTCGCCTGGGGCCTGTTGGTTGCCGGTATTGTCCAATACGGCCTGTTGGCGGTTGCCTGCCGGCGGGCCGGCATGCCTCTCTTGCCACGCTGGCCAAAACTGACGCCCGATGTGAAGCGGGTCATTGTTCTGTCGGTGCCGGGCATCGTGTCCGGCGGCATCATGCAGATCAACCTAGTGATCGCCACCATGATTGCCACGACAATCGATCGGGCGGTCTCCTATCTCTATTATGCCGAGCGTTTGTATCAGCTGCCGTTGGGGGTCATCGGTGTGGCGATCGGCGTGGTGTTGCTGCCGGATATTTCGCGCAAACTGAGGGCCGGAAATGCAGCGGCGGCATTGCACACCCAGAATCGCGCGCTCGAACTCTCGCTCTTTCTCACAATACCCGCGGCCCTGGCCCTGATGGCGATTGCAGCACCCATCCTCCATACGGTTTTCGAGCATGGCGAATTCAAGCGGGGCGACACCCTGGCGGTGGCGCCGGCCGTTCTTGCCTTCGCTTCCGGGCTCCCGGCCTTTTCCCTGACCAAGGTGTTTCAGCCGGGTTTCTACGCGCGCGAAGACACCGCCACGCCGATGCGCTTTGCCATTGTGTCGGTGGTTGTTAACATCGTTGGAAGTCTGGTCCTGTCGCGCTGGTTCGGCCATGTCGGCATTGCCATGGCGACGTCCGTGGCCGCCTGGGTAAACGCCGGATTGCTGGGCTGGACGCTCGCCCGCCGTGGCTTCTTTGTTCTTGACGACAGATTGCGCGCCCGCCTGCCGCGCATCGTGGCGGCTGGCTTGATCATGGGTGCGATGTTGCTGGCCGGGAATTGGTTCCTTGCCGGCAATTATGCCGAGGGAAGTGGGTTTATTGCCAGGCTTTGCCCGCTTTTGCTGCTGGTTGGCGGCGGCGGCGCGGGTTACTTCCTGATTGCCCACCTGACGGGGGCCATGCGGCTTGGCGAAGTCAGATCAATGCTGAAACGCTAAGGGAAAACCGCTAGAACCATCGCTATGACAAACGAAACTCCGGACAAGGATGTAAGCTTCGGTTTCCGCCGCGTTGGCGAAGATGAAAAGCAGGGCATGGTCAACCAGGTCTTCGCCAAGGCGGCAGAGCGTTACGATCAGATGAACGATCTGATGTCGGCGGGCCTCCACCGGCTGTGGAAGGACGATCTTGTCGCCATGCTGGCGCCGCCGAAGCGGGCTGCAGCGTATCATGTGCTCGATGTAGCGGGCGGCACCGGTGACATTGCTTTGCGAATTGCCAAGGCTGGCGGCCCTGGCACCCGTGTGACGATCGCCGATATTTCTCCGCGAAATGGTGGCGGAAGGCCGCAAACGGGCAGAGGCCGAGGGTCTGCTGGCGGCGTGCGATTTCACCGTCGGCAATGCCGAAGCTCTGGCATTTCCCGATAGCAACTTCGATGCCTATACGATTGCCTTTGGCATTCGCAACGTGACCCACATCGACCGGGCCCTGAAGGAAGCCTACCGCGTGTTGAAGCCGGGTGGACGCTTCCTCTGCCTCGAGTTTTCACACGTCGATGTGCCCTTCCTCGACAAACTCTACGATGCCTATTCATTCACCGTCATCCCAGCCGTCGGCAAGGTGGTCACCGGCGATGGCCAGCCCTACCGCTATCTGGTGGAATCGATCCGCACCTTTCCGGATCAGGAGAAATTCAAGGCGCTGATCGAACAGGCGGGGTTCTCCCGCGTCTCCTATCGCAGCCTCACCGGCGGCGTTGTCGCCATCCATTCCGGCTGGCGCATCTGATGTTGGCCGGCCTTGGGCATATCTATCGGCTGGTCAAGGCGGGTCGAACTCTGGCCCGCTATGATGCACTGCTGTTGCCGGAGCAAGTCGCCGAGCTGCCGTGGCCCGCCCGCCTGGCGCTTCGGCTGGCGAAATTCGCAAGCCGTGCCCCTGATCAGGATGCCCAGAGCCGTTTGACCAGCGCTCTTTCAGCATTGGGACCCAGCTATATCAAGCTGGGCCAGTTTCTGGCCACGCGTCCCGACATGGTTGGCGCCAAGCGCGCCTTCGAGCTGAAGGCGCTGCAGGATCGCCTTCCGCCTTTTGCCATGGACGAGGCGCGCTTCGCCGTCCGCTCCAACCTGGGCGCCGATGTTGCCAGCATCTTCTGCGAGTTTGGTCCGCCGGTCGCGGCTGCATCGATCGCCCAGGTCCACCGCGCCAAGACGATCGAAGGAACCGATGTTGCCGTCAAGATATTGCGGCCCGGCGTCGAACGGCGCTTTGCGGCGGACCTCGCCAGTTTCTTTTTCGCGGCGAAGCTGATCGAGCGGATGAGCGCCGAAGGCCGCAGGCTTCGCCCCGTCGCCGCGGTACAGATGCTCGAACAGTCGATGAAGTTGGAACTCGACTTGCGAATGGAGGCATCGGCCATTTCCGAGATGGCCGCAAACACCAGGGACGATCCCGGCATCCGGCTGCCGAAGATCGACTGGCAGCGGACGGCCAAGCAGGTATTGACGACCGAATGGATCGAGGGCCTGCCGATTTCCGATCTCGAGGGGCTAAGGGGCAGGGGCTTCAATCTGAAGTCCCTTGGCGATGCGGTGATTCAGAATTTCTTGCGCCATGCCATTCGCGATGGATTCTTTCATGCCGACATGCATCAGGGCAATTTGATTATCGATCCGCAAGGCCGGCTGGCGATGGTTGATTTCGGCATCATGGGGAGATTGGGCGAAAAGGAACGCCTGTTTCTTGCCGAAATCCTCTATGGCTTCATCACCCGCGACTACATGCGGGTGAGCCAGGTGCATTTCGACGCGGGCTATGTTCCGCGCGATCAGGATCCGGCCGCCTTCGCCCAAGCCTTGCGGGCGATCGGCGAGCCGATCATGGACAAATCCGCCAATGAGATCTCCATGGCGAGGCTGTTGACGCAACTGTTCGAGGTCACCGGCCAGTTTAATATGACGACGCAGCCGCAACTGTTGTTGCTGCAAAAGACCATGGTTGTTGTCGAGGGCGTCGCCCGCATGCTTAATCCCGATCTCAACATGTGGGTCACTGCCGAACCCGTGGTGCGCGGCTGGATCGAGCGGAAGCTTGGTCCCGTCGGCAAGATCGAGGAGGCCGTCAATACCTTGAGCCACATGGCGTCAGGCCTTCCCGGCATGCTCGGCGAAGCCCAGCGCGCCACTGCAATGCTGGCCGGCATGGCGCAATCGGGCGGGCTGCGGCTCGACAAGGAAACCACCGAGGACCTGGCAAGAGCCCAGGCCCACCACGGGCGGTTTCAACGTTACGCATTGTTTATCGGCGCCGTGGCCCTCATCGCCATCGCCTGGAAACTGGCGTTTTGAATGGCAAATTGGCGCCCCGATGAAATTGCTGGCATAATGGCGCCATGAGCACGCTTTCGGGAAAATCCGTTCTTTTGATTATCGGCGGCGGAATTGCCGCCTACAAGTGCCTTGAGCTGATCCGCCACTTGAAAAGCCGCAATTGCCGCGTGCGCACCATCCTGACGCGCGCCGCGGAGGAATTTGTAACCCCGTTGTCGGTCGCGAGTCTCACCGGAGAGAAAGTGCACACCGCGCTGTTCAGCCTCACCGATGAAGTCGAAATGGGCCACATCGAACTTTCCCGCGCCGCCGATCTGTTGGTGGTGGCGCCCGCCACGGCCGATCTTTTGGCAAAAATGGCAAACGGTCTGGCCGATGACCTCGCCTCGACGGCGCTGCTTGCGACCGACAAGCCGGCAATGGTTGCGCCGGCAATGAACGTCCGCATGTGGGCCCATGCGGCGACACGGCGAAACCTGGCTTCGCTGGTGCGCGATGGCATTACCATCATAGGCCCCAATGACGGCGAGATGGCTTGTGGTGAATTTGGCCCCGGACGCATGGC
Organism: uncultured Alphaproteobacteria bacterium; assembly: GCA_963754675.1. Classification (GTDB taxonomy): domain Bacteria; phylum Pseudomonadota; class Alphaproteobacteria; order Rhizobiales; family Aestuariivirgaceae; genus Aestuariivirga. Next base: position 327,574 of record CAVWHD010000009.1, on the reverse strand, counting down.
GGAGCCGCTTGAGATTGTGGCGGCCATCGAACGGAAATTGCATTCCAATGGTCAGCCTTTGAAGGGAAGGAAAGTGCTAATCACCGCCGGCCCGACGCGCGAGGCCATCGACCCCGTTCGTTTCATCTCGAACTACTCCTCCGGCAAGCAGGGTTACGCGATCGCCGAGGCGGCGGTGGCGCTTGGAGCCGAAACTATACTAGTGTCAGGCCCCGTGAACTTGCCCATTCCGCCAGGCGCCGGACTGCTGCCGGTGGAAAGTGCCGAACAGATGCTGCAGGCTTGCGAAGGCGAACTTCCCTGCGACATTGCCATATTCGCGGCCGCCGTCGCCGACTGGCGCGCCGCCAGCCACGCCGGAGAGAAGATAAAGAAGGCGCCGGGCCAGCCGCCAACCCTTTCCCTGGTTGAGAACGCCGATATCCTGAGAACAATTGCCAACCCAGGTAGCCGCCGGCCCAAACTGGTTGTCGGCTTCGCGGCGGAAACCGAGAAAGTAATTGAACATGCCCGTGCCAAGCTGACGAGGAAAGGCTGTGACATCATCGTGGCCAATGACGTGAGCGCGGAAGCCGGCGTGTTCGGCGGCGATCACAACAAAGTCCACATCGTGACGCCTCTGGGTGTCGAGACATGGCCGGTTCTGACCAAGCGCGAAGTCGCGGTCCGCCTGATGCGGATGCTTTCCGATCGATTGTTGGCAACCACAACGGCACGCCAATGATATCCGTTCGTATTGCCCGCCTTGCCAATGGCGCCGGCTTGCCAATTCCCGCCTATGAAACCGCTGGCGCCGCCGGCATGGATCTCCGCGCCGCTGAAGACTGTGTACTTAAATCCGGTGGAATCCATCTGATGCCAACGGGGTTTGCCATTGCTCTACCCGATGGCTTTGAGGCCCAGGTCAGGCCCCGCTCCGGCCTCGCCGTCAGACATGGCATCACGGTTCTCAATTCGCCGGGCACCATCGACTGTGACTATCGCGGCGAGGTGAAAGTGCCGCTGATCAATCATGGCCAGGACGATTTTTCCATTTCCCGCGGCGATCGCATTGCCCAGATGGTAATTGCCCCGGTTGTGCGGGCGCGTTGGACTGAAGTTGCGGCACTCGATGAAACGCCGCGTGGCGCCGGTGGCTTTGGCTCATCGGGAACCCGCTGATGGCGATGACCCCGGAAGAGATTGAGCGCTATAGCAGGCACATCGTGCTTCATGAAGTCGGCGGGCCAGGTCAGGTGAAGCTCAAGGCGGCCCGGGTTCTGGTGGTGGGTGCCGGCGGCCTGGGTGCGCCGGTATTGCTTTACCTTGCCGCCGCCGGAATTGGCACGATCGGAGTGATCGACAACGATATTGTCAGCCTTTCGAATTTGCAGCGGCAGGTCGTTCACACCACCGCGCGCATAGGCGAGCTCAAGACCAAGAGCGCGGCCGAAACCATGGCTGCGCTCAACCCGAATGTCGAAGTTGTCCAGTACCCCTACCGGATTGCCGCGGACAACGCGCTGGAATTGATCGCGCAATATGACATTGTCGTTGACGGCTGTGACAATTTTCCAACCCGGTTTCTGATCGGCGACGCCTGCTACTTCGCAAGGAAAACCATGGTTTCCGCCGCCGTTGGGCAGTTCGATGCGCAGATTTCGGCGTTCAAGCCCCATGAGCTGTCGCCCAGCGGCGAACCGTGGCCCACTTATCGCTGCCTCATTGGAGAAATTCCGCCCCGCGGGTTGTTTCCCGCCTGCGAGGAAGCCGGCATTCTCGGAGCTCTGCCGGGCATCATAGGCGCGATGCAGGCCATGGAAACGATCAAGGAAATTCTTGGCGTCGGTGAGAGTCTGGCGGGCCGCCTGTTGATGTACGACGCGCTTTCGGCACGTTTCTACGAAACAAGGCTAAGCTGGAATCCGGAAAATCCATTGAACGGCCGGCACCCCTCGATCAAGACCCTCGAAGCCGGAAATTACGCCTCGCCCTAACCGCCATTCTTCAAGTCCTCCGGACGCGGCATCGAGATGATGTTGTAGCCGGAATCGACGTAGTGAATCTCGCCGGTTACTCCCCCCGACAAGGGCGAGAGCAGATAGAGGCCGGCACCGCCCACTTCCTCAAGCGTAATGGTGCGGCGAAGCGGCGCATGACTTTGCTGATAATTGAACATGGCGCGCGCGTCGCCGATGCCGGCGCCGGCCAGGGTGCGCATGGGGCCTGCTGAAATCGCATTGACCCGGATGCCCTTGGGCCCGTAGTCGGCGGCAAGATAGCGCACCGACGATTCAAGCGCTGCTTTAGCCACGCCCATGACATTGTAGTTCGGCATGACCCGCACCGATCCGCCATAAGTAAGTGTCACCATCGACCCGCCATCGGGCATGAGGGCGGCCGCGCGCCTGGCGATTTCGGTGAAGGAAAAACACGAAACAATCATGGTCCGGATGAAATTGTTGCGAGTCGTGTCGGCGTATTTACCCTTCAGCTCGTTCCTGTCGGAAAAGGCGATGGCGTGAACGACAAAGTCGATCTTTCCCCACGACTTCTGGAGCTCGGCAAACACCGCGTCGACGGTAGCGATGTCCTCGACATCGCACGGCAGCAGAAGCTTCGATCCAACCGATTGGGCCAACGGTTTCACCCGCTTGCCGAAGGCCTCGCCCTGGTAGGTGAAGGCCAGTTCGGCGCCGTACTTGTGAAGTTTCGAAGCGATCCCCCAGGCAATGGAATGGTCGTTCGCGACCCCCATGACCAAGCCGCGCCGGCCACCCATCAATCCATTTTTCATGCGATCAGCCGTTATAGCGTTGCAGGATGAGGGTGCCGTTGGTGCCGCCAAAGCCGAAACTGTTGGACATCACCACGTCGATTTTTGCGTTATCCCTGCGGCTTCTGACGATGGGGATATCGGAAAATTCCGGATCAAGCTCTTCGATGTTGGCGCTTTCGCAAATGAAGCCGTTCTGCATCATCAGAATTGAATAGATGGCCTCCTGAACGCCGGTGGCGCCGAGCGAATGGCCGGTCAGGGACTTGGTCGCGGAGATTGCCGGAATGCCGGCGCCAAACACCGCGCGAATCGCCTCCACCTCCTTCTTGTCACCGATCGGGGTGGAGGTGGCATGCGGGTTGATGTAGTCGATCTTTTCCTTCACCGTGGACATTGCCAGGCGCATGCAGCGTGCCGCACCTTCTCCGGAAGGGGCGACCATGTCGTAACCGTCGGACGTAGCGCCATATCCGACAAGCTCTGCGTAGATTTTGGCGCCACGCGCCTTGGCGTGCTCCAGTTCTTCAAGCACCACTGTACCAGCACCTCCGGCGATCACGAAGCCGTCGCGATTCTTGTCATAGGCTCGTGATGCCTTGGCCGGAGTGGCGTTAAACTTCGACGACATGGCGCCCATGGCATCGAACAGAACTGAAAGTGTCCAATCCAGTTCCTCGCCGCCGCCCGCGAACATCACGTCCTGCTTGCCCCATTGGATGAGCTCGGCCGAATTGCCGATGCAATGAGCCGAGGTGGCGCAGGCCGACGAAATCGAATAGTTGACACCGCGAATGCCGAAGGGTGTGGCAAGCGTTGCCGAATTGGTGCTCGACATGGCCGCCGGCACGGCGAAGGGCCCCACCCGTTTTGGCCCCTTTTCACGCGTCGTATCCGCGGCGGCGACGATGGTCTTGGTCGAAGGCCCCCCCGAGCCCATGATGATGCCGGTGCGGTCGTTCTTCACGTCCTTCTCTTCAAGGCCGGAATCGACGATCGCCTGCTGCATGGCAACGTAATTCCACGCCGCGCCGTCGCCCATGAAGCGCCGCACCCGGCGGTCGACGCTATCGAGGTCGTAATGCGGCGCGCCGTGAACCTGGCAGCGGAAACCAAGCCTTTCATAATCGTCCGCCTTGACGATTCCGCTCTTGGCTTCGCGCAGCGAGGCAAGCACTTCCTGCACATTGTTGCCGATGCTTGATACGATGCCAAGACCGGTTACCACAACCCGCCGCATCTTGATTTCTCCTCAGACCGGATTCGATTGGAACAGACCGACCTTCATGTCGGTGACATTATAGACGGTCTCGCCATCGGCTTTCATAATGCCGTTTGCCACGGCAAGTTTCAACTTGCGCAGGATCAGCCGGGTGATGTCGACTTCATAGGCGACCTTCTTCACCTTGGGCGTCACCATGCCGGCGAGCTTCACCTCGCCAACGCCGAGAGCCCGGCCCCTGCCGGGTTCGCCGAGCCAGCCCAGAAAAAACCCGGTGAGCTGCCACAGGGCGTCGAGGCCGAGGCATCCGGGCATCACTGGATCACCTTGGAAATGGCAGGCGAAGAACCACAGGTCGGGCTCGATGTCGAATTCGGCACTGACTTTGCCGAGGCCCGCGGTCCCGCCATCCTTGCTGATATGGGTTATGCGGTCGAACATCAGCATGGGCGGCAGAGGTAGCTGGGCATTGCCTGGGCCAAACAACTCGCCGCGGCCACAGGCCAGCAGGTCTTCGTATTCGAACCGTGATTTCCGCGTCGTCATAGTCCCCCGATCCTCGCCGCACCCCGCCCGGTGCCGGAATGTTCCTAACACAGGCAAATTCTAGCTTCAAAGCCCGTAATTCGGCGCGTCAGGCCGCCGCATGGGTTGCATTGGCAAGACAGTGAATCCTGGACTATAAGTTGATCCGCACATGACGATAGCAGATGAACGCATGGCCGAAAAGCTGCGGAGTTCGGGCCTGCGCCCAACCCGCCAGAGAATGGCCTTGGCCAAACTGCTGTTTGCCGGCGGCGACCGCCATGTCAGCGCCGAATCGCTTCATGTTGAAGCAACCAATGCGCGGATTCCGGTGTCACTGGCGACGATCTATAATACCCTCAATCAGTTCAACAGCGCGGGCCTCCTTCGCGAGATCGCCATCGAAGGCGACCGGACCTATTTTGACACCAACACTTCGAATCATTTCCATTACTTTCTGGAAGACAAGGGATGCCTGGTGGATATTGGAACCAACGGCGTTGAGGTGAGCGGTTTGCCGCCGCTGCCCGAGGGCACCGCGATCAATCGCATAGACGTTATCGTCCGCCTGAAGCCCGTCTAGATTAACGAATTTGAATTCGGGTCGTGCAGGTTATGGAGCCTCATGGCCGCCGCGCGCGCGATGGCCAGCGTAAGGGCCTTGCGGCGCGAGGCGTGCAGGCTGGTTTCGCCTCCCGAGCGGGCAAGCCCGCCGGTGGGGTGGCGCAAGATATCGGCGCCCCAATTGTCGGCCACTATCAAACCGGCCTCGCCGGGAATGATATCCGGATCCATTGCCTGCGGAATGGCGAAAAACAACCGGTCGCAGAAGTCGCAGTATTCCGGCCACTTTCCATCGCTGCGAAAATCCTCCAGCGACGATTTGATCTCGACAATCCAGATCACTCCCGCTTCATTGAGCGCAATGACATCGGCCCGCCGCCCGGTGGCGAGGGTGAATTCGGTCAAAGTGGCAAAGCCCGCCGCGCGCAACAGGCGGCAGACGCCGCGCTGAACCATCAGCGCCGTTTCTGATTGGCGCCCATCGGGGCGGAGTTCGATCGTCACGCTTGCCTCTCGCTAGTTTCCCCTTATTCTCTTGCCACAAACGATGCGCCGGTAAAACAGGCAGCGCATGGGAGGAAGAGATGGGAGCTGTGCTCGCCATCAGCCGTGCAATCGACGAGTTGAGCAGGCGTGCCGGCATCATTGCCACTTGGCTGGTGTTGCTTGCGGCCCTGGTGAGCGCCTTCAACGCCTTTGCCCGCTACAGCGTGGGAACCGTGCTCTATCTCGACCAGAAGGCCGGAATGTTCGGAGGCCAACTGACCTGGCTGTTCGATCTCTACCGCAACAATTCCAACACCATGAGTGATCTGCAGCTGATCATGTTTGCCGCAATGGTGATGCTGGGCGCACCCTGGACCTTGCGGATGAACGAGCATGTCAGGGTTGACCTGATCTATGGCTCGGCCGGCTACCGTGCCCGCGCCTGGATCGACCTGATCGGCGGAATGTTCTTTCTCATCCCCATCTGCGTGCTGATGATCCACTTTACCTGGCCGTGGTTTGTCGAGGCCTGGGTCCACAATGAATTGTCGCAGAACGCCGGCGGTCTTCCGCGCTGGCCGGCCAAGCTGTGCCTGCCGCTTGGCTTTGCCCTTGTCCTGCTGCAGGGACTATCGGAGATCGTCAAATGCGTGGCAGCACTTACCACCCGCTATGTGCGTGAGCACGCCTACGAGAAGCCGGTGCAATGATCGAGCTTCTGCGCAACAACATGGCCCCCTTGATGTTCGCGGGGCTCATCCTGTTCATGCTCTATGGCTACCCCGCGGCGTTCTCGCTGGCAGCCGTTGGACTTTTCTTCGGTTTCATCAGCATAGAGCTGGGCCTTATCTCTTCGGACTTTCTCGGCAATCTGACCTTCCAGCTCCACAGCGTTCTGACCAATGATCTCCTGCTTGCCATTCCGTTCTTCACGCTGATGGGCGCCATACTCGAGCGCTGCGGTCTGGCCGAGGATCTTCTCGAAGGATTTGGCCAGCTCTTTGGCGGCGTCCGTGGCGGAATATCCTATGCGGTGATTCTGGTGGGTGCGGTGCTCGGCGCGATCACTGGAACAGTTGCCGCATCGGTCATCGCCATGGGCCTCATATCCCTGCCCATCATGATGAAATATGGCTACAACATTCGCCACGCAACCGGTGTCATTGCCGCTTCCGGCACCATTACCCAGCTCATTCCGCCATCCCTGGTGCTGGTCATTCTCGCCGATCAGATGGGCGTTGATGTCGGCTCGATGTACAGGGGCGCCTTCGGCGCCAGCATCGTTCAAGTTTTGCTCTTTATGGGTTGGGTCGCCATTCTGAGTATCGCTCGCCCGCTGGATATTCCAGCTCTGCCGATGGAAGCTCGGACGCTGCGTGGCTGGCCCCTGGCAAAGCGCTGCATTCGCGGCATGGTGCCGTCGCTGGCCCTCATCTTCATTGTTCTTGGCACCATCTTCATGGGCCTTGCCACCGCGACCGAGGCCGGCGCCATGGGGGTGGTTGGTGCCTTCGTGCTGGCCTGGATCAATGGCCGGCTCACCTGGGACCTCGTCTACCAGGGAATGCAAACCACCATGCGCATTACCGCCATGGTGGTGTTCATACTGCTTGGCGCCCGTGTCTTCAGCCTTGTCTTTCAAGGCGTCGGGGGCAAGGAGTGGATTGAAAGTTTCCTTGTCGGCTTGCCGGGCGCCGCCACCGGATTCCTGATCTTCGTCAATCTGTTCGTCTTCGTCATTGCCTTCTTTCTCGATTTCTTCGAGATCGCCTTCATCATCGTGCCGCTACTGGTGCCGGCCGCCCAGGCCCTGGGCATCGATTTGATCTGGCTCGGCGTGTTGCTTGGTGCCAATATCCAGACGAGCTTCATGCACCCGCCCTTTGGCTTTGCGCTCTTCTATTTGCGCGGCATTGCTCCGCCAAGTGTCAAGAGCAGCGATATCTATTGGGGCGCCATTCCTTGGGTCGTCCTGCAACTGATCATGGTTGGACTGCTGATCGCCTTTCCACAGCTGGTCACCATTTTCCTTGATGCGCCGGTGACGGTCGATCCCAATATTGAAATAACTGTGCCGGGTAGCGGCGAAGGCGGCGATTTGAGCAACCCCCCAACCATCGACCTCAATTCTCCGCCGCAAATCAATTCAAACTGAACCCCCCTGCGAGAGGGGACCACGATGGTGGCCCCTTCTTCACATGCTGCTGACGATCAGATCATTTTCTTGCGCTGGAGACCCATCATGAACGTATCGAAGGTATATTCCGAGAATTGCTGCCACAGATAGGCATCGGCCCGGAACGCCGCCATTGAATCGTAGATTTTCTTGAAAGCGGCATTCGAGGCGGTGATTTCCGCATAGGTGTCGCTTGCCGCCTTGAAGGCGGCTTCCATGACATCCTGCGGGAACGGGAAGAATTTGGCGCCAGCGGCCGCCAGTTTCTTAAGGGCCTCGGGATTCCTGGCGTCGTATTTCGCCTGCATGTCTGAGTTGGCGGCCTGGCAGGCCGTCTTGACCAGAGATTGATAGACCGGCGGTAACTCTGCCCACTTTGCCGTATTGATCAGGGTGTGCAGCATGGCGCCGCCCTCCCACCAGCCGGGATAGTAATAGTTTGGCGCCACCTTGTAGAAGCCAAGTTTCTCATCGTCATAGGGGCCAACCCACTCGGCGGCATCGATAGTGCCCTTTTCCAGGGCCTGATAGATTTCACCACCCGGGAGCTGCTGTGGCACCACGCCGATCTTCGAGATTATCTTACCACCGAATCCGCCGATGCGCATCTTGACGCCCTTGAGGTCCGCCAGCGACTTGATCTCCTTGCGGAACCAGCCGCCCATCTGGGCTCCCGTGTTGCCACATGGAAAGCCGATCAGATTCTGGGTGCCATAGAACTCATTCATCAGCTCCAACCCGCCGCCATAATACATCCAGCCATTCTGCTGGCGCGAATTCAGGCCAAACGGAATGGCCGTGCCAAACGCGAAAGTTGGGTCCTTGCCCCAATAGTAGTAGCTCGCCGTATGACACATTTCGACGGTACCCGCCGAGGCCGCATTGGCGGCTTCAAGACCGGGCACGATTTCGCCGGCGGCAAAAAGCTGAATCTGGAACTTGTTGTCTGTCGCCTCGGCCACGAATTTCGAAAACGTCTCGGCCGCCCCGTAAATCGTGTCGAGCGCCTTGGGAAAGCTCGATGTCATGCGCCATTTGAGTTCTGGCGTCGATTGGGCGATGGCCGGTGCTGCGAGCGAAGCGGTGGCGGCGGTTGCCACGCCGGCTGATCTGATAAACTTTCGGCGGTCCATTCGGTTTCTCCCCTGATATGAATGCGCGGACGGCTGACCCGCATCCCCGGAGACTACATGTAATCAGCGCGACGGCAACTGTGACCAGTTGCCGGGGCCGCTATCTCGCCTATAGTGATGCAAACGCACAAATCCACCGGGAGAGCCGCCCATGTCCACCGTCCGGATCGAACGCGATTCCATCGGAGAACTTGCCATTCCGGCCGATGCCGATTACGGCATTCATACCGCCCGGGCTGCCGCCAACTTTCCAATAACCGGAATTCTGCTCCGTCATTATCCCGAACTGGTGCAATCCCTTGCCATGGCGAAGAAGGCGGCGGCCCTGGCCAACCGCGATTTTGGCGCCCTCAAGCCGGACATTTCCGCCGCAATCATCTCGGCCTGCGATCTCATCATATCAGGCGATGGCCTCAACCACTTCATCGTCGATATGTTGCAAGGAGGTGCTGGCACCTCCACCAACATGAACGCCAACGAAGTCGTGGCCAACATCGCCCTGAAGCTGATGGGGCGGCCACGTGGCGACTATGCCACGATCAACCCCAACGACCATGTCAACCTCTCACAGTCCACCAATGACGTCTATCCCACCGCCGTGCGGCTCACCATCCTGCGCAATTGCCCGGAGTTGATCGAAAGCCAGCAGGCGCTGAAGCTAGCTCTGTTGGAGAAGGCGGTGGAATTCGATGACGTCATCAAGGTTGGACGCACCCAGTTGATGGATGCCGTGCCGATGCGTCTCGGCTCCGAGTTCCGTGCTTTCGCGGTGACTATCGGCGAAGATATAGACCGTCTGCGGGAATTCTCCATCTTCCTGCGCGAAGTGAATTTGGGCGGGACCGCCATCGGTACGGGCATCAATGCGCCCGAAGGATACTCCGCCAAAGTCATTCAGCATCTTTCGGCGATCTCCGGAGTCCCATTGGTACCGGCTGGAGATTTGATCGAGGCGACATCCGACATGGGAGCTTTTGTCACCTTCTCCGGCGTTCTCAAGCGCATTGCGGTCAAACTCTCCAAGATGTGCAACGACTTGCGTTTGCTCAATTCCGGCCCGCGGGCTGGCTTTGGCGAGATTCACTTACCGGCGGTGCAGGCGGGCTCTTCGATCATGCCCGGAAAGGTCAATCCGGTGATGCCGGAAGTCGTCAACCAGATCGCCTACCAGGTGATTGGCAACGATCTCACCGTCACCATGGCGGCGGAAGCAGGTCAACTGCAACTCAACGCCATGGAGCCTGTTATCGTTCTCAACATCCTCCAGTCGATGCGCATGCTGATGCGCGGCATGCAGGTTCTGCGCGAGAAATGCATCACCGGCATCGAAGCCGACCGCGAACGCTGCCGCGAACTCCTCGATGGATCGCTGGTGACTGTCACGGCGCTTAATCCCTATATCGGATATTCCGAGGCCAGCCGGGTCGCCAAACTGGCGCTGAAGGGCCGCTGCAGCATCCGCGACGTCGTGTTGGCCGAAGGGCTGATGACCGAGGCGCAACTCGGCGAGGCTCTTGCCGGCGACAACCTGCTTGGCATAAGGCACACGGCCGCAAGCCGTGCAACGTCCGTTGAAAGAAATCGCTAGAATACCGCGTATCATGCAGGAATGACCGAATTCAACTTTATGCCGGCCAACTGAATTGGGCGGGGCAGACCAATCGCTCCCCAGTGACGGTCTGCTTGTCAAGGAGGCATTGCGCAACCGCCATGCCTATGCCGGCCTGGTGCGGCGTTATGAACCTGTGCTCGGACGCTATGTCAGGCGTCTCCTCGGGCGCCACATGCAATCGGCGGAAGATGTGCTGCAGGATGTTTTCATCAAGGCCTATGTCAACCTTAACGACTATGATAACTCGCGGCCTTTCGGCCCCTGGATTTACCGGATTGCCCACAATGAGGCCGTGAGTTTTCTGCGCCGGAAGAATGCCGAATCCGAAACGATCACCGGCGAAGATGCCGAACTGATCCTGCAACAGGCCGCCGGCAGCGGCGACGATCCCGGAACCGCATGGCAGCGGGCGAGGACCCGCGGCGAGGTGAGAACAGCTCTTTCCGGGCTCGACCGGCGCTACCGCGATGTTCTCGTGCTGCGCTATCTCGAAGAGAAGAGTTATGATGAAATTGCCGATATCCTCGAAATGCCGCCGGGAACAGTTGCGACTCTTATCAACCGTGGCCTGAAGCAATTGAAAGCCCCGCTGCAGGCGTCGTGGGGCATCTTATGAGTTCGGCGTGGGACGACACATGACGGAACTGGAAAAGAAAGTCCTTGAAGCAATCGAAAGCCGCAAGCTGGTTCCGCGGCCGTACTTCTTGTTTTTTGCCTGGCGCTCGGTTTTCTGGGGTCTAGCCGGGCTTTCGATTGTGCTTGGCGCGCTGAGCGTTGCCGTGCTTCTTTTCGCAATATCGGATTATTACGCCACCGGTTGGCGGGTCTTCGACAATCTGCCGCTTGACGACGTGATTGTCAGCATTCCCGTCTTCTGGCTGGTGTCGCTGCCGTTCTTCATGGCAAGCGCCTATTATGGCGTGCGCCACACGCGGCGCGGCTACCGGCTGCGGCCGGCGTCTATCGTTGGATTGTGCCTGGCGGCCAGCATCGGGCTCGGCGTCTTGTTTCACTTCTTGCAGGCGGGGCGCCTGGTCAATGACATTCTCGCCGCGAATTTCGCCTCCTATCGCGAGCAGGTCAACGTGCCCTTCGATACTTGGAGTAGGCCCGACCAAGGCTATCTTGGCGGGCACGCGGATAAGCTGATCGATTCCACCACGCTCCGCCTGACCGATTTTCAGCACAAGGTATGGACTGTCGACATCTCGCGCACCACCGTCACATTGGACAACGCCATCGTCGAGGAAGGCGATATTGCGATCCGTGGCGTAAGAACCGGTTCGTCCTCATTTCGTGCCGAAACCATCGAAGCGTTCGACTAATCAAGCAGGCAACAGCACCAGATTTTGGGAGGGCGATTGCGCAACTCTCAATATCTTGTGGCGTTGGTATAAATACGATTTGCTCTATTGACTATGTTCTGGTTTTGTTCCTTTATGCTTTTATGCAAGCGCCCTTGAGCTTCAGCCCCCTGCACGAGCACGCCTTGCAGCGCGTGGAAAAGGGCGCGCACACCAATGCTCACGCATTCACCCCCATCCCATGAGGCAAACACATGCAGGGGGAAAAGCTGGTGGCCCTTCGGGCTTCCCTTGTCAGGCCGGAGTTGGAGAAAAAATCCACCCGCATTCCGCTTGGCCACGCGGCGGCCGATCTTTGCCTGAAGGGCGGGCTTAAACGCGGTGTGTTGCATGAAGTTTTCGCCTTGACCGGTCATGAGGCCGCGGCGACCGGGTTCACCGCCGGGCTCGCCGCCCGCGTAGCCATGAACCGGCGCCTGCTGTGGATCAGGCAGGATTTTTCGGTCCTCGAATTTGGCGAACTTTCAGCCGTGGGCCTTCTCGAATTTGGCCTGAACCCGGACCGCATTCTTCTGCTTTGCGTGGCCGATGCGGCGGGTGGCCTTCGCGCCGCCAACGATGCGCTCTCCTGTGCCGCACTTGGCGCCGTTGTTATCGAGGTTCCAGGCAAGCCGAGAATTTTCGATCTGATGGCAAGCCGGCGGTTGACTCTGGCTTGCGAGCAAAAAGCCGTCACCGCCTTTCTTTTGCGCCTTGCGGCACAGCCCGATGCCAGCACGGCGGAGACACGCTGGCTCATCCGCGCGGTAGCCCCGCCGGCGCGGGAGGAAAACTGGGGCCGTCCGGTTTTCCGGGCGGATCTCATCCGCAACCGGCACGGACAGACCGGTGAGTGGATCATGGAGTGGAATTGTGATGATGCTCGCTTCCAGAACCCCGCGGCGGATCGTGGCGCTGTGGTTTCCGCGCCTTCCGACTGACCGGTTGCAGCGGCGCGCCAGGCAGCCGGACGGGCCGCCTCTCGTCGTGGTGAAAAAGGTGAACAATGCGCAGCACCTGTCGGCGGTGGACCGCAAGGCAACGTCGCTGGGGCTCGCCATCGGTCAGCCGCTTGCCAATGCCCGCGCCATGCTGCCCGCGCTCGAGGTTGTGACGGCGGACGATCCGGCCGATGCGAAGCTGCTCGCCCGGATCGCCGATTGGTGCGATCGCTTCACCCCCTTTGTGGCGCTGGATGGCCCGCGCTGTCTTCTGCTGGATGTAACGGGCGCCAGCCATCTTTTCGGCGGCGAGCCGATGATGCTCAACCGGATTAGCCAAAGCCTGCGGGCCCAGGGCTTGGCGCTGCGTAGTGCCCTCGCCGGCACCGCGGCGGCGGCGCGGGCGCTTGCCCGTTACCGGGATGGAGCCGTCATCGCTCCTGGCCAAGAAGCAAAGGCGGTAGCGCCGCTTCCCGTCGCAGCACTCAATCTCGATCCCGTTGCCACCCATGCGTTTCGCCGCGCCGGCCTCAAGACAGTGGGCCAGGTGGCCGGCCGCAAGCGCTCCGAGATTGCCGCGCGCTTCGGCGCCGCGGCGGTTGCCACCCTCGATGAGGCCTTGGGCTATACCGGAAAGCCGATCTCGCCCCGCACGTCCGGCTCCCGATTACTGGAAAGAGCAAGCTTCGCCGAGCCTGTGGTAATGGAAGAGACGATCCGTTCGACGCTCAAATCCTTGGCCGCCGGTCTCTCGGACGTTCTCGAACAGCGTGGCGAAGGCGCCCGCCGCTTTGAAGCCGTGTTCTTCCGTAGCGATGGCGCGGTCCGGCGCATCGCCATCGAAACGGGGGCACCCATCCGCGCCCCCGCGATCGTCGAACGGCTTTTCCGCGAGAAGCTGACGGCACTCGGCGATCCGCTCGATCCCGGTTTTGGCTTCGACCTCATCAGGCTTTCCGCCAGTCGCGTCGAACCCGTCCAGCCCGCAACCGCCGGTCTTGGATGCCCGCCTCAACGAGAAAACCGAAATCGATTTTCTGATCGATCGTTTGGCGGCGTGTTTTGGCGGCCACCGCATTCTCTCATTCCAGCCGAAAGACACCCATATTCCCGAAGCGGCCTGGGCGGCCGTGCCGGCGCAATATGCTCAACCTTCAAGGCTTTCCTGGAGAAAAATGAGCCGCCCCGGCGATGCCCCGTGCCGCCCGCTGCGCCTGTTCGCCAGGCCCGAGCCCGTGAGCTTTGTGGCGATGTCGCGCCTATCCTGGCGCCGGGCGCAGCATGTTGTAACGCAATGCGAAGGCCCGGAACGCATTGCGATGGAATGGTGGCGTCACCAGGAGGTCCAGCCAGCGCGCGACTATTTCCGCATGGAGGATGGTGAAGGCAGGCGCTATTGGCTCTACCGCAGCCTCATTCCCGAATCCGGTGGCGCGGCTCCGCAATGGTTTCTGCATGGGGCTTTCGCATGACTGCCTATGCCGAAATCGCGGTGACGACCAACTATTCGTTTCTGCGCGGCGCCTCCCATCCCGGGGAGTTGGTGCACAAGGCGGCCGAACTCGGCCATGCCGCCATTGGCATAGCGGACCGCAACACATTGGCAGGCGTCGTGCGCGCCTATACGGCCTTGCAGGATATGAACGGCGTCAAGCCGAAACTGCTGGTTGGCGCGCGCCTCGTCTTCGCCGACGGCACGCCGGATGTGCTGGCTTACCCAACCGGGAGGGCCGCCTATGGCCGTCTTTGCCGGTTGTTGAGCGCGGGAAAGCTGCGCGCCCCAAAAGGCGAATGCCATCTCACCCTCGGTGATCTCCTCAAATGGCAAGAAGGATTGCTGTTGGTGGTGATGCCGCCCGGCCATGACCGCGGCGAACCATCGGAACACCGCCGGCAAAAATTCTGGAACAAGGACCTTGCTCTGCAAGAGATGGAAGTAGGCGGAATACCGTGCGAAACATATGCTAATGATTTTCAACGAGGCCCTGAGGAGGTCCAGTCCCTCATCGAGCGCCTGCTGTGCGTGGCGCCCGGCCGGATCTGGCTTGCGGCCTTTATGCCCCATCACGGCGACGACCACCGCCGTCTAAGGCAATGGCAGCATGTGGCGCGCGCCGTCGGCGTGCCGCTTATCGCCACCAATAACGTGCTTTATCACTGCCCTGGGCGGCGCGAGTTGCAGGACGTCGTCACCTGCATTCGCGAGCATGTCACGTTGACTGAAGCGGGCCGCCTTCTCGAGGCCAATGCCGAACGCTATCTGAAGTCGCCGGACGAGATGGCGGAGCTTTTCCATGACGCACCCGAAGCCGTCGCCGAAACCGTCCGCTTTGCCGGTCTCATTGCATTCACTCTCGACCAGCTTAAATACAACTATCCGGACGAACCGATACCCAAGGGAAAGACGGCCCAGCAACATTTGCAGGACATCACTTGGGCGGGCGCTGCAGCGCGCTATGCCGGCGTTATTCCGGAAAAGCTGCGTCAGACGCTGGAAAAAGAACTCGCCCTGATCGCCAAGATGGAGATCGCCCCCTATTTTCTCACCGTTCACGATATCGTCGGCTTCGCCAGGAGCCGGAACATTCTCTGTCAGGGCCGCGGCTCGGCGGCCAATTCCGCCGTCTGCTACGTCCTCGGCATCACCGCCGTCGATCCGCTGCAGATTGACCTCCTGTTCGAGCGCTTCATCAGCGAGGAACGCAAGGAGCCGCCCGATATCGATGTCGATTTCGAGCATGAGCGGCGCGAGGAAGTCATCCAGAATGTATATCAGCGCTATGGCCGCCATCGCGCCGCGCTGACCGCGACCGTCATCCGCTATCGTCCGCGCAGCGCCATTCGCGAAGCGGGAAAAGTATTTGGTCTCACCGAGGATGTGACCGCCAACCTTTCCAGCAGCGTATGGGGCAGCTGGGGCAGCCGGCTGCACGGCGATCACGTCCGCCAGGGCCGGCTCGACCCCTTCAATTTATCGATCGCCCGCGCCGTGAAGGCCGCCAACGAGCTCATTGGTTTTCCGCGCCATCTCTCCCAGCATGTCGGCGGCTTCGTGCTGACCAAGGACCGGCTCGACGAGCTTGTGCCCATAGGCCCCGCCACCATGGAAGACCGTTACTTCATCGAATGGGACAAGGACGACATCGATGCCCTGCGCATGATGAAGGTCGATGTGCTGGCGCTTGGCATGCTCACCTGCATCCGCAAGGCCTTCGACCTCATTCGCATCCATGAGGGCAAATCCTGCGATCTCGCCAGCGTCGAGCGCGAAGATCCGGCGGTCTATGAAATGCTGCAGAAGGCCGATGCCATTGGCGTGTTCCAGGTTGAAAGCCGGGCGCAGATGAACATGCTGCCGCGGATGAAGCCCAGGGAGTTCTACGATCTCGTTATTGAAGTGGCGATCATCCGTCCCGGCCCCATTCAGGGCGACATGGTTCACCCCTATCTCAGAAGGCGCAATGGCGCCGAACCGGTCGAATATCCCTCGCCCGCGCCCGAACATGGCGAGCCGGATGAGCTCTACAACGTGCTCAACAAGACGAAGGGCGTTCCTTTGTTTCAGGAACAGGCGATGAAGCTCGCCATTGTGGCGGCGAAGTTCACGCCCGAGGAAGCCAATGGACTGCGCCGCGCCATGGCGACCTTTCGCAATGTCGGCACCATCGACAGTTTCCGGGAAAAATTCGTAAGCCGGATGGTGGCGCGCGGCTATAAGCCGGAATTCGCCGGACGCTGCTTCAAGCAGATCGAGGGCTTCGGATCCTACGGCTTTCCCGAAAGCCATGCCGCCAGCTTCGCCCATCTCGTTTACATTTCGGCATGGATAAAGAAGCATCATCCCGCGGCGTTCGCCTGCGCCTTGTTGAATTCCCAGCCCATGGGCTTCTATGCCCCGGCGGAAATCGTGCGCGATGCCCGTGAACATGATGTTGAAGTGCGCCATGTCGATGTGAATTTCAGTGAATGGGACAACACCCTCGAGCTCTCGCCCCAATGGAACATTGGCGCTTCGCCTGGGCTTTCGTCAGATCGGCGGTTTTCATCAAAGCTGGGCGAAAACGCTGCTCGTCTCGCGCGGCAATGGCTACAATGCGGTCGGCGATGTCGCCCGCCGCGCCCGGCTGCCGAAGCGGGCGCTCCTCATTTTGGCGGAAGCCGACAGCTTCCAGTCGATCGCCATGGATCGCCGCGAAATCCTCTGGGCCGTCCGCCGCATCGCCGATGACAGCGCCTTGCCGCTGTTTGCCGCGCAATATGTCGAAGAGCAGGCGGAGGAAGAGATCGCATCCATTGCCGTTGATGCCGCTGAGCGAGCATGTTCTTGCCGATTACCGCATGCTGCGCCTGTCGCTTCGCGCCCATCTCATGTTTTTCCTGCGCGATCTGTTCGGCGGCGAGGGCGTTCTCGATTGCCAAACGGTCTCGAAATCGGCCGACGGTGTCTCCGCCTCTTGCGCCGGCATCGTGCTGACCCGCCAGATGCCGGGCGATGCCGGCGTCGTCTTCATTACGCTCAGCGATGAAGCCGGTGTCGCCAATGTCGTGGTCTGGCCCAAGCTGGTTGAAACCTTCCGCCGTGAAATCATGGGTGCGCGGTTGCTGCTGGTCGAAGGCAAGATACAGCGCAGCCCCGAGGGCGTTGTCCACCTCATAGCCCAGCGCATCTTCGATCGGTCCTGCGAGCTGGAGCGTCTGTCGGAAGACGTGACCGAGGCTCCCCCCTTCCGCTCGCAAGCAGCCAAGCACCGCCACCCCCGCAACCTGCGCACCGTGCCAAAATCGCGGGATTTCCATTAACAGGCCGCCGCCACTGGACCGGCTCCGGCGGAATTTTCCGTGCGATATCAAGGCATCACTTTGCCCCTTTTGCCTAAAATGGATTCTGTGGTAGGGAAGCCACGGCGTTAGGGGGATACCCGGAAACAGGGGTCCGGCCGTCTAAACAATGAACAACCAAGGACAATAGAACATGAGTGACGTTGCTGAGCGGGTGAAGAAGATCGTTGTCGAGCACCTGGGCGTAGACGGTGACAAGGTCAAGGCGGAAGCAAGCTTCATCGACGATCTCGGCGCGGACAGCCTCGATACGGTCGAGCTGGTCATGGCCTTCGAGGAAGAATTCGGCATCGAGATTCCCGATGATGCGGCCGAAACGATTCAGACGGTCGGCGATGCGGTGAAATTTATCGAGAAGAGCGCCGCCTGACCAGGCTCGCCGCCCACGTCACAGATGGGTTTTCTGACAGGAACAATGCGCGGAGGCAGGGGATGAAACCGGACTGCCGCCGCGTCTTGCCGTAGGGAAGGGACATTCGCTCATGCGTCGGGTCGTCATCACAGGTCTAGGCATGATTTCGCCGCTTGCATCAAGCGTCGAAGAAACCTGGACCAGGCTGCTGGCCGGAGAATCGGGCGCGGGCCTCATCAGCAAGTTCGACACATCGGACCTGCCCTGCCGCATTGCCTGCGAGGTGAAGCGCGGCGATGGAAGCAATGGCACGTTTCATCCGGAATCGTGGATGGACCACAAGGATCTCAGACGTTACGACGATTTCCTGATCTATGCGGTCGCCGCCGCCAAGCAGGCGATGAAGGATTCCGGCATCAAACTAGTAAGCGAAGATGACAAATGCCGCGCCGGCGTGCTGGTCGGTTCCGGCATCGGCGGCCTCACCAATATCGAGCAGACCACCCTGCTGCTTGCCGAAAAGGGCCCGCGCCGGGTGAGTCCGTTCTTCATTCCAGGTTCCCTGATCAACCTCGCCTCGGGGCTGATCTCGATCGAATTCGGCTGCAAGGGGCCAAATCATTCGGTGGTCACCGCGTGCTCGACCGGTTCGCACGCCATTGGCGATGCTTCCCGCCTGATTGCCTTCGACGATGCCGACATCATGATCGCCGGCGGCGCCGAATCGGCGATCTGCCGGCTCGGCATCGCCGGCTTCATCGCCTGCAAGGCGCTGGCCACCAAGTTCAACGATGCGCCGCAGAAAGGTTCGCGGCCCTATGATAGGGACCGCGACGGTTTCGTCATGGGCGAGGGGGCCGGCGTTGTCGTGCTGGAAGAGCTCGAACACGCCAAGGCCCGCGGCGCCACCATCTATGCCGAAGTGATCGGCTATGGCATGTCGGGCGATGCCTATCACATAACGGCGCCCGCCGCCGATGGCGACGGCGCCTTCCGCTGCATGAGTGCCGCCCTCAAGCGCGCCGGGCTCCAGGCCAGCGACATCGACTATGTCAACGCCCATGGCACTTCGACGCCGATGGGAGATGAAATCGAGCTCCGCGCCGTCGAGCGCCTGGTCGGCAACCGCAGCGATGGCCTGTCGATGTCGTCGACCAAATCGTCGATCGGCCACCTGCTCGGCGCCGCCGGCGCGGTCGAGGCCATCTTCTCGGTGTTGGCCATCCGCGACAATATCTGCCCGCCCACCCTCAATCTCGACAATCCCTCGGTTGAAACCCAGATCGACCTGGTGCCGAAAATGACCCGGCGCAAGGAGATCAACACAGTTCTGTCCAATTCTTTTGGTTTCGGTGGTACCAACGCATCACTGGTCATGCGCCGCTATGCGGCCTGACCCAGCAATGGACCTGGAAAGCATTGAACCAAGCCAACGAACCGCTCCGGGTTCCCGGGCCGCAGACCGCGCGGCGGCGGCGGTCTGCCACCTCGCGGGTCGTGCTGTCGCTGTTTCTGCTGGCGGTGCTGGCGGCGATCGCCGGCGGCGCCCTGGCGTTTTTCGGATACCAGGAATACAGCCTCCCGGGGCCGCTCGCCGAGAAGAAGATCTTTGAAATCGAAAAGGGCCTGAGCACGCCGGAAATCGCCGCCAGGCTCGCCGATGCCGGCATCATTAACGATGCGCGGGTGTTCTCGGCGGCGGCCTATATGACGGGCGCCCGCAGCCGCCTCAAGGCCGGTGAATACGAATTTCCGGCCTCAGCCTCGATGCGCGAGGTGATCAACCTGCTCGCCAGCGGCAAGTCGATCGCCTACAAGATCAGCATCCCCGAGGGCTGGACCAGCGACATGGTGGTGGCCCGCCTCAACGAAAACGAGGTGCTCACCGGCGAGGTGGCCTCGACGCCTCCCGAGGGCGCCATCATGCCCGATACCTATGTGTTCAGGCGCGGCATGACGCGGCAGAAGCTGCTTGAGGACATGCAGGCAGCACAAGTGAAACTGCTCGATGAGATTTGGACCACGCACCGCTCCGCCATTCCGCTACGCACCCGCGAGGATGCCGTCATCCTCGCTTCGATCGTCGAGAAGGAAACCGGCGTGGCTGGGGAGCGGCCGATCATCGCGTCGGTTTTCCTCAACCGCCTCAACAAGGGCATGCGCCTGCAGTCCGACCCCACGATCATCTACGGAATAACCGGCGGCATGGGCAAACTCGAGCGGCCTCTGACCCGCACCGACATTACCACGCCCACGCCCTACAACACCTACACCATCGATGGCCTGCCGCCGGGGCCTATTGCCAATCCCGGCCGCGCCGCCCTCGAGGCGGTGGCCAATCCGCCCGATACCACTTACCTCTATTTCGTCGCCGATGGCACCGGCGGCCATGCCTTTGCCTCAACGCTGGAGGAGCACAACCGCAATGTCGCCAAGTGGCGCGATCTTGCCGGCAATGCCGCGGTTGCAGCGGCGGCAGCCGAAGCCGAGACTGCCAGCCAGCCCCCGGCCGATCAGGGGACGACCACGCTTCCCGCCATCGAAGATGCAGCACCAGCGCCGTTAAAACCCGAAGCAACGGCAGAACAGCCCGCCACCACTGCCCCGGCGGAGCAGCAAGCAAGCGCTCCCCCGAAAACTGAAGAACCAGCCGCCGCCGCACCCGCCGCGGAAACACCGGCGCTCGACACACCCACCGATGCCGCGGCTACCACGGCTGAACCTGCCCAAAGCGAAACCGTTGCCGCCGTCAGCAATCTGAAACCAGGTTCGGTCATCAAGTCAGGCAAACGCCTGATTCCGGTGCCCAAGCGCAAACCGAAGCACTGATCCCGTCACAAACGGGTGTGAAAGTTTTCGTGGCGCGGGCTAAGATTGCCGCATCTGATTCTATCAGGATGGACCATGCCGATTTCCAGCATGACAGGCTTTGCCCGCCACTCCGGCAGCCTCGACGGGTTGCACTGGCAGTGGGAGGTAAAGAGCGTTAACGGCAAGGCCCTTGATGTCCGCTGCCGCTTTCCTCCGGGCTATGAGGCATTGGAGCAGCCGGTGCGCATGGCGGTGGCCGAAAAGTTGAAGCGCGGCAATCTCCAGGTCTCGCTCAGCGTGAGCAGCACGGCCCACACCGAAATGGTCCGCATCAACGAAGCGGTTCTCGAGCAGGTGTTGCAGGCGGGAGAGCGGCTGCGCGAGCGCATCGGTGGCGAACCATTGCGCGCCGATCACATCCTGTCGATGCGGGGCGTCCTCGATGTGGCCGATGCCGAGCAAGACGAAGACGCAATCGAACGCCGCAATGCCGTCATGCTTACGTCGTTCCAGCAAGCCCTGCAGGCTCTGGTGGCGTCGCGCCGCGAAGAAGGTGCAAGACTGGCGCAGTTGCTCGCAGCGCAGATTGCCCGCATCGGCGCGTTGACCGCTGCTGCGCGCGGCAATCCGGCACGCTCGGTCGAAGCCATCCGAACGCGGCTTGCCGAGCAAATTGCCCGGCTCATGGAGACCGGCGCCAGTCTCGACGCCAACCGCCTCCACCAGGAAGCGGTGCTGATCGCCACCCGCGCCGATATCGAGGAAGAGCTCGACCGGCTGGCTTCCCATGTTGAGGCAGCCCAAGCACTTCTCGCATCGGGCGATGCCATCGGCCGCAAGTTCGATTTTCTGGCCCAGGAATTCAACCGCGAAGCCAACACGCTCTGCTCGAAAGCAACTGACAAGTCGCTGACCACCATCGGCCTCGACCTCAAGACGGTGATCGATCAAATGCGCGAACAGGTGCAAAACGTTGAATAGGCAGGCCCCAACCACCACCATTCCACGGCGGGGACTGATGCTGGTCATGTCGTCGCCCTCGGGTGCTGGAAAGACCACCCTGTCGCGCCGCCTGCTGGCGGCCGACGGCAACATCACCATGTCGGTATCGGTGACCACGCGGCCGCCACGGCCCGGCGAAACCGGCGGCAAGGACTATCATTTCATTTCCAAGGAGGCTTTCGCCGCGATGCGCGATGCGGGCCAGCTTCTCGAATGGGCGGAAGTCTTCGGCAATTTCTATGGAACGCCGAAGAAGCCCGTCGATGAAGCACTGGCGCTTGGCCGCGACGTTCTCTTCGATATCGATTGGCAGGGAACCCAGCAACTGGCCCAGGCCATGGAAGACGATCTCGTCCGCATCTTCATTCTGCCGCCGTCGGCCGAGGAGCTGCGCGAGCGCCTGATCCGCCGCGCCCAGGATTCCGCCATGGTTGTGGCCAAGCGCATGGCCGAGGCATCGCGGGAAATCAGCCATTGGCCGGAATACGATTATGTCGTGGTCAATGATGAGATCGAGGACGCCCATCGCCAGATCACCGCCATCCTCACCGCCGAACGCCTGCGCCGCCGCCGCCGCACCGGCCTGACCGAGTTCGTCCGAGGGCTGACCAAGGGGCTTTAGCAGCGTGTACACCGTCCCAATTCCGTCACCCCAGCGAAAGCTGGAGTTCCGATTTCTTTAGTTCATTCAAGCAATTAGCGGGATGCCAGCTTTCGCTGGCATGACGGTGTCATGGGGTAGCGCTTCAGCCAAAAATAGAAATACTCTGACGACGGAATTGTTCTAAAACTCAATCAATGCAGCCAATCTCGCGAAGTCTGCAACCGGTAGCTGCTCTGCACGCAGTTCGGGGCTGATGGCGGCGCTGGCCAGCAGCAATTCGGGTTCCGCCAGCAGAGACTTAAGACTGGAACGCAACATCTTCCGGCGCTGACCAAAGGCCGCCCCAGTTACCTTTTCAAGCATCGCGAGCGAGCAGGCCGGTGTCGGGCAGGCGCGCGGAACAAGCTGCACCACACTGGATGTGATCTTGGGCGGCGGGGTGAAGGCCGCGCGGTTGACGTCGAACAGCTTGCGGGTTTCGCAGAGATATTGGCACAGCACCGATAGGCGGCCGAATTCTTTGCCGCCAGGTACAGCCACGATGCGCTGGGCCACTTCCTTTTGGAACATCAGGGTGAGCGAGGCAAACCATGGCGGCCATCGGCCGGCGGTAAGCCAGCCGGTAAGCAGCGGCGTTGCGATATTGTATGGAAGGTTCGCCACGATCTTGGCCGGTCGCTCAATCAGGCCCGGCCAGTCAACCGTCAGAGCATCGCCCGAGATAACCCGAAGCCGGCCGGGATAGGCTACCGCGACTTGCGCTAAAGCGGCCAATGCCCGGTCATCGCGCTCGATCGCAATAATGTCGGTTGCCCCTTCCATCAACAGGGCGCGGGTGAGCCCGCCGGGCCCCGGACCCACCTCGACGATGGTGAAACCGTCGAGAGGCGCCGCGGCTCGGGCAATGCGGCGGGTGAGGTTGAGATCGAACAGGAAATTCTGGCCCAGGCTTTTCTTGGCCGCTAGATCGAAACGCGCGATCACCTCGCGCAGCGGCGGCAGGCCGTCTTCAGCCACGGCCGGCATGGGCCATGGCGGAAGCAAGTTCGATCGCCGCAATCAGGCTGTCGGGCCGCGCGCTGTCTTTTCCTGCAATGTCGAGGGCAGTGCCATGATCGGGCGATGTGCGGATGAACGGCAGACCCAGGCTGACATTGACGCCGCCATGAAAATCAAGGGTCTTCACCGGGATCAGCGCCTGGTCATGATACATGCAGAGGATCGCATCATACTGCGCCCGGGCTTCGGCATGGAATGCCGTGTCGGCGGAAAGCGGCCCGACTCACATCAAGTCCTTCGGCAGCAAGTTGGCGAAGCGCGGGTGCTATGATATCGCGGTCTTCGGTGCCCATCTTGCCGTTTTCGCCGGCGTGCGGATTGAGGCCGGTGAAGGCCAGCCGTGGCCGCGCAATTGCGAAATAGCGCGCAAGATCGCGGGCAACGACGCGGGCCTGGCCGATAATCGCATCGGCGTTAAGAGTCCTAGGAACCTCAGCCAAGGGAATGTGAACCGTCACCGGAATGGCGCGCAGATCCTTGGCCACCAGCATCATGACCTCGCAACCTATATGGCCGCGCCGGCGGGCCAGGTGGGCGAGGTAGTCAGTGTGCCCCTGGTGGCGGAATCCCGCGGCATAAAGCGCTTCTTTCTGAATCGGATTGGTCACAATGGCGGATACCGCACCGTCAAAGGCCATTGCCACCGCCTCGTCGATGGCGGCGATCACCTGACTTGCAGTGGCGGGCTCGATCCGCCCGGCGGCGGGATGGCTCGCCAGCGGGCGGTGCAACACTGGCAGAGCATGCGGAAAGACCCCTGCCGCTTCTACCGGGCTTTCAATCCTTCGGACAGGAACCGCTCGGCCCATCCTCGCTTGCCAGTAATCGCCATCGCCCAGCAGAAAGAAACTGCACTCCCGGCGTTTGTTCAACCGCAACCAGGCTTTTCCGGTGATCTCGGGCGCGATGCCGGCCGGTTCGCCCGAAGTGACCACGATTGGCGGCAGTTCCGGCACGACGGCTATTGCGAGTAACTGGCGTCGCGGTACTCGACATAGACTTTCTTGCGCGCGTCCTTCATGTAGGTTTCTTCAAAGCCGCCATATTTTTCGTTGATCAACATGTTCTCGACCTGATCGCGCGTCGGCATCTGGATTTCTGGCAATTTCGGGGTGATCTTGCGGCTGCCGCAGAATGCTATCAATTGAATGCCGCCCTTGCCGCGCATCGGACCGATTGTCCTGCCCAGCCCCGCCTTGTCGAGGGCGGCGCGCATGGCCCCCGGCAGTTTCGCGGCATCGGCCTCGATCTGCTTGCCGAACTTGACATTGAAGACGCCGCTGGCCGCAGCCCTGGTATTCTTGCAGCCCTTGAACTGTTTTGCCACCTGGGTGGCCTCGACGGCGCGGGCCTGCAGCAGCTGGGCCGCCATTGCATCGTTTTCTTCGACTGGCAGAGTGATTTCCATCAGCGTATAGACGGTTACCCCTTTCATGCGCGGATCCTTCTTGATCTCCGACATGCGGGAATTTATCTTCTGCTTGATCTCGGCGAATTTGGCGTCGATGTCTTCCGGTTTGACCTTGATGTCATTGCGGTACTTCGACCCCATGATGCGATTGAAGCCGATCTGGGCGGCGACGTAACCGCGGAACGACGGTTCTCCGATTCCCTGCTTTGCCAGCCGGGCGAGCAAGTCGGCGGAAGTCGTCTTCATGTTCTTTGCCATTCTGTCGACCTGGGCAGTGACTTCGATTTCAGTTGGCATTGAATTGCAGGCGCTTGGCCTCGGAGGTCTTGACGGCGTCATCGATGATCAGCCGCAGGGCCGCCTTGCGCGAAATCCCGCCCTCGGGGAGATTTCCGAGAATCTTCAAGAGGCTGATGCGTTGGGTGACATCGAGTTCAGTGACGGCCTGATCATTGACGATGGCAACGACGCCCAATCCCTCGGCGTGCACGGCCGCTGCCAGTTGCAGACAGGCGAACAGAACAAAGCATAGAAAGCTAATAATGCGTGGTGTCATCGGCCCTAGAATCCAAAGCCGCCGCCGACCGAGCCTATGGTGCGGAATTCCAGCGACAGGCTGATCTTCTGTTCCGCCGGCTGGCCGATTTCGTCGCTCGCCGTCTCTGTATAGGCAAGCTGGGCATTCATGCAGTCGCAACTATATTGCAGTCCCAAAGTCTTTTCCCTGAAGCTGTCGCTTTGAAGGTCGTAGCGGAACCCGCTGAACACACTCCAAGCCTCGCCCAACGCATAACTTGCATCGCCCCAGATCTGCTGTCCGCGATCCGGCCGCCCGTATTCGGGGGCAGCCAGAATGTCCGCATAGCTCAGTGAGCCGGAAATCCTGTCCAAAGTGAGGCCGGCCGATGCCTCCTGCGAGTTGATGGCGGAAAGATCTTCCTCGCTGCGAACCTCGTAGGTGACTCGCCAATGCTCGTTGGGCTGCAGCGCCACTGCGCCGACCAGATCGGAGCGCGGCCCATCGAGGCCGGAGCCCTGGGTGAAACTGTTGGATCCCGCGATATGAAACGATTCGCCCACGCTCATGCGGAGAAACCCGCCATTGTCTCCCAACAGGCTGTACATCATGCCGGCATTGGCCCTGGTGCCGCCTTCATAGCGGTCGAGGCCGGTGAAGCGATCATCGAGAAACAGGTTGGTATGGTCGAAATTGATCGCCACCGAGTCTTCATTGGCGATGGCGGCATCGTCGGGCTCATTGCTGGCGCTGATGATCTGCGCGACCGGGGTGAGGACGCTCTGGCCAAACCCGTGGGCCGCCATCAAGGGCCAGCGCATGTCGATGCCGGCCGACGGCAGCAGATGGCTGGTCGATTCCGACAAGGAGGCCGGCCCATCCACCGGCACATTGTCGCTGACATAGACATCGCCACGCAGCTGCGCGAAGGGCGTGATCATTTGGCCCAGGCCATTGATCATCTGCTTTCGCCAATGCAGATCGGCGGCCGCCCGCGTCTGATCGGTGCCGAGGTTGTTGGCGTCATCGGCAATATCGCGGCTGAGCGAATAGGCGCTCACGTCGAAGCCCAGTTCGCCGCCCAGGACCGGCGAAGCAAAGGTGTGGCTGGCGGTGAGATAGGGCAGCACAGCGGGAAACATGCCCTGGTCTTCAGTTGTCAGAAGCGTCTGATAGTGGAGCGCCTGGGCGGAAATATAGGTGCGGTCCGCCATGCCGGTCACATGGACATCGCTGGTAACGAGGGTGCTGTTGTCGATATCATAGTCGTCGAGGAATGTCTTGTCGCCGGTCAGCGTGCCGTTCCACCCCCATGACCAGACATCGTTGATCTCGAACTCGCCCTTGGAAGTGACAGCCCCGCGCCAGCGGCTTGAATAGGACGTGGGAGGCGGATCGAGCTGATAGATGCCGTAGGCATGAATGTCGTAAATGCCACTGGCCAGCCGGTGGCGCCATTCGACATCGGCCAGCGGCCCCTGCTTGGTGGTCCACAGGGGCGAGAAGGTCAGGTCGGCATTGGGTGCGGCCTCCCAGAAATAGGGCGTCTGCAAGCCAAAGCCGTATTCGCCGCCATAGCGCGGCTGAACTAGCAGGAAGCCGGAGCGCCGTTTGACCGCCGGATCGGGATAGGAAAGATAGGGCAGCCACAGCACCGGCACGCCGCCGATTTCGAAGGACATGTCGCGGTAATAAAGTGTCTGGGTGTTCTGATCGTGGGTCGCCTGGCGTGACACGATCTGCCAGATCGGGGTGCCACCTTCATCGATGCACGTCTTGCAGGCGGTATAGGCCGCATGCTCGTAGACGGTGATGCCGTTTTCATAGCGCCTGGCATAATCGGCCGTGATCGTCACATCATTGGTGAGCAGCGCCTTGAGGTGACGGGCAAAGCCTTCCTTGAACTTGTTGCTGAGCTCGGCATAGCTGGCCTCCAGCACATTGCCATTGGGTTCGCGGAATATGACCGAGCCATTGGCCTTGAAGATATCGCGGGCGGTGTCATAGACCACCTTGGTGGCGGTCAGCGTGTAGGGTCCATAAGTAATCTGCACCGTGCCGGTGGCGGTGGCGATCTTACTCTTGCCATCATAGGCGATGCGGTCGGCGATCACATTGACCTTGGTTCCCTTCGGCAGTTTGGCCTTGACCGGCTTTTTGAATTTCGGGGCGGAAAATCCGGGGAGATTGCCCACCGCGGCGGCGGCATAGGGAGCGGCCACGCCAATTGCCAATCCCAGGCACAACAGAACGGCGCCACGGGAGGCGCTCTCCCGCAGCCGGACACCGTGCCGGCGTGCAATTTTCCTAGGCTTCACGCGATGGGCTACCCCTATTCACAGTACTTTACACATTCTTAACGGCTTTCAACCGGCAGGTGAAGCATGATTAACACCGAACCTTGCCGGGGAATCCGGCCAAAGCGGGGCGGGCGCGAAATGTGGTTAACATCGGGTAGGGATTGGGTATGGTAGGGCCAGGCACTCCCACTGGAAATCCCCATGAAATTGAAATTTGCCGGCCTAGCCCTACCCCGTTCGGGCGTTCTCGTCATATTCGCCGCCACCGGCCAGCGCCTCGGTGCCGCTGCGGCCGCGGCCGATGCCCGCACCAAGGGCCAGATCGGCAAGGCCATGAAGGCCGCCGATTTTGCCGCAAAGCGCGAGCAATCGCTCGATCTGGTGGCGCCCGGCGGCGGCTTCGACCGGATTGTCGTCGTGGGTCTCGGCGAGGCTGACAAGCTCAAGCCCGCCGAAGTCGAGCTCCTGGGCGGCGCCATCGCCGGCACGTTGCAGACGCTCAAAGTTAAACAGGCGGCGATTGCCGTCGATATTCCGGAGAAATCCTTAGGCCAAGGCCGGGCCGCGGCATTGATTGCCTCGGGCGCGCGGTTGCGCTGCTACAGCTTCCACCATTACAAATCGAAGAAGCCGGAAACCAATGGCTTGCTGGCCCTCGATGTTCTGTGCGCCGATGTGGCCGCGGCGCGCAAGGCCGGTCTGCCATTGGCGGCAGTGGCCGAAGGCGTTCATCTGGCAAGAGACCTGGTCAACGAGCCCGCCAACAAATTGTTCCCCGTGGGCTTTGCCAAACGTGCGGGCGAGCTCGCCAGGTACGGGCTGAGGATCGATGTGCTCGGGCCCGCCCAGATGCGAAGGCTCGGCATGGGCGCCATGCTCGGCGTGGCCCAGGGCTCGGCCCAGGAGCCCCGCATCGTCGTCATGCGCTGGTCGGGCGGCAGCAAGGGCGAGAAGCCCGTGGCCTTCATCGGCAAGGGTGTCACCTTCGATACCGGCGGCATTTCGATCAAGCCGGCCCAGGGCATGGAAGACATGAAGGGCGACATGGGCGGTGCCGCCTGCGTTACCGGCCTCATGCTGGCGCTGGCCAAGCGCAAGGCCAAGGTCAATGCCGTGGGCGCCATCGGCCTGGTCGAGAACATGCCGGACGGCAACGCCCAGCGCCCGGGCGATGTGGTGACGTCCATGTCAGGGCAAACCATCGCGGTCCTCAACACCGATGCCGAAGGCCGTCTCGTGCTGGCCGATGTGCTGTGGTACATTCAGGACCGCTTCAAGCCGAAATTCATGGTCGATCTGGCAACGCTGACCGGCGCCATCATGGTGGCGCTGGGCAAGGAGCATGCGGGCCTCTTCTCCAACAACGACCAGCTCGCCACCCGCCTGTCGGAAGCGGGCTATGCGACGGGAGAAAAGGTCTGGCGCATGCCGCTCACGCCTGAATACGACAAGATCATCGATCACGACGTGGCCGACGTGAAAAACACCGGCGGCCGCAACGCCGGCTCGATCACCGCCGCGCAATTCCTCCAGCGCTTCGTCAATAACACCCCCTGGGCCCACCTCGACGTCGCCGGCACCGCCATGGACTCGGTGAAGAGCGCCATCAACCAAAGCTGGGCATCAGGCTGGGGCGTGCGGCTTGTTGAACCGGCTGGTGGCGGAGCATTACGAGAAGTAGCAAACGCGCTGTCTCCCGTGCGGACCGCATGGGGCGGTTTGCGAAGGCGATGTTTCACGTGAAACCATTCCTAACTCCAAAAAACGGCGTTTGAAAACAGCGCGTTATTGACGCCATTGGGCCTAAACGCACGGCCTTTCGGCGTCAAAACGGCGCTATTTGCGCACCATTTGGTGCCAGTTTGCACGCCTGGATAGTTGACAGTTGTCAACTATCTGGCTGACCGGAAATGGGCAAATCCGTGGCAAACGGCACCCCGCCGGAAGCACCGCTCGAACCCTATCCATCACCCCGGCGACGGCCCGGGCCCAGACCCAGGCTGGTTTCCGGCTTTCGCCGGAATGGACCGAGTGCTGGGCGCGGCTTCAAGATTATTTCAATGAGTTGGGGACGTATGAGTGCGGCAAGGCAAATGCGGTGGCGCGCAATGCGGTTAGAACCGTTGCGAAATCAGTGGGTCCGACACCACTCCTCAATTTTCCGCAAAATAATCGTTTTATATCAATATGTTATTTGGTGGAGCCAGGCGGAATCGAACCGCCGACCTCTTGAATGCCATTCAAGCGCTCTCCCAACTGAGCTATGACCCCGAACCAATTCGCAGCGCCGCTTTGGGGGCGGCGGAGCGGGGCGGAACCTAGTTCCGCACCCCGAAACAATCAAGCTAAAAGAGGCTCACGGCTCCTCTTCTTCTTCCTTGCCGCCGGCCGGGCCGCTGTCGATGAGGCCTGTGACGTTGTCGCCTTCTTCTTCCTCTTCGACCAGGAAGGTATCGTCCTCCTCGCCTTCTGCTGCCTCGGCTTCCTCGCCAAGATCGACATCCTCGATGCCCGCCGTTTCGTCGTCGGCGGTATCGGGCTCCTCGGCGTCTTCAAGGCTGACCAGTTCGACATCGGCCACTTCGACATCGTCGGCCACCACTTCGCGCGGCTTGGGCTGCGCCACGGCGGCGGCAGGCATGTCGCCTTTCGACGGCAGAATCGCCGCCGCAATGAAGCTGACGCCGCATTTCGGACAGACGATGGGGTTCTTCAACAGATCGTAGAAACGTGCCGCGCAGGACGGGCACGTGCGTTTGGTTCCGAGTTCAGCCTTGACCACGGTTTTTCCTTTCGACAACGGCCGGAATGTGATGATTGGGGGCTCCATGCCACGCCTTTCCCGGAATGTCAAAAGCCAAACAAAAGGCGGATGACAGCGGCAACGGCAATCGTGTAACTGACCGTCATGCATCGGCCCGGCGCAACTCCGCTTGTTTCCCGCAAGGCATCCGGCCTCACGGGCCGCATCCGGGTGCCCGGCGACAAGTCGATGTCGCACCGCGCCCTCATGCTGGGCGCCGTTGCCATCGGCGAAACCCGCATCTCGGGGCTCCTCGAAGCCGAAGATGTGGTCAATACAGCCAAGGCGATGACTGCCCTTGGCGCCAATGCAGCCCGTGCCGCGGACGGCGTCTGGCGCGTCCAGGGCGTTGGCGTTGCAGGTCTCCGGTCGCCCGATGGGCCACTCGATTTCGGCAATTCCGGCACCGGTGTCAGACTCGCCATGGGGCTCATGGCAACCACGCCGCTAACGGCGCGCTGCGTGGGCGATGCGTCGCTGTCGCGGCGGCCGATGGGGCGGGTCATTCAGCCGCTGGAGCAATTCGGCGCCCGCTTCGAGGCTGCCGAAGGCGGCCGCCTGCCTCTGACGCTGATCGGCGCCAGGCATGCGGTGCCGGTCACCTACACCCTGCCGGTCGCCTCGGCGCAAGTAAAGTCCGCAATTCTACTCGCAGGCCTCAACGCGCCCGGCCGCACCACTGTCATTGAACCAACACCAACGCGCGATCATAGCGAGCGCATGCTCACTGGTTTCGGCGCCAGGCTCACGGTTGAAATAAGAGATAGCGTCCGGCATATCAGCGTCGAAGGTCAACACGAATTGCAAGCCCAGGAGATCGATATTCCGGGCGATCCTTCCGCCGCGGCATTCCCCCTGGTGGCGGCACTCATCACCTCGGGCTCGGAGATCGTCATCGAGAACGTCATGCTGAACCCGACCCGCACCGGGCTTCTCGAAACCCTGCTCGAAATGGGCGGCGACATCACCATCGAAAACCGCCGCTTGGCCGGCGGCGAGGAGGTGGGCGATCTGCGGGTGAAGTCCTCGCAACTGCACGGCGTCAGGGTTCCGGCTATGCGCGCGCCATCGATGATCGACGAGTACCCGATCCTGGCGGTTGCCGCGTCCTTCGCCGAGGGCACCACCCGCATGGAGGGGCTGGAAGAACTCCGCGTCAAGGAAAGCGACCGCCTCGCCGCGGTGGAGGCCGGGCTCCAGGCCAACGGCATCATGACCAATTCCGGCGGGGACTGGCTGGAAGTGTGCGGCGGCGGAGCGCCAGGCGGCGGCCGGGTGAAGACCCACATGGATCATCGCATCGCCATGGCCTTCCTGGTCATGGGTCTGGCCTCGCGCATCTACACCACCATTGACGACAGCCGTTTCATCGCCACCAGTTTCCCGGATTTTACCGGGCTGATGAATGGCCTGGGTGCCCGCATGGCCGCACCCGAGGCCAAGTGATTATCGCCGTCGATGGCCCGGCCGCCGCCGGCAAGGGCACCGTGGCGCGCGCCGTTGCCCGGCATTTCGGCTATCATTTCCTTGATACCGGTTCGCTCTACCGGATGGTGGGGCTGGCGGTGCTGCGCAAGGGAGAGGCCGCCTCCGACCGCAATACGGCAATCGCGGCGGCCGAGGTCCTCGATCCCAAGGCCTACAATGATGTCGAACTGCGCAGTGAAGAGGTGGGCCACGCCGCCTCCATTGTTGCCGTCATCCCCGAGGTTCGAGCCGCCCTGCTTGAATTGCAGCGCAGCTTCGCCCGGCGGAAGCCGGGTGCGGTACTCGACGGCCGCGACATCGGCACCGTCGTCTGCCCCGATGCCGATGCCAAGCTCTTTATCACCGCGAGCCCCGAAGTGCGCGCCCTTCGCCGCATGAAGGAGATCGGCGAGCGCGGCGACAGGGTGGATTTCGCGACCGTCATGGCGGAAATTCATGCCCGCGACGAGCGCGACCGCACCCGGCTTGCGGCACCCCTGCTGCCGGCGCCCGATGCCGTGGTGATCGACACATCGGACATGAATGTTGAACAGGCGGTTGCCGCGGCCATCGCCGCCATCAAGGCTTGAGGCCGGCCTCGCTCTTCCATGTGTAAAGCAGTATCCAAGCCGTATAGGCGAACAAAGCGCCCGCTAAAACGGCCCAAAGCTGGCTGCGGCTGATCAGCACCTCGAACCCGAACCAGGCGGCGGTCACTGCGACGATGACTATTCGCCGCCACAGGGGCCGGTAAAACGGGTGGGCGGGATCGATCAGCTGCATGGGATCATGATTGCGGGATCAACATGCGGAATGCAAGGGTCAGTCCGCGGCGCGCTTGACCTCGGAGCGATCATTCCGGTAGCCCGGCAGCGCGCAGACCGTCAATCATTCGCTCGGCGTCCGCCGGATTTTTGTAAGGCTCGCCATGCATGAAACGGTCAATCGTCAACTCCGGACGGAGCTTGATGGCGCTCTTGACCGCCTCCTGTGCTTCCTTCAGACGCCCGAGCTTCGAGCAGCAAATCGCCACGTAACCATGGTCCCACCAGAACATCTCTGGCAGATGCCTTACCGCCTCAAGGGCTTCTTCGTACCTCTCCAGCGTCAGCAGAATGATCGTGCGGTTTTCCCAATACCAGTCTGGTGGAAAGGGATCTTGGCGCACGGTCCGATCCAAAGTTTCGATGGCCTCCGGCGATCTGTCTACCCGGCAAAGCCATTGGGCCCTGAGCGAAAGGGCCAGCATATCGGCGGGGTTGAGTTCCAGTGCCCGCTGGCTGTGGATGCCGGCGAGTTCCAGCTGACGTGTGAAGATATAGGCAAAGCCCAACGCCATGTGACAGACCGAGTCGCCAGGATCGAGTGCGACGGCAGTTTTCGCTAGAACCACAGCCTCTGCGATGTCGGCGTCTCGATGGTGATGGAAGTATTTGACCCAGTAAACCATCGCCATCCAAGCATGGGCCTGAGCATAGCGCGGGTCGGCTGCGATGGCGCGGCGCAGCAGCGGCTCGGCCGACTCGATATCATAGGTATCCAAATGCTTGCGAGCCTGCAGAATACTTTCATAGGCGGCGATGCTCGACGGTATCTGGCGGCGCGACTGGCTGGCAATAGTGCTGGCGAGTTGCCCTTCAAGGGTTGCCACGATGGTGCGCACCACTTCATCCTGCACGGCGAAGATATCTTCGATTACCCGGTCATAGCGTTCAGCCCAGACTTCGCTGCCTGCATTGGCATCGACCAACCGGGCGGTAATCCGCACACGGTCGCCGGACCGCCGCACACTGCCTTCCAACAAGAACCGCACGCCGAGTTCCTTGGAGATTGCGGCGATGCCGATGGACTTGGCCTTGAATGCAAAGGCTGAGTTACGGGCAATGACGAACAGACCCTTGAAGCGAGATAATTCGGTGATGATGTCCTCGGTGAGGCCATCGGCGAAATACTCCTCCTGTGGGTCACTACTGAGATTGGCGAAGGGAAGGACGGCGATGGAGGGTTTCGAGGGCAGCGGCAGCTGTTCGGATTTCGCCTGGGATTTGGCCGGCTGACCGGCCATGACCACATCGAATGCCCACAGGGGCTCCGCAATGTTCTTGACTGCATGCTCGCCCAGGTCGGCGAATGCGTAGGGGAGTTTGCCTTTGACCTGGTCGCGAACGCTGCGCGCGACGACGACCGCACCCGGTTTCGCCAGTTTCTCAAGCCGGGCCGCAACGTTGACGCTGTCACCGTGAATGGTTACGCCATCGGAGATGACCTCGCCCAGGTTCACGCCCATGCGGAATACTATCTGGCTGTCTTCGGGCAGGTCGATATTGAGTAAAGCAATCCGTTCTTGGGTCTCAACCGCACATTGCACGGCGTCTACCGCGCTGGTGAACTCCACCAACAGGCTGTCCCCGGCGGTTCCCACTAACCGGCCCTTGAACTGCGCCAATTTGGGATCGATCACCTCAATTCGCAGCGCGCTGAAGCGGGCCAGCGTTCCTATTTCATCGCAAGCCATCAAACGCGAGTACCCCGCGACATCGGCCGCCAGGATTGCCACGAGTCTCCGCTCTTGCCGCGTCACATGAGTTTCCTGCAACAATGTGAGCCTACCCCGAATGGAGTCATCAAACGAGTAGGCTTCGCAACTTCCTATCCCCCTAATCTGTTACTCCCTTTCGCTTGCTCCGCCCTGTCATTTGCCCTATACCGCCGCCGTTCCAGGCCGCCTGACCAAGTCAGGCGAACACACCGGGGCGCTCACCTGCGGCAACGCAGGGCGCCCTTCACTGTTTCAAGACCGGATGCAAACGTGCAGCCTGGGGGCGATGCCCCGGTTTAGAAACGCTCGTCGCGGTTTGCCCGTGGCGCCGCCCATTTCAACCAAGGGCGCGTCCGGGACGTCCTAGCGGGTTTACCGCCGGGCCAGCCTCGATTTTTGGAAGGACCATAACCCACATGGCGAAATCCGCCGTATCCCTCACTCCCACCCGTGAAGATTTCGAAGCCCTGCTCGCCGAGAGCTATAGCGACAATCCGATTGCCGAGGGCACGGTTGTCAAGGGCAAGGTCGTCGCCATCGAGAACGATTTCGCCATCATCGATGTCGGCATGAAGACCGAAGGCAAGATCGCCGTCAAGGAATTCGCCCAGCCGGGCAAGGCCTCGGAACTCAAGGTTGGAGACACCGTCGAAGTTTATCTTGAGCGCATCGAGAACGCCATGGGCGAGGCCGTGCTGTCGCGCGACAAGGCGCGGCGCGAGGAGGCCTGGACCAGGCTTGAAGTCCTCTCCGCCAAGAACGAACGCGTCGACGGCGTCATCTTTGGCCGCGTCAAGGGCGGCTTCACCGTCGATCTGGGCGGTGCGGTGGCCTTCCTTCCGGGCTCGCAGGTCGACGTCCGCCCGATCCGCGACGTGGGTCCGCTGATGAACGTCTCGCAGCCATTCCAGATTCTCAAGATGGACAGAAGGCGCGGCAACATCGTGGTGTCGAGGCGCGCCATCATGGAAGAAACCCGGGCCGAACAGCGCTCGGAACTGGTGCAGAACTTGGCCGAGGGCCAGGTGGTTGACGGAGTGGTCAAGAACATCACCGATTACGGCGCCTTCGTCGATCTCGGCGGCATCGACGGGCTTCTCCATGTCACCGACATCGCCTGGAAGCGCGTCAATCATCCCTCCGACGTTCTCCATGTCGGCCAGACCGTGAAGGTGCAGATCATCCGCATCAATCCCGAGACCCAGCGCATTTCGCTCGGCATGAAGCAGCTCGACAAGGATCCATGGGAAGTGGTGGCCGAGCGTTATCCCCTGGGTTCCAGGGTCAAGGGCCGGGTCACCAACATCACCGATTACGGCGCCTTCGTCGAGCTTGAAGACGGCATCGAAGGCCTCGTCCACGTCTCCGAAATGAGCTGGACCAAGAAGAACGTGCATCCCGGCAAGATCCTCTCGACCACCGAGCAGATCGAAGTCCAGGTACTCGAGATCGATCCCTCCAAGCGCCGCATTTCTCTGGGCCTCAAGCAGACCCAGAACAACCCGTGGGAAACTTTCCACGCCAAGTATCCCAATGGTTCGGAGGTCGAAGGCGAAATCAAGAACATCACCGAATTCGGCCTGTTCATCGGCCTCGACGGCGATGTCGACGGCATGGTTCACCTCTCCGACCTCGACTGGAAGCGGCCAGGCGAAGAAGCCATCAAGGACTTCAAGAAGGGCGATCACGTCAAGGCCAAGGTGCTCGACGTCGACCAGGAGAAGGAGCGCATCTCGCTCGGCATCAAGCAGCTGGGTTCCGGTCCGGCTGCCGCGGCGGCCGGCGTCAAGAAGGGCGACACGGTCACCTGCGAAGTGATCAAGGTCGAGGATAACGGCCTGGAAGTCAGGGTCGCCAATTCCGACATGACGGCCTATGTGAAGCGCGCCGATCTTGCCCGCGACCGTTCCGAACAGCGCACCGAGCGTTTCGCCGTCGGCGAGAAGTTCGATGGCAAGGTGACACTGCTCGACAATAAGACCCGCAAGATGAATGTCTCCATCAAGGCCCTGGAAATCGCCGACGAGAAGGAAGCCGTTGCCCAATACGGCTCCTCCGACTCAGGCGCCTCGCTGGGCGATATTCTGGGTGCGGCCATGAAGAAAAAGGACGCCGAAGCCAAGGCTGATTGATTGATTTGGCCGGCCGGGCAGCGCCTGGCCGGTCGTGCTTTGGGAAGGCAAGTCCAATGACCGACGCCGAATTGATTATCGACCGCCGCCGCTTGAAACGGCGTCTGACCTACTGGCGTATCGCGGCTGTTTTGCTGGCGCTTGCCGCGGCAACCGTCTTGTTGTGGACGCCGGGCGGCTTCAACAAGCTCGAACATCACATCGCCCGGGTGCGGATTGACGGTTTGATCACCGGTGATCAGGCAACGCTAAACCTGCTGGAATCGATTGCCAAGTCATCCTCCGTAGACGCCCTGATCATCCGTATCGACAGCCCTGGCGGCACCACCTCGGGCTCGGAAGCCGTTTACGAGGCAATCCGCGGCATCGCCAAGGACAAGCCCGTTGTCGCCGTGATGGACACGGTCGCCGCCTCCGGCGGCTATATCACCGCAATCGCCGCCGACCACATCGTCGCGCGCGGCAACACTATTACCGGCTCGATCGGCGTCATCTTCTCGTTTCCGGAAATTTCCAAGCTGCTCGATACACTCGGCATCAAGATGGAAGAGATCAAGTCGGGCGAGCTGAAAGCTGAACCTTCTCCCTATCGGCCGGTTTCAGACAAGGTGCGCGCGGTTTCCAACGAAATGGTGCAGGACAGCTTTACATGGTTCACCGGCCTGGTCGCCGAACGCCGTAAGCTGCCGATCGAACGGGTGAAAGTGTTGGCGGATGGGCGCGTCTATACCGGCCGCCAGGCCGCCGAAGTCAAGCTGATCGACGAAATCGGCGGCGAAGCGAAGGCGCTGGACTGGCTCAAGATGGACAAGAAGGTGACAACCGCCAAGATCGTCGACTGGAATCTGCCGGTCAATGCCGATCCTTCCGGTCTCGGCTTCTCGGTTGCCCGGATTATTCTTGAATCGGTTGGGCTAGGGGACTTGCGCCAAAAGGCGGAACGCGCCAAGCTTGACGGTCTGCTTGTGCTTTGGCACCCTGAGCTTTGACCTAACCGATGCGGGGGACGCGTGACGCCATGATCAAATCCGAACTGGTTCAGAAGATCGCCGACAAAAACCCGCATCTCTATCACCACCACATCGAGCGCATCGTCAATACCGTTCTCGAGGAAATCATCAGCGCCATGAAGGATGGCAACCGGGTGGAGCTGCGCGGATTTGGCGCCTTCTCGGTCAAATCGCGCAACGCCCGCATGGGGCGCAACCCGCGCACCGGTTCGGCCGTCGAGGTGATTGCCAAGCGCGTGCCGTTCTTCAAGACCGGCAAGGAACTGCGCGAGCGGCTCAACGCCAAATAGACGATGACCATCAGGCGGATTTTCAATTGGATCGCCGGAGTTCCGCTGGCGGTTGCGGCCATCGTCTTCGCGGTCGCCAACCGGCAATGGATCACCGTTTCCTTCGACCCGTTCAATCGCGATGCGCCGTTTGCCGCCATCACCATGCCGCTGTGGGTGATGTTCTTCTGCGGCATCTTTGTTGGCCTCATTGCCGGCTGGATCGCCGCCTGGTTTGCCCAGGGCAAGTGGCGCAAGGCCGCCAAGGAAGCGCGTATCGATTTGGTGCGGGTGCAGAACGAGCACGAACGGCATAAACGCGAAACCCAGTCGCGGGAAGTTACAACCGTCAAGGACGCCAGCCTTTGAAGATGATTTCAGCGGCCGAACTGGCGAAACTTGCGCCCTACCGCGACATCGTCGAGGCACTGCGCCAGGGCTTCCGCTCCGATATCACAACCCCGGTGCGCCACCATCATGATCTCTCGCCAGCAAGCATTCTCTTGCTGATGCCGGCCTGGTCCAAGGATTGGACCGGCCTCAAGACTGTGGTGTTCAAGGGCGACAATGCCGCTTTGGGATTGCCCACCATTCAGGCGAGCTATCTGCTGATCGACAATGCCACCGGAGCAACCGTTGCCATGATGGATGGCACCGAGATTACCAGGCGGCGCACGGCGGCTGCCTCCGCCCTTGCCGCCGATTACCTTGCACGCAAGGATGCCAGCCGCCTGGTGCTGGTGGGGGCAGGGGCGCTTGGCCCTCATTTCGTTCGCGCCCATGTGGCGGTCCGGCCAATCAAACAGGTTTCGATTTTCACCCGCACCATCGAAAAGGCGAGAGCCCTCGCTGAAGAATTGCGCGCCGATGGGCTCGACGTCGAAGCCACCAGCGATCTGCAGGCCGCCGTGGCCCGCGCCGATATTGTCACCTGCATCACCACGTCCACCGCGCCCATCGTTAAGGGCGCCTGGCTCAGACCCGGAACCCATGTGGATCTGGCCGGCGCCTTCAAGCCCACCATGCGCGAAACCGATGGCGAGGTGATCCACCGCGCCAGGGTCTATGTCGACACCCGCGATGGCGCCCTGGCCGAGGCCGGCGACCTGTTGCAGGCCCGCGACGAGGGCAAATTCGATTTTACCGCCATCGCGGGCGACCTCTTCGAACTGTGCCGCGGCACGGTAAAGGGCCGCACGTCGCCCTCCGAGATCACTCTTTTCAAGTCCTGCGGCACCGCGATTGAAGACCTTGCCACCGCCATCATGGTGTATCAAAAGGCGGCATGACCGCCCGAAACCCCATCTGTGTGGCGCTGGATACGCCTGATCTTGGCCGTGCCTCAGCGTTGGCGCATCTGCTGAAGACCCATGTGGGTTTCATGAAGATCGGCATGGAATTTTTCTATGCGCACGGGGCCAAAGGCTACGAGCTGGTGGCGGCGGAGGGTTTGCCGGTTTTCCTCGATCTTAAGCTGCACGATATTCCAAATACCGTGGCCTCGGCGATGGGGGCCTTGATGCGGCTTTCGCCCGTGCCGGCAATCGTCAATGTGCATGCCACGGGCGGCTACGACATGATGCGCGCGGCCCGGGATGCAGTTGCGGGCAAGGCCAAGCTCATTGCGGTTACCGTACTCACAAGTCTTTCGGACGATGACATCTGGCAGGCTGGGTTCGAGACCGCGAAGGATTCGCAAGCCCATGCGCGAAGCCTGGCGGAGCTGGCACTGAAGGCGGGGCTGGATGGCGTGGTGTGCAGTCCCCATGATATCGTTGGCATCAAGCATGCAACATCTTCGGCATTTCTCACGGTGGTGCCGGGGATCAGGCCTGTCTCCGCGGGCGTGCAGGATCAGAAGCGGGTTGCGACACCCGGACAGGCGATGAAAGCGGGGGCAGATATTCTGGTGATTGGCAGGGCCATTACCGGGGCGGCTGATCCGGTTCTCGCGTCACAGGAAATTTTGGGGTCACTCAATGGCCGTTGAGGTCAAAATCTGCGGGCTTTCGACGGCGGAAACGCTCGATGCAGCGCTTGCCGCGGGGGCTGACTTCGTGGGTCTAAACTTTTATCCAAGGAGTCCGCGAAATGTGTCACTGGAAGGTGCTGCGGTACTTGCAAGCCGGGCGCGCGGCAGGGCAAAGATCGTGGCACTCATTGTCGATGCCGAAGATGAAACGGTCCAGGAAATCAACCGCGTGGTGGCGCCCGACATGTTTCAGGCCCATGGGAGCGAAACGCCGGATCGTGTTGCGGCCATTTCCCGTCTAACCGGCAAACCGGTGATCAAAGTGATAAAGGTCGGCCAGGCCTCGGATGTGGCCATTGCCCAAGACTATTCCGGCAAGGCTTCGATGATTCTGTTCGATGCCAAGGCGCCGGAGACATTGGTTGCGCCACTTCCGGGCGGTAATGGGGTTGCTTTTGACTGGGCTCTGCTTCAGGGCTTCGAGGAAGCGGGCAAGTTCATGCTGTCGGGTGGGCTTAATCCTGACAATGTGGCCGAGGCCATAGGGATAACCGGGGCGCCGATCGTCGATGTCGCGTCGGGGGTGGAAAGTGCGCCCGGCATCAAGGACGTAA
Source organism: uncultured Alphaproteobacteria bacterium (assembly GCA_963754675.1). Taxonomy (GTDB): domain Bacteria; phylum Pseudomonadota; class Alphaproteobacteria; order Rhizobiales; family Aestuariivirgaceae; genus Aestuariivirga. Next base: position 287,116 of record CAVWHD010000009.1, on the reverse strand, counting down.
GGCTCATCCGGAAATTCATTGAGGCTGCAAAATCGGCTGGCTAGAAGAAAACTGAAAGCGAGTTATCCATGAACGCAACCCCCCCAAATTCATTCCGCACCGGCCCCGACGAGAATGGGCTGTTCGGCATCTATGGCGGCCGTTTCGTCGCCGAAACCCTTATGCCGCTGATCCTTGAGCTTGAGCAGGCCTACAAGGATGCCAAGGCCGACCCTTCTTTCCAGGCCGAACTCGATTCTTTCCTTGAGCATTATGTCGGCCGCCCCAGCCCGCTCTACTTCGCCGAGCGGCTCACCGAGCACCTGGGCGGCGCCAAGATCTATTTCAAGCGCGACGAACTCAACCACACCGGCGCCCACAAGATCAACAACGTGATGGGCCAGATTCTGCTCGCCCGCCGCATGGGCAAGCAGCGCATCATCGCCGAGACCGGCGCCGGCCAGCACGGCGTGGCCACCGCCACCGCCTGCGCCCGCTTTGGCCTGGAATGTATCGTCTACATGGGCGAGGTCGATATCGCCCGCCAGAAGCCCAATGTCTTCCGCATGAAGCTGCTCGGCGCCGAAGTCGTGCCGGCGTTGTCGGGCTCGCGCACCCTCAAGGACGCCCTCAACGAAGCGCTGCGCGACTGGGTAGCCAATGTCGAAGACACTTTTTATTGTATCGGAACCGTTGCCGGCCCCGCGCCCTATCCGGAAATGGTGCGCGATTTCCAGTCGGTGATCGGCCGCGAAACCCGCGAACAGATGCTGAAGCGCGAGGGCCGCCTGCCCGACTCGCTGGTTGCGGCCATTGGCGGGGGTTCCAACGCCATGGGGCTGTTCCATCCTTTTCTCGATGACAAGGACGTCGAGATTTTCGGTGTCGAGGCCGCGGGCCTCGGCCTTCACACCAGGACCAAGCATGCCGCGTCGATCACCGGTGGCAGGCCTGGCGTACTCCATGGCAACCGCACCTATCTCCTGATGGATGACGATGGCCAGATCATCGAGGGCCACTCAATATCCGCCGGCCTCGACTATCCCGGCATCGGCCCGGAACATTCCTGGCTGCACGACATGGGCCGCGTGAACTACGTTTCGGCTACCGACAAGGAAGCACTTGAAGCCTTCCAGCTCTGCTGCCGGCTCGAAGGCATCATCCCGGCGCTCGAACCCGCGCATGCCCTCGCCCATGTCATGAAGATAGCACCCAGGAAGCCCAGGGACCACCTGATGGTGATGAACATGTGTGGGCGAGGCGACAAGGACATTTTCACGGTGGCGGATATTTTGGGGGTGAAACTCTAAGTAGAGGTTGAGCGCTCCTCCCAAAGCCCGTCATCCTGGCGAAGGCTGAGATCCAGCTGCTTCTCCTGATATATGGGATCGAGCAAAGCTGGGCCCGGCTTTCGAGGTTGTGAAAAAATCGGGGCTATCGCCGATTTGTGCCCGCAAGAGCTGGATGCCAGCTTTCGCTGGCATGACGGGGTAAGGGGATACGATTGATTTTCCTCACTTTTTCCGTCACCCCTGCGAAGGCTGGGGTCCAGCTTTTCCTTCCAATTCGCGCTGACTGGCTGATCGCCGATTTCTTCATAGCCTCTTTCGCCGGGGTGACGGAACAAGGGGAAAAGGGTATCAAAATAAAGAATGACAATGGGAGAAAATCAATGCCGCGCAGCAGACTGAGGTTTCGAATAAATGCCAAGGTCAATTCGCGCCTCAAGCGCGCCGCCCGGCTGCACGGTATGCCGCCCGCGCGCTTGACCCAGGCAGCCGTCGAATGGTTTCTCGCCAGGAAGGAACTCGAAGCACAATTCCCGCCGCACATCGGCGACGCGAGAATTACGGCCACAATAACAACAGAGAACAGACATTGACCACCCGCATCGACCGCCGCTTCGACGATCTTAAGAAAGAGGGCCGCGCCGCGCTTGTCACCTTCGTGACGGCCGGTGATCCCGATTACGAGACGTCGCTGAAGATCATCAAGGGCCTTCCCGCCGCGGGCGCCGATGTAATCGAATTGGGCATGCCGTTTACCGATCCGATGGCCGACGGACCGGCCATTCAGGCGGCTGGCCTGAGAGCCCTCAAGTCCGGTCAGACAATGAAGAAGACGCTCAAGATGGTGAAGGAGTTCCGCAAGAGCGACAACGACACGCCGGTGGTGCTGATGGGCTATTACAACCCCATCTATGTCTACGGTGTCGAAAGCTTCCTCGCCGATGCCAAAAAAGCAGGAGTCGACGGCCTCATCGTCGTCGATCTGCCGCCCGAGGAAGATGGCGAGCTGTGCCTTCCCGCCATGAAGGCCGGGCTTAATTTCATCCGCCTTGCGACCCCCACCACCGACGACAAGCGCGCGCCCGCCGTTTTCAGAAACACCTCGGGCTTCGTCTATTATGTCTCGGTGCTCGGTATCACCGGCACCAAGGCGCCGGACCTCAAAAGCGTCAAGGCCAATGTCAACCGGCTGCGCAAGCACACTTCACTCCCCATCTGCGTCGGCTTCGGCGTCAAGACGGCCGGGCAGGCGCGCACCATCGCCCGCGATGCCGATGGCATAGTGGTGGGCTCGGCGCTGGTTAACGCCGTCAAGGACAGCCTCACAAAAGCCGGAAAGCCCACTTCAAAGACCGCCAAATCCGTCCATGCGCTGGTCAGTGCCATCGCCCGCGGCGTGAGGAATTAGGCCGATGAACTGGATCAAGAACTTCGTCCGCCCCAAAATCCGCTCGATCCTCGGGGTCAAGCGCGAGGTGCCGGAGAACATGTGGATCAAGGACCCCGAGTCCGGCCAGATGGTTTTCTACAAGGATCTTGAAGCGAACCTCTTCGTCATCCCGGCCTCCGGCTATCACATGCGCATGGCGCCGGACGCCCGTCTTAAATCAATGTTCGATGCCGGCACCTACGAAAAGATCGCACTGCCGCAGGTGGCCGCCGACCCGCTCAAGTTTCGCGACGAGCGCCGCTACGCCGACCGCCTCAAGGAAGCCCGCCAGAAAACCAGCGCGGAGGACTGCATTCTCGCCGGCGCCGGCGCCCTTGACCACCTGCCGCTCACCATCGCGGTGCAGGATTTCGCCTTCATGGGCGGATCGCTTGGAATGGCGGCCGGAGAGGCGATCATCGCGGCGATGCGTGAAGCGGTGAAGCGCAAGACGCCGTTTGTGTTCTTTGTCTCCTCCGGCGGCGCCCGCATGCAGGAAGGCATGCTGTCGCTGATGCAATTGCCGCGCACCACCATCGCGGTGCAGGAACTCCGGCAGGCAAAGCTTCCATACATCGTGGTGCTCACCCATCCGACCACCGGCGGCGTCACCGCGTCCTATGCCATGCTCGGCGATATCCATATTGCCGAACCCGGCGCCCTCATCGGATTCGCCGGTCAGCGCGTCATCGAGCAAACCATCCGCGAGAAACTGCCGGAGGGATTCCAGCGCGCCGAATATCTTCAGGATCATGGCATGGTCGACATGGTGGTGCACCGCCACCAGATGCGCGAAACCGTCAGCCGCATTGTCCGTATGCTGATGAAAGCGCCGCAGCTTCCAGCCGCCAGCAGCGGCGCTCTGGTACCCGTGACTGAAGCCTGAGACGCCGTCTTGCCCCGAAGCGACGTCATCCTCGCGCGGCTTCTGTCGCTTCATCCCAAGATCATCGATCTCAGTCTGGAGCGCATGTGGCGCATCCTCGATCGCCTCGGCAATCCGCAGCTGGGTCTGCCGCCGGTCATCCATGTGGCCGGCACCAATGGCAAGGGTTCCACCGTGGCCTATCTTAGGGCCATGCTGGAGGCGGCCGGGCTCGTGGTGCATTGCTACACCTCGCCCCATCTGGTGAAGTTCCACGAGCGCATCCGGGTGGCGGGCCACCTCATTTCCGAAGCGGATCTATCGGCGCTGCTTGAGGAATGCGAGCACGCCAATGGTGGAGAGCCCATCACGTTTTTCGAGATCACCACGGCTGCGGCCTTTCTCGCCTATTGCCGCAGCGCGGCCGACTATCTGATCCTGGAAGTGGGGCTGGGCGGCAGGCTCGACGCCACCAATGTGATCGCCAAACCGGCGCTCACCGTCATCACCGCCATCGACTACGATCACCAGCAATATCTCGGCACAACTCTCACGGCGATCGCCCATGAGAAGGCCGGCATTCTGAAAGCCGGCCGCCCCGCCGTCGTCGGCGTTCAGCCCGGCGAGGCGCTGGCCGAAATCGAGCGGGTGGCGGAGAAAATGCGCGCACCTCTGTTCGTTGCCAATCGGGATTGGCAGAGTTTCGAGCAGCATGGCCGCCTGGTGTTTCAGGATAAAGCAGGACTTCTCGATCTGCCGATGCCGCAGCTCCGCGGCCGCCACCAGATCGACAATGCCGGCAATGCCATTGCGGCGCTGCGGGAGGTCTCCGATAGGCGTGTCAGCGATGTTCACATCGCCCAGGGCCTCAAATCGGTGAGCTGGCCTGCCCGCATGCAGCGGCTTGGCCCCGGCGCGCTGTGGTCTTTGCTTCCCGCCGATGCCGAACTATGGCTCGACGGCGGACACAATCCCTCCGCCGGCCGCGCCCTGGCCCAGGCTTTCTCCGATCTGAACGACCGTCACTCGCGCCCGCTTGTGCTCGTCTGGGGCATGCTCAACACCAAGGACGTCGAAAGCTTCATCGCCCCTTTCGCCGGCATTGCCCACCGGGTCATTGCCATTGCCATACCCGAAGAGGAAAATGCCATCGCTGCCGAAGTTCTGGCGCAGGCAGCCCTTGCCCGGGGACTCGCCGCCGAAACCGCGGCATCACTCGAGGAGGCTCTGCGCCGGGCTCAGGCCACGGCACCGGCCGCTCGCATCCTTATCTGCGGCTCGCTCTACCTTGCCGGCCACGTATTGGCCGTCCATGGTAGCGAGGAAATGACAAGAGTGAGTGGAACGGGGCGGCGCTAAAGCCGACACGGCCTCAGATCGACTGCTCGATCCACGATTGCAATTGGTTCTTCGGCGCCGCCCCCACCTTGGTTGCCGCGACCTGACCGCCCTTGAACACCATCAGCGTCGGGATGCCGCGTACGCCGTATTTCGAAGGCGTGCTGGGGTTTTCGTCGATGTTGATCTTGACGATCTTGGCCTTGGGGCCGAGCGCTACGGCGATCTCCTCAAGCGCAGGCCCGATCATCTTGCACGGCCCGCACCATTCGGCCCAGAAATCGACAACGACGGGAGCGTCGGATTTCAGCACATCGGCCTCGAAAGACGCGTCGGAAACCTTATGGGTGGTCATGAAAACCTCGTGGGACAGCGGATTCGGTTCAGTGTTCCTGGCAAACCTAGGGACCCTACCCCTTGGGGTCAAGACCGGCCCACGGGATTGTGATCAAGTGCCTGTTCCAGCACAATATCCGGTATGCTCATCAGCAACGGCGCAGCCGTCCATAGAATGGCGCAGCGGACATTCATGCCGGGATGAATGGCTTTCAGAGCCCTGCCATAGGCGGCCATCTGGACCAGGTAGGCGGGGCTGATGGCGCCCGGAGCCGAAGGCCAACTGCGATCGGTCTTGAAATCGACCGCGAGAATTTCACTCGGCCGGAGAATCAGCCGGTCGATGCGGCCCGAAATCGGGTGGTCCCAGCCCTCCAATTCGGCCCGGATCGGAACTTCCGAGAGACCGCCGCTGTCAAAAAGTTCGGAAAGTTCCGGCCGCCCGGCGAGCGCAATGAGTTCTTGAGCCAGCGCATGTTCATGACCGGCGGCCTTGACCGTTCTCGAAATGAAAGTGCTGCGTTCGCCGTCCGCAATTTCAGGCAAAAGCTGCAGGATGCGGTGCGCCAGCACGCCCCGATCGATGCGCTGCTGCCTGATGCCAACATCTGTCTGTGCCGCATCGGCAATTGCTAGATGCGACGGCTCCATCCATTGGCGCGCCGCTGGTTCCGCCGCTGGCGCTGCAACCGCCCAATCGGGAACCGCAGTGTCTGGCTTCTCTGTAGTCTTGGTGCCCCTCGGCAAACACCGGGTCCACACCCATCCGCCACACATCATCCTCACTCTGCCGCATACCGGACTGCAAGGCATTCTTCACCAGATTGTACCAGCAGTCGTCGGGTAATTTGCTCCGGCCGCCATATCCGCAAACATAAAGTTCATCGCGCGCCCGGGTCATCGCGACATAGAGCAGCCGGCGATACTCGTAGGCCCGATCGTCCATGAGACTGCCCTTGAGTCCGGCCATTGCCTCCGACTCATGGCGTTTGGACAGCCGCCACAACGGCAGTTTGATGCTGGCATTTCCGGTTTCGATCAACATGAGAGGAGACCTCGTGCGGGCATCGGGGATCGATGTGGTGTCGGGCAGAATGACGATCGGCGCCTCCAGCCCTTTGGCGCCATGCACGGTCATGATGCGGACTTCATTGCCGCCCTGCTCCATGTTGCGCTTGATTTCGATATCACCCGCGGTGAACCAGGCGACGAAACTCTGCAGCGAAGAGCCGCGGTCCGTCTCAAAGCCGAGAGCGGCATCCAGAAACGCATCGAAAGCATCATTGGCCTCGCTGCCGAGGCGGGACAGGAAACGCATGCGGCTCTCGTTCAAGGCACCGGCAAAGAACTCGTAAGGAGGTTTGCTTCGCGCCGCTTCAATCCAGGCAGAGAGTTGGCCCACCGCCGCCGCGCAGTGGGTGTCCGGATGCTCCCTCATCACGTCCCAAAGCGGGCGATGTCCCCGATTCCAAGCCAGGCCGAATATTTGTTCCTCGGAAAACGGAACCTTCAGCAACGGGCTCTTCAGCAGGCAGGCGAGGGAATAATCGTCGCCGGTCAACAGGCAAAAGCGGGCCAAGGCGAGAAGATCGAGAATGGCGATGCTCGCGCCAAGCTTCAGGCGGTCAGCACCGGCCACCGGCACGCCTTGCTTGCGCATCTCGCGGATCAGCGCATCGAAGAAGCTGTTTCGCACCCGGACAAGAATCAGAATGTCGCCGGGTTTCACCACTTTGTTCGAATTGCCGATCTTGCGCAACCCAATCCACGACTTGACCTTTCGAGCGATCATCCGCGCAAGTTTCCGCCGTGGCGAATTGGCCGGCTCGCGATCGACCGGTGCGCTCCACACTTGCTGATCTTCTTTTTCCTCGGGCTCGATCAGCTTCCAAAGCTCGACGATTCCTCGCGCCTGTCGCCGGTTCGAACTCATGCACAAGGTCGGTTCCGGCTCTGCCGTCGATGCCGGCCCGCGCGACATTTCCAGTCTTGAAGACCGTGTCGACGGCGCTAAGAACTTCCTGCGCCGAGCGGAACGAAACGGTGAAGTCAACATCTCTGAACCGCTGGCCGGACGAGTCGATGCGATCCTTGAAATCGTCGTGCACCCGCTCGAAGAAATTGGGGTCGGCTCCCTGAAAGCTGTAGATCGACTGCTTCCTGTCGCCCACCACAAACAGCGTGCGGTCGGGTAACTCTCGTCTGCCATGGCCGGCAAAGAATTCCACCGTCAGGGCGCGAATGATCTCCCATTGCGCCGGGCTGGTATCCTGAGCCTCGTCGAGCAGCACATGCTCAATTCCACCATCAAGCTTGAACAGCACCCAGGCCGCGTCGGGACGCTCGCCGAGCAGGCGGTTGGTGCGGATGATCAGGTCGTCAAAATCATAGGCCCCACGGCGGCGCTTCCCGGCTTCATATTCCCCGGCAATTTCCGCGGCAAGCAGAAGCAGCGCCCGTGTCGCGGCGATGTGCTCAAGATCGGCAAGCTTGCCCAATCCGGCTTGCAGGCGTCTCTGTTCACTTGCGGCAAACTCCTCGATCCATGGGTTGGCATCGATCACAGCCTTTGTTGCAATGCCTTTGAGCTTTCTGGGCTCCTTCTTAGCTGTCAAATAGAGATCTTGCAGGTCAACGAGGCAAGCACCCGGCCTGGCGATGATGCCATCAATCTGTGTCGCGCGTTCATCATCTCCCTTGCTGCCGCCATGCAACGCGGCGATCACTCGCCGGTACACTGGCTCACTCAAGGCAAGTTCACTTTGAACCTGCGTGGCATCGTCACCTGGTGCAAGCTCCAGCCGGTCCCGCAGCAGCAAGATGGCGGCATCAACCGTGGCTTTGCTCGCGAGGATGCCCGCAAGCCCTGCACGGCCGGCAAGGATAGCCTTCACCAGATCATCGAATTCATCGGCTTGAACATGACGCGCAATCTCGATCAGCGCCGAGCCAATATCTGTCGTGCCTTCTGGCGCACGGCCGAGTACGGTCTGCCGGGCCGCCGCAAGGACCTCGCCAGCCATCGGCTCATCCATCACGGTGAAATGCGGAATGATGCCGGCTTCCACCGGGAAGAATTGCAGGAGCCGCTCGCAGAAAGCGTGAATCGTCTGAATCTTCAATCCGCCCGGCGTCTCGAGCGCCGCGGTGAAAAGCCGGCGCGCCCGGCTCTTCGTATCGGCGCCGGTATCTTCAACTCCGATGGACCCAAGCAGTTCCGCCAACTCTTCATCGGCAGCGGTGACCCAGGCGCCCAGTCTTTCGAAAAGTCTTGTCGACATCTCGGCCGCCGCCGCCTTGGTAAATGTCAGGCAAAGGATTCGCGCCGGATTGGTGCCCGCCAGCATCAGCCGGATCAGCCGGTCGACCAGAACATGGGTCTTGCCCGATCCGGCATTGGCGTTGACCCAGGCGGACGCGGCGGGATCGGAAGCCCGGAGTTGCACAATGCTGGCGGGCCGTACTTCGTTCATGAGCCGTCCCCGGCGAGGGCCCATTCCCGGAAGCGCGAGAGATGATCGAAATCGCGAACTTCATCTTCGGTTTCGACGATCGTCCGCGGGAGATAGGATTGTTCCCGGTTCGCGTATTTTTCCAGCAGCCCGCTAAGCCCGGCGAAGTGCTGCCGGGCGCACTCCATCACCGGCTGCTTGAGATCGGGTATGATCACCTGGCCGGCAGGATCGCCGATGCCGAGTTTCACATAGGCGATCTCCTGCGTTTGCAGAGTTCCCAGTCCGGCGAAGGCTCCCTTTTCCAACATCGCCGCCTGGAGAGTGAGTTGCGGAGCAAGACCTGCTGTAACCTGTTTTGCCGTCGGCGCCCCGCCGGTCTTGTAGTCGACAATCCGCGCCGCGCCATTGGCAAGAACATCGATGCGATCCGCCCGGCAGGTAAGCGCGAAGAGATCGCCGGCAATTTCAAATTCGATCTTGCCGCCGATCTCGGCGAAAATGCGTTTCACGTCCCTTCTTTGGTTGTTTTCCTCGCCGGCCAGCCATTCGGCCATTCTTTCGAACTGGGCGGACCAAAATACCGCAACTCCGGAGTTGGAGAGGTAGGGTGACAGGTGAGCCCGGCCCCGCTCAACCAGATACTCCAATGCTCCACTGGGCAAGGAGGTGGGAAAGTGCGCAAGAAACTCGCCGATTGCGCGGTGAATAATCGTTCCGCGAAGCGCCAAGCCGGGCTTGGCGGACAAGCCGTCAAGCGGCCGAAGTCCGAGTATGTCCTGGGCATAAATCGCGAAGGGATCGCGGATCAGTGTCTCGATCCGGGTTACACTCAGCCGTTTTGGCCTTGCCGCCGGCGGCGGTCTCGGTCGCGGCTTCTTGCAAGGGCTGACGATCAATGGCTCGCGCAATTTCGCGGCAAGCGAACTCCACTCGGATGCCGGGCCAAGACGAGTCTTAAGCCCTGCCGCCTTCATCAGCATCTGCAACCGGAGAATCCACCGCGAGGGGATGGCCGGGGCATCGCCAACACGGCGCGACCAAACGAGAAAGACTTGCTCGCAGCCGAGCGCTTGCGCCAGGTCATGGGCCATCTGCCCGATTCGATGCTCGGGCTGCTGCATTGCAAGTTTTTCCCGCATCGGCCGATTGAGCCACGGCCCGCTGTCAGGCAATGCCGGCCAGCGCCCCTCATTCAGGCCGCCCAGCACCATTGTGGTGGGCCTTGCCAGCCTGGCCTCCAGGAGTCCGAGGATGGAAAGCCGGGCATTCGCCTTGGCATTCCGGCGGAATGGCGTCACAGCGAGATAATGCCTGATGATGGCCACCGCCTGCTCGAAACTGCACTGACTCATGTGGCTGGACTCAGCACGGAGGCTGTCAATCAGCGTTCTCAAGGTGTTGCCGCTCTCGCCGGACCAGAAGTCTTGACCACAGATTTGCTCACAGCAGCCAGATGAGAGCGTCAAGGTGGGATGCAAAATCGAGAAGCCGGAAGCGGGGGAGTTGCAGAAGACAAGCTTCAACCTGTGCGGTGAAAGCGCGCGCCAGCCGCCAATCATTTTCGCTTACGGCCTGAAGCACGGGATGTACATGGCTGTCCGCGGCAATCAACTCTTGCGCGGCTCGCAGTGCCTCTGCAAGAGTTCCAATATCCGGTGGGGGCATCCCGGTTCGGAAGGCGGCAAGTTCCAGAACATTGGCTGCCCGGCGTGCTTGCTCGAGCGGCATGCCGAAATTGCAAAGCTTCTGCTTCAACAAGGCGACAACCCTGTCACCTGTAAAGTTTCCCAGCGCCGAATCGATGAGCAGACCCAAGACCGCCGCCCCATCGAATCGGATCAGAGGTTCGCCCGCCGAGTCGTCGATTTCAATTCCATATCCATGCAGTTCCTGCTTGACCCGGCGCGCCAGATCCCGGTCGGGAGTAACGAGGCTCGCAGACTGCCGCGGAGTCTCAAGCGCCTTGCGCAGAATCAGGGCGATCGCCTTGGCTTCCAGATGCACATTGGCGGCTTCGACAAGTTCAACCGTATCCAATGCGGTAGCCAGTTCGGCACGATTGTTGTGAACGACTTCGCCCCACTCCGGCGTTGTATCGGTGGGCCGCATGATTTCACCGGAAAGCCAGCCGCGCCTCGTCCGCGCCTTGTCAGGAATGACGGCAACCTGATTTCTGGCGATATTGAGATGTGCGAGCAATTGCTTCAGGGCAAATTGCGGATGCTGGGCTCCCACGGCGGCCCAGCTTGTCTCATCCATGAAATGGTCGAGTCCGGGGAGAATGACCGCGCCTCGCGGCAGCAACGAAACGGATTTCAGCAGTTCGCGGGTTGCCGGAATCGAACCGGTCGATCCGGCGGCGATCACCGGATACGCCGGTGGCGCAGCACTCAACCGCGCCGCCTCATGACGGAGCAGCAAGGACTGACGCGCCGCCGGGCTCATCACGCCCAGCTTGCCAAGCATTGCCGGCAGCTGATCGCGCGCCAGAGCCAGAAAGCCGACAATAGCTTCGCGGTGGCGCGATGAGTCGAGCCCGTAGAGTTCCGCAATTTGAGCCGGATCGATCTCCTCGATTTCCAATCCGTCAACCAACTCGGCCATCGACCGGGCAAGGGTTAGCGCTTGTTGCGGTGAGGCGAGAATCTCGGTGGCGAGGCTTGATTGCAAATTGGAATTTGCCCACGAGCCGATTAGCTCAAGTAGCAAAAGGTCGCGGCCAATTGGCGAGATGGCCTTCGGCAAAGACAGATCCGCGGGCGAACCAATCGAACCACTCGGTTCAAACAGCTCCTCATCGACATCGCCGATGGGAGTAATGCGCGGAAGCAGCAGCCCGGCTTTGCCGCTGAGCTGGTGGAAAATCCGCTCGAATTCCCGGGCGGCGCGGCGCGTCGGCAGGAGTATGCGGTAACGCGCCAGTTCAAACGGCGCCGGCGGCGTTTTGTTTTCGCCGGGAAACCCGGCAAGTATGGCGCGCGCCAGGACGTCGAGAAATGGCTCGTCGGACGGAATTGTGAATACCCGCGGCAGATGGGCCTCCATAGTTGCCCTATCCTTTCATCGCCGCTTCAACCACCGCAATGGCGTCTGGAGTTCCAACATGGAACCAGCGTCCACTGTGCACAATGCCAAACAATCGGCCCTGCTCGATAGCCCGGTCCCACAGGACGTTCATCGAAAACCTGCCTCCCGGAGCGTCTGCAAAAATCCTGGGATGAACAAGGAAGCCGCCGATGTAGACCAAACGCTCGCCCGTTGTGCCGCCCACTCGCCGCAGCCGGCCATCCTCGGATCGCACAAAGTCCCCCGCTCCACCATATCCGGCGGTCATGTTCAGGGGACAGACGAGCAACAGGCAATCCATGCGTTTATCGTCCCAGGCATTGCGCAACCGCTGCAACGCAGGCTCGCCTTCGTCGACCCAGAAACTGTCACTGTTGATCACGAAAAATGGCGCATCACCAAGGCGGTGCAGAGCCCGGGCAATGCCGCCACCGGTATCCAGTAATTCATCCCGTTCGTCGGAAATTTCGGCTCTCGGCAATGTTTGCCTAGCTGCCCAGTCTTCGAGTTGTTCAAGCAGATAATGGACGTTCACGACTGCCCTGGTAACTCCCGATGTCCGCAAATTATCAACACAGTAGTCGATGAGCGGCTTTCCGCTGACTTCAATCAAGGGTTTCGGACGGACGAGTGTCAATGGTCGCATGCGGAGGCCGTAACCTGCTGCAAGCACCATGGCAGTGGTGCCGATATCCGTCATTTCCTGGTCTCCCGAATTGATGCCGGAAGATGGCGATCGAACCATCGTTTCAGGCCGGCGAGCCTGGGGTGTGTCAAATTGCGCTCAAGATATCTTGAAACCCTCGGCAAATGGTTGAGGTAGACGTGCTTGCCATCGCGTTTGGACAATCTGGCGAAGATGCCCAGAATCTTGGTTGCGCGCTGCGCGCCCAGAATTGCGTATGCAGTCTCAAAGCCGGCGCGGTCGAACCCGCTCTCATGGGCGCGGATATTACAGTAGTGCTCGAACAGTTCATCGGCCCAGGCGAAGTCGATATCGACACGGGCGTCCTGCAGTAATGACGCGAGATCGTAGGCGGGGTGGCCGAGCACGCAGTCCTGCGTGTCGATTATGCCAACCCGCCTGATGCCGCTGCGGTCGGGGAGCCAGAGAAGATTGGGCGAATGATAATCGCGGAGGGTCCATACCGCGGACTGCGCCTTGGCAAGCGGCAAGGCACTCGACCAAAGTGCTGCAAACTCATCGCGCAATTGGTCCGGAACCTCGATGCCGTGGAGGTAGGGCCAGAACCAGCTTGGCAGGAGGTCAACCTCGATGAGCTGGGCATCGCTATCATAGGGTGGCACCACATATGTCTGGCCACCGGTCATTGGAACCGCTTCCGGCCATTGGCGCTTCGTCATATCCGCCAAAACTTCGACCGCGACATTCATCGGTTCGCGCATGTCGTGCCTGTCGTGGTATTTTCTGGTGAAAACATCGCGTCCGAGGTCCTCGATAATTGCGAGCCCCGCCGAAACGTCACATGCTTCCATCTTCGGCGCACTATAGCCCAATTCGCAGAGCCTGCCGTTGATTGCCACCACTGCCCCGATATCTTCGGCGAGATGAGCAATGGCGCTGTAAGACTTTCCATCCTTGACCGGTGGCCCATCGGGTCTCGCTGGCATGTCCATCAAAATGACGGAAGAACTTGCGGTGCTCAAACTTTCATAGCGGCGGAACGACGCATCGCCTTCGAAAAATTCACGTTTGGCGCCGATCCACGCAGTGCCTGCAATGAATTCAACGATGCGGGCGTTGCGGCACAGGGCCCGGGCCCACTGGCCTTTGGCTTTGAGGCGAAGCAAGCGCCTTGTTCCATGCCCGGAGATATCGACGTCCAGCCTATCCGGCCATGGCACATGTCCGAGGCGGTCCGGCCATTCGACGAGAACGGCATGATCGGCCAGCAGCTCGCCCAACCCCAGTTCCTCGGCCTCCCTCGCGGAACCAATCCGGAAGAGATCCGCGTGCGCTATTGGGATGCGGGTTTCCCGATATGTTTGCAGCAACGTGTATGTCGGGCTTGGAACATCTATGTCACTGTATCTTGGCAACAGCGCGCGAATGAAGGCCCGTGCAAAAGTCGACTTCCCGGCGCCCAGTTCGCCACGCAACAGTACCACCATTCCGGGACCTGCGAAGAGCGACAATTCCGCCGCGAGCGCCTCGAACTCACCTACCGACTGAACGTCCCGTTCAACAACGATTTCCGCCGGTTCAGGCGAACTTGCGCGGATCATGGGGAGTGGCCTCGCCGCGTCCATGTGAGCGCGGACCTTCTATTGGAAAAGAGCAAAGTACCGTCGTTCCCTGGTTGATCCGCGAATGCAGTGAAACCTGGCCTTCATGCAACTCGACAAAACTCTTGACGATTGCCAGCCCCAGGCCCGGGCCACGATGGCCGCCGGGGACGGGCTTCGACTGGAAGCGGTCAAAGGCGCGCTTCTGGAATTCCGGTTCGATTCCCCTTCCAGCATCCGACACCCAGAGCTGCAGATTTGCGCCACTTCGCTTTGCGCCCAGCCTGACGGTTCCTCCGGTGGGAGAAAAACCTATCGCATTGGACAACAGGTTGAGCAGCACCTGTTCAACCCGCTTGGGATCGGCAATGAGCGAAACCGCATCGGCGGCAACTTCGATGTTCAGCGTCAGATCACGCCGGTCGATCGGCGCATTGAGTTTTTCCGCAACCGCCTGCAAGAGCGCCGGGACATCGATCTGCTCAAGCCGCAACTCCATGGCGCCCGCGTCGATCGCCGATAGGTCGATGATCGCATCGATGATATTCTTTAGCTCTTCCGACGATTTGCGGATGTCGAGCACGTATTCATGCTGCTTGGGCGAAAGCGGGCCGGCGATGCCCATCTGCAGGCCTTCGGAAAAACCCAGAACGCTGGTCAGCGGCGTGCGGATTTCATAGGATACATTCGACAGGAACATGTTCTTGAGGCGGTCGGCCGCTTCCAGTGCGTCAGCCCGGTCGCGCAACGCCCGTTCCATCCTGGCCGAGGCCGAAATATCGGAGAATGTCAGCAAGGTATTGCCATCGGGCAGTGGAACCGTGGCGTATTGCAACACCCGTTCACTGGTGGTGAGTTTGCCGTTAACCGGTTTTCGCGTTGTTTCAAGCCTCGTCACGCCGAACTTCACTTCATCCCACGCCGATGCCTCGGCCGCGGCCAGGCCGCCGCGCCTGGCCAGGTTTTCGATATGGGGTTCCTGTTCGAGTATTGCCACTTCAAAATTCCAATACTGCGCGAAGGCCGGGTTGAACAACTTCAAACGGCCGTCGGAGCCAAAGAGTGCAACGCCTTCTTCGAGATTGTCGAGGGTTTCCCGCTGCACGCCGATCAGCTCATTGTAGCGGCTTTCCAGCTGGATTTCCTTGGTGGCGTTCTCATAGAGGTAGGTGACGCCGCCGAAAGGATGCTGTTCGCACACCACATGGAGCGAGCGGCCGTCGGGCAGATACCACCAGCTCTCGCGCATCTCGAGGGTTGTATAGGCCGACAGCTGGCGTGTCCGCCATTCACGGTAGTTGGCCTGTTCGGGAATGCAGCGCTGCGACCGGAGGCGGTCGAGAATCTCGCCATCGGTGGGATGGCCTTCCAGCCATTTGGGATCAAGCGGCCAGAGGGATGCATAGGCCGCGTTGTGAAAGCGCAATTGCTGGTTGGGCCCGAAGATGGCGATCGCCGTATCGAGCTTGTCGAGGGTGGAGGCATGGGCGCGGATATGGCGGTCGAGTTCTTTTTCGGCCTCTTCCAGCGCCGACATATCGATGGCGAAGCCGGCGCGGCCCTCGGCAAGGCCGATTTCATAAATGTTAAGAGCGCGCATGGCGCCGGCGATGACCGCATGAACGCGGCCGGCGAAGCCGGTTTTCGCATTGGCCTGGGAAACGTCCATCTTGGGGTCGTTGGCGATTTCGAGACCGGTTTTCAGAACCGCGTTGCTATCGGTTGCCTCGACGGCTTTGACATAGGCCTGATTGACCCAAGTCAGCTTGCCGTCGGGCCCGCGCAGCCAGACGGGAAGCGGCGAGGCATCGAGCACCGCGCTGAGGCGTTCGACCTGCTTGCCAAGCTTGCGGGCATCGTAGGCCAGCTCGGTGATCTGGCGGCGCTCGCCCGCCAGCGGCCGGAAGCGCAGCGTGGCCAGACCGCCGGCGGTACGGCCATCGGCTTCCAGCAGCTCGTTGGCGGTGGTGCGAACCCCGATGTTGAAGGGAGTTCCCGACTCGCGCAGCACGGTGATGGTTGAGGCCAAGGCGTCGGCCGAGTCGCGCTCGAGCCAGCCCGGAAAATTTAGAAGCTCCCCGGCGCTTGCCGGCACATGGGCGGCGCCGTGCATACTACCCATGATTTGGTCCGGAACATGGTCGCGGCCGCGCCAGATCACCAGCACATGGGCTTCCGCCGCGATCGCTGCCTCGGCCTCGTTGAGGCGGATTTCGAGTTCGCCGATGCGGCGGCGCGCATTGCGCTCTTCCCTTGCCGTGCGGCGCACCGCCACGAGAGCCCAGAGGAACATCGCAAGGGCGCCGGAAACGGCAACGAACACAGTTGGATCGTCCGCGATGATGGTAAACCAGCCGGCTCCCATTTTCTCTCCGGTCAAATTGCCGAGATGGCGCCCGAATCAGTGCGCACCCGCCCCGCCCAGAGATATAGCCAGAATTATGCGATGCCGGAATCCTCCATCAATACCGATAATAATCGGGCTTGAACGGCCCCTGCTTGGTGACGCCGATATAGGCGGCCTGATCGTCGCGGAGCGTGGTGAGCTTGACACCGAGCTTGGCGAGATGCAGCGCCGCCACTTTCTCGTCGAGGTGCTTGGGCAGCACATAGACTTCGTTCTTGTACTTGCCTGTTTTGGCGTTGGTGAACAGCTCGATCTGCGCCAGAGTCTGGTTGGTGAAGGAGGCCGACATCACGAAGCTCGGGTGGCCGGTGGCATTACCGAGATTGACCAGGCGGCCCTGCGACAAGAGGATGATGCGGGCGCCCGACGGCATGTGAATCATGTCGACCTGGGGCTTGATGTTGACCGACTTGAAGTTGCGCAGTTCCGCGACCTGAATCTCATTGTCGAAATGGCCGATGTTGCAGACGATGGCCATGTCCTTCATCTGCTTCATGTGATCGACGGTGATCACGTCCTTGTTGCCGGTGGCGGTGACGAAAATATCAGCGGAGGTCACCACATCTTCCAGGGTCTGCACGGCAAAGCCATCCATCGCCGCCTGCAGCGCGCAGATCGGATCGACTTCGGTCACCACCACGCGGGCGCCTGAACCATTCAGCGATGCGGCCGAGCCCTTGCCCACATCGCCATAGCCGCAGACCACGGCGACCTTGCCCGCCATCATCACATCGGTGCCGCGGCGGATGGCGTCGACGAGGGATTCGCGGCAGCCATATTTGTTGTCGAACTTCGACTTGGTGACGCTGTCATTGACGTTGATCGCCGGGAAGGGAAGCTCGCCCTTCTTCTGCATCTCATAGAGGCGGTGCACGCCGGTGGTGGTTTCTTCCGAGACGCCGATGATCGCGGCCTTCACCTTGTCGAACCAGCCCGGCTGCTCCTTGATGCGGCTTTTGATCTGGGCATAGAGGCATTCCTCCTCTTCGCTCTTGGGATGGGCGATCAGCGCGGCGTCCTTCTCGGCCTTGGAGCCGAGCAGGATGTAAAGTGTTGCATCACCGCCATCGTCGAGGATCATGTTGGTGGTTTGGCCGCCCGGCCATTCGAAGATCTTCGCAGTGAAGTCCCAATATTCCTTCAGCGTCTCGCCCTTGAAGGCGAAAACCGGAATGCCGGCGGCGGCGATCGCCGCTGCAGCGTGGTCCTGGGTCGAATAGATATTGCACGAGGCCCAGCGCACCTCGGCGCCAAGCGACATCAGCGTTTCGATCAGCACGGCGGTCTGGATCGTCATGTGCAGCGAGCCGGAAATCCGCGCGCCCCGCAAGGGCTGCAGGGACTTGTATTCGGCCCTGGTCGCCATCAGCCCCGGCATTTCCACTTCCGCCATGTCGAGCTCCTTGCGGCCCCAATCGGCAAGCTTGATATCGGCGACGTGGTAATCGTGGGCGCGGGCCATGGGCGGTTTCCTCGAATGCGGTGAAAGGGCCGGATGAAGTGGCGGCTGCTATAGCAGCGCGCCCACCGGACCGCAATAAGGATATAAAGAAGTCTTTATGTTTCAACGTGAGGCCGCCATTCCTGTGGGTTTTCAGGTCGCGAAAATGCCAGCCTACGCGGTGGCCGGCTCGCGGAATTCGGGGCGGGCTTGGCCGCGCGCCGATGAATCCTGCACTGATCCCAGTTGCCAATCTTGACCACATCTAAACGCAAAGCATGAGCATCATTCATCAATAATCTCCACCCTTCTCACTTGTAACGGCTTACAATTCGGCTGAATGTCTGACAAAATAATAAGCGATGGCGGCCTAGACTTGGTTATTCATGCCCTGGCTGGACTGGGCCCATCGCAATTGAGGAAAACGCGGGTGTATATGAAGGGAAATAACTTCGCCTCATCGGTCTCGCTGCGGAAAGCTGCCGCACGCGTCGTTCGCATGCCTCACAGTCTGGTGTCCGCCCCATGGTAGCCATCAAGTCGGCAATTGAGGCCAAGGAAGTTACAAAGACTTTTCAAAGCCCCGGACAAGCTGCGTTCAAAGCCCTGGACAACGTCTCGGTGGTAATCCGGGAAAACGAGTTCTTCACCCTCTTGGGTCCCTCAGGCTGTGGCAAGACCACGCTGCTCCGGCTGATTGCCGGCTTCGACTTTCCCACCGAAGGCGAAATCCTGCTTTATGGCCAAGACATAGCACCGCTGCCACCTTTCAAGCGGCCTGTGAACACCGTGTTTCAAAGCTATGCGCTGTTTCCGCACATGACGGTGGCGCAGAATATCGGCTTCGGACTCGAAATGCTGGGCAAGCCCAAGCCTGAAATCGAATCGAGGGTTGGCGAAATGCTGCGGCTGGTGCGCATGGAAGAGCTGCGCAACCGAAAGACCAGCCAGATTTCCGGGGGACAGCAGCAGCGCGTGGCCCTGGCGCGGGCGCTGGCTCCGGCTCCGAAGGTTCTCTTGCTTGATGAGCCTCTTTCGGCGCTCGATGCCAAGCTGCGCAAGGATATGCAGATCGAACTAAAACGGCTGCAGCACGAAACCGGCATCACCTTCATTTTCGTCACTCACGATCAGGAAGAAGCATTGACCATGTCGGACCGCATCGCCGTCATGTCGAAGGGCAAGATCCTGCAAGTCGGCAGCCCGCGCGACATCTACGATCGGCCGGCCGAACGGTTCGTGGCGAATTTCATCGGCGAAACAAATTTCCTCGAAGGCGCGATTGTCTCGGTAGAGAGAGGTAGCGCCAAGGTCAGACTCCCGTCGGGCGCATTGATCGCGGCGGGATTGCCGGAAGGTACGGCCCCCAAAGGCCAAGTCACTGTCGTCGTGCGGCCGGAACATGCAAGAATCGAAAAGTTCACTGCAAAGTCGACGCTCGCCGGTGTGGTGGAGAACGTTGTCTATTTTGGAACCGACACGCATTACCACGTCAAGCTGCGGGACGGCTCCGGTTTCACGGTGAGGCGCCAGAACAGCGGCGCACAGGACAGCGGATTTGGCGCCGGCAGCAGAGTAGCGATTGGGCTCAATGATGGCTCTGCTCAGGTTCTGAAAGACTAGATCATGGCCTCGACCACTTCAAAGGCTGCAGAAACCGAAGCCCGCGCCGATCAGGAGGCGCACAGACGAAATGTTCTCCTGTCGGCACCGGCCCTCGCAATCATCACCCTGTTCGGTGTTGTTCCGCTGCTGATCATTCTTGTGTACTCCTTCCTCAAGCCCGCCGCCTATGGCGGTGTCGAGTGGCAGTTTTCCACCGACGCCTACCTGAACTTCCTGTTCCAGAAAGACATCTTTGACGACACGCTGCAATTTTCTCCGGATTTCCTCATCATCTACGCGCGGACGATCGTCTACGCACTGTTGACCACGGCGGCCTGCCTGCTGCTCGGCTTCCCGACAGCATACTACATGGCCACCAGACCGCCTGCCCAGCGAAACTTGTGGGTGTTGTTGATCACCATCCCGTTCTGGTCAAACCTTCTGGTCCGCACACTGGCAGTGATGTTCGTCATCCGCGACGAGGGGCTGATCAACAATTCGCTGATGTGGCTAGGCGCGATCGATAGGCCGATCACCATGCTCTACACCAATTTCGCCATCATGCTGGGGTTGCTCTATTCCTTCCTACCCTTCATGGTTCTGCCGCTTTATGCCAGCCTGGAGAAGTTCGACTTCCGGCTGGTTGAGGCAGGGAACGATCTCTATGCCACGCGGCGGCAGGTTCTGTGGCGGATCATCGTGCCCCTCGCCCTGCCGGGCATCGTGGCGGGATGCCTGCTCGTCTTCATTCCGGCGCTCGGCGCCTATGTCACTCCCTTGATCCTCGGTGGCGGCACCCATCTAATGATCGGCGATCTGATCGCCCAGCAGTTTGGAACCAGCCGGAACTGGCCATTGGGATCGGCCCAGGCCCTGATCCTCATGGCAGCAGTACTGGTGGCGTTGTACTTCTATGTCCGCAACACGTCGGGGAGGATGCACCATGGCTAACGCAGCCCGTCACCCCGATCTGAAATACCAGCCCGGCTTTCGCACCATCGCCATCGTCTGCATTTGCCTGCTCTACGCACCCATCGTCATTCTGATGGTCTTTTCATTGAACAGCGGTTCGGTGTTGTCGCATTGGGAAGGGTTCAGCCTTCAATGGTATGGCAAAGCCTTCTTCAATGAGGAGTTCCATAGTGCGGCCAAGAATACCCTGATCATTTCCGTGGCCGCGACCATCATCTCGACGATCGTGGCGACACTCGCGGCTATCGGTATGACCCGGGTGAAGCCGTGGCCCGGACTTGGCGCGGCTTTCATGGTTCTGAACATGCCGCTGATGGTGCCGGAAATCATCACAGCAGTCGCCACACTGTCGTTTTTCTCCATGCTGGCCGGTGTGTTCGGTCTTAACTTCGGAATCGGCAACCTGATCATTGCGCACACGGTGTTCTGTATTCCGTTTGCCTATATGCCCATCCGGGCCCGGCTGGAGGATATGGATGTGAGGCTCGAAAACGCCGCGGCCGACCTCTACGCGACGCCGTGGCAGGCTTTCAAGCGCATAACGCTGCCGCTGCTGGCCCCAGGCATTTTCTCGGGCGTGGCACTTGCCTTCATCGTGTCATTCGACGACTTCACCATTACCCAGCTGGTCGCGGGGCCCGGGCAAACCACGCTGCCGCTGTTTATCTGGAACCAGATCCGCCGCCCCATGACACCCGAGATCAACGCGATTTCGACCATCCTGCTGATGGTTTCGATCGCCTTTGTCGCGGGATCGTTCCTGATTGCCCGGAAACGTAAACAGTAACTCTAACCAGGGAGACCAAAGATGATGAAGATACTTATGTTGACCGCTTCAGTAACGACGCTGCTCCTGACGGCCAGCCCCGCTCTCGCCGCCGGCGAGCTGCACATGTACAATTGGGGCGATTATACCAGCCCCAAGCTGATCGAGAAGTTCCAAAAGACCTACGACGTGAAGGTCACGCTGGATTCCTACGACTCCAATGAAACCATGCTCTCCAAGGTCCGCGCCGGCAATTCCGGTTACGACATCGTGGTGCCGTCGGACTATACCGTCCAGATCATGGTCGCAGAAGGGCTGCTGGAAAAGACCGAGCCCAGCGCCATGCCCAATTTCAAGAACATGGATCCGCGCTGGGTCAATGTCTATTGGGACGACGGCCGCCACTATACCGTTCCCTGGCAGCTTGGCATGACGTCCATCTCGGTCAACACCGACAAGTTCAAGGGTGACATCAACACGCTCGCGCTGCTTTACAATCCGCCAGAAGAGCTCAAAGGCCAGATCAACATGCTGGACGACATGGGATCGGTGATCCATGGTGCTGAACGCTATCTTGGCGTGCCACGCTGCGGCGACGACAAAGCCAACCTTAAAAAAGTGAACGATCTTCTGCAGGCGGCCAAGCCATTCTGGAAGACCTTCAGCTATGACACGCTCAGCAAGATGACGGAAGGCGATGTCATCGCGTCACAGAACTGGAACGGCTACACTTGGCGGGCGCGGCAGAAGAATCCTGCCATCAAGTTTGCCTTTACCAGGGAAGGCCTCGAAGGCTTCATGGACAATGTCGCTGTCCTCAAGGGCGCCGCCAATCTCGAGAACGCCAAGCTGTTCCAGGACTTCATCATGGATCCGGAAAACGCCGCAATGATCTCGGACTTTGCCCGCTACGACAACGGCATCGCCGGCAGCCACGCGTTCCTCGAACCGGAATTCGCGGCAGCTCCGGAGATCAATCCGCCTGCCGACGCGCCGCAACCGGAGTTCGTGCCTCCGTGCCCGCCGGAAGTCATCGAAATCTACAACAAGATCTGGACCAATCTGCGGAAGTAACCTCCCAAGGCGCCGCAAACGTTCCAGCCGAAGTGATAGCAAACTTTGGCTGGAACTTTTTGCCGTCCTTCGAATTTAGACGCTAGACAGCATCGCGAATGAGCGGCGTCGTTGAGCAATGAATGCCGCCGCCATTGAGCTGCATTTTGCCATAGGGAACGACCGTCCAGCGCACACCCAGCTTGGCGAGAGCGTCGAGAGTCTGGTTGGTGCCACCCTCCGGCATGAGAAGCTCGCCAGGTGCGACTGCCAGTGAATTTACGATCCACTTGTTGTCGGCGGGCGAGATTTCAACGGTGCGGACCTTCAATTCCTTGAGCTTCTCAAGAAATGAAAATGGCAGCCCGAATGGATCGACAATGGCCAGATCTTTGTCGATCATTTGGAACGATCCGTCGATGTGAATGTCATATCCGACAAGGTCGACAACAAGCAATTCCACGCCTTGCCGCTTCAGCACTTCCCCAATCTGTGCGGCACCTTCGCGGTTTACTCTGATGCCGCAGCCAATCACGGCTGTGCGCTCATTGATCCAGGCGAAACTGCCACCTTCCATGACGGCACTCCCTGACAGAGTCCTGAATATTGGAATGCCAAGCCGGGCAAGCGTGCGTGCAATGGCCAGCTCCTCGCCTCGGCGAATACGGGTGCCCATCCGGCAGATGATGGCACCGCCTTTGACCATGATGAGCGGGTCGCGCGTGTAGCATGATTTCAGCCGGTTTCCGGCCTCGCCATCGACATAATGCACCTCCACATCGCGGGTCGTGAGGGCTGCCACCAATGCATCGTGCTCGGCCTGCATGTCAGCGACTGGCGGTACCGTGTCACTCTGGAAATACCAGCCAACCTCCAAATCGCCGAAGGAACCGATGCGCTCGATGCGCTTTGTGGGGTCGACGACATTCATTTCTTTGCCCGGCCGGTGCATCAGTATGGCCCGGATCCGGCCAACGTCATTATCAACACCCCAAGCTCTGCCCCAATAGGCTTCGAGTTCATCCCTTGTCCTCAACCGGCGGATTGCCCGGCGTGGCAAACATTTTGACGGTTTCGTTGTAGATCCATCCCGGTGGTGCGCTGTTGTTCATCAAATCTCCTATTCGCAGTCAGGCAGTTGCTTGCAGTTCCCGGCCTTGAATTTCATTGCCAATGCTTCGACATCAGGAGAGTCGCTACTCCAGTCCGATTGACCGCAAATGGTTTCCTGGTGCAACACTAGCTGCGCTTCAAAAACCGGCACCCAGTCAGGGCTGGCCTGCAGTACTTGCTCAGCCGTATAGAGCAAATACTCGACATAGGAATCGTAGGCCGGCGCCCGTGGCGACTTGCTCAAGCTGCAATAGTTGGGTTGAGCGAGGTCAGGATTGGCGATCGAAATATTCAAAAACTCCCTGTAGATCTCTTTCGCTGATTGCTCGCGCTGCACCGAGTATGCGGCATCGACCTGAAGTTTGACGCCAATGAGGGCTGCGACGGCGACTATCGCCATGACTATATTGCCCAAGGCCTGGAGTGCGGCGCTGTGACGTTCTAACCATTTCATCCCAACTCCCCCCGTCATTGTCAGCCGCCGCAGCTGCTTGCACCCACGGCATCAATAGATCAACCTGGCGAATTGCGTGTCCTACGACCGTAACACCGGCTGCTGCTGGGTTAAACAGTGGATGCCACCACCGGCTTCGCCAATGGGGTCAACATTCAGGCTGAGTACCTCGCGCCCCGGATAGAGTTGTTCCAACATACGTTTCGCCTCGGCGTCAGCCAGGTCATCGCCAAGCCTGGCCACACCCAAACCATCGGCCCTGCGACGGCCAAAAGAAACGTGCTTGATCAAGCTGGTTGCTCCTGGGTGATGCAGTGAATGGCGCCGCCGCCTGCGGCGATGGCATTGACCTTCACCATAATAACCGTGCGGTCGGGAAAAGCCGCGCCGATGACCTTGCATGCCTCGGCGTCGCTCGGCACCCCGTATCCGGGTACCACTACGCCGCCGTTGGCGATGTAGAAATTGATGTATGAGCGGCAAAAGACATCACTCGTCGCATCGGCTGCAACGGCTTCTGTCAGTGGAATGACTTCGAAAGCACGGCCCTTGGCGTCCGTCTGGCCGCGCAAGCACTCAAGGTTTTCTCTGAGTATCCTGCTATGGGGATCGTTCTGATTGGGGTTGTACTCGAACAGCACAACACCTGGCCTCACGAATGTGCACATGCCGTCGATATGCCCATCGGTTTCCTTGTCCATTGGGTCGCCTGGCAGCCATACGACCTTGTCGACGCCAAGCATGGCTTTCAGTTCCGATTCGGCAAGCGACTTGTTGACGCCCGGATTGCGGTTTGGATTGAGGATGCTGGTTTCGGTCACGATCAAAGTGCCCTCGCCATCCAGGGTAAGCGAGCCGCCTTCGCAATAGAGCCAGGAGTCATGCGGCTGCGCGCCTTCAATATCCATGATGCGGTGGGCAAGCGCATCATCCTGATCGAAGGGCGAATGTTTGCCGCCCCAGGCATTGAAGTGCCAGTTGATGCCGGCCAATCCACCGTCCCTCTTGCTCAAGAATGTCGGCCCGCAGTCTCGGGCCCAGAAATCATCGACCGGTAGCGCAATGACGGTTGCTCGATTGCCGAGCGCGCGGCGTGCGGCTTCGACGTGATCCGGATGGGCAATGACAGTCACTGGTTCAAACTGGGCGATCGCTCCCACGATTTCCGTGTATTCCCGTTGCATGGGAGCCAGACGATCTCCGTAAAGGTCCGATCTGTGCGGCCAGATCATCCAAGTACGGGCATGTTTCTCGAATTCCGCCGGTCGGCGGTATTCGGAAGTCGATTGAGCGCCATTCAGGTGAAAATACCTATTTGGAGATAATTGCAAATTCGATTTCATCATTGTGGCAACCCTTTGGCGTACAATTACTTATGTTTCCCATAGACATTGCCCATTGCGCCGACTAGGACAATTGAGAAGCATTACTCCTATAGATGAGTGCTGTTCATATGAGGCGATTTCGGAACATCCCGCCCTTACAATACCTTCTTGGCTTTGAAGCCGCGGCAAGACATGGCAGCTTCCGGCGCGCCGCCGAAGAACTAGGGCTGTCGCAGTCAGCAATCAGCCACGAAATGCGGCTTCTGGAGGAGAGAATTGGGCAGCCGTTATTCATCCGTCGTGGCCGCACGGTTCAACTGACCGATGCCGGCCGGCACTACCAGCGCACTGTCGCCCGCTCACTGAATGACATGGAAGACGGGTACCACCGTCTGGCGCCCTATAAGAAGCCGGGGAGCGTCATCATTTATGCGCCACGCGATTTCGCGGCACGTTGGTTGTTGCCTCGCTTGCAGCGTTTGCGCAAGGCGGTCCCGAAATGCGATCCCTGGGTTGATACCTCCGGGGTACCGGTCGATTTCGAAACCATGGAAGTCAGTATCGCTATCTCGCGTGTTCGGGCACCCGATGAAAACCTGATTTCCCGGTTGTTGGTCCGCGATTACCTCTCGCCAGTGATTTCGCCGCAACTGCTCATCACCCCAATTGACGGACCCAGCGCGCTATTGGCCTACACCTTGCTTCATGACGAGCGTGTTGAGCAATGGCAGGACTGGTTCATAGTCGCGGGCGTTTCGCCTGGCGATATCTCGGCAGGACTGGATTTCAGCGAAAGTGACTTCGCGCTCGCAGCAGCAGAGATTGGACTCGGTGTAGTCTTGGCGAGCTTGCCTCTAGCAGCGGACTCCATTGCCGCAGGCCGCTTGATGCAGCCACTTCACCAAGTGTTGGATGCGGGGCAAGCATGGTTTGCGTCAACGACGGCCGAGCAGAAAGCCGATCCAATCACTGCGCTCGTCTGGGACTGGCTCTGCAGCGAAGCCCAGTCGTCGTCACCATAGAAAGGCTGTTGCCGGATTCGGTGCAGCTTGAGCCTTTGGCGGGCACACTTCATGGCAACACCGCAAACGATGACGACTGCCTTGGGTCCGCCGTTCTTGTCTTCATCGCCGCGCTGCGTTTTTCCTTCTCCTCGCGAAGTTTGGCAAGGCCGCGCGAGGTTTTCGCGGCGCGGCCTCGATAAATTCAAAGAGAATTCTAGGTAACGCCTAAACCTTTGTTTTACAGCCTGCCGATAGTCTCTGCCTAAATGTCGCCGAAGTTAATGTTATATTGAGATGACGGCTGGAGAATCGCTATGACCCTTGTAGAGGATCGGCACCGCCGTGCTCATATTGCATTTAATCGCTTCGGATTGGGCGCAAAGCCCGGCGGAATAGGCCGGATTAGCGACAACCCGAAGGCGTTCCTCCGGTCCGAACTCAACAGACCCAATGCTGCCTTGATCGATCGCCCGGATTTGCCGGACTATAGTGAGGCATGTCAGACCGTTCACACCGATTTTGAGAAGGAAGACGGGCTCAAGGAAAAGGAATTGACGGCCCGGATTTTGCAGCACATGCGGCCGGAAATTGGCTTCGTCGAGCGGCTTGTCCTGTTCTTTTCCAATCACTTTTCAATGTCGGTTAACAAGGATGGCGCGGTGCGCGCCACCATCGGCCAGCTTGAGCGCGATGTCATCCGGAAGAACGTGCTGGGCTCCTTCAAATCCATGCTGATCGGAGTGATGAAGCATCCGGCGATGCTGAAGTACCTCGATAACGACGACTCCATTGGACCCAATTCGGCAATCGGGCTGAGCTGGGGAGTAGGATTGAATCACAATCTCGCCCGCGAGATCCTTGAATTGCATACGGTTGGGGTCGGCGGCGGTTACACCGAAGCTGATATTGACAGCCTGGCAAAGATCATCACGGGCTGGTCGTTTGTGCGCGGCTGGGAAGCCGACAGCCATTATAACGGCGGCCGGCCGGGAAACCGGGGAAAATTCATCTTCCGTAAGACCTGGCATGAGCCCGGGCCAAAAGTGGTGCTTGGCAAGACCTATACAGGTGGCGACACCAGCCAGGGCGAGGCAGTGCTTGGCGCGCTCGCCCGTCATCCATCCACCGCCCAGTTCCTTGCCTTCAAACTGGTTCGGCACTTCATTACCGATGAGCCTACGCCGAATTTGGTGGACCCGGTGGCTCTGGCCTACCGGACGAGCGGCGGCAACCTCAAGGCCACGGCGCAGGCATTGATCGACCTTCCCGAAGCCTGGACGATGCCGCTGCAGAAATTGCGCGCACCCTACGAGTTGCAGATCGCCGAAATGCGCGCCATGGACCGGACCTATCCTCCGAAGGACCGGTGGCCATTTAACGAAACCCTGTATGCCTTGCGCAACAAGCCGTGGGAGCGCCCGGCGCCGGACGGCTACCCCGATGAAAGCGTGTATTGGATAGGGCCGGATGCCATGCGGATCCGGCTTGAAACAGCTCAGTTGAACGCCTGGTCGCTGACCGAGATCGCGCCTTATAACCACAGCGCGCTCGACCTGGCGGACCGCGTCTTCGGCAAGGCTTTGTCAACAGCGTCCCGGCACGCCATCGCACAGGCGCCGGATCTGCGAAGCAGGCTGGCGATGATCTTCATGATTCCCGAATTCCAGCGGAGGTAACTATGGCAGATCATGACGATCATCGCGGCCTCCCCGGCGTAGACTCCAGAATTCTTGGGGCCGCCTGCGAGGGCTGCCTCGAATCGCGCCTCCTGATGACCCGCCGGTCGATGCTTGGCGTCAGCGCGGCACTGTTTTCATCGGCCTTCCTGCCCGATTTTGCCTTTGGCGCCACCGACCCGCAGGCGCGCCTTCTTGTCGTCATGCTGCGCGGCGGCATGGACGGAATCGGCATGGTCATTCCGAAGCTCGACCCTCACTACGTGAACGTGCGCAAGCAGCTTGCCATTCCTTTCTCCTCGACCCTATCGCTCGGCAGCGATTTCGCGCTGCATCCAGGCTTGGCGCGGGTCCACGCGATGTTCGGCGCCGGGCATGCGGCAATTGTACCGGCGGCAGGCATACCGCTGCGCAACCGCTCGCATTTCGAGTGCCAGGACAATCTCGAGAATGGCTTGCCGGTAAATACAGGGAACGCCACCGGCTGGCTCAACCGGCTGTTCGGCGCGCTGCCGGCCGGCGATCCGATCCGAATCCGCCACGGCCTCGAGATCGGCGATGCGCCGCTTATCTTGCGTGGCCCGGAGCCGGTTCTGGGATGGTCTCCAACCTGGTTTCAGAAGTCGGACCCAGGCAATGTCTCGCGGCTCGAGACCGTCTACTCCGCACTGGATCCGGCATTGTGGGATTCGCTGCAGCGCGGGCTTGAAGCCGATAGTCTGGCGCTGGCTTCGGGAGCGGGCGGCGGCGGCGATATCAGTGGTTTGCGCAAAGGCTTCATTGGCGCCGCGCGCCTGATGCGGGCGAGCACCGGTCCGAGAATTGCGGTCCTTGCCGTTGACGGCTGGGATACCCATTCGCAGCAAGGCGGAGTGACCGGACAATTCAACGACCGGCTTAGTGAACTGGATCAAGCGCTCGGCGATGTTAAGTCGGAACTTGGGCCGGTGTGGTCGAGGACAGTGGTGATTTGCGTCACCGAGTTCGGCCGCACGGTAAAAACCAATGGCGACAGCGGCACCGACCACGGGGTCGGAACGGTTTCCCTGCTTGTCGGCGGCGCGGTGAAACGCGGCATTGTCGGCGACTGGCCTGGACTTGCTGCCGGCCAACTCTACGAGGGTAGCGATCTCTACCCGGCCGTCGATCTGCGCGGGGTTTTCAAGGGCGTGTTGCGCGACCACATCGGCGTGCCGGCGCCGATACTCGATACGATCGTATTTCCGGATAGCGCCGCGGTGAAGCCCATCGGGAATTTGATCTCGCAGCCGCAGCAGCCGGCGCAGCGAGCCTCCGATTTCAAGCGGCCACCTACGCAGCAGGAAGTGGCGCCGATCTTGCGCTATCGCCAGCGCTATGGCGTGTGACTTCAATAGCGGTAGGTGATCGGACGGATTTGCCGCTGATCCAACGGCGAGATCCTACAGCGCGCGACGGCGGGCGGTGAGAAACTCCTCTTCAATTGACTCGTGCGCTGGAGTTTGCCAGCCGGACAGCTGGCTCTTCTCACGTAAATTGGCAGTACCCAGATATCCCTCGACGAGTTCCACGGGAAATGGATGGCTGCACAGATAGCCCTGTATCTCGTTACAGTCGAGCGACTTGCAAAAGTTCATTTGGTCTTCGGTCTCGACGCCTTCGACTAGCAACGGAACATTGAGGGCCTTGCCCATGCCGGCGATCGCCTGAAATATCGAATCCGCTCTGGAGTTCTGGCCAACCGCCTGAATAAAGGACCGGTCAATTTTCACCTTGTCGAAAGGAAACGAACTCAAGAGGGAAAGCGACGAGTAGCCCGTCCCAAAGTCATCCATTGCAATGGTTACGCCCAAGGCCTTGATCTGCCGCAGGTTATGCAGCGCCCGGTTCAAGTCGCTGATCAGCGCGGTTTCCGTCACCTCGATTTCGAGCCGTCCCGGCACCAGTCCGGTTTCCAAGAGGATCGATCTGACCGTGTCGATGACGTCGGGATGACAAATTCCGCGCGCCGAAATATTGACCGCCACGCGAGCCGGAATACTCCAGCTCGCCGCGACTGCGCAGGCCTGCCGCAGAACCCAATCGTCAATTTCCTTGATAAACCCGGTTTCCTCGGCAATGGCAATAAAGCTAGCTGGGGACACCATGCCGCGGGCCGCACTTTGCCAGCGCAGCAACACTTCAAAACCCGACGCCCTCCCAGTCGTCAGATCGATCTGCGGCTGAGCGTATAGTTTCAACTCGCCGTCATACAGAGCAGTGCGCAACTCATGCGAAATCTTGCGCCGTTCACGAATGAACTCATCCATGCCTGAGTCAAACGTGCAGCAGGCATTGGTCATCTCCGCCTTTGCCCGATACATCGCGAGGTCGGCATTCGCGAGAAGTTCCTCCCGGCTTGCGCCATGTTCCGGAAAGTACGAGACGCCGACGCTTATGCCGGCTTCAATTACCTTTCCCTGCCAATTCATCGGCGCCGACAGCGACTCAATAATGCGCTTGGCTAGTATCGTCGCACTTTCAGGACCGCAGCATTCGTGAACCAACACGAATTCGTCGCCACCCAGCCTTGCAGCGTACTCATGATCCGAAAGGAGCGGCGTCAGCCGTTCAGCGGTTAGTTTCAAGAGCTCGTCGCCAGCTGCATGACCAAAGAGGTCATTGACTTCCTTGAAACGGTTGAAATCGAAACTTAATACGGCAATGCGCCGGCCTTCAGCCATTGCCGAAGCGATGCCTTCATCGAGGCGGTTGTTGAACGAGAGGCGGTTTGGCAGTCCGGTCAGTGCATCATGCATTGCAATCTTGCGGATATGCTGCTCGGCGCTGGCGCGCTCGCGTAATTCATTCACTCGGGCGGTCACGTCATGCAACGCAAGTACCTTGCCTCCTTGCGGCAACGCCATGCAATGCACTTCCACTGTCCTGTCGCCAACCGTGACATCGCTTGCGCCACTCAGCAGGGCCAGTTCGACAAGCTTCGAAAGCCGCTCCCGATCGCTGCCAAACGCGGCCTCGGCAAACTCGACGAATCGGGGGTTCCAAAGTGCCAGCGTTCCCTTCGGCTCGAGCACCGCCATTCCCGATATCGTTGACTTCAGAACCGCATGCAGCAGCCGTTGGCGATCCGCATGCGCCATGGCATAGCGAATAGACCGATCCAAGACCGTCGAACTGAGAGACGCCTTTGGAAGAAAGTCGGAGGCGCCGGCTTCCAGAGCGGCGTTGTCGATAAGATGTCCCGCAAGGCCTGTTAGCAAAACGACCGGAGTATCGATGCCAGCCGTCCTGATACTCTTGATGAAGTCGATGCCGGTCGTATGGCCCAGCCGATAATCCGAGATGATTACATCATACGAGTCCGATGCGAGCTTGCTCATCGCGGCGAGTGTGGAATTTACCGCCGTGACGGCGTAGCGCGTTTCCACCACCTCACTCAACGCATCGTTGATCAGGTAGATATCGTCGTCGTCGTCATCGACTATGAGCAAACGTACTGGGTTGGCTTCCATTTTAATTTCCTGGCCAAACCGGAACACGGTGGCGGCCCACCTGCCCGAGTGGCCCGATCTGGTTGTTAAGCCACCTGTTGCTGACTTGGCTGTTGAGCGAAACGATCGCCAATGCGAACATTCTTCGCGACCAGGAGCTTCCTGATATCGCCAAGATTGCGAAGGTTGACGATCTCCGGCATGGTAAAGCGGATATGAAAAGCGCTTTCCACGGCGAAGATCACTTCAATGTGACGGAGCGAGTCCCAACGCGGCGTATTCTGCGCGTTCGACTCCTCATTTAGCGTCACCGGTTCGACACTGAGAACCTTGCCAATAATGTTGTAGAGTTGCATTTGAGTTACCTCCTACTGGTACTTGGTGATGATGCTGTGATCAGGAAAACAGGACTTTGCGGACGGGCTGGGGCCAACGGCGCTCGTCGAAACCGTGCTGGGTGAACGCCGCCAGAACCCAGCGCTCAATGCCAAGACCGACGCAGCCTGTCTGAACGGGCTCGCCGTGTTCATCCTTGATGCCGAAGCGAGACCCGAAAAAATTTCCGTGCAGATTGATCGACCCGCAGGCGAGCTGCTTGACATTGCCGGCTCCATCCAGCGACGGAATTTTGATTTCGTTCTTCACTTCCTGGGCGGCTTGCCAGAACTTCTTGGCAGCCGAGACCGTCGCGAAGAACGGGTCGGTCGCGGTCTGCACCTTGCAATCGATATCGAGGAGCGCGGCAAGTTCCTCGACGACCGGCAAGGCCTTCATCCGGCAAGCGCGAACATATTCCTCGTTGCCGACAAAGACGAGCTCGCGGACGTTGAACTCGTAGAGCCGGTCGAGGCCCTTGATGTTGCGCGACTCGTAGCGGAAGACGCGGCCAAGCCAGGAATAAGATTCGCCCACAGTGATGGTCTTGCCGGTCAGGGTCGGATAACAGGGAAAGCAGGCAGCCGGGTTCAGGCACATGCCATCGATGTGCACATGATCGTGCGGCGGCAGCAGCGCCCCCTCCGAACATGAGTTGGCGAGACGGAATTCTTCGATCGCGTCGAAATCCTCGATGACGTTGCCAACGAAGGTGATGGCATTGGGATGGGAATCGAAATAGCCGCACTTGTGCAATGTGTCGGCATCGATCATTGCCGGAAAGTGGCCGTCTTTCGCGCCAAACGTTCTCTTGTAGAGTTCCCCGGCGCGTTCGTTGACGAGCCTGGCAAGATTCAGTACCGGCCCGCTATATGCCACCTGGCCCTTGCCATAGTCGTGCATCCAGCCGCGGCTAACGAGGCCCTCGTTCACGTTCTGCTGATAGGGACCGGTGTCCTTGCGGCGGGTTTCAACGAAGACTTTGATTTCGAATCCCGAAAGCTGCTTGGCCATCACATTCAAATAGCGGTTTGCCTTGTCGGTAACGTCGGAAGTCAATGCGCCCGGCCGCACCACGAGCCGCGCCGTCCGCCGGTCGGCGTTGACGATAATTCTTTCAATTGCCGGTGAAACAAAGACCGACTCTTTTTCGATGTCGCCGGCGATTTCGTCATCGACTTCCCGCGGCAGATCCAGCTGGATCTCCGCAAATTCCATTATGTGCTTGTTCATTGGTTGGCTCCCCTGTCAGAATTGATAATAGAGAAAGGTGGTGCCCGTCCCGATTGAGGTCAGGGCAATCGTGTAGGTGAATGCGGTTGTCAGCGCGCCGGAAAGGGCTGGACGCCAGGTCAGAAGCCCCGCTTCAAGCGCCGCGGTCTGCGGCATCTGATCGCTGCTGATCCACTCCCTGTGCAGAATCTGCTGGGTGTTCGGCAGGAGAAGCACAATCGCACCCAAGAGAACCACCATTGAGCCGGCGCGGCCAATATCAAGACCCGCCGCCGGCGCTGATATGGCGCCAAATCCAAGCTGGGCGGCGCCCCACATGTTGGAGAGTATCATCCCCGCCGTGTGGAGGTCAGGCGCACGAAAAACGACAAGCGCACTCAATACCACGCTCATGGTGAGCGCCCAGCTTGCCGCTTGCGGAATTTGATACGTGCCGAACTCCCGCCAGCCAAGGTAGGCGGCAATGGCGAAGCCATGGATCAAACCATAGACGACCATGTTCCAGCCTGCGCCATGCCAGACGCCGGCAACGAGAAATGTGACGATGGCGGGAATGGCGGCGGTGCGCGCATACTTGCCGAACCGGCCGTTGCCTTTCGCGGCTGAAGCCCGCATGCCGTTCATCGCAAGATTGGAAAAGATATAGCTGGTGAAAAATCTGGTCATCGTCATGTGCCAGCGGCGCCAGAATTCCGAGATGTTGCGGGACTTGAACGGCGAGTCGAAGTTGAGCGGCAGGCGGATGCCAAACAGGCAAGCAATGCCGAGGGCCATGTCGGAGTAACCGGAAAAGTCAAAGTAGAGTTGCAGCCCGTAGCAGGCAGCGCCGATCCACGAGGTCATGAAGTCAACCTGGCCACCCGCCGCAACCCCGTCGAACACCGTATTGGCAAATGGGGCTACTGAATCGGCAAGCGCCGATTTCTTGAAGAGTCCCATGCCGAACATGGTAATTCCGGTGATGAGACGGCGCGCATCGAAGGCGGAGTCGCTGCGGTTCTCGAGCTGCTCCATGATTTCCCGGTGCATGACCAGTGGGCCCGCGGTCACACAGGGAAAGAAAGCGGCGAAGACAATGTAGCGGCTGAAATTGCTTTTGACCAATTGACCGCTGTAGGCGTCGACCAGGTAGCCAATCTGAATGAAGGTGAAGAATGACACACCGACCGGAACCAGAATTTCATGATGGCCCCAACCGGCGTTGGCAAGCTGGTTGGCAATGTCGACGAAGAAGTTTGTATATTTCAGGTAGCCGAGAAGACCGAGATTGGCCGCTATGCCAAACAGCATTGAATTGCGCGCGACTTT
The DNA here is from genome assembly GCA_963754675.1 of uncultured Alphaproteobacteria bacterium. Classification (GTDB taxonomy): domain Bacteria; phylum Pseudomonadota; class Alphaproteobacteria; order Rhizobiales; family Aestuariivirgaceae; genus Aestuariivirga. The sequence continues at coordinate 252,910 of CAVWHD010000009.1, read as the reverse complement.
TGGGTGTTCGCCAAGGCAGGAGATCACCTGACCCGCGGCGTAATTGAAAACCAGGGAGCCGAGCAGCACGAGGAACAGAGTGACCCCCCAGAGAGCATAAAACGCCAGCGATGCCGCCGCGATGAACTTGACGGCGGCAGGCCAGCCGCCGAAGCGATGCGCCACCAGAAAGCCAACATAGCTAACCGGCAAGAAGATGAAAATGAACTGGTAGGAGCTGAACAGCATCAGCGTTGCTCCTCGAGCAGGGCCGAGGCCCGCCGCTCGTTGAGCGCGTCGAACTGCGCGAATACGTGGGCAAGACAAGCCGGATTTGAATGTTCGGCGTCAATGAACATATCCGCCGTGCAACCCACCTTGGCAGGGTCGAATTCACCGATGACCTGCAATCCGTGATCGGCGGCTAGTTTTTGAGTGATCTGCCGGATGCGGTCGAGCCCCTCCGGATAGGCACCGCCCTTCACGCGATCATAGAAAATCGGGTTAAAGGGTGGATGGACGAGAGTTACTTCGGTGCCATTCTGCTTGAGGAAGGTAAGGAGCCGGTCAATGGCGTCCACTCCCTTGGGATCGACCTTCGGCGGATCATTGCGCCGTTTGCCGGCAAACGCGGTTGCTTCCAGTTTAGCGCGCTCACTGGTGAATATCGCCTTGTGTTGAGCCGACCAAAGAATCGAACCATCGGGCAACAATGTGTCAAGGTTTGCGAAATTCTGTTCGCCGGTCCGGTGCGGCCTTTCACCGGCGTTGAACCAACGCGTCACGTTGTTGAACAACATTGACAACGAGAGCCGCTCCTTGACCCGGTGAAAGGGAAATGTTTTCCAATAACTTTCTTTCTGGATACCAAGCCGATCGGCCATTGCCCGATAGTTATCGACACCTGCCTCCCAGAGGAAGTCCGGGCGAGTTTCAACCGGAGTGAACAAGTTATCCCGGATGGCGATTATCATCTGCTTGGGAAGCCGGTTGTTGCGCGCATAGACCTCCACAACACCAAGCATGTCCTCCCAATAGTCACGATGGACGTGACCATTGTACATCCGGCGGGTCTTTACGAGGCCGGCATGCGCCTCTTGCCAGTGACTTGCTCCAAGAACAACGACCTCGGGCGTTTTGGCAAAAGTCGCGACGTGAAGATCCCGCAGCCGCCGAATATTCAGGTTTAAATCAAATACCGCATAGTTTTCGCCATCGGCGAAGGCGGCGGCCGCCGGAGCCAAGCCGGCGTCAGCATACATTTCGGGGGCGAATGCCGCATTGGCCCTCCACACGCCGGCTACTCCCGCGGCGATGAAGAGGAGAGTGGCCAGTATGTAGATGCTGGGCCTGCTAGCGGCGGCGCTTGACGCGCGTGCCCTGCGCGTCTGCCGTACTCTCAATTGTTTGGGTGCGGCTGCCGTTGTAGATGCGCCATGGCCGGTAACCGCTGGCGGGCGCGATGGAGCTGTCCCATGTGTTGCCTGCAATGCAAGCCGGGCCGATGCGACAACTTCCGTCGCACTCGTTCTGCCCCAGTCAATTTGCATGCCTATGGTGGTCAAGCCCAACTCCTCCGCCCTGCATGGGATTAATAGGATGCAAGCTTGCAAATTCAGTAAATGGGATTGCCGTGAGTCAGTTGCCGTGGCGGGTAGTTAGAAGCATCGTTAATCGCCGGTTCCAGAACCGGTACTATTGAATACAACTTGAAATTGAAGGCGCGCGGAATTGCCGGAAAAATACCGGTGCGGACAACTCAGGCGAAGGACCCGGAATTCCCAATCGCGGAATTTTTGGAACTTTCTTCATCTGAAATGTCCGTGGACGTGTCCATTTCGCCGATAAGGAATCGCATGATCAGCGGCGCAAGGAATATGGGTATCTGTGAAATTCCGACATAGGCCGCGGTATCGCTGTTGGACGAGCCTTCGATCAATACATAGCCCAGCCCGACATTGCGAAAACCGCTGACAATACTGGCCGTGAGCGCATTGGTGATGCCTTGCCGGTACATTACAATGGTGGTGAGGAATGCCATGCCGGCGCCAAGTCCTGTAACTGCCAGCAGATACAGCAAGAAATGGGTTTGATCGTGCCAAAGCAAGTGCGCGGCGGGGCCGATTATTCCCAAGCCAAAAACCATCAACGCGGCAATTGTTATCCAGCGCGCGCAAGTCTCGATTCCAGCAACGATTTCTTCCCGCAAATCTCCTGCGTAGGCGCTATAGAAGAGAAACAACGAAGCAGGTAGCAACAGAAACATGCCGGTGCGCCCGACGAAATCGGCCAATTCGATTTCCACCGAGGCATGCAGGATTACGGTGAAGAAAATAAAGTATGAAAATGGCATGACAAAAGTCGAGAGTACCATGCACTGAAGCGCCTTGCGTTGGTTAAGACCAAGCAGATCCGCCAGTGCGGGAGAGGCGAAGAGCGAGCCGGCACAGGCAGTGACAGCCATTAGCGTTACTACCGAATTGTCGAGTTTGGCGAGATGCGCCGCCGCGAGAATGATCGTCGGCAGGACAAAGAGCTGCCAGGAGACAATTCTTAGAGTGTCGGGTTCAAGGCTGAAAATTTCTTCGAGCGGCAAGCGCGCCATCGGTATGAGGGACGCCATGATCATGCAGAACAGGGCTGCGAATGTGAACGGTGCGAAGTACGCCGTAAGACTTGGCACGGCAAAGCCGATCGTGATGGTGCCGGCAAGGAGCCAGCCAGCAATCAAACGGTCACTTACTCGCAACATCTTTCCAGTCTGTCTTCGCTTTCCCGGCGCACATGCCCAGGGAATTGGTAAACCCTAGCCTGATCCTGTGTAAATTGCCGTTTAACTTCAATTTATTAACAATGGCAAAATGCGGCTGGCGGCGTCTTTTTCATGGTTCATTCATGTGTTTCGGGCACCATCACCGCGCGAATTGGGGCGAGCATGTCGGACTCAGCAAATACCGTTGCCTATCTTCCAGGTGCGTCGGCGCCGGAGGGACCGTTCGACGGCCATTCCGACCACAACAGTGAATTGGCGAGTATTTTTGCCGGGGCAGATGTCGGTCTGGCTCTGTTTGACGCCAATTTGGCACTGCTGGCCTGCAACCCGCTTTATCGATCGCTTTGCGGGTATTTGGTTACCGAAGCCACTTCGGGCCGCACATTGCAGGAACTGATGAGAATCACGTTTTTGCGGCAGAATGTTCCCGAAAAAGAAATCAGCGGCCGCATCGACCGTATCGTCCGGGGTCTTGAACCAGGGGCATCCTATACTTTCCGTTATGCTGCGCCTAGCGCCCAGGTTGTGGAAGTGCGCCGCCGCCGGCTAGGCAACGGCTCCGTTGTCGAAACTGTCCGGCAGGTTGAGGCGCAGTCACCGGAAATCGATCTCAACGCGCAGTTCGAGTTGATCGCCGAGAAATCCCGTTCCCGGCTCATGCACGCTCTCGATGCCATGGCGGACGGCTTTGCTCTTTATGACGCGGCCGATCGCCTTGTGCTTTATAACAGAAAATATGTGAACTACAGCCCACTGATCGCCGACGTCATCATGCCGGGCGCCGCGAAAATGGAAATCCTCCGGGAGTCCGTGCGGCGCGGCGCCGTCGTCCTCAACGGCATGGCGCCAGACGATTACATTGCCTGGCGGCTCCACCGTCATCGCAATCCAAGCGATCCCATCGAAGTCCAACTCGCGGACGGACGCTGGCTGCTGATTACCGAGAAACGCACCGATGACGGAGGCGTCGTCGGAACTCGCTCCGACATCACCGAGTTGAAGCGGCGCGAAATGGAAATGCTGCGCATCTCGCAACAGTTGCATGCCAAGAACTTGCAATTCGACACGGCCCTTAGCAACATGATCCAGGGCCTTTGCATGTTCGACAAGGATCAGCGGTTGATTGTCGTCAATCGCCGCTATCTGGAGATCTACGGGTTTTCACCTGATGTAGTAAAGTCCGGCATCACCTTGCGCGGCTTGATGGAATATAGCGTCAGTCTCGGCAACTACACGGCCGAGCAGGCCGAGCGAGCCTTGGCCGAGAGAAATGATCCCGCCCGCCTCAGCCAACGGACAATTATCAAGCAGCGCCTCAAGGATGGCCGCGTGATCGCCGTCATGAACGAGCCGATGACCGATGGCGGCACGATTGCGACCTATCAGGACATCACCGAACTGGAGGCGACGACCGACCGAATGATCGAGTACACCCGCAAGCTCGAGCGCTCGAACCGCGAACTCGTCGACTTTGCCTATGTGGCATCTCATGACCTGCAGGAGCCGCTTCGCAAGATCGAAGCATTTGGCGACCGGCTCGCAAAGAAGTACCAGTCCATTTTGCCGGAAGAAGGCCGGATGTTCGTGGAACGCATGCAGAATGCAGCTGGACGCATGCGAATGCTGATCAACGATCTGCTTTCCTATTCCCGCATTACGACCGCTGCAAATCCGTTCGCCAGGGCCTCGCTGAATGATGTTCTGTCTGGGGTGCTTTCCGATTTGTCCATTCGCATCGAGGAAACCAACGCGAAAATTGAAACCGGTGACCTTCCGGTCCTTGAGGCCGATGGTTCACAGATGCGGCAGCTGTTTCAAAATCTGATCGGCAATGCGCTGAAATTCCGCAAGAAGGATGTCAACCCCGTCATCAAGATATCTTCTTCATTTGTTGACTCGCACGATCTTCCCGTTCCGGGCCGGGCCGTGCAGATCAGAATTGAAGACAACGGCATTGGCTTTGAGCAGCAGTTCAAAGAGCAGATATTCACGATCTTCCAAAGGCTGCATAGCCGAAATGAATATGAAGGGACGGGCATTGGCCTGGCGACTTGCCGGAAGATCATCGAACGGCACCAGGGCATGATCGATGCGATTGGACGCCCGGGCGAAGGATCGACTTTTGTAATCACCCTACCGATGAAGCAAAGCAATAAGGAATACGCAGCATGATTCGCAGCAGCCAGCCGATTCGCATTCTCGTGGCGGAAGACGATGCCGATGACCGCATGATGATCAAGGACGCATTCGAGGAATCGCGGCTGGGCAATCCGGTGGACTTCGTGGAAGATGGCGTCCAGCTGATGAACTATCTGTCGCGCGAGGGCGAATACGGTCACCTCAGGGACATGGCGTTTCCAGGCTTTATACTGCTCGACCTCAATATGCCCCGCAAGGATGGACGCACGGCGCTGCGCGAAATCAAGGCATCGCCCATCCTTCAGCGGATTCCGATCGTTATTCTGACGACATCGAAGGCCGAGGAAGACATCGTTCGCACCTATAATCTTGGGGGTAAACTCCTTTATCTGCAAGCCGGTCACATTCGACAGCCTGGTCGAGATCGTCAAGACGGTCGGCCGGTACTGGATTGAAATCGTGTCCCTTCCGCCCGAGTGCCAGAGGGCCGTAGCCTAACCAGGCCTCCGCTATTTCTGGACGAGCATTGACGCCGGTTCAAATTGAATATTTGGACCGGCGATTTGATACGGTTGGTTTCGCTGCGGTCAGTGAACGACTGGAATCATCTGCTGTGGCAGCCAGGTGGCCAGGCCCGGGAAGGCGATCATGATAAACACCATGACCACCATGATGACGTGCATCGGCACCGACCACCAGCCAATCTTGAAGATGTTATGGCCAGTCATCGATTGCAGCATCGTTAGATTGAAGCCGACGGGAGGCGTGATCTGGGCCATCTCGACAACCAGAACGATGAAGATGCCAAACCAGACCATGTCAATGCCGGCCTGCCGCACCATCGGCTCGACAATTGAGATGGTCAGGGCGACGCATGAGATGCCATCGAGGAAATGACCAAGAATGGTGTAGAGAACCAGCAGTCCCATGAGCAGACCGAAGGGCGACAGATTTAAGCTCCGCGACCCATTGGGCCAGAAGCGCCGGCAGGCCGAGGAAACCCATGGCCAGCGACAGCGAGCCGGCCGCGGCAAGTATGAGAGCGATCATGGCCGATGTGCGGGTGGCGCTCATCAAGCCGGCAAAGAAATTCTCGCGCGTGAGCGTGCCCTGCCACCAGGCGAGAACCAGAGCGCCCAGAACACCGGCAGCCGCGGCCTCGGTCGCCGTTGCGAAGCCCGCGAACATCGACCCGATGACAAGCGTCAGAAGCAGGATGACCGGTATCAGGCGCCTGGCGCCGTCGAGTTTCTCGCGCAGGGTTGAAACCGGCTCGCGCTGCGGATTGAAACCCTTCATCGTCATTGCTTTGATGGCGAAATATCCAGAGAACATTCCGGCAAGCACAAGGCCAGGAATGATGCCGGCAATATTGATGGCGGCAATCGACTCGTTGGTAAGCACGCCGTAGACAATCATGATGATCGAGGGCGGAATCATCAGACCCAGCGTTGCGGGCCCCGCCAGCGAGCTGACAACAAGATGCTCGGGATAACCGCGTTTGCGGAGCTCAGGGATCGTCATCTTTCCAACCGTGGTCAGCGTGGCAACCGATGAGCCGGAGACCGACCCAAACAATGTGCAGCCGAGGACGTTGGTATGCAGCAGTCCGCCTGGAAGCCTGCCCATGAGCGGGGCAAGACCCTTGAACAAGTCTTCCGAAAGCCGCGAATAAAACAGGATATCTCCCATCCACACAAACATGGGAAGGGAAGTCAGCATCCATGACGATGACGACGACCAGATCGTTGTGGCGATCGCGTCGCCCGCGGGCCGGCCTGCTATGACATCGATGCCGATGGCGGCTACCGCCAGGAGCGAGAGTCCAATCCACACGCCCGATCCGAGCAGCACGAACATGATGCCGAGAAGAACGAAAACAATGATGATCGATTCCATTGTTGCCGCCCTATTATCACAGGATCTCGGTTGACGGCATTATGCCATGCTTGCCGGTGACGAGAAGCTGCGCCAAGTGGTCGGCCAGGGCCACGGTGAAGAGCACGCTGCCGATCGCCATCGGCACTTGGGGAAGCCACAGGGGCGTGGCATCAAGTCCGGTGCTGACGTCGCCGAGTTTGTAGGACCAGTAGACCATGGTGCAGGAATAGTAGGCGAACCACCCGGTGATTGCCGTTGAGCAGGCCAGCGCCCAGCCCTCGGCATAAACGCGGTAGCGGCCGAGCAGCGCGGAAAAGACTTCGATTCGAATGTGACTGCCGTTGTTCAGCGTGTGGGCAAAAGCCAGGAACGCCGCGGCGGCCATGCAATAGCCGGCATAGTCCGTCAGGCCACGAATGTTGATTGCAAGGGCACGAAAAACCATCTGGCTGACGGTCAGCGTCAATATTCCAACCATGCAAGCCGCCGCCAGATAGCCGCAGGCGAGATAGATAAAATCAAGGCCACTACGGATGGCGGGCAAAACAGCGCCTGACCTTGAAACGCGAAGCGATGGGCCGGCGGTGGCGATACTCATACACACTCGTCCTTCGATGGCCAAGAAACGCGGCGCATCACATGACCCGGAGCCGGGCCGTTACTTCGAATAGGCGTCGATGACCGCCTTGCCGGCGTCGCCCATTTTGGTTTTCCAATCGTTGGTGACGGTTTCACCGACCTTGCGCAGCTCGGCTGCCAGATCCTTCGACGGATCGAGCACCTTCATTCCGTGCTGAGCAAGATCCTTGAGCGCCTTCTCATTCGACTCCTGCGACATCTTGAAGCCATTGGCTTCGGCAGTTGCGGCACAGGCCTTGATTGTTGCCTTTGTCTTGTCGTCGAGCGCTACCCAGGCATCCTTGTTGACGATGACATAATTGCGCGGAAGCCAGGCATTGACCTTGTAGAAATAGGTAAGCTGCTCCCAGGCCTTGCTGTCCTGACCGGTGACGGCCGAGGTAATCAGCGACTCGATGACACCCGTGATGAGAGCCTGGGTAATTTCGGCGGCCTCGATCTGCACCGGCACCATGCCGGACAATTCGGCGACACGGCCGGTTGAATTGTTGTAGGACCTGACCTTTGTCCCCGCCATGTCGGCAACTTTGTTGACTTCCTTCTTGAAGTAAAACCCCTGCGGCGGCCATGGAACCGAATAGAGCAGGACCAGGCCCTGCTGGTCGAGGACACTTTCAAACTGCGACCGGCCGGCGCCCCACAGCTTGTTCGACGCCTCGTACGAAGTAGCCAGGAAAGGCACGGAGTCGAGACCAAAAATCGGGTTCTCGTTTTCGTGGGCGGAAAGCAGGCGCTCGCCGATCGGCACCTGTCCAGTCTGAACGGCGCGCTTGATGTCGTTGCCCTTGAACAGCGAACCGCCCGGATGGGTGACGATTTCGATTTCTCCCGAGGTGCCGGACTTGACACAGCCGCCGAATGTGGCCGCGTTGACCGACTGGAAGTTCGTCGCGGGATAAGCCAGCGGCATATCCCATTTCTGGGCGGCGATAGCGGGTTCGCCAAGACATAAGAACGGGACCAAAGCGGTTGCGGAAACGAATTGAGTCAGCTTCATAAAGTGTTCCCTATGTGGCTTGATAACAACAGAACCCCTGATTGCACAAACAAGCCCGAGGTCTAGCATCCCGCAGGCGCACTAAGTTCATTTCACCAATGCCGTTTTATCCATGAAAAGCCTTAACACTCCCTTGTGAATCGATGATTCGGGCGTCAATCTCAAGTGTTTTCTCTTGAATCTATTGTAACGTAAACTCGGTCACGGAATTGTGATCTAACGCCGGCGATTCCTTCGGTCGCAAAGGTTGCAACGACGCTTCTGCTTCGGGCTGTGGATAAAGTGAAGAAAACTGTTGAAAACCGTTTGGTCGAGACTTCCAGTCCAACTGCTTAGGGACAAATGTTAATAGTTTGTTAAGCATTGAGAGTGGTGTGGCGATGAGTAAGTGTTTGCGCGCGGTGGTTTGTGGGTGTGTCTTGGCGCTGGCGGCGGCAAGTGTTCAAGCGGCGGATGTCAGTCGGCTTGAATGGGGCGGTTACACTGTCGACAATGACAGTTCCAACGGCCTGCTGGACTGGAAAACCGTGGCGTCTGATGATGGACGCAACATCAGCATGACGTTCGATTCGCTGGAAGCCAAGGCGGATGGCTCTACAACGGAGGCACGGGCAAGTTTTTCAGGTCATTATGACATTAACCAGCCCGGCTATGAGGTTTTTTCCAATCTTCACATCGAGTTACGTGGGCATGTGATCAAGAGTTCGACCTCGGTCGCCCGCATAATTCTAACCATTGGAGCCGCCAGCCAGACAATCGAATGGCCTGCGGGTACAGCGGCCTCGGAACATTTTACCCGGGAAATTGACATTCCAGTTCAGGCCGGCATCCGGTTGCCAGATCCCTTCCAAATTTCCGCTCATCTCTACGCCCGCAAGGAGGCTCAGCCAGACGCCGCCTACGTATCGCTTGAATCACTGAAAGTTACGGCGGAACACCCAAAGGTCGCTGCCCGTTAGCTCTGGAAAGCAGAGGGCCGCGAGCAAGCGGGTGAAAGCTTGCCGTCGCGGCCCAGTTTTTGGTGCTGCTGTCTGTCAGTACCGGGTCAAAGCGTAATCGGCTTGAAGGATTGACGGGCGAGCAGACGCCAGCGGCCGTCTTCATTGCGCCATACCATGATTATGCCGAGGCTCAGCTGGATCGGTTTGCCTTGGAAGGTGATATCGGCATCGAACTTGTGGCGGGCAATACCAATTTCCTTGCTGACTTCGACCTTGTGGCCGGACAGCCGGATTGAATTGAATATTTCAGCCTTGTCGACGACCGACTTGACGAATTCAATCTTGGTCTGAACGGCGCCATTGGCATGACCAAAATTCATGTCATCACTGCTCAATTCGAGCAGACGGGCGCCATTGCCATCGACCATGGCCTGGCGGAATTCTTCAACTGCCTTAAGAAGGTCGTCATCAGTACAGGCCGAAGCCGTCTTGCTCATTGCGGCGCCCATCAGCGCCAAACCCGCGGCCAGACCACCCATCCGCGCGACGTCTCTACGATTCATACTCATTTTTCTACTCCACACACCAATAGTGGACGCAGTTTTCTCACATCCACTTTAAGGATCGATGAAACCCCATGCCTAACAAATGGTAATTGATCGTTGAGGTAGAGTGAATCTGAGCGGCCGTTGAGCCCGCCACTAGGTGAAAACTCAGTCGCAGGTCTGCTGAAGCCAATGGGGCGTTGGTGCCGTCCTGGCTCAATTGGTGAGATAGACGGTTTCTTCCTTGTTGCGGTGGCAGCCGCTGTAGGGGGCGATCGGAGTCGTCTCCGGCTCTGGGAGAGCGAGTGCATTAGCTGATGGAGCCATCGACTGGAACGGTTCCAATGCCTCGACTTCCGGCAGCGAAAGAGCCGCCTCCCCGCTGACAGTTCTTTGCGGCAGCAAGGTGATCTCCGAGCTCTCGCTTTCAAACGCCAGGGTCGGCGATGCCATGAGGATGAGCGCGGTTGCCAGACCGATCAATTTCAGCGCCATAACCCGTCCTCCTGTCAATAAGGGTTAACAGCAGGTTAACTCACAGCCAAAAAAAAGCACGGCATTTTATCTATTGGGGTTAAGGGAATGGAGAAAATCGATGCGAGCGGAAAATTTGCCAATCCGAGGCCGGACGAGTTCTGAGCTGAAATCGGCTTCCGGCTACTCCGCCCCGTGGCGGATGAGCGTGGTGATTTGCGCCCCGCCTTGGTCAAGAAGCATCAACATGGTGTGCTCGATGACAACGCCGTGAACCTGCCCGAGCATGGCCAGGAACTCCTCCTCGCGCTTCATCATGTCGGGCGGACAGGCCATTCTGGTGGTGGCCAGTGGCTTGACCGTCAATTGGTTGTCTGATTGTTCGTATTCACCGGAAAACCGGTTACAACCACCGAAGCCGAACACGCGTTTTTCCCCGGCAAAGCTCACGAACCGCGCCGCAGGCCCGATATCGCCGACAAACCTCCATTCGGTTCCCTCGAGCCGCATGTCATGGCCAAGCGCCGCGCCGCCGCACGACAGCAAAAAAACCGCCGTTAAAGTCACAAGTTTTGTTGGCATTGCAGACCCCATGGGTGCACCGTGATTCCAATTGTCGAGAGTCTAACCAAGCCGGTTGCCTGCGTCCACCGGGTCAATTGCGGCGAATAGTCTTGAAGCTTCCAGAGCCGGCACACCAAGGAGTTCGAGCAGGATCACGCCGGCATCTTCAAAAAATAGTTAATTATTATCAACTAGATACTAAGATATTTTGGCGGAAGAGGAGGGATTCGAACCCTCGATACGCTTTCACGTATGCACGCGTTCCAGGCGTGTGCCTTAAGCCACTCGGCCACCCTTCCCAAAGCCGGGCGCACTATAGCCATCGATCTCCGCTAATCAAGCATTGTTGAGTGGTTGTGAGGTCTCTGCCACACTATATCGGCGTCATCGCAAGAGGAGTGTAAAATCCATGATCTTTGCCCGCCGCAAGGCCGAAATGACCGATGCCGTCCATGCCCTTCCCGGCCGTCCGCGGGCGATCGAGACGGCGGCCACGCATTTCGTCAATGGCAACCCGCTCAAGGGTCCCTATCCCCAAGGCAGCGAGACGGCGATCTTCGCCCTTGGTTGCTACTGGGGAGCCGAGCGCAAATTCTGGCAGCTGCCCGGCGTCTGGGTAACGGCGGTGGGCAATGCCGGAGGCTACACGCCCAACCCGACTTATGAGGAAGTGTGCACCGGCGGCACCGGCCATGCGGAAGCGGTTCAGGTGGTCTATGAGCCAGGCATTGTGAGCTACGAGACGCTGCTTAAGACCTTCTGGGAGGCCCATGATCCCACCCAGGGAATGCGCCAGGGCAATGATGTGGGCAGCCAGTATCGCTCCGCCATCTATTGGACGAGCCCGGCCCAGCGCGCTGCGGCCTTGTCATCCAAAGCCCTGTTTGAGAAGGCGCTGATCGCCAAGGGCTACGGCCGCGTGACGACGGAGATTGCCGAGGCAGGCCCCTTCTACTTCGCCGAGGCCTATCACCAGCAATATCTGGCGAAGAACCCCCATGGCTATTGCGGACTGGGCGGCACCGGAGTCACCTGCCAGTAACACGCAAAATTGTGTCGCTTGTGATCGTTTGATCGGCTGCGATGGGCGGCATGATCCGCCGCACATTGCTTGGCTTCCTCGCAGCACTGCCTGTCACCAGCGCCGAAGCTGGAACCCTCTCCCTCGATCTTCATGGGGCAACCGCCACGGTTGACGTGGGCGCTCTGGACGAGGCCATGCAGAGGCTGGTCCGTGCCTGGATCGCCAAATCCGCCGATGCGGTGGTGACCTACTACGGCAAGTTTCCGGTGCCCGCCGTGGCCATCACGCTGGAACCGGCCGATGGCGGCGGCGTGCAGGGCGGGCGCACCGAGCCGGGAGACATACCGCATATCGATGTTCATCTCGGCCGAGGCGCCAGCGAGGCGGCCCTGCTGCATGACGATTGGGTGCTGGTCCATGAGATGATTCATCTCGCCTTCCCGTGGCTGAACATGCGGCACAACTGGATGGCGGAGGGCATCGCCGTCTATGTCGAGGCGGTTGCCAGGGTGCAGGCCGGGCACCTGCCGGCGGCGCGGATCTGGGGCGACTTCGCCAAGTCGATGCCCAAGGGCCTGCCCAGGGATGGCGATGGCGGCCTCGATCAAACGCCGAGCTGGGGCATGACCTATTGGGGCGGCTGCATGTTCTGCCTGATGGCCGATATCCGCATCCGCCAGGAAACCGGCAACCGATTTGGCCTGCAGCATGCCTTGCGGGCGATCAATGCGGTGCGGGATTTTCGCAGGGAATGGGACTTCCGCGAGACGCTGGAGTTGGGCGACGGTGCGACGGGCCGCCATGTGCTGATCGCCATGTATGACGAGATGCGCGACAAGCCGGTGAAGCCGGACCTCGACGATCTCTGGCGTAGGCTCGGCATCGTGCGGGCCGGGGCCAGCCTCAGCTTCGACGACAGCGCGCCCCTGGCGGCCATCCGCAAGGCGATCACCGGGGCTTGATTTCCGGCTCGATGTTTCACGTGAAACCATTCCTAGTGCGAAAAACAGCGTGTTAAAACAGCGCATTATTGGCGGCATTGCACCAACATGCGCGGCAATGCGGCGCTAATAGCGCTCCAAATGCGCACTCTTTGCCGCCAGTTTGCACACCGAGATAGTTGACTCTGTCAACTATAGATCGCGGCCAGCCGGCCCACCTCCGCCGCCAGCGCCTGGCGCAGGGGTTCGGGCGACAGCAGCTCCGCATCGGGCCCCAGCCACCTCACCAGCGGCAGGATGGCGCGGGGATCGATCTCGGGGACGCTGAGGATGATGGCGCCATCGGGGCCTACCGCGAAGCGGGCTTTCTGGTAGAACCAGTCGCGCTTGAGCATTTCCGCCAAGGAGGGCGTCAGCCGGATGCGGGTGACGGCGCGCTCGTCCTCGATGAACCAGCGCTCGAAGGCGGCGGCCAACCAGGCGCGGCCGAGATAGCGCCCGGCGTCGAAGCCACGGTCGGGGCGGAAGGCGAAGCCCGAGACCACGATTGACTGGACCTTGTCGGCCCGCCAGATGCGCTCCTCGCCATGCTCGAGCGAGCGGCCGATCAGATACCAGCGGTCGCGGTCGAACAGGATGCCCTGGGGCTCTATCTCATGCTCGCGCACCGTGCGCCGGTAGGGGTTCTCATAGACCAGCCGCACCCGGCGCGACTTGAGGATGCCGTCGAGAAATCCGTCGACGGCGGGGCCGCCATCGAGGGGTGCGGCGACCGGCTTTTCCCAATGGAACAAATCCTCCGGCACCGGCTCGACCGCAACGATGCGGCGGCCGTCCTTCAAAAGCGCCCGCGCCGGGGCGGGGAGCGAGGCGAGAAGCTTCTTTTCGGCGGTCTCGAGCTGGGCTTCGAAGGGCGTGGCCTTGAGGCCGCGCACCACTGCAAGTGCGACGAGAAGTGCTGCCGTCTCGGCCCGGGTGAGGCCGACGGGCGGCTGCAGATAGCCCTCGGCCAGATGGTAGCCACCTTGCGCGCCGCGCTCGGCCTCGACGGGAACGCCAAGCCCGAGGAGCCGGTCAACGTCGCGGTAGATGGTCCGGAGCGAGACCTGGAAGCGCCGCGCCAGCTCGCTGCGCCGCCACCGGTTTGCCGCCGGAAAGCGCCAGCAGCAGAGCCAGGGCGCGGTCGATCGTGTGCACGCGAAAATCTTTCTTGGAAGCCGGTTTAATCCTGACACACCGTTGTCAGCATTGCCAGACTAGATTGGCCTCAGGATCAGCACAGAAGGAGATACCGATCATGACCACCATCCAAATCCACCGTAACCCCCTCCGCGCCTGGCTGAAGCGCCGCCGCGACCGGCGCATCATCGAAGGCCTGTCGCAGGAGCAGCTGAAGGATATCGGCTACCGCCGCACGCCTTCGGGCGAGCTTGAGCGGGGCGGGTGGTGAGGCCGGTAACCAATTTTCGTCATCCCACCGGCGGGCTTGCCCGCTCGGGAGGCGAAAGAGGCTGTGAAGAAGTAAGAGCCAGTCACCGCGATTTGGCGCGATAAGCGGGACCCCAGCTTTCGCTGGGGAGACGGAAAGAGTGAGGAAAACCAACTGTATCCCTTCACACCGTCATGCCAGCGAAAGCTGGCATCCAGCTTCTGTCTGAACAAATCGGCGGCGGCTCCAATTTCTTCATGGCAGCTTTCCCCGGGATGGCGGCATTTTTGAGTTGCAAGCGCCCCTCACAGAGAGCGGGTGAGGGCGCTCTGTCCGCCTGGCAGTCTCAGAGCTAGTTGAAAGAACGAACCCTAATTGAGCTCTTGCAGTGAAAGAAATCTCCCGGCGCTCACGTAGTAGCTTGTGAAGCCCGGAGTGAGGTTTCGACAATCGCATTAGGAGAGTCCCATGAAATGCACATCGCTGGTGCTGGCTGCAACATGCCTAATCGCCATTCCATCCGCTTTCGCCGGAGAGGCCTACAGTCCGGCTATCAATCCCGCTGATTTCTCGATCAAGATTGACAATCCTCTGTTCAATCTGCCGGCGGGAAATTGATGGTTTACGAAGTGATGACCGAAGAAGGTCCCGAGCGCGTCGAGATTCGCATCAGGGCGGAGACCCGCACAATCATGGGCGTTGAAACATTGATCTACAACGACCGGGTTTTTCTCAACAACCAGCTTCGCGAGGAAACCAACGACTATCTGGCCCAGCACAAGGATGGCAGTGTGTGGTATTTCGGCGAAGCCGTCGATAACTATGAAGATGGCAAGTTCAAGGACCATGCCGGCGGCTGGATCGGCGGCGAAGATGGCGCGCTGCCGGGCATCTGGATCAAGGGCAAGCAGGTCGTCGGCGATAGCTATCGCATGGAGTTTTACAAGGGCATAGCCGAGGATATGGCCGAGGTCATCGAGACCGGCATCACCGTGAAAGTCGCCGCGGGCACATTCAAGGACTGCACCAAGGTCTATGAATGGACGCCGCTAGACCCGGATTCGAAGGAACACAAAACCTACTGCCCCGGCGTCGGCGGCCAGGCTCTGTCTGAACACCTGGTGGACAAGGAACGGGTGGAACTGGTGAAGTTTGGAACCGATTGAGTTTGTCGCATCAAATACTTGCGGTTCGGCATTTATCGCCCTCTCCCGTGCGGGACGCATGGGAGAGGGTGCCCGCAGGGCGGGTGAGGGCCCTCTATCCGCTTGGCGGTCTCAGAGCCGGTTGAAAGAAACAGCCCTCATCCGGCTTCAGCGCTCCCATTCCCGGTTAACAAGTCAGGGTTCCGAGAAGGGCTCAGATGTGTCTTGGTGTCCCAACCCGCTCGTTTTCGGCGGTTTTTGAGGGATCGTTTGTCATCGAGCGTCCTCACTAGATTGAAGGCGAAGTGGCCGATGATGGCCATGTTGATGGCGCCGTGGCCCTCCCCGTCGCGGCGCACGTCGTCATGGAAGACCGTGTCGAGGGTCCAGTGCACGCTGTTCTCTATCGCCCAGTGGCCGCACACGCACGTGCTGCATCTTCGGGGGTGAAGCGGCGCGAGGAGATGTAGTAGCGGGTATCTGTGCGGCAATCGTCCTTGAGGTGAGTGCGGGCCTTGACGCTGAGCACACAGGCCGCGTCCGGCAGGTGGAATTCGCCTTTAAAATGCGTGCGCCATTGAGCCAATCGGTCTCGACCGAGATGTTTACTGTGCGCTCCTCGATGTGGCCGTGACCCTTGTCTGCCTCGTAATCGCTGGCCAGCCGGTCAAGCGGTGCATCTGCGAAATAGCCTTCGATCTCGCGCCTTATGGTCTGCTGGTTGGCCTTGACGGCGAGGAGATAGTCAGCACCTTTATCGCGGATGGCCTGGGCGATCGCAGCGTTCGTGGCGATGGCGTCGATGGAGACGAGTGCGCCCTTGAGGCCGTCACCGGCGGCCAGCCGCTCGAGCAGCACCGGAATGGCAGTGGTTTCGCCGCTCTTCTCCGGCGTTGCTTCCTGGCCGAGCACCAGCCTTCAGGTGGTGGCGAAGGCCGAGACCAGGTGCAAGGCTTTGCAGCCCTCGGCATGATCGTCGCTGCGCCTCGACGTCTTTCCATCAATGGCGATGAGGCCGGGCCGCTCCGGCCAGGTCTCTCTGACCCAGGCGTGAAGGCGGCCTGGAACAAGGCAGGTCCAGTGCGGTTGATCATGATGTTGAGCCAGCGCCCGCAGGGCACGCCGTGGTGATAGGGCAGGAAGCGGCGCAGGAAATCCAGATGCGCCTCGCCCCAATCGGAAATCAGGTCCAAGTCGTCGCAGTCGCAGATCGAGCCGCATACTACCAGCAACATGATCTCACGCAGCGTATGGTCGACATAACGGGGATCGCGCGGATCGGGGATCGTGCCGAAATGCCCGAGAAGGCAGGCAAGGCGCGATTTGGATCACCGTTCAAGCGCAATCTCGGTCTTGGGCGGGCTCCGAATTAGAAGCCCCCACTGAATCTCTCCAATCGCAACCCTCAAAGTGCGTTAACCGGAGTTCGAGCCCTGCATCCGGCTTGCCGGCCACCTCCCATCCCGGAACAAGTCCGGGACGGGAGAAGGCGAAGTGTCTTGCGCGTCCTCGCGGCAGGGCGATCTCTCGCTCATCGAGCAGGATGAATCCCGCATTCGCCTTTCGCCCGAGCAGCAAGCCGAAGTGCGCCGCCGCCTCGCGACGCCGCCAGCGCCCGTCCCGCCAGAGGAGATGAAGACCTTCTTCCGCACTCTCACCGGATGAAGGTCGTCTTTTCCCGCGCGGCGCAGGCCGACATCGCGGACATCCATCGCCATATCGCGCTCCGCAATCCGGCGGCGGCCAAGAGCGTGGTCGCGGCGATCGAGGCATCAACGGAACAGCTGGCCCGGTTTCCACACTCCGGCCGCATCGGCGCCGTCCACAGCAGATGCGCCGATTGACGGAGTAAACGGTTGATAAGAAACTATTTTAATCAGGTGACACGAGTAGCAGTCACGGTAATCCCACTTTCTTCTGAATCCATCTTTTTTTCTACACATCCAAATTCGCCACGTTCAGCGCATTCTCGCGGATGAAGTCGCGGCGGGGTTCGACGACGTCGCCCATCAGTTTGGTGAACAGGTCGTCGGCTTCGTCGAGCTCGGAGACTTTCACCCGCAGCAGCGAGCGGACGTTGGCGTCCAGCGTCGTTTCCCACAGCTGATCGGAATTACAGAGTTGCTCTTGATCGCGATTGCTGGTGCTTTTGGCTAATTTCACGTCACGGTCTATAAGCGAATCCCTGAGGGGGTCGCCCCATTCAAAATCACGCAAGCGCATAGCAACGTGGTGGACGTCATTCATTGTCCAGTTGTTCGAAGAGATCAATGTTTCACAGAACTGCTTTCCAAATTTCACTGGAAGATCGTTGAATGCGCCGAGGTCCGCCATAATCCTCGGTATACACCTTTCCAACATCACCCACCAATGAAGCATTCAGTAGGCCCAGCCTATCAATACTCGCAACCTAGAATCTTGTATCAAACCCGGCCAACGCTGCAATATTAAATTTGGTTTGGCCAGCCGCCTGAGCAATTGCAAGTGACGTGAAACTAAGTTGGAGCGCGCTGTGCCGGTTGATTAGGTGTTGATGTGCAGCGGTCAATTCACCTCTAAGGGAACTGGCAAGTATCTTTGCATCTTCATTTCTCCTTTCTACCCTTTCGGATTTTTGAATCTCGGCCTCGTGAAGCCGCGCGGCATGCGAAACGTCAGCTGCATGTTTTTGTGCTTCGATCTGATTCCGAAAGCCGCGGCTTACCTCGTACCCGATAGCAATGGAGCCAATTACGGCTCCCAAGAGTGTTTGATAGTCCTTGAAAATTTCTCGGGCAGTTTCGACTCCGAGTGCTATGACAACAAGTGCCATCGCTGCCGCGCCTAGGAGGATACCTATGGTGAAGTAGAGAATTAGCTGCTCTGCGCCTCGATATTGCTTGGCTTGGCTCATATTTGTCTTCACGGATTTCAGTGGCGAATTACTGCGACTGTGCGTTTACTTCCTTGGCTTCCGCCGGAATGACGATCATGGTTGGGCGCTCTCCCGCCCTACACATCCAGATTGGCGACGTTCAGCGCGTTTTCGCGGATGAAGTCGCGGCGCGGTTCGACGACGTCGCCCATCAGCTTGGTGAACAGTCGTCGGCCTCGTCGAGTTCGGCGACCCTCACGCGCAGCAGCGAGCGGACATTGGCGTCGAGCGTGGTTTCCCACAGCTGCTCGGGGTTCATTTCGCCCAGGCCCTTGTAGCGCTGCATGGTGATGCCCTTGCGGCCGGCGGCGAAGACCGCCTCGAGCAGGTCGAGCGGGCCGTAGATCGCGGTGTCGGCGTCCTTGCGGCGGAGCTTCGCGGGCTTGGCGTAGATTTCCTGCAGGTGCTCGGCCTTGCGTGTCGAGGCGCAGGGCATCGGCCGAGGCGATCAGCTTGCCGTCGATGCGTCCAGCTTTCCTTCACGCCGCGCACCTCGCGGGTGAAGGCGAGGCCGCCATCGGCGGTGGGCAGCGCCCTGCCAGCCGCGCTCGGTCTCTTCCGAAATCGCATCGAGCCGCCGGGCGATATAGGCGGCGGCACCCGCGGCATTGGCGCTGTTGGAGAGCACTTCCGGATTGAGCGCGCCGGCGATCGCCGCCTGCTCGATGACCGCGCGCGAATAGCGCGAATGCAGCGCGTCGAGCGCGGCGCGGATCGACAGCGCCTCCTCGACGATGGCGCGAAGATCGGCACCGGCGCGCTCGCTGCCGTTGGCGAGCACCAGCGTCGTGCCTTCAAGGCCGGTTTCGATCAGATAGTTTTCCAGCGCCTTGCTATCCTTCAGATATTGCTCGGACGAGCCGCGCTTCACCTTGTAGAGCGGCGGCTGGGCGATATAGAGGTGGCCGCGCTCGATCAGCTCCGGCATCTGGCGGTAGAAGAAGGTGAGCAGCAGCGTGCGGATATGGGCGCCGTCCACGTCGGCGTCGGTCATGATGATGATCTTGTGGTAGCGCAGCTTGTCGATGTTGAATTCCTCGCGGCCGATGCCGGTGCCGAGCGCGGTGATCAGCGTGCCGATCTCGGCCGAGGACAGCATCTTGTCGAAGCGGGCGCGCTCGACATTGAGGATCTTGCCGCGCAAGGGCAGCACCGCCTGGTTCTCGCGGTTCCGCGCCTGCTTGGCGGAGCCGCCGGCCGAATCGCCCTCGACGATGAAGATTTCGGACTTCGGCGGGATCGCGCTCCTGGCATTCGGCCAGTTTGCCGGGAAGGCCCGCGATGTCGAGCGCGCCCTTGCGGCGGGTGAGTTCGCGGGCCTTGCGGGCGGCTTCGCGGGCGGCGGCGGCTTCGACCACCTTGCCGACGATCTTCTTGGCGTCGCACGGATGCTCCTCGAACCAGGCGCCCAGCTGTTCGTTGATCAGAGTTCTCGACCACCGGGCGCACTTCCGAGGAGACCAGCTTGTCCTTCGTCTGCGACGAGAATTTCGGATCCGGCACCTTCACCGAAAGCACGCAGGTGAGCGCCTCGCGGGCATCATCGCCGGTCAGCGCCACCTTCTCCTTCTTGGCGATGCCGCTGTCGTTGGCGTAGTTGTTGACGACGCGGGTCAAGCGCGCCGCGGAAGCCGGCGAGATGGGTGCCGCCGTCGCGCTGCGGGAATGTTGTTGGTGAAGCACAGCATGTTCTCGTGATAGCTGTCGTTCCACCACAGGGCGCATTCGACGGTGATGCCGTCTCGCTCGCCCTTGATCATGATGGGCTCGGGCGAGCACCGCCTGCTTGGTGCGGTCGAGATAGCGCACGAAGGCCGCGATGCCGCCTTCATAGAACAGTTCGACCTCCTTGGCTTCGACGCCGCGCTGGTCGGCCAGCAGAATGCGCACGCCGGAATTGAGGAAGGCCAGTTCGCGCAGGCGATGCTCGAGCGTGGCGAAATCGAATTCGGTCTTGGTGAAGGTCTCGGTCGACGGCAGGAAGGTCACTTCGGTGCCGCGCTTGCCCGGCGGCATCGCCCACAACGCCGAGCGGCGCATCGGCGTCGCCATGGGTGAAGCTCATGAAGTGCTCCTTGCCGTCGCGGAAGATGGTCAGCTTCAGCCAGACCGACAGCGCATTGACCACCGAGACGCCGACGCCATGCAGGCCGCCCGAGACCTTGTAGGAATTCTGGTCGAATTTTCCGCCGGCATGGAGCTGGGTCATGATGACTTCGGCGGCGGAGACGCCTTCGTCATCGTGCTGATGTCGGTCGGGATGCCGCGGCCATTGTCGGTGACCGTGCAGGAGCCATCGGCATTGAGCGTCACGGTCACCCGGTCGGCATGGCCGGCCAGCGCCTCGTCGATGGCGTTGTCGACGACCTCGTAGACCATGTGGTGCAGGCCCGAGCCATCGTCGGTGTCGCCGATATACATGCCGGGGCGCTTGCGCACGGCATCGAGGCCTTTGAGCACCTTGATCGAGTCGGCGCCATAGTCGTCGGCGCCGTTCTTGCTTGTCGTCTTCGCTCATGAATTTCCCTTCACTTCCGCAATAGCGCCGGCTTCCACATGGAAGACCGCTGCACTATGTGCCCAGCGCCGTCGAACAATGCGGCGTCCGTGCCGGTCATCCAGGCCTGGCAGCCAAGGCTGCCAGAGCCTCGAAAAGGCCTCGCGCCGCGCCCGGTCGAGATGGGCCGCCACCTCGTCGAGAAGCAGGATCGGCGCCTGCCCGAGCGCCGCGCCTTCACAGCACGGGCCTGGGCCAGAATCAAGGCCGATCAGCAGGGCCTTCTGCTCGCCCGTCGAACACAGTTCGGCCGCCATGTTCTTGGGTCCGTGAACCACCGCAAGATCGCTCCGATGCGGGCCCGCCAGGGTGCGCCCGGCTGCCCGGTCGAGCCTCCGCGAATCGGCCAGCAGTCTACGATATTCGTCCTCCGCGTGCACGGCCGGCATGTGCCGACAGCAGGCGCCTCGATTTCGCCTTCGACGCGAGACTTCGCCCCAGGGAAATGCGCTGGTCGCGCGGGCTGCGTCGATATGGCGTCTGCAAGGCTTCGAGCGCCATGAGGCGGGCCGCCGCAATGGCCACCGCCGCTTCGGCCATGTGGGCTTCGAGGCTGGCGAGCCAGGCCGTGTCGGCGCGCGGCTCTTCGAGAGAGGTTGCGCTCGCGCATGACCTTCTCGAACACCAGTGACGCGCGCGCCATGCTCGGGATCGAAGGCGGCGACCAGGCGGTCGAGGAAGCGCCGGCGGTCGCGAGGCGGGTCCGGCGAACAGGCGGTCCATGGCGGGGGTCAGCCACAAGATGCGCATATGCTGGCCGAGGCGCCGGGACTTTTCTGCAGCATGGCCGTCGATCACACCAGCCGGCTCTGCGTCCGGCCTCGCCGTCGCGGCCTGGCAGTCCAGCCGGTGCCAAGCGAGATCGGCCCCTGCGCGGTTGCAGCTCGGCGGCAATGGCCCAGGCTGCCGGCGCCGCCATGGCGCGCCAGTTCATCGAAAGCCGGCGCCACGCAAGCCCCGGCCCGGCGCCAGCAGCGAAATCGCCTCCAGCAGATTGGTCTTGCCCGCGCCATTGGGGCCGGTGAGCGCCACAAGCCGAGCGCCGCGACATCGAGCCGCAAGCCCGGCATAGTTGCGGAAGTCGGTGAGCGTCAGGCGGGTGAGGCCAGCGTGGAGATATGGTCACCAACGCCAGAATTACACCCGCATCGGCATCAGCACATAGAGCGCCTGCTCGTCGCCTGGGATCCCGCATGATGGTGGGCGAGCCCGCATCGGCCAGATTGAAGCAGCATGGATGCCGCTTTGATCTGGCCCGCCATGTCGAGCAGGTAGCGCGAGTTGAAGCCGATATCGATGGGCTCGGCATCATAGCCGACAGGCGATTTCTTCTTCGGCCGAGCCCGAATCCGGATTGTTGACCGTCAGCACCAGCTTGCCGGAGCCGATGTTGAGCTTCACCGCCCGGCCCTTTTCCATCGAAATGGTCGAGACGCGGTCGACCGCGTCGGAGAAGATCTTGGTGTCGACTTCCAGCACCTTGTCGTTGTGGCGCGGGATGACCCGCTCATAATCCGGGAATGTGCCGTCGATCAGCTTGGATGTCAGCACCAGATTGCCGCCGGTGAAACGGATCTTGGCGGCCGACAGCGCCACCTCGACCTCGCCCTCGATCGCCTTCGATGAGCTTGACCATCTCCAGCACGGTCTTGCGCGGCACGATGACGCCGGGCATGCCCTTGGCGCCCTCGGGCCTGGCGATCTGCGCCTGCGCCAGGCGGTGGCCGTCGGTGGCGACGGCGCGCAGCAAGTGCCGGCTCGCCACTTCATGCAGATAGATGCCGTTCAGATAATAGCGGGTCTCCTCGGTCGAAATGGCAAAGCGGGTCTTCTCGATCAGGCCCTTGAGTTCGCTGGCCGGCAATGGTGAAGCTGTTGCCGAATTCGCCCGACGTCAAGATCGGGAAAATCCTCGGGCGGCAACGCCTGCAGGGCAAAGCGCGAGCGCCCGGCGAAGATCGACGACGCGGCCTGGTCCGGCCCCTGTTCGATTTCGAGCTGGGCGCCGTCGGGCAGCTTGCGCACGATGTCGTAGAGCATGTGGGCGGGCACCGTGGTGGCGCCGTCGCGCGCCACTTCGGCCGGCGACGCTTTCGACGATCTCGATGTCGAGATCGGTGGCGGTCAGCTTCACCGTGCCGCCCGCCGCCTGGATCAGGACATTGGACAGGATCGGAATGGTGTTGCGCCGCTCGACCACGCTCTGCACATGGTTGAGCGCCTTGAGAAAGGCCGACCGTTCAATCGTCACACGCATAACCGGATGTTCCCCTCGTATCTTCCCGGCAAAGACAGCCGGGCCGGAGACATTGGCGCGGTTGGCCGCGGCTTTCAAGCCCTGTGGATAAGCCGGTGGCGGGTTAGCGTGACATGCCACATATGACCCGCCGCCGCGATGCCTGTGATGAGCCTGACTGCTCGACCCCCAAAGCAGACAATCGGTCTGCGACGCGATTGACCCTGAGCGGACGTTCGCGACACCCTCACCGCGATGCCAAGAGCCGCATCGCCTCCTCGCCGCTCCGGGCTTCATCTAATTGATGGCTCGACTGTCGACTTTTGGACCTCGGCTAGATCAGGCACTCGATTAGAAATGGCCCGCGGCGCTTGAGCGCCGAGCCAAGAATGTCGGAAAACTCCTCGCAGCTTCGGGCGGAGGCAGCATCGACGCCCATGCCATGCGCAAGGTGCACCCAGTCCGGCGCGGGATCGGTGAGGCTCATCATCCGCGTGGCATTGCGGCCGATATCGGTGACCCCGAGATTTCTCATCTCGGCGAGGAGAATCGCATAGGCCCGGTTTGCCAGGACGATCGTCAGGACGTCCAGGTTCTCGCGGGCCTCGGTCCACAGTCCCTGCAGGGTATAAAGGCCGCTGCCATCGGACTGGAGGGTGATCACCTTGCGATCCGGGCATGCAATCGCCGCGCCGACCGACAGCGGGATGCCGATCCCGATCGAGCCGCCCGTTACGGAGAGGAGATCATGCGGCGGCGCTTGTTCGGAGAAACCGGTGAAGCGTCTCCCGGTGATGCTGCTCTCGTTGCACACGATCGTGCCCTCCGGCAGCTGCCGGGCGAGGATCGCGGAAACAGCGTCGCCGGTTAGTTGGCCCCGCGGCGCAGAGGCATCGGGAAAGGTCCCGGCGACGAGCGTGATCGCCTTGGTCGCGTCCAGTTCGCCGGCGAGTGCTTCCAGCGCGCCGACAAGATCGTCGGCGCGGCCCGCAAGGGTGAGGACGACGCAGCCCTCCCTGACGAGGCGGGCCGGCTTTCCCGGATAGGCGAAGAAAGCGACCGGCTCCGGGGCCCCGATGAGGACGAGGAGGTCGATGTCGCGGAGGGTCTCGATCGCCAGATCGATGGCATAGGGGATCTGCTTCGCCGTCGTCCGCCCGCGGCCTCTTGCCACGCGGGCCGGCAATACTTCCGCGAAGACCTGTCCGTCACCCGCCGCGGCGATGCGCCCGGCCGGCTCGATCCCGCGCTCAAGGGCGGCATCGCCGCCAACGAGGAGGCCGAAGCGGCCGTTGTGCCGCCGGACGGCCTCGGCGACGGAGCGGATGGTTTCCATTGGCGGCATCGGCTTCGGAGGCAAGACGACGGGCGCTATGGGTGCAGGCTGAAACGCGTTCCATGCCGAGTCGGCGGGCAGGATAAGGGTGGCGACACCCGGAAGCGTGCAGGCCGCCAGATAGGCGTCGCTCACGGCCTCGCCGACCGCATCGGCCGACGTCACGCGTCCCACCCAGTCCGACATCGGCCTGGCAAGGCTCTCGATGTCGGTGGTCAGCGGAGCATCGTATTGCAGGTGATAGGAGGCGTGGTCTCCGACGATGTTGAGGATCGGGCTATGGGCGCGCCGTGCGTTGTGAAGGTTCGCGAGACCGTTGGCGAGACCGGGGCCGGTATGCAGCAAGGTCGCCGCCGGCCGTCGCGCCATGCGCGCATAACCGTCGGCCGCGCCGGTGACCACGCCCTCGAACAGACCGAGCACGCAACGCATCGCAGGCTTTCGATCCAGCGCGGCGACAAAATGCATCTCGGAGGTGCCGGGATTGGCAAAGCAGACATCGACACCGTTGGCGAGAAGCACGTCGCACAGCCGATCAGCCCCGTTCATTCCCTGTCCCCGCGCGCATCCCCATCAAAGTTACATCACATCGGCATAGATTGCGCAATCTGCTCCAACGCCTCGCGCGACCGGGTTTGGCCCTTCGCGACATTGCCTGCGACGAGCTTGGCCGCTCAACCCTGAAAGCAGACAGCCAACTCCCCGGCGTTATGCCCCGGGACGAAAACTCAAATTGATTCCCCAGAGCGGGATGATTTTTGATTGACCCAATTCGCAATCTATTTACAAACCGTCTCACAGCCAACGTCATGAGAATGTGTAGCCAGCTTTCTCGATATGATCGATTATCAATGTTCCAAGCTCGGGCTCTTCATCGATGATTTCATACAGTACGTCCTTGGAGATCTTCAACGCCACAATATCCGTCTTGGCCCTTACGGTGGCCGCGCGGACCGTTTTCTTCATGATGGCAATCTCGCCAAAAAAAGTATGCCGGCCCATTTCGCGAACACGTTTCGAAACGCCGGAAGTTGAGATGGATACGTCGATCCTGCCGTCGATCAGAACAAAAACGGCTTCGCCTTTGTCTCCCTGCTTCAGGACGATGTCACCGGCTTCGTAGGTAACAAGTTCGCTCACGAAAGCCAGGAGTTTCAATTTTTTGGCGCTAAGTATCGAAAATGGTGCAACCTCACACAGAACGGCCAACTCTTCCCTAATGCTCATCTTTCGCCGCCCTCCCCGGACCCGAGCCCGGCATCCGCCAAAACCCTAGCATGCCGTGGATCGCGTTGCTGTCAACATACTTGAGATCGAATCGGCCCCCGCCGGATCAGCGGTCACGCCGATCACATGGCGATCACGACTGCGTGTCGCCTGAAACTTACCCGCGAATGCCTCCGTTTTCACAGTGTCACGCCGGATCGGCCGGCATCACAGCCCCTGTCAACGTCAATCCAGAGGAAACTTCCCATGTTCAAACGCATTTCGTTCAAGACGGCCTTGCTCGCCTTTCTGGCGCTGCCGGCTTTCATGCCGGCGACGGCCCAGGCCTCGAGTCATATGGACGCTCCGCTGATCGTTCGCGATCCGGCCGCCAACACCACCGATGTCTACGCCTTCCGCAGCAAGGAGGACGGCGTCGAGTATATGACCGCCGCACTCGGCGTGTTCCCGTTCGAGGAGCCGGGCATCGGGCCCAATGATTACAGCTTCGATCCCAATGTCATCTATGACATTCATGTCGCACTTGGCAATCATGTGGGAAGCGGCATCGCCGACCTCACCTACCGGTTCGAATTCGAGACGGATTTCGCCAACCGCAACACCATCCTGCAGTCCTATCTCGGCGTCGTCCAGCCCGGCGCCAACTTCTCGCCGAACCAGAATCTGCGCCAGACCTACAAGGTGACCAAGA
The DNA here is from genome assembly GCA_963754675.1 of uncultured Alphaproteobacteria bacterium. Taxonomy (GTDB): domain Bacteria; phylum Pseudomonadota; class Alphaproteobacteria; order Rhizobiales; family Aestuariivirgaceae; genus Aestuariivirga. The sequence continues at coordinate 226,478 of CAVWHD010000009.1, read as the reverse complement.
TCGATCACCGCAACGGCAATACAAAAACCGTGCTTGGCGACGAACTCAAGGTTCCACCCAACAACCAGGGCCGTGTTACTCCCGCCTATAACCAGGGCGAGGATGGCGACAATCCGGCAAAAGGCGGCGTTGCCAATGCGGCAAACCTCGACGGCTTCACCATGAACGCCATTGCCCACCTTGCCAACAACTATGACGTGTTCGCCGGCCAGCGCGACGATGGGTTCTTCGCCGATATTCATTCGATCTTCGATCTCGATTTCGGCTTCGACAAGCCGGCGGGCTTCGACAGCCAGGGCGGATACAACCTTCATATGATGGTGATCAATATTCCGCTGAGCCAGCTCGGCGGCGCCAAGAAAGCCGGCGTTTTCGCCACGACCTCGCGCAAGACGTCCTCGGGCGTTGTGCAGGTTGCCCGCCAAGGCAATCCGCTGTTCAACGAGGCCCTCGTCGCCATCAAGGACAAAAACCTCTACGGCAGAAGCCGTCCGAAGGACGACGCCGCGAACTTCACCTCCTATGCGACCAACCCGGAGCTTGATGCGGCCCTCGGCCTGCCACCGGCCGACCTCTCGTCGATCTTCATTCCCGACGTGATCAAGGTCGATCTGACGACGCCGGCGGTGCGGCTTGCGGGCCAGGCCGGGTTCAACCGGCTCAGCGTGTTCGGCGGAGACGTTCTGCCCAGCACTCTGACGGGTGGCAATGTGGCGGGCGGCTGGCCCAATGGCCGCCGCTTCGGCGATGATGTGCTCGACATTGCGTTGATCGCACTGGGTGCTGCAGCACCTGGTCCCGGCGTCGATATCGACAAGGTGACGCACAACGACATGACCTACAACCGGGTCTTCCCCTATGCGCCAACCCCGCAGAACGGGCGCAACCACGGCCACCACGGACAATAACTTACACAACAGTGGTGGCCGCTCCGGTGGCCACCGCCAGTCCACGGGGTGGCTGACATGAATGTTCGACGGTATCTCACAATTGCCGGTATCTGCCTGCTGCCGTTGACGGCCGCCGCGCAGGCTGAACCATTGAGGCCCGATGACGATGCGGAGGTCCTGGCGGTGGTGCCGCCGAGGCAGCAGAATGGGTCATCGGCTCTCACTGCCGCCAGGACCGCACTCGCGGCCGGCCCGCGGAATCTCGAGCTCGCTCTCGCATTGGCGCGGGCCGCTATCGAGGAGGGACGCGAACAGGCAAACCCCAGGCGCTATGGCGAGGCCCAGGCTGCCCTGACGCCCTGGTGGGATGCGGTGGAGCCTCCCACCGAAGTGAGGGTGCTGCGCGCCGTCGTCCTGCAGGCCTTTCATAATTTTCCGGAGGCACTCGCCGATCTCGACGATGTTCTCGCCAGCGATCCGGGCAACGCCCAGGCGAGGCTGTCGCGGGCATTGGTGCGGCTGGTTGGCGGTGATGTGCTGGGCGCCACGGCGGACTGCCAGCGGCTGCCGCTATCGGCCGGACGCTATGTCGCGATCGCCTGCCTTGCCCGGGTCGCCGCCATGCGTGGCGCTGGAGCAAGGGCCTACGAAAAACTCGGGGCACTCATTGAAGTGGATCCCGGTCTGACCGGCACCATGCGCGGCTTTGCGATCTCCATCGCGGCCGATCTTGCAGTAGGCCTTGGCCTGAATTCCGCTGCCGAGCGCTATTTCAAGGAAGCCGCAGACGGGGCAACGGCCGATGTTCCGCTGTTGGCGGCCTATGCCGATTACTTGCTGGACAATGATCGCGCCGCCGAAGCGCTCGAACTTCTCGAAGGCAAGGGCGAGGCGGATATTCTGCTGCTCAGGCGGGCCATCGCGGCAAAGCGGCTGGGCGATCCCCGCCTCGAACAATGGTCGGCTATTCTGGACGAGCGCTTTGCCGCCGCCGTGGCGAGCGGCAACCGCGTTCATCTCCGCGAGGAAGCCCGTTACCGGCTCGAGGTGTTGGACAACCCGAAGGAGGCTTTGCCGCTGGCCCAAGCCAACTGGCAAGTTCAGAAGGAAACAGCCGACGCCCGCATTCTGCTGGCCTGTGCAATTGCCAGTGGCGAGACCAGTGCGGCGGCGAGCGTGGTGGACTTCGTGCGGAAAACCGGGCTGCGCGACAGCCGCCTCACGCCGCTGTTGAATCAGCTGAGCGCCGTTGGAGCAAAATCATGAGCCGCTTCCTGTGGGCGCTGGCCGTCTCGGCATTGGTGACGTTGGCCTGCGGCATCGCCTCGGCCCACACGCAAAGCTATGGCTATCTCAATGTGGTTCTGTCGGAAGGCAATACCAGCGGTAGGCTGGAACTGGCCGCCACCGATGCCGGCAGACTTATCGGCCTCGATAGCGATGGCAACGGCAAGATCACCTGGGGCGAAGTCCGGCTGCGCGAGCGCGAGATTGCCGAGGCACTTCTGGCGCAAATCTCCATTGGTGACGGCGGGCGAACTTGCGCACTCGCCGGTCAACCCCTGATGACCAATCGCCATGGCGGAGAGACCTATCTCGCCGTGCCCTTCACCGCCTCGTGCCCCAGGCTGGATGGGTCCCTCGAAATCGGATACCGGCTGATGTTTCGCACCGACGCCCAGCACCGCGGGCTGGTAACCGTGGCGGCGCCGGCCGGTGTGCAAAGCTTTGTCATGACTCCGGCAAGCGAAACCGTTTCCGTTGCCGCCACCGGCGGAGATGCTGGGCTGTTCCTGACATTCGTCAAGCACGGCATCCACCACATCCTGATCGGCTACGATCATATCCTGTTCGTCGTGACACTGCTTCTCGGCACGTTGATCTTCGGCCATGGCGCGGGGCCTGGCCGCTTGCTCGGCGATGCCGCCCGGGTGGTGACCGCCTTCACGCTCGCCCATTCGCTGACGCTTGGCTTGGCGGCGTTTCAAATTCTGCGCATCCCGCCCGCAGTGACCGAAAGCCTGATCGCCGTCACCATTTCACTTGCCGCCGCCAACAACCTGTGGCCGCTGGTGACTCGCCGCCTGTGGCTGGTGGCCATGGGCTTTGGCCTGATCCACGGCGTGGGATTCGCCAATGTTCTGGCCGAACTGGACCTGCCGCGCCAAAGCCTGCTCGCCGCCCTGCTGTCATTCAATATGGGCGTCGAATTGGGCCAGCTGACAATCGTCGTGGTGGGACTGCCGCTGCTCTGCGCCATTGGCCGCGCCCACCGGTTGGGGAGGGCTGCCCTTCCGGTCTCAAGCCTTGTGATCGTGGCGATCGGCGGAGCATGGTTCGCCGACCGCGCCTTCGGCTTCAGCCTGATGCCGTTTTAGGGGGGGGCGAAGCCCGTTCCAATGGCCGAGCCTCAGCCCTGTTCGACCAGGCGGATCAGCAGGGCCACTTCGCGGGCGAGTTTGTCGTCGGTCTTGATCTGCTCTTCGATCTTGCGCACCGCGTGCAGCACGGTGGAGTGATCGCGGCCGCCGAATCTCCGGCCGATTTCGGGAAGCGAGCGGGCCGTCATTTTCTTGGCGAGATACATGCCGATCTGGCGCGGCACCACCACGGCGCGGGCCCGCCTGGGCGACAAGAGATCGGTGCGCGCCACATTATAGTGGCGGCCGACGATCTTCAGAATATCGTCGATCTTGATGCGCGAGCCGTCCGGATTGGCCTGCATGTCGCGCAGCACCATGGCGGCCAGATCGAGGGTGATCGCGGCGCTATTGAACTGCTGATAGGCCATGATGCGGTTGAGCGCCCCCTCCAGCTCGCGGCCGCTGCCGGTGATGCGATTGGCGATGAACTCCAGCACGTCATCGGGAACGTTGGCGGCCGGATCGCGCAGCTGCAGCGACTCATAGCGGCTTTGCACGATGCGGCGCCGAAGCTCGAGGTCGGGAAGCTCGATATCGACCACCAGGCCGCCCATCAGGCGCGAGCGCATCCGTTGGTCGATCGCGTCGAGCTGGGCCGGCGGCACATCGGCCGCCACGATCACCTGCCGCTTGGCGTCGACCAGCGAGTTGAAGGCGTGGCAGAATTCCTGCTGCATGGTCTTGCCCTGGAGGAACTGGAAGTCATCGATGAGCAGGACGTCAACCGTCTGGAATTGATCCTTGAAGGAAATCGTGTCGCGCTGCCGCAGAGCCAGCACGAAGGTGTACATGAAGCGCTCGGCGGTGAGGAACAGCACCTTGCGGTCCGGCCTGCGCTCCTTGATGCGGTGACAGACGGCATTGAGCAAATGGGTCTTGCCGAGGCCTGCCTGGGCATGAAGAAACAGCGGATTGAAACTAATGGGCGCGCCGAACGCGGCATCGGCAACCCGGCTCACCGCCGCGTGGGCCAGTTGATTGGATCCGCCAACCACGAAGCTCTCGAATGTCTGGCTGGGATCGATGGCGCCATTGCGGTCGAGTGGCGGCAGGGTGGCAACCGGCATGGCGGCCGGTGCTTGCGCCATGACCTGAGCGCCGCCGGACTCGCCCCGGCGTTCCGGCTGTTCCGCCGTGTGCTGGGCGGGACCACGGGTGCGCACTCTGAGCTGTACGAGGTCAAGCGGACCCAACTCGGCCTCGCAGGTCTTCTGCAAGCGGGAGACATAATGTGTCTCGATCCAGGATTTGAGAAAGCGGGTGGGGACCGATACCGACAGCCGGCCTTCGTTGCACGCCTCGATTTCCATGCGGGCAAACCAGCTGGAGTAGAGGTCTTCTCCCAGTTCGGCACGCAGACGTTGGGTTACGCGGTCCCATTTCTGTTTGAGATCGGCTGATCGTACCTGCATCTTGCCTGCCAGTTCAAAACGTCCGCCTACTGGGCGAACTGGTTGTTATTGGGGCTTCGCACCAGCAAAGCCCGTTCGTCTCATCGCCTCGGCCCGTGTTCAGCCGCTGCCGCCATCCATTTGATGTGAAGTTTTCATGTTGACCCCAGGTTTTTTGTTTGATGATTGCACAACTGCTCACGCAGCCCGTGACGCACGGCACATCCAAAGCGGACGACGGCCACCCAATTCCAAACGCCAAAAACAATTTGAATCCCGTTCACAGCGCGCCGCCGCGCCGATAGACTTGCCCCTTAGTTCTAGCGACGGTTGTCATGCCGTCTGTGATGAAGCGAACCTACAAAGGCCGGGCGGTGCGATGCAACTTGAATCGGAAGTCGCTCAGTACACGGAGCGTGCCGCTGCGCCCGCCATTGCCGCGCATCTCCCGCGCCGTCTTACTAACCCAATGAAGAGTCATTGGTTTCGCGATGCCAGCGGGCTCTAACGGGTGTGTCTCTTAAGCCACACCTGCGGGCCGGATTCTTGGCGGCATCCTCGCGGCATTGGCCGGGCTGAAGGAAACTGTTGGGACAAGCCCGTAAGATCATGAAAAAACGAACTAAAAATTGCTCAAACCCGTCAGTTCCCGGACAAAAAAACGCGCGCCGGAATGAGCTTCCGGCGCGCGTTTTGCGAGGTAGTGGAAAACTCTTAAGCTTTCAGGGCCTTGAGCCTGCTGGTGAGGCGGGAAATCTTGCGCGAGGCGGTATTCTTGTGCAGCACGCCCTTTTGGGCGCCGCGCATCAGCTCGGGCTGGGCCAGTTTGAGCGCGGCTTCGGCGGCCGTTCTGTCGCCGCTGGCCAATGCTTCCTCGACCTTGCGCACTGAGCCCCGCACCCGGCTGGTGCGGTTCTTGTTGATTTCATTGCGGCGGGCGGCAACGCGGGTGGCCTTCTTCGCCGATTTGGTATTGGCCATGACTTGATCCTGCTATCTGAAATACTGCTAATGGGCGGGCTTATAGTGAGGCTTTTGGCACCCGTCAATTGCCCCATTCGGCGATTATCTCGGCGAAGACGACATCATCCGCCACGACGACGATTACGGCCGGTCATGATGGCCCGCATCTCCGTCTCCCCAGCGAAAGCTGGCATGACGGTGTAAAGGGATAGCAGGTCAATTGAGATCGAATACATTCTAAGTCTTCTCCCACTTGCCGCTTCTTTCGGAGCGGAAGAAGGCGTCGATGATCCTCATGTTCTGGATGGCGTCGTCAACGCCCCAGGCTTGCTTCTGCTTTTTGCGGATGACGCGGCCGAAGGCCTCGGCCTGGAGCTGGTACTGATCGGAAATCGGCAGCTCCACCCAGCTTCCCTGGTTCATCTCCATGCCTTGCACGAAATAGCGGTTGGGCTTATCGGGCGGCGCATTAAAGGGAATTTCGATTTCGATGCGGCCCTTGGTGCCGGCGATGTTGACCCGCTGATAGGGCGCGGTCTGGGTTGAGATGGTGAACGAGAGATGGCGGCCGCCGCCGAAATCGGCAAGGCCTCCGGCGGTGCGGTCGGTCTTGAATTTGGGATCGCGGTCGAAAGTGGCGGTAACGCGCTTTGGTTCGTCATTGAAGATGTAGCGCGACACGGTGATCGGATAACAGCCGATATCGAACAGGCCGCCGCCGCCGATATTGGCGATATTGCGTACGTTCTTGGGATCGCGGTTGAAGTAGGTGAAGAACACCTGGATGGCGCGTACCTCGCCGATCTCGCCCTTCTTGACGCGATTCTTCACCTCGATCCATTGGGCGGCATGGCGCACCATGAAGGCCTCGGCGATGTGGATGCCCTTGGGCGCCTTCTTGAGCTGGGCGGCTTCCTTCGCCGTGATGGCGATGGGCTTCTCGCACAGCACGTGCTTGCCGGCGCGGGCCGCGGCCATGGTCAAGGGCACATGCAAGTGGTTGGGCAGCGGATTGTAGACCGCCTCGATTTCGGGATCGGCCAGCATTTCCTCGTAGGAGCCATAGGACTTGGGAATGCCCAACTCCATCGCCCATTTGCGCGCCGTCTTGAGGTTGCGCGAGGAAATGGCAACGACCTCAAGCTCCTTGCTCTTCAGCATGCCCGGAATGACCTTGGCCACGCCGATATTGGCCGTCGAGATAATGCCCCACTTCACCGGTTTCATGTGCCAGACTCCTCATGCTCGCTGGCGGAGTTGTAGCGCATGGGCGGCGCGGTGCAATCTCAAAGACTGCCGGGGCTGCCGGCGGATTCGAAATAGGACCGCGCAATCGCCCTGGGGTGCGAGGGATCGTCGGGCTTGCCGGCAAGGGCATAGCGCAGCCACAACCCATCGATCATGGCGCCGATCCCTTCGGCGAGCTTGAGGGCGCGGTCGCGGTCCATCAGCTTGCCCAGGTCGAACATCAGATTGGCTTGCAGGCGGCGATGATAAAGCGAGAGAATGCGCTGCAGCCGCGGCGACTGGCGGGCATTGCCATAGAGCGCCAGCCAGGCGCTGAACACCTGCTCGTCAAATTGGCCATCGCCAAAGGACGAATCGATCACCGCATTGACACGTTCACGCGGTGTCCTGGCGCCGCGCTGACGCCGCACCGTATCGCGCCGCAGTTCGGCCAGCAGCGAGCGCATGGTGGCGAACAGGAGTTCGTCCTTGTCGGCAAAATAGTGATGGACGATGCCGGGAAAGACGCCGGCCCGCTGGGCGATGCGGGCAATGGTTGCGTTGGCAAAGCCATGTTCGTGAATCACGGCGATTGCCGCGTCCACCAATTGTTTCCGCCTGATCGGCCCCATTCCGAGCTTGGGCATTCGGGTCTCCTCGACCGGACACTAGATTTTTATTGGTCGCCTGTCCAATAAAAAACTTGACGAGCGCATGGAGACCGGCTGTATTTCGTGGCATTCGCCGTGGGGGTCCCGCGTGGGGTATTCTCCACGGCCAAATCAGGGAGGATTAGAATGATGTCTACTTTGAGGAAACTGTCAGCCGTCCTGGCAATCGGCACCGGCCTGTTGGCGGTGACGACGCAGGCTTTCGCCGGTGATGCCGAGAGCTGCAAAGCGGTGCGCTTCGCCGATGTGGGCTGGACCGATATTCAGGTGACGACCGGTGTCACCCAGGTGGTGCTTGAGGCGCTGGGCTATGCTCCGGAGGTCAAGACCCTGTCGGTGCCGGTGGCCTATGCCTCGCTCAAGAATAAGGACATCGATGTCTTCCTCGGCAACTGGATGCCGAGCATGACTGCCGATGTGAAGGCCTATATGGACGACAAGTCGGTGGAGAGCATCGGCGCCAATCTCGAAGGTGCGGGCTACGGCCTGGTGGTGCCGCAGTATGTGGCGGACGCGGGCGTCAAGAGCCTCGCCGATCTCGGCGCCAACAAGGACAAGTTCTCGGCCAAGATCTACGGCATCGAAGCCGGCAATGACGGCAACCGCATCATCCAGACGATGATCGACGATCCCAAGAACAATCTGGCCGGATTTGAAATGGTCGAAAGTTCGGAAGCCGGCATGCTGACCGAGGCCGAGAAGGCCCTGCAGAACAATGAATGGATCATCTTCCTCGGCTGGACGCCGCATCCGGTGATGGGCGAAATGAAGATTCACTACCTCGACGGCATGGGTGACTCGGGCTTCGGCGCCGCCACGGTCTTCACCAATGTGCGGGCGGGCTATGCCAGCGAGTGCCCCAATACCGGCAAGCTGCTATCAAATCTTAAATTCAGCCTTGCCATGGAAGGCGCCATGATGGCTCCGGTTCTCAAGGATGGTGCTGATCCCAAGGAAACGGCAAAGGCCTGGCTCGTGGCCAATCCGGATGCGGTAAAGCCGTGGCTTGAGGGTGTCACAACCTTCGACGGCGGCGATGCGGCGGCGGCGGTGACGGCGGCGCTGGCGGGCTAGTGTTTTCGCCAATAAAAATGAACCCCCCGTCACCCCAGCGAACGCTGGGGTCCCGCTTTCTGTTTTTCATTCGAGCATTTAGCGGGATGCCAGCGTTCGCTGGCATGACGGTGATAGGGAGTGGCGCGTCAAGCAAAACTACAATTGTTCGAGGACCGGGCAGAAAGACGGCAAAGATAGCTGGGTGAAGCAAACCCTGGGGAGGGGCTAAATGGATCCTGTTTCGAAATTCATTGCCTTGTGGAAGATACCCATCGGCAAATGGGGCAAGGCGGTCATCGATTTCATCGTGACCTACTTCCAGTGGCTGTTCGATGCGATCAAGGTCGCCTTGAACTTCGTGGTCGAAGGCACGACATTTCTCCTCTTGCAGATTCCGCCGGTGCTTCTCGCCATTGGATGCGCGGGTCTTGCCTATTGGCTGCAAAAATCGAAGACCCTGGCGGTGGCCGTTCTGATCGGATTGCTGTTCATCATCAATCAGGGCCTGTGGAAGGAAACCGTTCAGACCCTCGTGCTGGTGGTGGGTGCAACCGCCTTGTCGATGGCGGCCGGCGTTCCGCTCGGCATCTGGGCCGCCCACAAGCCCAAGGTCTGGCAAATCACCCAGCCTACCCTTGACCTGATGCAGACGATGCCGACATTCGTCTATCTCATTCCCATTCTCATTCTCTTCGGCCTGGGGGCAGCACCGGCGCTCATCGTCACCGTGATCTTCGCCATGCCGGCCCCGGTGCGCATGACCTATCTCGGCATCACCTCCATTCCAAAACCGATGATCGAGGCCGGTGAAAGTTTCGGCGCCACCAAGCGGCAGTTGTTGTGGAAGGTCGAATTGCCGGCGGCATTGCCGTCGATCATGGCGGGCCTCACCCAGTGCATCATGCTGTCGCTTTCCATGGTGGTGTTCGCCACCCTGATCGGCGCCCCCAGCCTCGGCAATCCGGTCAACAAGGCGCTGGCCAACCGCAACATTCCGCTGGGCATCGAGGCGGGGCTGGCGATCGTGGTGCTCGCCATCATTCTCGACCGCGTGCTGGCGGTGAGATCGGGAGCCAAGAAATGAGCGTCGCGGTTGAATTCAAGAATGTCGATATCATCTTCGGCAAGGATATTCCGGCGGCGCTCAAGATGGTCGATGCCGGCGATAGCCGCGCCGATATCCTGGCCAAGACCGGCTCTGTGCTGGGAGCGGCCGGCGCCAACCTCGTTGTCAAGGAAGGCGAAATCTCGGTGCTGATGGGGCTCTCGGGTTCCGGCAAGTCGACGCTGCTGCGCGCCGTCAACGGCCTCAACAAGGTGGCGCGCGGCGAAGTGCGGGTGAAAGAAGGCGACAAGATGGTCGATGTCGTCTCCTGCGACGAGAACACCTTGCGCCGGGTGCGCCAGCATCAGGTCGCCATGGTGTTCCAGCAATTCGCGCTTCTGCCATGGCGCACGGTGGCGGAGAATGTGGGCTTTGGGCTCGAGCTTTCGGGGGTTCCCGAGGCTGAGCGCGCGCAGCGGGTGGACAAGCAGCTGAAGCTGGTGGGCCTCGATCAGTGGGCCGGCAAATACGCCCATGAACTCTCGGGCGGCATGCAGCAGCGCGTCGGCCTTGCCCGCGCCTTCGCCACCGAGGCTCCCATCCTGCTGATGGATGAGCCATTCTCGGCGCTCGATCCCTTGATCCGCACCAAGCTGCAGGACGAACTGCTGCAGCTGCAGAAATCCCTGAAGAAGACCATCGTCTTCGTCAGTCACGATCTCGAGGAGGCCCTCAAGATCGGCAACCGCATCACCATCATGGAGGGCGGCCGCATCGTGCAATCTGGCCCGCCCGAGGATATCGTGCTGAGGCCCGCCAACGACTATGTGCGCGAGTTCATCGCCAATGTGAATCCGCTCTCGGTGCTCACCGCCTGGAATGTCATGCGGAGCATCCACGAGCTTGAGAAGACCGCCGATGGCTGGGTGTGGCTCGACAAGCGCAAGACGACGCGCTTCAAGCTCGACCGGAACCTGAAGGTGGTGGCGGCCGAGCGCGACAAGAAGAAGGCGACTTGGGTTTCCTGTGCCGATGTCGAGAATCCGATCCCCGAGGGCACCAGGCCGGTCTACTGGGCAAGGCCCGGCACCTCGCTGAAGATCGTCATGCTGGCCATGCACAATGCCGATACGGCGCCAGTTGCGCTTTTCGACGAGGAAGACCGCTTCGTCGGCGCCATCGGCGTGCGCAACGTGCTGCAAGCGGTGCTGAAGCGCTCGGACTAGGCAACCCGTCCGCGCCCGGCGAGCCCAAGCCAAAAAAACGCGCCGGAGTTTTTCCCCGGCGCGCCTGCGGATGACCGATCAGAAATCGAACTGATCGATATTGTCCTTGGTAAATGTGTAAGGCGCGCCGAGCAGGATTTCGGAGCCGTTGATGACTTGCAGATCGCCCAGCTTGCCGGCCTTGACCGAGGTGGCGCCGGCCTTTCAGCGTGCCGTCGGCCACGGCGCGGAGCACATGCATGGCGGCATAGCCCAGATCGACCGGGTTCCACAGCACCACCGACTTGACGCAATCGGCCTTGACATAGGGCTTCATGGCGTTGGGGGTGGCGAGGCCGACGACGGCGATCGAGCCGCACTTCTTGGCCTGGGTCACGGCTTCGGCGGAAGCCGGTGTCGCCACCGACGTCATGCCGAAGAGGCCCTTGAGCTCATCGCCATACTTGTTGATGAGGGTGGTGGCCTGGTTGAAGGACAGGGTGTTGTCTTCCTGGGCTTCAACGGTTTCCAGCCACTTCATCTTGGGGTGGCAGGCCGCCGCATAGGCCGCCATTTCGGCGATCCAGCGGGCCTGGTTCGGCGTGGTGAAGGTCGAGGTGACGATGGCAAAGGCGCTCTCTTCGCCGATTTCCTTGGCCATGTTGTCGACCAATCCCTTGGCGATGCCGTTGAACTGGGCCTGGTTGACGAACCACTGGCGGGCATCGGGCGTCGAGTTGGCGTCATAGCCCACGACATTGATGCCGGCGGCCAGCGCCTTCTTCAGCACCGGAGCGATGGCGACCGGATCGTTGGCGGCGAACAGAATGCCGTCGACGCCGGAGGTGATGTAGTTGTCGATGAAGGTGATCTGCTCATCGATGTTGGCCTTGGTCGGGACCGTCGGTCTTGGCATCGACATTGCCGAGTTCGGCGGCCGCCTCCAGGATGCCCTTGGTGGTGGCGGCGAAGTAGCCGATGCCGATCAGCTTGGGAATATCGACGACGGTGATCTTCTTGCCCATCCGGTCGGGCGCGCCGGTGGGTTCGCCGCCGTCATAGGGCTTGGCCGCCATGGCCGCCGGCGTTGCATCGCAGGCGAGCGGGCTGGTCGGCAAGTCGTCGCCGCCGGTCCAGGCGGACGCCGCCATCGCGGTTCCGGTCATCAGACCGAAAGCCACTGTCACGGCAAAAGTCAGTTTCTTCATGTTGAACGCTCCATGTGTTGCGGTCCGGGCTCTTTATTTACAGGGCGGCGCGGGCTCGGACCTCCTCCCATCAACTGCCGCCTCTGTTTCGATCGAGCAGTGCTCCGGCGAGAATAGCACCAATGAGCACGATGCCAATAACCACGATAGTGCCGTCGCCCTTCACGCCCGGAAAGGGCGAGGCCGTTCTTCAGCGCCTGGATGAGCACCAGTCCGATGACGGTGCCGGCGATGGTTCCCTTGCCGCCGAAGATGCTGGTGCCGCCGAGGACGACGCCGGTGATCACATCAAGCTCGATGCCGGTGCCCATGTCGGAGCGCGTGGTGGTGACCCGCGAGACGAAGATCACCGCGGCGACGGCGGCGAGGAAGCCCGCGGCTGAATAGATCCACAGCTTGGTGGCATCGACGCGGATGCCGGAAAAGCGCGCCGCGGTTTCGTTGGCGCCGATCGCGTAGGTGGCGCGCCCGAAGGGCGTGAAGCCGAGAATGACGCCGGAAATGACGATGCAGATCACCAGCACCCAAAGCTGGAACGGCACGCCGGCGACTTCGCCCTGGCCGAAGAAGAAGAACCATTCGGGATAGCCGCGCACCGAGCGCGCCTCGCTGATGCCTTCGGCCAGGCCGCGGTAGAGCGCGAGGGTGGCGAGCGTGGTGATCAGCGGCGGCACCCGGAATCGCGTGATGACGAAGCCGTTGCCGAAGCCAGCGAGGGTGCCGCAAGCCACCGCGGCAGCCATGGCGAGCGGCAGGGGCATTCCAACATTTTGCCAGAAGACGCCGAGCAGGATGGCGGTGAGCCCGAGGATGGAGCCCACCGACAGATCGATGCCGCCGGTGACGATGACGAAGGTCATGGCCAGCGCCACCAGGCCCGACTTCCGACATCAGCCGGCCCTGGTTCAGCAGATTGCTGCCGGTGAAGAATTTGTCCGACAGCATGGCCAGGGCAATCAGCGCCACGATGGTGAGCATGGCGAGGATCGTCTCGTGGCGGATAAACCGGCCGAGTCATCATTTGGCCCGCCTCCGCCGGATCATGTCGGCCAGAACCGTGGCGAGGATCAGCAGGCCGAGGACGGCGCGCAACCAGTAGGCCGAGACATTGAGGAAGATGAGCGCCGAGCCGATGGTGGCGAACAGGATCGCGGCCAGCGTCGAGCCGATCACCGTGCCCGTGCCGCCGAGGATGGAGACGCCGCCGATCACCGAGGCGGTGATGACGGTCAGCTCCAGATTGGGCGGCACGGTCGACTGGATCACTTGCAGCTGGGTGGCGAAGAGAATGCCGGCGATGCCGGCGAACAGGCCGTGGAGCGCGAAGACGCCGATCACCGTGCGCTCGGCATTGATGCCGGCGGCACGGGCGGCTTCGGTATTGCCGCCCACCGCATAGATGGCGCGGCCGAAATCGGTGTAGCGCATGAAGAGTGCGGCGATGACGGTGAGCACCACCATGAAATAGACCGAAGACGGAATGCCGAAGGCCGCTCGCCTGGGCGATCATGAATGCGGGCGGCAGGTCGGTGATCCACGCGCCGCCGGTGGCGCTGATCAGCCCGCCCTTCAGAATGGAGAGCATGCCGAGCGTCACCACGATCGATGGAATCCGCGGTATAGGCCACCAGCGCGCCGACGCCGGCGTTGATGGCGATCGCCAACGAGGATGGGAACGAGCCAGGCCATCCACACGGGATAGCCCGATACCGCCAGGGTTCCGGCGATGGTGGCGATGACGCCGATGAGCGAGCCGACCGAGACGTCGATGTGGCCGGCGATGATGATCATCGACATGCCGATGGCGGCCACGGCGATGTAGGCGTTGCCGGCGATGATCGAGTTGATGTTGGTGTCCGACAGGAAGCGCGGATTGACGGCGCCCACCACAATGAAGAGCACGACGATCGACAGGGCGACGATCAGTTCCTGGCCATAGCCGGAAAGGAAGCGCTGGAAGGCCGAACGGCTTCCGGTGTTGGCAAGGGTTGCGGCGGTCATGCGGCGGCCTCGCGGGGCTGGCTTGCCGTCATCGCGGTGCCGACGGCCTCTGGTGTTGCATCCTCCTTTTCAAAGCTGGCGGCGATGCGGCCGGAATTCATGACCAGAACGCGGTCGCTCATGCCGAGCACTTCCGGCAGCTCGCTGGAGATCATCAGGATCGCCATGCCATCGGCGGCGAGCTTGCGCATGAGCTGGTGAATTTCGGCCTTGGCGCCGACATCGATGCCGCGGGTCGGCTCGTCCATGATCAGGATGCGCGGCGCCGTCGCCAGCCATTTGCCGAGCACGACTTTCTGCTGGTTGCCGCCGGAGAGCTGGCGCACCAGCTGCTCGGGCCCCCGCGCCCTGATGCCGAACTGCTGGATGGCTTTGCGCGCCGCGGCCATCACCTTGTTGCCATCAACGAAAATGCCGCGCATCAGCCGCTTGAGATTGGCAAGGGCCACATTCTCGGCAATGGATCTGCGACTTGATCAGGCCCTGCAGGCCGCGGTCTTCCGGAATATAGGCAATGCCGAGATCACGGGCGGCCTCGGGGCTTGAGATCCTCACCGGTTTTCCATCGAGCCGGATGGAGCCCGAGGTGGCCGGCGTGATGCCGAAGATGGTGAGCGCCAGCTCGGTGCGCCCGGATCCGACGAGGCCGGCAATGCCCGAGGATTTCGCCCCGGCGCAAGCTGCAATGACGACGTCGTTGACCACGCCGCGATAGGAGATGTTCTTCAACTCGAGAATCACCTCGCCGCTTTCGTCCCTGCTTGGCGGGATAGAGCCGGTCGATGGCGCGTCCCACCATCATCGATACGAGTTTTGTTTCGTCGACATCCTTGATGGCGTGGGTGCCGACATGGTTGCCGTCGCGCAGCACGGTGACGCGGTCGGCAAGGGCGAAGATTTCCGACATGCGGTGGCTGACATAGACGATGCCGACGCCGCGCTGCTTGCAGCCGCCGCACGATATCCATCAGGCGCCGCACATCGGCTTCGGCCAGCGCCGCGGTCGGCTCATCCATGATCACCACGCGGGCATCCTGCGACAGGGCCCTGGCGATTTCGACGCGCTGGCGGTTGGCCACCGAAAGTGTCCCGACCCGCGCATCGATGTCGAGGTCGAAGCTGTCGAGACCGTCGAGCAGCTGGCGGGCGCGCCGGCCGCATGACTTTCCAATCGACCAGGCCGGCCGAGGTCTTCGGCGTCTGGCCGAGGAACACATTCTCGGCGACGGTCAGTTCGGGAAACAGCAGGAGTTCCTGATGCACGGTGGAAATGCCGGCGTTGTGGGCTTCGCGCGGAGAGGCGAAGCGCACCGGCTTGCCGCCAAGCTGAATTTGTCCTTCGTCCGGGCTGTGCAGGCCCGCCATGACTTTGATCAGCGTCGATTTACCGGCGCCATTCTCGCCGAGGAGCGCGTGAACTTCTCCGGGGCGCACGTCGAAGTCGACATTGTTCAGCACCTTCAGTCCGGCGAAGGACTTGGATATTCCAGTGAGCGAAACGGCGGCTTCGGTCATTGCGTCACGCCGCCGTCGACAGTGTTTGTGGATCGGGCGCGGCAATGACGAGATCGACCCCGGCCGATCTCACCATCTCGGCCGCGGCCGCATCGATGCCGGAATCGGTGATCAGCGTGTCAACCCGCGTCAGCGGACAGACGGCCATGCTTCCGGCGCTGACGAATTTCGACGAGTTGGCGAGCAGGATCAGCCGGTCGGCGCGGTCGAGCAGTTTGATGACGGCGCGCGCCACCAGGGGATCGCTTTCGATCACGCCGCGCGGGTTCACCGCAAAGCAGCTCACGAAAATCTTGCTTGCGGAGAAATGCTGGGTGGCGTCGGAATCGAAGGGCGAGATGACGAGGCCCTGTTCGCGGTAAATCTCGCCGCCGGGAATGGCGATGCGGTTCTCGCTGGTGAGAGTCAGCACCTGGGCGATGGGAAACGAGTTGGTGAGAATCTGCAGGCGGCGGCAGCTGAGAAAATCGACCATCTGATAGGTGGTGGTGCCGCCATTGATGATGATCGATTCGCCGTCCACGCAAAGGGCTGCGGCGGCTCTGGCGATCTGGCGCTTTTGTTCGACATTGCGGGTCTGGCCCACGTCGAAGGGAAGCGCCGAAAGATGTGGGCGCGCGGCGGTCTCCACCGCTTCGACGCCACCGTGCACCCGGCGGATGCGGCCCTCCTCGGCCAGCTTGGCGAGATCGCGGCGCAGCGTTGCCGGCGACACGCCGGTGCGCTCCACCAGCTCGCGCACGGTCACCACATGGCGATCGCGCAAAGCCTGGACGATCAACTGCCAGCGCTCCCTTTCGTGCATCCTCACTCCCCAATTCGCTCAAACTTACGCACATATGATCATGAACGTCAACGTTTGGTGCAGTGCAATTCGATATTGCGCTGCAATATGAATGAATCTGATTGACGGTGCGCGAATGTGATCATAACCTTTCCGGCCAATCCAGACTTTCAAGGCAGGTTTCCCATGTCCAATTCGGTCACCGTTCCGTCATTGTGGGACGATGCGAAGGCAGCGAAGCTCGATGAGCCGGGCTTGCTGCTCTACCGCTCCAACCTTCTCGGTTCGGATCTCAGGATCACCAATTTCGGCGGCGGCAATACCTCGGCCAAAGTGAAAATGGCCGATCCGCTGAGCCAGCAGGAGACAACGGTTCTGTGGGTGAAAGGCTCCGGCGGCGACATCGGTTCCATGAAGCTCGATGGTTTCGCCACGCTCTACATGGACAAGCTGGAATCGCTCAAAGGCCTCTACCGCCACCTCGATCAGGAAGACGAGATGGTGCACAATCTCAATCACTGCACCTTCAATCTCAACCCGCGCGCCGCCTCGATCGACACCTGCCTGCATGCCTATGTTCCCTATGCCCATGTCGATCACGTGCATTCCGACGCGGTGATCGCCATCGCCGCTTCGAAGGACGCGGAGATCCTCACCAAGACCGTGTTCGGCAAGGAGATGGGTTATCTGCCGTGGCAGCGGCCGGGCATCGATCTCGGCATCAAGCTCGGTCGAATGGCAACCGAGCATCCGGAATATGTGGGCGTGGTGCTGGGAAGCCATGGCCTCTTCACCTGGGGCCATGATGCCAGGAGCTGCTATGAGACCACGCTCCGCATTATCAACAAGGCGGCGCTGTGGGTGGAGAGCAATCGCAAGAAGCCGGCCTTCAAGGGCGAGACGGTGGCAGCCCTTGGCGAAGCCGAGCGCGAAGCCGTGGCGCTTCGCCTGATGCCGGAAATCCGCGGCCGCATCTGCAAGAACGAAATGAAGGTGGGGCATTTCGTCGATTCACCCGAGGTGCTGGAATTCGTGAATTCAAAGGCATTGGGCGAGCTGGCGCCGCTTGGCACTTCGTGTCCCGACCATTTCCTGCGCACCAAGATCAGGCCGCTGATCGTTCCCCACGATGCAACGGGCGAAGCGCTCGACCGGCTGATCGAGGGTTACCGCGCCGGCTATGCGGAGTTCTATGAGCGCTGCAAGCATGCCAACTCGCCGGCCATGCGCGATCCCAATGCGGTGATCTATCTGGTGCCGCAAGTCGGCATGATCTCCTTCGCCAAGGACAAGGCCACGGCGCGCATCGCGGCGGAGTTCTATGTGAACGCCATCAACGTGATGCGCGGCGCCTCCGGCGTTTCGTCCTATGTTGGGCTGCCGGAGCAGGAGGCCTTCAACATCGAATACTGGCTGCTCGAAGAAGCCAAGCTCGCCCGCATGCCGAAGCCCAAGAGCCTGGCCGGAAGGGTAGCGCTGGTCACCGGCGGCGCCGGCGGCATCGGCTCGGCGATCGCCGCCAAGTTGCTGTCGGAAGGAGCCGCCGTCGTTCTCGCCGACATCGACCAGGCGGCGCTGGACGAAACGGTTGCAGGCTTCGCCAAGACCTATGGCAAGGACAATGTGCAAAGGCGTTCTCATGGACGTCACCAGCGAGCAGGCGGTGATTGCGGCGGTGAACGATGCGGTTACCTCCTTCGGCGGCCTCGATATCGTGGTAAATAATGCCGGCATCACGCTGGCCGCCGCGGTGGAAGACACATCGCTCGATCTGTGGAACAAGAACATGGCGATCCTCGGCACCGGTTATTTCCTGGTGGGCCGCGAGGGCTACCGGCTGATGAAGCGCCAGGCCACGGGCGGATCGATGATCTTCATCGGCTCGAAGAACGGGGTGACCGCGTCTCCCGGCGCATCGGCCTATTGCTCGGCCAAGGCCGCCGAGATTCAACTCGCCCGCTGCATGGCGCTGGAGGGAGCACCGCTTGGCATTCGCGTCAATGTGGTCAATCCCGACGCGGTGCTGCGCGGCTCCAAAATCTGGCAGGGCCCGTGGCGCCAGCAGCGCGCCGCCAGCCTCAAGATTTCCGAAAGCGAGCTCGAGGAACATTACCGCAAGCGCTCGCTCCTGCAGCGCTCGGTGTTTCCGGAAGACATTGCCGAGGCCGTCTATTTCTTTGCCTCCGACCTCTCGGCGAAATCGACCGGCAATTTCCTCAATGTCGATGCCGGCAATGCCGCGTCGTTCACGAGGTAGGTCATGAATTTTGCGATTTCAGCCGATTTCATCGCCGGCGAAAACGCCAAGCTGGCGGAGGCCCAGGCGGAGGATTTTGCCGCGCTTGGCCGCCAGCTCGCCAGGCGCGGCATCGACATTGAGGCGGTGACGAAGCGCGCCATGAACTATGCGGTGGCGGTGCCGACCTGGGGCGTGGGCACCGGCGGCACCCGCTTTGCACGCTTTCCCGGCCCCGGCGAGCCGCGCCATATTCACGACAAGCTGGAAGATTGCGGCGTCATCCAGCAACTGTCGCGGATTACGCCCACCGTCTCGCCGCATATCCCGTGGGACAAGGTTGCCGATTACAATGCGCTCCGCCAGGAAGCCTCCTCCTATGGCCTAGGTTTCGACGCGGTGAACTCCAATACATTTCAGGACCAGAAGGGCCAGCAGCGTTCCTACAAATTCGGCTCGCTCACCCATGCCGATGCCGGCGCCCGCGCCCAGGCGGTGGAACATAATCTCGAATGCATCGACATCGGCCGCCGGCTCGGCTCGACGGCGCTCACCGTGTGGATCGCCGATGGTTCGAACTTCGCCGGGCAGGCAAACCTAAATGCCGCTTTCGACCGTTACATCGATTCACTGTCGAAGATCTATGCGGCATTGCCAAAGGACTGGCTGGTGTTCCTCGAGCACAAGCTCTATGAGCCGGCCTTCTATGCCACGGTGATTTCCGACTGGGGATCGAACTTCATGGCGGCCTCCGAGCTTGGCCCCAAGGCCAAGTGCCTGGTCGATCTCGGCCACCACGCGCCCAACACCAATATCGAACAGATCGTGGCGCGCCTCATCCGCGCCAAGAAGCTCGCAGGCTTTCATTTCAACGATTCGAAATATGGCGACGACGATCTCGACGCGGGCTCGGTCGATCCGTTCCGCCTGTTTCTGGTGTTCAATGAGCTCGTCGATGCCGAGCTGCGCCGGGCACCGGAGTTCTCACCGGCCTACATGATCGACCAGTCCCACAATGTGACCGATCCGATCGAAAGCCTGATCGCCTCGGCTACGGAAATCCTCAGGGCCTATGTGCAGGCCTCGCTGGTCGACCGCGCCGCGCTGGCCGAAGCCCAAAATGCAAGCGATGCGATGGCGGGACACCGGCTGATCAAACAGGCCTACATCACCGATGTCTCGCCCATCCTCGCCGAAGCGCGCATGCGCAAGGGCGGCGCCGTCGATCCCATTGCGGTCTACCGGGCCAGCGGATACCGGTCACAAAAGGCAAGGGAACGGCCGGTCGTCGCCGGCACATCGGCCGGGATTGTTTGAGGCCAAGCCACGGCTTCTCCCCAAGATTCACGGTTAATCCTCATGGCGCGGAAGTTGCTTCGGTGGCGGACTGGATGATTGTGCGTCCCATGGCGGGACGATGAGGAGCCAAGGTGCCGAAATCCGAGGGATCAGCCCGCATTGACTGGGTCGACTATGCCAAGGGCATTTGCATCATCCTTGTGGTGATGATGCATTCGACCCTGGGCGTCGAGAAGGCAACCGGCGAGCTTACCTGGCTCAACGGTTTCATCGAATGGGCCAGGCCTTTCCGCATGCCGGACTTTTTCATGATTTCCGGGCTGTTTCTGGCATCCCGCATCGACCGGCCATGGCGCTCCTATCTCGACAGCAAAGTATTGCACTTCGTGTACTTCTATGTGCTGTGGATGACCATCCAGTTCACCATGCGAGGCTATGGTCTGTATCAGAGCGAAGGACTGCCGGGCTTCCTGCAGTCCTATCTCCTGGGTTTTATCGAGCCCTATGGGACGCTGTGGTTCATCTACATGCTGGCGATTTTCTTCATCGTGGTGAAGTGGCTTCGCCGTGTGCCGCGGGTCCTGGTGTTTCTTGCCGCCGCGGCTGTGGAAATGGCTCCGGTTGAGACAGGCTGGCTCGTCGTCGACGAGTTCGCCTCGCGCTTTGTCTATTTCTTTGCCGGTTACTGGCTCTCTATCCTCATATTTGCATTTGCCTCGGGCGTAAACCGCAGACCTGCAATCGTTGCGCTGGCTGGGCTTCTGATCTGGGGTTCGGCCAACGCAATGATGGTCCATTCGGGACTGTCGGTGCTTCCGGGCCTCGGTCTCGCGCTGGGCTTTGTCGGCGCTGCCGCCGTCGTCAGCTGTGGTGTGCTCCTGTCAAAAACCAAGCTGGCAGAGCCCATCCGCTATTGCGGCGAGAATTCCATCGTCATCTATCTCGCCTTTTCGCTTTTCATGGCATCCTCGCGCGCTGTTCTCCTCAAGACGGGGATCATTTCAGACCTAGGTCTTGTGTCGCTGGTGGTCACCATGGCCGGAGTTATCGGCCCGATGATCCTGTTCTGGGCGGTGCGTCACACGCGGCTGGCCTTCCTGTTCCGTAGGCCGCAATGGGCAAGGCTGGCACCGGGCCGCATCCGGTGGCATAGTGCCGCCCATGGCAAAATCACACGCCCTCAAGCCCGGTGACCACCTCTATCTGATCGACGGCTCCGGCTACATCTTCCGCGCCTATCATGCGCTGCCGCCGCTCACCCGCAAGTCCGACGGCTTGCCGGTGGGCGCCGTCCAGGGTTTCTGCAACATGCTGTGGAAGCTCCTCAAGGAAACCAACTCGGGCCAGCGGCCCACTCACCTTGCCGTCATCTTCGACAAGTCTTCGAAGACGTTCCGCAATGACATCTATCCCGCTTACAAGGCGCACCGGCCGGAACCGCCGGCCGATCTCCGCCCGCAATTTGGCCTGATCAAACAGGCAACGCGGGCGTTCAATGTGGCGGCGATCGAACAGGACAATTACGAAGCTGATGACCTCATCGCGACCTATGCAAGGCAGGCGGCGGAGGCCGGCGCCACCTGCCGCATCGTTTCATCCGACAAGGATCTGATGCAACTCGTCAGGCCGGGAGTGGCGCTCTACGACACGATGAAGGACAAGGAGATCGGCGAGGCGGAAGTTCTGGAGAAATTCGGCGTCAAGCCGGATAAGGTGGTCGACGTTCAATCGCTGTCGGGCGACAGTGTCGACAATGTACCGGGTGTTCCCGGCATTGGCGTCAAGACCGGCGCGCAACTCATCACCGAGTACGGCGATCTCGAGACCTTGCTGGCGCGGTCATCGGAGATCAAGCAGCAGAAGCGCCGCGAAAATCTGATCGCATTCGCCGAGCAGGCACGCATTTCCAAGAGGCTGGTGACGCTGGATGCCCATGTGCCGGTCGAGCACGATGTGGGCTCGTTCGCCGTCGACCAGCCGCGGGCTTCCGACCTGATCGGTTTTCTCAAGGCGCTGGAGTTCTCCACCTTCACCAAGAAAGTGGCAGGCGAACTCAGCGCCGATATGGCGGCAATCGATCCCGTTGCCATTGAGATCAAATACTGGCCGCCGGAAGGGGGCGAGGAAGCAACCAATGATTCGTCATCCCGGCGAAAGCCGGGACCCATTGGGCCGCGTGGCGCGGACATAGCTGGCCAGGTCACGTCGCCCGGTGAAATGGGTTCCGGCTTTCGCCGGAATGACGGTGCACAAGAAGAATCGCTTCGCGCCATTCCCATTCGCCATGCCGGCTACGAGACGGTTCTTTCCCTCGATGCGCTCGATCGTTGGATCCAGGCGGCTTACGAGGAAGGTTATATCTGTGTCGACACCGAAACCGATGCACTCGATTCGATGCAGGCGGGACTTGTCGGCGTGTCGCTGGCCACCGCTCCCGGCCAGGCCTGTTACATTCCGCTTGCCCACAAGGCCGAGGGCGGCGGATTGTTTGGCGGCGAGGCGGTCGGCGGGCAGATTGCGCTGGCCGAAGCCGTAGCACGCCTGAAGCCGCTGCTGGAGGATCCGTCGATCCTCAAGATCGGTCAGAACCTCAAATACGATATCGAGGTGCTGGCCCGCTACGGCATCGACGTGCGTCCCATCGACGACACCATGCTGATCTCCTATGCGCTTGAATCGGGCGATGTGGGCCATGGCATGGATGAGTTGTCCCAGCGCCATCTCGGCCACAAGCCGATATCGTTCAAGGAGGTCGCCGGCAGCGGCAAATCGGCCGTCTCTTTCGACCGGGTGCCGCTCGAGCGGGCCACCCACTACGCCGCGGAAGACGCCGATGTGACGCTGCGCCTGTGGAAACTGCTCAAGCCCAAGCTGGCGGAAATGGGCAAGACCACGGTCTATGAAACGCTGGAACGTCCCCTGGTGCGGGTTCTAGCCATTATGGAAGCGGAAGGAATTCTCGTCGATCCCGATGTGCTCAAGAAGCTCTCCAACGAATTTGCTACAGCTGGCGCCGCAATCGAAGCCCACGTCTACGAACTGGCGGGCGAGCGCTTCAATATCGCCTCGCCCAAGCAGCTGGGCGACATTCTCTTTGGCCGCATGAATCTGGCCGGCGGCCGCAAGACGGCAACGGGGGCATGGAGCACCGATTCCGATGCGCTCGAAGATTTGGCGGCACAGGGAGTGGAATTGGCGCGACGCGTGCTTGACTGGCGCCAGCTGGCAAAGCTCCGCTCCACCTATACCGATGCACTGCCCACCTACATCAATCCCAAGACGGGCCGGGTGCACACCAGCTATTCGCTGGCGGCGACTTCAACCGGGCGTCTGGCCTCGACCGAGCCAAACCTGCAGAACATTCCGGTGCGCACCGAAGAAGGCCGCAAGATCAGGGCCGCCTTTGTAGCGCCCGAAGGTTCAAAACTCATCAGCGCCGACTATAGCCAGATCGAGCTTCGCGTGCTGGCCCATGTGGCGGACATTCCGCAGCTGAAGAAGGCCTTCGCCGACGGCCTCGACATTCACGCGATGACCGCCAGCGAGATGTTCGGCGTTCCCATCAAAGGCATGGATCCCCAGGTGCGGCGCCGCGCCAAGGCGATTAATTTCGGCATCATCTACGGCATTTCGGCCTTCGGCCTCGCCAACCAGCTATCGATCTCGCGCGAGGAGGCGGGAGATTATATCAAGACCTATTTCAAGCGTTTTCCCGGCATCCGCGACTATATGGATAGAACCAAGAAAGCGGCGCGCGACCAGGGCTATGTGGAGACGGTTTTCGGCCGCCGCTGCCATTTTCCGCGCATCAATTCGCCCAATGCCTCGGAGCGCGCCTTTCTCGAACGCGCCGCCATCAACGCGCCGATCCAGGGGGCCGCCGCCGACATCATCCGCCGCGCCATGGCGCGCATGCACCAGGCTCTTGCCGATGCAAAACTCAGCGCCAAGATGCTGCTGCAGGTCCACGACGAACTCATTTTCGAATGCCGCGACAAAGAAGTCGAGGCGGCGATGGATGTTGTCAAGCACGTCATGGAAAAGGCGCCGGAGCCCGCCATTCTTCTCAGCGTGCCGCTGCAGGTAGACGCCAGGGCCGCGCGGAACTGGGAAGAGGCGCATTGAGCGGCGAATGCGTTAGCCATGCCCTTCGGCTGCCACAATTGCTCGCCCTTTGTTACGCCGGATTTCCGGCATATTATCGTCTTTTGATGTATGTATTCTCCGAACCGGCATGAATATTCAGAACCTTCCCAACCCCAGTGAAATCGAAGCCGTCCTTGGCCTTGATGGGCGAAGCCTCCGGCGGAAGTGGCTTGGCCGCTTGACCTGGCTTGCAATTGCTGCCGCTGCCGTGGTGGGAGTTGCCTGGTGGTATCTGCAGGTCCAGTCACAGACCGCGGTCACCACCTATGAGACCACGCCCGCGGCGCGGGCCGATCTTGTTGTCACCGTCACGGCGACGGGAAAGATCCAGCCCACCACCCAGGTCGATGTCTCCAGCGAGCTTTCCGGCGTGGTGCGGAGCGTCAACGTCGATTATAACAGCCTGGTCCAGCGCGGCGACGTTCTGGCTGAACTCGATACCAGCCGGCTGATGGCGCAGCTGGTGCGGGCGGAGGCGACGGTGGCTTCGGCCAAGGCCCGCGTGGCCGATGCGCGCGCCACCATGGCGGAGCGCGAACAGTCGCTGGCCCGCATTGAGACACTCAACAAAAAGGGAATTTCAACCGGGCAGGATCTCGATGCCGCGCGCGCCGCAAACAACCGGGCGGTGGCTGCAATTGATGCCGCCGAGGCCGAGGTAGCGGTTGCCAAGGCTGACCTGGTGCTCAAGCAGACCGACATCGAGAAATCGCGGATCATCTCCCCAATCGATGGCATTGTGTTGAAGCGCAGCGTGGAGCCGGGCCAGACGGTTGCCTCCTCGCTGCAAGCGCCGGTGCTGTTCACGCTGGCGGAAGACCTCAAGCGCATGCAGGTCGAGGCCGATGTCGACGAGGCCGATATCGGCGCCGTGAAGAACGGACAGCAAGCAACCTTCACCGTCGACGCCTATCCCGGGCGGAGCTTTCCGGCGGTGATTGAGGAGGTCCAGTATTCTCCCCAGGTCACCGACAATGTCGTCACCTACAAGGCGGTCCTGACGGTCGATAACGGCAATCTGCTGTTGCGGCCAGGGATGACCGCCACGGCCCGCATTGTGGTGCAGAAGATCGCCGCTGCGCTGACGGTGCCCAATGCGGCCCTGCGCTACGCACCGCCGGCGGCCAAGGAGCAAAAGAGCTTCAGCATCACCAGCCTGTTCCTGCCGCGCATGCCGCGCCCCGAAAGGAAATCTGCCAACACTGTCGCCGCCGAGGGCAAGCGTACCTTATGGATTCTCGATGGCGGCGCGCCAAGGCAAATCAGCGTCACGCCGGGCGCCAGCGATGGCAAGATCACCGAAATCCCCGATGGCGAACTAACCGAGGGCGTCTTGACCATCACCGCCGCGAAGCCGGCCGGCAAATGACGGACACGGCACCACTGCTATCCTTGACCGGCATCCAGCGCATCTACGGGGAAGGCGGCGGCATGGTGCGGGCGCTGGGGGGCGTCGATCTCGCCATCGGGCGCGGCGAATTCGTCGCCATCATGGGGCCTTCCGGTTCGGGCAAATCCACCGCCATGAATATTCTCGGCTGCCTCGATACGCCAAGCCGCGGGGCTTACCGGTTCAGCGGGGTAGATGTGACCGGCCTCAGCCGCGATCAACGGGCGCTGCTGCGCCGCAACTATCTGGGCTTCGTGTTCCAGGGCTATAATCTCCTGGCCCGCACCACGGCGGTCGAGAATGTCGAGTTGCCGCTGATCTATCGCGGCATGGCGAAACGGCAACGGCGCCAGCGCGCCCTCGAGGCCTTGCATCTCGTAGGTCTTGCCGGCCGCGAACACCACACACCGGCGGAGCTTTCCGGCGGCCAGCAGCAGCGCGTGGCCATCGCCCGCGCCATCGTCACCGATCCGCTGGTCCTCCTGGCCGACGAGCCCACCGGCAATCTTGACACCCAGCGTGGCCACGAAATCATGGAACTGCTTGCGAAACTCAACCGCGAGCAGGGGCTCACCATCATCATGGTGACCCACGAGGCCGGCATGGCGGCCTTTGCCGGGCGAACTGTCCAGTTTGTCGACGGGTTGATCGAGTCCGACAGTCTGCGGGTGGCGGCCTGATGCTGTGGGAAGCCATCAAGCTCGCCATGCAGTCGGTACGCCGCAATGTGCTGCGCTCCATCCTGACATTGCTTGGCATTGTCATTGGCGTGGCGGCGGTCATCGCCATGGTGACGATCGGCAATGGTGCCACCGAGAGGGTCACGGCCGATCTGTCCAAGCTCGGCAGCAACATGCTGATCGTCAGGCCGGGGCGCGATACCTTCGGGCCGGGGGGGTCCGGCAATGAGGCGCGCTCTTTCACCGAACATGATGTGACGGCACTCAGGGCAAATCTCACCGGCGTCCGCGCGCTGGCGCCGGCATCGGCGAGATCGGTCGCCGTCATCTACGGGGCGGCCAATACCACCAGCAGCATTACCGGCACCGACGCGGAGTTCTTCACGGTCCAGGACTGGACCTTTGCCGCGGGCCGGGGGTTTTTCGACGGCGAAGTGCGCTCCGGCGCCTCGGTCTGCGTCATCGGTCAGACTGTTGCCACCGACCTGTTCGGGCCGCTGGATCCGGTGGGCGAACGCCTGCGGGTGGGCGCTTTTTCCTGCGAGGTTATAGGCCTGCTGGCGGCCAAGGGGCAGTCGGCCTTCGGCAACGATCAGGACAATACCGTCATCATGCCGCTCCGCACTTTCCAGCGGCGGGTGGCCGGCAACAACCGGATCGCCACGATCTACATCTCCGCGGCCTCGCGCGATGAGATCGCCGCCGTGCAAGCCGATACCGAAGTGATGCTGCGGGAACTGCGCCGGGTGAACCCCGGCGAGGACGATAACTTCACCGTGCGCGACA
Organism: uncultured Alphaproteobacteria bacterium; assembly: GCA_963754675.1. Lineage (GTDB taxonomy): Bacteria > Pseudomonadota > Alphaproteobacteria > Rhizobiales > Aestuariivirgaceae > Aestuariivirga. Next base: position 199,562 of record CAVWHD010000009.1, on the reverse strand, counting down.
TGACGCAGGTTGCCAGCACCCTGGCATCGACCACGACCGTTATGACCGGATTGCTCGGCGCGGTGGCGGCGGTAAGTCTCCTTGTCGGCGGCATCGGCATCATGAACATCATGCTGGTGTCGGTGACCGAGCGCACCCGCGAGATCGGCATCCGCCTGGCCATCGGAGCCCTTGAGCGCCAGGTGCTCAGCCAGTTTCTGGTCGAGTCGATCGTGCTGGCGCTGTTCGGCGGCATCATCGGTATTGCCGTGGGCCTCGGCCTCGCAGGTGCTGCGGCCTATGGCATGAGCATCCCGTTCTCGGCCGACACACGCGTCATTGCCCTGGCCTTCGTGTTTTCCGGCGCCATCGGCATCGTGTTCGGCTTCTTCCCCGCCCGCCGCGCCGCTATGCTCGACCCCATCGAGGCGCTGCGGCACGAGTGATCAGCTGTTCCGCAAAGCCTCGAGGAAATCGGCGTCGGGGTAGGAATCGGCCGGCAAGCCCATCTTGATCTGCATGTCCTTCACCGCGGCGCGGGTGCCCTTGCCGATCTTGCCGTCGATATCGCCGACGTCATAGCCAAGCTTGGCGAGGCGCTTCTGCAGCTCGACGATTTCCTTGTAACCAAGCGCTGTTACCTCGCCATTGCCGGGGCTCACCCGGGGGGCGCCCGCGATGCGGGTGGCGAGGTAGGCGGCGGTCGTCGAATAGACCAGCGACTCGTTCCATTTGAGATAGGCGGCGGTGAAATTCCCGTAGGCCAGGAAGGCCGGGCCGTTGCGCCCCATGGGGAGCAGTAGCGAGGCTGGAAATTTGTCGGCCTTGAAGTCCTTGCCGACGCCCTTCACGCCCCATTTCGCCCACTGGGCGCGCGAATGCTGAATGGCGATGTCGGCCTGATCCCACGGGAGATCGCTTGGCACCCGCACTTCCTGCAGCCAGGGTTGATTGGCCTGCCAGCCATGCTTGACCAGCAGGGCCGCCGAGGAGGCCATGACATCGGGAATGCTGGTGCGCAGATCGCGGCGGCCATCGCCGTCGAAATCCACCGAAGTCTCGTCATATTCCTTGGGCAGGAACTGGGTCTGGCCGACCTCGCCGGCCCAGGCGCCGCGCATTTCTTCGACCGACAGATCGCCCTTGCCAATCAGGTTGAGGGCCGACAAAAGCTGCGGGCGGAACTTCTCCGGGCGGCGGCAATCCCAGGCGAGCGTCGCCAGCGATTGTACGGTTGAAAGATCGCCGATATTGGCGCCGAAATCGGTCTCCAGCGCCCAGAAGGCTATGATCACCGGGCCTGGGACGCCATATTGTTCCTGGACCCGCTTGAAGATGGCCTTGTGCTTTTGATTGAGGACGCCACCCTGCTTGATGCGGTAATCGGAGACCATGCGCTGCTGGAACTGCATGAAGCTCTGGGAGAAGACGTTCTGGGCCCGGTCTTTCTTGATGATCGAGGGATCGTATTTGATGCCGTCCAGAGCCGCGATGCCGCTCTCGGCGATGCCCATGCCGGCGGCCTCGGCGCGCACCGATTTGATGAAACCGTCAAAGCCCTTGGCGGACTTGCCGCAACTGGCGGCAAGGGCGCTGCTTGCCATGACCAGGCTCGCCGCCATAACTACGGCACAAAACCGTCCATACACCATCCGCTCATGCTCCTGATTCGATTGCGCCGGAGATAAGACCGCTAAAGCGCGGGTTGGTCAAATTCGTGGCTTGGCCATGGTGGACCCCATCCTGCGCTTGTACTACTGTTAACCGCTTGCTAGCCATGCGTTTACTGTAACCCTTTTTGCGACAGCGGCGTGCATCCATGAGCGGCCTTCCATCCGTTTCATATGCAGATATGTTGACCCGTATTGCCGCCGGTGATCGTCCGGCATTCCGGGATCTCTATGCCCAGGCGGGGCCGAAGCTGTTCGCCATCTGCCTGCGCATGATGAAGTCAAGGGACCAGGCGGAAGACGTGTTTCAGGAAGCAATTACAAAGATTTGGGAGAGGTCATGGCAGTTCGATGCGGGCAAGGGTGACGCCATGGCCTGGCTTGCCACGGTGACCCGGCACTGCGCGCTCGACCGGTTGCGCAAGCAACCCAAGGCCCATGTGAGTTTCGACGAGGAAATTACCGGGGAAATCGATGCCTATACGCCGGTACTCGATATCGGCGCGGGCAACTCGGGTGACCTCCGGCGCTGCCTGGAACAATTGCGAGAAGACTATCGCAATGCGGTGGTTCTTGCCTATGTTAATGGCCTGACCCATGAAGAACTGGCCGGTCGGCTCGGTAAGCCTGTCGGCACCATCAAGAGCTGGGTGCGGCGCGGGCTGGAACAGCTCAAGGAGTGTATGGACGGATTAGCGATCAGGATCTTGCAACCGGCTATGTGCTTGGCACCCTGACAGGCGCCGAACGCGATGGCGTCCGCATTCGGGCAGTCGAGGATAGGGCTTTTGCCCGGCTGGTCGATTCATGGGAGCAGCGGCTGGCGCCGCTGGCACTTGCAGGCGAAGCAGCACCGCCCGAGGGACTGTTCGATGCCATCGAGGCGCGCATTCGCGGCACAGGCGTTGAGCTGCCGGGAACCTTTACGATGCGGGCGGGCAGCGGCGAGTGGATCGAGGCTTCGCCCGGCCTTCGCATCAAGATGCTGAACCAGATCGAGAGCGTGGGCCGCCAAACCTTCATGGCGGAGCTCTCGGCCGGTGCCGAATATGTCGACCACGACCATGACCAGGACGAAGAGATCTATATGATCTCGGGCGACCTCATCATCGGCGATCTGGTGCTCAATGCCGGGGATTTCCACGTGGCCAAGGCCGGCAAGCACCATCCGGTGCACCGCTCGAAGACTGGCTGCCTGTGCATCATCTCGCAGGCGGCGGGCGTGGTTTAGGCTACGACGGGTCTTGATCGATCCGGCGGCTTTCTACTGGCTCACCGTCACAGTGGCCTTCATGCTGTTGTGGCGTTTGCAAAAATACTCGTAGGTGCCGGGCAGCTTGAAGGCGAACTCGAAGCTGCCGCCCTTCTTGAAGAAACCTGAATCAAAGGCGCCAGACTCCTTTCCGGGTTCGCCCGCCGTCACCGAATGCTCGATGTCGTCGCCATTCAGCCATTTCACCGTGGCGCCGGCCTTGATTTCCAAAGCCTTGGGCTGGAACTGGAAAAGCTTGATCGTGGCCTCTTGCGGGTCCGCGGCCGCGGCATGGCCGATGGCGGCGGCCCACAGGGCGATGGCGGCGCCAATCATCAATGATGTTCGCATGGAATCCTCCTTGAATAGTGAGGGGCGGGACTTTGCCCGCCCCGCTTGGCTACATCGCCGGGAACTTGTCCGGGAACTGGGCGGCGATGGCTTGGGCCAGCGGATCGGCGATCATCTGCATATGGTGCGAGGCTTCGCGGATCTTCTGATAGGCCAGTTTAGGGTCGCGGTTGGCCTGGGCGTCGACGACGTCCTTCAGGCCCAGAATGTGGCTTTTGACCAGACCGGCGACAGCGTCCTTGGGCAGACCGGGAGTTGCCGAGTTGAGGAAGGCGCCGAAGTCCTCGGCATATTGCACGAGATCGCCAACGGCTTTCTTCTGACCCTTGGACGAGCCCTTGGCGGTGGCCATGGTGTAATCGACGAAGAAACCGATGTGCTTGCGCCACAGGGGCAGGAAGGCTTCACCGGCGGCATCGCCGTAGACCGAGCCGATGGCCTTGGCGATGTCCTGGGAGTTCATGTCGAGGGCCGCGGCGGCGGCTTCGAATTCCTTGTTGCGGCCGCCTAATGCGGCACCGGTTGCGGCGGCGGCGAGGGTTACGTGTTCGGAAAAAAGCTGGTTGAGGGCGAGCCTCAGGTCCGCTTGGGGACCCATGCCATGGGCTTCGGCCACGGCGGTTGCGGCGATGCCGGTTGGTTCAATGCCGGTTACGCCACCAAATGCGATAGCGCTTGCAAGCATTGCCGATGCGAGGGTGAGTTTGTAGGTCTTCATGTCCATCTCCTTGAGGGTTGCAGCGGAACGGTAATGGTCCCGATGCCAAGGATAACGGACGCACTCCCGCGCAAGATGCCGGAGGTTCCATCACAAGTTTTTGCACAAATATTGAGACGGCGCCTGAAACCGTTTGGCGGTTGGCGCCGTATAGCCAGTTCTTGCGGCTATTCGCCTAGTTGGTGAGATAGACCGTGGTCTGGCGGCGGTTGTGACAGCCGCCATAGGCCATGGGCGACTTCACGTCTTCCGGCGCAACCGTCAAGGCGGCGGCATCCATGGCCTTGGACTGGGGCAACACAATGGGCTGTATTTGGGTGGGAGGTTCGTTGACGGGAGCCACCGAGGCGGTGGTGAGAGCGCTGTGAGCCTGATGCATTTCACAGGCAAATGCCGGTGATGCCAGCAGCACGGTCAGCGCAGCAGCGGAAAGCAATCTGGTAATCATCACATTCCTCCATCTTCAGCCTGCCTGCAGCATAACAGAAAATGGGGGCCGGTGCAGCTCTAAATTAGCGGGCGGCGGAAATGGCCCGGCTCAGCATCACGACCCGCTGATCGGTGGCGTTGCCGGTGTGGCCGGCAAGCACTGCGGTCGATTGCAGAATAACGCCGTCATCGAGGATTTTCAGGTGGTTGGCGGCGAGCGTCGAGCCGGTGGTGGTGATGTCGACGATGATCTCGGCGAGACCCGCGGCGGGGGCGCCCTCGGTTGCCCCCAGGCTTTCGACGATGCGGTAGCCGGTCACACCCTTTTCGGCGAAGAAGCGGCGGGTGAGATTGTGGTATTTGGTGGCGACGCGGACCCTGCGGCCGTGGCGCTCGTAGAAACTCTCGGAGACTTCATCGAGATCGCTCATCGCCGCCACGTCGAGCCAGCACTCGGGCACGGCCACCACCACATTGGCGGGGCCGAAGCCGAGGCGGGCGAGAACATCCGTAGACGGATCATCGGGGGCGATCGTCTCGCGCAGCAAGTCCTCGCCGGTGATCCCGAGATCGATCTTGCCATCGCGAAGATTAAGGGCGATCTCGGCGGCGGAAAGGAAAGCCACTTCGATATTTTCGAGGCCACCGAGGCGTCCACGGTAACCACGCTCGGCGCCGAGGCGCTCGATGCTGAAGCCGGCCTTGGCGAGCAATCCGGCCGCGGCCTCCATCAGGCGGCCCTTGGAGGGAATGGCAAGGGTAAGGGTTTTCATGCCAGCACCGCCTTGAGCCGGTCGGTGTGAATGGCGCAGCCTACCGCCGGCACTTTCACCGGCGATCCCATGTCGCGGAGCAGATTGTCATAGCGCCCACCGCCCGCCACCGCGATGGGGCCATGGGGGGTGTCGACCTCGATCTGAAAAGTGAAGCCGGTATAATATTCAAGTTCGCGCCCGAAAGTGGCGGCGAAACGGAAGCGGCGGGGATTGAGGCCCAATTCTTCCATCTCGAAGATGCGGCGCTCGTAATAGCCGCGGGCTCCGGCGAAGCGCTCGCCTGCCGCTATCCTGGAAAGTTCGGGCATGATGGCGGTGGCATCGCCCGATATGGCGAGATAGGCGTTGATCTGGCCCGCCGTGTCGCGCGGCAGCGGCGTTTCCCGGCGGTCGGCCGCCTTGTCGTTCAGGCGCGCGGCGATCTCTGCCGCATCGCGGAGGCCCACCAATGGCAGATTGCGCCGATTGAGTTCCGCCTCGACGACTGCCAGGGCATTGCCGCCATCGATCCCGTCGATCAGGCCCGAGATGCTGGTGCGCCGGGTGCTGCGCCCGGCACAGAAGACTTCGAGCAGATCGCGGAAGGCGGCGGGCCGCCAGAAATGGTGCTGCAACCGGCGGCGCCAGCGCTCCGGCATGGCGGTATCGTCGAGGAGTGCCGAAAACAGGCCGAGATCGCCAAGGGTCACGCGGAACTTGGCCAGTCCCGCTGCTTCCAGAGCCTGAATGGTGAGCTTGAGAATGCGGGCCTCGGCGGCAACCGCATCGGGTGCGGCGAACCATTCGAGTCCGGCCTGGGTGAATTCCTGGGGACTGAGCTGCTCGTCGGGAAAGCGGAAGGCGGCTCCGCAATAGCAATAGCGCGTCTCGGTATCCGGTTTCGCCACGTGACTCAAATGATATCGGCAGGCGGGAACCGTGAGGTCGGGCCTGAGACACATCTCGGCGCCGGAGGGATCGCTGAACACGAAGGTCCGCGCCCGGATGTCTTCGCCGGAGCGCTCGAGAAAAATGTCGGCGGGCTGGATGATGTCGGGGGCGATATGATCGAACCCGCGCGCGCTCGAACACCGCCATGATGGTGGCGTTCTGGCGCTCAAGGCGCGGCGCGTTCGGCAGGCGGACTTACCGGGCCATCTATATCCGTCACCCAGTGAAAGATGGCTCGAGCGATCACCGCGCCAGCGCCTTCTTCACGGCATTCGACCAGCTGCGCCTCGGGGACCGAAACCTGCGCCAGTCCTTTGCCCGGCATATTCCTCGCGCGAGGCGATGCCGGAGGCAAGTTCGGCGCCGAGGCGGAGGTCCTTGATCTGCACTTCGCCATGGCCTTCTCGTCACCGCCCTGGATGACCACAAGGGGAGCTCCCCGCTTGTCGGCATATTTCATCTGGGCCTTCATGCCAGCCGTGCCCACATACATCTCGGCGCGGATGCCGCCGTTGCGGAGTTCTTGCACCATGCGCCAGTAATCGCCTTGCCGCTCCTTGTCCATGACGAGGACGACGACGGGAGCAAGCGTTGCCGACTCCTCGGCCAGACCCGCCAGTTTCAGGGCCGAATAGAGCCGCGAAACGCCAATGGAAAATCCCGTCGCCGGAACCGGCTGGCCGGTGAAGCGCGCCACCAGATCATCATAACGCCCGCCGCCGCCGACCGAGCCAAAGCGCACGGGCCGGCCGTCCTCATCCTTGGTCTCCATCAGCAGTTCGCATTCGAAGACCGGGCCGGTGTAATATTCGAGGCCGCGGACGACGGTGGGGTCGATAGTTGATCCGATCAGTACCATAGCCGGCTCTTGTCGAAGCAATTCGATCATCTGATCTCAAGTTCATCGAGCCCATCCTCGAGATCGGGCAGTCCTGACCAAAATGCTTCAGCGTCTTGAGCTGTCAGATGGCGACTTGCACTCGTTCGAACCGCTGACAGTATCATCCGGTCGCAGTTGCTCCTATCAGTTTCAACAACCATCGGCGTAGACATTGCAGATCAAGCTGCAGCAATCGATCAATTTGCTCTGCCATTAAGTCCTGCACCCGCTGTGAAGTCACCGCTTTCATCCTTTCGGCCTTTACCGAGCAGCTGCCTGCACACCGGCTAGCCCAAGTCGGTCAACTTTGTCGATCGCGCGCAGCACCGTAGTCGATGTTTGCATTCTCAGCCGGCAATTCCAGATGTGTTCCATGACTCCATCAAGCATCTTGCGATTGCTGACCTTCATCACATACTGCCCGCGCTCAAGCCCCAGCGCCTCCATCGTATCCGCCGCCATCATGCAGACTTCGGCGTCGGCGGCGGGGATGGCGCTGCCGACTGTATCGGCATCGAACTGCATGAATTGGCGGTAGCGTCCCGGCCCCGGCTTTTCATTGCGGAAGACCCAGCCCTGGCGGTAGCTGCGATAGGGCGTGGGCAGCTTCTGCTGGTTTTCGGCGACGTAGCGGGCAAGCGGCGCGGTCAGGTCATAGCGCAGGCTCAGCCATTGCTCGTCATCATCCTGGAAGGAAAACACCCCGGCGTTGGGGCGGTCCTGGTCGGGGAGGAATTTGCCCAGCGCATCGGTATATTCGATGAAGGGCTGCTCCACCGGCTCGAAGCCATAGGATTCATAGACCTCCTGAATCTTCGCCAGCATCTGCGCGCACGCCCCGGATTTCGTCGGGGCCGATATCGCGGAAGCCCTTGGCAACGCGGGCTTTGGGGCGGTGAAGTCTTGGTCATTCTCTCGGAATCTGCGAGGCCCTCCAAATCGTCATCCCGGCGCAAGCCGGTACCCATTGCACCGTCAACGCGGAAGCTTGGAATTCCACTCAAGCGGAACCATGGGTCCCGGCTTTCGCCGGGATACGGCATATGGGGGTAGCGAAGGCTTCCGGCGGGGCAATTACCTATCCCGCACCACCACCTGGTTCTGCTCGCCCAGGCCATCGATGCCGATGCGCATCTTGTCGCCGGGTTTGAGGAAGCGTTGCGGCTTCATGCCCATGCCGACGCCGGGGGGCGTTCCGGTGGTGATGATGTCGCCGGGCAGGAGCGTGAAGAACTGCGAGAGGTAGGCGACGACGTGGGCGACACCGTAGACCATGGTGGCGGTCGAGCCATCCTGCACGCGCTTGCCGTTGAGTTCGAGCCAGAGGTGGAGCTTCTGGGCGTCCTTCACCTCATCGGCGGTGACCAGCCAGGGCCCCACCGGCCCGAAGGTGTCGTAGGATTTGCCCTTGGTCCACTGGCCGGAGCGCTCGACCTGGAACTCGCGCTCGGAGAGATCGTTGATGGTGCAATAGCCCGCGACATGGGCGAGGGCCTGTGATTTCTTGATGTTCTTGGCCCTGGTGCCGATGATGACGCCCAGTTCGACTTCCCAGTCGGACTTTTTCGACTTGGGCGGAATGGTCACATCGTCATTGGGGCCGGAGAGGCAGCTCACCTGCTTGGTGAAGACCACGGGCTCGGGCGGCACCTGCAGGCCCGATTCGGCGGCGTGGTCGGAATAGTTCAAACCGATGGCAATGAATTTCTGCGGATTGGCGATGCAGGCGCCGATCCGCGGGCTGCCACGCACGATGGGCAACGATTCGGGCTTGATCTTGCGCAGGCGGGCAAGGCCCTTGGGCGAAATCGTATCGCCGGAGATGTCGGCGACGACTGAGGAGAGATCGCGGATCCTGCCGTCCTTATCGAGCAGGCCCGGTTTTTCCTTACCCTTGGCGCCAAATCGCAGAAGTTTCATGTCCAGTCCCCTGAAAGCGCCGACTCATGCCAGCGCGGTTGATAGCCAGTAGCCAAAATGACGGTGATCGAGGGCGGAGTCAAAAGCAATGCGCGCGAGGCGCGGCCGCGCGGGATGGCGGAGGTATAGCCATGGTGGGACCAGCGCAGCAGGTGCTGCCCCTTGACCGCGTAGGCAGCGCCATCGATCTCCACCATGGCGCCATCGGGTAAGTTTTCTTCTCCGGGAGGGAGTGGCGGATTGAGCCGCTCTCCATGCACCTGCCGGTCGAATTCATCTACCTTGCGCTCGCCGAGAAAATTCTTCGCTTCCTTCCTCCGGCAGTAGAAGCACGGCCGGTGGCCCGCCGCCAGGGCGGTGACCTCGTCGAGGAAGAACAGCGAGGTATAGCCCTCGCCCATGGCCTCGTGGCGCAGGCCCTTGTAGTGGATGTCGCAGCAGATCCAATGGTGGCTGGCCCAGCGCCTCTTGCCCAGGGTCCGGTCGGGCCGGTGGAATTTTCCGCCGCGGTTTCCCATCATGGCGCCGCGGGCCGCCACCGCTTCGATCTGCCCCCACGGATTGACGCGGTTCTGCAGAGTCATTTGAGTTCCGGCGGGTCGTGCTCGCAGGCCTTGGCGCCCAAGGGGTTTTCCATGTCGCAGGCGGTCAAAAACCGCGTCTGGTCGAAATACCAGCTTGGCCGCTCGCCACAGCGGAGGGTTTCGGGCGGCTTGCCGGGTCTTGAAATTTCAACGCCACTTTCGGGATCGCCGGTTCCGGCGGCGTCGCGGAAAAAGAGGCGATAGCCGTCCTCGCCCACCACAAATCGCAGATAGGCCTCATAGAGGCCGTTGCGAAAGAAATGCGAGAAGTAGAACTGCTTGAAGCCCTGCGCCGGGTCGCCGGGAAAGGAGAACTCGATGCCATTCTCGGTTTCATAGACATAATGCAGGCCGAGCCAGCGCATGCCTTCGCCGCTGTCTTCCTGCCTGCCGCACAGTGAAATGTTTCGGCTGGCATTTTCAGTCTGGCAGGTGAAGAGGAATGTCTCGTCGCTCTCGCAGGCGCCGGCAGGAGTGGAACCGGCCACCAAGCCAAGAATTGCGGCTGCAAGCAAGAATGATCGCATGATTGGGCATCCCTTTGAGCTAAAAGACATTGCCACCGGCTTCTGCCGGAAGCTATCTAAGTGATTGCCTCGAGATCGTTCGAGCCAATACGCGGAACTGCGACAGCAATGCTCACCATGCCTCTGCCAGACGCCAATGCAATAGCCCGGAGAGGCGAAATTGCAACGGCCTTGCGCGAAATCGTGCGTGGCGAAGGCGTCATCGAGGCGCCGGTCGAAATGCGCGCCTACGAAACCGATGGGCTGACGGCCTACCGCCAGATGCCGCTGGTGGTTGTTTTGCCGGAAACAACGGCGGAAGTGGCGCGCGTGCTGCGCTATGCCTATGACAATTCGCTCAAGGTGGTGCCGCGCGGTGCGGGCACCTCGCTGTCGGGAGGAGCGCTGCCGCTCGCCGACGGCATTCTGCTCGGCATGGCCAAATTCAACCGCATCCTCGATGTGGACTATGCCAACCGCTGCGCCGTGGTTCAGCCGGGGGTTACCAATCTCGCCATCAGCCAGGCGGTGGAGGCGCGCGGCTTTTACTATGCGCCCGATCCCTCCTCGCAGATCGCCTGCACCATCGGCGGCAATGTGGCGGAGAATTCCGGCGGCGTGCACTGCCTGAAATACGGGCTCACAACCAACAATGTAACCGGCATCGAGATGGTGCTGGTGACCGGCGATGTGGTCCGGCTCGGCGGCAAGCATCTGGACAGCGAAGGCTACGATCTGCTCGGCCTGATGACCGGTTCGGAAGGCCTGCTGGGGGTGATTACCGAAGTCACCGTCCGCATTCTCCAGAAGCCGGAAACGGCGCGCGCCATTCTCATGGGTTTCCCGTCGAGCCAGGATGCCGGGCAATGCGTGGCCGACATCATTTCGGCCGGCATCATTCCGGGCGGCATGGAGATGATGGACCGCCCGGCCATTCATGCGGTCGAGGAATTCGTCCACGCCGATTACCCCCTCGATGCCGAGGCCCTGCTCATCGTCGAACTCGATGGGCCGCAGGTGGAAGTCGATCATCTGATTGCGCGGGTTTCCGATATCGCCCGGAAAAACCAGTCTTCCACCCTGCGGATTTCGAATTCCGAGGACGAACGGCTGTTGTTCTGGGCAGGGCGAAAGGCTGCCTTTGCGGCGGCCGGGCGGATTTCGCCGGACTATCTGTGCATGGACGGCACCATCCCGCGCAAGCGCCTGCCGGAGGTGCTGGCGGGCATGGCGAAGCTCTCGCGCAAGTATCGCCTGCGGGTTGCCAATGTCTTTCACGCGGGCGACGGCAATCTGCACCCGCTCATCCTCTATGATGCCAATTCCGGAGACGAGCTTGAGCGCGCCGAAAAATTCGGCGCCGATATCCTGCGGCTGTGTGTGAAGGTGGGGGGCGTGCTCACCGGCGAGCATGGCGTCGGGATTGAAAAGCGCGACCTGATGCCGGAAATGTTTTCAGAGAGCGAGCTCGACCAGCAAATGCGGGTCAAATGCGCCTTCGACGACAGGGGACTGCTCAATCCGGGCAAGGTGTTTCCAACGCTGCGCCGCTGCGCCGAGCTTGGGCGCATGCATGTGAAGGCGGGACAGCTGCCGTTTCCCGATATTCCGAGATTCTGATGGGAAACGTATTGGCGCCTTCGTCGGAAGCCGAGCTGGCCGAGATTATCGCGAACTCAACCGCGGCATTTGAAATCATGGGCAGCGGCGGCAAACGCGGGCTGGGGCGACCGGTCGAGGCGGAACAGCTTTTTAATCTTTCGAGTTTTGCCGGGATCGGACTCTATGAGCCCGAGGAACTCATTCTCGAAGCAGGCGCTGCAACGCCGCTCAGGACAATTGAAGCCGCCGCCGCCGCCGCCGGCCAACAGCTGGCTTTCGAACCGCCCGATCTCTCAAAACTCTATGGCACCGGCAGCGGCGGAACGCTTGGCGGGGTGGTTGCTTGCAACCTCTCGGGGCCGCGGCGCATCAAGGCGGGCGCCGCGCGCGATCATGTACTGGGCGCCACCGGCGTCAGTGGGCGCGGCGACCGATTTCGGGCGGGCGCGCGGGTCGTCAAGAATGTGACCGGTTACGATCTGCCAAAGCTGCTGACCGGCTCATACGGCACGCTTGCCGCGCTGACGTCGGTGACAGTCAAGGTGTTGCCACGGCCGGAAACGGAGGAGACAGTTGTTGCCGCGGGACTCGACGACCGGGCGGCGGTGCTGGCGATGACCGTGGCGATGCAATCTTCCTGCGAGGTCTCGGGTGCCGCCCACATTCCCGGCACGGGAACATTCCTGCGTCTCGAAGGTATTGCACCTTCGGTTGCCTACCGGCGGGAGAAACTCAAGGCCCTGCTGGGAGGCGAACTCACCAGCCTTGCTGCGGAAGCATCGGCGGCGCAATGGATGGCCATACGCGATGCGGCGATGATCGGGCGGGAGACTAGCCGTGTGGTCTGGCGGATTTCGGCCGCCCCATCGCAAGGGCCCGAGGTGATGGCGCGAATCAAGGATCAAGCCGATGTCCGGTACTTCTTCGACTGGGCCGGCGGGCTGATCTGGCTCGATGTTCCGCTGACGGAGGATGCCTCCGCGGCGATCATCCGCGGTGCCTTTACAACCGGTCAAGCTACTCTCATGCGGGCGCCGGCGGCCATCCGTTCGCGGGTTGAAGTGTTCCAGCCGCAGGCAGCGGCACTTGCGGCATTAACGGCGCGGGTGAAGGCGTCCTTCGATCCACGGGCCCGCCTCAATCCCGGCCGCATGTACCGGGGCATCTGACATGCAAACGAATTTCAGCGAAGACCAACTGCAGCAACCGCGTATCGCCGAAGCGAACGGAATCTTACGCAAGTGCGTACATTGCGGATTGTGCACGGCGACCTGCCCCACCTATGTGCTGCTCGGCGACGAGCTCGACAGTCCGCGCGGACGCATCTACCTCATCAAGAATATGCTGGAGAAGGGCGAAGCGGCGACGGCGGAAACGGTAAAGCATATCGATCGATGCCTGTCGTGCCTGTCATGCATGACCACCTGCCCGTCGGGTGTGCATTACATGCATCTGATTGATGACGCCCGCGCCCATATCGAGGAAACCTACCGGCGTCCGCTGGCCGAACGGCTGATGCGGGGCGTACTCGCCTCCGTCATGCCGCGGCCTTGGCTGTTCCGGCTCGCGCTGATCGGCGGCTGGTTGGCGCGGCCGTTGGCGCCGCTGCTGGAGGCACTTGGCGCGCGCCGCGCCGCTGCAATGCTGGAGCTGGTTCCAAAGACAATTGCCCGTCCCATGAGCCTGGGCAGCGTTGGATCCTATTCGGCGCAGGGGCCAAAGCGCGGGAGAGTGGCGCTGCTCATGGGCTGCGTACAGAGCGTGATTGAGCCCTCGATCAATGCGGCCGCCATCCGCCTGCTCACGCGCCTGGGTTTCGAGGTGGTGGTTGCCGGCAGCGAGCCGTGCTGCGGTTCGTTGAGCCACCATATGGGCCACGAAGCCAATGCGCTGGACCGGGCCCGGCGTTCGATAGATCAATGGACGGCGGCGAATGTCGATCAAGTGATCATCACCGCCTCGGGTTGCGGCACGACGATCAAGGACTATGGCCATATGCTGAGGCTCGATCCCGGCTATGCCGGAAAGGCAAGGGCAATCAGCGCCAAGGCGCTGGACATTAGCGAGTTTCTCGCCGGGCTCGAGCTTCCGGAAGGGCGGCAAACCTTACGCCTTGCCTATCATTCCGCCTGCTCCATGCAGCATGGTCAACAGATCGTCAAACAGCCCTTGCATCTGCTGCGGCGGGCCGGGTTCGAAGTGATGGAGGTTCCCGAGGGCCATCTGTGCTGCGGCTCGGCTGGAACCTACAACATTCTGCAGCCGGAGATCGCGAGCAGGCTGCGCCAGCGCAAGATCGCCAACATCGAGAAAACCCGCCCTCAGGCGGTGGCCACTGGAAATATTGGCTGCATCACCCAGCTTGAAGGAGGCCTCGGCGTTCCGGTCCTTCATACCATCGAATTGCTTGACTGGTCCTATGGCGGCCCTATTCCTGCGAAACTTCAGAATAGGACCGGGGATTCGTAGATATGGCGAGATTGCCGAAGGGCGTGAGTTTCAGCGTCTGGAACAAGCCCGACTATGGACGGGTCCTGACGGCTGACGCCATTGCCTTCCTCGCCCAGCTTCACCGTGCCTTCGAGGGCGAGCGGCAGCGGCTATTGGCTCTCAGGGCCAAGCGGCAGAAGCTGTTTGACAAGGGGGCGCTGCCGGACTTCCTGCCGGGTACGGCGGCAATCCGCTCGGGCACCTGGCGGGTGGCGCCGATTCCGCCCGACCTGCTGGACCGGCGGGTTGAAATCACCGGCCCGGCCAATCGCAAGATGATCATCAACGCCCTCAATTCCGGCGCTAGGGTCTTCATGTGCGATTTCGAGGATTCGAATTCGCCCACCTGGGACAATATGGTCCGTGGCCAGATCAATTTGATGGACCGCTGGACCAGCAAGATGGAACATATCGATGCCGCCAGCGGCAAGCGTTATGCCATGGCCGGCAAGCCCGCCGTGCTGATGGTGCGGCCACGGGGCTGGCATCTCGATGAAGTGCATATGAAGATCGACGGAACACCGGTGGCCGGCGCTCTGTTCGATTTCGCCATGTATTTCTTCCACAATGCCAAGACGGCCATCGCCAAGACATCGGGCCCCTACTTCTATCTGCCGAAGCTCGAGAACCATCTGGAAGCGCGGCTGTGGAACCAGGTTTTCGTGCTGGCGCAAAGCCTGCTCGGCCTGCCGCTCGGCAGCATCAAGGCGACGGTGTTGATCGAAACCCTCCCCGCCGCCTTCGAAATGGATGAAATCATCCATGAGCTCCGCGAGCACATTGTGGGGCTGAATTGCGGACGCTGGGACTACATCTTTTCGTTTATCAAGACTTTCGCCAACAACAAGAACTTCCTGCTTCCCGACCGTTCGCAAGTGGTGATGTCGAAGGCGTTTCTCGCGGCCTATTCGGCGCTGCTGATCAAGACATGCCACCGCCGCGGCTGTTTCGCCATGGGCGGCATGGCGGCGCAAATTCCCAACCGCAAGGACGCCGATGCCAACCAGGTGGCATTTGAAATGGTCAAGGCGGACAAGGAGCGCGAGGCGCGCGGCGGCCACGACGGCACCTGGGTGGCCCATCCCGACCTGGTTCCGGTTGCCATGAAGGTCTTCAACGAGCTGATGCCGACGCCGAACCAGCTCTATGTCACGCGCGACGACATGAAAGTCGGGCAAAGGGAGCTATTGCAGGTTCACGATGGCACCAGGACGGAAGCGGGCTTCCGCGAGAATATCCGCGTTGGCGTGCAATATATCGAATCCTGGCTGCGGGGCCGCGGCGCGGTGCCGCTCTACAATCTGATGGAGGATGCCGCGACCGCCGAGATCTCGCGCTCGCAGATCTGGCAATGGCTCAGATTTGGCGCAAAGCTGGATAGCGGCAAGAAGGTGACCAAGGCCTTTTTCGACAAGTGCCTGGCCGAGGAAATGAAACGGGTCAGGGAGGAAGTGGGCGCCGAGGCCTTCGACGGCGGCCGCTTCAAGGAAGCCATACTTCTATTCAAATCGCTCTCGACGGCGAAGTCGTTCGAGGCCTTTCTGACCATTCCGGCCTATCGTAGGATTCAATAGTAATTTCACTTCTCCGGGATACGCTCCAAGGTCCAGTGGGGCCGGATCGCGTCCCGCCTGGTGGCGGAGTTGGGTGTGGCAAATCCGCCCAATGGGGATCGCAGGTTCTCTGTTTGTCCGCGAATCAGCGAAATTCCTGGCAGAGCCTATTCCGCCCGGGACTTGGAAATCGGGCCGGTTTTGGCCGGTTTTCCTGTTAGGGTTACTACTCCATGAACTTGCAAATTGTAAAATTTTCGTAAATACTAGCTAGAGATGCTGGCACGGCGAAGGTGAGGCCACCTGGGTAAGGATAGTGATGCATGAGTAGTAGTCATTTGCCGCCGGTGGTTGGCGCAAACGAGTTTTTTGCGCCGGGGGCTGAATGGCGCCGCGATCACTTTATCCTTGCATGCATCTCCGCGGGATCATAGCCGGTAATCGCCAGCTGGCGTTGCCTCTAGGCCTGTTTCACATCCACCCCAAACGAAAGTGAAAGAATATCCGCAATGGTCAATATCATCGGCACGGGACAATCCGAAAAATTCAATCTGACGGGAACATATATCTGGAATGGCACCAACTGGGTGCTCGTCCCGGGCTCCGCCCATACAACCAACACCGCCGATAGCGTACTGGCGAGCGGCGGCAATGATCTGGTCATTGCCGGCGGCGGCGATGACACGATCAGGGGTCAAGCTGGCAATGACACGATCAGGGGCGGCGCTGGCGCCGACACCATGGATGGCGGCGCCGGCATAGATACGCTCTTCTATTTGGGCTCGGCGGCAGGAGTGACCGTCAACCTTCGTGGCAACAGTGCCTCCGGCGGTGATGCCACCGGCGATATCATTTCCGGTTTTGAAAATATCACCGGTTCAGCATTCGCGGATACCTTGACCGGTAATGGCAAGGCGAACGTCATCAGCGGTGCGGCTGGTGATGACACGATCAGGGGTGGTGCCGGCGCCGACACACTGAAAGGCGGTGGGGGCAGCGACACGCTTTCCTATGCGGGATCGAAGGCCGGAGTAACCGTGAACTTGGCCACCGGCACCACAAGCGGTGGCCATGCCAATGGCGATGTTATTTCCGGTTTTGAAAACATCGTGGGTACCAAGAACGATGATTTCTTGACCGGCGATGGTCAAGCCAACATTATCGCCGGCGGCACCGGCAATGACACGATCAAGGGCGGAGTTGGAGCGGACACGCTGAAAGGCGGCCAAGGTTTCGACACGCTCAGCTATGTTGGATCGGCTACGGGAGTGACCGTCGATCTTGCCACCAACTCCGCCAGCGGCGGCGATGCCGCCGGCGACATCATCTCTGGCTTCGAGAATCTCATAGGCTCGAGCTTCGATGACACTCTCACCGGCGACGACGCCGACAACGTTATCCGCGGCGGCGCTGGCGCCGACATACTCAATGGCGGCGGCGGATTCGACACGCTTTCTTATCTGGTGACCAGCGCCGGCGTGGGAGTGACTGTCGACTTGGGCGCCAACACCGCAAGCGGCGGCGATGCCACTGGCGATGTGATCTCCAACTTTGAAAATGTCATAGGTACGGACTTCGCCGATACACTTACGGGAAGCGGCGCCAACAATGTCATCAGGGGCGGCGGCGGCGCCGATACGCTGGATGGCGCCGGCGGCTTCGATACCCTCTCCTATGAGGGATCCGACGCCGGTGTGACCGTCAACCTCGGCAACGGCAGCGCCAGCGGCGGCGACGCGGCCGGCGACATTATTTCCAACTTCGAGAATATCCTTGGTTCGAGTTTGGCCGACGATCTTGCCGGAGATGGTGGAATCAATGTCATCGAGGGTGGTTTCGGCGGCGACACGTTGAATGGCGCCGGCGGACTCGATACCCTGTCCTACGAACATTCCGACGCCGCGGTGAACATTAATCTGGACACCGGCTCCGCCAGCGGCGGCGATGCCGCCGGCGATGTGATTTCCAACTTCGAAAACATCACCGGTTCGGATTTTGCCGACACGCTGACCGGCAGTGCCATCAGCAATGTCATCATCGGCGGGGCCGGTGGCGATACGCTGACCGGCGGTGGGGGCAACGACACGTTCACTTATGAGCATATCTCGGACAAGGGCGATACCATCACCGATATGATCGGGGCTGGCGGGGCCGGTGGCGACAGAATTGATCTCACCGCGATCGACGCGATCGCCGGCGGCGGCGATGATGCCTTCACCTTCGGCGGCACCACGGCCACCAATAATGGCGTGTGGTACACCGTCTCGGGAGGCGATGTCATCGTGAAGGTCGATACCGACGGCAATTCCGCCACGGTCGAGTTCTCCATCACCCTGACCGGCGTCGGCAGTCTGATCGATTCAGACTTCTTCCTTTGAGGCGCGGCCGCGGAAATGAGTCTTCCGCACCGGGCGCCTTGAATGCTTGATAGAGTTCGCCGGAGGCTGGCCGCATTGACCAACCTCCGGCGAAACTGCGATGGCGCATAGACTGTTCTTTCTTGGCGCAAGGGGCGATCCGCCCGTCAGCTGCCGCAGTGAATGGCCTTGGCACTTGCAATCCGCAAACTTCCTGGCCGGTCGAATCAATCGTTATTGACGAACCAGAAGATCTTCTTGCCGCCCTTCTTCTTGTTCTTTCCATCCTTGCTGATGGGCGAATAGAAGCCGCCATCGAACAGACCGCCTTTGAGAACGATGGTGGTGTTGCTCATACCGGCCTTTTGCACCAGGGCGAACAGTTTCGCGGCATTGGCGGGAGCCAGGCGGACACAGCCATGCGAGGCTTTGCGTCCAAGGCTCTTGACGTGAAAGCTGCCATGGATGGCGTGGCCCTGGCCGGTGAAAAACATCGAGTGGGGCATGGGCGCGTCATCCCACTCCTTGGAGAAATGCTCTTTCTCCATGCGGAAGGGACGGAAGGTGCCGCTCGGCGTATCGTAGCCGCGGGCGCCGGTCGAGACGGGCCAGACAAATTCCTGGTCGCCATCGACGGTGACCGTCATCTGCTGTTTCACCTTACTGATCAGGATCACGACCGCCTTGGCCTCGGCAGCGGTTGCGCTCCAGACAAAGGCCAGTATCACCGCAACAAGAAAGCGCAATGGCATGGTCATCTCCAGATCTGCAAACCGGCGCGACAATATGGGATTGGCGCGGCGGCGGCAAGCAATTCCACCGGCGGGTAGTGCGTCATTTTTCCGGCTAATCCTCGTCGAATTTCGCTGCCACAAGGGCCGCTAGAGCAGCGACGGCGGCATCCGCCTGGGGCCCCGAGGCTGCAACGGTGATCGAAGTGCCCATGGCTGCCGTCAGCATCATGAGCCCCATGATCGAGGTGGCGGGCACGGTCTGGCCGTCGCGGGTCACCGAAATATCGGCATCGAAGCCTTCGGCGCATTTGACGAATTTGGCCGAAGCCCGGGCATGGAGGCCGCGCTGGTTGACGATCGCCAGCTCGCGGGTGACGCCCGCCATGTCAATCACCCAGAATCTGGCTGGCGATGTTGATGTATTTGCGGCCGGCATCCTGGGCGGCGGCGGCGGCCTTCTCGAGATTGTAGTCCTTGCGGATGCGGGCGAGTTTGACCAGCATGGGCAGGTTGAGGCCGGCCACCACTTCGATGCGGCCCAGTTCCATCAACGAGATGGCGAGATTGGACGGCGTGCCGCCGAACATGTCGGTGAGAATGATGACGCCCTGACCGGAGTCGGCGCGTTTCACCGCTTCGGCAATGTCGATACGGCGGACATCCATGCGGTCATCGGCGCCGATGCACACTGACAGGATATTGTCCTGGCGGCCGACGATATGTTCCAGCGCATGAACGAACTCCTCGGCGAGCCGGCCGTGGGTGACCAGGACGAGGCCGATCATGATTCTACTCTTACTCGGCGCAACGCAGGGCCTTCCGGGCGTTCAAAGGAGGCGCACAATGCCCGGATCGCTACCCCCTTGCAACATGGTTTCATGGCCCCTCCCGCCGCGCCGCAAGCAAGTCCACGGCGGCCCGGATGCGGGCCGGGGCCGAGGCTGAATTGGCATCGACCAGGATCATCGGCAATGACGCGCCGAGAATTTCAAAGCGGCTCTTTTCCATCTCGGGCAGGCGCTCGATCGTCTCGCGGGCCGAAAGGCGCACCGCCAGCGTTAATACCGCTTCCGCGGCATTGGCGAGGTTAACGAGCCCCAGCCCCCTGATTTCCATGCGCCCGGCGATCACTGCGGGCGGCGAGCCAACCAGCCGGCCCTCCACCAGGTGAATCATCACCTGGTCATCGGCCACCAGGCGGGAAATCTTCTGCTCGCCGGAAATGCCGCTGCCCGGCTGGTCGATGAGGCGCAGGGCCAGATCGGATTTACCGCTCCCGGGCTTTCCCAACAGCAGAACCCCAGCGTCACCGATGGTCAGGCAACAGCCGTGCACCAGGGCCTCGTTGGGCCTAATCAGCGGGTGTCCAGTCATCATCAACGGCCGGAATGCGGACAAGGAAACGGGCGCCCAGCACCGGCGTGCCGCCATCGGGGCCGGGCCTTCCATAGCGGTTTTCAGCCCAGATGCGGCCGCGGTGCGCCTCGACGATCTGCTTGGAAATCGACAGGCCGAGCCCTGAGTTCGAGCCGAAACTGGCCTCCGGGCGGTCGGTATAGAAGCGCTCGAAAATGCGTTCGAGATTGTCCGGGCGGATGCCCGGGCCCTGATCGTCGACGCGGAATTCGACATCCGGCCCAACCCTCCGCAGGCGGACGTTCAACCTGGTGCCATGGGCGGTGAAGGAGCGGCCATTGTCGAGCAGGTTGCGCACAACCTGGCCCAGTCGCGAATCATGTCCCAGCACCACGTAACCGCGCAGCGGATCGATGCCGCCTGGAAGCCTCGCCACTTCAAAGCCGATCTCCGCCTGATCTTCCTTCCGCGTTTCATTGGCCAGCGCCACGATGGCCTGCAGCAGCTTCGCCAGGTCGGTGGGGCGCTGCTCGGTGCGGGCGAGCTCGGCATCAAGGCGCGAGGCATCGGAGATATCGGTGATCAGCCGGTCGAGACGCCTGACATCATGCTTGACGATATCGATCAGCCGGTGGCGCTGCTCGTCGGTCTTGACGAAACTCAAGGTCTCAACCGCGCTCCTCAGCGAAGTGAGCGGATTCTTGAGTTCATGGCTGACGTCGGCGGCAAAGGCCTCGATGGCATCGATGCGATTGTAGAGCGCATTGGTCATGTCGCGGATCGAGCCCGAGAGATGGCCGATCTCGTCGCGCCGGCTGGTGAAGTTGGGAATTTCGACGCGCTTGTTGATGCCGCGGCGCACCTGCTCGGCGGCGGCCGAGAGTCTCCGGATCGGCTCGGCAATGGTGCCCGCCAGGAACACCGAGAGGAGTATGGTGACCAACGCCACGAATCCGAAAGTGAACAGCACCACCTTGCGCTCGGCCTTCAGCACGTCGTCGATTTCACCGCCGGTTGTCGATAGCACCAGGGCGCCGAGCACCGCCTTGAAGCGCTGCACCGGAACCGAAACCAGCACGATGATCTTGCGGTCTTCATTCAACCGCACGACGCTGACCGAGGCGCCGGCAAGGGCCGCCGCCACTTCGGGAAAGTCCTTGCCGTTGTCGAGGCCGTAGTCAATCTGCTGGGGATAGTCATAGGCGAACATCCAGTTGCTAACGCGCTCCCACCAGCGCACCAGGAAATTGCCGCTGCTGGTGTTGAGCGGCGGCAAATCGGTCTGGACGATATCGCCACGTGTATAAAGGAAGCGGCTGTCGACCACCATGTTGCCGTCGGGATCGATGATTCGCGCCCTGACCGTAGTGTTGGTGAGTAGCCGTTTGAGAATGGGGCCCGCGGTTTCCGGATTGATCGGAAAATCGAGCCCACTCAGCTGACTGGCATCGGGACCCGAATCGTCGGTGCTATCATCGAGCGAATCGGGATCTATGACGATCGAGCCGGTGTCGACGGTGGCGGAACCGGCAATTGCAGCGGCGATAATATGGGCCTGGGTGGTCAGCGACTGCACACGGGCATCGATGAGGCCCTGGCGGAACTGATTGAAATAAAGAATGCCGGTGACCAGAATCACCAGGCCGAGAAGGTTCAAAAGCACAATGCGGCTGGTGAGACGCTGCGGCGCCAGGCGGCCGATCAATCCGCCGATGCTGCGTGGGGTCCTGGCGAGTTCCGGCAGATCGACCGCATCGTCGCTCTCCAGGCGATCCGGTTGATCGAGGGTCTTGACCTTGTCCAGCATGGCTCGCGCCTGCTTCTCCGCCTATTGCTCCTTGAAGCGGTAACCTACGCCATAGAGCGTCTCGATTCCATCGAAGGCGGGATCGACCTGGTTGAATTTCTTGCGCAGGCGTTTGATATGGCTGTCGATGGTACGGTCGTCGACATAGACCTGATCGTCATAGGCCGCGTCCATCAAGGCATCGCGGCTCTTGACGATACCGGGGCGCTGGGCAAGCGACTGCAGAATGAGAAACTCGGTGACCGTCAGCGTGACCGGCTTTGCGTCCCAGGTGCAGGAATGGCGGTCGGGATCCATGGCGAGCTTGCCGCGCTCGATGACCTTGGCAGCTTCGCCGGGCGCGGCATTTGGATCACGCGCCACGGCCCGGCGCAGCACCGCCTTGACGCGCTCGACCAGGAGACGCTGGGAAAACGGCTTCTTGACGAAATCGTCGGCCCCCATCTTGAGCCCGAAGAGCTCGTCGATCTCGTCATCCTTGGAGGTGAGAAAGATGACCGGCAGGTCGGTTTTCTGACGGATGCGGCGCAGCAGTTCCATGCCGTCCATGCGCGGCATCTTGATGTCGAAGATGGCCATATCGGGCGGGTTGTCCTGCAGGCCCTGGAGGGCGGCGGCGCCATCATTATATTTCTGGACGGCGTAGCCCTCGGCTTCCAGCGTCATGCCTACCGAGGTCAAAATGTTGCGGTCGTCGTCGACCAGCGCGATCGTCGGCATTTTCTTGTTCATCCTTGATTGGTTCCCTTGTGTCCGGGGTCTAGGGGTGGAACTGGAACAAAATGTGGCAGACATGATAGGAGGTATCCCCAAGGAATGCGAGGTCCCATGGCAAATCCCAGAAGTTTCACAGGCTTGGAGGCAAGAAGGCTGCTGCGCCGGGCCCGCACGGCAACCCTCGCCAGCCTCAACCGCGATGGCGGCACCCCCTATGCGTCGCTTGCCAATGTAGCAACCGGCGTCGACGGCAGACCGGTCATACTGATTTCCAGGCTGGCCTGGCATACCCAGAATCTGCTGGCCGACGCCCGCGCCAGCTTGTTGGCGGCGGAACCTCCAGAATCCGGCGACGCCCTCACCGGCGCCAGGGTGACGGTTATGGGGCGATTCCGGCAATGCGGTGAATCCAAGCTCAGGCGGCGCTATCTCGCCCGCCATCCGGAGGCTGTCATGTATGCCGATTTCGGCGACTTTGCCTTCTGGCGGCTGGAGCCCGAGATCGTCCACGCGGTGGCGGGTTTCGGACGTATCGAAACGTTGCCGGCGGCGGAGGTGTTCCCTCCGGCTGACGAGTTGGAAGCGCTGGAGGAGGGCGCCATCACCCACATGAATGAGGATCACGCCGATTCCGTGCGCCTCTATGCAACAAAGCTGTTGCGGGCGGAAAATGGCGATTGGAAAGTCGCGGCCATCGATTGCGATGGCGCCGATCTTCTTGGCCGGCAGCAGTCCTTGCGCGTGGATTTCGAGGCGCCGGTATTCACTGCCGAGGCGCTGCGGAAGACCTTTGCCGATTTATCGACGAGGTTGCGGTGATGTTGGTGAAGTTCCATCGCAATTGGAAATTTATTGGCGCAACGGGAATCCCTCATGCTCAAAACTTGTGCCGCCTCACCCCCAATCCGTCATTCCGGCGAAAGAGTTTGTGAAGAAATTGAAGCCGCCGCCGATTTGACCAAAGAGAAGCGGGATGCCAGCTTTCGCTGGCAGGACGGATTGAAGGGATATCGTTGATTTGCCTCCCTTTTTCCGTCATCCCAGCGAAAGCTGGGAACCCGCTTTTCCTGCAAGCTCGTAGTTGCCGGTCGCCGGCCGATTTCTTCACAACCTCTTTCGCCGGAGTGGCGGAGTTGGAGAATATTTTCGTGCTGGGTTTACGGCGATGTCATAGCCGCCGGCGTTACAGCATCGCCGGCAGCACGCGGTCGGGCGGGTTGTGGCCATCGACCCATGTCTTGATGTTGATGATCACCTTCTCGCCCATGTCGATGCGGCCTTCGATGGTGGCCGATCCCATGTGGGGCAGCAGCACGGCCTTCTTCGCCTTGAGCAGGCGCGGGTTAACGGCGGGCTCGTGCTCGAACACGTCGAGCCCCGCCCCACCGAGTTCGCCCGCTTCCAGCATGCGGGCCAGGGCGTTCTCGTCGATCACTTCGCCGCGCGCCGTGTTGACGATGATCGCCTCGCGCTTCATCAGCTTGAGGCGTCTCGCCGACAGCAGATGATAGGTCGCCGGCGTATGCGGGCAGTTGACCGACACGATGTCCATGCGCGCCAGCATCTGGTCGAGGCTCTCCCAATAGGTGGCCTCAAGCTCCTCTTCGATCTTCTGATGCACCGGCTTGCGGTTGTGATAGTGAATCTGCAGACCGAAGGCCTTGGCGCGCCTGGCCAGCGCGGTGCCGATGCGGCCCATGCCGATGATGCCGAGCCGCTTGCCCCAGATGCGGTGCCCCAGCATCCAGGTGGGCGACCAGCCTTGCCAGCTGTTGTCGAGACCGATCACCTTGGCGCCCTCGATCAGGCGGCGCGCCACTGCCATGATCAGCGCCATGGTCATGTCGGCGGTATCTTCGGTAAGTACGCCCGGCGTATTGGTCACCGTAATGCCGCGCGCCACCGCCGTCTCGACATCGATATTGTCGACGCCGGTGCCGAAATTGGCGATCAGCTTCAACTGGTCGCCGGCCTGCATCAAAATGGCCTTGTCGATGCGGTCGGTCACCGTCGGCACCAGAACCTCCGCCTGCTTGACCGCCTCCACCAGCTCGGCCTTGCTCATCGCATGATCGGCGGCGTTGAGACGGGTATTGAACAACTCCATCATCCGCGTCTCCACCACATCCGGCAGCTTCCGTGTGACGATGACGAGTGGTTTGCGCTTGGTCATTCGGGTTTGGCTCCGTGGGCCGGCTCTTGACACAATGTTAACCATCAAACGGCAATCGTGTCATGCTTATGATGGGCTGGTCCTTTGCATGGCTGGACTGGTGGTGTACACTGGTTCACCTCTAGCAGAGTGCCGCGTCGGCGCAAGCCAGGGACCGTGGGACGGCGGTTTAAAATGGGGACTACGCAATCATGGCCGGAAACCGGGCCGGGAGCAGACGATTTGGGTCCATATTACTAGCGCTGATCTGCGCCGTGGTGGCAGGCGGCATCGGCTGGTCGTTTTTCGTCAAGCGGGCCGATTCGCTTGCCAACGCCGCACCTGACGGCTCGCTCGCCACTGGATCCCTTGGCCAATATCAGAAGGCGTTGGGGCCATCGGGGTTCGCCATTCCCCGCTTCGTCTCCCTCAAGGCCGAAAAGGTCAATGTGCGCCGCGGCCCGTCGAGCGAGCATCCGGTTGCCTGGGTGTTTCAGCGCAAGGGCATGCCGGTCGAAATCGTCGCCGAATTCGAGAACTGGCGCCGCATCCGCGATAGCGACGGCGAAGAAGGCTGGATTCTTCAGAACATGCTCACCGGCAAGCGCACCGCCGTGGTGGCGCCGTGGCGCCGGGGCCAGGCATTGTCGTTGCGCAGCACGGCCGCGGCGGGCAGCGCCCTGGTGGCAAAAATCGGCGCCGGTGTTGTGGGCGATGTCACGTCATGCACCGGCGAGTGGTGCGAAGTCACGGCCGGCGGCTATGATGGCTGGATCGAGCAGGCCATGCTGTGGGGAGTTTATCCCGGCGAAATCGTCGACTGAGTGCCGCCGCTCACAAAATGCCCTGCACGGCGATCATCACGATCACCATGGCGGCCACAAAGCCCGCTTCGGCGGTGATTGCATAGCGGCTCTTGTTGGTGAAATTGCCGCCCGCCGCAATCAGCGCCATGATGGTGACGGCGACAAGAATAATCGTGAGCAGGGCGCTGTTTTTGGCGGTGACGCCAACCACCCAGGACAGCAAGAAGGTTCCAGCCGCCTGAAACGCCATGGCAGCCGCCGGCAGTTTGGCCGGTCCCGCCGGATCAAGACCAACGCCTTCGGCCCATTTCCTGCCGAACAGCTTCGGCGAATACCATAGCCAGCCAAGCACAAATGCCAGCACCGCCCCAACGAGCACCGCGATCCAGTCGACGCCCATTACGATTTCACTCACTGGCTTTCCTCCAAATCTTCGAGCTACATCGGCGGCATGCCGGGGAATTTCGCCAGTGACTCCGGCATGCTATCCCAAGGTTGGGCACTCGCCGTGAAGAAGGCCATCTGCGGCGTGATGGCCGCCGGATTGTCGAGCGAGGTGAGCTGCAGCGCCACCAGATCCTTCATGGCGGAGGTCTTGCCGAGAATTTGCGAGCCGCAATTCGGGCAGTGTCCGCGCGTGGCGACATTGCCGCTGTCGGCGGTATAGCTCCAGTAGTTGAGTTGGCCTGTCATCTTGACGGCCGGCGCCGGAAAGGCGGCAAAACTGGAATGCGGCGCGCCGGAAAGCTTCTGACATTTGCCGCATTGGCAATGTCCCGCCATGATCGGCTCGGCATCGGTTTCGTAACGCACCGCGCCACAGGCGCAACCGCCGGAATATTTGGCCATTATTACCTCCTCTTCAGTAGTTGAATTTCGGACCCCAGCCTTTGGCGCCTTCCGGAATGAGATCGAGGAGATGCCAAACGCTGCAATAGAGATCGCCGGGTTCAAAGGACGTGTCCGAGACTCGCACAACCTTGCCGCCCTTGCGCTGAAACACCGAAACCCCCGGCATGAAACCGCCATCGCCGCCATAGCCCGTGTCTTCCGCCAGTGAGGTGCCGCGATAGGTGATCATCGGAAATTGCCAGCCGCGCGAAGCCGCGAATTCAGCCTGGGCCTCCGGCTTGTCGGGCGTGGCAATGGCGAAGGCCGCGCGGCTTGCCAGGTGTTTGTAGACGCCGTTGAAGCCATCCGCCCACAGGGTGCAATAGCTGCAGCCGCGCCCCATGTTGTGAATGAGGATCAGGTCGTTCTTGCCGCCGAAAAGATCGGCCCATTTCGCCTTCGACCCATCCGGACGGGTGAATTCAAAATCCTTCATCTCTTGCGGTTCGGCCGCCCGGCGCACCGAGATGATTTCGCCGCGAAGCTTCTCGAACTCCTTCTTAAGGTCTTCAAGCTTTTTCTGGGCCTGTTCATATTTCATTTGCGCCGCTCCCGCTTCGCTGGAGGTTTTTCCTTGTCGATCTCGCCAAGCCACCCCGCCAACTCGTCGAACTGGGTCTGCCAGTACTTGCTGTAACGATTGAGCCAAACCGCCGCTCCGAGGAACGGCCCCGCATCGAGCCGGCAACGGCTGATGCGGCCGGAACGCTCCTGCCGCACCAGTCCAGCCTTCACCAGCACCTGAATGTGCTTCGATATCGCCTGTAGCGAAATGTCGAATGGTGCTGCCAACTCGGAGACCAGCAGCTCGCTGCCGTCGAGCCGCTCGAGAATGGCGCGGCGCACCGGATCGCTCAGCGCGGCAAACACCAGATCAAGCCGGTGCTCCGCAAGCGGAACCGGTTGGGTGGAACTTTGTATGACGGGTTTCGTATCCATGCTCAATCACGTGATTTACAATCAATCACATGGTTGAATGAATGTCAAGGGCCGGTGGCCTCTCGTGTTAAGTCAGCCTTGCATTTAATATGAGACGCCATGCCCGATGCTCAATTCGAAACAGTGCCAGGTGGCACGTCTCTGGCCTACCGCGAAGACGGCGGCGATACGCTTGGCCGCTGCGGGTTTTTCTGGCTGGGCGGCTTAAAGTCCGACATGGAGGGAGCGAAAGCCAACGCCATTGCGGGGCTAGCCCGCGACACCCGCCGGCATTTGCTGCGCTTCGACTATTCCGGCCATGGCAAGTCCGGCGGGCTGTTCGTCGACGGCACCATTTCCGCCTGGCTGGCGGAGGCCACCCACATGTTCACCACCCGCAGCAGCGGGCGCCGCATCGTCATCGGCTCCAGCATGGGCGGCTGGCTTGCCTTGCTGCTGCTCCGCAAGCTCATGCTGGAAGAGCCGAAATCCGCGGCACGCATCGGAGGTCTGGTGCTGATAGCACCCGCCACCGACATGACGGCCGACCTCATGTGGGACAAATTCCCGCCCGAAGCCCGCAAGGCACTGGCCGAGCGGGGTGTCTGGGCGCGTCCGTCAACCTACGGAGACTCCTATCCAATCACCGCCAAGCTGATCGAAGACGGCCGCCGCCACCTGATGCTCCACCGCGGTCAGGATTGTCCGTGTCCGGTGCGCATTTTGCAGGGAGATCAGGATCAGGATGTTCCCGCTCCCCATGCGGTCAAGACATTCGAGGCCCTTCGCGGCGCCGACATTGCATTGACACTCGTCAAGGACGGCGATCACCGGCTATCCAACCCCGGTCAACTCGCACTCGTCCGTGAAACCATTTTGCGCCTTGCCGAACGCGCCGACGGGATCAGCGTTTGATATCCTTAAGCAGTGACGCAAGCCCTTCGCGATAACTGGGAAACTGCAGTCTCACTCCCAGTTCCCGCTTGATGCGGGAGTTAGAGACGCGTTTTGACTCGGCATAGAAGCTCCGCGCCATGGGCGAGAGCTCTGCCTGTTCGAAAGCAATCTCCGGCGGAGCCGCCATGCCGAGCAGTGCCGCGGCATGGCCAACCACCTCTTGGGGTGGCGCGGGTTCATCGTCACAAACATTGTAGGCGGCACCTGGATTGGGTTTTGCCATCGAAGCCTCCAGCACCGCCGCCGCATCCTCGACATGAATCCGGCTGAACACCTGGCCCGGCTTCACGATGCGCCTGGCGGTGCCGTCGAGCATGGAGACCAGCTGATTGCGGCCGGGCCCGTAAATGCCGGCCAGCCGGAAAATGTGAACCGGAAGCCGCTGCTGTGGCGTGAAGTTCCAGCCAGTCCGCTTCGGCCGCAAGGCGCCGCGCGCCCCGCTCTGTGCTTGGCGCAAGGGCTGAGGCTTCCGTGACCCAGCCGCCGCTCTGGTCGCCATAGACGCCAGTGGTCGAAAGATAGCCAACCCACGAAAACTGCGCTGCCAGCGCCGCCAGATCGGCGGCATGCTGGCGCAACACCGGATCGCCATCGTTATCGGGCGGAACCGAAATGACCACATGGCTCACTCCGGCAAATACCTCACGTGCAAGCGCCGCCGCACCGTCGAAAATAAGGCCGCGGTAGCCGAGCGCCGCAATAGCGCCGGCGCCAGCTAGGCTGCGGCTCGTGCCGGTCACCCGCCAGCCTCGAGCCGAAAGCCTGTGGGCCAGTGCCCTGCCAGTGAAGCCCAGGCCGAAACACAGGAGATGGCTCATGTTTCGCCCCACTCCGCTGCCACGGCTGCATCGCTTTCACTACCGCCATGGCGCGCTCGCATGGCACTGAATAATTCTGGCGTCAGCCAACCGTGACAGCGCCCACACCGCCATGGCTCGGACAAGCGGCGAGGCGTCCGCAAGCAAGCCTTCGATTTGAGGAATGAGCGATGCATCGCCGCTATTGCCGGCTGCAATCAGCACATTGCGCAGAAAGCGGTTGCGCCCGGCGCGTTTGACCGGCGAGCCCGAGAACTTCTTGCGAAAACCGCCATCGTCCAGCCGCAGCAGTTCCGTGAGCGGCGGCGAAACAAGGTCGCCGCGCGCCCGCAACTTGGCCTCGCTCGCGGCCTGGGCGAATTTGTTCCATGGGCACACCGCAAGGCAATCGTCGCAGCCAAAGATGCGGTTGCCCATCGCCACCCGGAATTCGCGCCCGATATGGCCCTTGTGCTCGATCGTGAGATAGGAAATGCACCGCCGCGCATCGAGCTGGTATGGCCCCGGAAACGCCTTGGTCGGGCAGATATCGAGACAGGCCCGGCACGATCCGCAGTGATCGGTCTCCTGCTTGTCAACCGGCAACACGGCATCGGTCAGAATGGTGCCGATGAAGAACCACGAGCCAAGTTGGCGCGACACCAGATTGGTGTGCTTGCCCTGCCAGCCCAGCCCGGCCTTGGCCGCCAGCGGCTTTTCCATCAGCGCAGCGGTATCGACGAACACCTTGACCTTTGCCCCGGCGCTATGGCCGAACCACTGGGCCAGCCGCTTGAGCTTGCCCTTGATCACGTCGTGATAGTCGCGTCCCAGCGCATAGACCGATATGACCCCGGTGCCGTGATCGTTGAGCCGGAGAAGCGGATCGATTTCGGGGGTGTAGCTGACCGCAAGCATGATGGCGGACTTGGCCTGCGGCCACAGGGCGGAAGGATTAGCCCGGCGTGCCGCCGTTTCCGCCAGCCAGTCCATGTCACCGTGATAACCATTGGCGATAAATATCTCGAGATGGCTTGCGGCTTGCGCGTCAATCTCGGTCCTGACAATGCGAACCGCGTCGAAACCCTCTTCACGGGCGCGTGTCTTCAGGGTTTCGGCGAGCGTTGCCACCTCAGAAATCGAGATCCGCGTAAATTGCCGCCGGTGCCAGCCCGCGCACCGCATCGGCAAGCAGCGGCCTGAATGACGGCCGCGACTTGATCCGCTGGTACCAAGATTTAGCCGACGGATATTCCGCCCACGGAATATCGCCGAAATAGTCGATGACCGAGACATGCGCCGCCGCCGCCAGATCGGCGAGCGACAGTGTTTCACCGGCGAGCCAGGTGCGCTGATCGGCGAGATCGGACAGATAGTCGAGATGCGGCCTGAGCCGCGTCATCGCCAGGCGCACCCGCCCCATGTCGGGGGCGCCGCCGCCCGCCTCGCGGCCGAGAAACCGCCGCACCGCCTTTTCGCTGAGCACCGGCTCGGTCACTTCCGCATAGAACTTGGTATCGAACCAGCCCACCAGACGGCGCACCTCGGCGCGCTCAAGCGCCGCGCCGGGAATGAGGCATGGCCTGCTGCCGCGCGTCTCCTCGAGATATTCTCCGATCGCCTCGACGCCGCAAATCACCGTCTTGCTGTCCTCAAGATAGATCGGCAGGGTTCCCGCCGCATTTAGGGAAAACAGATCGGCGCTCGGCGCCCATGGTTCCTCCTCGATCATCTCGGCGCCGATGCCATATTCGCTGAGCGCCAGCCGCATGCGGCGGCTGAACGGGTCGAGGCAGAAATGAATGAGAGAGGCCATTTGAAAACGCAAACCTTGGGCGGCGGTTAAGCGGGCCGGGCAGCCGGACCGGTCCGTGATTGCTCCGTCCCCAGCCGCCGTATAAGACCCGTGGCCTGTCGCGGCAAGCGATTCGCTGTGTCATAGCCGGAGCCATTAGTTCATGAGCATTGTGCAGGTTATTGTATTGGCCCTGATCCAGGGCACCACCGAATTCCTGCCGATTTCATCTTCCGGCCATCTGATACTGGTGCCGGCGCTTACCGGCTGGCCCGATCAGGGCGTGGTCACCGACATGGTGACCAATGTCGGCTCGCTTCTCGCCGTCATCGTCTATTTCTGGCACGACGTGCTTTCCATGTTGCGTGGCCTTTTCGATTTTGTCAGACGCCAAGCCACCCGCGATTCCCGCCTGATGCAGAACGTCGTCATCGGCACCATTCCCATTATCCTGGTTGGCCTTGCCATGAAGGCCACTCATCTCGACGATCATATCCGCAGCACCATGCTGGTCGCCGTCAACGCCATCGTCTTCGGGATTCTGCTTTATGCCACCGACGCTTTCGGCCTTTCCAAGCGCACCGTTGCCGATATGAACTGGAAGACCTCGCTGATCATCGGTTGCGCCCAGGCGCTCTCATTGAGTCCCGGAACCAGCCGTTCCGGCATTACCATGACGGCGGCGCGCGGCCTGGGCTTTGTTCGCCCGGAGGCCGCCCGCTTTGCCTTCCTGCTCTCGATACCGGCCAATGGTGCGGCTTCCGCCCTGGTCATCGGCGATGCGCTTGAAAGCGGCCAAGCCATTTCCGCTCCGGTGATCCTGACCGGAGTGCTCACTTTCTTCGTTGCATTGGGCACCATCACCCTGCTCATGCGCCTAGTGCGCTACATGAGCTTCCTGCCCTTTGCCATCTACCGCGTGGCGCTCGGCGCCGTGCTGCTTGGCATGATCTACTGGGGCATCCCCTTGGGTGCGGTAAACTGACCGGCCTTGCGGTAGCGGTAGAGATAACTCGGAACGATGGCCCCGGTGCCGCTGGCGGCAATGCCCAGTCCCTCCAGCGTCCGCCGCTCGCGCCGCGCCGCCTCGCTCACCACATTGTCGGTCTTCAACAGCTCGACCTGATCGGCGGTGAGCATCGGCTTGGGCAGAAGACCCAGCATCAACCCCTGCAGCTTGGCGATGCCCCACGGCACCGGGACCAGAAGCCGCCTGCGGCCAACAGTCTTGAGAGTGAATTCCATCAGCTGCCTGAAACTCAATTCTTCCGGCCCACCCAGTTCATAGGTCTTGCCGTCCGCCTCGCCGCGGTCGACGAGGCGGGCAATGGCTTCGGCCACATCGCCCACGAACACCGGCGCGAATTTGGTCTCGCCGCCGCCGATCAGCGGCAGGGCCGGGGCAAACCGGCTGAGTGCGGCAAAGCGGTTGAAGAAGCCGTCCTCGGGCCCGAAAATGATTGATGGGCGCAGCACGATGGCGCCGGGGAAATTGGCCCTCGCCCGGGTTTCGCCCTCGGCCTTTGACTTGGCATAATCGCTGGTTGAAGCGGCCGAGGCGCCGAGCGCCGACATCTGGATGAACAGCCTGGCCTTCGCCGCTTTGGCCGCCTTGGCGCAGGCCTCCGCTCCAAAAACATGGACGGCATCGAAGCTCTGGGCACCGGCCGAGTACAGCACTCCGGTGAGATTGATCACCGCATGGGCGCCGTCGCACGCCGCCGCCAGCGAGGCCGGAAACCGCACATTGGCCTGCACCGGCATGATCTGCCCGGGCGTGCCCTGCGGCTGCACATGGCCCGCCAGATCGGGCCTCCGGCAGGCGACGCGGATGCGGTAGCCGCGCTTGGCCAAGGCGCGCGTCACATGGCGCCCGGCGAACCCCGATCCGCCGATGATGGTGATGAGTTTTTCCGAAGTCTGAACGGTCACGTATGGCGCCCTCGATTCATTCGTCAGGGTTCTAGCTCCGGGAATGCTTCGATGCAAAGCTTTGTCGCCACTCCCGGGTGGACGGCGCTTGCTGCACCGGCTAGACTCCAACCGGTCACAACTCAGGCGCGCTCCATGGCATGTCGACCGTCACTCATCCGTCTGTCCCTTGCAGCCATTTTCGCAATGAGCTGGAGTGCCGCCGTGCTGGCCGCCAGCATGAAACTTGAAGGAACGGAGTGGGCCTTTGCCGGCGATGCCGGAAAGTCCGCCCGCTTCGTGAGCTTCTCCGCTGGCCAGAGAGTCTCTGGCTTCAGCGGCTGCAACCGTTTCACCGGCAAGTTTCACCAGTCGGATGACAAGCTGACCATCGGCCCCCTAGCGTCAACTCGCATGGCCTGCAAAGGTGGTGGTATGCAACGCGAGCAGAGTTTCCTGGCGCTGCTTCGTCAGGTTCACAGCGTGCGCATCGTTCAAAGCAAGCTGACGCTGCTCGGCAAGGACGGATCGCAACTCACCACCCTTATCAGGCGCGGCAAACTGTAAAGTCCGCTTCATCCGCGATTGCAGTGACAATTCCGTGAAACAAGGTATAAATGGAAGAGGGTACCGGCTACGTACCCAAGAGTCTTTATGACCAAGAAAACGACAACACAGGGAGTGGAAAAATGCAGAAGTGGCTGAGTGCGATCTTTGTTGCGGCGATTGGTATTCTGATCGCCGCGGACGTGCCCGAGGCATGGGCAGCGGACAAAATGCGGGTGATGTTCATCACCCATGGCCAGGCGGGCGATCCCTACTGGAACGCCATCAAGAACGGCCTTGCCGAAGCCGCCAAGGATTTTAACGCCGAAGTGAGTTATCAAGCCCCCGATGTCTTCGACATGGCGGCGATGAGCAAGATGATCGATGCCGCCGTGGCGGCCAAACCTGACGGCATTGCAGTATCCATCCCCGATGCCGATGCGCTGAAAAATTCGATCGAAGGGGCGCTGGCCGCCGGCATTCCGGTGATCGGCATCGACTCCGGCCTCACCAAGTTCAAAGGCCTCGGCATTTCCCTCTATCTCGGCCAGGACGAATATGAGGCAGGCGTGGCCGTCGGCAAACGCTTGAAGGATGCGGGCGCTACTCACATCCTGTGCATCAACATGGAAGTGGGCAACACCGACCTCGACAACCGCTGCCGCGGCGTGAAGGATGGCTCGGGCGTCAATGAAACCGTCTTGCCGGTGACCATGACCGACCCGGTCGATGCCAAGGCGCGCATCGCCGGCGCCATACAAACAGGACCAGACCATCGACAGCATCATTGCGCTCGGACCGACCAGCGCCATTCCGATGCTGCGGGCGGTCGAGGAAGCCGACGCCAAGGGCCGCCTCAAGGCCATGGCGACATTTGATATGACGCCGGAAGTGCTGGAGAAAGTGGCCGACGGCACGCTGCTGTTCGCCACCGACGCCCAGCAGTTCATGATGGGCTATCTCCCCGTCGCCATGTTCAAGAACTATCATCTCTACGGCGTGATGCCCACCACCGCCTGGCCGACTGGACCGGGCTTCATCACCAAGGACACGGCATTGGGCGTTCTCGAACTAAGCAAGAAGGGCTTTCGCTGATAGCGATCATTTAGAAGCATGGCGACGGCAGACCTGCCGCCATGCACACTGGCAGGCGGGATGAGCGGCGATTCAACGACAGCAGAACAGGCCAAGACCGACGAGCGCGTCAGGCGGGTCTCGACTTGGCGGATTCTGCTTGGGCGTCCCGAGCTTGGCGCCGTCGCCGGAACAATCTTGATATTCGTGTTTTTCCTCGCTTCAGCCGGCGATTCTGGAATGTTCAGCGCCAAGGGCATGATCACGTTTCTCGACGTGGCGGCCCAGGTCGGCATCCTTGCCGCCGCCGCATCGCTTCTGATGATCGCCGGTGAATTCGATCTCTCGATCGGATCGATGATCGGCTTCGCCGGCATCGTCATTGCCATTCCGGCAGTCGAGTGGGACTGGCCGCTGTGGACTTGTATCCTGTTGGCTTTCGCCATGGCCTCGGTGGTCGGCCTCGCCAATGGCATCATCACGGTGAAAACCGGTTTGCCGTCCTTCATCGTAACACTCGCCAGCCTGTTCATCCTGCGCGGTCTGACGCTGGCCTTGACCCGGGCGCTGACCAAATTGACAGTGGTCTCGGGTCTTGGCGATCTCGCCAAGGAGGATTGGCTCGCGACAATTTTCACCGGCCACCTGTTCAAGGGCGTCTTCCGGTGGATGGGCGATCTGGGATGGATCCAGTTGCGCACCGATGGCGCGCCGCTTGCGGCAGGCGTGCCGATTTCCATCGGCTGGTGGCTGCTGCTGACGGCTGTAGCCACCTGGATTCTGATGCAGACCCGGTTCGGCAACTGGATTTTCTCCGCCGGCGGCGATCCGGTCGCCGCCCGTAATGTCGGCGTCCCCGTCGCCTATGTGAAAGTCGTGCTGTTTATCCTGGCGAGCTGCTCGGCCACCCTGCTCGCCACCATCCAGGTGCTTGATGCCGGTTCGGCGGACACGTTGAGAGGGGCGGCCAAGGAGTTCGAGGCGATCATCGCGGTGGTGATCGGCGGAACCCTGCTCACCGGCGGATATGGCTCGGCGATCGGTGCCGCCCTCGGCGCTCTCATCTTTGGGACCGTGCAGGTCGGCATCTTCTATACCGGCGTCGATACCGATTGGTTCAAGGTGTTCATGGGCGGAATGGTGCTGGTGGCGGTTCTCTTCAACACCTATGTGCGGCGCAAGGCCGCCAATGCAAGGTGAGCCCGATGACCGGCGATGGGCCGCATCTAGAGCTCGACCAGGTCACCAAATCTTTCGGCTCGGTCATAGCACTCAACAGGATTTCATTCGGCGTCAAATTCGGCGAGGTCCATTGCCTGCTCGGCGACAACGGCGCG
This sequence comes from uncultured Alphaproteobacteria bacterium, assembly GCA_963754675.1. Classification (GTDB taxonomy): domain Bacteria; phylum Pseudomonadota; class Alphaproteobacteria; order Rhizobiales; family Aestuariivirgaceae; genus Aestuariivirga. Next base: position 163,767 of record CAVWHD010000009.1, on the reverse strand, counting down.
GGCAAATCGACGCTGATCAAGATACTCTCGGGGGTTTACCCGCCAAGCAGTGGAGAAATCCGCATTGACGGTAAGCCGGTAACCCTTCAGTCGCCGCGTGATGCGCTTGATCGCGGCATCGCCACGGTGTTCCAGGATCTCGCCACCGTGCCGCTTGATGAGCATCACCCGCAATTTCTTCATGGGGCGCGAGAAGACCGTGTGGGGAGGTCCCTTCCGGCGGCTTGACTGGGCGCACATGAATGCGGTGGCCCGCAAGGAACTGGCGGAAATGGGTATCGACATCCGGGACCCGCGCCAAACCGTCGGCACCCTGTCGGGCGGCGAGCGCCAGTGCCTGGCCATCGCCAGGGCCGTCCATTTCGGCGCCAAGATTTTGATTCTCGACGAACCGACATCGGCTCTCGGCGTTCACCAGGCTTCCGTCGTTCTGCGCATCATCGCCCGGGCAAGATCGCGTGGCCTGGGCGTGATCTTCATCACCCACAATGTCCACCACGCATTCCCTGTCGCCGACCGTTTCACCCTGCTGAACCGCGGCAAAAGCCTCGGCACCTTCGCCAAGCGCGAGGTCACCTTGCCCGGCATCACCGAAATGATGGCAGGCGGCAAGGAACTCGTCGATCTCGAGGCAGAGCTGCGTTCGGCGGCCCTCAACTAGAGGCCTTCTGGTTTGAATTGACACACTTCATCTCATCATGGCCGTGCTTGACACGGCCATCCTCATTGGTGGTCGGTTAGAAGATGCCCGGATCAAGTCCGGGCATGATGAAATTTGAAGGGTGTTTCTGATTCTACCTAAGGCGGAATTAGTTTAAACCCGCAGCGCCGCCTCCGCCTTGCTTGGCCGCTTCACGGGCCGCGTCGGGCTGACGGTGTCGAACTTCTGCGCATCGACCGCCACCGTGGCGCGAAGATCGGCTTCCTCGATCGGCATGCCGCCAAGCGCCACCCGCGCCGCGATGCCGATGTCATGGATGATGTCGGCGATTTCCTGCTCGCCGTGACGTGGATTGGTCGCCACCATCACGGTGCGGTTGAGGATATCGAGAGAACTTGCGCACATGTCCTTCGAGTAGGTTTTGCGGCATTCGGCATTGGCGGGCATCAGGTAGGGGTTCATCGCCGGGTGCGCTGCTCCCGCCCCGATCAGCACCTGATCCCATTCCGTATAGGTGTGGCGGCCGGTCTTGCCAGCGATCACGCTCGGGAAAATCTCGATGAAGCGGCTGGCCATGTCGGCCGACGGCAGCGTGTACATGACTTGCGTGGCGCAATCGTCGTCCGGGCTGTTCATCGGCGCGGGCTTGAGGCCAAGATTGCTCAGCGATGCGGTTCCGGCGAGAATTTTCTTCTTCTCGGCGCGCATGGCGGCGACCATGCCGTCGAGCCGGTCGAGCTGGACGTTGAGCATGGCGCCCATCAATTCGCTGGCCCTGGCGCCATTGCCGGCAAAGGGCTTTTCCTCATCGTCGCGGCCGTTCCAGTAGAAATGGCAGGGATCGATGGCGCCGCGCACCCGCTTGGCCAGGCGGTCGTCGTTCACCGCAACCCCGCCGCCTTCGCCCGATGTCATGTTCTTGTAGAAATTGAAGCTGAAGCAGCCCATGTGGCCGATGGCGCCGAACTTGCGGCCCTTGTAGCCGCCGCCCACACCCTGGCAGGAGTCCTCGATGACGATCAGGTTGCGCCGTGGCCGCGATGTCCATGATCGCGTCCATGTCGCAGGCCGCCCCCCACATGTGCACCGGAATGACGGCGCGGGTGCGCGGGCCGATCATCGCTTCGATGGCTTTCGGGCTGATGGTAACCGACTCGTCGATATCGATGATGATCGGGATGGCGCCGGCCGCGATCACCGATGTCGCGGTCGCCATGTAGGTATGGGCCGGGATCAGCACCTCGTCGCCCGGCCCAGGCCCACCGCCATCATCGCCGCGGCCAGCGCGTTTGAGCCCGAGGCGCAGAGAGCGAAATGCTTGACGCCGAGATACTTGGCATAGCGCTCCTCGAAGCGGTCGCACTCGCCGCCGATGCCATAGCGGAAGAGCTTGCCCTCGCGCAGAACCTTGGTCAGTGCCGCAATCTCTTCCTCGCCCACGATGTACATTTTGAATTCTCTCCCTGTCTCGCTGTTCGCCGCAAGCTAGCGCATCGGCAGGAAATGGGCCATACCCGCTTTGGACCTTCGGTTGACAATCCCGGCCAACCCCCTCTATGAGACGCCCCGGAATGCCCTGATGGCGGAATTGGTAGACGCACTAGTTTCAGGTACTAGCGCTGAGAGGCGTGGAGGTTCGAGTCCTCTTCAGGGCACCAGCCAGCGAAGAAACGAGTAGCAGGGGACCCCATGGCCATCAAGCTTTACAAGGGCGACCTGCCCGCCGGACTGGACTTCGGCCGAGCCGTTGCCGTCGACACCGAGACCCTCGGCCTCATTCCCCGCCGCGACAAGCTCTGCCTGGTGCAGCTCTCATCCGGTGACGGCAATGCCCATCTCGTGCAGCTTGACCGTACGACATATGATTGCCCCAATCTCAAAGCCCTGATGGTCAATCCGGCGGTTACCAAGATTTTCCACTTCGCCCGCTTCGACGTGGCGGCGCTGAAGCACTATCTCGGCATCGACACCGCCCCCCTCTATTGCACCAAGATCGCCTCGAAACTGACCCGCACCTACACCGACAAGCACGGCCTCAAGGACTTGATCAAGGAACAGCTGGGCATCGAGTTGAACAAGCAGCAGCAAAGCTCCGATTGGGGCGCCCACGTGCTCTCCGACGCCCAGAAGCAGTATGCCGCCCAGGATGTGCTCTATCTGCACGAACTGCGCACCAGACTCGATCAGATGCTCGAGCGCGAAGGCCGCGGTGCTGTCGCCAAGGCGTGCTTCGATTTTGTTCCGGTGCGCGCCGCCTTGGACCTCGGCGGCTGGACCGAGGACGATGTCTTCGCTCATTGACCAGCACAGGGCCGAGGCGGGTGCTGCCCGGCGGGCCATTCTCCGGGCCAGGCTTGCTCCCCTTTTGAGCTGGGCTGCCGTTCTCGTAGCACTCGGTTTTGTTGCGGCATTTCTTTTCCAGGCCGGCCTCTTCGCCATCCTGGTGCCGCGCGAGAAAGTCGTCGCACCCCCCATCGAAAACCCCGATCAGGTCAGCTCCGAGGACTCAACCCTGAGCGGCGTTGACCGCGATAATCAGCCTTATGCAGTGAAAGCCGTGCACGCCTGGCAGGACACCTCCCGTCCCGAGCTGGTGCACATGGAAAAAGTCACCGCGAATTTCCATAAGGCCAGTGGCGAAGCCTATGATCTGACCGCCAATACGGCCCGCTACGACACCAAACTCAAGGAGCTGGATCTGGCCGGCAGCGTTGTCATCGCTCAGCATGACCGCTTCACCGCCCGCATGGAGCAGGCCCATGTCGCGGTCGGCGACAAGAAGCTCACCTCCAATGTTCCGGTTGCGGTTGAATTCGCCGATGGCACCATCCATGCCAATGGCATGCAAATAATCAATGACGGCGCCGATATTCTGTTCTTGAATGGCGTCAAAGCCCACTTTGGCGTGAGCGAAGCCACAGGAGAGACCACACCATGATGCGGAAAATCGCAATCGCTTCGGCAGCGTTCATGTTCATGTTCGCGGCCCAGTCAGGTTTTGGCCAGGAAGCCAAGAAACCCGATAAGCCGGTCGACATCGAGGCCGACCAGATGGAGATCAAGGACAAGGAAAAACAGGCTATCTTCACCGGCAATGTCGACGCCAAGCGCTCCGATGTGACGCTTCGCTGCGACCGCCTGGTCGTCGATTATGGCGAGGCCAAGCAGGCCGACGGCACCAACAAGACGGAAGTCTCGAAACTCGACGCCACCGGCAACGTGGTCATCATCACCGCCAAGGAGAAGATCACCGGCGACTGGGCCAAGATGAACGTCAAGACCAATGACCTGGTGGTTGGCGGCAATGTCACGCTGGTTCAGGGCAACACCGTCCTCAGGGGCCAAAAGCTCAATGCCAATCTGGACACCAACAAGGTCGAAATGTCGGGCGGCCGGGTCAAAGGCAGTTTCTTGCCTAAGTAACCGGGTCGTTTTAGACAAAATTAAACCTATTGGGTGGTAATCCAGGTGACGCAACACGGTGAAGTGAAGGCTGCAGTCAAGCCAGGCCATGCCAGCGCCGCGCCCCGGCGCCGGCAAGGCGAGGCTGCCCAGTCCGATCCCCGCCAGGGGCTTGTGGTTGAAGGGCTGATGAAGTCCTACAAGCGCCGGCCGGTGGTGAAGGGCGTTTCGCTCTCCGTGCGGCGTGGTGAAGCCGTGGGACTACTCGGACCGAACGGCGCCGGCAAGACGACGGTGTTTTACATGATCACCGGACTGATTGCCGCCGACGCGGGCCGGATCAGCCTCGATGGGGCCGATATCACCCACTTGCCCATGTATCAGCGGGCGAGACTGGGAATTGGATATCTGCCGCAGGAAAGCTCGATTTTCCGCGGCCTCACGGTTGAAGAGAATATTCGCGCCGTACTTGAGCTCGTCGAGCCCAAGAAGGCCCGGCGCGAAAGTGTGTTGCGTGAGTTGCTCGATGAGTTCTCAATCTCCCATCTCCGGCATTCGCCGGCTGTTGCACTCTCTGGCGGCGAGCGTCGCCGGGTGGAAATCGCCAGGGCCCTCGCGGCCAATCCGCGGTTCATGCTCCTCGACGAGCCCTTCGCCGGAATTGACCCGATTGCGATCGGTGATATTCGCAACCTGGTGCGACAGCTCACCGCTCGGGGAATCGGGGTGCTTATTACGGATCACAACGTGCGTGAAACCCTTGAACTCATCGACACGGCGCTCATCATCCATCAGGGCCAGGTCCTGACCGTTGGCACCCCCGATGAAATCGTCAGCAACCCGGATGTCCGGCGCTATTACCTCGGCGCTGATTTCAGCCTCTGAAGCGGGTGGGTTCGGGCCATGGCACTAAGCCAAAGACTGGAACTGCGCCAAGGCCAATCGCTGGTCATGACACCGCAATTGCAGCAGGCCATCAAGCTGCTGCAGATGTCGAATTTCGAGCTGCAGGCCTTTGTCGACGCCGAACTCGAACGAAATCCCTTGCTCGAGCGCGACGAGCGCGCCGAAACCCGCAAGGCCGAACCGGCCGAGCGCTCCGCCGCCGCCACCGACATGGTGAGTGAGCTTGCCAGCGGCAGCAGAACCGATGAACGGCTGCATACGCTCGATACTGACCCTGAAAGCGCCGAGAATCGTGTCGCACCCGGCCCAACCGATTCAGGCTGGTCGTCATTCCGGCCTTCGGGCGGCGTCTCCCTCGACAGCGATGAACACGGTTTCGCAGCTACGCTCACCCGCGCCGAAACTCTCGTCGAACACCTCACCGATCAGCTCAACCTCTCCGTTTCCGATCCAGGAGGCCGCCTGATCGGCCAGCACCTCATCGGCATGGTCAACGAGGCCGGTTATCTGACCGGCGATATTCAGGGCGTTGCCGAAATTCTGGGAACCGATGCAGCTCATGTCGAAGGCATATTGGCGGTTCTCCAGGGCTTTGAACCCGCCGGAGTATGTGCCCGCAATCTCAACGAATGCCTGACCTTGCAGCTGAAGGAGGCCAACCGGCTCGATCCCGCCATGGCCGCCCTTGTCGCCAATCTCGAACTGGTGGCCAAGCGCGACTACGAAGCGCTCCGCAAGATTTGCCGGGTCGATCTCGACGACCTCCACGACATGGTGGCCGAGCTTCGCCATCTCAATCCCAAGCCCGGCAATGCCTTTGGCTCCGAGCCGGTTCAGCCGGTCATCCCCGATGTCACGGTGCGTGCGGCACCGGATGGCAGCTGGACGGTCGAACTGAACAGCGACACGCTGCCGCGCGTGCTCATTAACAATCAATATCTGGCAACCGTATCGAAGTCAGCCGCCCGCCAGGAGGATAAGCTCTATATCTCCGAGTGCCAGGCCAACGCCACCTGGCTGGTGAAGAGCCTCGATCAGCGCGCCAAGACCATTCTCAAGGTCGCCCGCGAAATCGTCCGCCAGCAGGATGCTTTCCTGGTGCTTGGCGTCCAGCACTTGCGGCCGATCAATCTCAAGACCGTAGCCGAGGCCATTGAGATGCACGAGTCAACTGTCAGCCGCGTCACCTCCAACAAATATATGGCAACTCCGCGCGGTACATTTGAGCTGAAATATTTCTTTACCACCGCCATCGCCTCTGCCGATCGCGGCGGCGATTCCCACTCAGCCGAGTCGGTCAGGCACCGCATCAAAGAGATGATTGCCAATGAGGGAGACACTGTTCTCTCGGATGATGCAATTGTCGAGAATCTCCGCCGGGCGGGCATTGAAATCGCCCGCCGTACCGTGGCCAAATACAGGGAATCGCTTGGTATTTTGTCTTCCGTGCAGCGCCGCAGAGAAATCCGCTCGAGGCCTGGCCAAAGCCGTTGACTTGGCTCCGGGTGGCGACTAGGTTCCGCGCCGCTTCGTTACCCGGGTGGACATTGCCCCCACCCAACAGTTGAATCGAGGCTGCTAATGAGAGGGCATTTCCGCGGCTTGCGGCTGGCCAGTTGACGTTTAGTGGGATCGCGCCCATCTCTACAGAGGGGCGAAACAGGGATTTTGCCGTAGAAATGCAAATTAAGATCACCGGGAAGAATCTCGATGTGGGAGATGCGCTGCGCGACCATGTCGGCGACCGGCTCCGCCAGCTGCAGCAGAAATATTTTGAAGGCACGGTGCACGCCCACGTAACGCTCGAGAAGCAGCGTGCCGGCTTTCATACCGATTGTACTCTGCATCTCGCGACCGGACTCGTTCTGCAGTCCCATGGCCAAGCCGGCGAGGCTCACCCGAGTTTCGACGTGGCCGCCCAGCACCTTGAAAAGCAGCTGAAGCGCTACAAACAGCGCATTAAGGAACACCACAAGACCAGGCGCGAGCCGGTCCGCCGCGAGGACGCGGCAAGCTACGTCATCAGTGCCGGTGAAGATCAGGAAATCGAGCCGGTTGATCTTAATCCGGTGGTGATTGCCGAAATCGGCCACTAGTGTCCCCGAACTCACAGTTGGCGAGGCTGTCATGCAGCTTGATATCTCAAGCGTACAATTTGTTCTGTTCCGCAACAGCGGTCACGGTGCGTTGAATGTGGTCTACCGCAGGGGCGACGGCAATATCGGCTGGGTCGATCCCCGGCCTTCGGCGTCCTAAGAATTCCGTCTCCGGATAAGCCCCATGATACTTGCAGACATCATCGACGCCCAATCGGTTCTCGCCAGTGTAAAGGCCAAGAACAAGAAGCAATTGCTCCAGGAACTCGCGCAAGGCCTGGCCAAACATGTTGGCATCGACAGCCGCATGGTCTTTGAAACCCTGCTGACCCGCGAAAAACTGGGCTCGACCGGCATCGGCCAGGGCATCGCCATTCCCCATGGCAAGATCGCCGCGCTGAACCGCGTCCACGGCCTCTTTGCCAGGCTGGCCGCGCCAATCGATTTCGAGTCCGTCGATGGCCAGCCCGTCGATCTGGTGTTTGTCCTGCTGGCGCCGGGCCATGCCGGCGCCGACCACCTCAAGGCGCTCGCCCGCATCTCGCGCATGCTGCGCGATCCGGCCGTGGTGGCCAAGCTGCGCGGAACCGATACCGAGGAAGGACTCTACGCCATCCTCACCGATCCGGTCGCAACCAGCAGCGCCAGCGCCGCCTGACCAGCGACTAATGTACGCTCATCGGCAGCAGCTCGTGTTCAAAGGCGCTGCCGAGTGCTGCTTCGCGTGTGCCGGAAATCGAGATCGGCGAACCGTCGGCGTGATAGAGGCAGAACAGCCTGGCATTGGGCGCCACCCGCGTGGCACTGCCCATCAGCCTGACGGCTTCAGCGCCTTCGATCTCGCGGATATAGGCTAGCGCGCCGCCACCAAGCCGCGCCAAATCTTCGGCTGAGACATCCAGTGTCTTCTTGACATCGATGGTGTTCATTTCACTAACCTCCAATCTCAATACGCCGGATCAGCCGTTTTGGTTCCAGCCTTTCGAGGTTGATTTCGAGCAACCCGCCGGCAAGCCTGGCGCTGCGCACCTCCATGCCGTCGGCCAGAACGAAGGCCCGGGAAAACTGCCGCGCCGCGATGCCGCGGTGCAGATAGGCGCGCTCGTCATCGTCGCGCTGGCGGCCGCTGATCACCAGCTGATTTTCCTCCACCGTGAGATCGAGTTCGTCGCGGTTGAAGCCTGCGACCGCAAGCGTGATGCGCAAACGCTCCGCCTCGCCCTCGGCGCGCGGCAAGCGTTCGATATTGTAAGGTGGATACCCGTCGCCACCGGTCTTGCTGGCCCGGTCGAGCATGCGCTCCAGCTCGTCAAACCCGAGCAGCAGCGGCGAAGAAAAAAGCGACATACGACTCATCTTGATGCCCTCGAAGCAGCATTTGACCCTCCGGCCCAATAGGCGCCGGCGGGCTTGTGGAAATTATATGTGGAGCACGAATTCGAGATTCAAGCCCAGGTGCCTTCCGGACACCTTGACAGAGCGTAAGATAATTGATCATTTGATAAAAAATCACCGACTCGCGGGTTTCACCGCGATATGATGTAATGGGTTGGAACTAAACAGGGAGACCACCAATGAAACTTCGCAATTTCCTCGCCACGACAGCCGCTCTCGCCATGATGGCGGTTCAGGCCTTCGCGGCCGACGACAAGCCGGCCATTGTCTTCGACATCGGCGGCAAGTTCGACAAGTCCTTCAACGAAAGCATGTACAATGGTTCGGAGAAGTTCAAGGCCGAGTCGGGCGTCCAGTACGGCGAGTTTGAAATCGCCAATGAAGCCCAGCGCGAACAGGCAATCCGCAACTTCGCCGACCAGGGCTATAGCCCGATCATCGCGGCGGGCTTCGCCCAGGCTGCTGCGGTCGAAAAGGTCGCCAAGGAATATCCCGATCTGAAATTCGCCATCGTCGACATGGTGGTGGATCTGCCCAATGTGCAATCGATCGTGTTCAACGAACACGAGGGCTCCTACCTCGTCGGCATCATGGCGGCCATGGCTTCGAAGTCCGGCAAAGTCGGCTTCGTCGGCGGCATGGATATTCCGCTGATCCACAAATTCGCCTGCGGCTACGTGCAAGGGGTGAAGGCCGCCAAGGCCGATGCCACCATCTTCCAGAACATGACCGGCGACACCGGCGCTGCCTGGAACGATCCGGTGAAGGGTGGCGAAATCACCAAGGGCCAGATGGCCCAAGGCGCCGACGTGGTCTATGCCGCCGCCGGCGCCACCGGACTTGGCGTTCTGCAGGCCGCGGCCGACGGTGGAGCTCTGGCGATCGGCGTCGACGCCAACCAGAACTATTTGCACCCCGGCAAGGTCCTGACGTCAATGCTGAAACGTGTCGATGTCGCCGTCTACAACGTCATGAAGTCCGGCAAGGACGGCGCCTTCAAGGGTGGCATCCAGGCCCTCGGCCTCGCCCAGGATGGCGTCGGCTACGCCATGGACGACAACAACAAGGCCCTCGTCACTCCGGAAATGACCGCCGCCGTCGAAAAGGCCAAGGCCGACATCATCTCCGGCGCCGTCAAGGTCCATGACTACATGGAAGACAACAAGTGCCCGGTTGAGTAGTCGGTAACAAAAAACTGGACCGGCCGTCATCCCACCGGCGGGCTTGCCCGCTCGGGAGGCGAAAGCCGGGACCCATGGCCGGTCCAGATTGAATTTCTCCTGTTACGCACGAATGGGCTGATGGATGGGTCCCGGCTTCCGCCGGGATGACGGGGGGAAGATGGGCGGACCGAAAGACACAGGCTCCGGCAACATAGCGGCCATCGAACTCATCGGCATCGACAAGCGCTTTGGCTCGGTTCACGCCAACAAGGATGTCACCCTGTCGATCGGCCAGGGTTCGATCCACGGCATCATCGGTGAAAACGGCGCCGGCAAATCCACCCTGATGTCGATCCTCTTCGGCTTCTACCATGCCGACAAGGGCGAAATCCGCGTCAAGGGAGAGCCCACGCGCATCAGGTCGTCCTCCGATGCCATCGCCCACGGCATCGGCATGGTGCACCAGCACTTCATGCTGGTCGATCCCTTCACCGTGCTTGAAAATGTGGTGCTGGGCGCCGAGGGCGGCGCTTTGATCGGCCCGGCCCTCGCCAAGGCCCGCGCCGAACTCACCCGCCTTGCCCATGATTATGAAATGGATGTCGATCCCGACGCCATTGTCGGCGAGTTGCCGGTGGGTCTTCAGCAGCGCGTGGAAATCCTCAAGGCCCTGTTCAAGGGCGCTGAAACTCTCATTCTCGATGAACCCACCGGCGTGCTGACGCCGGACGAGGCCGACCATCTGTTCCGCATCCTCGGCCAGCTCCGCGACCAGGGCAAGACCGTCATCCTCATCACCCACAAGCTCCGCGAGATCATGGCGATCACCGATCATGTCTCGGTCATGCGCCGTGGCGAGATGGTGGCCACCAAGGAAACCAAGTCAACTTCGGTGGAAGAACTGGCCGAGCTGATGGTGGGCCGCCGCGTCCTGCTGCGCGTCGATAAGGGCAAGTCCAATCCCGGCCAGGTCGTGCTCGACGTGAGCAACGTCACCTGGCGCGACCGCAAGGGAACCCCGCGAGTGGACAATGTCTCGTTCAATGTGCGGGCGGGCGAAATTGTCGGCATTGCCGGCGTATCGGGGAACGGCCAGTCGGAACTTCTCGATGTGATCTCCGGCATCGCCAGGCCCGCTTCCGGCGAAATCGTCTTTGAGGGCAAGAGCGTCGGCATGCTGGGTGACCCGCGCCACCTGCGCCAGGAGGGAATTGCCCATGTTCCCGAGGACCGCCAGCACCGCGGCCTGATCGCCTCGTTTGACGCCTCCGAATCGAGCATTCTCGGCTGGCACTATGATGAAGCGCTCGGCCGCGGCTTCCGTCTCGACCGCGAGGCGGTCGTCAACCGCTGCAGGGCGGATATGAAGGCATTCGACGTGCGCCCGCCCGATCCATTTCTCAAGAGCGCCAAATTTTCCGGCGGCAACCAGCAGAAGATCATTCTGGCCCGCGAAATCGGGCGCGACCCGGACCTGTTGATCGTCGGCCAGCCCACCCGCGGCGTCGATATCGGGGCTATCGAATTCATCCACCGGCGCATCATTGCGCTGCGCGACCAGGGCAAGGCCATTCTGCTGGTATCGGTGGAATTGGACGAGATCCGCTCGCTCTCCGACCGCATCCTGGTGATGTTTGCAGGCCGGATCATGGGCGAGCGCGATGCCTCTGCCGATGAGCGCGAGCTTGGCCTGTTGATGGCCGGCGTCAGCAAGGAAGCCGCCTGATGGCCGGCCCCCGCGGAGAACTCCCGGCCTGGGTCGATTTGGGTCTTATCCCGCTTCTCAATCTGGTGGTGGCGATGATCGTTGCCGGCCTCGTCGTCATCATCATCGGCGAGAATCCGCTGCAGGCCCTTGGCATCATGCTCAACGGCGCCCTTGGCTCGATCAAGGGCTGGAGCTACCTGCTGTATTACGCAACCAACTTCATATTCACCGGATTGGCCGTGGCCGTGGCTTTCCATGCCGGCCTCTTCAATATCGGCGGCGAGGGCCAGGCCTATATCGCGGGGCTGGGCGCCGCGATCGTCGGGCTTGGCCTCGAGTTCCTGCCATGGCCAATCGTCATTCCCCTTGCCATTCTTGCCAGCGCCCTGTTCGGCGCCTTCTGGGGCTGGGTCCCCGGCTACCTGCAGGCCAAGCGCGGCAGCCACATCGTCATCACCACCATCATGTTCAATTTCATCGCATCGAGCGTGATGATCTATCTGATCAACAATTATTTCCGCCCCGTCGGCAAGATGGCCGTCGAGAGCCGCGAGATCACCGGCGCCTATATCCTGAACTTCCGTGAAGTCGCCCGCATGTTCGACTTCAGGATGCCGAGCACGCCGCTGAACTTCACCGTGTTCCTCGCCATCCTCGCCGCCTGGGCCGTTTGGTATCTCCTGTGGCGCACCAAGCTCGGTTATGAAATCCGCGCCATCGGCGCCAATACGGAAGCGTCCGTCTATGCCGGCAGTGAGGCCGGACCGCATCATCACAATCACCATGGCCATTTCGGGCGGTCTCGCGGGCCTCATGGCGGTCAACGAAGTCCTCGGCGTGCAGCACCGGCTGTTGCTGGAATTTGCCGGTGGTGCGGGATTCGTCGGTATTGCGGTTGCCCTCATGGGCCGCTCCCACCCCATCGGCATCGTGTTATCCGCCATGCTGTTTGGCCTGCTCTATCAGGGCGGAACCGAGCTTTCCTTCGCCAGGCCCGCCATCTCGCGCGACATGATCGTGGTGATCCAGGGTCTGGTGATCCTCTTCATGGGCGCCCTCGAATATGCCTTCCGGCCCTGGCTTATGGCTTTATTTTTCAAGGCGGAGGATTGACCCATGGATATCTCGCTCATCCCCGAAATCCTCGCCTCGTCGATCCGCATGTCGGTGCCGCTGATCTTGGCCTGCCTCGCTGGCCTGTGGTCGGAGCGCTCCGGCATTGTCGATATCGGCCTCGAGGGCAAAATGCTGGCCGCCGCCTTCGCCGCCGCCTCCGCCGCATTCTATTTTCAGTCGGCATGGGCTGGGCTTGTTCTTTGCCATCATTGTCTCGCTCGCCATGGCGCTGGTTCACGGCTATGCCGCGATCAACCAGCGCGGCAATCAGGTCGTCTCCGGCGTCGCCATCAACATGCTGGCGGCAGGCCTTGCCGTGGTGCTCGGCAACACCTGGTTCAAGGAAGGCGGCCGCACCCCGCCGCTTGCCCGAAGGCATGCGCTTCATGCCGATCGATTTGCCGGGTGCCGCCGCACTCGCCGATGTGCCGGTGCTCGGCGCCCTGGCCAGAATCGTGTCCGGCCATTCGCTCATCACCTATGTGGCCATTGCCCTCGTGCCGCTCACCGCCTGGGCGCTGGCCAAGACCCGCTTTGGCCTCAGGCTGCGCGCCGTCGGCGAAAATCCCCATGCGGTCGATACCGCGGGCATCTCGGTGGCCTTGCTGCGCTACAAGGCGGTGATCATCGCCGGCATCCTGTGCGGCATCGCTGGGGCCTACATTTCAACTTCGCTGTCGGCCAGTTTCGTGCGCGACATGTCGGCGGGCCGCGGCTTCATGGCGCTCGCCGCCCTCATCTTCGCCAACTGGCGCGCCTGGCCCGCACTCTACGCCTGCCTGCTGTTCGGTTTCCTGCAGGCGATCGGCAACTTCATGCAGGGCGCGCAGATTGCCGGTTTCACCATCCCGGTGCAATTCTTCAACATGCTGCCCTATGTGATGACCGTGGTGCTGCTGGCGGGCTTCATCGGCAAGTCGGTTCCGCCCCGGGCCAGCGGCATTCCCTATACCAAGGACAGATGAAGTTGAGCCGCGATCTCATCGAGGCCGCGCGCCTTGCGCGCCTCAAGGCCCACGCCCCCTATTCGAACTTCCTCGTGGGCGCTGCCATGCGCGATGAGCACGGCAGGGTGTTTGCCGGCTGCAACATCGAGAATGCCGCCTATCCCCAGGGCTGGTGCGCCGAGCCCTCGGCGATCTCCGCCCTCATCGCCGCGGGCGGCAAGCGCATCACCGAAGTGGCGGTCATGGGCAATGGCGATGCCCTGTGCACCCCCTGCGGCGGCTGCCGCCAGAAAATCCGCGAATTTGCCAAAGGCGACGTTAAGATCCACTGCTGCACCGAAACCGGCAAGCTGCTCAAGACCTTCACCCTCGAAGAGTTGCTGCCCCACTCGTTTGGACCGGAGAACCTCGCATGAATGAGTTGGCCAAACGCCTGGGCACCCGCGCCCCCAAGACCGCCATCATCCTTGGCTCCAGCCTTGGCCCCGTCGCCGATGCCGTCGAGAAACCAATGGTCATACCCTACGGCGAGCTGCCCGGCTTTCCGGTGGCGAAAATATCCGGTCATGCCGGCAATCTGGTGGCAGGCCTGCTAGGCGGCAAGGAAGTGGCCATCCTGCAGGGCCGCTCCCACCCTTACGAAAGCGGCAATGCCGCCGTCATGCGGCCCGCCATCGAATTGCTGCACGGGGCTGGCATCGACACGCTGATCCTCACCAACGCGGCGGGCTCGCTCGACGCCAAGATGAGGCCCGGCTCCATCATGCTGATCACCGACCACATCAATGTCTCCGGCATGAACCCGCTGATCGGCCAGCACGGCGATGAGAATTTCGTGCCGATGACCGATGCCTACGATCCGCAACTGCGCAAGCGCTTCATCGCCGCCGCGAAAGCGGAGAAAATCAAACTGCACAAGGGCGTCTATGTCTGGTTTTCCGGGCCGTCCTTTGAAACGCCCGCCGAAATCCGCATGGCCCGGCTGATTGGCGGCAACGCCGTCGGCATGTCGACGGCGCCCGAGACCATCATGGCGCGCCGCTTCGGCATGAAGGTGGCGGGGCTTTCGGTGATCACCAATCTTGGCGCCGGCATGGAAGGCGCCTCCCCCAGCCACGAGGAAACCAAGCGCGAAGGCATCAAAGCCGCCGCCGCCATGAAGCGGCTGCTCATCCGTTATTTCCGGGATGCCTGAACCATGCTGCCCCAGGAACTGATCCGCAAGAAGCGCGACGGTCAAAAACTTTCCCGCGGCGATGTGCGCGAGTTCATCAGTGGGCTGACGACCGGCGCCATCTCCGAAGGCCAGGTGGCGGCCTTCGCCATGGCGGTGTTCTTCAAGGGCATGACGGCGGACGAGGCCGTGGGCCTCACCCTTGCCATGCGCGATTCCGGCACGGTCCTGCAATGGGATCTGCCGGGCCCAGTGGTTGACAAGCATTCCACCGGCGGCGTCGGCGATAATGTTTCGCTGATGCTGGCCCCCATGCTGGCGGCCTGCGGCTGTCATGTCCCGATGATCTCCGGCAGGGGCCTGGGCCATACCGGCGGCACCCTCGACAAGTTCGATTCCATTCCCGGCTACGCGACCCAGCCCGATCTGGCGCTGTTTCGCAAAACAGTGAAGGAGGCAGGCTGCGCCATCATCGGCCAGACCGCCGATCTCGCCCCCGCCGACAAGCGCCTTTATGGCATCCGCGATGTCACCGCCACGGTGGAAAGCGTGCCGCTGATCACCGCCTCGATCCTGTCGAAGAAGCTCGCGGCGGGATTGCAGCATCTCGTTCTCGACGTGAAAACCGGCTCCGGCGCCTTCATGGCGAAGAAGAAGGAGGCCGTGACCCTGGCGCAGAAGCCTGGTCAGCGTCGCCAATGGCGCCGGGCTGAAGACGCACGGCACTGATCACCGATATGGATGAACCGCTGGCCTCCGCCGCCGGCAATGCCGTCGAGATCGCCAATGCCGTCGACTATCTCACCGGCGCCAGCCGCGATGCCAGGCTGCATGAAGTGACGCTAGCGCTCGGCGCCGAACTGCTGGTCTCGGCGAAGCTCGCCAAGGATGCGAAACTCGCCCGCGCCATGCTGGAGAAGGCTTTGGCGAATGGTGAAGCCGCCGAACGCTTCCAGCGCATGGTGGCGGCCCTTGGCGGGCCCGCCGATTTCATCGCCAAGCCGGAGGCCTATCTGCCGAAAGCGCCGCTGATCCGCCCGGTCTTCGCCAAGAAGTCCGGCAAGGTCCACGCCATCGACACCCGTGCCCTGGGATTGGCCGTCATCGAACTGGGCGGTGGCAGGCGGGTCGCCAGTGACAAGATCGATCATGCCGTGGGCCTCACCGCACTGGCCGGCAAAGGGGCGGCGATCGCCAAGGACATGCCGCTTGCCATGGTCCACGCCCGCGACTGACGCAGGCTTTGAAATCGCCGCCAGCATGGTCCGCGCCGCCTATGCTTATCGGCAAGGCGCCCCGCAAGTCACCGGCCGTCATCGAACGCATCGGGTCATCGCGGAAATGACCAGGGCCTTTCTCTTCGTTCTCGACTCCTTCGGCATCGGCGGCGCTCCCGATGCGGCGAAATTCGGCGACGAAGGCTCCAACACCTTGGGTCACATCGCGGAACACATGGCGCTCAATCTGCCGAACATGGCTTCGCTCGGCCTCGGCCTTGCGGCGGAAGTGGCATCTGGCCGCAATCCCTTTCCGCCCTGCGCCATCACCGGCCAATGGGGTGCCGCCACCGAAACCTCCCGCGGCAAGGACACCATTACCGGCCATTGGGAAATGGCGGGCGTGCCGGTACCCTTCGACTGGGGTTATTTCCCCCACGAGATTCCAACTTTCCCGAAATCTCTGATGGACGCGCTGATTGCCCGCTGCAATCTTCCAGGTCTACTCGCCCTTAAGCATGCCTCCGGCACCGGTGTCATAGAGGAATTTGGCGAGGAGCACATGCGCTCCGGCAAGCCCATCGCCTACACCAGCGCCGACTCGGTCATTCAGATTGCCGCCCATGAACAGTCCTTCGGGCTCCAGCGCCTTTACGATGTCTGTAAAGTGGCGCGCCAACTCACCTACGAAATGAAAATCGGCCGTGTCATCGCGAGACCCTTCGTTGGTAGCACCGCTAGGGATTTCACCCGCACCGCCAACCGCAAGGATTTCGCCATCGCACCGCCCCAGCCCACTCTTCTCGATTGCCTCATCAGGGAGGGCCGCGCCGTCATCAGCGTCGGCAAGATCGGTGACATCTTCGCCCATTCCGGCACCGGCCGGGAAATCAAGGTTGCCGGCCACCAGGCCCTGATGAAAACCTCGCTGGAGGCGATGAGCACGCTGCCCGAAGGCGGCCTGGTCATGACCAATTTCGTCGACTTCGACAGCAATTTCGGCCATCGCCGCGATCCCCTGGGTTATGGCCGAGCGCTTGAGGAATTCGACGCCATGCTGCCCGGAGCCTATGCCCGAATGCAAAGCGGTGATCTGCTGATCCTCACCGCCGATCACGGCAATGACCCCACCTGGAAGGGAACCGACCACACCAGGGAGCGCGTGCCCATTCTTTGCCATTCCGTCGATTTGACTTCCGGCACCATCGGCCTCCGCCAGAGTTTCTCCGACATCGGCCAGACCATTGCCCGCCACCTCGCAATAGCCCCGCTCGCCGCCGGCAAGGCCTGGCAGACTGGCTGAACATCGAAAGCAAGAATGCTATACCACCGCCACAAACCTTGAACCGAATGGAGATTACCATGTCGAAAGTCATCAAAGGCGGAACCATCGTCGTCGCCGACCGGAGCTATTCCGCCGATATCCTCATCGAGGGCGAGCAGATCGCGGAGATCGGCAAAAACCTCAAAGGCGACACCACCATCGATGCTGAAGGCACTGCGCAAAAGCGCACCGGCGCCGGCAATTTCGCCAAGATCCCCAATGGCACCGGCGGGCTGGAGGATCGTCTGTCGTTATTGTGGACCAAGGGCGTCGAAACCGGCCGCCCCCCGCGCCATCGCCCGACCACATGCCGATCGGTATTTGAGCCGCTCTCCGGTCATCCCTCTTCGCGTGGAACGCGCGGGGAGAGTCACGCGCGGAAGACCGCGCGCGCCACCTTTCCCTTCCTCGCGAGCGCGACCGGAGAAGGACAAGGCGACGCTAACCGAAACCCCTTGCCAGCCGCCGCTCAAGCACGCGCGACAGGCTGGTTAAGGGATAGCAGATCATGAAATACAAAATCGCCACCAGGCCGAAAACGATGAAGGGCTGAAAGGTTGCATTGGTGAGAATCTGGGCCGTCCTTGTCAGTTCATAATAGCCGACGATCGAAGCAAGGGCGGTACTCTTCACCAGCTGCACCAGAAAACCGACGGTTGGCGGAATGGCCATCCGCGTCGCCTGCGGCAGGATCACCAATCTGATCTGCCCTAGAAAATGCAGGCCCAGGCTGGCGCTGCCATCCCACTGCCCAATCGGAATGGCATCGACCGCGCCCCGCCAGATGCCGGTGAGAAAGGCGCTGGCATAGCCCGTCAGGCAGACGGCGGCGGCCAGCCATGCGGAAACCTCGATCCCCACCAGCGGCAAGCCGAAATAGACCAGGAACAGTTGCATCAGCAGCGGCGTGCTCTGGAACAGCTCGACATAGAGATCGACTGCGAGCCTTGCCCATTTGTTGCGGCTGATGCCGATGACGAGAAGAATAAGCCCGACAATGCCGCCGCCGGCAAACGCGATGGCCGAGAGTAGCAGCGTCCACGGCACCGCCAGCAGCAGATTGCGTAGAATGTCCCAATAGGTGAAACCGTTCATGGCGTCCGCCCCGCGAACAGCCCGCGCCCGCCATAGGCCAGTAGCCGCCGCATCAGCACCGCCAGCACCAGATAGGCCACCGTGATCACCAGATAGGTTTCGAAACTGCGGAAATTGCGCGATTGGATGAAATCCGCCACATGGGTGAGATCGACCACCGCGATCTGCGAGACGACGGCGGATTCAAGCATGGTGATGGTGATTTGCCCCACCAGTGCCGGATAGACATTGGCCAGCGCCTGCGGCAACACGATCAATCCGAATACTGGAATGATGCGAAGGCCCAGGCTGCGGGCCGCCTCGCTTTGGCCCGGAGGAACCGCTTCCAGCCCGGCCCGCAATATCTCGATGGCATAGGCCGTGAGGTTGATGGTCATCGCCAGTGCCGCCGCCTGCAACGCGCTCATCCGCAATCCAAGGCTGGGCAGGCCGAAGAAAATGAAGAACATCTGCACGATGAACGGCGTATTGCGGATCAGTTCGACATAGGCGGCAATGGTTCTCCGCAGCCATGGATGCCTGCTGCGTGTGGCGGCGGCACCGGCGATCGCCAGCAATATCCCGACCACCGCGGAAACGGCGGTCAAGCCAAGCGTGACCGCCGTTCCCTGCAAGAATAGACCAGTGTACTGGGTCAGGGCTCCAAAATCGAACTGGTAGCCCATGAAAGACTTACAGCTCCGGCGGCAGCGGAATGAACAGCCACTTCTTCGAAATGGCGTCCAGTGTTCCGTCCTTCTTCATGGTGACGAGTGCTTCCTCAAGCTTGGCCAGCAGCCGGTCTTCGCCCTTGTTGATCGCCATCGCCGAGGGTGAATTGAGCAGCTGGAATTTCGACTCGGGCTCGATCGCCGGCTGCTTGGCCAGCACCGAAGCGCCCACGTCATTGCCCACCACCATCAGCTGCACCTGGCCGGATAGAAAGGCCGAGATCACTCCATTGTAGTCGTTGAAGCGCTGAATGTCGGTGCCCTCCGGCGCCGCCTCGGTCACCGAAGTGTCCTCCAGCGTGCCGCGGTTGACCGCGACCGACTTGCCGGCGAGATCGGCGGGCCCCTTCACCATCAGCGACTTCGGCCCCATGACGTCAATCGAATAGGGCGCATAGGGCGCGGTGAACGCCACCACCTTCTTGCGCTCGTCGCTGACCCCGACGCTGACCAGCAGATTGAGCTTATGCTCGGTGAGCGACGGGATGCGGTTCTGCCCGGTAATGCCGGTCAGCTCTGCCGTAACACCTAGCGCCTTGGCCAGCGCGTTGATCACATCGATGTCATAGCCTTGCGGCTTGAGATCGGTGCCGGCCGAGGCAAACGGTGGAAAATCCTCGAAAATGCCGACCTTGAGAACGCCCGCTTTGGTAATGTCGTCAAGCTCGTCGGCCATGGCCGCGCCACCAAATTGCAGGGCCAGCGCCAGCCCCGATAACAATGCCAGCCGTCTTGTCGTGGAAAAAAGCATCGCGTCCTCCCGGATTGTTGTTTTGGTTTTTGCTGTGGTGAATTCATGCACGTATGCAGCGCAGGCTGCGTCGCAATCGATCTAAGCCCGCCGTTTCGCAGCTGTCGAGAACAATTTGCCACTCCCCAAGCAGCTGTCTTACTGAAACGTCTTGTCAAAGCGCCGCCGCAGCTCCGCCTTCTGCACCTTGCCCATGGCATTGCGCGGCAGCTCGTCGATAACAAAAATGCGTTTCGGCACTTTGAATTTTGCCAGGCCTTTGGCAAGCCCGGCGATCATCTCGGCTTCAGCGGCGAGTGCGCCCGTTGCCGTCACCACGGCAATCACGCCTTCGCCGAAGTCCCGATGCGGCACGCCCACCACTGCCGATTCGGCAACACCAGGCATTGCATCGAGTGCCTCTTCGACCTCCTTGGGATAGACATTGAAACCACCGGAGATGATAAGATCCTTGGCGCGGCCGGCGATGCTCACCCGGCCTTCGGCATCCATGGTGCCGATATCGCCGGTGATGAAATAGCCATCGGCGGTGAAGTCCCCGGCAGTCTTCTCTGGCATGCGCCAATAACCCTTGAAGACATTGGGGCCTTTCACCTCGATGACGCCCGGCTGCCCGCCCGCGATCCGCACCGCAACCCCGGGGAGCGCAAACCCCACGCTGCCCGCGATCCGCTCTCCCTCATAGGGGTTCGACGTGATCATCCCTGTTTCAGTCATGCCATAGCGTTCGAGGATCGTGTGCCCTGTGCGTTGACGGAACGCCTCATGCGTCTCGGCAAGCAGCGGCGCCGAACCTGAAATGAACAGCCGCATGTTTCGGCAGGCACCGGCGGTGAACTCCGGCGCGGCAAGGAGCCGTGTATAGAAGGTCGGCACACCCATCATCACCGTGGCCCGGGGCAGGGCGGCAATCGCAGCACTTGCCTCGAACCTGTCTAACCACAAAATCTCGCTGCCGCTCAGGAATGCCGTGTTGAGCGCCACATAGAGCCCGTGCACATGAAAGATCGGCAGGCCATGCAGCAGCACATCGCCGTCATTCATGCGCCACAGCTTCACCAGCGTCTCCGCATTGGAGGCAAGATTGCCATGGGTGATCATCGCACCCTTGGAACGCCCGGTGGTTCCCGACGTATAGAGAAGGCCGGCAAGTTCGTCGCCACCGCGCGCCACCGTCTCGTGCTGTGCCTCCATGCGCTCCGCCAGCTCCGCCAGCGAGCCGTTTCCCCTCCCATCGAGATTGACCACCGCCAAAACCCCATGGGCGTCGCCAAGCGCCCGCATCGCCTGTTGCCGGGCCGGATCGCAGACGATAACCCGGGGCTTGGCATCGCCGACAAAATAGCCGATCTCATTATCGGTATAGGCCGTGTTGAGCGGCTGATAGACCGCGCCCGCCTTCATCACCGCGAGATAGAGCAGGACATTGGCGATGGACTTTTCAACCTGTACGCTCACCCGGTCGCCGGGTTCCACCCCAAGCGCCAACAGCGCATTGGCATAGCGGCCGGCCCAGCCCAGAATGTCCAGATACGTTAACTTTTCGCCGGTCAGCGGATTGCAAATGGCTGTTCTGCCACCTCTGGATGCCATGGCTCGCTCAAGGCGTGAGAATAGATTTTCGTCAGTCAACTGAAATCCCGCGAACCGCTCGTCATCAACTTGTCAGCTAAGCTCTGTCAAATATAGTGACGGGGGAATTGTTCGCGTCCCCGACAGTAGAACTGTCCGCCATGCCGGTTTGCGCTGCGTCAATGCCCCTGACCCCGCACCCGGCATGGCACTCTAACCCCCAAGAAACGCCTTCATCCGGCCCAGCGCCGTGCCAATGTCCGCCTCGCTCGCCGCATAGGACAGTCTGAGGTAACCCTTGCCATTGGCGCCGAAGCTCTCGCCCGGCAGCACCGCTACATGGGCGCTTTCGAGCAAATCGCGGGCCAGCACACCTGAATCGCGTCCCGTACCGGTAACATTGGGAAAGGCATAAAATGCCCCGCCTGGCCGCCGGCACGAAACGCCGCCGATGCCGTTAAGTCCATCCACCACGATGTCCCGCCGGATTTCAAAGCTGCGGCGGAAATGTTCGATCTCGTCCATCGGGCCGGTGATCGCCGCCAGACCCGCCATCTGGGTGGCCACACTGGTGCAGGAATGATCCACCGTGATCAGCTTCTTCACATGCTCGATCAGCGGCCGGGGCCAGATGCCGAAGCCCAGCCGCCAGCCGGTCATGGCGAAGGTCTTCGACCAGCCATCGAGAATAATGGTGCGCTCGCGCAAGTCCGGGAAAGACAGGAAGCTGGTGAATTCCACACCGTTGAAGACGAGGTGGCTGTAGATTTCATCCGACAGGATCGCCACATCCGGGTGCTTCAACAAGCCCTCGGCCAACCTCTCCATCTCGGCCCGGGCCACAACTCCGCCCGTTGGGTTGGCCGGTGAATTGACGATGATGAGGCGGGTGGCCGGCGTGATGAGCGACAGCACCTCCTCGGCATCAAAGCCGAAGTCCCTCTCCTCGCGGATGGGGTAGGCGACCGGCCTCGCACCGCTGGAGCGCGCCGCATCCCGGTAGGGCGGAAAGCCCGGATCGGGATAGAGGATTTCCGTGCCCCGTCCGCCGAACATCTGACAGGCGAAATAGAAGGTGACCTTGCCGCCCGGCACGATCACCACCTCCTCGCCCGAAACCGGCACATTGAATCGGCGGCCCACATATTGCGCCACCGCATCGCGAAGCACCGCCAGCCCCTGCGGCGAGGAATAGCCATGGGGCCCATCGCGCACCGCCTTCTCGGCCGCTTCGAGAATATGCCGGGGCGGGGTGAAATCCGGCTGGCCGATGCCGAGATTAATGACCGGCGCGCCTTTGGCCTTCAACGCATTGGCCCGGTCGAGAACCGTGAATGCGGTTTCTTCTTCGATGGCGGTAACATTGGGATTGAGTTTCAGCATCAGGTCACATCATCGATTGCCGGATCAAGCAGATGGCTGACATTGCGCCCGCCATGGCCCGTTTCTACGGCCTTTGCGAAGACCTCTGCAACCGCTTCGACAAGCTTGCTGCCGCAGCCGAGCTTTTCGGCAACCTCCACATAATAGCCAATGTCCTTGGCCGCATTGGCAATCGAAAAGCGGTAGCCGTCGAAATCGCCGGTAAGAGCCGCCCCCACCATCTTGCGCAACACCCCCGAATTGCCCGAGCCATTGAGCATCACCTCATAGAGATCTCTCCAGTCGATCCCCGCCTTGCGCGCCGCTCCGAAACTCTCGGTCACTAGCGCCACCATGCCGGTGACGAGATAGTTCGAGATGAGCTTCGCCGTATGCCCCGAACCCGCCGGCCCGAACCGCCTGACCGTCGTCGCAAAGCAATTCAACACCGGTTCGATGACGGCGAACGTCTTGTCGTCGGCCCCGCACAGAACGCCGAGCTCGCCCTTCTCCGCCTGTTCCGGACCGCCGGTCAGCGGAATATCGGCATAACCGATGCCGCTCGCGGCAAACTCATGGGCAAGCCGCCGGGTCGTTTCCGGAGCCGAAGTGCCCGCATCCAGGATGATCTGTCCGGCCCGCATGTGAGGCTTGAGCTTGCCCAGCGTCTCGGCCACCACGCCAGACGTGGTCACGCACAGCAGAATGATATCGCAGTCGCGCGCCAGCGCCGCAAGATCGCTTGCCTCGGTGGCGCCACGCGCCACCAGCTCTTCGACCGGCGCCCGGTTGCGATGGGCCACCACACTCACCGCGTGGCCATGCTGGAGCAGATTGACGGCCATGCCATGGCCCATCATGCCAGCACCAATCAGTCCGATGTGCATGCTTGCCTCCTAACCCACCTCTGCCTATGGTCCGCCCGAAAACCGGGAGACCGCATATCATGGCGTTGCACAAGAATTACATCAATGGCGAATGGGTCGAAGGCAAGAGTGTCAGGGAAAATATCAACCCGTCGGACCTCTCGGACATCGTCGGCGAATATGCCCAGGCCGATCGCGCCCAGGCCGAGACCGCGATTGCCGCCGCCAAGGCCGCAAGCCCCGCCTGGCAGAACGCCACGCCGCAGCAGCGCGCCGACAGTCTTGAAGCCATCGGCGCCGAGCTCCTCGCCCGCAAGGATGAAATCGGCCGCTTGTTGTCGCGCGAGGAAGGAAAGCCCCTTGCCAATGGCATCGCCGAAACCATGCGCGCCGCACAGATCTTCAAGTTCTTCGCCCAGGAGGCCTTGCGCATTGAAGGCGTTGCCGTCGCTTCCGTCCGCCCCGGCGTCGATGTGTTGATGACCCGTGAAGCGCTGGGCGTGGTGGGCCTCATCTGCCCGTGGAACTTCCCCATCGCCATCCCCGCCTGGAAAATGGCCCCGGCACTGGCCTTCGGTAATACCGTGGTGTTCAAGCCGGCCGACCTGGTGCCGGGCACCGCCTGGGCCCTGGTCGAGATTGCTTCGCGCGCCGGCCTGCCCAAAGGCGTGCTCAATTTGGTGATGGGCCGTGGCTCCGTCGTCGGCCAGGCCATGCTCGACTCGAAGGATGTGAACGCCATCTCTTTCACCGGTTCGGTCGAAACCGGCGCCAAGGTGGCCCAGGCCTGCGCGGCGCGCGGCGCCAGGTTCCAGCTTGAAATGGGCGGCAAGAATCCACTGGTAGTCCTCGATGACGCCAATCTCGATGCCGCCGTCACCGCCGCAGTCGATGGCGCCTTTTACCAGACTGGCCAGCGTTGCACCGCCTCCTCCCGCTTGATCGTGCAGAACAAGGTGCACGATGTCTTCGTCGAGAAAATGGTCACCGCCATGAAGGCCCTTAAGGTCGACCACGCCCTCAAGGACGGCACCCACATCGGCCCCGTCGTCGATGAAGCGCAAATGACCCAGGACGAGAAATATATCCAGATCGCCCGCGATGAAGGCTGCGAATTGGCCTGGGGCGGCGAACGCCTCAACCGCGACACCAAGGGCCACTACCTCTCGCCCGCCCTCTTCATTAACACCCGGAACGAGATGCGCATCAATCGCGAGGAAGTCTTCGGCCCCGTGGCCTCGGTCATCAAGGTCGGCAGCTACGAAGAAGGCCTGGCCGTCGCCAACGATACCCCCTTCGGCCTGTCCTCCGGCATCTTCACCACCTCGCTGAAACACGCCACCGACTTCCGCAAGAAATCCGCGGCCGGCATGGCCATGATCAATCTGCCGACGGCGGGCGTCGACTACCACGTCCCCTTCGGCGGCCGCAAAGCCTCAAGCATGGGGCCCCGCGAACAGGGCCGCGCCGCGGTGGATTTCTACACCGCAATCAAAACCAGCTACACCCTGGCATAACTCATCCCTCTTCGCGAAGCGGGGAGGGATGATGTAGGAAAGATTTGGAACAACGGCTTAAACGACTTCGATATCGAGCGTGCCAACCCCAGAGATGCCACCATGCAGCCTGTCGCCGCGCGCAACTGGCCCGACCCCCGATGGCGTGCCGGTGAAGATCAGGTCGCCCGCCTTCAACTCGAACAGCTGGCCCAGCTCGGCGATGATTTCGTCAACGCTCCAGATCATCTCCGACAAATCACCGGTCTGCCGCCGCTTGCCGTTAACGTCGAGCGTGATGGCGCCGCGGCTGATAACCTCTGTGGACGGAAGAATGGCGCTCATCGGCGCCGAGTGATCGAAGCCCTTGGCCGTTTCCCACGGGCGGCCCAGCTTCTTGGCTGCCGCCTGCAGATCGCGCCGCGTCATGTCGAGCCCCACGGCATAACCGAAAATTGCCGCACCCGTTCCCAGCGCCACCACCAGCTCGATCTCGTGGTGGACATCGCTGCTCGCCGGCGGATAGGGAAAGCGTCCATCGAGCACGATTGCATCGGCGGGCTTGGCGAAGAAGAATGGCGGATCGCGCCCCACCTCGCCGCCCATCTCCCTGACATGTTCGGCATAATTGCGGCCAACGCAATAGACACGGCGCACCGGAAAACTCAAAGCGCTCCCCGCAACCGGAACCGAAACCTGCGCCGGCGGCGCGAATACATGGCTCATGCCAGAACAATCCCGTTCCCGGCGAATGACTTGCGTGTTGCTTCCGCCGAACCGCCCAGATCGATCGCCCGGCAGGCCGCCTCGATCACCTCGGTCTCGAAACCCAGCTTGCGCGCATCCTCCGCCGAATAGCGCACGCAGAAATCGAAGGCGAGACCGACGCAGATCACCTTGCTGAACCCGCGCTCCTTGAGGTAGCCGCCAAGTCCGGTGGGTGTTTTGTGGTCGTTCTCGAAGAAGGCGGAATAGCTGTCGATCTCCCGGCGGAACCCCTTGCGGAGGGTAAGCTCCGCATGCGGAATATCGAGGCCGCTGTGAAACGCAGCTCCCGTAGTGTTCTGGATGCAGTGATCGGGCCACAGGGTCTGCGGCCCATAGGCCATGTCGATCTGCTCGAACGGCGCTTTGCCCGCATGGCTCGAGGCAAATGACGAATGCCCGGAAGGATGCCAGTCCTGGGTCAGCACCACATGCTTGAACCCATGGGCCAGGCGGTTCACCAAATGCACCACCTCATCGCCGCCTGGCACCGCCAGATTGCCCCCCGGACAAAAATCGTTCTGCACATCGATGACAATCAGAACGTCGGTGTCTTTGCGCATGGCCTGACCTCACTCCGCTATGGCCGCGGCACATCCCTTGAGCGCCGGAAACCGGTCGACAATGACATAGACCGGGATCGGCCGCATGACATGGGCCAGCCGTCCTTTTTCCTGGAAGATGGCGCGGAACGGTCCCGTCTGCAACTTCGCCGCAATCGACGGCGCAATGCCGCCCGCGAGATAGACTCCGCCCCTGGCCTGCATGGTCATCGCCGCATCCCCGGCAATGCGGGCGAGCCACACGATGAACTGGTCGAGCGTCTTGACCGCAGCCCCATCGCTCCCCGCCAGCGCCGCCTGCAACACCGCTTCAGGGCTAGCATGACCACCCGAAGGCGCAATGGCCCTATACATCCTGAGAAGTCCGCCGCCGGTGATGGCATCTTCGGCTTCAAACAGCGTATCCGGTTTGCTCATCCTGGCCCGCCAGTCGAATTCCTCCTGGGTCTGAACCGGCAGCGTGATATGGCCCACCTCGCCGGCGAGCGCCATCCAGCCTCCTTGCGGCAAGGGCGCCAGCGTCGCCATGCCAAGCCCGGTGCCAGGCCCCAGCACGATCTTCACTGCGGGCTTTGCAGGTGTCTCGCCGCCCACCTGCACCAGATCATCCGGCCCAAGGTGCGGCAAAGACAGAGCAAGCGCCTCGAAGTCATTGAGCAGGCGAAAGCGCCTGGCCCGCGCCGCCTTGCGCAGCGACTCCCGGCTGAACCGCCAGTCGCGGTTGGTCAGTCCGACAATTTCGCCTTCCACCGGCCCCGCCACGGCAATCGCCGCCGCTGCAAGCGCGGTAATGCCACGCGCCGCCACATAGTGGCCGACCGCCTCCTCCAGCGAGTCGTATTTCTCGTTCTTCAGCGCCTCGATATCGCCGATCGCGGTTGATCCGACCTCGACCAGGCCGAAGCGCGAATTGGTGCCCCCGATATCGCCAACCAGTGCCAGTTCAGTCATGCCCCACCTCTGTCTCCCAGTGCCACGCCCGGCACCCGAGGGCAACAGCGAAGAACTGGACGTGCCCTTCGAACAAGGCTAGATCACGGCCTCAATTTACCCCGGAATTGACGTGACCAATCCCCTTGAAGCAGAAGTTTCGCGCAGGCGAACCTTCGCCATCATTTCGCATCCCGACGCCGGCAAGACCACGCTCACTGAAAAGCTGCTGCTGTTCGGCGGCGCCATCCAGCTGGCGGGCCAGGTCCGCGCCAAGGGCGACCGGAGGCGCACCCGTTCCGACTGGATGTCGATCGAGCGCGCCCGCGGCATTTCCGTCGTTACCTCGGTGATGACTTTCGAATATGGCGGCTGCGTCTTCAACCTGCTCGATACGCCGGGCCACGAGGACTTCTCCGAGGATACCTATCGCACCCTCACCGCCGTCGACGCCGCCGTCATGGTGATCGACGCCGCCAAGGGCATCGAGGCCCGCACCCGCAAGCTGTTCGAAATCTGCAGGCTGCGCGATATCCCGATCATCACCTTCGTCAACAAGATGGACCGCGAGTCCCGCGAGCCCCTCGACCTCCTTGATGAAATCGAAAAGGGCCTGGCACTCACCGTCGCCCCCATGGTCTGGCCCATCGGCCAGGGCCGCGAATTCGCCGGCACCTATGACCTTGCAACCCCGCGCGTCCGCCGTCTCGATGCCGACTCGGCCGGCCAGCCCGTGTCGGGACCCGATGATCCCCTGATCGCCACACTGATAAAGGGCGATAACCTCGCCAAATGGCGCGACGAAATCGACCTTGTCCGCGATCTTTGCCACGGCTTCGACAAGCAGGCATTCCTCGAGGGTCACCTGTCACCGGTTATCTTCGGTTCAGCCTTGCGCAATTTCGGCGTTCGCGATTTGCTCGAAGTCCTGATCAATTATGCCCCGCCGCCACGCGACCAGCAGGCCGCGGCCCGCGTCGTCCACGCCACCGAAGCGAAAATGACCGGCATCGTTTTCAAGATCCAGGCCAACATGGACCCCAACCATAGGGACCGCATCGCCTTCATGCGGCTTGCCTCCGGCAAGCTCACCCGCGGCATGAAAGTGAAAATCGTCCGCACCGGCAAAACCATCGCGCTGAATGCCCCACAATTCTTCTTCGCCCAGGACCGCTCCCTCGCCGAGCAAGCCTTCGCCGGCGACGTGGTGGGAATTCCCAACCACGGTGTCCTCAGGATCGGCGATACGCTGAGCGAGGGCGAAGATGTCGTGTTTACCGGCGTCCCCAGCTTCGCCCCCGAAATCCTGCGCCGGGTAAAATTGGGCGACCCGATGAAAGCCAAGAAACTGAGGAGCGCGCTGGGAGAACTCGCTGAAGAGGGCGTCGTCCAGCTCTTCCTTCCCGTCGATGGCTCCGCCGCTATTGTCGGCGTCGTCGGCGCCCTCCAGCTCGATGTGCTCGCCGACCGGCTCGCCAATGAATATGGCGTCCCTGTCGATTTCGAGCCATCGCGCTACGAAGTCATGCGCTGGATCTCCTCTACCGATGCAAAAAAACTCGAGGACTTCATCACCGCCAACCGCTTTTCCGTCGCCAATGACCTCGACGGCGACCCCGTCTTCATGGCCCAGTCGCCCTTCAGCCTGAACTATTCCCTCGAGCGCGCCCCGGGTATCAAGGCCGTCGAGATCAAGGAAATGCACAGGGCCGCATGAGCATCTTCTACCCCTGGATGCCCGTTGATTTCGCCTGGCCCCACGCCATTGCCGTGGCGCTGATCTTCGGCCTCTGGGGCTTCTACACCCAGATACTGCAAATCGTCGGCCGTGGCTCGCTCAACTCCCAACTTCACGTGGTGCGCAGCCGCTGGCTGCGGATGCATCAGGGCATCGACCGCGAGCATCGGGTGTTTGACGCCATTCTGCTCGGCCACATCTCCAGCTCGATTTCCTATTTCGGTTCCGCCACCCTAATCGTGCTGGCCGGCCTCGTTGGCGCCCTGGTCAACATCAATCACATTTACATCATGTCGCGCGAGCTCAAGTTTCTCAGCCCCATGAGCGCCGACCTCTTCACCTTCTATTTCGCCATGCTTGCCCTCATTCTCGCCCTCAGCGTCTTCGCCTTCACCTATGCGCTCCGCAAGATGGCCTACACCTTCGCGCTCCTCGGCGGACTTCAGTCGACTCCCGCCCACACGCCCGAAACCCGCATCATGGGCGAACAGGCCGCCGTTGTCCTCACCGAGGCTGTGCGCAGCATCAATAACGGCATCCGCGGCTTCTACTACGCCATCGCCGCGCTCTTTCTGTTCGCCGGCCCTTATATTTGCATCGCCGCCACGCTCGTCATCACCGGCGTTCTCTATTACCGCCAGGTGTTCTCGCCGACCGCGCGCGCCATCGGCCGCTACGTCGAAGCCCTGAAACGGATCAAGGAATGAGCTTGTTTGCCGTCAGAATATAATCCGCCGTCGCCGGATTGCATGCCATTGGGATGTTGTAGAGAGTGGAAAGCCGGGTGAGCGCCTTCACATCGACATCGTGCGGCATGGCGCTGAGCGGATCAATGAAAAAGAACAGCGCATCGATCTTCTGTTCGGCTATCATCGCGCCAACCTGCTGGTCGCCGCCCATTGGCCCGCTCTTGAGCAGTGCAATCTCTAAGGAGGGACAATTCTCCTTGACCAATCCACCCGTCGTGCCCGTAGCGACAATCGAGCACTTCTTCAGAATCTCCTCATGCCGCTTCGCCCAGGAAACCATCTCCGGCTTCATGCGGTCATGGGCGATAATGGCAACGGTGGTCATCGCAACTTGGCCGCCTCGCGCGCCAGCTTCTCGATTGCCGCCCAATCCTTGGCTTCGATCAGCTTTTTCGGCGCCATCCACGAGCCGCCGATGGTGATGACATTGCCGAGTTTGAGATAGCGCGGCGCTGTCTCCAGGGTGATGCCGCCAGTCGGGCAGAAACTGACTTGCGGCAGCGGCGACGCCAGCGACGCCAGAAAGCTGGCGCCCCCGGCGGCCTCGGCCGGGAAGAATTTCTGGAACCGGTAGCCGCGCTCCATCAGCGCCATGCATTCCGAAGCGCTGGCGCTGCCCGGAAGTAGCGGAACCAGCACATCCTCGGCCGCATCGAGGAGCGCGGCCGTGAAGCCCGGCGACACGGCGAAGGCGCAGCCAAGATGCTCGGTCTCCTTCAGCTTCTTGCCATCGAGCACAGTGCCGGCGCCGACGATTGCGCCATCCACTTCGGCGATGATCGCCCTTATGCATTCCAGCGCCGCCTTGGTGCGAAGCGTGATCTCCAGCACCGGCAGACCACCCTTGACCAGCGCGCGCGCCAGCGGCACCGCATCTGCCACATTTTCAATGACCATCACCGGAATGACCGGAGCGGTCTTCAGAATTGTTTCGACGCCCTTTTGAACATCGTCTGTCATCATGCCACCTCGAAAATCGACGCGCCCTGATCGGCGCGGCCGGTGATGTTGCGGAAGGCCTGAAACAGCTCGCGCCCCGTGCCGCTCATGTTGCTGGCAAGGTCGGTCATCGCCGGCGGCCGGGCGTCGAACTCCTTCGCCGCCACCAAAACCTGCAACGACCCCTTGCCGGCATCGAGGCGGATCATGTCGCCATCGCGAATTTTTGCAATCGCACCGCCGTCGGCTGCTTCCGGCGTCACGTGAATGGCCGCCGGCACCTTGCCGGAAGCCCCCGACATGCGGCCATCGGTCACCAGTGCCACCCGCAACCCCCGGTCCTGCAACACGGCAAGCGGCGGCGTCAGCCGGTGCAGTTCCGGCATGCCGTTGGCCTTGGGCCCTTGAAAGCGTACAACGGCAACAACGTCGTTGGTGAATTCACCCGCCTTGAACGCCGCCTGCAGCTCTTCCTGCGAATGAAACACCCGGGCCGGCGCTTCGATAATGTGGCGGTCGGCGGGGATCGACGACGTTTTGATCACCGCCCGGCCGAGATTGCCATCGAGCACATTGAGCCCACCTGTGGGCTGAAACCCATTGCCGCAGCCCCGTAGCACGCTCTCGTCGCCGGAAGCCACGGCCGCATCGCGCCACGCGAGCCCGCCATCGCCATCCAGTCCCGGCTCGGTGAGATAGCCCTTGAGCCCGGTCCCCATTACCGTCGCCACATCCTCGTGCAGCAGTCCTGCGGTTAGCAGTTCGCGCATCAGAAAGCCCATGCCGCCCGCCGCATTGAAATGGTTCACATCGGCCTTGCCATTGGGATAGACCCGCGCCATCAGCGGCACCACCTTGGAAAGCTGGGCCAGATCGTTCCAGGTAAGCGCAATCCCCGCCGCCGCCGCCATGGCGATCAGATGCAGGGTGTGATTGGTGGAGCCGCCGGTGGCCAGCAGACCGACGACGCCATTGACCACCGCCTTCTCGTCGTAGATGCGGCCGATCGGCGTGTAATTATTGCCGAGTGCGGTGATCGACAGCGCCTGCTTGGCCGAGGCCCGGGTGATTTCGTCGCGAAGCGCGGTGCCCGGATTGATGAAGGTCGAGCCCGGCAGATGTAGCCCCATGATCTCCATCAGCATCTGATTGGAATTGGCCGTGCCATAGAATGTGCAGGTGCCCGGCCCGTGATAGGATTGGGCTTCCGCCTCCAGCAGCGCATCGCGCCCAACTTTGCCTTCCGCATAGAGCTGGCGGATTTTGCCCTTCTCGTCATTGGGAAGTCCGGACGTCATCGGCCCCGCCGGAATGAACACCGCCGGCAGATGGCCAAAGGAAAGCGCCCCGATGATCAGCCCCGGCACGATCTTGTCGCACACGCCCAGATAGACCGCCGCATCGAACATCTGGTGCGACAGCGCGACCGCCGTCGCCAATGCAATCACATCCCTTGAGAACAGCGACAATTCCATCCCCGTCTCGCCCTGGGTGACACCGTCGCACATGGCGGGAACCCCGCCCGCCACCTGCGCCGTGCCGCCTGACTCGCGCGCCGCCTTGCGAATGATCTCCGGATAGGTCTCGAACGGCTGATGCGCCGACAGCATGTCGTTGTAGGCGGTAACGATGCCGAGGTTGGGTCCGGTCCCGTTGCGCAGCGCGTTTTTGTCCTTCGGCCCGCAGGCGGCAAAACCATGGGCGATATTGGCGCAGCCCAGCGCCTTCCGCTTCGGCTGCCGCGCAACCGCCTGCTCGATCCTGTCGAGATAGCGCCGCCGCGGCTCTTTGCTGCGTGCAATAATCTTCTCGGTGACGGCGGAGATGGTTGCGTGAACGGACATGAAGTGTCTCCTCAATCAACGGCACCAGTAGAGCGTAATCGGCGTTGCAGCCCGCAACACCGCGCGAACCGGCAAATCTTCAACCGGACCCTCGGCCAGTGCGCGGTCCAGCACCTTGCGCTTCTCGGCGCCTTCGATGTGCAGCATAAGTGATTTGGCGCCCAAAAGCATCGCCAGCGTGAAGGTCAGGCGCGGCTCTACCGCACCTGGCGCCGTCATTTCGATAATGCGCTTTGGCGTTCCACTATCAAGGACTTCAGCGAGATGGTCGCCCCCCGGAAAAAACGACGCCGTGTGCCCGTCATTGCCCATGCCGAGGACCACGACATCGAGCTGCGCCAGCTCCGCAGCACTGGGATTTTGATAGAGCGGCACGAAGCGCGCCTCCGCCGCCTTGTTCCGCAGCAGGCACTCGCGCACCAGGCGGGCGTTGGATCGTTCGCTGGTCTCCGCCACCTGCCGCTCGTCGACCAGGGTCACCGTCACCTGGTTCCACGCAATTCCCATCTCCGACAGCTTCTCGAAAAACAGCCGTGGAGTGGTTCCCCCCGACACCGCCAGAACGGCCTTGCCGCTTGGCCGCGATGACGCCCCGCAATGCGCTCGCCACATCGCTGGCGAGATGCCAAGCCAGGCGCTCGCGGTCGCCGAAGAATCGCTCGGCCGCAATCACCCGTCCTCATCCTCATGCCACGTGCGGCCGTCGCGTTCGATCAGGGCCACCGCCGCCGAAGGCCCCCATGTCCCCGCCGTATAGGGCTTGGGCAGATCGGCCGATGCCTTCCAGCTCTCGAGAATGGGATCGATCCATTTCCACGCCGCTTCCACCTCGTCGCGCCGCATGAACAGCGTCTGGCTGCCGCGCACCACATCCATCAGCAGCCGTTCATAGGCATCCGGATTGCGCACCCCGAAGGCTTCCGCGAAGCTCATGTCGAGTGGGACATGCTGCAACCTCATCCCACCCGGCCCCGGATCCTTGATCATCAGCCACAGCTTGACGCCTTCATCCGGCTGCAGCCGCATGACCAGCCGGTTGGCAACGACGGGCCCCGCCGATGCTTCGAACACCGAATAGGGAATGGGTTTGAATGTGACGACAATCTCCGAGACCCGTTTCTCCAGCCGTTTTCCCGTGCGCAGATAGAACGGCACCCCATTCCACCGCCAATTGCAAATCTCCGCCCTGATCGCAACGAAGGTCTCGGTCATCGAGGAGGGAGCCCCAAGCTCTTCAAGATAGCCCGCCACCACCCCACCATCGGAAGCCCCGGCGCGATATTGCCCGCGCACCGTCGCCACGCTGTCGCCGGTGATTGGCTTCAGGGCCCTCAGGATCTTGAGCTTCTCATCGCGCACCGCGTCCGCCGCGACCGAAACCGGCGGTTCCATGGCAACCAGGCATAGGAGCTGCAGCATGTGGTTCTGCACCATGTCGCGCAGCGCCCCCGCCGTGTCGTAATAGCCGGCACGGCCTCCCACCCCCAGGGTTTCGGCGACCGTGATCTGCACATGATCGATATGGGCGGAATTCCACAGTGGTTCGAACAGGGCATTGGCGAAACGCAACGCCATCAGGTTCTGCACCGTCTCCTTGCCGAGATAATGATCGATGCGGTAGACCGCCGGTTCCACGAACACCCGCCCGATCGCATCGTTCAATGCCTTCGCCGACTCTCCCGACTTGCCAAGCGGCTTCTCGATCACCACCCGGGTCGCCGGCGTCACCAGATTGTGCTTGCCAAGCCGCTCGCAGATCGGACCGAACAGGTCGGGGCCAACAGCGAGGTAAAACACTCGCACCCTGTCGGCGCCGGAATTCAGCGCCTTCTCAAGCCGTGGCCAGCCGTCATCGAGAGCGGCTTCCGCCGCCACATAGTCGAGCCGCTCGAGAAACCGCTTGCGAACATCTTCCGGGCTGTCGGCGCCGTCCACATGCGCCTCGATGGCCGCCAGCGCGAAAGTCCGGAATGCCTCGCGCGACATCTCGCGCCGCGAAGTCCCGATGATTCGCGCGCCCGGCGGCAATTGCCCCTGCATTTCGCGGTGAAACAGCGCCGGCAGCAATTTGCGCTGTGCCAGGTCCCCGGTGGCGCCGAACACCACGAGGTCGAACAGATCGACTGGAATGATACGGGTCGTCATTTGGACCTCTTACCCCGTCTTGACATGCGCCACTCAATACGGGCCTTTAGCTTGTGTCAAACCGCCATGCAATAAATCAGTTCTCGTGATTTATTGAGTTTCTCCGAAACTTGCGTCATAGTCGCGTCCACTTGGATCGGGAACCGGGAGACTTCATGATCGTTTGTTGCGGTGAAGCATTGATCGACTTTCTGCCGCGCAAATTGCCGGATGGCGCGGCGGTGTACCGGCCTCTCAACGGCGGCTCCATCTTCAATACCGCCATAGCCCTTGGCCGCCTTGGCATCCCGGCCGGTTTCTTCAGCGGTCTTTCCACCGATTTCTTCGGCGATAGCCTGAGGGAGGGCCTGAAGTCCAGCCGGGTCGATCTCAGATATACCAAGATCTGGGATCGGCCTTCCACCCTGGCCTTTGTGAAACTCGACGGCGGCCATGCCCGCTATTCCTTTTTCGACGACAATTCGGCTGGCCGCATGTTGACAGCCAAGGATTTGCCCAGGCTTGCGGCCGATGTGACCGCACTGCATTTCGGCTCCATCAGCCTGATCGCGGAGCCCGGCGCCTCGACCCTGGAGGCACTTATGAAGCGCGAGGCCAAGAAGCGTGTCATCTGCCTCGATCCCAACATCCGCCCAACCGTGGTTAAACACCGCCGCTCCTATCTCGCCCGCCTGAACCGCCTTATTGCCATGTGCGATATTCTGAAAATCTCCGACGAAGATGTGGCCTGGATGACCGGCAAGAGCGACCTTGCCGCGGCGGCCCGCAAATGGCTGAAAGCCGGCGCCAAAATCGTGGCCGTCACCAAGGGCTCCGACGGTGTCGAGGCCTTCACTTCTGGCTTCAGCCTCAATCTGCCCGCCAAGCCGGTGCAAGTGGCCGACACCGTCGGAGCCGGCGACACCTTCACCGCAGGCCTCCTCGCCGCCCTCACCACCGCCAAGCTGCTCACCAAAGCATCGCTCGCAGGCATCACCGCATCCCAGCTTGAAGCCGCCCTGGACTTCGCCGCCCGCGCCGCCGCCATCACCGTATCCCGGCCCGGCGCCGACCCGCCCTGGGCGCATGAATTGACCAAGGCTTGACCAATCCAAGTGCTTGGCAGATGCTTGTGAGTATGTCGAATATTAGGCGCGTGAAGTTATTCAGAAGAGGCCGAAGCCAGGCTGTCCCAATTCCCCGCGACATGGAATTGTCAGGAGAAGACGCATATGTCCATCGCGAGGGTGGAAGGCTCATCATCGAAACAGCGCCTCCAGAGCCTTTCCTCGAGTTCCTAGCCAAGTTGAAACCGTTGGAAGACGCAATGGAACCCATCGCCGAACTTCCGCTTGAACCAGTCTCGTTGTGACAGCCTGTTTGTTCGACAGCATCGTTCTGGCCGACATCATCTGTCTGCCACAAGATTTTGTCGCAACGGCGACTGCGCGAGTTGTACCGGGCCTTCGCATCGAGAACTGGTTGCGTTAATCCAATGGAATTCCCCGTCGATGCCGTGATTCCGCAATTGAGCGGTGAACTGGCTCGTGCACCCGCTGCAGTCCTGGTCGCCGAGCCCGGCGCCGGCAAGACAACTCGCGTGCCGCTGAAGCTTCTCGATGCGCCGTGGCTTGCCGGCAAAAAAATCCTCATGCTGGAGCCACGCCGCCTTGCCGCCCGCGCCGCCGCCCACCGCATGGCCGATACGCTGGCGGAACCAATCGGCGAAACTATCGGCTACACCGTCCGTCTCGACCGCAAGGTCTCGGCCCGCACCCGCATCGAAGTCGTCACCGAAGGAATCCTCACCCGCAGGCTGCAAACCGATCCGGAACTTTCAGGCACCGGCCTGCTGATCTTCGACGAATTCCACGAGCGCTCCCTCGACGGCGACTTGGGCCTCGCTCTCACCCTCGATGTGCAAAGGGGCTTGCGCTCCGATCTTCGCATCCTCGTGATGTCGGCCACCCTCGATACCGCTAGGCTGTCCACCCATCTAGGCGGTGCCCCGGTCATCGATGCGCCGGGCCGGGTCTTTCCCGTCGAGACGCGCTATCTCGACAAGACCCAGCGCAAAACCGTCTCCCACGATGCCGCGCGCGCTGTCTACCGCGCCCTCGCTGAAACGGCCAAGAGCATTCTGGTCTTCCTCCCCGGAGAAGCCGAAATCCGCCGCGCCGAAGAAATTCTCAATGGATCGCAACTGCCGCGGGGCGTGGTGGTCCGCCCGCTCTATGGCGCCATGGGCTTTGCCGATCAGGATGCCGCCATCAAACCGTCGCCGCCGGGCGAGCGCAAGATCGTGCTGGCCACCACCATCGCCGAAACCAGCCTCACCATCGACGGCATCGGCGCCGTCATCGATACCGGCTTCAAGCGCCTGCCGCGCTTCGATCCGGCCTCCGGCATGACCGCGCTGGAAACCGTGCGGGTGTCGCTCGCCGCCGCCGATCAGCGCCGCGGCCGTGCCGGAAGGCTGGGTCCGGGCGTGTGCTATCGCCTATGGCCGGAAGCCGAAACCCGCGCCCTTGCCCCCCACGGCCAGCCCGAAATCCTCCTGGCCGACCTCGCTCCTCTCGCGCTCGAACTCGCGGCCTGGGGCGTCGGCGACGCGGCCTCGCTCTCCTGGCTCGACCCGCCCCCCGCCGCCGCCTTCGCCCAGGCCAGGGATCTTCTAGTGAGACTGGAGGCGATCGATGCACAGGGCGGCATCACCGCCATGGGCCGCGCCATGGTGAAATTGCCGCTCCATCCCCGCCTCGCTCACATGGTCGTGCGTGGCGGAACGGCGCGCGCCGCCGAACTGGCTGCCTTCCTGTCGGAACGCGACGGCCTGGGCCGCGCCGCGGGAGCCGACATTGCATCACGCCTGGAACAGGTGAGAGGCGCCGCCCGCGACCGCATCCGCCAGGTGGCAAGACAAATCGGCCAGAACGCCAACATCTCCAATGCCCCCTCCGCATTGAGCACCGGCGTCCTCATAGCCCTGGCTTGGCCCGACCGCATCGCCCAGCGCCGCGGCGGCGATCGCCGCTACCGTCTGTCGGGCGGCGGCGGTGCAGTTCTTCCCGAGTATGATGCGCTTGCCGTTCACGATTGGCTCGCCGTCGCCACCACCGATGGCGCCTCCGGCGACCAGAAGATCTTTCTCGCCGCACCGCTCAGTCTGGCTGAAATCGAACAATACTTCGCCGGCCGGATCGAAGCCCATGATGATGTCTACTGGGATAGCCGAAGCAAATCCGTCATCGCCAGCCGCCAGCGCCGTCTGGGCGCACTCGTCTTACAAGACAAGCCCACCCACAAGATGGACCCGGATGCAATCGTTGCCGCCATGACAGCGGGTGTAGCCGAGATTGGCCTCACCGCGCTTCCGTGGAACGACGGCGCTCGCAATCTTCGTGCCCGGGTGAACTTCCTGCGCAGGCTGTTTCCTCAAGACGGCTGGCCCGATTTCACCGATGAAACCCTGCTCGCAACTCTCGGCCACTGGCTGGCGCCCCATCTCGCCGGAATGTCAAGATTGGTCCACCTCGACCGCCTGGACATGCAGACCATCCTCCAGGCCATGATCCCCCACGAGCTTCAGCGCCGCATCGACAGGCTGGCGCCGCAACGCATTGAAGTTCCCTCCGGCGCCGATGTCCGCATCGATTATGATACCGCGGGCGATCCGGTGCTCCGCGTCAGGCTCCAGGAAATGTTCGGTCTAGTCACAACCCCGGCGATTGCCGGTGGCCGCGCCCAACTCCGCATCGAACTCCTCTCGCCCGCCGGCCGCCCCCTCGCCGTCACCAAATCTCTCGAAACCTTCTGGACCAATGGCTACCCATCCGTCCGCGCCGATATGCGCGGCCGTTACCCCAAACACGCCTGGCCCGAAGACCCGCTGAACGCGGAACCGGTGAAGCCAAGACGCTTGCGCTGAACCGAAGTTGCAACAACAGGCATTGCCGCGATGCAATCGCCGATCAGTTCGAGATCGAGAGCGTCCAGCCGTTTAAACCGGATGCAGGATTTTCCCATGTCGAGTCTTCGACCGGTGATTTTCCACGCCGAAGCAAATTTCTCTTGCGCGCCGGGCACGCAATATAGACCTCACAAATAGATCGCCATGTGGTTCTTCTGGCTGGCAAGTGCGGCATACATCAGCGGTTTGCCGTTGTAGGTGTGCGGCTCAATTGCGAGTGGAACCTCATAGGCGATCATCCCCCGGTTCATCACTTCCACATAACCTCTGGGCAAATGGCGGCGGATCACCTTGCGCACGGCTGCCACAGCCAGCCGCCGCTCTTCCGGCAGGCTCGCAAGATAATCCGCAACAGTTGATGCCGCGCTTTGCATTTGCAGATACCCCTTAAGCGAACAACAGTTGCCACATCGGCGCCGTTGGTAGCCGTCATTCCCCACAGGCGGACTGCGACGACGATGACGATGTCCTTGCCGGCGCGCGGAACCGATGTACTGATCATCCAGTGTTCTCCGGCACTTCAACCCCGGAGTCGCGCGCCGACGAGCCGTCGAGATCGTCGAGGATCGGGCATTCGGGCCGTCCATCGCCGTGGCAGGTGCCGGCGAGATGGGCGAGTGTGTCGCGCAAGGCGGAAAGCCCGCGAATCTTCGCATCGAGTCCGGCCACATGCCCAAGTGCGATCTGTTTGACGTCCTTGCTGGAGCGTGAGCGATCCATCCACAGGGCGAGGAGATCGTGAATCTCCGCCATCGAAAATCCAAAATCCCGGGCGCGGCGGACGAAGCGGAGCCGGTGCACGTCGCCCGTGTCATACTCGCGGTAGCCGCTGGCGCTGCGGCGGGCCGGGGGCAAGAGGCCGATGCTTTCATAGTAACGCACCATCTTGGGCGAAACACCCGAGGCGCCGGCGGCTTCACCAATGTTCACAATGGGAAACCATAGCTTGGCCCGCCGCAGAGGTCCAGCAAGCCGGCGCTAACCCGCCGCGGCGCGATTGCGCTCCATCAGGCGGGTGAGGGCTTCAAGGTCCTCGGCGGTGAGCCGCTGCCTGGCCAGCGGCATGACCAGGACATCTTCCCATTGTACATGGCGGCGGTAACGCTCGAAGAATCCGCGCAGCATGTAGCCCATCATTTCTGGATTTACGCTGGGCTCGCCGCGGCCAAGCAGCTCCAGGGCCTCGGCGATCTCGCCGGCAAAATCCGTATCCGACTGGTGCTCGGCGGACAGACGCTCGATAATGCTGTCAAACCCGTCGGCCGCCCCGGCACGCGCCTTCAGCAGGGGAAACAACCCCAGGTCCTCATCGTTGTGATGCAGCGGAAGATCGTATTGCAGGCAGGAAGCGACTTGGGCACACAGACGGCGGTCCACCTCGTCCGGCAGACCATCGGCGATCTTCTCCATGGCATCGCAGATTTGCGCTTGCACCAGATGGGCATGGGCCAGTTCATCGAGTGGATTTCGGGTTAGGCGGGATGGTTCGGCGGAAGCCATGGTAGTCCAATAAACAGGTTAATCACGCCCATATTATCTTGAGCAATGGCGGCGGATGAGCATTGATCCAAATCAATGGAACCGGACTCGAGCAGGCTTCAGCCAAGCTGGAACAAGGGCCCGGCCAGGCCCTTGGTATCGGTTTGAAACCTGAACAGGCTGCCGGACAAGGGCATTGCGCTCAATGACGCCTCGTCCATGCCGTCGCGTGCCGTGGTGATGTAGAGCGCGGTGAACTCTGGACCGGCAAAACACATGGTGGTGACGTTCAATGCCGGAACTGGAAAAGTTGCAAGGAGGCGGCCGTCGGGAGTGTGACGGCTGACCCGCGCGCCGCCCCAGTGGGCGATCCACAGGCAGCCTTCCGCGTCAGTAATAATTCCGTCGGGCATGCCGTCTTCCGGCGCGAATTGAATCAATGCCCGCCGGTTGCGCGGATGGAGATCGTCCTTAGAGATGTCGTAGGCAAAGGTGGTGCGGCCAAAACTGTCATTGAAATAGAGGGTTCCGCCATCGGGCGAAACGGCGGGGCCATTGGAAATGGCAAAACCGGCATCGCCAAGTGCAAAGCGTTTGCGATCCGCTACGCACCACAGGGCGCCGCGGGCTTCCTTTTCAAACTCATGGGATGAGCCCGCCCAGACCCGGCCCCAGCGGTCGCACTTGGCATCGTTCCAGATGATGGCGTCGCGCCCGGCTTCGGGATCGCAATAGGGCTCCAGGCTCAGATCGGAAATACGCAGCAGCGACAGCCCGTGGCGGTGGGTGATGAGCAGGAGATCTGCATCTTCGGTTGCCGCGATGGCGCCGATCGGAGCCGCGAGCGGCAACGGCCACGACGAAGTCCGCCCGGACTTCTGATCGTGGCGGAACAGGGCGGGATCGAGAAGATCGATCCAATAGAGGCATTGGTGCGCCTCGTGCCAGATGATGGCTTCGCCGAGGCGGTGTTTTGCCTCGATGAACAGCTCGACCTGGCTCACGCCGCGTCGCGGATGGCGCCTGGGCCTGGAATGGCGCCGGGAGGACATTTGCCGAGAATGATCATGCCGAGCACTTCATCCTTGGTCACGTCCTTGACGCTGGCGGTTCCCACCACCCTGCCGTTCTTCATCACCGAAACCCGGTCGGCCAGATCGAAGACGTCGTGGATATCATGGCTGATCAGGAAGATGCCGATGCCCTCGGACTTGAGCTGCTTGATCAGCTCGCCCACCTGGGCGGTTTCCTGGGGGCCGAGAGCCGCCGTCGGCTCGTCCATGATCAGGATGCGGGCGTTGAAGTGGATGGCGCGCGCAATGGCCACCGACTGGCGCTGGCCGCCGGAGAGCGATTTGACACCGGCTCCTTGAAGCGGCGGAAATTCGGATTGAGGCGGCCCATCACCTGACGGCACTCCGACTTCCATGGCGACGTCGTCGAGCGTGCCGAACCTGGTGCTTTCAGCTCGCGGCCGAGATAGAGATTGGCGGCGGCATCGACATTGTCGGCCAGCGCCAGGGTCTGGTAGATCGTCTCGATTCCGAGCGTCTTGGCATCCCTGCGGGTTGTTGATGGTGACTTCAGCCGGCCGTCGACCAGGATATCGCCGGGTCGCGCTTGTAGGCGCCGGAGAGAACCTTGATCAGCGTCGACTTACCGGCGCCGTTGTGGCCGAGCAATGCCCACCACTTCGCCCGCGTAGAGATCGACGCTGGCATGATCGACGGCCTTGATGCCGCCGAAGGCAATCGACATGTCGCGCATCTCGACCAGCGGCGTGCCGCGCGACTGGGCGTGGTTTTTGTGCTGGCGAGCTTGGCAGGCTAGTCGGTTCCGGCGCTCTTCTTGGCAGCGGGCCTGGTTGTTTTCTTCTGTGCCATGTCGGCCTCCCCCTATTTCACGCGCCGGCGGTAGAGTTGGTCAAGGAAAACGGCGAGCACCAACACAGCTCCGACCACCATATCTCTGGAATGCCGCTCGCAAATTCAGCAGCGTCATGCCGGAGATGCATGCGATTGCATGACAAGGCGCCCAAGCATGGCGCCGTAGATAGTGCCAACACCGCCGGCCAGCGACGTGCCGCCGATGACTGCGGCAGCAATCACATAAAGTTCGTTCGAAGCAAGCCCAGTGCGTTGGTTGCGGCATCGAGACGGGCCGACGAGATGCATGGCCGAGATGCCGACCAGCGCCGCCCATCAGCGCGAAGACGCCTGACGCTCATCCACTTGGTGTTGATGCCTGCGAGTTCGGCCGCTTCCGGATTGCCGCCGATGGCATAGACGTAGCGCCCGAAGCGTGGTGCGGGTGGCCAGGAATGTCATGGCGATGCCGGCACCGAGCGCGATCAGCACCGGAACCGAATAACCGGTGTAGATGATCAGACCCTCCGTGGCGGACACCTTGTTCGGCTGCCGTGCAGACGGCAGCGCATCGACTTCTCGATGCCCGGCGGAATGGCAACATTGTTGGCCTTGGCATAATTCTCGATAAGCTTTAACGGCCAGGATAGGAATTCATGACCCATTGTTGTGCCGAGCACGGCGGCGCTGCCGAGGCAGCGAGGAATACTTCGGCCCACACGGGGCGCAAGGGAAATTTGAACCGCAGGCGCTGGCTTGCGGCCGTTGAGGATGCCAAGACGACGATGGCTGCGCAGACAACAGGCCAAGTATCAACCAGCGGTCCAGCCGGTCCAACCCAGCTGACGGGAATGCCGCCGCCGAATAGTTTCATAGGTCTTGTCCATGGGGGCCACGGTTTCGCCCTTGGCCAAATAGCAGGCGAGGCCGCTGCAGACGATCAGCCCGCCGAGGGTGACGATGAAGGCTGGAATTCCCGCATAGGCCTTGTGACCCGTGGAAAGCGCCGATCAGCGTGCCGAGAATGATGCAGCCCACTAGCGCGACGATCCAGATCAGCGGGTGGCCGACGCCCAGCACCGGCACAAGCCAGAAGACCTGGAGCGCCGCGGCTGATCACGACGCCAACGAAGCTCAACATCGATCCCACCGACAGATCGATTCTGCCGCATGACGATGAGCAAGCACCATGCCGGTGGTCATCACCGCGATCGAGGAGGTCTGGACCAGCAGGGTCCACAGGTTGCGCGGTGTCAGGAATGTGCCGCCGAGCAGGCCGTCAAATTCCCGCGCAGGATGCCGCTGGCGATGTCGAAGGCACATCCAGATCAAGATCAAGTGCGGCAATCATGCCCAGCATGCGCGCGTCGATTTCGGTGGCCCGGAGAAACCGCGTAACCGGCGCCTTCGCTGCTTTAGCGCGGGGCCCTGCTCGTGCTCGGATCGGTTGCAGCCATTGATTGTCTCCCATCCCCGGACTGCTCTGCGCGGTGTTTCCACCTTAAAGAAAAACCGCGCCACCCATTGGCAGGTGACGCGGCCATGATGTTTCAAACCATCTGCAAATGCAGCTTAATCAGTTGCAGGCCGCAACCGGCCGCCGCGACGCCGGCGCAGACCTGGTCCTTGGTGATGCAGCCGGCATCGATGGCGACATCGATGTTGTCCTTGGTGATCGGGTTCGGGGCGATCAGGATGGCGTTCATTTCAACGCCCTTCTTGCCGCCGGAGAACTTGCCGACGCCGGGAGTTCGGTGAGTGCCTTGCCATCGGCGAGCATGTTGGCAACTTCAGCCGCCGACTTGCCGAGGACGCGCGCAGTTCTTCCACACCGAAACAAGTCTGGGTGCCGAGCGCCACGCGGTTGATGGCGGCCTAGTCGCCGTCCTGACCGCCTACCGGAACGTTCCCGCCATGCCTTGCGCTTCAAGAGCGGCGACGACGCCCCAG
Source organism: uncultured Alphaproteobacteria bacterium (assembly GCA_963754675.1). Classification (GTDB taxonomy): domain Bacteria; phylum Pseudomonadota; class Alphaproteobacteria; order Rhizobiales; family Aestuariivirgaceae; genus Aestuariivirga. The sequence goes on along the minus strand of CAVWHD010000009.1, from coordinate 119,890 downwards.
GCCATGCCGTCGTTCTCGGAAACCACGGCGTCAACCTTGTTGCCGGCCGAGGACAAGCACTGTTCCATGTTCTTCTGGGCCTCGTCTGGCTTCCAGCCATCGGTGAAGGTTTCGCAGACATTCTTGATCTTGCCCGCATCCATGCTCGTCCTTCAGCACTTCCATCATGCCCTGGAACAGGAATGTGGCATTCGGGTCGCCCTTGTCGCCCTTGATGAAGGCGTAGTTGCCTTCAGTCTTGCCCTTCTCGAGCTGGTCCTGGCCATAATGACGGCCAACACCGACGTTGTCGAACGTGATGTACAGCGCATCCGGATGTTCGAACGAGCACGTCATAGGAGATCGATCTTGACGCCCGCGTCGGCCGACGCCTGGATCGACGGCAGGATTGCGTCCGAGTCGATAGGCGACCACCAGAATGACGTTGCAGCCCTGCGATGATCAGACCTTCGATGTCAGTGAGTCTGCTTGGCTGCGCGAGAGCCCTGCGCGTCGGTCTGACACATATGTGTTGCCAGCGGCTTCAACCACGGCCTTGATCGCGGCTTCGTCGATTTTCCAGCGCTCTTCCTGGAATGTTTTCCACGATACGGCAAATGCTCTTGTCCGCGGCTGTAGCGGACATGACGACACGCCGAGCATCAAGGCGCCTGCCGCCAGAGTCAGAAACTTACGAGTCATACTTGGGTCCTCCTCGAAAGCCGAGGGACTCGCGGGGACGCCTCCCTGATCCGGCTTCGCAGCCGAGCGCACGCTTCCCTAGCTTTGGACGATTGTCTGAATTGTTTTATTTCGGCGTCCAAAAAAATGTTGCGACAAACTCGCTTCTGAGTCAACATGAGAAATTAAAAAATTGTTTGTGCAGTGCAACCAAAACACTGCGGGCGTAACCGGGATGAGCGAAAAGGCGGACAGCGAACTGGTCAGGCGGCAGAACCGCCGCATCGTCCTTGAGACGCTGCGCCACGACGGCCCTCTGGCGCGCATCGATCTTGGCCGCCGCACCGGCTTGTCACCCGCTTCGATATCGTCCATTTCCGCCCAGCTCATCGAAGAACGCCTGGTCCACGCACTCGACGAACCGCTGGATGCCGAGGCGAAGCTGAAGCGTGGCCGGCCGTTGACCAGGCTGGGGCTCAATCCGGCCGCGACCAAGGTGGTGGCGGTGAAGATCTCCATCGATGGGGTCGAACTGGTTCTCGCCGATTTTCGCGGCGAAATCCTTCACCGCGCGATGCTGCCGATAGCGACCTATGAGGCGGAGCCAGCGCATTTCGGGGAAAGCGTGGCCAGGGAAATCCGGGCCTTCCTGCTGGGCTCGAAAGTGAAGCGTGACGCCGTGGCGCGCATCGGTGTTGCCGTGCAGGGCCTCGCCGACACGCAATCCGGCACGATCGTGTGGAGTCCGGCCTTCCGTGCACGGAATATTCCTGTCGGTTCCGCCATCGAGCGCGAGCTCGGCATTCCTTGCAGCGTCGGCAATGACGCCAACATGCTTGCGGAGGGCCTGATCGGCAGCGACCGCCAGCGCTACGGCGGAACCACGGCAGTTATCTTCATGGGCTATGGCGTCGGCATGGGCCTGATCGTCGATGGCGCGGTCTATCACGGCTCGACCGGCGGGGCGGCCGAGTTCGGCCACATGAACCACTTGCCGCGCGGGCCCCTGTGCCGTTGCGGCCGGCGCGGCTGCATCGAGGCCTATGCGGCCGACTACGGCATCTGGCGCGCCGCCAGCAACCTTCCCGAAACGGCAAGTCCGCCGGTCTCCGGCGTGCCGAAGGACGCCATGCTGGCGCTCGAGGCCGCGGCAAGCGCCGGTGACGCCTCGGCCAGACAGGCCTTCGCCAAGGCCGGTGAGGCGCTGGGTTTCGGCATCGCCCGGCTGATCGCCATTCTGAGTCCCAACCGCATCGTGCTCGCGGGCCCTGGCACCCGCGCCATCGCCCTCATCGAACCCGCATTGCGACAGGCTATCGAAGATGGAGTTGTCGATGAACTCCGGCGCAACGTCGAATTCGAAGTGGCGCCGATCGCCACCGACATGATCGTCAAGGGGACCATCGACGGAGCGCTCCGCCACCTCGACCGTGATGTCTTCGCCCACGGCCATTTAGGACGTCATCATGTAGCCCTGGAGAAGAGCGCATGAGGTGGGTTCGTCAAGTGGTTGCGATGGTTATCGCTCTGACGTGGATTGCGACAGCAGCTGCAATGGCCGCACAGCCACACCGGGCATTCGGGGGAAGTGTTGCGGAGCTGGTATAGGCTGGTCATCGAACTGGTTCGTCACACCCCGACTTACTCGCCGCCGGTGGCCAGCCGGTCCTATGCCTATCTCGGCGTCACCGCCTATGAGGCGGTGGCGGCGGGCTCGCTGGACTTGCGGTCGCTGGAGGGGCAGTTGAACGGCTTGCAGGCCGTGCCAAGGCGAGCGATCGGGCAGACCTACGATGACGCCGTGGTGCTGCAGGCGGCAATGGCAATTGCCGTCAAGGACCTGTTCAGCAACACCGGCCCAACCGGACAGCGCGCCATGGCGGCGGTCGAGGCAAAGTTGCGGGCGCAGGTTTCGGCATCGCTTCCCGCCGATGTGGTGACCCGCAGCGAAGACTATGGACGCGCCTTGGCGGCACATATTCTGGAATGGTCGCGCGGCGATGGCGGCGCCGTCATTGAAAACATGGGCTTTCCACGGGAGTATCAACTGACCAAGGGCCCGGGCCACTGGCTGCCGACCAGCTTGATCGCCCAGCAGCAGAATCCGCTGCTGCCCAACTGGGGCAAGAACCGCACCTTCGCCATGCCGGACGGGGCGGCCTGTGCCCTGCCCGCGCCGCCCGGCTACAGCGAAGACAAGACTTCGGAATTCTACCAGCAAGCGCTGGAAGTCTACGAGACCAAACTAAACTTGACCGCGGAGCAAACCGCCATCGCGCGCTTCTGGGCGGACGATGCCATGCTGTCGACGACGCCGCCGGGGCATTGGATTTCCATTGCGCTGCAAATTCTCGCACGCGACAATGCCGGCCTCGAGCGGAGCGTCGAGGTTCTGGCGCGCCTTGGCGTGGCGCTGTCCGATGCCTTTGTCGGCTGCTGGAACAGCAAGTTTCAATACGATCTGCTGCGGCCGGTCACCTATATCCGCCGCGTGATCGATCCGAAATGGGAGCCGCTTCTGATCACCCCGCCGTTTCCCGAATACCCCAGCGGCCACAGCACGCAATCGGCCGCCGCCGCCGCTGTGCTCACGGAACTGTTCGGCGAGAATTTCGCTTTCGAGGACGCAACTCTCGAACGCGATGGCCTGGCTGCGCGCAGCTTCCCCAGTTTCTGGGCGGCGGCAAATGAAGCGGGCATCTCAAGGCTCTATGGCGGCATTCATTTCCGCGCCGCGATCGAGCGCGGCCTTGAACAGGGGCGCTGCATCGGCGGTTACGTCAATGCCCTGCGCACCAGGAGATAATTGATGCGACGTTTGCCGGTGAGTTTGGCCATGGCGGCACTGGCTGTCAGCGCTCAGCTGCAAGGGGCTATTGCGGGGGAAACAGTCGTCATTCCAAGCTTCGTCGAGGAAACGGCGAGCGCTGGCATTGACAGCGTCTATGCCGGGGAATGGCAATATATGGTGGGCGGCGGCGCCGCCACCTTTGATTGCAACGGCGATGGCTTCGACGATATGCTCTTGGCCGGTGGAGAAAAACCCGCCAAGTTCTATATCAACGCCAGTGCGCGCGGCGGCCCTCTGCATTTTAAGATCGCAGCGAGCGGCCTTGAACTGGGCCGGATGACCGGCGCCTATCCATTTGACATCGATGGCGACGGGATCACCGATCTCGTCTTGTTGCGTGTGGGTGAAAACGTGGTGATGCGCGGACTGGGCGGTTGCCGGTTTGAGCGCGCCAACGAGACCTGGGGCTTCGATGGTGGTGATGGCTGGTCAACAGCGCTTGCCGCTACCTGGGAGCGTGGCGCCGATTGGCCTACCGTCGCCATCGGCAACTACATTGACCGCCAGCAAGAGGCCTCTCCTTGGGGGTCGTGCACCGACAACTGGCTGCATCGTCCCGGCCCTCGGCAACGGAAATTCGCCCAACCGCTGGCGCTCAAGCCCAGCTATTGCCCGCTCTCCATGCTGTTCAGCGACTGGAACAACTCCGGCACGCCCGCTTTGCGGGTCTCCAATGACCGCGAATATTACGAAGGCGGCCAGGAGCAGCTGTGGAACATCGAGCCTGGCCAGGCGCCGCACTTGTATACCGAAGCCGAGGGTTGGAAATACTTGCGCATCTGGGGCATGGGCATCGCCGCCGCCGATCTCGATTCGGACTTCTATCCGGAGTATTTTTTCACCAGCATGGCCGACAACAAGCTGCAGGCCCTTGCCAGCATTCCCGAGGATGGCCGGCCACAGCCCTCCTACAAGGATATTGCCTATGCCAAAGGCGTGACCGCACACCGCCCTTACACCGGCGGCGAGTGGCGCCCGAGCACAGCCTGGCACGCGCAATTTGAAGATGTAAACAATGATGGCCTGGTCGATCTCTTCATCGCCAAAGGCAATGTCGACAAGATGCCGGACTTCGCCATCAAGGACCCCAACAACCTGCTGTTGCAGTCGAGCGACGGCAAGTTCCAGGAGGCGGGTGAGGCGGCGGGGGTTGCCAGTTTCGCCACGTCCCGGGGTGCGGCGATAACCGATTTCAATTTGGATGGGCTGCTCGATCTGGTGGTGGTCAACCGCCGGGAAACCGCCCAGCTCTGGCGCAATGTCAGCGGCAAGGCGGGCCATTGGATCGAAGTCAGGCTGCGCCAACCGGGCGCCAACCGCGACGCTATCGGAGCATGGCTGGAAGTGCGCCGCGGCACCACGGTCAAGCGCCGCGAGATTACCGTGGGTGGCGGGCATGTCAGCGGCCAGGCCGGCTGGATCCACATGGGCCTCGGCCACTCCGGAGAAGCCGAACTCCGCGTCAAGTGGCCGGACGGCGAATGGAGCCAACCCTACCGGGTCCAGGCCAACAAATTCGTCGTCATCGACCGCGCCAAGCCGGAGGCAAGCTACTGGCAACCGCCGTAAGAGATCACAAGAAACTGATCGAGCGGCTGCGAGTTTGATTTCATTTTGACCGCCGCCCACATAAAACGGTCGAAGGGCTCCTCCCCACAAGGGAAGGAAATTGGCACTCACCGCATTGCAGGACCCAAACACCGAATGACCTTGCTCTCACGCCGCCACTTTCTTGCCGCCGCCGCAACTACGCTCATTGCGCCGCGGTCTTGGGCGGGAGGTTGGGGCGCCGTCGAATTGGAGGCAAAAGGGCAGACTGTCTATTTCAATGCCTGGGCCGGGTCCGAAACCATTAATGCCTATATTGCCTGGGCGGGCGGCGAACTCAGCACCCGCTTTGGCGTCACATTGAATCATGTGAAGATCGCCGACGCGGCGGAAGTCGTCCGCCGGGTGCGCGACGAGGTGAAAGCCGGTCAGCAGGAAGGTTCCGTTGACTTGGTGTGGATCAACGGCGAGAATTTCCGCGCCATGAAGGCAGATCATCTGCTGTTCGGACCCTTTGCCCAAAACCTGCCGAACTTCCAATTGGTCGATGTCGAGGGAAAGCCCACCACCGGGATCGACTTTGGCGAAAGCGTCGACGGCCTTGAAGCTCCGTGGGGCATGGCGCAACTCACTTTCTTCGGCGATGGGGCAAAGATCGGCAAGCCGCCGCTCTCCATGGCGGGGCTCGCCGATTTCGCCAAGGCCAATTCGGGACGTGTCAGTTACCCTGCGCCGCCCGATTTTCACGGCACCACCTTCATCAAGCAGGTGCTGGTCGAGACCGCCGGCGCTGGCGGCTTGTTCGCCAGACCGATTGACGCCGGATCGTTCGCGCAAGCCGCCAGACCCGCATTCGACTTTCTCGATAGGTTGCATCCGCATTTGTGGCGTGGCGGCAAACAGTTCCCGCAGTCGCAGGCACAGTTGAAGCAGATGCTGGCCGACGGTGAATTGCTGATGGCGCTCACCTTCAATCCCAACGAACCCGCCAACCTGGTGGCAAACGGCGAGTTGCCCGCCACCACCATCGCCTGGCAACACGAGATAGGCACCATCGGCAATACCCACTTTGTGGCGATCCCGATCAACGCCCGCGCCAAGGCCGCGGCCCAGGTCGTGGCGAATTTTCTGCTATCGGCGGAAGCCCAGGCGCGCAAGGCCGATCTCAAGGTGTGGGGCGATCCGACAGTGCTGGCGGTTGCCAAGCTCTTGCCCGATGAGGCGAAGCTGTTCAATGCCACCACGGCGCCGGGTGGAGTGCGTTATCCGGGACCGGCTATCCCCGAGCCACATGCCAGTTTCGTGCCGCTGATTGAAGCAGCCTGGCTCCAACGCTACGGCGCATGAGGCGAGGCCTGGCAAAGCCTGCAACGCTCGGTGCACTCTCTCTCCTGTGGGCGCTGCCGCTGGCGGCAAGCCTCATCGCTTTCACGATTGCAGTGGCCGATGTCGAGGCGTGGCGAGCGGTGATACAGCATCCGCAGCTCCCTGGCGCCTTGCTGCTGTCGATCTGGACTGGCACGGCTGGTCTTCTGGTTGCGTTGTCGATATCCCTTGTCATCGTCATGGGGCTTTTCGGAACCCCTACGTGGCAGCGGCTTCAGGCGTTCACCGGTGCTGCTCTTGCATTGCCCCATCTGGCATTCGCCATCGGCTTCGGGTTTCTCATCATGCCGAGCGGTTTGATCGCCCGCCTTCTGGTGGGCGGCGAGTTGCCGCCGCAATGGGTGACAACCCAGGACCCGCTCCGGCCTATCGCTCATCGCCTGCCTCGCCCTCAAGGAAACGCCGTTCTTGCTGGCGATATTGTGGAGCCTGCTGGCGCGCGGCGATGTGGCCGCGGCATTCACCGGCCAATGGCGCAGCGCCCGCAGCCTGGGCCATGGCACGGCATCGGTGTGGCTGCGCGTACTGCTGCCGCAAATCCTGCCGCGACTTGCCGGACCCATCATCATCGTGTGGGTCTATGGCGCAACCGTCGTTGACATGGCGCTGGTGATCGGCCCCACTCAACCACCACCGCTCGCCGTCATCGCCTGGGCCGATCTCAACCATGCAGATGTGGCGATCAATGCCCGCGGCATGGCAGCGGCGGCGATGCTGACTTTGGTGCTGGCGGCAATTGCCGCTTGTGTTTGGGGCGGAATTGTTCTTGTGCAGGGAGCGCTCAGAGCGTTCATGAGCATCGGACCTTCGCCACTCGCAATGCCGAAATCACCTGCGGTCATTCTCTGCTGTGTGCTAATCGCGGTCTACTTGCTCGTTGCCAGTATGCTGGTTGCTGTCTCGCTCGCAGGCCATTGGCCCTATCCAAAACTGTTGCCGGACCTCCTGCAGCTTGATGCCTGGCAACATCTCTGGCGCGAGCCCGCGCCGCTGACCCTAAGCCTGGTGCTGGCGCTCGCCACTTCGGCGATTGCGGTGGGTCTGGCCATCCTTTGTCTCGAAACTACCGGCAGCCGTTTCGACCGCTTCCTCATGGCGGCCGCCATTCTATGTCTTGGCCTTCCGGCATTGGTGATTGCCGGCGGGCAGTACCGGCTTTTTCTGACGATCGGTCTGACGGCGACATTGCCAGGGCTTTGGCTTGCCCACTTCACAGCGGTGTTCGCCTATGTCTTTGTCGTGCTGAAGGGCCCTTACCGCGCCTTCGATCCGCGCTGGCGCGCCGTGGCTCAGGGCCTCAATTCCCGACCGCTGCATTTCTGGCTTTACCTCAAGGCTCCGCTCCTCAAAGCACCATTGCTGATGGCGGCGGCAATCGGTTTTTCAGTCAGCATAGTGCAATTCGTGCCCGCCCAACTGATGGCCGCCGGGCGTTTCGCAACTTTGCCGATGGAAGCGGTTACCCTCGCATCCGGCGGCAACCGCGCCTTGACTGCAAGCTACGCACTGGCGCTCACACTTGCACCGGCACTGGTGTTCCTTGCCGCCTTTCTGTTCTCCCGTCCGCGCTGGAGGCAGAAGTGGACTTGATTCTGGAGAATGTCTCCATAGGGCTTGGCAAGACCATGCTGGTGCGGCCCTTTTTGCTCACCATTGCTGCCGGTGAGATCGTCACTCTCATGGGGCCGAGCGGGTCTGGCAAGTCATCGATCCTCGCTTATATCGCGGGCGACCTTCCAGCACCTCTCACAGGCAGTGGCCGCATCAGGCTTGGCCAGCGCGATCTGGTTGATCTGCCACCGGAAGCCCGCCGCATGGGCCGGATGTTTCAGGACGATCTGCTGTTTCCCCACCTCACTGTCGGTGAAAATCTGCTGTTCGGAATGGCGAGGGGCTCGCGCGCCGAACGCCTGGCCCGCATGCGCGAGGCCCTGGTGGATTCCGAACTCGGCGGTTTCGAGGACCGGGCGCCACATGCCCTTTCAGGCGGCCAGCGCTCGCGCGTATCGCTTTTCCGCTCGCTGCTGGCCCGCCCCGATGCCATGCTGCTCGACGAGCCATTCGCCAAACTCGACATGGACTTGCGCCAGTCGATGCGGGCCTTCGTTTTTTCTCATTTAAAGGATAGAGCAATTCCGAGTCTGATCGTGACCCATGATCCGGCCGATGCGCCGTCCCAGGGGCGGATACTCCTCATCGGCAGCGGTGGAGAAGTGCGCGATGCTTGATCGTCATGTTCTGCGATTGCTCAAGCCGGCAATCGACGATAGCGCAGAATGGTTGCAGACCAAGGGCTACACCGCCGACCAGGTAACGCTTGCAGGTTTCGCAATAGGCCTCTTGGCGGCAGCGATGATAGTCGCGGGAGCCCCGCTGGCCGCCATCCTTCCTCTTCTCATCAGCCGCACACTTGACGGCCTTGATGGCGCGCTGGCAAGACTGACCAATGCCACCGACCGCGGCGCTTTCCTCGATATCGGTCTCGACTTCGTCTTCTACGCTACAATTCCACTGGCCTTTGCGCTGGCCGATCCCACCACAAATGCACTTGCCGCGGCCGTGCTGCTTGCGGCCTTCGTCGGCACCAGTTCGAGCTTTCTCGCCTATGCCATCATCGCCGAAAAGCGCGGCCTCAAGAACACCGCCTACCCGTCGAAATCCTTCTATTATCTCGGCGGCCTCACCGAGGGCACTGAAACCATCCTGTGCTTTCTCGCCATGTGCTGGTGGTCCGATTACTTTCCGGCGATTGCCTATGTCTACGCAGCGCTTTGTGCGCTCACAACCATCACGCGGCTGGTAGCAGGCTGGCACGCCTTCGGCGGAGCCGCTCGCTCATGATGCTGAAGAGAACGGCGATGAGCACCAGGGCGAGGGCGCCGATATCGATGGTGCTCACCGGTTTCGACAGCACATAGGCGATCAACGCTGTCGATGCGATGGGCTCCAGGAAACTGAGGCCCGCCAGCAAAACCGGATCGCCATGCCTGGCGCCCAAATCCCACGCAAGATTGGCCAGTCCCACCGGTATGATGCCGACCAGAACGAGGCGGATGAATTCTGCAAAGGGCGGCATTCCGGTTTCAAACAAAAGCGATATCGCCCAACAGACCAAGGCGCTGAGCCCGACAAAGCCAATCATTGAGTCGGCCGGCCCTGCCGGCACCTTTGTTCGAAACGCCGAGTAGATGGCCCAGGAGAGCGCACCCAAAACGGCCAGCACGACCGGCCACGCGATGGCGATCGCGCTCCCTTGAGCGGCAAGAAGGGTTACGCCCGCGAACCCCAGCACCATCGCCGCCGCATCGAGCCAGGTGGCCCGCGCAATGCCGAATCCTGCCACCAAAACCACCATGAACACCGGCCAGGACAGCGAAGCGATATTCACCGAAACCGGATTGCCGCCCATTGCCAACGCCACGACATAAAGGCAGTTGCTGCCGAACAGGCCGATGAACCCCAGCACAAGTGTTGAAGCCGGAATGCTGAACACGCCGGCTAGTCCCTGTCCCAGAATTATCCGCCGCAGCAGCAGCACCGCGCTGGCGCAGGAGAACACGATCGCCATCGCTGTGAAGGGCGGTGATGCATGATTGGAGGCGAGCAGCACGCCGTAACAGGACCACGCGGCAATTGCCAGCGCGCCCAGTGCTGTTCCTCTCGCCCGTGTCATCGCCGCCCCCACAATAATTTCTTCACTCTACCCGGAAAAATCCTTGAATCGACTCACGATCTGATTCATATACAGCGCGCCCAAAGTCGCACGTGCCTCAAGGGATTTCCCCAAAGCAACGACGGTGCGGGCTTTTTGGTCTCTGCCGGCTCCTCCAAAGGCCGGGGTTACTGAGAGGCACCACTATCATTGCCCCATGTGCGATTGGGATTCCCAATCAAGCCAAGGCGAAAAGTCAGTACGCAAGGCGTTTTCCGCGTTTCCATCGCGCGGGTCCGCCAAACCGTACTGGCTCGAAACAGCTTTTGTTTGGGAGATCGCACAATGGCCGCAACCGCCCGCATTCTCGACTTTCTGCGCGACCGGCGACCCGAGGGACCCTGCCTCGTCGTCGACCTCGATGTCATTGCCAAGAACTACCGCGGCTTTACCCGAGCCATGCCCGACACCCGCATCTTCTATGCGGTGAAGGCCAATCCGGCTCCCGAAATCCTCAAATTGCTCGCCGCCATGGGCTCGTGCTTCGACACCGCCTCGGTGGCCGAGATCGACATGGCGCTGGCCGCCGGCGCCACTCCTGAGCGCATTTCCTTCGGCAACACCATCAAGAAGGAGCGCGACATCGCCCGCGCCCATCAGCTGGGTGTAGCCCTCTTCGCCGTCGATTCGGTGGAAGAGGTCGAGAAGATCGCCCGCGCCGCGCCGGGTGCGAAGGTATTCTGCCGTATCCTCACCGATGGCGAAGGCGCCGAGTGGCCGCTGTCGCGCAAGTTCGGCTGCGATCCCGCCATGGCGGTGGACGTGCTGCTGCGCGCTCATGTTCTCGGCCTCAGGGCCTATGGCCTTTCCTTCCATGTCGGCTCCCAGCAGACCAGGCTCGAGGCCTGGGACGTGGCATTGGCGGAGTCGAAAGCGATTTTCGTGGCGCTCCAAGCCCATGGCATCACGCTGTCGATGGTCAATCTCGGCGGCGGATTTCCCGCCAAGTATCTGAAGCCGGTGCCCGCCACCGGGCAATATGCCAATGCCATCCAGGCGGCGCTCGCCAAGCATTTCGGCAATGCCATCCCCGAAACCATCATCGAGCCGGGCCGCGGCATGGTGGGCAATGCCGGAGTGATCAAGGCGGAAGTCGTGTTGGTGTCGAAGAAGCACGCCAACGACAATGTGCGCTGGGTCTATCTCGACATCGGCAAGTTCGGCGGCCTGGCTGAGACCATGGACGAGGCGATCCGCTATCCGATTGTCACCGGCCGTGACGGCGATGCCAAGAGCCCCTGTGTCGTCGCAGGTCCCACCTGCGATTCCGCCGACGTGCTCTACGAGAAGACGCCCTATGACCTGCCGGTGACGCTCACCGTTGGCGACGAGGTGCTGATCGAAGCGGCCGGCGCCTACACGACAACCTATGCGTCGGTGTCCTTCAACGGCTTCGCGCCGCTCGCCGCCTACGTCATTTAGGCAATCCCGTAACCTCACTTGTCATTTGCGGAGGCCGCCATGGTCACCATTCGTCATGAACGCGGCAGCGACGCCGCCCAGCGCGAAGCCCTGCTCACCAGGGCTTTCGGAAAAACCCGCAAGCGCAAGACGTCCGAGCGCCTGCGCCAGGGCCGCCTGCCCGGCGGAGGGCCTTGCCTTCTCGGCTGTCGACAACAATGGCCGCCTCATCGGCACCATTCGGCTGTGGGATGTGATCGCAGGTTCCGCCGGGACCTGCCCTGCTGCTGGGCCCGGTGGCGGTCGATTGCAAGCACCAGGGCAATGGTATTGGAGCGGCTCTCATGCAGCGCGCGCTCAACGAGGCGCGGGTGCGCGGGGCCGCCGCGATCATCCTTGTTGGCGATGTCGAATACTATGGCCGCTTTGGCTTCACCACGGCGGCAACCGCCGATCTGCATCTGCCTGGTCCGGTCGAGCGTGCGCGGTTTCTCGGCCTCGAACTCATTCCAGGCGCGCTCGACGGCGCTGAAGGTCTGGTCTTGGCAAGTGGGCGGATAGCGGCGGTTGCGGATAAGGCCGCCTAACCCAGACAATGAATCCAGCTGCAACAATTCATGATGACGCGAGGCGGCGGTGATACTGTAGCTCACAGCCGGCGGCTTCACTACTGCCGTGCTGTCGAAATCCAAGAGCTACAAGCAACTTGACCGAACGAAGGTTGCGGCGATCGACGGTTGCCACCAGATCGCACACTCCATATTCACTCGACAGTTCATCGATCATCGCGGAGACCGCTTCGCGGCCGATACCTAGCCCCCATGTGCTGGCAAACACCACGTAGGCAACGAGTGCTTCACTTCCACTTACAGTCGCCTGCACATAGCCGGCGTAGTCTCCGCTGCTCGCGAGCCGGATTGCCCAGTTGAGCCAAATCTCCCTGCCATCGGGCGATTGGTGCATGGCCAGCCGTTCATAGCGTTGGCGTAGGCCTGCAAGATTGTCCGGCGGCCGGTCTTCAATCCAGTCGTACAATCTCTCATTTTGGAGCCCCGCAAAGAGAACTTCGGCGTGCCTTGGCACAAGCGGCTCCAATTGTAGCCGCGGTGTCGACAGCAGATTCAAGCCCGCCATCCTTTGGCCCGTTTCACCGCCTCGGCGAAGCGGGCTCGGGCATCGGGTATGGTTGGCTGCGGTTCGACGATCCGCCGCGGTGGCGGCAGCGGTGGCAGAGCCGCAACACCGGCGCCGCGCATGGCCATGCGCGCCGTGCCAAATGCTGTGAGATCGGGTGAGGAGGGGACGGCCACTTGTTTTTGCAGCACGTTGCTGAGGAACTGCAGCACATAACCGTTCCTGGCCATGCCGCCGTCGACCGAGATACAATCAGCGAGCGGCACCAATTCGCCCATTGCAGAAATCACTTCGGCCGCGCGCAAGACCACGCCCTCGAGCAGGCTCTGCATCATGTCGTGGCGGCTGGTGTCGAGGCCCATGCCGATCCACATGCCCGGAGGCGGTGCGGTCCCAATGCGGACAGCCAAGTCCGGAAAGTGCGGGAACGAAAGCGATGCCGCGAGTGATGGCCGCGGGGCTCGCGAAGTTCTCGATCTCGGCAATAATCATTGAAGAGGCCCAGCCCCCTGGCCCAATTGACGGCGGAGGCCGCGTTGTAGACGCCGCCTTCAATGGCAAATTCGGCGGATTTATCGCCGATCTTCCAGGCCAGTGTCGGCAGAACGCCCAAGCGGCTGCCATCAACACGCGATGATCCGGTCATGGCCAACACGAAGGCGCCGGTACCGAAGGTGATCTTGGCATCGCCCGGACTGGCGCAACCATGGCCGAAGAGGGCCGCCTGCTGGTCGACCAGACTGGCAGTGATTGGCGTCTTCGCCATGGTCCCGAAATGACCGGCGGTCGAGCGAATCTCCGGTAGGCATTCGATCGGAACGCCAAAAAGCTTGCACAACTCCGCATCCCAGTTGCAGGTCGCCAGCGACATCAGGCTGGTGCGCGAGGCAGTGGTCACATCGGTGGCAAATGTGCCTGTCAACCGGCCGAGAAAGAATGCATCGCTGGAGCCGAGCCGCAGCCGCCCCTGCTTCAGGAGGGACCTGGCTTCATCGACATGGTCGATGAACCAGCGGAGCTTGCTCGCCGAGAAATAGGGATCGAGCGGCAGGCCGGCCCGCTTCAGTGTGAGCTCTTCGGCGCCATCGGATTTAAGTTTGGCGGTGACATCCTTGGTGCGGTCATCCTGCCAGACGATGGCGTTGTAGATGGGCCGGCCCGTCCTGGCATCCCAGGCGATGACGGTTTCGCCCTGATTGTCAATGCCGATGGCATCGGCGGGGCGCGCCGCAGCGATTGCTTGCTCCACGTGCCGGAGCAGTTCTTGCGGATCGTGCTCCACCCAGCCGGCCTGGGGATAGATTTGCCGGTGCTCAAATCCGGTAACGCCCATGAAATTTCCATCACTGTCGAGGCTGAAGGACTTGGTGCCGGTGGTGCCCTGGTCGACGGCGACAACCTTCATTTAAGACTCGCGGCAATGGCTTCGGCCACGGCCACGCCCTGCCGCCAGCAGCGGCCGGAATTCTTGAGCGGCCCCAGAACGTTGCCCGCGGCAAAGTAGGCGGGGTCGCTACAGCGAAAATTCGCGTCGATTGAGGGCGACAGATCGGCGCTCTCGATTGGCCCGGATACATAAAGTGCGTTTTCCGGCCGGAACTGGCCAGTGAACACAACGCCGTCGCAGGCGATGCGTTGGCGTTTGCCGTTTCGTGCGATTTCGACGGCCTCGACCTGGTTGCCGCCTTCAATGGCGATGAGACGAGCCGCAGTCATCACCGGCACGCCGAAAGCCAGCCGCGCCACCAGGCCGCTGCCACGGGGTGCGGTAACCCGCGCATTCTCCTCGATCATCGCCACCGGCTTGATACCGAGATGGCGGCAGGTGAGCAGCGCTGAAAATGACACCCACTCAGTGCCGATGATGACCGGGCGTTCGAAGGGCTTGTGACGATGCAGATAGACATATTGCTGCAAAGCGCCGGTGTTCATCACGCCGGCCGGGCGGGCACCACTTATCAGCCTGGCGGCACGCGGCGTCTCGCGAGCGCCAGTTGCGATCAGCACGCGCCTGGCCTTCATGTCGTCACCTCCCTCGCCATTGCGAATGCGGAGGATGCCGCCGGATTTCAACTCGATAACCGTTGTGCCCATACGAATATCGAGGCCGGCGCAATCCTTGCGCAACTGGCCGGCGAAGCGTGGGCCGGCCCACAGCCGGTGGTGGCTGTGCCAACCGAAGCCCTGGTGGCCACAGTGGCGCGGAATACCGCCGGCTTCGGCTTCGCGCTCCAACACGACGATATCCTTGATGCCGAGGTCAGCGAGCCTCCGTGCCGCGGAAAGTCCTGTTGGACCGCCGCCGATGATCGCCACGTCATGGGTTTCCATGATCGTGCTCCCGCATGATGGCCGCCACTTGGGCTGAACAATAGAACCCCTGGCAGCGTCCCATCATGGCGCGGGTGCGGCGCTTGAGACCGCCCACATCGCCAGCGGGCAATGGCCCGCCAAGCGCCGCTTCAATCTCGCCGCGCGTCACCAGCTCGCAATGGCAGACGATTTCGCCGCCCCTGACATAGGGCCGCATACTGTCATCGGCGAGATTGGCGACCGGTGTCCATTTGGGTTCCGGCACTTTCTTCGGCAGCTTGGCGAAATTCTTGGCATAGAGCTTGGCCACCAGCTGGGCGATGCCGAGGGAAGCCGTGAGTCCGGTCGAACGGATGCCGCCAACGGTGATCCAGTTTTGCTCCTTCACGGCTTCGATCACATAATCCTGGTGATCGCTGGCGGGTCGTAACCCGGCATAGTTGGCAGTAACGCCAATGCCTTCCAGAGCGGGCAGCATTTCAATAGCGCGGTTCTTGAGCTTCGCCAGCGTTTCGCCATCGCAAACTGCAATCTGGCGTTCGTCGACATCTTCCGCCGTGGGTCCGATGGCAAGATTGCCGAAAGCCGTGCGGAACAGAACCACGCCCTTGGTACGCTCGCCCGGCACTGGAAGAATGATGGCATTGGCGAGCTTGGCCCCGGGTTTGTCGAAGACCACGAACTGGCCTTTGCGCGGGCGGATGGCGAAGGGCGATGGCCTGGCAATTGCCTCGACAAGATCGCCATAATTCCCCGCCGCGTTGATGACGACGCGGGCCGAAATCGCTCCCTGGGCGCTTGTGAGCCGCCAAGTGCCCTCCGCGAAGGTGCCACCGGTCACCTCGGCATTGCGGATGATCTTGGCGCCATGAGCAATGGCCTGATGGGCATAGGCGAGCGGCGCCGACCACGGATCGATGATTGCTTCGCCCGGAACCAGCACGGCGCCAAGTGCCGTGGCCGCGAGGTGGCGCTCCTTAAGCCGGAGCTCGGTGCGGCCGATCTGCCGCACATCGGCCACGCCATTCTTGTGGGCCTTGGCAACAATGGCCGGAAATGCGGCCAAGCCCGCTTCGCTCCACGCCACCACCAAAGCCGTAGAGCGGATCAGTGGCAGGTTCAGCTTCCGGTGAATGTCGAGATACTCAGCGTAACCAGCCTTAATGCAGGAAAGCTCAATGCTTTTGGCCGGCGCGTCAAAACCGGTATGCAGCAAAGCGCTGTTGCCTTTCGACGCACCGGAGAGAATGTCGGCGCCTTTTTCGAGCAACACGCAAGTGAGCCCGGTCATGGCAAAGCGGCGCAGGATAGCGAGGCCCACAACGCCTCCGCCCACTACCGCAATTTCGAATCTGTCAGCCATAGCTAACCATAACACAAAGAAAAAGGGCGACCCGAAGGCCGCCCTCAATCAATTCGTACGGTTCTAGCTCGCTGCCTCGAGGGCCTTTTCCTGGGCGGCAATCTCCGCCTGACGCTTTTTGATCTCGTCGCCGATCGGCGGACCATGGAAGCGCTTGCCGTTCAGCAGGAACACCAGCACCGCCATGACAATGGCGACGACGATGGCGGCGTAGAGGCCGAAGTTCTCGCCCGGCACATGCCAGAAATAGTAGACTGCGGCGGCCGTCAGCAGGGCAAACACCAAACCGATCAGCATGCGTCCTTCCATCGATTGCCAGAAGCCGATCATCGCCAGGATCATCAGGACGATGAGGTAGCCCACCTTTTCCTGTGGCGGCTGGACGCCGACAAAGATCAGGATGGCGCAACCGATAACCGCCAGAACCGCCACCGGAATCGAGGCACCGGCGAGGTTGAAGGGGCCCTTGTTTTTCCAGCCACCCGCCGATTCCGCTTTCATCGCCGCGGCGATGGGGAGCAGATAGGAGAGATAGAGGAACACGGCACAACCGGTCGACAGCACCAGAAAGGCGCCGCCATAGAGGGTGGCGATGATCGACAGAATGCCGCCGACCCAGATGGCGGCACCCGGGGTGCGCAGATGGGCATCGACCGCTTTCAACTTGTCCGACATGGGCAAGCCGCCGTCGCGGGCGAAGGCGTACATCATGCGCGAGCATGAGGTGAGGCCGGCCAGCGCACAGAGGAAGTTCGACACCACGATGCCGATGATGATCAGGCTCTTCAGGGCATAGGGAATCGGCGTCTGGGCGATCAGCCAGTTGAAGGCATTCCAGCCTTGCGCCGCGCCGGCCGAGACACCGTCCATGGTTACAGCACCGGCTGCATCCTTCTGGTCGGGCAGCGCCAGGACGAAGGAGCAGACCATCACATAACCGAAGACGAATGACCAGAACACCGAGCGGATCATGCCTTTCGGCACTTCCTTCTGGGCGTCACGGGTTTCCTCCGAAGTATGGGCCGAAGCATCGAAGCCGGTGATGGTATATACCGCATGCAACAGTCCGATGGCGAAGACATAGAGGCCAACGGTTGCCGCCGGCCACACGCCGCCACCGGCATCGCCGGTATAGTTGTGGAAGGTGAACAGGCGGCTGAAGTCATGGGACGGCGCCCAGATCAACATTGCAAGTGTGAGCAGCACAGCGGTCGCCAAGATGATGTAGCCGCTCCAGTCGGTGAGCAGCGTGGTCAGGCGCAGCTGATAATGATTGATATAGGCCTGTGCGATGACGACCAGGGTAATGACAATGGTCTGGATCCACCAGCCTTGCGAGAATTCACCGGCCGGAATCCAGTTGGTCACGTCCATGCCGACGACCTGGGCAAGAAACAGGTCGCGGAACAGGAAATACACGCCGAAGTTCACCGACGAGACGACGAAAATCAGTCCCAACAGGTTGAACCAGGCGGCAGCCCAGCCGAAGCCACGGCCGCCCAGGATGGACGACCAGTGATAGATGCCGCCCGCGGTTGGATATGACGACGCGACCTGGCCCATGGCCACCGCCACCAGCAAGGCGAAGGCGGAGCCTAGCGGCCAGATGATGCCGATCGACATGCCGCCACCGGCGCTGAGCGCCACCGGGAATGCGGTGATGCCGCCGGCGACGATGCAGATGATGGCGAAGGAAATTGCGAAATTCTGGAATGCGCCCATGCGGCGCGAAAGTTCCTGGGCATAGCCCATTTGATGGAGGACTTTCTCGTCCTCTGTCAGGTGATGTTGTTCGGCCATTGCGGCTCCTCCCTATATGTCCGAGGGGACCCGGACACCCCAAGTCTGAATTGCAAATTAATCGCGAAAGTTGCCTTTGCGTCTCCCCATGGCCCCATAGTGGCCCTGTGGCGCAGAGTCGTCAACCAAAGTCGTGGATGCCCCGGCCAATGCACGATCAGCCTGGCATGCGAACAAGCGCCATCGAATGAGCTTTCCTCAATCGATGCGGCCCTGCTAGATTGCGCCCCACATGGTCCGCCGCCACTACAATCTGCCCTCGCTCAATGCCCTTGCCGCCTTTGAATCGGCCGCACGCCATCTCAGCCTGACGCGCGCCGCGGGCGAACTCAATGTGACGCCGGGTGCGGTCTCGAAACAGGTGAAGATGCTCGAGGATGAGGTGGGGCGGCCCTTGTTCATCCGTCTGCACCGCGCCCTGCGGCTTACTCCGGAAGGCGAGACGCTGTACCGGACCCTGCGCGAGACCTTCGAGCGCATTTCCCAAAGCCTGCAATCGGCGCGCAGCGACAATGCGGTGCGTACCGTGTCGATCGGCACCACCACCGCCTTCGCCCAACTCTGGCTGATGCCCCGGCTTGGCGCCTTCTGGAATGCCCACCAGGACATCGTCATCGATCACATGATTTCCGACCGGCCCTATGATTTGCATCCCTCGGGCGTTGAATTGCGGGTGCGCTACGGCGATGGCAAGTGGGCCGACGAGCACAAAGTAAAATTGTTCGACGATGTCATCGTGGCGGTTGCCAGTCCCACCTTCGCGGCGCGCCACAAGATCAAGTCACCGAAGGATATAGCAGACTGCCAACTCCTCTCGGTTGAGGGCGTCGACTGGACTTGGACTACGTGGGCGGATTTCTTGCGCGATCTGGGAGTGGTGCGCCGCAAGCTGAATGTGCGCCGCTTCAACAGCTATGTCATTGCCCTGCAGGCTGCCCAAACCGGTCAGGGCCTGGCGCTGGGTTGGCTCAGCCTGGTCAGGCCGCTGATCGCCAAGCGCCAACTGGTGCAGATCACCCCGGCGCAAATGACAGCGCCCCACTCTTTCTATATCACTTGGTCCGCCGAGCATGGCCTTTCATCGGAGGCCGAAGCCTTGCGCGACTGGCTGCTCACCCAGACCGGTTGACTTCCGCTCAAGCCAATCCCGCAACTTGTTCCGGTTGAATTCACCGGCGCCACGGTGCTCAATGGGGTGGAAAAGGAAAGTCCGACCATGGCCAGTTCACTCGAAATTGCTGATCCGCCGCAAACCACCGTCCGCCGGGGTGGCGGGCGGGAGGGGCGCCGGGCTCTGCGTGCAGCACCAGTTGCCTCATTCCCTACCCTGGTGCGCAACATTCCCGTCTATGACATCGTGCCGGATGAGGCGGTGGAACTCATCCACGAGGAATCGCTCAAGATTCTCGAAGAGATCGGCTGCGAATTCCGCGACGATGAGGCGATCTCCATGTGGCGGGCGGCTGGCGCCGATGTGAAAGGCACCCGCGTTCATATCGACCGGGCACTACTGATGCCGCTCATCGCCAAGGTGCCTCCTGAATTTACCCTCAATGCCCGCAACCCGCGGCGCACGGTCAAGGTAGGCGGCAGGAACACCGTGTTTGTGCCGATGTATGGCGCTCCTTACGTGCGCGATCTCAACAATGTCCGGCGCTATGGCTCGCTTGACGACCTCAACAATTTCCACAAGCTCGCCTACATGTCGCCGGCGCTGCATTCCTCCAGCTCGATCATCTGCGAGCCGATGGAAGTGCCGGTGCCGAAGCGCCATTTGCACATCGTGCATTCCGCCCTCAAGCACTCCGACAAGCCGTTCATGGGCATCGTCACCTCGAAGGAACGCGCCGAGGATGTGATGAAGATGGCGGCCATCGTGTTCGGCGACGACTATGTCAAGGACAATGCCGTCCTGGTCTCGATCACCAATTGTAATTCGCCACTGGTATGGGATGCCACCATGCTGGACGCCATGAAGGTCTATGCCCGCCACAATCAGCCGCTGATCCTCGCTCCCTTCGCGCTGTGCGGGGCTTCCACCTCGGCTTCCGCACTTGGCGCTGTGGCCCAGGTCAACGCCGAAGCCCTGGCAGGCGTTGCCTTCACCCAGTTGATCCGCCCCGGCTCGCCGCAGCTCTACGGCCAGTTCATGGTGACCGTCGACATGAAGACCGGGGCTCCGATGGGCGGCACGCCCGAGGCCGCCCAGATGATGTTCCTGATGGGGGCGCTCGCGCGGAAATACAAACTGCCCTGGCGCACCTCGGGCTTTCACGTGGGCTCCAAGCTCAACGACGCCCAGGCCGGTTATGAAGCCAACATGCTGATGCACGCGGCCATTCTTTCCGGCGCCAACTACATCTGGCACGTGGCCGGCTGGCTGGAAGCAGGACTTTGTTGCGGCTATTCGAAATTCACCACCGATTGCGAGCAGCTTATCGGCTGGTACAAATACGCAGGCGGCCTCTCCTTCGACGATTTCAAGGAGGCCATGGCGGCAATCCGCGAAGTTGGCCCCGCCGGTCACTTTCTCGGCACCAAGCATACGCTTGAACATTTCGAGAGCGCTTTCTTCATGCCGTCGATCATGGATTTCAACTCCTTCGAGCAATGGCAGGCCGAGGGCTCCAAGGACCACGACACCCGCGGCCGCGAAAAGGCCGCCGCCATGCTGGCCGCCTACGAGGAGCCGAAACTCGACGAGGGCGTGGCCGAGGGGCTGCGCGATTTCATTGCCCGGCGCGAAAGGGAATTGCCGAACAGTGTCAGCTGACGATCCCATTCCATATCTCCAGCGCATCCGCAGCTACTACCAGGCGCTTGGCTATGGCGCACCCTATGAATGGGCGCGGTTTTCCGAAGTGCCGTTTCACCGCCTGTCAAGACCGTTGCGGCAAGCGCGGGTGACTTTGATCACCACGGCGGCGCCCTACCTGCCGGACAAGGGCGACCAGGGTCCGCGTGCCCCTTACAACGCGGCGGCGAAATTCTACCGGGTCTATTCCGGTGAGACGTCTTCCGATCCCGATCTTCGCATCTCTCATGTCGCAATCGACCGCGATCACACGACCGGCGAGGACATCAACAGCTACTTTCCGCTGGCCGCGCTCCGCCGCGCAGTTGCGGCGGGATTGGTGGGCGCGCTCACCCGCCATTTCCACGGACTTCCCACCAATCGCAGCCAGCGTAAAACCATCGATGTCGATTGCGCCGATCTCGTTAGCCGTTGCAAAATCGATGGCGCCGATGCCGCCATTTTGGTGCCCAATTGCCCAGTCTGCCATCAGAGTTGTGCACTGGCGGCGCGCGCTCTCGAATATAGCGGCATAGCCACCGTCATCATGGGGTGCGCCAAGGATATCATCGAGCATGTGGGCGTACCACGCTATCTGTTTAGCGATTTTCCGCTCGGCAATGGGGCGGGAAAGCCGGGTGACATGGCCTCACACGACCAGACGCTGAGGCTGGCGCTCGACCTCCTGGAGACTGCCGCCGGCCCCCGCGCCACTATTCAATCGCCACTTGCCTGGAGCGCCGATTCGAGCTGGAAGCGCGACTACTGCAACATCGAGTTGCTGACACCGAAGGAAATTGCCCGGCGCCGTGCCCAATTCGAGAGGGCCAAGCAATCGGCGCGCGAGGTCAAGGAAGAGGATCAGGCGTGAACCGGCGGCGTCCGGGACCGCGCCGGCCTCGGCGCCATGCGCATCGATGGCGTCACATCGACTCTTGGTTCCCGTCTTGCCCTCACTGGCGCGCCGGCGCCGGGTGCTACTTTTCGGGGCGCAAAAAGTGGCGGGCCATAGCGGTGGCCGATGACAAAGGCGGCCAACACCAACCAAATGATCAATGTGAGTCCGCCAGCGGCGGCTAACACTTGCATGACCGTCAGGTCGCCGGCGGGGAGCAGCCAAATCACCCATGAGACCAGGATAACGCTTGCCGCCAGCGCCAGCGCTACCGTGTGCGCCAGCGGTCTTTCCACCGTCTGCCGCGGAATCAAATAGACATGCAGCAGCGCCGTGCACAGTGCGATGCTGACGAAGGATGCAATGCGCAGCACCATGAAGTTCTTGCCGGGCAGATCGGACGTGGTCAGAAAATCATGGATGAACAAGGCGCCCGCGCTGAGGGCAAACAACAGCACGCCTCCCAGCATCGTGTATGAGAATGTCCGCAAGTCCTGGGTGATCTGCCAGCGAGCCCATCGTACACGGTCGCCAACGCACAGCCGCAGCATCAGCATCAAACACGTCAACACACCGGCGGATAAGCCAACAATATGAAGGAGCTTGAAAAGGGCGAGAAATCCCACAGCACCGCACCACGCAATACGCGCCATTCAAATTCTGAACGCCGCAGTTTCCGCCGTCACCCGTGCCACATTCTCCCGCCGCATGTGGCGGAAGTGAGGCGCGGCGATCGGCGTCGATCATGTGAAGAATGTCGCGGCAATCCCGTTGGCCTGTTCCCCGTCACCGCCGGCGTGGTGGCTCTGGTCCGGGGCTAGTCGGGCCGTCTGGTCTCGAGCCAATGGCCGAAACGCTCAAGCGCTTCCTCGATCTTGGCGGGGTCGCGCAGGAAGCACATGCGCAGGTGTCCTTCGCCGCCGGCGCCGAAAGTGCCCCCGGGCGCAAAGCCAACCCCCGCCTCGTCAATGATCCGCAGTGTGGTTTTGGTCGAGTCCTTCATCCCCTCGATGGCAAAAAACATGTAGAAGGCGCCCTGCGGAATCTCGAAACGGACCTTCGGCATTTCGCCGAGAAGCCGCGCCACCATGTCGCGATTGGCCCTGGCTTTGGCGACCTGCGTTGCGATGAAATCCTCGCCCGCGTCGAGGGCTGCCACACAGCCACGCTGCAGGAAGGCCGGCGTGCCACTGGAATTATACTGGATGATGCGTTCGATCGCCGGTCCAAGCACCTTCGGTGCCTGCAACCAGCCGACCCGCCATCCGGTCATCGCCCAGTTCTTGGAGAATGTGTTGGCAAGCAGCACCTTCTCCTCGTCATCGCAGATATCGAGAAATGACGGAGCCAGGGTTTCGTTCGGACCGCCATAATAGAACCTGGAATAGACCTCGTCGCCGAAGATCCAGATGCCGCGCTTGCGGCATTCGTCGCGCACAGCAATGAGCTCTTCGCGACTGGCGGTCCAGCCCACCGGGTTCGACGGCGAGTTGAGCGAAATGGCCTTGGTGCGCGGCCCGATGGCATCGAACACCCGGTCGAGGTCAAGCTCCCAGCGGCCGTTGCGAAAGTCCATCGGCACCTCGACGGGCCGCGATCCTTGCACCCGCAAGGGGCCGGCATAATTGGGCCAGCCAGGGGTCGGGATGATGACTTCATCGCCTTCGCCCACAACCATCTGGATCATCGTCTGGATGGCCTGCATGCCGCCCGAGGTCACGAAGAAATTCTCGTGACTGAAGGGCCGCTTGAAATGGCGCGTATGGTAGCGGGCGAGCCCATCGCGGAGTTCCGGAATGCCGCGCTGCCAGGTATAGAAAGTCTCGCCCTTGAGCAGGCTTTCAACCGCGGCGCGGGAAAACAGCTCGGGCGTCGGCACATTGCCTTCGCCGGACCACAATGGGATAACCCCCGTCTTGCCGAATCCATACATGGCGGCCTTGACGATTCCGCTGTCGGGTTCGTTGCGGGCCTGGTTGGTGATGGTTGCGAGAATCTGATCCGCTGTCATGACCGGGGCTTTAAGCAAAAAAGAAACCCGGGTGTCCAGCACCCGGGCTCCATTGTTCGTCTACGCCTAGCGCCTATTTCTTCTTCAGCGCGTCACGGATTTCGCCCAGCAGCGTTTCGGTTGCCGAAGGCGGTGGCGGCGGCGGCGGTGGTTCGGCTTTTTTCATCCGGTTGGAAACCTTCACCAGCTGGAAGAGGATGAATGCGATGATCAGGAAGTTGATCAAGACGGTGATGAAATTACCATAGGCAAAAACCGCACCCTGGTCCTTCGCGGCAGCCAGCGACAGGGCCGTCACGTTCGACGACAGACCGGCGAAGTAATTGCTGAAATCGAGGCCGCCGGTTAGCGCGCCGATGATCGGCATGATCAGGTCGCCGACCATTGAGTCGACGATCTTGCCGAATGCCCCGCCGATGATCACGCCGACGGCGAGATCGAATGCATTGCCCTTGAACGCAAAGGCTTTAAACTCTTGCCACATGGTTATCCCCCAAGCCATTGTTATGCCAGCGCAGTCATTGCGCGGCGGCAATCTACCCGCAGCGTTAAATCACGCCAAGTGAAAAATTAATCGAGCCAAATCCACTTACTCACACGGAAACCCAAAATAGGGATAGCAACAATGGCCGGCCATCGCGACTTCTACCCCGACATTCAGCCCTATCGCCGGGGACGGCTGCGGGTCTCGGAGCGCCACGAAATTTATTTCGAGGAAGCAGGCAACCCCAAGGGCAAGCCGGCAGTGGTGCTGCACGGCGGACCAGGCGGCGGCATCACGCCGTTTCTCCGCCAAATGCACGATCCGTCATGCTACCGCATCATTGTTTTCGACCAGCGCGGCTGTGGCCAGTCGAACCCCAATGCCGAACTTGCCGAAAACACCACCTGGGATCTGGTAGGCGACATGGAGAAGCTGCGGATCAATCTCGGCATCGAGCGCTGGCAGGTGGCCGGCGGCTCATGGGGCTCGACGCTGGCAATGGCCTATGCCCAAAGCCACCCGGAACGTGTCACCGAACTGATTCTGCGCGGAATTTTCACGCTCCGCCGTTCGGAGATTTTGTGGTTCTACCAGCGGGGCGCCAGCGCTCTCTTTGCCGATGCCTGGGAGGACTACCTCGCTCCCATTCCCGCAAGCGAGCGCCATGACATGATTGCCGCCTACTATAAGCGGCTGACCGGCAGCAACCGGCAGGAACAAATCGCCTGCGCCAGGGCATGGAGCCAGTGGGAAGGCGGCACCCTGTCATTGCTTCCTGATCCCAAGCGGCTGCAAGAATTCGGCGGCGACGGCTTTGCGTTGGCCTTTGCCCGCATCGAATGCCACTACTTCGTCAATCGAGGGTTTTTCTCCACCGACGATCATCTGCTTGCCAACACCGAGCGCCTGGCCGCAATTCCCGGCGTGATCATCCAGGGCCGCTATGATGTGGTTACTCCCTTTGAGACCGCCTGGGACTTGCACAAGGCCTGGCCCCAGGCTGAATTCATCGTCATCCCCGATGCCGGGCATACGGGAACCGAACCGGGAATCCGCGATGCAATGGTCAAGGCTACTGACCGGTTTCGACATGCGGCAACCGCATAGCGGGCAGTATTCGGACACAGCGCCGGTGCTGCATTTCATTCACAATTGATACCTATATATTATACTACAACGATCTTGCATCAGAGACAAAAACCATGAAGATTTTCAATGCACTGCGTGATTTCGCCGAGGGCCTGTGCCGGGGTCTGTTGCTGTTTGTGACCGAGCGCAATGAATTTATCGAAGCGGCAACAATGCCGGGTTACAGCGTCCGCCGGAACCAACGATAAGCCTCATTTCCGCCTATAATCCACATGGTCCGGCCGGCAAGCGTCCGGCGCATGGCATTGCTCAAATTGGAACTACTTGTCGCGAAATTGCCTCACTCTGTCCGTGTTGAGGCCATGATCGGGGATCAACCTCACTCTCGATCCTGCAGGGGATCGCAGCGGCCAACGAGCCGAATGTTGAATGGGTGGGGAAAAAACTTTTTCCAGTCAAGTTTCTGTTGCCTAAGAGTTGTCCCGAGCGGCTCCTGTCGCCGTCCCGAGTCGTGCGGGTCAAAGGCCCGTCCATATTCTCTGGAGTATGGACGGGCCACGTTTTTTGGGGCGAATCGGTTTACTGTCGCAGCCCATGCAGCTGAACGACATTGTTCTCCGGGTGGGCGAGACACCGGTCACCATTCTCGATTTCTTGATTGCAGGCGCCGCGTTCGCACTTCTGTTGCTGATCGCGGCGGTCGTTTTTGCCTGGCGGGCTCAGACCGCCCGCAGTGGCGCTACAATCGAGGCGATGCGGCGGGCCTCCGATCTGGAATTCCGGGTGGCCGAAATGGCAGGAAGCCTCAGGAGCTTCGCCGAACAGGCCCATGGCAGCCAGGCCCACCTCACCCGAACCCTCGACGAACGCCTCGATCAGGTGAGCCACCGGCTCGGTCTCGGACTCAATGATCAGACCGAGCGCACCAGCCAGTCCCTCACCCAGCTCTATGAACGGCTTGCGGTCATCGACACGGCGCAAAAAAATCTCACCGCCCTTTCCGGCGAAATGATCACGCTCAAGGACATTCTCGCCAACAAGCAGAGCCGCGGCGCCTATGGCCAAGGCCGCATGGAAGCCATCGTGCGCGACGGCCTGCACAGCAATGCCTATTCCTTTCAGTCCACCCTGAGCAATGGCACGAGGCCCGATTGCCTGATCAAGCTGCCCGATTCGGAGCTCCGGCTGGTCGTCGATTCAAAATTTCCGCTCGAATCCTTCAATGCCCTGAAGCTGGCGCGCGGCGCGGCCGAAACCCGCGCCGCCGAAACCCGGCTGCGTTCCGATGTGCTGAAGCATGTGAAGGATATCGCGGAGAAATACCTTATCGTCGGCGAAACCCATGAGACCGCCGTAATGTTCGTGCCGTCCGAATCGATCTATGCCGATTTGCACGAGCATTTCGAAGATGTGATCCAGAAGGCGCACCGCGTCCGGGTGATCGTCGCATCGCCAAACGTATTGATGCTGCTAATCCAGACCATGCAGGCAATTTTCAAGGACGCCCGCATGCGCGAACAGGCGGGTTATATCCAGGTCGAAGTGAGCCGGTTGCTGGAAGATGTCGGCCGTCTCAAAGAGCGGATCGGCGATCTGCAAAAGCACTTCGGCGCGGCCAACACCGATCTCGACAAGTTGAATCTCTCGGCCGACAAGATCGCCAAACGCGGCCTGCGCATCGAAGCCCTCGAGTTCGAACAACCGCCAGCCGCCAATGAGAGCAGACCGCGGCTGGTGGAGCGCGGTTGAACCTACGGCTATTTGCTGATGAACACTTGGGCGGTGATCTCGCGTTTGATTTCATCGAAGGCGGAGGCGATGTTGCTGTTGCTGCCGATCTTGAAGAAGTGCTTGGCCGGATCGGTGGTGCAGTTGCGCAGGCGCTTCACGGTGTCGTTGTCGTCGATATCATAAGCAATGGTCATGACGGTGATGCCCTTGGCCTTTGCATTGGTGCAGATCGCCTCGAGATTGGCTTCGCCCTGCGCCACATTGCGGCTGGAGGGCCCGAAGCCCGGTTCGGTCTGCTTGCCGTCGGTCAGCAGGACCATGATTTTCTCGGTGTTCTTGGTGCCATAGGCCACGCCCTCGGAGAAGGGAGCGTTCGGTGACAGCAAATGGAAACCGAATTCGGCGCCAAGCGCGATATGGGTCCAGGCATAGGGCTTCATCGCATCGAGCTGGGTGGTGATGGCGTCAAAGTCGCCGGTCAGCGGCAAGACGGTGAGATGATTTGGCACATAGGCGCCACACCCGTCGCTGGCATGGACCTTGGCGATCGGCTGACCCCATTTGGTCGTGTCGGCGGTAGTCGGCGTGTCGTCAACCAGGTTGGAGGGATAAAGGCGGTCCTGGGTGCAGCCGCTCCAATTGCCGGTGCCGGATTGTCCAACGACATACTGTTTGGGCATGCTCACCCAGACATGGTGTGAGAACGGCACCAGCCCGATCTTGATATTCTTCGGGTTGGTGGTCTTGAGATCGCTCACCAGTTTCTTGGCGGCGTTCTTCATCGCCACATATTTGACCTCGCCGGACAACACCTCCTTCATCGAGCCGGAATAGTCGAGAACCAGGGCGATTTCGGCCTTCTTGCCGCCAGGGATGCTGATTTCGGTTTCGACATCGATGGTCATCTTGCTGAAACCGGCGAGCTGCATGAGCGCCGTCGGCATTTCATAGCTTGCTTTCGCAACCACGGCTCCCGACTTGATGGTGAAACTTCTGTCAATCGTCGAACCGTCGATCTGGTGAGCCTCGAGATTGGCATCGAAGATGTCCTCTCCCGCCTTGATGCGCCCCGAATTGGAAAGGGTTGTGGCGGTGGCGACCGAAAGTGCGGAGGCATCAAGTGCTGCCTGCAGCTCGGTGCGGGCCGTGGCATAACGCATGTAGTCGACGGCAACGCCGCCACAGAGCAGCATCGGCACAATGGCGAGCGCGAAAACCACTGCCGTCGTGCCTTTCTGGTTCGATCGGAAAGCCCTGAGGCCCGCTGTGATGCTGTTGGAATTTGCCATTAATCTGCTCCTCATGTCTCAAAGCGGAACGTGCCGTTCATCTTTGAGTGTCAAGGAGCAAACCCCGGTCCGCAGCCGGCGGATCACGGCAGGTGAGTATCGCCATGGTTAGCAAGAAGTGAATCATTCACTGCGGAGAATTCGTCTTCGATATCCGGGAGTGGTCTTGAAAACACTCATTGATACGATTTCCGTGTGATCGGTTCGGGCTTATGTTTTCGGCCACCAATGGAATCCCGTTCTTGCTTTGATCGCGCCCGGCTCTGCTGCGAGGCCGGCGCAGCGAAGGCGGTCGCGAAGAGCCATTCATGGCGATGGTGGCCGTGCGCCACGGGGCGTTTGCCCACCGGCGCCCAGACCCGCCGCGGCGGCTTCAACGCCCGCCCGGACAACCCCTGCCGCACGGCAAAACACCACCAGCGCCAAAATTCCGGCGCACTCATTGCCAAACACCTGCCGAACCTCCCCCGGCAGAATACGAACCGTAACTATCCGGGTCCGAGGAAGAGACCGGCCGCGTTCCTGATGGAACAGGCCAACTATAATCCATTTTGATCATGCAAGGCCCCGGCCTGGCTACGCCGAAGCGAAGCCTCAGCTTCGCCAAGGCGAGAGGGCGGCTGAGGGCCGCATTGCTGCACGCAATGCGGTTGTCGATTTGAACTCAATCGGATCAAAACATTCGTGGACACTGCAGAATAGGTCCGGTGCGCGCTACCGCTCACCGTCGCAAATCATCCCCTGCGCCGCCGCCTGCGTTCGCCGCCGAATCATCCGTGGTCTGAACAACTTTGTCCGGTGGAAAGACCACAACCCGCGACAAGTTGGGATAGAGCGCCGTTTTATGCGGAATGGCCATGGCTTCGACGAAATGCTGCTGGAACTTGGGCTCGACCGCCGTCTCGATCTTCTCGATGCGGCGCACCACCGCTTCAATCTCGTCACGTGCGGCCGAATTGAGCAGTGCGATGCGGGCGCCGGTGCCGGCGGCGTTGCCGGCCGACTGCACGCGCGCGAGTTCGCAATCGGGAATGAGTCCGAGGATCATCGCATATTTGACATCGATGTGGCTGCCGAAGGCGCCGGCCAGCCGGATCTTGCCGACGCTGTCGAGGCCGAGCTTGTCCATTAACAGGCGCACCCCGGCATAGAGCGCGGCCTTGGCCAGCTGAATGGCGCGCACGTCGTTCTGGGTGATCTGCAGGCGGGGCTCGCCGTCGCGGATCAGATAGTTGAAAGTGCGCTTGTAGGGCTCGATGCGCGGTGAGCGGCGGCTCAGCGAACCGTCGACCTGACCGTCCTGATTGATGATGCCGGCGAGATACATCTCGGCAATCACCTCGATGATGCCGGAACCGCAAATGCCGGTGACGCCGGTCTGGGCCACCGCCTCTTCAAAGCCAGGGTCATTCGACCACAGCTCGCTGCCGATGACGCGGTAGCGCGGCTCAAGCGTTTCCGGGTCGATGCGGATGCGCTCGATGGCGCCGGGGGCGGCGCGCTGCCCGCAGGAGATTTGCGCGCCCTCGAAGGCGGGGCCAGTGGGCGATGAGCATGCGAGCAACCGCGCCTTGGAACCCAGCACAATTTCCGCATTGGTGCCGACATCGACCGCCAGCATGATCTCGTCCTGCTCGTGCGGCGCCTCGGACAGCACCACGCCAGCCGTGTCGGCACCGACATGGCCTGCGATGCAAGGCAGCACGTAGGCATAAGCACCGGGATTGAGCTTGAGATCGAGCTCACGAGCGGGAACAGTGATGGGAAGCCCCGTGGCCAGCGCGAAGGGGGCGCCACCCAATTCGACCGGATCGATGCCGAGAAAGAGATGATGCATCACCGGATTGCCGACCAGCACGACTTCGAGAATATCGGTGAGTTCGATGCCCGCCTGCTGGGCCACCTGAACGCTCAGTGTGTTGAGCGCCTCGCGCACGGCCGATGTCATTTCCCTTTCGCCGCCGGGGTTCATCATCACATAGGAGACCCGGCTCATCAGATCTTCGCCGAAGCGGATCTGCGGGTTCATCAGGCCGGCCGAGGCCGCCACCTCGCCGGTTGAAAGATTGGTGAGATGGGCAGCGATGGTGGTGGACCCCACATCGATGGCGAGACCGAAGAGTTTGTCATGGAAGCCCGGCCAGATGGCAACAAGCCGGTTGCCGCCGCCGGGAGCGCGCGAATAGATCGCCGCGGTGATCTTCCATTCGCCCTTGCGCAGGGTTTTCTGCAGGCCAGCGATGATCGAGAGATCGCAGGAGAGATCGCCGATCTGCCATTGCTCCTTCAGCGCCCGGTAGACGCGCTCGAGATCGGAAGAGGGCTTGTGCATATCGGGCTCTTCCACCTCGATGAAGCAGAGGCGGGTGACCGGATCGAGTTCGATGGCGCGAGTGTCGGCTTCCTTGCGCACCACCTGCTTGTGCACCTGGGATTCGGGCGGCACATCGATGACCAGATCGCCCGCGATCTTCGTCTGGCATGACAGCCTGCGGCCCGAAGCAAGGCCACGCAACTTGTCGTAACGCTCCTCGACCTTGGAGAATTCCGAGACGTGGGAGGAGGCGGAAGTGATCCCGTGCTTGGCGAAGCCGCCCTCGCCCACGGTGATCTGGCAGCGCCCGCAGATGGCTCTCCCGCCGCACACTGAATCGATGTCGACACCCAGCGTCCGCGCCGCCTGCAGCACCGGCGTGCCAAGCGGAAACCGCCCGCGCTTGCCCGATGGCGTGAAGACGATGAGGGCGTCGCTCATTCTAGCCGCGCCGGCGGCGCTCTTCGCGGGCCTTGCGGCGTGCTTCGATCTCGGCATTCGACGAAATCTCGCCGGCCGCCTGGGCCGCGGCCGACGGGGCCGCCGTCATTTCGCGGAACTTGTTGGTCCAGAATTTGCAATGGCGGTCGGTGCCGTTCAGCACATTGGCGCCGAAGATCGCGTGCATGTCTTCATCGTGCAGCGGATTCATGATGGCCGAGGTCATGCCGTGGCTTGCCGCCATGGCAAGGAAATAGCCGGTGAGCGCCCGCCTGTTCGGCATGCCGAAGGAAACGTTTGAGGCACCGCAGGTGGTGTTGACCTTGAGTTCCTCGCGCAGACGCCGCACCAGGCGGAACACCTGCTGGCCGGCGGTTCCCATGGCGCCGATCGGCATGACCAGCGGATCGACCACGATGTCGTGGGCTTTGATGCCGTAATCGGCGGCGCGCTCGACGATTTTCTTGGCCACGGCGAAGCGCACGTCAGGGTCTTCCGAAATTCCGGTTTCGTCATTGGAAATAGCGACCACGGCCACATTGTATTTGGCCACCAATGGAAGGATCGCCTCAAGCTTTTCTTCCTCGCCGGTGACCGAATTGACCAGCGGACGGCCCTTGGCGGTCTCAAGACCCATCTTGAGAGCAGAGGAAACCGAGGAATCGAGACAGAGCGGCCGGTCGGTGAGAGACTGCACGATCTCGATGGTCTGGCGCAGCAGCGGCGGCTCGGTTTCGTTGGGGTTGACGGCGGTGACGCCGGCATTGACGTCGAGAATGTGGGCGCCGGCGGCGACCTGGGCCAGCGCGTCCTTGATCACCGTTTCGAAATTGCCCGCCTGCATTTCGGCGGCGAGCTTCTTGCGGCCGGTTGGGTTGATGCGTTCGCCGATCACCGTGAAAGGCCGGTCGAATCCGATGATGTGCTCGCGGGTGGCCGAGGCAACGATTGTGTGAGTCATGGTGCTTTGCCTCCATTGGCGATCAGGGTCTTGAGCTTGTCCTTGTCATAGGCTGTCTCGATGCCGGCTTTGGCCTTTTCGACTTCCGCCAGCAGATCGTCGCCCACCGCCACTGGCTCGGCGCGCCGCCAGTCGGCGAGATAGCTGTCGGTATCGGAAGCGCCGCCACGCATGGCGGCCATGTCGATGGCTTCCTGGAAGCGCTCGGCAAGCATGCGCTTCTCTTCCTTGCGGCCGATCTTGACCGAGACCGCTGAAGGGATGTCGCGCCAGTAAGTGATAATCAGATTGGCCATGATGGAGCGCCTTATGCCCTGTTCCGAAAGCGGCCGATAGCCTGAAAACGACACGCGGAAAAGGTTGGACGAAGTGCTGCCTCAGCAGTTTCAGCAAAGCCTTTAACCGACTACACCCGACTTGCGCAGTGCCTCGATGCCGGCGCTCGAAAGCCCCAGAACATCCGATAGAACCCGCTCTGTTCCTTCGCCCAGTCTTGGCGGCGCCCTGTCATATTCGATGGGAGTTTCCGAGAACTGGATGGGGTTGGCCACGCCCGGCACCTGCACGCCGTCCTCGCGGGTGAGCCCGATCTGCAGGCCGCGCGCCAGGACCTGCGGGTCGGCGAAAACCTGATCGATCGTATTGATCGGTCCACAGGGCACTGCTGCCGCCTCGAACGCCGCCACCCATTCGGACGTGGTGCGCGCCTTCATCGGTTCCACCAGCAACGGGATCAGGTCCTTGCGATTCTCAACCCGGCCTCGATTGGTTTTGAAGCGATCTTCGCCGGCCACCTGCGGCGCGCCGATGATGGCGCAGAACTCCTTGAACTGGCGGTCGGTGCCCACCGCCATGATGATGAAACCGTCCCTTGTCGCGAAGGTCTGATAGGGCACGATGTTGGGATGGGCATTGCCAAGCCGGGTGGGGGCCTTGTGGCCCACCAGATAGTTGAGCGCCTGATTGGCGAGCACCGCCACTTGTGAGTCGAGCAGCGCCATGTCGATATACTGGCCTTCGCCGCCACGCTCGCGGTGGTACAGCGCTCCCAGCATGCCGATGGTGGCATAGAGGCCGGTGAAGATATCGGCGAATGCCACGCCTACCTTCATCGGCTCCGCACCCGGCTGGCCATCGGGCTGGCCGGTGATCGACATGATGCCGGCCATGCCCTGGATCATGAAGTCATATCCGGCGCGCTGGGCATAGGGCCCGTTCTGGCCGAAGCCGGTGAGCGAGCAGTAGACGAGCTTCGGATTGACTGTTTTCAGGCTGTCGTAGTCGAGGCCATATTTCTTCAGGCCGCCCACTTTGAAATTTTCGATGACCAGGTCGGACTTTGCAGCGATATCGCGAATGAGTTTCTGACCGTCAGCCGTAGCCATATCGATGCAGACAGAGGACTTGCCCCGATTGGTCGAGAGGAAATAGGCGGCATCGCCACGGCTGCCATCGGCATTGGTAAGGAAAGGCGGTCCCCAGCCGCGGGTATCGTCGCCTTCTCCGGGCTTTTCGATTTTGATTACCTCGGCGCCAAGATCGGCGAGAATCTGCGTGGCCCAAGGTCCTGCGAGCACGCGGGTGAGATCGAGAACACGGATGTGGGAAAGCGGGCCTGCCATGGTTGCTCCTAAGGTGCCGCCGCTTCTAGCAAGCTCCACAACCCATCGTCCACCTCGACGCCGTCGCGGGTGGCCAACTCGATTTTCTCCGCATAGGGATTCTTGGTTCGCTCGCCGCCCACCGCGAAGGCCAGATCGACCGGGCAGCCGATGCCGATGTTGCCGCGCACCGTAAAGGGCAGCAAGTAAAGCCCGTGCCGGACATTGCGCAGAAAAACCCGGCCGCGCTTCTCGACATCGCGAGCGATGCGCGGCGCCAGAAACACGCAGGAAACATTGGCGAGATCCAGCCCGATTGCATCACGCGTAAGCTCGATATTGCGGCGCTCGTCCGCCAACGCCTCGCCCAGCATCTTCAGCCCGGGATAACCGCAGGCCTCAAGCCAGGCGCAGGCCCAGCCGATCTCGCTTGCATCGGCGATACCGCGCGCCGCGAGTCCACTGGTTATTCGGTCTTCACAGCTCTGTAGGGCAAGTTTCATCGGTCTCATTATATGGGCGCGCCGCAATTAACCAAGAATCGCGGGCCTCGGCAATTTGGCAGG
This sequence comes from uncultured Alphaproteobacteria bacterium, assembly GCA_963754675.1. Lineage (GTDB taxonomy): Bacteria > Pseudomonadota > Alphaproteobacteria > Rhizobiales > Aestuariivirgaceae > Aestuariivirga. The sequence continues at coordinate 85,546 of CAVWHD010000009.1, read as the reverse complement.
ATCGTTGCAGGATCGATACCGAATTGTTGCAACCCCTGACGGAGACTTTCATGGCCAATCTGGACATTCGCGAGCAGCGCAAGCGCCTGAATGCCAGCGCCGGCCACCCCGGCATTGTCAAGTTAACCATTGCTAGGCTTGCCTTGATTGCCGCCTTCATCGCCCTCACCAATTTCGGATTCTGGCAGCGGGTCAGTCTCCTGTTTGAAACCGGCCGGTATTCGACCCTGCTGCCGTTTCTTGCGATTTGGGCCATTGCAGTCGCGGCGATCGTCGTGGCGGCCTTCCAGCCGCGCCATTGGATCAGACTGCTATGGGCCGCCGTCATAGCGATGTCGACGGCCATCGCCTGGGGCTATCATCATGCCAGCCAGTCGGAACTCAACGTCTTCGACATGCTCTCGCTTTGGAACGCCCGCCATGAGGCCGGCCGTGCGACGGAGTTTTATGGCACACACATGGCGCTGGCGGCGGTTGTGCTGGTTGCCGGTTTCCTGGTGATCGCGGTGCCGCCCGCACGCGCCCGGGTCAGCTTGCGGAAATGGCTGTCGCGCCTGGCCCTCTTGCCGCTCCTGCCCATTGTCCTTATTGGCGGGGTTGTTTACGGCAAGAGCGGTGGTGGCTCGCAGTCCCTGCCGGTTCAATTCGCTCCGCTGGCGCTAACCTCGCTCGCCAGCACCAAGATCGCCTTGCAGGGCACGCCTGTTCGCGAAGCCGTCGGCTGGCAACCGGCGGCCGCAACGCCCTCCCGCAACATCGTCATGCTTGTCGATGAAAGCGTTCGCGCCGACTATATCGATCTGTACGCCGGGCAACCCCCACACGCCCGAATTGGCGGCTCTAGCGCCCCGCTTCGTCGATTTCGGGCCGGCTGTCTCCGGCGGCGATTGCAGCAATTATTCCAACGCCATTCTGCGGTTTGCCGCCTCGCGCGGCGATCTCGTCCGTAGCGTGAACTCAAGCCCGACGCTGTTCCAATATGCCAAGCGGGCGGGTTATCGCACCGTGTTCATCGACGCCCAGGCCGGCGGCATCACCAACCCCGGCCTTATGCAGAATTTCATGTCGATGCAGGAAAAGGCCGATATCGACGGCTTCCATGCCATTCGCGATGTGGGCAGCGAATATGCCGATGAGGCCCTTGCCGCCGTCATCGCCAAGGAACTGAAGTCGTCCCAGCCGGTCTTCATTTACGCCAACAAGAATGGCGCCCACTTTCCCTATGATCATTCTTATCCGGCTGCGGAGGCGCGTTACCACCCGACCATGACCGAGCAGCCGGGCGACCTCAAGCTCGACCGCATCGCCTCTTATCGCAATGCCATTTCCTGGTCGGTCGACCGCTTCATGAAGGGCCTCTTTGCTTCGCCGGACCTCTCCGCCACTACTCTCATTTATACCTCCGATCATGGCCAGACACTCGACCCTGCCCAGCTCACCCATTGCCAGGTGGAAGAGCCTGACCCCCGCATGGGCCTTGTGCCGCTCATGGTCTATTCCGCCGATCCGCTGCTGCGGGCGTCTTTCGCCAAGGGGGCCCAATTGCTCAAAGGCAAGGCCAGCCACTTTCAGATAGCACCAGCTTTGCTGATGCTGATGGGCTATGCCCACAAGGACATCGCAACACGTTACGATGAATCGTTGTTCGAAGCGACAACGCATGAACCGGCCTTCACCAGCGGCGATATATTCGGGCTGTTCTCCAATGCGGTTCACTGGAACCCGGTCGATACCGGCGCCGACTACCTGGAGCCCCTCGGCAAAACAATTCTACCGTCAACCACCGGAGCCCAGGGATGAAAGTCAGAGACCAGTTGTTGCAATACCGCATATCGCCGGCAACCATGGTGTTCCTTCGCCATGCGCTTCCCAACGGCGTTACCATCCTGGCGCTGTTCTTCGGCCTGACCGGCCTGGTCTATGCCGCCAATGACCAGATCGTGGCGGCAATCGCCTGTGTGCTGGTTGCAGCCCTGCTCGATGCCTGCGATGGCCGCGTTGCCCGCGCTACCGGCAGCGCTTCGAAGTTTGGCGCCGAACTTGATTCACTCTCCGATGTCGTTTGTTTCGGAGCCGTACCGGCTTTCATTCTCTATAGCTGGGGCCTCTCGGCCTATGGCGGTCTCGGCTGGCTTGCCTGCCTCAGCCTGGCGGGCGCCAGCGCATTGCGGCTTGCCCGCTTCAATGTCATGGCCGATGACCCCGCGAGACCCTCCTGGGCCGGTCACTTCTTTACCGGGGTTCCGGCCCCGGGCGGGGCCTTCCTGGCCATGCTTCCGATCTATGCCGCCAACACCGGGGCCATCGGCCAGGCGGAAGCCGCCACTCTGGCCCTCTTTGCCGTGCCGGTCGTTGCCGGCCTCATGGTGTCGACCTGGCCCACATTCTCCGCCAAGGCCATCAGCCGCAAGGCGCTTCGCCTGCTGTTCATTCCAACCATGTTCGGCCTGGTTGCCGTGGCCTTCGGCTTGATCTTCGAGCCTTGGCTGACCCTGACCGTTTGCGCCGCCTCCTACCTCTGGACCCTGCCGTTCAGCAAATGGCGCCACGATCTTCACCTCCGGCGGGCCGCGCAGCCGTGAAACCAGGCCTCACCAGGCGGTAGGACCAACCGTCACAATCCCATTGCCACACCGTCGCAGGCTCGGCATACTAGACGCAAATAAAAGAAGAAGCCGGCCAAACCGGACGTCAAACAGTGTTCCTGCGGCGGGCATCCCGCCAGCCGCAGCCAAGGAGGATAGTCAGCATGAAAAAGACGATATTTACTTCCACCCAGCAGACGATGCGGGCAGCTTCGCTGTCGCGTCGCAGCCTGCTCAAATCGGCGGCCGCGCTTGGCGCCGTCGGCCTTGCCGCCCCGCTCTATGTGCGTAATGCGTTCTCGTCCTCGGGCGAGGTGAACTTCATGGGCTGGGCCGGCTATCCGGCCCTTGCTGAAAAAGTATTCCCCGCCTTTAACGCCGCGACTGGCATCAAGGTCAACTTTACCGAACAGCCGGACAATGACGGCATTTTTGCCGCTGCAAAAGTTGCGTCCACGGCTGGTGGCGTCGACATGATCGAGCCAACGATCGACACGGTCGGTCAATATGCGTCGAACGGGCTGGTAGCGCCTTGGGACGAAGCCAAGCTGGCAATGGGCAATTATCTGCCGGGTTTGGCTGACGGCGATGCTGGCGAGCGTTCGCGCCGCGAAGGAAAGGTGCTCTACGTGCCGTCGAACTGGGGCACGGAAGCGCTTGTCTACAACAAGGAGAAGGCTGTTCTGGGCGAACCCCCGAGCTTGGCTGCTTTGTTCGACCCGGCCAACAAAGTTGTGGTGCGGCCGCGTTCGGCGATCACGGCCATGGGGCGGTTCTTGGAAAAGCAGGGCAAACTGCCGCGGCCGTGGCTCGATGGTTATTCCGACATGGGCGCCATGGTCGAGTTGTGGGATATCGCCCTGGCTGAGTGCGTGAAGGCAAAGGGCAACGTGGTCCAGTTCTGGGCTGGCGAAAACGACGCCAACGCCGGCTTTGTGGCCAATGGCGCGACGGTGGGCCTGTGCTGGGATTCGACCGGCTATAACCTCCGCAATGACGGCTACGGCTATGCCGCGCCTGATGAAGGCGCGTTTGCCTGGCACCAGGGTCTTGCCCTGTTGAAAAACGCGGTAAACGTCGAACAGGCGCATGAGCTGGCCAAGTGGGTTTCCTCGCCCGAAGGTGCTGCAGCATGGGCCAGCGCCTTCTCGTCGAACCCGGTCGGCAAAGGTGGCTCCGCGCTGATGAGCCCGGACGTGTCTACCTATTACAACTCCGCCTTCGATGACGCCAAGCTGGCGAAACTTTGGTGGTGGCCGGACCAATCGGCGGAATTCGTCGCCAAGCGCGGCGAATATTCCGACAAGTACAAAGCGTCCTGATAGGATTGCAAGTCAACTACACCGGGTCCGAAAGGATCCGGTGTTTTTCTTTGACGGCAAACGGGGTTGATTGATCTGGTTTGATGAGGCGTTGCGCCAGCAGCCACACCTTGTTAGGTTGCCAAAACGCCACCAGTTGGAAAGACGGTTTCATGGGTGCTGGGATTGAACTTGCGGGTGTCTGCTGTGATTTTGGCAAGTTTCGGGCTGTCGATCATGTGAATGTCAGTATCCAGCCCGGCGAGTTCTTTTCGTTCCTCGGGCCATCCGGCTGCGGCAAGACCACAATTCTCCGGATGATTTCCGGCTTTATGGAACCCTCCGAAGGCGTTGTCCGGATCGGTGGCAAGGATATGAAGGGCCAACGTCCCAACCAACGCCCGACGGCCTTGATCTTTCAAAACCTGGCGTTGTTTCCTTTGATGCCGGTTTGGGAAAACATCGCATTCGGCCTTGAAGTGCGCGGGGTCGACAAAACCAAGCGGCTGGCGCGAGCCGAGGAATTGCTGGCGCTGGTCGATCTGCATGGCGCGGCGGACAAAATGGTCAGCCAGCTTTCGGGTGGGCAAAAACAGCGTGTCGCGATCGCCCGGGCCTTGGCTGTTGAACCCTCGGTCATGCTGCTCGACGAGCCATTGTCTGCACTCGATCTCAAGCTCCGCCAACACATGCGCGCCGAACTCCGCGCCATCCAGAAGCGCACCGGCGTTACCTTCATCTACATCACCCATGATCAGGGTGAGGCGCTTGCCATGTCCGACCGGGTCGGGGTGATGAGTCAGGGCAAGCTGCAACAGGTTGCCACGCCGCGCGAGATCTACAACAGGCCGGCAAACGGCTTTGTTGCTTCGTTCGTCGGCGAAAACAATGTGCTTCCCGGCAAGGTGCAAAATGTCAGCGCCGGCAAAGCGGGCTTTGCCACGCCAATCGGCATTTTTGAAGCGCGCCTGGCTGGCGAGAAGACCGATCCCGGCCTCAAACTTTACGTTCGTCCCGAACACACGATCCTGTCGGCCAAGGCCAAAGCAAAAAACTCGGTACCCGTTTCCATTGGCGACGTTTCATTTGAAGGACCGTTCATTGTCGTTTCCGCAACCAGCCAAAACGGCACCCATCTGACAGCCGAGCTGCGCAATGACGGCTCAGCCACGGTCCCGGCGCCCGGCACGAAAATGCACATGTCGTTTGACGCCGCCAATGCCGCGATCCTGCCCGATACCTCTGCCGCGGGGGCTTGAGCCATGCAGGATCTTCTGCGGCGTTATGGCACCGGTTTGACTTGGCTGTGCATCGGATTGACCTTTTTCTGGCTGGTCATGCTGGTGTTGCTGCCCAACTTCACCATGCTGGAAAGCTCGTTCCGTCCCTACCTCGCCAAGGTCGATGAAGGTGGTCCACTCGACTACTATTCACTGGGCAACTACATGAAGGTCTTCGGCAACGAGGTGGATTTCTCGCTGTTCGGCTTCGTTTTTCAGGTCCCGGTCCGGGTCAAGGTTTTCTATTTGACCATTGCATATTCCGCACTTGTGACGGTCATCACCTTTGTCATGGCCTATCCGTTGGCCTACTATCTGGCTAAAATTGTCTCTCCGAAATCACTCCCGACACTCTTCTTGCTCCTGTTTGTGCCGCTTTGGGTATCGGAGATTCTGCGATCATTTGCCTGGTGGATCATCCTTGCATTCAAAGGGCCGCTCAATGCGGTGCTGATATCGCTGGGACTGATCGACACAGAAATCCGTTGGATCGCCGGGTTTAGTCCGGTGGTCATTGGTTTGGTGTACACTTATGTGCTGTTCATGGTGTTCCCGCTTTACAGTTCCATGCAATCTTTGGACTCCAACCAAATCGAGGCTGCAGAAGATCTCGGCTCGTCGTGGTGGCGCACCCATTGGCGGGTCATTCTGCCCCATGCCAAACCCGGCATCGCCTCTGGTGCAGTCATGGTGTTCATGCTGTCGGCGGGTTCGCTTTTGGTGCCCTCGCTTTTGGGCTCCACCACGTCGGGTTGGTTCACCCAGACGATCCAGGAAATCATGCTAGGTTCGCAAGACTGGAACACCGGAGCCGCCTTCGCCTTCATGCTGCTGATCGCCTGCACGGTCTTTGTCAGCCTTGCCATGCGGGCGTTCGGCGTCAAACTCTCCGATATCGCGAAGTAGGAGGGGATCATGAGACAAAACCGCAATTTCCTGTTCCACCTCTATATGGGTTTGTTTCTGGCCTATCTGTTGCTGCCACTGTTCGTGATGGGTGGCGCTGCCTTCAACGCCAGCAAACTGCCGACGATCATCCCATGGAAGGGTTGGACCGATGAGTGGTTCATCGCCATGTGGAACGACAACCGCATCTGGATCGCCTTTCGCAATACGCTGCTGGTCGCCATCGCCGTGGTTGCCATCGCGGTTCCGGTCGGCACGGCGGCAGGAATTCTGATCAACTCGATCTCGGGCCGGGTCCGTTCGGTGCTTTACGGTCTGATGGTGGCCCCGATCCTGATACCAGGGGTTGTGATTGGCATCTCGACTTTGCTGTTCTGGCACCATTTCTCAATCGGGTCGGGGCTGCATCTGTCGGTGCTGGGGCAGGTCAGCTATATCGCATCCTTTGTGATGCTGCTGGTTTTGGCGCGGTTGCAAAGCTTCGATGGCGGGCTCGAAGAAGCCGCCCTCGATCTGGGCGCCACCCACGCGCAAGTGTTGCGCCGCATCCTTTTGCCTCATCTTTACCCGGCTATCGGGGCGGGGGCTGCGATCTCGTTCTTTCAGTCGATCGAGAATTTCAACGTCACCCTCTTCACCCGTGGCGGCGCCGATACGCTGACGGTCTATGTGTTCTCGAAAGTCCGCTCGGGCATCACCCCCACCATCAACGCGCTGGCGCTGCTGTTGATTCTTTTCACGCTTGGCATGGCGATCTGGTACGAGATCAACCGCCGCCGCAAAGAACGCATAGAACTCTCCCGCGCGGATGAGGGCCGGCGCGCCGAAGAAGCGATGCAACACTAACCGAAATGGCCCGCGGGAAACCGCGGGCCTAGCCGCGCGTCGAAGACGCAATGCTGGTCTGAAACGAACATCCGGGATGCCCGCCGGATTGGAGATATCTCAATCGCCATATCCACTTGATTACCTGAGCCGGAGGCTTGATACTCGCAGGCCATCATCTGTGGGAGAACGTACATGACACTCGGCTATGGGCTGTTGGGACTTATCGTGGCGATCGCCGGTTATCTCGTTTATGCCTATAATGCGCTGGTTTCCAACAAGAACCTCACGGCGGAAGGCTGGAGCGGCATCGACGTGCAGCTGCGCCGCCGCGCCGATCTCATTCCAAACCTGATCGAGACCGTCAAAGGCTATGCCGCCCACGAGGACAAGCTATTCCGCGACATCGCCGAATTGCGCTCCAAGAGCATCAGCGGCGGCAGCGTCGGCGAACAGTCGGCGGTGGGTCAGGCCATGAGCGCCGCACTCGGCCGGCTTTTCGCCATAGCCGAGGCCTATCCCGAGCTCAAGGCCGACGCCAATTTCCGCGACCTCCAGGACAAGCTTTCCGGCATCGAGGATGAAATCCAGATGTCGCGGCGCTACTACAACGGCGCGGTGCGTAATCTCAATACGATGATTGAGTCCTTCCCCACCAATTTCATCGCCAACTTCTTCAAATTCGCCAAGGCCGAGTTCTTCGAGATCGGCGATGCGGCGGCCCGCGAAGTGCCAAAGGTCGACTTCAAGAAATAGCGGTCCATGCGCCGCCTTCTGCTTGGTCTGTGCCTGCTGTTCAGCCTTGCCTTACCGGCAGGCGCCGAAGAATCGATCCGTAACTTCATCAGCGATGTGACGGTCAACCCCGACGCGTCGCTGACAGTGCGCGAGACGATTACCTTCAACGTCGAAGGCATGGAAATCCGCCATGGCATCAAGCGCGACTTCCCGACGATCTACACCGACCGTTTCGGCCAGCGGATCAAGGTCGGGTTTGACGTGCTCGACGTCAAGCGCGACGGCAATTCCGAGCCCTACGTCATCGAATCGATCTCAAACGGCAAGAGCATCAAGATCGGCGATGGCGATGTCTTCCTCGACTATGGTTCGCACAGCTACGAGATCAGGTACCGGACGACCCGCCAGCTCGGCTTCTTCGATGGCTTCGACGAACTCTACTGGAACGTCACCGGCAATGGCTGGACCTTTCCCATCGACGATGCATCGGTGACGATCCGCCTGCCGCCCACCGCCAAAATACAGCAGCACCATGAATATACCGGCTACCAGGGCTCGGCCGCCAATGACTCCAAAGTCGCTGAGGCCGCCGGCAACCAGTACCGCGCCAGCATCACCCGTAGGCTCCGGTCAGGCGAAGGTTTCACCGTCGCCGTTGCCTGGCAGAAGGGCGTTGTTGCGGCGCCAACGGGCGGCGAAAAGTGGAACTGGTGGCTCTCCGACAATGCCGGCATTTTCGCGCTGATCGCCAGCATGATTGCCTCGGGCCTCTTCTATCTCTTTGCCTGGAACCGGGTTGGCCGCGATCCGCCGAAAGGCACCATCATTCCGCTCTTTTCACCGCCCGCCGGATTGGGGCCCGCCGGTTCGCGCTTTGTCTGGAAGCAAGGCTATGACGACCGCGCCTTTGCCGCGGCCCTTGTCGGCCTCGCCGTCAAAGGCCGTTTGCAGATTATCGACGATGACAGCGAATATTCGATCGAGAAGAAGTCCAATTCGGGCCAGCCGCTGACCCAGGCCGAACGCACGCTCTACCAGGCGCTGCCCAACGGCACGACCGAACTGAAGAAGGGCAATCACGCCAAGGTCGGAGCGCTGCGCAGCACGCTTGAGAAGGCGCTGAAGGGTGAATATGAGGGCAGCGCCTTCATCCGCAATCTCGGCTGGTTCTGGAAGGGCGCCATCATATCGGCCGTGGGTCTTGTCCTTTCCGCCCTGTTGCTTCCCGTCGAAGACGGTTTTGCCGGCCTGTTCGCCGTCGGCTGGTCGTCGATCTGGTGGGGCGTCATTCTCGCCGTGGCTTGGGGCGCCATCAAGGGCGTGTTCACCGAACGCGGCCTCATGAAGAAGATTGGCTCGCTGATGGCCATGCTGTTCTTGATTCCTTTCATGGCGGGTGGAATCGTGGCCCCAGCGGCTATGCTGTTCATCGGCGGATCGCCCGGCCTCTACATGCTGATCGGCACGGCTGTCGTGCTCGGCATCATGAATTTGCTATTCTTCCATTTGCTGCGGGCGCCAACCGTCGAGGGCCGCAAGCTGCTCGATCAGCTCGAGGGCTTCCGCATGTATATGACCACGGCCGAAGAGAAGCGGCTCGATGCCCTCAATCCGCCGGAGAAAACGCCCGAGCTGTTCGAGCGCTATCTCCCCTATGCCCTGGCGCTCGATTGCGAGAATGAATGGAACGCTAAATTCACCGCGGTGCTCGCCGCTGCTGCTGCGGCAGGCGCTGCAGCACCTTCGTGGTATTCCGGCAGCCACTGGGATGCCGGCCGCAGCGGCGGCTTCACCGACAGTCTGGGCTCCAGCCTCTCGTCCAGCGTCTCCTCGGCATCGACGGCGCCGGGATCGAGTTCCGGCTCCAGCGGCGGCGGATCGTCGGGTGGCGGTGGCGGCGGCGGCGGCGGTTCGGGTTGGTAGGTTCACGCGCCTTCCAGCTCTTCACGCTTCAGTTCAAGTTCAAGCCATTGCTCTTCGGCCTGTAAATACTCGACGCGCGCCGCGGCAAGCCGCTGGGCCTTGACCTCGAAGGCTTGCGCATCGCGGCCAAACAGCGTTTGATCGGCGAGCTTCAACTCAAGCGATTTGATTGCGGCCTGCAGCGCGGCCATCCTGGCAGGCAAGGTATCGAGTGCGTGCTTTTCCTTGAATGAAAGCTTGCGCTGAGCCGGTGGGACCGTGGATGCCATCGTTCGTGCCGCAGGTCTTGGTGCACCCATCTTGGTCTTGCGGGCTTCCACGCCCGAACCGCGCTGGGCCAGCATGTCGCTATAGCCGCCGGCATATTCCAGCCACTTGCCGCCCTCTTCGAACATCAGGATGGAGGTGGCGACACGGTCGAGAAAATCGCGGTCGTGGCTGACCACCAGGATAGTCCCCTGATAGTCGCCGAGCAACTCCTGCAAGAGGTCGAGGGTTTCCAGATCGAGATCGTTGGTGGGCTCGTCGAGGACCAGGAGATTGGATGGCTTCGCCAGTTCCCGCGCCAGGATGAGCCTCGCCCGCTCGCCCCCCGAAAGCACCGACACCGGTGTCCGCGCCTGGTCCGGGCTGAACAGAAAGTCTTTCATGTAGCTCGCCACATGGCGGATTTCGCCATTGATCGACACCATTTCGCCGCGGCCAGCAGTGATCACATTGGCCAGGGTGTCATCGGGGTCGAGACTCTCGCGGCTCTGGTCCAGCGTTATGGTTTGCAGATTGGCGCCGAGCCGGATCGTACCGCTGCTAGGCTCAAGACGTCCCGTCAACAGCTTGATCAGCGTGGTCTTGCCCGCGCCATTGGGGCCGACGATGCCAAGCCTGTCGCCGCGCATGACGAGAAGATCGAGGTTGGCCACGATGGGGCGCTCGCCGAAGGATTTCGAGACCTTCTTCAACTCGGCCACCAATTTGCCCGAAATGTCGGCCCCCTTGTTCCGTAATCTCACGCCGCCGAGCGCGCCCTGATAACCGCGCCGCTCCTGGCGGAGGCTTTGCAGCAGGCCGACCCGCCTCATGTTGCGCTTGCGCCGGGCAGTGACGCCGTAGCGCATCCAGTGCTCTTCGGTGGCAATGCGCTGGGCCAACCTTGCCTGGTTGGTTTCTTCTTCCTCAAGTACTTGATCGCGCCAGGCCTCGAAAAATGCAAACCCGCGATCGAGCCGCCTCGCGCCGCCGCGGTCGAGCCACACCGTGCGGTTGGTGAGCCGCTCCAGAAAGCGCCGGTCGTGGCTGATCAGGATGAAGGCCGCGCGCATGCTGTTGAGTTCGGCCTCCAGCCATTCGATGGCCGGGAGGTCGAGATGATTTGTGGGTTCATCGAGCAGCAGAATATCGGGACTGGGCGCCAGCGTGCGGGCAATGGCGGCACGGCGGATTTCACCGCCGGAAAGGCGCTCCGGCTCTTCAGCGCCCGTGAGGCCCAGTTCACCCAGCAGATAGGTGCAGCGGTGCGGATCGTCAGCCGGGCCCAAACCAGCCCGCACATAGTCAAGCACTGTCGGGAAGGTTGAAAGATCAGGCTCTTGCGGGAGGTAACGCACGGTGGTCCCCGGCTGCAGCCAGCATTCGCCGCGGTCGGCCTCGATCAACCTTGCGGCGATTTTGAGGAGCGTCGACTTGCCCGAGCCATTGCGGCCCACCAGCGCCACGCGCTCGTCATCGGCAAGCGTCAGGTCGGCACCGTCCAGCACGGGCTTGCCGCCGAAGGTAAGGTGGATGTCGCGCAGATTGAGAAGCAAACGGGCCATGGCGGCTTGGCCTTAGCCGATCACGCCCGGTTCCTCCAGCCCCTGGGACAATCCTACTTTGGCCATCTTCGTTGTCAAAACTAAACGCAAGGCATGGTGTCTGCATCCATGCCACTGACATCGTGATTTTCGGGAGATCGCAGCATGAACCGTCTCACAGCGCATCTGGGGCTGGCCGCGGCCCTTCTCATTTCCCTGGTAGCCATGGACCTGCTCAACGGCATCGACCCTTTCCTGATCGCGGAGTTCGCGCAGGACGTGTTCGAATGGGCACTAATCTCAACGGGCGTGGCCGCCACCAGCTACGTGATCCTTGGACTGCGCGACGCTCAACTTGAACACAGAGGGCTGGCCAGCGACCTCATCCAGGCAAAGGCCGACGGCGACCGCTGGCGCGCGGCAGCGCGCGTTCACACACTGGGACTCGGGGCGGCGATCCTCACGCAGTTCGATAGCTGGCGGCTCACGGCGGGTGAGGCCGATGTCGCGATCCTGATGCTGAAGGGGCTGTCGCACAAGGAGATTGCCAAGCTCCGCCATTCATCGGCCGCGACCGTGCGCCAGCAGGCAGCCACGGCCTACGCCAAATCGGGACTCTCGTCGCGGGCCGAACTGGCGGCTTATTTCCTCGAAGACCTGTTCCCCTCCGAAGCCACTCGCAACGGCGTAGCCATGCCGGCCTTCAAGCCTGTCGAGGCCGCCGCCGCCGGACCTATCCCACATCTGTCATAGGACGCCAGCTGGGATGCGAGCTTGACAAGCCTATGACATGCGCCGGATTGCGCCCCATGCCATCGCCATCCCAAGGTTAGCGCGGCGACATACAAGGCAAAGGAGAATCCAATGAAGATTAGCTTGTTCACCATCGTGGCACTCTCGCTTTCGACCTGCATTCCGGCGGCGGCGCTGGCCCAGGAGGCGGGCCGCAAGGTCATACCGCTGAAGGAAGCCAAATTGAACATCGAGCACAATTTCACCGACGAGGACACCGGGTTCCAGGGCGCCATCGACAGCGAGGGCTGGCAGCAGCTCAGCATCGTTGGGCCGGACGGCATCGTCCTGAAATTCGAGGCCGACGGGAAACTGAAGAAGTTCGGACTTACCGAACTCTTCTTCGAGACCGTCGAACCGGCAAACGCCGATGTGCCGATCGCCAGCCTCCTCGCCAAGCTGCCCGAGGGCAGGTACGAGATCTTCGGACCTTCGACGGTGCCAGCCGGCGGCTTGACCATCGGAACCGCTTTGTTGACCCATGATATTCCCAGAGGGACAACACTACTTTCGCCGCCCGAGGGCGCCACTGTGCCGCTGACCGATCTTGTTACCAAGTGGACGCCGGTGACCACGACCATCGACGGCAGGCCGGTCAACATCATTTCATATCAGTTGATCGTCGAGAAGATTGGCCAACCGCACCCTCACATGATCGGCAAACGGAGTTCATTGAGCATGTACCTGCCGCCAAGTGTTACTCGCATGACGGTTCCCAAAGCCTTCCTCGAGCCTGCAACCAATTATGATTGGGAGGTTCTTGCCATTGAGCAAAGCGGAAATCAGACGCTAACGTCGGGCAAGTTCAGCACGCAATAGGCCACAACATGATCGATGCTTGGAGCGAGTACCTTCGCAAATACGGAGGCGCTTGCTCGAAGCGGAGCCAACCACAGATTGCCGTCAGCTTCTCCAGTCCCCGAGATAATCGCGAAGCTGCGGCAAATCGGTCGAAGCAAACAACTCCCTCGTCGGCCGCATGGCCAGCACCCGTCCCTGTTCGATGAACGCCGTGTGGCTTGCCGCATAGCGTGCGTCTTCCGGCTGGTGCGACACCATCATCACGGTAAGCCCACGGTCCTTTTGCACTTCGCGGACAAGATCGAGCATGTCGCGGCGGAGCGCCGGTCCCAGTGCCGCGAACGGTTCATCGAGCAGCAGAACCGGCTTGTCGCGCACCAGCGCCCGGGCAATGGCCACCCGCTGCCGTTCGCCACCCGAGACATCGCCAGGTTTGCGATGGCGGAGTTCGTACAACCCGGCGCGGGCAAGGGCATCGTCGGCGAGCTTGCGCTGACCGGGTGTAAGCTTCAGCCCCGGCGACAGGCCGATCGCCACATTCTGCCAGAGATCGAGATGAGAAAAGACATTGTTGTCCTGGAAAATCATGCTGATGGGGCGGTCCGCCGGAGCAACGCCCGCCATGTCGTATCCATCGATCACGATGCGCCCCGACAATGGAGTCTCGAAGCCCGCGATCAATGACAGAAGCGTCGATTTTCCCGCACCGCTGGGTCCGATGATGGCGGTGAGCGAGGCCTTCGGCACGCTGATGTCGAAGTCCATCAGCATGTCATCATAGCGGAATGTGACATGGGAGAGTTCAATCATCGTAGGCGCTCCATTTCTCGGCAAGCATGACCAGTCCGAGGGTGAGGAGGGCGAGGATAAATGCGGTGCCGGCTGCCGTGCCGATGCGGTAGCTGCCCATCTGGCGATAGATGAGGGCCGGCAGCGTCACCAGATCCTGCGAACCGAACAAAGTGATGGCGGTAAAATCGCCCAGCGAGACGATCGCTCCCATCAAAAAGGCGAGGCCAAGCGGCTTGCGTAGGGTTGGAAGGTCGACAATGAAAAACCGTGTAACTCCCGAGAGTCCGAGTCCGGCGCACAGCCGGTCATTCTGCTGTGCTGCTAAGGCGACGGCGGGCGCCAGGGTGGTATAGGCAAACGGCAACGCCATCAGCGTGCTCATGGCGACAACCAGAAAGGATGCGGGCAGTGCGAACATCGAAAGCCTGCTGGCCAGCATGAACCATCCGGTTGCCAGCACCGCCGGTGGCATGATCAGGCCCGCCAGAATGACCAGTCCCGAAGCCTTGGCCCATTGTGGACTGCGCGCCGCCGCCTGTGCCAGCGCCCAGCACAGGATCAGACTCAATATGGCTGTCGAAATACCTATGGCAAGGCTTGTCATGGTTGCGGCGAGCAGATCACCGCTAAAGCTCATGTGCAGGACACCCGACGCGGCAACCGCCACAAGCGGCGGCAACACAATGATAAGCCCGATCGCAAGCGCCAACCCGTCGATCAACAGCGCAGCTAATGTGGAGCCACCAAAGCGGACGGATTTCCGGCGAAGTTTCTGCCAAGTTACAACGCCGCCACCGGAATGATGTGTCAACAGGGCAAGTGCTGAACAAATGACCAGTTGAACGAGGGCAAGGCCAACCGCGCGCGGCGGGTCGAAGTCAAAGCGTAGCGCCTGATAGATCGCCACCTCCAGCGTGGTGGCGGCCGGTCCTCCACCCAGGGTCAGCACCACGGTGAAGCTCGCCGTGCACAGCAGGAAAATCAGGATGACGATGCCGGGCAGCGCCGATCGCAATTGCGGCCATTCGACGAGCCGCCAGAGATCGCGGTCACGGAAGCCGAGCTGGGCCGCCAGGCGGAAACTTTCCGGCGGAATGGCGGCAAGCCCGGTGAGCATCATGCGCGCCGCCATGGGAAAATTGAAAAACACATGGGCGAGCAGAATCCCGGTGAGGCCATAAATGTTGAAGCCACCGCCGAGCCAGCCTTGGCGGCCATAGATGGTTACAATGCCGAGGATCGCAACGATCGCGGGAAGTGCCATCGGCAGGGTGAAAAACCTGACAATCAAATCCCGGCCGCCAAATTCGCGCCGCGCCAGCGCCCGCGCCACCGGCAGCGCCAGGACCACCGAAAGAATGGTCGAAAGTCCTGCCTGCAACAATGTGAAACCGGCAACATGCAGAAGATAGGGATCGTGCGGCACCAGGCCCTCGCCGATGCCGATCAGTAGTACCGGGAGAAAACCGGCGATGACCGCCGCAAGGATGAGCGCCAGCGCCACAAAGGCATATGGCGACCGATTGCCGTTCATTGCGCCATGGCGTTCAGCCATTCATCGATCCAGGCGCGGCGATTCTTTGCAACTTCTTCCGGCGTATAGAGCAGCGGCTTGACGGGCTTCACCAGATCATTGAAGGCAGCGGGCAAAGGCGAGGAGGTGGCGCCCGCCGGAAACATCCAGTTGCTGGTGGGGATGTGGTCCTGAAAGCCGGGGCCCATCATGAAGGCGAGGAATTTCTGGGCCAGCGCCCGCTCGGGCGACGCTTCGATAAGGCCCGCCACTTCGATCTGCAGATAGTGGCCCTCGGCGAAGGAAGCCGCCTTGTAGCGCGTGCTGTTCTCGGCGATCACGTGATAGGCCGGCGATGTTGTGTAGGACAGCACCATCGGCGCCTCGCCCTTGGTGAACAGCGCGTAGGCTTCCGGCCAGCCGGGCGCCGTCGTCAGAATGCGCGGTTTGAGCTTGGCCCAGGCCTCGCCCGCCTTGCCGCCATAGACCTGTTTCATCCACAGCAGAAAGCCGAGTCCCGGTGTCGATGAGCGCGGATCCTCCAATACAATTTTCTGGGCCGGATCGCCATCGACCAGCTCTTCGAGACTGGTGGGCGGTGTTTTCATCGTCTCGCTGTCATAAACTACGGCAAATGGCGCGTAATCGAATGGCATGAACAGCTCGTCCGTCCACGCAATGGGGGTCTTGGCGAGCGATCGGTCGAGGCCATGCTTTCCGAACAGACCTGTCGCTGCGGCCTCCGCCGTGAGATTGGTATCGAGGCCCAGCACCACATCGGCCTTGGTGTTGCCGCCTTCGAGCTTGAGGCGGTTGAGAACGGCGACGCCATCGCCCGGCGCCACCCATTCGATGGTGCAATCGCAGGTCTTCTCGAAAGCGTCCTTGATTTTGGCGCCCGGTCCCCACTCCGAAACAAAGCTGTCGTATGTGTAGATCGTCAGCACCTCCTTGGCCATCGCCGGGGCAACAGTCAGAAGGAGAGCGAACAGGGCGGTGAGGGTCTTTTTCATAATACCTCCATGCGCCGAGGATGGAGGATTGGTGTTTCGAACGACACCGCTATCAATCCCTCCGCCGGCATGATCCGGATCAGGTTCAGCGGGTTGAGGCGCTAGCCCCTCTCAGCCGCTTGGACGCGGCACCCCGTTGAGAGCAGCGCCAGCTTTAGGCCTTGCAGGACGCACTGACAAGCCTCATGTGATCAAGTTCCATGTCACGTTTTGCAATCCTCCTTGGCGGCAATCTGACCGTCACGGCGCGGCTACGGGCGCAACTCAAGAGCACCCGTGTGATCGCCGCCGACCGGGGCATGATGCATGCGGCGGTGCTTGGCCTTTCGCCCGAATGCTGGGTCGGCGATTTCGATTCGGCAGGCTCCGAACTCAGCCTGCAGTATCGCCATGTCCCGCGGCAAACCCACTCCCCGGAAAAGGACGCAACTGACGGCGGCCTCGCCATCGCCCTTGCCAAAAGACAGGGCGCCCGCGAACTTGTGCTGGTCGGCGGCCTTGGCGGCCAGGCCGACCACGCACTTGGCCATTTCGGCCAGGTGCTGAAACTCGCCCAGACGGGGTTGCCAAGTTTTATCACCAGCGGCGATGAGGAGGCCCACCCGGTCATCGCCGGTACCCATGGTCTCGATCTGCCGGGCCAGAGCCGTTTCAGCCTCGTGCCCTTCACCGATCTCACCGGCCTTGACCTCGAAGGCGTCAAGTGGCCCCTGCAAAACCGCGACGTTCCTTTGGGCTCGACGCTCACACTTTCCAACATAGCCCTTGGGCCCGTGCGAATTTCGCTCAAGCAGGGCTATGCCATCGCCATTGTCTATCCGCAGCCCTCCAATGGCTGAACAGAGGCTGGAGATCACCGCCATGGGCCGGAGGGCCGAGGGCGTTGCCTCCCTGGACGGTCATACTGTCTATGTGCCCTATGGGCTTCCGGGTGAAACCATTATTGCCGAAGTCAAGGGTGAGCGCGCGAGGATCGTCGCGATCGAACAGGCATCGCCCGAACGCATCCCACCCTTCTGCAAGCACTTCGGCAGCTGTGGCGGCTGCCAGTTGCAGCATTGGCAGGATGCGCCATATCGCCAATGGAAGCGCGGCCTTGTCGTGCAGGCGCTGCGCCACCGTGGCATCGATGCGCAAGTCGGCGATCTCATCGATGCCCATGGCGAAGGCCGCAGACGGGTCAGCCTCCATGTCAGACGGCGCGGCAGCACCGTCACCGCGGGCTTCATGGCGGCACGCAGCCATGATCTGATGGACATCGATCATTGCCCCATTCTCGTGCCGGCACTGGCGCGCGCGTCCGCCATCGCCCGTGGGTTTGGCGAGAAATTCGGTGACTGCGATGTGGCGCTCACTGCCACCGGTAGCGGCATCGATGCGGCGGTCAAGGCTGAGCGCAAGATTGTCGAGCAGGAGATGGCGAAGCTCGCCACGCTCGCCAACACGCTCGATGTGGCGCGGCTGGCCGTCAATGGCGAGGTCATCGCCACGCGCCACATTCCGCGAGTCAGTATGGGCCGCGCGTCCGTCGTTCTTCCAGTTAATTCCTTCCTGCAGGCGACTGCCGAGGGCGAACAGCACCTGGCCGATCTGGTTCTCAATTCCGTGGGCAAAACGAAATCGCTGGCCGACCTGTTTTCAGGCTGCGGACCCTTTGCACTCCGCCTCGCCGAAATCGCCAAGGTCGCCGCCTTCGACAATGACAAGCCGGCCATCGCGGCACTTGCCCAGGCCGCGCGCTCCACGCCGGGATTGAAACCGGTCGAGGCCACCACACGCGATCTGTTCCGCGAGCCCCTGGTTGCAAATGAACTCAAGGATTTTGACACGGTCGTCTTCGATCCGCCCCGTGCCGGCGCCGAGGCCCAGGCGCGGCAGCTTGCCAAATCGAAAGTGAAGACCGTCGTTTCGGTGTCCTGCGAGCCCACGAGTTTCACCCGCGATGCCGAAATCCTCATCGCTGGCGGCTTTGCGCTGAAGACTGTCACCCCTGTCGACCAGTTCAAATGGACTTCGCATGTCGAGACGGTGGCGCTGTTTCAGCGTTCGCCCTTGCGGTAAGCCACCATCAGGGCGCGGGGGTAGGTGGCGCGGCGCGACATCGCCACCAGCGCCAAGATCGACATGATATAGGGCAGCATCAGAAACACCTGATAGGGTACGAAGGCGCCCGCGAGTTGCTGCAGGCGCAGTTGATAGGCATCGAAGGCCGCAAACAGCAGGGCGCCAAGCACCGCCTTGCCCGGCCGCCACGAACCGAACACCACCAGTGCAATGCAGATCCAGCCGCGGCCGTTGATCATCTCGAAGAAGAAGGAATTGAATGCCGAAAGGGTGAGAAAACTGCCGCCCACGCCCATCAGCGCGCTTCCCGCCACCACGGCGCCGAGCCTGACCCAGGTCACATCGATGCCCTGCGCTTCGGCGGCGGCCGGATTTTCGCCCACCGTGCGGATGGCGAGGCCGATGGGCGTGCGGTAGAGGAGCCAGGCCACGAGCCCAGTGAGGATGAAGCCCAGATAAGTGAGCGGCGTCTGCTGGAAGAGTGCTGGGCCAATGACCGGAATATCGGCGAGGAACGGAATGTTCCAGGTAATGAAGGGTTCGATCTTTGGCGGCGAGGTTACTTCCGGCAGCGCCAGGCGGTAGGTGTAATAGGAGAGACTGGTGGCCAGCAGGGTGATGCCGATGCCGGTCACATGTTGCGACAGGCCGAGCGGCACGACCAGAATGCCATGCAGCAGGCCAAAGGCGGCGCCGGCCAAGCCTGCAACCGCAACGCCGAGCCATAGATCGCCGCCGGCATAGACGGTTATCCAGCCGGCGAAGGCGCCAACCGTCATGATGCCTTCGATGCCGAGATTGAGCACGCCGGCACGCTCGCACAGCAGTTCGCCCAGCGTCGCGAAATATAAGCGGCGAGGCGATGCGGACGGCTGCGGCCCAGAGGGATGCGGTGAACAGGATTTCGATCGCCTCCATGCTCACCTCCAACGCACGCGGTAGCGGGTGAGCATGACGGCGGCGACCATGGAGAGCAGCGACGCCGCCACCATGACCTGGGCAATGTAGCTCGGAACGCCTGCCGTGCGGCTCATGGCATCGGCGCCGACAAAGACGGCGGCCACGAAGAGCGCGGCGGCGATGACACCAAGGGGATGCAGCAGCGCCAGCATGGCGACGACGATGCCGGTGTAGCCAAAGCCCGGCGAGAGATCGAGGGTGAGATTGCCCTTGAGACCCGCCACTTCCGACATGCCGGCCAGACCCGCCAGCCCGCCGGATAGCAGTGCCGTCTTGGCGATTACGCGATTGACCGGAATGCCGGCAAAGGCCGCGGCCTTGGCGTTATGGCCGACGGCGCGCATTTCATAGCCCAGCGCCGATTTGCGGTCGATGATCCACACAGCAATGGCGGCAAGCACCGCAATGATGAAGCCGAAATGCAGCCGCTTGCCCTGAATGAGTTTCGGCAGCTGCGCCTCGGCGATCACTTTCTTCGATTGCGGCCAGCCGAGGCCCATGGGATCCTTTAGAACCCCCTCAAGCAGCATGCTCACCAGCAGCAGTGCGATGAAATTGAACAGCAGCGTGGTCACCACCTCGTCCACGCCAAAGCGGGTTTTGAGGAAAGCAGGAATGGAAAGAACAATCGCGCCACCCAGCATGGCCGCCATCATCAGAACGGGAATCAGCACAGGCTTCGGCAAGGGCAACAATCCGGTGCCGAGGACCACGGTCATGACGGCGCCCATATAGAGTTGCGCTTCGCCGCCGATATTCCACAGCTTGGCGCGGAAGGCTACGGCGGCAGCAAGCCCGGTGAAGATCAGCGGTGTCGCCCTGGTCAGTGTTTCAAACAGCGCGAATTGCGATCCCGCCGCACCCTTGGCGATGAGCCAGAACACCGAAAACGGCGATGCGCCCGACAGCATCACCAGGAAGGCGCAGAACAGGGCGGAAGCGGCAATCGCACCTGCAGGATATCCCATTAGAACGGCCAGCGGGCGGCTGTCGCGCGGTTCAAGCCGCATGGGAGGTCCCCGCCATCATCAGGCCGAGCGTATTGACGCTCACCTCGCCACGCGGAATCGGCACTGACAACGCACCCCGGTACATGACGGCAACCTGGTCGGACAGGGCCAGAAGCTCGTCGAGATCCTCGGAGATCAACAGGATGGCAGCGCCGCGCTTGCGCGCCGCGATCAGGCGCTCATGGACATAGTTGACGGCGCCGACATCGAGACCACGGGTCGGCTGATTGGCCATCACCACCACCGGTTCATTGGCCATGACGCGGCCGAGAATGAGTTTCTGCATGTTGCCGCCCGAGAGCAGGCGCACACGGGCCTCCGGCGACGGGCACTTGACCTCGTAGCCATCGATGATTTCGAGGGCGAACGAGCGCGCCGCCGCCCAGTCGATGAAGCCGCCGCGGCTGAAACGCTTGGAGCGATAGGATTCCGAGATGACATTCTCAGTGACACTCATGTCGCCCACCAGGCCTTCGGCATGACGGTCTTCCGGAATGCGGGCGATGCGGTTGGCCACCATGGCCCGCGCCGAGAGACCGTCGATTGGCCTGTCCGCCAGCGCAATATCGCCCGATGTCTTGTTGTGAACGCCACTGATCAGATCGGCGAGAAGGCTTTGCCCGTTGCCGGAAACACCGGCAATGCCGGTTATCTCGCCCGCCCGCAGCGTCAGCGAGACATCTTCGAGCGATAGTGAACCGCGCCGCGCCGAGACATTCCTGAGCGTCAGCACGGCAGGTCCTGGCGCCTGTGCTTCGGTGCGGGCCTGCGGAATGGCCCGGCCCACCATGAGTTCGGCCAAGTTCCGCTTTGTTGACTGCGCTGGCCAGACGCTCGGCCACCAGTTTGCCGCCGCGCAGTACGCAGATGCGGCTGCACGCCGCCAGCACCTCGTGAAGCTTGTGCGAAATGAGAATGATCGACAGTCCGGTGGACACGAATTTTTTCAACGTGGCGAACAGCGAGTCCGATTCCTGCGGCGTCAGCACCGCCGTGGGCTCGTCGAGAATGAGGATTTTGGCGCGGCGGTAAAGCGCCTTGAGAATTTCGACACGCTGGCGTTCGCCAACCGACAGCGAGGAGACCGCCGCATCCGGATCGACCGCCAACCCGAAAGTCTCCCCCAATTCGCGAATGCGGGCTGCCGCCTTGCGGCGGTCCGACGACAAGGCGAACAGCGGTTCGGTTCCCAGCACGATGTTGTCGAGGACACTGAGATTGTCGGCAAGGGTGAAATGCTGGTGCACCATGCCGATGCCTGCGGCAATGGCTGCCCCCGGCTTGCCCGGCGGGAGCGCTTTCCCCTCGATTTCGATCGACCCCTCATCGGCGACATAGTGGCCGAACAGGATGTTCATCAGCGTGGTCTTACCGGCGCCGTTCTCACCCAGGAGGCCGACGATTTCGCCGCGCGCCAATGTGAAGGAGATCGCGTCGTTGGCGATCAGCGGGCCGAAGCGCTTGCTAACGCCGGTGAGCCGGAGAACGGTCTCCGGCCCGCCAGCGATCTGAGGGGTCATCCGCTTATGAGGACTTTGGCTCGTTGTCGTCGATGGCAACCGAGAAGGCGCCCGACTTGATGTCGGCTTCCTTGGCCGCGACCTTGGCCTTGACATCGGCGGCGATCTTGCCGTCGAACGTGCCAAGCGGCGCCAGGCTGCAGCCCCCTGCCTTCATGAAGGAATACTGGCCATAGTCGTCGGCCTTGAAGGCGCCGCCCTTCACCGCGGCAATCGCCGCATCGAGCGTCGGCTCGAAGTGCCACAGCGCCGAGGCCACCACGGTGTCGGGATAATCCGCCTGGGTGTCGATGACATTGCCCACCGCCAGCACGCCCTTTTCCTTGGCGGCATCGGAGACGCCGAAGCGTTCGGCGTAAAGCAGGTCGGCGCCGGCATCGACCTGGGCGAGTGCGGTTTCCTTGGCTTTCGGCGGATCGAACCACGAACCGATGAAGGCCACCTGGAACTTGGCGTCGGCCCGGCTCTCGCGCACGCCCGCCATGAAGGCATTCATCAGCCGGTTCACTTCCGGGATCGGATAGCCGCCAACCATGCCGATATTGCCCGACTTGGTCATTGCGCCGGCGATGATGCCGGAGAGATAGGAGGCATCCTGGATATAATTGTCGAACACCGAGAAATTCGGAAATGCCCCGGCATCGGGCTTGAAGCTCGAGCCGATCAGGAAGGCGCGGTCAGGATAATCCTTGGCGACGGCACGCGCCGCATCTTCCACCGCGAAGGCCTCGCCGACGATCAGCTGGTGGCCCGCCTCGCAATATTCGCGCATGACGCGCTCATAGTCGGTGTTGGAAACCTTCTCGGAAAACACATATTCGATGTCGCCGCGCTCCTTGGCGGTGGTTGCGGCCTTGTGAATGCGGCTGACCCATTGCTGCTCGACCGGAACCGTATAAATGGCGGCCGTCTTGATCGGGTCAGCGGCCATCGCCCGCCGCGGCATCAGGCCGGCAATGGGGAGTACTGCGCCCGCGGCGGAATATTTCAGAAGGTCACGGCGGCTGATGCGGAAAATATTGTTCGGCATGATTCCTCTCCTGTGTGGGGTTCTTCTATGACGCCACTATAGCGGAGGCTACACGCCTGTCAGAAATTTGTCCACATGGTCAAAACACTTGTGCAAAAAGAATGCAGTGCCTGGAGATGCAAGTCTCAGTCCTTGGCGCGCTCGACATAGGAGGCATCCTCGGTTGCCACCACAATGCGGGTGCCCGATGCAATATGCGGCGGCACCATGGTGCGCACGCCGTTGGCCAGCAGCGCCGGCTTGAACGACGACGATGCCGTCTGGTTCTTGATGGCGGGCTCGGTCTCGACGATTTCCAGGGTCACCCGCTGCGGCAGTTCGATGGAGATCGGCGCTCCGTTGAACAGCGCGATCTGGCATTCCATGCCTTCCTGCAGGAACGCCGCGGAATCGCCCAGCATGTCGCTGGTCAGGCTGATCTGTTCGAAGCTCTCGGGATTCATGAACACATACATCTCACCATCCTTGTAGAGATAGCTGTGCGTGATGGTTTCGACGAAGGCGCGCTCCATCGTATCGGTCGTCTTGAAGCGGACATTAGTTTTAACACCGTCGGAAATGCGCCGCATATCGATGGTCGTCGTCGGCGTGCCCTTGCCGGGATGCATGCTCTCGGCTTTCAGAACGACATAGAGCTTGCCGTCCTCATGCTCGATAACATTGCCCTTGCGTACGCCGCTTGCGATAATCTTTACCACTGTGTTTCTCGTGCTTTCTTTGAATTGCCGGGATGCGTTGGGGCGGGTATTAGCAGCGCACCCGGACGAATCCAACCCCTAAGGCGCAAGCGCAGATTAACCCATGACGCAATGGTTTTCCCCACATCGTCACCGCGACCGTAGGCCCTTCCTGCTGTTGCGCAATCGCATCATCGCGGGGCTGCGCGCGTGGTTCGCGGCCCGGGATTTTGTCGAAGTCGAATGTGGCGCACTGCAGGTTTCTCCCGGCAACGAAGCTCATCTCCACGCCTTTGCCACCGATCTCATCCAACCCGACGGCAGCCGTGAACGCCGCTATCTCCACACCTCGCCGGAATTTGCCTGCAAAAAACTGCTGGCCGCCGGGGAAACCCGGATTTTCGATCTGGCGCGGGTCTACCGCAACCGCGAGCGCACCCTCACCCATGCCCCCGAATTCACCATGCTGGAGTGGTACCGGGCCAACGAGTCCTATGAAACGATCATCAATGATACCATTGCCCTGTTACGTCTTGCCGCGGAGACGGCGGAGACCCGGACTTTTTCCTGGCGCGGAAGGAAGATCGATCCCCTGGCTGAACCCGAATGGCTGACGGTTGCCGGCGCCTTCCAACGCTTCGCCGGCATCGACCTGCTTGCGACACTGAGTGACAATGGCGGCGCCGATCGCGATGGTCTTGCAACCCAGTCCCATGTGCAGGTGGCTGGAGACAACTCGTGGTCCGATATCTTCAGCCGCATCCTGGTCGAGGAGGTCGAGCCCAATCTCGGCACGGCGCGGCCAACGATTCTCTATGAGTACCCCGCCGTCGAAGCGGCCCTGGCGCGCGCCTGTGCCCACGATGCCCGCGTCGCCGAACGCTTCGAACTCTATGCCTGCGGTGTCGAACTGGCCAACGGCTTCGGCGAACTGACCGATCCGGCGGAGCAGCGCCGTAGGTTCGAGGCCGAAATGGATGTAAAAGACCGCATCTACGGCGAGCGCTATCCCATCGACGAAGAGTTGCTGGAAGCCCTCGCCATGATGCCCCCCGCATCCGGCGTCGCCCTCGGCCTCGACCGCCTGATCATGCTCGCCACCGGCGCCACCCGCATCGATCAGGTGCTATGGACGCCGGTGCCCTAAGTCTTTCTGACTGAACTTGACTGGCGCTTCCCATCATCCGTCACCCCGCCGGTGGAATGAAAAAAAGGGGAATCCAGCGAATCAAATTCAAGCAGAAGAATTCTAGGACGGCTGAACCGTAAACGGCCTGTCGTGGCGCAACGACGGGATGCGGCTGCGGGTCAGCGCCACCTGTTCAAGGTCGATCTCCGCAATGATGATGCCTTCCGCATCGCCGCCATCGGCCAGCACCCGGCCCCAAGGGTCGATGATCAGCGAATGACCGTAGCATTGACCGCCGCCGGCAAGCGTGCCGTATTGGCAGGGTGCTATGACATAGGCGCCGTTCTCGATCGCCCGCGCGCGGTTCAGCACATGCCAATGTGCCTCGCCGGTCATTTTCGTGAAGGCGGCAGGGATGGCCAGCATTTGGGCGCCGGCCTGGCCGTAAGCGCGGTAGAGTGCTGCAAAGCGCAAGTCATAACAGATGGACAGGCCGATGCCGCCGCCTTCACAGGGGCTGATCACCGCCTCGTTGCCGGGTGCAATAGTGGCCGACTCCCGATAGAGCTTGCCCTCGCCGAGATTGACATCGAAAAGATGAATCTTGTCGTAGCGCGCCGCGATCTCGCCCTCGGGCGTCAGCATGATCGAGCGATTGTTGATGCGGCCGTCATCTGCGCGCACCCCGATCGAGCCAATCAGGATCCAGGCGGAATGTTGGCGGGCAAGTGCCGCCATTGCCGGAATGACTGGATGGGCGGTCTCGGGAAATGCCACGGGATGGAACAGCCCATCCTTTGAATTGAGTCCGGCGCAGTATTCCGGCGTGGCAATGAAACGGGCGCCTTCGCCCGCCGCCCGGCCGATCAACCGGCTGAGCACCGCGATATCGTGACCCACATCGGGTGTCGCGCAATTCTGGATGCAGGCGGCCTTGAAAGTCATATCGCTATTTAGGCTTTTTCAGATGCTCTTGGCCAGACCCTGGCAGCTCTTCGAAGAACGAGCGGATGACGTGCAGCGGGCACGCGATTTGAACTCTCCTCGCGCAGGATGAGCGGCATTTCGGCGAGCTTCGCCAGCGCCAGTCTGGCATTGCGGTTGGCGATTGCCTGAAACCAGCCGCGGCGCGACGTGGGGATTTTTCTCGCGGAACCTATAAGACTTACAAGAACATACGATTTGACTGATGGGGTTCAAGCGTACAAGAAAGCCGCGACACAGGAGCACATCATGGTCATGACCGCCCCCCGCTTTGTTCCCGCCTTCAAGGGCCCCGCCGGCCAGGAGGACATGCCCTATCTCCTGACGCCCGGCCCGCTTACCACCTCGCGCGCCGTCAAGCTCGCCATGCTGGCCGATTGGGGCTCGCGCGACATCGAATTCCGCCAGGTCGTAGGCCAAATCCGCAAAGGCCTTCTGAAACTTGCGGGCTGCGGGCCAGGCTACGAATGCGTGATCATGCAAGGCTCCGGCACCTTCGCCATCGAAGCAGCGCTTGGCTGCTTCTGCCCGGCCAAGGACGCCAAGACCCTGGTCGTCGCCAATGGCGCCTATGGCGAACGCGCCGCCAAGATTCTCGAGCGCATCGGCCGGCCTTTCGTGAAAATCGACAAGGGCGACAGCACGGCCCCTGCCGTCGAGGACGTCACCATCATGCTCGATGCCGATCCGGCCATTAGCCATGTCTGGATGATCCATTGCGAAACCACCTCGGGCGTCATCAATCCCGTTCACGACACCGCCGAAGCGGTGAAGGCCCGCGGCAAGATATTCATGGTCGACGCCATGTCGTCGTTCGGCGCCATTCCGCTCGCCATGGAGGAAACCAGCATGGATGTGATGGTGTCGTCATCCAATAAGTGCATCGAGGGCGTTCCGGGTTTCTCCTATGTCCTGGTGAAGCGTGATATGCTGGTAGCCTCCGAGGGCAAGTGCCACTCGCTGGTGCTCGACCTCCATGACCAATGGAAGGGCCTCGAAGCCAACGCGCCAGTTCCGCTTCACCCCGCCCACCCATGCCCTCGTCGCATTCCACCAGGCGATGAAGGAACATGAGCAGCAGGGCGGCGTGATGGCGCGCGGCGCCCGTTATGCCCGCAATGCCCAGGTGCTGATCAAGGGAATGCGCGAGATCGGCTTCTCCACGCTGCTCAATGACAACGAGGCGGGTCCCATCATCCAGACATTCCTCACGCCGCGCGATCCCAATTTCCGTTTCGAGCATTTCTATGAAGCCCTTCGCGCCCGCGGCTTTGCCATCTATCCCGGCAAGCTCACCAAGCGGCCAAGCTTCCGCATTGGCACCATCGGCCAGATCGATGAAGACGTGATGAACGGAGTGCTGCGGGCGATCCGCGAGGTGCTGAACGAGATGAATGTCACCGATCTGACGCCGATTGGGGCCTGACGCGATGAAGACAGTCAGCGTCAACGGCCGCGACTATCGCTGGCCGAAATCGCCGCTGGTGGTTATCTGCTGCGATGGCAGCGAACCCGCCTACATGGAAATCGCCATGGCGGCGGGTCTCATGCCAAATCTCAAGGCGATGATCGCCAAGGGCGAAAATCTCCGGGGCCTTTCGGTCATTCCCAGCTTCACCAATCCCAACAATCTGTCGATCGTCACCGGCCAGCCGCCCGCCGTGCACGGCATCAGCGGCAACTATCTCATCGATCCGGCAACCGGCGCCGAGACCATGATGAACGATCCCAAATGGCTGCGCGCGCCGACGATTTTCGAAGCCTTCCAGAAAGCCGGTGCCAAGGTCGCGGTGATAACCGCCAAGGACAAGCTCAGGCTGCTGCTCGGCAAGGGGCTGGCATTCGACGGCACCGCCGTATGCTTTCTCCTCGGAGAAGGCGGACAAGGCGACTCTTGCGGAAAATGGCATCGAAAATGTTTGCGCCACGGTCGGCATGGGCGTGCCGGATGTCTATTCGGCCGAACTCTCGGAATTCGTCTTCGCGGCGGGCGTCAAGCTGCTTGGCTCGATGCGCCCTGACCTCATGTATCTCTCGACCACCGATTACGTACAGCACAAATACGCTCCGGGCTCGGCGGGCGCCAATTCCTTCTATGCCATGATGGACAAATATTTGGGCGAGCTCGATGCCGCCGGCGCCATCGTGGTGATCGTCGCCGACCACGGCATGAAGGACAAGCATCTCGCCACCAAGGAGCCCGATGTCATCTATCTCCAGGACGTGCTCGATCGCAGGTTCGGTTCCGGCAAGACCAAAGTCATCCTGCCGATCACCGATCCCTACGTGGTCCACCATGGAGCGCTCGGCTCCTTTGCCACCGTCTATGCCTATGGCCCGGCGGTCTCCGATGTCATGTCTGAAATTTCCCGCCAGCCCGGCATCGATGTGGTGCTGAACAGGAAAGACGGCTGCGCCCGCTTCGAGCTGCCCGAGGATCGCCTGGGCGACATCATCGTTATTTCCGGCGGACCCAATGCAACGAAAGTCATCGGCACCAGCCGCGACAAGCACGACCTCTCCGGCCTCAATGAGCCGCTGCGCTCCCACGGCGGCCTGACCGAGCAGGAAATTCCGGTGATCACCAATCGCAAGCTGAAGGGGCTCAAAGGCCAACTCCGCAATTTCGATGCCTTTGCCCTCGGCTGCAACAATATCGTGGAGCCTTAGGATGCCTTCACTCCTTCACCGTCACCCCAGCGAACGCTGGGGTCCAGCTTCTTTCGTCATGCCAAAGCGGGATGCCAGTCTGCGCTGGCATGACGGATTGGGGGGTGGGTAATGAATACTCGCCCCGTCATCGAAGAAACCATGCGCATCGGCGGCAGGAAAGTCGACGCCGATGGCGTGGTGCCGGTGCATTATCCCTACACCAACGAGGTGATCGGCACGGTTCCCGCCGGCCGCGCCGAACATGCGGCACAAGCCTTCGCCATTGCCGCCGCCTACAAGCCGAAGCTCACGCGCTATGAACGCCAGCAGATTCTGTTCCGCGCCGCCGAGTTGATCCGTGGCCGTAAAGGTCAGTTGTCCGATCTCATCACGCTTGAGCTTGGCCTCTCGAAGAAGGATTCGCTCTATGAAGTGGGCCGCGCCTACGACGTATTCACGCTCGCGGGAATGCTCGCCATTCTCGATGATGGCCAGATCTTTTCCTGCGATCTGACGCCCACAGGGCAAACCCCGCAAGATATTCACCAAGCGCGAGCCGGTGGGCGTAATTTCGGCGATAACGCCCTTCAATCACCCGCTCAATATGGTCTCGCACAAGGTGGCTCCCGCCATTGCCAGCAACAATTGCGTGGTGGTGAAGCCCACCGAATTGACTCCGCTGACCGCCATAGCGCTGGCCGATATCCTCTATGAGGCGGGGTTGCCGCCCGAAATGTTCCAGGTGGTCACCGGCTGGCCCGATGATATCGGCAATGAGATGGTGACCAACGAAAATATCAATGTCATCACCTTCACCGGTGGCGTGCGTGTCGGCAAGCTGATTGCCGCCAAAGCCGGCTACAAGCGCGCCGCCCTGGAGCTAGGCGGCAATGATCCACTGATCGTCCTCGACGACCTCTCCGGCAGCGACCTCGACAGGGCGGCCGAGCTGGCGGTGGCCGGCGCCACCAGAAATTCCGGCCAGCGCTGCACGGCGGTCAAACGCATTCTGGTCCAGGAGCGCGTCGCCGACCGCTTCGTCGAGCTGGTGCTCGCCAAGGCAAAAAAGATCAAGTTCGGCGACCCCATGCACCCCGATACCGACCTGGGCTGCGTCGTCCACGAAGGCGCCGCCAAGATTTTCGAGCGCCGCGTCTACCTCGCCGCCGAACAGGGCGCCAAGGTGCTCTACGACCCGGGCCGCCAGGGCGCCGTGCTGCCGCCCATCACCGTCGATTTCGTGCCGCACGGCTCGGAACTGGTCTTCGAAGAAACCTTCGGTCCGGTAATCCCCATCGTCCGCGTGCCGGGCGACGATGCGGAAGTGATCCGCATCTCCAATTCGACGCCGTTCGGTCTCTCCTCCGGTGTCTGCACCAACCGGCTCGACCGCATTACCCGCTTTATCGAAGGCCTCGATGTCGGCACCGTGAATATCTGGGAAGTGCCGGGATACCGCATCGAGATGTCGCCCTTCGGCGGCATCAAGGATTCGGGCAATGGCATCAAGGAAGGCGTCATGGAGGCCATGAAGTTTTTCACCAATGTGAAGACCTGGTCGCTGCCATGGCCGGTTTGAGGCGAGATTGAACCCCGGCACCCTCGTCATCGTCAATCTGCTGGGAGGCGTCGCCCTCCTGCTCTGGGGCGTGCGCATGGTGCGCACCGGCGTCATGCGCGCCTGGGGCGACCGGCTGAAATCCTTCATCGAACACCGGTTGGGCAGCAGGCTCTCCGCCTTCGTGGCGGGCGGCATCGCCACCGCCATTCTCGGCAGCGGCACGGCGATGACGCTGATTGTGGCGGGAATCGCCGCATCGGGAGCCATCGGCACCGCCCTGGGGCTTGCCATTCTGCTCGGCGCCGATGTGGGCTCGGCCATCGTCTCGTCGGTCTTCGCCTCGGGCAGCAAGTTGGCGCTCTGGGCCTCGCCCATTCTGCTTTTCGCGGGCTATGTGACCTTCAGCGTGTCGGAGGAATTCCGCCCCCACAATGTCGGCCGCATCCTCATCGGCCTTGGTCTCATGTTGCTGTCACTGCAATTGATCGCCACTGCAACCATCCCGCTCAGGGATGCCAGCCTGTTTCACGAGGTTCTTGCCGCCGTTGGCCACGAACCTCTGCTGGCCTTCATTGTGGGTGCGGTTCTCGCCTGGGCCTTCCACTCCACCCTCGCCGTCATTCTGCTCATTGCTTCGTTCCTCGCCAATGGCAGCCTGGAAGTGGCGGGCGCCCTCAGTTTCATTCTCGGCATCAATTTCGGCGGCGGCCTTCCTGCCGTCACTTCCACGCTGGCGCTGCCGGCAGCGGCGCGCCGCCTACCCATTTCCAATCTCTTCTGCCGTGGCCTGATGGCGATTCTCGCTCTCGCCTTCATCAACCGCATCACACCCATCGTCGCCCGCATTCCCATGGCGCCGGTTGAAACGGCCGTTACCTTCCACGCAGTGTTCAACATTGTGACCGGTCTGTTTTTCCTGCCGCTGACCGGTCTGGTCGATAGGCTCATGACCCGCCTTGTGCCCGATGAAAAGCCGGAGGCTGACCGGCTGGCATCTCCCCGCTATCTCGATGCCGTGGCCCTGTCGACGCCGTCGGTGGCGCTCTCCAACGCGGTTCTCGAAACCGTGCGGATGAGCGAGGTGCTCGACCGCATGTTCGAAACGGCGTTGCAGGCCTTGCGCACCGGCAGCCTGGAAACCCTGAAACTGCTGAAGCCGCTGGACGAGCGGCTCAACGTGTTTCAGACAGCGGTGCAATCCTATCTCTCCGATCTGGCGCAAGGCGAACTATCGGCGCCGGAGGCCGCCCGCGCCCTTGAGATCACCCTCTACATCAGCAATCTCGAACACGCCGGTGATGTGATCCACCTCAATCTCTCCGACCGCATCAACGCCAAGGCCAGGGAAAGCATAAACTTCAACGCCGAAGAGCAGGCAGCCCTCGACGATCTCTGCGTGATCATCCGCGACAATCTGCGGATCGCCACAGGCGTGCTGTCGTCTGGTGATGTCGAGGGCGCCAAACGCCTGATCGCGCAGAAGGATGCCTTCCGCACCCTGGAAAACAAGGTGCTCGACGAGCACTTCCGTGTGGGCGCCCGCGGCAAGGGCAAGGCGCTCCGCCGCAGCGCGCTTTACGTCGACATGATCCGCGATCTCCACCGCGTCAACTCGCACATCGTATCGGCCGGCTACCCGATTGTTGAAGCCGCGGGATTGCTGCGTGGCTCGCGCCTCAGGACAGGGCAACGAAAGCCGAAATAGGACGGCTATGCCAGTCCAGTTTCCTTCAAGACCTGCTTGACCGATTTCGCCATCTTGGTGACGATTTCGTCCATCTCGCTATCGGTGGTGTTGTAGGGCGGCGCCAATATGATCACGTCGCCATTGATGCCGTCGACATTGCCGCCGACGGGATAGCAGATCAGGCCATTGTCCAGCGCCTTCTGGCGTATCCGCATGAACAGCTTGTGTTCGGCCGGAAACGGCGCTTTTGTTTCGCGGTCGGCCACCAGTTCGGTGGCGATGAAGTAGCCGCGCCCGCGAATGTCGCCCACCGCTTCAACGCCACGCAGCGCCTCACCGATCATCGCCTTGAGCCTGGCCTCGTTGCCGCGCACCCGCTCGACCAGTTTCTCGCGCGCCACGATCTTTTGAACCGCAACGCCGGCAGCACAACAGGCCGTGTGCCCGGTGAAAGTATGCCCGGTCATCGGCGCGCCATGGGCGCCATGAATGGCATCGGCCACCTTGTTCGAATAGATGGCGGCTCCCAGCGGCAGATATCCCGCCGCCAGCCCCTTGGCCACCGCCATAATGTCGGGCTCGACGCCATCGAACTCCAAGGCCCGCCAGGTGCCACAGCGCCCCGCACCCGACATCACCTCGTCGGAGATCATCAGTACGCCATGGCGGTCGCAGATCTCGCGCACCCGCTTGGCATAGCCGGGAGGTGCGGGAACACAGCCGCCGGCGGCGCCCACCACCGGTTCGAGGATGAAGGCGGCGAACTTGTCCGCCCCAATGCGGAGGATTTCGTCTTCCAGTTCCTTGGCGCAGGCCTCGCCCGCCGTCTCCGCCGAGGCGCCGGCAACCGGCCGGTAGGTGTTGGCTGGCGACAGCCGCGAGACATCGAGCAGCGAGCCTTCGAAGGCCTTCTTCCGTTCCAGGAAACCGGAAACCGAAAGCGCCCCCAGCGTGTTGCCGTGCCACGAGCGCTCGCGCGCTATGAAGCGCCTGCGGCTCATCTCGCCACGAGCCGCGTGATACTGCAGCGCCAGCTTCAGGCAGGATTCAACCGCCTCCGAGCCGCCGGTCACATAGACCATGTGCTGAAGCGTGCCGCCGCAGCGCGCCCGGATGATTTCGGTCAGTTCCTCCAGCGCGTCCGAGGTGAAATTATAGCGGTAGCCATGGGCGATGCGGTCGAGCTGCGCGGTGATTGCCGCATTCACCTCGCCATTGGCATGGCCGATGCAATAGACGGCGGGCCCTCCCGAACCGTCGATATATTGCTTGCCGTCAATGTCGTAGACATAGCTGCCCTTGGCCCAGGCCACCCGCGGCAGGCTTGCGGTTGAGTGGATGTGCTGGGGAAGTGGGGCCGTGCCCGCCATGGGTGAATTCGCCTTGTTGTGAGACTGTCCGGTCTCAGGCTAATAGCAGAGGCCTAAGGGCACCGGCAAACCAATGATCACTGTTTTCGACGAAACGCAACGCACGCATGCGCCCCGGGAATTCGTCGTTTCGGGGAAACTCCAGCCGATCCCCGAGCGGCCTGAACGCATCGACATGTTGATGGAAGGCGTCCGCAAACTCGGCTGGCCCCATTGTGACGCCGCCGGAGATCTTCGGCGATACCCTGACACTCGTCCATGACCGCCGCTACATCGCCTTTCTCAGCACCTTGTGGGAGCGCTGGAAGCGTCTGCCCGATGCAAGCGACACGCCGTCCGCCAATGTCTTTGCCCTTGGCCGCGCCAGCCTGCCGGAGGCCGGCTACCCCGAAAGCGTCGTCGGCCAGTGCGGCTATCATTTGGGCGATGGCTCCTGCCCGGTCACCTCCGAGACCTGGGCCGCCGCGCGGGCAAGTGCCGCCACCGCCGCCCATGGCGCCAATCTGCTGCTGGCTGGCGAACGGATCGTCTACGCCCTCTGCCGCCCGCCGGGCCACCATGCAGCGGCCGACATGGCGGCGGGATTCTGCTATTTCAACAACACCGCAATCGCCGCCGAAATGCTGACCCGCGCCGGCAAGCGCACCGCCATTCTCGACATCGATGTCCACCATGGCAACGGCACCGAGGCAATCTTCTATGATCGCGGCGATGTGCTGACCGTCTCCATCCACGCCCACCCGAAACGCTTTTACCCATTCTTCTGGGGCTACGCGGAAGAGCGCGGCCGCGGCGCCGGCGAAGGCTTCAACCTCAATCTGCCGCTGGAGCGGGGCGCCACGCTGAAGCCCTATGGGGCGGCACTGGAGACGGCCCTGCGGCGCATCGCCGATTTCGCGCCGGATATTCTGGTGCTCGCCGCCGGACTCGACATCGCCGCCGATGATCCCTTCAAGGGCTTTGCCATTGAAACTCCGGAGTTCGAGATAATCGGCCGCCGGATCGCCCAGCTATCGAAACCGATGCTGGCGGTCCAGGAGGGCGGCTATCCCTCGCCCAATCTCGGCGCCAATCTTGCCTCCCTGCTGCGGGGCCTCACCGCATGAGCGTGATAATCCGCGAAATGACAGACGGCGATGCGCCGCGCGTGGTCGAGTTCGTCCATGGCCTGGCCGAGCATATCGGCCAGGCCATCGCCCCGCGGGTCACACCCGAAGGCCTGACCGGCAATCGCGATCTGATCGATGTGATCGTCGCCGAGGACAATGGCCGCCTCATCGGCGCCTGCCTTTCGCTGATGACCTATTCCACCTGGCGCGGCGCCAAGGGACTCTATGTCGTCGATCTTTTCATCGAAGGTGCTGCGCGTGGCCGCAATGTTGGGCTGCTGTTGCTGCGGCAAGCAGCAAGCCGGGGGATTGCCCGCGGCGCCCGCTTCATCAAGCTCGAAGTGGATCACGGCAATGAAGGGGCCGCGCGCTTTTATCAGCGCCTCGGTTTCAAACGCAAAGACGAAGATCGCCTTTTCATTCTCGAGCATGATATGCTGGGCCAGTTCGTCAAAACAAAGGAAATGTCATGACCATCAAGCATGTGGGTCTTATCGGCGTGGGTCTCATGGGCCATGGCATCGGCAAGAACATTCTCGAGAAGGGCTTCAAACTTTCGCTGGTGGCCCACCGCAACCGGGCGCCCGTCGACGATCTGATCGCCAAGGGCGCCAAGGAGGTGGGCAGCCCCCATGCGCTGGCCAAGGCCTGCGATGCCATCATCCTCTGCGTCACCGGAACCCCGGAAGTCGAGCAGGCGATCTATGGCGAGTATGGCATTCTGGGCGCTGTCCGCGACGGCTTCATCATTGCCGACTGCTCGACGGCGGAGCCTGAGTCCACCCTTAAAATCGCCGCCGATGTCGAAGCCAAGGGCGGCCATTTCGTCGATACCCCGATGACCCGCACACCAAAGGAGGCCGAGGCCGGCAAGCTTGGCCTGATGATTGCTGGTCCCAAGCCCGTGCTCGCCCGGATCCGCCCGGTGCTCGAAACCTTCGCCGATACCATCGTCCATGCCGGCGATGTGGGTGCCGCCCACCGGCTCAAGCTCCTCAACAATTTTCTCTCCCTCGGCAATGCCGCCCTGGCGGCGGAAGCCATTGCCGTTGCCACCAAGGCCGGCATCGACATGGAGGCGTTTCGCGATATCGTCATGTCGGGGGGCGCTGCTTCGGTGATGTTCGGCCGGTTGATCAATGTGCCGCTCAGCGACGACGACAGCCACGCCAAATTCGCCATCCGCAATGCCAGGAAGGATCTGCGCTACTACACCAACATGACCGAGAGGCTGCCGGTTGCCTCCTTCCTCGCCGAAACCGCCCATCAGATGTATGTCGTGGCCGAAAACCAGGGCTATGGCGAACGCTACGTGCCGCGCCTCATCGATGTCCTGCTCAAGATGAACGGTATTGCCAAGTAGGTATTATGTCGAAGGGCGCGGACGACAAGGACGGCCTGCCTGGCGCGCTGATCGCCGCACCATTGGAGCGCCTGGCCCGGTTGATGCGGGCGGGCGAGCATGAGGAGGGCCTCAATCCTGCCCAGTGGGAGGCCCTGCGCTATCTCTCCCGCGCCAATCGGTTCTCCAATTCCCCGGGCGCCCTCACCCGCTACCTCGGCGCCACCAAGGGCACCATTTCGCAAACGGTGATGGCGCTTGAGCGCAAGGGCCTTGTGGCCAAATCCATCCGCGAGGGAGAAAAGCGTTCGGTGGCATTGCTGCTGACGCCCAAGGGCGAGGAGGCCCTTTCCCGTGACCCATGGTCGAAACTGTCGGCTGCGGCCGAAGACTTGGGCGGCAAAACCCGCCGCCGCCTGGCCAAGGGACTGCGCGAACTGCTGGCGCGGGAGCTCAAACGCGGTGGCCATCTCAGCTTCGGCCACTGCCACACCTGCCGCTATTTCCGCGAAAAAGGCCGCGACGGCGATCCGCAGGGCCCGCATCTTTGTATGCTGCTCGATGAGCCGCTGTCAGCTAGCGACTTGCAACTGATTTGCGTCGAGCACGAAGCGGCCTAACCATGTGAACAATGGCCATTGAGAATACTCTGACCTTCTTCGCACTCACTGTCGTCTCCCTACAACTTGTGCCTTTCTCAGTTCCGGGATGGAAGTCCGAAGGTCGGGATATTGCCCATGTCTCAGCGCTTTCGCTATAGAGGACCTCACCCGCCCTTCGGACTCTCCCATGTGCCGAGAGAGCGAATTTCACACAGAGCTGCGAATGGGAGAGAAATGCGTTATCGATAGTGGCCTTGTACAAATGTTATTCGCCGGTACTATCGCCTCGGAAGTGTCGCTGAGATGAATCCACGGGAGCATTTCATCGGAATGGGTATGAAATTCCGGCTCAAACTGCTCTGGGCGTTCAAGCGTTACGGCATAAAGGTGAATCTCACCAGGGTAGCGGACTGCTTCATAAGCCATTGGCGTGCCGCAAGTTCCGCAGAAGCTCCGCTTCACTCCAGGCGAAGAGTTCGTACACCTTGGGCACTTCTCCAGTATATGCAAAGGCCCCATAGGGAACGCCCATGAAAGTCGTAAATGGCGAAGAGGTACTTCTGCGGCAGCTCTCGCAATGGCAATGGCCACGCCAATTCTCCGGGCCGGAATATTCGTAAGTCACTGCTCCGCACAAGCAGCGTCCGCGTTTTTTAGTCTCAGCCGGCGTCATTTCTTTCGAACTCTTCGCGACAACCAGAATAGCTAATTCGGCCGGCGAAGTCGACTCGGCTGATGTGATTTACTCCGCCGCCATCTGCGCCATCGGGCTGGCGGCTTTCACATCAGGCCCGACGTGCTCCTCGAACCTCGCGAAGTTCTTGACGAACATGCCGACCAGCTTGCGGGCCTGGGCGTCATAGGCGTGGCTGTCGGCCCAGGTGTCGCGCGGATTGAGGATTTTCGCATCGACGCCATCGACCGCCACCGGCACGGCGAAACCGAAATTCTCGTCGGTGCGCATCGGAGCTCCGTCGAGCGCGCCGTC
Source organism: uncultured Alphaproteobacteria bacterium (assembly GCA_963754675.1). Lineage (GTDB taxonomy): Bacteria > Pseudomonadota > Alphaproteobacteria > Rhizobiales > Aestuariivirgaceae > Aestuariivirga. The sequence continues at coordinate 48,602 of CAVWHD010000009.1, read as the reverse complement.
AAGGGCCGCATTGAGCAGCGCCCGCGTCGCCTTGATCGGCATGCGGTGGCCCGTGCCATAGGCGCCGCCGGTCCAGCCGGTGTTGACGAGGTAACATGATACCTGGTGCTTGGCGATCAAATCGCGCAGCAGATTGCCATAGACGGATGGGTGACGCGGAATGAACGGCGCGCCGAAACAGGTGGAAAACGTGGCCTGCGGCTCGGTCACGCCGCGTTCGGTGCCGGCAACCTTGGCGGTATAGCCCGAGAGGAAGTGATACATCGCCTGCTGCGGCGTCAGCCTGGCGATCGGCGGCAGCACCCCGAAGGCATCGGCGGTCAGCATGACGATGGTTCTGGGGATAGGCGCCAGTCCGGTCTCGCTGGCATTGGCGATGGCCGACAGCGGATAGGCAGCGCGGGTATTCTCGGTCACCGATCCGTCATCGAGATCGAGTTTGCGGGTTTCCGCATCGATGGTCACATTCTCCAGCACCGTGCCCCAGCTTCTGGTGGTGGCATGGATATCGGGCTCCGCATTGGGGCACAGCTTGATCACCTTGGCGTAGCAGCCGCCTTCGAAATTGAACACACCGGCGCCGGACCAGCCATGCTCGTCGTCGCCGATCAAGGTGCGCTTGGGGTCGGCCGAAAGCGTCGTCTTGCCGGTGCCGGAGAGGCCGAAGAACACCGCACTGTCATTGTCCTTGCCCACATTGGCCGAACAATGCATCGGCATCACGCCCTTCTCGGGCAGCAGATAGTTGAGCACGGTGAACACCGATTTCTTCATTTCGCCCGCATATTGCGTGCCGCCGATGAGGACGAGACCATTGGCGAGATCGAGGGCGATCACCGTTTCGCTCCGCGTGCCATGGCGGGCGGGATCGGCCTTGAAGGAGGGCAGGTCGATGACGGTGAGCTTGGGCGCGAAGCCGGTGTGGTCCTCCGGCACGATGAGAAGATGCTGGATGAACAGGGCGTGCCAGGCATATTCGCAGACAACCCGGGTGGGCAGCGCGAAGGCCGGATCGGCGCCGCCGGCCAGATCCTGGACGAACAGCTTCTTCAGCCGGGCATGGGCCATGAAATCCTTCTTGAGCGCCTCGAAATGAGGGCGCGACATGGCCTTGTTGTTGTCCCACCAGATGGTGGCTTCGGTGGTGGCGTCGCGCACCACGAACTTGTCGTTGGGGCTGCGGCCGGTATGACTGCCGGTTGAAACCGCCAGCGCGCCGCCCTCGGCCACCAGCCCTTCGCCGCGAGCTACCGCATGTTGATAAAGCGCCGCCGCCGTCTCGTTCCACGAAATCGCATCCACCCACTTGAGGCCGAGTTTGCTGAGTTGCGAACGGATCAGATTGTCGGTGGCGCTATCCATGCGGGGCTTCCTTCCTTTGGGAACCCGAATGCTATGGCGGTGCAAGCCAAGTCTCAAGCAAAATGATGCAACAAAGCAAATTTTAGCGCAGATTTTTGCGGTAACGAACATCAGTATTTGAGCGAAATACGTCAGAAATGTCGCGAATGCCAACCCAACCATGGAACTGCCTGCCGTTTTTGCGTAACAACTGCCGCAACTCCCGCTTGAGGTACTCCCCGCCCGCCGCCCGTCATTTGGCGGCGGCCTGTCATCGCGGTGTCCCACCATTGTGACGCCAGTGCCCAAATCCGATCGGCAATATAGAGACGCTATCGACATCGTCCCCTCCTCTGGAATCGACTGACAGCACTTCTATTCCTAGACTATGTTGGAATTAAGTCCCAGAGAAACAAACTAGCCGCCTGCATCGCCTTCCGCCGGGCTCCCGCTTTCCGCTTTCTTCCCCCTGATCCGCAGCCGCTTCACCCGTCTTGGGTCCGATTCCAGGATCTCGAACTCCAGGCCACTGTCGTGTCGGATGATTTCGCCGCGGGCGGGGACGCGGCCGGCCATTTTGAAGACCAGGCCGGCGAGGGTGTCGGCTTCCTCCTTCTCTTCGTCGGAGAGCAAGTCGACGCCGAACAGTTCCTCGAGTCTCGCGATGTCGACGCGGCCGTCGGCCACATAGATGCCGTCGCCGGCGGGCTTGATCAGGTTTTCTTCGTCGGTGTCGTGTTCATCGGATATGTCGCCGACGATTTCCTCAACCAGGTCTTCGATCGAGACAAGCCCATCGGTGCCGCCATATTCGTCGATGACGATGGCAAGGTGGATGTGGCTGGCCTGCATTTTCACCAGCAGGTCGGAGGCCGGCATCGACGGCGGAACGAACAGCACTTCGCGGTGCAAGCCGGATTGCCGCACGGTGGTGGAAAGCTCGGCGGCGGCGATAGCCAGGCCGCTGCTGACGGGCCTTTCCGATTTCGCCTTCCGGCGCTTGGCGCCCTTGGCCGAGATCCAGCCGAGGAAATCCTTGACATGCACCATGCCGGTAATTTCATCCAGGGACTCGCGGTAGACCGGCAGGCGCGAATGGCCTGCCTCCATGAAGCGGTGCAGCAGATCGCGCAGGCGCGCCCCATCGTCGATCGCCACGATGTCGACCCGCGGTACCATCACATCGTCGACGCGCAAACCGGAGAACTCGATGATGTTGAGCATCATCGACTTGGCTTCGTTGCCGATGTTGTCGTCGGGATTCTGGGCGGCGTGAATCTTGATAGCGCCTTCCAGGCTTTCGCGCAGGCCCTTGTCGGTGCTGCGCGACAGCCGCGCCTTCAGCCTGCGCCAGAACCTGCCCTTGGGGAGATCGCCGCCGGGCAGGGTAGTGTCGTCGTTATCGCTCATAGGGGTCGGGGAGTCCCAGTCCTTTCAGGATTGCCGCTTCGAGGCTCTCCATCTCGCGGGCCTCGCTGTCGTTTTGGTGATCATAGCCCACAAGATGGAGGAACCCATGGATAATAAGATGCATGGCATGATGCGGCAATGTCTTGCCTTGCTCTGCCGCTTCGCGCGCGACGACGCCCGAAGCCAGAACGATATCGCCAAGGGGCCGCGCTTCGCCCGCCGGAACCGGAAAAGCCTCGGCCGGAAACGACAGCACGTTGGTGGCCGTGGAATTGCCGCGCCACTGTGCGTTCAGCTTGGCAACCGCTTCATCGCCAGTGAATAAGACGGCCACCTCGACATTTTCATCGGCAATACCTGCGGCGGCGGCATTGATCGCGGTCCGCGTCAATCTTCAAGGGCCGGGATCTTGTCCCAGCCGCTGTCGTCGACGGCGATGAAGACGATCATTTTTTCGGGCGAGCCGCCTTTTTGTCGTAAGCGGCAACGATGCGGCCGACCAGGGCATGGCGGACAATGTCGGAATTCGTGAAGGCGGTGATGGCAACGCTTTCGACGCCGTTCAGCGTCGCCACCGCGTCGGCAAGACCGGAAGTGGCGCCCGTGGGCAGGTCGACCTGGGAGGGATCGCCGGTCACCACCATGCGGCTTCCCTCGCCAAGCCTGGTCAAAAACATTTTCATCTGCTGCGGCGTGGTGTTCTGCGCCTCGTCGAGAATGACGAAGGCGGAGGCCAGCGTGCGCCCGCGCATGAAGGCAAGCGGTGCGATCTCGATCTGGTTTTCGGCGATGCCCTTGGTGACCAGTGCGGCCGGCATCACATCATAGAGCGCGTCATAGAGCGGGCGGAGATAGGGATCGACTTTCTCCTTCATGTCGCCAGGGAGAAAGCCCAACCGCTCGCCCGCTTCAACCGCTGGGCGCGACAGCACGATGCGGTCGACTTCGCCGTTCATCAGGGCTTCGGCGGCGCAGGCGACCGCCAGATAGGTCTTGCCGGTGCCTGCCGGGCCAATGCCGAAGACCAATTCGTTGCGGCGGATGGCGTCGACATATTTGCCCTGCATGGGCGTGCGCGGAGTGACCAGCTTGCGCCTGGTGCGCACCGCCTGGCCGCCGCCCGCTTCCTGGGCCTGGGCCGCTTCGCGCATTCTGATAGCTCCTTCGACATCGCCGCGGGCGATGTCCTGGCCGCGCTGGGCGCGGATATAGAGCGAGGTCAGCACATCGCGGGCCTGCTCGCGCGCCGTTGCCGGCCCCCGCACCGCCAGCCGGTTGCCACGCGGCGTGATGACGACGGCGAGCTTATGTTCGACCAGCGCCAGATGCTCATCGTGCTCGCCACAGACCAGCGAGAGCAGGCGGTTGTCATCGAATGCGAGAGTGAGGATATCCGTTTCATCGGGCCTGACACCTGACTTGGTGTTGGCCATCTGGGCCGCAGTGACTGGCGGATTCAACGGGTCAAGACTCCAGAATCATTCATGCCGCGTCCTCATAATGGCCCGAAAGGCTGTTGGTTCCAACACCCGTGATGCGGGTATCGATAATATTCCCTATCAACGTCCTGTCACCTTTTATATGAACGGGCTGCAGGTAGGGCGAGCGGCCCATCAGCTGGCCGGGATCACGGCCCGGTTTTTCAACCAGCACGGGAAGCGAGCGGGTCAAGCAGGCCGTGTTGAAAGCCGTCTGCTGGCGGTGGAGCAGGGCCTGAAGCTCATGCAGGCGGGCGAGCTTGACCTCTTCGGGGACCTGGTTCTGGGCCTCGGCGGCGGGGGTTCCGGGGCGGGGTGAGTATTTGAATGAGAAGGCCCCGGCATAACCAACCTCGCCAACCAGATCGAGGGTGGCGCGGAAATCGTCTTCGGTTTCACCGGGAAAGCCCACGATGAAATCGCCGGAAAGCGCCATGTCGGGCCGCGCCCGGCGGATGCGGGCGATCAGACGGAGATAGGTTTCGGCCGTATGGCCGCGGTTCATGGCTTTGAGGATGCGGTCGCTGCCCGACTGCACCGGCAGATGCAGGAAGGGCATCAGCTTGGAGTTTCCGGCGTGGGCGGCAATCAGATCCTCATCCATGTCGCGCGGGTGGCTGGTGGTGTAGCGCAGCCTGTCGATACCGTCGATCGATGACAGCTTCGCGACAAGGCCGGCGAGGCTGACGGGTTCACCACTGGCGCCGGCGCCATGATAGGCATTGACGTTCTGGCCGAGGAGCGTGATCTCGCGCACTCCGGCTGCCGCCAGGCGGCGGGCCTCCGCCTCGATTTGCGCCACCGGACGGGAGAATTCGGCGCCGCGCGTATAGGGCACCACGCAGAAGGTGCAGAACTTGTCGCAGCCCTCCTGCACGGTGAGAAAGGCGGTGACGCCCTTGACCGGGCTTTTGGCGCTGCTGAGACCCTTGAACTTGTCCTCGGCGGGAAATTCCGCCTCGACCACGGCGCGGCCCGTCGCTTCCTGGCGGGCCAGAAGCTGGGGCAGGCGGTGATAGGTCTGGGGACCGAAGACCAGATCGACCGCAGGGGCACGGCGGATGATTTCCTCGCCCTCGGCCTGGGCCACGCAGCCGGCGACGGCGACCAGCATGGCCTTGCCCTGGGCCTCGCGGTTGCGCTTCAGGCGCTTCAGCTTGCCCAGTTCGGAATAGACCTTTTCAACCGCCTTTTCGCGGATATGGCAGGTATTGAGGATGACCAGATCGGCGTTCTCCGGTGTGGATGTTTCGGCATAGCCCAGGGGCGCCAGCACGTCGCCCATGCGCTCGCTGTCATAGACATTCATCTGGCAGCCATAGGTCTTGACGAAGACCTTCTTTCCCGGAATTTCCATGGGGCGCGGTCTAGCCCATTTTACCGGGTCCGTGAAGCGCCACCACCAGGCCCTGGCGGACCAGCGCTTCGGCGTGGCGCGCCAGGGCCTTGCGGCTGGCTTCACCACTCAGCGACAGGGTCGGATGGCAGATCACCGTCACTTCGATGGGGCCCATGGCGAGGGCCTGCCACAGATGGGGCGGCAGATCCATATCGCCGTACCAGGCATAGTAGGGCCGGAGCCTGCCGTTCATCGGCAGATTGCGGTGGCCGGCATAGGCAATTGTCACCGGCTGGATGATGACGCCGGGAAGTTCGGCCGCGCTGAAGAACGAACTCTTGAACGGCTGTACGCTTTTGCCGTCGTTTGATGTGCCCTCCGGAAACAGGACGAGCGTATCGCCGGCCCTGAGCCGCTCCTGCATTTCGTCGCGGGAATTGCCGGTGGCGTGACGCCTATCGCGGTGGACGAAGACGGTGCGCTGCAGGCGGGCAAGCGAGCCGAAAAACGCCCAGCCGTTAACTTCTCGCTTGGCCACGAAAGAGAGCGGCGCCAGGCTGGAGAGAATGACGATATCCATCCAACCCACATGGTTGGACACCACCAGCGTCGGACCGGATTCCGGCATGTGGCCAATAAGTTTCACGCGCACACCGATCAGCCGCCGCACCATGCGGTGATAGTGCATGGGAAACACCCGCGCCATGGCGGGCCACAGCCAGATAAACAGCTGTTGCACCGGCATGAGCGGCAGTGTCAGCACTGCGAAGGCAACCAGAATCAGCACCGGCCGCAGCCTGCTCACCGCGTCAGCTCCTTGCGCATGATGATGGCATCTTCGCTCCGGCCCCCGGCACGCGCGTAGTAGGCTTTCCGCGTTCCAGCCGCCACGAACCCGGTGGCGTCATAGAGCGCGCGCGCCGAAGCATTGGAAGCTGCTACTTCGATGAACAGGGCTTTGACGCCTTGTTCCGCGAGGCGATTTGATTGGTGATTGACCAGCGCACTGGCAACGCCGCGGCGTTGGGCGAAGGGACGGGTGGCAATTGTGATTATCTCCGCCTCATCGGCGGCACGGCGGAGCAACACGAAGCCTACGGGCTCTTCAAACTCCATGGCGAGCGAGGCGGAGCTGCCCGGCATTGCCATGAGCTTGACGAAATCCGTGGGCGTCCACGGAGTGTCGAAGCATTCGCCGTGAAGAGCCGCAAGAATATCCGCGCTATCCGCGCTGACATCGCGGATTGCGATGGAAAGCGACTGGCGCTGAATGAAGGCCTGCGGCTTTGCATCGGGTGGGCGCAAGTACAATGGCTCGGGCGCTATATTATCCGTCATTCCGGCGAAAGCCGGAACCCAGTTTGTGTCTGGACCCTGGCTTTCGCCGGGGTGACGGAATAGGGAGGAGAATGTTGCTGCGGCATCGGGAGATCGCCGGCGCGGCTGCGCTGCAAGATCCTTCCGGCCAGCCGCCGCAATGATGGCGTCAGCTCCGCTTCCGATGACCACAACAGGACCGGCAGGTAAGCAGCCGGAGGCACTCCTCGACTTGTGATGACAGAAGTGCGATGAGACAGTTGCTCTCTTCCGCATCGAACAGCGCTGCATAGACTTCATCCCTGCGGGCATCGGCCGTCACCAGCAGCGGTGCCCGGGCTTCGTTGACGGCGATGGCTGACAGCGTATCGATACCGGTCACCGGGCGGTCGAGCGCCAAGCCAAGGCCTCGCGCCATCGAAAGGCCGATGCGCACGCCGGTGAACGTGCCGGGGCCGATGGTGACGGCGATGCGGTCGAGCTCCCTGAACTCCAACCCGGCCTCAACCATGACATCGCGGACCATGGGGGCGATGGCCTCGGCATGGCCGCGTTCCATGGACGCGAAGGCGCTGGCGAGGACGCAGGCGCGCTGGCTGTCGTAGACCGCGACGGAGCAGGCGGCCATGGCCGTATCGAGCGCCAGAAGTTTCATCGTGCGGCGTGATAGGCCGCGACGGGCAGCGCCGTCAAACCGGGCGGACTTCGCTCACTTCCGGAATGAAATGGCGGAGCAGGTTTTCAATGCCGTGCTTGAGGGTGGCGGTCGAGCTGGGGCAGCCCGCGCAGGAGCCCTTCATGTTGAGGTAAACCACGCCTTCCTTGAAGCCATGAAAGGTGATGTCGCCGCCATCCTGGGCCACCGCCGGGCGCACCCTTGTTTCCAGCAGGGACTTGATGGTGGAAACGATTTCGCCGTCGGCGGCATCGAAGAATTCCTCGCCCGGCACATCGGATTTGGCATCCTGATTGATCAGAACGGGCGCGCCGGAGAGATAGTGATCCATGATCAGGCCGAGGATGGCTGGCTTCAAATGCTGCCATTCGCCGCCCGATTTGGAGACGGTGATGAAATCCTGGCCGAGAAACACCCCGCCCACATGCTGGACGCCGAACAGGCGCTGGGCCAAGGGCGAGTCGGCAGCTTCGTCGGCCGAGCGATAATCCCTGGTGGTGCCCGGCAGCACCGGCTTGCCGGGAATGAATTTGAGCGTGGCAGGATTGGGTGTGGCTTCGGTTTGAATGAACATGTCCGATTTCTCCGGTCGGGTATTCATATAGGGCAGTTTAGAATGTTTTGAAAGATCGATTGGCTCGAAGCGCTTGACTCCTGTGGATTTCGACGGTAATAAACCTACCAGTTAATTAACCGATAGATTTAATTAAATATGACCCCCGACAATCTTAGTGTCACCCTCTCGGCCCTTGCCGATCCGACACGGCGGGCGATTTTGGCCAGGCTTTCGACTGGCGAGCGTTCGGTCAACGACCTCGCCAAACCCTTCGCCATGAGTCTGCCGGCCGTATCCAAGCATTTGAAGGTTCTCGAGCGCGCCAAACTCATTGAAAGGAGCCGGACGGCCCAATGGCGCCCCTGCCGCCTCGCACCCGCCCCGCTCAAGGAGGTCGCTTCCTGGGTGGAGCAGTACCGTGCCCATTGGGAAGAGCGCTTCGACCGGCTCGACGCCTATCTTGAGCAGATTCGGAAAGGACCAGGTGATGAGCCATTCGAGTGAAGTAAGTCTGCCGGGCGATGCGCCTCTGTTCGTGTTGACTCGGGTTTTCGATGCGCCGCGGGCGCTGGTCTACACATGCTGGATGGACCCCAGCCATCTCGCCCGCTGGTGGGGGCCGAAGCCATTCAGCTGTCCCGTCTGCGAAGTGGACCCCCACGTTGGCGGTGAATTCCGGCTGGTAATGCGCAGCCCCGATGGCAATGACTATCCGATGCGCGGCATCTTTCGCGAGATCGTTCCCGATGTGAAGATCGTCAAGGAAGACGATGTCTCGGAACATTCCGAAGAATGGCACGACATGGTGGATCCGGACCGCAAAGGCCAGGGCAAGCGCACGATCGACATGCTGACCACCGTCACCTTCGAAGATCTGGGTAGAGGAACCAAAGTCACCATCGCCACCCGCTTCCCGTCGATAGCACTCCGCGACAATTTCGCGCGGATCGGCATGAAGGAAGGCTGGAGCTCAAGTCTTGAAAAACTCGAGGAGCTGCTCGATGCGATCAAGGGCGATGAACGGGAATTCAGCATCGTGCGGCTCATCAATGCACCGCTCGCGCGCGTCTTCGCTGCCTTCTCCGACCCGGCAGGGCTCGCCGTGTGGTGGGGGCCCAACGGCTTTACCACGACGACGCGCAAGCAGGAGTTCCGTGTGGGCGGCGTCTGGGATTACACCATGCATGGTCCCGACGGCACTGACTACCCCAACTTCGTCCGCTATACGGCGATCGAACCGGGAAAGCGCATTGCCTATGACCACGGCAGCAGCGCCGGCGAGCCGCCCCTGTTCAAGGCGGTGATCAGCTTTGTTGGCGAAGGTGAAAAGACCGGCGTCAACCTGCGTCTGATTCTGGGCGACGCCAAGGAGCGCCCCGCTTACATCGCCTTCGGCGCCGTCGAAGGCGGCTATCAAAATCTTGCCAGGCTCGATGCCTATCTCACCGCGAAAATCGCTTGAAAGAAGACGCCATGAACACCGATGAGCCCCGCTGGCAGATAGCCGCACTGTTGATCGCCCGGATGATTTTCGCCGCCGTCTTCATCATGGCGCTGAGTTTCAAGTTCGCCTCGATGCAGGGAACCGCAAGCTATATTGCCGCGGCGGGATTTCCTTTTCCGCTTTTCCTCGCATGGGTTGCAGCGATCTTTGAAACGCTACTTGGCGATTTGTTTTCTCACCGGCGCGTTCTTTGCCGAAGCAGCCCTGCTGGCCGCCGCCTATGTGCTGTTCTTGGCCTTTGCCTTCCACGGGCCGTCGCACTGGGCGGCCAATCAGGCGGAGTTCGGATTCTTCGTCGATCACTTCACCTTTCTGGCCGGGCTTCTTTTTGCCGCCGTTCATGGCCCGGGGCGAGTCCTGTCGCTGAACAAGTCGATCATCTGAGGAGAACGCCATGACAAGCACCGAGCAACAGGTCTTCACCATCACTCGCGTGTTCGAGGCGCCGCGCGATCTGGTGTTCGCCTGTTTCAGCGAAGCCAAACACATGCAGCATTGGTGGGGGCCGAAAGGCGTCGAGATCGTCAATGGGGCGCTGGATTTCCGCGTGGGCGGCCTCTACCACTACGGCATGAAATGGCCAACTGGCGCCATCATGTGGGGCCGTTTCGTGTTCCGCGAAATCGTGCCGCCGTCGCGCATCGTTTTCCTGAATTCCTTCTCGGACGAGAAAGCCGGGCTCGCCCGCGCGCCCTTCTTCGACGGCAAATGGCCGCTCGAAATGCTCACCGTATTCACTTTCGACGATGAAGGCGGCAACCGGACAAGGTTCACGATGACGTGGCAGCCGCACAACGCCCCGGCCGAAGAACAGGCCGTGTTCGCGGCAAATCATGCGAGTGCTGCCGGCGGCTGGGCTGGCTCGCTGGAAAAGCTCGAGGCCTATCTCGCGAGCCTCAAGCAGGCGTGATTTGAGGATTATGGCAAGGAAGTATCGCGTCCTGCCAGGCTGAACCACCCCACCCGTCACGCTGTCGCGTGCCACCCTCCCCAGCCTGCGGCTGGAGAGGGAGATTGCTCAAGACACCACGAACCCCACAATTTCGCGCGCCTTGCGGACGATTGGGGCGGAAATGGCGCGGGCCCGGGCGGAGCCGTCTTTCAGCACGCTTTCGACATAAGCGGAATCGGCCTGCAGGCGTTTGGTGGCATCGCCGATAGGCCCCAGCTTGGCCACCGCCAGATCGGCGAGAGCATTCTTGAAGCTGGAGAATTGCCCGCCGCCATATTGGGCGAGAACTTGGCCGACGCTTTCGCCTGCCAGGGCCGCGTAGATGCCGGCGAGGTTCCAGGCCTCGGGCCGGCCTTTAAGTCCCGCTGCTTCCGAGGGAAGAGGCTCCGCATCGGTCTTGGCCTTGCGTATCTTCTTGGCAATGGTGTCGGCATCGTCGGTCAAATTGATGCGCGAGAGGTCGGAAGGGTCCGACTTCGACATTTTCTTGGTGCCGTCGCGAAGGCTCATGACGCGGGTTGCGGGGCCCGTGATATAGGGCTCGGGCGGCACGAAAAAATCGCCGCTGAAGCCGCTTGCGGCGATCGCTCCGGCAAAGTCGTTGTTAAACTTGATGGCGATGTCGCGGGCGAGTTCGAGATGCTGCTTCTGGTCCTCGCCCACCGGCACATGGGTTGCGCGGTAGGCCAGGATGTCGGCGGCCATCAGGACTGGATATATGTAGAGCCCAACCGAAGCGGCCTCCTTGTCCTTGCCGGCCTTCTCCTTGAACTGGGTCATGCGGTTGAGCCAGCCCATGCGGGCAACGCAGCTCAGTATCCAGGCCAGCTCGGCGTGCTCGGCCACCTGGCTCTGATTGAAGATGATGCTTTTCTTGGGATCGAGCCCGCAGGCGAGATAGGCGGCGGTGACTTCGCAGATCGCCCTGCGCAATTCCTTCGGGTCCTGCCACATGGTGATGGCATGGAGATCGACCACGCAATAGATGCACTCGTGGCTGTCCTGCATGTGAATCCAGTTCAGCATGGCGCCGAGATAATTGCCGAGATGCAGATTGCCGGTTGGCTGCATGCCGGAAAACACCCGCGGGACTGGAGCAGTCATGGATAACCTCGTGAGAAAGCCGGGCGCTTATGCCCGTAAATCCCCGGTCTGAAAAGGGGCGCACTTGCGGGGAGTGGGCGGGACGGCTAACCCCATGCCATGCCGGAATTGCCAGAGGTCGAAACGGTGATGCGCGGACTGCGGCCGGCGCTCGAGGGGCGCCGCATCGCCGGCGTGGAGCTGCGCCGCAAGGATTTGCGCTTCGCCTTCCCGAAGGGCTTCGCCAGGCGCCTGGCCGGCAAGCGGGTGACGGCGCTCCGGCGCCGGGCCAAATATATCCTGGCATCGCTCGACGACGGCAATTGCCTCCTCATTCATCTCGGCATGACCGGGCGCTTCACCTTGCTGTCACCGTCGGGAACGCCGCGCAATCTCGGCGAATTCTACGACGAGCAACGGCCGCGCGATGACGGCAACGGCCTCCACGATCATGTGGTGTTCAGCCTCGAGGGCGGCGCCCGCATCGTCTACACCGATCCGCGCCGTTTCGGCATGATGGATCTCTTTGCCGAAAGCCAGGCGGCGGGCCACAGGCTGCTGAAGGACATCGGCGTCGAGCCCCTCGGCAACGAACTCAATGCCGGATATCTGGCATCGCGCTTCAAGGACAAGAAGGCTCCCCTCAAGGCCGCCCTGCTCGACCAGAACATCATTGCCGGCCTCGGCAACATCTATGTGTGCGAGGCGCTGTATCGGAGCCAGCTCTCGCCCCGGCGCAAGGCGGGAAGCCTGGCGCGTGGCAAGGCCGTCGATCCGCGGCTTGAAACCCTGGTGCGCCACATCCGCGATATCCTGGGCGAAGCCATTGCCGCTGGCGGCTCGACGCTCAGGGATTTCGCCGCCACCGATGGCGCCAGCGGCGCTTTCCAGCAGCACTTCGCCGTCTATGACCGCGAAGGCGAGGCCTGCATGGCTTGCGGCAGGCCGGTCAAAAGACTTGTACAATCCGGGCGTTCCACCTTCTATTGTAGCGCCTGTCAGAAATAGGATCGGCTCATGGCCTATGAAAACATCATCGTCGAACCCCGCGGCCGGGTTGGCCTCATCACCCTCAACCGGCCCAAGGCCCTCAACGCGCTCAATTCCAAGCTGATCGAGGAACTGAATACAGCCCTTTCGGTCTTCGAACTCGAGACCGACATCGGGTGCGTGGTGATCACCGGTAGCGACAAGGCCTTCGCGGCCGGCGCCGATGTCAAGGAAATGGCCGGCATGACCTATGTCGATGCCTATCTCGGACGGTTTCTGGCGCACTGGGGCGAAATCGCCGAAGTGCGCAAGCCGGTGATCGCCGCGGTCGCCGGCTTCTGCCTGGGCGGCGGCTGCGAGCTCGCCATGATGTGCGATTTCATCATCGCCGCCAACACCGCCAAGTTCGGCCAGCCGGAAATCACCCTTGGCGTCATGCCGGGAGCCGGCGGCACCCAGCGCCTGGCGCGTTTCATCGGCAAGGCCAAGGCAATGGACCTGGTGCTCACCGGGCGCATGATGGATGCTGTCGAGGCCGAGCGCTGCGGATTGGTTTCGCGCATCGTTGCCGCCGATAGCTTGATCGATGAGGCGATCACGGCGGCGGAAAAAATCGCTTCCTATTCGCGCCCCATCGCCCTGATGGCCAAGGAAACCGTCAACCGCGCCTTCGAGACGACGCTCGCCGAAGGCATCCGCTTCGAGCGCGGCCTGTTCCTGTCGATGTTTGCAACCGCCGACCAGAAGGAAGGCATGAAAGCCTTCATCGAGAAGCGCCAACCCAAATTCAGCAACCGCTAGCGGAGAATTGGAGGAACCCATGCCGAAGGGATACTGGATCGCCCACGTCACCGTCACCGACCCGGAACAATACAAGGTCTATGCCGGCGCCGCGCCCGAGGTTTTCAAGAAATACGGCGCCACCATTTTGGCTCGCGCCGGCAAGTACCAGCAGATGGAAGGAAGCGACCGGCCACGCAATGTGGTGATCGAGTTCCCGTCGCTGCAATCCGCCATCGACTGCTACAACTCGCCCGAATACCAGGCCGCCAAGGCCCACCGCAAGGGAGCGGGCGTGGCCGAGATCGTGCTGGTGGAGGGGGTTTAGGAGGCGCAAGGGAGACAGCGGTCCTTGCGCTTGTTGGCGTTTCGCCACTGTGCTAGCGCTTGAAACAGTCATTCTCTCGAACGAACATATTGGGGGACGCCGTTGCCTGAAACCTTGCTCAAGTCCTTCGACAAGCCTGACGAAGTTCGCGAATTTCCCAACGGCCGTTTTGAAATCATCCACCTTGACGGGGTCTCGCTTGGCCGCGCCACCTATCAGCCCGGGTGGAAATGGTCGGAACACAATGCTCCCACCGCCGGAACCACTCTCTGCCACGCGCCACATACCGGCACGGTGCTGTCCGGCCACGGGGCGGTTCAGTACGAAGATGGCCAGTATCTCGATCTGGTTCCGGGCACGGTATTTTATATAACAACAACACCCCATGATAGCTGGGTGGTTGGCAACGAGCCCTATGTGTCACTGCATGTTTTGAAACCGCGTGTGTAATGACCATGCCGCACGGCCGAAATCATGTTCTCGACGCGATCGGCAATACGCCCCTTGTCGAGCTTCGCAACATCATTCCAAAGGGCAGCGCTCGCATCGTTGCCAAACTTGAATCGGCCAATCCTACCGGCAGCATGAAAGACCGGATTGCGCGCACCCTCATCGAGCGCGCCGTTGCGAAAGGGCTTCTTCGTCCGGGCGGCACGGTGGTGGAATATACTGCGGGCACGACCGGCATTTCCCTTGCCTTCGTCGCTGCGGCACTTGGCTGCAAGTCTCACTTTGTTTTTTCGGATGCATTCAGCGAGGAAAAACGCTGGACGATGCGCGCCTTTGGCGCCGCTATCACCGACGTCCCAAGCGACAACAAGAAAATCACCAAAGAGCTGATTCAGTCGATGATCGCCAAAGCCGGCGAAATCAGCAGAGAGCCGGGCCATTGGTTGGCCGATCAACTCAGAAATGAAGACGGTGCGCAAGGCTACACTGGACTTGGCGAGGAAATTTGGCGCCAGACAAATGGCAAGGTGGATGCGCTGGTGCACACGGTCAGCACCGCGCACTCGCTGCACGGGATGAGCCGGGCACTCAAGCGTGAGAAGCGCAATCTCCTCGTCTTCGCGGTGGAGCCGGAGGAATCCGCCGTCCTGTCAGGCCGGCCGCCGGGCTCCCACAAGATCGAAGGCATCGGTCTGGGTTTCTTGCCACCCCTATGGAATCCGGCCGAGGTCGACGAGATACTGGCGGTTTCCACCGATGACGCGAAGGCCATGGCGCGAAAACTCGCCCAGGAAGAGGCGATTTTCGCCGGCACCTCCACCGGCGCCAACATCGTTGCCGCACTCAGAGTGGCTGAACGGCTCGGTTCGGGAAAAGTTGTGGCCACACTCATCGTCGATTCCGGCTTGCGCTACCTCAGCACGGATGTCTTTCGCCAAGCATAGACCGGACCGCTCGTCGGATTTGCCTTGCGGCCGCCAAAGGTTCAATAATTGGACCCGTGCTTCGACCGGAGAAGGAGAATTCGGTTCATGGCAAACATCAAACCCCCGGCACCATCGAAATCGCCGGTTGTCAGGGATGACGATGTCCAGTCGTTTGTCGCCAAGGTGGCCGCCATGCCGCCGGTGCGGAAGCAGCAGGGCAAGCGCGGCCGCCTGGTCTTCGCCATGGATGCCACCATGAGTAGACAGCCCACCTGGGACCGGGCCTTGACCATCCAGTCCGAGATGTTCAGCGAAACCCAGAAGATCGGCGGGCTCGATGTGCAACTCGTCTATTTCCGCGGCTTCAATGAATGCCGCGCCTCGAAATGGGTGGGCGAGCCCGAAAGACTGGCACAGCTGATGACCAGGGTTCAGTGCCAGGGAGGTTCCACCCAGATCGGCCGCGTGCTGACCCATTTGAAAGGCGAGGCCCAGGCCGCCAAGGTCAATGCCGCCGTGTTTGTCGGCGATGCGATGGAAGAAAACATCGATGCGCTGTGCCGGACCGCCGGCGAGATCGCTCTTCTGGGAGTTCCGCTCTTCATGTTCCAGGAGGGCCATGATTCCGCCGTGGAAACCGCCTTCCGCGAACTGGCCCGGCTGACCCGCGGTGCCTATTTTCGTCTCGATGCCGCATCGGCGAAAATGCTGCGAGAGTTGCTGACGGCGGTTGCGGTCTATGCGGCAGGTGGTCGCGCCGCTCTCGAAGACCGCAAGAATGATCAAGGTGCGACTTTGCTCTTGCGGCAACTGAAGGCTTAGAACTGCAAATGCTCCAGTTTGTCTTCGCGATCGTCATTGTCTTCGGCGTAATTTGGTTGCTCAGGACATTCGCCTACGCGACACCGGCGCAGATCAGGGGCATGCGCGGACCGCTGGCGGGCATGGGGCTGATTGGCTTTGCCGGTTTTTTGGCCCTGCGCGGTGGCCTTGGCGCGGCCATTCCAATATTCATGGCGGGATTGGGCCTTCTCGGCAAGCACATGGTGTATCCCAACGGCTTTCCATGGAACCAGAAGACGCCCGGCCAGAAGTCGCGTGTCGCCACGAGTGTGCTTGCCATGGAGCTTGATCACGACACCGGCGGCATGGAAGGCGAAGTGCTTTCCGGCCCGCTCAGGGGACGGACCCTGTCAGCCTTGTCCGATGCCGAACTCCTGTCGCTGCACCGCCTGTGTGACGGTTCCACCGGCCAGAGCCGCATGTTGCTCGAATCCTGGCTCGACCGCTTCAAGCCCAATTGGCGCCAGGATTGGGAACAGGCTTCCGGCGCGAAACGGCCGGAGGGCGGGCGCATGTCACGCGACGAGGCTTATGCCGTGCTCGCTCTGAAACCGGGCGCCACCACCAATGAAGTACGTGCCGCCCATCGCCGGTTGATGAAGGATTACCATCCCGACCACGGCGGTTCCGGCTACATCGCGGCCAAGATCAACCAGGCAAAGGATGTCTTGCTGGGTGAGTGAACACGCCACCCATTCCGGATCAGATAATACCAACGGCCCAAAGACTTGACCGCCGCGTAACTTCCCCACTCTGTCATTGCCGCACTTGTTGCGGCAACCCATGCTTCAACGAACGCCGGAACCTGTGGATCGATGGGTCCCCGCAACAAGTGCGGGGATGACAATACTTAGGAATCGGAGACGCAAGTGAATCAACTCGAATGGGCCGCTGGTATAAGATCTCTTCAGCCGAACAAATCGAGCAGGCTGAGTTTGCCGAGAGACGGCAGTTTGATTGCCAGTTCCTCCGGATCGATGCCGAGGCCGTTGCCGAAGAAATTGATTTCGAAGCCTTCGCGAAGGGCGAGCGTGATGCCGATTGTACCCCACAGGGAAACCACATAGCCGGTGCGGCTGCGGCGAAAATCGAGGCCGAGTCCAGGGCCAAGGAGGTCCTTGTCCCGAAGGCCTGTTGGGCGGCAGTTCGGCTGTCGAATGCCTTCGGCTGTTGCGCACCACCCATGCGACGAACGTTGGATTCATTGGGGCCGGGTCACACCGTATAGGTGCCGCGGCCCGAATAGGGATAGGCGGCGATGCTGGCCTCGATGCGGGAAATGAGGGAGCCCGCGGCTTCACCACTGAAGTCCTTCACCACATAGGGACGGTTGCCGAACCACATGGCATCGGCCACATAGGCGTTGCGGCGCACCGGCTTGCCCCAGCCGACGACGCATAGCGCGTCCATTCCACAAGCGTCGGCCACATAGGCGTTGCGGCGCACCGGCTTGCCCCAGCCGACAACGTCATAGCGCGTCCACTCCGCCGCACCCTCCGGCTTGAGTACGATCGCCATGTGTTCGGCGAAGATCGATTTCCAGTTTCCGGTCCGCGCGGCGAGAATGATGACGCGGGGGCCCGGTATTGTGGCGGCATCGGGTAGCAATCCAGACGATGCCCAGTTCGCCGTGCGCCAACTACTGGATATTGTAGGCTTTGACGATTGACAGCATTTGCTCGTCAAAGCGCGTGCCATTGGTCGTCATGGAGAACGATGCCTCTTTGCCCAACCGCGAAGCCCGCTGCTGAGTTTGGCTGGCAATACTTTCCACGAGATGCGGGAAAAGCGTAGGTTCACCGCCAACAAGTTGATATGCCAAGCTTTGCCGGCAACGCTTTCACGTTCGAGCAGGTCCAGCGCCTTGGTGACCGTGTCGGCCGAAATCGAAACCGGCTCTTTGTCACGGAAGTAGCAATAAGAACAAGCAAGATTGCAAGCGTCGGTGACTTGCAGAGACAGACCGCTTAGTGGCGGAACAGCACCGGTTTCCATACTCACCCCACCAAAAAAAGACGATGAAGGCGAAACCTAACAGCAAAGTGACGTTAGCGCAACCATGTCTGTCGGCCTAGGATTAAATAGGCGATGCCGTAGTCCCGTCACCTGAACCGCCGCCAGGAACTAGCGGCGATTGGGCGCTTTTCATGGCGGAGCGCCGTTGCTATGACGGTTTGAAAGAGGGGTGTATCGATGAAACTCGCCATTGCAGGAGCAGCCGGGCGCATGGGCCGGGTGCTCACCCGGATCGTTCACGAGACCGAAGGAGCCGAAGTGGCCGGCGGTCTGGAGCCCATGGGATCGGCTGCGGTGGGCGCCGATATGGGGACCCTTGCCGGTGTCGGTGAGTTGGGTGTGACGGTAAGCGGCGACCCGCTGGCGCTGTTCACGCGGATCGACGGAATCATCGACTTCACCGTGCCTGCGGCGTCATTGGCGCTGGCTGAACTCTCGGCCCAGGCTCGGATCGTTCATGTGATCGGAACCACCGGCATCGATTCAGCCGGCGATGCCGCCATCAAGGCAGCGGCGCGCCATGCCCGCATCGTGAAATCCGGCAACATGAGCCTGGGGGTCAATCTGCTGGCTTCGCTGGTGCGCAAGGTGGCGGCCGCGCTGGGCGAGGAGTTCGATATCGAGGTGCTGGAAATGCATCACCGCCACAAGATCGATGCACCTTCGGGCACCGCGTTGCTGCTCGGCAAGGCGGCAGCCGATGGACGCGGCATCGATCTCGCAAAGCGGGCCGTCAGAAGCCGCGATGGCCATACGGGCGCGCGGGTCCCGGGCGATATCGGCTTTGCCACCCTGCGCGGCGGTTCGGTGGTGGGCGAGCATACGGTGATGTTTGCAGGACCCGCCGAGCGGATCGAGCTTTCGCACCGGGCCGAAAGCCGCGATATCTTTGCCCGTGGCGCTGTGAAGGCAGCGTTGTGGGCGATGGATAAGAAGCCCGGGCTCTATTCGATGACCGATGTTTTGGGATTGGAGTGACGATGGAACGCCTGCTTGTGCTGGTCCGCCATGGCCAGAGCGAATGGAATTTGAAGAACCTGTTCACCGGCTGGAAGGATCCGGGTCTCAGCGAGAAGGGCGTGGCCGAGGCAAAGGCCGCGGGCAAGCTGCTTAAGGACAAGGGCCTGAAATTCGATATCGCATATACCAGCGTCCTGACCAGGGCGCAGCATACGCTCGACCTGATGCTGCAAGAACTTGACCAGGTTGGACTTCAGACCATCAAGGACCAGGCCCTCAACGAGCGCGATTATGGCGAGTTGACCGGCCTCAACAAGGACGACGCCCGCAAGAAATGGGGGGAGAGCCAAGTCCATGTCTGGCGGCGGTCCTATGATGTGCCACCGCCGGGCGGCGAAAGCCTGAAGGACACTCTCGCCCGGGCGCTGCCCTATTACATGAAGATGATCCAGCCCGATGTTTTGTCCGGCAAGCGGGTACTGGTTGCGGCCCATGGCAATTCGCTCCGTGCACTGATCATGGCGATTGAGGGACTGACGCCGGAACAGATCCTCAAGCGTGAGCTGGAAACCGGGGTACCGGTGGTCTACCGGTTGGGCGCAGACTCGCGGCCTGTCTCGGTCGAGATTCTCAAGCCGTGAACGTCGAAATACTGACACCCGCCGAATTCTTGAATGCCGTGCCCCGGCTGGGAGAAATTCTTGCCGACGCAGTAATGTCGGGCGCCGGCGTCAGCTTCATGCAGCCATTCAGTGCCGAAGAAGGCGCCAGATTCTGGCAAGCCCAGAGCGAAGCCGTAGCCCACGGCGTCAAGACCATCTTCGCCGCCAGGCAAGGCGAGATCATCGCCGGCACCGTCATTCTCGAAAAGGCCTGGCCCCCCAACCAGCCCCACCGCGGCGATATTTCAAAGATGCTGGTCCACCGCGATTTCCGCCGTCGCGGCGTCGGCAGGCTGCTGGTCGAAGCCCTTCTCACCAAGGCTCGCGCCATGGGATTGACGTTGATCACTTTCGACACTGTCAGCGGCAGTCCCGCCGATGCCTTCTACAGCGGCCTCGGCTTCACCCGCGCCGGACGCATCCCCGGCTACGCCTATTCGCCCACCGGCCAACTCGACGACACGACGATTTTCTATATGAAGTTGTAGTCACGCAGCCCGCGCCGCGACGCCGGCTTCCCAGCCGAGTATGGCGCGTTTCCTTGTGAGACCCCAGTGATAGCCGCACAGGCCGCCGGACTTTCCCAGCACCCGGTGGCAGGGAACCACGAAGGAGATGGGATTCTTGCCGACCGCCGTGCCGACCGCTCGCGCCGCCGTGGGCTTTCCCACATGGGCGGCGATGTCGGAATAGGTCGATGCCTTGCCGAGCGGAATGCGCAGCAATGTTTCCCACACCCGAATCTCGAAATCCGAACCGATGAAGATGACGCGGAGCGGCTGATCCGGGTTCCAGTTGCCGGTGTCGAAGATGCGTTGGGCGTAAGGAGCGCTTGCCGCGCTGTCCTCGACATAGTCGGCTTCCCGCCAGCGCGACATCATGTCGGCGAGCGATGCCTGCTCGCCACCCTGATCGGCGAAGGCCAGGCCGCACAGTCCTAGATCGGTGACCATCACCAGGGCGAGACCGAAGGGGCATTCGTGAAAGCCGTAGCGGATGGTCAGGCCCTTGCCTTTCGCCTTATAGAGTCCGGGCGACATGCCTTCATGGGTGATGAAGAGATCGTGCAGGCGGCCCGGGCCGGAGAGGCCCACCTCATAGGCGGTGTCAAGAATGCTGGCCGAGGAGCGCAGCATTTCGCGGGCATGGTCGATAGTGATCGCCTGCAGAAAGGCTTTGGGACTGAGGCCCGCCCAGCGGGTGAACAAGCGTTGCAGGTGGTGGGCGCTGACACCGCTTTTTTCCGCCAAATCTTCAAGCGAGGGCTGGTCGCGCCAGTTCTCGGTCAGGAAGGCAAGGCTGCGGCGGACCATTTCGTAGTCGCGCGACGGGTTGGTATCGAGGCTGATCGTGTTCATGCCCTAGACATAGGCCGCGGGCGTCGCCCGGGCCACCCGATTCTTGCTCAAATATGGGGACTGGCGAGGGCGGATTTGAGTGCGCTGGCCAGTGATTTGCGCTCCTCGGCGCCAAGGAAGCTGGCGATTTCCGTCGATGTGCCGTGGGAGTGCAGCAGCAGGCGGCCGATCAGCTCACGCTCACGGTCTTCTTCCAGTCGCACGCGCACCCAGCGCCTGACAAAGCGCTGCTCCTGGCGCTCCCGGCCTTCGGCCAGGCGTTCGAGCACCAGCTCATGCTCGGTGATTTCAATGCGCTCGGCCCGCCGGCCATCGGCGAAATTGCGCCGGAAGGCCCAATACATGATGGCCACGTCAAACCCGCAGAACCCCACAACCGGCCAGGCCCCGATGGCAAAGAAGACGGTGCCCGCCACGAGATTGACCGTAGCGATAAGGCCCATCACGGCGATGAAACCGCCGCGTGACAGCGAGCGATGCGGCGTCAGCGTGGCGCGCCAGCTTTTCGGGTTGCTTCCGTCCATCGTCCCGTTCTACCCAGACTCACACAATTGAACAGGGATTCCATGGCCAAGGCAAGCAAGCTTACGGCGGGCGAGGTGGAGGAGATTTTCCGCAGGTTCCGCGCGGCGGAACCCGAGCCCAAGGGCGAACTCAACTCGGTCAACGTTTTCACATTCCTGGTGGCCGTGGTGCTCTCGGCCCAGGCCACCGACGAAGGGGTCAACCGGGCGACACCGGCGCTCTTTGCGGTCAGCCGATACGCCGGAAAAGATGGTGAGGCTGGGCGAGGATAGGCTGCGCGAGATGATCAAGACCATCGGGCTCTTCCGCACCAAGGCGAAGAATGTGATCGGCTTGTCGAAGGCGCTGATCGAGCGCCATGGCGCAGATGTGCCGGGCTCACGCGAAGAACTGGAAGCCCTGCCGGGCGTTGGCCGCAAGACCGCCAATGTGGTGCTCAACATCGCCTTCGGCCACCCTACCATCGCGGTCGACACCCATTTGTTCCGGCTTGGCAACCGCACCGGACTGGCGCCGGGCAAGACGCCGCTGGAGGTCGAACGGAAACTGCTGAAGACGGTGCCGCAAGCCTACCTGCGTCACGCCCACCACTGGCTCATTCTGCACGGGCGTTATGTCTGCAAGGCGCGAAAGCCCGAATGCTGGCGCTGTCTGATCGCCGACATCTGCCGCTTCAAACCGAAGACGCCGCAATCTTCTTGAAGATGTGAACGAAATAGGCCGTGGCGAACAGCGGCACGGCGAGATTGACGAAGGGCACCAGCGACAGGAGTGCCGGAATGAATCCTGCAGCGAGCACCGCGGGCGTATTCTCCTTGCGCAGCGCCCGTGCATCGGCGGCGGACATATGGCGGGTGGCGATCATCTCGAAATATTCGCGGCTGATCAGATAGGCATTGGCGATCACCAAAACGAAGGCGCCGATGCCGAAGAAGATCGTGGGCAACACCGCGAGATTGACGATCAGAACGACGGCCGCGAATTGCAGCGCGGTGATCACCGCCTGTACGGTGCCCAGCGGGCGGCCAGGCGGATCGTTGGAATAGTGCAGCCGCTCCACCCGCTGGGCAACGTCGTCGAGAAAGAACCCGGCAAAGATCGCGGTGACCGGCGCCATCAGGAAGAAGAAGGCGGCAACCAGCGCCAGTCCGGTGCCGATGGCCAGCAGGGTCTCGGCCCACGGCCAGGGCAACAGTGTCAGGGTGGAAATCAGCACTTCCACGGTGATGAGAACGGCGATGAACAGGGCAATGGTCATGCCGATCGCCTTGAACAGCACCGAACGGAATTCCAGCGACAGTAAATCGGCCAGGGCCTTGAATGCGGCGGTGATCATGACGATCACAGCTAATGATCCCGCCTTGTCAGTGCAAGAGGCATCGGCTAGTGGCTTGACCGGGTTCTTGGGGAGCAGCAATGACTGACGCGGCGCTTGACGTCCTTTGCATTGGCAATGCCATCGTTGATGTCATCGCTCGGGTCGACGATGGTTTTGTCGAAAAGCATGGCCTGGTGAAAGGCTCGATGAACCTGATCGATGAGGTGCGCGCCGAGGATCTCTATGCCGACATGGGCCAGGCGATCGAGGTCTCGGGCGGCTCGGCCGGGAACACCGCGGCGGGTGTTGCTTCCTTCGGCGGCCGGGCCGGCTATTTCGGCAAGGTGAAGGCCGATCAGCTGGGTGCGATCTACGCCCATGACATGCGGGCCCAGGGTGTGCGCTTCGATTCGGTGGCGGCCACCGACGGGCCGGCCACGGCGCGCTCGTTCATTCTGGTGACGCCCGAGGGCGAGCGCACCATGAACACCTATCTGGGAGCCTGCGTCAATCTCACCACCGCCGACATCGACGCCGAGATCGTGGCGGGCTCGAAGGTCACCTACATGGAAGGCTATCTGTGGGACCGGCCGGAGGCCAAGGAGGCCTTCAAGCTTGCCGCCAGGATCGCCCATGGGGCTGGCCGCATGACATCGATCACGCTTTCCGATTCCTTCTGCGTCGAGCGCCACCGCGACAGCTTTCTCGATTTGATCCGCAATGGCATCGATATCGTCTTCGCCAACGAGGCGGAAATCAAGTCGCTCTACCAGACCCAGAATTTCGATGGCGCCCTGCAGGCGATCCGCAAGGATTGCCCCATCGCCGTGCTCACCCGCTCGGCGGCGGGTTGCGTCGTGGTGCGCGGCGATGAGGTTCATGCAGCACCCGCTTTTCCGGTATCGAAGGTCGTCGATGTGACCGGCGCCGGCGATCTCTTTGCCGCCGGTTTTCTTTACGGTTTCACCACCGGAAAATCCTTGCCGCAATGCGCCCAACTGGGCGCCCTGGCGGCCTCGGAAATCATCTCGCATATCGGGGCAAGGCCGGAGGTCAACCTCAAGGCCCATGCCCGCGCCGTGGGGCTGCTATAGCTTCCGCAGAAACACGCTGCGGATGAAATGATCGGCGCCCTTGCGGAGCACGAGATCGGCGCGGGGACGGGTGGGGAGCAGGTTTTCCCTGAGATTGACCAGATTGATGGTCTCCCACAGGCGCGTGGCGGTCTCGCGGGCTTGGGCGTCGCTCAGCGAGGCATAGCGGTGGAAATAGGATTTGGGATTTTGGAAGGCGCCATCACGCAACGACAGGAAGCGGTCGATGTACCATTTCCGCAAATCCTCCACGTCGGCATCGACATAGATGGAGAAATCGAAGAAGTCCGACGCATTGGGAATACCACGGCCATCGCGCGGCGGCCTTCCCGTCTGCAGCACGTTGACGCCCTCGACAATCAGGATATCGGGCTGGTCGATGGTGATATGCTCGTCCTTCAGCACGTCATAGGTGAGGTGCGAATAGAGCGGCGCCGTGACATTGCGGGTGCCGGCCTTGATGTCGGAGAGAAAGCGCAGGATGGCGGGAAGGTCGTAGCTCTCGGGAAAACCCTTGCGGTTCATCAGGCCTTCGCGCTCGAGAATGGCGTTGGGCAGCAGAAAGCCGTCGGTGGTGACCAGATCGACCTTGGGATGCTTGGGCCAGCGGGCCAGCAGGCGCTGCAGGATGCGCGCCGTGGTGCTCTTGCCGGCGGCGACGCTGCCTGCCATGCCGATCACATAGGGAACCTTGCGGTCATTGTGATGGAGAAAATTGTTGGTGGCGCGGAACAGCCCCTGGGTGGCGGTGACATAAAGATTGAGCAGCCGCGACAGCGGCAGATAGATTGCTTCGACTTCAGCCAAGTCGATGCGGTCGTTGAGGCCGCGCAACTCGTCGAGGTCGGCCTGGGTGAGGGTCATCGGCGTGTCGGCGCGCAGTGCCGCCCATTCCTCGCGCGAGAAGCGCCGGAACGGTGAGACCTCCTTGGCGAGTTCTTCCATCGTCTACTCCTGCCCGCGCGAGGTTTTTTCGGCGATGCCGCTGGTGCCAGCGCGGCGCTCGAGTTCGGCCATCACATCGGCCAGCGGAATTCCGGCGGCCTCGAGCACGACGAGGAGATGGTAGAAAAGATCGGCCGCTTCCGAGGTGAGATGCTTCCTGTCGCCGAGAACGGCGGCAAGGGCCACTTCAACGGCTTCCTCGCCCAGCTTCTTGGCGCATTTTTCCATGCCCTGGCTCAGGAGCTTGGCGGTGTAGGAGGTCTCGGGCGAAGCCCCATGGCGGCTTTTCACCTCGTCGGCAAGCCTCGCCAAGATGTCCAATCGATGGTTCCCCATGACCTCTCCTAGCACAGCCGCATGGCGACGCCATTGGCCCAGAGGTGGTGCTTGGCCTCGCTGATGGAAAAGGTGCCGAAATGGAAGATCGATGCGGCCAGCACCGCCGTTGCATGGCCGTCGCGAATGCCTTCGACCAGATGATCGAGCGTGCCGGCGCCGCCCGAGGCGATGACCGGAACCGGTACCGCATCGGCCACGGCGCGGGTAAGCTCGATGTCAAAGCCTTTGCCGGTGCCGTCCCGGTCCATCGAGGTGAGCAGGATTTCACCGGCGCCGAGGGAGGTGACTTCGCTGCGCGAATTCGACCGCATCGATGCCGGTGGCCTTGCGGCCGCCATGGGTGAAGATGTCCCAGCGGCCGGCACCCGACTGCTTGGCATCGATGGCCACGACGACGCACTGGCTGCCGAATTTCTCCGCCGCCTCGCGCACGAATGAGCGGTTGGCCACGGCGGCCGAATTGATCGACACCTTGTCGGCGCCGGCCAGCAGCAACTTGCGAATGTCATCAAGCGCGCGCACGCCGCCCCCCACGGTGAGCGGCATGAAACAGGCCTCCGCCGTGCGCGCCACCGCATCGTAGAGGATGCCGCGGTTTTCATGGGTGGCGGTGATGTCGAGAAAGCACAATTCGTCCGCACCCGCCGCATCATAGGCCTTGGCGATCTCGACCGGATCGCCGGCATCGCGAAGATCGGCGAAATTGACGCCCTTGACGACGCGGCCGTCCTTGACATCGAGGCAGGGAATGAGGCGGGCCTTCAGCATGGGTCACCGTCCTCCGGTCACACGCAGGATGGAGCCGGTGATATAGGTGGCATGATCGCCCAGGAGATAGAGCACGGCATCGGCAATCTCTTCCGGCTTGCCGATGCGCTTCAGCGGAATCGACGGGCGGATGCGCTCGACGCGGGCCGGATCGCCCGAGGAGCGGTCGTGAATCTCCGTCTCGGTCATGCCGGGGGCCACGCAATTCACCCGGATATTCTCTTCCGCCACCTCCTTGGCAAGCCCAAGCGTGAGCGATTCGACCCCGCCCTTGCTGGCGGCATACCAGACATATTCACCGGGGCTGCCGATGGTCGTGGCCGCCGATGAGATATTGACGATGGCGCCGCCGGTACCGCCGTGGCGGGGCGACAGGTGACGGACCGCCTCGCGCGCCACGAAGATGGCGCCGGTGAGATTAATGTCGACGGTGGAGCGGATGGTTTCGGCGGAGGCGGCATCGAGCCTGCTGCTCCGCCCGGTGATGCCGGCATTGTTAACCACATGGGTGATCGGGCCGAGCAGGCTCGCGGCCTCGGCGAAGAGGCGGATGACATCGGCCTCTTGCGAAACATCGCCGGCGATTGCAACGGCCTTTCCGCCGGACTCTGCCGATTTCGGCCACTACCGCTTCGGCACGGGCGCGGTCCCCCACATAGTTGACCGCAACGGCGTAACCGAGGGCTGCGGCCTTCAAGGCGATTGCGGCGCCGATGCCACGGCCGCCACCGGTTATTACCAGGACCTTCGCCATTACTGGGACTCCTCGATCATCTGCAGCGCTTGCCGGGCATCGAGTCCGCCATCGTAAAGCGCCCGGCCGGAAATAGCGCCTTCGCAGAATCTTGCAGTCAGGCTGCAAGAGCCGCTTCACATCGTCGATGGAGGCAAGGCCACCGCTGGCGATGACGGGAATGCCGGTGCCGCGCGCAAGCGTTAGGGTCGATTCGATGTTGAGGCCCTTGAGGACGCCGTCGCGGTCGATGTCGGTGAAGATGATGGCGGAAACGCCGGCGTCCTCGAAACGCCTTGCAAGCTCAAGCGCCGTGATGTCGGCCGTCTCGGCCCAGCCTTCGACCGCCACCCGTCCGCCCTTGGCATCGATGCCGACGGCGATGGCGCCGGGGAAATGCCTGCAGGCATTTTTGACGATTTCAGGCGACTTCAGCGCGATGGTGCCAAGAATGACGCGCGCGACACCGCGCGCCAGCCAGTCTTCGATCTGGCCGAGATTGCGAATGCCGCCACCCAGCTGCACTGGAATGCTGACGGCGCTAAGGATGTTCTCGACCGCCGCGCCATTGACCGGCTGGCCTGCAAATGCGCCGTTGAGATCGACGAGATGAAGCCAGCGGAAACCCTGCCGTTGAAAGAGCAGCGCCTGGGCTACGGGATCGTCGTTGAACACCGTGGCCTCCCTCATGTCGCCGAGCTTGAGGCGCACGCACTGGCCGTCTTTCAGATCGATGGCTGGAAACAGGATCATGGCCGCCACTTGAGAAAATTGCCGATGAGAGCGAGCCCCAGCGTCTGGCTTTTCTCCGGATGGAACTGGGTTCCCGCCATGTTATCCCGCGCCACCATGGCGGTGATCGCCATGCCATAGGGTGCTGTTGCCACGATGTTAGCCGGATTGGCCGCCGCCAGATGATAGGAGTGGACGAAATAGGCATGCAGGCCTTCTTCGCCCAGGGCGAGGCCGTTCAGCAAGGGGTGTGGCCGCAGCAAGTCGAGCGTGTTCCAACCCATATGCGGAATCTTCAGGCTGGCATCGGCGGGAGCTACGCGCGTCACATCGCCAGGAATCCAGCCGAAACCTTCGCTGGTCTCGTGCTCGAGGCCACGGCTGGCCATCAGCTGCATGCCGACGCAGATGCCGAGAAACGGTTTGCCACGCTTGTTCACTTCCTCGTCGAGAGTTTCCCACATTCCTGAAACTGCCTTGAGGCCGTCGCGGCAGTCCTTGAAGGCGCCGACGCCGGGCAGCACGATGTGGCTCGCCCGCCGCACAATGTCCGGATCGGCAGTTACGACGATATCCATTGCAAGAGCGTGAGTCACGCGCGGCGCGCTCGAAGGCCTTGGCGGCGGAATGCAGATTGCCGGAACCGTAATCGACGATGGCGGCGGACATCGGCGCCATTCATACGTTGCCGAACAGGCCGAGTGTGTCCGGCAGGTAGGGACGTGGAAGCGTATTTTCCGGAGTGGGGACCCTGGAAGCAGCGGACCCATTGTCCAACTGGTGGAAGAAACGCATTTCCGCCTCATCGAGATTGCGCCCGTGGCTGAGGCCGATCTCGGGACAGCCCGCGGCAACCAGGGCGCGGGCCTGTAGCTCGCGCGCCTCGAAGCCGAAGATCAGGTTCACCGCCAGGCTTACCAGCCCCACCAGAAATTCGCTGAGCCCGAGATAGGATCCAGCGAGCGCAAGGGCGGCCGTAATGGCCAGCAGGATCGCCGCCACCAGCCACAGGCGGTGCCATAGCGCCCACAGCACGGTGAACAGGAATGCCGCCGTGCTGAAGCCTTCGCGCACGAAGATCGCTTCCTCGGGCCCCGCCCCCGGGCGGTTGTGAACTGAAAAGATGGCCATCAGCCTTTGAGCGAGCCCTTGGTCGAGGGAATGCGGTCTTTTTGGCGCGGATCGATTTCGATCGCCTCGCGCAGCGCCCGCGCCAGCGCCTTGAAGCAGGATTCGGCAATGTGATGGTTGTTGGCGCCGTAAAGGGTTTCGATATGCAGCGTGATACCCGCATTCATGGCGAAGGCCTGGAACCATTCGCGCACCAGCTCCGTATCGAACTCGCCGATTTTCGGTTGCGAGAATTCCACCTTCCAAACGAGGAACGGCCGCCCGGAGACATCGATGGCGGCTCGGGTCAGCGTCTCGTCCATGGGGAGATGCAGGCTGGCGTAGCGGCGGATGCCCTTGCGCTCGCCCAGGGCCTTGGCGAAGGCCTGGCCGAGGGCGATGCCGCAGTCTTCGGTCGTATGGTGAAAATCGATGTGGACGTCGCCCTTGGCGCGAAGCGTGATGTCGATCAGCGAATGCCGCGCCAGCTGCTCCAGCATGTGATCGAGGAAGCCAACGCCCGATTTCACATCATAGGCGCCGGCGC
Source organism: uncultured Alphaproteobacteria bacterium (assembly GCA_963754675.1). Classification (GTDB taxonomy): domain Bacteria; phylum Pseudomonadota; class Alphaproteobacteria; order Rhizobiales; family Aestuariivirgaceae; genus Aestuariivirga. The sequence goes on along the minus strand of CAVWHD010000009.1, from coordinate 19,522 downwards.
CATCGAGATTGACGGTGACCGAGATTTCGGTCTCGGTGGTTTTGCGGTCGATCTTGGCCGTGCGCATGGAACTCTCCCCGCCAACGGGCGGCAGGGCGCCTCTTAGCAGATGCAGCATGAATTGGCCAAGGGTGGCTTTTCTTTCCCCCATGCCTCGCCTACATGTGGCGGACGTTCGAGAAGGAGGCCCCGATGACTGAGCCCGTTCAGTGGCATGGCACGACGATTCTGACGGTCCGCAAGGACGGCAAGGTGGTGATTGCCGGTGATGGCCAGGTGAGCCTTGGCCAGACCATCATCAAGGCCAATGCCCGCAAAGTCCGCCCGCTTGGAGCCGGCGGCCACGTGATCGCCGGATTTGCCGGCGCCACCGCCGATGCCATGACGCTGTTCGAGCGCCTTGAGGGCAAGCTCGAGCAATATCCCGAACAGCTGACGAGGGCCTGCGTCGACATGGCCAAGGACTGGCGCACCGACCGCTATCTGCGCCGCCTCGAGGCCATGATGATCGTCGCCGACCGCAGTATCAGTCTGGTTCTCACCGGCACCGGCGATGTGCTGGAACCCGAGCACGGCGTCACCGCCATCGGCTCCGGCGGCAATTATGCCCTGGCCGCCGCCCGCGCCCTGATCGACACGGACATGGATGCCGAAGCCATCGCCCGCAAGGCCATGGCAATCGCCGCGGAAATTTGTGTCTACACCAACAACAATGTGACGCTTGAAAGCCTGGCATGACCGATTTTTCTCCCCGCGAGATCGTTTCCGAACTCGACCGCCACATCGTCGGCCAGATGGATGCCAAGCGGGCGGTTGCCATTGCGCTGCGCAACCGCTGGCGGCGCCAGCAGCTTGAAGGCGTGATGCGCGACGAAGTGATGCCGAAGAACATTCTGATGATCGGCCCCACCGGCGTCGGCAAGACCGAGATCGCAAGGCGGCTGGCTAGGCTCGCCAATGCGCCCTTCATCAAGGTGGAGGCCACCAAATTCACCGAGGTGGGCTATGTCGGCCGCGACGTCGACCAGATCATCCGCGATCTGGTCGAGGCGGGGATCGCCATGACCAGGCTGGCCCGGCGCAAGGATGTGGAAGCCCAGGCGCAGATGAATGCCGAGGCCCGGGTGATCGCGGCCCTGGTCGGCGCTAATGCCTCCGAGACAACCCGCGAGTCGTTCCGCAAGAAACTCCGCGCCGGAGACCTCGACGGCAAGGAGATCGAAATCCAGGTGGCCGACACCGGCGGCATTCCCAATTTCGATATCCCCGGCATGCCGGGAGGCTCGGCCAGCGTCATCAATCTGTCCGACGTCCTCGGCAAGGCCTTCGGCGGGCGCACCAAGACGCGGCGGATGATGGTCAAGGCCAGTCACGACATCCTGCTGTCGGAGGAAAGCGACAAGCTGCTCGATCAGGAGCAGATCGTGGGCGAAGCCATCGATGCGGTGGAGAACAACGGCATCGTCTTCCTCGACGAGATCGACAAGATCTGCGCCCGCTCCGAGCGCGCCGGCGCCGATGTCAGCCGCGAGGGCGTGCAGCGCGATCTGCTGCCGTTGATCGAGGGCACCACGGTTTCCACCAAGCATGGACCGGTGAAGACCGATCACGTGCTGTTCATTGCCTCGGGCGCTTTCCACATCGCCAAGCCATCCGATCTGCTGCCCGAGCTGCAGGGCCGCCTGCCGATCCGCGTCGAGCTGAAGGCATTGGGGCGCGAGGACTTCAAGCGCATTCTGACCGAACCGGAAGCCAGCCTGCTGAAACAGTATCGCGCCTTGCTGCTGACCGAAGGTGTGACCCTCGATTTCACCGATGACGGCGTCGATGCCATCGCCCGCATTGCGGCGGAAACCAATTCCGCAATCGAGAACATCGGCGCCCGGCGCCTGCAGACCGTACTCGAGCGCGTCCTCGACGAAGTGAGCTTCGCCGCCACCGACCGTTCCGGCGACACGGTGACCGATCGATGCGGCCTATGTCGAAAAACACGTGGGCGACCTGGCGCGCAACGCGGATTTGTCGAAGTTTATTTTGTAAGAGTTCTCCTCAACCCTTCCCCTTGCGCTTCTTCGCATCCAGCATGGCGAGCATTTCGGCGAGCGTTTGATCCTCCATGCGGCCGATCTCGCCGGCGAGGCGGTTGGCGAGTTCGGTGGCTTGGGGGGTGAGTCCCGAAGTGTCGATGGTGATTTTCGGGTGTGAAATGCGGGCGAGGCGCACCACCTCCTCGGCGTCGTCCCAGATGATGTTGAAGAAGGCGATGATGCGCTGGATCAGGCGCCAGCTTGGCCTGCCGCGCTTGCCGTGTTCAAGCGCCGAGAGATAAGCGGTGGAAACGCCGATGGCCGCCGCCATGACTTTCAGCGTTAAGCCGCGCTCTGCCCTGAGCTTGCGAATCCTGGCGCCGAAGGGCGTCAAGGCCTGGGCCGCATGCGTCTGATCTTGACATAGAAGGCGCCGCCGCCGCCGTGTTTGGGGTGAGCGGGCTGAAAGCCGGATGAGAGGGCGCGAAATTCCGGCTCATGCAGCCATTCCGGCAGCAGGCGGCGGAGCCTCCCCTGGCGCTCGGGCGAGTGGAAGTGGCCGGCGCCGTGCAATGTATGGCTCGAATACGGCGATGCGCCCTTGCCGGTGATGACCAATACGGTGCGGATGCCATCGGAGGCGGCGCCGCGAAGGAATTGCAACAGGTTCATCCGCGCCATTTCGACGCCGCTGCCATGGAGATCGATGCGGCGTTCGATTTCGATATTGCCGCGCGTCATCTTCTGGGTGGTGCGGCGGTCGAAGCCGGTGATCGGCGGCGGCGGCGATTTGGTCTTGTCCCCCTCCCCCTTGCGCGGAGGGGCTAGGGGTGGGGGTCTGGTGGTGCCGCCGGAGCGACCCTCGCCCTTAATCCCCCGCAAGGGGGAGGGAGAAACGGATTTCCGTCTGTGCAACGGCTTCACCGATGCGGCAACTTCGGTCCACAGTTCGAAATCCGGCGGCTTGCGGCTCATTGGGCGGCAAGACAATCGGCTGCCACCTCTTTGGGCAGCAACACGATCATGCGGCCCTGGCTTTTCATCTCACCGGCAATCAGTGCTGCCTCCTCGCCCGCACCCCAGAAGACATCGCCGCGCACATGGCCCTTGATTGCGCTGCCGGTGTCCTGGGCCACCATGAGATGGCGGAAGGCTTCCATCTCTCCGCCGGGGCCGGACGGCGTTGTACTGTCAAGCCAGACCGGTGTTCCAAACATCCACAGCGAGCGGTCGACGGCCAGAGAGCGGTGCGGTGTCAAGGCAACCTGCTGGGCGCCAGGCGGACCCAGTGCCGCATCGGCCATTTCAACCTCGCGGAAAAAGATGAAGGACTTATTCTCCCACATCAGTTCGCGCGCGGCGACATCGTCTTTCTCCATCCAGGCGCGAGTTGCCTGCATCGACATCTCTTCGCGGGTGAAGGCGCCGCGTTCAACCAACAGCGGCCCGATGCCGGTATAGGGTTGTCCGGACTTTCCGGCGTAGGCGAGGCGGATGAGCGAGCCGTCTGGCAAGCGCACCCGGCCCGAACCCTGAATGTGAATGAAGAAGGCATCGGCCCAGCTCTTGAGCCAGACGAACTCAAGCCCGCGCCCGGCAAGGGCTCCGTCTTCGATTTCCTTGCGGGTGAAATAGGCAATGGGCAATCCCTCTGCCATGCGGCCATATTTGAAGCCGGTTTTCGCGGCAATCGAATCGTCGAAACCGATGAGATCATCGGGCTTGCGATAGATGGGAACGGCGTAGTCCGCCGATGGCTCCAGGCTGCCCGCGGCCTCCGGCTCATAGTAGCCGGTGAACAGGCCTTCCGGGCGCAGCGGATCATTGACGGTCAGCGGCTGGAAATTCTCCTCGAAAAAGCGGCGGGCATCGGCGGCGGTCCAGGCCTTGCGGCAAACGGCCAACCATTGATCGCGGCGGCCGCCAAATTGCGACCGCGCGCTCGAAGGCGCGGCCCTCGGCGGTGATTTCCGTGCACGACCGGCGGAAGGCCGCCAGTGCCGCGGTGTGATCGTCATCCTCCCAGCCGGCAATCGCCGTGAATGCGGCCGGACTGAGAATCGGATGTGCGGGGGCGGCCATTGCGTTAACCATCACCAGCAGTGCCGCAAGACTCAAGAGCCATGGCAAAGGCAGCGGGGTCACGGTTCCTGCGTGGAGGACAACTTCCAATTGGGATCGCGCGTGGCCACGTCGCGCTCGAAGGTCCAGATGTCGGTGATCTCGCGAATCTCCTTTTGATCGCCGTCGACGACGCTGCCGTCCTTGGCCAGCGTGGCCGAAATGATCTCGCTCACGAACTTGACCGTCACATTGGCCCGCTTGCCTTCAAGAGCGATGGCCGAGAGGTCGGCTCTGTCGATACCGACGAAACGCGATTCAAGCCGGTGGCCCGCCGCGTTGCGGGTATCGATCGCCGAGGCAAATCCGTCGAACACATCTTTCGTCAGAAGTGGCTTGAGGGCTGCCTTGTCGCCCTTGGCAAAATTTTCAAGAATCATCTCATAGGCGAGTTTCGCACCCGTTATGAAGGATTGCGGCGTGAAACTGGGATCGGCCTCGGCCAGTTTGGCAATCCCCGTGGCAATCGGCGAACCTTCGGGGCCATAGCCTGTCCACACCGGAGGCACCGGCTCCTTTTTGTCCTGCGCGGGCACAGGCTCCTTTGGCAGACGCAACACATTGCCGTTGGCGGCATCGGGTGCCGCCGGGCTGTCGGCCTTCGCATAGGGATCGAAGGGCGGCCGCTCGCTGCCGGTGCGGCTGCCGAGCGTGGTGCGCAGGCGCCAGAATATCACCAAGGCAACTCCCAGCAGCAGCAGATTGAAGGGATCGAAAATCACGCTCATTGGGGGCTCTATTCCAAATTTAAACGCCGCAGCCGATTGCCGCTCCGGCCACGTTCCACCTATATATAGGACGCAGGCGCTCAGGTCCAAAGCCAATCAGCGCCTAAGCGAGGTACCGTGACCCGATTCGTGCCACTTTTCATAGTTTCAGGGTTCCTGCTCGAATTGGCCAGCATCATCGCCATGGGGCGGCAGATCGGTGTCCTGCTGACGATCCTGCTGGTTATCGCGGGCTTCTTCATAGGGACCGCGGTAATCCGCTCGGCCGGACTGGGCCTCGCCGAGGCAATGAAACGGCCGGCGATCGACAGCCGTTTCGCCACCCGCGAGGCGGCGGCGGGATTTCTTTATCTGGCGGCGGGTCTGCTCTTCATCATTCCCGGGTTTGTTTCGGATGCCGTGGCGCTCCTGCTGCTTGTCACTCCGCTGCGCCAGTGGCTGGCCGCAAGGCTGGTCAAATCCATCGGTGGCCGGGTGAAGGTCCATACCGCTCGTTGGCCGCGGCACGGCGGCGCTGCCGGGCCCGTCATTGAAGGCAAGGCCATCGAGATCGAGACGGAAATCGAGGACCACCGCTAGCTCAGCCTTGCGGCTGCCGGGAGGGCATGATAGCGAACGGCCTGACGATTCATATGAGGCGCAAATCATGTCAAAGACCGCGAAGCCTGCCGCCAGGAAGCCAGCCAAGCCCGCTGGCAATGGCGGAAAGAAAATTACGCCGGCTGTGTCCGCGCCCGCCGCCATCCCAGAGGCCCCAATTGTCCAGGCGCCGCAGCCGCAACCAGGCTCCCAGCCCTCGATGCGCATTCTCGGCCAGTATCTCAAGGATCTGAGCTTCGAGAATCCCAATGCGCCGCAATCTCTTGTCGCCGCAGCAGACCCAGCCCGACATCAACATCGCGGTCAACGTCAACGCCCGCAATCTGGCGCCCCAGGATTATGAGGTGGAACTCCATCTCGACGCCAAGGCAACCGTGCAGGGCAAGGTGATATTCGCCGCCGAAATGCTCTATGCCGGCGCATTCCGGTTGGAGAATTTTCCGGCCGACAAGCTGCACCCGGCGGTGCTGATCGAATGCCCACGCATGCTGTTTCCCTTCGCCCGCCAGATCCTCGCCGATGCCACTCGCAATGGCGGCTTTCCGCCGCTCATGCTCGACCCCATCGATTTCGCCAGCATGTACCAGAAGCGCATGCAGCAGCAGCCGGCCCAGCCGGTCGCCAAGAATTAGAACCGGTAGCCGAAAGCCTCGCTGAACAGGCAGTCGCGGCCGGCCACCAGCGCGGCACTGGCATCGTCATAATAGTCCCGGTAGCTCTCCAGGCTGCGCGAACTGGCATTCTTGCGATTTTCGCCAATGCGCCTGATGGTGGCAACCGCATCGGGCCGGAAACCCTGCGGGTTACGCTCGACAAAGCCCACCAGATCCTCGCTCAGGCTCTCGTTGCGGAGCGCCTCGTGGTAGGCTCCAAAGCGGCGTAGATGGACCGCCGCATCGGAGGGCCGGCGGAGCAGGCCGCGGCGCAGCAGCAGGCGCGGGTGATAGGTGGTAACCCGCAAGAACCGGTAGCTGTAAAGGCCGATCACCGGCGCAAGTCCGGACTGCGGCAGGTGCTCCCGCATGATTTGTTGCAGAATCGCCGGATCGTGCATGACCGTCAGCCAGCGGCGGAAAGCGGGCCCGGATTCGCTGCGGTCGTAAAGTGCCGCTACCTCGGCGGCATCGAGATGGGCCTCGATATAGCGCCGGATGGCGCTGCTGCCGTCGGCGCCATAGGCCCACAGGGAGACGTACCAGTCCCACGGATTTCGCACAGTTGTGAAGATTCGTTTGCGCCCGGCAAAACCGAGGGGATGTCCCTTGGTGATGGCGGCATGGCGGTGCATTGCCACGCGCGGTTCTGCCGCAATCGAGTTGAGCAAGCTCGCCACTTGGGTGCTGCCGGTCCGGTAGACATCGAGATAGATAAAACTGCCGTATTCGATCATGCCTGATGCCGTGGAAACGCCGTCATACACCGGCTATAGGCACGGATTGACTTGCCCGCAATCGCGGTTAGGGTTTGGCCGGCAAGTGGGGAGCACAATGCGGGATTTGCAAGCAACCATCGAAAAGGCCTGGGACGAGCGCGACAAGGTCAACCTCGGGACGAGGGGAGCGGTGCGCGATGCGGTTGAGCAGGCCCTTGAGCTGCTCGACAGCGGCAAGGCGCGGGTTGCCGAAAAAATCGCCGGCGCCAATGATGGCCAGTGGCTCACCAATCAATGGCTGAAGAAGGCGGTGCTGCTGTCGTTCCGGCTGAATGATATGACGCTCACGGCTGGCGGCCCCGGCAACAGCAGCTGGTGGGACAAGGTCCCGTCGAAATTCGAGGGCTGGGGCGAAAAGGAATTCCGCACCAGCGGTTTCCGTGCCGTCCCCAATTGCATCGTGCGGCGCTCGGCTTACATCGCACCCGGCGCCATTCTCATGCCGTCCTTCGTCAATCTCGGCGCCTATATCGATAGGGGCACCATGGTCGATACCTGGGTGACCGTGGGTTCCTGCGCCCAGATCGGCAAGAACGTGCATCTCTCCGGCGGCGTCGGCATCGGCGGCGTGCTCGAGCCCATGCAGGCCGGTCCCACCATCATCGAGGACAATTGTTTCATCGGCGCCCGCTCGGAAGTGGTCGAAGGGGTGGTGGTGGGCGAAGGATCGGTGATCTCCATGGGCGTTTTCATCGGCCAGTCGACCAAGATCGTCGACCGCGCCACCGGCGAAGTGTTCATGGGCCGGGTGCCGCCCTATTCCGTCGTCGTCTCCGGCTCATTGCCGCAGAAGCCATATCCCCAACGGCCAGCCGAGCCCGTCGCTCTATTGCGCCGTCATCGTCAAGCGGGTCGATGAAAAGACCCGCTCCAAGACTTCGATCAACGAGCTGCTGCGCGATTGAAGGAGCCCCTTCCGGTTTAGGCCCGACTCGGCAATACTGCCCATACGGGGGCAATCATGGCGGCGCAGGGCGCCGGGAGGAACACTATGGACTGGAAATATCTATTTCTGAGCCTTGAAGGCCGCATCGGGCGGCAATCATTCTGGATGGGCATCATCGTCTTCATCGTAATCAGCATCGTCGCTGGCGTTCTCGACATGATACTTGGCACACAAATGGACAGTGGCATCGGCATCATCGGAGCCCTTGTCAGCCTGGCCTGCATCTATCCGGCAATCCTGCTCTATGCCAAGCGCTGGCATGATCGCGGCAAATCGGGCTGGTGGACATTGATCGGGCTTGTGCCGATTATCGGCGGCATCTGGCTGCTCGTCGAGCTGGGCTTCCTGCGCGGCACCGATGGTCCAAACCAGTACGGCAACGATCCACTCGCTGCTTAATTCTTCCCAACCGTCACCCCAGCGCAAGCTGGGGTCCAGCTTCTTACGGTCTTATGAATTAGGCTGAATGAGGCCAGCAACATGAAAAACTCCCCCACCGACTCCCTTGCCATCCTTCAGGACCTCGTGCGCTGCCCGTCGGTGACGCCGGCCGAGGGCGGTGCGCTCGGCTATCTCGAGAATTTGCTAACGGCTGCGGGTTTTTCCTGTCAGCGCCTGGTTTTCAGCGAGGAGAGTACGCCCGACATCGACAACCTGTTCGCCCGGGTGGGAACCGGCAGTCCGCATCTGTGTTTTGCCGGCCATACCGATGTGGTGCCGCCGGGACAGAGCGATGACTGGTCGCATCCGCCATTTGCCGCCGAGCTGGCCGGTGGATTTCTTTACGGGCGCGGCGCAACCGACATGAAGGGGTCGGTCGCGGCCTTCGCCGGAGCGGCAATCGACTATGTCAAGTCATCGATCAGGCCTGGAGGATCGATTTCCTTTCTCATCACTGGCGACGAAGAGGGGCCCGCCATTAACGGCACGGTCAAGGTTCTGCAATGGATGAAGGAGAATGGCCAGCTTCCCGATCACTGCATTGTTGGCGAGCCAAGCTGCAGTGAACAATTGGGCGATACCATCAAGATCGGGCGCCGGGGCTCGCTGAGCTTCACCGTCACCGTCGATGGGCGCCAGGGCCATGCCGCCTACCCGCACAAGGCCGACAATCCCATTCCGAAACTCGCCCGCTTCATCGACCGCATTTCACAAGCAACGGCTCGACGAGGGCAACGAGCATTTCGGCCCCTCGACGCTCGCCGTCACGACAGTCGATACCGGCAACCCCGCCGCCAATGTGATCCCCGCCCGCATCACGGCGAAATTCAACATCCGTTTCAGCACCGTGCATTCGCACCAGTCACTGAAGGATTGGGTTGATGCCCGGATCGCCGAAGTCAGGAGCGAAATGGGAGGCATCTGGACGGTGACGTCGAACCGGGGCAGAGATGCCTTCATCACCGAGCCCGGCGCCTTCGTCGGACTTGTCCAGGATGCGGTCGAGCAGGAGACCGGCCTCCTGCCGGGGCTTTCGACGGCGGGCGGCAGCCTCGGATGCGTGCTTCATCAAGGATTATTGCCCGGTGCTTGAATTCGGCCCGACCAATGCCACGATCCACATGACCGACGAGCGCATCTCCATCGATGAATTGCGCGGCCTGCAGGCGGTCTATGCCAGCATCATCGAGGCCTATTTCAGTAATCCACCCTGAGCAGATAGAGCCCATCGGGCGGCGAGACGGCGGCGCAGCGGGAACGGTCGGCGGCATCGAGTGCCGCTTTCAGATCGCGGGCGCGCCACTTGCCTTCGCCCACCAGCTTGAGCGAGCCCACCATGGAACGCACCTGATTGTGCAGGAAGGAGCGCGCATCGGCGCGGATTTCGATGAGCTCGCCATAGCGGGCGACATCGAGCCGGTCGAGCGTCTTGAACGGCGATTTGGCCTGGCATTGGGCGGCGCGAAAGGTGGTGAAGTCGTGGTGTCCAATGAGGAGTTGGGCTGCATCATGCATGGCAGCCGCATCGAGATCGGCGGGAAGCCACCAGACCTTGCCCTTGTCGAGCGCCGGGGGACTGCGGCGGTTCAGAATGCGGTAGAGATAGTGCCGCCGCACGGCGGAGAACCGCGCATGAAAGTCATCCGCCACCTCGGTAACCGTCAGCACGCTGATGGGATGGGGCCGCGCATTGGCATTGAGCGCATTGCGGAGCTTGAAGACATCCCATGATTTGACCAGATCAACATGAGCAACCTGCCCAAGGGCATGAACGCCCGAATCGGTGCGGCCGGCGCCATGGACCGCCGCGGGCCCGCCATTGATTGTGGCTATTGCCGCCTCAAGAACACCCTGAACCGAGATCCCTTCGGCCTGCATCTGCCAGCCGACAAAGGGGGATCCGTCATATTCGATGGTGAGCTTGTAGCGGGGCATCAGCCGGCCATGGTTCCGGCGGCGATCGGAAATCCGCGCATGAACGCCTCGGCCGCCATCGGCTCCCTGCCTTCGCGCTGAAGCTGCACGAGCCGCACCGCGCCGGCGCCGCAAGCAACAGTGAGCCGATCATCGACAAACATTGCGGGCTTGCCTGTTTGAGAACCGACTTCGCAGGCCAGAACTTTGACCCGCGTCCCCGCCACCGTGAACCACGCCCCCGGAAACGGCGACAGGCCATGGATATGGTTGCGCACTTGATCGGCGGGCCGGGTGAAATCGATCCGCGCCTCGGCCTTGTCGATCTTCCTTGCATAGGTGATGCCTGAAACCGGCTGCGGCTGGCAATCGATTTTGGCCAGCGCCAGGGTTTCAACCATCAGCTTGGCGCCCAACTCGGCCAGGGTATCGTGCAGCAATTGCGCGGTCATCGCAGGCGTGATTGCCACCCGGCCCACTTTGCACATAGGGCCGGTGTCGAGGCCTTCTTCCATGCGCATGATGGTGACGCCGGTTTCCGCATCGCCCGCCATGATGGCGCGCTGGATCGGAGCGGCACCGCGCCAGCGCGGCAACAGCGAGGCATGGACATTGAAGCAGCCAAGACGTGGCGCCGCCAGAATGGCCTTGGGCAGCAGCAATCCATAGGCTACGACAACCGCCGCATCGGCATTCAGCGCGGCAAAACGCTGGTGCTCCTCCGGTGATTTCAGCGACGTTGGCGTGCGGGTTTCAATGCCACGGGTTTGCGCCAGGGCCTGAACCGGCGAGAGCCTGGTTGCCATGCCCCGCCCGGCGGGCCGCGGCGGCTGCGAATAGACACAGGCGATATCGTGACCGGCCAGGGTCAGCGCCTTCAGCGTGGCAACCGCGAAGTCCGGCGTGCCCATGAAAATGAGGCGCATGCCCTCAAAGCTTTCCCAGCCGCTGGGCCTTGGCGAACTTCTTGACCACCCGGTCGCGCTTCAGCTTTGAAATATAGTCGATGAACAGGATGCCGTTGAGGTGATCGATCTCGTGCTGCAGGCAGGTGGCGAGAAGGCCGGTTGCGTGGATTTCCCGGGGCTCGCCTTGGCGGTCGAGATAGCGGATTTTGACTTCCTGCGGTCTGGTCACCATTTCATAGAATTCCGGGATCGAAAGGCATCCCTCCTCATACTCGCCCAAGGTCTCGCTCAACCACACGATTTCCGGATTGGCGATGAATAGAGGGTTTCTCTCCTCGCCTTCCTTGGAGAGATCGGTCACCAGCAGGCGGCGGGGCGCTCCGACCTGAATGGCGGCAAGCCCGATGCCGGGGGCCGCATACATGGTCTCCAGCATGTCGTCCCACAGTTTGCGCACGCCGGCATCGATCGCCGCCACCGGTTTGGAGACCTGGCGGAGCATGGGATCGGGCAGGATGACAATATCGCGGACGCTCATGGCCGCTCAGATAGGCGAGGGATCGTAACCGGTCAATCGCGGGCGCTATGGCCGCCGCCGCTTCTTGTGTTTGGCAGGACAGAACAAGGAATGGCGGGCGTGGCGCACGTAGTAGCGCGGCGTCGCAAACCAATAGTTGTTGCGTGGATTATCAGCCATATTCTGGCCCGCCGCATAGCGCATGTGCGCCGTGCAGCCATAACCATCCGCATCGCAAATCTCTTCGATCACGTAGGGCTTGATGTGTCCGGAATGGGAAGATGCCGCCACTGCGGAGGCAGCGCCGAAAGCGCTTGCCAGCGCCGCCAGGATGCAGGACAGGGTTGATCTCGACATCGTCAGTTGCCTCTCGCCGCCAATTGCAACCAGTTTGCAGATTGCCGGGAGATTCGGCAAGCGCGCCGGGGCGGGATTTGTGCTATGGTGAACCGCTTTCACCGGGATGGCGAATTTCCGCCTTGCTCGCGCAAAGCCAAGGGAGGACGCAATGGCCAAGTACATCGTGCTTTCGAACTGGACCGACCAGGGCATCAAGAGTGTCAAGGACAGCCCCAAGCGCCTGGATGCGGCGCGCGAGGCGGCCAAGAAACTGGGCGTCGAAATCAGCAAGTTCTATCTCACCACCGGCGCCTGTGACATGGTGGTGATCGCCGAAGCCCCCAACGATGAGGCCATGGCGAAATTCTCCCTGATGCTGGGCATGGGCGGCAACATCCGCACCACCACCATGAAGGCCTTCAGCGAAGACAGCTACCGCAAGATCATCGGCTCGCTCTGACACCGGTGGCCGGGGGCGGTCAAATCGGCAGTGGGTCAGTTTGAATTTCCGCTTTGGGCCAACTGCAGAAGTACGAGGGGCCGAACGTCATTTAACTCATGCCGTCGCTACACCATGAAGCTGTCAAGCCGGGCGACGAGCCAGATCATGGCGGTTGTGCCAATCAGATAGGCGGCAGCAAGGCGCGCCGGGGCAAGGGGTACATTGACGAGTGCGGTGACAACCCTGAAGACGACCAGCACGGCTGCCACGAACATCAATTGCCCGGCCTCCACGCCAACATTGAACGTGAACAATGCAAGCGGTACGTCCGACTGCGGCAACCCGATTTCCTTAAGCGCGCCAGCAAAGCCAAAGCCATGCAGAAGGCCGAAGGTGAAAGCAACCACCCACGGGTAGGCTTCCGAGAGCCTCCTCACTCCGGGTTTCATTTTGATGAGCTCGCTTGCCACAAAGGCAATGCTGAGTGCAATCGAGGCTTCCACCGGCTTCTGCGGCAGGCTGAAGTAGCCGAGGGACGCACCAGCAAGGGTGATGCTGTGGGCCAGCGTGAAAGCGGTGATCGTCTTTGCCAGCATCCAACGGTCATGAATCAACAAGATCAGCGCGAAGACGAACAGCAGATGATCAAGGCCTGAGAGGATGTGATCAACGCCCAGCCGGAAGTAAGTCTGTGCTATCTCCCACCCCGTTTGGGCGCCCTTGACAATGAAGGAGGGGCTTTCTGGTTTCAGCCGGGCGATTTCAACGGAGCTGTCTCGGTATTCGATCCGCGCCAGCGCATCTGTCACCGTTGCGCGCAGGCCGTCAATGCTGATTTCCTGCCCCCTCAGTCCTTCAGAGCAAACCGCGGTCCATCGCTCGATATAGGCATTCCCTTCGATCGCCTTGGTGGACTCGGCCTTCGGCTTGCAGCTCACAGGCAACCGGACATAGAGCCCGAGCCGAAGGTCACCGAGAGCCGGCACTTTCCACAGGACTGAGAACTCATCAGCCGCCGTTTCCTGCAAATTAAGATAGGCCGGCCGCATTTCATGGGCGATCGAAGGCGTCGCCAGGAACACCTGAATGAGCAAAGCCAAGAGCAGCCCGAAGCGGATCATTGGATTGCGCCTGAGGCGGACAGATTTTCGATCGTTACATGGTAGCGCTTGAGCAACTCATTGAAGCGGGTGTCTTCGAGCTCCTTGCGTTTGGTATTGGTCCACTCCCGTGCGACGGCATCGCGCACCTCGCTGAGTGCCGGTATGCGCCCTGCCTCGCGTTTCGATACATGAACGACGTGCAGCCCGTAACCTGACATGATTGGGCCTGCCCATTGATCGGGTGCAACCTTGTCGAGGGCCTCAGCAAACTCTTGCCCGAAGGTCTGGCTGATGGCGGGCTTGCCTGTAAGGGGTAGTTCGTAGGGGAGAAGTGTCGCATCTCCGAGTGTGGCTGCATCCGCCGGGGGCGTTGCATTTAAGGAGGTCAGGATGGCCACCGCATCCTGTTCAACCCTGTCGCCGTGCTGGTCCGGATTGAGGAAAACCTGTCGAAAGGCCGTCATCGGATCGACGGCAAATGCGGCAGCATGAGCTTTCAGGTAGGCTTCAAGTTCGGCATCGGTTGGCGCCAGCACATCGACGCCGGCATCATTCATGAATTCCATCTTTTGGCGCAGGCGGCGGCGGATGATGGTGTCGTCCTTATCGAGCCCCAGGGCAGTTGCTTCGCGAACGTAGATCTCTTCCTTCACGTAGTCGTCGATCAGGCCTTTGAGCTCCTCGGCAGTCGGTGGCCGTTGCCATGTCTTGGCGAACACCGCTGCCATCTGCTCAATCTTGGGGGTCGTCACAATGATGCCGTCTGGTCTCACTTCTCCCGTGGGGCCAAGCGCGCCGTAGGCCGCGAAGATGACCAGAGCGAGCAGGAGAAAGTGAACGAGCGGTTCCTTTAAAAGGCGTTTTAACAAGATGACGTTCGCTCCACCAGCCCTACAACAACATAACATTGGTCCGGCGGTATGAGACGCGCCGGACCAACTCACTCAATACTCAGTTCATTCAGGTCATGGTGTATACCAGATGGGCGAGGTGTAGGCGCGCTCCTGCGTCATCATCGGAACATCTGCCGGCATCTTAACATTGAAACGCAATGCTTCGTAGGCAGTCCAGCGTGGAGTCGGAATCTCGATCACCCGGGCATAGTAGAAGGCGGATTGCTTCGCATCGAAATCCGGGTCCGTCCATGTGGTGATGAGTTCCGGGGAGCCGATGGTGTTCTTCCAGGTCGCCTTGGCCACGTCCACCGTGTTGCCCACCGGCGGCAACTTGCCATCGGCACCGGCCTTGCGGTCTCCGCACCAAACCACATCGTAAACCTTCTCCTGGGTCTTGCCGTCCTCATCCAGCCAGCCCTTGACGATCTGGATGCGATCAAGGTTGCCGCTGTAGGGATCCTTCATCGCGGCGACGAGGAAGCTCGGAGCCTTGCCGCCCGCGGCCTTGCGCAAATCGCCGCCCATCGGAACGCCCTTGGCATAGCCGACCCCGGCCGGGAGACGCGACTGGGCGTCGTCGGCTGTGAAATCCCATCCACCGAAGAAGCGAACCACCATGCGCGGGCCGGTTGTGGCGTAGGTTTCCTTGCGCATCATGGCATCGAAGATCGCCTCGCGCGTGTTCTCTGTCGCCCAGACACCAGCATAACCGGCGGCGGCCTGCTGCCAGCCATGGACGGTGAACTTGGGATCGGGTGCCGTCGATGACCACATGTTCCCAGCGATGCGGCCCGGGCTCGACGCCGGAGTGCTTGCCGAAGAAGTTTTCCTCCTCGACCGCCGCCAATGAGGTGTGCGCGTCGGTGCTGCCGATCATGCCAAACTTGAAGGGATTTACGCCAAGCTGCTGCTCCAGCTTAAGGCCGGTCTTGAGGGCTTCGCGCGAGTATTCGTATTGGAACATCTCGGGCTTCTTCACCTCGGTGCCGTTGAGGTTGGCCTTGTCCCACTTCTCATAGTCGGCGAATTCGTCATTGGGAGAGAGCGCCGGGTGCGCTTCGCTGTCGCCCTTGATCTGGGTGGCCTCGATGATCGGTTCAAATCGCGCCCGCAATTGCCGCCAGTTCCTTCGTGTAGGGCTTGCCGTCGAAGGTCTCCACCGAGAACATGCGGCCATTGCTCAGATTGCCGTTGTGGGGGATGGCCAGCACTTCGGCACCTGTCTGCTTTTCGAAATCGGCCAGATGCTTCCAGAGGTCTTCCGGATTCTGGCTGTCGAACTGGGAAAAAGGCACGGTGCGATTGGCCACGCTGGCATCGCCGCGGAAAAGCACGTTGCGGTGGAGATTGTTGCCGCCCATGGTGGTGTATTCGAAACCGATGATCGCGCTGAAGCGGCCAGGCTCGTTATATTTGTCAGCCAGGGCGGTGTAGGCCTGCCAGGCGTTCCGCACGGCCTTGTCGCTCTTGATGGGCGCCTCTTTGGTGGACAGCGAGCCCACGATTTCCATGGCCGTGGCGAAGACCCTGTCCTGGTCGCCGCTCGTCAACTCGTTATACCATTTCCTGCCCAATCTCCGTGGCGAGAATCTCGGGGTCGCCGCTGAGCAATTGCGGCATCAGTCCATACATCTCGGCGTGGTCGGAGATCACCAGGAAGTCGAGCGGCCGTGAGAGCTTGGCGCGCAGTCCGCCGGTGCTGGTGACTTCCTCGCCGCGCGCGAAACGGAACGCGTCCTCCTGCCCGACCCGGTTCATTGTGCCCGCATCGACCGAAACAGCTGTATGAAGGTGGGTATCGCCGAAGAAAACGCTTGGTCGGGTAATTCCGCCCGGCATAGGGCGAGAACTGCGGTTGGGTTATCTTGGCAACATCTTCCTTCGTCGCTCCCTCATGGTTGCCGACTTCCGCTGCCAGCGCCACGGACGTCAGGGCGCAACCGGCGAGAAAAAGGATTGTTTGTATGGTTCGTTTCATAGTGGCATCGCTCCCTTGGCTTGATTTGTCAGTTTAGCCAGCATCCACACGATGACCGGCTTGTTGAGGTCGAGATTGACGCAGGTGGGCGTTATTGGCAAGACCGGACGTTTGAGATAGAGATGGTGGCGGCCGCGCACCAAGGCCCGTAGCTTCGGAGTGTTCCACACCGGGAAGGTAGTTTTGTCTCTTTCAAGACACAGCTCTCCCATGATTTTCGCTCGAACGCATGACAACCAGTTCACGCCGACGAGGGACCGGGCGGCGCCGAAGTTCGGCGATCGGCTTTCGGCGAAAAGACTTCTTGGGCTATCGACTTCCGCTTAGGGTCATCGCACTAAATCGCTGCCGCGATAAGTTGCCGAGGCGGGCACGCATCTGCGGGCGGGGTAATCAGCTGAGAGAACAGGGGTAGCCTGCGGGGGATTGTTTCCTGAGGATCGAGGTGTCGTCAACCTCACTCAGGAGAGTTCACCATGAGTACCGATGCCATCAGCCCGCTTCGCCAGCGCATGATCGAGGACATGAGCGCGCGCAAGCTTGGAGCGCATTCGCAAAGGAGCCACATCAGCAGCTGCAAACGGTTCGCAGCCTTCCTGAAGCGCTCGCCCGACACGGCCAACGCCGAGGATGTCCGCCGGTTTCAGCTGCACCTGATCGACACAGGATCGAGCATCTGCAATCGCAACCGGATCATGACCGGGCTCAAGTTTCTGTTCCGCGTGACGCTCAGGCGGCTGGACCTTGCCGCCGAGATCTACCACATCAAGGAACCTCAGAAGATCCCGTTGGTGATCAGCCCGGACGAGGCCAAGCGCCTGTTGGCCATGGCAGGCAATCTCAAGGTTCACGTCATGCTGGCTCTCGGCTATGGCGCCGGTTTGCGCGCCGGCGAGGTGGTCCGGTTGAGGGCCGGCGATATCGACAGCGCCCAGAACATCATCCGCATCGTGCAGGCCAAGGGGCGCAAGGACCGCAACGTCATGCTGTCGCCCGAGACCCTCGATCTGCTGCGGCAATGGTGGAAGGTGCGACCCACCCGCCACGATGAAGGCGTGCCGTTAGAGCAGCGCTGGCTGTTCCCTGGCCGGGTGCCCGGAAAGCCGATGACCACCCGGCAGCTCAATCGGCTGTTTCACCAGACAGCCGACGCAGCCGGCATCAGGAAGGCGGTGACGCTGCATGCGTTGCGCCACAGCTTCGCCACCCATCTGCTCGAACGCGGCACCGACATCCGTGTGATCCAGGCTCTCCTCGGTCACCACAAGCTCGACACCACGGCCCGCTACACCCGGGTGGCCACCGGCATGATCTCGGCCATCGCCAGCCCGCTCGACCTGCTGGGCGAGCCGCGCAAGACACCCGGCAAGAGAGGCAAGGCAGCACAACCGGCTTAGCCGGCTGGCGGCCATGTCCCGTCCAGTCCTGGAGATTGCCGATATCTTCCGCGATCACGGGGCCGCCTGGCGCACAGCCAACGCCGGCCATGTGAGCCTCGGCCAGATGAAGGTGATGAGTGCCATCGAGCGCTGCCGCACGGCGGCACTCGGTGGCCATGTCGCGCGTTGCGAGAAGTGTGAGCACATCCACGTCGCTTACAACTCCTGCCGCAACCGGCACTGCCCCAAGTGCCAGGGAGCAGTGGCGCAGGAATGGCTCGCCGAACGCGAAGCCGAACTGCTGCCGGTGCCATACTTCCACCTCGTCTACACGCTGCCCGGCCCGGTCGCCGACATCGCCTACCAGAACAAGGCCGTCATCTACGCCATCCTGTTCAAGGCATCGGCCGAAGCCACCCTCACCATCGCCGCCGACCCGAAGCATCTCGGCGCCCGGATCGGCATCACCGCCGTGCTGCACAGCTGGGGCTCGGCCATGACCCATCATCCGCACGTCCATATGATTGTACCAGGCGGCGGGTTGTCAGACGATGGCAGCAGGTGGGTCACCTGCCGGGCGAAGTTCTTCCTGGCCGTTCGCGTGCTGTCACGGCTGTTCCGGCGCCTGGTCTTGCAGATGCTGGTCGCCGCCCATGCCGCCGGCCGGCTGCAGTTCTTCGGCGCCCACGCAGCACTCGCCAACACCACCGCGTTCGCCGCTTTCCTCATCCCGCTCCGGCGATCAGAATGGGTGGTCTATTCGAAGGCGCCATTCGGCGGACCTGAAGCTGTTCTCGCCTACCTTGCGCGCTATACCCATCGCGTCGCCATCTCCAATCGCCGCCTGATCGCGGCCGACAGGACCAGGGTCACCTTCAAATACAAGGACTACCGGATCGAAGGGCCTGACCGCTACTCCTGCATGACACTGGCGACCGGCGAGTTCATCCGCCGCTTCCTGATGCACGTCTTGCCGGGAGGCTTCCATCGTATCCGCCACTATGGGCTCCTGGCCAATGGCAGCCGTGCCGAAAACCTCGCCAAAGCCCGCACATTGCTGAACCTTGCCAAGCCGGACGCCATCCCCGGCAATCCCGCGACAGCTGACGAAGTCGAGCCGCCGATGCTGGCGCGCCCATGCCCATGCTGTGGCGGCCGCATGCTCATCATCGAGACCTTTGCACGCGGCTGCGAGCCGGGGTACCGGCCAGCCACCACGCCTCCCATCATCCGGATCGATACGTCATGAGCGAGATTGCAGCACCTCCCCCAACCCAGCGCCGCTCCTTCCCGTCGCTGATCGTTCGACAGCGCCGACGGCGCTCGCTCGATCATACTGCGCCATACCTGTGTGACCGTCACCGCCGTGCCCAACCCGTTCCCAGCACCGGCAGCGAACGCGCCACTCCACCGGTCAACCTGTCAAATTGCCGGACGTTCGCCTTTCCAGCCTCTCGAAAACAGACGCGCGCTCGCCTCAAATCCCCATAGCTCGCAGCGGCAAAACCAAGTCCCATCCTGCCCGCGATTTCGTGCCTTGGCGCTTCTCCGACGCCTGCCGCCGGAGCGCCTCGATGGTTCCGTCATGCAGGCGTCCGAGAAACCTGCACAAAAGCGGAATTTCAAACTACCCCACTACCGTCAAATCCCGCCCCTTGCCTTTTCTCCGCTAAACTCCGATATAGCGGCCGGGAGGTTGGCGGCGGACGTGCCGCTCGCCAACCGGGTCAGGTCCGGAAGGAAGCAGCCCT
>CAVWHD010000008.1:0-5947 GCA_963754675.1 uncultured Alphaproteobacteria bacterium | reverse complement strand
TTGGTAGCGGGTCAGTTTGAATTTCCGCTTAGGGCCAGAATTTGAAATTCGGCACAGGATTTGTCATGCCTTACTTCCCTTATCCTTAGTATCAGGCACTTCATCAGACAAGTAAGACTTAGAAAACTCAAATTTAGTACGAATGTAGTACCGGGCAAGAGCCCTTATGACTTTGGCGCTCACAAATAACCGCTTTATTTCCGGAGAAGCGTCTGCATCTGAAGGAAACTTTTCTGAGGTATGCGCAGCCGCCACTCTGTTATTGTCAAAAATGTAGTTTTCAACGCTCGTTGAACCGCGCGCTACATCAAACGACTTGAACACATCAGGTTGGACTTCTCGACTTACATCATGAAATACTTCTGCGATCCAGAGTTTGGTTGGGTTTTTTTCATCGCGCTTTGTCTTGGCCCTGATCTCAAAAACCTTGAAAAAACTAAGAACCTCAAAACTGGAAATGGAAGCTTCTCGGGCGTTCAGACCTTCACGGTAATAGGCCAGCCGTTGAAGGAGATCTTCATTGTCCGGCATTGAGCGATTGAAATGCCAATGCGTCGCAGTGACAAAAGCCATATCACGTCTCGGAACAGGAACTGGCACTGGATTTCCTGACCATCCTTCCCGCAGTATTGCGTGTTGGTCATCACACCAAGACAACAGGCTCAGAAATCGATTTATCAGGGTGCGGGCCTCATCCGCAGACAATCTCTCGTTCGCGAGGTCAATACTAATAGAGTGAGAGTTTTCTCTTGTTTTGGGGAAGAGCACTAGATGATAGCCATCGAATTCAATACGGGTCGGTTCTTTAGGCCAAGTAACTTGCGTATCGACGCCAACGTTCAAGAAACGGGAAGAGCTTTTTGCACCTAAACTGCGATGAAAATTTCGACGATCTTCCTCAGTTTCATATTCACGCCAGTCGGTTTTCAATGGCTTATTGAGTTGGCGAGATATATTGACATCCCGACATAGGCGATCAAAAAACTCACACCCAAGTAAAAGCTGCCGCGTTGAGGCAGCTTGCGGGCAATCATGGTCATAGTTTCTCTCAGCGCCTTCGCCCATCAAGCGATGAGCCATTTTTGATACATATGAAGCGGTTCTCCGAACTCCATCTTTTTTAAACAATATGCTTGCGTGATACTCATCATCAGACGATTTTTGGGCGATACAAAGCGCGACGCGGACAATTGAATTGCACGCATCTTGGCTCACTGTTAGTGTAGCGATTGCCTTGACCAGAGTTTCTGCGCCTAAAAACGACGCGGTTTTCCCTCCAACAGGTCGAAGATCACCTAAGATGAGAGCGACATGTCCAGCCCATCCCGGCAAAATGGGTACAAACCCGAGAACCGCATTGGCGATATGTTCATCGGAAAGTCGTAATCCGGCGGTCGCTCGACCGCGCGGGAGGCGGCCATACCCACGCAAACTCTCGAAGCGCTTTAGTGTTTCATCGTATGTTTGGGGCTCAGCCAGCTCTTGGTGCAAATACAAGGATAACTCTTTAGCGTACATACCGAAAACACTATCGGTGCCGTATCGGGTTGTGTTGAAATTCGCTGCGGCGATGTCTCCGATGGGGTGAACTTATCGATTTAGGCGGCGAGGTCAATCTCCGGTTTGAGGGGTTGGGTTGTGAAGGTCTGCCATCCGTCGACTTTGCGCATGATGATCTGGCCGGATGCCATGAGGGCCCAGAACAGCATGGCGGCGGTGTCGGCGGAGGGCAGCACGGTCTGGGTCTTGATGCGGCGTTTGAATTCTTCGTGCAGCCGCTCGATGCAGTTGGTGGTTCTGGCACTTTTCCATTGGCTCGGTGGCAGCCTGGTGAAGGTGAACAGGCGGTCGCCGGCCTCCTCGAGGCTGTTGGCGACGTCGCGATGGCGCAGACGCCACTTGCGGATGAAGGCCTTACGGCGGTCTTGTATTTCCTTCGGCGTGGCAGCGTAGATCATGCCGGTATAGTCGGCGGCGATCTCCTCGTGCAGCCGCTCGGGAGCATGAGCCAGCAGGTTCCTGAGCTTGTGAACGGTGCAGCGCTGGACTGGAACCCCGTCCCAGACGGCGGCAATTGCCTTCTCAAGACCTGGGGCTCCATCGACGATGAGGAATTGCGGCCGGCGGAGACCCCGGGCGATGAGGTCGTCGAGGATGGCGCGCCAGGCCTCGGTGCTTTCGCCGCCCATGTTCTTGATAGCCAGCAAGACCTTCTGCCCGTCGTCGCGGACGCCAATGACAACCAGCAGCGAAATCGAGGTTGCCTTCCGGTCGAGCCGGACGCGCACGACGGTGCCGTCGAGAATGAGACGGACAATTGGTTCGCTGCCCAGGGACCGCTTGTTCCAGGCTTCCCAATCGGTCTTCACCTTTCGCCAGACCCGGCTGACGGTATCTTTGCCAACCGCCCCACCAAAGACCGCAGCAAGTGCACGGCGGACGCGGCGGGTGTTGGTTCCCGACAGATAGGTCGAGGCAATGAGGGCATCGGCAGCCTTGGTGCGGCGCTGATAGGCCCGCAAGGACTGGCTTGCCCATTCGGTGGTCCGCCCGTTACCGGCATTGAGGCGAGCCCGTGGCACCGAGATTGCGGTCGATCCAAAGGTTCCCGTCAGCTGACGGCTGCGGTGACCGTGGCGATGGCCGATACTGCCAGGCTCGCCCCCTGCGGGCCGGCCATATCGTGGACGGCAAAGGGCGCCATCCAATTCTGCTTCAATGACTTGCTCGATAAAGCCGCGAACCCGTTCGCGCAGGCTGGTCTCAATCGGATCAAACCAGTCGTCGAAAAGATCAATGCCGGCTTCACCGTCATGCTGCACAGCTTGGCTCTTCATGGTAACGTTCGTCATGGCGTGGTCTCCCTTCCGGCCTTTCAGCGCCGGATGATTTCGAGTTTGAACAACTCGGAGACTACGCCAACCTCAATTCCAACCAACTTTGCGACGGCACCTAACACTATCAGTTCCTGAATACAAATTGCAGTGATCTTTGTCGGTCTCAATTCTTCTAGGAACTATTGTAAGTCCACTCTGGGTGAAAAGTGGAAATTCAAACTGACCCACGACCAATAAGTTGCATTCCTTGACAATATCCCCTCCCCCTCGCATGAAGCGGTTCATGGCCAAACCGCCGCTTACCATTCTTCTCGCCGCACCGCGTGGCTTCTGCGCTGGCGTCGTGCGGGCTATCGATATTGTCGAGCGGGCGCTGGCGATTTATGGGGCGCCGGTTTATGTGCGCCATGAGATCGTGCACAATAAATATGTGGTGGACGATCTTCGCGCCAAGGGGGCGATCTTCGTCGATGAGCTGGACGAGATTCCGGCAGGCGATCATCCGGTGGTGTTCTCGGCGCACGGGGTGCCCAAGGCGGTGCCGCTGGCTGCCTCGGCGCGCAAGCTGTTTCATATCGATGCCACCTGCCCGCTGGTGAGCAAGGTTCACATGGAGGCGCAGCGGCATTTCGGCGAGGGGCTGGAGATCATCCTGATCGGCCACCGGGGCCATCCGGAGGTGATCGGCACCATGGGGCAATTGCCGGAAGGGGCGATCCGGCTCATCGAGACGGTGGCGGAGGCGGAGGCGATTGCGGTGCGCGATCCCTCGAGGCTTGCCTATGCCACCCAGACGACGCTGTCGGTTGACGACACGCGCGACATGATCGCGGTGTTGCAGCGGCGGTTTCCATCGATCCGCGGGCCTACGCAGCGAAGACATCTGCTATGCCACGACCAACCGCCAGGAGGCGGTGAAGGCAGTCGCGCCACGCATCGATCTTCTGCTGGTCGTGGGCGCTCCCAATTCGTCGAATTCGAAGCGGCTGGTGGAAGTGGGGCTGAAGAGCGGCTGCCCGCGCGCATTACTTGTTCAGCGGGCGGACGATCTCGATTGGACGGCGCTGCGGGGCTTGACGACGGTGGGACTCACGGCGGGAGCGTCGGCGCCGGAGGTGCTGGTCAATGAAATCATCGATGCCTTCCGCGCCCACTACGACGTGACGGTGGAGATGGTCACCCTGCGCGAGGAGAACGTCTCGTTCAAGCTGCCGCGCGAATTGCGCCGGGGCCTGCCCGCGGCATGAGTGCCGGCAGCGTGATCGTGCATACCGATGGCGCCTGCTCGGGCAATCCGGGGCCGGGCGGATGGGGCGTCATTCTCGACTATAACGGCACGCGCAAGGAACTCTCGGGCGGCGAGGCCTTGACCACCAACAACCGGATGGAGCTGATGGCGGCGATCGTGGCGCTGGAGACGCTGAAGCGGCCGTGCACGGTTTCGATGCATGTCGATTCGGCTTACGTGAAGGATGGCATTTCCAAGTGGATTCACGGCTGGAAGCGCAATGGCTGGAAGACGGCGGACAAGAAGCCGGTGAAGAACGCCGAGCTGTGGCAGCGCCTCGATTCGGCACTGGCGCGCCACAAGGTGTCGTGGCACTGGGTGAAGGGTCACGCCGGCCATAACGACAACGAGCGCGCCGACGAGCTGGCGCGCGAAGGCATGGCGCCGTTCAAGCGGGGGACGCGGTAGCTTCCGGGTCAGCCAAAATTGATTGCAGTCTGCGCCTTCTCCCGTGCGCAGCATGGGAGAAGCAACCATAATGTTTTTGCTTGGGTCAAGGCATGACCCGTTTTTCCTGCCAGGGTGTGCCGCGGGCGAGGATGGCGTTGGCGAGGATGACCAGTTTTCGGGCGCAGGCGACGACGGCGGCGGTGTGGGTTTTGCTGTTGGCGATGAGGCGGCGGTAGAAGACTTGCAGGTCTTGGTTCCACTGCATGGCGGCGGCGAAGGCCGCCATGAAGGCGGTGTGACGCAAGCGCTCGCGCCCGCCATAGATGTGGCGCTCGCCCTTGAACTGGCCGGTATCGAAAAGGTGCGGAGCAAGCCCCGCGAGGCTTGCCGCCTGCTCGCGGCCGAGTTGGCCCAGTTCCGGCATGCGGATGAGGAAGCCCAAGGCGGTGCGCTCGGCCACACCCGGAATGGAGAGCAAGAGATCGAGGCGGCGGGCCAGGGTTTCATTCTTCCTCAGCCGGATTTCGAGCTTTTTCAGTTCGCGCGCGCGCTTGGCCTTGAAGCGCTTGATATCGGCCTCGATATCCTTGCCGATGCGGGCGTCGGCGAAGCGTTCGCGCGACGTCTTGAGCCAGGCGATGCGGGCTTCGAGCTGCTCGATGTAGGTCAAGGGCTCGCTCAAGGCCTCGATCTCCGCCGTCTGGCCTTGGCGCACCGTCTCGGCGATCTGGGCGAAGCGGGCGATCACCCGGGCATCGAGCGGATCGCTCTTCGACCATTGCAGCACCGCGCTTGCGAAGGCCTTGATCTGGCGCGGCTGCGGCTCAATCACCGCCAAACCCGCCAGGCGCAGCGCCCTGGCGGCCTTGCGGTGATAGATCGAGGTCGATTCGATGCCGCAGCGGACAACCCCCGCCGCAAGGCAGGCCTCGACCAGGGCGGCGATGCCCGCGGCATCGTTTTTCACCGTCAACCGGCGCTCCTCAGGCAGGAGACACACATGCAGCTCCGCCTTGCCAGTATCGATACCGGCTACTTTCATGCTATGCTCAACCATCTTCTTCGACCCTTCCTTGCCAATACGAACCTAAAGTTCAAGCAACCATACGGGTCCGACGAAGAGACCGGCTGCGATCAAGCTTCCCGTCAGCCCAAAAGGCTCAGGTGGCATCGCGATCCGTCAACCGGCCGCCGGCCTTGCGGTAGCGAGCCGCAAGGCCGGCTCCGTTCCTCGCGGAACGGAACCAAATCTCGCACATTTCCAGCAAAGCACAAATCGATGATACAAGGTGGCCGAAGGCCGGATGAGGGCCGGTGCGAAGCACCGGTGGCGCGGCCCCCTCGCTCCGCTCGGGCCCTCACCCGCCCGTTGGGCACCCTCTCCCATGCGTTCCGCACGGGAGAGGGCGAAACCTTCAGCAGTTCGGATTTA
>CAVWHD010000007.1:0-32185 GCA_963754675.1 uncultured Alphaproteobacteria bacterium | reverse complement strand
GCGCGGGCACTGGTCGTCGGGGCGGGAGCGCCGGGGGCTCACCGAGATCTGGCCATTGCGGCAGGTGATCAAGATCGAGCCGTTTGCCGTGCAAATCTTGGAAATGGTGATTTCATCGGATGCGACCATGATGTCGAGCAGGTCGGCGGAAGAGTTAACATCGCCCAACATCGAGTAGCCCATATTGACGCACTCTTCCGAATCGCCGCTGAGCGCCAAGGGCTCGAAATTGCCGATTTCAAGTTTCCCGCTTGCCGGGTTCTTGCGCAGGATAGGAGCCGCCCGCAAACCCAGGGTTTCCTCAGTGGTAACCCGGTTTGAAAGCTGCACTGTTGAACTCAAACCCAAATCCGCACTGGCATCGACATCTTCCGGGAATGGCCCCACCGCCGCTGCTTCGGCAACCATTGTCACGCGGAGCGGTCCCTTCCCATCGTGGCGGGACTGGTCATCCGCCGCTTGAAAATGTTGCGATAGATTGAGCGAGGATTTCATGGGTTCACCGCTCAAGGCAGCCGGAAACTGGAAGCCCAGCAGTTCTGCCTGTTGGCGCAGCAGCATTCCGATGTCGTTGCTCTGGGCCGCCAGGAATACCGAAAGCAGCGCCAAATTCGACAGTCCGGACCACAACATGATGCGGCCTATTTCGGCGCCCCGGCTTGGCTTGCGTGCCACGATTACACCCGCTTGACGGCTTTCTTGCTCTCACCCAGCAATTTGATATTGTTGTTAATGTAGGGATTGTCCGGATCGAGCTCGTGAGCGCGCAGCAGCATGCGGCGTGCGCCGGCAATGTCGCCGCGCATCAACAACGAGTAGCCAGCATTGTTCAGAATAATCGCATTGTTCGAAGCCAACTGCAGAGTGCGCTCATAGGCCTTGTCGGCGAGATCGAAACGCCGCAATTGGTCATATGAAGCGGCAAGCCCGAGCCAGGCCTCGGCGTCCTTGGGGGTCACTTCAACGGCTTTCCTGAACTTCAGTTCAGCCTCGCCATAGTCGCCATTCCTGAAATGGACCTTGCCCATCCGGATATAGTCGTCGGAAGGGTAATACTTCGGATCTTCCATGGTCAGGCCGGATTCACTCAGCAGACGGTTTTCGGCAGAGGGCTGGCATCCCGCCAACACCATGCAAACCGCCGCCAGCGCTATCGTTCCACCTAACGCCCTGCTTATCTTCGACATTTTACGCCCCCTTTTTTATATCCCCAGTGCTCTATAGAGTTTTAAGGCCACCGGCATCAGGGTTACACCCAGAATGACAGGAAATATGAACAAGCCAAGCGGAATCACCAATTTCGCCGGCAGTGACATTGCCTTTTCTTCCGCCTTGGCCAGACGTTTGGCCCGCATTTCGTCGCTGTAAACGCGCAGAGACTGCACCAGGCTCGATCCCAGCTCTTCGGATTGCTGGATAAGCCGCGCAAAAGCCCGGGCTTCGTCGATGCCAAGCCGGGCGCCAAGATTGTCCAGGGCCTCCCGGGTGGAGCGCCCGGCACGCATTTCAAGGGTCATGAAACCCAAATTCTTGCCGAGCGAGGGGTAGCTCTTGCCCAAGTCACGTCCGACCCGCTCCATGGCGCCATCGATGCCGATGCCGGCTTCGACACAGATCACCAGAAGGTCAAGGAAGTCGGGAAATCCCTGGCGGTGCTCGGTGCACAGGCGGTCGCGGCGGATGCTGACCAGCGACTGCGGCAACATATAACCAAGGAATGACACCACCAGACTGGCAATGACAATGATGTAGAATGGGTGGTTGGGAAACAGGCGGCTTTGAAAGAACGCCGTGGCAACGCCAAAGACCACGGCGAGGACAATGCGGAGGAGCTGATAGAAGACCGGCGTGGCCGCACCATAGTATCCGGCCATGTTGAGGAACCGCCGCAGCTCGGATTTATCGGCCTCGGACTTGGGCAAGAGGCCTTCCAGCGCGCCAAAACTGCCCGTGGCGCCGGTCAGCAAGTCCTTCGAACCGGCACTGCCCTGCATTGCGTTCAACTTGCCGCCGCCGGCCGCGCGTCTGCGGATATCGAGCCAGTTGCTTGTCAAGGTGCCGAGAGCCACCGAAAACAGGGCAACGCTGAGGAACACGAAGCAGTAGAAGAGGAGGCTTCCCTGCCCAGCCAGTCCGGAAATAAATCTGTCCATGTTTCCGGCCTCAGTATTTGAAGTTGATCATTTTGAACATGATGATATTTCCGATGACCGCCCAGCCCAGCAGGGCATACATGCTCGGCAAAAAGGACGGGTGATCCCAAACGTCCAGATAGTAGCCCGGATTCTGCACGAAGATCGCCCCGGCAATTATGACCGGCAAAATGGCCAAGCCCCAGGCCGAGAATCGTCCTTCGGAGGAAAGCGATCGCACTTTCCGTCTGAGCTGAAAGCGGTCGCGAAGCACCTTGGAGAGATTTGACAATACTTCGCTCAGATTGCCGCCCGACTTGTTCTGCAGGCCGACCGCGGTCACCAACAGAGACAGATCGGCCACGCCAACCCGGTCAGCCAGATTGTTGAGGGCTTGAGTCATGTCGTGGCCATAAGTCATCTCGTCGATGGTTATGCCGAATTCGCTGCCGATCGGATCCTGCATCTCGCGGCCCACCATCGAAAACGCGACTTGCACCGGATGGCCACTGCGCAAGCTGCGCACCACGACATCGAGAGCCTCCGGGAGTTGGGTCGTGAATGTGTATTGCCGGCGCGAGCGGATGAATTTGACGATCTGCAATGGCAACAGGAGGCCTGCGACGGCAGCTGCGGCAAAGCAGATGGCCAGAGGGAAAGCGGTCAGCAATCTCATGCCGGAAAACACAATGGCAAACATGAGAAGCAGCATGAACACGAACCGCGTCAAGGTAATACGCAGACCCGACTGCACCAGCAGGCGCCGCAACGGGCCGAAGAACTCAAGGCTATCGCCAAAGATTCCACGCTCGGCCCGCATCGTAAGGAGTATCTGTTCGCCGGCAATACCGTCGCTTTGAGTCTTCAGCCGCCGATTGATGCTGTGCTTGCGGCGGATCGGCGCCGCAAGCGCAAGATAAATCGCTTCCACCAGAAAGATGGCGGCTACCGCCGAGCAGACATAGAAGGTAATGCGGATGAAGGTGGTTGTATCCATTTTCCTACAGCTGCTTTGATGGATCGAAATAACCCGCCGGAACCGTCAGGCCGCGCGAGGCAAGCTCGGTGAGAAACTTCGGCCTGAGCCCGGTTGCCTGATAGTGGCCGTGGACGGTTCCGTCCTCGCCGGTCGAGACCCGGTTGAAGCGGAATATTTCCTGCATCTGAATGACATCGCCTTCGATTCCGGTGATCTCGCTGATGGCGACGACCCGGCGGCGGCCGTCGCTCAGGCGTGAAAGCTGGACGACGACGCGGATGGCGGCGGCGATTTGCGACCTGATACTTTGGATGGTCATGGGATAGCCCGCCATGCCGATCATCTGTTCAAGCCGCGACAAGGAATCACGCGTGGTGTTGGCATGGATCGTCGTCATCGAGCCCTCATGGCCGGTATTCATGGCCTGCAGCATGTCGAAGGCTTCCTCGCCACGGCACTCGCCGACGATGATCCGGTCGGGGCGCATGCGGAGCGCGTTCTTGAGCAACTCGCGCTGGCGGATTTCGCCTTTGCCCTCGAGGTTTGGCGGGCGGGTTTCCATTCTGCCAACATGGGGCTGCTGCAACTGCAATTCGGCCGCGTCTTCGATGGTGATGAGGCGCTCCTCATCGGAAATGAAAGACGAAAGGGCGTTCAGCATCGTCGTCTTGCCGGAGCCGGTGCCGCCGGAGACCATCATGGTCACCCGCCCGGCCACGGCGATCGCCAGCAACGCCGCCATTTCCCGGCTGATGCTGGTGGACTCGACCAGGCGCTCCATCGACAGGGGCTTTTTCGAGAATTTGCGGATTGACACCAGCGGACCGTCGACCGCCACCGGCTTGATGGCCACGTTGACGCGCGAGCCGTCGAGCAGGCGGGCATCGCACATCGGCTGACTTTCGTCGACGCGGCGGCCGACGGTCGAGACGATCTTGTTGATGATGCGGAGAAGATGGGCTTCGTCCTTGAACCGGGCATTCGACAGCTCGAGGCGGCCAAACCGTTCGATATAGACCTGGGCGTGGGTGTTGATGAGAATGTCGTTGATCGTCTCATCCTTGAGCAGCGGCTCGATCGGGCCGAGGCCGGTCATCTCGTGGAGAATATCGTCGACGAATTTCGCCAGTTCCTGGGCATTGAGCGCGATCCGCTCATTGGCCACATGCTGGGCGACCAGGTCGTGGATCTGCGGGCGCAGCTCCTTCTCGGGAATCTTGTCGACGGAGGCGAGATTGATTTCATCGATCAGCCGGCGGTGAATGCTGAGCTTCGAATCCAGCAGGCGCTGATGAAGGTCGATCGTTTCCGCCGTCTGCGCCAGGCGGGCAGGGGCCGACTTGGCGGTGGCCGGCAGCGCAATCAGCGGTTCCGGCTTGCGCGGGGCGCTGGCCGCCGGGGTGTGGGGTCTGCGCATGGAGAACCGGCTAAACGCCATCTGATGAACCTATCGCTGTCATTGTCCAAGAATCTTCCTGAGGTCGGTGATGACCGAATTGCGGGCTTTGATGGCGGTTGTCGGAATGCCGCGATTGATGGCTTCACTCACCAGCTTGGCGTTTGCGTTGACATACCCGGCCAAGTCGCCGCGCAGCAGATCCTTCACTTCGCTGGCCGAAAGGCCGGAGCCGAACAGCGATCTGACATATTTATTGACAATGGCTTTCGGCTTGACGTCTCCGCCGGACTGCTCGGTGATGTCGTTGATCAACCGGCGCGCCGACTTGAGCCCGGGCACCGAGAAGTCGGTCACCACGTAGACCTGGCTCGAACCGAGCAATACGCCTTCGCTCCAGCTCTCGGCGTGGCGCGGCAGATCGACGACCAGATTCTGATATTTCTGCGAAGCCACATCGAGCGCCCGGGTGACAACGTCTTCATTGAAAGTGAAACGTTCACTGGCTTTGCGGTGGGTCGACAGAACAGCAATGCCGCTGGCATGGGGCACCGTCATCAAATCGAGCATGTGGCCGTCGAGGCGGGCCGGATCGGCGATGAGTTCGTCAATCTGCCAATTGGCGCTGAGATCGAGATAGTCGGCGCAGGCGCCGGAAACCAGATCGAGATCGACCAGACAGGTGGTGATTGCCGGGGCTGCCTTGGCCGCGGCAATCAGCGCGGCGTGGAGCGCGATGGTCGTCGTTCCCACACCACCCCTGGCGCCGACGAAAGTGAGACACTTCACTTCCTGCTTGCCGGCACTCGCGATGCTGATCACCCGTCCGCAAGCCGCGATCAGCTCGCCGGGGCTCAGCGGTGTTTTGACCCAGTCGCTGACCTTGAGGCGGAGGAACCAGCGCACCATTTCATCATCGATGGCCGGCGACAGGACAATAACCGGAATCTCCGGGGGCCGCCGGAGCATGAATTGATTGAAATCCTTCAGCGAGGCTTCACTCGATGGATCGAGATCGTAGACGAACACGCTGATGCCGCTGATTGGAGACCCGGCAGTCACCGCCGAACTCTGAATGAGCCGCATGTCGACGCCGTCGCGCTCGGCCACGAAATTCTTGAGCTGGGCGCCGATCGAGGCATCCTTGGTGACGAAGCCGATCTGCAGGATGCGCCTGGCGTTCTTGGTGGAGCGGCTGAAGATCTGCAACATGTCAGCTCTCGTCCCGCCACCGTGATTTGCAATCAGCGGACACCAAAGAACCTTTCCTCATGCAATGTCGAAAGATATAATCGGTCCAAGTTCCAAATATCCCAGAAACTGAGTTGAAATGTAAGGAACACTTGTACTCACGGTTACCATCGTAACGGAGTCTCCGCCGCTGGGATATTCCACTTTGACCCGAACATGGCCGTCTACTCCATTCTACTGCCCGGCTCCGATATTGATCACCGTCGAGGGTGCTGCCACCGGGGCCTGGTAGCTCTTGCTGAGTTGTTCCAATGCTGAAACGGCATGGGCGGCATTGCCGTGAATATGCACGTCATTGATATAACTGGGCCACGGCGTTTCGGTCTGGATGGCGATGTTGGCGCGGGCCGCGTCGCCTCCCGACAGCGAGATGAAGTCGCTGCGGCTCAGGTAGTCGTAGTTTTGCGCCAGATGCCGGACCGCAAACTGCGGCGAACAACAGGGCTGCGAGGACGATCTTACTTGTTGGGCGTTCCATAGTTCACCTTTGGCAAATCGATGATGTGGCCGTAGATTCCGCTGTACTTTTGTCGAGTTCCTTCCTGGAAACCTCCTGCTTTCCAAGCAGGAAGAATTCAGGCTCGTTGGACGACAGCGGGTTCTGCAATGGATCGTGGAGCTGTTCCTTGTTGCCGACGGGGCGGGCCAGGCGCGGCGTCACGATGATGACCAGATCCGACTCCTTCTTCTGGAAGGAAGAAGAACGGAACAATGTTCCAAGCACCGGAACATCGCCGAGCCAGGGAACCTGATCGGCGGTCTTGGCATTGACGCTTTGCAGGAGGCCGGCAATCGCAAAGCTTTGCCCGTCGCGAAGCTCGACGCTGGTGCTGGCGCGGCGCACCGAAAACGCCGGGATGGCGACGTTGCCGGCGCTGATCTTGATGCTGTTGGCCTGATCGATCTCGCTCACTTCCGGCTCGATTTTTAAATTGATCAGCCCGTCGTCGAGCACCGTGGGCGTGAAATCGAGCTTCACGCCGAATGGCTTGAACTCGATGGTGACCTGGCCTCTTTCCTGGGCCACCGGAATGGGGAATTCGCCGCCCGCCAGAAAGCTTGCCTTTTGGCCGGAGAGAGTCGTCAGGTTGGGTTCGGCCAGCCGCCGCGCCAGCTTCTTTTGTTCGAGCGCGGTGATCAGAAGGTCAGGCGACAATCCGTTGCCCAAGATATTGGCGACAATGCTGCCGAAGGGAAGACTTGCCGAGAGCGCGCCGACGCCGATTCCCGGTGCATTGCCGTTGACCCCGGTTCCGGTTCCAACGCCGTTGCCGTTGTCGGTCAGGTTCCAATTGATGCCGAGTTCCTTGCCGGCCTGGCGGTTCACTTCGACGAAGCGCACCTCCAGGTTCACCTGCTGGTTGGCTGAGATCGACAGCGAATTGGTCACCATGTCTCCAGCGAAATCCTTGGCCAGCGAAATGGCTTTCTCGGCGGCCACGCTGCTCGGTACCACGCCTTCGAGGATCACCCGGCCGTTGACCGAGCGGATCTTGATGGAGGCGCGCGGCAGGGTTTCCTTGAGGGCCTCGCGCAGGCCTTCGAGATTGTGGGTGACGTCGACATCGATGACGCCGACCAACTGCTTGTTCTCGTCGAACAGCGCCACATTGGTCATGCCGAGCTTGCGGCCCAGGATATAAAGCGTTTTGTCGGTCAGCGGATTGACGTCGGCGGTGGTCGGGTCGCCGACCACGATTTCCGAGAACGGCAGGCTGACCCTGACGGTTTCCGATGTGCCGACAACCACGCGCAGCTTGCCGACGCGGTTGCTGCTTGAAATATTGATGACGCGCGCGGCCAGGGCGGCCTGTTCGACCGCCATGAATGTCAGGCCCAACGATATCAAAGCCGCCATCATGGCGAACCTCATGTACCCACCGCCCATTAAATTCCCCAATTTTCCCATCACCACTGCCTTTTCTTGACCTTATCCCCGTTGGTCTAATTTTGTGTTTACTGTGAATTGATGTCGAGTGGCACCTCGTAAGTATTGCGCTCGGTGCCGCGGGTGACGCCCACGGACCTGGTCAGTTTTTCGGCGGCAACCGCCACGGTTTCGGTGATCACCGGCTCTTCGGCCACAACCTGCTGGGGAGCCGAGGCGAGACGCTTAAGTTCCGCTTCGAGTGCCGCGATCTTGGCTTTCATTGCCTCGCTGGTGGCGCCGCCGGAGGCTTCAAGCTGCTTGAGCTTGGCTTCGAGCTCGGCGCGCGCCGCCTTGTTGGCATTGAATGCAGTTTCATAGACCGAGGGCGAGGACACCAGTTCCTGCTGCACCACGCGCTGGGCCGGGGCGCGGTCGAGAGAGCCTGCAGACCGCAAAGTGAGCGACAATGTTCCGGTGGTCTGGGCCAGGGCGAGCTTCTGGGCGTCGTTCGTCGTCACCTCGACGGTGGCGACCTTGCCGAGCACCGGCTGATCCTTCTTCTGGTCGGCATCCTGGTCGACCGCCAGCACGCGGACATTCTGGATCAGAATATCGGTCGACGCCGATTGGTCATTGCCGCCGCCCTGGGTGTAGAGCACATCGACGCGGTCGCCCGGCAGCACGAAGCCGCCGACGCCGACCACATCATTGATGCGGATGGCAACCGCCCGCATGCCTTCCTTGACCACGGCGGAGAGCGAGGCGCGGGCGCCGGCTCCGGAAATCTTCCACTTGAGAATGGGTTCATTGGGGCTGATCGGCGAGAGAACAACCCGGCGGCCATCGACCGTCAATTCCGCTATCTTGGCGAATGCGCCTTCGGGAACCGAGGCTTTCGGCCAGGGAATTTCGCGCAGGGACTCCGGCTGCAGCGTCGCTCCGAAGCCCAGATCGATGCCGGCCACGACGATCGTCGAAATTTCGGCCTGCGGCACGGGCGCCACCACGGCCACCGGACGCGGTTGATTGTTCAGCCACACATTGGCAAGGAAGACCGCGATCCCGCCGAACACAATGGCGAGCAACAGCATCACAACGGTACCGGTACGCATACGGCTTTCCTCATATCACATTGAAGTCTATTTGTAACGGCCCTTGGGAGAGATGCCTGCCGCACGATCTTCGGCGCGGCAGGCATGTGTCGACGGCCAGTGCTACTCCAAGCATAGTCACGGCGTGAGCCGGTCGACGAAGTCGACGTCTGGTTTACAGGGTTTGACTCGGCAGTGTTTGAGATGCGACCCAAACGGCCAGAGGCCCATATGCCGACGGCGGTGATCACGCCGATCGCAACAGCCAGAATCACGCCCAGCAGCACGGTGTATTCGATGAAGGCCGCGCCGCTCTTGTCTTCATGCAGGTCGCGGAAAAGAGTTCCAAGCTTCGTCATGTTCAATTTCCCTATGTTTGTTACACACTAAGGGAATGGGTTGCCCGCAATGCCGCAATCTCGCATTCAACTGGCATTCCATCGGAATCTTGCCTCTGGCCTCGCGCTTATTAGACGCGTTTTGATTCAAATTTCCAACTGTCTTTAACCTACCATTAAACTTTTTCATTGTCGAACCGCGCCAGCGAAGTAAGTAAAAATCCTGCCCTGTGTGTGAATTGGGCCACAAGAATAAAATCTTCGTATTACCATGCCATTAATTAGAGATTATCATCGCAAAATACCCTGTATTAAGTAAGTTGTTTGCCATTTTCCCAAAATATGAAGATAGTTAATACTATATTTTACAACGAATATATCTATTATTACATAAATATTTATGTTTATACTGCATTTATATTACGGATATTGAATATAGATCGGTGGTTAACCTTACCTTAATACCTTAATGTTCCTATTGGCCGATGATCGCATCAGCCATCGGCAGCCCTCGAATTTACGCAGTTCAGAATATCCTTGCCGCGCTCGTCTTCGTGATTCTCCTCGGCGCACAGGGCCTCGCCTATTTGCTCTATCTGCATCCTTCTTCCGAATTGCTCTGGGCACTGAATATTCCACTGCACCGCATCGCCTCGCCGCTGCTCGGCATCTTCGATTTTGGATTTGGCCAGGGGCCCTTTGCCTCGATGACCGTTCTTGCCATCGCGGTGATCCTGCCTTTGGTTGCCTGGCGGCTCAGGAACTGGCTGGGAACGGCCGTTTCGGGCCATGTGGCGCTGGCAATCTGCGTCATCCTCACGGATGGTGCGCTCAGAAGGATAGGCCCCATCGAACGCACCGCCAGCCTCACCCCCTTTGGCGAAATCCCATCGTTGGATTCGAACACCGTCTGCCTCGCGGCGGTCACCGTGGCGATGGTCATCCTTTGCCTGATCAATCACGCCATGTTCTTCCGCAACGCCGGGCGCGTCTCATAGCAACGGCCGGAAATGTTGACCTGCCTCATCCTCCAAGACATCACTCCGGCGAAAGAGGCTGTGAAGAAATCAGCCAACGGCCAGCAACTGCGAATTGGCAGGAAAAAAAGCGGGACCCCAGCTTTCGCTGGGGCGACGGAAAAAGGGAGGAAAATCAACGATATCCCCTCAACCCGTCTTGCCAGCCCCCGGATCAAGTCCGTGGGTAAACTCCAGCTGGCATCCCGCTTCTCACTGGCTAAGACGACGATGATTCCAATTTCTTCACAGCCTCTTTCGCATGACGGAAGTGGGGAAGTCTGCTGGTCATTTCTTATGACCGTTGGTTTGACGGCTTGAACATGGCCCACCAGCTGGCCCTTGCGGCAACCCTGTTCCTTTTCTGCCTGTTGGTAATCCACGGCGCCATAACCGATGTGAGAACCTATATGATTCCCAATTGGGTTTCCTATGGACTGGTTCCGCTGTTCGCCGCCTACGCCGGCCTCATGTGGGGCAGCACGCCGGTGCTGCTGCATGTCGGCCTGGGATTGCTGGTGTTTGTCATCTGCATGGTCTTCTGGAAGCTCCGCTGGCTGGGCGGAGGCGACGTCAAATTCGTTGGTGCGATCTCGCTTTGGATGGGGCCGGAACGCATCCTCGTCTTCCTGCTAGTACTTTCCCTTGGCTCCGCCGCTTTCGTATCGTTCCTACGGATTGCCAAGGATTGGAATCCCTATTTCCAAGGTGGAAACTGGCCGGCGGTACTCAAGCGCATGGTGCAGAAGGCCGAGGAACACGCCATTCCTTATGGTCTCCCTGCAGCAATCGCCGCGATTGCCGCCATGTTTTCCCCGGGAATGGGTGTGGGTGACCTTATGGGATTACAATAGAAACAACCGGTCGGGCGTCAGGGAGGATCGACTTCGCCCCCAATTTCGCTTGCCGTCCGAGCTGGCTCACGCCGCAGTGGAAACAGCATCTGGTTGATATAGTCTCTTGGAACCGGTGTTTGGGTTCCATAGCGCTGGGGAATGGACTTCCCCGGCAAATGTGCCGATCCCAACAGGAAATCCAGTGCCGCGATCTGCCCAGCGAAGTTCTTGTCGATCGCCTCGCTGTGATCGGCGTGGTGCCAGTGGTGGAACTGCGGCGAGGCGATAATCCAGCGCAACGGCCCGAAATCCAGGCCGACATTGGAATGCAGAAGCAAAGACTGCCAATAGTAGATTGCCGCATAGATGGCGATGGCGGCATCGGAAAAACCGAGCGCAAACACCAGAACCAGCGAAGCACCCTTGGTCAGTATCTGGTCGACCGGATGCACCCGATGCCCAGCCAGCCAGTCGAGCGTTTCGATGCTATGGTGGACGGCATGGAATTTCCACAGCCACGGAACCTTATGGAAGAGGCGGTGGACAACATAGAAACCGACGTCGGAAATCATGATTGCCGCCGGCACCTGCAACCACAAAGATTGCGACGCCACCCAGTTGCTTATAGTCTCCGGAACCAGCCTGGCGATCAAAAAAGTTGCTGTGGCGATGACACCCAAGAGCCCCGCCTTGGTGATCAGGCTGTTGAACAGCGCGTAAAAGAGGTCGAGCCCCCAGGCCGGCCGCATGATTTTCTGGCCCTGGTGCATGGCCAAGAGCCGCTCAATCGGCGCGAAAATCAGAAAAGCGAGCAGCAGTCCCTTGATGCCGAGAATGTCCCACATTTCACTGGTTCCATTCAGGCAAATATACGCGCCGGGCGGAAGCCCGGGAGGAGGCGGGGCGTTCGTTCGGCATAGGCGGCGTACTCAGGAAACGCCGCGCCAAGTACTTTCTCCTCGTTATGCATCCGCCGCAGCTGCAGACAAAATTGCAAACATGCCAGGATTGCCGCAGTAGGGGTCCAATGCAGGAAGACAATGCCAAGCGCGGCAAGCGATTCGGTCATGTAAAGTGGGTGGCGCACAATGCTGTAGGGCCCGCCAGTAATGAGGCGTCTTGCTTCGGGTACGATGCTGAATGATCTGCCCAACCAGACCAGCACATAGGCAGAAAGCACCGATCCGGCAAAGGTCAGGCAAAGGCCCAAAATCGTTGCAACCGCTGGGGGTGTCTGCGCGCCCGGGAGGAAGGAGAGTGTGACCAAAAGGAATGTGCCAGCAAGTGCCGATATGCGCGGCTCAATGCCTGATGCTGATTTGAGCGGCTTTAGCCTGAACACCGCAACGGCGATGACAAGCACAAGGAAAATGCCGGTAGCCACATCCGAAAGCAACGCAAGTGTTTTTCCATCGGCGGGAAGCGTGGACCAGTCGCGCAATTTCTCGTATATGGCTAGCCCCTTGAGTGTCGCGGCAATTGAAAAATAGCCCCCGATCCCCATTCTGCCAAGGAAATCGCCCATTTCTGGCAAACGAGTTGTCATCAGCGAAGCTCCATATCAGCCTGACCTGTCATCTGACAAATTGATCATATAACGGGTTCGACGCTGCTGCGAATCCAATTCCGTAGACGGAGTAAATTATCTCAAATTGCAGTTTCTCTCTCCGCACTTTCCGGCGGCGCTCAGGCTGCACCTAACTCTCCGGCCGCCTACTACAATGCAAAATTCCCGTGCCAATGCCTGGCGATGTCGATGCGGCGGGGGAGCCATACCTTGTCGTGGGTCAGCACATAATCAATGAATTTGGCCAGTCCCAATGCGCGGCCGGGACGTCCCGCAAGACGGCAGTGGAGGCCGACCGACATCATTTTCGGTGATCCCCGCCTGCCTTCCTCGTAGAGGCAATCGAAGCTGTCCTTGAGATACTGGTAGAAATGCTCGCCGGTATTGAAGCCCTGGGGCGTGGCAAAGCGCATGTCGTTGGCATCGAGCGTGTAGGGAATGATCAGGTGCTTGCCGCCATCCGGCTTTTTCAGCCAGTAGGGCAGGTCGTCGGAATAATCGTCGGATGAATAGAGGAAGCCTCCTTCTTCCATCACCAGCCTGGTGGTGTTCATCGAGCAGCGGCCGGTGTACCAGCCGAGCGGGCGTTCGCCGGTCACTTCGGTGTGAATGCGGATCGCCTCGGCGATCTGCTGGCGCTCGACCTCTTCCGGCATATCCTTGTGTTCGACCCATTTGAGGCCGTGGCTGGCGATTTCCCAGCCGGCCTCCTTCATGGCCTGAACCTGGTCGGGCGAGCGCGCCATCGCGGTGGCCACCCCGTAGATGGTGAGCGGCACCTTGCGCGCGGTGAACATGCGCCACAGCCGCCAGAAGCCGGCGCGGGCGCCATATTCGTAGATCGATTCCATGTTCCAGTGGCGCTGCCCCGGCCAAGCCGCGGCGCCGACGATTTCCGAGAGGAAGGCCTCCGACGCCGCATCGCCATGCAATATGTTGTTCTCGCCGCCTTCTTCGTAGTTGAGCACGAACTGCACCGCCACATGGGCGCCGCCCGGCCATTTCGGATCGGGAATGGCCCGGCCATAGCCTTTCATGTCGCGTGGATAGGGGGTCATACTATGTCTCCAAAATATTGTGTATAGGACCGCCCGGCAAGTGCAACATTGACATCCGGCACGGGCATTCAATGGGGCGAGGTGTTTCATGACGATTGCGGCAAATCAAGTGCGGATTGGGCCAACCACTGGCCTCGCCACAGACCTGGCGCGCCGCCATGAGCGTGAAGGCCGCCCCATTCGCGTAGGTCTTATCGGCTCCGGCGAAATGGGAACCGACATCGTCACCCAATGCGATCAGATGCCCGGCATCACCGTCGCCGCCATTGCCGAAATCAACATCGATGCCGCCAAGAAGGCGCTCCGCATCGCCGGCCGCGCGTCCGAAAGTTTCGCAGTGGCGGACACCGCGAGCACATTCGACCGGGCGCTGAAAGCCGGTCAGACCGCCATCACCGGCGATGCGCAATTGGTGTGCGGCAGCGGCCAGATCGACGTGATCATCGATGCCACCGGCCGCCCCGCTGTTGGCGCCGCCATCGGCCTTACCGCCATGGAAAACGGCAAGC
Organism: uncultured Alphaproteobacteria bacterium; assembly: GCA_963754675.1. Taxonomy (GTDB): domain Bacteria; phylum Pseudomonadota; class Alphaproteobacteria; order Rhizobiales; family Aestuariivirgaceae; genus Aestuariivirga. The sequence goes on along the minus strand of CAVWHD010000007.1, from coordinate 18,142 downwards.
ATCTGGTGATGATGAATGTCGAAGCCGACGTCACCATCGGCGCCTATCTCCAGCATGAAGCCAAGCGGCTGGGCGTGGTCTACACCCTGGGTGCGGGCGATGAGCCAAGTTCCTGCATGGAGCTGGTGAACTTCGTGACCGGCCTCGGCTATCCCATCGTCGCCGCCGGCAAAGGCAAGAACAACCCGCTCAATATCGACGCGACCCCGGCGCAATACATGGACGAAGCCACCCGCCGCAACATGAACGCGCGCATGCTGGTCGAGTTCGTCGATGGCTCGAAGACCATGGTGGAGATGGCGGCGATTTCCAATGCAACCGGGCTGGTGCCCGATTGCCCCGGCATGCACGGGCCCGCCGCCACCCTCGATCAGCTCGAAAAGGTTCTCTGTCCGGTGGCTGATGGCGGGGTGCTGTCGCGCAAGGGGGTGGTCGATTATTCGATCGGCAAGGGTGTCGCTCCCGGCGTCTTCGTCGTGGTCGAAATGGCCCATCCGCGCCTGCGCGAGCGCATGCTCGATCTGAAGCTGGGGCAGGGACCCTATTACACCTTCTACCGCCCCTATCATTTGACCAGTCTCGAAGTGCCGCTGTCCTGCGCCAGGGCCGTGCTCTATGGCAGCGCCGACATGCAACCCCTGGCGCGGCCGTCCTCGGAAGTGTGCGCCGTCGCCAAGAAGGATTTGCGCCCCGGAGACCGGCTGGATGCGCTCGGCGAATACACCTACCGTGCCTGGATCATGACCTATGACAGCGCCAAAACCTCTGCCGCAATCCCCTGCGGCCTGCTGGAAGGCGCCGTCGTCACCTCTGCCATCAAGCGCGGCGAATTGATCACCTCGCAAAACACCAGCGTCGATAAAGAAGCGGGCATCGTGAAACTGCGGCAGCGGCAGGATAAGCTGCTGGCGGAGACGGCGTGATGGTCAAGCCCACGGCGAGAAAACCCGCAACCCCCAACCACCGTGAGGTTTGCCCGGCCCAACGCGGCGGTCAATACATGTCCCTGATTTCGTCGAGCTGTTGGGCCAGTCCGCTCACGTCGCGGGCTTCGATCAGTTTGGCGATGACTTTCAGCCGCGGCGATACCAGAGCGCCGACGACGGCGAAAAACTCGTCTTCGTCGTGGATGGAGATGGGCTTGCCCTGTTCGGCGAACAGCAAGGTCACGCAGGCGATGGTGAAAACCGCGACGTTGGGCCCGGCCATCTCGAACGGGCGCATGCTTCCCTTCGACTTGCCGATGCGGACGATGGCGGCGGATTCGACCAGGGCCACAAGGGCGCGGGCCAGGAAGTTGGAGCCGTTCTCCGCAGCCAATAGGCGGCGCGCCGCATCGACCCGGTGTTCGAGGATCAGATAGGGCGGCTCCGAATAGCGCGCGGTAATGTGAATGGCGGCGCGGAAGAAATAGGAGTTGAACAGCGGATTGTGAACGAAACTGTTGCTGGCGATGGCGCCTCCAACTTCGCGCAGCATACCGGGCGTGAACGGCGAAGGAAGCCGCCGCCAGCCGGGAAGGAGGATCCGGATGGACGTATTGGCGCCCCAGGTCATGAACCGGTCGGCCAGGCGCGCCAGTCCGGCCACAACGCTGGATAGCAGCGTCGGTTCGCCGCGGCCGCCGCGGTTAATGCCATTGGCGTAGGAAATGTCACGGATATAGAACTGCGCCGTTCGCAACACGTCGCGGAAACTGGACGCCATGCACACGGCATGGGCGGCGAAGCGGTGTTGGGCGCGGGATGCGTTGGTCATGGGCCGATTCAACCCTTAACCGCGCCCATCGTCAAGCCACGCGACAATTGATGCGCTAGCGGCAGTGCCGGAATAAGGCCTTTGTCGCCGTGGCCGCCTGCGTGTATGCTTGGGGCAATCAAGCAATGAGCCCAGCAAAAATGCCCAATGCCACTAACACACCCCTGCTTGACCTGATCGACACTCCCCGCGATCTCAGGATTTTCAAGCCAGAACAATTGCTTCTGCTTGCTGGAGAATTGCGCGGCGAGTTGATCCGGCAGGTTTCGAGAACGGGAGGTCACCTGGGAGCCGGACTGGGCGTGGTCGAACTGACTATCGCGCTCCACTATGTATTCGACACCCCTCATGACCGCTTGATCTGGGATGTCGGCCATCAAGCATACCCTCACAAACTTCTCACCGGGCGGCGCAAGGCGTTTCATACCTTGCGCCAGGAGGACGGGATTTCCGGTTTCACGCAACGCGCCGAAAGCGAATATGATCCGTTTGGCGCGGCCCATTCCTCTACCTCCATTTCCGCCGGTCTCGGCATGGCGGTGGCCCGCGACCTCAAGGGAGAAACGCGGAATGTGATCGCTGTCATTGGCGATGGAGCAATGTCGGCCGGCATGGCATTTGAAGCATTGAACAACGCAGGAGCCATGAATGCACGCCTGATCGTGATTCTCAACGACAATGACATGTCCATTGCGCCACCTTCAGGGGCGCTGAGCGCCTATCTGGCGCGGCTCGCCACCGGCAAGGCCTACAACGATTTTCGTAATTTCGGCAAACGCATCACAGCCTATTTGGGGCATCGACTCGACCGTGCCATCACCCGGGCCGTTGAGCATGTGCGCGGCTATGTCACTGGCGGCACGATGTTCGAGGAGTTGGGATTTTATCATATCGGCCCGATTGACGGTCATGACTTCAATCACCTAGTGCCGGTGCTGCGCAACGTGCGCGACAATGCCAAGGGACCAGTGCTCATCCATGTGGTGACGCGCAAGGGCAAGGGTTACCCGCCCGCCGAGGCGGCGGCCGACAAGTATCATGGCGTCAACAAGTTCGATGCGATCACTGGTGCGCAATCCAAGCCTGCCTCCAATGCGCCAAGCTATACGAAAGTGTTTGCGCAAAGCCTGATTGCCGAGGCCAGGGAGGATGAGCGCATCGTCGCCATCACGGCGGCCATGCCGTCGGGCACCGGCCTCGATCATTTTGGCGAGATATTTCCGTCGCGCACATTCGATGTGGGGATCGCGGAACAGCATGCCGTCACCTTTGCCGCCGGCCTGGCGAGTGAAGGCATGAAGCCGTTCGTGGCGATTTATTCAACCTTTCTGCAGCGCGCCTATGACCAGATCGTGCATGACGTGGCCATTCAAAAATTGCCGGTGCGCTTTGCCATTGACCGTGCGGGGTATGTCGGCGCCGACGGGCCGACCCATTGCGGCGCCTTTGACACAGCCTTTCTCACCACGCTGCCGGGATTTGTCGTCATGGCGGCGGCGGATGAGGCGGAACTCAAACATATGGTGCGAACGGCCGCGGCCTATGACAAGGGACCCATTTCCTTCCGCTATCCGCGCGGCGACGGCGTTGGCGTCGATCTGCCGGAGCGCGGCGAAATTCTTGAGATCGGGCGCGGGCGCATTGTGAAGGAGGGCAGCAAGATCGCACTCCTGTCTTTCGGCACACGGCTGGCCGATTGCCTGCTGGCAGCCCAGGAGCTTGAGGCAGCGGGCCTCTCCACGACCGTGGCGGACGCACGTTTTGCCAAGCCGCTGGACCAGGACTTGATCCGCCGCCTGGCCAGCCAGCACGAGGTCTTGGTGTTGGTGGAAGAAGGTTCCGCAGGTGGTTTTTGCAGTCATGTCCTGCAATTTCTCGCCATGGAAGGCCTGTTGGAACGGGGCCTCAAAATACGCAGCCTGGTGCTGGCGGATGAGTTCACAAGTCAGGCCAAGCCAGAGGCGATGTATGCGCGCGCCGGACTGGACCACATGGGCATCTTCAGGACAGCATTGGCGGCGCTTGGCGCGGCGCAGTCCACAGGGCTGGCGCGGGCCTAACATGCTGACGCCGCTCAAATCGGAAATTCTCGGTGTTGACGACCTGGCCCACGAAGCCAGGCGCTTCCGCACCGTGCTGTGGACGTTCGAGCGCAACATGGATTTGCTGTTCAAGGACACGGGCCTCGTCGCTTCGGTCAATCACGAAGCGCTGGCGGAAGCGTTTTCACGCTGGCGCGCCGCTTTCGACAGTTCCAAGTTCCTCGCCGACAGCGATCGCCGCGACTTCGTCATCTATGCGGCGGGGTTGATGCTCAAGGAGCTGATTGCCGCAGCGCCGCTCAAGGCGGTGGAAGGCAAGGAGTCTTCATTGTCGGGCCTGCCGCTCGACATCGACCACCGGCTGCGGCGTTGGCCCGAGGGTTATGCCTACACGAGTTTCTGTCTCTCGGTGGCCGCGGCCATCATCAAGGAATTGGGTGATGCCGAACCGGTGACGGCATCGAAAGCGGATGATCCGCGGTTCTGGGATTCCTTCCGCGAAAACACTCTTGAGGATCCCGCCATGGCGGTTGCCTTTTTCGATCTCGTTTGCGGCCAGGAACCGAACTGGGAGGCCCCCGACGCCCCCTTGCTCCGCCGCATGGTTGAAAGGCACGGGCGGATTCAACAGAAGTGATGCCCGGTTCAAGGTAGCGGAATAGCGCAATCAAGAAGGACGATATGAGCGGAACTCCTGCCGCGAGCGATACAACCGGCTTTATCGATTCGCTTCCCATGGCCGCACTGCTGACGGATTCCGAGGGCCATATATTTCGCGCCAATGAATTGGCGCGCCAGGCTTTCCGCGCCGATCCGGTGGGGCAGGGGGTCGCGTTGTTCCTGCGTTCGCCCGCCATAATCCAGGCCCTGAGGGAAGCGGTGGGGAACAAGGCGCCGTCAAACGTTACGCATACGCAACATGGCGCGCCAGAACGGGTGTACGACGTCCATGTCTCGCCACTGAGGATTGGCGGTGGCGCCCAAGCCAATGTGTTGATCACATTCCGTGACACGACGCGTGAACTGCAGATCGAGCGGATGCGATCCGACTTCGTTGCCAACGCCAGCCATGAATTGCGCACGCCGCTGGCAACGCTTTCCGGCTTCATCGAAACCATGCAGGGCCCGGCGAAAAACGATCCGGCGGCGCGAGACAAATTTCTTGCGGTGATGAAAACCCAGGCTGACCGCATGTCGCACCTGATCGACGATCTTCTTTCGCTCAGCCGGATCGAAATCAGCGAGCACGTGGCGCCGCAAGGCGTTGCCGATCTGGCCGATATCGCGCGGCAGGCGTGCAATCTGCTTGACTCTCTCGCCACGGACCTGGATTGCAAATTGGCGCTTGAGCTTTCCGGCCCGCTTCCGGTGAGCGGCGACGCGCCGCAACTCCTGCAGGTCTTCCACAACCTGGTTGAAAACGCGCTCAAATATGGAAGCAGCGGCAAGCGCATTGAGATCGCCGGACAGAGGGAAGGGGGCAAAGCGGTGATCTCGGTGAGGGACTTCGGTCCGGGCATTGCAGCCCATCACGTGCCGCGCCTCACAGAACGGTTCTACCGGGTTAGCGTTCAAGATAGCCGCACCCGTGGGGGCACGGGACTAGGCCTTGCCATTGTCAAACACATCGTCAGCCGCCATCGCGGCCGGCTCACGATCACGTCGGAACCCGGCAAGGGCAGTTGTTTCCAGGTCGCGCTTCCTCTGTTAACAGACAATTAAATCAATAGTATAGACCGTCACAAATCCGTGATCTAAGCGTCGCAAAACGGTAGCGTGGCGGTCCTAGAAGCAGGCTGTCAAACGAGACAGGAGATAACAGATCATGAAACGTGCCCTCATCGCCGCGAGCCTTGTTGCTCTCGCCGCAGTACCGGCCTTTGCTGGCCGCGACCAAATCCGCATCGTCGGATCGTCAACCGTTTATCCCTTCACGACAGCCGTGGCCGAAGCCTTCGGCAAGACCTCGGGCAAGACGCCGGTGGTCGAGTCAACCGGCACCGGCGGCGGGTTCAAGCTGTTCTGCGCCGGAGTTGGCGAAGATACACCCGATTTCACCAATGCTTCGCGCGCTATCAAGAAGAGCGAGTTCGAGGCGTGCAAATCGAATGGCGTGACCGAGATCGTCGAAATCAAGATCGGATTTGATGGCCTGTCGCTGGCTCATTCGAAGGATGCCAAGGAATTCGGCCTCAGCAAGCAACAGGTGTTCCTGGCGCTTGCCAAGGAGGTTCCAGGCGCCGACGGCAAGTTGGTTGCCAACCCCAACAAGTTGTGGAGCGATGTCGATGCGTCGCTTCCGGCCACCAAAATCGAAGTGCTGGGCCCGCCGCCCACCTCCGGTACGCGTGACAGCTTCGCCGAGCTCGTACTCGAAAAGGGCGCCGAGTCGATCGCCAGCCTCAAAGCACTGAAGGAAGCCGATCCCAAGACCTACGAGGCGGTTTGGAAAAGCGTGCGCGAAGACGGCGCCTATGTTGAAGCCGGCGAGAACGACAATCTGATCGTCCAGAAGCTTCAGGCCAATCCCGACGCCGTGGGCATCTTCGGCTTTTCGTTCCTCGAACAGAATCAGGACACCATCAATGACATCGCCATCGATGGCGTGCAGGCGACATACGAAGCCGTCGCCGACGGCAGCTACAAGGTGGCGCGTCCGCTGTTCATCTACATGAAGAAGCAGCACGTTGAAACCGTTTCGGGGATGAAGGAATTCGCCGCCGAATACGTATCGGACAAGGCCCTCGGCGAAGACGGATACCTCGCTGGAAAGGGACTGGTGACGCTGCCCGGCGCCGAAGCTGAAAAAACGCGCGCTGGTGCTGCAAGTCTGGCAGTCATGACGGGCGAAGGCCTGAAGTGACGTTTTGGAAGGTGGGGAGAGACCGCGGATGAACCGGCTTTCCCCGCATTCTATCTGTTTGGAGTACGATGCTGTGAACCGGCAAGACGCAACGGAACACGCGCCATGATGCCGGTCAGCCTGCTGGCAATTATTGCTTCCATGGCGATCGTCTATTTGTTCGCCAGGGGGCGCGCCACGCGCCTGCATGCCGCTGTGGGACGCCTGCACTCGACGCCGCACTACCATGGCCTGCTCGCCATGGCGGCGGCGCTGCTGGCAGGAATTGCGGTCATGATTGCGGCGCTGACAGCCCGGCAGTCCAGCAACTGGATTGCGCCGGGGTTGGCCGCCAGCCTCGCTTTGGCAGCCGGATTTTTCTTGGCGTCGCGGTCGGGAAAGTCCTTCCGCGCCCGCAGCTATTTCGAGAGCCTGATTCTCGCGTGCCTAATCGCCGCCTCGGCTGTCGCCGTGCTGACGACCGGCGGTATCTTCGCTTCCGTCGCATTTGAATCCTGGACCTTCTTTGGCGAAGTCGGCATCGCCGATTTCCTGTTTGGAACGAAGTGGTCTCCGACCGGAACGCCGCCCAGCTTCGGTTTTGTACCTCTGCTAACGGGAACACTGCTGATCACCGCGATTGCGATTTTGGTGGCAGCACCCATCGGTTTGCTGTCGGCTATCTATATGGCCGAATATGCAAGTTCCGGCATGCGCGCGGTTCTCAAACCGCTGCTCGAAATGCTGGCGGGCATTCCCACCGTGGTTCTCGGCTTCTTCGCGGCTCTCACCGCCGCGCCCGCCATTCGCCATCTCGGCGAATCGATCGGCCTCTCGGTTGCCTCGGAATCGGCGTTGGCGGCGGGACTTGTCATGGGCATGATGATTGTGCCGCTGATTTCCTCCTTGTCCGACGACATCATCAATGCGGTGCCGCAATCGCTGCGCGACGGCTCCTATGCCATCGGGGCAACCCGGTCGGAAACCATCAAGCGGGTTGTGCTGCCCGCCGCATTGCCGGGCATTGTTTCGGCCGTCATGCTGGCAATCTCTCGCGCCATCGGCGAAACGATGATCGTGGTCATGGCTGCGGGTCTTGCCGCCAATCTTTCGGCCAATCCGCTGGCCGCCGTATCCACGATCACCGTGCAGATCGCAACACTTCTGGTGGGCGACCAGGAGTTTGATTCGGCCAAGACGCTATCGGCCTTCGCGCTCGGGCTTGTGCTCTTCTTCATTACCCTGGCGCTCAACTACGCAGCACTGCGCGTGGTGCAGAAATACCGGGAGCAATATGACTGACGCAGCCTTGAGCCGGTCCAGCGCCAACCGCGCCAGACGCCATGCCGCCGAGCGCCGCTTCAAGATGCTCGGAGCATTGGCGCTGGTTATCACCATCTGCTTTCTGGCCTTCCTGCTGCTCGACATCGTGCGCAAGGGCGCACCGGTTTTCATTGAGCATCATGCCAGGATTGCCGTCACTATCGACGCAGAGCGGGCTGGCGACGGCGATTTCGACGGCATTCTGAAAGATGCCTGGCGGGCGGTTTTCCCGGAGGTGACTTCGCGAACCGATAAAAAGAAGCTCAATGCACTATTTTCCAGCGCGGCAGCCGACGAGCTGCGCGCGCTTGTTGCCGCCGATCCGGCCGTGATCGGCAAGACCATCGAATTCGACGTTCTGCTGTCGGACAAGGCGGACCTCTATCTCAAAGGTTACGAGTCATCCGGCGCCGATCAAGCCATGATGCAGGCGCTTACCGCCAAGGCCGGGATCAGCCGTCATTTCGCCTGGCGCTTTCTCGCCAATGGCGATAGCCGCGAACCGGAGGTGGCGGGCCTGCGCGGCGCTCTCATGGGCTCGCTCTTCGCGGCCGGCGTCGCCATGTTGCTGGGCCTGCCATTGGGCATCGCGGCGGCGCTCTATCTTGAACAGTTCGCGCCAAAGAACCGCTGGACCGAGTTCATCGAAGTCAACATCAACAACCTCGCGGCGGTGCCGTCGATCATCTTTGGCCTGTTGGGTCTTGCAATATTCCTCAACCTGTTCGGCTTGCCGCGCTCGGCGCCATTGGTCGGGGGCATGGTTCTGTCGTTGCTGGTGCTGCCGACCATCATCATCGCCACCCGCGCCGCCTTGAAGTCGGTTCCGCCCTCGATCAGGGAGGCGGCTCTAGGGGTAGGCGCCACGGAACAGCAAGCCGTCTTTCATCACGTGCTGCCGGTGGCACTTCCCGGCGTTTTGACCGGCGCCATTCTGGCCCTGGCCCGCGCTTTTGGCGAAACCGCCCCGTTGCTGATGATCGGCATGGTGGCCTTCATCGCCGATATCCCGCAGGGCTTCACCGATGCGGCAACCGCGCTTCCGGTGCAGATTTATCTGTGGTCCGACCTGCCGGAGCTCACTTACCAATCCAAGACCGCCGGCGCCATCATGGTGCTCATTGCCGTGCTCTTTGCACTGAATGGCGCTGCCATCTATCTTCGCAAACGCTTCGAAAGGCGCTGGTGAGAAATCCCATGAACGATATCGCAACCACTTTCGAGATCCAGACCCCCGCAGCGCAAGAAATCTGCATCGCCGCCCGCAACGTCAACATCTATTACGGCGACAAGCACGCAATCAAGGACCTGTCGATCGCCATTCCGCATCGCGCCGTCTCGGCCTTCATCGGGCCCTCGGGCTGCGGAAAGTCAACATTCCTGCGGGCCATCAACCGGATGAATGACACTATTCCTTCCTGCCGCCTCACCGGCGAAGTGGTTCTGGATGGCAAGAACATCTATGCCCGCGATGTCGACGTGGTTGAACTCAGAACCCGCGTCGGCATGGTTTTCCAGAAGCCCAATCCGTTTCCGAAGTCGATCTTCGAGAACGTTGCCTATGGCCCGCGCATTCACGGCCTTGCCGCCAACAAATCCGAACTCGCCGAAACGGTGGAACAGAGCCTGCGCAAGGCGGGGCTTTTCGACGAGGTGAAGGACCGCCTGAGCCAGCCGGGAACCAGCCTGTCGGGCGGCCAGCAACAACGCCTGTGCATCGCGCGGGCCATCGCGGTTAATCCGGAAGTCATTCTCATGGACGAGCCGTGTTCGGCGCTGGACCCCATTGCAACGGCGCGCATTGAGGAGCTGATCGACGAGCTTCGGGAAAACTTCTGCATCGTGATCGTGACCCACTCGATGCAGCAGGCGGCCCGGGTTTCCCAGCGCACCGCCTTCTTCCACCTGGGCAGCCTGGTGGAAGCGGGCAGCACCGATGAGATATTCACCAGCCCCAAGGACCGGCGCACGCAGGATTACATTACCGGCCGTATCGGCTGATCGAGGTGGAAAACATGACCGAACATATCGTCAAGGCCTATGACCAGGAAATCAGCGGATTGCGCGGCATGCTGGCGGAAATGGCCGGCATCGCCGAGGACCAGCTGTCGAAAGCCATCAAGGCATTGTCCACCCGTGACGTGAAGCTGGCCGACGAGGTTATCCGCAACGACGATATGCTCGACGGGCTTGAGCGCGAGATCGGCGAAAGGGCCATACTGACCATCGCCAAGCGCCAGCCGATGGCAGTCGGACCTGCGCGAGATCATGGTGGCGATCCGGATCGCCTCGGACATCGAGCGCATCGGCGACCTGGCCAAGAACACGGCCAAACGGACGCATGCGATTTCGGAAGCGCTTCCGCGCCGGTTGTCGAGCGGGCTCACACGCATGGGAAGCCTGGCGATGACCGAATTCACCCAGGTTATCGACGCCTATGTCCGCCGCGACGACAAGGCCGCCATGGAGGTGTGGCGTTCGGATGAAGACCTCGATGCGCTTTACAATTCCATTTTCCGCGAGCTCCTGACCTATATGATGGAAGACCCGCGAAACATCGGGTTGTGCACGCACCTTCTTTTTGGCGCGAAAAACCTCGAACGCATCGGCGACCACGCGACCAACATCGCCGAAAACGTTCACTATCTCGTCCATGGCAAGACGGTGCGCGAGGGGCGGCCAAAGAAAGACATTACCAGCATGATGGACCCGCAGGAGAACTGAGGCGATGGGCGCATCCATTCTGGTGATCGAGGACGAGGAGCCGATCAGGCAACTGCTCCGCTATAATCTGGAATCCGAAGGCTACCGGGTTCGCGAGTCCGAACAAGGCGACGATGCGCTCACGCTGATCGGCGACGAGCGGCCCGATCTCATCATTCTGGACTGGATGCTGCCCGGCATCTCCGGGATCGAGGTTTGCCGCATGGTGCGGGCCAATCCGGAGTACCGGGAAATTCCAGTCATCATGCTCACCGCGCGAAGCGAGGAGAGCGAGCGCGTCAGGGGGCTGGCAACCGGCGCCGATGACTACGTGGTGAAGCCGTTCTCAGTGCAAGAGCTGCTGGCCCGCGTCAAGACGATATTGCGGCGGATGAATCCCGCCTCGATTTCCGACCAGCTCGCCGCCGGCGACATCGTTCTTGAGCGGACAACGATGCGGGTGCGGCGGGGCCTGCGCGAAGTCAACCTGTCGCCCACCGAATTCCGGTTGCTCGAGCGCCTGATGACGAGCCCGGGCCGCGTCTACAGCCGGAGCCAGCTTCTCGATCTCGTATGGGGCCGCGACGCCTTCGTCGATGAACGAACGGTCGATGTTCACATTGGCCGGTTGCGGAAGTCAGTGTGCCGGGGCCGCGAGGAAGACCCCATCCGCACCGTGCGGTCGTCCGGCTATTCATTCAACGAGCGGTTTGGACGATAGATCAGGCTTTGCGTGACTGATCCGCCGCTGGCAGAATGGGTGCGTGTGTCCGTTCAGTGTCTGAAGCTCTTCAGGCAGCGGATTAAAGTCATGTTTTATGCTGATATTTCAAGTGGCTGGGGAACTAGGATTCGAACCTAGACTGGCGGAGTCAGAGTCCGCTGTCCTACCGTTAGACGATTCCCCAAGCAGGGTCTTGAGTGGAGCGGTGGCTCTTACGCCCGGGGCTGGAGTTGGTCAAGGCTCGCGCCCCACCGCTTTCATTCAGCCCAAGGTGGCGGCGAGCGCTGGAAGAAGGCGGCAATGCCTTGGCGGGCCTCGGGGCTCGCCCAGCGGTGGGCTAAGGCTTCGACGATGCCGGATTGGGTGACGGCGCCGGAGGCGATACGGCGGAAAAGTTTCTTTGACTCGGCTATGGCGCCCGGCGCGCTGGCGAGCGCATTGTCCACCTGGCGATCGATTGCCCCGCTCAAGTGCTGGTTCTCATGGATTTCGGAAACCAGCGACAAATTTCTGGCCTCGCTGGCGCCGATGGGGGTGGCGTTCAAGGCGTATTTGCGGAGGGCGCCAAGACCGATGCGGCGGACAAGGTAGGGGGCGATGGCGGCGGGCATGAGGCCCAGGCGGATTTCACTCAAGACAAATTCGGAGCGCGGGGTGGCGAGAACGATGTCGCTCACGGCGGCCAGCCCAACGCCCATGCCATAGGCCGGGCCGTCGATGATGGCGATCAGGAGTTTTGGCAGTTCGTCGAGGTGGCGGAACATCAGGGTCAAACGCGAGGCCTCGGCCAGGCGGGCTGGATGCGCGGCGGCGAACTGCTCCTCCATCCAGGAGAGGTCGACGCCGGCGCAGAACGTCTCGCCCGCCGCCGAAATGATGACGACGCGGATGGCGTCATCGCCGGCCAGGCGGCCTACGGCATCGGTCAGTTCACGGATCATCACGGCATTCAAGGCATTGTGCTTGGCCGGCCGGTTCAAGACTAGGCTGGCTACACCGCCCGCGTCGATTTCCAGGCGGATGGTTTCGTAGGGTTGGGCCATTATCTTATCCGTGGCTAACAGCGCCAAACTAGAGTGTATCCCGGCGAAGTAGAATCACGTCGCCACAACGGGCGCTGGTCCAATCAGCTGCGGAACTGGCGGATGAGGTTGGCGAGGCTTTGCTGCTGGGCCGGTGGCTGGGCGGCGGGGGGCTGTTGCTGGGCCGGCCCGAAACCACCAGGGGCCGGCGCCGGGCGCCGCAGGCTTGGATGTGCCGGTGGGGGCGAATAGACCGGTGCCACAGCGGCCGGCTGCTGAATGGGGGGCGCCAGCGGGGCAGGCGCCGCCGGTGCGGTTTCGACGCTGTAGCCGGCGCCATCGGGATTGTGGCTCTGGGCGCGCCACCGGTTGACGATCTCATGCATGAAGGTGTCGTCGGGCATGTCCATGGCCCAGTTCTTGGTGAACGACGCGGTGTTGCTCTTGGGCAGGGCATCTTCCGGCAGCATGTCAAATTTGATGCGGGTGGGAAGCGCCACGCCTTCACCGAAGGCAATGGCTTCGCCGGTGCCCATCGTCGTCATGAATTCCAGCAGGCTGGCGGCGGCGTCGGAAATGCCGGCGCGCAGGATCTCCTGGTCGCGCTCATTGGTGAGGCGCATGGAGAAGATGGTGTTGCACTGGGACAGGATGGTGGGATCAAGCTCGGCCGGGCGCTGGGTGACTAGGCAAAGCGACACGCCGTATTTGCGGCCTTCCTTGGCAATGCGCGAAATGGCGCGTTTGGTCGGCTCGAAGCCCAATGTCTTGTCGATCGGCACATAACGATGGGCCTCTTCGCAGACAAAGGTGATGGGGACGCGGCCGGCGCTCCACACGCCGAAATCGAAGGCCAAGCGGGCGAGCACGGAAACCACCACGTTGATGATTTCCGATGGCAGGCCGCCCAGCTCGAGGATGGCGATCGGCTTGCCGTTCACCGGCACGCGGAAGATGCGGGAGAGCACCTGGGCCATGGTGTCCTGCACGGTGAGGCTGCCGAACATGAAGGAATAGCGGGGGTCGCGGCTGATGGTTTCGATGCGCGACTTGAGCCGCTTGTAGGGAGCAAGCTCGCCGCGCATTTCCAGCTTGCCGATATATTCTTCGAGAATGCCGGTGAGATCGGATGTGCGGTATGGCACCGGCGTGTCGACGCCGACATTGGTGTTCTCGGTGGGCGTGGGTCCGCGAACAATGCCGGCCCGGTCACGGCGCTGGTTGTTCATGTAGCGCTGCTTGGCCATCGGAATGAGATCGCGCAGCACTTCAACGTCAGGCTCGCGATTGGCCTGTTGGCCAATGAGGATTTCGACGATTTCATCGAAGTTCAGCAGCCAGAATGGCAAGGTCATGTTATCGGGAGAAATGACCTCGGCATATTCCTTGAACGACTGGCCATATTCACGGTGAACGTCGAGAAGCAGGATATGGGCCTGCGGGTTCTTTTCGAGAATGCGGCGAAGAATGAGGGCCACGGTGCAGGACTTGCCGGTGCCGGTGGTGCCCAGCACGGCGAAATGCTTGCCGAGCATTTCGTCGATCTTGATCATCGCGGGAATTGCCGAGTCCTGCTGGATGTGGCCGACACGGATCGAGGTCTCGGTGTCGCAGGCATAGGCTTTTTCGAGTTCGAGTTTGGTGGCGCGGTAGACGGTATCGCCGAGCGAGGGATAGCACGATATGCCGCGCCGGAAGTTTTTCGGCCGGCCTTGCGAATCCTTGGGCAGTTCACCGATGAACTCGACCTCGACGATGCGCAGTTCGCGTTCGTCGGTGCTGTGCGACGGCATCGGCGAGCTCAATGCCGAGACCATGGCGAGAGTCGTCGTCTTGGGCGAATCGACCTTCAAGAGCGTGCCGATTTCGGGACTCTTTGGATTTGGAGTGCCAGGGGAGTTGGTTTCCGCGTCAATGAGAATGACGGCATGGGCTCCGGTTACCGCAACGATCCGCCCGACTCGCTCAATGGCTTCGGGGCGGACGGCAACTCCGGCTGGTGCTGGCACTTGCTGGCGGTACATTGGACCTGTCTGTTCCATCAATGAACGTTGCTTTCGGCCATTGGACGATTGGCGTCGATGGTGGGAAGAATGACGGTGACGCGGGTTCCCGCTCCTTTTTGCGAGTTGATGCGCAAGTCGCCGCCATGCAGGCGGGTCAGCGCGTAGGCAATGGGCAGGCCCAGGCCGGTGCCTTCGTGGCGCTTGTTAAAGGCGGTATCGACCTGGCCAAAGGGGCGCATCGCGGTTTCGACCTCGGCCGGGTTCATGCCTACGCCGGTATCGGTGACGGTGATCGCCACATAGCCGTGCTGCAGCGGAGCGGCGTCAATGCGGATGCGGCCCCTATCGGGCGTGAATTTCACGGCGTTGCTGAGAAGGTTGATGACGATCTGCTTGATGCGCAGCGGATCGCCGAGGATCTTCGGCATGCGGGGATCGATGGCGGTTTCGACATTGATCGACTTTTCGCGCGCCTTGGCTTCGATGATCAGAAGGCAGGATGTCAGGACCGGCTTGATTTCGATCGGTTCGAGCTCGACCGACAATTTGCCGGCCTGAATCTTGGAGACGTCGAGGATGCCGTTGATCAGCGCCAGCAGGTGTTCCGCCGCCTGTTTGATATAGCCGGAATACTGGTGGACCTTTTCCGGCGAGGTGACGGTCTGGATGGACAGCATGTCGGAGAAGCCGATGATGGCGTTGAGTGGAGTTCTAAGCTCATGGCTCATATTGGCGATGAAATCGGACTTGGCCTTGGAGGCGAGTTCGGCGTCGACCTTGGCGGCATTGAGAGCCACGGCTTGTTTCCGCTGGGTTATCGACACGCCGAGATGATCGGAAAACTCGCCAATCAGCGAGCCCTCTTTGTACCACCTCGAGCCGAAAGTCCGCATGCACCCCTCCACGACCCCCCATTGTTAGTGCCGAACGTCTCAATGCTGGGTTAACACCCGGAGCGTAAATGCACCAAACGGCACATTTGCTTTGTTGGGCCGAAGGGAAGCTGTTAGACTGGCGGCAACGCAAATGTTTGAATGGCCGTTGCGCACCAGCCTTTTCGAGGCTGTCGAGCGCCGGGCATTCGTGGAAGGTTTAAGAGTGGACGCGACCAACGGGGCGGGCGACAAGCGCTCCCGGCGCAAGCCGGAGCCCTATGGGGGGAATAACCGTGGCGCCGGCAGCGGGCGCTATGCCCATCATCCAGATGACCTCTATGGCGCGCTGGATCTCGGAACCAACAACTGCAGATTGTTGATCGCGACGCCGACCGAAGGCGGATTTACCGTGGTAGATGCGTTTTCGCGAATCGTCCGGCTGGGCGAGCGGCTGAGCCGCACGGGCCGGTTGCACGATCAGGCAATGGCGCGCACCGTCGATGCGCTGCGGGTTTGCGCCAACAAGCTGAAGTGGCGCAATGTCAGCAAGGCCAGACTGGTTGCCACGGAAGCCTGCCGGATGGCGGAAAACGGGGCGGAGTTCATCGCCCGGGTGACGGCCGAGACCGGACTGGAGCTGGAAATCATCGACCGGGAGACCGAGGCCACGCTGGCGGCCACGGGGGCCGAACCATTAATCGATCCCGCCGCCGAAACCGCCCTGGTGTTCGATATCGGCGGGGGTTCAACCGAGATCATGTGGATGATCCGCAAGGATTCGCGCTTTGAGATTGCCGCATGGATATCGCTGGCCGCCGGGGTGGTGACCCTGTCGGAGCGTTTCGGCGGTGGTATTGACGTTACGGCGGATTCCTTCGCCGCGATGCGCGACTTCCTGCGCCCGCTGCTGGCGGAATTCGCCGGCCGCATTTCGGCCATTACCGGCCAGGCGGCGGTTCCCAGCCATCTGCTGGGCACATCGGGAACGGTTACCACCATTGCCGGGGTGCAGTTGGGGCTTGCCCGCTATGACCGCTCGAAGGTCGACGGCTGCTGGCTCGACAGCGCCGCGATCGGAGGGGTGACGGCGGCACTGCTTGCGATGAGCTATGACGACCGGGCCGCCAATCCGTGCATCGGCCGCGAACGCGCCGATCTGGTTCTGGCGGGCTGCGCCATACTCGAGGAAATCCGGGTGACCTTTCCGGCGGAGCGTATCCGGGTGGCCGACCGCGGGCTTCGCGAAGGCATTCTCACCCAGCTGATGAAGCAGGACGGCAGCTATGGGCGAAAGCCATGAGCCGGCCTGGCGCCAAACGCCCCACCGGCGGGCGGGCCCTCAAGGAGCGGGTCAAGACCGGCAAGGGCCGCACGCGTCTCGCAGAAGATCTGGCTCGAGCGCCAGCTCAACGACCCTTATGTCAAAGAGGCCCGCAAGCTCGGCTACCGCTCGCGCGCCGCTTTCAAGCTGATCGAGATCGACGACAAGTATCGCTTCCTCAAGCCCGGCGGCCTAGTCGTCGATCTGGGAGCGGCGCCCGGCGGCTGGAGCCAGGTGGCGGCCAAGCGGGTCAAGGCGGAAGAGGGCAGGGGCCGGGTTATCGCCATCGACATGCACGGCATGGATCCGATCCCGGCGGTCAACATCTTCAAGAAGGATTTCCACGACGATGACACGCCGCAGCTGCTGATCGATGCACTGGGGGCTGAGAAGGCCGACTGCGTGCTCTCCGACATGGCGGCGCATGCCACGGGCCACCGGCAGACCGACCACATCAACATCATCGCGTTGGCCGAAGCAGGCTACGAGTTTGCCCGCGCCGTGCTGAAGCCCGGCGGAACCTATCTGGCCAAGGTGCTGCGCGGCGGTACCGAAGGCGAATTGCTCAAGCTGATGAAGAAGGACTTCGCGACGGTGCGGCACGTCAAGCCGATGGCGAGCCGGGACGATTCGGCGGAGCTGTTCGTGCTGGCTGGATGCGGCGGGAAACCCTTACGAGTTCTTCGCCCGCATGTGGCTCGGCACCAAGCCGATGATCGCGATGCAGGAAGAAAGAATGGGCCAGCAGGTCGATCTCAGCGCTGAAGAACTTGGCGATATTGTCGCCTTCATTCACGATGCGGCAATGCAGAAGACGTTCTCGAACCAGGAAATCCCGATTCCATCGAAGACTTGATGGAGTAGCGTACGGAGAACGGGATGGGCCTCGGCGCGAGGCGCCATCCCGTTTTTTTGCGCGGAGCTATTTGATCGTGAATGTGCCGATCATGCCGGCTTCCTTGTGGCCTTCGATGGCGCATTCGACGGGAATGTCTTTGCCGGTTTGAACCGGGACGATAAACCACTCGACCGTGCCGCCGCCGGCGACCTCGACTTCGCTGATGGCGCCCTTGACCTCGGAGATCATTTTTCCGTCCGGGCCGAGGACTTCCACCTTGCGGGTGAAAATCTTGGCGACGAATTCGGGCGCCGCGAATTCGTGCTTGATCTTGTCCAGGTTCTTGAACACGATCTTGTAAGCCTTGCCGGTCTCGAACTCGAGGTGGTTCGGTTTGAAGTACATATGTTTTGCATCCTGCTGGCCCATCTCGACGACGAATTCCACCGGGTCCGCCCGGCTCAAATCGCCAGCGGCATAGGCGGCAGTGCCGAATGCCAGCGCCGAAACTGTAAGTGCTAATGCGAGCTTCTTCATTTTGATTTCTCCTTGGCTTCTTGCCGTTGTTGGTGGAAATATATCCACAAGTGTTACAGTTGCTTTAGGCCCCGGCGAAAACCGCCCCGAAGGCTCCCGCCAAGAAGGCCGCCGTTGTTGCGGGCGCAGGCAAGATCAGCCAGGTCATCGG
>CAVWHD010000006.1:0-6227 GCA_963754675.1 uncultured Alphaproteobacteria bacterium | reverse complement strand
AGGTGGCTCGGTTTGTCTGAACAGGTTCCGGGGGTTGGATAAGTGGATTTCCGCCTCGGTTATGCTGCGGCCGGGATTGGCTGCAGCGGGTTGAAGTACGCCTCGTCCGGGGTTTGCCGGTCAAGGCTCGAGTGAGGGCGCCCGGCATTGTAGAAGGCGAGATACCGGCCGAGCGAGGCGCGGGCTTCCGACACGCTGGCGTAGGCGCGGAGGTAGACCTCCTCGTACTTGATGGTCCGCCAGAGCCGCTCGACGAACACGTTGTCCCGCCACGCGCCTCTGCCATCCATGCTGATGGCGATGCCAGCCGTCTTCAGCACGCCCGTGAACGCCATCGATGTAAACTGGCTGCCCTGATCGGTGTTGAAGATCGCCGGCCGCCCATGTCGCGCCAGCGCCTCCTCCACCGCCTCGATGCAAAAGCTTGCGTCCATCGAGATCGACAACCGCCAGGCCAGAACCCTGCGGCTGAACCAGTCGACCACCGCCGCGAGATAGACGAACCCGCGCGCCATCGGCACGTAGGTGATGTCCATCGCCCATACCTGGTTGGGCGCCGTCACCGGAACCTTGCGCAAGAGATAGGGGAAGACCTTGTGCCCCGGTGCGGGCTTCGAGGTGTTCGGCCGGCGATAGATCGCCTCGATGCCCATTGTCTTCATCAGCGTCGCGACGTGCAAGCGCCCCACTTCGAAGCCATCTCTCTTCAACAACCCCTGAAGCATGCGGCTTCCGGCGAAGGGATAGTCGAGGTGCAGCTCGTCGATCCGTCGCATCAGCGCAAGGTCGGCGGAGGATGTCGGGCGGGGCAGATAGTAGACGCTGCCCCGGCTGATCCCGAGCAAGCCTGCCTGCCGCCCGACTGACAGCTTGTGCTTCCGGTCGATCATTTCTTTGCGCCCGGCAACAGGCCTGCCTTGTCGAGCGCACCGGATAAAAAATCATTCTCCAGCGCCAGCTGACCGATCTTGGCATGCAGCGACTTCACGTCGATCGCCGACGCAGCCTCGGCCTTCTCACCGCTGTCGAACACCTCGGAGGCGCCTTCCAGCAACTGCTCCCGCCATGTCGATATCTGGTTCGGATGGACGTCGAACTGCTCAGCCAGCTCCGACATCGTCTTCTCACCGCGTATCGCGGCAAGCGCCACCTTTGCCTTGAAGGCCGGGCTGTGGTTCCGCCGCGGTCGTCTGCTCATCGTCTCTCCTGCTCTCGGCCATCATGCCGATCTCAGGCAGAAATTCCACCTAACCCCGTGTGCAGATTTCCCGAGCCACCTCTGAAAGCCTTCCCCGCCGTGTTCGCGAAGTTCAATGCGAAGGTGGTCGTCGCCGACGAAACTCCGCGCGTCCTGGAAGGCGCCTGGCCGAGCGACAAGATCGTGATCCTCAGCTTTCCCGACGAGGCAGAAGCCGCGCGCTTCAGCATGTCGAGAGAATACCTCGAGATTGCCAAGGACAGGAAGGCTGGAGCCGATGCTGTCATCGTGATGGCAAAGGGCTTTGAGCCCGGGGCTTGAGCACGCCTAGACTGAACGGGTCCAAGGAGGCGCCGATGCACCGGCTGATCTGTGTTGGCCTGGCCAGCGCCGCGCTGGCAGGAACAAGCCTCGCTCAGGCGCCGCCCGAGGCCGCGCTCGATGCAAGGACGGTCAGGGTCCACGCCGTGCTGAAGGATGGCCGCAAGGTCGAGGTCCGCAAGCCCGACATCATCGACCGAAAACTCTGCGGGTGGATCGTCGAGGAGGGCGCGGCCGCCGGTGTCCTTCCGAGGGCTTCCTGCATCGCGCCGGGCGCTATCGTCTCGACCCGTGTCGAGAACGGCAAGGCGGCGGTTGCTGCATCGGTAGACGGCTCTCTCTGCATGATCCTCATGCCGCTCTGCCTCGCCAAGGTCGCGGCGGTCCAGGACCGCATCGTCGAAAGGGCGATCGTGAAAGCGAAGGCGCGGTAGCTACAGCGTCCACACCCGCGCCGATTTCACCACGCCGTTCTCGATCTCGGTCGACGTCTGCACCTTATACTCCGCCACCAGCCTGAAGACATCGCGCGGAAAATACGTCCGCCCCGGATCTCCTGCGAGCACCGTGATCCCCGCCTCGTGCGCCCTCTGCAGGAACGCGCGGAACTGCATCGCAGGCGTCGCCTCGTAGAACACATCCGCCGCCAGGATCACCTCCGCCTCGGGCATCGCCCCGCCCAGCAGGTCACCGCCCACATAGCCCACCACGACATCGTTCAGCGCAGCATTCACCGCCACCGCCGCCTCGCACATCGGATCGATATCGTTCGCCGCCACCACCCGCGCCCCCGCCATCGCCGCCGCCAGCGCCGCCAGCCCCGACCCCGACGCCAGGTCCAGCACCCGCCGGCCGCGCACGGCCTCCGGATGGTCGAGCACGTACCGCGCCAGCGCCTGTCCGCCGGCCCATGGAAACGCCCAGAAGGGCGGGGCGATCCTGTGCCGTTCGAGGTCTTTCTCCGTCGCTTCCCAGATCGGGGTGAGCTTGTCCGCCGTGTAGATCCGGATCGGCAGGCCGGCCACGGCAAGCGGCCGCGTGTTGGCGCGGATGAAGGCCTTGCGCTCGTCGAGGCTGGACATGGACCATCCCTCGCGGGTTGCCTGCGATTGCGCAACGAACTTTTTGCGAATGCGGTCTAGCTTGCCCGTCCCCGGGACGCGGGGCAGGAGACAGCCATGCCGGTCGACATCGCCAATCTCGGCAGCGAAGCCCGCGGCGCCCGCAAGCGCGCCTACGCGCCCTATTCGAAATTCCGGGTCGGCGCCGCCGTGCTGCTCGACAATGGCCAGACCGTGGTCGGCGCCAATGTCGAGAATGCCAGCTTCGGCCTCACCTGCTGCGCCGAGCGCAATGCGCTCTTCGCCGCCAAGGTGCAGCACCCCATGGCGAAGATCGTGGCCCTGGCCGTCAGCGCCGGCGACGATGACCACAAGCACGAAGGCCACCGCACCCGCATGCCCTGCGGCGCCTGCCGGCAGGTCATGGTCGAGTTCATGGACCTCGACGCCCCGGTCTGGATCGACGGCGTCGGCGTGCACACGCTGTCGGAGCTGCTGCCAAGCCCGTTCAAGCTTTAGCAGGCCGCGGAACGGCAGCGCCGCAACCGGCCGCTGTAGGTGGCGCTGGCGTCACGGGCGCCATATTCGTCGTAGCGCATGGTCGCAACCGCCGAGCCGGTGTCGGCCGCGATCACCGAGCCGCGCTCGTCCTTGTAGAGGTTGCTGCGCGCGCCTGTGCCGGCGCCCTCGAACCACACCAGGGGATCGTCGACCCCATCGCCATGCACATAGCGGCGCTGCAGCGCACCTGCGCCGTCGTATTCGGCGATAAGCCGCGCGCCGTCATAGAGGAACCGTGTGGTCGCCAGAAACTGCGATCGCCTTTCCAGTTAACTCAGAAGCCAATTCCGGATCCGCGGCTCCACTCGACTGATCAGGTTACCATCGCCTTTAGTCTGAAGGCGGCTCTGATAGGGCACGCCAAGGTAAATCTGTGCAACCTCTACAACCACGTCGCGAATGACTGCGCTTGGGGAAGCAAGGTGTTCCTTCAAAATGGGCTTAATTTGTGTCTCTGACTCCGCATAATCCGACATGGCATAAAGTGCCGCCATCAAAATGTCGTAGTCGTAATCTTCAAACTGATCCGAGAATACTTCTTTGAGCAAATTTAGAAAACTTTGGGATCGCAGCCCTCTATACCTTATACCATTTATGACTTCCGATACAATGTAAGGAGTTCGGCACCTTTGAGCGACGCTGACCAGAAGATCTATATCGAGGTTTCGAACAGTCTTAAAAAACGGCACGATGTAACGCTCTATGGCCGCGCAATCGGCAATTCTAAAGGAGTTTTCAATTTCACTGATCTCAGCTTGCGAAGCGGTACCGGCTCGCAGTCGCTCCAACGCGGACATCGTTCTTCCTCACGGCGGAGAGCCCAAATAGCTCAGCTAGTGTCTTGGCAATATTAGCTCCGAATAGTCAAGCCATTTGGAGGCCGTCGAAAGCGCCCGTTCAAGTGTCGGCCTAACAGTTGGCGGAGTCCTCGGGCTTGCGAGCAAGTCATTTATTTGCCGAATACTTTTCACCAGGCTAGCCTGCGCTTCCGAAACTTCCTGAACGTGATTGTAGGGAACTCCTGACGACTTAAGCTTGCTAATTCCTCCAGCCTTTTCAATTAGCACGCCCTGAAAGTCCGACGGCTTCATGTGGTCGGTGATACTGTTGTAAATCTTTGTCTCAATCTGCTCTGCTCTTACTTGGACGGGGTGAGGAGCAAAGCTTCCGAGCATCAGAATCGCTATCGCTGGAGCTGAAGCTGAAAGAGGCAGTCTCGGTTGTGGAGGCGGTGGCGGCGGTCGTGGTACGTTACCTGAGTTGTGTCCCATCCCGCCAACTGCAGGCGCCGGCGGCGGAGCTGGGGGAGCCCAGTACGCTTTCTCGCTGCGGCCGTCCCACGTTTCTGAATTGTCGAAACACGCAGACCCACCTCGCTGCATGAATCCTTCGCACCCCGAGCCGTACAAACCGCTCGGATCCACCTGATTCAGCGGATCATTTCCGACATAGGCATAGAGGTTTACCTGGTCCTTCGTCCCGATCGGATCGGTCTGCATGAATCTTCCGAGGTCGGGGTTGTAGGCTCGGGCCTTGTAGGAGTAGAGGCCGAGTTCCGGCATCCAGGTCTGGCCGGTGTACTGGAACCGGCCGCTGTACGTGGCGCTGGCGTCGCGGGCGCCATATTCGTCGTAGCGCATGGTCGCAACCGCCGAGCCGGTGTCGGCGGCGATCACCGAGCCGCGCTCGTCCTTGAACAGGTGATTGCGTGTGGCTGTGCCCGCGCCCTCGACCCACACCATGGGATCGTCCACCCCGTCGCCATGCACATAGCGGCGCAGCAGCGCGCCCACGCCATCGTATTCGGCGATGAGCCGCGTGCCGTCATAGAGGAACCGTGTGGTCGCCCCGGCCTGGCTGACCGACAGCAGCCGGCCCTTCGCGTCGTAGACCAGCGCGGCCCCGTTCGACGACGACATGAGCTTGTTGAGCTCGTCGTAGCTGTAGGCCTTGGTGGTGTCGTTGGTGGTGTTGCCCCGGCCATGTTCGGTTTGCGGACGAACGGTGCACCGCTTACGAAGAAACAAGGCAGGTCAGAGCGGATCAATGCCGCGGTTGCACGCGTGGCGTGCCGCTCTCGGACGTCACTTGAAAACCCACCTAACCGCACAAACCTTTGGCAACTATTCATCCCCACGATGGACGTAGATCGTGCCATCCCGTAGGTAGACAGAGGCTACTTCCGGAGACGCCGTATCTGGTTCTCGACAATAAAACTTCAGCTGTGACTCATCAAAGTCCAAAACAACGTAGTCGCCAAGTTCACTCACGGCATTGAGCCGTGATCCTGGACCAAGAGTCCGACCAGCATGCTCGACTTGATTGTATATCACCAACCTATCGTTGAGTTGGAACTCAATACACAAAGCTTCGCCAAACGTGACCGATTGAACGGCCTGGCCAACGAGCATTCTAGCGATTTCTAGGGACATGGTTTTCCGGCTGGACACTTTGGATAGTGCGAATTTGCATGTGACTCGGTCTTTCCTGTGTAAGGATTCACGCCTTGGCCGGACTGGTTCTCGTACTTGACATATCCGTCCGGAGAGGCCGGAGCCTTTCCCTTGGCTGCCGTTGGATCCATTATTCTCATTGTTGACACTTGGCCATTTGCCCCGCCCTGTCCTCCAGTAAAGGCGGTGCCAGTCTGCCTCCCGGCGGGATTGATCACAGGCGTCGGACCGGTTGCTCCTTTGGGCACCGGGAATGCCTGACCTCCGGAAATCGACAACAAAATCCGGTGCTTTGGGTGCGTTGGAAGCCGCTTTGCCAGCTGCCGTTGCAGCGTTTGCAGCGTTCCCTGCCGCGTTGGCCCCGCGAACCGCCAGTCCAGCGCCCGTAGCAAATGGTACAGCGGCACTGGCAACGTCAGCACCAAGCGCCAAGAGGTTCTCGCTGCGATTGGCCCCACCGGTCGCAACCTCGTCAACGACCAAGGCACCTACGTCCACAATGACGAACAAGATGTCAGCAATAATGTCGAAGATACGCCCAGTCGGATCCGTCCTGTTGAACGGATCATTCCCGACGTAGGCGTAGATGTTCATCCCATCCCGATAGCCGATGGGATCGGTCTGCATGAACCT
>CAVWHD010000005.1:0-30123 GCA_963754675.1 uncultured Alphaproteobacteria bacterium | reverse complement strand
GGGACTCGAACCCCCGACCCCAGGATTATGATTCCCGTGCTCTAACCAACTGAGCTACCCCGCCTGATGCCGCTTCCAGCCGTGCCTGAGACGGAGCTGGAAATCGTGCGTCGGCTTATAGGGAAGGCCTCCTCCTAAGTCAAGCTGGCGGGGCCAGCTCTTCCTCAACATCGGACTTCTTCAGGAATGTCCGCCACAGCGAGATGGTGGCGAAGTACAGCGATGCCGCGATCCAGGCCAGGAGTTCGATCCATTCGATCCGCCCCCAGGCGCTGTGATCCTTGGCGCTGAGGATGAGCGCGAGTGACATCGCCGCCCACAGCACGGTGATCGGAATGGTGATCTCCCGCCAGTCGGTCACTCGCAATGGATGAACGAATTTGATTGGGATGAAGGTCAGCACCGATAGCGCGGCGATCGTCGCAAGATTGACCAACCACGGCGTGCCCAGAATGTAGAAGTACAACACCACGATGTTCCACAGCGCCGGAAAACCCACAAAGTAATAGTCGTCCGACTTCATGCCGACATTGGCGAATGTGTAGCATGACACCGCCATGATGGTGGCCGCCGCCGCGATGTTGAGGCCCCAGTATTCCGGCACCATCGGAAACCAGTAGACCATCAGCGCCGGCACCGCCACATAGGTGAAGAAGTCGATGACATTGTCGAGTGTGCGGCCATCGACATTGGGCGTGTATTCCAACACCCGCGCCCGGCGCGCCAGCGAGCCGTCGATGCCGTCGACGAAAAGCGCCAGACCCAGCCACATGAAGGCCGCAACCGGATCGTTCTTGAGAACCGCCACCAGCGCCAGAAATCCCAGCACGATGCCGCACGTGGTGAAGGCATGCACCGCCCACGCCACACCCTTCTTTAAGTCGCGGTCTATATTCGGATGAAGGTGGAACTTTGGCACGTTTTGAACGACCTCACTTGTCTTTCACGACTATAGGAAAGCGCGGGCCCCGTTGCAAACGCCTCAATTCCGCCGCTCAAATTCGAGAAACGTGAAAAACTCCAGCGGCTTGATCGGCATCTTGGCCACCAGCTGCAAGCGTTCGCTGACCATCAGGGTCGAGAGTGGAAATTCCGAACGAAATCCCAAGACATCGGCGAAGTTGCCCAGCCTCTTTTCAACTGCTCCGCGCACCCCGCCCTCGACGCTAAAGTGATTGCAGATGAGAATCCGCCCGCCTGGACGGGTAACCCGCGCCAGCTCATGCATCGCCTTCACCGGATCCGGCACCACGGTCATGACATAGAGCGCCACGACGATATCGAAACTCTCATCGGCAAACGTCAGCCGTGTCGCATCCATCTCGAGGAGCGCACGGATGTTTGTTAGTCCCAGCTTAGCGGCGCGCTCGTGTGCCCGCTGCAACATATCCGGTGAAAGATCGATGCCGGTAACATCAAGTTCTTCCTTGTAGCGCGGAAGGGCAAGCCCCGTACCAACTCCCACTTCCAGCAACCGTCCATGCAATTCGTTGGCGCGGCTCGTAGTAACCCGCAAGGCTGTTTCGGCAATCTTGCCGAACGTCTTGTCATAAAACGGCGCCAGTCTGCGGTAGACCCTGGTGACTGCGGGGTTGTCGAGATTGGCAAGCTGTGGTTGTGGTTGGTTCATGGCAGTTCCCACACATGTTCCATGGAGGTGGCCGCCTTCCCAACGCCTCCCTGCCCCGGTCCAGTCGAAATTATAGCAGAAGACCTCCCCGGTGCAATGAAGCCGCCGCCGAGCATGCGCGCGCCCGCCCCCGGCCCCTCGTAGAGGACGCAAGCCTGCCCCGGAGAAATTCCATATTCGCCCGATGCGATTTTGACACTCACCCGGCCGCCGGTCCGCCGGAGTTCGCCAGGCACCGCTTCGCGCGTCGACCGGATTTTTGCGTAGACCGGCGTTGGATCATCGGAAATACGCTCGGCGCCCAGCCAGTTAAGCGATGAAATCTCGATTTCGTGCTGCAGCAAGGCTTCACGCGAACCGACAATCACCCGGCGGTTGCCGGCCTCGACCTTCACCACATAGAGCGGCTCGCCCCCGGCAATGCCCAGGCCGCGCCGTTGTCCGATGGTGAAATGGATGATCCCCTCATGGCGGCCGAGAATCCGGCCGTCGAGATGCACGATCTCTCCCGGCTCCGCCGCATCGGGCCTGAGCTTGAGGATAACATCCGCATACCGCCCCTCCGGCACGAAGCAGATGTCCTGGCTGTCCGGCTTCTCCGCAACCGAAAGTCCAAGGCTGGCGGCAATCGCCCGCGTCTCGGCCTTGCTCAGGCTGCCCAGTGGAAACCGCAGGAAGTCAATTTGCGGCTGCGTCGTGGCAAACAGAAAATAGCTCTGGTCGCGCGCCATGTCGGCGGGCGTAAAGAGGTCGCGGCGGCCGGAGCCCTGCCCACGCATCCGGCTTTCGATATAGTGGCCGGTAGCAAGGGCCGCCGCATCGAGGTCCCGTGCCCGTGTCAGCAGATCGGCGAACTTCACCGTCCGGTTGCAGGTGACACAGGGAATCGGCGTCTCGCCGGCGAGGTAGCCATTAACGAATTCATCGATCACCGTTTCCTTGAAGCGCTGCTCGAAATCGAGGACATAGTGAGGAATTCCCAAACTGGCCGATACCCGCCGCGCATCGTGAATGTCCTGGCCGGCACAGCATGCGCCCTTGCGCCGGATTGCCTCGCCATGATCGTAAAGCTGCAGGGTAATTCCCACCACGTCATAACCCGCAAGCTTCAAAAGCGCCGCCACCACCGATGAATCGACGCCCCCCGACATGGCGCAAACAATACGAATCTGCCCCGGCTCACCGGCAATGCCGATGCTCTCGCGGACCCGTTCCAGAATGCCCGGCTCGATACCCATGGCGCCTAAATGGCCCTCCAAAGCCCGAAAGTAAACCGCCAAGCGCCCAACTGTGCTGAATTGGGCCACGAGATTACTCGAAATTACCTTTCGTTCATGTGTGCTTAGGCGAATTTTAAGGTGGGCGGGCTTAGTCTCGGCGCCAGTGAGTACCTGCGTATTAGGTTGAGTTGAATACATGAACGGTCAGTTGCGTCCACGCGTAAACTACGTCATCGGGCCCGATGGCAGTCCGCTTACGATCGCCGACCTTCCGCCTCCCGGCAATCACCGTTGGGTGATCCGCCGCAAGGCCGAAGTGGTGGCCGCCGTACGCGGTGGTTTGTTGAGTCTGGAAGAGGCCTGCGATCGCTACGTATTGACCGTCGAAGAGTATCTGAGCTGGCAGCGTTCCATCGACCGTCACGGCCTCGCGGGCCTGCGTACCACCCGCATCCAGCAGTATCGTCAGTAAATTCAGCACCGTCTGTCGCCTCGACTGGGTTTCAGGGGCCGGAACAATCTTCCGGCCCTTTTTCTTTGCGGCGGCCCATCCTCTCCCAGCTGCTTTGAGCCGGCTATTGCCAACGTACTGCAATTGCATTACAACAGCCATACAATTAATTATCGTGAACCGCCATGAGCAAGACCTCGACGATTACCACCCGCATTGAGCCGGAACTGAAGCGCAATGCCGAAACCGTTCTTCAAAGGCTGGGCGTGAACACCACCGATGCCATCACCATGTTCCTGAGCCAGGTCGTGCTGCACCGCGGCCTGCCGTTCGACGTTCGCCTCCCCAATGCGGTAACCCGCGCCGCCATCGCCGAACTTGATTCAGGCCGTGGCGAACGCTTCAAAACCGCGACTGGCGTAGCAATCCGGCAAATCATGGGCAAGCCCAAGAAACCGGCGAAATGAAAACACTCCGCGTCTCAAGCGCCTTCAAGAAAGACCTGAAGCGCATCGGCCGCAGGGGACTCGACCTTTCCTAGCTTGAACCAATCGTAGACCTGTTGCGGACAGGGAACTCGCCTCCCATGCGGTCCAAGCCCCACCCGTTGAAAGGCGAATGGAAGAACTATTGGGACTGCCACATCGATCCCGACTGGCTCCTGATCTATCGGATCACCGAGAATGAAGTCCTCCTTGCCCGCACTGGAACCCACGCGGACCTATTCAGCCGCTAGTGCGCGAGCTTACAGCAGTATTGTTGCTCTATTTCAAGAGGGGCTCAAGACCCTGGCAACGATCGGCTGTTCCAGCAAATACTGTCCATCATTGGTCCGCCTGGAAACGCGCCAGAAAACGCTCTTGATTTCATCGAACTTCCGCTCCGCCGCTTGCAAGCGTGAAGGATCGACCGCCACGACCCGGGCAATGAACTCACCCACACCCACGAATATATCGGCCCGAACATAGGAAAACTCCCGCACCTCTTCCCAAATGCCCGCCGCAACCACAGTGGAAATCGCCGCCTGAGCAGCCACCCGCGCTTCGGTTTCATCTTCAATCGGACGCAGAGCCTCGAAAAAACTGCCGCTCGCTTCCGGTTCGATCACGATGAACTGGCCGCCGGCCGCCAGCACCCGTTTGGCTTCCAGAAGCGCTGCGGCCATCAAATTTACCGGCACATGATGTAGCACATTCACCATCGCCGCCACATCGAAGCTGCCGGTTCCCAACGCCAGGTTTTCAGCCGTGCCAACCAGGAAAGCGCCCCCGGGGCATCGCTTCCGCGCCCGCATGATGGCGCCCGCCTCCGGGTCGATGCCCGTCACCTCGGCGCCGAAATCGGCAAGTGCCGCCGCCAAAAAGCCTTCGCCGCAGCCGATATCGATGACCCGCTTGCCCGTTAAGGGTGAAGCGGCGGCCTGGATAACCTCAATCGCGGTTCGTGGATCGGCCATGCTTCCCATCCCCTTTGATTTCAGCGCCGTTCCCCGCTACTTGGACTCATGAGCAGCACCATGCAACCCCTCAACGATATCAAGATCGACCCCCGCAACGCCGGCATCTTGATTTCGGTGAACGGCGCACTGTTCCCGCGCGACCAGGCCGTCGTCTCGGTATTCGATTCCGGCTTCATCCTCGGCGACGGCGTTTGGGAGGGACTGCGCCTGGTCAGGGGCGGCGTACCCTTCCTGCGACAGCATATTGAGCGCCTCTACGAAGGCGCCAAGGCCATCTTCATGGATGTGGGAATCTCTCCGCAAGAGCTGGTCAAACGCCTGTTCGATTGCCTCGACGCCAACAGGATGGAAGATGGCGTCCACATCCGCCTGATGGTCACCCGGGGTGTGAAAGCAACTCCATACCAGGATCCACGGGTCACCATCTCGCCCGCCACCATCGTTATCATCCCGGAATACAAGACATCGAGCCCGGAGAAATTCGAGCGCGGATTGAAACTCGCAACCGTCAACGTCCGCCGCGGCGCCCCCGATGTGCAGGACCAGAAACTCAACTCCCACTCCAAGCTCAATTGCATCACCGCCTGCGTGCAAGCCATGAACGCCGGCGCCGACGAGGCCCTGATGCTCGATCCCCTGGGATTCGTCGCCACCTGCAATTCAACCCATTTTTTCATTGTCCGCCGCGGCGAAGTCTGGACCTCGACCGGCCAGTACTGCATCCCCGGAATAACCCGCGCCAACATGATCGGGCTCTGCCGGGAAAACGCCATTCCCGTCTTCGAAAAGCCCTTCTCGCTCTATGATGTCTATGGCGCCGACGAGGCTTTCGTCACCGGCACCTTCGCCGGGCTGATCCCGGTGCGCGAAATCGACGGCCGCCCGGTAAGGCACCCTCTGTCCACCGAGGAATGGGGTGGACCGGGGCCGATCTCGCTACGCCTCTCGACATTGTATAAGGAACTGTGCCGCAAGGATGCGCTCCGGCAAATCTAGTGGCGGCCTCTTCCGGGTCATTTCTCAATAGTATAGGATGGCACAATGACAAAACTTCTCGAAAAGGCCGTCGCCGCGGTTCGTCAATTGCCGGCCGACAGCCAGGATGAGATCGCCAAGGCAATGCTGCGCCTTGCCGAGGATGGCTTGCACCCCGAAGACATTGATCCCGCCCACAAGAATGCAATACTTGAAGGACTTGGACAGGCCCGGCAGAGGGACTTTGCCAGTGAAGCGGAGACCGAACTGGCGTTCAACAGCTTCAGGGAATGAAACTCTATCTTACCCGCCAGGCACTAGCGGATCTTCATGACATCGCGCGCTATCTCAAGGCCCGCAATCCGCGTGCCACTGAGCACGTTGAGACTGTAATAAGGGCCACTCTCCAAGCCATTGTAGACTATCCGTCAATTGGAAGGCACCAGTCTGTTTCCAATGTGCGCAAGGCCGTGACGTCCGAGTTTGGTTACATCGTCTACTATGAGGTCAACGAGACTGTTGGAGAAATTGCGGTATTGACCATCCAGCATGGAAGGCAGGAGCGTCCCTATGAGGATGCATGAGCGGCACAGATGACCACCATCGCCATGTGGTCGGGCCCGCGCAACATCTCGACCGCCATGATGTATGCCTTCGGCAACCGCCCCGATTGCACCGCATGGGACGAACCGTTCTATGCCTTTTCCCTGATTCATCACGGCAATGACCACCCGATGCGCGATGCCGTCATTGCCGCCAATGACAGTGACTGGGACACGCTAGTGGCAAGATGCACGGCTCCCGCTCCCAGGCCCATCTTCTACCAGAAGCACATGACCCATCACATGTTGCCGGGCTATGACCGCGGCTGGATCAACCGTTTGACCAATGCTTTCCTCATTCGCGATCCCGCCCGCGTCCTGGCGAGTTATGTGAAAAAATGGGCCGACGTCAGCTTGCGTGATATAGGTTTTGTCGAACAGGCCGAAATCTTCGACATGGTCGCGCAAAAATCCGGGTCGGCACCACCGGTGATCGATGCCGAGGATGTTCTCGCCGATCCCCGGCGAACTCTCTCCGCCCTGTGCGGGGCCAGCGCAATTTCATTCGATGAAAGCATGTTGACGTGGCCTGCCGGCCCCAAGCCTTTTGACGGCAATTGGGCGCCCCACTGGTACAATGCCGCGTGGAATTCGACAGGATTCTCCGGGCCAGTTGCCAAACCGGCGGGCCTTCCCGCCAATCTTGCAAAGATCGCTGATGAAGCCCGGCCTTACTACGAGAAGATGCGAGCCTTCAGACTCACCTGATATGCAGTCCTGGCACCAACTGGCCGCCGGTCAGCGATGCGCTCGAGCTGTGGCCGCTTTCCTTTTCAACCAGCATCTCGGCCCGGCGTAGTTCGCCCTGTTCTTCCACCAGCGCCGTTTGCGCGTCGTTGAGCTGGTCTTTAAGCTCGGCGATGGATTTCATCAGATTGTCGCGGCGGCCGCGGGCGGCCTTTGCCGAAAGCGAATAGTTGAAGTGGTTGGGATCGGAGATGCCGTTGCGGCTCTCTTCCATCTTCACTTGCGCGTCGAGGTCGTCATACTTCCGCATGAAATCTTAAATCATGCCGTCGATGTCGGCAACCTGGCGGCGCTTTTCTTCGGTGCGGAAGCGGTGCAGCCGGAGAAGCGTTTCGCGTGAACGCATGGGACCCTCACTAACTCATACTAACCGGGGCACGCTAAGCCGTCCCCTTTTCACGCCTCCCCGAATCAACTACGCAGGAGATTCCGGTCGTCGTCTCCAGCCATGATGAACGGGTAAGCTTAAAGCCGGGTAAACTCCCGCGCCCGCTGGACATGTTGTAAAATTGCCGGGTTCGACCGGATGTAGAGTCAATATCTAGTGTGTATGAGGCGCTGACGCCCACATTTCGCGTTCAACATGTGGGACTTTAAATCATAGGGATTAGGTTTTGTTAACCTTTCCCGGCTTATCTTAAGATCGAGCGTTAACGGTTCATTGCGCCATCCGGGTGAGGCTGACGCAAGAATAAGGGACTCCGGATTGAGTCCGAGGCCATAGGGGATTCGATATGAGAGTACTGCTGATCGAGGACGACACCGCGACGGCCCAAAGCATCGAGTTGATGCTGAAGTCGGAAGGGTTCAACGTCTATACGACGGATCTGGGCGAAGAGGGCGTCGATCTCGGCAAGCTATATGACTACGACATCATCCTGCTCGATCTCAATTTACCTGATATGTCGGGCTATGAAGTTCTGAAAACCTTGCGCGTGTCCAAAGTCACCACGCCGATCCTCATACTCTCCGGCCTGGCCGGCATCGAAGACAAGGTCCGCGGCCTGGGCTTCGGCGCCGACGATTACATGACCAAGCCTTTCCACAAGGATGAACTCGTCGCCCGCATCCACGCCGTTGTCCGCCGCTCCAAGGGCCATGCCCAATCGGTCATCCTCACCGGAGAATTGCTGGTCAATCTTGATACCAAGACCGTCGAGGTCGGCGGCCAGCGCGTTCACTTGACCGGCAAGGAATATCAAATGCTGGAGCTCCTCTCGCTCCGCAAGGGAACCACGCTGACCAAGGAAATGTTCCTCAATCATCTCTACGGCGGCATGGACGAGCCTGAACTGAAAATCATCGACGTATTCATTTGCAAACTGCGCAAGAAGCTCGCCAGCGCCGCCGGCGGCAAGAATTTCATCGAAACCGTCTGGGGCCGCGGCTACGTCCTCCGCGAAGGCGCCCCGCCCATGAACGACGACGAGGATATTCGCCAGACCGCTTGATTGTAGTTCGGTGGAGTGGTTGCCCGGCGGCCGGAGCCGCCCGGCACTGTTGTTGTTCAGACATCATCATAGGATCCAACCATTGCGCGATGCTCACGCCGCCGCGCGCACCACCACGTCGTCGCCGTCCATCGCCATGCTAAGCCCGAGCCCCGCCGATTGCGCCAGCAGCTTCGCGTAGTATGGCTGCACCAGCCGGGCATCGAGAAGATTGAGATCGGCGGTGCCTTCCAGCACCTGGGCGATCGCCTCGGGAACCTTGGCGCGCTCTCCCCGCGCCTTCGCCGTGAGGATTTCACCATCGGCCCGGACGGTGATCACGCCTCCTCGTGGCACTCCCGCGATGGCCATAAGCAGCATGTTCAGCAGCAACTTCACCTGCTGCTTGGGCCGGTTTTCCCGCGGTGCCTGCCAATCGAGCGTGACCTTTTCCGAGCCGACAAATGCCGCCGCCGTTTCGCCGGCTTCGCCCATGTCGATCGAAGCGCCCGCCGAACCTGCTGCTCCAAAGGCGATGCGGCAGAACTTGAGCTTGGCCGAAGCCGTCTTGGCGGAGGACCGGACCATCTCGAGCGCGGTTTGCTTGGTCTCCTCATCCATTTCCGGATCGTCGAACAATTCCAGGCCATTGGCGATTGCGCCGACGGGTGAAATGACATCGTGGCACACCCGGCTGCACAACAGCGCGGCAAGATCGAGGTCGGCGATGCGTGGTTCGGTCATGGAAGCTCCGGCAATTGATTCGGGGCTTTTCTTCTAGCATTCCGCAGCTGGATTTTCCGCATTGACGATACCGGCACCTCGCGCCCATAGAAGCCCCAGTGAATGTGAGTCCCCAAAGCATGCGTTTGCAACCTTCTGCGGCTATCCGCCAGCTCATCAGCTTGGCGGTCGCCGCCGGCCATGACATCATGGCGATCTATGCCACTGATTTTACGGCAAAATCCAAAGGCGACCTGTCGCCCGTCACCGAGGCCGATGAAGCCGCCGAGAAAACCATCCTTGCCGGGTTGGCCACACTTGATCCGGCAGTCCCTGTAATTTCCGAAGAAGCAGCCTCCGCGGGCCGTATGCCAGCGGTGGCCGAGAATTTCTTTCTCGTCGATCCTCTCGACGGCACCAAGGAATTCATCTCGCGAAATGGCGAATTCACGGTGAACATTGCAAGGGTGTGCAACGGCGTTCCGGTTGCCGGTGTGGTCTATGCACCGGCCCTCTCGCGCTTGTTCTGGGGCGAGATAGGTCGCGGAGCGGCCCAGGGGCAAGTAACCGAAACGGAGCCTAGTGAATGGAAGCCAATCCATGTACGCGCCTGCCCCGGAGATGGCGCAACCGTCGTTGCCAGCCGTTCGCACCGCGATGCCGCAACCGATGAATACCTGAAGACAGTCAATGTCAAATCCCTCTGCCAGGCGGGCTCCTCGCTGAAATTCTGTCTGGTAGCAGCCGGCGAAGCGGATCTTTATCCCCGTTTTGGCCGCACCATGGAATGGGACACCGCCGCGGGCCATGCCGTGCTCCTCGCCGCCGGTGGAAAAGTTCTCACAACCGACGGTGTTCCGCTGACCTACGGCAAGCACGAGCGCGGCTTTGACAACCCCGGTTTCATCGCCAGCGCCTGATCCCCAACGCTTGGTTTGAGGAAGCATTAACCATCCCGTAAGCCGCTGCTGCTAGTTTGAGCGTTCGCTGGCGCACCGCCGCAGACCTGCCACAGGCCGCTGCTATTGAGCCCGCAAGCGTTAGTAAATACGAGGTGATGTGATGATGAAGTCGTTCCTGGCACCACTTGCTTTTGGCCTCGCGGTGGCCTTCGCCAGCCCAGCCTCCGCCCAGACCACGGGCTCAATCTCCAAGCCGGCCCGCACCCAATCCGCAAGCACCTACACCACCGAAGAGATCCTCGCCAACGGTCACCAGTTCTTTGGCAAAACCTCCCGTGGCCTTGCCGAAGCGGTGGCGTACGTTTTCCAGAATCAGGGTGAGCCCACCGCATATATTGTCGGCGAGGAAGGTGCGGGCGCCTTTGTCGGCGGCCTCCGCTATGGCGAGGGCACCATCTACTATAAGGACGGAACAAAACAGAAAATCTACTGGCAGGGTCCATCCGTCGGCTTTGATTTTGGAGCTAACGGTTCGCGCTCCATGGTGCTGGTCTATAATTCGCAGAATCCGGATGATCTCTACACCCGCTTCGGCGGCGTCGAGGGTTCGGCCTACTTCATCGGCGGGCTTGGCGTGAATTTCCAGCAGAACAAGAACATCATTCTGGCTCCCATCCGCACAGGTGTCGGAGCCCGCCTCGGCGCCAATGTCGGCTATCTCAAATATTCCGGAAAGCCCAACTGGAATCCCTTCTGAGCCAGGCCATTTTCTGGCCCGATTTCTTGTGCACGTGCTGATCCAAACAATCACGTAACGGGGGATCAATCATGCCGAGACTGACAGCCGGACTGCTTGCCGCCGCGGTCATTGCTGTTTCCGCCTGCGCTACCCAAGCCGTGGCTTCCGAGGCCACGGGGATCTGGGCGATGTCGAATGGCAAGGTCACCGTCAAGGTGACCGACTGCGGCAACAAGCTTTGCGCCGCGATCGTGGCGCTCAAGCAGCCGATTAGCAAGATCGACGGCAAACCCAAGGTCGACCGCGAAAACCCCGATCCGGATCTTCGCCGCCGGCCGCTCATCGGCCTGTCGATATTGATCGGCATGAAGTCGCAAGGCGAAGGCAAATGGACCGGCGCCATTTACAACCCCGATGACGGCAGAACCTACAGCTCCACCGTCAAGCTCGATGGTGACAGCCTGAAGGTAAAGGGCTGTGTCATCGGTTTCTTGTGCAAGACCAACGTATTCCAGCGAGTGAATTGACTGCCGGGCGGCCCTCCGGAAGTCACAATTCCGACGTTAGCTAACCCAATAGTTGTGGCCGGTTGCCCCGCTGGCCGGTTTTTTGCTTCTCCCGGCGGGATTGGCTAAGATGCCACTATTGCCGGAGGATACATGTCTCAAACCGAAACACTCTTGCTCGTAGTCCTGGGTTTTTCGCTTGCCGCCCTGATTTTCCTATTTGTCGGGCGATTCCTTTGGTCGCTGGCCCTGCGCCTCGGTTCCCGCCGCATGCAGCGCCAGGTTCCCTCCACCGTGGCCGAACTCCATGGCGAACGCGACCGGCTGCGTGCGGAATACGCCAAAATTTCGCAAAAGCTCGGCTCCCGTCTCGACGGCGTCAAGATGCAGATGGCCGAGCAGATGGCCGAAGTAACCCGCAACCGCAACCGGGTCGATTCCATGGTCATGGAGCTCAACGCCAGGGACCAGACCATTGCCGCCCGCGACCAGACCATCGTCGAACTGAATGCCCGCATTGCAACCCTGGAAGCCGAAGCGGCCGAAAACCTCACCGCCTTCGCCGCGTTGCGCGATGAAGCTTCGCGCCGGGACTTGGAAATCGCCGAGTTGCAGACCGGCCTGCGCGCAATCACTTCCGAACTCGCCGCATCGCTTCCCCCCGAAATTCCCCGCCCCCTGCCGCCACCGGTTCCGGCAACGGACAAGCCCGCGGCCGAGGCCCGGCTGAAGCGCCGGATTGAGAAACTGACGTCGATGTCCCAGGAGATCGCTGAAAGCCGCACCACAGATCAGCTGGATGATCCCGTCCTGCAGGAAAAGCTCGCCCAGGCCACCCGCGAAACCGAAGATATTGAAAAAGAACTGGCGCGCCTCGATGCCGCCTGGAACTCCAAACTCGCAACCGGGCAACCGCCGGACCCGGAATCCGCGCCGGGCGAACCCTCTCAACCCCGCGCCATCGCCAACGTGATTTCCTTGGCCAACCGCATTCGCACTCTGCAAAAGGATATCGCGAGATAGCGCTTACTGCGTATCGATCAGCGCATCGTTGAGCATGGCCTTGCCGAAGGAAACATCCGGTATGGCGAATACATAGGGCACCGCCGGATTGCCCTCGACGCTCGAATACCACACGACTGCAAACGCCGTGCGCGGATAGCTATCCCTGATGCGCGCCGGCAGCGTGCGGGCATCCCACGCAGCACCATTGGCGCCAGTGCCATTGTTGCCGAAGCTCTGGCCAACTTCCGCCAGCCCGAACGGCTTTCCGGTGCCGATCAAAGCCGCGTAGTGCTGCAATCCCCGGGCGCTGCCGGCAAGATCGAGTTGCTCGTCATAGACGTCGATACTCACCGCGTCGGCGGCATTGGCACCCGGATAGTAAGTAAGCGGCGGCGCCACTTCCGCATAGTTCACCTGATTTGTCCCGAAGACGAAAATGAGATTGTTGAGGCCCTTGCGCGCCGTCAGCTCGGCGACCAGGTCGCGCCACATCGCAATCCACGCCTCTTGCCTTGCCCGCAACGCAGCACCGCGCGCGCCATTATGGCCCCACCAGAAGAATGTCCCGTTCTGCTCGTGCAGCGGGCGAAACACCACCGGCACGCCGGCGTTCTCGAACTGCTGCAGCACCGCCGCGGCCCGGTTGAGCTGGACCTGCCATTTCTGCCCCGTGGCGGTGCCATCGTCGATCATGTCGCGCAACTCGGCCGTGCTGATCGGCGTATCGAAATTCCCGCCCGCCACCGGATTTTCCGGATGCCACACCAGCGAAACCATATGCGTGTTGGCGCCGTGCTGGATCAGTTCATTCAACGCGTTCTGGTTCGGTGTGAATCCTGGATAGGTCTCCAGATCGCTGGTTTCGCCCGCCATAATCTCCGGCAGCGGAAATCCACCATTGACCATTTGCAGCCAGTCGCCATACCACGCGTTCGGATTGGTCTTGGCGCCATACTTCCAGGTGATCAGTTGCTGGCCGATGGCCACCCGGTTGACGGCGCGCGCCGGCCTCGCATTGAGATCGGCCAACAGCGCCTTCGCCGCCGCCGAACTATTGCCGTTCACCGGCACGGTCTTCACAAATTCATCGCGGATCAACACACGGAACCGGCGGTAGTCGGCTATGTAGATGCGGCCATCGCGGTCTGCCGCGACGCCGAGAGGCTCCGGCCCCATATTGTCATTGAACGTCGATGTGGGAGCCGCCTTCGATGGCGACCACACCGCATCGCGGTAGCGCGCAATGCGCCGGTTGCCCTGATCGCTCACCAGCAAGGAGCCGTCGCCATGCACCGCCACATCGACCGGATGGTTTAAACCTTCGAACACGCCGGTCGCCACATAGACTTGCGCCGGCGTCACAAATGGTCCGGTAAAGCGCAGCACGCGGTTGTCGAAATAGTCGGCCACGAACAGCGTATGCCCGCTCATTGCCAGTCCCTTGGGTCCGGCAAATCCGCCATTGGCGCTGGCCCCGATGCTGTCGGCGGCGCTCTCGCCGTTGTTGAATGGCGCATCGAAGATCAGCACCCGGTTATTGGAATCATCGGCGACGAACAGCCGCCCGCCCGGATCGACGGCCAACCCGCGCGGAAAATTGAAACGGTTGAAGGCGGCACCCGGCACGCCCTCAACACCAAGCGTCACGAATTTGACCCAGCCGGCAGCACCTTTGCGGTAGCCCTTGACCGTGTGACCGAGCGTATCAGCAACAAATACCGAGCCCGACTTGACATCGACCGCCACCGCCTCCGGCCCCGCAAGATCACCAGCACCAATCACCCCGTCCGCCGCCGCGCAAGCACTCAGTGCATCGAAATCCGGCCAGGTCAGAACCCGCTGGCCGCCATAGTCGGTGACATAGGTGCGGCCGCGCGGATCAATGGCTATTCCGGAAGGCCCGAACATATCGAAGCCACCCGCATTGCTGAAATTGAACCGCGCATTGGCCCCCGCACAGCGCGTCGCCAGTGTGAGAGAGGCGAGGTTTGGCTGCCCCAGCACCCGGTAGGCCGGCCCAGCGCCCAAAGGGCCATCCGCCAACACAATCAGCGCAAGCACCGCAGCAAACATGGCAAAGAAGCAACGGCCAAGTCGTACCATGGTGCTACCTCCCAATTTGGCTGCGCGGTCTCGCATAGTGTCAAATTGACCACTTCGCCGATGTGAAGTCCAGCAAAGCAAACGCACAGAAATTTGGCGCCCCTGCGGGGCGCGGCGGCGACGGGGCGCTTCGAGACGACCTTCAGGCCCTGGGCGTGGGGTTCCAGAAGTCCCGGTGCGGGGCGAGCAGCTCTTCCTCGAGTTCGGGGAAAGGTCCGTGCACCTCGATCTTTTTCTGGCCCGAACCGAGCACCGTGCGCGTGGCAAGGCTCATCGTCGGGTTTTCGGGGTGATCGCCGGTGAGCGCGAGGAGCTTGGACTCCTCATAGCCGTAGACCAGCCGGCCGATATTCGCCCAGTAGAGCGTGCCTGTACACATCGCGCAGGGCTCGCCGGTTGAGACCAGCGTGCAGGTCCAGAGAAACTCCGGCGGGTAGGCATCCGCCGCGCGCCGCGCAAGTTCGGTCTCGGCGTGGCGCACGGTGTTGATATTACCCTGGCGCATGAGGATGCGGTCGTCGGGACCGACCAGCACAGCACCGAACGGGTGGTGGCCGTGCGCGACCGCGTCGCGGGCGACCACATTGGCGGCGCGGATATGGGCGATCATCCGATCGCGAGTCATGCCACCGGCGCTTTCCGCCTTAGAGAGCATTTCATCCGGGGGCACGTTTCTCTCCCCATCACGAAGATTGGAGAAAATGATTATCATCTTTCATGCGTCAAGCAAAGTGCCTGTCTAGGCTCAGTATTTAGGCTCAATCTGGCTATCAGATCGCTTGGCAAGGCTCTTGAGATTAGACAGCGCCAAAGAGATTTGAGTGCTAAATCAGGTTTCAGAACACGGGGTCAGAATTTTGGCTTGAAGGTGGTATGGTTGCAGAAGCAAAGCGCAAGCAACAGACCTAATGAGGCACGGTTTCAAGAACTCGCGGAACAATTCGTGCCAAAGTCAGTACTCGACAATCAACACGGTGATTGAAACATGGATGAGAAGGACCTGTTTGAACCATTTGAAACGGTCTTCCTTGCACGCCGTGATGAGGCGTTGCGTATGATCAAGGTTTATGGCTTCGCTTTGAACAATTTGAAAGGTGCTGCACTTCTGTCAGAAGTACTAAAACATGATCCGGCTGATGTGGACAAAGTAAGAGCGATTGAAACAGATGCTCTTGCCGAAGTCGACCAGGGATATCCATTGCTACACAATGCTATTGTCGTTTTGATGTGGGGGGCGCTTGAGACGTCAATCCGCGATTTTCTGGTTCGATGGCTCATACACATACCCACTGCCCGGCACATAACTGAAATCGCCCAACTGCGCGTTCGCATCGGTGAGTACGACCTGCTCACATTGGAAGAGCGGATGAGATTTGTAGTTGGAGCGTTGGAGAGAGAGCTTGGAAGCGCTCTAAAGCCCGGCGTCGGCAGGTTTACCAGCTTGTTGAAATTGTTCGGCCTTACACCAAGCCTAGAAGAAGATAGTCGACGTCGGTTATACGAAATGGCGTCAGCGAGGAATTTAATAACGCACCACGCCGGAATTGTTGACGCGAGATTTCTTGAGCTTTGTCCTTCATTCGGTGCTGAACTCGGAAAACCGATCAGGATTACCTGGGATACATTAAGCGGCTTTGTGCAAGCAGCTGGGGAGTTTGCAGCGGAGGTAGTTTTGGTGGCCCGGCGAGTTCTCGGCAACAACGGGGAAACTGACAGCAAGGCCGCCGGATAACGTCGTGTGGGCGGATCACCCAATACCGCGATACAGTGTTGTTGGGTACCTATTTGGGTACAACCATTGGGTACCGCCGGTTTGGCGATCTCCGTTATCCGATTGAATTAATATGGTATCATGGAGTTTAGGAATTATTGGCGCTCCCTGCGGGAATCGAACCCGCCTTTGCAACGTGAGAGGCTGCCGTCCTGACCGATAGACGAAGGGAGCCAGCGCCGATGGCCCTCCTATATCGGTGGACCGGGGCCTGTGCAAGCACGCTACTTCGGCGTGATCGTGACCCGGGAAATCACCGCGTTCTTGCGGATATCGATGATGATGATCTCAGCCCCGGTGTTGAGCGCCAGCCGGTCGCCGTCAAGCTCCATGGATTGAACCGCCACACCCGCCGCAAGCCCGAGATCGAGCAGCTTGGTCTCCGGCGGAGTGGGTTCGCTTCGGTGACTGATCTTCCAGATGATGCCGCCGATCAGCCCCACGAGCATCAGGACGAGAAGGCCCCCCATGATGTATACGGCGGTCTCCAGGAACTTGAGGCCGGGTTGCCGAATCTCCGTGGCCTGACTGTCCTGCGGGAGATCTGCCTTGTCCATCATGCCGTCCGCTTCCTCTTCGCCGCTTGAAGCCCTTGGTGCTCCCGGCGAGCGCCTCGATCGATTCCTTGCCCAGGCCTTCCCGGCGCTGAGCCGGTCGCGCTTCCAGAGCCTTATCGCCGAAGGCCAGGTGACTGTCGAGGGTGCCGTCACAACCTCCGCCCGTTACAAACTTAAGGGCGGCGAGAAAGTGCAAGTTATCGTTCCGCCCGCCAGCACCCCCGAGCCCAAGGCCGAAACCATTCCGCTTGCCATTATTTATGAAGACAGCGACCTCATCGTCATCGACAAGCCGGCGGGCCTGGTGGTTCACCCCAGCGCCGGCCACGAGACTGGCACCCTGGTCAACGCCCTCATCGCCCATTGCGGCGAGAGCCTTTCCGGTGTGGGCGGGGTGAGGCGCCCGGGCATTGTTCACCGCCTCGACAAGGATACCAGCGGCCTCCTGGTGGCCGCCAAGAACGACATAGCCCACCGGGGCCTGTCCGAGCAATTCGCCGCCCACGGCCGCGATGGTAGGCTGGAGAGGGCCTATCTGGCCATGGTGTGGGGTTCGCCCGAGAAGAACGCCGGCACCGTCTCCGCCGCTCTCGGCCGCAGCACCGCCAACCGCCAGAAAATGGCGGTTTCGCGATCCGCGGCCGCACGGAAAGCCGTAACCCACTACAAGGTGCTGGAACGCTTTGGCTCCCCAACCGTTGCAAGTCTGCTGCGCTGCACACTCGAAACTGGCCGTACCCACCAGATCCGCGTGCATATGGCGCATATCGGCCATCCCCTGCTCGGAGATCAAACTTATGGCACAGGCTTCAAAGCTTCCATCCAAAAACTCACGCCGGCCGCAAGAGAGGCACTTAAATCATTGAATAGACAGGCCCTTCATGCGGAAACCCTGGGCATTGAACACCCCCGGACCGGTGTTGCACTACGTTTCGAAAGCCCGGCACCAGCCGATTTCGCCAAACTGATTTCTGCCCTCAACGGAAGGGTCGCGTCCAAGTGATTAACTGTAACAAACACAGTGTCTTATTTTTAGCGTATTGTCGCCCTAAATAGAGCGCCGAGGAAAGGCAGAAGCACCAAATGGCCCAGACAGCATCGCTCCCCGCACTCGCCGCAGGTGAAGGCGGGCTCAATCGTTATCTCCAGCAAATCCGCCAGTTCCCCATG
The DNA here is from genome assembly GCA_963754675.1 of uncultured Alphaproteobacteria bacterium. Classification (GTDB taxonomy): domain Bacteria; phylum Pseudomonadota; class Alphaproteobacteria; order Rhizobiales; family Aestuariivirgaceae; genus Aestuariivirga. The sequence continues at coordinate 12,133 of CAVWHD010000005.1, read as the reverse complement.
CTCCAGCCGGAGGAGGAATTCATGCTGGCCAAGCGCTGGAAGGAACATGGCGACACCGCCGCCGCCCACCGCCTGATCACCAGCCACCTCCGCCTCGTGGCCAAGATCGCCATGGGTTACCGCGGCTATGGCTTGCCGATTGGCGAAGTCATTTCCGAAGGCAATGTCGGCCTGATGCAGGCCGTGAAGAAATTCGAACCCGACAAGGGATTCCGCCTGGCGACCTACGCCATGTGGTGGATCAAGGCTTCGATCCAGGAATTCGTCCTGCGCTCCTGGTCGCTGGTTAAGATCGGCACCACCGCCAACCAGAAAAAACTGTTCTTCAACCTGCGCAAGGTGAAGGGCCAGATTCAGGCCCTTGAAGAGGGCGATCTGAAGCCCGAACAAGTGAAGACCATCGCCAAGCGCCTCGGCGTCACCGAGGCAGACGTGGTTTCGATGAACCGCCGCCTCTCCGGCGATGCCTCGCTCAATTCGCAAATCCGCGCCGACAGCGAGGGCGAGTGGCAGGATTGGCTTGTCGATGAATCCGACAACCAGGAAGATACCCTCGTCGAATCCGAAGAAGCCACGATGCGCACCGGCCTCCTCAAGGATGCGCTCGAAAAGCTCACCGGCCGCGAGCGCCGGGTGTTCGAAGCCCGCCGCCTGCAGGATGATCCTGCCACGCTGGAAGAACTGTCCAAGGAGTTTGGTGTCTCGCGCGAGCGCATCCGCCAGATCGAGGTGCGCGCTTTCGAGAAGGTGCAGAAGGCCGTGAGAAACGCGGCCCAGAAGGCTCTCGCGCCGAAAATGGTCCAGGCCCGCCCGCCGGTCTGAAGCAAGGGCTTCCGGTTACTGAAACATTCCCTTCTCGCGTGGGTTTGCCCAAAAAATCTGCACCGCCCAGATCGTGTTGCCCCGCTGCACCACACCCGTTGAAACAAACGCATAATCGCGGCTCACCAGAGCTCTGCGGTGTCCGGAGCTTTTGACCCACTGCTGAAACAGCCGCCGCGCCTTGGCTACGGTTGCAGCGGTCTTTTGCGATTCCCGTGCCGCGTTCTCCGCCATCGCGGGAAACACCGTTATGTCCTCGGTAAATGCCCTGATGCGGCTGTCGAAATTGTGTCCCGTACTGGCCCGGTGCCCGATGAAATTGTTAACCATCATGTCGGCCGCGTGGGCCCTGGCGGCCATCCGGAACTGCTCGCTTGACTGCAGGGGCGCCTTGCCCTGCTGCTGCCGGTAGCTATTGGCCAGGCCGGCCAGGACCGCCTCCAGATCCGGCCGGAATTTGGCACCCGCCGGCAGCGCCCGAACCAGACGCGAAGCATAGCTCTTGTAGGTCTCGGCCCCGGCCGCCGGGACTATGCCAATCGCCGCCACCGCCAGGATGGCATGGGCGAAAGTGAGACGGAGAATGAACGATCCAGCCATATTGGGCAGCCTCCACTTAGGATTTGTCAACCACGACCGTGTAACGACAGCCTGGGGCCAGCTAATTTTACTCTAATTTGATAACGAACGGTCAAACTAGCCATGTGGGATTTCTTATGAGGATTGGGGCCAAGGTAATGGCAGCCTGGGTGGATCGGGTCAGAAATTGGCGCTTTATGCCCCTGGCATTGGCATCGCTGCTGGCTGTCCTGGTCGCGTGGTCGGGCTATATCCTGGTGCAACGTGCCGCCACCGGCCTTCTTGAAGCCGAAGCCACCCGGGAATCGCAGGTCTGGGCCACCCATCTCGCCAAGCATGTTTCCGACCTGCCACAGATCGCCATGGGCCAGCGTCCCTCCGCCGCCACCTTGTCGTTTCTCGCCAAATCCCAGGGGCTCGGAGGGGTCTATTCATTCCGCGTTTACGATGTGAACGGCCTCCTCAAGCTTCGCACCGACGACCTTTCCAAGACGCTGAGCCGCGATCAGCCGATGTCCAGAATTGACGGAGAATTCGTCGCGGCCTTCGAGAAAGGCGCGAGCCTCACCATTGCCCACCGCGGCCGCGCCATTGGCGAGCCCCGCTACTTCGCTGCCTCACTCCTGCCCATCAGCCTCAAGGGCAAACCCATTGGCTGGCTCGTGACCCGCGTCGACCAGAGCGAACGCCAGCAGATGATCATCGCAATGGCGACCAGGGTATCCGTGACCGTCGGCGCCTTGCTGGCCTTTGTCCCGATCCTCGGGCTTTGGTATCGCTCGCGCCAGCGCGGAATTGTGGCCCAGAAGCTCGAAAACATCGCCCAGCACGATCAGCTCACCGGCCTGCCAAGCAAGGCGCACTTCATCCAGCAAATCGCCAGGCAACTTGCCGCCAGGCCCGTTGACAATTCCCAATGCGCGCTGGTCGTCAGCGAAATCGCCGAGCTCAATCTGATCGATGAAAATTTCGGCCGGCTAGCCGTCGAATATGCCCTCATCGCCGCCGCCAATCGGCTCACCGAATGCAAGCCCGGCGACAGCAAGATCGCTTTCCTCGATGGCAACCGCTTCGCCGTCTTCATCCATGGCGTCACCGATCCGATGACTGTTCTGAGCTTTGCCAAGGATCTCACCGCCAGACTGAGCGAACCGCTGGAATGGCGCACCGAGCGCATTCCGGTCCAGGCCCATGCCGGCATCGGCCTGTCCTCCTCCGATGGAACCGATCCTGAAACGCTTCTGCGCAATTCCGAGCTGGCGCTGCGCTCGGCCCAGGAACAGGGAACCCCCGGCTACGGTTTCTTCAACCCGGAAATCGCCCAGGATGTCCGCCGTCGCGTCGCCGTTCAGCGCGCCGTGGTCGATGCCGTCGCCGCCCAGTCCTTCCGCCTCGATTTTCAACCCGTCTACAACTTCCGAACCGGCGAGTTGAACGGCTTTGAGGCCTTGATCAGACTTCACGATCCCGAGATCGGCGCCATCTCGCCTGCTGAATTCATCCCCATTGCCGAGCATTCCGGCCTGATCAATCGCATCGGCGCCTGGTGCCTGCAGGAGGCCTGCCGCGTTGCCGCCCAGTGGCCGCCGCACTTGATGGTCGCCGTCAATCTGTCGCCCGCTCAGTTCAATTCCGGCGCGCTGATCACCGATGTGCGCCACGCGCTGGAGAGCAATCAGCTGCCGACCTACCGCCTCGAGGTGGAAATCACCGAAGGCACTCTTCTCAAGGATTCCGAACTGGTCATGCAGCAGCTCCGGGCCCTCCGCGAAATGGGCCTCGCCGTCGCCCTCGACGATTTCGGCACCGGCTATTCCAGCTTGAGCTATCTGTGGAAATTCCCGTTCTCCAAACTCAAGATCGACCGCAGCTTCATTGCCGCCCTCGATGAAAGCCAAAGCGCTCGCGGCATTCTGCGCTCGATCATCAAGCTCGGCCACGGCTTGGGCCTCACCGTCACCGCCGAAGGCATCGAGAACATCAAGCAGTACAACACCCTGCGCGATCTCGGCTGCGACCTGGCCCAGGGCTACCTGCTCGACCGTCCGGCCCGCATTGCCGACCTCGCCAGCATCATCCTTCGCAACTTCGCCCAAGGCCTGTCGCGCCGCGGCGGCGAATCCGGCGAATTGAAAGTCGTCGGCAAGATTGCCGGCGCGGCGTAAATCCGGTCTCCCTCAGTCCTCAAACGGGTCCTTCATCAGAATTGTGTCGTCGCGCTCCGGCGATGTCGACAGCAGCGCCACCGGGCATTCGATCAGCTCTTCGAGGTATTTCACATACTTGATTGCCTGGGCCGGCAGCCGCGCCCAGCTGCGCGCCCCCGCCGTGGTGCCTTCCCATCCCTCGAAACTTTCGTAAACCGGCTCAACCCGTTTCTGCGCTTCCTCGGCCGCCGGAAAGCGGTCATGGCGCTTGCCATCGAGCATATAGCCCACTCCGACCTTGATCTCCTTGAGACCGTCGAGCACATCGAGCTTGGTGAGCGCGATACCGTGAATGCCGCCGGTCTTGATCGCCTGGCGCACCAGAATGGCATCGAACCACCCGCAGCGCCGTTTGCGCCCCGTCACCGTGCCGAATTCGCGGCCGCGCGCGCCGATCTGTTCGCCGATGTCATTGTCCTGCTCGGTGGGAAACGGCCCGGAGCCGACCCGCGTCGTATAGGCCTTGGCGATCCCCAGCACATAGCCGATGGCGGAAGGCCCAAGTCCCGAACCGGCCGCCGCTTGCCCGGCCACCGTGTTGGACGACGTCACATAGGGATACGTTCCATGATCGATGTCGAGCAGAATACCCTGCGCTCCTTCGAACAGGATGCGCTTGCCCTCGCGCCTGGCGTCATCGAGCAGCGACCACACCGCGTCAGAGTATTTCAGAATGGCCGGCGCCACTTCCGAAAGCTGGGCCAGCAAATCCCTTGCCAATACTTGCCGCTGGCCAAGACCCCGCCGCAACGCATTATGATGAGCCAGCAACCGGTCGATCTTGGGTCCGAGCGTTGACGAGATCGGAGAGATCGTTGACCCGGATGGCGCGCCGCCCGACCTTGTCTTCGTAAGCCGGGCCAATTCCCCTCCCCGTCGTGCCGATTTTCCCCGCGCCCGCCGCCGCCTCGCGCATATTGTCCAGTTCGCGGTGCAGCGGCAAAATCAGCGTCGCATTGCCTGCGATCCGCAGGTTTTCCCGAGACACTGCAACACCTTGGCCCGTGAGCTTGCCGATTTCGCCAATCAGCGCCCACGGATCGATCACCACCCCATTGCCGATGACCGACAGCTTTCCCGGCCTGACGATGCCCGATGGCAGCAGCGACAGCTTGTAGGTAACCCCGTCGATCACCAGCGTATGCCCGGCATTGTGGCCGCCTTGAAAGCGCACCACCACATCGGCGCGCTCCGACAGCCAGTCCACTAGCTTGCCCTTGCCCTCGTCGCCCCACTGGGCCCCGACCACCGCCACATTCGCCATCGACGACCCCCCTCAAGACAAGGAAACGGCCCCGCTGGATGACCCGCCGGAGCCGCTGCGAGCACATACACCATTGCCGCCCGGCCGCAAAGCCCATGTCCGGGGACCGGCTGCAGTTTTCCCCGCCACTGCTTCACGTGAAACAATTCCTAGGTTTGAATACGCTGCGCTTTTTGGCGCTTTTCTGCAGCTTTGCGCGCCGGAGAGCCGCAATTTGCGAACCAAATGCACGCTAATTGGTGACCGTTTTCGCCCCAAAATAGTTGACAGAATCAAGTAATTTTAGCGTGTGCTCCGCTTGGTAACACAACCTTGGAAAGAAAATTCACCTTTCCGCTGTTGCAGCACGCTCTCCCTGTGTAATGTTTGCAGCCGGGCCCTCAGTTCCCAATTGAACGATTTGCGAAAAGACGCCATGGACCGCAAGCTTGCCGCCATCCTTGCCGCCGATGTGGTCGGCTACTCGGCCCTCATGGAGCGCGACGAGGCGGGGACCCATGAGCGGCTGAAGGCGGGACGCAAGGAACTGTTCGAGCCGGAGATCGCCCGGCATCATGGCCGCGTCTTCAAGCTGATGGGCGATGGGATGCTGGCCGAGTTCGGCTCGGTCGTCGATGCGGTCGAATGCGCGGTGTCGCTGCAGCGCGGGCTTGACCGAACGCAATGCCGCCGTCGCCGGAGGACCAGCGCATCCAGGTTCAGGATCGGCGTCAATCTCGGCGAAGTGATCGTCGAGGGCGACGACCGCTACGGCGAGGGCGTCAACATCGCCGCCCGCCTCGAACAGCTGGCCGAGCCCGGCGGCATCTGGGTGTCGGGCAAAGTGGCGAAGGAAGTCGAGAAGAAACTCGCCTTCGGCTTCGAGCCGATGGGCGAGCAGCAGGTCAAGAACATCGCCGAGCCGGTCGAGGCCTTCCGGGTGAAGCTCGATGGCGCGCCGGTCAAGCGCGCGAAGGCATCGTCACCGAAACGCTCTTTGCCCTGGGCGGCGGTTGCGGCGGGCCTCTTCATCGCCGGCGCCGCCGCTTTACTTTATGTGACTGGCCTTGGCACGTGGGGGCCGATAGCACCCGCCGTCGCCGCCAGGCCCGGCATCGCGGTGCTGCCGTTCCACAACATGAGCGAGGACAAGAGCCAGGAGTTCTTCGTCGATGGGCTGACCGAGGATTTGATCATCGATCTCTCGAACCTCTCGGGCCTCTTCGTCATCTCGCGCAACTCTGCCTTCACCTACAAAGGCCAGACGGTGAAGCCGCGGCAAGTGGGAGAGGAATTGGGCGTCACCTACGTCCTCAACGGCAGCGTCAGGCGGGCCGGCGATCAGGTGCGCATCACCGCGCAACTGGTCGAGGCCGCGAGCGACCGGCAAATCTGGTCCGCCCGCTACGACGCAAGCTCACCGACATTTTCGGCGTCCAGGACGAGGTGAAGAAGGAGATCATCCAGGCGCTGCAAGTCGAGCTGACACCGGGCGAGCAGACGCAGGTCGCGGCGGCTGCGGCGCCCACCGACAATATCGAGGCCTATGAGTATTATTTGCGCGGCCGGCAGGCCATCACGGGTCCGGTAACCTTCCGAACCCTGAGTCTGGCCTACTGGAACTTGGAAAAGGCCACCTCCCTCGATCCGAATTTCGCCGAGGCCTATGCGGCGCTCGCGATGACCAATGTTCAGGACCTTACCAACGGGGCGTTCACGTCTTGGTGGGGCCGGTCACCGCATTGCTCGCGCACGCAAGCCCAGGTTCTCGCGCAAAAGGCGGCATCGCTGAAGCCCGATCTATCGATCCCGGAGATCGTCCTTGCGCGCTTGAGTTATTGGGACGGAAAATACGACGAGGCGATCGAACATGCCCGCCGGGCCGTGGAACACGAACCGGGAAACGTCGATGCCTATGCGACACAAGCACTGGTGTTGACCGCCGCCGGCCTGCATCGCGAGGCCAAGGCGGCCATCGATGAGGTATTCCGCCGCGATCCTAAGCCGTCACCAAGGGTCCACGGATTGCGCGGTGCGATTTAATTCGCCTTGCGCGACTATGCCGCCGCCATCGACTCGTTCAAGCAGGCGAGGGCGAATTCTCCGGAAGCTTGCCATTCGCCGAGTTCTTGTTTGCGGCATATGGCCAAGCCGGCAGGAAAGAGGAGGCACAGACGGTACGCCTCTCGTCTGGTTCTACTATCGTCAACTATGCTGTCGAGAAAATACGTTTCTGGCAGTTTTACCGCAAGCCGGAGGACGCCGAGCACCTGAGCGAAGGATTGCGAAAGGCCGGCGCGCCGGAGCTTCCATTTGGATTCGATCCGACCACCGACGCGGCCGGAAAATTGACGGCAGCGGAACTCCAATCGCTCCTATTTGGAAAGTCGACCACAGCGCTGTGCATGGCAGGCCGCCTGGCGGGGACGTTCCGAGTGGCCGCCAATGGAGCGAAAGCTGGTCGGTGCGAGACGATTTGACGGATTGGGCATGAGCCGTGTGAACGGGGACAAGCTCTGCGTGACGTTTCCATTGTTCACCTGGGGCGGCGAGACATGTTTGAGCGCCTACCGGAATTCCGCCACGCCGAAATTCGATATGGGCCGCGGTTACGATTTCGTTTTCGTTGGCCCGGATTTGTGTTACTTTTCGCAACAGCAGTAATGTTCACCGGTTGATCTTGTCTTGTGCTCAATAAAGTCCCGTCATCCCGGCGAAAGGTGAGGCTGTGAAAAAATTGGAGTAGTCGCCGATTTGGTCAGAGAAAAGCGGGATGCCAGCTTTCGCTGGCATGACGGATTGAGTGAGGGATATCATTGATTTGCCCTCTTTTTCCGTCACCCCAGCGAAAGCTGGGATCCCGCTTCTTTCCTGAACAAGTTGGCCATTCCTGATAGTTGGCCGGTTTCTTCACAGCCTCTTTCGCCGGGATGACGGAATTGAATGTTCGTGAGGAGTGAGAATTGATCGGCCGGATTTGATGTTGACTAATTCCTCTGGAGTGGAAAATGAACCGCAGGACCGTTTTCGCATCCTTGGCTGCGGGCTTCGACGTCTTCGCTCGCCTTCGGCTCATCGCCACTCTCCACACGCCATTCGCCCAAGAGCGAAGGTTCGTGGGCAAAGAAGATGCCCATGCCGGAATTGCGTTTTGGCACTCATTCGAGCGTCATCGGCGATCGCATTTACGTTTTGGGCGGAGAACACAGCACTCCGACCTCTTCTCCGACCGGCAGGATGGATATCTATGATCCAGCGGCCGACAGTTGGTCCCGCGCCGCCGACATGCCGACGCTCGCGCGGCTTTTTCGCTACTTCCGTTTTGAACGATAAAATCTATGCGATCGGCGGTTCCCCCAATATAGCCAGTCCGCGACCCCGGCATCGCCACGGTCGAGATTTACGATAGCAAGACCGACACATGGAGCAGCGGTGCCGACATGCCGACACCGCGCGCCGATCTCGTCGCCAATGAAGTCAATGGTAAGATCTACGCCATTGGCGGCACAAGGCATGTTGGCATCGAAGCGTTTGGTCTGGTCGAGGAATACGATCCTTCGACCGACAGCTGGACGCGCAAGACCGATATGCCGACGCCGCGACTTCATCACACGAGCGTCGTCATCGATGGCAAGATCTATGTCTTCGGAGGCTGTCCCTAGTGGCCGGTGCCGCTCGCCGCCGTCGAGATGTACGATCCGGCTCCGACAGCTGGACGAAGCTCGCCAACATGCCGAGCGATCGTGGTGGCGTCTGGGCCGCCCGCTAATGGCGAAGTCGAAGTTTGCGGCGGCATCAGCTGGAAGAACGAGGCGCTGGCGACGGCCGAGGAATACGACCCCAAGACCGGAGCTGGCGCAAGCTCCCCGACATGCCGACGCCGCGCTTCCTTCTCGCGATCGAGGCCGTGGGTAACAGATCTACGCCATCGGCGGCGCCGCCACCGACTACAGCACCCTCGACTCCGTTGAGGCGTTCACGCTGTAACGGATGAAGCTAACGGTCGAGCCCAAGGCTCCGGCGCGTCTCCGCCAGCGGCACGGGCGCTCGCGTCTTTGGTTTCGACTTGCATTCTAGTATGCTACTGGAATACCGCGTCCAACGCAAAGCATCCATGGATCGCAAGCTCTCCGCCATCCTCGCCGCCGATGTGGCCGGAAACTTCATTTAGGTTCGATGAACGGCCGACCTTGCATCCGCGCGGCATCGATCCTGAACCGAGCCGGAGCTCGCGTCGCGAGGCAACTCAGTCCCCGCCGATCTCGACACATGGCTCACCCGCCGCGATCAGCCGGAGCGCTGACGGCAGGGCGGTCTCAGAACTTCAATCAGTGCCGCGTCGACGTATTGCCCAAGGCGAGAAGATGACGCCCGGCGGCGGCCCAAGTCTTCCGGCAAGTTCCGCGAAGTCCCGATCTTTCGTGATGTAGACATGCGCGGCACCGCGCGCGGCCTCGAAGATCGCGCGATCCGAGGCACGGGCCATGCCCAATTCGCGCACTTGCCGGCATGGAGCGCCGAACGTCGTTTCGATCCACCGCGCGAGAGAGGGCGAGAGATGATTGTCGAGCCAGACGGTCACTCGGCGGCGATCAAAGGATGGTCGACCCTCTTCGCGGCGAAGGCAAGCGCCGCCTTGATGTCGTCTGGCTCGAGGTCCGGCAGTTCCTTGAGGATTTCCGCGTGGCCAAGACCCGCCGCGAGCAGATCGAGCACATCGGACACCCGAATGCGCAACCCGCGCAAGCAGGGCCGCCCGCCCAGCTTGCCAGGTTCGGAAGTGATTCGCGCCAGAAGATCGTCCATGAAATTCAAATATCACACCTCGCGCATGAGGACCATCGCCGAGCCGGGATGCCTGAAGGAACGTGATTTCCAGCCGCCGGCCGGATTCGATTCGCCGGGCTGCGTGTGGTAGTTGTCCGCATGTAATCGATTGCAGGGCTCCCATGGACCGCAAGCTCTCAGCCATTCTTGCCGCCGATGTGGTCGGCTACTCCGCCCTCATGGAGGCGGACGAGGCGGGGACCCATGAGCGGCTGAAGGCCGGGCGCAAGGAGCTGTTCGAGCCGGAGATCGCGCGCCACCATGGCCGCGTCTTCAAGCTGATGGGCGACGGGCATGCTGGCCGAGTTCGGCTCGGTGGTCGATGCGGTCGAATGCGCGGTGTCGCTGCAGCGGGGTTTGGCCGAACGCAACGCCGCGGTGGCGGAAGACCAGCGCATCCAGGTGAGGATCGGCGTCAATCTCGGCGAGGTGATCGTCGAGGGCGACGACCGCTATGGCGAGGGCGTCAACATCGCGGCCCGCCTCGAACAGCTGGCCGAGCCCGGCGGCATCTGGGTCTCCGCCAAGGTGGCGAGGGAAGTCGAGAAGAAACTCGCCTTCGGCTTCGAGCCGATGGGCGCCCAGCAAGTGAAGAACATCGCCGAACCGGTACAGGCGTACAGGATAAAACTGGACGGAACGGCGTTGCCACGATCCATTGGACCTGCCACCCCGAAATCCCGATTGCGCTTCATCGCGGCATCGCTTGTGGCAGTTCTGCTGATTGCGATCACAGGTTTCTATGGATTTACGCAGTGGAGCGAAAGCAGCGGCCCGCTGCTGCCGGACAAGCCCTCGATCGCAGTGCTGCCATTCGAAAACCTGAGCGACGACCCGCAGCAGACGTTTTTCGCCGACGGGATCACCGAAGATCTGATGACGGATCTGTCGCGCCTCTCCGGCCTGTTCGTCATCGCCCGCAACTCGTCTTTCGCTTACAAGGGCAAGGCCACCGATGCGCGGCAGGTGGCGCGCGAGTTGGGTGTGCACTACGTTCTGGAGGGCAGCGTCCGGCGGGCCGGCGCGCAGGTTCGGATCAACGTGCAGTTGGTTGACGGGACAACCGGCGCCCACCAATGGGCCGAGCGCTATGACGGCGACTACGCCGACATCTTCGCGCTTCAGGACAGAGTGACGAAGGCCGTGGTCGGGGTGCTGGCGGTGCAGCTCACGGGGGCCGACCAGGCGGTTCTGGCACAGCACGACACCGCTGTCCCGGCGGCCTACGACGCTTTCCTGCGCGGCTGGGAGCACTACCAGCGTACTACGCCGGAGGACTACAAGAAGGCGATTCCCTTCTTCGAGCGGGCGATCGAACTCGATCCGGACTACGGGCGTGCCCATGCCGCGCTCGCCATGGTCTATTTCAGGAGCTACGATCAGCGTTGGAGCGGCAGCCTCGGGATTTCGGCCGACCAGGCGTTCAGAAAGGCGCGCGATTATCTCAACCTCGCCAAGGCGCACCCGACGTCGACCGCATATCAGGTGGCCGGCAACATCTCACGGGATCGCGGCTGGTACGACGACGCCCTGAAGGAGTTCAATTCCGCGATCACCCTCGACCCCAGCGATTCCTGGAGCTATGCCGACCAGGCCTACGCCTTGATCTGGGCCGGCCGGCCCGCCGAGGCTGAGGCGCTGATCGAAAAGGCCATGCGGCTCGATCCTCGCTACCCGCCCATTTTCGTCTTCTACAAGGGGCTGGCCCAGTTTGCCCAGGACCGGCTTCCCGAGGCGGCCAAGACTTTCGAGGAAGGCGACCGGCTGAACCCCAGCCTGCCGCTGCTGCGGCTGTATCTGGCGGCAACCTACGGGCGCAACGGGCAGGTGGACAAGGCTGCGGCCATGGCGAAAGAGTATGGCGTCACGCGTGTCAGGCAGGGTGGTCTGCCCTTCGTGAGGGACGAGTTGGGGATAAACGCGGCGGCAACCCAGTTCAAAGTTCCGGAGCGATCCCGGCTCATGGAAGGTCTGCTCAAGGCCAGCGTTCCCTTCGCATTCGATGCCAAGGAGTTCGACGGACAGCGGCTGACCGGCAGCGAGATCGATGCGCTCGTTTTCGGTCACCGCCTCCATGGCCGTAATATCGAGGCCGGACGGGAACATGGTGCCTTCGTCTCGGCGGACGGTGGCTCCGCGATAACTTACGGCGGCTGGGCAAACGGCAGTGGCAGCGCCCGGGTGCAGGGCAACCGGCTCTGTTTTGTGTGGCCCAGCAATACCATTTGCGCTGAAATCTTGCGCAATCCAGGCGGCACCCGGGCGAAGGAAAACGAATACATTTTGCTTTATGAGGGCTGGTACTATCCATTCTCGCAGGTCGAGTGAGGACGCCTGAAAGCGTTGCGCTCGGCTGCCGTTGGCCCGTTCTCCCGAAATGGTGTTCCGCTTGGAGATGCGCTACTCTACCGGTTTCGAGGCAAATCCATGGATCGCAAGCTCTCCGCCATCCTCG
>CAVWHD010000004.1:0-44102 GCA_963754675.1 uncultured Alphaproteobacteria bacterium | reverse complement strand
GTTTTGGCGTGTGTTCCGTCAGGTAAAGCAATCCTAGATCGCAAACTCTCAGCCATCCTCGCCGCCGACGTTGTCGGCTACTCCGCGCTGATGGAGCGCGACGAGCCGGAGCTCGCGTCGCGAGGCAACTCAGTCCCCGCCGATCTCGACAAATGGCTCACCCGCCGCGATCAGCCGGAACGCCGCCGGCAGGGCGGTCTCGAGAACTTCAATCAGGTGCTGCGTCGACGTATTGCCCAAGGCGAGCAGGATGATGCCCGGCGGCGGCCCAAGTCTTCCGGCAAGTTCCGCGAAGTCCCGATCTTTCGTGATGAAGACATGCGCGGCACCTCGCGCGGCCTCGAAGATCGCGCGATCCGAGGCGCGGGCCATGCCCAATTCGCGGACTTGCCGGCATGGAACGCCGAACGTCTTCGATCCACCGCGCGAGAGACGGCGAGAGATGATTGTCGAGCCAGACGGTCACTCGGCGGCGATCAGAGGATGGTCGACCCGTTTCGCGGCGAAGGCGAGCGCCGCCTTGATGTCGTCTGGCTCGAGGTCCGGCAGTTCCTTGAGAATTTCCGCGTGGCCAAGACCCGCCGCGAGCAGATCGAGCACATCGGACACCCGAATGCGCAACCCGCGCAGGCAGGGCCGCCCGCCAAGCTTGCCCGGTTCGGAAGTGATGCGCGCCAGAAGATCGTCCATGAATTTCAAATAGCACACCTCGCGCCTAAGGGCCATCGCCGTGCCGCGATTCCTGAAGGAACGTGATTTCCGGCCCGCCGGAATGGATTCGCCGGACCGCGTGTGGTAGTTGTCCTCTTGTAGTCACTCGTGGGGCTCCCATGGATCGCAAGCTCTCAGCCATTCTTGCCGCCGATGTGGTCGGCTACTCGGCCCTCATGGAGCGCGACGAGGCGGGGACCCATGAGCGGCTGACGGCGGGGCGCAAGGAACTGTTCGAGCCCGAGATCGCCCGCCATCATGGCCGCGTCTTCAAGCTGATGGGCGACGGCATGCTGGCCGAGTTCGGCTCGGTGGTCGATGCGGTCGAATGCGCGGTGTCGCTCCAGCGCGGCCTCGCCGAGCGCAATGTGGCGGTGGCCGAGGACCAGCGCATCCAGGTTCGGATCGGCGTCAATCTCGGCGAAGTGATCGTCGAGGGCGAGGACCGCTACGGCGAGGGCGTCAACATCGCCGCCCGTCTCGAACAGCTGGCCGAGCCCGGCGGCATCTGGGTGTCGGCCAAGGTGGCCAGGGAAGTCGAGAAGAAGCTCGCCTTCGGCTTCGAGCCGATGGGCGAGCAGAAAGTCAAGAACATCGCCGAGCCGGTCGAAGCGTTCCGGGTGAAGCTCGATGGCGCGCCGGTCAAGCGCGCTGTACCAGTCGCAAGAAACGAACATACTTCCGTGGGCGGCGGCGCTCGCCGCAGTCGCGGCGCTCGCGGCGGTGTGGTTCACGCTGGTGAAGCCCGCCGATACGCCGGTATCTTCCGACCATTCCCTCGATCGCCGTTCTGCCCTTCGACGACATGAGCCCGGAGAAGAACCTCGCCTATCTGGGCGACGGCGTGGCCGAGGACATCATCTCGATGCTCGCCCGCGCCCCCGATCTCTCGGTGATCGCCCGCAACTCCTCCTTCACCTACAAGGGCAAGGCGACCGACGTGCGCCAGGTCGGCAAGGACCTCGGCGTCGGCTATGTTCTCGAAGGCAGCGTCCGCAAGGAGGCCGACAAGCTGCGCATCACCGCCCAGCTGGTCAACGCCAAGACCGGCGAGCATGTCTGGGCCGAGCGCTTCGACAAAGCCGGCGCCGATCCGTGGGCGCTCCAGGATGAGGTGACGGCCAAGATCATCTGGCGCGCTGACGGGAGAGTTCGGGCAGGCGAAGCGCGCGCAGTACGCCCAAGCCTGGGGCAAGGACACGGCCAATCTGGAGGAGTACGATTACTATCTTCGCGGCCACGATCAATTCATGCAGTTCACGCCGGAGACGAACAGCAAGGCCCACCAGATTTGGGACGAGGGACTGCGGAAATTTCCCAGATTCGGCGCTACTCCAGGTCAAGCTCGGATGGGCACATTGGTTGCGCGCCTTCAATGGCTGGAGCGACAATCCGGCTGGCGATTTCCAGCGGGGCGGAGAACTGGTCCGGCTGGCCATGAGCCACTCGAATTCTGTCGCCGCTCGAAAGGCGGGTATGCCACTGGCTGTTTGCCTATGTCAGCATGCAAGAGCGGAAATTTGAGCGCGCCCTGAGCGAGGCCGAGGCGGCCAAGAGCCTGGCGCCCTTCGATGCCTGGATGATCGGCGATCTCAGCAACATTCTCCTCGCGTCTGGAAAACCCATGGAAGCCGTGGAATGGGCTGAGTTCGCGGCCGCCAGAGACCAAACGAATGCCGCTTGGTACAATTTTATGAAGGGCTGGGCCCTGGAGGTCGCGGGCAAGCCGGAGGAGGCGCTAGTGGCGCTGAACGCGGGCATGTCGTTCACCGGCTCCCATCATTTCCTCAAGGCGATCGTTCTCGTCCGGCTCGGCCGCGACGGCTGAAGCGAAGGCAGCGCTCAAGAAAGGGCTGGAGATCGATCCCGCGAACACCCAGGCGAGGTGGCGCGAGATCAATTTCTACAACGATCCCAAGATTCTCGACAACGAAGTGGCCGACCTCGCCAAGGCCGGGCTGCCGGAGAAGTAGCGCTTGCAATTCCGGCCCATCGCGTCGGTTCATGTAGACCAACTGGAGGCCGCTCGATGCCGGCTGCCCGTTCCAAGTCCACCGCCGCGAAGGTGGCGCGCCTACCGCGCCGCATGCGCGCCAAGGGCATGGGCAGTGCAGATTTGGGTGCCGGATATCCGCTCACCGCCCTATCGCGGCAGGAAGCCGCGCGGCCAGTCACGGCGGGCGTCGCCAGAAGTCCCGGCGAGGCGGAAGATCAGGCCTGTTGTCGATGCGCATTTCCTGGCTCACCACGGCCATCGCGATGGCGGAATGAAACGCGGACGGAGCATTTGGATCGATCGCCGAGGCGGGCACGAGTCGTTGCCGGGAAACCGCGCGCGGCGGTCGATCGTGGATGGCCGACCGCTTCGCGGCGACGGCACCCGGTGATGCATCTGCTCCAGGTCGCCAGCAACCTTGCCATGTCCAGATTTTCGTTTGCCGGAGAGCCCGTCGCAGGCGCGAATCGGAACTCGACGCAATCGCGCCTGCATGGCCGCAAGCTCACATCCATTCGGCGCTGCGCCAAGCTCGGCAGATCGTATCGGCGAGCTGGCGCATGCAGACCTCGACGCCTCGATCTCGCCGTGACGGTTTTCCGGCCTGGGAGATGCGCGGCTATCCGGCGTTCGAGTAGTCGTCCGCTGCCATGCGATGGAAGGCCACCATGGACCGCCATCCTCGCCAGCCGATGTGGTCGGCTACTCCGCCCTTATGGAGCGCGATGAGGCGGGAACCCATGAGCGCCTCCAGGCAGGGCGGAAAGACTGTTCGAGCCCGTCATCGCCCGCAATTCGGCCGCCGCCTACGATAGCAAGGTAGCAGGCAGCAGGCACAATCTGCTACAACAGAAAACCTTATGACCAGACTTGCCCAACTCGCCCTGCCCCTGCTGCTGACCGTCTTTGCCCTTGGTCCATCGGCCATGCCCGCCGCTGCCGTAAGCGCAAAGGGCACTCTTGTTGGTCACCTTTGGACCCAGGCCCATGGCGGTCCCGACATGCCCGGCCAGAAAAACCGGCGGCCGGTCAAGGCGCAAGTCTCGGCCCGCGACACCCGCAACCTTGTCGCCGCCCGCGCCAGTTCAAACAGCAAAGGCGAATTTCGAATGACCTTGCCAGCCGGGCGCTATCTCCTGCATCTCGAGTCCGCGGGGCTGGGAGCCCGCCTCAAGGATGTTGCAGTCGACATCAAAGCCGGACGCACCACCCATGTGGACCTGATGATCGATAACGGCATGCGCTGAGTGTCACGCGCCCGTGGCGCGCCGGGCCGCCCGCCTCGCATAGGGCCAAATGAAAAAGACGGACCACCTCAAATGTGCTATCAATCCAAACCTCACAGTACAGCCACGCGCTTGTTCTGTGGAGTAGTACATGGAAATTCCGGGGGTAGGCAAAACGGGAGAAGTACATGTCTCATACCGATTGGATGATCCAAGGTTCCGAAATTGCGTCCTGCAATTGCTCTTATGGCTGCCCTTGTCAGTTCAACGCGCTCCCAACCTTTGGGGATTGCCGGGCTGCAATTGGCATTGAGATCGACAAGGGCCACTATGGCAAGGTGAAACTCGACGGACTTCGCCTGGCCGCGACCGCCGCCTGGCCCGGCCCAATTCACCTGGGCCACGGCGAGATCCTGCCGATCGTCGATGAGCGCGCCACGCCCGAGCAGCGCGAGGCTCTCCTCAAGATCATGTCGGGCCAGGACACCGAACCCGGCGCCACCTTCTTCCAGGTTTTCGTATCGATGTGCGAAAAGGTGCATCCGCCGGTGTTCAAGAAAATCGACTTCAAGGCCGATTTGAATTCATGCGAAGGCCATGTCAGCGTCCCTGGCGTCGTCGAAGTCAAGACCGAGGCGATCCGCAATCCCATCACTGGCAAGCCCCATCATGCCAAGGTCTCGCTTCGTACCGGCTTTGAATATGCCGAAGCCGAGTATGCCAGTGGAACGGTCGAGTCGGCGGGACCAATTCCCTTGAGCATGGCCGGCAAGCACGCGCACATGGCGAAGCTGCATATCACCGGCAAGGGCGTCGTGCATTGAGCGCCGCCGGCCAAGCGCCGGCCGGTAGTCTTTCTGAGCGTGTTGCCCACGGTGAACGAGTGATAGTTCTCGTGGCACTTGCGCTGGCGGCGGCTGGAGGATTGTTTGCCACGTTGAGCGTGGGTGACTTCCTCATGTTGCCCTCGGCACGGGGTGCGGCAAGCCTCGCCCATGCGGCTCTCCTCTTCATCATGTGGTGGACCATGATGATGGCGATGATGTTGCCCTCGGCGGCCCCGGCGATCCTCACCTATGGCGCCATGAGCCGCCGCTTCGCCGGACAGGGTGCACCAGCAGCGCCCGTAGCTCTATTCGCCGGCGGTTATGCCGCGATCTGGACCGTCTTCAGCGCCGCGGCCGTTGCGCTGCAATTGCTGACCCGCACGCTCATTCCCTTGACCGGCATGATGGCGGTGAGCAGCACAATCGCCGGCGGCGCCATCTTGGTAGCCGCGGGCGCCTATCAGCTTACGCCGCTCAAATACGCCTGTTTGCGCAAATGCCAAACACCACTCATGTTCTTTGCCCACAACTGGCGGCCGGGAAACCGCGGCGCCTGGCGCATGGGGTTGTCCCATGGACTCTTTTGTCTGGGCTGCTGCTGGGTGCTGATGGGTCTGCTGTTCTATGGTGGCGTCATGGAGCCGGTTTGGATTATCGGCATCGCCGCCTATGTGGCAGCCGAAAAGCTCATCCCCGCCGGCAGCCTTTTGAGCCGCCTGACGGGGCTGGGTTTGATTGCCTGGGGCCTCTCGGTACTCTACCCCGCCTTCAATTGAGGTTCGTCCCCATTTCTGTCATTGCGCCTTTCGACTCCGCAAAAACCCAGTTTTTGAACGCGGCTATCCGCGGCAGATTTGATGAGCTTTCGAGGCAGGTGAGCGAATAGACGATCCTTCGCTTCGTCTCGAAATCGAAAAGCCTGGCAAGTGTGCCCCGTGCGATCTGTTCCCCGATGAGCGCGCCGTATGCGAGCGCCACCCCTTGGCCCTCCTCGGCGGCTCGCAAAGTCAACTCGCAGTGCGCAAAGCGCGGGCCGGTCAACGTCTCCGGGACTTTATCACTGGCAGACAGGAACCAGGCTTCCCAGCCGTCGCCGGCAACATCACGCAGTAATGTCACCCGGGTCAAATCCGCGGGTGCCGCGATGGCGGGATTGCTCCTGAGAAATCCCGGACTGCAGACCGGATAGCGAGCCGACGCGAGAAAGGGGTCCACCCTTAGGCCCGGCGCCGATTCCGCGCCATACTGAATGAGTATGTCCACGCCATCGGAAGGGAAATGCATCGGGCTGTCCGTCGTCGTCACTTCCAGTTCGATATCGGGATAGGCGGAATTGAATCGCTTCATGCGGGGAAGCAGCCATCGTGACGTGAACATGGGCGTCGCGCGCACCGCCAGCCGGCCGCAACTATCCGTGTCGCGAATCTTCTTGGTCGAGTGATCCAGCCGGTCAAGGATCGATGCCACCTCGCCGTAATAGCCCAAGCCACAATGAGTCAACTCTACGCCGCCGGCATTTCTCAAAAACAGCGCCGAGTTCAAGAACTGCTCCAACGCCTTTATCTGGTGGCTAATGGCGGACTGCGTAACGCACAGTTCCTCGGCCGCGGCCTTGAAACTATGTAGCCGGGCCGCGGCCTCAAATGCCTTGACCGCCGGGAACGGAGGAAGTCTGCGGCTCATTGGACTTGAATCCCTTTCAGGCCGGCTTGAATTCGTATCGTTTGCCCCCAAACCAAATTCCACCATACCCTCGCAGCAGGAATTTTTCAATCACGGGGATTTGCGGTGCAAAAAAGAAGGCTCGCTCTTGACCCGGCAGGAGCCGTTGCTGTCGCGGCGATGATTGCCGTCCAGGCGCTTCTCCAATCCACTCAGTCTGCTCTTGCTCATGACAGCTGGATTTCCCGCCAACAGTTTCACGACCCAATTTCGGGCGCCTGGTGTTGTGATGAAACCGATTGCTCTGCGCTGGAGGAGATTGACGTGCGCCAAACCGGCAACGGCTTCATGGTGGCAGGCAAGTATTTCGTCGCCCGCCAACGCGCCTTGCCAAGCAGCGACGGCAGCTATTGGGCCTGCTTCAACAGCGAAGGTAAAGGAGCCCACGATAGAAAGCCCGGCGTTCGCTGCTTCTTTGCGCCATTGAGCATGTAATGGAAACCAAGAAACCTTAGCCGAACCGCCGCATCTCGCCTTTGAGACTCCACTGAAAGTGTTACGTGCTACGATGACGGTGCAGTTATCTGAATTACGGTGACACTGTCACCGCAATCCCATGCCGCCACACTCCCGGAAACTCGTGTCTCAGTTCCCGGCAGCTCGGATCAGTGCGCTTCCACCGTTTCGAAAATTGTAAATGGTGACAAGATGATGCGGTTGAACATCACGCCGCGGACATTGGCTTGCACCTGGGCGGTTGTCTGAGCGGTCACCGTAATCCGGCAATGGCCAAGCTGCCCATTCAGAAACGTCTGGCACCCGTTACGGTCGTTGGCGGCCAAGCGTACAAGTGCTGGAGGCATCCGAAATTCCGCCAACAATCTTCACCGTCATGGTAATCGCCGCGGTGCTCACGTTGGAACCAACGCACACCAGCTGCGTTCCGCCGCCGAGAAAGATAATCGGCGTTGAAATCTTGCCGGCCAGCGCGGAAGTGGAACCCGCGGTCACAAGCAATGCGGCACCAAGGGTTGCAGCGAAAATCGTCTTCATGGCAGTCTCTCCGTATGTTGTCGACGCCCGCTCCGCTGCTAACATAGCAGCAAACCAGTGCCTTAGCCAGCTGTCGCCAGCCCGGCAAACCTTTAGTTGAAATTCATCCCCACCTGCATGTCCTTGGGCCAGGTGATCTTGAAGCCATGCTTCAAAACCTTTTCGGCCTTGGGCTCGAGCTCGAACGACCACGCCAGCACGCCGCGCTTCTTCTCGAAGTCCTTGGTGGTCGCGGGCGTCATGCCGGGCAGGGTTTCAACCACGATATCCTCCATCGCCGAATATGGCGTCTGATCGAGGATGGTCACCGGCACGGTGAAATCGTGCAGGTTCTTCACCGTGATGTCATAGGCGCGGGCATCGACGTTCGACGTCGTGATGAGGCCCTCCTCGCCGATCTGCCGCTTCACTTCGACCCGCTTCACCTTGATCAGGTCGTCGGCGCCAAATCCGAGCTTGGCCTCCTCGCCCGGAGACAGCATGGGAAGATAGCCCTGGCCCATGAAAACCCCGTCGCGGTAAAGCATGGTGGTGCCCGGCAGCACCGGCGTATCGCCCGGGAGCTCGAAGCTTGCGGTGAGATAGGCGTTGGGATCGAGCTTGGGAACCGCCCTCGCCGAAAGCTTGGCCGCGATCTCGCTGGTGTCGATCCGCACATTCTTCGCCGTGCCGGTATTGTCCACCGACACCCGCCCCGGAATGGCATAGAGCGCCTGGAAACCGGCGACCTCGACCTGCGCCTGCAGCTGTGCCACCTTCTCCTCGTCCTTTTCCTTTTTCAAGTCATCGCTGATGCTGCCTCCGAGAACCTGGGATTCAGGGAGTGGCGCATTGGTGGCATCGGCTCTGGCCGCGTAATTCTGGTCCCTGCCCTCTTCGAACCGGGCGAGCTGCTGCGGCAATATGTCGGGCGCCGCCGTTGCCCCGATGGGCCGCGCCGTGGATAGCGTCAGCGCCACGTTGTCCCAATTCTCTGTGGTCGACTGCGTAACCGCCGCCCGCCTGACCAGTTCGATTTTCGCTTGGCTGTTGGCGGCGGGCGAAGTAAGCCTGGCATCGTAGATCGGCTGCCAGCCCGCCCCGCTCACCCGGTATTTGAGCCGGAATGTTCCAGCCGTCGCGGCCGGTGCTGCAAGATGCACGCTCACCAGCATGCGGGTCTGCTGCTGCGGCGCCAGTGCCGCCATCTGGTTGCCGATATCGTTGACCCTCGTATCGATCTCGCGCTGGCGCACCCGCGAATCGAGCACCAGCTTGGAAAGCCCCTGCAATTTTCCGCCCACCAGATCGAGCAGCTGCCCGAGATCGGCCGCGTCGAAGCTCTTGGTTTCGCCTTCCTTGCTGGGCTTGCTGAAGGCCCCCGAGGCCAGCTGCTGCATCAAGCTCTTTTGATACTCCGCATCGGAAATCGCCTGGTCGAGAACCGTGCGCTCGTCCTGCAGCTTTTGTATTTCGGCTTCCATCGACTTGCGCCTGGCGTCGATGCCGGTCGAGGCCACATAAACCATCTTTGAGTCGACGGAGCCGATCTCTACTTTACCCTCCGAGGTGCCCTCTACCCGGATGGTCTCCGCCATCAGGTCACCCGGCAACCCTTCGAAGATAAGCGTGTGCTCGCCCGCCTCGAGCTTGGCCTCCGCCACCCGCACCACCTCCGCCCCCGAGGGAAAAACCGTAACCGCATCCACCCGCGAATTGGCGGTAATCTCGGCGGCGTATGCCGGGGTGAAAGCCGTGGTGGCAAGAATGAGAAGTGCGAGCCGTAAGCGCATGGTGGTTCTCCAAATTGACCCCCCGGCCAATCTGGCTGGCGATAGAGACCCGCCAGTCAGGCATTTTCACGGCCAATTTGCGCCGGAACTTGTCTATTGACCCCCAAGCCGCGCTGATACGCGCTTAGCGTTAACGCTCAAAACGCCAGCGGCTTTGCCTGCTTGACCTGCGGAAGCTTCGAAAGAGCCAGAAGCAATGACGCCGGTACCGGCTCGTCGATCTGCACCAGGCAGATCGCTTCGCCGCCTTGCGTCTTGCGCCCCAGGTTGAACGTGGCGATGTTGACATTGGCATTACCGAGCAACATGCCGAGTGCGCCGATGAAACCCGGCTTGTCCTCGTTGGTGATATAGAGCATGTGGGGTCCGAATTCCGCCTCGAGCTCGATGCCTTTGATCTGGATGATGCGCGGCTTGCCATCGGAAAACACCGTACCCGCCACCGAGCGCTCCATCTCCCCGGTCTTAACCGTGAGCCGGATGTAGGTTTCATAGGCCCCGCGCTGGCTTTGCCGCACCTCGTCGACCTTGATGCCGCGTTCTCTCGCAACGACAGGCGCCGAGACCATGTTCACCGTGCCCAGCATCGGCTGCAGAAGCCCGGCCAGCGCCGCCGACGTCAGTGCGCGGGTATTCATTTCACCGACGTCCCCGGCATACTCGATGACCACGCCGGTGATGAGCTCGTCGGTCAGTTGCCCGGCAAAGCTCCCGAGCTTTTCCGCCACCGCGATGAAGGGCCTGAGCCGCGGCGCCTCGTCCGCCGAAATCGATGGCATGTTGAGCGCGTTTGAAACGGCCCCGCTGAGCAGATAGTCCGCCATCTGCTCGGCCACCTGAACCGCGACGTTTTCCTGGGCCTCGCCGGTGGAAGCGCCGAGATGCGGTGTCGCCACCACATTGTCCAGACCGAACAGCTTGTGGCTGGTCGCCGGCTCGACTTCGAACACATCAAGCGCCGCTCCGGCAACCTGGCCGGAATTCAACCCATCATAGAGTGCCTCCTCCGCCACCAGGCCGCCGCGCGCGCAGTTGATGATCCTGACGCCCTTGCGGCATTTGGCGATCGCCGCCGCGTCAATGATGTTGCGGGTCTTCTCCGTCAGCGGAGTATGCAGCGTGATGAAATCCGAGCGGCGGAAAATGTCCTCAAGCTCGACTTTCTCAACGCCGATGTCGACCGCCCGTTTCGGCGACAGAAACGGATCGAAGGCAATGACTTTCATCTTGAGCCCGATCGCCCGGTCAGCGACGATCGAGCCGATATTGCCGCAGCCGATGACGCCCAGCGTCTTGTTGAAAAGCTCAACCCCCATGAAGCGGTTCTTCTCCCACTTGCCGGCATGGGTTGTCGCATTGGCAACGGGGATCTGCCGCGCCAGCGCCATCATCATCGAAATCGCATGCTCCGCCGTGGTGATGGCGTTGCCGAACGGCGTGTTCATCACCACGATGCCGCGCTGGGTCGCTGCCGGAATATCGACATTGTCAACGCCGATGCCGGCACGGCCGATCACCCGCAACCGGCTGGCCGCGGCGATGATCTTCGGCGTGACCTTGGTTGCCGAGCGGATCGCCAGCCCGTCATAGCCGGGAATGGCCGCCAGCAGTGCGTCCTTGTCCTTGCCGAGATCGGGCAGGTAGTCGACCTCGATTCCCCGATCGCGGAAAACCTGCACGGCGGTTTCGGAAAGCTTGTCGGAAACAAGAACGCGGGCGGCCATGTGGCACTCCTGATGAAGGGGTTGTAATTAGGCGGAAGCCTGCGCGTGGGCCCAGTCGAGCCACGCCATGAGCGCCTCGAGATCGGAACTCTCCACC
This sequence comes from uncultured Alphaproteobacteria bacterium, assembly GCA_963754675.1. GTDB lineage: Bacteria > Pseudomonadota > Alphaproteobacteria > Rhizobiales > Aestuariivirgaceae > Aestuariivirga. The sequence goes on along the minus strand of CAVWHD010000004.1, from coordinate 33,034 downwards.
GTGGCGCCGCACCAGATGCGAAGCCCCGGCGGCGCATCGCGGTAGGAGCCGATGTCGAATGCAACGCCTTCGGCTTCCAGCAGCTTCGCCATCTTTTTTGCAGTCGCCTCGCCGCCATCGAGCGTCAGGCAAACCGACGTGTTCGACCGTGTCTCCGGCTTCTTCGCAAGATTGTGCGCCCACGGCGTCTTGGCGATCCAGTTATCGATCACCGCCGCATTGCTGTCGGCCCGCGCCCGCAGCGCCTTGAGGCCGCCGATCCCCCGCGCCCAGTGCAGCGCCACCAGATAGTCCTCCACGCACAGCATCGATGGCGTGTTGATGGTTTCACCTTCGAAAATTCCAGCACTCAGCTTGCCGCCCAATGTCATGCGGAAAATCTTCGGCATCGGCCATGGCGGCGAATAGGTCTCGAGCCGCTCAACCGCCCGCGGCGAAAGAATGATCACCCCGTGGGCGCCCTCGCCCCCCAGCGCTTTCTGCCACGAGAACGTCACCACGTCGAGCTTGGCAAAATCCAGGTTCTGCGCGAACGCCGCCGAAGTGGCATCGCAGATCGTCAGGCCCTCGCGGTCCTCGGCAATCCACTTGCCATCGGGAACCCGCACGCCTGAAGTTGTTCCGTTCCATGTGAACACCACGTCGTGGCTGAAATCGACGGACCCCAGATCGGGCAACTCGCCATAGGGCGCCGTCAGCGTGCGCACATCCTTGAGCTTCAGCTGCTTGACCACGTCGGTAACCCAACCTTCGCCGAAACTTTCCCACGCCAGCAGGTCGACTCCGCGCTGGCCCAGAAGAGACCACAGCGCCATTTCCACTGCCCCCGTATCCGAGGCCGGAACGATCCCGATATGATAGCTCGCCGGAACTTCCAGTATCTCGCGGGTAAGCGTGATTGCCTGTTTCAGCCGCGCCTTGCCTTCGCTCGAACGATGCGAGCGGCCCAGCAATGCGGTTTCAAGGAGTTTGGCGGACCAGCCCGGAATTTTCGCGCAAGGGCCGGAAGAGAAGTGCGCAACGGCCGGCCGCACTGCCGGTTTTTCGATCGACATATTTTTGCTCCATCCTCACAGATGGACCGGCCCCCGGTGGGGAGGGCTAGCCCGCCGACCGATATGCCCCATGACCGGTTACGGATCAATGAATAAAAAAGCGGCGGCGGATTGCTCCGCCGCCACTTCACGCAGCCGAGGACTCTCGTTCGAGCCTCAGAATTCGAAGCGAAGGCCCGCCAGAACCTGATGCTCCATCGGGTCGGAACCTGACGACATGATATCGCGGAAGCGATAGCCCACATCGAGGCTCACGCTGTCGGAAAGATCGACGCCAACGCCCGCCATCAAGGCGAATGCCATGCCGTCCTTGTCCTTGGCATTTTCGATCGAACCCCAGCCATACCCGGCGCCAGCACCTAGATAGGGCGTGAACGCCGTGCCGGTGGGAATGTCGAAATAGAGATTGCCGAGCACCGTTGTGACGCTCATGTCGGCGCCCGGTGCGACGCGGTACTGTCCGCCATAATCGAAGCGCAGGTCGGTCCGGATTGCCTCGCTGATTTGATAACCAGCGCCGGCGCCCACGGCAAATCCACTGTCGTCGTTTCCGCCTGCCCACTCAAGGAAGGACCAGCCCGCATCGGCGCGGAGATAGAACCCCATCTCCTGGTAGGTATCCGCGGCCACCGTATCGCCGAGATCGGCCGCTTGCGCGGCTGAACCGGCGGCGACTGCCGCTGCGGCCGCAATCAGAGCCAATTTGAACGCTTTCATCGTTTATCTCCTACAAAATCCTCTTCGGATGATGCGAAGCTAGAAGCGCCCCATGGCCCAACCCGGGCGCGATTGCGGCAAAGGCGTGACGCTTCGAGTCCGTTGCACAACAGCCACAGCGATTTGTATCGTATTGACATGGTTCATTGACTGAACGCCTACCATAAGCAAATGTCCGCCTCGCCATGGCGCCGAAGACCCATCCCACCGACTGGTTCATGCTTGCGGTCCTTGTCGTGGTCTGGGGTTCGTCCTTCGCCATGATCAAGATTGCCGTCAGTCATTTCGACGCGGTTTGGGTCATGGCGTTGCGCCTCGCCATCGCGGCACTTGTTCTTTCCCCCTACGCATTATTGAATGGCCATGGTCTGGCGGCGGCTCCCGCCGTCTGGGGCAAATTCACCTGGCTGGCTTTCACCGGAAACGTGCTGCCGTTCTTCCTCATCACCTGGGGCACTGGCTTCGTCAGCTCCGGAGTCTCCGGCCTGTTGATGGGAGCAGTCCCGTTGTTTCTGCTCGTCCTCGCTCATATCGCGCTTGCCGATGAAAGGCTGACACTGCCCAAGGCAGCTGGCTTTCTCATGGGATTTGCCGGCATCGTCATTCTGATTGGCCCGGGCACGCTCCTCGACTTCACCATGTCGGGTGAAGCCCTCTGGGGCGAACTCTCCATTCTTGCAGGCGGCCTCTGCTATGCCGTCCACGCGGTAAGCGCCAAGCGCCTAGGTTTCGATCATCCGATCAAACAAAGCGCCTGTGTATGCCTTGCGGCCGCGATCATTGGCCTGTCGGCGGCCATGCTCATGAGCCCCCACGGTCTTGCGGGAAAACCTCCCGCCGCGTTCTGGGCCGTGCTCGGACTTGGCCTCTTGCCAACCGCCTTGGCAACTCTGCTTATGTACCGCCTCATGGAGCGGATTGGCCCAACTTTCGTCGCCTATTCGAACTATCTCGTGCCCGTTTACGCGGTGTTGCTCGGCGCCGCTGTCCTCGGCGAAAACCTGAGCTGGAATGTCCTGGCAGCACTCATTCTGATTCTTCTTGGAATTGCGATAAGCCGCTGGAATTTTTCGCTAAGCCGCCGCCTTGGCGATCACGGTGCATAGCTCATCGACAATGCCGCGCACCATGGATTCGTCGTCGCCTTCCGCCATCACGCGGATCAGCGGCTCGGTTCCCGATGGCCGGATCACCAGACGGCCGGAATTTCCAAGCCGTGCTGTCGCATCGGCCATGGCGGACTTGACGTGCGAATCCTCCAGCGGTTTACCTGATTTGAATTTCACGTTCTTGAGAATCTGCGGCACCGGCGCGAACAACTTGCAAACCTGGCTCACCGGCCTTCCCGAACGTACCACTTCGGCCAAGACTTGAAAAGCCGCCAGCAGCCCGTCGCCGGTTGTTGAGAAATCCGACAATACGATATGGCCGGACTGCTCGCCGCCGACATTGTAACCGTTCGCGCGCATATGCTCGACCACGTAGCGGTCGCCCACTTTGGTGCGGGCAAGAGTGAGTTTCTGCGACGCCAGATATCGCTCAAGCCCCAGATTGGACATGATGGTGGCCACCAACCCGCCGCCGCGCAAATCTCCGCGCTTGCTCCACGATGTGGCGATCAGCGCCATCAGCTGGTCGCCATCGATAACTTGGCCGCGCTCGTCGGCGATGATGACCCGGTCGGCGTCGCCATCGAGTGCTATGCCGATGTCGGCCCTGAGCTCGCGCACCTTTTGGCACATGGCCTCGGGCGCCGTTGAACCACATTTCTCGTTGATGTTGGTGCCATTTGGTTCGTGGCCCAACTGGAAAATCTCGGCGCCGAGTTCCCACAGCGAAATTGGCGCAACCTTGTAGGCGGCGCCATTGGCCGTGTCGATGACCACCCGCAGCCCGTCAAGCTTCATGCCGTCTGGAAACGTGCCCTTGGCTAATTCGATATAGCGCTCACGTGCTTCCTCGATGCGCTTGGCCCGCCCAATGGCCGCCGGCGTGGCCAGTTCGATCGACCCGGGTTGATCGAGCATCTGCTCGATTTTCTGCTCCTGCTCGTCCGAAAGCTTGTAGCCGTCGGGGCCAAAAATCTTGATGCCATTGTCCGGGTAGGGATTATGCGAGGCCGAGATCATGATGCCGAGATCGGCCCGCATCGAGCGGGTCAGCATGGCAACCGCCGGCGTCGGCACCGGACCCAGCACAAACACATCCATGCCCGCCGCCAACAGGCCCGCCGTTAGCGCCTGTTCGATCATGTAGCCGGAGAGCCTGGTATCCTTGCCGATCACCACCCGGTGGCGGTGGCTGCCGCGCTTGTAGAGATTGCCGGCCGCCATGCCGATCTTGAGCACGATGTCGGCAGTCATGGCGCCGCTGTTGGCCGTGCCCCTGACACCGTCGGTGCCGAAATATTTGCGTGCCATGATTTCCTCCCGCTCCCCTCGTCAGAGTCCGCTATGTTCGCTCCCTGCTCCCCGCAGATCCGTGGTCCGGATCGGCCGCGGCGATTGCCACAACCATTGCTTCAACCGTTGCCTTGACGTCATGCACACGAAGCATATGCGCTCCGTTTAGAGCCGCCTGAATAGCACCGCCAACCGAGCCATTCACCCGTTTTCCCGCGGCCTTCTCTCCAGTCAAAGCACCGATAAAGGCCTTGCGCGAAAGTCCAACCATCAATGCCACCCCAAGTCCATGAAAGACGGTCAGCTTGGCCCAGAACATCGAGATTGTGCCGGAAAGTCTTGCCGAAGCCGATGCCGGGATCAACCACGATCTGCCTTTGGTCGATGCCCGCCGCGACGCACTCCGCAATTCGTGCTTCAAGCGCATCGAAGACGTCGATTGCCACGTCATTGTAGACCGGGCTCAATTGCATGGTCTTGGGATCGCCCTGGGCGTGCATCAAGACTACCGGGCATTTCAGTTCGGCCACTGCGGAAAGGCTCTCCGGGTCGTGCTGCAGCGCCGAGACGTCGTTGATGATCCGGGCGCCCGCCCGCCAGGCCTCGCGCATGACATTAGCTTTGCGCGTGTCGCAAGACACAACATGTCCTGCAAGGCTTAGACCCTTGATCACTGGCAGAATGCGCCGCAGTTCTTCGTCTTCACTCACACCTTCCGAGCCCGGCCGCGTCGACTCACCGCCCACATCGAGGATCGCGGCACCTTCCGCGGCAAGCGCCATGCCATGGGCAAGCGCATGACCGGCATCGGCATTGAGGCCGCCATCGGAAAAACTGTCGGGCGTAACATTGACGATGCCCATGACCTGAGGCCGATCGAGACTCACACCGGCGATGGCAGTCCGCTTTCCTTCAACGGCAGCGAGACGGTCATCGCGGGTCAGGTCACCATATGCCACCAGTTCTCGCGCAACAGTCTTACCGATCCGGCTGATGACCTCCGCCGCATGGAACCCGATCCATCCGCTGCCGCCCAATGGCCCCGCCCGCATTTCGGCAATGGCCTGCCGTGCGGCTGGTCCATAGGATAGCGCAATCGGCCGGAGATAGGTCCTCCGCATCACGCCTGCGGCTGCGGTTCCATATCGCCGGCGCTTCCGCGCTTGGCGCCACCGGTGCTCGGCACCGAGGAATGCGGCTTGCCGCCCTTCCTGGCCGAACCGTCATCGTCGCGCTTGGGCTGAATGCCTTTCAGCAAATTAATGATTTCATCGCCCGACAGCGTCTCATACTCGAGCAGCCCCCGCGCCAGCTTTTCCAGATCCTTGTTTTTCTTGGTCAGGATCTTGCGTGCCGTTGCATATCCCTCGCTGACGATGCGTTTCACTTCGTCGTCGATCTTCCGCGCCGTCGCTTCAGAAACATTCTGGGTTCGAGACACCGAATGGCCGAGGAACACTTCCTCCTGGTTTTCGCCATAGGCGACGGTACCGAGTTCCGGCGAATAGCCCCACCTCGTCACCATGGCGCGCGCCAGGCGGGTTGCCTGTTCGATGTCCGATTGGGCGCCGGAAGTAACATTGTCATGGCCAAATGTCAGTTCTTCGGCAATCCGGCCGCCCATCATGATGGCGAGCCTGGATGTCATCTGGGTAAAGCTCATCGACAGCCGGTCACCCTCGGGCAGCTGCATCACCATGCCGAGCGCGCGGCCACGCGGAATTATCGTCGCCTTGTGAACCGGATCGGATTTGGGAACATTGAGGGCAACCAGCGCGTGGCCAGCTTCGTGATAGGCCGTGAGCTTCTTCTCGTCCTCGCTCATCGCAAGCGAACGCCGCTCCGCCCCCATCATCACCTTGTCCTTGGCCTCCTCGAACTCCGATTGGGTCACCATGCGCTTGTTGCGCCGGGCCGCCAGCAGAGCCGCCTCATTGACTAGATTGGCAAGATCGGCGCCGGAAAAGCCCGGCGTTCCCCGCGCAATGGTTTTTGGATCGATGTCGGGCGCCAGCGGCACGTTGCGCATGTGAACCTTGAGAATTTTCTCGCGGCCCGCCACATCCGGGTTCGGCACCACGATCTGCCGGTCAAAGCGGCCGGGCCTCAGCAGCGCCGGATCGAGCACGTCGGGCCGGTTGGTGGCCGCAATCAGGATAACGCCCTCATTGGCCTCGAACCCGTCCATCTCGACCAGCAGCTGGTTCAATGTCTGTTCGCGCTCGTCATTGCCGCCGCCGAGGCCGGCGCCGCGATGGCGCCCGACCGCGTCGATTTCATCAATGAAGATGATGCACGGCGCATTCTTCTTGGCCTGCTCGAACATGTCGCGCACCCGCGAAGCGCCGACGCCCACGAACATTTCCACGAAGTCGGAGCCGGAAATCGTGAAGAACGGCACATTGGCCTCGCCGGCGATGGCACGGGCCAAGAGCGTCTTGCCGGTACCGGGCGGGCCGATCAGCAGGGCGCCCTTCGGAATCTTGCCGCCGAGGCGCTGGAATTTGTGCGGGTCCTTGAGGAAGTCGACGATCTCGACGAGATCGTCCTTGGCCTCGTCAACGCCGGCCACATCTTCGAAAGTCACCTTTCCATGGCGCTCGGTCAGCAGCTTGGCTTTGGATTTCCCGAAGCCCATGGCCTTGCCGGAGCCTGCCTGCATCTGCCGGATGAAGAAAATCCACACCCCCACCAGCAACACCATCGGCAGCCAGTAGATCAGCGCATTGGTCAGGAACGATTCGCTCTGCGCCGCCCGGAACGTGATCTCGATGTTCTTCTTGCGCAGCTCGTTGATCTGGTTTTCGTAGTAAATCAGCGGTCCGGTGGTCTGAATTGTCGATCCGTCGCTGAGCTTGGCGGAAATATTCTCGCCCGCGATGGTCATCGACTGGACCGACCCGGCATTGGCCTTGTCGAGGAAATCCGAATAACTGATTTCGCTGCTGCCGCTGCGGCCGACCTGTCCTTGAAACAGGCTGAACAGCGCAAACAGCAGGAGTGCGATGACAACCCAAACGGCGAAATTACGGAATTGATTCACCTGATCCCTCTCGTCTGACCGGCGGCTGTCGCCGTCCCCGGCCTTTCTGTCCCAAACATGCAGCATAACATAGGTCGGAGCCAAGGGATTTCCAAGCTCGACAACAGTGTAAACGCCGAGTTAGTGACCGTCCCGGAGCCGGAACTCCGCCTCCGCTCCACTTCCAACGCCCAAATGCGGCACGGCCACCACTCCACCTGCCGCTACAACCGCCGGCAACCCGTCCTGGACGAAGGCTGGGATATCCCTTCGGCGGGGTATCCCTTGCAGGCACCGAACCGGAACCACATGGATCCCCGCCTCCGCCCTCACCTCAAAACGCCCGTCCCACAGCAGTTTTCCAGCCGGCGGCACCAATACTTGCGTCTCGTCAATGCGACCGGCTTCGCGGCCAATGAGCAACACTTTTTGACGCTGTGCAATCAGCGCGCCGCCAAGGGTCCGGCGGCCCACCTCGCCAATCGAGAGCCAGGCCGCAAGATGCTCCAATTCGGCAGGTTCCGGCATTTTTCCGGCGCCAAAGCGGCTGATCAGCCACCCCAGAATGCGGGTTTGCAAGCCAACGGTCTGGCCGGCATAGGCATTAAGCGGAACACGACAGTAGCCGGTGTCATGAATCTCGACATGAAGCTTCACCCAGTCGTCCGTCGCACCCCACAGGGCCTGGCTTGCCTCCGATGCCCGCCAGGCCAATTCCGCAAGCCCCTCCGCCGTAATGCCGAGATCCCGCAAGACCGGCAATGCCTTGCGGATACGCACCCGCTCGAAGCGCTCGTCTTCGTTACTTGGATCATCGATCCAACCCTGACCAAGGCCATTGAGATAATCCCGCAAGCTGTCTCTTTTCACACCCAGCAGTGGCCGGAACAATTCGATACCGTTCCACCGGCTGAAGCGGTGAATACCCGCCAGGCTGTCGAGACTGCTGGTCCTGGCCAACCGCATCAGCACGGTTTCCGCCTGGTCTTCAAGCGTATGAGCCGTCAACAGCGCATCGGCGCCGTGTTCGGTACACCAGCCGGTCATCAGGTCATATCGCGCCGCCCGCGCCTTGGCCTGTAGCCCGGTCAGCGGCTGCGGCGGTTGCCAACGCAAAACCACATGCGGCAGGCCAAGACCTGCGGCCCATTTCCCAACTTGCAAGGCTTCGCTTTTGGAAGCAGCTCGCAGGCCATGATCGATCGTCAGTACGGTTAGGCGCGGCGCGCCGGTCCATTGCGCGCCAAGACGGAGTAACGCGACCGAATCGGAGCCGCCGGACACTGCCAGCGCGACATGCTGTCGTGTTTCAATTGCCTGGAAGAGTTGCGCCGGATCAGGCGGAGCAGCCGGCACTTTTGGCCGCGGCCTGGGCCCGCTTGCGGATTTCAACGGCCTTGGGATATTCGCTGCTCACCGAAGAATAGGCAGCACATGCCTGCTGCTTCTGGCCAAGCCGGTCAAGCGAAACGCCAAGCTTGAAGAGGCTGTCGGCCGCCCGCCGGCTGTTGGGATATTGCCGGTAACCCTGCAGAAATGCCTGGGCCGCCTGCCGGAAATCGCTTTGCGTATAGAACGTCTCGCCAAGCCAGTATTGCGCGCTGCCGGCCAGCCCATGCTCCGGATATTTCTGCAGGAATGTTCTGAAACCCGCTTCGGCATCGCCGAATTGGCGGCGCAGCAGGCTCTCGTTGGAGCGCTCATAGAGGACTTCCGGCGATTCGGGTGCCAGCGCCACCGTTTCAATCGAATCGCTGCTTCCTTCGGTCAGATTGGCATCTGCGCCCGGTTCCTGCTGGGTCGGCGCCACCAGCACCTGCCCCTGGAAGTCCTCCGAATCGGAACCGCTGAGTGTTCCAAGTATCTTCGGCGCGGCGGCCTTCTTCACTTCCACCTGCTGTTCGCTGCCGTCCTCGGCAATAACGGTCTTGACGAAAGTCTCTTGTTCATCGGCCGGCGCGATCGGCTGCTGACCGATTTCCTCAATTCCCTGCTCTGCCGGGGCCACTTGGGCGGCGAGCTTCTTGGCTTTGGCGGCAGGCTGTTGGGTTTGCTCAAGGGCGCCGGTGTCGCTCTTGCCGATTTGGCTCTTGAGCTGTTTGATCTCAAATGTCAGTTGCTCGACCTGCCCAATGAGCTGGCGCATCTGGTCTTCGATTTGGGTCACCCGGACCGCAACTTCCGAATCCGACTGGGCCATGGCCGGACTGATCAGCCCGCCCACCAGGAGTGCTGCCACAGCCACCAGATTTCGCAGATATTTCAACATTTCAAACACCAAATCTCACCGGCCCGGCTGCCCGCCGTCTCATGGCGAGGAACTGAACCGCAAAGGCGGTAAAATTGAGGCTGGCAAGATGGGCTCGTCACAATGCCCGGCACTGTGGCTAGTTCGCACCACCCGTGATGACGGTGACCGCCCGGCGGTTCTGCGACCAGCACTGTTCGGCATCGCAGAGCGCCACCGGCCGCTCCTTGCCATAGGCAATGGAGGATATGCGCCCGCCGGTTACGCCTTGGGAAATCAGGAATTCACGCGCGGCCGTGGCCCGGCGCGCCGACAGCGAAATGTTGTATTCCCGCGTACCGCGCTCGTCCGCGTGACCCTCGACCTGGACGGAAACATTGCCATACTGCTGCAGCCACTGCGCCTGCCGCCGCAGCGTCTCCTGGGCCTCGCTGGAAAGCACCGACTTGTCCTCTGAGAAATAGATCCGGTCGCCCACATTTACCGTGAAATCCTGCTCGGAACCAGGTTTTGCCTGGCCGGCCCCACCATCGCCGGCCTCAAGGTCCGGCGTGGTTTTCTTCGAGCAGGCCGCCAACGCAAGGAAGCAGCAGCACACGGCTGCCAACTTGTAACTGGCCAAACGAGACATCATTGCATCCCACTCCTTTAGCCGGACCCCCGCCCGATCGGACAATCCAAGCACTGCCACGGGGCAACAGGCGTGGCTCCTGCCAAGCTTTGCGGCATCATGGTTAATTTTTCCTGACCCGGGAAGCCACCCAGGCAGTGCTAACTTGATTAGCTGGTCTTGGCGCCACCGGTAATGACCGTCACGGCGCGGCGGTTTTGTGACCAGCATTGCTCGGCATCGCAAAGTGCCGCCGGGCGCTCCTTGCCATAGGCAATCGAGGAAATCCGTCCGCCGTCAACCCCCTGGGCGATGAGAAACTCCCGGGTGGCCGTGGCGCGCCGCGCCGACAGCGAAATATTGTATTCGCGCGTTCCGCGTTCGTCGGCGTGGCCTTCGATCTGAACGTTCACCCCCGGATACTGGCTGAGCCAGGCCGCCTGCTTGCGCAGCGTTTCCTCGGCCTCGGGCGACAGCATCGATTTGTCCTCGGCGAAATAAATCCGGTCGCCGACGTTCACCGCAAAATCCTGTTCCGAGCCCGGCATGGCCGCGGTGCTGTTGGTGGCCTCGAGGTCAGGCGTGCTCTTCTTGGAACACGCGGTTAGTGCCAGCACGCAGCACAACACTGCTGCAAATTTAAAACCTACTGAAGTTTTCATCTCATTTTCCCGTTGCTTGGTTGTGTCATGGTGGAAACCGCATCCCCGCGAACTCCACCTTGGGCCCCCCGGGCCCGGTTGCTTTTGGTCCTCAATTGAGTCTCGGTGACCAGGCAGGATCCGAAGCGAACTCCGGAGTCGGCACCTGTTGCTCGTTGTAGCCCGTTATATCCACCGAATAGAGTTGCGGACCTCCACTCTCTCCCTGTGATTCCCTGAAAAACATCAGCACGCGGCCGTTCGGCGCCCAAGTGGGTCCCTCATTGTGGTACCCCTCGGTCAGAATGCGCTCGCCCGAACCATCCGGCTTCATCACCCCGATTGCGAACTTGCCGCCGCCCTGTTTGGTGAATGCGATATACGATCCATCCGGCGACCACACCGGAGTCGAATAGCGGCCATCGCCGAAACTGATCCGGTTCTGGCCCGAACCATCGGCATTCATCACGTAGATCTGCTGGGTGCCGCCGCGATCCGATTCAAAGATGATCTGGCCGCCATCGGGTGAATAGCACGGCGCCGTATTGATCGCCGGCACATTGGTCAACTGCCTCACTCCACGCGAACGCAAATCGAGTTCGAAAATGTTCGAGTTGCCGCCATCCTGCAGGCTCATGATGACTCTCTGCCCGTCGGGAGAAAACCGCGGCGAGAAACTCATATTGGGAAACTCCCCGACGATTTCGCGCTGTTTGGTGTCGATATTAAGCAGATAGACCCTTGGCGTCGCATTGCCGAAGGACATATAGGTGATTTCCTGCGAATTCGGCGAGAACCGCGGCGTCAGCACCAGTTCCTTGCCGTCGGTGAGCGTCCGCGGGTTGAAGCCATCCTGATCCATGATGGCAAGCTTCTTGATCCGCTTGTCCTTAGCACCGGACTCATTGACGAAAACGACGCGCGTATCGAAGTACCCGTCGATTCCGGTGAGCTGCTTGTAGATCACGTCGGATATCAGATGGCCGATCCGCCGCATGCTCTTGGGCGAGGCAGTGAATTGCTGGGCGGCAAGCTGTTGTTGGGTGTTCACATCCCACAGCCTGAACTCGGCGCGCACTTTGCCGCCATCGATGAACACCTGGCCAGTCACCAGCGCCTTGGCCTGTATCTGCCGCCAATCGGCAAAGTTCGGCTCCTTTTCGAAATCGCCGATCTGTTCGATGAAGGATTGTGGGTCGAGAGGGTTAAAGTAACCTGAACGGCCGAGATTGTTGGTAATGACGCCGGTGATCGTCGACCCCGCCTCCTCCGCCCCGCCACCCACCAGAAACGGCGCGATGGCGATGGGCAGTGGATTGATCTTGCCACCTTCAACGATGCCGGTGACTGCGCCGGCCCGCTGCGCGCTTGCGAAAATCAACAGGCAGGCGGCGAGCGTATAAACAAATCGCTGATACGAGAGAAATCTGCTTGAATTCATCATGGTAGTTGCGCTGCCGCCTAGCTGTCGAACATAAGGTTGGGATTGAAATCGAGTGTGTTGTCCTTCCACAGGTCAAATCGGTCCTTGGGAAGGAAACCGTAATCCTGGCATTCCATCAGTGCCGCGACCGCCGAGCGTGCCGTGGCATCGAACAGTGGGTCCGAACTGGAATTCTGAATTTCCGGAACGCCGACAATCCGCCCTTCAAGGTTCAACTGAAAATGGATGCGGACTGACATATTGGCTTCGCGCGCGCCCGGCGGCACCGTCCAGCACTCCTTGACCCTGGAGACCAGGAGATCGACGATCGTGCCGACGATCTGATCGTCCGTACCCTGAAGATTTGCCTCGCCCGCCGCCACTTGCGTGTCGGCCTCCGCGGGCTGTTCCGGCGCCTGCGACTCGTCGACCTTGTTGAGGAATGCCTCCAACTGGTCGATATCGAGTTTGGGCTTTTTCTTCTCCGGCTTTTTCTTCTTGTCCTTGGGCTTTTCCGCGGTCTTCTTGGGTTCTTCTTTTTTCTTGGCTTCTTCCTTCTTCTCCGGTGTTTCCGTCACCGTATCCTTGATGAGGTCCTTGAGCGGATCGGGTTCGGCCGGCTTGGCCTCGTCCTTCTTGGGTTCCTCTTTCTTCGGCTCTTCCTTCTTGGGCACAGGCGGCGGCGGTTCCGCGGCGGCCTCCACAACCGCTTTCTTTTCGACTTCCGCCACCTTCGGGGCGGGTTCCGCCTTCTTGACCGTCTCGGTCTTTTTCTGCGCCGGTTTTTCCTTCGGTGTCTCCGGCGCCTTGGTCATCGCCATTTGCTTGGAGACATCGCCGATCTGGCTGATATCGACCTGGATCGCCTGTTGCGGCTTGATGTCATACTTGTTCGGATTGGGCAGCACGACAAGCGCTGCGACCAGAATGGCCCCATGCAAAACCAGCGATGTCGAGAGGCTCCAGCGCATGCCTAGTTCTGGTCCGCCGCTTTGGCCACATCGTCGCCATTGCCGGTAACCAGTCCGATCTTCCTGTAGCCGGCGCCATTGAGAAGTCCCATGACCTCCATGACCGATCCATAGGCGACGCTGGTATCGGCGCGCACGAAGATTTGTTCATTGTAGCCGTTCTTGGCGATGGCAATGAGCTTGGGCGCCAGCTGATCGAGCTTGATCGGGCTATCCTGCAGGTAGAGCGACTTGTCGGCCCTGACCGTGACGGTTATGGGCTCCGCCGAACTGTCGAGCTGCTTGGCCTCGGTCTTGGGCAGTTCGATCGGCACCCCGACGGTCATCAGCGGGGCCGCCACCATGAACACGATCAGCAGCACCAGCATGACGTCCACCAGTGGCGTTACGTTGATCTCGCTCATCGCATGATGTGACGATTTGCGCCGCGAATTGCGCCGCGTATACCCGCCCCGTGATCCAGCCGCTGCACCCATCCTTATACCCGCTCGTCCAGCTGGCGAGATATGATCGCCGAGAACTCGTCCGCAAAATTTTCCAGTCTTGTGCCGATCTTCGCGGCATCGGAGGTGTACATATTGTAGAAGATTGTCGCCGGTATGGCGGCAAGAAGGCCGATCGCCGTGGCGAACAGGGCCTCGGCAATGCCCGGCGCCACCACCGCCAGATTGGTGTTCTGTGAATTGGCAATGGCCTGAAACGACGTCATGATGCCCCACACCGTGCCGAACAGGCCGATGAAGGGAGCCGCCGATCCGGTGGTCGCCAGAAACAGCAGGCGCGACTCAACCGAGCCCATCTCTTTCTGGATTTGCACATCCATCACTTTCTCGATGCGCTTCTGCACCCCCTGAAAGCCCGCCCGCATGGCGGCATCCTGGCTCCGCTTCCATTCCCGCATCGCCGCCATGAAGATTGCCGAAAGCCCCAGATTGGCGCTGTTTCCCAGCGAAAGATAAAGGTCCTCAAGCGATTGTCCCGACCAGAAACTCTGCTCGAACCGGTCATTGGCGCCGTTCATCCGCCGCACCGTGAAGAATTTTTCGATGATGATCGCCCAGCCCCAGATCGACGCCGCCGCAAGCCCCACCATGACCAGAAACACCGGCCAGCTCGCCTGCATGATGAGGTGCCAAAGTGATATATGCCCGCCCTGGGCAACCGTATCGACGACCACCGGATCCATTCAATTCCATCCACAACCGGGGGTCTGTCCCGCAACCCCCGCGGCATCCCGGCACCCAACCTTTGGAGAAGGCGCCCTGAAACAGGTTAAATCTGTCGAAACTGCGGCGATTCGCCGATTTTCCGCCGAATTGCACACCGAGCTGAACCAACTCCGGCCCTACATCTCAGATTTATGGTTAAGGCCGCGTTACGGCCCTGATTCAGATCGGAAATTCAGCGCCTTAATCATCTCCGCGGGCAGCCGTTTGGGGCGGCCCTTGCCATCCACCAGAGCCACGGCGACCTGCGCCTCAAACAGGGCCTCCCCGGCCCGCATGACCCGTTGGGCGATATCGACCCGCGCGCCAGCCAACTCAACGAAACGGGTTTCCACTTCCACAAGGTCGTCAATCCGGCCGGGTTTGCGAAAATCGCAAACCATCCGCCGCACCACAAATCCTGCATCCTCAAGCAAGTGGTGATGGATGCCCAGCAGCCGCAGGCAGTCGGACCGTCCGCGCTCGCAGAATTTGAGATAATTGGCATGATAGACCACGCCCAGGAAATCCGTGTCCTCGTAGTAGACGCGAATTGGCAGCACATGGACCCCTCCCGCTATGCGACCAGCCAGATCCGGCCAGGTCTCAGACATCCTCATCGCCAAGGGGCAGAACGCCCTGCGCGATCTCCGGCCGCTGCGGCACCGCAAGGCCGAGATGCTTGAAGGCATGCTGCGTCAACAGCCTGCCGCGCGGCGTGCGGTTGAGAAAGCCCTGCTGCAGCAGGTAGGGCTCGACAATATCCTCGATCGCATCACGCGATTCCGACAGCGAGGCGGCGATCGTGTCGATCCCCACCGGCCCGCCGCCGAAATTCACCGCAATGCAGCTCAGATACCGGTGGTCGAGCGCATCCAGTCCGCGATGGTCGACATCGAGGTTGCGTAACGCCGCATCCGCCGCCGCCCGGTCGATCAGCTCGGTTCCGGCGACCGCTGCGAAGTCGCGCACCCGCCGCAACAGCCGCCCCGCGATGCGCGGCGTTCCTCGCGACCGCTTGGCGATCTCGCGCGCCCCGTCCTCCGAAACCGCAACCTGCATCACCCGCGACCCACGCTTGACGATTTCAAGCAGTTCCTCATCGGTATAGAAATCCAGCCTGATCGGAATGCCGAACCGGTCACGCAGGGGCGTGGTGAGGAGCCCCGTGCGGGTGGTGGCGCCTACCAGTGTAAATTTGGCAAGATCGATCCTGACGGAGCGCGCCGCCGGCCCCTCGCCGATGATCAGGTCAAGCTGAAAATCCTCCATGGCGGGATAGAGAATCTCCTCGACCGCCGGATTTAACCGGTGAATTTCATCGATGAACAGCACGTCGCGGTCTTCGAGATTGGTGAGCAGCGCCGCAAGATCGCCCGCCTTGGCGATGACCGGCCCCGAAGTTGCGCGAAAATTGACCCCCAGCTCCCGCGCCATGATCTGCGCCAGCGTTGTCTTGCCAAGTCCCGGCGGCCCCGCGAACAAAACATGATCCAGCGCCTCGCCCCGCCCCCTCGCCGCCTCGATGAACACCCGCAAATTCTGTTTGACCTTGGTCTGGCCGACAAATTCGTTCAGATTCTGCGGCCGCAGATGCGTGTCGATGGCATCTTCGGGTCTGATATCGCGGTCGATAAGGCGCGTGTTCATGACACCGCCAGTTCCCTGAGCGCCAGCCGGATCAATTTCTCCGTCGGCTGATCATCGCCGCCCTTCTTCATCGCGGCGGCAACCGCGGCGCCCGCCTGGACCTGCCCGTAACCCAGATTGACCAGCGCCGACACCGCATCGCGCGCCGCCGTTGGTCTTGGCGCATCCATGTCGGCCTGCAGCTTGGCGAGCGCGCCATCGGCCGCCGCAAATGCCGGTGCTTTGTCTTTCAACTCGAGAACAATCCGCTCGGCCAGTTTCTTGCCGACCCCGTTGGCCCGCCCGATCATCGCCTTGTCCTGAAGTGCGATGGCATTGCCAATTTCATGGGCGGACAATGTCGAGAGAATGGCGAGCGCCACCTTGGTGCCCACACCCTGAACGGTTTGCAGCAACCGGAACCAGTCCCGCTCATGCACCGATGCAAAGCCCACCAGCCGGATCATGTCCTGGCTGACCAGCATCTCCGTGTGCACTTCGGCGAATTCGTCAGCAGGCGGAAGTGCCGCAAGCGTCTTCGACGAGCAGAACACGTGATAGCCCACGCCGCCCACATCGACGATCACCCAATCGGGTCCGTAGGAGTCGATTCGACCCTTGAGCTTGCCGATCATGGATGGGTATCCGGCGCGATTATGTCGAGGTTGGGGAAGTAACTCCTGTACCGCTGGGCGTCGCGCGTAACCAGCCGGTAGCCGCCAACTTGCGCATGCGCGCCGATCAGGAAATCGGGAAGTGTTCTCTCGCGCAATCCACCGGACTTGCGATAACTCGCGTGAGCCTTTCCAGCCACGAAGGCCGCCTCCCAAGGCATCTGCTCGAAAGTAAGCCCCAGCACCATCATTGATTTCTTCAAGGCGTCCGCGTTATTGAACTTGGGCGCTGCCTCCGCGAAAACGATGGGATTGATCACCAGCGGTCCCTCCCCGGCAAAACTTTCGACCTGTCTGGCCGACCACTCATGCCAGCCGGGCTCAATCAGCAGGAGATCCACGACCACGTTGGAATCCAGGATCGTCGGCATCTTCGCTGTAGCCACGGATTAACTCCATGTATTCGTCTGTGCTCATGTTCTGGAATTCAGGATTCTGTTGCAGTCGCTTGCCGAGTTCCCCTAGCAATCGCACCATCCGTTCGCCACGAGTTTCCCCGTCTGGTTCGGCGGCCTTCTCCAGAATGAATACTTCCCCCTCCTCGCGGAAGCCGACCTCATCGCCGGGGGCGATGCCCAGCTTGTCCCGAACCTCCTTGGGAATGGTGACCTGACCCTTGATGGTGACTCGCATGGTAATACCTCACTGGTATTACTTAGTGCAAGAATGTGAACAAGTCAAGAACGCACCAACTCCTTTGCCAGCGAATGCGGCCGCCGGTGATGCGCATGGCAGATGGCGATGGCCAGCGCGTCGGTCGAATCCGCCGTAGTCATCCGGGCCTTGGGCAGCAGCATTTTCACCATGTGCTTGACCTGGTCCTTGTCCGCATGCCCCGCCCCCACCACCGATTTCTTGATGACATTGGGCGCATATTCGCAAACCGGAATGGCAAGAATAGCCGGCGCCAGCATGGCCGCCCCCCGCGCCTGGCCGAGCTTCAGCGTGGCGCGCGCGTCCCGGTTGACAAAGGTCTCTTCGATCGCTGCCTCATGCGGCAAATATTGCCGGAGCACTTCGAGAAGTTGCTGGTGGATCTGCAGCAACCGTTCCGCCAACTGACGATCGGCTTCCGAATGAACGCTACCATCGGCAATATAGATGAGCCGCTGGCCTTCCTGCTCGATGACGCCCCAGCCAGTGTTGCGCAGGCCAGGATCAATGCCGATGATTCGGATCATCCGCCTAATCTAGCAGATCACGCCGCGCTGAGCTTGGCCATCACCTCGTCGGAAATGTCGGCATTGGAAAATACCGACTGCACGTCATCGTCCTCGTCGAGGCCTTCCACCAGCTTCATCAGGCTCTCGGCTTTATCCTGATCGACCGGCGTCATCGTCCGCGGTTTCCATGCCACCTTGACCGTTTCCGCTTCGCCGAACTTCGCGGCCATTGCTGAAGAAGCCTCGCCGATGCTCTCGAAAGCGCAAATGATGACGTGCGCCTCCGCATCCGATTGAACATCTTCGGCGCCTGCGTCGATCGCAGCTTCCAGCACGACATCCTCCGATGCCTTGGCGGCCTTGTAGGTGATCTCGCCAACCCGGCTGAACATGAAGGCAACGGAACCGCTTTCACCAAGATTGCCGCCATATTTGGTGAACAGCGCCCGCACATTGGACGCCGTGCGGTTGCGGTTGTCGGTCAGCGCCTCGACAATCACCGCCACGCCGCCCGGCCCATACCCTTCATAACGCACCGCGTCGTAGCTCTCGCCGTCATTGCCGATGGCTTTTTTGATCGCCCGCTCGATATTGTCTTTCGGCAGGTTTTCGGCCCGGGCATTCTGGATGGCAAGGCGCAGCCTGGAATTGGCCGCGGGATCCGGCAGCCCCGCCTTCGCCGCGACGGTGATTTCACGCGACAGCTTGGAGAAATTCTTGGCCCGGATCTTATCCTGTCTCCCCTTGCGGTGCATGATGTTCTTGAATTGGGAATGGCCGGCCATGGCGTCCTCGGGATGGGTCGTACCGCCGCCTTATAGACGCGGGCGCCACCGCGAAACAAGCCGCTTAACCCGTTCTTAAGGCCGTTTGGGTCAAGCTCGGAACTCTAGGTTTGGGGAGTTTGAGTACATGGCGAGACGGCGCGGAGCGACTGACGAATTCTCATTTGCAGCCGGTGGCATGGCCGGAGCGGCTGCGGTCTCCGCTCTCAGGCGGGTAAGGTCGCTCGCCGATCAGGCGCCATCGGGCCGCATGTTTGCCGCCATTGCCACGCTTTCCGATATGTCCAAGCGCATTGAACAGGGCCTCGTGGCCGGCCACGACGCCATGGAGTCTGGAGATGCCGAGACAGCATCCCTCCACTTTGCCAGAACAATCGTTCAAATGGACCGCCTGGCGGCCACCGCCAGCCGCCATCACGAACCTGCGGAAGAACTCCCGGGTTACCTACTGAAGCGCCGCTAGTCCCTGATCCCGCGCAGCCGCTCGGTGCGGCGGCGCAACAATTCTACTGTCACCAGCAGGGCGGTGGAGAACAGGATCAGCACCGTCGCCGCCGCGGTGATGGTGGGGCTGATCAGCTCGCGGATGCCGGAAAACATCTGCCTCGGCAGAGTGCGCTGTTCCGGACCGCCGATGAACAGGATGACGATCACCTCGTCGAAGGATGTGACGAAGGCGAATAGCGCGCCGGAAATGACACCAGGCAGGATCAGCGGCATGACCACCTTGGAGAACACCGTATAGGGCGGCGCCCCGCAGGACGCCCCTGCCCGCATCAACGTCCGGTCGAAACTCATCAATGTTGCGGTGACGGTAATGACTACAAAAGGTGTGGCAAGCGCCGTGTGCGCAAGGATGATGCCGATGACGGTTCCATTCAAGCCGATGAAGGCATAGAAGAAAAACAACCCGATAGCCGAGATGATGACCGGGACGATCATGGGCGAAATCAGCACGGCCATGATGGCGGCGCGCCCCGGAACATTGGAACGGGAAAGACCAAGCGCCGCAAGCGTCCCAAGGCAGGTTGCGAGAATCGTCGTCGCGAACGCCACGATGACCGAAAGCTTCAGCGCATCGGTCCACCGGCTATTGGTAAAGAAACCCTGTTCGCCAACATACCATTTGGTTGAAAACCCAGGCATCGGATAGCTGAAGAAGGTCTCCGAATTGAACGACAGCGGCATGATGGCGAGAATGGGCGCCATCAGGAACAGCAGCACCACGCCGACAAAAGTCCGCACAGCGTAGTGGGAAACTTTTTCTGACGTCGTCAAATATGCAGGCAAGGCCATGGCGCACTATCCGAGCTTCATCTTGTCGATACCGATCAACCGGTTATAGACATAGTAGAGGATTAGCGTCGCTGTCAGCAATACGAACCCCAATGCCGACGCCTTGCCCCAGTTGCCTTCACTGTTCATCGCCATATCGATGAAGCCCGCGATCATGTTATCGGCCGGTCCGCCCACCAGTGCCGGCGTGATGAAATAGCCAAGGCAGAGAATGAAGGTCAGCAGGCACCCCGCTGCCACGCCTGGCATGGTCTGCGGTACATAGACTGTCCGGAAAGCGTGAAATGGCGTTGCGCCGAGGGACTTTGCCGCCCGCATATATGTAGGCGAGATGGTCTTCATAACGCTGTAGATCGGCAGCAGGGTGAATGGCAGCTGGATGTGGGTCATTGCCAACACCGTAGCGAAGCGCGACTTATTGAGTTCTGGCTCGCCAGCCATCAGCCCCAGGGTGTTGAGCAGCCAGGTGACGCCAGTGACATTGAGAAACTGCGTAAAAACACCGCCGTCTTGCAGCAGTATGGTCCACGCCGTGGTCCTCACCAGCAGCGACGTCCAGAATGGCAGCAGCACGAAAATCATCAGAATGCTGGCGTGTTTCTGCGGCAGGGTCGCCAGCATATAAGCAACTGGATAACCGAGCACCAAGGTGCACAATGTGACCAGCAGGCTGATGCCAAGAGTGCGGATGAGTATCTGCTTGTAGATCGTCCGGTCCTCCGGCATCCGCTCGATGCTTCCATCGGCGCCCTGCCTGAGGTCGAGGACGCTGAGCAGATAGTAGGGCGTGATTGCGGTGGAGGCGCGCTTGATGACCGACCATGTCGCCAGTTCGTTCCACACCGGATCGATGCCAACGATGGCTTCCTTCCACGGGCCCTCGACCATCTTTTCGACCTTGCGTGCGGTGACTGTGACTTTAGACTTCAGGGTGGGTATTTCATAATTGAGCCGCTTGCCGACAAGGGCCACCGTCTTTGACTTGCTGGCGGCTTTCAAATCAGCTGCAAATGCCGCGAAAACATCTTCGCCCGGTACTGCCTGTCCATCCCATTGACCGAGCAGCTGCGCGGTAGCAGGCAGACTGATCCTGACATCCGGATCATAAAAGGCGTTTCGCAGCATCGCACCTATGGGTGCCAGAAATGTTATGAGAATGAACAGGAACAGCGGCGCTATCAGCATCAGCGCCCTCATTCGCTCACGCCGTTCGGCCTGCCTTAGCTTGACTTTGAGCGGCGTGCCATCCGCCGCGCGCATGACGGTGTCTAGAGGCAACGCGTCCGAGACAGCCATTCGGTATGCATCCAAATAGTCGCGGGCGGGAAACAGTCCCCGCCCGCTTGCGCTATCTTACTTCGCCAGCCAGGCGTTGAAGCGTTCCTTCAGCTCGTCGCCACGGTCGGCCCAGAATTGCGGGTCTTGGTTGAACGCCGTAGTCATGTTATCGGGCGCCGTCGGCAGGTTCGGCAGCGTCGCGGGATTGACATTCGGAATGGCGTCCATGTTGGCCGGACCATAGGCAATGTAGTTGGTCTGGTCAGCCTGAGGAGCAGCGCCCGACGCGTAGGCAACGAATCGATAGGCCTCTTCAAGCTTCGGAGTGTCCTTGGTGATTGCCCACCAGTCCCAATCCAGAGCCTGATGATCCCAAACGATCTTGAAGGGCTTCTTGTCCTTGTCGATGGCGCCCTGCAAACGGCCATTCCACGCGGATGTCATGACAACCTGCCCGTCAGCCAGAAGCTGCGGCGCTTCGGCGCCCGCTTCCCACCAGACGATATCGGCTTTGATCGTGTCGAGCTTCTTGAAGGCTCGATCAACGCCTTCCGGCGTCGCAAGCACCTTGTAAACATCTTCCTTGGCGACGCCATCGGCAATCAATGCCCATTCCAGATTGACCAGGGGTCTCTTCCACATGCCGCGTTTGCCGGGGAATTTGGCGAGATCGAAATAGTCATTGATCGTCGTAGGCCCCGGCGAAAACTTGGTGGTGTCATAACCGAAGACCGTGCCATAAACGATGGTTGGCACGGCGCAGTCGAGGAGATCGCCGCCGATGAACTTGGCGCGGTCAAGTCCGAGTTTGGCCCAGTCGATGGTTTCAAGCGCACCTTCCGCGCAGCCCTGGAGGCCAGTGTTTGTATCCACGTCGATCACGTCCCAGGTGACGGCCTTGGCTTCGACCATGGCCTTGATCTTTGCAACTTCGCCGTTGTACTCGGCTTCGGTGATCTTGTTGCCCGCCGCCATGTAGGGCTCATAGTAAGCCTTGCGCTGGCTTTCCGAATAGGCGCCGCCCCACGAAACGACGGTGAGTTCGTCACCGGCCTGAGCCGGAGCCACGGCAATAAATGCCGTGCCAGCCAAGAGCGCGGCGCCGAAAAGTGCAGAAAGTTTATTCATATGCTGTCATCCTCCTGAATCGCCGGCATGCCGGCCTGAAACCCATTGAGAGGAGGACCAAATCGATCCGGATTAGCGCCAAGCACGCGAACCCGCGACACGATCAAAAACCTCCCCAACATTACGCTTTCCGGCCCTGCGCGGTTCCAGCCCTTGTCCTATGCATGGCTCCGCCTCTGGCTCTTATTGATAAGCGCTGTCCAAGGATACTAACGGCGGATCGCCATTCCGTCACTAGAGTTTTTTTGCGATATGAGAAGAATTAATGTCATGGAGTAAATTACCAGAACGGAACCTCCGCCTGTGAAAGCCGTCCCCCCACCCGGATTGGGGCAATTGCTACCGCCAGACCGGTCTTGTCATCGGCCTCGACCGCCACCCCGCAGAGGGTCGCCGGGCCGTCCGCCGGTTTGAAGCGCTCCACCGGCAGTTTCCGGAGAAAGCGGTTGAGCGGCTCCGCCTTGTCCATGCCGATCACCGAATCGTAATCGCCCGTCATTCCCGCATCGGTCATGTAGCCGGTGCCGCCCGGCAGGATCTGGTGGTCCGCCGTAGGCGTATGAGTATGGGTGCCCACCACCAGGCTTGCCCGACCGTCCACATAGTGCCCCATGGCCATCTTCTCGGAAGAGACTTCCGCGTGAAAATCGATCAGAACCGCGTCGCATTCCCGGCCCATCGGGCACAGGTCGAGCTCGCGCGAGACGGCGGGAAAGGGATCGTCAAGCACCGGCTCGATCATCACCCGCCCCATGGCGTTGATCACCAGCACCCGGCGCCCGGATGCCGTGTCGACCAGCGCGGCCCCCCGGCCGGGACAACCTGCCGGCCAGTTCACCGGCCGCAACAGCAATGGGTGCCGCTCAATGAAAACCAGCGCCTCGCGCTGGTCGAAGGCATGATTGCCGAGGGTCACGGCGTCGGCGCCCGCCGCCAGCAAGCCAAGGAAAATATCTTCGGTAATGCCGAAGCCGTGTGCGGCGTTCTCGCCGTTCACCACCACCAGGTCGGGCCGGTAGCGCTCGCGCAGCAGCGGCAGCTCGCGGGCAACCGCGTCACGCCCGGATTTGCCAACGACATCGCCGACAAAGATCAGCCGCATGTAATGGTCTCCTGCTCGGTCATCACGAAGTCGAGCGCCACGTCGTGGACCCCATGCGGCACGGCCTCGACCAGTTGTGCGTGATAGCCCACGCCAACCGAAACGACCGGCTTGCTCCGGCGCAGCAAGTCGAGAGTCCGGTCATAGAACCCCCCGCCATAGCCAAGCCGGTATCCGGCCCGGTCAAAGGCAAGCCCCGGCACCAGCAGCACATCGGGGATGAGCTCCGCCGCGGTCTCGGGCGGAACCGGAATGTTCCACGCATCCGGCACCGTGGCATCTCCGAATGACCACTGCCGGAACACCAATGGCTTACCCTCCCCCATCACCACCGGCATGGCAATCGTCCAGCCTTCGCCCGCCAGACGCTGGAGCAGCGGCAGGGTGGAGATTTCGCTTCGGAAGGGAAAGAAACCGGAGACAACCGCTTGCTCCGGACCTTTGGGGAAAGGCAGCCCCCGCTTTGCCAGCGCCTGCTTCGCCACATCCCGGAACCGTTCATGGGCCTCCGCCCGCCGCCGTGCCGCTTCGCCGCGCGCCCGGCGTTTCACGTCTGCCAAATCCATGCAAATATCCCAATAAAGCGGCGAGCCACCATAAGCCGTGGGAGAGTACGATCCCGGGTCCCTACTTGCGTAGGTGGGCGCCGTTTACACCAGACCACGGCCTGGCACAGGGACAGCTCCCTTGAGAATCGTATAGGCCCCAGGGAAAAATTTCTCCACACGTACCGGGCAGCCCGCCGGGGCCTTATGTAGGCCGCGCGGCCGTTAAAATCCAGTGTCGAAGTTCAGCCCAATTCGCTTGCCAGCGTCTCAAGGCGCTTGGCGGCCGATTCAAGCCGCTCGCGCATCCGCTGTTCCAAAGCTTCGGCGCCGGCCGCTGTCGCGTCGCGCGATTGCCGCATGTCTGTGACTTCACCTTCGAGAGCCTCGATCCGCCGGATCGCTTCCGACAGCCGGTCGGCGACCATCAGCCCCGACATCACCAGCAAGCGGATATCGCCGACAGTGCCGACGCTCTGTTTGATTCGGGTAACTTCGGCATCGAGCAGGCGCGCCAGCTCGCGCAGATGGTCTTCCTCGCCGTCCGGACACTGCATGGTGTAGGGACGGCCATTCACCTGCACAATGACGTGAGCCATGGCGCTCATTCCCCGGCGTTGCTGTGCAGCACGGCGCGGATGCGGGACATGGCGGCATCGATCTTGCCGGCCGCCTGCTTGCTGGTGTCAACCAGCTCGCCAGCCTTTGAGCGCACCAGATCGAGCTCGTGGGCGAGCTTGGAACGATCCTTGCGCAGGGCATCGGCCTCATCCGCCAGCGCAAGAACCCGCTGCTCGGTCTGATGGCGGCGCACCGCCGCGGCTTCGAATTGCCGCAAGGCAGACTCGAACCGCCCAAACGCTTCATCCAATTTATCAGTGTCTGCCATCACCGCCCCTGGCAAAACACGAGAATCTCTCATGCATTTGTGACTGTTAGCATAAGCACGCCCGGTATCAAGCGCAACGTCGCTGGGCATTTTACCAGGCCTCGTCCACTGTTGACTTGGGGAGTACCGGTGTTATCAGAGGCCCGCAAACCGCCGAGCCGCCAAGGAACCCCGGAAAATGCCTTCGATTTCCGCCGAAATGACCCGTTCCATGGCGAACGCGATTCGCGCCCTGAGCATGGATGCGGTGCAAAACGCCAATTCCGGTCACCCCGGCCTGCCCATGGGTGCAGCCGACGTCGCCACCGTGCTGTTTACCCAGTTCCTCAAATTTGATGCCGCCGACCCCCATTGGCCCGACCGCGACCGCTTCATCCTGTCGGCCGGCCATGGCTCCATGCTGCTCTATTCGCTGCTTCATCTCCTTGGCTACAAGGACATGACTGTCGACCAGCTCAAGAATTTCCGCCAATTGGGCTCGAAGACGGCGGGCCACCCCGAGCACGGCCACGCCACCGGCATCGAGACGACCACCGGCCCCCTGGGTCAAGGCCTTGCCAATGCCGTGGGCTTTGCCATTGCCGAGCGCCACCTTAACGCCCGTTTCGGCGGCGAACTGGTCGATCACAAGACCTATGTCATCGCCGGCGACGGTTGCCTGATGGAAGGCATTTCCCAGGAAGCCATAACCCTCGCGGGCCATCTCAAGCTTTCGAACCTCATCGTATTGTGGGACGACAACGGCATTTCCATCGACGGCAAGCTGTCGATGTCGGATTCGACCGACCAGCTTGCCCGCTTTGCCGCCGCGAACTGGAATGTGACGCGCATCGATGGTCACGACGCCCACGCCATCGCGGGCGCTTTGGCCGCCGCCCAGAATTCCGCAAAACCCTGGCTGATCGCCTGCAAGACCATCATCGGTTTTGGCGCCCCCACCAAGCAAGGAACGGCGGCCACCCACGGCTCGCCGCTGGGAGCCGATGAAATTGCCGGCGCCCGCAAGGCACTGGGTTGGAATCATCCGCCCTTCGTCGTGCCGCAGGATTTGCTCGCAGTCTGGCGTGAAGCTGGAGCCCGTGGGGGCGCAGCGCGCGCCGGGTGGCAGAAGCGCCTCGCCGCCAGCGATCAGAAGGCCGAGTTCACTCGCATCAACTCCGGCATTCTGCCGGCCGGCTTTGATGCCGCGGTCACCGCCTACAAGAAGGAACTGGCCAAGAGCCCGCCCTGGATTGCCACTCGAAACGCGTCGCAAAACACCCTCGACGTGATCAATGCCGTGGTTCCCGAAACCATTGGCGGTTCCGCCGATCTCACCGGCTCCAACAATACTAAATCGAAAGACCTCAAGGCCCTGAATGCCGGCGACTATTCCGGCCGCTATGTCTACTACGGCATCCGCGAGCATGGCATGGCGGCGGCCATGAACGGCATGGCGCTCCATGGCGGTGTCATCCCCTATGGCGGCACCTTCCTTGTCTTCACCGATTACTGCCGCCCCTCGATCCGGCTTTCGGCACTCATGCGGCAGCGCGTTATCTACGTGATGACCCACGACTCCATCGGCCTCGGCGAAGATGGCCCCACCCACCAGCCTGTCGAACACCTTGCTGCGATGCGCGTGATGCCCAACATCACGGTGTTCCGCCCGTGCGACGCGGTGGAAACCGCCGAATGCTGGCAGCTTGCGTTGCAAGACAGCGATGGCCCAAGCATCCTGGCGCTCACCCGCCAGAAGCTCAAGCCCGCCAGACTGAGCTTTTCGCCCAAGAACCTTTGCGCATTGGGTGCCTATGAGGTGGCATCGGCAGCCAAGAAATCCAAAGCCGTGATCTTCGCATCGGGCTCGGAAGTGGAAATAGCCCTCGAAGCCAAAGCGTTGCTCGACAAATCGGGAACCCCCACTCGTGTGGTGTCGGTTCCCTCGATGGAACTGTTCGAGGCCCAGGGAAAGGCCTACAGGGAAAAACTCCTGGGAACCGAGAATATCCGCATAGCAGTCGAAGCAGGCGTGCGCACCGGCTGGGACCGCTTCATTGGCACCGGCGGCAAGTTCATCGGCATGACGGGCTTCGGAGCATCTGGTCCGGCGGAACAACTCTACAAACATTTCGGCATCACCGCCAAGGCGGTGGTCAAAGCAGCAAAGGCCTGACATGGCGAAGTTCCGCACCCTTGATGATGTCGACGTCTCGGCCAAGCGCGTGCTGGTGCGTGTCGATCTCAACGTGCCAATCGCCAATGGCGTGGTGACCGACGCGACCCGCATCGAACGTGTGGCGCCAACCCTGCTTGAATTGCTCGACAAGAAGGCGGCAGTGATCGTCCTCGCCCATTTCGACCGGCCCAAGGGCAAGGTCGTTCCCGAGATGTCGCTGAAGCCGGTGGCGCCGGCACTGGAGAAAATTCTGGGCCGCTCGGTGAAATTCCTCTTCACCGATTGGAAGACGGCGCCGGCCATCGATATCAGACCGGGCCAATGCGTGTTGATGGAAAACACCCGCTATCACCCCGGCGAGGAGAACAACGATCCGGCCTTCTCCAAGCTGCTCGCGGGTCTCGGCGATATCTTCGTCAATGATGCCTTCTCCGCTGCCCACCGCGCCCATTGCTCAACCGAGGGCATTGCGCATTTCATTCCCTCCTATGCCGGCCGCGCCATGGAGGCCGAATTGAAGGCGCTTCAGGCAGCCCTCGACAGCCCCAAGCGCCCGCTCATCGCCGTCGTCGGTGGCGCCAAGGTGTCAACCAAGCTGGAGCTTCTGGGCAATCTCTCCGGCATTGCCAATACCATCGTGATCGGCGGCGGCATGGCCAACACCTTCCTCGCCGCCCAGGGCCACAAGGTCGGCAAGTCGCTCTGCGAACACGATCTCGCTGAAACCGCCCGTGCCATTCTGCAAACCGCCAAGGCCAGGAACTGCACCATCCTGCTCCCGACCGACGCTGTCGTCGCCGGGGAATTCAAGGCCAACGCCCCAAGCCGCACGGTTGCGATTTCCGCTGTAGGTAGCGACGATATGATCCTCGACATTGGCCCCAAATCGATTTCCGCCGTCAACCAGGCCTTCGACCGGGCCAGCACCATCGTGTGGAACGGCCCGCTTGGCGCCTTCGAGCTGGCCCCCTTCGATACGGCGACCGTTGCCTGCGCCAGGCACGCGGCGGCGCTCACCAAATCCGGCATGCTGGTCACCGTTGCCGGTGGCGGCGACACCGTCTCGGCCCTCAACCATGCCGGTGTGGCCGATGAGTTCACGTACATTTCAACTGCCGGCGGCGCATTCCTCGAATGGCTCGAGGGAAAACCCCTGCCCGGCGTCAAAGCCCTGGAGGAACAGACATGATCGACAAGCTGAATGCCATCGCCAACCGCATGGTCGCCCCCGGCAAGGGCATCTTGGCCGCCGATGAATCGACCGCCTCGATCGCCAAGCGCCTCGAATCCATCAATACGCCGAGCACCGAGGAATCCCGCCGCGACTACCGCGAGATGCTTTTTGGCGCCACCGACGCCATGAAGGCCTATGTCTCGGGCGTTATCCTTTTCGACGAGACCCTTCGCCAGAAAGCCAGGAACGGCACCCCGCTGGTCGACATGATCAAGGCCACCGGCGCCGTCCCCGGCATTAAACTCGATACCGGCGCCAAGCCGTTTGCCCTCTCACCCGGTGAAACCGTGACCGAGGGCCTCGATGGCCTGGCGGCTCGCGTTGCCGAATACGCCAAGTTGGGCGCCGAGTTCGCCAAGTGGCGTGCGGTGATTGATATCGGCAAGGGTCTCCCCACTCACAATTCCATTCACGCCAACGCCCATGCGCTGGCCCGCTATGCGGCGATCTGCCAGGCCGGCGGCATCGTGCCGATGGTCGAGCCCGAGGTGCTGATGGACGGCGACCACGATATCGACACCTGCGCCAGGATCACCGAATGGGCCCTGAAGGAGCAGTTCCAGGAACTCTTCTATGCCGGCGTGAAACTCGAAGGCATCATCCTCAAGCCCAACATGGTGATCTCCGGCAAGAAATGTGCAAAGCAGGCCGGCCGCGAGGAAGTGGCAGAGAAGACCTTGATGGTCCTCAGGCGCTGCGTGCCCGCCGCCGTCCCCGGAATAGCTTTCCTCTCCGGCGGCCAGTCGAGCGAGGATGCCACCGCCCATCTCCACTACATGAATGCCGCCGGTTCCGCACCCTGGCGCCTCACCTATTCCTACGGCCGCGCCCTCCAGGCCGACGCGCTCAAGGCCTGGGGCGGCAAGCCCGAGAATGTCGCCGCCGGCCAAAGCGCCTTCACCCACCGCGCCAAGATGAACGCCCTCGCAACGTCAGGTAAATGGGCCCAGTCGCTGGAGAAGGCGGCCTGAGTTTGTTGCCCTAGAGCATTTCTGATTTCGGCTGACGCGCCGATCCTTAGCACCGTCATGCCAGCGAAAGCTGGCATCCCGTTAACCGATTGAACGAACAAAAGAAAGCGGGCCCCAGCATGCGCTGGGGTGACGGAGATTAGGAGAGTGGTCCAATATGCTCTGGTGCCGCAACCGCTCAAGAGATCGAACCGCATGAGCATCCCTCGACTGTTTCTCGTTGCTCCTGATCTGCCGGCAAGCCAGGTGGCCGATTGCCTGAAGGCCGCTTGTGCCTCGGGCGATGTCGCAAGCCTTCTGCTGCCGTTGTCGCTTGCAAAGGAGATTACACCCATCGCCCAGAGCCTTGACGTAGCCGTTCTCATCACCGGCGAACCCTGCGATGCCATTCATGCGAAGTGCGACGGTCTGCATGTCGTGGCCGGTGAAATAGACATAGCAGCACTTCGCATATCCCTAGGTACAAACGGCATCCTCGGCGCCTTCGCCGGCGCCTCGCGCCACTTCGCCATGCAAGCAGCCGAAGGCGGCGCCGACTATGTCGCACTTTCGCAGAATGGCCCGGCCCTGGGCGGCGAGCCCATCGTCAAATGGTGGTCGGATTTCTTTGAAATTCCCTGCGTTGCCTTCGATCCCGTCGAGGCATCCGGCCTCGACACATTGCTGCCGCAGAATCCGGACTTTATCCGCCCTTCCGATGCCATGTGGGAGAGCCCCGAAGCCGCGGCCCACATCCTCACCGGCCTGATGCAACGCCTCAAGACATGAAATACAGAGCAAGCATTCTGCTTTTCCTCGCAACCGCCGTTCCAGCCATTGCGGGTCCGAATTTCGATGAGGCAGTGGCCTTCTTCGAGGACCACGATTACCCCATGGCCATCGAAATCGCCGAACCCCTGGCTGGCCAGGGCGATGCCCGCGCCATGGCCATGATGGGGGCGATCTATCAGAAGGGCCTGGGCGCCGGCGTCGACCTTCAAAAGGCCATCGAGTGGTATGGCATGGCGGCGAAGAAGGGACATGTGCAGTCGCAATTCGCCCTTGGCATGATCTATCTCGATGGCTCGCTGGGCGGAGTTGATTACACACTCGGCGCCAAATGGCTGCGCCAGGCCGCCGAGGCTGGCAATGCCGAGGCTCAGTTCAACATGGGCTTGCTGTCTTCCGGGGCCTTCGGCAACCCGCCCGACTGGGCCGATGCGGCCGCCTGGTACAGGAAATCGGCCGATCAGGGTTTTGCCGGCGGCGAATACAATTTGGGCGTTCTCTTTCTCGAAGGCAAAGGTGTTGACCACAGCCAGACCAAGGCGGCCCAGTGGTTCGCCAAGGCCGCGGCCCAGGGTCATCCCGATGCGGCCCTCGACTATGGCGTTCTCGTCTTCCGCGGTGAGGGCGTGCAGAAGGATGAGAAGATCGGCGCCCAATGGCTGCTGGTTGCCGCTAGGCGGGGCAACGTCGTGGCCCAGAACCGCGTGGCGAGGCTCTATGCCTTCGGCAAGGGCTTCCCCAACGATCCAATCGAGGCGGCGAAGTGGAACATTCTCGCCGCCAAGGGCGGCAGGCCCGATGCCGAACTCGACAGTCTTCTCGCCAAGCTGACCCCGGCCCAAATGGAAGAAGCCCAGTCCCGCGCCGAAGTGTTCGTGCCACAGAGTCCGGAAAAGTAACCTATAGCACCTTGTCGGGCACACAGTTATGGGGACCCAGCGGGCGCTTGGGTACATCCTTCCAATGCCGCTCGCCGATCTCCTCATTGCGTTTGGGATGGAGCGGGTAGTGAATCCGGCTTCGCCGCCGGCTGGCCTCACCCACTACCAGCATGCGCACATCGGCTTGCGTGTTGTTCATGAAAGTATGCGCAAGACCGCTTCCCGCCGCAAACGACACGCCGTCGCCGGGCGAGAGCCGCTTCACATGGCCATCGAGCCACAAGTCCGGCGTGCCCTCGATCACAAATACGAACTCCTCCTCATCCGCCTCCGCATGCGGCCAGCACAGCCGCCGCATGGGCGGTAGGCGTTCGTGATGAACGCCGATGCGCATGAGTTTGAACAAGTTCGAATAGGACGCCGAGATCGACAGCATCTCGTCCGAATCCGGGTAGTGGTTCACATCCCCGCCCTCGATCGCCGTGTAGTGGGCGACGCAGCTTCTAAACAAATTCTCGGATTCCATCTTAGATTACCCCCCAATTTTCACATTGCTTAGAAAAAATCTAGCCGTTTGTCGCGGCCGGACCAGATCGTGCTCCCGCCAACGAATCATGACAAAACAATCTAACCGTTTCAATCCCCCATGTGCATCGCCCGCAAACGAAGATTTAATCTTCCGGAGTCGGTATAACTTCTCATCATGCCCGGACTTGATCCGGGCATCCTTTTCGCCGATTGAAGAAGGTGGCCGTGATGAGAAGTAGCCTATGAAATGTATTTCTATACCTTGCTCAACCGTCCCCGCTGGGTGAGATTTTCAACGATTGAAGCGGCTGCGGCTTCGGCGGACAATCTGGTGGTGTCTATCCTGATTTCCGGGCTTTCCGGCGCCTCGTAGGTCGACGAAATTCCGGTGAAGTTCTTGATCTCGCCGCGCCTTGCCTT
This sequence comes from uncultured Alphaproteobacteria bacterium, assembly GCA_963754675.1. Lineage (GTDB taxonomy): Bacteria > Pseudomonadota > Alphaproteobacteria > Rhizobiales > Aestuariivirgaceae > Aestuariivirga. The sequence continues at coordinate 1,291 of CAVWHD010000004.1, read as the reverse complement.
CGCGTAGAGGCCCTTCACATCGCGCTTCTCGGCCTCGACCAAGGGTGTGTCGACGAAGATCTCGATGAATTCGCCGGCTTCCACCAATTCGCGGGCCATCAGGCGTTCGGAGCGGAAGGGCGAGATGAACGACACCAGCACAATCAACCCGGCATCGACCATAAGTTTCGACACCTCGGCGACGCGGCGGATATTTTCGACGCGGTCGGCGTCGGTGAAGCCCAAATCGCGGTTGAGGCCATGGCGGATGTTGTCTCCGTCGAGCAGATAGGTCATGTGGCCCGCGGCGTGGAGCTTCTTTTCCACCAGGTTGGCAATCGTCGATTTGCCGGCGCCCGAGAGACCGGTGAACCACAGGACCGCGGGTTTCTGTCCGGCAAGGGCCGAACGCGAGTCCTTGTGCACGTCGACAGCCTGCCAATGGATATTGGCGGCACGGCGGAGCGCAAAGCGGATGAGGCCCATGCCCACCGTGGTATTGGAGAAACGATCGATAATGATGAAGGAGCCGAGGTGACGGTTCTCCGTATACGGAGCAAAGGCGATGGGCCGGTCGATCTCGAGATTGCAGACCCCGATCTCGTTGAGTGCGAGGCTCTTGGCCGCCACATGCTCCATGGTGTTGACATTGACCTTGTATTTCAGCTCTTCGAGCGAGCCCGGGACCTGCGATGTTCCGGCCTTGATGACATAGGGGCGGCCCGGCAGCATGGGCTCGTCGCCCATCCACAGGATTTCGACTTCGAACTGGTCGGAGACTTCGAGTGGATCGTTGCCCACGCACAGAACGTCGCCGCGGCTGATGTCGATCTCGTCCTTCAGCGTGACGGTGAGCGATTGGCCAGCAGCGCCGGCGGCAAGATCACCGTCATGGGTGACAATGCGTTCAACCGTCGATGTGCGGGCCGAGGGCATGACCTTGATGGCGTCGCCGGGGCGAACGCTGCCGCTGACGATCGTACCGGAAAAGCCGCGGAAATTCTGGTCGGGGCGGTTCACCCACTGGACCGGCATGCGGAACGGCCGGGAGTCGAGATCGTCATCCACCGGCACGGTTTCGAGATGGGCCATCAAGGTAGAACCATGATACCAGGGCATGTTGGCCGAGCGATCAATGACATTGTCGCCTACCAGCGCGGAAAGCGGGATCACGGTGATGTCGGCGGCGCCGATGCTCTTGGCGAAGGCGCGGTAGCCGGCCTCGATCTTGTCGAACACGTCCTGACGGTAGTCCATCAGGTCCATCTTGTTGACGGCGACGACCAGGTGCTTGATGCCGAGAAGCGTTGCG
>CAVWHD010000003.1:0-8111 GCA_963754675.1 uncultured Alphaproteobacteria bacterium | reverse complement strand
CCTGGGACATGAAAGGCTCGTAGGTGGCGACTGCCGAAATCAACTCATCGGTGAAAACAGCCGCCGTGTCGGCGGTCGCGATATCCTTGATCTGCAGGTCGCCAAGGGTCATCCCGCTTTTTTTGAGTTCGAGCTGCAACAGAAGCCGGGCAGGAATATTGGGCTCGGCCGCCACAGTCTTGCCCTTGAGATCAGAAACCGACTTCACATTGCCGTCAGCGACGACGCCGTCACCGCCAACTAACTCATCGATGGTGCCGATGATAATTCCGGGTGTTGAGGCATCACGCGGGCGTCCCTGATGTTCACCGACGGTTCGCATGTCGACCTCGATATCGCCTCGCACATAGGCAGCCAGCACATTGGTGCGATCGTCCTCGAATTTGTATTCGACTTCCAGCCCTTCCTCCGTGAAGCAGCCAATATCGTTGGCGACATGAACCGGCGCGAAATCCGAGCCAGGTGGGCGCCAGCATGCGGATTGTTTCCGCGGCGTTGGCGGTAACAGATGTGGAAGCCATCAGAGCGGAAATTGCTGCACTTGTGATAAGGTATTTCATGGGTCCCTCCCGATAATCCGCCACAACATTATGCAGGGAAGGCACTAAGTCAAAGCCAAACATTGTCGGGTCGCTTTGTACCGGTAAATCGCCTCGGGTAAGGCCGAGATGACATCGGGCGCGCGCCGGGGCAGTATGGGAGGGCCCGTACAGCCAACAGGTAAAAGAGCTTCCCAATGATCAAGAACCCGATACCCTGGCCCAATGGGGCGCGGTGCGCCTGTGCCATCACCTTTGATATGGATGCCGACAGCCTCATTCACATTGCGAAACCCAAAGATAGTCACGACCGGCTCTATCCGATCACCATGGGCCGTTATGGACCGACGGTCGGCGTTCCGCGCATTCTTGACACCTACCGCAAGCTCGGCCTGAAACAGTCATTCTTCATTCCAGCCTGGTGCATCGAGCAGTATCCGGCCGCTGTTGAGGCAATGCTGAAGGACGGACATGAAATCGGCCACCATGGCCTGATCCACGAAGATCCGGTCGCCACCAAGGGAAAGGCGCAAAAGGCGGCTTTCGAGAAAGCTCTGGCAATTCACAAGAAGCGGATTGGGCGGGCACCGCGCGGTTACAGGGCGCCCCTGTACAATGTCACCCAACAGGTGGTCGATCTGCTGATTGCCAATGGCTTCCTTTACAACTCATCTTTGATGGCTGACGACATTCCCTATCTGATGAAATCCAAGCGCGGCGATCTCTGGGAAATTCCCACCCATTGGGGAACCGACGATTGGCCCCCTTTCGCCCACTATGCCGAGATCGATTATCTAATGCCGGTGAAGGCTCCCTCAGACGGCCTCAAGGCCTTTTGGGAGGAGTTTGACGCGCAATATGAGGCTGGCGGATTCTGGATGGCCATCTGGCATCCCTTCCTCACCGGGCGGCTGGCCCGCTGGCGCCTGGTCGAACAGTGGCTGGAGCACACGCTCAAGACCAAGAAGGTCTGGTTTGCCACGCTTGAGGAGATCGCTGGCCACGTCAAGAAGCTGTCAGCGGCCGGCCAGTACCAGCCGAGAGTGGAGCAATTGCCTTATTTCACGAAAGCCGTGAAACCCTGAGTGAATTTTGGGGACCGGTTGTGCTGTGAGTTGGAAAGTCGATGCGCAATAGGGGCCCTGGAAAGGTGAGAGTATCTCCTTCTTTAGGCCGATGCACAGTCACTCAGGCACTTGAAAAGCAGCTGCATCGCCCGGCTGCGTTCATCCTTGCGATGGGCAAGGTAGAAGGTGTCGATGTAGGAGGTGGTTCCAGGCAGCAGGTTTCGCATTTCGCCGCGCTCAACGAATGACGCGGCGAAATGCGACGGCAAATAGCCCACATACCGGCCTGACTGAATGAGAATGGCGAGGCTTTCCATGTGCGAAGTAGTCGCCGCATTGCGCAAGTTCAGGTCCCTCGGCCCGGAACTGTCCTTCATGTAAGTTCGCGCCGCATAGGGGAGAGCCTGCAACCGGGCAAGCGTGATGGCGCTGTCGGGAATGGTGAATAGCTCGTGGCGCGATCCGCAATAGAGCGATTGTTTTTCCTCAAAAAGCGGAACGGCGTTGACCGACGGGTGAGCATCGTCGATCGGCGTCAGGATCAGCGAATAGCGCCCGTCGAGCAGGCGCTGCTGCAAGTCTTGCGGCGAAGCAATCTCGAGATGAAGCGTCACTTTTGGCGCAAGCTCGTTAAAGCGGGCAAGCGCCTCCTGCAAATGCAGGTCGCCATTGGTGTGCATAGCATCGACCGTGCCGAAATGCATGTCACCGGTAAGTTCGCCGCGCACCGAGCCGATAATGCTGCTGAAATTGTCGATGGAGCGCAGTAGGTTCTCAGCTGCCTCATGGATGCGAACACCTTCTTCAGTCAACGAAAACCCCTTGCGCCCGCGCTCGCACAGGCGGATGCCGAAACGTCCCTCGAGTTGGGCAATGTGATTGCTGATGGTCCCCGGCGAGATACCAAGCTCATCCTGAGCCGAAGCGAAACCCTCATGCCGGACCACGGCCTGAAAGACCCTGAGCAGGCGGAGGTCGGTAGGCGCAAAGCGAATGGGAGTTCCTCGAGTCTCCATACAATGATGTTTATCACTGTGTCGCGTGAAAGAAAACTATTTTTCAATGTATAATTCTACCCTAGCACTGGCCTTTGCTGCGTATGCCTAGGGGATCGCATGTCCGTTCATGGTTATCAGTCAGGCCGCCTAAATCTGCCATTTGTCGGCCTCAGCACTTTCGGCAAGTCACCGGTCTGCCTCGACTGGGACGCCATCGATGCCGATGTGGCTGTGATGGGCGCTCCCTACGACTTTGGCACCCAGTGGCGCTCGGGCGCCCGCTTTGGCCCCCGCTCGATCCGCGAAGCCTCGACCCTGTTCTCGTTCGGCCACGCCGGCGCCTACGATCACGAGGACGATGTCACCTATCTGCAGGCCGACAAGGTGCGCATCGTCGATATCGGCGATGCCGACATTGTCCACACCGACACCATGAAGAGCCACGCCAATATCGAACATGGCGTGCGCAAGATCCTCGCCGCTGGCGCTTTGCCGGTGGTGCTGGGCGGCGATCATTCGATCAACATTCCCTGTGTGAATGCCTTCAGCGACAGCGGGCCCATCCACATTGTCCAGATCGATGCCCATCTCGACTTCGTCGATGAGCGCCATGGCGTGCGTTTTGGCCACGGCAATCCGCTGCGCCGAGCTGCCGAGAAATCCTATGTCACCGGACTGACGCAGATTGGCATCCGCAATGTTTCATCAACGGCCCGCGAAGGCTATGAAGATGCACGCCGCATGGGTTCTGATATCCTTTCGGTCCGGCAGTTCCGCAAGCTTGGCGTCGATGCCGTGCTTGAGCGCATTCCCGAGGGCTGCCGCTACTACGTGACGATCGACATCGACGGCTTCGACCCGTCGATTGCACCGGGCACCGGCACGCCAAGCCATGGCGGATTTCTCTACTACGAAGTTCTCGAACTGCTAGCCGGGCTGGTGAAACGTGGAACCGTCGCCGGCGTCGACCTGGTTGAAGTCGCACCCGACTACGACCACACCGGCACAACGGCAATCCTGGCGGCCCAATTGCTGTTGAACTTCATTGGCCGCATTATGCATCAACGCAGTCTCAAATAATCAGAAACGGAGGAAACCATGTTCAATAAGCTCTTCGCCGCAACACTGATCGGATCCACTTTTGTTTTCGCCGCCACAGCCGATGCGGGCACGCTCAAGCTCGCCCATTCGACCTGGGTTGGCTATGGCCCCTTCTACATTGCCCGCGACAAGGGCTTCTTCAAGGATGAGGGTGTCGATGTCGAACTCACCATCATGGAGGACACGCCGATCAAGATGGGCGCCCTGATGGCCGGGCAGATCGATCTCGTCGCCTCCACCGTCGACGAATTCCCCATCTACATGAAGCCCGGCAAGATGCTGCACTATGTGCTCGCTGTCGATAATTCCAAGGGCGGCGACGGTGTCGTCGCCAATAAGGACATTACCTCCGTCGCAGGTCTCAAGGGCAAGAAGGTGGCCTTTGAACAAGGCTCGGTTTCGCAGTTCTTCCTCAACGCTTTGCTCAAGGATGCTGGCATGACCCAGGATGACATCGAAGCCGTCAACATGGCGGCAACCGATGCCGGCGTTGCCTTCGCCGCCAAGCAGGTCGATGCGGCGGTCACCTGGGAACCGGCGCTGAGTCAAGGCGCCAAGGCCGAGCATGGCCATATCCTGCTGACCAGTGCGGATAAGCCGGGCCTGATCACCGATGTGGTTGCGGTCACCGCCGAAACTGCCGTCGAAAAGAAAGACGACATCGCGGGATTCGTGCGGGCCTGGTACAAGGCGGTCGATTTCGCCAAGAGCAATCCCGAGGAGGCCAACGCCATCATGGCCAAGGGGGTCGGCGGCTGGCTCGAGGATCCGGCGGTGTTTGGCGAAACTCTGGCGGGCATCGAGTATCTCGACAAGGCGAAGAACATCGAATTCTTCGGCACCGCTGACGCTCCCGGCCAGATCAACAAGACACTCGGCACGGCTCTTGATATCTGGAAGGGCTTCGGCCGCATCCAGGTCGAAGTGCAGCCAGCCGACATGATCGACTACTCCTTTATCAACGGTTGATCGCCGTGGCCGCCGGTCAAGCCGTACGGTTCCGTGTGCTGACCCCACGCCGGGAGATTTCCCGTGCGCTGGGGATCGGCGCCGGCGGTCTGGTTGCGGCGCTGATCTTACTGTTCTGGTGCGTCATCACCTATGGCGGGCTCGTCGATACGACCTTCTGCCCGCCGCCGCACCAGGTGCTGGCTGCATTGTGGAAAGTGATGGCCGATGGCAGCCTGTTCAAGCACGCCTGGTCGAGTCTTGTCGTCATCAATCTGGGCTTCCTGCTCTCGTCGCTGATCGCCATACCCCTCGGCATCCTGATGGGGAGTTTCCGCATCGTGCAGGCCGCTCTCGAGCCGGTGGTCAATTTCACTCGCTATCTGCCGGTCACCTCGATGATCCCGCTGCTCATCCTGTGGATCGGCATCGGGATCGAGGAAAAGGTGGCGGTCATCTTCATCGGCACATTCTTCCAGCAGCTGGTGATGTTCGCCGATGTCTCGGCCCAGGTGCCCAATGAGCTGTTCAGCGCAGGCTACACGCTGGGCGCCAACCGCCGCCAAATCGTCAGCAAGGTGCTGTTGCCCGCGACCCTGCCGGGCATCATGGATATGCTGCGCGTGACCATGGGCTGGGCCTGGACCTATCTGGTGGTGGCTGAGCTTGTCGCCTCGACTTCGGGCCTTGGCTACATGAGCATGCAGGCCATGCGTGGCCTCCATGCCGACCTCATCTTCGTCGCCATTCTGGCCATCGGCTTTCTCGGCATGGTCACCGACCAGATTTTCAAATGGATCAAGGCAGTCTTCCTGCCCTGGGCCGGACAGCGTTGACGGGAGTTCACCATGGGTGCGGTCTCAATTGAAAATGTCAGCCTCAGGTTCAAGTCGCGCGTCGGTGACGATATCATCGCCCTGAACAACCTGTCGATGCAGATTCCCGACAAGCAGTTCGCCGTTATCGTCGGACCCTCGGGCTGCGGCAAGTCCAGTCTGCTCGACATCATCGCCGGCCTCAAGGAACCCTCCGGTGGCCAATGCAAACTCGATGGCGAGGTCATCGAAGGTCCTGGAGCCGAGCGCGGCATGGTGTTCCAGAACTACTCGCTGTTCCCGTGGCTGACGGTCATCCGCAATGTCGAGTTCGGCCTCAATCTGAAGAAAATACCGGCGAAGGAGTGCGCCGAACGGGCACGCTATTATGTCAATGCCGTAGGTCTCGGCGGCTTCGAGAACGCCTATCCCAAGCAACTCTCGGGCGGCATGAAGCAGCGCGTGGCAATCGCCCGCTCGCTCGCCAACGATCCGAAGATACTGCTGATGGATGAACCCTTCGGCGCCCTCGACAGCCAGACGCGGACGGTGATGCAGGAACTGCTCCTCGGCGTGTGGGAGAAGAACCAGAAGACAGTGCTGTTTGTCACTCATGATATCGACGAGGCCCTGTTCCTCGGCGAGAAGGTCTATGTCATGTCGGCAAGACCAGGCCGCATCATCGACACAATCTCCGTCGAATTCCCGCATCCGCGCAATTACGACCTGCTGACCTCCGCACCTTGCGTGGAGCTCAAGCGGCGAATTCATCACAACCTTCACAGCGAAGTTCATAAGGCCATGGCCGCGGCGGCGGCCTGATCACAACTCAATCTCCTATCAATCGGGTGGACCATGTCTTCCGGAACGGACTCGAACTTTGACTTCATCATCGTGGGCGGCGGCTCGGCCGGCTGCGTGCTGGCGGCGCGGCTCAGCGAAAACGGGCGCCACCGCGTGCTGCTGCTGGAAGCGGGCGCCCGCGACTGGCACCCGTTGATCCATATGCCCACCGGCGAAGTCTTCATGGTCGGAAGCTCTGTCGACTGGAAATTCGAAAGCGAGCCGGAGCCACGCCTTGGTGGCTACAAGGTGCCACTACCGCGCGGCCGGGTGCTGGGCGGTAGTTCCTCCATCAATGGCCAGATCTATGTCCGCGGCCACCATCGCGACTATGACGAATGGCGCCAGCTTGGCAACACCGGATGGGACTGGGAAAGTGTTCTACCCTTTTTCAGAAAGTCCGAGTGTTGGAACGGCGCCCCAAATGAACTGCGCGGCACCGGTGGTCCCCTGCGCACCGCTTTTGGCCGCTACAAGATGCCGCTCTTCGAAGCCTTCATCAAGGCGGGCCTCCAGGCGGGTTACAAGTTTAATCCCGATTACAATGCCGAAGACATGGAAGGCTTTGTGTGGACCCAATACACCCACACCCATCTGTTCCCCATGCGCTGCTCAGCGGCCCGCGCCTATGTTTGGCCGGCACTCCGCCGCAAGAACCTCGCCGTGTGGACCCATGCACGCGCCCATCGCCTGATCATGGACGGCAAACGGGTGACCGGCGTCGAACTGGAGCGCAACGGCAAACGGCTAAAGGTGTCGGCAAACCGCGAAGTCATTCTCTCGGCGGGCACCTATCACTCGCCTCAGCTCCTGATGATATCGGGTATAGGCGATCCTGCGGTGCTGTCTCAGCATGGCATCGAATGCCGCCATGCGCTAAGGGGCGTCGGCAAGAATCTGCAAGATCACGTGGGCTCCTTCGTGCAGCACCGCTGCACCAAACCAATCACCTACTTCAACATGACCAAGCCCCTCGGCCTGGCCAAGGCAGTGCTACAGTACATCTTCACCCGCAGCGGTCCCCTGGCAATCTTTCCGATGAACGCCATGGCGTTCCTTAAGAGTGATCCGGCGCTCGAAAGGCCGGATATCCAGTACTATCTGCTTCCTGCCGCGATCAATCCCAATGGTTCATCCGATCATTTTCCGAAGTTCCATGGCTACAACATCCATTGGTGCGGCCTCCGCCCCGAAAGCGTGGGCTACGTGGGTTTGCGCTCAAGCAATCCTCTTGATGCGCCCATCGTCGTCCACAACTACTTGACCGCCGGTGCTGATCAACGGCTCAATCGCTATTGCTTGCGGCTTGCTCGCAATTTACATAGTCAGCTCGCCTTCGATCACTTTCGCGGCGAGGAGCTTGACCCCGGACCGGCCTGCCAGTCCGACGACGAAATCGACGGCTACATGTCCAGCTTCATATCTTCTCACTACCACCCCGTTGGAACCTGCAAGATGGGCACGGACGAGTCGGCGGTTGTGGACCCCGAATTGCGTGTTCACGGCCTGCTGGGGCTGCGGGTCGTCGACGCCTCGATTATGCCAAAGCTGGTCAGTGCGAACACCAATGCGCCGACCATCATGATTGGCGAGAAGGGTGCGGACACGATCCTATCATCGCTGCAGTAGCCAAGCTCCGTGTATGTCCCTTAGTGTACCCATTACCACGAAGTTTGGCAGACACATTTATAGAATTCTAAGGTGGGTACAAATGTGTGCCGGGGTCCGGTTTGGGTCACTCTCGACGGATTTGCGACGTCCGCGCCATGTCGGCTTAGCCCCCGAAAGCAGATGAGTTGT
>CAVWHD010000002.1:0-865351 GCA_963754675.1 uncultured Alphaproteobacteria bacterium | reverse complement strand
GCAATCGGCGAGCTGCCAGCCGTCCAGGGGTGCTGCCTGATCAAGCGCCCGGCTCTTGTGCTCGAGCAAGGCCAGATAATGCAGAGGATTGCTGACAAAGTCGGCCGTTTCATAGCTGCGGACATGCACCGCAATGGTCTCGCCGCGACAGGCGATCTCGACCCGTTCGACATAACCCTTAACCAGCACCTCCTGATGGCCGTAACGCGTCGGCACCGAATAATCGTTGTTGCGGTAGCGCACCAGCGATAGCGATGAGACACGGGTGGCGACCTTGTGGCAGGCATCATAGGGCGCTGGCGGCAGCGGCATGAACGCTGCCCGGTCCGCCTGCAGGCGCTCGCCAATGGTGATCCTGTGGCCGCGAAGGATCGCCTGGCGCCGTTTGCCGCAGGCATCACGGAACCGGGCGTTGAGGGCCTCAAAACTATGAGCGACAGGCAAAGGCGTCATGAAGTTGCGGCGGGTGTAACCAACCAGTCCCTCCACCTTGCCCTTGTCATTACCCTTGCCAGGCCGCGAACCGGTCGTCGAACAGGTAATGGCTCTGCAGTTCGGCGAACATCTGCGAGCGCAGACGCTGTCCGCCCTTGACGATTTTGGCCACCGCCAGCCGGGTGTTGTCGTACAGGATCGATTGCGGCACGCCGCCGAAAAAATCGAATGCCGCCACATGGCCATCACAGAAGGCTTCCGCTGTCTCGGCCGGATAGGCCTTGACGAAGCAGCCATCCGAGTGCGGCAGATCCATGCAAAAGTAATGGAACCGTACCTTCTTGCCCGCAATGTAGCCATCGGCTTCGCCAAAGTCCGCCTGGGCATGCCCCGGACGATGGCTCAACGGCACGAACATCTCGCGGCTGCGCAGCGCCTGCTCGGCGACATACTCCCGCACAATCGTATAGCCGCCGGAAAACCCCGTTCATCGCGCAGCCGCTCGAATATCCGGTGCGCTGTGTGGCGCTGCTTCTTGTGGACGCTGCGATCTCCCTCCAAAACGCCGTCGATCCAAGCCATGTGTGGACCCAGCTTCTTCGAGACAGGCCGCTCGCGCCGCCGGTAACCAGGCGGAATCGAAAACTGCAGCATCTTGGCAATCGTGTTGCGGTGAATGCCGAACCGCCGCGCCGCCGCGCGCCGGCTCAGTCCGTCAACCATCACCGCACGTCTGATCTTGGCATAGAGTTCCACTGTAAACATCCTTCCAGCCTCTCAATGCCAGTCAATGACATCGAGATGGCCTAGCAGGACCGGTACACTTTTGCGCCGCCTTCCAGGCGGAGCTTCACAGCCGGTTCAGTGGTACACTTTGCCTCCGCGATTCATAAGTGCCTTCGGCGACTGACGACCTGACCGTCATGACCCCGAAAGAGTGCCTGATGTTCATCGAGGGAAAAGTCGAGAACTGATTCACTTTCGCGGTTATCCCCACAAGTGGATAACTGCCTCAGTCGGCCCCTTGGTTAGGTGATGTACAATCAATTCCATGGAAAGGTACACTGATGGTTTGAAGCCAATCGGCGCGCATCTACGAAACATCGAAATTGTTAGTGATGATCCGGTAGCGCGTGGTGGGTTTACGCAAGTCCCGAATTTCCTCTTTGACATCAAGGAGCTCAGTTTCGGTGCCCGCATCGTGTACGCAAAATTTCTTCAGTATGCCTGGCACAATGATTACTGCTTTCCAGGACAGGAACGTCTCGCGCAAGAACTCGGATGCACCCGCGTCCGCGTCACGCAATTCGTGAAGGAGTTGCAGCAACTCGGTCTCATCGAAGTGACCCGTCGTGGGCAGGGCAAGACAAACGTCTACGAGCTCCACTTCCGTGTGAAGTCGAAGAGTGGAGGACGAGCAGGAAAACGGTCGACGACATAGATAGAAGGCTCCCGCCGCGAATGCCTCATTTGATGCATATTCGGGAGCAACGTTAGATGCAGACGTAAGCCAGTTTACATCAGGAAGTGCACCATCAAACGTAAGCCGGTTTACCTCAAGAGGTAAGCCAGATTTACCGCTAGTGGTATAACCCGCTTACATCACTCTATATATAAATACACAGAGAAAAATACTCATATAGCAATACTCAGTAATTTCTACTGTTAAGAAGTGAAAGAAGGAACAATCGAAGGGGTTTGCTTCTGGTGAAATGCCAGGCCTCGTTCTCGCAATCGAGCGCCGGAATTGTCCGACGTTCGACAGCGGGGAGGAGAGTATGACCACAGCTCGCATTCGAGAATTGAACGACACTTTTCGTTCAACGTTCGCGGGGGCAAGTTATGATGACCCACAGTGTGGGAAGTTCTAGGCCGCAGTCGCAATCATTACTGATGAACAAGGTGCGGACGTCTCGGCCTTCGATGAGGGTAATGATCCTCACGGCGAGCACGACTTCGGCAGCATCGAAGTCGAGGGCGAAAAGTTCTTTTGGAAGATCGACTACTACTGCACGCTTGAATTCAGGTTCGCCCGATCCGAGCGACCCAGCAGTCACGACGCGCGTGCTCACCATTATGCGCGCCGATGAATACTGAGCTCGCGCTGGCGGGCTCCTTTCTTTTTCAATCGGTCGACTTCGTTTGACGTGCACCTGCCGACTTATCCTTCGGACGTTCGCGCCGAACATTGATCGCAGCCGCATCGAGATTGGTCTTGATATGCGAGGCGTAATAGTTTTCGATCATCTCGACCGACGTGCGACAATTCTTTGCGATCTGATAGATGTCGGCACCCTCAAGAAGTCGCATGCAGATGTATGTATGCCGGAGGCTGTAGGCGGTACGTCGATTGCCGTCTCGGTCAAGCTTCAGATTGAGTTTTGCAAGAATGCCGTTGAACTGCTTTTTGTGATTTACGCGGAAAACCCGATCTTCCGGTTTCGGTGCATTTCGTTTTATCAGACGTTCGAATGGGCGCACCGCATTTGGTGTACTTTTGCAATAGCCGACACCGCGCTTGCCGCGCACCTCTATTTCGAGGATTCGCTCGTTCGTTGACTGGTCGTCGACGATCTTGACATCTCGGTACTGGAGAACATTCGCCTCGTCGGGGCGTACGCCAGTATTCGCGAGAAACAGCACATAGTCGTGCAGTTGTTCAGCCGCCCAGAGCCACGGCTTGCCTTTTGCATCCCGTACGTTCTGCCGCGTCGCCTCATACAACCGCGATACTCCTCCGGCGAGAACCAAGCACGATGAGTGACCTTGCCGGAGGCGCGGTAGGGGAGGGAGAGGTCAGGCAGACGGTCGAGCCAGCCTTGGCGAATGGCTGCCTTCAGAACTTGGCGAAGGGTGACGATCTCATGGTGCATCGTGCTCCGCGACGGGGTACGTTTGCCTTCCTCTTCTTTGAGCCGTTCAATCCGGTATTCCTGTACCTTGCTTGACGACACTTCCGATAGGCCAAGGCCAGCGAAGAAGGGAAGGAGATGATTGTTGAGTTCGAGACTGGTGATCCTCGACATACTTGGCATTCCGTTCCCCTCGGGTCATCACCGGATATTCCTTGGTAAATTGAGCCGCAGCGTCGGCGAATGTCTTCTCGAATTTCAGCTCGCCGCGCTTGCTTTTGCCGCGCAGCTCCAGATACCAGTCTTCAGCGATTTCTTTCGCGCGCGACAGACTGTCTTCCTTGGTGCTGATGCGATGGTTCCGGCCAGCAAGTAAGTTGAGCACTGCCACAGGCTGCTGTTCTCACGCCGGTAGACGTGAACCTTGCCACCCATGATCGTGTGCTTTTCCACGACATCAATTCGACTCCAGAAAAACTTCGAAAATGTGTAAGGGATGTGAAAGCCAATTCTGGAAAGTAAGTTCTAGAATTCGAGAACTTTATTATTATATGATTTTATTGTGAGAAGTGGTGCCCAGGGGCGGAATTGAACCACCGACACGCGGATTTTCAGTTCTCGGAATGCTTTATCCCTCGATTTCCCAACACATCTGATGATTGCTTAACTGTCTGATCTCCAGGGTATTGCCAATCCTAACTCATCCTCACATGATAGTAACGCACCTTACATGCTGGTACCACGGCGGTACCACGAGAATTGGCATTGTCGCTAGTGTGCCTGTGAGCGGCCGCGCTTTGTCAGGAATAGTTGCACTTCCATATGCACACTCAGGGCGGAGCGCCGGGTGGCGTGAAATGGAACGGACGCGAATTTCGCTGAAGAACGGCGGGTCGGGAACTTGGAATCTCGGCGCCAAAACTACGGTGATGTGGGTATAAGAGGATTAACGGAGCAGTCATTGGGCAAATATCGGCCTAGATGCAGAGTAGCGATTCTAGCAACCGGAGGGCCCAGGTCGATTGGTAGGTGTGACATGTGGATTGGCGCCCGAGTAATCCACGTCGTGGCATGGTCGAGTCGACCGTGAACAATCCAATTTTCACGCATGAAGTGGTCTGAGCGAGCCGAAGAGCATCGCCAGCAATAAGCGCAAGAGAATCCTCAACCAGTTGAGGAGTTGGCGGAAATTGTAGCCGGCGGCGGCGAGGATGGCGTTGCTGGCGTCGCCTTGGGTTCCGGCCAGATAGTTTCGCTCCATGCGGTGCTCGTTCTTGATGTGGCCGATCACCGGTTCAATTGCCGCGCGGCGCTTCATCTCGCGTTTGATGGCGGGCGTCATGTTGCGTTTCTGGCCCATGGTGTAGACCTTGAACTTGTGGCTGAGGGGAGCGTTGTGACCCTTGTATCCAGCGTCGGCGAGAATGCGCTCGAGCCCCACGCCGATGGTCTTCTCGATGTCTGGAATGATCTCCGCCAGCGTGTGTCCGTCATACGGATTACCGGGCAGGGCCTTGGCATGCAGCGCGAACTGGCCGCCTCTTGAACGGTGCAGCGTGGTGGCCACGGACACCTTGACGCCGAACTCGTAGGGCCTGTGTGGCTTTCCTTTGCCGATACATTCCACTTCCGGCGCATGCAGGCTGTAAACCTTCTTGCCCTGTTGTCTCTGGCGCTGTTCCAGCACCCGGCCCGCCAGGTGCAAAGGGCGCAAGAAGATCGCGTGCAGGCCATCGTCACCGGCGATCTGCCTGGCGATGTCGCGCATGGTGCGGCCGAGATAGGTTTTAAGCTTGCGCAAGCACTTGCCCGCCCGCTTGAACTGTTTGGCATGGGCATATCTCTGATGCTTGATGAGCGCGAACTTGCCCACCCGCTTGTAACTCTGGCGCAGATCGAGGCCAGTCCTCTTTGCCAGGCTCACCAGCTTCTCGCGCGCCCGGTTGAGAAGTTTGGCATCGGTGGGGAACATCACGTTCTTCGGCTGAACCGTGGTATCGACGATCACCCGCCTGGTATCGCGCGGCGCCATCGCCCCGGTCTTGACCGCCACGCTCAAGCTCTCTTGAAGAAAGACCATGATCCGCTCCTCGCCCATCCTCTGCCGCCACCTGGTCATCGACGAGCGGTCGAAAGGCAGTTCATGGAGAAAGAACTCTTCGCCGCAAAACAACTGGAAGTAGGGGTTCTCGATCCAGCGCGCGCACAGTTCCTCATCCGAGAGATCGAAGGTGAACTTGAGGATCGCCAGCCCCGCCATCAGCCGGGTGGGCAAGGGCGGCATGCCGGGACCATCGGCATAGACCTCACCGCACTTGGCCTCGATGGAGGCCCATGAGATTACATCGGCGAGCTTCACCAGTTGGTGCTTCCGATTGACGATCTGGTCGAGGCGCGACCGGAACAAATCCTGCGCCCCCGTCTCGCGGCGTTCCCGTGGCTTCATGGCGAATCTCTCCGGCTGATCTAACAGCAAGAGTGAATCACGCTTCAAAGCGTTGGTGAATCCCAAATCGGATTTGCAAGAAAACCACCCTCAAAGCGTTGCATTCTTGCAATATCAAAAACTGCAAATGCCGACATCAACAAGTTCAATCAATGCGTTGGGAATAGTTCACGGGGGACGGTGCGAGGCTGGTACGACTTAGTTGCAACAACCTAAGAAACCGCAGGAGTTCTGGGTCTTCGAAGTCATGTCGAATTCACTATTGCTATCATTGTGGTGAGTGTTTTCATGGGTAGGGACTGAATTGTTTCAAAGACAATTTACTGTATCTGAATAAGTGTGCCCTTATCTCCATTCAACAACCGTTTGAGATGGAAACTCGCCAACGGATCATCCGCTCGTGTGCTCAGTTGCGCAGCGAATGCTCCCATCGCCCCAGGATCATTTCGCTCAAGCATGGAGAAGGCCCTGAGATAGCTGTTTATCGCGGCCTCGTCATAATCGTCCGTTGAAAGCGCTTCGAAGGTGCGCAAGGGCTCACTTCTGCCTCTCAGAACCAAATCGCCAATGGGTCTACCGCGAAAATTTGTGACGCGGAAAGCGACGTCAGCGCTCACGCAAATTCGTGTGCCGAGCGGTTTATTTGCTGCTTCCAGCCTAGCAGCGATGTTGATCGTATCGCCATAGGCCGAGTATTCGAAATAACGGTCGCCACCAAAATTCCCGACGATCGCCGGTCCGGCATGAACGCCAATTCGTGTTGGTCCAAGCGCAACGCCTCTTTTTGCCCAATCTTCCCGGGATGATTGTGCCCAAGCATCGAGAGATAACGCGCAACCAATTGCAAGTTCACAATGATCTGGCTGATCAACCGGCGCGCCAAACAAAACATGAATAGCGTCGCCCGCGATTTTTGCAACCGTCCCCTCATGGGCGAATACGATATCCGTCATCCCTGTCAGATACTCATTGAGAAGCTCAGTAAGTAAACCCGGATCAAGTGTTTCTACCAGCGCCGTAAAGCCAGCGATGTCGGTGAAAAGCGAGGCCACCTCTCGGCGTTTTCCTGTCAGGTCGAGTGCGCCAGAACCACCGACTAACAGCTCGGCCAAATTCGGTGAAAAATAGCGCGAGAGGAATGCACGCGCATGCTCGGCCACCGACTGTTTACGCCGCGCTTCACGCAATGCTTCCAGGTGCCGCACAGTCTTGGCAATCGTCAATTCGAGATCGGCGAAGTCGATAGGTTTCATCAGAAAATCAAAGGCACCTCTATTCATGGCGGTGCGGATATTTGCGATGTCACCGTAGGCCGACACAATGATTGCCGCCAACTGGTTGTGATTCTCTTGAAGCTCTTGAAGCAGCGAAAGCCCATCCATCCGCGGCATGTTTATGTCGCTCACGACCATATCTATGTGGTTATCTTCGGCAAGAACCGCCAAGGCCTCGATGCCGTCGCGAGCGAATAAAAAACTCATACTGCCGCTAAGGATCTGCCGGCGAAACTTCTGCAGGACCAGCACTTCCAAGTCCGGCTCATCGTCGACCAAAAGAATGACCGCAGTCACGCCCGAGACCCAAGTCGTATTTCGATTTCGTTTCGCAGAACGCCAAAATCAATGGGCTTGGTGAGCAGCGCTTCAGCACCGCTCTCTATCGCCCGGCGCCTCGTATCCGCATCACCATAGGCCGTGATCATTATTACAGGCACATCCGGCCGGGCTGCTTTCGCCCTGGACAAAAGCTCAAGCCCGCTCATTCCGGGCATGTTGATGTCGGATAGGATCAGGATGAGCGTCGCGTCCTTGGCGTCGTAGATGCGCTCCAGTGCCATCTGCGCGTTTTGGGCAAATTCCATGGCGAAACGGTGAGTGCGAAGGTCGCGCCGGAACTGTTGCCGAAACAAAAGCTCGACATCGGGCTCATCGTCGACCACCAAAACCAGAAACATCATGAGGAACCTCCCGATTGGGCGAGGGAAGCCGCAGTTCGCGGAAGAACAATTGTGAACTCGGTGAATTTGCCTGGCTGCGAATTGACGTCAATCGAGCCTGCGTGTTGCTTGACGACGATATCATAACTCAGCGAAAGACCCAAGCCAGTACCCTCACCGGCTGGCTTGGTTGTGAAGAAGGGGTTGAATATCTTATCTCGAACTTCAGGTTGGATGCCCGTACCATTGTCGCGAATTCTGATTTCCACTTGGTTGCCAAGGTTCTTTGTCGCAACAGTCAGAGTCGGCTCGTAACTTGCACCGCTCCGGTGGCTGTTGCGCTTGGCAGTAGCGTAGAACCCGTTCGAAATCAGGTTAAGAAATGCTCGGGTGATCTCCTGTGGAAACAGGTCGACCTTTCCTGCTTCTGGGTCGAACGATTTCTCAAGCGTAATGTTGAAGCCGGGTTTTTCCGCACGTGCGCCGTGATAGGCGAGATTGATGCTTTCATCCAAAACGGCGTTGATGTCGGCAAGCCGGTGCTCACCGGAGCCTTGCCGCGAATGAAGGAGCATGTTCTTGACAATCGAATCGGCTCGCCTGCCGTGTTCGACTACTTTCTGGAGATTACCGCTCAACATTGTCATGATCTCGCCGATGTCCTTGGTCTTCTTGACATCGAGATTCGCCGAAGCCAGCGCCTCGCGCATTTCCTCAATAAGTTCGATGGAAATGGCGGAAAAATTGTTGACGAAATTGAGTGGGTTTTTTATTTCGTGAGCAATGCCGGCCGTCAGCTGACCGAGCGAAGCTAGCTTTTCAGTTTGTATCAAGCGGTTCTGGGCAGACTGCAACTCGTCAAGCGATTTGCCGAGCTCTCGGGTGCGCGCTTCAACGTTCTCAAACAACCGTACATTCTCGATTGCTATTGCCGCCTGGTCGGCAAAAATTGACACCAGTTCTATCTGTTTTTCGGTGAAAGGCCGTACTTGCGACCTGGTTAGATGCCAATACGCCGATCGCAACTCCTTCGCGCAACATCGGGACGCCGAGAATGGTCCGAAATCCTCCAAGTCGCTTGGCCTCGCTGAACGTGTAGTCAGTATCGGTTTCGACATCGGATATGTGGATAATCTTGCCCTCTAGCAGCGCTCGCCCGGTAACGGAACCGCGATCGGGTTCCACCGGTATTGTTCTGACAAGTTCAACAAATTCTTCGGAAAGACCGTAGGTCTCGGCGCGATAGAACGCTCCACCGACGTGCCGCGTAATCGTGGCCTTGTCAGCGTCGCATAGTCGAGCCGCCGACTCGACGAGGGTTTGAAGCACGCTCTTAAGATCGAAAGTCGAGCGACTGATGGCCTTCAGAACATCGGCAATCGCCGTCTGTTGCTCAAGTGCCACGCTGAGTTCTAAACTGCGCGCTTCGATTTCTGCGTAAAGCCGCCCGAGTTGTTCGGATGTCTGGTTGACATTCGCCGCGAGCACGCCGAGTTCGTCGCGGTTGACGACATTCACGTGTCCGGCGAACTCGCCGCCCGCGATCCGGCGCAGCCGCGCTTCGATTTTCTTGACGGGCTCGACCAGCGACCAGGAAATGACATAGCCGAGGCCGAGCGCCAGCAGCGTGCTGGCGAGAGCGAAAACGATGACAGTCAACCGCGATGTACGATAGGTGCGGCCCGAGGCGTCGATGGCGGATACCATGTCGGCTTCTGCGATATTGACCAGCTGGTTGGTCAGGCGCTCCAGCTGATCGGCGAGCGGAACGATCTGTGTGGCCTGCAAGTCCCGTGCACCTGCCGTGTCGCCGTGGCGAATGAGGTCCACCGACTGGGTGACGATCTGGGCGAAACGGTCGTAGTCCTTGCGGACCTCGCCGAGCAAATCGGCCTCGTCCTTGGCGACGAACTCCATGCGGTCGAGATCGTAGCCAAACTGGCTGAGCTGGCGCAGTGCCGCGTCCAGCATCTTGTCGTCCTGGAGCAGCAGGGCCGTTGAGATGTTGTAGAGCTGGTTGGTCGTATCGTGCTGGACCTGGTGGTAGGCGGCGATCTTGCGCTGTAGTTTGATCAGTTCCTCGGTCCGGTTGTTGACGCCATTGACCACCTGCAGGCCCACGGCGCCGAGCACGATGAGCAGGCCGACGATGGTCAGGAAGGCGATCAGCAGCTTGGTCTGCACCCGCGCTGGCAACCGGGCGACCCAGTCCACCAGCCGATTTCTAATCTTGCTGGGACTCGCCCATGAGGTCGAGAAGGTCATGCCGGAACTCCAGCGGATCGAAGCGCACGCCAAGGTACTGTACGCGAAGTATGCCCTTCGAGTCGATGAGCGAGGTGAGTGGGGTATGGTCGAGGCTGCCGTCCGCCGCCTTCCCGGCGAAGACACCGTAGCGGCGTTCGACCTCGCGGATAGCAGCGGCTTTTCCTGTCAGGAAATACCAGCCTTGCGGATTGGCGCCATAGTTCTCGGCGTATTGCTTCAGCACCTCCGGGGTGTCGCGCTCGGGGTCGACGGTGATCGAGACGAAGGCGATTCTGGTGCCGAAATCGGGGCCGAGCTCATCCTGAACTCTTGCCATCTTGTCGGTCAGCAGGGGGCAGGTGTCCGGGCAGAACGTATAGATGAAGGTGAGGGCAATGGTTTTGCCGCGGAGCCTATCCAGCGAGAACGGCGCGCCATCTTGCGAAGTCAATGTGAAATCGGGCGCCGGCCCGATGACCGGCAGGCGCTCATCCCGGCTGCTCTGGTGCGCCAGGGCCGGTGAGAGCGCCACCGCAAGCGCCAGCAGCGCCCACCACCTCATGTCTTCATTTCCCGCTTCAGTTCATTGATAAATCGCCAATCGGTGCCGGTTGCGATGATGTCCTTCGGGTTGCCTGTGATGATGCCCGATCTCCAGCATGCGCAGCGCGTAGAACCGCATCGAATCCTCGGGATCGATAGTCCCGCCATTTGTCGTAACGTACCTCTCGCATCGTCTGCAGGGCGTAGTCGTAGCTCGCCGCATATCCCAAATCGACCACCCGCCGCGCCGCGCTTTCGGGGTCGGTCACGCAGAAATCGACGGACTTGAGCAGGGCCCGCAGCACCCGTTTGGTCGCCACCGGATTGTTGGCGACATAATCGGCGGTGCCGCCCAGCATACAGCAGTAATACTGCGACCACGGACGGTCGACGGCGGTATTGAGGATTACGTGGCCGATCTTGCGATCGCGCGCTATCTGCGGTTCGGGCGGTGTGGCGAGGAATGCATCGATCTTGCCCTCGGCGAGAAGATCCAGCGAACTGGGGCTGGTGACCCATTCGATGTCTTTCGCCGGATCGAGCCCTACATTGGCGGCGATGATCATCAACAGCAGGTGCGGGATGCTGTTCGCCTCGCTGATTCCCACTTTCTTCCCCTTCAATTCCGCGACACTCCGGACGTGTTCGTTGGCAATCAGCTCGAGGCATCCGACATGCATGCCGGCGACCACCTTGAGGGCCGCCCCCTTGGCGATCGAGCGAATGTACGCCGGGGGGAAATTGAAATCGAAGTCGATCTCGCCATGCTGGAGCCAGTCCGACGAGTCCGGACCGGTCCCCTTGTCGACAAACCGAACGTCGGTGATGCCCTCGCCGTGGAGCAACGCCTCGGCGATGTATATGGGCGTCTGGCAGTCGGAGACATTGGCAAACACCGGCAGGCGCACAGTGGTAACTTCCGGCGGCGGCTCGGCGCGTGCCTGTTTCGGCGCGCCGATGAGGCCCGCGGCACTGGTTGCCGTCAAGCCAGCCAGGAAGCGGCGGCGGTTCTGGATGTTCTGCATGGGGAGTCTCCTCTCCTAGTTTGGCCTAATTTTCACATCTTCAGCTCGCGCTTCAACTCGTCGAGGAAGCGCCAATCCGTACCTTCCGCGATAATCCTGTCGGGTGTGGAGTTGATCAAACCGATTTCCTTCAGCCGCAGCGCATAGAAGCGGACGGTGTCGGTGGAATCGTAGTCCCGCCATTGCCGGTAAGGCAGCTCGCTGATCGCTGCGAACGCATCGTCGTAGCGGCTGGCAAATCCGTCGGCGACCAGGCGCTCGGCAACCAGGGCAGGTGCGGAGGTGCACAGATCCGCAGCCTTGAGCATGGCGCGCAGCACACGCTTGGTGGCAACCGGATGCGCGGCCACAAAATCGCTGTTGCCAGACAGAATGCAGCAGAAATATTGCGACCAAGGCCGGTCCACAGTGCTGTTGACGATCACGTGCCCGACCTTGCCGCGCCGCAATTCCTGCGGATCCGGCGGAAAGCCGAGGAACGCATCGACCTCGCCGCGCGCGAACAGCTCCTTGGGCTTGACCTCCGGGTTCACCACCCAGTTGATGTCGCGCGCCGGATCGAGCCCGACATAGGCCGCGATGCTGGCGAGGAACAGATGCGGGCCCGAACCGAGCCCCGGGACACCGACGTTCCTGCCTTTCAGATCGACGACGCTGTCGATCCCGCGCTTGGCAAAAAGCTCGAAGCAGCCAGGATGGACGCCGCCGAGCAGAGTGATCGCGCGCACTGGAGTCCAAGGCGACGATCGAATTTGTCACGAAGTTGAGGCTAAAATCGATCTCACCATTCGCCACCGCGGAGGCCGTGGCCGCACCGGGTCCTGTGACGACATAGGCAACCTCGGTGAAGCCCTCGGCGCGCAGAAATTCCTCCGCGACATACTGTGGCGCCACGCAGATGCTCGGGATCTTCGCCAGGCGGATGCGCGTGGTTTCCGGCGGCGGCTCGGCGCAGACGACTCCGGCGCGCCGACAATCCGGCGGCGCGCGGCCGAAAGTCCGGCCAGGAAGCGGCGGCGGCTGTGAATGTCTGCATGGCAATGTTTCCTTTCTGTGGCTTAAGTCTTCAGTTCGCGCTTGAGCTCGTCGAGGAAGCGCCAGTCGGTGCCGTCGGCGATGATCTCCTGCGGGCTCGACTTGATCATGCCCGTCTCCTGCATGCGCAGCGCATAGAACCGCATCGAGTCTTCGGGATCGAACTCCCGCCACCGGTCGTAGCGGATATCCTTCAGCGTCTGCAGCGCGTAGTCATACGACGGCATGAATTCGCGATCGACCATCTGCCGCGCCACCATCTGCGGATCCGACGCGCAGAGGTCGGCGGCCTTGAGGATGGCTCGCAACACCCGCTTGGTCGCCACCGGGTATCTTGTTCACGTAGTCCGTCGTGGCGGAGATCATGCAGCAGAAATACTGCGACCATGGGCGGTCGACGGCATTGTTGAGGATCGTGTGGCCGATCTTCTTGGCGCGCAGCTCCTGCGGCTCGGGGCGGCGTGCCGAGGAATGCGTCGATCTTCCCTTGGACGAAGAGTTCCGTCGGCTTGACGTTCTTCAGTCAAGACCCACTGGATATCGTTGACGGGATCGAGCCCGACATAGGCGGCCATGAGGGTCAGCCACACGTGCCGCGAGTTGTTGAAACCATCCACGCCCACCCTCTTGCCCCGCAGATCCGTGACGCTGCGGATGCTCTCATTGGCGATCAGTTCGAGGCATCCCGAGTGCAACCCGGTCAGCACCTTGATCGGCACGCCGGCGTCGATCGACGCGATTTGGTTCGGCGGAAAGTTCACGGAGAAGTCCGTCTCACCGCGGGCGATCCACACCGATTGGTCGACGCTTCTGTCGCCTTCCACGTAGCGGACATCGGTGAAGCCCTCGGCGCGCATCAGTTCTCCGGCGATGTACGCGCCTGCCCAGCAGTAGGAACCACCGACCCACCGCGGCAGACGGACCGTGGTCGTCTCCGGCGGCGGCTCGGCGGCGGCCGGTGGCGACCGATGAAACCGGCAGCCACCGCGGACAGACCGGCAAGCAAGCGGCGGCGGTTGTGAATGGTCGGCATGGCAGGTTTCCTTTCTGTGGCTAAGTCTTCATCTCGCGCTTAAGTTCATTGAGGAAGCGCCAGTCGGTGTAACCGGCAATGACCTCGTTCGGCGCGACCTTGATCATGCCCGCTTCGTGCAGGCGGAGCGTGAAGAAGCGGACGGCGTCCGCGGGGTCGTAGTCGCGCCACAAGCCGTAGCGGGCGTCGTTCAGGGTCATGCAGCGCGCATTCCTTGGAGAAGCCACGCTCGGCCATGCGTTGCGCCGCCAATTCCGGCTCGCTGTGGCAAAGGTCGGCCGCCTTGAGGATGGCGCGAAGCGCACGTTTCGTCGCCACCGGATGGTTGCGCACGAAATCGGCATTGGCGGCCACCATGCAGCAGAAATAGTGCGACCACGGCGGATCCCTGGCCATGTTGACGAGCGTATGCCCGAGGTTCCGCGCGCAGGGTTCCTGCGGATTGGGCGGAAATCCGACGAAGGCATCGATCTTTCCGGCGGCGAACAGTTGCGCCTCGGCTGACCGATGGGTCGGCCACCCACTCGATGTCGCTGACGGGATCGAGCCCGACATAGGCGGCGATGGCGCTGACGAACAGATGCCCCGCGTCGTTCAAGCTGGTTATTCCGACTTTCCGGCCGCGCAGGTCGGTGACGCTGCCGATTCCGTCGCGGCCCGCAGTTCGAAACATCCGGTGTGAATGCCCGACAGCAGCATCAGCGACTTTCCGGCATCGATCATCGGCAGATAGTCGAAGCCATCTTCCATGTCGAAATCGATATCGCCATTGGCCAGCATGGCGGGTGGCGAAGCGCCGGTTGCCGCCAGATAGCGGACTTCGGAAAAACCTTCCGCCCGCAGCAGGTCCTCGGCCAGATAGAGCGGCGCGGTACAGGCCCCGGGCCATGATGCAAGGCGGATGACGGTGGTCTCCGGCGGCGGCTCGGCGGCGGCCGCTGGCGCGTGGAGACCGGCAACGAGCGCCGGCAGGCCGGCGAGGATGTGGCGGCGGTTCAGCGTGATCGTCATGGCAAGTTTCCTTTCGATCGCAATTTGCAGGTCCCAGCCCGGCGGCTCAGGTTAGCTCGCGCTTGATCTCGTCGAGGAAGCGCCAGTCGGTGAATTGGGTGACGATCTCGTTCGGCGTCTTCTTGATGATGCCCAATTCGTGCAGACGCAGCGCGTAAAAGCGGACGGTGTCCTCGGGCTCGTAGTCGCGCCACAGGCCATAGCGGGCGTCATTCAGGATCATGTGCGCGCACTCGGCCGAGAACCCCAGTTCAACCATCCGTTGCGCCGCCTGCTCCGGCTGATTGTGACAAATGTCGGTTGCCCTGAGAATAGCCCGCAATGCCCGCTTGGTTGCCACTGGATTATTGCGCGTGAAATCGGAATTGGCGGTCACCATGCAGCAGAAATAGTTCGACCAGGGACGATCCTGGGCGGTGTTGATGACAACGTGGCCGACGTTTTGCACGCATGGCTGACCGGGATTGGGCGGAAATCCAATAAAGGCGTCGACTTCGCCCTTGGCAAAGAGTTCGGCCTGGCTGACCGACGGATTGGTTATCCAATTGATGTCGATGGCGGGATTGAGACCCACATAAGCTGCCATCATGCTCACCAGCAGATGATCGGCAGCGATACCGAGGGGCGTACTCACACCCACCCTTTTTCCCCGCAAGTCGGTAATGGATTGGACACTATCATTGGCGCGAAGTTCGAAACAGCCCGTGTGGATTCCGGAAAGCACCGTCAGCGGTCTTCCTACTTCCATCAAAGGCAAGTAGTCGACTCCGCTTTCCATGCTGAAATCGTACTCGCCGTCCGCCAGCATGCTGATCCCGCCTGAAGTTAAGAGGCGGACCTCGGCAAAGCCTTCCTCGCGCAGCAATTCTTCTGCCAGGTATAGCGGCGCGTTACAGGCGGCCGGGTACACTCCGAGGCGCACGCGGGTGGTTTCTGGCGGTGGCTCGGCTAAGGCCGGGGATGCCATTAGTCCGGCGGCCAGACCGGAAATTCCGGCGAGGACGCGGCGGCAATTCAGGCTCTGGAACATTGGGGGTTCTCCTTCGAATTGCAGGCTTATTCCTTCCTAAGTCTTCAGTTCGCGCTTGATCTCATTGAGGAAGCACCAGTCGGTGAATTGCGAGATGATCTCGTTAGGGGCTTCTTGATCATGCCCACTTCATTCAGCCGGAGCGCATAGAAGCGGACGCTGTCTTCGGGGTCATAGTCCTGCCATAGGCCGAAGCGGGCGTCGTTCAGGGCCATCATCGCACATTCGCGCGAAAAGCCGAGATCGGTCATCCGTTGCGCCGCTCGTTCAGGTTGCTCGTGGCAGAGGTCGGTCGCCTTGAGGATGGCGCGCACCGCGCGCTTCGTCGCTACCGGATTGTTGCGCACGAAATCGGCATTGGCAGTCACCATGCAACAGAAGTAGTTTGACCAGGGACGATCATGGGCGATGTTGACGACGACGTGACCGAGGTGCCGCGCGCACGGTTGCTTGGGATTGGGCGGAAACCCGATGAAGGCGTCGACCTTGCCGGCGGTGAAGAGTTCGGCCTGGCTGACCGACGGATCCGCGGCCCAGTCGATTTCGGAAGGATCGAGCCCGACATAGGAGGCCATCGCGCTCACCAGCAAGTGATCGGCGGAGCCGAACCGGCCTATGCCTACCCTTTTGCCGCGCAAATCCGCGATGCCCCGGATGCTGTCGTTGCCACGCAGTTCCATACATCCCACTTGGATTCCGGCAAGTACTGTCAAGCGCCGGTCCGCATCCACTAGGGGCAGGTAATCGACCCCGGCCTCCGCGCTGAAATCGAGGTCGCCATCCGCCAGCATGCCAACCGAAACGAAAGTTGTCGGAACATAGCGAACCTCGGCAAAACATTCCTCGTGAAGCAGCTCCTCGGCTAGATAGAACGGCGCCTGGCAGGCGCTTGGGACCGCGGAAAGACAAATGGTGGTGATCTCGGGCGGTGGCTCGGCGCGGGACACTGATGGGAAAAGCCCTGTCAAGCCCACGTCAGTAGCCAATGACATGCTGGTCAGAAATTGACGCCGGTTTTGCTCCATATTCATGAAACACCTTCCTCTCAAAGGACGGTTTCAGGAGATGGGCAAATTAGTCCTTATTGGCCTTCCGGTCGAGGATAAAAGCGCCAACTCAGGCCGATTGTGCAACTACGCAAACGGCCGCTTCGGGTCAACCTCGACGGATTTGCCATGTCCGCAACATGTCGGCTTATCCACTACCTGCAGACCAGCTGACGAGCCAAACAATCTGACGCTCCGGGCCAGAGCACTAAATCGCTGCCGCGATAAGTTGCCGAGGCGGGCACGCATCTGCGGGCGGGGTAATCAGCTGAGAGAACAGGGGTAGCCTGCGGGGGATCGTTTCCTGAGGATCGAGGTGTCGTCAACCTCACTCAGGAGAGTTCACCATGAGTACCGATGCCATCAGCCCGCTTCGCCAGCGCATGATCGAGGACATGAGCGCGCGCAAGCTTGGAGCGCATTCGCAAAAGAGCCACATCAGCAGCTGCAAACGGTTCGCAGCCTTCCTGAAGCGCTCGCCCGACACGGCCAACGCCGAGGATGTCCGCCGGTTTCAGCTGCACCTGATCGACACAGGATCGAGCATCTGCAATCGCAACCGGATCATGACCGGGCTCAAGTTTCTGTTCCGCGTGACGCTCAGGCGGCTGGACCTTGCCGCCGAGATCTACCACATCAAGGAACCTCAGAAGATCCCGTTGGTGATCAGCCCGGACGAGGCCAAGCGCCTGTTGGCCATGGCAGGCAATCTCAAGGTTCACGTCATGCTGGCTCTCGGCTATGGCGCCGGTTTGCGCGCCGGCGAGGTGGTCCGGTTGAGGGCCGGCGATATCGACAGCGCCCAGAACATCATCCGCATCGTGCAGGCCAAGGGGCGCAAAGACCGCAACGTCATGCTGTCGCCCGAGACCCTCGATCTGCTGCGGCAATGGTGGAAGGTGCGACCCACCCGCCACGATGAAGGCGTGCCGCGAGAACAGCGCTGGCTGTTCCCTGGCCGCATACCCGGAAAGCCGATGACGACAAGACAGCTCAATCGGCTGTTTCACCAGACAGCCGACGCAGCCGGCATCAGGAAGGCGGTGACGCTGCATGCGTTGCGCCACAGCTTCGCCACCCATCTGCTCGAACGCGGCACCGACATCCGTGTGATCCAGGCTCTCCTCGGTCACCACAAGCTCGACACCACGGCCCGCTACACCCGGGTGGCCACCGGCATGATCTCGGCCATCGCCAGCCCGCTCGACCTGCTGGGCGAGCCGCGCAAGACACCCGGCAAGAGAGGCAAGGCAGCACAACCGGCTTAGCCGGCTGGCGGCCATGTCCCGTCCAGTCCTGGAGATTGCCGATATCTTCCGCGATCACGGGGCCGCCTGGCGCACAGCCAACGCCGGCCATGTGAGCCTCGGCCAGATGAAGGTGATGAGTGCCATCGAGCGCTGCCGCACGGCGGCACTCGGTGGCCATGTCGCGCGTTGCGAGAACGTGTGCGCACATCCGATCATCGCCTACAACTGCTGCCGCAACCGGCACTGCCCCAAGTGTCAGGGAGCAGTGGCGCAGGAATGGCTCGCCGAACGCGAAGCCGAACTGCTGCCGGTGCCATACTTCCACCTCGTCTACACGCTGCCCGGCCCGGTCGCCGACATCGCCTATCAGAACAAGGCCGTCATCTACGCCATCCTGTTCAAGGCATCGGCGGAAGCCACCCTCACCATCGCCGCCGACCCGAAGCATCTCGGCGCCCGGATCGGCATCACCGCCGTGCTGCACAGCTGGGGCTCGGCCATGACCCATCATCCGCACGTCCATATGATTGTACCAGGCGGCGGGTTGTCAGACGATGGCAGCAGGTGGGTCACCTGCCGGGCGAAGTTCTTCCTGGCCGTTCGCGTGCTGTCACGGCTGTTCCGGCGCCTGGTCTTGCAGATGCTGGTCGCCGCCCATGCCGCCGGCCGGCTGCAGTTCTTCGGCGCCCACGCAGCACTCGCCAACACCACCGCGTTCGCCGCTTTCCTCATCCCGCTCCGGCGATCAGAATGGGTGGTCTATTCGAAGGCGCCATTCGGCGGACCTGAAGCTGTTCTCGCCTACCTTGCGCGCTATACCCATCGCGTCGCCATCTCCAATCGCCGCCTGATCGCGGCCGACAGGACCAGGGTCACCTTCAAATACAAGGACTACCGGATCGAAGGGCCTGACCGCTACTCCTGCATGACACTGGCGACCGGCGAGTTCATCCGCCGCTTCCTGATGCACGTCTTGCCGGGAGGCTTCCATCGTATCCGCCACTATGGGCTCCTGGCCAATGGCAGCCGTGCCGAAAACCTCGCCAAAGCCCGCACATTGCTGAACCTTGCCAAGCCGGACGCCATCCCCGGCAATCCCGCGACAGCTGACGAAGTCGAGCCGCCGATGCTGGCGCGCCCATGCCCATGCTGTGGCGGCCGCATGCTCATCATCGAGACCTTTGCACGCGGCTGCGAGCCGGGGTACCGGCCAGCCACCACGCCTCCCATCATCCGGATCGATACGTCATGAGCGAGATTGCAGCACCTCCCCCAACCCAGCGCCGCTCCTTCCTGTCGCTGATCGTTCGACAGCGCCGACGGCGCTCGCTCGATCATACTGCGCCATACCTGTGTGACCGTCACCGCCGTGCCCAACCCGTTCCCAGCACCGGCAGCGAACGCGCCACTCCACCGGTCAACCTGTCAAATTGCCGGACGTTCGCCTTTCCAGCCTCTCGAAAACAGACGCGCGCTCGCCTCAAATCCCCATAGCTCGCAGCGGCAAAACCAAGTCCCATCCTGCCCGCGATTTCGTGCCTTGGCGCTTCTCCGACGCCTGCCGCCGGAGCGCCTCGATGGTTCCGTCATGCAGGCGTCCGAGAAACCTGCACAAAACCGGACAAGTTAATTAGCTATCGACAGAGTTCTGTCTGGAATGGCAACGATTACTTGCCCTTGCGGCGTTGGCCCAGGCCCATGCGCTTGGCAAGGCTGGAGCGGGCCACGGCATAATTGGGCGCCACCATGGGATAGTCGGAGGCCAGATTCCACTTCTCGCGATATTGTTCGGGCGAAAGATTGTAATGGCTGCGCAGATGACGCTTCAACGATTTGAATTTCTTGCCGTCTTCGAGACAGATCAGAAAGTCGGGCGTAATCGACTTGCGCACCGTGACGGCCGGCCGCGCTTCGCTGTGCTCTTCCTTTGGCTGCTCATCGCCGATGACGACGGCGAGGGAACGGTAGACTTCGCCGATCAGCCGGGGCAATTCCACCTGGGAAACCGGGTTGTTGCCGACATAGGCCGCCACGATTTGGGCCGCCAATTCAATCAATTTTGTCTTGTTTTCCATCCAGACATTCCCCACCCGCACAAACCAAGCCGTCGCGTTAGACTTATTCCGCGCAGCTGAACAGTCAATACTATTCGGGGAAGTTTGGTGGCAAATGCGGGACTGCGGCGGCCGTTGCGACGATGTCCTCAGTTATGCGGCGCGTAGGGGCCCGACTTGAGCACGAACCAATCCCAATAGGTCAGCAATATGCGGGCTTTATTGAATGACAGCATGTCAAAGATGCTCTGGAGCTCGGAAACATTTCTGCCGGTGTTCAGCAGATGGAATTCGGAATTCTTGAGCCGTTCCATCGACGCTTCGAACTTGCCACGGGGATAACCCAAGGCCTTGAGGATCACGGTCAGGGGCTCGCCGTCGCGATCGGAGAGGATGCGCAGGGTTGTGTCCTGACTAATTCCCGCCGCAGCGGCAAGCAGCTGGGCGGCATCTTCCACCTTGCCGTCCACCACCTTGTCGATGGCGTCCTCGAGGACTTCCCTATTGGGGAATTTGAGCTCGCCGCCTTCCTGGGTCGCCAGGGCAATCTTGAGGATCTTGTTGAGCGTTTCGGAATCGGTGAGGAAACGCGAGAAGATGAAACGCCGGAGTTCGGGGGGAACGAACCAGAACAGCTCAAATGCCACCGGGGCGGGCAGATCGGCACGGGTGCAAAGCGGCGCCAACAAGGCATGATGCGAACCGGCATGCTCGGCCAGGCGAAAGAAAGCTTCGTGGGAGAAGGCGGCACCGGGATTGCGAATGAGGGTGAGCAGCACCGAGGGATCGCCTTCGGCGATGAGAAAATCGGCCATGACGGGAGACAGAATCCGGCGGCGGGCGATCATCCGGCGTTTGGCGATATCGCCTTCGGCGGCGGCGGACATCAAATCCTGATCGGTGATGTGCATGCAGCGCTCTACCAGGGGGGCCACAACTTCGGCGCGGCTGTCACGAATGAGCTTCGCCACCAGAAGAGATGGTGGCGATTCCATGATCGCCATGCGCTCGACGACGGCAATGAGCTGCTTGACCGGAACGCGCGGGATCATGCGCAGCAGGGTATCGGCGGCGAGTGCGCGCTCCTGCGGCAAGCCCGAGGCCGAGCCCGCCGACATCATGTCGAGGAGGGAGAGAGCAAGTTCGCCCGAGCTTTCATCGGCATTGACGGTTTCGAGGGGTTTCGGATCAAGGCGAATGACGTCGCTCAGTGTCTTGGAAAATGGATCGGGTGCTTCCGCCGGCTTGCGGAGCAAGGCTGCCGAAGGGCCTAGCCTATCGGCAAGGGTCTCGGTCAGTGGGGCTTCTTCCGCAATGGCGGGAGCGGGAACAGGTTCGGCTGCCGGAACGGCGGCAACAATGGCTGGCGGTGCTTCGGTCAATTCGTCAGGTTGCGGTTCCGCGGCGGCGGCTATTTCGCGAAGGAAGGCTGCCCGCTCGGCGGTCGACGGTTTGGCGAAAACGGAATCGCTTACCGTCTTCAAGGCGGCGTCGACGACCTTTTCCACCAGGGGAGAAGCAGACTTCGGCGCGGGCGCCGTTGCGGCTTGCGGGGGTTCCCATGACGGCTTGATTGTCGTTTCAAACGGTGCCGGCGCCGCCAATTCCGCGACGGGTTCCGGGCTAAGGCTGGTGACCACGGCCTCGGGAGTAGGCGAAGTCCACGGAAATTGCGTACCGGAGTCCGCGAGCTGGGGCGGCTCCTGGGCCAGCGTTTCCCCGCCAGAAACGGAATTATCAGCGTCGAGAATAGCAGAGATTGTGGCGGGGGCTTCTTCGGGCCTTTCGGGGGCGGGTTCCCACAAGACTTGGGGTTCCTCCACAGGCGGCGGAGACGCGGCTTGCGGCAGTGCCTCTGCGGCAAAGGGCATGGCGTCCGCCATTTCGGTGGCGGAGGTTTCTGCCGGCTCGGGGCGGAAGGGTTCGAGAGGCGCGAATTCAGGCAGGCCGAAATCGGGAAGGGCGGGCAAGTCCGGCCATTGCGGCTCAGCCTCTGCCGCGGGAAGAACGGTGGCGGAAACTTGAGGCTCGACAGGAGGTTGCGGGAGTGGTGCGAATTCGGCGGGGACAACAACCTGTTCGACAGGCGGGATGAACCATTCTTCCTGTTGTGGCGGAACCACTTCGATGGCAGGCGCCGCGGTTTTCAGCCGGGCAGTCAATGTGCGGAAGGAATTGGCCGTGATGCGGCGGCCGTTGCGGGACCCACTACGGCCCTTAACAGACACATGCTCCTGGGGCCCAGCGGCCGTGATGGCGGTTTGGTCGTTCATAACACCGGGCAAAACGTCTCCTCCCAACTTTCAGAAAAGACCGTGAAGCCTGTAAAACTGCTTAAATTGGGAAGATTCCCTTCACCAAACGCCAGTTTGGCTGGCGCTATGGTTAATGGTGGGTAAAATCCATCACACACAAGCGTGAGTTGGATGCGGCTTCACAATCTGGGGCGGATGCCCCATCTTGCCGGCAAGCAACGGGAAACGATCGACATGGACAGCAAAGTTAGCAAGTCAGAAGCCGAATGGCGGGGCCAGCTTTCGCCGGAGGCATACCGCGTCTTGCGCGAGCATGGGACCGAACGGGCGTTCACCAGCCCGCTCAACGGCGAAAAGCGCAAGGGAATCTTCATTTGCGCCGGCTGCGGGAAAGAGCTCTTTGCCTCGGCGGCCAAGTTCGAGTCGGGCACCGGATGGCCCAGTTTCCATACGCCTGCCGGCGATGGCGCGGTCGGCACAACTGAAGACCGTTCGTGGTTCATGCGGCGGACGGAGGTCCATTGCGAGGCTTGCGGAGGACATTTGGGCCATGTGTTTCCGGATGGGCCGAAGCCCACCGGACAGCGCTACTGCATCAATGGTTGCGCACTCGATTTCAAACCGGATAAAGCCTGAGGCATGACACCCCCCACTGTGAAGCCGCCCAAAGCGGAAAAGCGGCCGCGCACCGAAGTCTGGCACGGCTATGAGAAACGCGACGATTATCACTGGCTCAAGGCCGCGAACTGGCAGGAGGTGATGCATGATCCCTCGCTGCTGCCGCGGGATATCCGCGCCTTTCTCGAGGGTGAGAACGCCTACCACGAGGCCGTGATGGCCGATACGAAGGCGCTGCAGGAGACGCTGTTTGCCGAGATGAAGGGCCGCATCAAGGAAGACGATTCTTCGGTCCCGGCGCCCGACGGGCCTTTCGCCTACTATTCATCCTTCGTGACCGGCGGGCAGCACCCGCGCTATGCCCGCAAGAACCGTGATATGTCGGGCGAGGAACAGTTGCTGCTCGACGGCAACGAGCTCGCCAAGGGCCGCGAATACTTCCGCTTCGGCGGCATCGCCATGTCGCCCGATCACCGGCTGGCGGCCTGGTCGTTTGATGGCAATGGCTCGGAGTTCTACGAGCTCAGAGTGCGCGATATGGCGAGCGGCGAGGATCACGGCGATGTTCTGCACAATACCGCCGGCGGCGCCACCTGGGCCGCGGATGGCAAGAGCTATTTCTATACATTGCAGGACGGCAATCACCGGCCGCTCAAGACCTTTCACCACGTTCTAGGCCAGGCGCAATCGGCGGACCGGCTGGTTTACGAAGAAATGGACACGGGCAAATTCACCGGGGTAGGCAAGACCAGTTCAGAGCGTTTCATCATCATCGACATTCACGATCACGATACCTCCGAGGCGCGAATTGTCGACGCGGAGACTCCGGAAGCCCCGCCCAGGCTGATCGCCGCGCGTGAGACCGGTATCGAATACGATGTCGAACACTGGAACGACCGGCTCATCATTAAGACCAATCGCGGCGATGCCGAGGACTACAAGATCGTGACGGCGCCTGTTGACGATCCGCGGCCGGAGAACTGGACCGGCCTCATCCCTCACCGGCCCGGGTGCTTTCTGGTGGGCATGATCGTTGTGAAGAACTGGCTGATCCGCATGGAGCGGGAGAACGCCTTGCCGCGTATCGTGGTGCGCGACATGGCGAGCGGCGAGGAACATTCCATTGCTTTCGACGAGGAAGCCTATTCGCTCGGATTCGGCGACATGCGCGAATTCGACACCGACGTGCTGCGCTTCACCTATTCGTCGATGACCACGCCGTCACAGGTGTTCGATTACAACATGGCCGACCGCAGCCGCATCCTGCGCAAGACGCAGGAGGTGCCAAGCGGGCATGATCGCAAGGATTATGTGACGAAGCGGCTCTCAGCTCCGGCTCACGATGGCGAACAGATTCCGGTCACCCTGCTCTATCACCGGAAGACGCCGATCGACGTCTCCGCGCCCCTGTGGCTTTATGGCTATGGCTCCTACGGCATTTCGATTCCGGCGGGTTTCAACACCAACATCCTGTCGCTGGCCGATCGCGGCTTCATCTATGCCATCGCCCATGTCCGCGGCGGCCAGGAGAAAGGCCGGCGCTGGTACAAGACCGGCAAGATGGAGAAGAAGACCAATACGTTCCGGGATTTCATCTCATGCGCGGAATATCTGGTCGCCGCGGGCTACACCAGGAAGGGCAATATCGTGGCCCAAGGCGGCAGCGCCGGCGGCATGCTGATGGGGGCTGCCGCCAACATGGCGCCGGAGCTATTCCGCGGCATCGTGGCGGAAGTCCCCTTCGTCGACGTGCTGACCACCATGCTTGACGACACCCTGCCGCTGACGCCGCCGGAATGGCCGGAATGGGGCAATCCGATCGCCGGCAAGGGTGCCTATGAAAATATAGCGGCCTATTCGCCCTACGACCGGGTGGAGGCCAAGGCCTACCCGAATATTCTGGCGATGGGCGGGCTCACCGATCCGCGCGTCACCTATTGGGAGCCCGCCAAATGGGTGGCGAAACTCCGTGAACTGAAGACCGACGGCAATCTGTTGCTGCTCAAGACCAATATGGGCGCCGGCCACGGCGGCGCCTCCGGACGCTTTGACCGCTTGAAGGAAGTGGCGTTTGTCTATGCGTTTGGGATGAAGGTGGCGGGAATTGCTTGATCTGGCTGCTGGATTGGTATAAAAAGGTAATACTTGGTAGCTGCGAACACTGACCATGGCGAAAGCGGTATCGTTAAAGCTCGAAGATGAAGATCGTGACCGCCTGGCGCAGCTGGCTGCGAAAACCAAGCGATCGCCGCATTATCTCATGCGTGAAGCGGTGCTTGGTTTCATTGACCGCGAGGAAAAGCGGCTGGCGTTTGTCGAAGAGGCGGAGGAAGCCTGGACCGGCTACCTCGAGACCGGCCAGCACCTGACGCTCGATGACATGGAGGCATGGTCGAAGCGGCCTTCCGCGGCGCTTCCCAAATGGCGAAGGTAAAACTCACTCGAAAGGCCGCCCAACAGATTGCGGCATTCCGGGCCTTTTATGCGGACCGGGAACCGGCAGTGGGTGAACGCGCTGTTTCTGCAATTCTATCTGCATTCAGACGGCTTGAAGCGCATCCGGCCATGGGACGGCCATCGATTGCCGATCACGCCTTGCGGGAACTTGTCATTGCATTTGGCAGCACGGGCTATGTTGCGCTCTATCGCATTGAGGAGCGCGCAAAGAGGATTGTAATCTTGGCTATCCGGCATCAGCGCGAGGCGGGCTATAACGGGCACGAGAGGTAATTCCGATGCTGATCGATGCTGCCAAATGCTTTCTTTTGATTATCGACATGCAAGAGCGACTCTTGCCGGTGATGACGGCGGGTGAAGAGGTTGAGCGGCGCTGCTCCATTCTGCTCAAGTCGGCGAAGCGTCTGGATGTGCCGGTTGCGGTTTCGGAGCAGTATCCGAAGGGGCTTGGCTACACGGTACCGGCGCTGCGCGGCGAGATCGGCAATGCGCCGGTATTCGAAAAGACGGCGTTTTCCTGCTGGCGCGACGATGCGATGAAGGCGCACCTGATCGGCCACCACGAACATGGGCGGCCGCAAGCCATCATCGCCGGAATAGAGGCCCATGTGTGCGTGCTGCAGACGGCCATCGATCTGGCCCAGGCGGGATTTGCGGTGTTCGCGGTGGCGGACGCCATGTCGGCGCGGGCTACGCAATCGGTTGCGCTGGCCCATGACCGGATGCGGCAGGAGGGAGTGGAGATCGTCAACAGCGAAATGGTGGTGTTCGAACTGCTGGGCCGGGCGGGAACGGCGGAGTTCAAGGAATTGTCGGGGTTGGTCAGGTGACATTAAAATTTTCGGGCAGTTATTTGAATTATCTGAAGCGAATTAAAATTGTTGCCGGTATTTTTTAATTCACTAGACTGCCATTCAAATCCAACCCGCTTTTCTTGAATTGACAAAATGACCCCCGATGACTTCTTCGAAAGGCAACGCCGCCACCTGATCAAGACCACCGACGGCGCTTGGGCGTTTATACCGCCACCACTGCCACCGGAACTTGACCTTTCGGAAATCGCCTTGCCGCTGGCATCGGCAGGGACGGCAATCGGGGAACTGAAAGGCGCCGCCCGGCGTCTGCAGAACCCCTACATGCTCATTGCGCCATTGCAAAGGCGCGAAGCATTAACTTCGTCCGCGATGGAGGGGACAATCACAACACTTGGAGACCTTGTCCTTGAAGAGGCGGCGGCGGACGTGCCGCAAAACGACGATGCGAAGGAAACCATGAACTACGTGCGCGCGCTGTCGGTGGCCAGCCAATTGCTTGCAACAATTCCCATTTCTCACAGAGTCATCAAGGAAGCGCATCGAGTTCCTGCTCAGCGGTCTCTCGCCCGGCCGTGGCTCCGGCAAGCGGCCGGGCCAGTACAAGGTCCACCAAAACGCGGTCGGCAAGCCCGGTGAGACTGCACATACTGCCCGGTATGTCCCGCCGCCGCCAGAACAGTCACAGAATTGCATGGATCAACTCGAGGCATTTATCAATCGCGACAGCCAAACCGGTCCCAACCGGCTGATAAACCTCGCACTGGTACACTACCAATTCGAGGCCATACACCCATTTGACGACGGCAACGGCCGAATTGGACGAATGCTGGTTACGCTACTGGCTATGCAATCCGGCTTGCTTGACCAACCACTACTGCATGTGAGCGCCCACTTAGAACGAGACAAGGATGAATACATCGACCGGCTCTTCAGCGTTTCGACTCATGGACTTTGGGAACGCTGGATCGAGTATTTCCTCTATGCCGTGGAGGCGAGTTGCAGCGAAGCAACCGCCATTGTGGATCGCATCCTGGAACTCCAAGCCAGCCTCCGAAATCGCGCACTGCAAATCGGAAAGAATCCAAGGTTGCTGATGATCATCGATGCACTTTTTACAAAGAATTGGACAGCTGTTCCAGAAGTTCAAAAATTATGCGGAGTGACATTCCCCACGGCTCAGGCCGACTTGACGGCAATGGTGAAGGCCGGCCTATTGCGCGAATTGCAGGCACGAAGGCCAAGAATATACTACGCTCCCGAAATTCTCACACTTTCGGATAGGACATGACACCATCCGCCAAGGAACCGCGGACTCCAGCGAATTGACAAACCCCTCCGTTCCGCGCTGATAGGGCGAAATTTAGGGGAGTTTCATATGGCCGCGCCAGAATTCAATTGGGAAGATCCGCTCGATTTCGAAAGCCATTTGAGCGAGGACGAGCGGATGATCCGCGATTCGGCCAGGGCCTTCGCCAACGACAAACTGGCGCCGCGCATCAAGAAGGCTTTTCGCGAGGAGAAATTCGACCGCGCGATCATGGGCGAATTGGGTGCCATGGGCTTTCTCGGGGTGATGACATCGGAGGCCTATGGCGGCTCCGGCCTCGGCTATGTCGCCTATGGGCTGGTGGCGCGGGAGGTGGAGCGGGTCGATTCCGGGTACCGCTCGGCGATGAGCGTGCAGAACTCGCTGGTGATGCATCCGATCGAGGCCTATGGCACGGAAGCGCAGAAGAAGAAATTTCTGCCGAAGCTGGCGACCGGCGAGCTGGTGGGCTGCTTCGGGTTGACCGAGCCCGATGCCGGCTCCGACCCCGGCGGCATGAAGACCAGGGCGGTGAAAGTCCAGGGCGGTTA
The DNA here is from genome assembly GCA_963754675.1 of uncultured Alphaproteobacteria bacterium. Taxonomy (GTDB): domain Bacteria; phylum Pseudomonadota; class Alphaproteobacteria; order Rhizobiales; family Aestuariivirgaceae; genus Aestuariivirga. The sequence continues at coordinate 837,406 of CAVWHD010000002.1, read as the reverse complement.
TGTGCTGAATGGCAGCAAGATGTGGATTTCCAATTCGCCGATTGCCGATGTTGCGGTGGTGTGGGCCAAGACGGAAGACGGCACCATCCGCGGATTCTTGGTGGAGCGCGGCGCCAAGGGATTTTCAACGCCGGTCATCGAAGGCAAGGTTTCATTGCGGGCTTCGGTCACCGGCGAGATCGTTCTCGACACTGTGGAAGTTTCCGAAGATGCGTTGCTGCCCAATGCCAAGGGCCTGGCTGGGCCGTTCGGTTGCCTCAACAAGGCGCGTTACGGCATTGCCTGGGGGGTGATGGGGGCGGCTGAGGATTGCTGGCACCGGGCCAGGCAGTATACGCTCGACCGCAAGCAGTTCGGCCGGCCGCTTGCCGCCAATCAGCTCATTCAGAAAAAACTCGCCGACATGCAAACGGAAATCACGCTCGGGCTGCATGGGGCGCTGGCGCTCGGCCGGGCGCTGGAGAAGGGCGTGGCCGCACCGCCCGCCATTTCGCTGATGAAGCGCAACAATTGCGGCAAGGCGCTCGACATCGCCCGGATGGCGCGCGACATGCACGGCGGCAACGGCATCTCGGATGAGTATCACGTGATCCGCCACATGGTGAACCTCGAGACGGTCAACACCTATGAAGGCACCCATGACGTGCATGCCCTGATCCTCGGGCGGGCGCAGACCGGGATACAGGCGTTTCAGTGAAGTTAAGAACAGGCGTCGCCAATATCCTGAAAGTTGCCGCCTCAGCAGCCGTAGTTATTTCGTTTAACACAGACCAAACTGCATCGTTTTCCGCAAGTGACAGAGTGCAGTTCTTGTTTCACAATTTGATTGGGGGGCCGGAGCTTCTCGTAGTCAATGAAGTTTACATATTTGATAGAAGCGTCGTCTATTAAAGGGAAACGATCTGGAGCCCGTGTATTTGGCTGTTGGTAGTCAAGCCACTGGTGTTGCCGTAACTCGGCATTTGGGCTGGGTCAAAGTTAATAGCGCAGCAAAAATGCTCGTTGCTTCATTCTTCTATGACTACTGTGATCCTGAAACCTGGTTTACGAATTTACCTATATCTGGGGAACAAGCGGATTTGAACTTATCAAGCAGCGTGATCAAAATTGCACAACGAAAGAATGGAGACTGAAATGGGAGAGGCCCAGCCTGCAGTGAAATGATTGTTGTTAAAGCCTGACCCACGTGTTCCATCCATCCGCGTACTGATCGACGAGCTCGATCACTGCAGCTTTCGCTTATCCGGCGGAGAGCAATCATCTGCTCGATATCGAGGCGCTGGTGCAGCCGCAGATGCGGTTCTTTGCGGCGGAGGTGGACAGCGAGGTTCTGGGAATTGGCGGCATCTGGCTGCACGAAGACTATGTGGAGATCAAGCGGGTCTACGTGAGCCCCAAGGCGCGGGGGCTGGGGCTGGCGAAGAAGATCATGGCGGTTCTTGAAAATGAAGCGCGGCTGGCGGGGTTTGGTTTGGCACGGCTTGAGACCGGCATCCATCAACCTGAAGCCCTGGGTCTTTACCGGGCGCTTGGTTATGTGGACCGCGGGCCCTTCGGCGACTATCCCACCGATGATCCCAACAGCGTGTTCATGGAAAAGGTGCTAGTTAACGAATAGAGCCTTCTCCCTACACCGTCATGCCAGCGAACGCTGGCATCCCGCTAACTGTTGGCATGGAAGCAATAAAGCTGGACCCCAGCTTTCGCTGGGGTGACGGATCGCAGGGGGTATTGACGGGTCAGCCTACGCTGCCACGGCTGGAAGATGCAGTAGATCTTGCGCAGCGTTCCCTCCGACTTCCAGGAATTGGGCGTTCCAAGCGGCACGAAGAAAGTATCGCCGGCGCGGAAGGTCTGAGTGGCGTCACGGTCATCGCTAAATGTCACCGAGCCTTCCAGCAGGTGCATCAGCTCGTGGCGGGGGAAGGGGGTGAGTTTGCGGTGGTAGCCGGTGGTCTGCCAGACGCCCACGGTGAATTGGCCGGTTTCGTCCGCAAAGAATTCATGGGCGTGCTGAATGGGTACGGGAGAGTGCAGCATTTCCGGCGACGGCGGCGGTGATGGCAGCAAGGGCACAGCAGTATCGATCTTGATCGCCGTCCGGCCGCTGGGGGCTACCTGGTCTTCGAGATTTCCGGCATAGACGAAGAATTTCCGGACATGGGTTTTCTGCTGATAGCGGCAGCGGGTGCCCTTGGGGATCACCAGGCATTCGCCAGGCCCGGCCCGGGTTTCCTTGCCCTCTTCGATAACGATGATCTCGCCTTCCAGGGCCAGCATGAATTCATCGGCGGGATAGTTGATCCACGGCGATATGCTGGCGCCGGCTTCCCAGATGCCGGCTTTCAAGCCCCGGACCTTGTCGTCAATCCAGGTGAGGCCGCTTTGGGCTTTGCTGCCCTCTGCAATATCCGCCGCGGTAAAGTCAGGCAGCGGCCTGGTCTTGGCATGGGGATCAAAACGGATGATGGCGGGTTTTGGCATGGGTCACCTCCGGCGGGAGCCTAGCCTCGTTCCTTGCGTGTTCCAAGCGGAGCGACTAGAAAGGCCCATCACTTCACTGGAGGAACGACGATGGCTCTTGAACTGCCCGCCCTGCCTTATGCCTACGACGCGCTTGGCCCCCATATGTCCAAGGAGACCCTGGAGTTTCACCACGACAAACATCACATGGCCTATGTGACCAACGGCAACAATCTGCTGAAGGACAGCTCGCTTGCGGGGAAATCGATCACGCGGATCTGCAGGGCGGCGTTTGCCCAGAAGAATGCCGGGCTCATCAACAATGTGGGCCAGCACTACAATCACATGCACTTCTGGAAGTGGATGAAACCCGCGGGCGGCGGCAAGAAAATGCCGGGCGGGCTGGCCAAGGCGATCGACAGCGATCTCGGCGGCTACGACAAGATGCGGACCGATTTCGTGCAGGCCGGCTTGACGCAATTCGGCTCCGGCTGGTGCTGGATTGCGGTGAAGGACGGCAAGCTTGTCATCATGAAGACGCCCAACGGCGAGAACCCGCTGATGCATGGCGCTTCGCCGATTCTCGGCTGCGATGTGTGGGAGCACAGCTACTACATCGACTATCGCAACGCCCGGCAGAAATATCTGGAAGCCTTCGTCGACAATCTGGTGAACTGGGATTACGTCGAATCGATGCGCGCCAGTGCGTGAGTGCCCGCCCGCAATGATCAATGACATTGGCCGGACGCATGTCCGGCCATTTTTCTAGGAGCATCCATGCCTCTTCTCAATAGCGCCATCGAATTTCAGGCGGAGATCGCGGGTTGGCGGCGCGAACTGCACGCCAATCCGGAACTTGACCTCGACACCCATGCGACGGCAGCCTTTGTGGCGCAGAAGTTGCGGGAATTCGGCTGCGACGAAGTGGCAACCGGGATTGGCCGCACGGGCGTCGTTGGGACCATCACCGGGCGCCTGGGCGATGGCCCGACACTCGGCTTGCGCGCCGATATGGATGCCCTTCCCATCTTCGAGGAATCGGGTGCCGCTTATGCCTCGCGCATACCGGGCAAAATGCATGCCTGCGGACACGATGGGCACACGGCGATGTTGCTGGGCGCGGCCCGGCATCTGAGCGCCACGCGCTCGTTCCGTGGACGGATTGCCATCATATTTCAACCGGGCGAGGAACTGAGCGGCGGTGGCAAGCTGATGCTTGAGGACGGGCTGCTGGAACGCTTCGATATCGCCAGCGTCTACGGCATGCACAACCGGCCGGGACTGGCGGTCGGCAGTTTCGCCATCCGGAGCGGCGCCATGATGGCCTCCGGCGATGCCTTCTCGATCGAGATCACCGGCAAGGGTGGCCATGCCGCGCATCCGCACCGGGCCGTCGATCCGATTTTCATCGGAGCGCAGATCGTCTCGGCGCTCGCAGGGAATTGTAGCGCGCAACACGGCTCCCACGGACTCAATCGTGGTGTCGATCACCAAATTTCATGCGGGCGACTCCAACAACGTTATCCCCCAGCGCGCCACGCTCTCGGGCACCATCCGCTCGCTCGATACCAAGCTACATCTGCGCACGCGCGAGCTGGTCAAGCAAACGGCGGAAGGCATTGCCCGGTCGCTCGGCGGCGAGGCGGTAGTCGATCCCGACCTCGAGATGCTCTACCCGGTGACGTTCAACCACGAGCGGGAAGCGGCCATTGCCGCATCGGTGGCTCGCGCCGTAGCGGGTGACGCCAATGTGCAAACCGGCATCGAGCCGACCATGGGTGCGGAAGATTTTGCCTTCATGCTGGAGAAGCGGCCCGGCGCCTATATTTTCATGGGCAATGGCGATACGCCGTTTTGTCATCATCCGGCCTATGATTTCAGTGATGATGCCATTCCCCACGGTGTCAGCTATTGGGTGAAGCTGGCTGAAACGGTGCTGGCGCCGTTATGACAATTCAGGTTTTCGACGGGCACAACGATGTGCTCTTGCGGCTGTGGCTGAAGAAGGACAGCGATCCGGTCCGGGATTTTATTGAAGGCGACGGCAAGGGCCACATCGATCTGCCGCGCATGCTCAAGGGCGGCATGGCCGGAGGGCTTCTTTGCGATCTTTGTGCCGCCGCAAGACGACAAAAAGCATGACGACGACGATCTCAATCCGCCGCCGGCGCCGGAGTTGCCGCGCGGCTACGGCCTGAGCATCGCCGTTGAGATGGCGGCACTGCTGTTTCGCATCGAGGCGGCGTCACAGGGCCGCCTCAAAGTGTGCCGTAGCGCGGGCGAAATCCGCGCCTGTCTCGCGGACGGCGTGATCGCGGTGATCCTCCACATCGAGGGTGCGGAATGTGTCGATGAGGATTTGGCGGCACTTGATGTGTTGCATCAAGCAGGACTGCGCTCCATCGGACCGGTATGGAGCCGGAGCAATGTTTTTGGCCATGGCGTGCCCTTCCGGTTTCCGTCGAGCCCCGATACGGGACCTGGGTTAACTGAATCCGGGAAACGCCTCGTCGCGGCCTGCAACAGGCTCAAGATCATGATCGATCTTTCCCACATTACAGAGAAGGGATTCTGGGATGTGGCGGAGACCAGCAACGCGCCGCTGGTGGCCACACACTCCAATGCCCATGCATTGTCGAACTCGTCGCGCAATCTCACCGACCGGCAGATCAGGGCAATCGGAGAAACCAAAGGCATGATCGGTCTCAACTTCGCCAACGGCTTCCTGCGCGCCGACGGGCGCTGGCAAAGCCCCAACGGGCTTGATGAAATGCTGCGCCACCTCGACCACATGATCTCGCTTGCCGGCGAGGACCACGTGGGCCTCGGCTCGGATTTCGATGGCGCGCGGATTCCAGCGGCGATCGGGGATGTGTCGGGTCTGCCGGCGCTGGTCGACGCCATGGCGGATCGGTTATGGCGCAGAGGCATTGCGCTGAAGAAACTCTGCCATGAAAACTGGATAGCACTGCTGGAACGCACCTGGGGGGCGTAAGCCACGATCAGGCCGATAATTGCCCGGGCCTGATGAAATCGCCGGCGGCATTGCTGCTCGCACTAGAGGCTCCCAACCACCGAATGAGCCGCACAACTCTGGAGTGCCGTGACCAGGCGGCCAGGAATTCTGTATTGTGATGTCGCATGCGTTCACTTAGCGCGAAGGAGAGCATGATGGCAGACGCTCAATCGATTTCTGATCATTGGGGTTCCGGCGACATCTATGCCCGGATCATGAAGGCAATGGAGGCTGCTTCGATTTCGCCAGATACCGTGACCGTGGAGCAGATGGCAATGGTCGACCATTTCCACGCGCGTGGATTTCCGGCAACTGTCGAACTTGCCGATGCACTACCGATAGGCTGGCCACCATCCTGTCGAATTGGCTGGGGTTAGGGGTCCGGCACGCTATCTGGCGGCACGCTTTGGTGCGGGTCAGCGGCATCGATATCACAGAACCGTTTGTCGAGGCGGCGAATAAGCCTACGCTCCTGAAGTTGGAGGGGCAGGTCGTGGTTGAATTGGGCGATGGGCAGCATCTGCCGTTTAGAGACGCAATGTTTGACGGCGGTTACACCCAGCACGTGACCATGAACATTTCGGATCGCGCGCGGTTTTTCGGCGAGGCGTATCGTGTGCTGAAGCCCGGCGGATCTTTGCGGTAACCGAACACGGTCTGGGGCCCGAAGGCCACCCACATTACCCATTGCCATGGTCAGAAGATGGAAGCGGGTCCTATCTTGTAGCCCCCGCACAAAGCGTGACCTATCTCAACCAGACAGGATTCGTCGATGTAGAGGTTGAGGATACAGGGGCGAAGTACTTGGCGGGATACAGGCGATCAATGGAATTGGCCGCCAACGGCGCCCTCTCGCCTTTCGGGACGCACATTCTGTTGGGACAAAATGCGCCGAGCAAGGTGAAGAACGCGGCTCGCAATATTGAAGAAGGGCGTACGCGACCTGTTCAAATAATCTGCCGCAAGCCAAACTGACCTTGGGCCGGACCCGGCACCTGATTCATGGGTCCCGACGCCAGCTCCATGGACTTGACTTATTAGCACTGCTAATAATTGTTCATGAAACTCTCCGAGTGGCTTGCTAATAGCGGCACCTCGCAATCGGAGTTGGCGCGGGGACTGGGGATTACCCAGGGCCGGGTGTCGCAGCTAGTGGCCGGGGCGCAACCCTCGCTGGAGCTGGCCATGCGCATTGCGGCGGCCACTGGCCAGAAAGTAACCCCTCAGGATTTCAAGGACATCGACATGAGTGATGGAGCACGGCTCGACCCGGTGGAAGACGCCATCAAGGCGATTGGCGATGGTGAATTGGTGGTGGTGGTGGATGACGACGACCGGGAAAACGAGGGGGATCTGATCGGGGCGGCGGCCAAGATCACGCCGGAGCAGATGGCCTTCATGGTGCGGCACACCTCGGGGATCGTGTGCACGCCGATTACGCCCGAGGAGGCCAAGCGGCTGAAGCTCGACCCGATGGTGGCGCTCAACGATGCGCCGATGGGGACGGCCTTTACGGTGACCATCGACTACAAGGAAGGCCTGACCACCGGGATTTCTGCTAGGGAGCGCTGCGCCACGGCCCATGCGCTGGCCAACAGGAATGTGCAGGCCGGCGATTTTGTGCGGCCGGGGCACATTTTTCCGCTGGTGGCCAAGTCGGGCGGCGTGCTGATGCGATCGGGCCACACGGAGGCGGCCGTCGATCTCGTGAAGCTCGCGGGGCTGCATCCGGCGGGTGTCATAAGCGAACTGGTCAATGACGACGGTTCGGTGAAGCGCGGACCGCAGGTTCTGGCCTTCGCGCGCGAGCATGGCTTCAAGATCATCTCGGTGGCTGATCTCATCGCCTACCGGCAGAAGCGCGAGCGGCTGGTGGAGCAGACGGCGCAATTCGATGTGGAGACGGCGATCGGCACGGCGCGGGGCTTTTCCTATGTGACGCCGTTCGATGCGGTAGAGCAATTGGCGCTGGTTTACGGCGATATCTCCGGCGGCAAGAAGGTTCCGGTGCGGCTGCACCGCGAGAATGTTTTGGAAGATGTGTTCGGCAACCGCTCGACGCTCGATGCGGTGTTCGACTATTTTCAAGAAGGAAGGGCGCGGCGTTCTGGTCTATCTGCAGGAAGGCACCACCGGCGTTCCCGCCAGCCAGATCTCGGGCGAGAAGGGCGGCAGTGCCGCGCAGCGCGCCCAGACCTGGCGCGACGTTGGGCTGGGCGCACAGATTTTGCGCGATCTCAATGTGAGTTCGATCCGTCTGATCACCTCGAGCAACCGCCACTATGTCGGGCTTTCCGGCTTTGGCATCGAGATCGCTGAGACGATCAGGATCGGCGACTAGCACCGGACAAGCAGTGTGGGCTAGTCTCACCCGATGCCCCGGCTGAAATCAAAACTCCATCCCGCCATTCCGCCCGTTCTCATCGGCTGGCGTGAGCGGGTGCGGCTGCCGGCCATCGGCATCGGGCCGATCATCGCCAAGATCGACACCGGCGCGCGGTCGGCGGCTCTGCATGCCGAGGACATCGAGATTCACGGGCACCGGGTGCGCTTCCGGGTGCCGATCAACGGGCGCAACCATCACTGCGATTTGCCGTTGCGGGGCGAGCGGCGGGTGAAAAGCACCAGCGGTCACAGCCAGACGCGCGTAGTGGTGGAGACCGAGATCGAGATCGGGCCGCATCGCTTTAGCGCTGAAATCACCCTCACCGACCGCACCGACATGGGGGTCCCAATGCTGCTTGGCCGGGCCAGCGTGCGCGGCCGTTTCGTCGTCCATCCCGGACGCTCATTCATCATCTCCCGCAAGAAACGCAAGATAAAACCCAAATGAAAATCGCCCTGCTCACCCGCAATCCCAAGCTCTACTCGCACCAACGCATCATCGAGACGGCGGTGGCGCGCGGCCATGAGATCGTGCCGATCGATTACCTGCGCTGCTACATGAACATCACTTCGAAGAAGCCGGAGCTGCGCTTCCTCGGCGAAAAGCTCACCGGCTTCGATGCGGTGATTCCGCGGATCGCCGCTTCGCACACGTTCTATGGTCTGGCGGTGCTGCGGCAATTCGAGATGATGGGAGTTTATCCGCTCAATGAATTGGTGGCGATCGGCCGCTCGCGAGACAAATTGCGCTCTTTGCAGATCCTAGCGCGCGACGGGGTGGGCCTGCCGGTCACCGCCTTCGCCAATGATTCAACGCGCACCGACGACGTGATCGAGATTGTCGGCGGCGCTCCGGTGGTGATCAAGCTGCTGGAGGGAACCCAAGGGATCGGCGTGGTGCTGGGCGAGACGCACAAGTCGGCGCGCTCGGTGATCGAGGCCTTTCATGGCGCCGACATCGCCATTCTGGTGCAGGAGTTCATCAAGGAATCGGAGGGCCGCGATATCCGCGCCTTCGTGGTGGGCAGGCGGATCGTCGCCACCATGGAGCGCTCCGGCGCCAAGGGCGATTTCCGCTCCAATCTGCATCGCGGCGGCACGGCGCAGAAAGTCGAACTCACGGCGCTGGAAAAATCGACGGCACTTCGGGCGGCGCGGGCCATGGGGCTCAACGTGGCGGGCGTCGATCTGCTGCGCTCCGATCACGGGCCGGTGGTGATGGAAGTGAACTCTTCGCCGGGGCTGGAGGGCATCGAAAAGACGACGGCGGTGGATGTGGCCAAGGCGATTGTGACGTTTCTTGAAAAGAATGCCGCACCCGGCCGCACCAAGACGCGGGGGAAAGGGTGACGGCTTTCGAGATCGGCAATCATGGGGTAGCACCCGGCTCGCGCGCCACCGTCGAATTGCCGGTGAGCGTGCTGTCCAATCATACGCCGATGAGTTTGCCGGTTCATGTGGTGCATGGCGCCAAGCCGGGGCCCACGCTGTTTCTGTCGGGCGTGGTGCATGGCGATGAAATCCTCGGGGTGGAGATCATCCGCCGGGTGCTCCGGCACAAGGCGTTGAAACAGCTGGCCGGAACGCTGCTGGCCATTCCGATTGTCAATGCCTTCGGCTTTCTCAATCACTCGCGCTATATGCCCGACCGGCGCGATCTCAACCGGTCGTTTCCCGGGTCCGACCGGGGCTCGCTGGCAAGCCTGCTGGCCGACCTGTTCATGCGCGAGGTGGTGCGGCGTTCGCAATACGGCATCGATCTGCATACGGCGGCGCTGCACCGGACCAACCTGCCGCAAATCCGCATCGCTCCCGACGAGCCGGAATTGCTGCACCTCGCAGAAAGTTTCGGGCCGCCGGTGGTGCTGGTTTCCAAATTGCGCGAAGGCACCTTGCGGCAATGCGCCAGGGATGTGGGCGTCAAGGTGCTGCTCTATGAGGGCGGCGAGGCGCTGCGCTTCGATGAGGTGGCGATCCGCGCCGGCGCCATCGGCATTCTCCGGGTGATGAAAGTGCTCGGCATGATCACGTCATCGGACGTGAGCCGCGGCCGGGTGCCGCCCGCCCTGTCGCACTCAAGCACCTGGCTCCGGGCGCCGGAAGGGGGCGTGCTGCGCGCCTCGCGCACCATCGGCGACCGGGTGAGCAAGGGCGAGACGATCGGCGAAATCTCCGATCCGATCGGGGAGAGTTCGGTGAGCATTATCGCCGATGACGACGGCATCGTCATCGGCTGCACCAATCTGCCGGTGGTCAACCGCGGCGATGCGCTCTACCACGTGGCGCGGATGAAGGACCCGGATACATCGCGAGCCCGCGTCGCCCACATCGGCAGCGAATTGGCGCAAGCGCCGCTGTTCGACGAGGATGAGATTATTTGAGGGTGGGGCATTTTTGACAGTGTGGCCGCTGCCGCGATTAGACTAGCTTATACCAACGGCCGGAATTCTTGACCTCCTCACCCCACAAATTGGCCATTCCGGCGAAAGATGTGAAGAAATTGGAGTCCTCGCCAATTTGGTCAATGAGAAGCGGGATGCCAGCTGGAGTTTACCCTCGGACTTGATCCGGGGGTTGGCACGACGGATTGAGGGGATATTATTAATTTGCCTCCCTTTTTCCGTCACCCCAGCGAAAGCTGGGGTCCCGCTTTTTTTCCTGCAAATTCGCAGTGGCGGTCATTCGTTGATTTCTTCACAACCTCTTTCGCCGGAATGAATGCGACTCTGCCACACCGGCGGACATGCTGCCAACTCCCCTTCTCCCATAGCGGGCGGGAGAATGGCAAAATTCAAACCAAACTACTTCCGCGGCACGCCCTCCAGCAGGGCCGGCGCCAGCAGGCTCAGGCTGCGGTCGATGCTGTCCTGGCTGAAACTGGTCTCCAGCGGGCAGGTAAAATCGCCGCAATTGTGCTGATCGCGGCATTGGCCCTCGGTCTGCTCAATCAGCACCGCCCGGCCCAACTTCTCGCAGAACCGATAACGCGCTCCATCCGATTTGCTCATGATGTTCCTCCATTGGAACAAAACAGGGCAAATCGCCCTTCGCCGCCTTGATTCTGGTCAAACCGCGAATTTTCTCGCAACCGCGAAGACGGCCGTGATCAGCGGCGACAGCGGCTCCCGGTTCATCGCCACCAGGCCGACCGAGTGTTCGACCGGCGGCTCCGTCAGTGGAATGGCCGTGATGCCCTCCATCGGCCCCAGAATATTGAGGAAATACTCCGGCATGATGCTGGCAAGCCCCATCGAGCGCACCGAGGCGAAGAGGTTCATGATCGAATTGGTTTCGAGCTTGGGCGAGGGGTGCGCATTGGCGGCGAGGAAGGCCCGGTCGACGATCCGCCGGTTCTGCATGTTGGGAGTGAGAAGGCCCAGCGGCTCCTGCGCCGCTTCCAGCCAGGTGACGCTCGAGCGCGCCGCCAGCCCATGGGACCGCGCGATGAACAGGCAATAGCGCTCCTTGTAGAGCGGCGCCTGCAGCAGCCCTTCCACCGGTTCATTGTCGAGATAGGTGACGCCTGCCTCGATGGAGAAATCGTGAAGCGCCCGCAGGATTTCCTCGGAACTGTGGGAGAGAATGGTGAACTCCACCCGGGGATGCGCCGCCTGCATGGCCTTGGTAAGGAGAGACACCATGGGGAGCGCCGACGGAATGACGCCGAACACCAGCCGGCCCACCAGTTCGCCCTCCTTGTTGCGTATCTGGCCGAGCTCCTGCTGCAGCGAGTGCCAGTTATCGAGAATGAGATGGGCCCATTTGAGCACCCGCTCGCCCTCCGGCGTAAGCCCGATATAGCGCTGCCCGCGCTCGACGATGGGAACCCCCAGCTCCTGTTCCAGCTGGCGGATGCGCCCCGACATGGTGGGCTGGGTGACGTGGCACACCTGTGCCGCCCGGGTGAAGTGCTTTTCCCGGGCCAGCGCCGCGAGATATTGAAGCTGGCGGATATCCATGGAAGGCAGGCTAGCGGGGAAAAGGGCAGGGTGCAAAGGCAGCAATCACAAACCCGCATCAGGCCCGTTTCACTCGGCCTGCCCGCCATCGGCGGGCAGGAACTGCCGCACCGCTACGACGCAAAGCAGCACCGTTAACCCCAGGACGATGGCGACCAGCGCATTGATGTCGGGCGTGAAGCCAAGCCGCATCATCGCCCACAGCCTGATCGGCAGCGTGCTGTCGGTCCCGGTGACCAGGAGCGTGATCAGCGTTTCGTCGAACGACAGCGCGAAACTCAGGATGCCGGCGCCAATGAGCGTGCTGCGCAGATTGGGCAGTACGATGTGAATGAACGTCTGCCACGCCGAGGCGCCGAGATCGGCCGAGGCTTCGATCAGGCTTGGCCCCAGCGATTGCAGCCGCGTCACGATGGTGCGGTAGGCCAGCGCTTGCACGAACACCGTATGCCCGGCGATGACGGTGAGGAGCGAGCGCGGCACCCCGGTCTCGCGGAAAAAGATTAGGAGCGAGAGGCCGGTAATGATCGGCGGCATCAGGAACGGCAGATAGACCGCGAACTGCATGGCCTCGCGGGCCGCCGACCTGCCGCTGCAATAGTGAATGGCCAGCAGCGTGCCAACCACCAGCGCTAGCAGCGTGGCCGAAAAACCCACGATCAACGTATTGCCGGCGGCTTCGAGGATTCCGGCGTTGGTTGCCAGGGCTTGGTAGGACGACAGCGATGGCTCGTTCCACTGGACATCGCCATGGGAGACGGTGAAGAACGACGTGAGGATGGGAATGACCAGCGGGCCGTAGAGCAGCACGAAAACCGAAGCGGTGATCGCCGCCAAAAGCCCGGTTGCGGCGCGCGAAAGCGGCATCATGCCCGCCGCTCCAGGTGGTTTCCAAGTGCTATGACCGCGATCACTACGATCGCCAGAATGGTTGCCAGCGCCGCGCCGAACGGCCAATTGAAAGCGGTGCCGAACTGGCTGTAAACGATGCGCCCGAAGGTGAAGCCGCTTTGGCCTCCCACCATCTGCGGGGTGAGAAAGTCGCCGATCGCCAGAACGAAAACGAAGGTGGCGGCGGTGACGATGCCGGGCAGGCTCAATGGCAGAATGATCCGCCCGAAGGTCTGCAAGCCCGAAGCGCCCAGATCGCTCGAGGCCTCGATCAGGCTGCGCGGGATCCGCTCCAGCGCCAGAAAGATAGGCAGAATGGCGAACGGAATGAGCAGCACCGTGAGGCTCAGCAGCACCGCGTTGAGATTGAACACGAAGATGCCGAGCGGCTGGTCGACAACTCCGCTCCACAGCAGAAAGCGGTTGAGAAAGCCGTTGCCGCCGAGAATGCTGCGGATCGCATAGATCTTGATGATGTAGCTCATGAGGAGCGGCACCAGCACCATCAGCAGCAGCAGGTAGCGCCGGCGGCCTTTCACATTGGCAAGCAGAAAGGCCACCGGGTATCCCACGAGTGTCGCCAGCACCGCGACCGCCAAGCATAGCAGGCAGGTCTGCCACAGCACCGGCACGAAGATCGCGTCGGTGAAGAAGCGCCGGTAATTGCCCAGGCTGAAGGAGCGGACGATCTGCCCGCTCTCCATCCGGAAAAAACTGTAGGCGAGAAAACTGGCGAGCGGTGCCACGATGAAAATCACCGGCACGCCGTAGCTGAAGCAGGCAAGCAGGCGCGGCCACGCTCCCTTTCGCGCGCTACCGGTGAAGATCATCGGCGTCTATGGTTGCGCTTTGATCTCGTTCCACAGGTCCGAGCGTTTGGTCGGGTCTTCGACGAAATCGAGCCAAACGAGCTTGTCGCCGGCCCCAGCGCTGCCGGTTTCAACCACCGTGTTGCCGAAGCCGGTGCGCTGGGAAAGTTGCTCGCCGATCTTCTTCTGCAGCAGGAAGTTGACCCACGCCTCGGCCAGATCGACATCTTGCACGCCATTGGTCATCGCCCAGGTATCGAGCCAGGCGAGTGCTCCCTCCTTGGGATTGACGTATTCGATGTTGGCGCCCGCATCCTTCATCGCCTTGACCTGCTGCTGGCCATAGTTGGCCCAGATCAGCGCCACGTCGTTGCTCTTGTAAAGCTGCAGGGCTTCATCGGGCGTGGTGTAGAAGCTCAAGACATTGCCCTTGAGGGCGATCAGCTTCTCCTTGATCTTGCCCAGCTGCTCTTCGGTGAGATGGAACGGATCCTCGATCCCCATGGTGAGAGCGGTGAACGAGAAATTGTGCTCGCCATTGTCATAGGCCAGAATCTTGCCCTTGTATTTGGCATCCCAGAATGTCTCGAAGCTGTCTGGCGCCGGGCTCACCTTGTCCTTGTCATAGATGATGCCGATTGAATCGAAGCAGAATGGAATCGAATGCACCTTGCCGTCGCGCATCACGCCTTTGACCTTCGACAGATCCTGGAAGCGCGGCAGAACTTCCTTCTGGTTGGGCAGCTTCGCCAGATCGTGCGGCGTCGTAAGCCCGCCATCGATATAGCGCTGCAGCTGTGCCGTATTGACGGCGAAGACGTCGAAGTCCTTGCCTTCGCTGCCCTTGATCTTGGCCCAGATCTCATCGTCGGTGCCGATGAACACGATTTTGGCGGTGGCCCCGGTCTGGTCCTGGAATTCCTTGACCCAGTCATCGTCGGCATAGCCCTGCCAGGCCATCACCCGCAATTCCTTGGCGGCGAAGGCGCGGGTGGACCGCAGGATGGCCGGTGCCGCAAGCACCACGCCAAGCGCCGTGCGCCGGTTCAGTTTCAGTGTCATCGATGTCTCCTCCCTGTTGTTTGGTTTATGATGATCATACCCAGCCGCCGTCCACAATATAGTTCTGCGAGGTGCACATGCGGCTGTCGTCGGCGGCGAGGAACAGCACCATGCGGGCGATGTCGGCGGGATAAAGCTTATCGGCCAGGCACTGGCGCTCGGCGATCTGGCGTTCGCCCGCCTCGTCGAGCCATAGCTTGACTTGGCGCTCGGTCATCACCCAGCCGGGCAGCACGCAGTTCACCCGGATTTTCTCCGGCCCGAATTCGCGCGCCAGCGCCCGGGTCAGCCCGCCCACCGCCGCCTTGGCGGTGACATAGGCGGGGCAGTCGGGATCGCCCACCAGCCAGGTGATCGATCCGAAATTGACGATCGATCCGCCGCCCGCCTCGCGCATCTGCGGGAGCACCGCCTGGGCCGCGAAGAACTGATGACGCAGATTGACCGCCATGCGGTTGTCCCAATAGTCGACAGTGACGCTCTCGCTCGTATGGCGGTCGTCGTTGCCGGCATTGTTGACCAGCACGCGAACCGGCCCATGGCGCTCGCCCGCCTCGGCAATGGCCCGCCGCAGAGCCTCGATATCGCGGAGATCGCAGTGAATGAAATGCGGCGTGGGGCTCAGCCGCTCCGCCAGCGCCCGCGACGCCTCATCGGCAATGTCAACAAAACACACCTTCGCCCCCTGGCGGCAAAACTGCTCGACCAGACAAGCCCCAATGCCGCTGCCGCCGCCGTGATGAACACGCTGCGGCCCTCAAGGCTGGGATAGCTTGCCGGCTTGTCGATGGCGCCTTGCATGATACGGCCTGTCGCGGACGGGGAACATGATCATCGTGCCAGCCCAAGCTCCGTGTCAAGTGAGCGGCAGCAGACGCCACGGTAGTGGCGTGGCGCTTCTGTCCTGACATTGATCTGCTTGAGCTAATGCCATACTAATGCAAGTTCAGACTTCGCGGGAGTTGGTGGATCCAGGATGGATGTTGGTGCCTGGTTGAGCGGCCTCGGGCTGGCGGAATACGTCAAGGCATTCGCCGAAAACGGCGTCGATGCCGCGATGCTGCCCAAACTCAACAACGAAGACCTCAAGGACCTGGGGATCGCGAGGCTGGCCGACCGCAAGCGGCTGCTCGAAGCCATCGCCGGATTGTCCGTTGAACATACGCCCGGACCCGCCCGCCCCGGCAGCGCCGGAGGGCGAGCGCCGTCAGGTCACCGTGCTGTTCGCCGACATTGCTGGCTTCACCCGGCTCACCAGCACGCTTGGCGCGGAAGAGATTCACGCCCTGCTCAATCGCTATTTCGAGACGGTCGATGCCGTCATCGAAAGCTATGGCGGCGTGGTCGACAAGCATATCGGCGACAGCGTCATGGCCGTCTTCGGAGCGCCCGTCGCCCACGACGACGATCCAATGCGCGCGGTGCGTGCAGCACTCACCATTCATGAGCGGATTGCCGCTCTCGCTGAAACTGGCGGCCACCCGCTGCAGGTCCATGTCGGCGTTGCCAGCGGCCAAGTCGTCGCCAGCAACACCGGCAGCGACTCTCACCGCCAATATACCGTCACCGGTGACTCGGTGAATCTGGCGGCGCGCCTTCAAGACAAGGCGCAAGCTGGAGAGACGCTGATTTCGGACGCTCTGCGCCGCGCCATTGGCGATCGCGTCGACTGTAGCCCGCTCGGCGCAATTGACGTCAAGGGCATCGATGCGCCGGTACGCGTTTGGCGGGTGGTGGGAGTGCGCGAAGCGGAAGCACCTTCCGCGCGCGTCGCATTTGTTGGGCGGCGCACTGAGTTGGCGCAGTTTACCGGTATCGTAGAGATGTGCCGCGCAAGCGGCCACGGCCAGGCGATCGCCGTGCGCGGCGAAGCCGGCATCGGCAAGTCGCGGCTGGTCGATGAGTTCGCGCGAGCGGCGGCCGATAGGGGTTTCGTGACTCACCGGGCACTGGTGCTGGATTTTGGCGCCGGCGAAGGCCGCGACGCCATTCGCTCCTTGGTTGGCAGCCTGCTCGGAATTGCGCCCGGCAGCGACAGGATGGCAGGCCAGGAAGTGGCCGCGAAGGCGATCCGCGACGGGCTGCTGCTGCCGGAGCAACGGATATTCCTCGAAGACCTTCTCAATCTGCCGCAGCCGATCGAGGACCGGGCGATGTACGACGCCATGACCAACGCGGCTCGCAATGAGGGCAAGCGGAAACTGGCCGGCGATTTGCTGCGCCATGTCAGCGCGCGCCAGCCGGTCGTCGCCGTCATCGAAGACATCCATTGGGCCAATCCTTCGATATTGCTGCATCTCGCCACTTTGGCCGCCGCCGCCGCCGAGTGTCCGGCGCTTCTGATAATGACGTCGCGCGTCGATGGCTATCCGCTCGACCAGAACTGGCGCGGTGCCGCTGGCGGATGCCCCTTGATGACTCTCGATCTGGGGCCGTTGCGCCGGGAAGACGCCGAATCGCTGGCCAGCACGTTCCTTGATAGCAACAGCCAGCTCGCCGCAAGCTGCGTGGAGCGCGCCGCCGGCAACCCGTTGTTTCTCGAGCATCTGCTGCGAAATCTCGATGAGCGCGGCGGCGAGGACGTGCCGGCGTCAATTCAGAGCCTGGTGCTGGCGCGCACCGACCGGCTGTCTCCGGCCGACAAACAGGCGCTGCAGGCCGCCTCGGCGCTCGGCCAGCGGTTTTCGCTCGAAGCCCTCCGCCATTTGCTCAAGAGCCCGCAATACACCTGCGCCGCTTTGATGGAGCGATCCCTGGTCAGGCCGGAAGGCGATGATTATCTTTTCGCCCATGCGCTGGTCCAGGAGGGCGTCTACAATTCCCTGCTGAAGGCCAGGCGGAGCGACCTGCACCGCGATGCGGCGGCGTGGTATCGCCAGCGGCGATCTTGTTCTCTGTGCGGAGCATCTCGATCGCGCCGCCGATCCAGCGGCAGCCGCGGCCTATCTCGACGCCGCCAAGGCGCAAACCGCCGTCTTTCACTTCGATACCGCGCTCAGATTGGCCGATCGCGGCATAACGCTCGCCGCGGACCCGTCCACCAAGTGCGAATTGATCTGCCTCCGCGGCGATGCCCTGCGCAACATGGGCGCCACCGCCGACTCGATCATGGCCTTCGAATTGGCGCTCGAATCCGCCCCCGATGACGTGCGCCGCTGCCAGGCCTGGATTGGCATGGCGGCCGGGATGCGCATTGCTGACCGTCAGCAGGATGCTTTGAAGGCTCTGGCTCAGGCGGAAGCCGACGGCAATCCGTCATGGTCTGGTGTCCGATCTTGTCCAAATCCATTACCTCCGCGGCAATGTCTATTTTCCGCTCGGCAACATCGAGGGCTGTCTGGCCGAACACCAGAAGGCGCTGGGCTTTGCCCGCGAGGTTGGTTCGACCGAGGGCGAAGCCTTGGCGCTCGGCGGCCTTGGCGATGCCTACTACCTCCGCGGCCATATGCGCACCGCCTGCGAGCAATTCCGCGCTTGCATCAAGCTTTGCCGCGACCACGGCTATGGCCGCATTGAAGTCGCCAACCGTCATATGGTGGGATGGACCCGGATTCACCTGATGGAACATGCCGAGGCGCTCGAGGACGCATTGGAATCCATCAAGATGGCCGATGTCGTCAGCCATCGCCGGGCGAAGTTGCTCGGGCTCATGCTGGCGGGAGTGGTCGAATTCGAGCTTGGGCACATGGCCGAATCCCACAACTACCTGGAACTTGCCCTCGAACTCGCCCGGGCGATGAGTGCCGGCAACTTCGAGGCCCAGCCTTACGCTGTGGCCGTAGCTCAGTGCCGCCACAGGGAAGACGGGCGCAAGCGCGCGAATATGCCGAGACGCGCTGTTAGTCTGGTGCGCAAAGTGGGCATGACCTTCTTCGGTCCCTTCGGCGCTTGCGGTCAAGGCGGCGCTCACCGAAGATCGCGACGAATGCGGCAAGGCGCTGGCCGAGGCCGAATCTATTCTCGATTCGGGCTGCGTTGCCCACAATCATTTCTTTTTTGCCAAAGCCGCGATTGACCACGCTCTTGCAATCGACGACTGGGACGAGGCTGAACGCTATGCCGCGCGCCTCGAAGCCTATACCCGTGAGGAACCCTTGCCATGGTCCGATTTTCTGATTGCCCGCGGCCGCGCCCTGGCGGCGTGGGGGCGGGGAACCCGAAACGGAGACCTGGTGGCCGAATTGAAACGCCTGCATGAACTGGCACTTCGCCATGGCCTGCAGCCCCTCGCCGCCGACCTCAAGCGCGCCCTGGCGGTGGCATAGCGCCCTGCCGCCGTGCGGGTATATATTGGCTCACATGCGTCCCAAGGTTCACTATGCCAAATCCGGCGACATCAGCATCGCCTATCAGGTGACCGGCAATGGCCCGATCGATCTCGTCCGGGTGCCGGGATGGATCAGCAACATCGATTATGACTGGGAGTACCCTCCCTACGCGCGGCTGATCGAACGCTTCAGTCAGTTCAGCCGATACATCCGCTTCGACAAGCGTGGAACCGGATTGTCTGACCGCGAGGTTGGATACCCCACGCTCGAGCAACGCATGGATGATGTGCGCGCCGTCATGGATGCCGCCGGGTCCGAGCGCGCCGTGCTGTTTGGCACATCCGAGGGCGGCAACATGTGCATCCTCTTTGCCGCGACCTATCCCGAGCGCACCGCCGCCTTGATACTGCACGGCTGCCAGGCCCGGGGCGAGTGGGCGCCGGATTACCCGTGGGCGCCGACGAGGGAGGAAACCGAAAGAGAGCTCGCTGCGATGGCGGAGAATTGGGGTGAAGCCTTCGACCTCAAGGACGGCGCTCCGAGCCTCGCCAACGATCGATTGGCTTGCGAATGGTCTGCCGCATACAGGCGCTATGCCGCCAGCCCGAAGGCGGCCCTCGCCATGTGGAAGCTGGGCGCCGAAGTGGATGTTCGCGGCATTCTGTCGAGCATCCGGGTTCCCACCCTTGTCCTGCAAAAGGAACACGACAGATGGACCAAGCAGGAGGAAGGGCGTTATCTCGCCTCGCACATACCGGGCGCCAGGTTCGTTCTATTGCCTGGCATCGACCACATCATCTGGGGCGACGGCCAGGATAGGCTCGTTGCCGAAATCGAAGAATTCACAACCGGCGTTCGCCCGGCCCAGCAATTTGAGCGCGCCCTTCTCACGGTGATGTTTACCGATATTGTCGGATCGACCCGGCTTGCCGCCGAAAAAGGCGACCGGCCAATGGAAGGAACTGCTGCAGAAGCACCATGACGTGGCGCGCAATGAGTTCCGCCGCCATGGCGGAACCGAGGTGAAGTCGACCGGCGACGGTTTCCTTGCGACATTTGTCAGCCCGACGCCGGCAATCGGCTGCGCCACCGCGATGCGCGACCGCCTGGCAAGCCTCGGCGTGCCCATTCGCGCCGCCATTCATACCGGCGAATGCAACATCCGCGCCGGCGACCTGAGCGGCATAGCCGTCCACCTGGCATCGCGGCTTCTTACCCACGCGGGCCAAGGCGACGTCGTCGTTTCAAGAACCGTCAAGGACTTGCTGGTTGGCTCGGAAGTCAACTTTGACGACCGCGGCGAGACCGCGCTGAGAGACATCCCCGGCATGTGGCAGATTTTTGCCGTCGGATAGTCCAAGACGCCAAGGAACTGGCGCCGCGGAAGCCAAGTCGAATGGACTCCCAGCCATGCTTCCAATACCATCTCTAATGCACGATCTATCGAAAGCGTCACCCTCCCATGGCTGAACCTCGCGCCCATCGCCGCCTTGCCGCGATTCTGGCCGCCGATGTCGTCGGTTATTCGCGCCTGATGGAGCACGACGAGGCTGGCACTCTTGCCGCGCTCAAGGCGCGCCGGCACGATGTGCTGGCTCCGCTGGTTGCCCAGCACAATGGCCGCGTCGTCAAGGTGATGGGCGACGGGGTGCTGGTGGAATTTGGCAGCGCGGTCGATGCCGTGCAGTGCGCCGTCGAACTGCAGAAGGGTTTTGCCGGTGGCCAATCAGGGCGTGCCGGAAGACCAGCCGTATCGTCCTGCGCATCGGCATCAACCTCGGCGATGTCATCGTCGAGGGCAGCGATCTCTACGGCGACGGCGTCAACGTCGCGGCCCGGCTCGAGGCGCTGGCGGAACCGGGCGGCATCTACGTCTCCGGCACCGTCTATGATCAGGTCAACGGCAAGCTGACGCTGGCGTTCGACGATCTTGGCGAGCGCACGCTCAAGAACATTGCCAAACCGGTGCGGGTCTATCCGCGTCGAGACAGGCGAGCCAGAACGCCTGGAACCCAGCCCAGTCAGTGCGCCGGACAAGTCCTCCATCGCGGTTCTGCCGTTTGCCAACATGAGCGGCGATCCCGATCAGGAATTTTTCACCGACGGGCTCACCGAAGACATCATCACCGACCTATCGAATGTGCCGGGTTTCTTTGTCATCGCCCGCAATTCAACCTTTGCCTACAAGGGCAAGCCGGCCGATGTGCGCCAGATTGCCCAAGTTCTTGGCGTCAAATACATCCTCGAAGGCAGTGCCCGGCGGTCGGCGCAGCGGTTGCGCATCAATGCGCAGCTTATTGATGGTCCGGAGGGCGGAACCCACATCTGGGCTGAACGCTTCGATCGCGATCTCGCGGACGTCTTTGTCGTACAGGATGAAATCGCACGCCGGGTAGTGGAGGCAATCACCGGCAAGTTGGCCAACTTCCCGGTTTTCGAGCGCTATCGCCCCACCAATCTCGAGGCCTATGATCTGTGTGTGCGAGCGCGAAGCCTACTGACGACGGACAAGGCGTCGAACCGGGAAAAACAGTTTCTCCTTGAGCAAGCAGTGGCACTCGATCCTGGCTATTGCGAGGCTCATTGGCGATTGTCGCAGGCACTGTGGCACAATTGGCTCCATTGGGGAGAACGCAGGAGCCAAATCGAAAGGAGGCGATGGCGCATGCCCAGCGCGCGGTCGAGCTTGATCCAAATGATTCAGGCGCCCATTGGGCTTTGGGAAACATTCTGTCTTATGATCGCCGGTGGGACGAAGCCGAGCTTCATTACCAAACCTCCATTCGTTTGAATCCCAACGATGCCAGCGCCCTGGCAAACCTTTCCGATTTCAAGACCCTGACCGGAAAGCCGCGCGAGGCCGTGCAGTTCGCCGAAGAGGGCATTGCGGCTCAATCCCCACCCGCCTTCTTGGTATTATTGGAACCTGGGTTTTGCCCTGGTTGCCAACGGCCAGCATGACGAGGCGGTCTTAACCTTGCGCCGGGACGAAACTTATAGAACGATCTCGCGGCGGATTCTTGCGGCGGCCCTCGCCCTTTGTGGCCGGGTTTCCGAGGCTCAGATGGAAGCAAAACTCTTTGTCGCGGCCAGCCCTCATTGGCGGATCGGCAAATGGGTGGAAAGCCAGCCTTTCAAGAACCCGAAAGATGCGCAGATGTGGATTGACGCCTACCGCCTCGCGGGGCTGCCCGAATGACCGCCGCCTCGCCGTGATCCCCGTGGCCGGCCGGCAGTTCCCGGCGAGATTGACCCGAAGCGGGTGCCGGACCGCATAGACTCCCGGCCGCGCTTCCAATACCATCTTTTGTGCTCGACCTATCGAAAGCATCACCGCCCCATGGCTGAACCTCGCGCCCAACGCCGCCTTGCTGCGATCTTGGCGGCGGACGTTGCCGGTTACTCGCGGCTGATGGGAGCCGACGAAGCCGGAACCCTTGCGGCGTTGCGCGAGCTCTGGACCGAGCGCTTCAATCCCACGGTTGCCGCCCATCGCGGCCGCGTCGTCAAGATGATGGGCGACGGCGCTCTGGTCGAGTTTGCCAGCGCCGTCGACGCGGTAGATTGCGCGCTCGCTATTCAGGAGGCCATGGCGCAGTTCAACAACTCACGGCCAGGACGAGAGCCGATCGAGCTCCGCATCGGCATAAACCTCGGCGACATCGTCATCGACGGCGATGACATTTTCGGCGACGGCGTCAATGTCGCCGCCCGCCTGGAAGCCCAGGCGCCGAAAGCCGGCATTCTGGTGTCGGACTCCGTCCATGCCCAGATCAAAGGCAAAGTCAGCGCCGGCTTTGCCGATGCCGGGGAACTGTCGCTCAAGAACATCGAGACACCCGTCCGGGCCTGGCGCTGGGGCGGCGATGAGCCACCGGCGAAGGCGCGCGCCAACCGCCGATGACAAACCCTCGATCGCCGTGCTGCCCTTCACCAACATGAGCGGCGATCCCGAGCAGGAATATTTCTCCGACGGCATCACCGAGGACATCATTACCGATCTTTCCAAGATTGCCGGACTGATGGTGATCGCGCGCAACTCGAGCTTTGCCTACAAGGACAAGAGTGCCGACATCCGCGCGGTCGGCCGCGAGCTCGGTGTGCGCTCGGTGCTCGAAGGCTCGATCCGCCGCGCCGGCAACCGCGTCCGCATCACCGCCCAGCTCATCGACGCCGCCACCGGCGGGCATCTGTGGGCGGAACGCTACGACCGCGACCTCACCGACATCTTCGCGGTTCAGGACGAGGTGACGCACCGCATCGTCGACGCCCTCAAGATTACGCTGCGGCCGGCCGAAAAGGCGCTTCTGGCGGACAGCCGCACCGGCAATATCGAGGCGCACGACTGTTTCCTGCGCGGGCGGGAGTTGATGCTCGGCTGCCAACCAGAGAATCGTGAGGTTTTCGATCGGATTGTCGCGAGTTTCAGGCGCGCCATCGAGCTCGATCCCGGTTACGCGGAGCCCTATGCCGGGCTCTGCCATGGCCTACTGTCTCGACTTCCAGAACCATTGGGCTGGCACGCCTGATGCGCTCGATCTCGCCGCGCATTTCGCCGCCCAGGCGATTGAAAAGGGCCCCAACCGAACCCTATGCGCACTATGTCGCGGCGGTCGTCACAACGTGGAAAAGGGACCTCGTGAGGGCGAAAGCCGAGACCGAAGCAGCGCTGGCGCTCAATCCGAACTACGCCCTTGCCTACGGCACACGCGGCCTCGTCGAGGTCTACTTGGGCCATCCGCTGGCGGCGATCCCGATGTCCAGCGCGCCATACTCCTCGACCCGGTCTTCACCCAACAATACATCCATTTCCTTGGTTCGGCCTATCTCGTGGCAGGCCAATACGAGACCGCGGCCGCCGCATTGCGCGAGCGCATCCGCCTCGCGCCCAAGACCGACCTGTCGCGCGCCTTCCTCGCCTCGGCGCTCGGCCACCTCGGTGAATTCGCCGAAGCCCAGCGCATCTGGCCCGAACTCAAGGAAATAAACCCGAAATATTCCTTCGCCGAGCACATTGCGCGATTGCCGTTTCAAAACCCGGCGGATGGAGACAGGATCGGAGAGGGTCTGGTTAAAGCAGGGCTACCGAATTGACCTGCGGATTCACCTTGCTTGTCATGCGGTAGATGAACTGTCCGCACCGGTCACAAGTGTTGCCGGCATCACGCCTTGCGGGTAGCTCTGTTGTACTTTATCCACGCCCCGCGCCGCCGCGAGCGAATTTAGTCGGGCAGACCGGCCATCCTTAAATGACCTTTCCATCGCTCGCGCTGAGCATCGCTGCGGTAGGGCCAGCGGTGCTCGACTGCTAGCGTGTAGTTGGGATTTCGAGCCATGAACTCTATTGCAAGCTGCTGGGCGGGCTCGATCATCCCGAGAGCGGCCTGGCTCGCCATTAGGTTCTTGCGGATCAAATCGTGGGGCCGTTTGAATCTCTGCAGTATCATGAGCGAGCGAGCGCAGTTTTTCATTTCATTCAGTTCGCCGGAATAACCGCCAAGTTCGTAATAGGCCCAGCCAAGCGTCCAGTCCCACCAGTGCCGCTTGGGATCGCCGGGATTCCCATCGATCGCCGCCTGCGTGTCCGCGATCGCCTGCTCGATGGCTTGGCGATAATCGTCATTCGACGGCTCAGCGGCCGGACCGCAGCCGAAGAACAGGGCATCGGCATTGTCGGCGGCAATGCTACCTTTGCTGACATCCGCGGCTTGCTGCTGGCCGGCCAGTGTCTTTGCAATCACATAGCCGTCGAACGCGGCCGCGAAATTCCGCGCATACAGATTCGCGGTGGCGAGACTCCACTGATTGTCGAAATCTTCGCCGTCGAGGGCGGCGGCCACCTCCGCGTAAGCGAGGTTGACGCTCTTGATGATTGCATCGATGGAACCTTTGGGTTTTTTGAGATCGTCGAGCGTCTTGGGGGGCAGTTTGCGCTTTTCGGTCACGGTTTCGACATCGGCGATCGCGCCGGTGAGGATCTCCTGCGCCTTTGGTGCATCGATCCAGTCGCTGAGCCATGCGGTCTGTATAGTGAAGGACAGGAGGCCATAGGCGCGGGGCAGAACGCGGTCTTGTGCGAGCGCCGCCGGGCTGTTTGCCTGTTTCAGCAGCAACTGCGCCTCGGAGTTTGCTCCCCTGGAAAGCCCTTGATGCAGCCGGAATGCTTGCAGATAGTAATCCCACTGCGGTTCCACGGCCATCTTCAAGTCTCCATTTCGGCTTTACGTCCACGCCCGTCATCGCCCGGAAGGCCGGCGAGACGCAGAGCCGAGATCAAATCCTCTTGCATGTTCGCGTCACGATAGGGCCAGACGCTTTCCCTTGCAAGCGTATAGTCCGGTTCGCCCCTCAGAAACTCCGCAGCCGCGCGTTTGGCTTCCGCCAAGCGCCCGAGCCGCACGTAGCTCGCGCGAGCAACCGGTGCGCCAGTTGGTGGATGGCCCTTGTTCAAAACGGCGATCGATCCTGGCTTGCCGCATGAAAGAGCGCTATTCCCAGTGTCCAAAGATACCAATCCGGATAAATCAGATTGAGCTGCATGCGCGCGATTTTGGCGACGCTTCATCGGCATGTCCAAAATAGACCAGAGCCTCCGCCCAGTCGACTTGAAGTTCGGATCGTTGGGATTGAGTTCACGCCCTATCATAGGCGGCGATGGCTCTGTCGAATTCGCGGTTGCCAGATACGCCGCTGCAAGACTCCATAGCTGCCATTCGCCACCGAGTTCACGGCCTTCCGCGCCAACTCCTGCCGTCGAGCATTTGCGGCGACAATTCCCAGCCTCCAAGCCAGACTGAACCATGGTATAAGATAGATAACTGTAGCGAACGAAAAGGCCGGATCGAGTTCGATCGCCTGCTTGAAAAAAGCCTGCGCCCGCGGATTGGACTCTTTCTCGTCCAGATCGCGAATGCCGCGCGCCCGCGCAATAGGCGTCGTAGGCCTCGAGATTGTCCGGCTTGCTCCGCAGCACGCGCTGATCTTCGGATTGGTTAGCCGCGACACCAGCGTGCCGACGATGGTGTGCACGATCTCGTCCCGCAGCTTGAATAACTCGCCAGCGCCGTCATAGTGCTCGCCCATAGGTGCGGCCGCTGTCGCCCGCGACCAGCTGAACATTGATCCGCAAACGGTCTTCGTCGCTCTAACGCTGCCCTTTAAAGGTAACGCACGCCCAGCTTCCGGCTGATCTCCTGAACGTTGCCCGCCCGCTGCTTCCACCGCCTCACTGTGCTCGTCAACACCAGGAGCTCGGTGAATTTCACAGGTCGTGACGATGTCGTTGCGATGCCGTCGCTGAAATAACTCCGTTCCGTCGCCGCTCAAATTTTCGAACGCCAAGACCGCATCGACGAAACGCCTGAAAGCGCCCCGCGCGACGTGGCCTGGGCCTTCGCGGCCCGGCGGAATCCATCACGACGCGATAAACCCGCACCGGCTCATTCACCCCCTTCACCATCCGCTCGCCGAGGTCCTCGAAGACCGCGTCGATCTTGCCGCGCACTTGCCTAGCGTCGTCCGAACGATGATGCCGCCGATCGCCAATACCTAAGCCGCGCGCGAGTTCACGCCTCGCCATAATTCGCCGCGCTCGAAGATGACGTCGCCGACATTGACGACGATGCTACTCAACCTCAACTTTCCGGCAGTGCGAACTCACCGCGGCGATCGCCAGCTGATACTCCGCGCGCATTCGATGCAGTCGACAACGCTAGCAATTCGGCGAGCAGTCCGTCGCCCATCGTCTTCACACGCGGCCGCGATAGGCTTCGATCTTGCGCGCGAAGAGGTCCGCCAATCGGCCCTACGCGCTCGTAGCGGACCTTTCGTCCGTCCGCATCTGCTCCTATAACCGCGAGATCGCCACTAGATTGCCGAAAGCCGCCGGAAACGTCTCTTTCGGCGCCATAACCTTCCAGTGCCGCCAAGGTGCATGCGCCGAATGTATCACGCAAGGCTTTTATTGCCAACGGCGATCGCGGCAGGGGCGCCATACGCCTCGACCCGTCCTCACCCACAATACTCACGACCTCGCCTCGGCACTCGGCCACCTCGGCGAAGTAGCCGAAGCCCGGCGCATCTGGCGCGAACTGAAGGAAATAAACCCGAAATACTCTTTCGACGAGCACCTTGCTCGGTTGCCGTTTCAAAACCCGGCGGACGGAGACAGGATCAGAGAGGGCCTGACAAAAGCGGGGCTTCCGGACTGACCTCCGAACGCCGGCATGGCCGGAGACATGCGGATTCACCTTGCTTGTCATGCGGCTCGTGTGGGGTTCGTACCAGCAACCAGCATTGACAGCAATCTCCAAACGGATACTGTGGCCGCCGGGAGATGGGCGTGATTGTGGGCCTGCGGCCGATCGAACCTTCAGGCTCGTCTCCCTCAAACGTATGGCGCCCTAGGACTGCGGAAGGGGAATGTGACAGTGGCGGACCCAGCCGTTGAGACTGCCAATCGCCGAACACAAACAAAGAAACGGGAGGATGAAACAATGACGAAGAGAATCTTGAAAGCACTTGCCGGCACTGTCGCCGGTATCGCCATGGTAACCGCCGCGACCGCCGCCGGACCCGAAGTGGTTTCCGGCCCGGGCTTCAACCCGGAATGTTTCGCGCCGTTTACCGCCGCCACCAAATATCTGAAATTCGCCAAGAAGGAAGGTCCCTACCGCATCGCACTCGCCAATGGTTTCGTCGGCAACACCTGGCGCATCCAGATGATCAAGACCGCCAAGGCCTATGCCGAGTCGCCGGAAGTAGCCCCCGACATCAAGGAACTCAAAATCGTCTCGACCGGCACCGACGTGGCCGCCCAGATCGCCGCCATCGATAATTTTATCAACTCGGGCTTCGATGCGATCCTCACCATCGCGGTCAACCCGACGGCCTTCACCCCGGTGATCAAGCGCGCCAACGCGGCGGGCGTGGTGCTGATCCCCTTCGACAACGTGCTCGACACCGAAGAAGTGATCCAGGTCAATGAGGACCAGCTGGCCATGGGCAAGATCATGGGCAACTGGATTACCACCAAGGTGCCCGGTGGCGGCAAGATCCTCGAGATTCGCGGCCTTCCCGGCAACTCGGTCGACCGCGACCGCCATGTGGGCTTCCGCGAAATCGTCGAGAAGGAAGCCGGCAAATACGAGATCATCGAAGTGGTCGGCAACTGGGATGACGGCACCGCGCAGAAAGTCGCCGCCGACGCCATCGCGGTGCACAAGAAGTTCGATGGCATGTTCGTGCAGGGTGGCTCCACCGGCGCGGTCCGTGCCTTCATGGATGCCGGCCACCCCTTCATCCCGGTGGCGGGCGAAGCCGAGAACGGCTTCCGCAAGCTCTGCGCCGAGAATGCCGGCAAGGGGCTTCTGTGTTCGTCGGCTGGCCAGTCTCCCGGCCTCGTCGCCATCTCGATGAAGACGGCGATCACCGCGCTCAAGGGCGAGACCCTGCCGCAATATGTCTCGGTGCCGATTCCGCTGGTCGAGGAGCCGGGCTTCAAGGCCGGCGAGAATTTTTACCCCGACCTCACCGACAACTTCTTCACGCCCAACGAATTCCCGCCCTGCGGCGTGAACATCAAGGCGACCGACATCATGGGCAAGACCGAGGCCGACCAGTAAGCACGGTCTTGGGGACACCATTCCCGCTGGCGGGTGGCTTCGGCCCCCGCCGGCGGATTTGAGTCCGGGCCCGCCATGAGCGATCGCATCCCCCTTCTGGAGCTGAAGCGCGTCTCCAAGCACTATGGCGGCATTGCCGCGCTGACCGAAGTCGACTTCACCGCCTATGCCGGTGAAATCCACGCCGTGCTGGGCGAGAACGGCGCCGGCAAATCGACGCTGATCAAGATCGCCGCCGGCGTCACCGATCCGTCCGAAGGCGAAATGCTGATTGAGGGCAAGCGGGTTGCTTTCCGCACCCCCCATGAAGCGATGAACGCGGGCGTCGTCTGCGTGTTCCAGGAGCTGTCGCTGCTCCCCGACATGACGGTGGCCGACAATCTGTCAATGGCCGATCCGCCGCTGAAGGCCGGCCTGATCGATGGCAAGGCCCAGCGCGCCCGCGCCGTCGAGCTTTTGCATTGGGTGGGCTGCGAAGATGTCCATCCCCTTGAACTGGTGAAGAACCTGCCCCTGTCGCGCCGCCAGATGGTGGAAATCGCCAAGGCGCTGGCCAAGAAGCCCAAGCTTCTCATTCTCGACGAGGCAACCTCGGCGCTCACCGCCAAGGATGTCGAGCGCATCTATCTGATTATCCGCCGCTTGCGCGAAGAAGGCACCGGCATCCTCTATGTGTCGCACCGCATGCATGAAATCGAGGCGCTGGCCGACGTCGCCACGGTGTTCCGCAACGGCCGCAAGATCGAGACGTTCCGCAAGGGCGAACGCAAGGTGCGCGAGATCATCCAGATGATGATCGGGCGCGAGGTGAGCCATCAATATCCGGCCAAGCCGCCGTTCCAGCACGATCGCGTCCCCGCCCTTACGGTTTCCGGATTGAGCTGGGGCCGCGAACTCAGCGATATTTCATTCACCGCCGGCAAAGGCGAAATCGTAGGCCTCGGCGGCCTTGACGGCCAGGGCCAGCGCGAACTGCTGCTGGCGCTGTTCGGCGTTCTCAAGGGCGTCGATGGCCAGGTGACGATCGACGGCGCCAACATGGCGATGGCCGGGCCCCAGCATGCCATGAAGGCAAAGCTCAAGGTGGCGCTCATCCCCGAGGATCGCAAGGTCGAAGGCCTCATGCTGCCGATGAGCGTGCGCGATAACCTGACGCTGGCCTCGCTCCAGCAATTGCGCAAGGGGTTCGGCATCGACACCCGCAAGGAAAACGAAGCCGTCAAGACCATGGTTGAACGCTTGCACATCAAGGCGCCCGATGTCTCGGCACCGGTCGCCACCCTTTCCGGCGGCAATCAGCAGAAGGTGGTGCTGGCCAAATGGCTGATGACCGAGCCCGGCATCATTCTGTTGAACGATCCCACCCGCGGCATCGATGTCGGCACCAAGCAGGAGCTTTACCAGCTGCTCCGCAGCCTTGCCGCCGAGGGCCGCACCATCGTGTTCTACTCCACCGATTACGCCGAACTGATCGGCTGCTGCGACAAGGTGCTGGTGCTCTATGGCGGGCGGATCGCCAAGGAACTCAAGGGCAAGGAATGCACCGAGCATAATCTTGTGGCCAGCGCCCTCAATGTCGACACCGAAGGGGAGAAGGCCGCGTGAACGACTGGCGCTATTATTTCTCTCACAATCTCGGCACGCTCACGGCTGTCGCCCTCTTCGTGCTGATGTTCTCGATTTATATCGGCAACCACGAAGTGGGCCTGACCCCGGCTGTCGCCATGACCGCCGCCAACAAGGCCGTCCTGCTGGCGCTGGTCGCCATGGCGCAAACCGTGCCGGTGCTAACCCGCGGCCTCGACCTCTCGGTGGGCCAGATGTTCGTCATGGCCAACTGCCTGGCCTCAACCATTGTGGTCGGCACCCTTGGCGAAGGCATTCTGGGTTGCATCGGCGTCTTGGCCATGGGGCTTGCGGCGGGCTTTGCCAATGGCGCCATTGTCGTGTGGGGCCGCCTGCAGCCGATCATCACCACGCTGGCAACCGGCGCCATCTATTACGGCATCGCTTTGTGGATCAGGCCCAGCCCGGGCGGCGATGTGCAAACCGATATTGCCGATTTTGTGACCGGCCAGTTGTTCGGCACCGTGCCGGCGGCGCTGGTTGTATTGTTGCTGGTGGTGCTGCTGATCTGGATTCCCTATCGCAGTTCGGTCTTGGGGCGCGCCGCCTATGCGGTGGGCTCCAACGAGCAGGCGGCCTATATGTCCGGCGTTCCCGTGCAGAGGGCCAAGCTCCTCGCCTATACGCTCTCCGGATTCCTCGCCTCCCTCGGCGGCCTCATTCTCACCTTCAATACATACTCCGGCGAGGCATCGGCGGCGATCGGCGGCACCTATACCTTGAATTCGATCGCCGCCGTGGTGATCGGCGGCACATCGCTGTTCGGCGGCTGGGGTTCGGCCATCGGTTCGGTTTTCGGCGCCTTCGTGTTGCGGACGATTGAAGACTTGCTCTTCGTCTTCGACTTGCCGCCCCTGTGGCAACCGTTGTTTCAGGGCGTGGTTCTGCTCCTCGCCGTCAGCCTCGGCGCCATCCGGGTGTTCCGCATCCGCAACCGGTTGGAACTCTTCACATGAAGGCCTTCGCCCAGCGGATCGGCCTCGACCTGCCGGTCTCGGTCGCCTTCGGCTGCATCGTCATTCTGCTATTGGCGGGAGCGCTTTATTCCTCGGAATTCCTGTCGCCCGATTATCTCCTGCAGCAGCTTCAGGTCGGCGCTTTTCTCGGCATCATTGCCTCTGGCGCCATGATGGTGATCCTCCTCGGCCATATCGATTTGTCCATTCCCTGGACGGTGACCCTGGGCGCCATGATGGCGACGGCACTCGGCGGTTGGATTGGTGCGACCGGTGTCTGGCTTGCCATTCCCTTCGGAATTCTGTGCGGCACGTTGATCGGCGTGCTGAACGGCCTCGGCGTTGCCTATCTCAGGCTGCCCTCGATGATCTTCACCCTCGGCATGAACGCCGTGGTGCAGGGCCTCATGGTTCTGCACACCGGGGGCTTCGCCCCCCAGGACCACGCCACCGACGCCATGCACTTCATCGCGGTGAAGCGCTCGATCTTCGGCATTCCCAATGCGCTCTGGGTTTGGGCCGTGGTCGGCGTGATCGTCATTTTAATTCTCCGCCGCACCGCCTTCGGCCGCGCCGTCTATGCCATCGGCAACCGGGAGTCGGTGGCCTATCTCTCCGGCATCAACACCAACCGGGTGCTGATCGGATGCTTTGCCTTCTGTGGCGCCTGTGCTGCCTTTGCCGGGGTGCTGCTGGCGGGCTATTCCACCAAGGCCTATCAGGCCATGGGCGATTCCTATCTGCTTCCGGCGATTGCCGCGGTGGTCCTCGGCGGCACCAATATTCTCGGCGGCCGCGGCAACTATCTTGGAACGATTGCCGGTGTTATCCTGATCACCTTGCTGCAGTCGATCCTGTCGGTCATGCAGATGCCGGAGGCCGGCCGCCAGATCATCTATGGCGCGGTCATCATCGCCATGCTGCTGCTCTACGGACGCGGAGCGAAGACAAGAAGCTAGGGAGGTTCCCATGGATGCCACGCTTTTGAGGAATGCCACGATCTGGGACGGCGAGAAGGATGCAGCCTTCACCGGCGAAGTGCTGGTCGAGGGCAATCGCATCAAAGCCATAGCCAAGGGCAAGAACCAGATCGCCGCCGAGCGCGCCTCCGATGTGATCGACGCGGGCGCCATGTTCCTCATGCCCGGCATGGTCGAGGGCCACTGCCATCCAAGCTTCGTCGGCATTTCGACGAACGCCGAGCTTGGCCGCATCCCGCCGGAAAAGCATACGATCCGCACCGTGGCCAATGTCAAACTGCTGCTCGAGCACGGCTTCACCTCGATCTTCGAGGCGGCTTCCGCCAAGCCGATGATCGGCGTTGCGGTGCGCGATGCCATCAATGAGGGCCTGATCCCCGGTCCCCGCATGCGCGCCGCCAGTCCGGAAGTAACCGCGACGGCGGGTCTCGGCGATGAGCGCCGCCGCCATATCCACGAGGAAAGCTTCGGCCTGGTGGCCGACGGCCCGATTGAAATGCGGAAAGTTGCTCGCGAATGCGTCCGCGACGGCGTCGACAATTTGAAGATCAATATCTCCGGCGATGAATTCGTCAGCCACGCCCGCGCCGAAACCACCACCCTTGAGGACGACGAGTTGGCAGCCTTTGTGAGCGTTGCCCATGGCTACGGAAAAATGGTTGCCGCCCACGCCCGCTCATCGACCAGCGTGAAGATGGCGGTGCGCCACAAGGTCGATTGCATCTACCACTGCGACTTCGCCGATGAAGAAGCCCTCGACCTGCTGGAGAGCGTCAAGACAACGTCTTTCGTCGGCCCCGCATTCGGCCTCGTCCACAACTGCACCAAGGAGGGCGAGCGCTATGGCTTTTCGCGCGAGCTTGCCGAGTCCATGCATCTCTTCCGCAAGTTCGAGGTGACCTGCGCCACCTATCACCAGATCCGCAAACGCGGCATCCGCGTGGTGGTGGGCGGCGACTATGGCTTCTCGATCACCCCCATGGGCCAGAACGCCCGCGACATCGGTCACTTCGTCAAATACTTCGGCTATTCCCCGGCCGAAGCCTTGCGCTGCGCCACCAGTGTGGGCGGCGCCCTGATGGGCCACGCGGGCGAGCTTGGCGTGATCAGGGAGGGAGCCCTTGCCGATCTCCTGCTGGTCGATGGTAATCCGTTGGCTGATCAATCGGTGCTGGTGGGTCCAGGCCGCTTGGCGATGATCATGAAGGACGGCGCCATCTACAAGGACCCGCGCAAATATGTGGGCGGTGCCGCCCGCGTCGCCGCCGAATGATCGAAGATCCGCCACTCCTCGAGATTGCGCGCCATGTCGAGCGCCCCGCCGCGGCACTTGTAGAAAATTTTCGCAAGACGCCTACCAGTTTCATCGTTGACGCCATGGGCGGCGGCGGCGCGCTCGATTGGCGGATCAAGCCTATCGGTCCAGCTGCAGCATTTGTTGGCGTGGCCCTGACCTGCGATTGCGGCCCCGCCGACAATCTGGCGCTCGGTGCCGCAGTCGCCCAATGCCAGGCCGGCGATGTGCTGGTCGCCGCCACTGGATCCTATACCGGCGCCGCCGTTGTCGGCGACCTCCTGCTCGGCATCGCCAAGAACCGGGGGGCAGCGGCATTCGTGACCGACGGCCTGGTGCGCGATACTCCCGACATTGAAGCCCTGGGCCTTCCCTGCTTCGCCATGGGCGTCTCACCCAATTCGCCCGCCCGCAACGGTCCCGGCGGCGTCGGCCTGCCGGTGCAATGCGGCGGGTTTCGCATTTCCTCGGGCGATATTATTGTTGGCGACCGCGACGGCGTCGTCGTGGTGCCGCGCGCCGATATCGAGATCGTGCTGCTACGCCTGACCGCCGTGCGCGAGGCCGAAGCCTCGATGCTGGCCCAGGTGAAGGCCGGGCTCAAGGAAGTTGGCTTCGTGGCAGCAATCCCCGCCGGGCGCATCCGCCATATCGACGGCCGATGATGGACCGGATGGCGCTGCAACGCGTGGGCTACAGCGTCAGGGCGCTCCGCCTCGAAGCAAGGCGGCGCCTGCCGCGGATGATTTTCGACATGGCCGATGGCGGGGCGGGCGATGAAATCACTGTGAGGCGCAACGAATCGGCCATCGCCGAAATCCAGTTCGTGCCGAAGGTGCTGACGGGGGCAGGCACCCGCGATCAATCGGTCGAGCTGTTCGGCCACAAGTTGCCATCGCCGGTGATTATCGGGCCCACCGGCCTGGCCGGCTTGCTGTGGCCCCACGCCGAACTCGCCGCGGCGAAAGCGGCGGCGCGCTTCGGCACGATCTATACGACCAGCCACGCCTCGACCAGCACGCTTGAAGAAATCGCCGCATCGAGCCCCGGCCCCAAATGGATGCAGGTGTTCCTCTACAAGGATAGAGGGCTCACCGCCGAATTCGTCAAGCGCGCCCAGGCCGCGGGCTATGCCGGGCTGGTCCTCACCGTCGATAATATGACCGTGGCAATCCGCGACCGCGATGCCAAGAACGGCTTGATGTTTCCCATGAAGCTCCGCGCCCGCGGGCTGTTCGATCTCGCCAGCCACCCCGGCTGGCTCCTGCGCATGAGAAAGGCCCCCAATCCGACCTCTGTCAACTATGGGGCACGAACCTCGATTGGCGCCTTTGGCCCGTTCATGCTGGAACAGCTCGACCCTTCCGTTGGCTGGAAGGAAGCCGAATGGGTGCGAAGCCTGTGGAAGGGCCCGATGATCCTCAAGGGCATCCTCCACCCCGACGAAGCGCGCCAGGCCCACGAACGCGGCATCGATGCCGTCGTCGTCTCCAACCATGGCGGCCGCCAGCTCGACGGCGCCATATCGTCGATCGAAGCCCTGGGCGCCATAGTCGATGCGGTCGGCGCCAAGATCCCGGTGCTCGTCGACGGCGGCTTCCGCCGCGGTGGCGATGTGGTGAAGGCTCTCGCCATCGGCGCCACGGCGGTATTGATCGGCAGGCCGCAGCTCTGGGGTGTTGCCTGCGCCGGCGAAGAGGGCGTCCATTGGGTGCTCGAACTCTTCGCCAAGGAAATCGACCGCGCCCTATCGCTCGGCGGCTGGGACGGCATCGCCAAACTCGACCGCGCGATTCTGCGCGCACCCCATGCGGGCAACGCGCATTGATGACAATGGCTATTGCCGATAACTTACTTTCTTCCCTCCCCACAAGGGGGAGGGAGACTCTTGCCCGAAAGGAAAACCGCCATGAACATCGAGATCAAGAAGAGCAACTACCGCAACGACTCGCTCTTGCTCGGCTTCAGCGACCTCAAACGGCTGAAGACCGAGCGGCCGCTGGTGTTCGAGCGCGGCAAGGGCATCTTCATCTACGATGAGAACGGCAAGGACTATATCGAGTCGGTCTCCTGCTTCTATTGCGTGTCCCTGGGCTTCAGCGAAGAACGCCTGATCGAGGCGGCCTACCGCCAGATGAAGGCGCTGCCGATGTATTCCTCGGCCATTCACCGCACCGTGCCGGTCGTGATGGAGTTGACCGAGCGGCTTGCCGCCCTTTCGCCCATCAAGAATCCGCGCATCTATTTCTCCACCACCGGCTCGGAAGCCAACGACTATCTGATGAAGTTCATGTGGTACGGCAACGGCTTCAACGGCGAGCCCAACCGCCGCAAGGTGATTTCCAGGCTGGCCAGCTATC
The DNA here is from genome assembly GCA_963754675.1 of uncultured Alphaproteobacteria bacterium. Taxonomy (GTDB): domain Bacteria; phylum Pseudomonadota; class Alphaproteobacteria; order Rhizobiales; family Aestuariivirgaceae; genus Aestuariivirga. The sequence continues at coordinate 801,714 of CAVWHD010000002.1, read as the reverse complement.
ATGGCTCGACCATCGCCACCTGTGCCTTGGGCGGCAGCCAGGAACTGCATGAGAGTTTCGGCATCCCCATGGGTTTTTCGCTGCAGGTGAGCCATCCGAGCTGGCCCAATTCGGCCTTGCCCGGCGAAGACGAAGAGGCCTTCACCACCCGCCTGGCGGAAGAGCTCGACGCGGCGATACTTGAAGCGGGGCCCGAGACGGTGGGCGCCATGATCGCCGAGCCGGTCTCGGTTTCCTCCGGCATGTTTCCCCCACCCGCCAGCTATTTCCCCAAGATCACCGCCGTGCTGAAGAAATACGGCATTCAGCTTTTCATTGATGAAGTGGTGACCGGCTTCGGCCGTTCCGGCCACATGTGGGCGACCGAGGCCATGGGCCTCGAGCCCGATTGCCTGACCTGCGCCAAGGGGATTTCCAGCGCCTACATGCCGATTGCCGGCATCATCATGGGCGAGGAATTCAACCGCCGCATCGATCTCGGCAATGAAGCCAAGGGATGGTTCGCCCATGGCGCCACCCATCATGGCCATGTGGTCTCCGCCGCCGTGGCGCTTGAGGTGCTCAACATTTTCCAGGAGCGCGATATTCTCGGCCACGTCAGGCGCATGATCCCGCACTGGAACCGGATGCTCGATAGCCTGCTCGATCATCCGCTGGTGATGGGCAATCGCAAATGGGGCCTCACCGGCGCGATCGAAGTGGCCTATCCCGGCGAAGCCAAGGCTGGAGCCGCGGGCAGCCTCAAGGTCGGCGGCATCACCAAGGATGTCTACGAGGCGGGACTGCAGGAGGGCGTGGTGGTGCGCCCGCTGGCCGGCTGTTTTGTGATGGCGCCGCCGCTCATCATCACCGAGCCGGAAATAGCCGAACTGGGACGGAGGTTGCGCGCCGCCCTCGACCGGGTGCTGGCCAACAGTCCGAAGGACTGATCCCCATGGCCGCCGGAATGCGCAATGTCCTGGGTGTCGATGTCGGCGGCACCTTCACCGACTTCGTCGCCTACGATCCCAAGACCAGGGCGATCCGGGTGTGGAAGGATCTGTCGACGCCGGGCGATCCGGTCACCGGCATCATCGCCGGATTGGCGCGGCACCCGGATGTGGGCACAATCGAAAACCTGCGCATCGGCACAACGATTGCCACCAACGCCGTGCTCGAGCGGAAAGGCGCCGTCGTTGCCTATGTGACCACCAAGGGCCACCGCGATGTGCCGTTCATCCAGCGCGGCAACCGCAAATATCACTATGACATGAGCTGGGTGAAGCCCAAGCCCCTGGTCAAGCGCCGCCACTGCTTCGAACTCGACGAGCGCATCGATGCCTATGGCCAGGTGGTGCGGCCCCTCGACGAGGCGGAGGTGAAAAGGATCGCCGCCGAGATCAGGGCCATTCCGGAGATCGAAGCGGTCGCCGTCTGCCTGCTGTTCTCCTACCTCAATCCGGCCCATGAACTGAAGGTCAAGGAGATTTTCACCGCCGAACTGCAGGACAAGGCCCTGTCGATTTCCTACGGCGTGTTGCCGAAGTGGAAGGAGTATGAGCGCGCCTCCACCACCATTGCCGACGCCTATCTCAAACCGGTTGTCGGCCGCCAGCTCAAGGTGATGCGCGGCCGCCTCGACGAAGCCGGGATTGCAGCGCCCGCCGTCATCATCAAGTCCAATGGCGGCGAAATGACTCTCGAAGCCGCGGCCGATGCGCCATCGCAGATGGTGCTGTCGGGCCCGACCGGCGGCGTTATCGCCAGCCGCTTCGTCGCCGAGCATCTCGGCATCGATAAGATGGTGACCATCGACATGGGCGGCACCTCGACCGACGTGTCGACGGTGATCGGCGGCAAGGAAAGTTTCACCACCGCCTTTGAAATCGAATGGGGCGTTCCCATCCAGGTGCCGATGATCGATATCCGCACCATCGGTGCCGGCGGCGGCTCGATCGCCTGGATCGACAAGGGCGGCATGCTGCAGGTCGGCCCGCAAAGTGCCGGCGCCAAGCCGGGCCCCGCCTGCTATGGCCTTGGCGGCAGCGAGGCGACGGTGACCGACGCCAATCTGGTTCTCGGCCGCATCAACGAAAACAACTTCTTGGGCGGCCGCATGAAGCTCGACAAGAGCGCGGCGCGCGAGGCGGTCGCGAAGAGTGGCCAAGCTTCTCGGCCAATCGGCGGAACAGACGGCCCTCGCCATCGTCCGCATCGTCGACAACAACATGATGGGGGCGCTGCGCTCGGTGCTGATCGAGCGCGGCTTCGACCCCCGCGATTTCACCCTCTGCGCTTTCGGCGGGGCAACCCCGCTCCATGCCAGCGCTTTGATCCGCGAGATGAACATTCCGCGCGCCATCGTTCCCATCCATCCCGGGCAATTCTCCGCCTACGGATTTATCATGACCAACGCCCGCGTCGACCGCCAGCGCACCACCCAGCTGATCTCGACCCGCTTCGATGTCGCCCGCGCCAATCAGGTGATGGACGAGCTGGTGCGCCAGAGCCTCGACGAGCTGGCGGTCCAGGGCTACCGCAAGGGTATCGAACTCACCCGCGCCCTCGAGATGCGCTATCTCGGCCAGAACTACGAATTGGAGCTGCCCCTGGTCGAGCCCCGCTTCACCGCAAACAAGATTCCGCAACTGTGGAAGCTCTTCCATGAAACCCACAAAGCGCGTTTCGGCTTCAGCAATCCGGGCGAGATCATCGAGATCGTCAACTACACCGTGACGGCGATCGCCCGCACCGCCAAGCCCGCCATCGTCGAAATTGGCACGGCCAAGGGCAAACCCAAGCCGAAGGAGCAGCGCGCCGTCTGGTTCGCGGGCGGCGCTCGCACCATTCCGGTCTATGACCGGGCCAGCCTGCTCGCCGGCCACAAGATCAAAGGCCCGGCCCTCGTCGAGGAAGACACCTCGGTGACGGTGCTCGACGAAGGCCACACCCTCACCATGCACCCCCACGGCCACATGCTGATAGCAGGGGAGGGGTGATGGATTGCAGGCTCGTTCAAAACCTTAACCGTCATCCCGGCTTTCGCCGGGATGACAAAAATGGGTGTGGCGCAGCGAAAGTGATGAGGTAACTCCATGCGCTTTTCCGATAATGGCTATTACATCGAGAAATATGTGAAGTGCGCCAATTGCGGCATGCTGGTCTATGGGCCGGGCCAGACCGAGGAAGTGGCAGGCAAGCAGCAGCTCTTCTGTTCCGGCTGGTGTATCGAGTGGGCGACGCTCCGCGACAAGAATACCGGCTACTTCAAACTCCCCATCGTGCAGCCCAAGCTGCCGGTTGAAACCGCGCGGCGCAAAAAAGCCAAGCGCGCCTCAGCACCCGACATGGTGATGATGAACATTCTCGATTCGACCATGGTGTCGATCTGCCGCGAGATGGGCATCCTGCTGATGAAGACGTCCTACTCGACGATCTTCAACGAGGGCCTCGATTTCACCTGCGCCCTCGCCGACGCCAAGGGCGACATGATCGCCTGCGCCGAATTCTGCCCGACCATGATCGGCGGCATGCCGCTGCTGATCAAGACCTGCGCCCAGGAGATTCCCTTCGATACCTTGGTGGAAGGCGACATCATTCTCCACAACGATCCCTATCGCGGCGGCCTGCATTGCCCCGAGCATACCTTCTTCAAGCCGTTCTTCGCGGGTGGCAAGCTCAAGGGCTTCGCCGTGTGCATCGGCCATATCGCCGAGATCGGCGGCATGGTGCCCGGCGCCTTCTGCGGCGAGGCCACCGAGATTTTCCACGAGGGCCTGCGGGTGCCGCCGGTCAAGATCCAGAAGGCCGGCAAGGATGTCGAAGAAGTCTGGAAGCTGCTGCTCGCCAACACCCGCACGCCGCGCCAGAACTACGGCGATCTGCGCGCCATGATCGGCTGCGTCGATCTGGGCGTCAGCCGCATCGAGGAGATCGTCAGGAAATACGGCAACGGCGGTTTTCACCGAGACCTGCGAAGACCTGATGGACTATGCCGAGCGCCGCATGCGGGCCGAGCTTTCCTCGTTTGCCGATGGCAAATACGGCTTCGAGGATGTGGTCGAGAACGACGGCATCGAGCGGAAGCCCTATACCGTCGCCATCGACATGTATGTCCAGGGCGATGAGGTGGTGGCCGATTATTCGAGGAGTTCGAAGCAGGCGAGGGGACCGATCAATGCCACCCTCGGCGTCGCCACCGGCGCTGTCTATAACGGTCTCTTGCATATCACCGATCCGACGATCCCCAAAAACTCCGGCGCCTTCCGGCCGATCCGCGTGGTCTCGCCGCCGGGCAAGGTGACCAATGTGGATTATCCCGGTCCCCTGGTGGCCGGCAACACCGAGACCCATCCCCGCCTTGCCAACATCACCATCGGCGCCATGGGGGCGTGCGTGCCCGAACGCGTCATGGCGTCGGAAAGCTGCACCGGCACCAATTTCGTCTTCGGCGGCAATCATCCCGATTACGATGAATATTTCGCCTGCTACGACATCATGTCGGGCGGCTGGGGCGGCCGCTTCGGCCATGACGGCAACGACTGCGTCATCGCCATCAACGGCAATTGCCGCTTCAATCCAACCGAAGTGTTCGAGACGAGGTTCCCCTTCCGCGTCGAGGATTGCGAAATGGTGCAGGATTCAGGCGGCGCCGGCAAATGGCGGGGCGGCCTTGGCTATCGCCGCACATTGCTGGCAACCCTAGTTCCGATCACCGGCAGCCAGTGCAGCGACCGCCACGAGGTGAAGCCCTGGCCGATCTTCGGCGGCGAGCCCGGCGGCAATGGCGCCACCCTCATTCAGAAGGCCGGAACCGATACCTGGAAAACCGTGCGCGAACTCTATGGCAAGGTGTCGTCGAGCAAATACGCCAACGTGATCTTCGAGCCCGGCGACCGCGTCAAGCTGACTACCCCCGGCGGTGGCGGCTATGGCGACCCCAAGAAGCGCGATCCCAAAGCGGTCGCCGAGGATGTGGCGGAGGGATATATCTCCGCCGATGCCGCGGCGCGAAGCTATGGAGTAGTTCCGGCTTAGAAAATAAAATCCCACTACATGAAAATACTCCTTGACAGCGCGCGCTCGCTGGGGTAGAAACCGGCATACTCCACAAATGGGCGAAGAGATGAGCGGCAGCGGACAACCGGCGGACGGGCCCGACTGGGTCCGGCTTCGCCACGATTACGAGGCGGGCATCAAGCCGGTGGCCGAGATTGCCGGCGAGGCCGGGATAAACCCGCGCAAGCTGGCAACCCATGCCGCCCGCAATGGCTGGAAACTCAGAACCGCCAGGCGCGCCAGAACCGAGGCGACCCGCGAAACCATCCGTAGGCTGAAGAGCCTGTTGCAGCAGCGCCTCGGCGAGATCGAGGCCCAGATCGCGGCGCTCGGAGAGGCCGCCACCGCGGCTTCGAGCGAACGCGACATCCGGGCGATGAACACCCTGGTCAGGACTTTGGAAAAGGTGCTCGAACTTGAACGCAAGGACCGCAGCCACCGCGCCAAACGAAGAAAAGATTACCGCCAGTTTGATGACGCCGAGCGTGAAGCTCTTGCGCACAAGCTGGACGCTTTGCGCAAGGAGTATGCCGGCGCCGTACCTGCTGAAGCGCCTGAAGTACAAGGAGGCACGCGAACTTAACCGCGATTTCCGCTACTACGGCCGCCAGACCAAGCAGCTGCCGCCGGATGGCGAAGCCTGGCGCACCTGGTTGATCCTCGGCGGCAGGGGCGCCGGCAAGACCAGCGCCGGGGCCGAATGGGTGCGGGCTCGCGCCCTCGACTTGTGGCCGGAGACGGGACCCCGCGCCGAACGGATTGCCATCATCGCCCCCACCTTCGCCGAGGCGCGGCTGGTGATGATCGAAGGAAAATCCGGCCTGCTCGCCGTCCACGCCGGCGACGAGCGGCCGCGCTACGAACCCTCGAAGCGGCAACTGACCTGGCCCAACGGGACCATCGCCCAGATTTTCTCGGCGGATGAACCGGAAAGCTTGCGCGGCCCCCAATTCGATCTCGCCTGGTGCGATGAACTGGCCAAGTGGCGCTATGGCGAGGAGGCCTTCGACATGCTGGCCTTTGCCTTGCGCCTCGGTGAAAACCCGCGCGTGGCCGTGACCACCACGCCGCGCCCGACGCCCTTGTTGAAGCGGCTGCTCACCGACGCAACGACGGTAATTTCGCGGACCCGCACCGAAGACAACCGCGCCCAGCTCGCCCGCGGCTTTTGGGAAGATGTGCAGGCCCGCTATGGCGGAACCCGGTTGGGCCGCCAGGAGCTCGACGGCGAACTGATCGACGACGATCCGGACGCGCTGTTCCACCGCGACGCCATCGAGGCCTTGCGTGTGAAGCATTTGCCGCCGCTCGCCCGCGTCGTCGTGGCGGTCGATCCGCCGGCCAGCCATGGCCGCAGATCCAATGCCTGCGGCATTGTCTGCGTAGGCCTTGGCGAGGACGGCCGCGCCTATGTCTTGGACGATTGCTCCGTTCACGGAGCAAGGCCCGCCCAGTGGGCGTCCCGTGCCGTGGCGCTCTATCATGCCCGCGGGGCCGACCGGGTGGTGGCGGAGGTGAACCAGGGCGGCGACATGGTGGAAGCGGTGCTGCGCGAGGTGGACGCCCAAGTTTCTTTCCGCGCCGTCCACGCGAGCCGTGGGAAAAGGGCCAGGGCCGAACCGGTGGCCGCTCTCTACGAGCAGGGCAGGGTGTCCCACGTGGGATGCTTCCCCGAACTGGAAGACGAAATGTGTGTGGCCATTGATGGCCGCAAGAGCCCGGACAGGCTCGATGCCCTGGTCTGGGCGCTGAGCGATTTGATGCTGCGGAGAAGGCTGGAGCCACGGGTGAGGGTGGTGTGATGTTGCCGATGGACCACCCGGCCCCCACCCTTAGCCCCTCCCCACAGGTGGGAGGGGAAAAGAATGAATGTCCCCCTCCTCCTTGTGGGGAGGGGCTAGGGGTGGGGGTCGGGTGGTCTATCAAGAATGTTCGAGACCCAAAGCCATTCGGATTTCGATGACAACGCCATCCATGTTCTGAAATACATCGACATTCCAGAACCGGATGACGCGGTATCCATGTACCGCCAGCATTCGGCTCCGCTCGGCATCGGCTTGCTGTTGATCCGGAAAACTGTGCTGGCCTCCGTCGAGTTCGATAACGAGCATGGCGCGGTGGCAGGCGAAGTCGGCGATGGCGCCGCCGATGGGAACCTGACGGCGAAAGTGAAATCCTTCCGATTTGAGATAGCGAAGTTGTAGCCAGAGTTTCCGCTCGGCTTCGGTCGCGCTGTTGCGTAACTCGCGAGCTTTCTGATTGACCACCCGACCCCCACCCCTAGCCCCTCCCCACAAGGGGGAGGGGGAACATTACGGGATACCATGCTTCAAAAACTCAAACACCTCCTCTTCGAACACAAGCGCTCCGCCACCGCGCCCATCATCGCGCTGCATCAGGTGGGACAGGCCGGTGTGGACGCCGCGCAATTATGCGGCGCTGGCCCGGGAAGGCTTTGCCGGCAATCCCATTGGCTACCGCGCCATTCGCATGATCGCCGAGGCGGCGGCGTCGATTCCGCTGCTGGCCTATGTGGGCGAAAAGGATGTCTCCGAGCATCCGGTGCTGAAGCTCTTGACCAGGCCCAATGCCGGCCAGCCGGGGCGCGAATTCTTCGAGATGCTTTATGGCTTTCTGCTGGTGGCCGGCAACGCCTATGTCGAGAAGGTGGCGCTCGACGGGCACCCGCGCGAACTCTTTGCGCTCCGTCCCGACCGCATGAAGGCCATTGCCTCGGCCAATGGCTGGCCGGAGGCGTTTGAATACTCAGTGAACGGACAATCCGTGCGGCTGCCGCGCGAGGCGGTGCTGCATGTCAGGCTGTTCAACCCGCTGAACGACCACTACGGCATGTCGCCGCTGGAAGCCGCCCAGCGCTCGATCGACACCCACAATGCCGCCGCCGCCTGGAACAAGGCGATGCTCGACAATTCGGCGAGGCCCTCGGGCGCGCTCGTCTATGCCGCCGCCGACGGTCATCTTACCGCCGATCAGTTCGAGCGCCTCAAGGGCGAACTCGCCCAGAGCTACCAGGGCGCCAGCAATGCCGGCCGCCCCATGGTGCTGGAGGGCGGCCTCGACTGGAAGGAAATGGGCTTCAGCCCCAAGGAAATGGAATTCATCGAGGCCAAGAACGCCGCCGCCCGCGAGATTGCACTGGCCTTCGGCGTGCCGCCCATGCTGCTCGGCATTCCCGGCGACAATACCTTTGCCAATTATGCCGAAGCCAACCGCGGCTTCTGGCGCCAGACCGTCGTGCCGATTGCCGGCCGCATGGCCGAAGCGCTCAGTGGATTTCTCGGCGCCGATTTCGAAGGCCTGCGCCTGGCCCACGACCTCGATCAGGTCGAGGCGCTGTCGTCCGACCGCGAAGCCCTGTGGGCGAGAGTGGAGAAGGCGAGCTTCTTGACCGATGACGAGAAGCGCGCGGCGGTGGGTTACGGGAAGCGAAGTGGCGAATAGCGCCCCTCTCTAATTTATTTTCGTCATTCCGGCGAAAGCCGGAACCCATGGGGGGCAACTAAGAACGCCAACATTTTCAGCAGCTGAACGATGGGTTCCGGCTTTCGCCGGAATGACGGAGTTGGGAAAGTCCCTCTCCACCAAAACAGTAATCAGTACAAGGACAATCTGACCATGCAAACCCGCCGGGAAATGAGCCGGCCGGGGCGGCCGCTATCGGCTTGCTCGGGCACCGGCGTGTTCGCAGGCTATGCCAGCCTGTTCGGCCAGCGCGATGCCGCGGGCGACGTGATGATGCCGGGGGCCTTTGCCAAGTCGCTGGCGAAGCGGCCGCGCCGTGCGCATGCTGTTTCAGCACGACCCCGCCGAGCCGGTGGGCACCTGGCTCGAGATGCATGAGAACGAGCGCGGGCTCCATGTCGTGGGCCGCCTCGACAAGAACGTGCAGCGCGGCCGCGAATTGCTGTCGCTGCTCGAAAGCGGCGGGCTCGATGGCCTGTCCATCGGCTTCAAGACGGTGACCGCCACGCCGCGACAAGGCTAGGCGGCACACGCAGACTGCAGCGGGTCGATCTCTGGGAAATTTCCCTGGTGACCTTCCCGATGCTGACCGGCGCCCGCGTCTCGAATGAAGCGCAAGCTCGCGATACGCGGAGCGGCATCACGCTCCGAACTCCCAGCCCGCCGAACGGCGAACTCCTCCCTCGCCGCGCTGCAAAGTCGGGCATGCAATTTCAACCAGGAGTGAACTGAGAAATGGATACCGGACTTGAGACCAAGGTCGCCTTTGGCGATTTCATGCAGGCCTTCGAGGCCTTCAAGGATGCCAATGACGAGCGCCTTGGCGAAATCGAAAAGCGCATGGGCGAGGATGTGGTGACCGCCGACAAGGTCGACCGCATCAACCGCGCCGTCGACGAGACCAAGGCGCGCCTCGACGAGCTGACGCTGAAGGCGAGGCGCCCGCAACTGGCCGATGTGGCCGACGCGGCACCCGCTGGCGCGCGAGCACAAGCAGGCCTTCGAATCCTATGTGCAGGAAGGGCGAGACCCACGGGCTTTTCGACCTCGAAGCCAAGAGCATGTCGATGGGCTCCAATCCCGACGGCGGCTATCTGGTGCCGACCGAAACCGAAACCGAAATCGGCCGCAGGCTCTCCGCCGCCTCGCCGATCCGCGCCATCGCCGGCATCCGCCAGGTCTCCACCTCGGTCTACAAGAAGCCGTTTGCCATCACCGGTGCGGCGACCGGCTGGGTCGGTGAAACCGCGGCCAGGCCTGAGACCGCGGCGCCAACGCTGGCCGAACTGCAATTCCCGGCCATGGAACTCTATGCCATGCCGGCCGCCACCCAGGCACTCCTCGACGATGCCGCGGTCAATCTCGACCAGTGGATCGCCGATGAAGTGCAGCAAGCCTTCGCCGACCAGGAATCGACCGCCTTCGTGACCGGCAACGGCACCAACAAGCCCAAGGGTTTCCTCGCCTACACCAATGTGGCCGACGCCTCATGGACCTGGGGCAATCTCGGCTACATCGCCACCGGCACGGCGGGCGCATTTCCGGCCAGCAATCCTTCCGACAAGCTGATCGACCTCGCCTATGCCCTGAAGAGCGGCTACCGCCAGAACGCCCACTTGGTCATGAACCGCAAGACCCAGAGCGTCATCCGCAAGTTCAAGGATGTCGACGGCAACTATCTCTGGCAGCCCGCCGCCACCGCCGACGGCAAGGCCAGCCTGATGAACTTTCCCATCGCCGAGAGCGAGGACATGCCCGACATCGCCACCGACAGCTATTCGCTGGCCTTCGGCGATTTCAACCGCGGCTATCTGATCGTCGACCGGGTGGGCGTGCAGCGTCCTGCGCGATCCCTACAGCGCCAAGCCCTATGTGCTGTTCTACACCACCAAGCGCGTCGGCGGCGGCGTGCAGAACTTCGAGGCGATCAAGCTGATGAAGTTCGGCGTGTCGTAAGAGTGCGAATAGCGAATCGGCGAATGGCGAATGCGGGATCAGTCTCCGCCATTCGCCATTCGCTCGTCGCCACTCGCCCATTAAGGAATTCCCATGCCATCCATTCTCACCTCCCCTCCAGCGCTCGAGCCCGTGACGCTCGCCGAGGCCAAGGCCCATTTGCGCATCGGCCATGACGACGAAAACGCATTGATCAGCACACTGATCGTCACCGCCCGCCGCCAGATCGAAGCCCAAACCGGCTTGAAGCTGATCGAACAGGGCTGGTCATTTTTCCGCGACGACTGGCCGGAGACCGGCATCGTCGCTTTGCCTCTGGCGCCGCTGATCGCGATCGGCGACGTCAGGACCTTCGGCGATGATGATGTGGCCGCCACCATCGATCCCTCGCACTACTATGTCGATAGCCTCTCGCGCCCGCCGCGCCTCATGCTGCGGGGCTCCAGGGTTTGGGCAAGGCCGGGGCGCATCGGCAACGGCATTGAGATCGAACTGACGGTGGGCTTCGGCGCCGCGGCCACTGCTGTGCCCGAGGATTTGCGCCAGGCCCTGCTGCAGCTTGTCGGCCACGGTTACGAAAACCGTGGAACCGGAAGCGAACCCCAGATGCCGTTGACGGCTTCACGCCATCATCGAGCGCTACCGCGAGAAACGCCTATGAGCAGCCCGGCTCTGGCCCTCCAGGAGGCGATGCGCACGGCACTCAAGGCCCATGCGCCGCTCACCACATTGCTCCAGGGCGAGCATGTCTTCGACGAAATTCCGCGCGGCGCCAATCTGCCCTATGTCTGCTTCGGCGAAATCGAAACCCGCGACTGGAGCGTCAAGGACCAGAAGGCCCATGAGCATTTCGTATCTCTCATCGTCAAAACCAACCAGCGCAGCCGCAAGCTCGCCCACGATATCGTAGCCGAGATAGAAGCAGCCCTCGACAACGTGGGCCTGACGCTCGCCGGTCACGCGCTGATCAATCTCCGCCTCGTCTTCTGGGCGGTGAACCGCGAGAAGAACGGCGAAACCTACAGCGCTTCCCTGCGTTTCCGCGCCGCGACCGAACCAAATTAGGAGAACCCCATGACCGCCCAGAAGGGACGCGACCTGCTGCTCAAGATCGATGTGAGCGGCACCGGCACATTCGTGACCGTCGCCGGATTGCGCAGCCACACCCTGGCGTTCAACGCCGAGAGCGTCGATGTCAGCCACCAGGAATCGGCGGGCCAATGGCGCGAGCTGCTGGCCGGCGCCGGCCTCAAGTCGGCCGCCATCCGCGGCGCCGGCATTTTCAAGGACGCCCAGTCGGACGCGACCGTCAGAACCTATTTCTTCGACGGCACCATTCGCGACTGGCAGGTGGTGATCCCGAGTTTCGGCACCATCACCGGCGCCTTTCACATCGCCAGCCTGGAAATTGCCGGACGCCATGACGGCGAAGTGACCTTCGACCTCGCTCTCGAATCGGCGGGCCAGCTCGTTTTTGTGGCGATCTGACATGGCCAACCGTCACCGTGGTGAAATCGAAGCCGAAATTGGCGGCAAGACTTACACGCTGTGTCTCACGCTTGGCGCCCTTGCCGAACTCGAAGGCGCCTATGGCGATGAGGACATGATCGCCATCGCCGAGCGTTTCGAGAAGGGCCGCATCGGCGCCGGCGACGCAATCCGGGTGATCGGCGCGGGACTGCGCGGCGGAGGTAATGCGATCGCCAACGACGAAGTGGCGGCAATGACTGTCGAAGGCGGTGCCGCGGGCTATCTCGCCATCGTGGCGCGGCTGTTGACCGCGACCTTTGCCCCAGCGGAGACGCCGCCGGGAAAACCCCAAGCGCCCCAGGCCAAGGCTTCCCCTGGCGGCGCCTGATGGAACTTGGCCTCGGAACTTTACGGCTTTCGCCCCGCGACTTCTGGGCGGCAACGCCGCGAGAAATCGCAGCCGCGTTCGGACAATCGGAACGAGCAGTGATGTCGCGCAACGAGCTCGATCAGCTCACGGACCAGTTTCCCGACAGAGCCTGACACATTACCCCTGCGTCTCCCTCCCCCTTGTGGGGAGGGATTAAGGGTGGGGGTCGCTCCGGCCTCACCACCAGACCCCCACCCCTAGCCCCTCCCCACAAGGGGGAGGGGGATTCTTCAAGCTTGATCGGATTCCAATGGACGCTCAAATCGAATCACTGAACCTCCAGACCGAGCAACTGCGCGATGGACTGTCTGACCTTGGCAAGCTTGCCGACGGGTTCGGCCACAGCATGGTCACCGCCTTCGCCGGAGCCATCATTCACGGCCGCAAGCTCTCCGATGTGCTGCGCGGGCTGGCGCAGACGCTCATTCAGTCGGCGCTGACGGCGGGGCTCCGGCCCCTGGGCAATTTGGTGGGCGGCCTGTTTTCCAATCTGCTGGGCAATGCGACACCCTTTGCCGCGGGCGGCATCGTCAATTCACCGACCCTGTTTCCCCTGCAGGGCGGCGCCGGGCTGATGGGGGAGGCAGGGCCCGAGGCGGTCATGCCTTTGGCGCGTGGCAGCGATGGGCGCTTGGGCATTCGCGGCGGCGCAAGCGTCAACGTCACGATGAATATATCGACTCCCGACGTGCAGGGCTTCCAGCGCTCCCAATCCCAGGTGGCGGCGATGATGGCCCGCGCCGTGGCCCGCGGACAAAGGAACTTCTGACCATGGCCTTTGACGACATCCGCTTTCCCGTGGGCGTTTCGCGCGGCTCCACCGGCGGCCCCGAACGGCGCACCGAAATCGTCGTGCTGGGTTCGGGCGCCGAGGAGAGGAACAGCCGCTGGGCCGACTCGCGCCGCCGTTACGACGCCGGGTTTCGGCGTCAAGTCGCTCGCCGACATTCATGAGGTCGTGCACTTCTTCGAGGAGCGGCGCGGCCGCCTGCATGGCTTTCGCTGGAAGGACCATGCCGACTACAAATCCTGCCCGCCGCAAGGCGCCGTCTCGATGCTCGATCAGCTGATCGGCATCGGCGACGGCGTCACCGCCACGTTTCAGCTGGTCAAGCACTATGGCTCCGGGCTTCGCGACTATGTTCGCGCCATCACCAAACCGGTGGCGGGCACGGTTGTCGATCGCGGTTGATGGTGTCGTCGAGCACCCATGCTTCGGCCAATTATCTCACCGGCGTCGTGACTTTCGAGGCCGGGCACATTCCAGCCGCTGGAGCGCTGGTGACCGCCGGCTTCGAATTCGATGTGCCGGTGCGCTTCGACACCGATCAATTGAAGATAAATCTTGCCGGATTTTCGGCCGGTGACGTTCCCGACATTCCGATTGCCGAGATCCGCCAATGAGGACGCTCAGTGCCGCACTCCGCGCCCATCTCGATTCCGGCACGACGACGCTTAGTCATTGCTGGCGGCTGGAAACCCCAGGTGGCGAAATCTTCGGCTTCACCGACCACGACCGCGATCTTGCCGTCGATGGCGTGACCTACGAGGCGCAAGCCGGATTTACCGCCAGCGAAATCGAATCGTCACTGGGCCTCGCCGTCGACAATCTCGAAGCCGCGGGCGCCCTCAATTCCGCGCGCCTCACTGAGGCGCGGCTCAAGGCCGGTGACTTCGACAATGCGGCGGTGGAAATCTGGCGGGTGAATTGGCAGGACACCACCCAGCGCATCCTGCTGCGCAAGGGCAATCTCGGCGAAGTCAGCCTCGGCAGTCTTGGATTCACCGCCGAGGTGCGCGGCCTCGCCCATCTGCTCAACCAGCCTAAGGGCCGCCTCTATCAGTTCGGCTGCGATGCCGTCCTCGGCGATGCTCGCTGCGGCGTCGACCTTGAACTGGCGGCATTTCGCGGCGCCGGCATCGTTGCAAGCGCCGAGGAGAACCGGCGGTTCATCGTCACCGGCCTCTCCTCCTACGATGATGCCTGGTTTGCCCGTGGCACTCTCGAGTGGACGTCGGGAGCGAATATCGGGCGCGGCGGCGATGTTAAATTCCATCGCAAGGATGTCAGCTGCAGATTGCCGTCGAGCTGTGGCAGGAGACCGCCATGCCGGTTGAGGCGGGTGACACCTTCCTGATCCGCGCCGGCTGCGACAAGCAATTCTCCACCTGCAAGGCCAAGTTCGACAACGCCGTCAACTACCGCGGCTTTCCGCAAATTCCGGGCGACGACTTCGTGCTGAGCTACGCCAGGCGCGACGATCCGGGCAATGACGGAAAGAGCAGGGGGTAAGGGGGTAGGAACATAATCTCCCTCCCCCTTGTGGGGAGGGATTAAGGGTGGGGGTCGCTCCGGCCCAACCACACCCCCACCCGAAATTCGCCAAGAGCGAATTTCGACCTCCCCACAAGGGGGAGGTAGAAAAAAAGAGACTGATATCATGCCCCCCACCTCCTCCCACATCGCCACCGCCGCGCGCGGCTGGATTGGCACGCCCTACCGGCACCAGGCCAGCCTCAAGGGCGTGGGCGCCGATTGCCTGGGGCTGATGCGCGGCGTCTGGCGCGAGATTTATGGCGGCGAGCCAGAAACGGTTCCGGCCTATTCGGCCGGACTGGGCCGAGGGCGGCGGCATCGAAGCCCTTGCCGCCGCGGCGCGCCGCAACCTGGTGGAAATTCAGTCTACGGAGTTTCGTGACGGCGACGTGCTGCTGTTTCGCTGGCGGCCGCATCTGCCCGCCAAGCATGCGGGGATCGCAACGCTCCGCCGACCCACATGATCCATGCGCAGGAAGACGCCTGCGTGACTGAGATATTTCTCTCGCCCTGGTGGCGCCGCCACCTCGCTTTTGCTTTCCGCTTTCCCGGAGTTGACGCCTGATGGCGACCGTCGTTCTGCAATATGTGGGCCAGGCCGTTGGCGCCGTGCTCGGCGGACCCGATCGGCGCCATCATCGGCCGCGCCGCCGGAGCGGTTGCCGGCAGCCTCATCGACCAGAGTTTCTTCGGAACCACCAGGCGCATCGAAGGCCCGCGCATCAACGACTTGCGTGTGATGTCGGCATCCGAGGGCGCCCCCATTCCGCGCCTGTGGGGCCGCATGCGGGTGGCGGGCCAGGTGATCTGGGCCACCAACTTCGAGGAAGTGGTGGTGACCCACACCGACAAGACCTCATCCAAGGGCGGCGGCTCGGCCACCAGGATCACCGAATATGAATACTTCGCCAATTTCGCCGTGGCACTGTGCGAAGGCGAGATCGACCGCATCGGCCGCGTGTGGGCCGACGGCAAGGAATTCGATATTTCCGAACTGACGACGCGGCATTACACCGGGAGTCCGAATCAGGAGCCCGACAGCCTCATCGTGGCGAAGGAGGGAGCGGATAACGCTCCCGCCTATCGCGGCACTGCCTATATCGTATTCGAGCGCATGCCGGTGACGGCGTTCGGCAACCGCCTGCCGCAGCTTTCTTTCGAGGTATTCCGCTTCGCCGGCGGCGCCGAAGAGCATGTCAAGGGCGGTCAACATCATCCCCGGCAGCACCGAGTTCGGCTACGACACCGTGGTGCAGACCCGCGATCTGGGCGGCGGCGTGACCGAGACCGAGAACGGCCATGCCTCGGCGCTCCGCAGCGACTGGACCGTGTCGATCGACGATCTCGCCGCGACCTGTCCAAATCTCGAAGCGGCATCGCTGGTGGTGGCCTGGTTCGGCGACGATCTGCGCTGTGGCAATATTGAAATCCGCCCCGGCGTGGAGAATGTCACCAAGCTCACTGAGCCCGATCAATGGAGCGCTGCGGGCGAAACGCGCTCCACCGCCCATGTCGTGAGTACCAGTGGCGGCGGACCAGCCTTTGGCGGAACGCCGTCCGATCAATCGGTTGTCCGCGCCTTGCAGGATTTGCAGGCCCGTGGCCTTGAGACGGTATTCTATCCCTTCATTCTGATGGACATTCCGGCGGGCAACACCTTGCCCGATCCCTATGGCGGAAGCGGGCAGGGCAGCCTATCCCTGGCGCGGCCGCATCACCTGCGATCCCGCACCCGGCGAGGCCGGCACGGTTGACAAGACGGCGGCCTGCGCCACCCAGCTTGCCAATTTCATCGGAACCGCCCAGCCTTCCGACTTTGCAGTGAACGGCGGCCAGGTGATCTACTCCGGCCCGGCCGAATGGAGCTTCCGCCGCATGGTGCTGCACTATGCCAAGCTCTGCGCCCTGGCGGGCGGCGTCGATGTGTTTTTGATCGGCAGCGAGCTCCGCGGCCTCACCACTTTGCGTGGGCTCGCCAACAGTTTTCCCTTTGTCGCGGCACTGGTTGCGTTGGCCGCCGATGTAAAGACCATTCTTCCCGCCGCGAAGATTTCCTACGCCGCCGACTGGTCGGAATATTTCGGCTATCATCCCGCCGGCGCATCGGGAGATCACTTCTTCCACCTCGATCCCCTGTGGTCCTCGCCTAACGTCGATTTCATCGGCATCGACAATTACATGCCGCTGACCGACTGGCGCGATGGTCATCAGCATACGGATTTTCTTGCCGGCGCCACCTCGATCTACGATCCCGCCTATCTCGAATGCCGGCGTGGCCGGCGGCGAAGGCTATGACTGGTACTATGCCGATGCCGCCGCACGCCAGAACCAGACCCGCAGTGCGATCACCGACGGCGCCTATGGCAAGCCCTGGGTGTTCCGCTACAAGGATTTGAAATCCTGGTGGCTGAATTCCCATTACGACAGGCCGGGCGGCATCGAGGCCGGGGCGCCGACCGCCTGGGTGCCGCAATCGAAGCCGTTCCGGTTCACCGAGGCGGGCTGCCCGGCGATCGACAAGGGCGCCAATCAGCCCAATGTCTTCCTCGATGCCAAGTCGAGCGAAAGCCTGCGTCCCTATTTCTCCGGCGGCCAGCGCGACGATTTGATCCAGAACCGCTATGTCGCGGCATTGGGCGAATACTGGAGCAGCCGGAGCGCGCAGGCAATCCCGTATCCGCGCTCTACGGCGGCGCGATGGTGGACCAGTCGCGCATTTTCTGGTGGGCCTGGGATGCCAGGCCCTTTCCATACTTTCCGGTGCGCACCGACGCCTGGGCCGATGGCGTCAATTATTCCCATGGCCATTGGCTGAATGGCCGCATTGGCGCTGTTCCACTGGAACGCCTGATTGCCGAAATCTGCGCCGAATATGATTTCTTCGACATCGACGTGACGGAGGTCGAAGGCCTCGTCGACGGCTTCTTGATCGACCGCGCCATGTCGGCGCGCGATGCCCTTGAAGGCGTGCTCGCCGCCTTCGCCATCGATGCGGTGGAGCGCGACGGCATTCTCAAATTCCGCATGCGCCGGTCGTTTCCGGTGGCCGGAGATCGATGCGTCTCACTTCGTCGAGACGGACGCCGCGGCACCGCTCTTCTCATTGACCAGGGCCCAGGAAACCGAATTGCCGCAGGCCGTGAAGCTTGCCTATATCGAATCCGGACTGGACTATCGCCGCGCCGCCGTTGAAGCCCGGGAGGCCGCAAGTGGAAGCAGCCGTGAGATCAATGTCGAACTGCCCTGTGCCGTGGGCCAGGCGGTGGCCCAGACCCGCGCCGACATTTCACTGCGGGAAGCCCGCGCCGGGCGCGATGCGCTCGACCTTGCTTTGCCGCCGAGCCGCATCGAAGTGGAGCCCGGCGATGTCTTAACCCTGACGCTGTCGTCGGGACCACGGCTGTTCAGGATCGAGCATGTGAGCGATGGCAGCGGCCGCAAGCTGCGCGGCCGCTCGTACGATCCCGCCGTCTTCGAAGCAGCCGAAGCACCCGAACGCGCCGGCGCCGTAAGCGTGGTGCCGAGCTACGGAACTCCCGATGCCATCGTGCTCGACCTGCCGATTGCCATTGCCACCGCCGCCGCCCACGCGCCATGGATTGCCGCCTCGGCCAGGCCCTGGCCGGGCAAGCTGGCGCTCTATCGCAATACCGGCGGCACGAGTTTTGCCCTCAATCGCACCGTCGATGCCCAGGCAACCAAAGGCGTGTTGCTCGATGCCCTTGCTGCCGGACCGCTCTTTGTGTTCGACCGCGGGAGCCAGTTCACCGTCAAACTTGAAAACGGCGCGCTGAGCTCGGTGAGCGAGGAGGAACTGCTGCGCGGCCTCAATGTGGCGGCAGTGGGCGATGCCGCGACGGGCTGGGAGATCATCCAGTTTGCCGGCGCCGAACTGATTGCCGCCAACACCTACCGGCTCACTGTTTTGCTGCGCGGCCAATCCGGCTCCGAACCCGAGATGCTGGCGTCGCGGACCCCAGGCACGCGCTTCGTGCTGCTCAATGGCGCAGTGGTGCAACCCGTGCTGGCGCTTTCCGATGCAGGATTGCCGCAGAGCTGGAAGATCGGGCCAGCCCAATACGACATCGCCCGCAAATATCTGACGATCGAACATCAGGGCAGGCTGTTGGGACTGCGTCCCCTGACGCCGTGCCAGCTCCGTGGCCAGCGCGACGCCGCCGATGTGGTGTTCTCGTGGATCCGCCGCACCCGCATCGATGGCGACAGCTGGGACCTGGCGGAAGTGCCATTGGGCGAAGAGAGCGAGTCCTACCGCCTCGAAATTCTCGACGGCGCCGCCGTCAAGCGCACCGCCGATCTGGCCACGCCAACTTATCGCTATCTCGCCGCCGATATCGCCGCCGATTTCGGCGCGGCACCAAGCCAGTTCAGCCTGCGCCTCGGCCAAATGAGCGCCACCTACGGGCGCGGCGCCAATCTTGTGGAGACCATCGATGTCTGAAACACCGCTGCTCGGCCTGCCGCTGATTGAGGCTGCCCAGGCGCAAAAGCATATCACTCACAATGAAGCGCTGCTGTGGCTCGATGCCGCCGTGCATCTCTCGGTGATCAGCCGGGCAGTGGCGACACCGCCCGCATCACCCGCCGATGGCGACCGCTATCTCGTGGCCGCCGGTGCCACCGGCGTCTGGGCCGGCCACGAGGGCCACATCGCCTACCGCGAGGCGGCGAGCTGGCGCTTTGCCACCCCCCGTGAAGGCTGGCGGCTGTGGATTGAAGACGAGCAGCACTTGCACATCTTCGATGGCGCCGCCTGGATCGATATCGGCCTCACCATCGGCGAGCTGCAGAATTTGAGCAAGCTCGGCGTCAACACCACCGCCGACGCCACCAACCGGCTCGCGGTGAAGTCGGCCGCCTTGCTGTTCGACAATGAGGGTGCGGGCGTCCAGGCCAAGATCAACAAGAACGCCGTGGCCGACACCGCTTCGCTGCTTTACCAGACCAACTACTCCGGCCGCGCCGAACTGGGATTGGCCGGCGACAATGATTTCCGCCTCAAGGTGAGCGCCAACGGATCGGCGTGGAACGACGCCATTGTGGTCGACCGCACCACCGGGGCGGTGAGCCTGCCCAATACCGGTTCGCTCGGAGTATCCGACGGCGACAAGGGCGACATCACCGTCTCCGCCGGCGCTTCCACCTGGACGATCGACAATGCCGTGGTCAGCAATGCCAAGCTGGCCAATGTCGCAACCGCCACCATCAAGGGCCGGGTGACGGCAGCCACCGGAAGCCCCGAGGATTTGACCGGCACCCAGGCCACCACGCTGCTCAATACTTTCACATCCGCGCTCAAGGGCCTGGCTCCCGCTTCGGGCGGCGGCACGGCAAACTTCCTCCGCGCCGACGGAACCTGGGTGGCCCCTCCGGGCGGTGGCGGCGGGGAAGCCAACACGGCCTCCAATGTGGGAGTGGGCGGCGTTGGCGTGTTCAAGCAGAAGACCGGCGTCGATCTCGAATTCAAGAAGATCAACGCCGGCTCAAGCAAGGTCACCATCACAGACGATACCGGCAACAACGAAGTCGACATCGATGTGAACCAGGCCAACCTGGCATTGGGCTCGATCGGCGGCACGGTGTCTCTCACCACCCAGGCCACCGGCACATTGCAGGCGGCCCAGGAGCCCGCGCATACGGGAGACGTCACCAACTCGGCTGGCTCGCTCGCTCTTACTATCGCCAACGACGCGGTGACCAACGCCAAGCTCGCCAATGTGGCGACGGCGACGATCAAGGGCCGGGTGACGGCGGCCACCGGCGATCCGGAAGACCTGACCGGCACCCAGGCCACCACGCTGCTCGATACTTTCACTTCGGCGCTCAAGGGCCTCGCGCCCTCCTCGGGCGGCGGCTCCACGAATTTCCTCCGCGCCGACGGCAGCTGGGCCGCCCCTTCCGGCGGCGGCGGGGTTTCCGACGGCGACAAGGGCGACATTACGGTGTCGGGCTCCGGCACCGTGTGGACCGTCGACAATTCCGCCGTCACCTCCGCCAAGCTGGGCGGCGATGTCACCACAGCCGGCAAGGCCCTGCTCACCGCCGCCGGCGTCAACGAACAGCTCGACATTCTGAACGGATGGGGCCGCGCACTTGCCACATCTTTGATCATGCCCTGAGGAGACCGCGCGTGCCGCTCGCGGCATTCGCGGCAATGAGGAGACCGCGCGTGCCGCTTGCGGCATTCGCGGCAATTAGGAGATATACATGGCCGCCAACAATAATCCGATCTTCACCCGCGCCGCCGACATTCAATGGCCGGGTGCCGTGCTCACCGCCGCCAATACGGCGAAGGACGGCACCGGCACCGTCGCCACCGCCTTCACCGCCGATGCCACCGAAGGCGGCTTCGTCCACAAGCTGGTGGCCCGCCCGGCCGGCACCAACGTGGCCACCGTGCTGCGCGTCTTCATCAACAACGGCTCGACCAACGCGACCGCCGCCAACAATACGCTGTTCGCCGAAATGACGCTTCCCGCCACCACGCTGTCGGAAGTGGCGGCCTCGGCCACCTATGAGCTGGCGCTCAATCTGGCGCTGCCCGCCGGCTACAAGGTGAACTGCACCATCGGCACGGCGGTGGCGGCCGGATATTATTTGTCCGCCCCCGGAGGAAAATACTGATGTTCGATCATTCGCACCTGCCGGGCAAGACCGGCGGCGCCGATGTGCAGATATTCCGCGCTCTGGGTGCTAACGACTTTCAGCCCTGGCGCCGCCCGCGCGGCAAGTCGATGGCGGCGATTGTCTGCATCGGCGGCGGCGGCGGTGGTGGTGGCGGGTTTACCGCGGCGGCCGGCAGCGCCCGTGGCGGCGGCGGCGGCGGCGGTTCGGGCGCCATTGTCCGCACGGTATTTCAGCTGATCTTTCTGCCCGAAATGCTCTTCGTCAATGTGGGGCCAGGCGGCGCCGGAGGTGCAGCGGGCGCGGCGGGATCGTCCGGATTGAGAAGCGCTGTCTATCTGCGTCAGGCCGGTCTCACCCTTCAGGACGCCATTCTGGCCTCCGGCAACGCCGACGCGGGCGGCGGTGGTGCTGGAACCGGTTCGGCCGGCGGCGCCGCCGGAGCCGCATCGACGCTTGCGACCAGCACTGTCGCCTCCTCTTCATTGGGAACCTTCGTGGCGATTGCCGGTCAAGTTGCTGGCGCCGGAGGCGCCCAGACCGGTGCGGTTGGCGCATCGGTGACCTTCGCCGCCACCGGGTTGTTCATCTCCGGCGGCGCTGGCGGCGCGGGTGTGGGCACCAACAACACCAACTTCGCCGGCGGAGCCATCACTGGAGCCGGACTGTTTCCAACCATCGCCGGCGGTGCTGCCCCGTCGGGACCGGGCGGCGATGGTTTCGAGCTGTGGACGCCCTTCGGCCACAGCGGCGGGGCGGGTGGCGGCACCGCCGGGGCTTCCGGCACCGCCGGAGCCGGCGGCAGGGGCGGGGCCGGATCGGGCGGCGGCGGCGGTGGCGGCGGTGTGACCGGCGGCGCCGGCGGCCGCGGCGGCGACGGGCTGGTGGTGATTACGTGCTGGTGAACAACATGTCGATCGATCGCGATGTCGGCGCTCTCGAAGCGCGCATGGAACTGGTGGAGGCCGAAGTGCACGCCATCCGCGCCGACGTGCGCGAGATCCGCGACGCATTGGTGACGGCGCGCGGCGGCTGGAAAATGCTGACCCTGGTCATCGGCCTGTCGGTATCAGTAGGCGCCATGCTGGGCAAACTGCTACCGCTGCTGAGCCAGCCGAGACTGTGATCCGGAACTGGTTATACCAGCGGGCGGAAAGACAGAAATCTCCCTCCCCCTTGCGGGGAGGGATTAAGGGTGGGGGTCGCTCCGAACCAACAATTTCGTTTCTCGATTTCATACTGAGAAACCACCAGACCCCCACCCCTACCCCTCCCCGCAAGGGGGAGGGAGGATACGAGTTGCGAGCGTGCGCCGGGTGCCGGAAGCTGGGTGATCCGTAGGCGGAGTAAATATACCGGCCGATCGGTCAAGAGCAGCTTCGCTTTTGCGCTGTCGCCGTTTACGTCCGCCCTCCCCAGCCTGCGGCTGCAGTTTTTCAACCTCTCAACAGGAGTCTCCCATGTCCAACTTGCGATACCTCGCGGGCGCGCTGGCGCTTTGGTTCATGACCGGTCCCGCGCATGCTGAATGCGTTAGCCGCGAGCAGCTTTCATCTGTCCTCGCCCAGCGCCTGCCGGAGGCTAAGGTCATGACCATGGAGGGAGCCGAGGCTCAAATTTTCATGGCGGCCTTCAACCGCTTGCCGCCGGCCACGGCGTTTGCCGCGGAAACCGTCGTGATCATCGATCAGACTGCCCAATTGCCCGCCGTCCGCTTCGCGCTCTTTGACCATGGCTGCCTCGTCCGCCTGGGTCTCATGCCGCGCGACGTGCTGCGCCGCCTGCTTGCGGCGATCTCGAATAGCGGGGCCTGACATCATGCAAGTGAGTGCAGAGGGCCTTAACCTCATCAAGCGCTTCGAGGGACTGCGAACCACGTCGTACCGCTGCCCCGCCGGCGTGTGGACCATTGGCTATGGCCATACATCGATGGCGGGCCCGCCCGCGGTCACCAGCGGCATGGCCATCAGCGAAGTGGAAGCCAGCGCCATTCTGCAACGCGACGTCGAGACTTTCGCGCGCGAGGTTGAGGCGTGCCTCGGCGTGAGGCTCAATGACAGCCAGTTCTCGGCGCTCGTCAGCTTCGCCTACAATGTCGGCATCGGCAATTTCAAAAAGTCATCGGTGCTGGCCGCCATCAACGCTGGAGACTTTGCGGCGGTGCCGCGCCGCCTGCAACTCTGGGTGAAGGCCGCCGGCCGCAGGCTTCCCGGACTGGTCAAACGCCGCGCCGCCGAAGCCGAACTCTTTGCAAAGGAAATTTGACATGCTGACCTTCGCCTTCATTCAGACCGTGCTCGGCCTCGTGCAGGGGCCGCTTGCGAAAATACTCGACGCCCACATCGCCGACGCCGAATTGAAGCGCAAGCTTGCCGCCGAGATCGAGACGCAGCTGATGACCCAGCTCTCGAAGGCGGATGAGTTGGGCGCCGGCGTTGTGCTGGCGGAAGTGAAATCCGAACATTGGCTGACCCGCAGCTGGCGCCCGCTGCTGATGCTGCTGCTCATGGCCTTGCTCGTCCTGGTGGGGTTTCTGCTGCCGGTGGCAGACCTCATCACAGGCCACCATGTGAAGTTCGAACCGCGCTGGAAACTGCTGCCGCCCGAATTCTGGCCATTCCTCCAGATCGGCATGGGCGGCTATATCGGCGGAAGGACGCTGGAAAAACTGGCGGACAGGGCGTTTCCGGCAGGGACCAAACCTCCCGTACTGCGGCGGCGCGAGCGTTCATAGACCCCCGACCAGCGCTGCGGATCAAAACCGCTTCTGCGGCTTGCATTAGCCCCACCTTTACATCACATTAATAGAGTGACTGCAGTATCTGGGCACTTGGAGCAAACGCCGTGCGTACATTTTTCATCAAGGCCGTTTGGGACGCGGAAGCGGGTGTTTTCTATTCGGAAAGCGACATTGAAGGCCTGCACATAGAGGCACGGACGATCGATGAATTTGAAGACGTCATGCGCGAAAACGCGGTTGAAATGATTGTCTCGAACCATATCTCCAAGGACGAGCTGGCTTCCAAGCCATTGAAGGAGCTGATACCCGGCATTTTATGGCAGCGCCCGGCAATTCTGGCAGCCGAATAGTTGGGCAGCGGCTACTACCGGGAAGTGTGCGAGCTGATCAGGGCGGCGGGGTTTGAATATTCGGAAAACGCCAAGGGTTCCCATGAGAAATGGCTTCATCGCGAGACCGGAAAACGGCTGCTCGTGCCGCGCAACCTTGAAAGCCGGCATACGGCCAATGGAATCCTAAAGGATGCCGGTTTGTCCAAGAAATTCTAGTGTTTTCAACCGGCCCGGCAATTGTGATCTCCGTCACAGTTTCATTCATCTGCAGTTCAGCAAGCCCGGAGTAGAAAGGCCTGCGAAAAGGAAAAGAGGGCCATGCGTAGAGTGTTTTTAGCCGTAGCGATTGCCGCTGCTGCCGTTTTGGCGGCGGCGCCCTCGTCTGCGCAGGTCCGGGCCCAGAACTATCGGGTGCAGAGAGTGCACAAGGTGCCTCCGGTTGTCTTTTTGCCGAGGGCCATCAAGCCGTCCGCGGCCGTGGGCAGGGCCTTGGCGCGGTTTCCCGGGGCCAAGCCGCTTGGTGTGAGGATTAACAAGCAGGGCTTCTATATTGTCAAGGTAAAGCAGGGTAACGTAATTTCCAAAGTTCGGGTGGACGCCACAACCGGTGACGTTCTGCCATAACCTGCCACTGCTTGACCTGAGGTTTCCCCATGCGGCTGCTTGTCGTCGAGGACGATCCCGACCTGAACCGGCAACTGGTTTCGGCCCTCCAGGACGCGGGCTATGTCGTCGACAAGGCAACCGACGGCGAGGAGGGCCATTACCTCGGCGACACCGAACCCTATGACGGGGTGATTCTCGATCTGGGCCTCCCCGTCCTCGACGGCGTCAGCGTTCTGGAGAAATGGCGCCGGGCCGGCAAGAAGATGCCGGTGCTGATCTTGACCGCCCGCGATCGCTGGAGCGACAAGGTGGCGGGCTTCGATGCCGGCGCCGATGATTATGTCGCCAAGCCCTTTCACATGGAAGAAGTGCTGGCCCGGGTGCGCGCCCTGCTGCGCCGCAGCGCCGGCCACGCCACCAGCGAGCTCGCCTGTGGCCCCCTGCTGCTCGACACCAAGAGCGCCCGCGTCACCGTCGACGGCACCGCCGTCAAACTCACCTCCCTCGAATTCCGCCTGCTTTCCTATTTGATGCACCACAAGGGCAAGGTGATCTCGCGCACCGAACTGGTGGAGCACCTCTACGACCAGGACTTCGACCGCGATTCCAACACCATCGAAGTCTTCGTCGGCCGCCTGCGCAAGAAGCTCGGCGCCGACGTCCTCCACACCATCCGCGGCATGGGCTATTGCGTATCCGAGCCGGATAATGCCGGCTGATACCGGAGGCCGCTGCAGATGACGACTCCGGCCATCGCCATGCTCACACAAATCTCCCTCCCCCTTGTGGGGAGGGGTAGGGGTGGGGGTCGCTCCGGCGGCTGCAGTACTTGAAGCAAAACACAGAACTGGATGGTTCGGAGCGACCCCCACCCTTAATCCCTCCCCACAAGGGGGAGGGAGAAAATAGAGCGAGCGCCAAAGCTCCACGCTACAACTCACTTTATTTCAGGCTCATCCTCTCCTCCGCAACCGTCAGCATCGTGCTGCTGGTGGCGGCCGCACTCCTGCTCGCCGGCCTGTTCAGCGCCGCACTTGAGCGCAATTTCGATGCGCGTTTGCGCGCCGTGCTCGATGGCCTGCTCGCCAATGTCGAGGTGGGCGAGGGTGGAGCACCGGTCCTCTCCCAGCAGCTCGCCGATACCCGCTTCAGCCTGCCGCTCTCGGGCTGGTATTGGCAGGTCATGCCGCCGCCGGGCAAAGGCCTGACCGATCTGGCATCGGAGTCCCTGCTCGAAAAGCGCCTGATGCTGGACGATGTCATGCTGGCCAACCGCAGCAGCGAGGGCATCGCCAGCTTCTATATCAGCGATAGCCAGGAAGTGGACGGACGGCCGGTGAAGCTCCGCGCCATCGAGCAGTCTTTCAAGCTGCCGGGCAGCGATGACGAATTCTCTTTTCTGGTGGCCGGCAATTTCGATGAGTTGCGCCAGGAGGTGCAAGCCTTCCGCCGCACCCTGTTCGCGGTCCTGGGGTTGCTGGGCGCGGGGCTTCTCGCCGCCGTGTTCTTCCAGGTGCGCTTTGGCCTAAGACCCTTGCAGATCATGCAGGAGCGCCTGACCGCCATCCGCGAAGGCAATGCCGAAAAGCTCGAAGGCCAATACCCATCCGAGATCCAGCCCGTCGCCGACGAGCTCAACCTCCTCATCCAATCCAACTCCGAAATCATCGATAGGGCGCGCACCCAGGTCGGCAATCTCGCCCATGCCCTTAAGACACCCCTCAGTGTACTGACCAATGAGGCGGCTTCCCACAAGGGGGCGCTTGCCAGCAAGGTGACCGAACAGGCCCAGGTGATGCGCGACCAGGTGAGCCTCTATCTCGACCGGGCGAGGCGCGCCGCCAGGGCGCAAGGACTGGGCGCGGTGACCGAGGTGCAGCCCGTGCTTGAAGCGCTCGAACGCACGCTGCGCCGCATTCACCGCGACAAGGGCCTTGCCATAAAGCTCACCTGCGAGCCTGGCATCAAGTTCCGCGGCGAAAAGCAGGACCTTGAGGAAATGGCGGGCAACCTCTTCGACAATGCCTGCAAATGGGCCAAGACCCGCATCGAA
Source organism: uncultured Alphaproteobacteria bacterium (assembly GCA_963754675.1). Lineage (GTDB taxonomy): Bacteria > Pseudomonadota > Alphaproteobacteria > Rhizobiales > Aestuariivirgaceae > Aestuariivirga. The sequence continues at coordinate 774,645 of CAVWHD010000002.1, read as the reverse complement.
GTGACCTCCGGGCTTCTCGGCGAGCCTGGCCCCGATGGCCGCCCGCGGCTGGTGATCCGCGTCGATGACGATGGCCCAGGCCTTCCCGCCGAAAAGCGCGCCGAGGCCTTGAAGCGCGGCCGCAGGCTCGACGAAACCAAGCCCGGCTCCGGCCTTGGCCTGTCGATCGTCACCGAGACGGCGGCCATGTACAATGGCGGCGTGGCACTGAGTGACGCGACGTTGGGCGGCCTCCGCATCGAACTCCGCCTGCCTGCCGCCGGATAAACCTGCCGGCGCTCCGGATTGTCGAATTTGGCGTAGAGATTCTTGTTACCACAATCCAAGCTTTATATACTTCCCGCTTCTATCCCTCTAGTATGTGGTGGGAATCGGCGTCCGGTTACGCCCAATAGCCGCTGAGTGAGTTCCGCAGGTAACCCCCGGTCGCGGGCTCACTTTTCGGGAGGGCGGGTTCTCCGGAACCCGCTCTCTTTTTTTTGGGCTGGGGGTTAGCGGATGAAATCGAGGCCGGTGAGCCCGGCGATGTTGCTGAAATTGAGCAGCTGGATTTGAATGTCTGCGGTTTTATCGCCGTTGACATCGCCTTCGACGATCATCGATGTGCCCGATGGGCGGATGCGCAGTTGGCCCTTCACATTGAGCGTAAATGGCGCCGTGCCGATGAAGCTGAACGCCTGATTGCCGCCGAGGCTGGTGTCGGCATCGATGGCGGAGAGGTCGATGCGGTCGACTTTGGTTCCAGCCGTTCCGGCATTGAAGTCGGTAATCTTGTCGCGCGAGGTTCCGGGCAGGCTGTCGGCGGTTCTTTCCAGTCGGAAGACATCGGAGCCGCCATTGCCCGTTTCGGCATCCTCGCCCTTGCCGCCGATCAGCACATTGTCCGAACTATTGCCCCGCAACACGTCATTGAAGGCGGAGCCCGCCAGGTTTTCGATCGATGTGTAGCTGTCTCCCTTCGCATCGCCGGTGTTGCCGGCCGGTGCCGCCAGATCGGCCACGACGCGGGCAGGGGCATGGCGGTAGCTCGCCGTGTCTCCGCCAGTGCCGCCATCGAGCACGTCGGCAGCCGCCGCGGCCCTCCAGCACATCGCCGCCACCCTTGCCGCGCAGAGTGTCCACGAAGCCGCCGCCACTGATGGTCTGCCCCGCCGCCGACCCATTGCGCGTGCGCGGCCCGTCCGGCGCGCGGCCGAAGACGACATAGCTCTCTCCGGCATCAGAACGCCGTTCGGATCGGCCCCATACGGCCCCGATGACGAGATCGTCGAAGCCGTCGCCGTTGACATCGCCCGCCGACGCGACCGAGCTGGCCGCTGTGGTCGCTCGTCGTCGATCGCCGTCGAGGCGGAAGCCGTTCGAGCCGTCGAGCGCCGAGATCGACAGCCGGCGGCGAAGCCCGAAGCCTTGCCGAACACCACATAGCTCTGCCCGGCTGAGGACTCCCGTTCGGATCGGCGCCATAGGCGCCTGACAAGGATGATCGCCGAAGCCGTCGCCGTTGACATCGCCCGCCGCCGCGACGGAGACGCCGCTGAAGTCGTCCGGCACTCATCGCCGTCGAGCCGGAAGCCAGTCGCTGCCGTTAAGGCTGACAGAGACAGATGGCCAGCGAAGCCCGAAGCCTTGCCGAACACCACATAGCTCTCGCCGGCTATAGGATCCCCGTTCGGATCGGCGCAAGGGCGCCGATGACGAGATCGGCGAAGCCGTCGCCGTTGACATCGCCCGCCGCGGCGACCGAACGGCCGCTGTAGTCATCGGCATCGATGCCGTTGAGGCGGAAGCCGTTCACGCCGTTGAGGCGTGCCAAGATTGAGGCCGAGGCGAAGCCCGAAGCCTTGCCGAACACCACATAGCTCTCGCCGGCATTAGAATCGCCGTTCGGATCGGCGCCATGGGCGCCGATGAGGAGATCGGCGAAGCCGTCGCCATTGACATCGCCCGCCGCGGCGACCGAACGGCCGCTGTAGTCATCGGCATCGATGCCGTCGAGGCGGAAGCCGTGTCATGCCGTCGAGGCTGAGCCTAGATCGATGGCCGCGGCGAAGCCCGAGCCTTGCCGAACACCACATAGCTCTCACCGGCAGCGGAATCCCCGTTCGGATCGGCACAACGGCGCCGATGACGAGATCGTCGAAGCCGTCGCCGTTGACATCGCCCGCCGCGCGACCGAACGGCCGCTGAAGTCGTCGGCCATCGATGCCGTCGAGGCGGAAGCCGTTCGCGCCGTTGAGGCCGCCGAGATTGATGGCCGGGGCGAAGCCCGAAGCCTTGCCGAACACCACATAGCTCTCGCCGGCCGTAGAATCCCCGTTCGGATCGGCGCCATAGAGCGCCGATGATCAGATCGGCGAAGCCGTCGCCGTTGACATCGCCCGCCGAGGCGACCGAAAAGCCGCTGTAGTCGCCGACATCGATGCCGTCGAGGCGGAAGCCGGTCGATGCCGTTCAGGCTGCCGAGACTGATGACCGGCGCGAAGCCCGAAGCCTTGCCGAACACCACATAGCTCTCCCCGGCCTTGATATCCCCGTTCGGATCGCCGCCAGTAGGCGCCGATGATGAGATCGCCGAAGCCGTCGCCGTTGACATCGCCCGCCGACGCGACGGAAAAGCCGCTGAAGTCGCCGGCATCGATGCCGTTCGAGGCGGAAGCCGGTCGTGCCGTCGAGGCTGCCGAGTCCGATAGCGGCAGGAAACTCCGCCGCCCGCGAAGGCTGGGTGAGCGCCGTCGTGGCCAGCGCCGCAAACAGGCCAAAACTCACGATGGATTTGCGGCAATTCTCAAGTATTCGCTTGTTTGCGAGCGTCATATCGGTCCCCCGGCCATCATTGCGGCCAGTTTAGACCAAATTGCCGCCAAAGGCAAGCCTACCCCGCCGCCTGCGCGATCACCGGTATGCCCCGCTCCCTATACGGCGTCCGCCCGTAAAACGCCCGGTAGCACTTGGAGAAATGCGAGGGGCTCGAAAACCCCGAGGCCAGCGCCACGTTGATCACCGACATGTCGGTCTGCAGCAAGAGCGAGCGCGCCTTCTTCAGGCGGAGCTCGAGATAATAGCGCTTGGGGCTGCGGTCGAGATAGCGGCGGAACAGGCGCTCGAGCTGGCGCGTCGACAGGCCCGCCTGCTTGGCCAGCAGGCTGGGCGACAGGGGGTCTTCGAGATTTTCTTCCATTTTCTCGATGATGCTGACGAGCTTGGGGTGTCTCGCCCCGATGCGGGCGGGGAGCGACATGCGCTGATGCTCGCTGTGATGGCGGATCGGCGAATGCAGCACCGCTTCGGCAACCGCCGAGGCAAGGTCGGGCCCATGCTGGCTGGCGATGGTGGTGAGCATCATGTCGAGCGCCGTGGTGCCGCCGGCAGAGGTGAAGCGGTCCCGGTCGATTTCAAAGAGGCCGCCGGTGGCATCGATATCCGGGAAGGCTTCCGAAAAGCCGGGCAGGTTTTCCCAGTGAATGGTGCAGCGGTAGCCATCGAGAATGCCGGCCTCCGCCAGCAGATGGGCGCCGGTGCACACCGCACCCAGATCCACCCCGCGCCTGGCCGTCTTGCGCAGCCACGCCGTGAGCCGCTTGTCGGAATGGTGCTGCACATTGAGCCCGGCGCAGACGATGATGGTGGCGTGATCGGGAATGGTGGCGAGATCGCCGTCGACCATGGTGAGAATGCCGTTGGAGGCCGCCACCGGCTTGCCATCGACCGAATGCATCGTCCATTTGTAGAACGATTTCTCTGACAGCCGGTTGGCGATGCGTAAAGGCTCGATCGCCGAAGTGACCGGCATCATGGTGAATTCCGGCACCAGCACCAGCGCGAAGTGCTGCGGCAGACGCTTGGCCTTGTCGCCGAACATGGTTGCGAAACTCCTCTTGAGCGAGCTTTGCCGCAGATTTCAGCGACTGTCCACCAGCGTCATGCCGCAGGTCAAAAACGACAGGAGCCGCAGGCGCTCCGTCGCATTCGCAATAGCCCTGTCGCAAATATCCGTGCTTGAGGAAGGGGCAGGGGGCAATCTGGCGGCGTTCCAATGACGGAGCCTGCCACCTTGAACGCGCCCTTCATGCTTAAGAGCACCGCCGCCGCCGCCAGCCTCGATCCCGTTCCGGCCTTTCTGCAGCGCCTTTCCATCGAGATCACCGCCAGGCAGATCGAGAAACTGCCGCTGCTGCGCCAGAAGCTGCCGCCGGGAACCAGGGTTTTCATAGCCCTCATCGACCCCGCCGATGTGGCGGGCCAGCTCACCGCCGCCAGCGAGCTGCAGCGCGCCGGTTTCAACGCCGTTCCTCATATCCCCGCCCGCTTCGTGCGCGACCTCGATGATTTGAAGGCGAGGATCGGCGCCCTCGCCCAGGATGCCGGCGTGAGCGAGATGCTGGTGCTGGGCGGCGGCGCCCCCCAGCCCGTCGGCAAGTATGATGCGGCCATTCACATCCTCGAAACCGGCGTCTTCGAAGCCAATGGCATCAAACGCATCGGCATTGCCGGGCACCCCGAGGGCAACGCCGACATCACCAAGCTCCATGGCGAAACAGCACTCCTTGCGGCGTTGCAGCAAAAGCAGGCCTGGCTCAAGGCTCACGACATCGAGGGCTTCATCGCCACCCAATTCCTGTTTGAAGCCGCCCCCGTGGCCGAGTGGGCGAAAATGCTGCGGGCCGAGGGCGTAACGCTGCCCATCCATGTGGGCGTGCCGGGCCCCGCCACCATCAAGACCCTGGTCAAATATGCCGCCATGTGCGGGGTGGGCAATTCCGCCCGCTTCATCCGCAAGCAGGCGATGAACATCACCAGGCTGCTGACCGTCAACACCCCCGATGATTTCATTGCGGGCCTGGCCGATCTCCATGCAAACCGCCCCGAGCCTCGCCATCGCCGCCCCCCACCTCTATCCCTTCGGTGGCTTCGACAAGCTTTTCGACTGGCTGGGCCCGAAGCTTGCTTGATTTTTGCTGGCGCTCAACTCACGCGTTTGACGGGCAAACCATTGGTCGAGGCGTTGCGCGACTGCCTCAAGCGTGAACTGGAGCGGGTGAGACAGACCTCGGAGGAACAGAGGCAATCTGGTGGGCTCGATCCTCTCGACAGGTAGTTCCAGATACTGAGTTGCGAAGCGCGTTGTTGCTTGCATGGCGCTACCATCCTCGTTGCTGGCCGCATAGAAGTTGCCCGGATCAAGTCCGGGCATGACGAGACTTGAAGAGCGGATGCAACTCAACTTGAGCCGGAGTGACTCTAAACCGCCACCTCTTGCTTCCCGAACAACCTGATCTTCGCCGGTTCCCGTGCCGTGGCCAGCAGGAATTCCCAGGCGTAGTCCGCATAGGAACGGAACACGTAGATGTCGAACACCTCGTCCTCCACCACATGCAGCAGGGCGGCTATTTCGGCAAAACGCATGCGCCGCACCGTGCCCGCGCCATAGCTGCCGTCGAGAGATCGAGCGAGCAGCCCTTCATCAGGATTTCGCGCGAACCCTCGCCTTCCATGCGGATTATCGCGCGCATGTCGGAGACATCGACGGCGAGTGAATGAATGCCGCCAAGCGCCTTGCGCAAGGAGGCCAGAAGTTCCGCGGCCTTGCCTCGCGAGGCGAGGATCAGCCACTGGTCGACCGACAGCCACAGCACCTTGATGTCGCCCCATGAAACGCTGGTGCGCGGCTTCTTCGGAAGATCGATGCCGAGCGCCGCCTTGGCCGCCGCCATGAACCTGCGGTCGGAAGAGAATCCGCGCAGATCGATCATGCCGCGATCGGCGATCTCGCGGATATCGGCGGCAAGGCCCGCAGGAGCGCTCACATGGGCGAGCGCGCTTTCGTAATGGAGTTCAGACATTCTGCTTGGCTCCTTCCTTGTCGTAGAACACCGGGTCGGTGATCCGGGCACGGATGACTTTTCCTTCGACCGGGAAGGACAAGGTCTCGCCCATGCGCGAGCGCCCATTCTGGATCAGCGCCATGGCGATCGAGCGGCCGAGCGTCGGCGAATGATAGCTTGAGGTGACCTGGCCGATCGTCTCCATCGGCGGCTTGTCTTTCACAACCTTTACCGCATAAGCGCCATCGGGAAGCACCTCGTTGGGGTCTTCGGTGAGAAGACCCACCAGCTGCTTGCGGTCCGGCCCCTTGAGATAGGGTTGTTCCAGCGAACGCTTGCCAAGGAAATCCATCTTCTTCTTGGAGACCATACCTTCAAGGCCCACGTCGATCGGCGTCGTGGTGCCGTCGGTTTCATCGCCGACGACGATGTAGCCCTTCTCGGCGCGCAGCACATGCAGCGCCTCGGTGCCATAAGCTTCCAGGCCGAACTCCTCGCCGGCTGCAATGATTTCGTTCCACAGCCCACGGCCAAAATTCGATGGCGTTGCCACTTCGTAGGAAAGCTCGCCCGAGAAACTGATGCGGTAGATGCGCGTGGGATAGCGGCCGAGCTTGCCTTCGCGGAACGACATGTGCGGCAAGGCCTCGCTGGAAATCTCGAAATCCGGTTCCAGCTTGGCGATCACCTCGCGCGCCTTGGGGCCCGCGATGGCGAATTGCGCCCATTGCTCGGTGACCGGAGTGACGAAGACCTTGTAGTGGGTCCACTCGGTCTGCAGCCATTCTTCCAGCCAGGCGGCAATGCGGTCGGCCCCGCCGGATGTGGTGTGCATCAGGAAATGGTCCTCGGCCAGCCTGACCGTGACTCCGTCGTCAGTGAGGAATCCCAGCTCGTTCATCATCAAGCCGTAGCGGCAGCGTCCCACCTTTAGCGTCGAGAAAGTATTGGTGTATATGCGGTCGAGAAATTCGACGGCGTCCGGCCCCTTGATCTCGATCTTGCCAAGGGTGGAGGCATCGAGCAGGCCCACCTTGTTCCGCACACAGAGGATTTCGCGGTTGATCGACCCGTGCTTGTCTTCGCCCGTGCGGCTGTAGGTGTAGGCGCGCCGCCACTGGCCCACCGGCTCGAACGTGGCCCCTTGGTCCACGTGCCATTGATGGACCGGCGTGCGCCTGACGGCCACGAACAGATTCTTGGTCAGCACTCCGGCAATTGAGCCGAACGAAAAGGGCGTGTAGGGCGGACGGAACGTGGTGACGCCGATTTCCGGGATGGGTTTACCCGTTGCTTCAGAAAGAACTCCCAAGCCATTGAGATTGGAGGTCTTTCCCTGATCCGTCGCCATCCCGAAAGTGGTGTAGCGCTTGGTGTGCTCGACCGATTCATAGCCTTCGCGCTGGGCCAGTTCGAGATCGGCGGCGGTCACATCGTTCTGGAAGTCGATGAAGTGCTTGTTGCCCTCATTGTATTTGCCGGTGGCCGGCGCGAACCACAGGGATTCGAGCGGATTCTGCGAAGCCTGTTCGGCCTTGGGAAGCGCCCGCTTCGAGGCCTTGGCGTGGACGGCCCTTTCGCCAGCGGCGGTTGGCTTCCGCCAATATTGCGGAAAGCGCGAAGGTGCCGTTGGCCGCACCCACCGCGGTGATCGGGTCGTGGTGGCGGTCGGGCCGGAAACTCTGCAATGCCTCGTCGAATTTGATCTTGCCGCCATTGTGGCACCACAGATGCAGCGCCGGGTTCCAGCCTCCCGACATGGCGATGAAATCGCAGTCGACTTTTTTCTCGGTTATGACCCGCCCCTGGCCCTTGCGGTAGGCCGAAACCTTGACATCGGTGATGCCAAGGCCGCCCAGCGAGCTGTGCACCGCCGAGACGATGGAACTCGCCGCCACGTCGATCCCCGCCGCCCGCGCCTCGGCCACCAGCGCGCCCTCGGCGCGTCCCGCGCGAGTCGACCACCCGCACGCCGACGCCAGCCTTCTTGAGCGCCAGGGCGGTGAGATAGGCATCGTCATTGTTGGTGAACACGATGCCCTGGGCGCCCGGAGAAACGCCATAGCGCTCCACCATGGCGCGCGCGGCGGAGGCCAGCATGATGCCGGGCCGGTCGTTGTTGGCGAATGCGATGGGACGCTCGATGGCGCCGGTGGCGAGGATCACGTGGCCCGCGCGCACTTTCCACAGCCGGTGGCGTGGCACTTGCGCTTCAAGCAGGGCCGGATCGTGGTCGGCCACCCGTTCGAACAGCATGAGGTGATTGTGGTGCCAATGGCCCACTGCCGTGGTGCGGGTGAGCACATGAACATTGGGGGCCTCGGCCAGGCCCAGGGCCTTTTCGCGCGCCCATTCAATCTGCGGCTTGCCGTCGATGCTGCCGCCGGCAATATCGGCAAGACCGCCGAACAGCGGATTCTCGTCGGCGATGATGACCCTCTTGCCCGTGGCCGCCGCGGCCCTAGCCGCCGCAAGCCCCGCCACGCCCGCACCCACCACCAGCACATCGCAGTGAACGTGAATTTGCTCGTAGGTGTCGGGATCGCGCCCCTCCGGCGCGTGGCCGAGCCCCGCCGCCCGCCGGATGAACGGCTCGTAGACGTGCTTCCAGAAGCTCTTCGGCCACATGAAGGTCTTGTAGTAAAAGCCGCCGGGGAAGAACCGCGAGAACTTGTTGTTGAGCGCCCCCACATCGAAACTGAGCGATGGCCAGCGGTTCTGGCTCACCGCCGTGAGGCCGTCATAGAGCTCGACCTGGGTGGCGCGCAGATTGGGCTCGTGGCGGGCGCCATCGCCCACCCCCACCAGCGCATTCATTTCCTCGGACCCTAGGCCCACGACGCCGCGTGGCCGGTGATACTTGAAGCTGCGCCCGAATACCCGCTGCCCAGAGGCCAGCACCGCAGAGGCAACCGTATCGCCGGCAAAGCCCGGAACCTGCTTGCCGTCGAAGGCGAATGTCAGCTTGGCGGAGCGGTCGATGCGGCTGCCGCCTTGCGCCAGGCGGTAGGGTTTGTTGCTCATGTCCTGCCCTTGAAATAGTCCGCCCACGGACCTTTGGCTTGTTCCATCAGCGCCTTCGGCGGCAGTTCGCTGATCCCGTAGAACGCCTTGAACTCCATGGTGACCGTATCGCGCGCCGCGTGAAACCACTTGCCGCAGCCCCGGTCGCAGCGCCAGCGCTCGAAATGCAGCCCCTTGGGATTATGGCGGATGAACAGATAGTCGCGCTGCTGGGCGTCGCTGATATTGACCGGATCATGGGTAGCAGGCCGCCGCACATGCGCCTGCCCGCCCGCATGGAAATCCGTCTCGTCGCCGGCGGCACCGCAGACGGGGCATGTTATGAGGAGCATGGGGCAATCTCCCTGTTCACCCTTCTCCCAAATTTATTTGGGAGAAGGTGGCGCATCGCGCCGGATGAGGGCCCGAGCGAAGCGAGGGTGCCGCCACCGCGATGCAAGACATCGCGGCCCTCATCCGCCCTTCGGGCACCTTCTCCCATGCCATGCATGGGAGAAGGGTAAAAGCCTGACGCCACCATCAATGCGCCACCGCTGCTGAAACACTTTCGTCGATCAGCCTTCCCTCGGCGAAGCGGTTGAGGCCGAAAGGTTCGGCGATGGGGTGCGGCCTGCCGTTGGCGATGGTGTCGGCGAAGACGAAGCCCGAGCCGGGAATCGATTTGAAGCCTCCGGTACCCCAGCCGCAATTGACATAGAGGCCTTCAATGTCGGTGCTTGCCGATGATCGGCGAACGGTCGCCGGTCATATCGACGATGCCGCCCCACATGCGAAGCATGCGGAGCCGCGAGATGATCGGGAAGGTCTCGACCAGCGCCGTCACCGTATGTTCAAGCGACGGGAACGAGCCCCGCTGCGAATAGTTGTTGTAGGGATCGGTGCCGCCGCCCACCACCAGCTCGCCCTTGTCGGACTGGCTGATATAGCCATGCACCGTGTTGGCCATCACCACGCAATCAATGACCGGCTTGATCGGCTCCGACACCAATGCTTGCAGGCACAGGCTTTCGATCGGCATGCGCTGGCCCGCCATGTCCATGATGGTCGAGATATGACCGGCGGTGACGACCCCGATTTTCTTGGTCCTGATGGCGCCGCGCGTCGTCTGCAATCCGGTGACGCCGCTGTGATCGCGGTCGATGCCGGTTACTTCGCAATTCTGAATGATGTCGACTCCCATGGAGTCGGCCCCGCGCGCATAGCCCCAGGCCACCGCGTCGTGCCGCCCGGTGCCGCCCCTGGGCTGGTAATAGGCGCCGAGAATGGGATAGCGGCAGGAGGGATCGTCATTGATGATCGGCACGATCTCCTTGACTTCCGCCGCCGTGATCATCCGGCAATCGAGCCCGGCCAGCCGGTTGGCATGGGCGGTGCGCTGGAAGGCCCTGAGCTCGTGCTGGGTCTGGCACAGCATGACGACGCCGCGCGGGCTGAACATCACGTTGTAATTGAGCTCCTGCGCCAGATCCTCATAAAGCGACCGCGCCAGTTCATAGATGGCGATCGAGGCATCCTGCAGATAATTGGAGCGGATGATGGTGGTGTTGCGCCCGGTGTTGCCGCCGCCCAGCCAGCCTTTTTCGACGACCGCGATATTGCTCAACTTGTGGTTCTTGGCGAGGTAATAGGCGGTGGCGAGCCCATGGCCGCCGGCCCCCACGATCACCGCGTCATAGTCAGCCTTGGGTTCCGGCGAACGCCAGGCCCGCTCCCAATCCTTGTGGTAGTTGATCGCGTTGCGCGCGATCGAGAACACGGAATAGCGCGACTTCATCGGATTAGTCCTTTAAGCTGGGCCTATCTAACAAATGGGGCGAGCGCCCACAAACGGATTTCCGACGCCCCAATGCTGCCATGCGACAATGCGACCTGACCTCAATTGACTGGATGAATTGCTTAAGCGGCGGCCACGGGAATATCTCATAGCACGATGATGATCTGGATCATTTTTGTTTTTATGGCCGCCCTCGTGATGGCCGGCCTGTTGCTTCCCGTGGCTCTGCGGCCCGGACCCGTGGCTCAGCGCCAGGACTATGACCGCGCCGTCTTCCGCGATCAGCTGGCCGAACTCGACCGCGATGTGGCGAGAGGCGCGATTGCCCCCGCCGAGGCCGAGGCCGCTCGCAACGAGATCTCGCGGCGGTTGCTGCAGGCCGCTACGCCGGCAGCGCCACGGACGGCAATTGCAGGCAAACCGATCGTCGCGGTCACCGGCGCGGCCCTGGTGCCGGCACTCGCTCTGCTTCTCTATGTGCAGCTTGGGCATCCCACCATGCCCGACGTGCCGCTCGCGGCGCGCTTGGACAATGCCGTGCAGAACCAGGATTTCGATGCCTTGATCGCCAAGGTCGAAAAGCATCTAGCCGTTAAGCCGGACGATGTTGAGGGCTGGCGCGTCCTCGCCCCAGCCTATCGCGGCGTCCGCCGCTGGGACGATGCGGCTAGTGCCTATGCCAATCTGTTCAAACTCGAGGTGCCCACCCCGGCGCTGATCGCCGACTACGGCGAAATGCTGGTCTTCGCCAATGAGGGCATGGTGACCGCCGAAGCCAGCCGCGCGTTCGGCGAGGCCCTGAAGCTCGACCCCAAGCTTCCCAAGGCGCGCTTCTTCAATGCCCTGGCCCTGAAGCAGGAAGGCAAGCACGGCGACGCCCGCGCCGCCCTTGAAGCGCTGCTGTCCGAATCGCCAAATGGCGCGCCGTGGCGCAAAGCCGTTGAAACCGAACTGAAAGACCTCGCATCTTTAGCGCCGGCCCTGACGCAAGACCAGATGGCGGAGGGCGCCAGCATGAGCGCGGGCGACCGCGATGTTATGATCAGGTCAATGGTCGACGGCCTCGAGGCGAAGCTTAAGGACGATGGCAACAATCTTGAAGGCTGGCAAAGACTGATCAGAGCGCGCACTGTCCTGCGTGAACCGGACAAGGCCAAGGCGGCACTTACGGCGGCGAAGGAAGTGTTCAGGGGCAAGCCGGAAGCAGTTGCTGCGCTTGATGGGTTGGCAAGGGAATTGGGGATCTAGTGAAAACATCGAAAACCAGGTTGATCCTCACACTTCGAGGCTCGCTGCGCTCGCACTTCAGCATGAGAATTTCCAATTGATGACCCGCAAGCAGAAACGCCTTTCGGTCATTCTTGCCGGCCTCGCCGTCCTCGGCGTTGCCGCGGGGCTGGTGCTCTATGCGCTCCGCGACACCATCGTGTTCTTCTATACCCCGAGCGAGATTGGCGAAAAGGGCGTCAAGCCCGGCCAGCGCTTTCGTATCGGCGGGCTGGTCGAAAAGGGCAGCCTGCAAAAGAGCGAGGGCACCACCGTTCACTTCGTGGTGACCGACACCATCAAGACGCTGCCCGTCAGCTACACCGGTCAATTGCCCGACCTCTTCCGCGAGGGCCAGGGCGTGGTGGCGGAAGGAAAGCTCGATGCCGGCGGCACCTTTCTTGCCGACACTGTGCTGGCCAAGCACGACGAGAACTACATGCCGAAGGACTTGACCGACAAGCTGAAGGAAAAAGGCGTCTGGAACGAAGGGCAGGGGACCACCCAATGATTGCCGAGATCGGTCACTTTGCCCTGGTGCTGGCGCTGGCGGTTGCCGTGTTCCAGTTTGCCGTGCCGCTGATTGGCGCCCAGAGGGGCGACGTGCGCCTGATGCAGACGGCGGTGCCCGCGGCACTGCTGCAGCTCACCTTGATCGCCATCGCATTCGTGGTGCTGATGCATGCCTATGTGGTTTCCGATTTCTCGCTGCAGAACGTCGTCGAGAATTCCCATTCGGCCAAACCGCTGCTCTATAAAATTTCAGGCGTATGGGGAAACCACGAGGGCTCCATGCTCCTGTGGGTGCTGATCCTGAGTACCTTCGGAGCGGCGGTGGCGCTCTTCGGCGCCAATCTGCCGCTCGAACTCAAATCGCGCGTGCTGGCGGTGCAGGGTTCGATTGGTGCTGCCTTCCTGCTGTTTTCGGTCTTGACCTCCAACCCCTTCAACCGGCTCGACCCGCCGCCCATTGAAGGCAACGGTCTTAATCCCATCCTGCAGGACCCGGCCCTCGCCTTCCATCCACCCTTTCTCTATGCGGGCTACGTCGGCCTCTCCATTGCTTTTGCATTCGCGGTGGCGGCCTTGATTGATGGCAAGGTCGATGCCGCCTGGGCCCGCTGGGTCAGGCCATGGACCCTGGCTGCCTGGATGTTTCTAACGATCGGAGTCGCCATGGGCTCCTGGTGGGCCTATTACGAGTTGGGCTGGGGCGGCTGGTGGTTCTGGGACCCGGTGGAGAATGCCAGCTTCATGCCCTGGCTGGTGGCCACGGCACTTCTCCATTCGGCAATCGTGGTGGAAAAGCGCAACGCCCTCAAAATCTGGACGGTGCTGCTCTCAATTCTCGCCTTCTCGCTGTCACTGGTCGGAACCTTCCTGGTGCGCTCCGGCGTGCTGACATCGGTCCATGCCTTCGCCGTCGATCCCTCCCGCGGCGTCTTCGTGCTGGGCATTCTCTGCGTCTTCATCGGTGGTTCCCTGGCGCTTTTCGCCTGGCGGGCGCCAACCCTCAAGGCCGGTGGCCTGTTTGCACCGGTAAGCCGCGAAGGCGGCCTGGTGCTGAACAACCTGTTGCTCTGCGTCGCCTGCCTCTCGGTTTTCATCGGAACCCTCTATCCCCTGGCGCTCGAAACCCTGACGTCCGAAAAGATTTCGGTAGGCCCGCCCTATTTCAATCTCACCTTCGGCCCGATCATTCTGCCTTTGCTATTGCTGGTGCCGGTGGGGCCGATGCTGGCCTGGAAGCGCGGCAATATCGGCGCCGCCCTGCGCAGGCTGTGGATTGCCCTTGGCATTGCCGCTGCCGTGGCGGCGATCGTCTTCGTGGCAGCGGTGCGCGGCCCCTGGCTGGCGCCCGTCGGCATGGCGCTCGGGGCATGGTTGATCGCCGGAACCCTGCTCGATCTGGCGGGCCGGATCGCACTGTTCAAGGTGCCGCTTGCGAATTCACTGTCACGGCTTCTAGGCCTGCCGGGTGCTGCCATGGGCGGCATGCTCGCCCATGCCGGCATGGGCGTTCTGGTGATCGGCATCATCGCCATTTCGTTGTGGAAGGTCGAAGTCATCACCGCCCTGAAGCCAGGCGGGGAGGCCACGGTGGGCGATTACACCGTGACCTTCCAAGGCGAAACCCCGCTCACCGGCGCCAACTATACCGGCCGCACCGGAAACTTCCTGGTGACCCGCGATGGCGCCGAGATCGCCACGCTCTCGTCAGAGAAGCGTGAGTTCCGCCCCAGCGGCATGGCGACCACCGAAGTGGGCCTGCACCAGACGCTGGCCGGTGACGTCTATGTGGTGATGGGCGATGAAACCAAGGACGGCGGCCGCGCCATGCGCATGTATTTCAACCCGCTGGTCAACCTCATCTGGATCGGCGCCTTCATGATGTTCGTGGGCGGCATTTTCTCCCTCACCGACCGCCGCTACCGCGTCGGCGCGCCGAGGCGAATGGCCAGCCGCGAAACGGTTGCGGCGGAATGACGACGCCACTCCAGCCCATTCGTCATCCCACCGGCGGGCTAGCCCGCTCGGGAGGCGAAAGCCGGGACCCATCTGTCCGCGTAAAGGTTGGGTGGTTCCCTTGCGCTGGAAAATGGGTCCCGGCTTTCGCCGGGATGACGATAATACTAATGCTGTTGGGCCAAGCACCCGCCTTCGCCGTCCAGCCCGACGAAATTCTATCCGATCCGGCCCTCGAAGCCCGCGCCCGGGCGTTGTCGGGCGAGCTCCGCTGCCTCGTCTGCCAGAACCAGTCGATCGATGATTCTGATGCCCCGCTCGCCAAGGATTTGCGCGTGCTGATCCGCGATCATCTGGTGAAGGGCGAAAGCGACGGCCAGGTGATGGACTATATCGTCGCCCGCTACGGCGAATTCGTCCTGCTGAAGCCGCGCTTCACCTCAAGCACCCTGATCCTGTGGGCAACACCCTTCGCCGTCCTGCTCCTGGCCGCCATGGCCCTCTACCGCCGCCGTGGCCGCAAACCCGCCGCCGCCGAGCAACCCCTGACCGAAGCCGAGAAGGCAAGTCTGGGAAAGGCGCTGGAGTAGCAACCTTACCAAACTTTCATCTAGCCGAAACATCGCCGTAAGCCGCGCGCACCTATATCTCCTGCCACGAGAGAGTCTTAACTGGAGATCTTCCCACCATGTCCGAGTTCCGCGCCAATCCCAGCAGCCGCTTGCTGAACCTGCTCGCCGCAGGTCTTTTGATGGCCACCGCCTTGACCGCCACCGCCGTCATAACGCCGGTTGCAACCGTCACTGCCGCCACCCAGCAGGCGATCAACCCCACCCGCGGCTTCGCCGATCTGGTTGACCAGGTGATGCCGTCGGTTGTCAGTGTCGAGGTGAAATTCGCCAATGTGGTCAATGAAACGCCTGAAGGCGGTCCGCAACAGATGCCCAACCTTCCCGAGAACAGCCCCTTCGGCGATTTCTTCAAGCAGTTCCCGCAATTCCGCAATGGCCAGCCCGGCGAGGAGCCGCAACCCCGTGGCGGCGCCATGGCCCAGGGCTCCGGCTTCATCATTTCGGCTGACGGCTATGCCGTGACCAACAATCATGTGGTCCAGAACGCCGATGAAGTCAGCGTCAAGATGAAGGACGGCAGCGAATATCAGGCAACCGTCATCGGCACCGACCCCAAGACCGATCTGGCCCTCATCAAGATCAAGGCTGACAAGACCTTCGATTTCGTCAAGTTCGCCGAAACCGAGCCACGCGTCGGCGACTGGGTCATGGCGGTGGGCAATCCCTTCGGTCTTGGCGGCACGGTGACCACCGGCATTATTTCCGCCCGTGGCCGCGATATCGGCTCCGGCCCCTATGACGACTTCCTGCAGATCGATGCCTCGATCAACAGGGGCAACTCCGGCGGTCCGGCGTTCAATCTTGAAGGCGACGTGATCGGCATCAACACCGCGATCTTCTCGCCGTCGGGCGGCTCCGTCGGCATCGGCTTTGCCATCCCCGCCTCGACCGCCGAGACAGTCATCGCCAGCCTCAAGGAAAATGGCGCGGTCACCCGCGGCTGGCTCGGCGTGCAGATCCAGCCGGTGACCGCCGATATCGCCGAAAGCCTGGGCCTTGCCAGCGACAAGGGCGCCATCGTTGCCGACGTGACCGAGGATTCACCGGCACTCGCGGCCGGTCTAAAAGCCGGTGATACCATCCTCAAGCTGAACGGCCACGAAGTCGCCGACGCTCGCGATCTGGCCAAGCAGGTGGCGGCGATCAAGCCCGAAACCTCGGTTCCCATGTCGATCATCCGCAATGGCAAGGCCATGGAGGTTTCGGTGAAGATCGGCGTCATGCCGGGCGAGCCGAAAACTGCGAGCGCCACCGGCAATCACGGCAACAGCCTGACTGGCCTCGGCATCACCGTGGCTCCCGCCGAGGACGGCGCCGGCGTGAAGGTGACCGCCGTCGATCCCGAAAGGTGCCGCCGCCGAGCGCGGCCTCAAGGAAGGCGACGTGATTCTCGAAGTGGCCGGCCAAGAAGTGCATGGTCCCTCGGATATCCGCGATGCCCTGAAGGAGGCCGGCAAGAAGCGGGTGCTGATGCTGGTGCGCTCCGGCGACACCCAGCGCTTCGTGGCCCTGCCTGTCGACCAAGGCTGACAAATCCCCGGACGCGCGCAATCGCTATGCGCGCGTCCCTTTTCAGGAGTGACGGAACGTGCAAACTATGGCCCAGGATCAAACACATCGGCACGCCCCGCCAACCGCCAGTCAATCTATGCGCATTCTTGTCATCGAGGACGATCGCGAAGCCGCTTCCTGGCTGGTCAAGGGCCTGGCCGAAAGCGGCCACGTGGCCGACCATGCCGCCGATGGCGAGGAGGGCCTCGCGCTCGCCATGGAAGGCGTCCATGACGTGCTGATCGTCGACCGCCTGTTGCCGAAACTCGATGGCCTCAGCGTCATTCGCCAGCTCCGTGACCAAGGCGTCAAGACGCCGGTGCTTGTTCTGAGCGCCCTGAGCGATGTCGATGAACGGGTCAAGGGTCTGCGCGCCGGCGGCGACGACTATCTCGGCAAGCCCTATGCCTTCGCCGAACTGCTGGCCCGCGTCGAGGGTCTCGGACGCCGCGCCACCGCCGAGCCGCTTGAAACCAAACTGCGAGCAGCCGATCTCGAAATCGATCTGCTCACCCGCACGGTCAGCCGCCTTGGCCAGCCCGATCCTGCTTGCAGCCGCGCGAATTCAAGCTGCTGGAGTACCTGGTGCGCAATGCCGGCCATATTGTCACCCGCACCATGTTGCTGGAGAATGTCTGGGACTATCATTTCGACCCCCAGACCAATGTGATCGACGTGCACATCTCGAGGCTTCGCTCCAAGATCGACAAGGGTTTCGACGAGCCGATCCTGCAGACCGTGCGCGGAGCCGGATACATGATACGTGCCAGCTAGCCTCAAGCTCCTCAGAACCTCGACCTTCCGCCTCGCAGCTCTGTATCTGATCCTCTTCGCCCTGTCGGTGGTGGCCCTCCTGGCCTATGTCTACTGGAACACCACGGTGCTTCTCGAGCGCCAGACCGACGATACCATTCGCGCCGAAATTCTAGGCCTCGCCGACCAGTATCGCGAGCGTGGCCTCGATGGCATGATCGAAACCATCCAGCGCCGCAGCCGCGAAGACACCAGTTCCATCTATCTGTTAACCGCGCCCAGCGGCCAGCCGGTCGCCGGAAATCTCAATGCGCTTCCGCCCCAGGCGAGCACCAACGACACCTGGTTCGAATTTCCCCTCGACGTGAAGCATGGCGGCGTCACCGAACACCACATCGCCCGCGCCTATCACACCGACTTGACCGGCGACTATGAATTGGTGGTCGGCCGTGATGTTGCGGCCCTGCGGCAATTTGCATCGATCATCCGGAACATCGATACTGGTTGCCCTGGCCATTGCCCTGGTGCTGGGTTTGGGCGGCGGATTGCTGATGAGCCGCAATTTTCTCCACCGTGTCGATGCCATCACCGCCGCCAGCCGCTCGATCATGGCCGGAAATTTGGCCGGCCGCATGCCGGTTACCGGCACCGGCGATGAACTCGACCGCCTGGCCCTCGCTCTCAACCAGATGCTCGACCAGATCGAGCGCCTGATGTCGGCGATGAAGGAGGTCTCGAGCAATATCGCCCACGATCTCAAAACGCCGCTCACCCGCGTCAAGGCGCGGGTCGAATCGGCATTGCGCTCCGGTGTTTCCTCCGAATATCGCGAGGCGCTGGAAAAGACGGTGGAGGAATCCGACCGGCTTCTGCAAACCTTCAATGCCCTCTTGTCGATCGCCCGCGCCGAATCCGGTCAGCAGCGCTCGGGCCTCGAACCCGTCGATGCCAGGACGATCATCGCCGAAGTGGCCGAGCTCTATGAACCAATGGTGGAAGAGCAGGGCGGCACCCTCAGCGTCGAAGCGGCGGAGGGCCTCGATATCGTCGCCGACCGCCAGCTCCTCGCCCAGGCCATCAGCAATCTGCTCGACAACGCCCTGAAATACGGCGCCAGGGAAGGCGAGGCGCCGCGCATCGAACTCTCCGGGGAAGTCAGCAATGGCAGGGTCGTCATCGCCGTTGGCGATCACGGCGAAGGCATTCCGATAGCCGACCGCGACCGCGTGCTCGAGCGCTTCGTTAGACTCGACGCCAGCCGCTCGCGCCCGGGCAACGGCCTGGGCCTGAGCCTGGTCTCAGGCGTGGTAAAGCTGCACGGCGGCGTTCTCGCCCTCGAGGACAATCACCCGGGCCTGCTAGCCAAAATCTCCCTCCCCACAAGGGGGAGGGAGGAAAAAGGGCTATTGAAGTTGGGCCTTTGGCAAAATCTTGAAATGGAATCGAGGAGCAGTGCGCCCGCCCGCAGGCCATGCTTATTCTCAATTCAATAAATGGGAAAACTACTCTAAACCCATGCAATGCCGGACACCACTGTTGCCGCCTCCCTGCCACCGCCGCTAGATACCGCGGCGGTCTTGCGTTTCTGGGAATCGGCACCGCCGGGCCTCGCGGTATTTCGTGGCAATCCACTGATTGACGCAATCGCCGGAGCTTCGCCATTTCTGCGCCAGCTCATGCTGGGCGACGCGGACTATGCGGCGCGGGTGTTTACGGACAATCCCGACCTGTTGCTCCAGAGCCTGTGCGATGAGGTGAATACCGCCTGGAATATTCCAGACCAGCAGCAATTCCAGCGCGCCTTGCGCATTGCCAGGGCGAGGGCCGCCCTGACCATTGCCGTGGCCGATGCCGGGCGGGTCTGGACCGTCGACCAAGTCACCACGGCATTGACAAGATTTGCCGATGCTTGCCTAGACAGCGCGGTGAATTGGCTGCTGCGCGATGCGGCAAGAAGCGGCAAAGCGGAATTGCCCGGTAGCCAGGATCCATCCAGGAACTGTGGCTACGTCGTCCTCGCCATGGGCAAGCATGGTGCTTTCGAGCTGAATTATTCCAGCGATATAGATCTCATCGTGCTTTACGACACGCAGGCAAACTGCCTGGCCGCCGGCGTCGAGCCCGCCACGTTCTTTGTCAGGATTACCAAGCGGCTGGTGGGCCTGCTGCAGGACGTGACCGAAGACGGCTATGTCTTTCGCGTCGATTTGCGGCTGAGGCCCGATCCGCGCGCCACCCAGGTGGCCATCTCCATCGAAGCGGCCGCCAATTACTATGAATCCATGGGCCAGAACTGGGAGCGCGCCGCCATGATCAAGGCCCGTGCGGCGGCGGGCGATTTAGCACTTGGAGCCGAGTTTCTCGACCGCCTGAAACCCTATGTCTGGCGCAAGCACCTCGACTTCGCGGCAATTGCCGACGTCCAATCGCTGAAGCGCCAGATTCATGCGGTGAAGGGCCACGGCGCCATCGCGGTCCACGGCCACAACATCAAGCTGGGCCGCGGCGGCATTCGCGAGATCGAATTTTTTGTGCAGACCCAGCAGCTGATTGCCGGTGGCCGCAATCCGAAACTGCGTGGCCGAAGCACGCTTGCAATGCTGGATCAGCTTGCCGAGGCGCAATGGATATCGCTCGAGGCGGCAGGCGAACTGAAGGCCGCCTACCGCTTTCTCCGCCAGATCGAACACCGCATTCAAATGGTGAGCGACGAGCAGACCCATATGCTGCCCCACGGCCCGTTGGCCTTCGAAAGCCTGGCGCGCTTTGCTGGATACGCCGATGCCGCGGCCTTTGAAGCCAGGCTCCGCTCGACATTTGAATGCGTGCAAAACCATTATGCCGCCCTGTTCGAGGATGCAGGCCAGCTCGGCACCGGCAGCGGCAGCCTGGTGTTCACCGGTGGCGAGGACGATCCCGAAACCATCGGGACATTGACGAGCCTGGGCTACAAGGGCGCCAGCGAAGTCTCGGCCACCATTCGTGGCTGGCATTTCGGCCGCTATGCCGCAACCCGCAGCAGCCGGGCCCGTGAACTGCTGACCGAACTGATGCCGGCGCTGCTCACCAAATTGGCGCGGACCGGCGATGCCGATCAGGCCTTCCTGGCTTTCGACCGTTTTCTCGGCGGCTTGCCGGCCGGTGTGCAGCTTTTCTCGCTGCTCAAGGCCAATCCGAAACTACTCGATTTGCTGGCAACGATTCTCGGTACCGCCCCGCGCCTGGCCGAACAATTGAGCCGGAGGCCCAAGGTGCTGGATGCAGTTCTCGATCCGGGTTTCTTCGGCCCCTTGCCGACAGCGGGCGAACTGCGGAACAATATCGCGGCGGTCATGCCGGTGGAAACGCCGCTCGAAGAGGTGGTTGACCGCGCCCGGGTGCTCGGCAAGGAGCAGCTGTTCCGCATCGGGGTGAGAGTGCTGTCCGACACGCTGAGCGCCATCGATGCCGGTGCCGCCTTTTCCGATCTTGCCGGCCTGCTGCTGGCGCGGTTGCATGAAGCGGTTAGCCGCGACACCGGGCAGCGCCACGGCTTCATTGCAGGTGGACGCAGCGCCGTGATCGCCATGGGCAAGCTCGGTGGCCGCGAAATGACCGCTGGCTCCGACCTCGACTTGATCGTGGTCTATGATGCCGGCGCCGGGGCGGAAATGTCGGATGGCGCCAGGCCCGTCAGCGTCAATCAGTATTTCACCCGCATCACCCAGCGCCTGATCGCATCGCTCACCGCACCAACGGCCGAGGGGGTGCTTTATGATGTCGATATGCGTTTGCGGCCATCGGGCAACAAGGGCCCCGTTGCCACAAGTCTCGAAAGCTTCCGCGCCTATCATCGCGAGTCCGCCTGGACCTGGGAGAAGCTGGCATTGACAAGGGCCCGGCCGGTTTGCGGCGATGCCGGACTTTGCGCAGATCTGAACAATGCCATCCGCCAAGCCCTGTGCGTGCCTCGCGGCGGCGATGCGACCCGCCAAGACGTGCTCGCCATGCGCCAGCTGATGCTGAAGGAGCAGGGCCCCACTGGCAAGTGGGATATCAAGCGCTTCCGTGGCGGCCTTGTCGAAGTTGAATTCATCGCCCAGACCCTGCAGCTGATCCACGCCCCCGCCAACCCCGCCGTGCTCGACACCAATACCCTGCATGCCCTTGAAAAACTGGTGGCGGCAGGCTGCCTTCCTTCTTCCGACGGCGAAATCCTTCGCAACGCCTGCACGCTCTACCATCGGTTAACCCAGGTGCTCAGACTGTGCGTCAGCGATGCCTACGACCCCGATAGATCGCCTGCCGGACTCAACCGCATCGTCGCCAACGCCGCCGCCTGTCCTGACATCGCCACCGCCGAAACCCTCCTCGCCGACACAACGGCGGAAGTCGCGGCGATATTCGACCGGTTGATCGGTCCCTGCTGAGAATGTTCCGCGACGGATTCACCTCCTGTTCTCCGTCTTGTAGTGGCTAACAACGGAGGAACACCCCATGATGCGCGAATTGATAGCCCTTGCCTTTCTGGCCGGCCTGTGCGGCGAAGCCCTTGCAATCGAGCCGTCCCTGCCACGCAATCCCAAGATTTTCGCCAAGCTCGATGCCGACTCGAATGGCCGCATCACCTTGGCCGAGATCACGCCCAAGGCCGAGGGACGATTGCTCCGTCTCGATACCGATCAGAACAAGGAAGTCTCGGCCGGCGAAATCGACGCCTATATCACCAAGATGCTGGAGCGGCGGCGCAGCCAGCTGTTGAGCTCCCTCGACAAGGACAAGAGCGGGTCGATCACCGTGGCGGAACTCGACAATTTCGTCGCAGCCATGTTCAATGGCGCCGACGCCGACAAGGATGGCGGCGTCACCCTGGAGGAAGCCCGCGGCTTTCAGTTCTTCAAGTGGCGGAAGACCTTTCAGGCGGCAGAGGCAAACTGAATCCGGGAGCCCAAGGCCCCTCGTGAATGGTGCGAGAGTTAAAGCGGCAGACTCTGACACGGGCGATGGCGAGCTTTTGGCCGCTGCCGCCCGTGGTGATGCCGTGGCGTTTGGCCAGATTGTCAATCGCCATTACCTCCCGGTCTACCGGATGGTATGGCGCATGAGCCGTGGCCATGCCGATAGCGAGGATATCGCCCAGGACGCTTTCATGAAACTTTGGCAAAACCCTTTGCAGGTGCGCGAGGCGGGGGCACTGAAAGGCTGGCTCATGCGCGTTGCCGCCAATGCGGTAATCGACCGGGCAAGGAAGCCCGCGACCAGTAATCTCGATGATGTTCCGGAAATTGCCGATAGCCGCGAATTGCAGGACGCAGGCTTCGACCGGCAGCAGGCTGGCCGGCTCATTGATCGCGCTATTGCGGCACTCCCCGAGCGACAGCGTTTGGCCCTGTCGCTCGTCTATTATGAGGATCTGTCGAACATCGATGCGGCAATGGCTCTCGAAACCAGTGTCGAGGCGGTGGAATCGCTCTTAGCGCGGGCCCGCCGCGGCTTGAAGCAGAGCCTGTCAAAGGACTGGCGTGAATTACTGGACGGGCTCGGTGCCCGGCCGATGTGAGGACGTGAAATGGATGAGAACATGAAACAACGATTGCAGGCGGTGCTGGCGAGCTACGGCGCCGATCCGGCCCGCTGGCCCAGGGCGGATCGCGACGCCCTGAAGCACTTTCTCGATCATGCCGGTGACGATCTCACCGAGGCAGCCGCCATCGACCGCATGCTCGATCTGGCGCCCGCACCTCCCGTGCCGGCGGGCCTTGAAACCCGCATGCTGTCGCGCCTGAATAGGGATGTGCGGACCACCGTGGTCCCCTTCGCCCGTCCCGCATCGAAGCGGGCCCCCTCATGGCCATGGGCCGCCGTACCGCTGGCGGCCTCCCTGGCGCTTGGCATCTATCTGGGAGCAGCAGGCGATCTCGATGGGATTCTACCCCAGGCCGTGACCGGAGATTTGGCGGCGGGCGATGACGACCCCAGCGGCGTCGATGCGGCGACCGACTATTCCGGAGATGTTCTGTCATGAGCGAGGAGGCCCCGCGCGGCGCCGGCGGCTGGAACGGCTGGAAGATTCTTCTGGTGGTTTCCCTGGCGCTCAACCTGCTGTTCGGCGGCGCCGCGGTGGCCCGCTTCTTCGTTCGAGGACCCATGGAACGCATGGCGGGCACCAGCTACCTGCAATTGGTCCCGCGCAAATTCTTCGCCGAACTCGACCGCCAGCGCCGCGACGAACTGGTGGGCGTCCTCAAGACCTACCGCGACCGTTTTCGCGATGGCCAGCAAAATTCGCGCAAACTGGCCGAAGCACTCGCCGATGCCTTGGCCGTAGCAGCCTACGATGAAGTGAGGGTGCGCAAGGCGATCGATGACTTCGGCAACAATGGCGAAGGGCTGATCGCCGTGGGCTCGCAAGCTGCTCTCGATTTCATCCAGCGCCTGTCGCCGGGCGAGCGCACCCGCCTCGCCCAACTGATCCGCGAACGAGCCGGTGGCGGCAGGCGGAAATAGCGCATCGCTCCGCTGATGCTACGCCTGCAGCCCGCGCGGCAGATGCACGGTGACTTCGGTGCCGGCGCCGGCGGTGCTACGGATTTCCAGCGTGCCGCCGTGCAATTCCACCAGCGACCGCGAAATTGCCAGCCCGAGTCCTGAACCGCCCTTGCTTTTGGTGAACTGGTTCTCAACTTGCTCGAACGGCCGTCCGAGCTTTTCGATATCGCGCGCCGGGATGCCGATCCCCGTGTCGGCGATGCTGATCGTCACGCCGAAATCTTCGTCGATCGCGGCGATCCTGACCCGTCCGCCCACCGGCGTGAACTTCACCGCGTTGGACAACAGATTGATGAAAACCTGCTTGAGCGCCCGCCGGTCGGCAACGATAGCGAGGCCGGCGGGGATCTCGCGGTTGATATCCACCTTGCCGTCGAAGGCGCGCGGGCCCACCAGCCGCATGATGTCGTCGAACAGGCCGCTGATCAGGGTGTTCTCGGTTTCCAGCTGCAGGCGGCCCGCCTCGATTTTCGACATGTCGAGAATGTCGTTGATGACGTCGAGTAGGAACTGTCCGCTACGATTGATGTCGCTGGCGTACTCGCGGTATTTGCCCGAGCCGATCGGGCCGAACATCTCTCCCTGCATCACTTCGCTGAAGCCGATGATGGCGTTGAGCGGGGTGCGCAGCTCGTGGCTCATGTTGGCGAGAAATTCGGACTTCGAGCGGTTGGCGGCCTCGGCCCTGGTTTTCTCACGCGCATATTTGTCGGCGAGATCGGCGAGCCGCTGCGCCTGCTGGTCGGCCAGCAGCCGCTCTTTCTGCAAGTCGCGCACCGTCATCATCAATTCGCGCTCGGAAAGCAGCAGGCGCTCTTCCTGCTTTTTCAGGTCGGTGATGTCGGTGCCGACCGAGACGAAGCCGCCATCTTTGGTGCGCCGCTCGTTGATCTGCAGCCAGCGCCGGTCGCCCAGCTGCACCTCGAAGGATTTGCCGTCGAAGCGCTCGGCCCCAGCAACGCTCACCCGCTGCCTGACCGCCGGCTCCTTGGCCGAACGGGTGACCACGTCATAGGGCGTTCCGGGAACGCATGCCGCCGCCGGCAGCGAATGGAACTGCTGGTATTTCGAATTGCACAGGACCATGCGGTTTTCCGAATCCCACAGCACGAAGGCCTCGGAAATATTTTCGATGGCATCCTTGAGGCGAAGCTCGGCTTCCATGTTGAGTCGGTCCATCAGCTTCTGCTGGCTGACATCGAAGACGATGCCGATCAGGTGTTGCTGATCCTCCGATTGGCCGGGCGCCAGCGCCGCGCGGGCCCTGAGCCACACCCAATGCCCGTCTTCGTGGCGCATGCGGAACTCCCGGTCGAACACCGAGAGTTCGCCGCGCAAGAGATTCTCCACCACTTCCTCGAGCTGCGCGTCTTCCGGATGCAGCCGGCTTGCGACCTCGCCGAAATTGAGCAAGTCGCCCTTGACTGGCATACCGAGAATTTCGAACATCGATTTCGACCAGAAGATGACGCCCTTCGAGACATCCCAATCCCACATGCCGCATTGGCCGCGGTCGAGCGCCTTGTCGAGGCGCTGGGTGGCGACGGCGAGAACCTCGTCGGCTTCGGCGGCCTTTGCCGCCTGCCAATGGAACGCACCGCCCAGCATGATGAGAACCAGCAGCGAGAGAATGAACAGGCTCGAAACCCGGGCAACGCTGGTCCGCCACGCCGCGAGTATGTCCGGCTTGCCCTGGATCACCACCAGACTGCCGGGGAAAGCGCCAAGATCGTACATCGTGACATAGGCTTCATCGCCTGAAGCCAGCAGCAAGGGTATCGGGAGTTCACCGTTGAGCGCTGTGTCGGTCACGAAATTGGGCGGCAGCACGGCGGTCACGTGTTTGCCGTCGAGTCCCGCCACGGCCGGATGGCTCGCAATGAAAGTTCCCGTCGTGTCGGCGACCGCGAAAATGCGGGCTTCCTTCAGGGCGTCCCAAGCCAACATCTTGCCGAGCAGGCCGGAACTCATCGGCGGAACCGTTTGTCCGCTGTTTCGCGGCTGCTCATATGCGGCGCGGATCGATTGCGCGACGGCGGCGCCATGCAGTGCCGACAGGCGGTTCTGTTCGGCAAGGTGGGTGGTGCGGCTCTCCATCAGCTGCAGTACCAGTGCTGCGCCGAGCACCAGGAGAAAAAGTACGATCAGCGTGGTGATCAGCAGCCGCAGCGCCTTTTCGGAAATCGCCAGCCGCAGACGCTCCGGCCACGGGGACGGGAGCCTGAGCACCCTGTCCCTGAAAAACAATTCGCCGATCTGCGTCTTTCCCACCGAATATCCCCGTCTCTCGCCCATGCCCCATTGGCAAGAGGGACCCGAAATGAACGCTGGCATCTGGCCCCCGAATCACCGGCTATTGATTCGAATGTGTAACGGTTTGTCCAGTTGATTTGCCGTGAAAAATTCTCTCAGCCCTGGACGATGCGGGAAACGATTTCGAAGCAGTCGCGCGACAGCTTCGGGGCCGCGAGAATTCGCCTGAGCTGCGCCTCGGCCGCCGTCCACCGGGCGGCGTTGAGCAGCCGGCAGCTGCGAAAGCCCGTCGCCATGCGCGCCGCCACCTGCGGGTTGATGGCGTCGACACGCATGATGACATCGGCAACCACCCGGTAGCCCTCACCGTCGGCGGCGTTGAAGCCCGCCATGTTGCCCGATGTGAACCCGCCGATCAGTGCATAGATACGGTTCGGCGTGTTGAAATTGAAATCGCCATGAGACAGCAGCCGTTCGACGCGAGCCGCCGCGGCACCGTCCTTCGCCTGGGCCTGCAGCATGAACCACTTGTCGACCAGCAAATGATCGCCGCCGTGACGGTCATAGAATTGATCAAGCGCTGCGTCGCGTTCCGCCGTTTCGATCTGGATTAAAGCGCTTAGCGCGCCGATTTCCGCCGTCATGCTGTGGGGCGCCGCCAGTTCCGCCATGGCACAATCGATGCCTTTTGGCGTGTTGTCCCATAACGATCAGTTGCAGCGCCGCGTAGCGCAGGCTGCGGCGCGCCGTGCTCGCCGCATCGGGAGCGTAGGACCGGTCTTCCCTCGTGCGTTGCCAGATGCCGTCCAGCAAGGTTTCAAGTTTTCGCCCAATCGCCGCGCGCACCCCGTCGCGCGCCGCGAGAATGGCGTCCGTATCCACATCCTTGCCGATTGCCGCCGCGATATCGGCCTCCGGCGGCAGCCCCAGCATCAGCGCCTTGAAGGCATCGTCGATCGACGGGTCCTCGAGAATCTTGGCAAGTGCGCGGGCATAGTCCGAAAGCTGCTTGACGCTGATTACTCCGCCCATCGCCGAGAGGATGAGATCTCGCCCGCGAACCTGACCGGCCTCCCAGCGGTTGAAGCTGTCGCGATCGTTACACATCAGAAACAGTTGATCGGCAGGTGCATTGTTTATCTTCAGCTTGACCGGGGCCGAAAAACCGCGATTGAGCGACAGGACCGGGCGGTGAGGAACATTACGGAAGCGAAACGTCTTCCTTGCCTCGGTTAGCTCAATCATTGGCGAGTTGAGATTGCCCACGCCCTCAAGATCGAGCGCCATGTCCTCGCCGTCCGGCCCCACCAGCCCGATGCCAAGCGGGATATGCAGCGGCAGTTTTTCGGCCTGGCCCGGTGTCGCAAGCGTCGTCTGTTCGAGACGAAGCTCGAAGGTTCGCGTCTTCGCGTTGTAGCGGCCCTCGGCGGCGAGCTGCGGAGTCCCCGCCTGGTCGTACCACCGGAAGAATTGCGTGAGGTCGCGGCCCGATGCATCTGCCATGCAGCGGACGAAATCTTCCACCGTCGCCGCTTCGCCATCGTGACGCTCGAAATAGATGTCCATCGCCTTTCTGAACGCCTGCTCGCCGATCAGCGCCTTCATCATGCGGCAGAGCTCGGCGCCTTTTTCGTAAACCGTGGGCGTGTAGAAGTTGTTGATCTCCATATAGGCGGTTGGCCGCACCGGATGCGCCAGCGGCCCGCCGTCCTCGGGGAACTGCCGGGCCCGCAATGTCTTGACGTCGGCGATGCGTTTCACCGCGCGCGAGCGCATGTCCGAAGTGAATTCCTGGTCGCGGAAAACCGTAAGGCCTTCCTTGAGGCACAGTTGGAACCAGTCGCGGCAGGTGATGCGGTTGCCCGTCCAGTTGTGGAAATACTCATGCGCGATGATCGCTTCGATATTCACATAATCGGCGTCGGTCGCGGTCCCGGGCAGGGCGAGGATGTATTTGTCGTTGAAGACATTAAGCCCCTTGTTTTCCATCGCCCCCATGTTGAAGTTGGACACCGCCACGATATTGAAGACATCGAGATCGTACTCGCGGCCGAACGCCGTCTCATCCCACCGCATCGACGCCTTGAGCGCCTCCATCGCCCAGCCGCAACGGTCCTCCTTGCCTTTCTCGACATAGATGCCAAGCGCCACATCGCGGCCCGACATCGTCTTGAACCTGTCATGCACGCCGGCAAGATCTCCGGCGACCAGGGCAAAGAGGTAACTCGGCTTGGGGAATGGATCGTCCCAGATCGCGAAGTGCCGGTCCGTGCCGGCGATGCCGCCCGCATCGACCGGATTTCCATTGGAAAGCAGAATTGGCATCGCTGCCCTCGGCGCTTCCATGCGCACCCGGAACCGCGCCATCACATCGGGCCGGTCATGGAAATAGGTGATGCGGCGAAACCCTTCCGCCTCGCACTGGGTGCAATACATGCCGTTCGACATATAGAGCCCGCTCAATTCCGTATTGGCTGTGGGATTGCAGCGGTTGACAATCTCAAGCGTGAACGCAGCCTGCGGAACCATTGTGATCGTGAGTGATGAACTCGAAACCGCATAGTCGGCGCTGTCAAGCAACCGGCCGTCGAGCCTGACCGACAGGAGCTCGATCTTCTCGCCGTCGAGCACCAGCGGGGCACGGGCTTCGCTGCTCGCGGGATTTGGCCGCATGCTGAGGCGTGACCGCACTTCGGTTGCTTCCGGCTCAAGTCTGAAGTCGAGATCGACGCTGTCGATCAGATAGGGAACCGGCTTGTAGTCCTTGAGATGAATCGTCTGCGGCGCTTCGGGACGCATGTGCTATGATCGCTCCATCGCTGATGTGAAGTCTTAGAGCCCATGAGCCGCGCCTTTGTCAAAGAGCAAGATGATGCCCCGGAAGAGCTGCTGGAGCGCCCGGTCAGTCCCAACCCGAATTTCGTAACAGCCCGGGGATTGCGCCTGATCGACGCAGAAATCGAAACGCTGCGAGGCCAGCAGTCGAAGGCCCAACACACCGGTGATAAAGCCGCCGCCGCAAGATACGCGCGCGACCTGCGCTATTGGGTCCAGCGCCGCGCAACCGCCCAGCTGGTCGCGCCGCCTGCCGATCTCAAGACGGTCGCCTTCGCCACCTGCGTAACCATCGAACGCCACGACGGCCGCCGCCGGACTTTTGCCATCGTCGGCGAAGATGAGGCCGATCCGGCCAAGGGTCTCCTCGCCTACACCTCCCCCATGGCGCGCGCCCTCCTGGGCAGAAAGATTGGAGAATTCGCCGAAGCCCCCGGCGGCGAGGTGAAAATTGTCACGCTAGAAGCGGTCAACTCTGAAAGCTGACAGATCGATATTACTCTTGGCGCCGGTCATCAGTTCACTGACGAGCCGTCCCGTCGTTGGCCCCCATGTCAGCCCCATATGACCATGGCCGAAACCGTACCAGACATTGGAAACATACTTCGAAGGCCCGATTACGGGTAACGAGTCGGGCGTGCCTGGCCGCCGCCCCATCCACCGCGTCGTATCCGCGTCAGGTTCGCGCATTCCCGGCAAAACCGCCTTGAAAATTTTCCACAGGGCATCGGCACGGGCGTAGTTGGGCGCAGCCTCGAGACCGGCGAATTCATCGGCGCCGGCCAGCCTGAGGCCCATGTCCATCGGCGTTGCCGCACCCGGGGTTCGAACATAGGTAATCGACCGCGACAGCGAGACACCGGAATTGGCCAGCATCATATGGTAGCCGCGCTCGGCCTCCAGCAGCACCCGGTCGCCAAGTTGCTTGGAAAGCAGATGCGAATAGGCGCCGGCGCAAACGACAAGCCGGTCGATGGAATGAATGCCGCCCGACTTCAGTCGCAACTGCGTCGCTCGGCCATCGCGAGTTTCAATTGCCGCGACATCATCGGCAACAATTGTTCCGCCGTTCCGCACCACCTCGGCGGCGATTGACTTCACGACCCGTTCCGGATCTTTGACAAAGTACCAGCCGCCGTGAAACACGCCGCAGTGAATGTGAGACGACAGAGCAGGCTCCACTTCGCGCGCCTCATTGCCTGAGAGCCGTTTGGTCTCATAGCCATAAGCATTCTTGATGGCGCGCTCGTGCGCCTCGGCGGCGAATTGTTGCTCGTTGTCGAACACCCGTAACGTGTCCCGGGTGCTTATGAGTTCCAGCGTACCGGCGGCCTTCAGCAGCGTCTCGAAATCGCTCATCGCCCTGAGTCCGAGATTGGCCCGCGCTGCAGTGATGGCTTTGACGCGGTCCGGCAGAGTGTTACGGCCTGCCGCCAAAAACCATGGCAGCGCCTTTGGCAGATAGGACCAGCGAATAGTGAGGGGTCCCAGCGGATCCATCAGCCAGCCCGGAATCTTCAGCAGAATGCGCGGATGGATCGTCGGATAGATTTCCGCGAAGGCAATGCCCGCCCGCATTGCCGAAGGAGCAGCTTTCGCCCGGCGGCAGCCGGTCAATGAGTGTGACGCCAAATCCCTGCCGCTGCAGAAAGGCAGCTGTGGAAACGCCGGTGATTCCGGCCCCGATAATTGTGGCGTTTGGTTTGCTCAAATGCCGGTCTCCAGGTTTTTGAAATAGTCAGCGCAATGGGCCTCGAAAGCCGCAACCAGCCGGGTCTTGCGCATCTGCCGCAGACTGGCAATAGCGATGACGCCGCACTCGACCTCTTCGGCAATCGGCCTCACTTCAAGCGTCTCACCTGCATAGGAGTGATCGCCATGGGGCCGGGTCACCAGAAGGGAATAGCCGAGACCCTGACCCACTAGTCCCCGCACCACCTCGAGCGACGGCGAGGAAAACGCAATCTTGGGCGTGATCCCCGCACTCCCGAGTATGCGCGTGAAATAGGTCCGGCTCGGCGCGATATCGAGGAGGATGAGCGGTTCGTCCTTGAGCGCCACCAGCGGCACCTGCGTGTGCCGCGTCAGCCGGTGCCCCGCTGGCAGCAGCACATAGGGCGCGAAAGAGGCAAGCTTCGTGACCGCCAGATCGTCGGGCATGTCGACATCATAGAGCAGCGCCAGATCGTGACGGCCGCTGCGCAGCCCGGTGAACAGCTGGTCCTGTGTGCCTTCTTCAAGCCGGACGATAACCTTGGGATGCTGTGCGGTGAAACGCGCGATGAGTTGTGGCACGAAAGCCGGTGCGATCGTGGCAAAGCTTCCGAGTGACAACGTGCCCTCGACGGCGGTGCCCGCCGCCGCCGTTTCGCGTTGCAGATCCTCGGCGTGGGTGAGCAGGTTCCGCGCCTCGGCGAGAAAGCGCAGACCCGCCGGCGACGGGCTCACCCCTTGGGCGTGATGGCGGATGAACAGCTGCACGCCCACCTGGTCTTCCAGCTTGGCAAGCGATGCCGACAGCGTCGGCTGGGCGACGCCAAGAGAGAGCGACGCCGCCGCGACCGAACCCCTGTCCTGAATGGCGAGCGCGTATTCGAGTTGGCGGAAAGTGAATCTTAGCATTTATAAAACCTATTCAATATTCAAATATAATCTATTTTTCCGAAGCTGTCGCCTGTGACATGGTGCTCGCATCTGAACGGAGGGAACGGACAGATGAACGCGATGGCAAAACTACCAGTAGATGCAAGCGATTTCGTCAGCGCCATGGGCCTGGCGGCAACCGGGGTCTCGGTTGTCACCACCGACGGACCCGCCGGCCAGTTTGGCTTGACGGTCAGCGCCGTCTCATCGGTGTCGGCCGACCCGCCATTGGTTCTGATCTGCGTCAACCGCAAGAGCCCGGCGGTCACCGCTCTCGATGGCAACGGCAAATTCGCCGTTAACCTGTTGTCCGCTCAAAACCGCGCCTATGCCGAAACCTTCTCCGGCCGTCCGCGCGAAGGCAAGCCCTTCGATTTCGCCAATCATGACTGGCGCGAGGGCGAAACCGGCCTGCCGCTCGTCTCCGATGCCACCGCCGTCTTCGAGTGCGAAACCCACGAAAGCCTCGACGCCGGCACCCACCGCATCTACATCGGCCGCGTAATTGCCGCCCACAAGGGCGTGGCCGAACCGCTGGTCTACTGCAACCGCGCGTTCCGCAGCATTACCACCCACGAAGGAAACTGAAGATGATCAGGACCGGAGACCAATATCGCGACTCGATCCGCGATGGCCGCGAAGTGTGGATCAATGGCGAGCGCGTCAAGGATGTGACCCGCCATCCCAGCTTCAAGCCGGTCGTCGACATCCGCGCCCGCATCTATGACATGCAGCACGAGGAGGCCACCCGCGATGTGATGACCTATGAGGAGCATGGCGAGCGCTTCGCCATCGGCAACCGCCTGCCCTTCGAGCAAAAGGACTGGACCGACAAGCGCAAGGCCGTCGACCTCGTAATGAACGATATCGGCGGCGTGGTGACGCGAGTGGGCGACGAGACCATCGGCGAAATGTGGTCCCTGTGGGACGGCAAGGACATCCTGAACGAAATCGATCCGCGCTTCGCCAAAAACATCGAGCGCCACATTCAAGAGGCGATCAAGCACGATCCCTTCCATGTCTCGGCCAACACCGATCCCAAGGGCGACCGCTCCAAGCGCCCCCAGGACCAGGACCCCGACATGCTGGTCCATGTGGTCAAGGAAACCGACGCCGGCATCGTCATCCGCGGCGCCAAATACGAAACCGCCGCGGCCTATGCCAACCAGGCCTTCTTGAAGCCCACCATCGCCAATTGGGGCGACGCCAAGCTGTCGGAATATGCCCTGGGCTGCATCGTCAAGATGAATGCGCCGGGCGTCAAGCACATCTGCCGCACCGGCTTCGTGAACCGCGCCCCGGCCCGAGATTATCCGCTCTCCAACAAGTTCGACGAGGTGGATACTATCGTCATTCTCGATAATGTGCTGATCCCCTGGGAGGACGTGCTGTTCTATCAGCACACCCGCGCTGCCGCCTTCATCCGCCAGACGCTCCACCGCTATTCGGCGTTTCCTTTCGTCCAGCGCACGCTTTCTTACGCCGACCTCATCATCGGCGCCGCCCTGTGGAACGCCAGGCAAACCGGCCTCGACAAGCAGCAGGCGGTGCAGGAGAAATTGGCCGATCTCGCCATCTGGCGCGAGGGCATCAATGCCCACCTTACGGCCGCCGTTGCCATGGGAGACAAGAGCCCCAATGGCCTTCTGATGCCAAACCAGTCGCTGCTGATGACCGGCCGCTGCCATGCGCTCAACAACCTGCCGAAGATGATGCACATCGCCCGCGAACTCTGCGGCGGCCAGATCTGTGTGACCCCCGATGCCGCTGTCTTTGAGCATCCCGAGACCAAGAAATGGATGGACAAATATTACACCGTCAACGACGAGTGGGTGGCCGATGACCGCCGCAAGCTCCTCGCCCTGGCGCGCGATCTCTTGAACTCCGACTACGCCGGCCACCGCCTGACTTTCCAGCTCTTCGCCCAGTCCCCGCCCTTCGCCCAATCGGCCGCCGTCTACCGGACTTTCGACTGGAACAACGCCTTGAAATTCGCCCAGAAGGCCGGTGGACTGTCGGATAGTATTTGGGGTGTGAAGAAACAGGCTGCGGAATAAATACCGTGTGGTATGTTGGGTTTGACCAATATGGGTTGGCAGTCTAGAGTGAATATGGCTCGATTGAGTTTGGAGTGGGTCGTTGGCTTGGCTTGAAGATCTTTTCCAGACATTGCTTGTCAAGATTGACAGCGAATCTGCGGGCAGATCGATGGCAATTGGAGCCGTCGCGGCAATTGGTGAGTCATGGTCGTCAAACATTGCGATATTTGCTTCGGACGGTATTTTGCCGGGCCTGGATCCGCTGACGGTCGCGGGCCTTGTTGCCTTCGGTGCTTTTCCCATTGTTAGACGTTGGGCAGTCAACAAGGCGAGCAAATCGGAGTTGGAGTTCAAAAATGCATTTAATAAGAATCCAGATCACTATCTTGACGTTCTTGAGGGGTTGGTTGATGCGGGAGAGAAAACTTCATTAGAGAAAGTAAAGAAGCTGCTCTCAGGGAAACATGTCTCTGCCGATGATGCATACCGGATGCTCAAACTCTTGCTACATAGACATTACTTGGTACAGTAAAATGAAAAGTGAAAATCAGACTGATCATGTGGGGATCAACCTCAAGCACGAAAATCAAGATGTCGGAAGGCTTTTGTCTGCTTCATTTCATGTGGCGCTTGTACTGAGTTTCTTGGGCTTTTGCGCTGCGGCCAGGTCATATGGCGGAGGCGTTGCTATTGTTGTGGCGTTCGTTGTCCTGGGCAGCGCCCACCTATTCATCCTTTCCACTGCCGGACTTCTTTCAAGCCGGCCAGCGCCACATAATCTCGAAAAAGAAATCCAAAAACCAAGCAAAGAAGAACGAGGTGGTGGCCTGGAATTTGGATTGGCGGCGGCTTTGTCGGCATTGAAGTTCGACCGGGTATTGTTTGCGGGGGTTGCAATTCTTCTTCTCATCAGGGATTTGTACAAATAGCTTGGCCGATTGCCACTGATCAAATGAATAGTTTGAAGCTAGTTCGGACATGACCGCTGACCTGCCACTGAAGATTTCCTCCAAAGTGATTTAGAGTCCGGCCCTATTGAGGGAGACGGACGATGAAGAGGAAGCGGTTCACGGAAGAGCAGATCATCGCTGTTCTGAGGGAACAGGAAGCTGGGATGAAGACCGGTGATCTGGCCCGCAAGCACGGGATTTCGGAAGCGACGCTGTATAATTGGAAGGCCAAGTTCGGCGGCATGGACGTGTCTGAAGCAAAGCGGCTGCGGGCTCTGGAAGATGAGAACGGCAAGTTGAAGCGGCTGCTGGCAGACAGCATGCTGGACAACGCGGCGCTGAAGGATCTGCTGTCAAAAAAATGGTAGGGCCCGCCGCCAAGCGCGAAGCTGTCGCTCATTTGCAAGTCGAACATCCAAATGAGCGAGCGCCGGGCCTGCAAACTGATCAAGGCAGATCGTCAGATGGTGCGCTACCAGTCTACCCGTCCGCCTGAGACGCAACTGCGCGAGCGCTTGCGATCACTTGCCAATGAGCGCCGTAGGTTTGGCTACAGAAGATTGTTCATCATGCTCAGGCGTGAAGGTGAGCCATCTGGCATCAATCGCATCTACCGGCTGTACCGCGAGGAAGGCTTGGGGGTGCGCAGGCGAAAGGGCCGCAAACGGGCCACTGGCGTACGTGCACCTCATCTTGAGGTGCCCGCGCCCTGCGCGGGCCTCGATAGGATGGGCAAAGGGCGTTCCGTCCGTGTCCCTGATGATGAGACCCTTGAGGCCTGCCTTCGCGGCACCTCGATCTCAGGGTGAGGCGCTTGAACTCACCGCACATCATCGACGCCGGGGCAAGCCTGGCATGATTGTCAGTGACAATGGAACAGAGCTGACGTCCAACGCCATTTTCGCTGTGCGACCACAAGATTGACTGGCATTACATCGCACCGGCAAGCCCATGCAGAATGCTACGTCGAGAGCTTCAATGGCAAGATGCGCGACGAACTCCTGAACGAGACACTGTTCTTCAGCCTCGATCAGCCGATCAATCATTGCGGCGTGGAAAGAGGACTACAACACCATACGACCGCACTCGACACTGGCCTATCAGACGCCTGGGCCTACGCCGCAAAATTCGCCGCAACAGGCTATCATGCTACGCCCCTCCGGGGCTCCGCATGCCAGCCTGTTGCACAACCCGCCCAGCCGGGCATACAAACGCCGGAACTCTAAAGCTGCTGGATGAAACTTCAGTGGCATGTCACCGCCCACAAACGCATCCGCCGTTTCAATACCAAACACCTATCCCAACAAGCTCACAACACCTCTCCAGGTGTGTGGCCAAGGCACCTTAGGCGCGCGCCCTTTCAACCTCAAGAACACCACAAGAGGTCCTACAAATGCCGGTTGAGAAGATCGAAGTCCTCGTCGTGGGTGGCGGCCAGGCCGGTCTGGCCATGAGCGACCATTTGGGCAAAAGCGGTGTGCCTCACCTCGTCCTTGAGCGCAATCGAATTGCCGAACGCTGGCGCTCGGAACGCTGGGATTCCCTGGTCGCCAACGGTCCAGCCTGGCATGACCGCTATCCGGGCTGGAGTTCCCCGGCTTTCGGTCCTGACGATTTTGTCTCCAAGGAGAAGATCGCGGACTCTTTCGTGGCCTTTGCGAAAAAGATCGCGTCTCCCATCCGCTGCGGCGTCGAGGTGAAGTCGGTTCGAAAGAATGCTGGCCGGCCCGGCTTCCGCGTCGAAACCTCGGAAGGCGTGATCGAGGCCAACTATGTGGTTGCCGCCACCGGACCTTTCCAGCGCCCCATCATCCCGGCGGTTGTTCCTGAAAGACGCAGGGGTCATGCAGATTCATTCCAGCGCCTATCGCAATCCGGGCCAGATGCCTGCGGGGGCGGTGCTGGTGGTCGGCGCGGGGTCTTCGGGTGTGCAGATCGCCGACGAGCTTCTGCAGGCGGGCAAGCGGGTTTACCTCTCGGTTGGCCCGCACGACCGTCCCCCGAGAAGGTATCGCGGGCGTGACTTCGTCTGGTGGCTGGGGGTCCTGGGATTGTGGGATGCCGCGGCCCCGGCGGAAGGAAAGGAGCATGTAACGATTGCGGTGAGCGGCGCCGATGGCGGCCAGACGGTCGACTTCCGCAAGCTCGCCGGCCGGGGGATGACGCTGGTCGGCAGGACGGAAAGGTTCAAGGATGGCGTGATGTACTTTGCAGCCGACCTTGCGCGCAATGTCGAGCAGGGAGACGCGAACTATCTGTCGGTGCTGGACGAAGCCGACGCATTCATTGCCCGCAATGGCCTCGACTTGCCGGAGGAGCCGGAAGCCCACAAGATCGGACCGGACCCGCAGTGCATGACCGATCCCGTTCTCGAGCTTGAACCTGGCGCGGGCTGGAATAACCTCGATCATCTGGGCAACCGGCTTTTCCGTGGATTACGGCTGGCTGCAGGTCGATGCCTTCGATGCGAAAGGCAAGCCGAAGCATCAGCGCGGCGTTTCATCCGAGCCTGGGATCTATTTCCTCGGGCTGCCATGGCTGTCGCGCCGGGGATCGACCTTCATCTGGGGCGTCTGGCACGACGCCAAGTATCTGGCGGACCATATTGCCACGCAACGCGGCTATATGGCGTACTCGGCGCCCACAGATACGCGCAACCGCAACCTCGAAGGACCTGACAGAAAATGACCGCCCACAAACGCATCCGCCCCTTCAATACCAAGGACACCTATCCTGAGCAGAAGCTCGATAACGACCTCTGCCAGGGCGTGGTGGCCAGGGGCGCCACGGTCTTTCTGCGCGGGCAGGTGAGCCAGGACCTTGATACGCGCGAGTCGCCTCCATGTCGGCGATGCCGCGGCGCAAACCGCCCAGACCATGGCCAACATCAAGCTGCTGATGGAGGAGGCGGGCGGCCACATGGACCACATCTGCCGCATCGTCGTCTACCTGACCGACATCCGCTACCGCCAGGATGTCTACCGCGAGATGGGCAAGTGGCTGAAGGGCGTCTTTCCCTGTTCCACCGGCCTTGTCATCACCGCCCTTGCCAGGCCCGAATGGATCGTCGAGATTGAGGTGACAGCGGTCATCCCCGATTGACGGAGGTTCCCATGCAGTTGAGCGCCCATGCCGCAGGAGATCCTGAACGGCCTGAAGCAGGTGGCCCAGTCGACGCTTGATGAGGCCTTCACCGTTCCGCCCGCCATCTATTCCGATGGCGAAATCGCCACGCTCGAACTGGAGCGCATTTTCAAGGCCGAGTGGCTGTGCCCGGGCCTTGCCGCCGATATTCCCAATCCCGGCGACTACATCACCTGGAACCTCGCCGGCCAGCCGATCTATGTGGTGCGCGGCAGGGATGGCGGCATCCGCAGCTTCGCCAATGTCTGCCTTCACCGCATGATGACGCTGCTCCAGGATCGCGGCAACTGCACAGCGCATCACCTGCCCCTATCACGGCTGGACCTATGACATCGATGGCCGGGTGATCGGCGCCGGCCACATGCGGGGCCGCGATCCGGAGTTCGAGAAGAAAGGCTACCGCCTGCCGGAAATCCGCACCGAAATCTGGCAGGGCTGGATCTACGTGACATTGAACCCCGAGGCGCCAAGCGTCGCCGAACTGCTGCGCGAGCTGGAGCCGGAAGTGGCCCGCTACCGCCTCGACAAGTATGTCTCGGTGGCGCTCCAGGATCACCTGTGGAACACCAACTGGAAGCTCCTCACCGAGAATTTCATGGAGGGCTATCACCTGCCGGTGGCCCACCGCGAAACCGTCGGCGCCTGGATGCCGGTCGACTCCACCAAATTTCCTGACAAGGCCTACGATACCTTCACCTGGCAGACATTCGAAAAGGACGAGACGGCGAAGTACGGCCGCGCCCACCCGGACAACAAACACCTTGAGGGCAAGTGGCGCTATACGACACTGATGCCCACCGTGTTTCCCACCCACATGTATGTGCTGGCCCCCGATCACATGTGGTATTTGACGCTCCGCCCCGAAGGCATCGATCATGTCCATGTGCGCTTCGGCCTGGCGGTGGCGCCGGAGGCCTATGAAGCATTGGGCGAAAAGCGCCAGGAATGGCTCGACTGAACGCTCAGGTTTCTTCGACAAGGTCAATGCCGAGGACAAATTCGTCGTCGAAGGCATTCATCGCGGCTCGAATTCTCCGCTGGCGAGGCCCGGCCCCTTCAGCTGGCTCGAGCGCGAGATTCACGACTTCGCCCGCTACCTCGACCGCAAGCTGAACGGCGCCGAGCCCGTGAGCCGATGAGGGTCGCCGCCGAATGACCTTTTCGATCGCCGGCCGCTGCGCCAAGTCGGGCGCCTTCGGTGTCGCCATCACAACGTCGTCGATCGCCGTCGGCGCCCGTTGCCCCCATGCCAGATCGGGCGTGGGAGCGGTGGCAACGCAGAATGTCACCGATCCAAACTTGGGTCCCATGCTGCTTGATCTGATGTCGCAAGGAATGAGCGCAAGGGATTCAATTGACTCAATAATCCGCGACCGTCCGCATATCGAGTACCGCCAGCTGACGGCTGTGGATCGCCATGGCAATTCAGCCTCCTGGTCCGGTAAGAATATCCTTGGGCTCCACGCCGTATCCGAACAGCAAGACTGCGTGGCCGCCGGAAATCTATTGAAGTCTGCTTCATTGCCGAAAGTAATGACCGAAGCCTTTGCCGCCAACGCCGATCAGCACCTGGCCGAGCGCCTACTGCGCTCGCTCGAAGCAGGACTTGCCTCTGGCGGTGAAGAGGGCCCGGTCCATTCGGCCGCCCTCATCGTCTATCACCAACAGGCTTTTCCACTGGTGAGCCTCCGTGTTGATTGGGACGACGGCAATCCCATCCGCTTCCTGCGAAAGTTGTGGGAAGACTACAAACCACAGATGGGAGCCTACCTCCAGCGCGCCATCGATCCCACCCAGGCGCCAAGCTACGGCGTGCCGGGTGATCCATGAATAAATTCTCCCTCCCCCTTGTGGGTGTTTGGACCGGAGACATCGCGAACACTTGTGCGGAGACATCGCGAACAGTTTTGGATGTTAGATGTTTGTGTCATTGAGGTCGATGGTTTTGATTTTCTGGTGCCGGAAGTAGGCGTCGAAGACGCCATCAGTCTGAGTTGGACGGAAGGCGACGGATTTGCCGGCGAAGGCCTTGGGCAGTTTGGCGCCGCGGCCGAGCAGGCTGACGAGGCCCTTCTGCTGGACTTTGCGCAGCAGGTCTCCTGGCGCGTAGTCGTAAGGCTCGGGAACCTCGCGGTAAGCCCGCCGCGATGGCTGGTAGCGGCTGCCGGGCGTCTCCAGATCGAGAGCGTCATGGGGACGCTCATGATTGTAGACATGGCGCCAGTCGTCGATGGACTTCTGGGCGCCGTCCAAGCTGGCAAAGGGCCCTCCCGACAGGGCTTCGGCCTTGAGGCTGCGGTGAAAGCGTTCCTCCTTGCCCAGGGTCTGCGGATGGCGGGGCCTGGAATGGGTGATGGCGATGCCGGTCTCGATCAGCCACACCGTCAGCCTGGTGAAGGGCTGTCCGCCGCTGTCGCCCCAGGGCGCGCCATTGTCCATGGCCATGCGCCACGGCAGGCCGTAGCGCCGGAAGGCGGCGATCAGATGGCCTTGCACCGTTTCCGACGTCTCGTTGGCACAGGCCGCCACCAGAATGGAATAGCGCGAATGGTCATCCAGAACCGTCAGCGGATGCAGGCGTCCCTGGCGCATTTCCACATGGCCCTTGAAGTCCATCTGCCACAAGTCGTTGGGGCGTTCATGCTCGAAGCGGACAAAGGCCTTGGCGCCGCCGCCAAACCGGCCCAGTTCAAACCCGTTGCGGCGCAGGATGCCGGTCACCGTCGAAGCGGCAACAGCGCAGACAGCCTCCAGCCGCTTGGCGATCTTGCGTCCGCCCCAGGCCGGATGGCGCGCGCGCAAGTCCATGACCGCAACCTCGGTCTCCGCGGGACTGCGGCGCGGCGACAGCTTGGGCCGCCGCGAGTGTTCCGCCAAGCCCGCCGCGCCTTGCTCCTTGAACCGGCCGATCAGCTTGTAGGCGCTGGTCCGGCCAATCCCGAAGCGGGCGCACAGGGCGCTCACATTGGCGCCCTCCGCCAGGGCCAGCATCACAAACTCACGCTTCTCGTCCATCACGCTTCTCCCCTGGAACGGCATCGCAAACCTCCCTGCAAAAAATGCAGAAAACTGTTCGCGATGTCTCCGCACAAGTGTTCGCGATGTCTCCGGTCCAAACAGAGGGGTAGGGGTGGGGGTCTGGTGGTCTTGAAGAATTGTATGCCGGGCATGCTTTGATTGATGGTTCGGAGCGACCCCCACCCTTAATCCCTCCCCACAAGCTAGGGCATATACACATCTCGCAAGGCCCATCCATCTGCGCAAGCTCTGAAGTAGGCGAGGCCGTTGTAGAAGGTGATCGGGCCGGGCGGCTTGGAGGAAGCATAACCGTTCCAGCCGCCGAGCTTGGCGATGATCCAGGCGGCCCAGGCGAGCGAGTTCTTGGGGTGGGGGTTGGTTTGCAGCCGGGTCTTGCCCTTGAAGCGCTTTTCGAGCGCGGCCAGCGTGCCGATCTCGTCTGGCGTGAAGACGAGGCTTGCCGGTTGAGCGTCCTGGCCGTTGCGGGCCTGTACGAGTTCGATGACGATGATGGCGGCCTTGGCGGCGATGGCGATGAGCTTCTCCAGGCGCTGAGCCGATTGCAACTGGCTGTCTTCGATCTTCAGGCCCTGGGTTTTCATCACCCGGAAGAACTGCTCGATGACCCAGCGCTGTTTGTACCAGGCGACGATCTGCCAGGCTTGGGCGAGACTGCTCACCTCATGGTGGTCAGGAGCAGCCAATGGAGCGGCTCGACGCCTTCGGGCGCAGCCCTCTCAACGGCTTCGACCCAGCGCAGCGTTACGCCTTCGGCAGGCCGTCCTCGCGCAGGTTTTTTGGCCGCTTGATCGTGGCTTCGCCGAAGCGCAGGCAAAGCTTGGCTTGGCGCGCCGGCGGCCAGCCCGTTCGCGCAGCTCGATCACTTGCGTATCGCGGAACGCCACATCCTGCACGGCGCGGCGCAGCGTGCCGCCGGTCGTGAGTGCACGCTCAGTCATGACCCGCGACAGCAGGTGGAAACCGCCATCCGGCACGCGCGCCCACATCATGTACAAGTCGCTCTCACGGTCGGCGATGAAGGTGACCATGCTGGCCCGCGCCAGCACCGGCTTGGCCGCTTCGGCCGTTTCGAGCCAGCGGCGCTATTCCTTCTCGCTCAACGGCCGATTGGCGTGCGGGGGCAGCTCTTCGTCCCCACGCGTCCACACCTGCCCGCTCACCAGGCCAAGGCAAGAACCGTGCTCGGCATCGAGCCCGAGCATCGGGTGCAGCAGCAGGCCCCAGCAGGTGCCCTTCTTGACCTTGCCCAGGTCGCGCCGATTGTCCGGCGTCGTCGCGAACCTGATCTCGCTGGTGTCCTGCAGCGCCAAGACGTGCCGGCCATCCACCGCAAACCAGGTCTGTCGCTCCAGCCCGCAATCACCCGGTCCACCGTCACCGCGTCATTGGCAAGAAAGCGCCCGAACCGGATCTCCTCGGAATGGTCTCCGCCGGCAAGCTGGCGCAAACAAACCGTTTCGTCCAGCACCATGCGTTGGAGCAGCGTCGCCCCCCTTTATCAAGGCGCCGGTCCCCAAACCAACCCAATGACCATTCCTGGCATGTCTGCATCGGTGATGCTCCCCGCAAATCAGAACATCACCGAAGGAATATACTCCCTCCATCGGAAGCCACCCAGCACAACCAAATCCGCCGCACCAAGATGTGTATATGCCCTAGTCCCCGCCTTGAAGAATTGTATGCCGGCATGCTTTGATTGATGGTTCGGAGCGACCCCCACCCTTAATCCCTCCCCACAAGGGGGAGGGAGAATAAAAACGATCACTACGCCGACAACCTCTCCACCAGCCGATCCAACATTTTGTCACATGCTGCCATCTGCGCCTCGCTGACGTATTCGTCCGGCTTGTGCGCGACTGCGATGTTGCCGGGGCCGCAGACCACGGCGGGCGTGCCCAGCACCGCCTGAAACAGCCCGCCTTCCGTGCCGAAGGTGATCTTGCCGGTGGAATTGCCGCCGGTGAGCGAATGCACGAATTTC
Source organism: uncultured Alphaproteobacteria bacterium (assembly GCA_963754675.1). Classification (GTDB taxonomy): domain Bacteria; phylum Pseudomonadota; class Alphaproteobacteria; order Rhizobiales; family Aestuariivirgaceae; genus Aestuariivirga. The sequence goes on along the minus strand of CAVWHD010000002.1, from coordinate 731,945 downwards.
ACCGCCTCGCTGTCGACCGGCGTGTTCATCGCGGGATAGCTCTGCAATTCGGCGAACTCGAAGCGCGCGCCGGAAAAAACATTGCGATATGTGGCTGCAACCTCTCTCTGCCGCGGCTTTGATCCGCGCCACGATTCCCTCCGCATCGTCGTCCGGCAGATAACGGATTTCGAAATCGAAGGTGCAACGGTTGGGCACGATGTTCATCACTTCGCCGCCCTGCATCTTGCCCACATGCAGCGTCGTGTAGGCCACCTCATAATCGCCGTCGCGGGGGCCATGCTCGGCGATCCGCCGCTGCAGGGCGCGAATCTCGCCGATGAGATCGGCCGCCATATAGATGGCATTGACGCCGATGGGCGCCAGACTCGAATGGGCCTCGAGCCCATGGGCCGTTACCCGGAAGCCGAGCTTGCCCTTATGCGCGGTGACCGCCTGCATCAGCGTCGGTTCACCCACAATGCACAGGCGCGGCCGGACCGGTGCATCCTTGAGCAAGTCAAGCAGCCGCCGGACGCCGACACAGCCGATTTCCTCATCATAGGAAAAAGCGAAATGAATGGGCGTCTTGAGAGGCGCTTTCACCGCCCGCTGCGCCATCGCAAGGCAGCAGGCAATGAAGCCTTTCATGTCGGCGCTGCCCCGCCCGTAAAGATTGCCGCCGCGCCGCGTGAGTTTGAACGGGTCCGACGTCCAGGCCTGGCCCTCGACCGGTACGACATCCGTGTGCCCCGACAGAACAATTCCAGGAACATCGGCAGGCCCGATCACTGCCCACAAATTGGCTTTCCGGCCATCTTCATTGTGCACCAGCGTCGAGGCAATTCCGAAGGCTGAGAGAAACTCCCTGACATAGCCGATCAGATCGAGATTGCTGTCCCGGCTGATCGTTGGAAATGCTGTGAGATCGTCAAGAATTTCAATGGAGTTACGCATGGGGCTGAATGTCACGGGCTGTTTGAAATGTCAAAGGCGGCTCACTTGACCTAAATCAAGTGAACGGCGGGCCCTGCGGCCTAATTTTACCAGGCGCGGTTACTCCAGTGACCGTGCGAGCGGGTGAGGGACTAGAGAAAGCCAGCTGTCGCTTCGTTCCCCCCTTTCCCAGTGCCTCCCCGCTCTCGATTTTCCTTGGAGCGTATCCCGGCGAAGCGGATTCACTTCGCCGATAAGGATACGCTCCAGAGTCAATAGCTTGAGCAAATCCTTATCGCAAAAGTGCGAAGCACTTTTGCGGGATTTGCTCTAAAGGGCGCCGGGGTCAGGCGCCCTTCACGATTGTGGGAACCCTTGTCGCCGGCGGCGTGTTGCGGCTGCGCTGGCATTTGATCTGCCCATCGATCACCACCATGCCGATGCCAGGAAGATCACCAAGCCGCACGCTTTCGAGCAGTGTTGGACCGGCTGAATGCTGCGCCTTGTCCATGAATACGAAATCCGCAGCACGGCCCGGCTCGATCAGCCCGCAATCGAGCTTCCGTTGCCGTGCGGTGTTGCCGGTGGCGAAACAGAAGGCGGTCTCCGCCGGAATATCGCCCAGTGCCGACAGCATGGCGACCATGCGCAGGATGCCAAGGGGCTGCACCCCTGAACCCGCCGGTGCATCGGTGCCAAGGATGACGCGCTCCAGCTGCTTCATCTCGCTGGCCACTCGCAGCGTATAGAGTGCGGCGCGCTCGTTGCCGTTGTGCACGATTTCCAGCCCGCGCTGGCAACCCTCGCAGATGCAGCGAATCTGGTTATCGGGAAGTGCGGTATGTCCGCCATTGATGTGACCGATCACATCGGTGTCGGCTTCCAGCACCACGTCCTTGTCGATCAGCCCCGACCCTGGAATCGATGGCCCGCCCGTGTGGATGGTGCTCTGGATGCCGTATTTCCGCGCCCACCCCACCATGCGCTTCGCCGTCGGCCCATCCTTCACCCCGCCGAGGCCCACTTCGCCCAGCAGTTTCACGCCGGCATCCGCCAGATCCTTGAAATCCTGTTCCGTCATCTCGGGCTCGATGCATGGCGCACCCGCATGCACCTTCACCCCGCTGGGCCGGAAATTGGCGAACTGGCGCTGGGCGCTGATGGCGAGTGCTTTCAGCCCGACAACATCGCGCGGCCGCCCCGGCGTATGAACCTCGCCTGCCGAGATCATGGTGGTCACCCCACCATTGAGATTGGAATCGATCCAGCCCATCTGGTTCTGCCGCGGCGTCCAATCGCCCGCCACCGGATGCACGTGGCTGTCGATAAGACCTGGCGCCACCGTCGTGCCATTGGCGTCGATCACCAGGGTCGCGCCCTCGGCATCGATATCCTTGGCCTGGCCCACGGCGGCGATCTTGCCATCGACGGCCAAGATAGTATCGCCATCGAGAATGGGCCGTTCCAATGCGCCCGAGAGGATCAAACCGATATTTCGGACAACCAGCCTCTGCGGTCCGGCGGTGGCGGTTGCGGCATCATGGGCCATGATTGTGTCTCCCTATCTGTGAACCCCAATATAGCGCTCCAGCGGCACCGGGTCAGCGGCAAGTTCTCGCGCCGCCGCCTCGTGCCGGATCGCGCCATTTTCCATCAGCAGAATGCGGTCGCACACCTTGAGCGCCGATTTCACCCGCTGTTCGACCAGAACCACCGCGACGCCGCGCTGCTTCAGCGCCAAGATCGTATCGAGCAGCCTGTCGATGATTTCCGGCACCAGGCCCTCGCTCGGCTCATCGAGCAGCAAGAGCCTGGGCTCGGTGCATAGCGCCCGCGCCATGGCGAGCATCTGCTGTTCGCCACCGCTCAGCGTTCCCGCCCGCTGGCTGAGGCGCTGTTTGAGAACCGGCAGGAGCTGCAGCACCCCATCAAGCACATCGCTGCCGCTGTCATTGAGCGCCAGTCCCATCCGCAAATTTTCTGCAACCGTCATGCCGTTGAACAGCCGCCGCCCTTGCGGAACATAGGCAGCACCCCGCCGTGGAATCTCGTGGGGCTCAAGCATTGTCAATTCCTCGCCGGCCAGCTTGATACTACCGGTGCGCACCCTTGTGAGGCCTAGAATGGCGCGGATCGTCGTTGTTTTGCCCGCGCCATTGCGGCCCATGAGGCCGACGATTTCGCCTCCGGCTGCCGTGAAACTCACATCCCGCAGCACCTGCACGGCGCCGTAGTATGCATCGATATGGGAGACCTCCAGCATCATTGTCCGAGATAGGCCCTCTGCACCGCCGGGTGTTGTTCGATTTCCTCGGGCGATCCCTCCGCGAGGATCGTGCCGCGATCCATCACTGTAACGCGGTTCGCAAGCTCCAGAACGACTTTGAGATTGTGCTCGATCAGCAGAACGGTTGCAGTCTCTGCCACCCGGCGAACCAGATCGCAGAAGGAGGAGACTTCGGCCGGAGCGAGCCCTTGCGTCGGCTCGTCGAGAATGAGCAATTCGGGCTTGAGCGCCAGCGCCATCGCAACTTCGAGCAGGCGCTGGTGGCCGTAGGGCAGGACGCCCGCCGGGCGGCCGGCTTCATCCGGCAGGCCCACCTGCGCCAGGGCCTCGGCTACGGCGCCGGAAATGGCGGCGCGCTTGCCGCCTACCCGCCGCTGCGCCGCCAGCGCCACGTTCTCGAAACAGGTGAGATTGCGGTAGATGCTGGTTACCTGGAATGTGTAGACGATGCCGAGCCCGGCGCGCCGCCACGATGGCAGGCCAGTGATGTCGCGGTCCTTGAACGCGACGGTACCGCCGGTCGGCTGTATCCGCCCGCTGATCATCCCGACGAGTGTCGTTTTGCCGGCGCCATTGGGACCGATGATGCCGCGGACTTCGCCCTGTTCCACCGCGAACGAAACGCCGCTCACGGCGGCGATGCCGCCATAGTGCCGCGAGAGATTGCGGGCAGCGAGCAGGCTCATGGCAGCCACGCCGGAAAGCGGGCCCGCACGGCTCCCATGATGCCCCGAGGAAACCACAAGGTGAGCGCCAGCAAGGTGACGCCGACCACCAGCAAGTAACTTGACGTGTAACCGCTGGCGATGTCGACCAGATAGAACATCAGCCCGCTCCCGATGAGCGGCCCGATGATCGTTCCCGCACCTCCGAGCAGCGTCCATAGGAGCGGCAGAGTCGAGTATTGCAGCGAGGCGAACGATGAACCCACATAGGAAAACAGCAGCGCATACAGCGCCCCCGAAAGCCCGGCGATGGTGCCCGACAGGACGATGGCGAGATAGCGGTAGGCAAAAGTATTGTAGCCCAGCATGCGGGTGCGCGGTTCGTTTTCCCGGATAGCGATCAGCACCCGGCCAATCGGCGATTGCACCAGCCACAGGCAGCCAAAGAGCGAAATGGCAAGTGCCACGAGCGCCACATTGTATTTCACCGCCGGATCGGCAAGTTGCAGACTGAACCCCAGGATATCCGCATCACCGGTAGTGGCGAGAACGATGCCCTGTTCGCCCATCGTGATATTATTGAAATAAAGTGTGGTTAGGAAGGCGGCCTGGGCCAGCATCAGAGTGACAATAAGGAAAGCCACACCCGTCGAGCGCAGCAGGAACACACCCGCGATGAGCGACATGATGAGGCCGGAGAAAACACCGGCGGCGAAAGCGGGCAGGGGGCCGTAGCCGAGCCAATGAACGCTAAGCCCGGCGCCATAGGCGCCGGCGGCGAAAAACATCGCATGCCCCAGGCTCATCAGGCCGGTGTAACCCAGCAGCAGATTGTAACCCACCGCCAGCACCGCATAGATCATGATGCGCGCCACATTGGCGTGATGATAGTCCGGCAACACGAACTGCAACGCGAAGAGAACGAGGATCAGCGCCGCCATGCAGCAGAAGCGGCCTCACGCGGCTTCCTCCGAGGTAAGCCCGCCGGGCTTGGCGATCAGCACCGCGGCAACCAGCAGGGTTGCAATGATCTTGGAGAGGGTTGGCGAGAACATGACCGAGATCATCCCTTCGCTGACGCCGATGACGATTGCGGCGAGGATGGTGCCGCGCAGATTGCCCAGGCCCCCGACGATGACCACGATGAACGACAGCAGCAGCGGATCGGCGCCCATCAGATAATGCGCCTGGCGGATCGGCACCACCAGCACGCCGGCAAGTGCGGCCAACGCGGCGCCGAGCGCGAAGACGATGGCATAGACCCGCCGCACCGGCACGCCATAGGCCTGGGCGATCTCCGAATCCATCTGCGTCGCCCGCATGTAGAGCCCCATGCCGGGTGCGCGACAGGAACATCCATGTCGCCGCGATGATCAGCACCGAGACCGCCACCACGATCAGCTTGTAACCGGAATAGCCGAACCACGGGAATTGCACCCGGAAATAGAAGGGCGGCTCGACCGCCTTGGCATCCGGCCCGAAGGTCATCAGCGTGACTTGCTGGGCGATGAACAAGAGCCCCATGGTCGCCACGATGGTCCGCTCCGGATCGTAGTCGATCCGCCGGAGGACGAGCCAGTCGGCCCCCGCCGCCAGCGCCCCAACGATGAGTGGCGCCACGACCAGTGCTGCGAAAAACCCGATCAGCGGCCCGCCGCCGATGAAATGCACCACCGCCCAGGCCAGCACCGCACCCAGCATCACCAATTCGCCATGCGCGATGTTGATGACCCGCATCACCCCGAACACCAGCGACAGCCCCAGCGCCGTCAGCGCCAGCACCGAGGCGCCAACCACGCCCTCAAGCAGAGCGAGAAGTATCTGCGGGCCGAGAGTCATAATCGCTCAGGGAGCAGTTGGCCCTTCTCCCCTCGCGGGGGAAGGTGGCGCGCAGCGCCGCGATGGGGGGATGTTTCCGTTCCGAACTTTGCGGCACAACTCGCTGAACCAGCCCCCTCATCCGTCTCGCGCTTGCGGCGCGATCCACCTTCCCCCGCGAGGGGGAAGGGTGAAGTGGTTTCATTTACCCGTCTCCAATGAACAACGGAACTTACAGCGCCTGCTTGGTATAATCCGCCGCCACGTCGTACATGCCGTCCTCGGGCTTGGTGGTGTGCACCACCGTCAGCTTGCCGCCCTCGACTTTCGAGATGAATTGCCGCCCGAAGGCCTGGTGCGCCTTGCCCACGAAGATCTTGGTGCCCTGCGGATAGGCATCGCTTTCCTCAAGCGTGCTCACGGCTTCCATCGCCTCGATGAACTTGCCCTTGTCGTTGCCATCGGCGTAGCCGCTGGTCTCCACCGCCTGCTTGATCGAATAGAGCGACTCCCAGCAGCCGAACATATGCGACGCCGTTGAGATGTCGCCGGGATTGGCGGCATCCGCGCCATTGTCGTCGATCCCCACCGCCGTCCGGTAATTCTTGGCGAACTCAGTGTTGAGGCCCGCGGCAAAGCGCGGGAACGCCTCCCACAAATGCGAGCCCTCGAGGAATTCGAGACCGGGCGAAGCCAGATCGACGGCCTCCAGCGAATCGATGAAGCCGAACAGCTTCGGTCCCTTGCCGCTGAAGAATTCACCCAGCTCGCGCACGAAGGTGAGAACGCCGGGGCCAACCATGACGTGATAGATGGCGTCCGTATCCGCCGGGATTTGCGAGAAATACTTGGTGAAGCCGGTCTCCGCCGGAGAAATGGCGATCACCGCGTTGACTTCGCCGCCGGCCTTCTTGGCCGCTTCCGAGAACACGTCGCGGTGCTCGTAGCCGAACACATAGTCGGGAACGATCATCGTGACCTTCTTGCCGGTATTGGCGATGATCCACGGCGCCACCGCCGAAACCTGGGCGCGCACATTGGTGTTGCCGGTCTGGAAGGTGTAGCGGTTGAAGTTTCCGGCGGCGAGCTCCGATGTTTCGCTGGCAACAAAGAGCGGCAGCTTCAATTCGCCGGCCCGCGCCGCTGAAGCCGCCGCCACGTGGCTGAACAGCGGCCCGAACACGAAATCCGTCTTGTGCTGGGTGGCGAATTTCTCGATCACTTCCGAAGCCCGCTTGGCGTCCGTCGCATCGTCCTCGACGATCAACTCGATCGGCCGCCCGCCGATGCCGCCGCCGTCGTTGATGGTCTTCACCGCCGCCTTGCTCACCTTGTCGTACCAGTGGCCATAGCTGGCGCCGATGCCGGTGAGATGGGCCTGAAGGCCGATCCTCAGCGGCGCCATGTCGGCAAGTGCCGGCGGGATCAGCCGGCTCGATAGTCCCAGCCCCGCCGCGCCGATCAATACGCCGCGCCTGCTGATGATGGCCGGAGACGCGATCTTTGAATTCCTGCTCATGACCTTCCTCCCTCTGTGTTCCGCCGTTAGTATGCGGAGGAAGTTTTTGCCAAGTCAAGGGAACCCGCATTTGCGCCGGCCGCCTTTAACGCTCGTTGCTGCGGCAAGCCTGTTGCAGTCCGCTCCAGCCCTCGCCCATGCCAGCGAGCGCGGCCAGATCATGTTGCTGCCTACCCAACTGTTCATCATCGGCGGCGCGCTGGCGGTGTTGATCTCGGTTGCCGCCGTTGCCGCATTGCCGGCGCTGCCCCGGCTCTGCAAACCATCGCTGACATTTCAAGTGCCGGTGGCAGGCGGGAACCTAGCCATTCTGACCAGCCTCGCCGGACTGGCTTTCATCGCAATCATGATTGCCGCCGGTTACTGGGGTCCGGCCGATCCGATTTCAAATCCCCTGCCGGGAGCGGTGTGGACGCTGTGGTGGGTGGGCTTCACCTGGCTTTCGATTTTCATCGGCAATCTATGGTCCGCGCTCAATCCGTGGACGGGACTCTACGCGCTCATAGCCGGTGCCGGATGGCGGCCGCCATTCCGGCTTCCGCACTGGATTGGCTGCTGGCCGGCCGTGCTATTATTTTTCGGCTTCGCCTGGTTCGAACTCGTCTATCCCACACCGTCCGACCCTCCCAGGCTAGCCACGGCGGTACTTGCTTACCTCGCTTTCACCTCGGCGATGCTGCTCCTGTTCGGCGCCCGATGGCTCAGGTCGGGCGAGTGCTTTTCCATCTACTTCCGAGTCGTGAGTTGGCTAAGCCCGCTACAGTGGTCATGCCGCCGCAGTACCCTGGCGCTCACCCTTGGCATTCCCGGATTTGCCTTGTTGCGAAATCGGGCTGTGAGCCCAAGCCTTTCCGCAATGATCCTGCTGGCTCTTGCCGCCGTCTCATTCGATGGGTTTTCCCGGACTTTTTTCTGGGTGGCGGGCCAAGGCATCAACCCGCTGGAATTCCCCGGCAGGTCCGCCGTCACGCTGTCGAACTCCGTTGCCTTTGCCGTGTTGTCCGTCTGGATGGCGGTAATCTTTCGTGGTGCATTAACGGCGGGCCGACTTCTCGCCGCAAGTCCGCCGCTGCCCCAGCTTGCGCTCTCCATCGTGCCCATCGCCTTCGCCTATCACCTCGCTCACTACCTCCCCGAATTTCCCGTGAGCCTGATGAATCTCGCCAAGGCTCTCGGCGCCGCCGGCCTCAGCCCGCCCGCTTCGATCATGATGGATCACCAAACGGCGGCAATGGTCTTTCAATTGCAAACCGCGATCATCGTCCTGGGACACATATCCGCGGTCGTCACCGCCCACCTCATGGCCCTGCGCGTCATGCCGCCGGGCAGGGCGGCCTTAAGCCTGCTCCCCCTTAACGCCGTGATGGTGCTTTACACGGTGTTCGGACTCTGGCTCTTGGCCACGCCCGTTGTTTCCTGAAATGAAAACCGGCGGGCCATCGACCCACCGGCATCGGTTTCGTTAACCCGCTTAGCCTGGCAGCTGGAAGAACCAGTTGGCCCAAAGCACGACTACCGCGCCCGCAACAAGGGTCACGTAGGGCCACATCCCGGCTTTCCTCTCACCCATGTCGCCTTCCTTGAGGCCCAGTTCGTCAAGCGCCCCTTTCGGGAAGCGCCCACCGTCCTGCATGTAGTGCCGGTAATAGAAAACCGGGAAAATCAGCGCCGCGAACACCAGACCAACCCACAGCGCATTCGAGTATCCCCACACCTTGGCGCCGGCGCCGAGGAACAGGGCGTTGACGAAGGCAAGCACGGTGTTGACGCCGATCAGCCACGTGGGCGCTTTCCATGGGCGTTCCACATGGCCGGAATCCACGCGGTGGATCCAGCCCGAGTTGAGGTTGAGGAAGTTGAAGATGATGTAGCCGACATTGGAAACGGCGAGCACGAAGAAGTAGCCGCCGAGGTCCGATGCCAGCGCCAGCAGGAACAGATTGAAGACGAAGTCCGTCCACATCGCACCCGTCGGCGCTCCATGGCTGTTCACCCGGCTGAGATACTTGGGCAGCCAGCCGTCGCGTGAGCCCTGATACAGCGTGCGCGAGGAGCCGGCCATCGCCGTCATGATGGCGAGGAACAGCGCCATGATCATCAGGATGACGAAGATCTGGGTGAGAACCTTGCCGCCGCCGATCATGTTGCCGAGCGCTTCGCCCACTCCCGTGCCGTCCACGATCCCCGGAGCAAGCATGCCGCTATGGCCGAGAACGCCCTGGAAGGTGTAGGGGATGAGGATGAAGAACAGGCAACCAAGAATGCCGGAGGCGAGAATGGCCTTGAACGTGTCCGTCTTTGGATTCTTGAGTTCGCGCGTGTAGCAGACTGCGGTCTCGAACGCATAAGTCGACCACGCGGCGATATAGAGGCCGCCAAGAAACAACGTCCACCCGCCGAGGTTCCACGTGCCGTCAACCCCTGAATAGGCCGCCGTCGGTGGCAACAGCCCGGTGACGTTTGCCCCGTTTATGCCACCGGTGACGATCGGAACCAGGCCGACCAGCAGCAGCGGAACCAGGACGATGATCGCCAGCCACTTCTGGGCGCTGGCCGTCGTGGCGATGCCGCGATGCTGAATCCACAGGATGATCGCCATCAGGATGGCGCCGATAACGAACGTCGAGTTGAAGTGCAGCGTGCCGAGGCCTGGAATGGGAATGCCAAGGAGCTCCCATGTGCGGAAGGCGGGCGTCAGCGCCACGACGCCGTCGGTCGATAGCAGCGCGGTGACGCCGTCTTGCGCGGTTTTGCCGGCATTGGCGGCCAGCCATTCGACGACGCGTGGATCGTCAGGCTTGAGACTTGCCAGATTGGCGGCCACCCAGTCGATCACCGCTTGCGAATTGGCCGCCGGGATCGGCCACAGAGAATTGAGAATGTAACCCGCCGCAATGGCGCAGCCGAGCGACAAGACCGGCGACCAGGCAAACCAGTTGCACCACACCGAGAGGGGGGCAATAAATTTCGAATAGCGCAGCCAGGCGGTAGCGCCATAAACCGAAGCGCCGCCCGACTTGTTGCCGAACATGCCTGCGATTTCGGCATAGGTGAACGACTGCAGGAATCCCATGATGACCGAGATGGTCCACACCAGAAAGGCCAATTTGCCCGTGGTTCCGGCGATTCCGCCGATCGAGAACAAAACCAGCGGCGGCACCCCCGCCGCCACCCAGAAGGCGCCCTTCCAGTCTAACGCGCGGACGAGTTCGCCCGAGCCGGTTTGAGTTGACATCTATATTTCCTCCGAAGATTGCCGGTTGCAATTGTTTCGAGGGAGCAGTTCGCCGTCTGTCGCGGCCTATCCCCTGCACCGGATAAACACCTGCAACCGGAATCCAATCCGGAGTTCAGCATGCCCAGTCCCCTCTATCGCCCATCCCGCGGGCACCTGTGATAGTGCGGCCATAGCGCTGGTGCGTCAAGTGGTACAAATTTGGCCGAAGTGGTTGAGCGTGATTTGGCGGGTCATCGGTGTCGCTGCCAATCGACACGAGCTTTTTGGCCTGACCGGATGAAATTTCTTGTATTTCACGGCTAAACCATTCCAAACCAATTTCAACCTGTAGCCATCCACCACTGTTGTACCCGCGCACCGAAAGGCATATTCTTGTGCCATGAACGAGTTGCTCTTCCCCGTGGCCAGAGGCGCGATCCCGCGCGTCAGCACCATATTGCGCCCCGGCATTCGCACCTTGCCGCCAGGAGTCGAGCGCTACGTGGTGAAGGGCGGCGGTGCCGTGACCGTCAGGATCGGCGAAGGCGACACCATACAGGTCACCGACATCGAGGGCCTGCAGCCTTGCGAGCTGCGGGCTCTAGGCGCCGATGGCCGGTCCGATGCCGCGATCCTTGGCGAACCCGGCGGCGATCGCGCCATCCGCGTCTTTGGCGCCGGCGCCGCTGGCGAGAAGGCGGCTTTCACCGTGCGCCGCGATGCGCTCCTGCAACTGTCCGCCCCCGGTGGCGTCATGGATGCCGAGCGGCAGGACACCGCAACCGATATCGAGATCATCATACGTAGATCGAACCCTTCATTGCGGAAGAACGGCGGCGAAGCTCTGCCAGCACCGCTGGCCGATATTGTGCAGGATATCCGCGTTGCTGCTTCCACCGCGCAGGCCTATGTGGTGAAAGCAGGCGAATTCATCCAGATCATCGACGTGGCAGGCCGTCAGTGTACGGATTTTCAGTGCTTTTCCGCTCGTAAGCTCGACAAGGGATTGGAGAATGCCCTTGACGCCACCATCACCCGCACCCTGACCGGGCGAAGCTATCCCACTCCCGGCCTGCCGTCCAAAATGTTCGGCCGCGACTTCGAGCCGCTGGTTGAGGTGGTGCAGGACACCGTCGGCCGCCACGATGCCTTCGCCACCGCCTGCAACAGCCGCTACTACGACGACATGGGCTATCCCGGCCACGTCAACTGCACCGAGAATTTCAACTTTGTCCTGGCGCCCTATGGCGTCGCCGCCCGCAAGGGCTGGGAGGCGTTGAACTTTTTCTACAACACCAATATCGACGCCCATAACCAGCTTTATCTCGACGAACCCTGGTCGAGGCCCGGCGACTATGTGCTGCTCAAGGCCTTGACCGATCTGGTCTGCGTCTCGTCATCCTGCCCGGACGATATCGACGCCGCCAACGCCTGGGAACCCTCCGACATCCATGTCCGCACCTATTCACCCCAACAGAAATTCACACGAGCGGTGGCCTATCGCATGACACCCGACGCCGATGCCCAACTCACCCGCGAAACCGCCTTCCATGTCAGGCTTTCCGCGCTCACCCGCAACTACACCGAATACCGCGGCTACTGGCTGCCCCAGCGCTTCAACAATGACGGCCCCATCGAGGAATACTGGGCCTGCCGCGAGAATGTGACGCTCACCGATTTATCGCCTTTGCGCAAGTTCGAGGTGACGGGACCGGACGCCGAAGCGCTGCTGCAATATTGCCTCACCCGCGACATCCGTAAACTCTCCACCGGCCAGGTGGTCTACACCGCCATGTGCTACGAAAACGGCGGCATGATCGACGACGGCACCGTGTTCCGTCTCGGCCAAAACAATTTCCGCTGGATCGGCGGCGACGACTATTCCGGCCTCTGGCTCCGCCAGCAGGCCGAAAAGCAGGGCTACAAGGCCTGGGTCCGCTCATCCACCGATCAGCTTCACAACATCGCCGTGCAAGGGCCCAAGAGCCGCGACCTGCTGAAGGAGATCGTCTGGACTTCGCCCGCCCAGCCCAGCGATCGGCGAACTCGAATGGTTCCGTTTCGCCGTGGCCCGCATTGGCCACTTCGAAGGCGCGCCCATTGTCGTCTCTCGCACCGGCTACACCGGCGAACTCGGCTACGAGATTTTCTGCCATCCCAAGCACGCGCTCACTGTATTCGACGCGGTCTGGGAGGCCGGCCAAAAACATGGGCTGAAGCCCATGGGCCTCGAAGCTCTCGACATGGTGCGCATCGAGGCGGGGCTGATTTTCGCCAATTATGAATTCACTTCGGAAACCGATCCCTTCGAAGCCGGCATCGGTTTCACCGTGCCGCTGAAGACCAAGCCGGATGATTTCATCGGCAAGCAGGCGCTCATCCAGCGCAAGGACCATCCGCGCCGCAAGCTGGTCGGTCTCGAAGTGGGTTCAAACGAGTCCGTCGGTCATGGCGACTGCATTCATGTGGGCCGCGCCCAGGTGGGCGTCGTCACCAGCGCCATGCGCTCGCCCATACTTGGAAAGAACATAGCGCTCGCCCGCATCGATGTCCTCAACGGCGAACTCGGCGCCGAAGTCGAGATCGGCAAACTCGACGGCCACCAGAAACGCCTGCCCGCGCGGATAGTGAAGTTCGCCCACTACGACCCGGAAAAGACCCGGCCGCGATCATAGGTTTTCCGCTGCCGGGTGAGCGCTGCTCAGCTCAGTACGCGGTCGAGGTCGGCGCAGATGTCCTCGCCATTTTCAATCCCCACCGAAAGCCGGAACACCCCGTCGCCGGCGAACTCGCGGTAACGCCGCTCCGCTTCCGCGTCGTGGCGGAACGACGATTTCTGGATGTCGCTGGTGCCGATCCAGCAGACCAGGCTGCGGTGATGGCCAAGCGACACGGCATAGTGAACGACCTCGAGCTCCTTCACCATGCGATTGGCGGTAGCCAAACCTTGCTCATGGGTCTGGAAGGTCATCATTCCCGAAAAATTCCGCATCTGGCGTAGTGCCAATTCATGTTGCGGATGCGATTGAAGTCCCGGATAGAAAACCCGTTTGACCGCGGGGTGGCTTTCAAGATGTTTCGCCACCGTCATCGCCGCCGCGGCATGGGCCCGCATGCGGATCGGCAGCGTCGCGGCACCCCTGAGAATGAGCCAGGCATTGAACGGCGACAGGATGCCGCCGAAATGTACCGTAGCCTCCAGGTTCAGCGCATCGAGGTGGCACTTGCGCCCGATCACGGCGCCCCCCATCGCATCGCCATGGCCACCGATATATTTGGTGAGCGAATGCACCACGAAATCGGCCCCCAGCGCCAGGGGCCTGGTTGCAATCGGCGTGGCGAATGTGGAATCGACAGCCACATCGCGCACGCCCTTGCCATGCGCCATCTCCGCCAGCAACGCGATATCGCACAGCCGCATGATCGGATTGGCCGGCGATTCAAGCCACAGCATCCGGGTGTTGGGCCGGATGGCGGCTTCGACTTCGTCGGGCCGCGAGAGATCGACATAGGAAACATCGATGCCGAAGCGCGGCAGGGTGTCACGCGCCAGCTCTGCCGCGCCCACGTAACTGGTATCCGCCATCAGCAGGTGATCGCCGCGGCTCAACCGCCCGGCGATCACCGCATGAATGGCGGCAATTCCCGATGCAAAGCACAACGCCGCCTCGCCGCCTTCGAGCGCCGCAAGCTTCACTTCCAGCTGCCTGACGGTGGGGCTTCCCACTCGCGCATAAACAAAGCCGTCGTAGTCCTTTTCATCGCGCGCCGAAAACCCGGTGAGCTCCGTCGGCGCGAACGTGGACGACATCACCAGATTGGGCGACGATGCCCGGGTGACCGGATCGACATGCTCGCCCGCATGGACCGCCAGTGTTTCCTCATTCCAGTCGCGATTTCGCTTTCCTCCGGTCACATCGGCCCTCCACGCTTCACTTCACACGATTGTGCCCTATGATGCGGGCACAAGGCCGAATCTGCAACCGTCTGGGATGGCGTTAAATAGACTATGGACGCGTGGGAGCAGCCTCACTGGAGCGGCAGACCGCAGCCGGAGCCCGACAGGCGGCCACGCTTGCGGCCTAACATATTTGCACGCATTGCCCGCTTCTGCGCCAAGCAATCCCCATTCGTTCTGATCGTTGTGGTGTTTTTAACCGCCATGACTGCAGGCTTCGCGGCGCTGAGCCTCGCCGTCGATCCCTTTGCCGTCTCACGCATTGAGCTCGACCCCCAAACAACGGCGGCGCAACAGCGCCTTGACGGCAATTTCCCCGGCATCGACGCAACGTTCGTGGCCCGTGTCGACAATGAGAGCCCCGATCAGGCGCGCCGGTCCGCCATTGCCATCGGCGTAGCACTGGCCGGGCGCGGCGATCTGTTCGCCCGCGCCTTCGTTCCCGGAACCGGGCCTTACTACGCGAAATATGGAATCTTGTTTCGCGAAGCCGCCGAAATCGATGCCCGCGTCACCGGTGCCTTGCAGATGCAGCCGCTCTATCAGGCATTGGGCCAGGCGCCTGATCTCGAGGGGCTTGCCGCCCTTGTGACCGAGATCGGCAAAGCCGTGGCCCAGGGCCGCTCCCCCCATGGACTGGCCGAGCTGTTGCTGGCGATGTCGGCCAGCGTCGAAGGCGAACTCGCGGGCGAGCCAAATCCCATAGCCTGGCAGCACCTTGCCGGCCTTTCGGCCGAACTCGAAAGCAAGCGCTGGTTCGTGATCGCCACACCCGTCCCCGCAAAAGAACGCGAAGCCGCAGGCTTCGCCGTTGCCGCCGCCAAGACCATCCCCGATGTCACCTGGTCGTTTCCCCACCAGGCCTATGGCGGCGCAAGCAACACCTTTGCAGGCCTCATTGTCCCGGCGGTGGCCGCCCTGCTGATCGTCGGCACCGTGCTGGGAATAGGCCTAGGGCCCGCCCGCTTTGTGGTGCCGGTCCTGGCGGTGCCGGCCTTGACACTGTGCATAACCGCGGGCGCCGCGGCTGTTGCAACGGGGAGTCTCGACGCGGTGACCTGGTCGTTTGTTGCCGCCTGCCTGGCCCCGGCCTTGCTGTTCAGCATCGTCTTCATGTTGGCCCATATCCAGGCTCGCACCCGCGGCTCCGAGCCGTTGCCGGCAATCATGCTTGCCGCGCACCGGCGTGGTGCCTTGCTGATTGCACTATCGGCGATATTTGCGAGCCTGTGGTCGGTATGGCTGTACCGCCAACTGCCGTCCTTGGCTCAATTGGCGGAAATCGCCGTAGTGGGCACGCTGGCTGCATTGGTGGCCACGCTCACCGTTGTTCCGGCACTGCTTGCATTACTTGACCGCGGCGAACCTGTTGCCGTCCATTGGCTGGACAACGCCGTGGCAACGCCGGTCGGAAGCAATGGCCGCAACGCGCTTCAAATGATCGTACTGGTGCTGGTCGCTGCGGCGGTGTTCTGCACTGTCTTCGTGCCGGGCATCCGCTTTGGCGATGCCATCGGTCCGGCACTGCCGGCCTCCGAGCTTGACTCGCTGGAAGCCCAGGGCGCCATTCACCTGCTAGCCTCGGACCAGAGCCGGGCCCGCCAACTCGTGGCTTCCGTGGCAAAGCTCGAACAGACTGGAGCCATTCGCACGATCGAACAGTTCCTGCCGCCCGGCCTCGACCGCAAACTGCAAAGCCTTCAACGCCTTGAGGCATTTCTGCCGGGAATTCCTGCCCCCCGCGCCCCAATGGATGATGCAGCCCTCAGCGCCGCTCTTGTGGCGCTCGACCAGGGCCTTAGGCAGATTGCTGCTGAACCAGCAACAGCACCTGACCTGCGCGACGCAGCCCACCGTCTGCGCCGCGCCTTCAGCCTCTACAGCAATCCGCAGCTGCCCCCCATCACACGGCTGGCAGCGCTTCAGGATTCCTTGTTCTCAGGCCTTGCCGGCCTTTCCCAGACTGCCGGCCAACTGGCCAGACTTGGCAAGCCGGGTGTGAACGATCTCGATGATGGTCTTCGCCGGCGTTTTGTCGCCGCCAACGGCCTCCTTCGCATCGAGGTATTGCCCAAAGCCGAGGCAAGCAAGCTAACCTTCGCCGCGGCCGTCCGCCGGATCGATCCCCAGTCGGCTGGAACGCCCATTGTGGCCTTGGCCCGCAATGAAATCATGCATCATGAAGCCGCCATTGCGTTCGCCATGGCCATCACCTTGGTTGCGTTTGTCGTGCTGCTGCTCCTCCGCAATGTCGTCGAATGGTTTGTGGCCCTGCTGCCCGCCGCTCTTGCCCTCAGCCTGTCGGCAGCGGCCGTGGTTGGCGCCGGTCAAAGCCTCACATCGGCGGCCCTTGGAGCCGCCATGACGTCCCTGGCGATTTGTCTTTCATCGTCGGTCGTGCTTGTTTTGCGCGCCCGCCAAATCGGCGGGCACTCGCCCACCGACACAAGCTTCAGGTCAGCACTCTTGCCGCCCATCGCGGTTCTCTCCGTCGTGGCCCCCCTGGCCGTTTCCACCATTGCCCCCGTCGCCGCGACCGGCGTCGTTTCCATACTCTTTCTCTGTATCGCCATCGTTGTCACCATGATCGTTGTCCCGCAATTCTGCTCTTGGGCCGCTGCCTTGCGCCGCCGCTGAAAACTTTTATTGCCGGAAATAGCCTCGAAGCTTGAAGTTAGTTGCCGGCCGGCAGCGGAACATTTTCGCGCGGGGCTATTCTCATAGGCGACAAACCCAAAGTCCGGTGCTAGATAACCGGGGTCAACGCCTCTGCCGGCGGCCAAGGGCCACTCACCGGCAGACGCAAAACAGGGAGAACGTGAATAATGAACATGAACTTCAAATCATGGCTGGCCGGCACGACGATGCTGATGATGACGGCCACCGGCGCATTCGCCGAAGTGGTCTACAATCGCGGCAATTCCGCCGATCCGGAATCGCTCGATCCGCACAAGACGTCGACCACTTACGAAGCCGACATATTGCGCGATCTTTTCACGGGCCTCGTGGCGCAAGATGCCAAGGCAGAACGTCATTCCGGGCGCCGCCGAGAGCTGGTCGATGTCGGCCGATGGCAAGGTCTATACTTTCAAGCTGCGCGCCGGCGCCAACTGGTCGGATGGCGACCCGGTGACGGCTGGATGATTTCGTGTTTGCCTTCCAGCGCATTGTCAGGACCCGGCGACCGCCGCCGAATACGCCTACATGCTCTATCCGGTCGAAGAATGCCGAAGACGATCAACCAGGGCAAGACCAAGCTGGAAGAGCTCGGCGTCAAGGCCATCGACGACATGACCCTGGAAGTGACTCTGAATGCGCCGACCCCCTATTTCCTCGAAATGCTGACCCATCAGGCGACCTATCCGGTAAACCAGGCCATTGTCGAGAAGCTCGGCACCGACTGCACCAAGCCGGGCAACCTGGTGTCGAACGGCGCCTATACGCTGGCCGAGTTCGTGCCCAACGATCACATCAAGCTGGTCAAGAACCCGAAGTTCTACGATGCCGCCAATGTGAAGATCGACACCGTCAACTACATCCCCACCGAAGACCGCTCGACCGCCATGAAGCGCTTCGAGGCCGGCGAACTCGACATGCAACGACGACATGCCGACCGAACAGCTCGCCGACCTCAAGGCCAAATTCGGCGACCAGGTGCGCATCGGACCTTATCTCGGCACCTATTACTATGCATTCAAGACAGACAAGGCGCCGTGGGACAATCCTAAGCTCCGGCAGGCCATTTCGATGGCCATTGACCGCGATTTCTCGCCGAGAAGGTCTGGTCGAACACCATGATCCCGGCCTATTCCTTGGTGCCGCCCGGTATCTCGGGCTACGAAACTCAGACCTCCGACTACTGCGGAAATGTCGCAGATCGACCGCGAGGACGCGGCCAAGAAGATACTTGCCGAGCTTGGCTACGGCCCCGACAAGCCGCTCAAGATGGAAATCCGCTACAACACCTCGGAGAACCACAAGAACACCGCCGTCGCCATCCAGGAGCAGCTGAAGCCGCTCGGCATCGAGGTGACGCTGCTCAACACCGACACCAAGACCCACTACGGCCATCTTGAGCAGCAGGGCGATTTCGACATCGCCCGCGCCGGCTGGATCGCCGACTACAAGGATCCCGAGAACTTCCTGGCACTGTGCAAGACCGGCACCGGCAACAACTATGCCGAATATGCCAACGAGGAGTTCGACGATCTGATGGACAAGGCCGCCGCCGCCGGCGGAATCGCGGCCGAACGCATGAAGACTGTCTGATGCCGAGGCCGATGCGGCGTTGCTGCGCGATCTGTGCGTAGGTGCCGCTGCTCTATTACAGCTACCACAATATCGTGTCGACCAAGATCAAGGGCTGGGAAGACAACGTCATGGACGTCCACCCGACCCGCTTCATGAGCAAGGAATAGTCCGCATTACGGATGAACTGCCGTCTCCCGCGCCACAGCGCGGGAGCGGCAGCACTTCATGCGCTGGGGGCAGGCACATGCTGCGTTACGTCTTGAGGCGGTTCTTGACCGCCATCCCGACGCTGCTTCGTCATCGTCACGATTTCGTTCTTCCTGATGCGCGTGGCGCCCGGCGGGCCCTTCAATCAGGAAAAGGGCCTCAATCCCGTCATCAAGGCCAACCTCGAGAAGCGTCTATCATCTCGATGAACCGCTGTGGAAGCAATATCTTCTACTATCTGAACAACCTGCTGCACGGCGATTTCGGACCGAGCTACAATCTGCCCGATTTCACCGTGGCCGAGCTGTTCGCCGAGGGCCTGCCGGTCTCGATCCAACTGGGCGCCACGCGCGCTGGTGCTGGCGCTGTTGTTCGGCGGCGCGTCTGGGCATTATCGCGGCGCTCGACCAGAACCAGCGCGGCCGACTACGCCGTCATCGCCACGGCGACGGCGGGCAGCACCATTCCGACCTTCGTCATCGCACCGCTGTTCCAGCTGGTCTTCGGCCTGACGCTTGAAGTGGCTGCCGGTCGGCGGCTGGGGCGACGGCGCGCTGATCAACAAGGTCGGGCCCGATCCTCACCCTGATGCTGCCGCAGCTCGCCATCGTCGCGCGGCTGATGCGCGGCTCGATGATCGAATCGCTGCGCTCCCATCATATCCGCACCGCCCGGGCCCTGGGCCTCTCGGACTATTCCGTCATCATCCGCCATGCCCTGCGCGGCGCCATTCTGCCGATCGTGTCCTATGCCGGCCCGGCGGCGGCGGCGCTGCTCACCGGCTCGATCATTGTCGAGACGATCTTCGCCATTCCCGGCGTCGGCCGTTACTTCGTCGAAGCCGCGCTCAACCGCGACTACACGCTGGTCATGGGCACCGTCGTGGTCATCGCCCTGTTCACCATCGTCTTCAACCTGATCGTCGACGTCCTCTACGCCGTCGTCGATCCGCGGGTGCGCTATGACTGACGCGCAGCACTTGCCCGCCGCCAGCTGGCCGCTCGCTGTGGGCCGATGCCTGGGCGCGGCTCAAGGCCAACAAGGCCGCCTATGGTCAGCGCCATCTATCTCGTCGTCATGGCGGTGCTGTGCATCGCCGGCCCGTGGTTCACGCCGCACGAGTTCACCACCATCTACCAGGACTACACCCGCGTGCCGCCGAGCCTCTCGGCCTATCCCAAGCCGGACATGATCGATCTGGCGGTGAAGGATGCGGTGCAGCCGCTCGCGCGTCGAACTGGCGGGCTGGGAGGAAAAGGACGGCAAGGTCTTCATCACCGTCACCTCGGCCAAGCCCATCGACGAGCGCATGACCCGCTACATCGACCGCTCCAGCGTCTTCGAGGGCGCCCAGGTCGCGGAGAAGTCGGCCGATGGCATGAAGCTGATGATCGAGCGCCGATGTCGAGAAGCAAGTACTTCTATTTCGGCACCGACAATTCCGGCCGCGATCTGCTGACCCGCACCCTGATCGCCGGCCGCGTTTCGCTGGCCATCGGGCTGCTCGCCGGATCTGGTCGCCGTGGTCATCGGCGTGCTCTATGGCGCCACCGCGGGCTTCATCGGCGGCAAGACCGACGAGGTGATGATGCGCATCGTCGACATCCTCTATTCGCTGCCCTTCATCTTCTTCGTCATCATGCTGGTGGTGTTCTTCGGGCGCAATTTCGTGCTGATGTTCCTCGCCGTCGGCGCCGTGCTGTGGCTCGACATGGCGCGCATCGTGCGCGGCCAGGCGCTCTCCATCAAGCGCCAGGAATATGTCCAGGCGGCGGAAGCGCTCGGCGTCACCCGCAGCGGCATTCTGCTCCGCCATGTGGTGCCCAATCTGCTGGGCCCGGTCGTCATCTACATGACGCTGCTGGTGCCGCAGGTGATCATCCTCGAAAGCTTCCTGTCCTTCCTCGGCCTCGGCGTGCAGGAGCCGATGTCGAGCTGGGGCGTGCTGATTTCGCAGGGCGCCAAGAACATTCCCGGCGCCAACTGGCTGCTGTTCTTCCCGTCGCTGTTCCTCACCACCACGCTGTTCGCGCTGAACTTCATCGGCGACGGATTGCGCGACGCGCTCGATCCGAAGGACCGCTGACCATGGCCGACCCGATTCTCGAGCTCGAAGGACGTCAAGGTCCGCTTCGATACGCTCGACGGCATGGTCGATGCCGTGAAGGGCGTGAACCTGCATGTGAAGGCCGGCGAGACCGTGGCGATCGTCGGCGAATCGGGCTCGGGCAAGAGCCAGCTGATGATGGCGGCCATGGGCCTTCTTGCTTCCAACGGCAGAATCCGCAGGGCGAGGCCGACTATCGCGGCACCAATCTGCTGGCGCTCTCCAAGTCCGAGCTCAATACCATCCGCGGCCGCAAGATCACCATGATCTTCCAGGAGCCGATGACCTCGCTCGATCCGCTCTACACCATCGGCAGCCAGCTGATGGAGCCGATCATGCATCACCAGAAAGTCGGCGCCGCCGAGGCCCGCGGCCGCGCCATCGACATGCTGAAGCTGGTGAAGATCCCCGAACCCGAGCGCCGCATGGGCTCCTATCCCCATGAGATGTCGGGCGGCCAGCGCCAGCGCGTGATGATCGCCATGGCGCTCGCCAACGATCCCGACCTGCTGATCGCCGACGAGCCGACGACGGCGCTCGACGTGACCATCCAGGCGGAAATCCTCGAACTCATGGCGGGCCTGCAGAAGCGCCTCGGCATGGGCATGGTGTTCATCACCCACGACCTCAACATCGTCAAGCGCATCGCCCACCGGGTCTATGTCATGCGCTACGGCGAAGTGGTGGAGGAGGGCGATACCAAGGCGATCTTCGCCAACCCCAAGCACCCCTACACCAAGGCGCTGCTCGAAGCCGAGCCGACGGGCCGCAAGGCGCCGCCGCCCGCCAACGCGCCCAAAATCCTCGACGGCACCGATATGCGCGTCACCTTCAAGATCGGCGGCGGCTTCCTTGCGCGGTCCGCCCATCCTGCTCAAGGCCGTCGACCGCGTGTCGGTGACGCTTGCGGCAGGGCCAGACCATCGGCATCGTCGGCGAGTCGGGCTCCGGCAAATCGACCCTGGCCCGCGCCCTCCTGCGCCTGCTGCCCAGCGAAGGCGCGATCAGCTTCGAAGGCCGCAACATCGCCGGCTCTCGACAGCGAGGCAGATGCGGCCCCTGCGCAAGCAGTTGCAGGTCGTGCTGCAGGATCCCTTCGGCTCGCTCAGCCCGCGCATGACGGCGGGCCAGATCGTCACCGAGGGCCTGCTGGTGCACGAGCCTTCGATCATCGCCGCAGCAGCGCGATCGCGCGCGCCGCCCAGGCGCTCGAGGAAGTGCAGCTCGATCCCAAGCTTGCGCAATCGCTACCCGCATGAGTTCTCCGGCGGCCAGCGCCAGCGCATCGCCATCGCCCGCGCCATCATCCTGAAGCCCAAGGTAGTGGTGCTCGACGAGCCGACCTCGGCGCTCGACCGCCAGGTGCAGAAGCAGATCGTCGACCTGCTGCGCGACCTGCAGACAGCGCAACAACCTCTCCTATCTGTTCATCAGCCACGACCTCGCCGTGGTGCGCGCCATGGCCGACCACATCATGGTGATGAAGGACGGCCGCATGGTGGAGCAGGGCACGCCCGACGAAGTGCTGGACCATCCGCGCGAGGATTATACCAAGCGCCTGATGGCGGCGGCGTTTGCGAGTAGATCAGTTGGCAGCATTTCAGATATCGAACGCCTCGATATTGGCAAATGCCGTCCGCAGCGCCTTGACCATTCGCCCGACAGCATCTTGAAATAGGGATCGTCCTGAGTCCGATGCGCTTGGTGTGTTCGATCTTCAGCGTGCCGGTCTCATAGGTCAGCATGTCGATGGGCAGGCCGACGCTCAGGTTCGAGCGCAGCGTCGAATCGAACGACAGCAGCACCATCTTGGCGGCATCGCCGAGCTTCATGTCGTTGCGCGCCACGCGGTCGAGAATGGGCTTGCCGTATTTGTGCTCGCCGATCTGGAAGAACGGCGTGTCGGGCGTCGCCTCGATGAAATTGCCGGCCGAATAGATCTGGAACAGGCGCGGCTGCTCCTTGCCGATCTGGCCGGCGAAAATGAAGCTCGCCGCAAAGGCATCGCTGCCGGCCGACAGCGATTCGCCATCGATGCGCTTCACCTCGCGAATCGCCTGGCCCACGAGCCGCGCCGCCTGGAACATGGTCTTGGCGGTGAACAGATTGGTCGGCAGCTCTTTCGCTTCTTGTTCCAGCGTGCCCTCGGTCAGCATGCTGACCACGGCCTGGGTGACCGCGAGATTGCCGGCCGTCAGCAGCACGAAGACCCGCTCGCCCGGCTTCGACCAGGTGTGCAGCTTCTTGAACTTGCCGACATTGTCGACGCCCGCATTGGTGCGGGTGTCGGCGGCCATGACCAGGCCTTCGTCGAGCAGCATTCCCACGCAATAAGTCATTCGCGATAGCCCCGGCGGAATCGTGTTTCGGCCTATTGTTGGGCGATCTCGACGCGGACTTCAACCCTCATCCGCTCCGCGGCGCCGCCGCGGCGCGAGCCGCGGATCGGCGTGACGCCCGCGGCATCGATGCCGGCGGCCACGCGCACATAATGGTCGGTCGGGCAGGTGTTGTTGGCGGGATCGAAGCCGACCCAGCCGAGATCGGGCACCAGCGCCTCGGCCCAGGCATGGGCGGCGGTCGACGAGGCGCCCATCGCCGGTCACCAGATAGCCGGTCACATAGCGGGCCGGAATGCCGAGCGGCGCGCGCCGCGGCGATGAAGATATGGGCGTGGTCCTGGCACACGCCGCGGCCATCGGCGAAGGCTTCGGCGGCCGTGGTGTGGGCATGGGTGGTGCCGATCTCATAGGCGACCTTGCATGTGAATGTCGTTCATCAGCCGCGTGCAGGCCTGTCGAGCGATCGGCGGCACGCTGAGATGCCTGTCGGCCATGGCTGCGGATGGCGGCATTGGGCGTGGTCGGCTGCGTCTGGCGCAGGAAGACGGCATCGGGCGCCGGCGACGGCAGACCCGCGCACCACGCCCGCCGCATCGGTGCACTCGACGACGCCTTCGGCGATGATGCTGACCGGGCCCGGTGATCGTCTGGAAGGTGACCAGGTGGACGCGATTGCCGAAGCCGTCGAGATAGCTCAGCGCCTTGCTCGATGCCCGGCGCGTCGATCGACCAGCTGCACCGTTTTCTGCGTGGCGAAATCCGACCGGCGTACAGATAGAGCCGCTGCGCCGAATAGGCGAGCGGCGTGTCATAGTCGTAGTGCGTTTCGTGGCGGACTGAGAGGCGCATGGTGCTCACGGGAAAATTGATAGGTTTGTGGCGATCGATCGCGACAGCTGCGCTGTTGGCGGCGATGAAATCCTGCAGGAACTCATGCAGGCCGGACTGGAAGATCTGGTCCATGTTGCCGGCCTTCAGCGCGCTGATAGGTCTCTTGGCGCCATGGTCATGGCAGTCGTAGCGCTTGCCATAGAGCTGCGCCAAGGCCGTCGAGCGCCATGTTGATCCAGTGGTAGGTGAACACCAGCGAGCGCGGCATTTCTTCCTTGAGGATCAGGAATTCGGCGATCAGCCACGGCCGGTAGCGGCTGTCGCGGTAGAACCAGCGATAGGAGCGGTGCGCCGAGACCGAACGCAGGATCTGCGCCCATTGCTGCATGTCGAGATCGCTGCCGACATCGGTGGGCTTGCGGCAGCAGGATGAAATACTTGACGTCGAGGATGCGCGCCGTGTTGTCGGCCCGCTCGACGAAATTGCCGATCTGGCTGAAATAATAGGTGTCGTTGCGCAGCATGGTGCCGAGCAGCGCGCCGCGGAATGACATGACCCGCTGCTTGATCCAGTCGAGGAACACCGGCAGCCGGTCGGCGGTCATGCTCGATGGCTTGACCTGCGCCAGCTCGTTCCAGGTCGAATTGATGCTTTCCCACACGTCGCGGGTGAGCGCGGTGCGCACCGCGCGGCCATTGTTGCGCGCCGTCTTGATCGAGGCGCGGATGCTGACGACGGATTGTCCTCGTCGAAGATCAGGAACTGGATGACCTTGGCGGCGGTGATGTCCTCATGCTTCTGGTCATAGGTCACGTCGCAGGCGGCACTCTGCAGCGTCGAGCGCCATTCGTCGCGGTGGCCCTCGATGGCGCCTGGCATCAGCGAGATGCGGTAGCCGACCTCGAGCAGGCGCGCCATGTTCTCGGCCCGCTCCATGTAGCGCGACATCCAGTAGAGCGAGGAGGCGGTGCGTCCGAGCATCAGTCCTCCAGCACCCAGGTGTCCTTGGTGCCGCCGCCCTGGCTGGAATTGACCACCAGCGACCCTTCTTCAGCGCCACGCGGGTGAGGCCGCCGGGCGTGATGCGGACCTGGTCGCCCGACAGCACGAAGGGCCGCAGATCGACATGGCGCGGCGCCACGCCGGACTTGGTGAAGGTCGGCACCGCCGAGAGCGCCAGCGTCGGCTGGGCGATATAGTTCTTCGGGCCGCGCCTTCAGCTTGAGCGCGGAATTCCTCGATCTCCTTTCGCGACGAGGTCGGCCCGACCAGCATGCCGTAGCCGCCCGAGCCGTGGACTTCCTTCACCACCAGTTCGGGCAGGTGTTCGAGCACATAGGCTGAGATCCTTGGGCTCGCCGCAGCGCCAGGTCGGCACGTTCTTGAGCAGCGGCTTCTCGCCGGTGTAGAATTCGATGACGTCGGGAATGTAGGTGTAGATCGACTTGTCGTCGGCAATGCCGGTGCCCGGCGCATTGACCAGCGTGACGCGGCCGGCGCGGTAGAGATCGAAGAGGCCCGGAACGCCGATGGCCGAATCGGGCCGGAAGGTGAGGGGATCGAGATAGGCGTCGTCGATGCGGCGGTAGACGACATCGACGCGCTTCGGCTCCTGCGTCGTGCGCATGTAGAGATAGCCGTCGGAGACGAAGAGATCGCTGCCCTCGCACAGTTCGACGCCCATCTCGTCGGCCAGGAAGGCATGCTCGAAGAACGCCGAGTTGTGGATGCCGGGCGTGAGGATCACGACGGTCGGCTCGCCCTTGCAGGCCGGCGGTGCGACACTTTCGAGCGTCTTGCGCAGCATGGCGGGATAGTTCTCGACCGGCGCCATGCGCTGCTGGGCGAAGAGATCGGGAAAGAGATACATCATCGCCTCCCGGTCCTCGAGCATGTAGGAGACGCCCGACGGCGTGCGGCAATTGTCTTCCAGCACGTAGAATTCGTTCTCGGCCACCCGCACGATGTCGATGCCGATGATGTGGGCATAGATGCCGCGCGCCGGATTGACGCCGACCATCTCCGGCACGAAGGCCTCGTTCTGGATGATGATGTCCTGCGGAACGCGGCCCGGCCCGCAGGATTTCCTGGCGGTGATAGAGATCGTGGATGAAGGCGTTGAGCGCCCGCACCCGCTGCTCGATGCCGGCCGACAGCTTGCGCCATTCAGCGGCGGCGAAGATGCGCGGAATGATGTCGAAGGGGATGAGCCGTTCGGAGGCCTGGTTGTCGCCATAGACCGCGAAGGTGATGCCCTGGCGGCGGAAGATCGCCTCGGCCTCCTTCAGCGCCCGCTCGACGTCCTTCGGGCTCAGGGTCTTGAGCCACTGCTCGATGCGGGCATAGGGCTCGCGGATCGCGCCGCCCGTCCCACCATCTCATTGAAGATCGTCGCCATCTGCAGCCCTGATGTTGCGCTGCAATATGATGATCAGTTCATGCGCATGCTGGCAAGCAAAACATGCTGCGACATGCCTGCCGATTTCTTGCAGAACGGTGTGTCCGCGGAGAATGGCATAAGACAACTGCCATGTGCTTTCACATGACAGCTTCCGGAGACATCCTCCCCGTCTGGTCGAAGACCGCCTATGACGAGGTCATGCTGCACTGCGCCCGGATCGGTTTCAAGCCCTAGCTCTGACTTTTCGTTTTGAGATTTACAAGGCTTTTCAAAGCCTCGCATTGCTGTATCTTGTCCGGAGAAAACCATGACCGCCCACCCCAAGAACCTCAATATCGCCGAAGTCGTAGCCCACGACATCGCCCACCATTTCCATCCCTTCACCGATCACAAGGCCTTCCACGCCGGCGGTGGCCCGCGGGTCATGACCCAGGCCGACGGCATCTGGATCTGGGATGCCAATGGCAACAAGCTGCTCGACGGCATGGCCGGCCTGTGGTGCGTCAATGTCGGCTATGGCCGCAAGGAACTGGCCGAGGTCGCCTACAAGCAGATGCTCGATCTTCCCTACTACAATACCTTCTTCAAGACCACGACGGCGCCGGCCACCGCCTGGCCGCCAAGATCTCCTCGCTGATGCCGAAGCGCTTCCAGCACATCTTCTTCACCAATTCCGGCTCGGAAGCCAACGACACCATCGTCCGCTTCGTGCGCCACTACTGGAAGCTCAAGGGCAAGCCCTATCGCCAGCACTTCATTGCCCGGCGCCGCGGCTATCATGGCTCCACCATGGTTGCCGCCAATCTCGGCGGCATGCAGGGCATGCACGAGCAGGGCGGCACACTGCTTCCCGGTTTCCACCATGTGCAGCAGCCCTATTGGTATGATTTCGGTGGCGACAAGTCGCCCGAGGATTTCGGCCTCGAGGCCGCGGCCGAAGTTGAGAAGAAGATCCTCGAGGTTGGACCCGACAACGTCGCCGCATTCATCGGCGAGCCGATCCAGGGTGCCGCCGGCGTGCTCATCCCGCCATCGACCTACTGGCCGGAGGTGCAGAGGATCTGCCGCAAATACGGTATTCTCATCATTTCCGACGAAGTGATCTGCGGCTTCGGCCGCACCGGCAACTGGTGGGGCTTTGAGTCCCTCGGCTTCGAGCCCGATATCGTGCCGATGGCCAAGGGCCTGTCGTCGGGCTATCAGCCCATTGGTGCGGTTGCCTTCGCCGACCATCTGCTCAAGGATTTCTTCGAGCTTGGCGGCGAATTCTACCACGGCATGACCTATGCCGGTCACCCGGTCGCCTGCGCCGTGGCGCTGAAGAACATCGAGATCATCGAGCAGGAAAAGCTGGTCGAGCGCACCCGCGAGATCGGGCCCTATTTCGCCAAGGCCCTGGCCGGCCTTCGCGATCACCCGATCGTTGGCGAAACCCGCTCCATGGGCCTGATCGGCGCCATCGAACTGTCCAACGACAAGGCCAAGCGCGGACGGTTCAAGGAGTCCGGCCGGGTTGGAACGATTTGCCGCGACCATTGTTTCAAGAACGGCCTTATCATGCGGGCCTGCTGGGACACCATGGTGCTGGCGCCGCCTCTGGTGATCACCAAGAAGGAAATCGACGAACTTGTGCGCCTCGCCCGGGTGGCCCTCGACGCAACACACAAGGACGTCAAAGCCGAAATGGTCTAACGTAACGTGCCTGCAAGAATTCAGCCGGTGCACATTGGGGTCTGCGATCCCGGTCTGCACGCAAGAAGGCAGATCAAGAGAGGAGTAATCATGTCGACCTATCGTCCAAAATTCAGACCGAACCGCCGTTCCCTGCTGAAGGGTGCCGGCGCACTGGCCGCTGGCCTCACCTTCCTGCCGCGCTTCTCGCTGGCCGAGGAAGAGAAGAAGTTGAACTTCTACAACTGGGATACCTATATCGGCGAGCATTCGCTGGCCGATTTCCAGACCGCAACCGGCATCGAGGCCAAGCTCGACCTCTTTGCCGACAATGACGAACTGTTCGCCAAGCTCAAGGGCGGCAATCCCGGCTATGATGTCATCGTGCCGACCAACGACAATCTCGAGCGCATGATCAAGGCCAGCATGGTGATGCCGATCGATCATGCCAAGATCCCCAACATGGCCAATATCGACAAGCCGTTCCAGGATGCCACTTTCGATCCCGGCCGCAAGCACTCGATCCCCTATATGTGGGGCACCCTCGGCATCGGCTACCGCAAGTCGAAGATCGAGGGAGGCGTCGTCGACAGCTGGAAATTGCTGCTCGATTCCGACAAATATTCCGGCAAGATTTCGCTGCTGGGCGATGCCGCCAACTGCCTCGGCGTTGCACTGAAATACCTTGGCTTCTCGTTCAACTCGACCAACCCCGACGAACTCAAGAAGGCCGAGGAATTGCTCATCGCGCAAAAGAAGCACATCAAGGTCTTCGCCGACGATAACGGCCAGGACCTGCTGGCCTCTGGCGAAGTCGATGCCTGCATGGAATGGAACGGCGACATCATTCAGGTGATGGCCGACGACGCTGACCTGAACTATGTGGTGCCGACCGAAGGCTCGCTCCTCTGGCAGGACACCATGGCCATACCAACCGGCGCGCCGCATCCGGAAAATGCCCACGCTTTCCTGAATTTCATTCTCGATGCCGAAGCCGGAAAGCACATCGCCGAAACCATCAAGTATGCCACGGCCAACGCGGCCGCCAAGGCGCTGATGGACAAATCCTATATCGAGAATCCCGCGATCTTCCCGTCAGCCGAGATAGTCGCAAAGTGCGAACCCGCGCTCTATCTTGGTGAGGAAGTGACCAAAATGCGCGACGAAATCTGGACGAGAATCCAGGCGGCCTAAACGGCAAGCCAACGGAACTGGGGCGGCATATCAAGTGTGCCGCCCAATTTTGCTCCAAGCGGGTCTATCAAGTTGAACAATCCTGGACCGGCGGCCGGAACTCTTGACGCGCTTCTTCCCCAATACGTCATTCCGGCTTTCACCGGAATGACGGAAATAGGGAAGTCCGTGAGTCATTTCTTACGCTGGTTGGTATTGGGCCACCTGATGCTCGCCAGGCTGTGAATGCAGACAAAAATGCCAGATTGCCGGGAACCACCCATTTGGGTTAGGCTCACGGCGGGCAATTGATTGACGGGGGAGTGGAACAATCTTGGACAGCTGGAAGGACAATCGCGCCGTCTTCTGGGTACTTGCTATTCCCGGCAGCTTTTGGCTGCTGGCGTTCTTTATCATTCCGCTCGGTCTGTTGTTCTTCATGTCCTTCGGCGAGAAGGCCATCATCAATGGCGAGGTGTCGATCACCGAAGTGGCCATCACCGGAACGCTGAAAAACTACATTACGTCTTTCGATGCGCTCTATCTCACCATCATTTGGAAATCGATCTGGATCAGCGCCCTGGCAACAGTGCTGTGCCTGGCGACCGCATATCCCATTGCCTTCGGCATCTGCTTTGCGCCCGAGCGCTGGAAGCCCATTCTGCTGCTGCTGGTCATTCTGCCCTTCTGGATCAACCTGCTGATCCGCACCTATGCGCTGATCGCCGTCTTCCGCACCCAGGGCTATGTCAACCTTTCCCTTGGCTGGATTGGCCTTGGCCCCTATGAGATGCTCTACAACAATTTCGCCGTCATCTTCGGCCTGGTCTACGTGTTCATGCCCTTCATGGTGCTGCCGCTTTATGCCACCATCGAAAGACTGGAGCGGCCGTTCCTTGAAGCAAGCCTCGACCTCGGCGCCTCGCAGTTCCAGACCTTCATGCGGGTGACCGTGCCCCTCACCATGCCGGGCATCATTTCCGGCGTGATCCTGGTGTTCATTCCCTGCCTCGGCTCGTTCCTGACACCCGACCTGCTGGGCGGCGCCAATGCCATCATGATCGGCAACGTCATCGAACGCCAGTTCAAGGCGGCCAACGACTGGCCCTTTGGCTCCGCCCTGTCATTCCTGCTGATGTACGCAACCTTCGGCGCGCTGGCGCTGCGTGCGTTATTGGTCCGCCGCAGCAAGGGAGTGGACGTCTGATGGCAGCCCAATTGAAGCCGGGCTCCGGCCCGCTCGACTATGGCAACCGCCTCTGGCTGAAATGTCTCTTCGCCGCGATCTTCGCGCTGCTCTATGTGCCGATCATCACGCTGGTGGCCTTTTCCTTCAACACCGACAAGCGCGGCATCGTCTGGCGCGGCTTCACCTTCGACAATTACATCAAGGCCTGGAACAACGCTGCTCTGATCGAGGCCTTGACCAATTCTCTGGTGATCGCCCTCATTGCCACCGCTATCTCGACCATCCTCGGTGCGACCGTGGCGTTGATGTTGTGGCGTTTCCGCTTTCCTTTCAAGGCCGCCTATGAGGGCTTCATGGCGTTGCCCATCGTGATCCCCGAGATCTGCATGGGCGTGGCGCTGCTGCTGTTCTTCATCAAGACCGGTATGACCGAAGCGGTGGTCAACATGCCGTGGCCGCTCAATCTCGCCAACATCATCATCGCCCATGTCGCCTTCTGCTTCCCCTTCGTCGCCATCGTGGTGCGCTCGCGCATGGTGGGTTTTAACCGGCAGCTCGAGGAAGCCTCGAAGGATCTGGGTGCCAGCGAATGGCAGACCTTCTGGAATGTCATCGTGCCCTTCATGAAACCCGGCCTCATCGCCGGAGCACTTCTCGGATTTACCCTGTCGCTCGACGATTTCGTCATCACCTTCTTCACCTCTGGCCCCGAGACCGTGACCTTCCCGGTCAAGGTCTATTCGCTGGTCCGCCGCGGTGTCTCGCCCGAGATCAATGCGGCCTCGACCGTTCTTATTGTCATCACCGTGGTCGCCACCGTTCTTGCCATGAAGCTCCAGGCTCCCGCCAAATCGGAGAAGACGTGATATCATGACCGAAGCCATCGTATCGATCCGCAATGTCTCCAAGAAATTCGCCGGCAATATCATAGCCGTCGACAATGTTTCGATCGACATCGCGCAGAACGAATTCTTCGCGCTCCTCGGACCATCGGGCTGCGGCAAGACCACGCTGCTCCGCATGATCTCCGGCCTTGAAACGCCGACCGAGGGGCAGATCATCATCGGCGGCGAGGATATGGCGCTGACGCCGCCCAACAAGCGCCCCACCAACATGGTGTTCCAGTCCTATGCCGTGTTCCCGCACATGACGGTGGAGGACAATGTCGCCTATGGCCTGAAAGTGACCGGCGTTGCCGCCGCCGAAACCAGGCGCCGCACGGCGGAGGCGCTTGAAATGGTGAAGCTCAGCCATCTCGCCAACCGCAAGCCCGACCAGATGTCGGGCGGCCAGCGCCAGCGCGTGGCGCTGGCGCGTGCGCTGGTGAAGCGCCCCAAGGTGCTGCTGCTCGATGAGCCGCTCTCGGCGCTCGATGCCAAGCTGCGCGAGGACATGCGACTGGAACTGACACGTTTGCAAGAGACCGTCGGCATCACCTTCATCATTGTCACCCACGACCAGGACGAGGCGCTTTCCATGGCGAGCCGCATCGCCGTCATGGACAAGGGCGCCGTCCGCCAGATTGCCACGCCTACGGAACTCTACGAGCATCCCGCCAGCCGCTTCGTCGCCGACTTCATCGGCAAGGTGAACTTGATCGATGCCAAGGTGCTCAGCACCAAGGGCAAGACGATCACTTGCGATGCCAAGGGACTTGGCAAAGTGGAGCTGATAGCCGACAGGGCGGTGGGATCGAACATTGCCATCGCCGTGCGCCCGGAAAAACTCAAGGTCTCCAAGCTCGAACCCAAGGCCGCGAAGCACGTGAAGCTCGAGGGCAAGGTGCGCGATGTTGCCTATTATGGCGACACCAGCCACGTCGTCGTCGAGAGCAAGGACGGGGTCAACCTTTCAGTCAACGTCCAGAACGACTCGCGTGAAGTTGGTGCCGGCATTGCCCGCGGCCAGAAAATCTGGGTCCACTTCGCCCCTGAAGATGCCATTGTCCTGTCGGAGTAGCCGATGACTCTCGAAATGAAGAACATGACCTCCATTCCGGGGGACAATGCCTTTCGCCGTGAAAACCTCAAGGGCACCCAATGGGAACCAACCTATGCCGGGGCGCTCTCCTTCATGCGCCGCAAGTATACCCGCGATCTGGCCGGCGTTGACATCGCCATTACCGGCATTCCTTTCGACCAGGCCGTCTCGCATCGCTCTGGCACCCGCATGGGCCCCGAGGGCATCCGCAAGGCCTCCGCCGAGAATGCCTGGGGCCCGTTCTGGCCGTGGAATTTCGATCCCTTCGAAACCCTCGCTGTGTGCGACTACGGCGATTGCTTCTTCGACTGGGGCGCCAAGGAGAAGTTCCCTGCAACTCTCGAACAACATGCAACCGGTATCATTTCGTCGGGCGCTGAAATGGTCTCGCTGGGTGGCGATCACTACATCACCTATCCGCTTCTCAAGGCCCACGCCAAGAAACACGGCCCCCTGTCGCTCATCCATTTCGATGCCCACCGCGATGTCGAGCCCGATGACGGCGGCCGCATCGACCACGGCACCATGTTCAGCTACGCTGTCCGGGAAGGCCTGATTGATCCGAAGAAGTCCGTCCAGATCGGCATTCGCACCACATTCACCGGTGAGCGCACTTTCGGCTTCAAGATCGTCTTCGCCGACGAAGTCCACGAAAGTTCCGCCGCCGACGTGGCAAAGACCGTTGCCAAGACCGTCGGACCGAACAAGGCCTATCTCACTTTCGATATCGACTGCCTCGATCCGTCAGTAGCGCCCGGCACCGGCACGCCCATTCCCGGCGGACTTAGCTACCATCAGGCCGCTTCGATCATCCGCAAACTGACCACCGTGAATTTTGTCGCCATGGACGTGGTCGAGGTCTCGCCGCCCTATGACCACGCCGAGATCACTTCGCTGGCCGCCGCTTCTCTCATCATGGAATATCTGTGCCTGCGCGCCTGGCAAAAAGGGCCGCGCCGTAGCCATGCCGGAATGACTTCAATGCCGGTGAGATCTACCGGCAATGATCCCGGATCATCCGGGCAGACGTGGGAGCAGAGATCTAACTCAGCGCGTCCCTGATCCGGTAATACATCATTGCCGCCACCAGCATCGGCGTGCGAACAACGCCACCGGGGAAGGACTGGTGCTTGATGCGCGCCAGCAGGTCGAAGCGCTCGGCCTGGCCGCGGATGGCTTCCGCCATCAACCTTCCATAGATCCCAGCCAGCGCCA
Organism: uncultured Alphaproteobacteria bacterium; assembly: GCA_963754675.1. Classification (GTDB taxonomy): domain Bacteria; phylum Pseudomonadota; class Alphaproteobacteria; order Rhizobiales; family Aestuariivirgaceae; genus Aestuariivirga. The sequence goes on along the minus strand of CAVWHD010000002.1, from coordinate 698,198 downwards.
GCCCTTGGCCAGAATAACCGTGGGCATAATAGACATTGGGCGTAAGGCGGCCGCAGTCGGGAATGCGGTTTGACGTGATGGCGATATAGCCGCCCCAGGCGAAATCGATCTTCACATCGCGCAGCTGCGGAAAAACATCTGTCATCCGCGGCCGCATATATGTCCCAAGATTGCGCGGCTCGAGCGTCGAATAGCTGGCCCGCCCGCCAAACAGCATGCGGTTGTCGCCGGTGAGGCGGAAATAGTCGACGATGAAATTCGTATTTGCCACCGCCTCGCCGTCGCGGATCAACGCCTTCGCGCGGTTTGGCCCAAGCCGCTCGGTTGCGATGATGTAGCTCCCCACCGGCATGATCCGGCCATAGAGCTTAGGCACCGTGCGCCCGAGATAGGCATTCCCGGCAATCACCATGAATTTGCACCTGACAGAACCGGTCGCGGTTCGCGCCACCGGTTCGCCGCCGAAATCGATTGCTGTCACCTGCGACTGTTCATGAATGATGGCGCCGGCATTAGTGGCCGCGCGAGCCAGACCAAGACAGTAGTTGAGAGCGTGCAGATGACCAGCGCCTTCCTCGCGCAGTGCGCCATGATAGACGCGCGTTGCCAGTTTCTCTTCCAGCTCCGCCTTGCTGAGGATGGATGTGCCGCTCACTCCCAGCCCGTCCAGCTCGTCTCTCCAGACTTTCAGAGAGTCAAACTGGCCGGCTTTCGGGATTGCATGCAGATATCCCCAGCGCAGATCGCAATCGATGGCATGCCGCGCGATCCGCTCCTTGAGCAGCGCCTTTGATTCCTCCGCCAGGGCGAAGCAGCGGCGGGCATCGGCACTACCAAGTTGCGCCTCGATCTTCGCCTGCCCTGAGGAGAATCCGGTACAAATTTGCCCGCCATTGCGGCCCGACGCACCGTATCCGGCATTTTGGGCTTCCAGAACCACCACCTTGTATCCCGCTTCGGCCAGTTCGAGCGCCGCGGAGAGGCCCGTATAGCCCGCGCCCACGACGCAGACATCGGCCAGGATATCGCCTTCAAGCCGCGGATGCTTCGGGGCAGGGTTGGCGCTGGCCGAGTAGTAGGATTGGCTGTTGATGGATTTCGGCATGATGACAATGGTTTAGCTCCCCCCCTTTTGTTTGGTCAAGCAGCCGGGCTAGAGTGGGTTGTTTCAACAGCGATCGGCTTATCATGTCCCAATCCCGTTTCGAAGAATGGATCAGCGAACACAAGATTAGCGAAGTCGAATGCCTGGTGGCCGACATGTCCGGCACCGCCCGCGGCAAGATCCTTCCCCCCAAGAAATTTCTCAAAGGCAACCGCTCGCGTGGCCTGCGCATCCCGGAGGAAGTCTTTACACTGACGATTAACGGCCGCTACACCACCGACACCAAGGCCGTGAGCGACTCCGCTATCGACATCTATATGGAGCCAGACATCGATACCATCCGCTTTGTGCCCTGGTACACCGAGCCCACAGCCCAGGTGATCTGCGATGCTTTTCACCTCAATGACGAGCCGGTTGAAATCTCGCCCCGCCATGTGCTCAAGCGGGTGTTGCAACTCTACAAGGACAAGGGCTGGCGGCCGGTGGTGGCGCCCGAACTCGAGTTCTACCTCGTCAAAAAGAATATCGATCCCGACTATCCGCTCGATGCGGCCGTCGGCCGCTCGGGCCGCAAGGAACCCGGTGGCCAGGCCTATGGCATCGACGCCGCCAACGATTTCGATCCCATTGTCGAGGATATTTATGATTTTTGCGAGGGCCAGGAACTGGATGTCGATACGCTGAGTCATGAAAGCGGCCCCGCCCAGCTTGAAATCAATTTCAATCACGGCGATCCTCTCGAGCTCGCCGACCAGGTGTTCCTGTTCAAGCGCACCGTCCGCCAGGCCGCCCTCAAGCACGACATGTATGCAACCTTCATGGCCAAGCCCCACGAAAACGAGCCGGGTTCGTCCATGCATATTCATCAGTCGGTGCTTGATTGGAAAACCGGCAAGAACGTCTTTGCCGGCCGCGACGGCAAGCCGTCGAAGCTGTTTCTAAATCATATCGGCGGCCTGCAGCGCTATCTCGCTGCCGGCTTGTCGCTCTTTGCACCCAATGTAAACTCATACCGCCGGCTGGTGCCCGAGTCCGATGCCCCCACCAATGTTCACTGGGCTATTGACAATCGCACAGTCTCGTTGCGTGTGCCCTCGTCCGATCCTTCCAACCTCCGCGTTGAAAACCGCGTGCCGGGTGCCGATGCCAATCCCTATCTCGCTTTTGCCGCCTCGCTCGCCTGCGGTTATCTCGGCATGACCGAGCGCATCAAGCCGACCGATCCGGTCGAAGGCTCCGCCTACCGCTATGTGCAAACCTTGCCGATCAGCCTCGACGACGCCCTCGACAAGTTGAACTACACAAAGCCCCTGAAGCTTGTGTTGGGTGAACTGTTCTGTGAAGCCTACAATGATGTGAAATTGCAGGAGATGCAGCATTTCCGCCGCGTCATTAGTTCCTGGGAACGTGAGTATCTACTGCTCAATGTCTGATTGCAGGCTTGGGTTTTGACTGTATGATTGTCGAATCTAAGTTGGAGTACGAGAGCCCCATGCGCCGCCTATTGCAAACCTTGCCACTATTTTTGGTATTCTTGATCTGGACCGTTGGCCCCGCCGCGGCAACCAAGGGAGACCGGGCGCCCGCAGCCGAACTGGTGTCGGCGGCGATTGCGCAAATACTGGCGAGCCCCGGCCGCCTTGCCTTGCCGCTCGAACGGCTGAGGCCGGCGCTTCAGGCCCATTATGTCAGGGACAAGGGCGGCATCTACTGGGTCGGCACCGGGCGGATGACTGTCTTTATTCAGCGTCTCGCGAACGCCGCTGCCGACGGCTTGAATCCAGACGACTATCCCGTCGACGGATTGATCGAACTGAGTGAGTCCGTCAATCCATCGGATGTCATGCGGGCTGCCCAGACCGAGCTTTTCTTTTCTGCCTTCTTCGTAAATTACGCCGCTGACCTCAAGATCGGCCGGGTCACTCCGCAGAAGGTCGATCCGCGCCTGTTCCGCAATCGCAAGTCGATTGACGCGTTGCGTGTGCTGGCCGAACTGAAGAAACAGAACGAGCCGGCAAAGTTTCTGTCGGCGTTTGAATCCCGTAATCCGCACTACCGCGCCCTGAAGAAGATGCTGGCGCTCTATCGTGGCATGGCGTCTTACGATTCCTGGCCGGCGGTTGCTCAGGGCGCCAACATCAGTCCCGGCGGCAGCGATGCTCGCATCCCGCAGGTTCGCAAGTTACTCCAGCTCACCGGCGACTACGAAGGCGCGCCATCCAATTCTCCTGCCTACGACCCCGCGACCGTGGCCGCCATGAAGCATTTTCAATTGCGTCACGGCCTTGAGGCCAAGGGGCTGATTGGCAAGCAAACACTCATCGCGCTGAACGTGCCGCCCTCCGAGCGTGCCCGCCAGATTATGCTGAACATGGAACGCTGGCGCTGGATGCCCGAGAATCTTGGTGACTATCACTTCATGGTCAATCTCGCTGCGTTCGAACTGCAACAGGTTCAATCATCCTCGATCGTCGAACGGATGAATGTGGTGGTTGGCGCCGTGGCGACCCAGACTCCGGAATTCTCCGACGAACTTGAGTATGTCGAGATCAATCCGACCTGGACCGTGCCGTACTCAATTGCCACCAAGGAAATGCTGCCAAAGCTCAGGGCCAATCCCTTTGCCTATGCCAACGACTTCGACGTCTTCATGAATGGCAAGCTTGCCTCCTGGGGTACAATCAATTGGGCTGCTTACGGTCCCGGCAAGTTCCCATTTACCTTCCGCCAGCATCCCGGCCCTAAGAATGCTCTGGGCCGGGTCAAGTTTGTGCTGCCCAACAAGCACGATATCTATCTTCACGATTCCCCAGCCAAGGACAAATTCCTCCAAACCTCACGCGCTTTCAGCCATGGTTGCATCCGTCTGTCGCGGCCCAAGGACCTGGCCTATACCGTGGTGGGCGGAATGGCTGGCTGGCCGAAGCAGAAGATCGACGCGGCCTTCGCCGGTGGCAGGACCACTCAGGTTCCGCTGCCACAACACATTCCCGTGCACCTGATCTATTCGACGGCTTTCTTCGGCGCCAACGGCATCGAGTTCCGCCCCGATGTCTACGGCCGCGACCGCAAACTTTCCTCCGCCCTCTTCGGCAAGCCGATAAGTTAGGATTTCCCCAGCGCGCTGAGCGTTGTGAAAGCCGAGATTGCTTCCCGGCTGGACTTGACGTGAATGACGGCGGCACCGTCGTGCGAGAGCGCCTCGGCGACTTTGGCTTCGATATCATCTCCCAGTGTGATCGTGACCGCCAAGGCGCCAAATGATTTAGCCCAGGCGGTGAAATCCGGATTGGTGAGTTGAGTTCCTGAAATCCGGCCGGGATAGTAGCGTTCCTGGTGGGTGCGGATCGTGCCATAGGTTCCGTTGTCGGAAATGACGATCTTGGGCTTGGCGCCGTATTGCAGGGCCGTGGCCAGTTCCTGCCCGGTCATAAGAATCCCGCCATCGCCGACGAACACGATTGCCATTCGTGATGGCTCGTTGAGTCCCGCCGCCACTCCCGCCGGCACCCCGAGGCCCATGGCGCCGCCAATGCCTCCGATCAGCAAATTCTCCGGAGTCATTTTCCAGTGCCGGTGAACCCACGATGAAATATTGCCGGAGTCGGTAATGATAATCGCATTCCTTGCGGCCTGGCTGGCAGTTGCCATGACCACCGCGCCGAAATCGACGCCGTCCTCCGGGCGAGGCGAGCGGAAAACCTGGAAATCCCGGATGAACCCGTTGACCGACGAGACCCAGGCTTCGCGCGCCGAACTCACCACCCGCGGACGCGCGGCTAACTCTTCAAAGAGTGGAACCGGATCGGCGATGATTCCAAGTTCGGTGCGGAAGACCCGGCCGATCGGTTTGCCATCGGGATAGATGTGAATCAGCGGCTGGGCCGGAACCGGAGCGGACGGGAACGAATAGTTGAGGCTGGCGAGATCGCCCAATCTCGTGCCGGCGGCAATGATGAGATCGGCCCGTCCCAGCAATTCGCGGTGCTTGGCCGGCGTGCCGAAGCCCACATGACCGGCATAGAGCGGCGAGCTGTTGTCAAACACGTCCTGGCTCTTCCATGAAAGAACCACCGGCACACGCTGGGCCTCGGCGAAACGGGCAAGCGCAGCAGCGCCGCGTTGCCCGCGGAACTTCGCACCGGCAATGACAATGGGGCTCTCGGCCTTGTCGATCATGGTTTGTACGAGGACCGCGTCTTCGCCTCTGTGGTGCGGCACCGCCAGGGGATAGGGGGCCGGTACATCGCCTGCCACCTCGTCGTCGAGCATATCCTCCGGCAGGGCGATGACCACCGGACCGGGAGTGCCTTCAGCCGCCAGCCGGAAGGCCCGTGTGCACACCTCCGCCAGTTTCGACCCATGGGGAACTTCAAAAACGCCTTTCGCCATCGATCCAAGAAACTGGCCGTAGTCCACTTCCTGAAATGCCCCGCGTCCACGCTCGCTGCGCGACACCTGCCCGATCAACATCACCACGGGCGTTGCGTCCTGTTCGGCCACATGCACGGCAATCGAACCATTGGTGGCGCCGGGTCCGCGGCTGACCATGAAAACCGCCGGCTTGCCGGTGATCTTGGCCTCGGCAACCGCCATGAAGCCGGCGCCCGATTCATGGCGGCAGACGATGACCTCGACGCTGCTGCCATGGAGCGCATCGAGCAGCGCCAGATAGCTTTCGCCCGGCACGCAGTAAACCCGCCTTACGCCGTGGCCTTCAAGTGCTTTGACAATGATATCTGCTGCGCGCATGGGCACTCCGGAATTGATCCGGAACGATACATGCCCGCCGGTGCCGAATTTGTCGAGATTTGAATGCTACGGCGCGGCCTGTTTCAAGGCTTCGATGGCCGAAATTGCATCCTTGTTGCCGGCGGCGCTGGCCCGCATGTACCACTCCATGGCCCGCGCCGGATCCGGCTTCAGACCTTGCACCCGGAGCGACGTATAGACCACGGGATCATAGGTCTTGCCTGCGCCGATGGCCGCCTCGATCGACCCCTTGGCGAAAGCCCTTTCATAGAACTGCCGGGCCATGGCTAGATCGCCCGATTTGAGCAGAATGTCGCCCTTTGCGGTAAGGCTCTGGGCCTCGGGCGGCACTTCGGCCGCAACAAACTGATCCTGCTTGGCCGCGATGATATCGGCTGGCTTCACCGTCACCGTGTCGGGCTCGGCATTGGCCGGCGCGATGGTGACCGGCGGTCCATCGATGGCAACCGTTATCTCCTTGATCGGTGCAGCCAACTGGCCGGTCTTGGCCTCGAAGGCGGCGATCGACACGTCGAATTTGGGCTCGGCCGACCGCGGTACCACCAGCTTGACGCCTTCGGCTTCCGCCGCCCCGATCTGCCAGTTGCTTCCTTCCGATTTATGTCCGGCCGTCAGATAGGCCGACTCGGGCAGACCCGAGATTTCCAGAATGAGATCCTCGCCCGCAACCGCTGGCTCCGCGTGCAGCATCATCGGAATCATGCTGTTGAGCCCACCGCTCACATCCGAAACATTGAGCGTCGCCGTCGAGATCGGTTTCTTGGCAACGGTGCTCTGGTTGTTCAGGCCATTTGTCTTGACGGTGTTTGGCGCCTGCTGCGCCGCCGGCGGCATCATCATGGCAAGCATGCCCGATGCCGTTTTACCGAGCGAATCGTACTGGGTGGCGGCAAATCCAACGACGCCACCGGCCAGCGCGGCGGCAAAGCCCGCTGCGAGGTATGCGGACGTCCGCATGGCGCTCGTCCTTGGCTCTTCGGCTTGAGCTGGTTGGCGCGGCCGTGGTGGCGGTGTCCGCCGCTGCGGACGGAATTCGGAATCATTGTCGGCATGGTCGTGAGACCGGCTGCGTTCGCTATAGGGCTCCGCCCGCAATGCGCGGTAGCGGTCCGCCAAGTCCTCCGGTGGCAGCGGCCTTAGTGACTTTGGAAACCAGGTTGGCGTCAGGTTTTTCGCTTTGTCCCCATGCCCGAGTGCGTTGGCTTCCGTCTCGAGCTCATCGTTGGCTTCGGTCATGTTGCGCTGCGGCGGATTGATCATCGTGGTACTCCATTGCCTAAGGGGACGACGCCTGCAATTTGCCGGCGCGGGACTTCAAAGCGTCTTCTGCTGCGACATGCCGCCTCCAGCCTGGCACCGAGGCGGCAAGATTGATATTGGCATCGTTTTCGCCACCCGGCTGCAGGGCGGAGAACAGGGCGTCCGCGAACTGCCGCGTACGCTGATATTGCGGCGAACCACGCTTCCAGTTGAACGCCGCCACAACCAGCGATGCCGAAAGTGTTTCCACCGATTGCCCTTTTGCAATCAGCTGCGGGTAATCCTCATGCGACAGCAGCGCAGGCGCATAGCTCTCCGGCAACGCGCCTGGGAACGTAACGCTGATCAGGTGCAGCCCCTTGGCCTGCTTGAGCGGGCCAAGCGGCTTGCGCCCAACCAGAATTGCCGCATCGGCTTTACCACCGACAACTGCGGCCACCGCATCTAATCCATCGGCGACGAACAACCTTGCCGATAGACCGGCCGCAGAAGTCAGGAGTTCGGCGGCAATAAACGACGAACTCCCGGTGCTTCCTGTGGCAATTGTCTTGCCATCAAGATCGGAGAAACTTTTGATCCCTTTGCGGGCAATGACATGCACGTCGAGGCCGCTCAAACGCACCAGGAACGAAACCTTGTCGTCAATATCCGGCAACAGCCCGTTCGATTTTGCATAGCCCAGCGTGTCGGACGTCAGGAGAGCGGCATCGACACCGCGCAATTGCACCAGATCGGTCAAGGTTTGGATAGGGCCCTTCCCCGCAATGGGGAGCAAGCGCAGTCCCTCGACGTGATCGAGACCACGGCCGATCTGCAAAAGGAGCGCAAACAATTCAGGCGTATCGGCAATCACGCCAATCGTGCCGTCATCCGCGCCGCCGCTGGCTTGCCCCGCCATTGGAAGCGCGAGCGCACCGAATATCAGGCCCGACGCCAGTACTAACCGTGCAATGGCATGCCTCATGCCTTGCCGTCTCCTTCGTCAATACAGGGCCGTCCCGCTGCGAAGGCGTGCTTACCGCGCGCTCGTTATGGGTTAATGAAAGGCTAAAACTGGTGCCAGATTGTGGCAGAGCGCGGGCAGGATTAAGACACTATCTTAACCACTTTGCATCCCCGCTGGCTGCTAGTTCGAGAATATGGTTAACGGCCGCACGTTTCCAAAGGTATTATCCCATGAGCGTGATCGACGAAGCCAGGGCCAAGATCAAGGGCAGGGGCCTGAAGCTAGTGATGCCCGAGGGCGAAGACGAGAGAATTCGCGCCGCCGCCGAAAAACTTGCGGCAATGGACTTGGCGCAACCGGTGGTGTTTACATCAGCCATTCCAGAGCCAGGTGCCGCCCACATTGCTCTGGTTACCGCGCGGCGGGAGAAAATGACCGGACGCCATGGCGGCCCGGCTGCTGCAAGAAGCCGCTCTATCGCGCAGCTGCCATGGTGGCGGTAGGCGAAGCCGATGCTATGCTGGCAGGCGCAATAAATCCAACGGCACGGGTGATCGAGGCTGCGCTGATGACCATCGGCCTCGCGCCAGGCATTGAAACGCCGTCAAGCTTCTTTCTCATGCAGTGGCCAGATAAGCGCCTGATCTTCGCCGATTGCGCGGTGAATGTGCAGCCTTCGGCGGAGCAGCTCGCCGACATAGCGCTTGCCTCGGCCGCAAGTGCCGCCAAGGTTCTGCACGAGGAGGCGCGCGTGGCGCTGCTATCCTTTTCCACCAAGGGAAGCGGCGATCACCCCGATGCGGACAAGGTAATCCAGGCCTTGAAGATCGCCCGCGAACGCGCCCCATCGCTCAAGATCGATGGTGAATTGCAAGGCGATGCTGCGCTGTCGCCCGCCGTGGCCCAGCGCAAGGTGAGAGTGCCAAGCGAAGTGGCGGGCCGCGCCAATGTGCTGGTCTTCCCCGATCTCGATGCCGGAAACATCGCTTACAAACTCACCCAATATCTCGGTGGCGCCCAAGCCATCGGCCCGATCCTCCAGGGCTTTGCCAAACCGGTTTCCGACCTCTCGCGCGGCGCCACCGTCGACGACATCGTCGATACCGGCACGCTGCTACTGGCCATGTCGCTGGCCTAGCAGGAGTAGTTGCGGGCATCCCGGTTTACTGCTCAGGTGCAATCCCCGTCATTTGCCAACACGTTTCAGATGGTGGAGTTTAAGATGAAAGCCATCATTCACTCAACTCAACCCAAGGAAGAATGGCGTGCCGGCGTAGTTACGCGAATGCGTGTCTCCTCTCTCACGGGCGCCAAGGAAATTTGCATTTTCGAACAGTGGTGCGAAGCCGGAACGGGTGCCCCACCTCATTTCCATAATGTCGAAGAGGTTCTCTCGGTGCTAGCTGGCAAGATGGAAGTTCACTTGGGGGAGGACCGGGCGATTTTGATGAAAGACGAATCCGTAATCGTTCCCGCCGGGCTCGTACATGGGTTTCGCAACGCAGGAGAAGAAGAGCTGCATGTGGAAGCGATTCTCGCCGCACCCTACTTCGAAGCGGTGCAGAGCCCGCAAGGTGGGGTAACTGTCCGCTGGAAGTCACCAGCCATGCGCTGAGGATCGGATGATCGCCGCCACGGGAAATTCAGTTCGTGGTGCCCAGGACACTCATCACATTCCGCGCCATGGTCAGTTCTTCATTGGCAGGCACGATGTGAATCTGGTCTGCCGGAACGCCGAGCCATTTCAGATGCCCGAGGATGCGTTCCCGCACCGGAGCGGAGTTCTCGCCGACGCCACCGGTAAACACGATGGCGTCAAGCCCACCCAGTGCCGGCGCCAGCGAGGCCGCGTGACGCGCGGCGGAGAAGCAATAGTAGTCGACGGCCTCGCGCGCTTCCAGCCTGTCGCTGGCAAGCAAAACCCGCATGTCGGCGGATATGCCGGAAAGGCCCAGGAGTCCGCTCTTGCGGTAGAGCAGGTCTTCCAGCTGGTCGAGCGACAAATGGTCGTCGCGCATCAGGGCAACCAGCACGCCAGGATCGATCGAACCCGTGCGCGTGCCCATCACCAACCCGTCGGCGGTCGAAAATCCCATGGTCGTCGCAACGCTCTTGCCATCGAGGATCGCGCACATGGAAGCCCCTGATCCCAGATGCGCCGCCAGCAACCGGCGGGGCAGGGGTTCGCCCGTTTGCCGCGGCAGTGCCTGCACCACATGCTCATAATTGAGCCCATGAAAGCCGTAGCGGCGGTATCCCCGGTCGAAATAACTGCGCGGAATTGGCAGCCGCGTCGCCAATTCTGGCTGGGTGGCATGAAACGCCGTATCGAAGCAGGCAATGTTGGCAACATCCGGCGCGATGCGCCGCATTTCCTTGAGCACGCCAAGGCCGAATGGCAGGTGCAGCGGCGCCAGGGCCCGCAATGCCTCCAGCTCACGTTGAATCCGGTTGTCGACGGCGACGGGTGCCACATATTTTGTACCGCCATGGACGATGCGGTGGCCGATGCCGTCGAACAGCGCGGGCTCGTGACCATGATCGGAGAGCCATTCAGCCGCCACCAGCAGCCCTTCGCTGGGCGTCGTCACCTCGGGCACTTCGCGGGGGGACTGGCCCACGATCTCAAGCCGGGGCATGGAGCCAATTCCCGACACCTGGCCCTTCAACTTCTGCGCCAGCCCGTCATAGACCGCGAATTTCAGCGATGATGATCCGGCGTTGAGAATGAGGAACTTCATTCACCCTTCTCCCATTGAAGAGGGGAGAAGGTGGCGCGCAGCGCCGGATGAGGGCCGCGCTGCCAAGCAGCGCGGTGGCAGCAGTTGAGTCTGTGGCATCTACCCTCGCTTCGCTCAGGCCCTCATCCGCCCTGCGGGCACCTTCTCCCAAGCAAGAGCTTGGGAGAAGAATAAAATCAAACGCCCTTCTGAGGCTTCATGTCTTCCTTGCTGATGCCTGCCACCGCCACCGGTTTCTTCATCGCATCGCGCCGGAAGGGCTCGCCCAGCTCCTGGTTGATCATCGCTTCGATGAGCGTGGTTTTCTTGTGCTTCATCTGGTCGTCGATTGCCTTGGCGAGTGCGTCACGCAGCTCGTCCATGGTGCGGGCAACCACGCCCTGCAACCCGCAGGCCTTGGCAATGCCGGCATAGCTGACATCGGTGTCGAGCTCGGTGCCGACGAAATTGTCGTCATACCACAGCGTCGAATTCCGCTTCTCCGCCCCCCACTGGTAGTTGCGGAAAACGATCATGGTGATGGCCGGCCATTCCGGCCGGCCGATGGCGGTGAGCTCGGTGACCGCGATGCCGAAGGCGCCGTCGCCGGCAAAGCCCACCACCGGCACATCCGGGCGGCCAATCTTGGCGCCAATGATCGACGGCAAGCCATAGCCGCAGGGCCCAAATAGCCCGGGCGCCAGATATTTCCGGCCTTCCTCGAAACTCGGATAGGCGTTGCCGATGGCGCAGTTGTTGCCGATGTCCGAGGAGATGATGGCGTTGCGCGGCAATGCCGACTGAATGGCGCGCCATGCCATCCTGGGGCTCATCCAGTCGGGCTTGGCCTTCCGCGCGCGCTCGTTCCAGGTCGTGCCGGGATCGTCCTGCTCATGGTCCATGCTGGAGAGTTGCTGGGCCCAGCGCGACTTGGCTGTAGCAATCAGCGCCTTGCGGTCGGCACGGCCCCCATCGCCTGCCTTGGGTGAGAGTTTGGCGAGAATGCCTTCGGCCACCATTCTGGCATCGCCCACGATCCCGACGGCCACCTTCTTGGTGAGGCCAATGCGGTTGGGGTTGATGTCGACCTGAATAATTTTGGCTTCTTTGGGCCAGTAGTCGAGCCCGTAGCCCGGTAGCGTCGAGAACGGATTGAGACGGGTGCCCAGCGCCAGAACCACGTCGGCGCGGCTGATCAGCTCCATTGCCGCCTTGGACCCGTTATAACCGAGAGGTCCGGCAAACAGCGGATGCGAACCGGGGAAGGCGTCGTTGTGCTGGTAGCCCACGCACACCGGCGCATCGAGCTTCTCCGCCAGCGACTTCGATGCCCCAATGGCGCCGCCGATGACCACGCCGGCGCCGTTGAGGATGACCGGGAACTTGGCGTCCGAGAGAAGTTTCGCCGCCGCTGCAATGGCATCATCACCACCCGATGGGCGCTCGAACTCGACGATAGCCGGCAGATCGATGTCGATCACTTGGGTGAAGTAGTCCCGCGGCATGTTGATCTGTGCTGGCGCCGAGAGCCGCTTGGCATTCATGATCACGCGGTTGAGCACTTCCGCCACGCGCGAGGCATCGCGCACTTCTTCCTGATAGCCCACCATGTCCTTGAACAGCGCCATCTGCTCTACCTCCTGGAAGCCGCCCTGGCCGATGGTGCGGTTGGCGGCCTGCGGGCTCACCAGCAGCAGCGGCGTGTGGTTCCAATAGGCGGTCTTGACCGCCGTCACGAAATTGGTAATTCCCGGGCCGTTCTGGGCGATCATCATGCACATCTTGCCCGAAGCACGGGTGTAGCCATCGGCCATCATCCCGCCCGAGCCTTCGTGGGCGCAGTCCCAGAAAGTGATGCCCGCCCTCGGGAACAAATCCGAGATCGGCATGAAGGCCGACCCGATAATCCCAAACGCGTGTTCGATCCCGTGCATCTGCAGGACCTTCACAAATGCTTCCTCGGTCGTCATTTTCATGGGGATGCGTCCTTCAAGCGGGAGGTGATGGGTAGCCTGTATCTATGCCGAAGTTCGATACCATGGCAGCGCCAGTTCTGCCCGACAATTACCGCCAGCGGGCCTGCCCCGCTTGAACGCTACTTCAACTCGATTTCGATAAACGCATACTCCCCATCATTGGCATTGATCACATCATGCTCGACGCCCTCGTTGCGGAAGTAGGGGACACCCTTTTTCATCTCGGCGAAACTTGTGCCGGCCTTGGTCTCCAGCTTCACCTTCCCGTCCATCAGCGGCACCACCACATAGTCATGCCCATGGCGGTGCCACCCCGTATTGGCGCCGGGAGCGAAACGGTATTCGGTGACGATCACCCTGTCGTTGTCGATGAAGACGGTGGCTTTGGCGGTTCCGGTCATGGGCATTCCTCCTGATCGAACAGAGTTTGAAAGGAATCTGGCAATTCCCGCAAGCATGTTATATTATAACATCCATGTCCTTCCCCGATCCCCACCATGACCACGCCCATTGCACCGCCGACCTGATCGTCCCGGGCCGAGCGCACCTGTGCCAGGCGGGGCAGCAGGCTGACCGGCCAGCGCCGCGATGTGCTGGCCTGCGTGGCCCAGGGCCATGCGGCGGTGGGAGCCTACGACATCATCGAGCGCATGGCGGAACATGGCGCGAGGCCGGCACCCATTACCATCTACCGGGCACTGGACTTCCTCCAGGCCCATGGCCTCGTCCACAAGATCGAAAGCCGCAATGCCTTCGTCGCCTGCTCCCATTCCCATGAGGGCCAGCCAGCCGCACTGCTGATCTGCGAGGCTTGCGGCACCGTGGCCGAACTCGATATTCCCGACGCCTTTGCCCGCGTGGCCAAGGCAGCTCTGTCCCACGACTTCCATCCCGCCCGTACGGTGATCGAAATGGCCGGCACCTGCGGCACCTGCCAGGGCGGCGCTTGATATGTTGAAAGCCCAGGGAGCACTGCTCAGCGCCAGGGATGCGAGCCTCAAAATCGGCAATCGCATGATCCTCGATCACGTCAACCTCGATGTCAGGGCGGGCGAGATCGTCACCGTCATCGGCCCCAATGGCGCCGGCAAGTCGACCCTGGTGCGCTGCATGCTGGGCCTCCAGCCGCTCACCTCCGGTGAGATCGCCAGGCGCGCCAATTTGCGCGTGGGCTACGTGCCGCAACGCTTTCCGCTCACCCCCAATGTGCCCCTCGACTTGCGCCGTCTCCTGTCGCTGACCCTCCGCCCCAGCGAGGCGGAAATCGATGTGGCCCTCGCCGAAACCGGCATCGCCCATCTCAAGACGGCGAACGTCGCCCAGCTCTCCGGCGGCGAGTTGCAGCGCGCCCTCTTGGCCCGCGCATTGCTGCGCAAGCCGGAAATCCTGGTGCTCGATGAGCCGGTGCAGGCGGTGGATTTCATGGGTGAGGCCAGGCTCTACGAATTGATCTCCAACATTCGTAAAGTCCATGGCTGCGGCATCCTCATGGTGAGCCACGACCTGCACATGGTGATGGCCGAGAGCGACCATGTCGTCTGCCTCAATGGCCATGTCTGCTGCGAGGGCGGACCGCAAAAGGTCCAGCAGGACCCGGAATTCGCCAAACTCTTCGGCCCCTCCGCCGCCCGCATGATCGCCGCCTACACCCACCATCACGACCACGATCATGAACATGTTCACCACCATGATCACCGCCACTAGTGACTCTCTAAACCTGCCCTTCTCCCCTCGCGGGAGAAGGTGGATCGCGCCGCAGGCGCGAGACGGAAGAGGGGGCTGGTTCAGCAAATTCAGGCGCAAGCCATACGCGCTCAACCGCCCCCTCATCCGGCGCTTCGCGCCACCTTCCCCCGCGAGGGGGGAAGGGCAATTGGTGCGCGCCGGTCAATGCTAGACATCCTTCAAGAGCCCTTCTTCCAGCGCGCCATTCTCGCAGGCGTGGGCGTCGCCCTCGTAGCCGGTCCCGTCGGCTGCTTCATCGTCTGGCGGCGCATGGCCTATTTCGGCGAGACGCTGGCGCATTCGGGGCTGTTCGGCGTTGGTCTCGGCTTGCTGCTGGGATTCAGCCTGACATTGGGTGCGGTTGCCACCGCCATTGCCGTGGCGATCCTGCTGCTGGCGCTCAAGGGCCAGCGCCAGCTCGCCACCGACACGCTCCTCGGTATCCTCTCGCATGTGTCCCTCGCCCTCGGCCTCATCACCGTGGGGCTGGTGACCGGCGCCGCCGGCGATCACATGGACCTGCTGTTCGGCGATATCCTCACCGTCACTTCGCGCGATGTGACGATCGTCTGGATTGGCGCCGCCGCCGTTCTGGCGGTGCTGGCCTTTCTGTGGCGCGACCTCATTGCCATTTCCGTCCATGAGGAACTGGCCCGCGCCGAAGGCGTGGAGGTGCAAAAAGTGGAGCTCGGTTTCATCCTGCTCATTGCCCTGATGACGGCAATCTCCATGAAAATCGTGGGACTCCTGCTGATCACCGCGCTCCTGGTCATTCCCGCCGCCGCCGCCCGCAGGCTCTCGTCCACGCCCGAGCGAATGGCGGTGATTTCCGCCGCCATGGCGGGGCTGTCGGTCATATCCGGACTCATGCTCTCGGCCTTCGCCAACACCATTTCCGGCCCCTCTGTGGTGCTGTCGGCGGGTCTGCTGTTTGTCTTGACCTTGGCGCTTCCCCAGACCAATTAGCTGCCATGAGCTACACTGCGGTCCCGGCGCGCCGAAAATCCGTCGCCGTCAACATCGGACATATCGCCGTCGGCGGCGGCGCTCCCGTCGTCGTCCAGTCGATGACCAACACCGACACCGCCGATATCGAAGCCACGGCGCACCAGACCGCGGACCTCGCCCGTGCCGGCTCGGAGCTTGTGCGCATCACCGTGGACCGTGACGACGCGGCCAAGGCCGTTCCCCATATCCGCGCCAGGCTGGACCGCATGGGCGTCACCGTGCCGCTCATCGGCGACTTTCACTATAACGGCCACACGCTGCTGAACGATCATCCCGCCTGCGCCGAAGCCCTGGCCAAATACCGCATCAATCCCGGCAATGTCGGCTTCAAGGCGAAGAAGGACCGCAACTTCTCCATGATGATCGAGGCAGCACTCAGGTTCGCCCGGCCCATACGCATCGGCGTCAATTGGGGCTCGCTCGATCAGGCATTGCTCACCGCAATGATGGATGAGAATGCCAACTCCGAAAACCCCCGGGAAGCCCGTCAAGTCATGCACGAGGCCGTGGTGCAATCGGGCCTGCTCTCGGCGGCGCGCGCCGAGGAACTGGGGCTTGGCCGTGACAAGATCGTCATCTCGGCCAAATGCTCGGAAGTGCAGGATTTGATCGCCGTCTACCGCGCCCTCGCCAGCCGCTGCGACTATGCCTTGCATTTGGGATTGACCGAAGCCGGCATGGGCTCGAAGGGCATCGTCGCTTCCACCGCCGCTCTCTCCGTCCTTCTGCAGGAGGGAATAGGCGACACCATCCGCATTTCCTTGACCCCCGATCCCGGCGGCGATCGTACCCGCGAAGTGACCGTCGCCCAGGAAATCCTCCAGACCATGGGCCTTCGCGCCTTCGCTCCCATGGTCATCGCCTGTCCCGGCTGCGGCCGCACCACCTCGACGGTGTTTCAGGAATTGGCACAAGACATCCAGACCTACGTGCGTGACCGCCAGACGGAGTGGCGCCGGTCCTATCCGGGTTTCGAAACCCTGCAACTCGCGGTCATGGGCTGCATCGTCAACGGCCCCGGCGAATCCAAACACGCCGACATCGGCATCTCGCTCCCCGGCACCGGCGAACTGCCGGCGGCCCCGATCTATATCGACGGCAAGAAGGTCACGACGCTGCGCGGCGAGAACATCTCCGGCCAGTTCAAGGAGATTGTCGAGGCCTACGTACAGAACCGCTGGAGCCAGCCGCCCCATGGCTGAAGACGCCATCACCAGGCGCTGGACCACTGAACAGTTCAACTCGATGACGTGGCATGACAATCATGTCTATGCCTTGCGCATTGAGGAGGGCGAATGGGGAAGCGGCAGGCTTACGCTTGATATCGACTACATCATGGAATGGGTGAAGATAGAATCTAAAGTCAACTTTCGCGTCATTCCCGCCCGGCTGATATTCCTCGAAGTGTCGGAACTGCGCATGAATCTCGACTATGCAGCGGCATCCGCCGCCCACGGTCCATTTTCCATTCACGCCATCACCCGCCGCTCCGAAGACCGCCAGCGCTATGTGGCGCAAATTTGGAATATCGCCATCAACTGGCCGAAAGGCGAGTTCGAGTTCATGGCGTCGGGCTTTGAGCAAATTGCCAGGGGCAATCCGATACTGTGCGACGAGCAAAGGCTAGGCCGCGATCAGCGAATGGAAATTCTGATCTGACATGATGCAGGACAACGACAGCGCCGTCGAACTGCACTTCCCGATGTCCGTCGAGACGTTTCTCAAGCACGCCGAAACCTTGCTCATGCGCAGTGACGTCATTCTCTCGCGCAGCCCGACAGTCTCAAGCTGGCTGATCCGCATTGCGACCGGCGGCTGCTTCAGCCACGCCGCACTGGTCTTTCTGGTGCCGAAACCCGATGATGGCTTTGAAAATACCTTCGTTCTCGAATCGATTTCCTCGGGCGTCGGCCTTGCCAACCTGCGCGATTATATCGACCGCAAGCGCGGCCACAGCGACATCGTGATCCGCCGCTTGGAAGCGCCATGGTTCGACGACAGGCTGCGCTCTCAAGTGCGCGGCCTGATG
This sequence comes from uncultured Alphaproteobacteria bacterium, assembly GCA_963754675.1. Classification (GTDB taxonomy): domain Bacteria; phylum Pseudomonadota; class Alphaproteobacteria; order Rhizobiales; family Aestuariivirgaceae; genus Aestuariivirga. The sequence goes on along the minus strand of CAVWHD010000002.1, from coordinate 680,656 downwards.
CTCGATCATGTCAAGGCAAAGTATGATTACAGCAAGGTCATTCGCCTCGCCCTGGCGTTCCTGTTTGGCTTGCGTCTCGGCTACTCGCGCGTGTCGAAAGGCAAATCCCGTTCGATGGCCGACGCCGTTCAGCGCACCCGCCGCAGCCGTGCCCGCTGGGTGCCGCCGCAATTCATTTGCTCCGGCTTCGTGCAATTCGGCTTTGCCGAAGCCCTGCGCCGCAATGATCTGCCGATGGAGGATGTGCTGTTCAAAACCGGTCTGGACAAGAGTGATCGTGCCGGAATTCTGGCGATAACGCCCGAGGACATCGCCACCAGCGATAGGCTCGTCTGGCTCTATGCCATCAAGGCCGGCCGCGTCCACCGCGTCGCCAGCTACGCGGCGGCCAAGTCGATCATTTCCGGCGTGAAACCATGAACAGCGCTGCCGCCCGCAAGCGTTCCGCCCGAGGACCATAGGCTTCGAGAGCAGCGATTGCCGATGCCGCCAGGCTGGCAGCCCGGTCCTTGGCTTCATTGAGCCCGAGAACGTCGACGAATGTCGCCTTGCCCTTGCCCCGGTCCTTCTGCGTCGCCTTGCCGAGTGCAACGGGGTTCGATTCAACATCGAGAATATCGTCGGCAATTTGAAAGGCCAGCCCGAGATCGTCAGCATACTGACGAAGTGGTGCGGTGTCCGCCGCGCCCAGAACCGCCCCCGCCTCGCAGGCAAACCTGAACAGGGCGCCGGTCTTCAGTTTCTGGATCAGGGTGATTGCTTCAATGGTTTGATGACTTGAAGGCGCGGATTCAATATCCCCCTCCCCCCTGTGGGGAGGGGTTAGGGGTGGGGGTCTGGTGGTGAGGCCGGAGCGACCCCCACCCTTAATCCCTCCCCACAAGGGGGAGGGAGACTTCTCCCCGGCTATATCGAGCATCTGGCCGCCAACCATTCCAGCCATGCCGGAAGCCTTCGCCAAGCCGCTGACCAGTTGAAGGCGGACTTCCGCTTCCGGGTGGGTGGCCGGATCGGCGATGATCTCGAAGGCCCGGGTAAGTAAGGCGTCTCCGGCGAGAATTGCCGTGGCCTCGTCGAAGGCCCGGTGCAACGCCGGTTTCCCCCGCCGCATGTCATCGTCATCCATGGCGGGAAGGTCATCATGCACCAGCGAATAGCAATGCACGCATTCCAGCGCCGCCCCCACCCGCAGTGCCCGCTCGCGCGGCACATCGAAGAGCGCCGCTGATTCCACCACCAGAAATGGCCGCAGCCGCTTTCCCTCGCCCAGTGCCGCATAACGCATCGCTTCGGCCAGCCGCCGCGCCGGAGTGGCATCGCCGGGCAGCAGCCGGTCGAGCAGGGCGCCGGTTTCCACAGCGCAGGCGTTGAGTGCATCTTCAAACGACAACGGCATTTCCCTATGCTATTCGGCCTTCTGTAGAGATATGACCGTCGAAACTCAACCAGCCCCGGTGCCACAGCCCGTGCCATCGACCATCGGCCGGCTTCCCGCCAGGAGCCATGAAATCCTGCGCCGCTGGCTGCGCCGGGTGCTTCGTGTGACCGCTGTGCTGGCGGCGATTCCCGATCATACTGACGCTGGTCTATGCCGTGGTGCCGCCGCCCGTCTCCAACGTCATGGTGCTAAGGGTGTTGACTGGCAATGGTCTCGACAAGGATTGGGTCGGCCTCGACCAGATGTCTCCCTGGCTTGCCAAGGCCGTAATCACTTCCGAGGACGCCCGTTTCTGCGAGCATTACGGCGTCGACTGGGTGGAGTTCCAGGGCGTGGTCGAGGACGCTTTCGACGATGACGAAGGCCCCATCCGCGGCGCCAGCACCATTCCCATGCAGACCGCCAAGAACCTCTTCCTGTGGGATGGAAGATTTTTCTTGCGCAAGGGCCTGGAACTGCCGCTGGCCCTGTGGATGGACTTGGTCTGGTCGAAGCGCCGGATGATCGAAATCTATCTCAACATCGTCGAGTGGGCCCCCGGCGTCTATGGCGCTGAAGCCGCCGCCCAGCACCATTTCAAGAAATCCGCCGCCAAGCTGAGCCGGCGCGAGGCGGCGCTATTGGCGGCCGTATTGCCCAACCCCATCAAACGAAAAGCCGGCAAGCCCTCTAAACGGGTTTCGGCCATCGCCAGCCGCATCATGATTCGCATGGCCGGAATGGGTCCCTATCTCGCTTGTCTTGCGCCATGAGCTTCGCTATAAGCCGCGTCAACTGAAGCGGGCTCCGGGCCCCTTTGTCATGGAGTTTCGTCAAAATGGCTGTTCCACGCAAGAAAATGACCAAGAGCCGCATCGGCATGCGCCGTTCCGGCCACAAGATGGCAACCATTACCTGGGTCGAAGACAAGAAGTCCGGCGAACTCCGCCGTCCTCACCATATCGACCTGAAATCCGGCATGTACCGCGGCCGCCAGGTTCTGGAAGCCAAGACCGAAGTCTAAACTCCGCGTTAAGGATCAATTTTAGCCGGCACAATTCTTCTGGTATTTCCCTACTAGGCTGGAATTGTTGCGTAATTTTCCCTTCCCCTTTTCCGTCACCCCAGCGAAAGAGGCTGTGAAGAAATTGGCCGGCGATCGGCAACTACGAACTTCCAGGAAAAAGCGGGTTCCCAGCTTTCGCTGGGATGACGGAAAAAGGGAGGCAAATCAATGATATCCCCTCAATCCGTCTTGCCAGCGAAAGCTGGCATCCCGCTTCTCACTGGCCAAAACGGCGATGTTTCCAATTTCTTCACAGCCTCGAAAGCTGGGGGCCCGCTTGTTTTCCCGCCAGTTCGCAGTGGCGGCCGTTCGTCGGTTTCTTCACAACTTCTTTCGCCGGATTTGGGGCTTTACGAAAATAATCCTTGACTTATTCCTATCACTAGGATTATACATCCCACGACTAACCCGGAAAGGAGGGGACATTGTCGACAGCGTCTCGAAATGACCGGGTTAGTTTGCAGCGCCTGCGGAGCTGGGGAAAGATAGCGCCCCTGCTTCCCGGGAGTCTCGGGCAAGACCCTTGGGCATTAGGACCCAAGCGCCTTCGATGGCTAGGGGCGGGTCACTCATCCGCCGCGAAGAGCTTGCCCCCGGCGGAAATCGCTGCGTCCTTCGGTAAAACGGCCCGCGCAAGCGGGTGCCGGGCTTCGAGCCTGAATTTCCTACACCTTTCCACTCGCACGTGCTGGCCTGAAGCCTCGGCGGGGACATCCCCTCCACCTTTCTTCCATGCCGCGACCGGCGGCCCCCCATGAATTTCATCCGCGGGGATTGCAGCGAATTGCGAACCAGCCGGTTTTTCCGTTTTGCTAGGGACGTTCCGTGGCTTCGCTTTGGCTGGCACTGGCTTTGCACTATGCAAGGCCATGTTGGCGGAGACTTGGACTTTACTGGAAGTTGAGCGCAGCGGAGAACCTGCGGCACTTGCTGGCGATTGGGCCGATCTGGTGTCCCGCGCCCTGGTTCCGGCAGGCCTCAACGCCCCCCAGTTCCTGTGCCCGCTCCTTACCCATTTGAAATCGGCGGAACTGGCCGTCGTGCGCTCGGACGGCCAAATGGTCATGGCGCTTCCTGTCAGCCGCCGCCGCACGCCGCCCGCCCTGTTGACCAACTGGGTAACGCCCCTGAGCGTCTCCGGTCTGCCCCACCTCGACCGCAACCTCGCTCAGGCGGCACTGGACGCCTTTCTGCGCCGCGAGGCTGCCCCGGTGATGCTGACCGGCATTCCCGCCGATGGCCCATTTTGGGACACCCTGCAGGCCGCAGCCCCCCAGCTGACCGTTTTGGAGAGCTGGCAAAGGGCGGCATTGCGGCCAACCGGTTCTTTCGAAGATTGGTTCGAGTCGAACATCGACCGCAAACGCCGCAAGGAATATCGCAGGCTTGCGCACCCGCCTTTCCGAACAGGGAAGCCTGGAATGCCGCAGCCTCCGGCCTGGCGATGACGTTGGCCCATGGAGTTCCAACCTGCTCGACCTCGAAGCCGGGGGTTGGAAGGGAACCCGCGGCACCGCTCTCAAATCCAACGCGTCCCTCGCCAAGGCCTTTGCTGAAATCTGCCGGGGCCTGCACCAGGCAGGCAAACTCCGTTTCTGGTCCCTCGTCCTGGACGGCCGCCCCATTGCCAGCCTTTTTGCCGTCGTCGAAGGCGGTTCCGCCTGGCTTGGCAAGATCGCCTATGACGAGGCCTTCGCCAAGTTCTCCCCCGGCGTCCTGTTGATTCTCGATGCCACCCAGGCCTTCTTCGCCGAGGGCAACATCGATTGCGTCGATTCCTGCGCCATTCCCAATCATCCCATGATCGATCACCTCTGGCGCGACCGGCTCGCCATGGCCGATGTCATTGTTGCCGCCGCCAATGTTGGCCAGCGGCGTTTCCAACTGACTGCGGGCGCCGAGAAACTGCGCCGCCGCATCCGATCCCAAGCCCGCGATCTCTATTATGCGCTCACCAGGAGGCACCGTTCATGAGCATCGTAACCGTCGACCCCGCAATTGCCCGCAAGAGCTTTCTCAGACACGCATTCGCGCTCAAGCACGGCCTCGCCGGCCATCCACTCTTCACCCTGCCGCGCCTTGTCGAACTGGCGAAATCCATGCCGCGCGATCGCATCGAATATAATTCCGGCAAGGTGGCGGTCGGCGCCAGGCCCGAAGACGTGCCGAAAATCGACATGGATGCGGCCAGCGTGATCTCCTCCATCGAAACCGCCAATGCCTGGATGGTGATCAAATTCGTCAATGAAGACAAAGACTACCGCGCACTTCTGGAATCATTTGTTGAAGCCGCCAATCTGGCCGCCGGCCGCAAGCCCGGCGATTACTCCGATTTGCAGGGATTCATCTTTGTCTCCTCGGCCAATGCCACCACGCCCTTCCATCTCGATGCCGAAGAGAACATCCTCATCCAGATCAAGGGCGACAAATTCGTCCGCACCTTCGACAATGACGACCGCAAGCTCATCTCCGAGGAGGCGATGGAGATTTCGCCCTCCAAGCACAGGAACCAGCACTATGAGGACTGGTACGAAAGCCGCGCCACCTTGCATTCACTGAAGCCCGGCGATGCCGTCCACATGCCATACATGATACCCCACTGGGTGAGCACCGGAGCAAGCTATTCAATTTCCATGGCCATGACCTGGAAGACGCCCGAAGTCCTCCGCCTCAACAAGATCCGCCTGATGAACGGCACGCTCCGCCGCTTCGGCCTGCCGCAGAAACCGCCGGGCACAGCACCCGCGCTGGATGCCGCAAAGGTCTTCGTCCACGACGCCTTCCGCGCCGTGATCGACCCCCTGCGCAAGTCCGAATCGATGCGCCGCCTCCTGCGCGGCCTGATCTATGGCAGGAAAGCCAACTACTACTACGCCGGCAAGCCGAAACAGGCGGGGATGTAACTAGCCCTGCCACCAAAAGCAAATGCCCGGGGAAAATCCCGGGCATAATTTTTCTTGTTGATGCTGGAACCTATCCGGCAATCACCGTATCGGCCGGCACATAGCTGTAGCCGAGATCGTCGGCCACTGCCTTGTAGGTCACCTTGCCGAGCGCCACGTTGAGGCCGTTCTTCAAGTGCACGTCATCGGCCAGCGCCTTCTTCCAGCCCTTGTTGGCCAGCGCCAGTCCGAAGGGGAGTGTCACGTTGTTGAGGGCAAAGGTCGAGGTGCGCGCAACGCCGCCCGGCATGTTGGCCACGCAATAATGGATGACGCCGTCCACCACATAGGTGGGGTCCGCATGGGTGGTGGCCTTGGAAGTCTCGGCGCAACCACCCTGGTCGATGGCGACATCAACGAGCACCGAGCCGGGCTTCCAGTCCTTCAGCATCTTCCTGGTAACGAGCTTGGGCGCCGCGGCACCTGGAATCAGCACGCCGCCGATCACCAGATCGGCATCGGCGCATTCGTCTTCCACCGCTCCCTCGTCGAATAGAGCGTCTTGAGTCCGGTGCCGAAGCGGGCAACCAGTTCTTCCATCCGGTCCGTCGACTTCTCAAGGATCACCACGTCGGCGCCAAGCCCCAGCGCCATCGCCGCCGCATTGGTGCCGACCACGCCGCCGCCGAGGATCACGACCTTGGCCGGAGCCACGCCGGGAACGCCACCGAGCAGCATGCCGCGTCCGCCTTGCGCCTTCTCCAGGCAATGGGCGCCCGACTGGATCGACATGCGGCCTGCCACCTGCGACATCGGAGCCAGCAGCGGCAACCCGCCGCGCGCCGACGTCACCGTTTCATAGGCGATGCACACCGCACCCGACTTGACCAGATCCTTGGTCTGCTCCGGATCGGGAGCAAGATGCAGGTAGGTGTAGAGGATCTGACCCTCGCGCAGCATCTTGCGCTCTGCAGCCTGGGGCTCCTTTACCTTGACGATCATATCGGCCTTGGCGAAAATCTCTTCAGCGGTTGCAATCATCGTAGCGCCCGCCTGGGTGTAGTCCGCATCGGTTGCGCCAATTCCGCCACCGGCGTTAACCTGCACCCACACCTTGTGGCCATGGCGCACCGCTTCGCGCACCGACATCGGCGTCATGCCAACCCTGTATTCGTGATTCTTGATCTCTTTCGGAACGCCGATCAGCATATGAAATTCCTCCCTTTGGACGGCTGAAATTACCGCAAACCGCCTCGAATGATTTTCCGAAGGAGCCCCTGGAGCACCGCAGCATTGATATTTTATTCGAAGAAAGGTATATCCATTAGAATGAAACATGATGAATTCGATAAGATCGATAAAATCATTCTGGTTGAGTTGCAGAAAAGCTCCCAGCAGCCAATAGCCGAATTGGCTGCTCGCGCAGGCCTCTCGCCGTCCTCCTGCCATCGCCGGGTGAAGCTCCTCGAGGAGGCAGCCGTCATTACCGGCTATACCGCGACGCTCGACCGCGCCGCCCTTGGCCTTGCCAACGAGTTCTTCGTCGAAGTTTCGCTTTCGGCCCAGACCGAGGAGGCATTCGAGAAGTTCGAGAGGGCCGTGCAGCGTGTCCCCGAAATCCTCGAATGCCACCTGATGAGCGGCCAGTTCGACTATCTTCTCCGCGTCGTCGCCGCCGATGCGGCCGACTATGAGCGCATCCACCGCTCGCGCATTTCCAGGCTTCCAGGAGTGCAGCGCATTCAGTCGGCCCTGGCGCTCCGCACCATCAAGCCCTGGGCCGGCTATCCCGTCTGAGATTGGCAAGGGCGCGCGGCAACCTGCCGTCGATGATCAATAGTGAACTCGCAATGACCAGGGCGCCGATGATCTCCCGCTGAATTACCGGCTCGCCGAGAACGAAATGTCCCAGCAGAATGGCGGTAACTGGAATGAGCAGCGTCACCAGCATGACATTCGATGCCCCCGATCTCTCGAGGATATTGAAAAAGACGATATAAGCGAGCGCCGTTGAAAGCACCGCAAAACCAATGAGCGCGGCCCACACCGGGAAGCTCGGCGCGGCAAGGAGCCAAGGCTGCTCGACAAACCCGGCCAGCACCAGCATCATCGCCGAAGAACTGACCAGTTGGCAGGTGGCCGATGTCAGCGGGGCTACTCCTCCCAGCCGCCGCCGCGCCCACAGGCCGGCAAATCCATAACTCAGAGCCGCGCCCAGGCACATGAGTGTTCCCGCGGCCTGCGAATCCGCCAGTGAGAAACTTGCCCCGCGCAAGATGGCCACCCCGGCAATTCCGGTGGCCACGCCGAGGATACGCCGCGCCACCAGCTTTTCATCGCCGGAAAACCCAAGTACCAGCGCCGTAAATAATGGCGTCGTGGCGTTCAGCACCGAAGCAAGCCCGCTGGCGATCTGCGTTTGCCCACTGACGATCAGCGAGAACGGAATGACATTGTTGAGCAGCGCCATCACGATAAACGGCAGCCAGCCGGCAAATGACGAGGGCAGCCGGCCCACGATCATCCAGTGTACCGGCGCCAGCACGGCCGCTGCCAGCCCCACTCTTGCCAGCACAATCGTCAACGGCGGCAGCTCCTTGACGGCCACGCCGGCGAAGAAATACGAACCCGCCCACAGAACCGAAAGCACGATCAGCAGAAACCAGTCGCGATTGTCGATCCGTATTTCCTTTGCAGTCATGTGTTGGCGGCTCCCGGACTATTCCCCCACCATTGTCCGGGCCTCACGCGTCAGTCCACCCGAATCTTGCGCGGGTCACGTCTTCATGCCATGAGCGGCCTGCCCTTTGAATGATCATTCGAGTCCCAATGCCGGCGCCAGAAAGTTCTGTTCACATGTTGTGGGTCTCGGGCCCCTTGTCGCGTCTGGCCCGCCTCAGCCTTGCCAGTTTCATCACCAAGGCTTTCCCGGTGACTGTGTGGAGTTATGATCGCGCCGCGATATCGGAGCCCGGTGTCACTCTTCGCGACGCGGCGGAAATCACGCCAAGAGCCAATGATTTCGCCGCGCTTTCGAGCCTGTTCCGCTACAAAGTACTCGCCCAAATGGGCGGCCTGTGGTCCGATATGGATGTGGTGGCCCTGGCCGATGCAATCGCATTGCCGGCCGCACCTTTCGTTGCCTCTGAAAAGCGCCGGCCCTTCCGCCACCGTGAAGCCAGTGCCACGGGCGAGGGCCTCACCCAGGTCACCAACTGTTTCATGGCCAACCCCATGCCCCGCAACGGCGACCTTTGGCACCGCTCAGCCGAAGCTGTTGAAGCTCTCAAGCCTGAAGATCGCGGCTGGGAGAACGTCGGCCCCCATCTCCTCACCAGGCTCATGCTCGGCGATGCCAGCCATGGCGTCACCATCCTGCCGCCGGATTTCGTCGATCCCGTCGCCTGGTGGAATGTGCCGGGCTATTTTCTTGAAGACCGCGATCCGCCCGCTTCGCCGTTCCTCCACATGTATGCCTCGATCTGGGCCAAGCGTGGCGTTGACGCCGAAGCGCCATTCCCCGCGGGCTCGTTAATCCAGAAACTGTGGCGCGCTCACGGACTGTGAGCCACGCTGCGGTCGAGCTGCCGGTCGCGCCAGATCATCAGAATTCCGGCAACGACCACCACGGCGGCGCCGATCCAGGTGAAGCTGTCGGGAAAATCGTTGAACAGCAGCAGGCCATAGCCCACCGCCCAGATCATTGCCGAATACTCGAAGGGCGCCACGAAATTCGACTCGCCGTATTTGTAGGCGGAGACGAACAGCAGCATGCCCCCCGCCGCCAGAAACCCGTTGGCGAACAGAATTGCCGCATCGCCTGCGGGCGGCCACACCCACGGCCGCGACAGGAACACCAGGCTCTTGTGGGCAATCCAGCTGAAATCGAAACTGTTGAATAGAATGGCGAGGGCGAGACTGACCAGAATGTAGACGCTGTTCTGCCAGATCGCGATGACGATGGGCGAAACCTGTTGCGCGATGGGCCGCCCGATCATCTGGCCATAGGCATAGCCGAGCGCCGATAGCAGTGACAGCACGGCTGCCGGCTCGAACACGCCAGCACCCGGCCTCACCATGATGATGACGCCGATGAAGCCCATGATGATCGCCAGCCAGCGATGCAACCGCACTCGCTCTCCTAATACAGGCCCAGCCAGCCCCGCAACGAAGAACGGCATGGTGAAATAGATCGCCACCGAGTTGGCGATCGGCATCGCGGCAATCGACAGCACGAAGGCAAAATAAGCTCCACACAGGATAATCGATCGGCCAAGGACTCGTGCCAGAAGCGGCGTTCTCAATGCGGAGAAATCTGCTGCGCCGCCACAACAGAAGAACAAGCACCGGATAGGAGCCAAGGCAGCGGAAGATCACCGCCTCATAGGCCGAATACTCGCCCGACATCGCCTTAACGATGGCATCCTGCGTCGAGGCAAACCCCACCGCGAACAGAATGCAAATAATGGCCAGAAGCCGGTTGTCCTGATGCTCACGCCCCATGCCCGGTCATTAACTGAAATCCGGGGTGAAGCAAATGAACGTCAGTTGATCAGCCTTGCGCCATACGCAAATCCCGGTGCGTGGTCGACCGGACCAATGCCTCTGCGATCTTCCTGCCGGATTTCCACAACAGCATTGCCCTGCACCCAGATTGTGTCGGCCACCAACGGCATGGAGGGCGAGTATCCCTTGATGATCGCCTGGTGCGCCGCGCCGCTGACCCAAAATTGTTGTTCGGGAAGATACATCACGCCATCATACTCCAGCGTCGCGCCGCTGTGGATATAGGTCCACTCTTGCTCGAATTTGGACTGACTCAAATCGCGGTCCGACATGAATTGCATGTTCTTGTAGTCGCCGTCCTTGGGTGAAGTGACTTTGACGGTGGAGTCGGAACCCAAATAGATGTAACTGTCCTTGCCGGTGAGCACGATCAGGACTTCATCACCCACGATGTTGCCGCCGGAGTCGGTTCGAAACTGCCCGTCAAGCATAATGTATATGCCCGGCTTCAACGTCACCGTCGCCCCCGTCTTGACGGTCAGGCCACCGCAATAGGTGCCAGGATCCAGAGTGCTTGAAACCTTGATGACAGCATTGGTCATGGTGCAACTGCCGGCCGATGGCACTGCCAGGTTTGCATACGGATCGCTGACTGGTTCGGTGCCGGTCGTGGGTCTTGGCGACCAGCCATCGCCAGTGGCGCCGCCGGTGAATCCAAAGGCGCTCGCCGTGGCCGTGGATTTGGCGCCCGTTATCGAGCCGCCCGAATCATCGGTCGAATTCGCCTGAACCGGGCAATCCGCATCGAATTTGGCGCCACCGTAGACATAGAGGCTGCTGTCGCTCTTGGGATTGAGCGCCAGAGCGCAAATCGGGTCCGATTGCATCTTGGTGGCCTTGGCGCCCACCTTGACTGTCCATATCAGTGATACCCAAGGCTGCGCCGAGTGTGTTTTCCACGGTGGCGGTTGCAATTCCGCTGACCCGCGCATTCTTAACCGTAAAACTCGGCTTGGGGTCGGTTCCGGCAACGAACTCCGCCGTGCCTTCAGTGGCGAAAACCCCGCTGCCGCCGATATTGGCATAAAACGATGCCTCCGCCACTTTGACGCGAGTTTCGTCCGCTGTCGAAAAACCCATGGCGGTACCAGCCAATACCCCGGAATCCAATGCCGCCTGCAGCGCCGTTTTCTTGTGGATTCCCTGCTGATAGAGAAGCGCCATTCCCGAAACGCCGGCCAGTACTGTCGCCGCGATTGCGGTCATGACAGCCACGTTTCCGCGAGTGTCGCGCAAATCAGAGAAGTACTTCATTTTTTGCTCAAACTTGGTTTCTTGGAACGGCTGAGTTTACCGCCGGGTAGAACCTAGTCCACCGAGATTGAGAAATGTTTATAACTTCCGATAAATTTGAATAAAACCTGTGCGCGAAATCGCGCGCAATCATTCCACATGTCAGGCGCTCACCGAGCCTCCCACAAGCCCCGCCAGCAGTTTCACCCCCGGCTCGATTTTCTTCTCGTCGATCGACGAGAATGCCAGGCGGAAATAGTTGCGTGGCGGATTGGCGATGCCGAAATTGATGCGCCCCGGCTCGATGAGGATGCCCTTGGCCGCCGCGGCCTTGCCCAGTTCCTCGCTGTCGAGTTTCGCCGGTCCCTTCACCCAGAAGCTGGTTCCGCCAAAGCTGGGAACCCGGCTGGCATTCGGCATGTGCTCTTGCAGCGCTCCCGCCATCACCTCCCAGCGGGTTCGGTAGGCCCGGTGCAGGCGGCGGATCAGCGTGTCGTGATGACCGAGCGAAAGAAAGAGCGCGGCCGTGCGCTGATTGTTATTGGGGGCATGGCGCACCATCAGGCGCCGGAGCGCCCGTGCTTCGGCGATCAACGTCTTTGGCCCCACCATGAATCCCAGACGCAGGCCCGGAAACAGCGTCTTCGAAAGCGAGCCCACATAAATCACCCGGCCCTCGTCATCGAGCGATTTGAGCGCCGGGCAGGGCTCGTTCACGTAGTTGGTTTCGAACTCGTAGTCGTCCTCGATGATGATGAAGTCGCGCTCCGAGGCGAGCTTGAGAAGCTCCATCCGCCGCTCCAGCGGCATGGTGACTGTCGTGGGATACTGATGGCTCGGCGTCACATAGACCAGCCGCGCCTTGTCGAGCGAAGGCCCTGGCGCCATGCCCTTGTCGTCAACCGGCACCAATGACACATGCCGCGACTTGATTTCGAACATGTTGCGCATGTCGGGAAAGCCCGGCTCTTCCATCGCCACATGGGTGTGTTCATCCGCCAGCAGGCTCACCAGCAAATAGAGCGCGTTCTGGGCACCGAGGGTGACGAGTATTTCGTCGTCATCCGCCATGATGCCACGGCGCGGCAGAATGCGGCGGCGAATTTGCTCGACCAGCAGCGGGTCATCATAGGCCCAGGTGTCATTGGTCCACGAGCCCAGCCATTTCTTGCCCAGCGCCTGTCTGGCGCAGTCGCGCCATTCCGCCAGCGGAAACAGATTGTGATCAACCTGGCCATAGATGAAGGGATAGCTGTAGCTCTGCCAGTCGAGCGGCTTGCTCAGCATGCGCTGGGCCGAGGGCGTCTTGACCAGGCGCGTGCTCCAATCGAGGCCGCCGGGCTTCGTGGGCGTCCGGGCCTTCGCCTTGGCAACGCCTTCAAGCGCCTTCTCGGCCACGTAATAGCCCGAGCGTTGGCGCGCCATCAGATAGCCGTCGTCGAGCAGACCCTGATAGGCGAGCACCACCGTGTTGCGGGAAACCGCCAGGCTCTTGGCCATTTTTCGGGTGGAGGGCACCGGCTCTTCGCGGCTCAGCTGCCCGTCGAGAATGGCCGAAACCAGCGCCTCGCGGATCTGGGTCTGCAGGCTCGAATACTCGCTGCGGCGGATATGAACCAGCCAGTCGCGCAAAGTTTGGTCCCTGTGAATAAGCGGTCTGGACCTATGATAGGGCCAATGCGGCCTGTAAGGTAGGCATGAATCGTCACACGATAGGTCCTCATGTCCGAGCCCGCCGTCGACACCTCGCCCAAGACCTGGGACGAGATCAAGACCACCACCTGCTACATGTGCGCCTGCCGCTGCGGGATCAAAGTCTATCTCAAGGACGGCACCGTCAAATATATCGACGGCAATCGCGATCACCCCGTAAACAAGGGCGTGATCTGCGGCAAGGGTGCGGCCGGCATCATGCAGCACTATTCGCCCGCAAGGCTGTCGAAGCCGCTGATCCGGGTGGGCGAGCGCGGTTCCGGCGAATTCCGCGAAATCGAGTGGGAAGAGGCACTGCGCACCGCGACCCTGTGGCTCTCCGAAATCCGCAACACCGATCCCAAGAAGCTCGCCTTCTTCACCGGCCGCGACCAGAGCCAGGGCCTCACCGGCTGGTGGGCGGCGCAATTTGGAACGCCAAACTATGCCGCCCATGGCGGCTTCTGTTCGGTCAACATGGCCGCCGCCGGGCTCTACACCTTCGGCGGCTCCTTCTGGGAGTTCGGCGAGCCCGACTGGAAATACACCAAATACTTTTTGCTCTTCGGCGTGGCCGAAGACCATGCCTCCAATCCGATCAAGGCGGGCCTCGGCAAGCTGAAGGGCAGGGGCGCCAAGTTCGTCTCGGTCAATCCCATCCGCACCGGCTATTCGGCCATCGCCGATGAATGGGTGGGCATCCGCCCCGGCACCGACGGACTGTTCGTCGGCGCCCTCATTCATGAATTGCTGTCGGCCCAGAAGATCGATGCCGAATATCTGCTGCGCTACACCAACTCGCCCTGGCTGGTGATTGAAAATCCGGGCGGCGCCGATGACGGCCTCTTCGCCCGCAATGCCCAGGGTTCGGCGCTGGTGTGGGATGCCCATTCGAGTTCGCCCATGCCGGCACTATCGCCCGATGCCGAGCCGAAGCTGATGGGCCGCTTCAAACTGCCGGATGGCCGCCGCGTGGTGACCAGCTTCCAGCTCATCGCCGAGCGCTTTCTCGTCGCCCGAACACGCCCCCGATGCGGTGGCCGAGCGCTGCGGCGTGCCCGCCGCCACCATCAAGCGCATCGCCGCCGAACTGGCGCGTGTGGCCTTCGAGGAGCAGATCGAACTCGATGTTCCGTGGACGGATCACTTGGGCCGCCATCACGACAAGATGATCGGCAGGCCCGTCTCCATGCACGCCATGCGCGGCATCTCCGCCCACGCCAATGGCTTCCAGACCTGCCGCGCCATTCACCTCCTGCAGATCATTCTCGGCACCATCGATGTGCCGGGCGGCTTCCGCTACAAGCCGCCCTTTCCCAAGCCCGCTCCGCCGGGCGTCAAGCCCGCCGGAAAGCCCGGCCAGGTGAAGCCCAATACACCGCTGCCCGGTCCGCCACTGGGCTTTGTCACCTCCCCTGACGATCTTCTCGTCTGCGAGGAGGGCAAGCCCCAGCGCATCGACAAGGCCTATAGCTGGGATGCGCCCCTTGCCGCCCATGGCATGATGCACATGGTGATCACCAATGCCGCCAAGCGCGATCCCTACGGCATCGACGTCCTCTTCATGTACATGGCCAACATGAGCTGGAACTCGGCCATGAACGTGCCGGATACACTCAAGTATTTGACGGCAAAGGATGACAAGACCGGCGATTACCTAATCCCGAAAATCATCTACTCCGACGCCTATGCCTCCGAGATGGTCCACTACGCCGATCTCATTCTGCCCGACACCACCTACCTCGAGCGCTGGGATTGCATTTCGCTGCTCGACCGCCCGATTTCCGAGGCCGATGGCCCCGCCGACTCGATCCGCCAGCCCGTCGTCGAACCGGACCGCGATGTCAGACCCTTTCAGACCGTGCTGCTCGATTTGGGTGCGAGGCTGGGCCTCCCCGGCATGACCCGCACCGATGGAACCCCGCGCTATCCTGGCGGCTATTCCGATTACATCGTCAACCACGAGCGCGCCCCCGGCATCGGACCCCTGGCGGGATTCCGCGGCCACAACGGCAAATCACAAGGCCGGGGCGCTCCCAATCCCGAGCAGTTGCAGCACTACATCGACAATGGCTGCCACTGGTTCCACGAACTGCCCGATCACATGAAATACTACCGCCATGTGAACTGGGCCTATCTCGATTGGGCCACTTTCTTCGGATTTATCGCAAGGCCCGATCCGGTCATCCATCAGCTCTATTGCGAGCCCTTGCAGAAATTCCGCCTGGCGGCGCGGGGCCACGGCAAGGTTGTTCCGCCCACGGAGCATCGCCGCCGCATCGAAACCTATTTCGATCCCATCCCCTTCTGGTATCCGCCCTTCGAGGGCGGCATGGTGGATGAAGCGGAATTCCCCATGCATGCCGTCACCCAGCGGCCCATGGCCATGTACCATTCCTGGGGTTCGCAGAATGCCTGGCTCCGCCAGATCCTCGGCCGCAACTGGCTCTACATGTCGCGTGAACGCGCCGCCCAGAAATCGGCATCGCCGATGGCGATTGGGTCACCGTCACCTCCCATCACGGGGCGATCAAGGCGCAGGTGAAACTGATGGACGGCCAGAATCCCGACACCGTGTGGACCTGGAATGCCATCGGCAAGAGGTCCAACGCCTGGGGCCTTGCGGCGGACGCTCCTGAATCGAAAAAAGGATTCCTGCTCAATCACTTGATCTCGGAACTTCTCCCGGAACGTGAAGGCGGCTACCGCTATTCCAACAGCGACCCGATCACCGGCCAGGCCGCCTGGTATGACCTCCGCGTGAAGGTTGAAAGGGCGGCCGATCAATCCGCCGTAAGTGAGCCGAAGTTTCCGAAGTTGAAGAAGTTGGGAAGGGTAAAATGACCTCCCTCCCGCCCCTCTCCGCAAAAAAACTCGGCCTCGTCATCGACCTCGACACTTGCGTCGGCTGCCAGGCCTGCGCCACGTCCTGCAAGGAATGGAACACCCAGGGCTACTCCGCCCCGCTCACCGATGAGCGCCCCTATGATGCTGATCCTTCCGGCGTCTGGCTCAACCGCGTTCATGGGTTTGAGGTGAAGGAGCAGGGCCTCGAGCAATCGCGCATCGTCCATTTCCCACGCTCCTGTCTCCATTGCGAGGAACCGGCCTGCGTCACCGTCTGCCCCACCGGGGCTTCCTACAAGCGCGCCGAGGACGGCATTGTGCTGGTCAACCCGGAAACCTGCATCGGCTGCAAGCTGTGTTCCTGGGCCTGCCCATATGGCGCGCGCGAGTATGACCAGAGCCATGGCGTCATGAAGAAATGCACCCTCTGCGTCGACCGCATCTACAACGATCACCTCGAGCCCGAGGACCGCATGCCCGCCTGCGTCAAGGCCTGCCCGACGGGAGCCCGCCATTTCGGCGATCTGGGCGACCCCGGCTCGGCGGTCTCGCAACTGGTGAAGGAGCGCCAGGGCTACGATCTGCTGCCCGAGATGGGCTACAAGCCCGTCAACAAATATCTCCCGCCCCGCGCCCGCAAGGATGCCACCAACTCCAAAGCCCTTGAACTCCCCAAGGGCGATGGCTCAGCCTTCGACCGCCTGTTCGCCTGGGCCGACAAGCTGCTGAGCGGCAAGACCACAACCACATGGGGCGACGGCATCGACCATTCCGGCAAGCTCGAAGGCTGAGCATGCATCCCGCCTATTCCGTCATCCTGTTCACCACCGCCTCCGGCGCGGGCTATGGCCTGCTGGCACTCCTCGGCCTCGTTGGTTTCAATCACGGGCCCGCCTCCACCATGCCGTTCGCCTTGACCGTCCATCGTCATTGCACTGGCGCTCATCACCGTGGGCCTGTTGTCGTCCACCTTCCATCTCGGCCACCCCGAGCGCGCCTGGCGCGCCTTCTCCCAGTGGCGCTCGTCCTGGCTGTCGCGCGAAGGCGTTGCCGCAATTGCCACCTATCCTGTAGCCTTGGCCTTCGCCGCCGTCTGGTCCGGCCTCGTCCCCGCGCCACAATGGATTGCTCCGCTGGGCATCCTGACCGCCATCATGTGCGCTATCACCGTCTTCTGCACCGCCAAAATCTATTCGACGCTGAAAACCATCCGCGCCTGGAACCTGCCGCTCACCGTCCCCGTCTATTTGGCCTTCGCGCTCGCCACCGGTGCGAGCCTGTTGTCCGCCATCGCCGCGAGTTTCGGGCGCTTCCAGACTTTCCAGGTCATCTTCACGATCGCCGCACTGCTTCTCGTGGCGGTGCTCAAATTCTTCTACTGGCGAAGTCTCGACAGTGCCGCAAGGACCCACACGATCGAAGCCGCCACCGGTCTCGGCCGCATCGGCGCCGTCAGGCAGTGGGAACTCCCCCACACCGCCGAAAATTTCATCCAGAAAGAAATGGGCTATGCCGTAGCCCGCAAGCACGCTGAAAAACTGCGCAAGCTCGTTTACCTTCTGCTCGCCCTCGCAATCCTGGCAATGCTCGCATCCCTCGCGGCACCCTTGCTGGCGATCGCCGCGGCCATCTTGTCGCTTGCCGCCGCGGCCGTCGAACGCTGGCTGTTCTTCGCCGAGGCACGGCACGTGGTCAGCCTGTATTATGGCGCGACAGTGAACTGAATCACAGCATTTGGCGCCTGGCCCCTGTAACAAGACCGTCACATAAGCCTTACATAAGAACAACCGGTAATGTTGAAGGAATGAGACAGTTGCATACGCGATCACATCCAATTCGTGGAACGGCCATCGGCCTGATGCTTTCGGTTCCCTTGTGGGCAATCATGCTGACAGCGCTGCATGGAAGCCTGGCTTCCCCGCCGTCGGAACTTCGTGACGACGTGGCAGCCAGCGGGTTTACCGCTGTCATCGGCGATGCTAACAGGATGAAGAGCCCCGGCTAGCTTCCAGGATCTTTCAGGGGCGGCTCTTTTGTTTTCTGAGGCGCTTGATGCTGGCCGAGGGTGTGCGCTGGTTCGACGACTGGTTCGCCATCGAGCAGGTGGCGTCCGGAATCACCGCGATCGGCGAGCCGCGATTTCACCAAATCAACTGGAATTATTTGATCGAGGGCGAGGAACGTGCGCTGCTGTTCGATACCGGCCCCGGCGTGCGCGACATCGCCAAGGTCGTCCGCGCACTGACTGAACTTCCGGTAACGGCTCTGCCCTCCCACCTGCACTTCGATCATACCGGCAATCTGCATCGCTTCGAAAACATCGCGATGGCCGATCTGCCGGTCTTGCGGGATTGCGAACGTGACGGTGTCTTCCACGCCAGTGATGAGCTCTTTCGTGGCTTTCGCGAAGGCATGGTGTGGAAGCCGGTCCGCATCCGCGAGTGGCTCCCCATTGAAACCCGGGTCGATCTGGGTGGGCGCCAGCTTGAACTGCTTCACACTCCCGGCCATTCACCCGATTCAGTGTCACTCTATGATGCTGAGAGTCGCATCTTGCTTGCCGCCGATTTCGTCTATCTTGGTCCGCTCTATGCCCAGATTCCAGGTGCCGACCTCGAAGCCTATCGCCAGACGGCGAAGCTCCTCGTCGATCGGATTGTCCCCGAGACTCGCATTCTATGCGCCCATGGCGCCCCGGACGATGATGGCAACCATCGGGCACCCGTCCTCCATCATGGCGATATTTCCGATTTGGCCGGGGCGCTTGAGCGGTTGCGTGCTTCGGGCCAGCGGCCCAAATCATGGCCCGTCAATGAACGAATGTCGCTCTTAACCTGGGAACCGGCATTTGCCGCTTGGCAAACGCCCTGAAAATCATATAAAGACTTCTTTATATTCACCCCAGAGGCAGTCATGACCCGCCCATCTTTCACCGAAGCTCTCGCAACCCGTCCCTGGCTCCTGGCCGATGGCGCCACCGGCACCAATTATTTCCAGATGGGCCTCATGTCCGGCGATGCGCCGGAATTGTGGAACTTCGAACATCCCGAGCGGGTGCGCGAGCTGCACCGCAAATTCATCGAGGCCGGCGCCGATATCGTGCTCACCAACACCTTCGGCGGCAACCGCCACCGCCTCAAGCTCCACAATGCCCAAGGCCAGGTGCGCGACATCAACATCGCCGCCGCCAAACTCGCCCGCGCCGAAGCAGATAGCGCCGGCCGCGCTGTCTATGTCGGTGGCTCCATCGGACCCACCGGCGAAATCTTCGAGCCCGTGGGTGCCATGTCCCATGTAGAGGGGGTGGCCGCATTCGAGGAGCAGGCCGCAGCCCTGAAGGAGGGCGGAGTCGATGTGCTGTGGATCGAAACCATGTCGTCCGAAGAAGAACTGCGCGCCGCCGTCGAGGGCGCCGCCAAGGCCGGACTGCCATTCGTCACCACCATGAGCTTCGACACCAACGGCCGCACCATGATGGGCATCACCCCCAAGGCCTTCGGCGCACTCACCGCCGCGCTCCCCGCCCAGCCCATAGCCATCGGCGCCAATTGCGGAGTAGGGGCCTCGGAACTGGTGGCAACCGTCCTCGGCATCACCGAAGCCCGCCCCGACGCCACGGTTGTCGCCAAGGGCAATTGCGGCATCCCGCAATATGTCGAAGGCCACATTCACTATACCGGCACACCCGAGCTTATGGCCGACTATGCCAGGATCGCGCTCGATGCCGGCGCAAAGATCATCGGCGGCTGCTGCGGCACCAGTCCTGAACACTTGGCCGCCATGCGCAAATCGCTCGAGACCTACACAAAAGGCGAACGCCCAAGCGTCGAACTGATCGAACAGCGCCTGGGCCCCGTCTCCGTGCTCGCCAAGGGCCGTGACACCGCGGCCGAAGGTGCGGCCAAACGCGAGCGCCGTAGGGGTTAGCGGGACAGGTTTGACCCCGGTCAATGCCTGCCCCGGTCACCTGCACTATCGAAATCCCTATGTACCCGTCCTTCCTGCATGGAGAAACTTGGGGTTTTCCCGGTTCAGCCGTCGAACACATTGAGACCCACGCGGCCCATGTGTTTCTGGTCGGCGATCGCGCCTACAAGATCAAGAAAGCCATCAGGCTGCCCTATCTCGATTTCTCGACAGTCGAAAAACGCAAAGCCGTTCTGGAGCGCGAGCTGGAGATCAACCGTCCCGCAGCACCCGGCATCTATATCGGCGTCATCGAAAAGGCCGGCGAACCGGTACTGGAAATGCATCGCTTCGCCGCCAGGGACATGCTGTCGCGTCTGGTCGAGCGCGGCCAGCTGGGTGACGCCCTCACCATGAAACTGGCGGAGACCGTTGCCAAAGCCCACAAGCAGGCGGCGCCGGCCATCGCCAGCGGCGCTGCAATCATGGCCGGATTGGGGGCACAGCTCTCCCAGGCCTTTACTTCGTCTCCTGACATTTTTGCCCCATCCGGAACTATCGAATTCCACGCCCTCTACACCGACGCCCTGAAGCGCCTGTCGCCGCTGCTCAATCGCCGCGGCGAGCAGCAACTGGTGCGCCGCTGCCACGGCGACATGCATTGCGGCAACATTGTCGTGATCGATGGCCAACCCACGCTGTTCGATGCCATCGAATTCAGTGATAAAATCGCCACCATCGATGTGCTCTATGACCTCGCATTCCTCATCATGGATTTGTCGCGCCACGGCCAGCGCCATGCCGCCAATCTGTTGCTCAATCGCTATCTCCAATTGCGCCGCGACGAAGAAGACCTGTCGGGTCTTGCCGCCTTGCCGCTGTTTCTGTCGACCAGGGCAGGGGTCAGGGCTCTGGTGACCGCCGATCTCGTGCATGAACTTCAGGCCGGCAGATCGCAGCATGAACGCGGCACCGCACTCGATTACTTTCGCGCCAGCATCGCGTTTCTCAAACCGCCAAAGCCGCAATTGATCTGCGTCGGCGGCCTGTCGGGCACCGGCAAATCCACTCTCTCGCGCGCCATTGCCTGTGAAGTAGGAGCAGACCCCGGCGCCATCCACATCCGCAGCGACGTTGAGCGCAAAGTTTTGGCCGGCGCCGCCGAAACCCGCCGCCTCCCCGCCGCCGGCTACTCGAAGGTGGCGTCATTGCAAGTCTACCAGGCCATCTTCTCCCGCGCCGAAAAGGCAATGACGGCGGGCCATTCGGTTATTCTCGATGCCGTGTTCGCCGAGGCGGCCGAGCGCCAGGCCGCCGAGGTTCTGGCCCGCAGATGCTACGCCTCATTCACCGGCATTTGGCTGGAGGCCCATCAGGCCATCCTCAAAGCCAGGGTGAGCGCGCGGAGCGGCGATGCCTCCGATGCCGATGCGGCGGTTGTGGAACGGCAACTGCACTACGATATCGGCGCCATGCGCTGGACCCCCATCGATGCATCGGGTCCACCGCAGCAAACGCTTGAACGGCTCAGACAAATGCATCGGTCGCCACATGCCGTCCCCGCATGAAGCAATCCGAGACCAGTTGCAACGGGGCGCCATCGATGTGGCTCTTGCCCGATTTGAGTAACTCCGCGAAATGCCGGTAGATGGCCTCGTATTCCTGTGGCGGCTCGGCGACGATGAACTTGCCGTCGACATAAAGTTCCGTGCCTCCCTTGCGCAGCAGCACTTCGCCGCCATCGGAAGTCGCAACGCTGATATTCCAGCTCTGTTCACCGGTCTGCCGCCAATCGAGATCGGCGGAAAAATCGCCATCTCCACCCGTTGACGGCTTGAACCGGATTTGCGCCGCGATCGGCGTCGATTTATTGGCGGGCACCAGCAGTGTTGCGCTTTCCACGAAGATCGGCTGCGGCATGATTTTGGTGACGATCGAAAAGGCATTGATGGCGGGATCGAAAACCCCGAATCCGCCCGGCTCCCAGATCCATTCCTGGCCGGGATGCCAGTGGCGCACGTCTTCCTTCCACTCGATATGGAGCCTGCTCACCGTCTTGCCGGCAAGCCTGCGCTTTGCTTCATCGACGGCCGCGTTGTACTGCGAATGCCAGGTGGTGAAGACAATGCGCCCAGCCGCCGCCGCATGATTGATCAGCGAGCCGAACTCGCCCATCGTCGGTGTCGGTGGCTTTTCCAATAACAAGTGCAATCCCGCATCGATGGCCTGGCGCGCAATTTGATAGCGAGGCTCCGGCGGCATGCACAGCGAAACCGCATCGAGCTTGATGCCGCTGGCGAAAAGTTCGCCAGCGGTCTTGAAGGCCGGAACATTCTTGTAGCCGCCGCGCGAACTCACCACCGCCGCCAGCTCGAAATCCTTGTTCTTGCCAACGCACGGAAGATGCTGATCCTGGGCGATCTTGCCAAGGCCGATGATGGCGAGTTTGAAAGCCATGCTTGTATCCCTAATGGCGCACGATGCGTGTCAGTGATGAAAGCAGCTGATCCACTTCTTCCGCCGTGTTGTAATGGGCAAGCCCCACCCGCAGCACGCCACCCCTTTCCATCAATCCCATGCGCTCGATCGGCTCAATCGCATAGTTATGTCCCGACCACACGAAGATATTGTCGCGGGCGAACTTCTGCGCCAGATCGGATGGGTGATGCCCGTCGAGCGTGAATGACACCGTCGGCACCCGCCGGTGCATGGCATTGGCCGACGTGATGCCGCGAATTGTCAGCCCCTTGAAACTCCTGAGCCCCTCGATCAGCCGCAGGCTCAACGTCTGTTCATAAGCCGCCAGAACTCCCCACGCCGATTTAATGCGGCTGCTGCGAGTATCGCCCGATCCAAACTGTTCGAGATATTGGATGGCCCCCAGACACCCGGCCATGCCCTCGTGCGAAAGCGTGCCGGTCTCGAATTTGTTCGGAAGATCGGAGCTGGCCGGCCGCAGCTTGTAGCCGAACGTCTCCTTCAGCAAGTCTTCGCGGCCCCACAGAATTCCCTGGTGCGGGCCAAACCATTTATAGGCCGATGACACCAATATATCGGCGCCAAGATCCTGCACGTCGATGGCATAATGCGGCGCCAGCTGAACGGCATCGACATAGACCAGCGCTCGGGCGGCCCTGGCCTGCTTGGCGAAGTGTTTCACGTCATTGACCGTTCCTGTGCAGTTGGAAGCATAACCCAGTGCCACAAGCTTGGTCCGGTCGCTCAGCAGGGGGGTCAGCGCATCTTCCGGAAACTCGAAAGTCTCGGGATCGAAATCCAGCCACTTCACCTTGAGGCCCAGATCCTCCGCCAGCAGCAGCCATGGCGAAACATTGGCATCATGGTCCATGCGCGACAGCACGATCTCGTCGCCCCGTTTGAAGTGTTTCCCCAAGCACCGCGACATGTGAAGCGTGAGCGTCGTCATGTTTTGCCCGAAGACGATCTCGCGGTCGCTCGCGGCATTGTAGAAATCGGCGCAGGCCTGGTGCGCCTCGTCCACCAACCGGCCCGCCGCCATAGTCGTCGAAAAGTACCCGCCCAAATTGGCATTGCGGGAAACAAGACAGTCGATTGTGCAGTCGATCACCTGCTGCGGCACTTGTGTTCCCGCCGGATTGTCGAAATAGACGCGGGATGCGCCATCGTCCTTCAACGCCAAAGCGGGAAATTGCGCGCGAACCCGCGCAATATCGAAAGTAGCGGTCATTGTGGGGAAATCCTTGAGTCGGTGGTGAGCGGGGCTCTTCCTTAGCCCGCCTTTCTCCTTGCCTCAACCGTCGCTTTCCGGCATGTGGACGTCGCCCGAGGACACCGGTATTTGCCGGTTTACCGGTAATTTAGCCCGATGGACGATTTTCCGGCTGGAGACCCCCGATGAGCGATGTAGGCGAACTCGATCTGAACTCCCTCAATGACGAGGATCTGGTTCAGCAGGTTCACGATGATCTCTACGACGGCCTCAAGGAAGAGGTCGTGACCGCCGTCCATATTCTGCTCGGCCGCGGCTGGGCGCCCTACAAGGTTCTGACCGAGGCTCTCGTCGAAGGCATGCGCATCGTCGGCATCGATTTCCGCGATGGCATCCTGTTCGTTCCCGAGGTGCTTCTCGCCGCCAACTCAATGAAGGCCGGCATGTTCATCCTGCGCCCGCTGCTCATCGCCACCGGCGCCCCCCGCCAGGGCAAAATGGTGATCGGCACCGTCAAGGGCGACATTCACGACATCGGCAAGAATCTCGTCGGCATGATGCTGGAAGGTGCGGGCTTCGAGGTGATCGACCTCGGCATCAACAATCCGGTCGAGAAGTATTTGGCCGCCATCGAAGAGCACAAGCCCGACATCCTCGGCATGTCGGCGCTGCTCACCACCACCATGCCCTATATGAAAGTGGTAATCGACACGCTCAAGGAAAAGGGCATGCGCGACGATTATGTGGTACTCGTCGGCGGCGCCCCCCTCAACGAGGAATTCGCCAAAGCCATCGGCGCCGATGCCTATTGCCGCGATGCGGCCGTAGCCGTCGAGACCGCCAAGAGCTACATGGCCAGAAAGCACAATCAGTTGGCGGCGTCGTAAGCCGGACCCTTCAAGCTTCCGTCACACCCAACCCTTCCACTTGGCGGAACTCAGCCGCGTTCAGCGTCAGCACGTCCCAGCCAATGCTCATGGCGGTTGCCGCGATGATCAGATCGTGGGCGCCGATCATCTTGCCCCGCTGCCGCTGGGTGGCGCGGAGGTGGCATGCTGCAGCGCGGCATTCATGTTGAAATCGAACACCGGCAGAACGAGCGCGAACTGTTCGATGAATTCCCGGCGGTCCGCTGCGCGCTTCGGATTCTCGGCCAAATGTACGCCCTCATAGAGTTCGGAAACAGTGATGGTGCATATTCCGACATCTTCCCCGGCTGGATAGAGGCGCGCCAGATCGGTTCGCGCCTCGCGCTCGGCTTTAATGAAAATGCCCGTGTCGATTATAAGTCCCATTTGTATGGTGCCGCGGGCGCGCTGGCCCTGATTTCTTCCAGGTCCTTTCTCAAATTGCAATGCATCCTCCGGTTCGAGGCGCTTGCGGCTGGCCCACAGCTCGCTGAACTCGCCCACCGTCAGTGCGCTTCCTGACGGCTGGCTCGATCCGCGCCACCACTTCGCCCGACCGCGTCACCTCGAAGCTCTCGCCCCGATATTGCGCGCGGTTGAGGATGTCGGAAAAATTGCGCGAAGCTTCCGTTGCCGAAATACGTGTCATGGGTGGTACTCTGAAAATCAGATAAGCTGATTATCAGAAAATCAGATTTATTTCAAGTCCATTGATTTCGTTGGTTATTTGCGGCCAGCGGCCGTGCGTTTGGCGAAGTTCCGCGCTATGCTGGATCGACCATGACCCTCGTCAATCTCAAACCATCCGACGAATTTGAATTCACCGCCGGCAAGGGCGATGTCCTGCTGATTGCCTGTGGCGCGCTCGCCCGTGAAATCGTCGACTTGATCGAGCGCAACCGCTGGACTGCCTTCGATCTCCAGTGTCTTCCCGCCAAATGGCACAACACGCCGGACAAGATCGTGCCCGGTGTCCGCGAGAAAGTCCGTGCCGCCAAGGAAAAATACAAATCGATCTTCGTGCTCTATGGCGATTGCGGCACGGGCGGCATGCTCGACCGCCTGCTCGCGGAAGAAGGCGTCGAGCGCATCGACGGTCCCCACTGCTATGCATTCTTTTCCGGCAACGAAGAGTTCACCCGTCACGGCGACGAAGACATCACAGCGTTCTTTCTCACCGACTATCTCGCCCGCCATTTCGACAAGCTGATCTGGGCGGGCCTTGGCCTCGACCGCCATCCGGAATTGTTGCCGATGTATTTCGGCAACTACACGAAGATCGTCTATCTCGCCCAAACCCGCGACGAAGACATCGCCAAGAAAGCCATGGCCGCCGCGGCGAAACTCGGCCTTGCCTATGAATACCGCTACACCGGCTATGGCGAACTCGAGCGCGATATGAAGCAACGGGCCGAGTGATGCTTCTAATCGCCCGCCATCCACCGCTTCTTGCGATAGCTCCCGCCGGCAATCTCGTAGTAGTCTCCGGCACTCTCGCAAAAAATATGCCCTTCGAGTCTAAGCCCGGTCGGCCCGTCGAGCGAACCGGCGGTAATCGATGTGTAGTCGCGGCCATCGCCCTTCCAGAACAGCACCGATCCGCATTCACGCGCAGAAACCGCGCCGCGCCGTTGCACTCGACCTATACCATTTGAGGCCGCGAGACTCGACAATCTTGAAATCCGTATCCGCCGCGGCCGTGGCAGATAAGTAGGTCCCTGTCTGCTTGCGGCACTGTTCGCAATGGCAGGCAACCACCGCGCGCAAGGGTCCCGTCACCTCATACTTCACCGCCCCGCACAGGCACGATCCGGTTCTCATTTTGCGAACTCCTTGACCGGCGTCTGTCGGGCCTTCAAGAAAGCCCGCATATGAAATTGCGCTTGTGCCTGCTCATAAGCAAATCCCCGTCCTACCGGGCAAGCCCGCCGCGCCAGGCAGCCGCCAACCATGCAGGCGTTGCCTTCTGGCTGCGAAATGTGTGCTGCACAGGCCGCAACATCATACGTGCTGCCGTTGAATGCGCCCGCCGGGCAGGTCGAAAGACACGGGCGTTCAACGCAACTCTCGCACGGATGCCCGCCCGCCGACATCGGCGGCAAATCGAAAACCACTGGAAACAATAGCGCAGCGCGATAGGCGTGCCACAACCCATAAGTGGCGTGGATGTTGAGACCGAGAGGCGAGATGTGTCCCGCACCCGCCCGCCTCGCCCAGGTGAGAAACGGGCGGGGCGGGGCGTCGAACGGAAACATCGCCTGCGCATCGAGATCGCGCGCCAGATCGCCGACTACACCACGAGTCCAGTCGTCCATTCCATCGCCCGCGGGATCGCGTTCACGGGCAAAGCGGCGGAACATGCCGGGCCCCGCGTTGCCGATCAGGATCACGAACCGCGCTTCCACTGGCAGTCGGTCGGAAGCTTCGGTAGCGAACCATCCAAACGCCGTGAACCCCGCCCGCCGGATGGTGGTCAGAACCGGATGTTCCATAGCGGCCCTAGCGCGCCCAGCGCGGATCGCCCGGCTCCATCATCGAACGCGGCAACTTGATGTCGTGGTTCTGGCGGATCACCTTGTCCATCTCCCACGGCAGATAGTCGGGATAATAAGTGGTGAGAATTTCCATCTTGCGCGCTGTTGCCTTCTCGATGAGATCGGGCTTGCCCGCCTCCAGCCATTCCTTCGGACTCATCCGGTTGGCGATCTGCGGATAGATATATTCCTTCTGCATCAGGTTCAGCGTCTGGTCGTTGCCGAGATAGTGGCCGGGTCCTTCCAGGCAGACATCGGCGATCACCTCCAGCGACAGTGTATCCTCATTCACTTCGATGCCCCGCACATTGCGGTTGATCGAACCCAGCATGTCATTGTCGATCAACAGGCTCTCCAGGCAGAAGCCGAGCAACGAGGCATGCATGCCGGCCGATTCATACATCAAATTGATGCCGGTCATCGCCGAAATGCCGGCCGTCACGCCCTTCTCATAGCCTGCCTGCATGTCGGGCAGTTTCGAGTCGCACATGCCGGCGGCCGAGCCCACCGTGAGATTATAGAAATGCCCCATCTGGGCGCAGCCCGACGTGATCAGCGCCTGCTCGCCCGATCCGCCCGACATCGCACCCGTGCGCAGATCCGACACGAACGGCCATGGTCCCCAGATCGCCACAGCGCCCGGCACCACGCAATTGATATAGACGAGCCCCGCCAGGCATTCGGCAACGGCCTGGACGATGGTTCCCGCCAATGCCGCGGGCGAAGTGGCTCCCGCCTGCGCTGCCGACAACAGCAGCACCGGCATGCCGCCGTGCGCCGCCGCTTCCAGGCAGCGGCAGGCATCCTCGGCGAATTTCATCGGCGGCACCACGAAGCAGTTGGATTGCGACACGAAGGGCCGCTCGCGCCACCGGGCTTCGCCCCCGGCAATAATGTGCAGCATCTGCAGACATTCATCCACATGGGCCGGGTCAACCATGCTGGTGCCCACATGCTTGGAGGTGCCGGCCAAGCAGGCATACATCGTGTTGATGTCGAGGTCGTGCCCGGTGATCATGTCTCGCGCCGTGAGCGAGCGTTGGAAGAAATGGATGTGGTCGCAGTTATCGACAATGCGCGCCGCGTCATAGAGATCGGCCAGATAGGACTCGCGGTAGGTCTTGGTCTGCGGCTCGACGATGAACACAGCGGCTCCCGCCGTTCCGAAATAGACCCGGTTGCCCGAGGGCTCCATGTCATGCTTGGCATCGCGCCCATGCAGCACGAAATTGCGCGCGCAACTCGCCAGAATGTCTTCAACCAGAGCCCGCGGAATGCACAGCCGCCCCTTGGTGTTCATGAAGCAGCCGCGCGCCGTCATCGCTTCGATGCAGCTGGGGATCGCCTGGCCAAGGCCAACAGTTTCCAGCAGTTTCAGCGCCGTTTCATGAATGCGCTGCATGTCGGCATCGGTCAGCGGCTTGTACTGGCCGCCCACCATGCCCGGCCTGACCGCCGCTTCGGCCATCGGAATGGGCCGCGAGCGCAGGGCCTTGCGGGCTTCGCGTCCGCCACGGCGGCGCGACAGGTCTTCAACGAGGGTCATGGATCATGCTCCGGCAATTTGCAGTTCAGTTATCACGATTTGATAGCAGAGTGAGAGCGATAGGCTTTCATTAGATAGGTGAATGGATCTCACCACTAAATTCAACTATCGGCTGCAATTCCTCTCTCGGCATTGCTCAGAGCTCCTCGGGCCAGCGCTGCGAGGTATGGATGATGGTCAACACCTCGACACTCGTCTCTGTGACTCGGTAGACAATTATGTAGGGAATATCGGCCAGAACCAGTTCGCGTGTGCCGGCGATACGGCCAACGCGGCCCATGGCGGGATGCGTGCGCAGTTTCTCAGTCACCGAGCGGAAACGGACGTTTACTCTGTCGGCGGCTGCGGGGTTGTCCTGCGCGATGTAGTCACTGATCGACTCCAGCCGCCGAATTGCCCGCCTGGTCCATCTCAACTGTCTCTTCACACGGCGTTTCCGGCGCCCTTGTATTTATTGAAGACGCGTTCCACTTCCGCGTCACTGGCAAACTCGCCTTTGTCCGCTTCGGCGAGCCCAGACTCGATTTCAGTGAGTTGCCATTCCTCTCGTGCGACGAAGTCCTCGATTGCCCGAGCGGCGACATAGGCGCGGGACCGGTCCAACTTTTGGGCGATACGATCAAGTTTGGTTGCGGTTTCATCTTGCAGGCGGATTGTGAAGGCATTCATCGGCTTGATCCACGTTAGTTCACTATGGTTCAACATGAATGTCGGCTCAATTCTCCAGCGCGTCAAGGCTTACCGTGTCTCCGCTACCGAAGAGCCCGTTTCGCGCAGCTGCCATTTCAAAAGGTGGCCCTCGGAACCTGATGAAGTAGCGACAAAAAAATTCACCTTCTAATCTCAAAATTCTCGGCAATCTCTCTTAACTTCCTAAATTACAAAGGGTATTTCTGTTGCCAAAATTGAACTGGTGAACAAACTTGCCACGCCGTGATCTCCCTCCGCTCCGCGCCTTGACTGCCTTCGAGGCCGCCGCCAGGCTTGGCAGCTTCCGTCTCGCCGCCGGCGAACTGGGCATCACCCGCTCCGCCGTCAGCCACCAGGTGAAAGCCCTGGAGCAGCGCCTCGGCGTCCAGCTCTTCCGCCGCGATGCCAGGCGCGCCGAACTGACCCAATTGGGCCAATCCTATTTCCCCCCGGTGCGCGAGGCCTTCGACCAGATCGAGGCGCAAACCCGGGCGCTCCGCCCACCTGCAGCCGACAATGAACTGACGGTGCAAGTCTACGTGACGGTCGCACTCAAATGGCTCATTCCGCGCCTACATGATTTCGAGCGCCGCTTCCCCGACATGAAGGTCCGGCTCTCGACCTCCTATTTCGATTGGGACTTCGACGAAAAGAATGTCGATGCCGGTTTCATTCTCGCCCGCAACAAATCCCCCGAACACTATTACCGCACGCTCTTCCGTTCGATGCTGACGCCCGTCTGTGCGCCCGAATTGATGCGCGGGCCAAATGCCATCAAATCCCCCGAGGATTTGAAAAAGCACAAGCTCCTCTATGTCTATACGGCGGAGGAGGATTGGCACATCTGGCTGGAAGCGGCCGGTGTCAAGGGCATCAAATTGTCCGACCGCTTGGCCGTCGACAGCTACATCCTCGCCCAGGAAGCCGCGATCGAAGGCCGCGGCATTGCCATGACCATCGGCCCTTTCGCCACCGAGGAAATCAAGACCGGGAGGCTGGTGCAGCCCTTCCCGTTGCGCGTGCCCCACCGCCATAACTGGCTCTTCGCCTGCAACGCCGAACACCGCATGAAGACCAAGATCAAACGCTTCGAGGATTGGCTGGTCAAACAGATCGCCGCTGATCCGTCACTCGATGCCTATCGCGACAAGGGAAAATGACTGTGGCTGACTTGGAAACCGTAACATCAAGCCCGGAAACATCGCGGCGTGGCCGCCGCGACGGCGCCCGCCGCGCCTTGCCCGGTGCGAAAGGTTCCATTCCCCAACTCGCCCGCCGCAAGGTTTCGCGGCTGTTTCCGCCGATGAGCATCGTCTCGACCGATGAAATCGAGTCGATCCATCAAACCTCCCTCACGGTGCTGTCCGAAATCGGCATGGACTTCGCATTGCCCGAAGCCCGCGAACTCTTGAAAAAGGCGGGCGCCAGCATCGATGGCGAGCGTGTCCGCTTCGAGCCCGCCATGGTCGAGGAGCTGATCCGATCTGCTCCGCCGCAGTTCACCTTCCATGCCCGCAATCCCGAGAACAACATCGCTCTCGGCGGCTCCACCATGGCCTTCGGTACTGTCGCCAGCCCGCCCAATTGCTCCGACATGGATGCTGGCCGCCGCAGCGGCAATCACGCCGACTACCGCAAGTTCCTCAAGCTCGCCCAGTATTTCAACTGCATCAATTTCCTCTCGGGCTATCCCGTCGAGCCCACCGACATACACGCCTCGCTCCGCCATCTCGAGGCGCTGCGCGACATGGTGGTGCTCACCGACAAGCCCTTCCACGCCTATTCCCTGGGCGCCGAACGCATTCGCGACGGTATCGAAATTGCCCGCATCGGCCGTGGCATCTCCCAGGAGCAACTGGAGATGGAACCGTCGCTCTTCACCATCGTCAACACCAATTCGCCACTGAAGCTGGATTTGCCCATGCTGCGCGGCATCATGGAAATGTCGGCCCGCAACCAGATCGTCTGCGTAACACCTTTCACCCTTGCCGGCGCCATGGCGCCGGTCACCGTGGCCGGTGCCCTGGTCGAACAGAACGCCGAAGCCCTCGCCGGCATCGTTTTCACCCAGCTGGTGCGCAAGGGCTCTCCTGTGATCTATGGCGGCTTCACCTCCAACGTCGACATGAAATCCGGCGCCCCCGCCTTCGGCACGCCGGAATATATGAAAGCCTGCATCGTCGGCGGCCAACTGGCCAGGCGCTACAATCTGCCCTACCGCACCTCCAACACCTGTGCCGCCAACACCGTCGATGCCCAGGCCGCCTATGAAAGCGTGTTCTCGCTCTGGGGCGTTACCATGGGCGGCGGCAATCTCATCATGCACGGCGCCGGCTGGCTGGAAGGTGGTCTCGTCGCCAGCTTCGAGAAATTCGTGCTCGATTGCGACCTTGATCCAGATGGTGATGGAGTTCTTGAAACCCCTCGAAACCAGCGACGGATGCGTTGGGTCTCGCCGCCATCCGCGAAGTAGGGCCCGGCGGGCATTTCTTCGGCGCCCAGCACACGCTCGCCCGCTACACCGATGCCTTCTACGCCCCCATCGTTTCCGACTGGCGCAATAATCAGCAATGGCTCGCCGCCGGCAAGCCCGAGGCCTGGCAGCGCGCCAACGCCGTCTACAAGCAAGCCCTTGCCGAGTACCAGGAGCCCACCCTCGATCCAGCCCGCAGGGAAGAGCTCGACAGCTTCGTCGAGCGCCGCATCCGCGAGGGCGGGGCGCCCACGGATTTCTGATGGGCAAGGTCGTCGTCATTGGGGGAGCTAACGTCGATATCAAGGGCCGCGTGAGCGGCGCCTTCGTTGGTGCGACGTCAAACCCGGGTGAGGTCACGGTGTCGGTCGGTGGCGTTGGCCGCAACATTGCCGAAAACCTGGCGCGCCTCGGCGCTGAAGTGTCGCTGCTCACCGTGCTGGGTGATGACGCCAACGGCCGGTTGGTGCGCGAAGCAACGGAAGCCGCAGGCGTCGATCTTTCGCTGACGCTCACAGGCCCCGCTGCGACCGGCACCTACCTCGTCATCCTCGATCGCAAGGGCGAACTGCAGAGCGCCGTCAACGACATGCATAACATCGAGTGGCTGAAATCGGCGCATCTCGCTGCCGCCGCTGATCGGCTGGCCGAAGCTGACATGCTGGTCGCCGACTGCAACATCGATGCCTCTTGCCTGCAATGGCTATGCAACTTTGCGGCGGGCCGCAATCTGCGCCTGCTGATCGAACCCGTCTCGGTTCCCAAAGCCAAGAAGCTATTGAAGCTCAAGAGGGACAAACCTGTCTTTGCCGTGACACCCAACAAACTACAACTGGAAGCACTGACCGGCGAAAAGCAAGCTCTTCACGCAATCAGAAAACTTCATGCGATGGGTTTCGAGAATATCGTCGTCCATCGCGGCGCGAAGGGAGCTGTTGTTTCATCGCCCGCTGGGCAGTTTAACGTCATCGCGACAGGCGCGTTGGAGGTTGCCGATGTGACGGGCGCCGGCGATGCCGCGGTTGCAGGGCTTGTCGTGGGGATTCTCGAAGATCTCCCCCTGTGGAAGGCGGCGACACTCGGTCAGGCCGCGGCATCCATCAAGCTGTCTTCGCGCGATTCCGTGTCAGCCGGACTCAGCCGTGATAGGCTCACGAAAATTGCTGGATTTTGAATGGGACTGCGTATGGCCGTTGAGCTGAACTTGACTGAAGAAGTCCACGCCGCACTCCGCGGCGGACGCGCCGTCGTGGCACTCGAATCGACCATCATCGCCCATGGCATGCCCTATCC
Source organism: uncultured Alphaproteobacteria bacterium (assembly GCA_963754675.1). GTDB lineage: Bacteria > Pseudomonadota > Alphaproteobacteria > Rhizobiales > Aestuariivirgaceae > Aestuariivirga. The sequence continues at coordinate 647,912 of CAVWHD010000002.1, read as the reverse complement.
GCAGAATGTCGCGCACCGCCCGCGAAGTCGAAGAGATTGTGCGCGCCGCCGGAGCCGTGCCCGCCACCATCGCCATCATCGGCGGCGAAATGAAGATTGGACTTGCCGCCCGATGAACTCGAATATCTCGGCCGCGAGGGCCGCCACATCCGCAAAGTCTCGACCCGCGATCTGCCCTTCGTCATCGCCCGCAAGCTGGATGGCGCCACGACCGTCGCCTCCACCATGCGCCTTGCCGCAATGGCCGGCATTCATGTCTTTGCCACCGGCGGCATCGGCGGCGTCCACCGCGGAGCCGAAAAAACCTTCGATATCTCCGCCGACATGACCGAGTTTGCCGAACTCCGATGTGGCCGTGGTGACGGCCGGCGCCAAAGCCATCCTCGATCTTGCCTTGACCCTTGAAACCCTTGAAACCCTCGGCGTTCCCGTCGTGGGCTATGGCACCGATGAATTCCCCGCCTTCTATTCGCGCCAAAGCGGCCACGCCGTTCCCATGCGCTGCGATAGCGGCGGGCGAGGTCGCGGCACTGATGCGCGCCAAGTGGGAGTTGGGGCTGAAGGGTGGCGTTGTCGTTGCCAATCCCATTCCTGCCGAAGCCGAAATCCCGGCGCGCGAGATTGCCCCGGTGATCGAGCGCGCGGTGCAGCAAGCCGGGCGGCAAGGCATCAAAGGCAAGGACGTAACGCCATTCCTGCTGGCCGAGATTGCCGCCGTCACCGCTGGCCGTTCGCTTGCCGCCAACATCGCGCTGGCCAAGAACAACGCCCGTGTGGCGGCCGATATCGCCGTCGCATTTGCAGAGGTCACCGCATGACAGTCCAACGCCGCGGCCGCCGGACGGCGCCGCCGCACTCAGCCAATCTCCCAATTGCCCTGGTCCCAGCCGCGCCTCACCATCGAACCCACCGCGCATCCTCTCCGATGACCAGATCGAGACGATCCATCTCCAGTCGCTCCAGTGTCCTCGAAGAGATCGGCATGGACATGCTCTATCCCGAGGCCCGCGAAATCTTCGCCCGCGCCGGAGCCAGTGATCACTGGCGAGCGCGTCCGCATCGGCCGCGAGATCATCGAGCGAGGCGCTGAAAACGCCGCCCGCCGAATTCACCTTCTACGCCCGCAATCCCGCCCACAATCTCCATATCGGCGGCAACTGCGATCGTCTTCGCGCCGGTCGGCGGCCCGCCCAACTGTTCCGACTTGACAGGGGCAGCAGGCCCGGCACGCTTGAAGACAGCGGCAATTTCGTCAAGCTCTCCCAATTCTTCAATTGCATCCACACAGCGGGCGGCGCCTCCGTCGATGCCCTCGATGTTCCAGGCCTCGCTCCGCCATCTGCACATCACCCGCAACAAGATGCGCTATTCCGACAAGGTGCCCTTCGTCTACTCCACCGGCCGCGCCCGCCTGTTCGACAGCCTCGAAATCGTCCGCATGGCGCGCGGCATTTCCCACGAGCAATTGCTCAAGGAGCCCATCGCCTACACGGTCATCAACACCAACTCGCCGCTGAAGCTCGACAATGCCATGGCCATGGGCATCATCGAGATGGCCAGGCTCAACCAGATTTGCGTGGTGACGCCCTTCACGCTGGCTGGGGCCATGGCGCCGGTCACCTTGGCCGGCGCCCTGGTCGAACAGAACGCCGAAGCCCTCGCGGGCCTGGCCCTGTCGCAACTCTCCAATCCCGGCGCCCCCTTCGTCTATGGCGGCTTCACCTCCAACGTCGACATGAAGTCGGGAGCGCCCGCCTTCGGCACGCCGGAATACATGAAGGCCTGCATCATCGGCGGCCAGCTCGCCAGGCGCTACCAGCTTCCCTACCGCACCTCGAGCACCAATGCCGCCAACAGCGTCGATGCCCAGGCTGCCTACGAAACGGTGTTCTCGCTGTGGGGCGCCATCATGGGCGGTGGCAATTTCATCCAGCATGCGGCCGGCTGGATGGAAGGCGGCCTCGTCGCGTCCTACGAGAAATTCGCTCTCGATGTCGACTTGCTGCAGATGGTCGAGGAATATCTCAAGCCCGTGGTCATCGACGACGACAGCATGGCCTTCGAAGCCATGCTCGAAGTGGGCCCCGGCGGCCATTTCTTCGGCGCCAAGCACACGCTCGAACGCTACGCCACCGCCTTCTATCAGCCGCTGATTTCCGACTGGCGCAATTTCCGGTCAATGGGAAGCCGCCGGTTCGCCCCAGGCCGCGACAAGAAGGCCAATGCATTGTGGAAACAGGCCCTCGCCGAATACCGCGAACCCTATCTTGATCCGGCCAAGGCCGAAGAGATCGATGCCTTCGTCGCCCGCCGCATCGAAGAGGGCGGCGAAAAAAACGATTTCTAATCTCGCGAGTAGACCAACCGGAGCCGCCTTGGTGCGGGCTCGGCAGTGCCACCGCCGCTCGCAACGGCGAGATCGTATGACAGTTTGAGTGCTTGCCGGCGCTGATCGCGCGGCAAACTCGTAAGAAATTCCTCAAGCAACTTTTCCAGCGATCTTGCGAACTGATCGCAACCAGTGCGCTGCGCTTCTTCAGCGACCAGCGCGGCCAGGCAATATACGCTGATCGCACCGGACGATTGCGTCCGTGCCAATAATTCCTGTTCCCTGCCGGTCACGTCTATCCCCTTTCACGATACTGACGCGGCAGGCCCCTTCACCGCTTGTATCCATTTCACCTACGCATGTGCTCCAAAAAAACCCACGCGGCATCAATCCACTGACGCTAAGTGTCAGCGTGATCAGCCAATTCTGCAATATGGGAGAAGTGCCATATAAGTTGACTTTAGGTGAGTCAGCAGTACGGGCAATGCCGAAGGCAAGCCGTCACAGGTTCTTGATGGCGGACCTGTAGGAGTGAAGGCCTAGATAGTAGTTAACGATCGCATCGTCATACTGCTTGCCGCGCGCCGCTGCGGTGGCCTGGTCGATCCTCTTTCGGCGAAAATCGCGCACCGACACTCTGCGGTCGCGCTCGGCTCCGGCGCGCGCCTGCTCGAGAAACCGCCGGAACTTTTCCAGTTCCATTCGCTTGGGCGTGCCCAGCCAAACATCGCGGAGCGACATGCTGTAGAGCGGATTGCTGCCACTGCCGATCTCCGCTGTCCCGGCATAATCGACCGCTGCGATGCATTGCCCCTCGGCTGGCTTGACCGGGCTGCAAGCCGTCGAACAGCCCTCCACCGTTGCAGTCCCGCAGCAGTTGCACAGGCTTGCGGCAACCGCCGGAGTGGCCAGTAACATCATGGTTGCGGCCGTGGCCAGCACCTCGATTTTCATCGGTTCTGCTCCCTGGTTTTGCCGCCGACTCTACCTCCTGTGTTGGCCCGCGCAAGCCCTTCTTGGCCGGGCAAACCCAACCGCCGCTTGACCTGCCGCCACTCCTTGGGCTGAATGGCCTAGTGACCGAGATCCGCTTCTATCACCTGGAACGCCAGACCCTGGAAGCCGTTTTGCCAGCCATGCTGGTAAAGGGGCTGGAGCGCCAGTGGCGGGCCGTCGTCCAGGCGGCGACCGATGAGCGCGCCGAGGCCCTGGCTAACCTGCTGTGGTCCGCCACCGATGATAGTTTCATCCCCCACGGCACCAAGGCCGATGGCTTTGCCGCCCAGCAGCCAATCTGGCTCACCGCGGCCGGTGACAACCCCAATGGCGCCACCGTGCGCTTCTTTGTCGACGGGGCGGGCGCCGGAAATCTCGATGGCCTGGACCTCGCCGTCATCATATTCGACGGCAACGACACCGATGCCGTCAGCCGCGCCCGCGAGGATTGGAAACGTTTCAAGTCCCTGGGTCTTCAGATCAGTTATTGGCAGCAAGACGAACAGGGCCGCTGGCAGAACCGGGCTTAGGGCTTGGCCCTCTGGTTCCCCTCCGCCGTCATCAGAATACCCGCGCCCAGCAGTGCCGAAAGCACCGAGCCTGCGATCACTCCCACGCGAACCGACGTCAGCAACTCCGGCGCTTCGAAGGCAAGCGAGCCGATGAACAGGCTCATGGTGAACCCAATTCCGGCGAGACATCCCACTCCCACCATGTGCCGCCAGTTGCAGCCCTCCGGCAGCCGCGCCAATCCCAGACCCGTCGCCACCGCAACCGCCACAAGTATTCCCACCGGCTTGCCGATTACCAGACCGGCGCTGATGCCGAGCGGAACCGTCTCGGAAAGCTTTGCCAGGCTGAAGCCATCGAGCGGAATCCCCGCATTGGCAAAGGCGAAGAGCGGCAGAATGAAGAATGTCACGTAAGGGTGAAGACCTTCCTCCAGCTCATGAATGAACGCCGTACTATCTCGGCGATTGAGCGGAATCATCATCGCCAGCGCCACCCCGGCCAGCGTCGCGTGAATACCTGACTTCAGCACGAAAACCCACATTGCAACGCCCACCGCCAGATAAAGCGCCGTGCGGTCCACTTTCAACCGGTTGAACACGAATAGGATGAGCAGCGCGGTTCCGGCCAACGCCAGCGACAACACTGAAAGATCGGAGGTGTAGAACAGCCGCGATGATGACGATGGCGCCAAGATCGTCGAGCGTGGCAAGCGTCAGCAGAAAGACTTTGAGCGCAATCGGCACGCGGGCGCCGGCCAGCGAGAGAGCCCCAAGGGCAAAGGCAATATCGGTTGCCGCCGGAATGGCCCAGCCGCGCAAAGCCTCACCCTGGTCCAAGTTGATGTAGCTGTAAATCAGCGCCGGCACCGCCATGCCGCCGATGGCCGCCGCAGCCGGCAAGACGATCTGCTCGCGCGAAGAGAGATTTCCTTCCAGCACTTCGCGCTTGATCTCAAGTCCCACCAGGAAAAAGAATATCGCCATCAACCCGTCGTTGATCCACAACAGCAGCGGCTTGGCGATGCCGAACGTCCCGATGGCAACGCTTACCGGCGCCTGCAGCAGCCCGTCATAGACCGGCTTCAGCGGTGCGATATTGTAGGCCGCAATTGCCGCCAACGCCGCCAACACCAGGATCAATCCGGCTGTTGTCTCGTGATGGATGAATGCCTTGAGACGGTTTTGCGCTGCGTGGCTCTCTTTAGGAATCATGGGCCTGCAGCCACAGCGTTTCCTGGCTGTCGAGATCGCCCGCCAGCTTGGCCCGCAGGCGGGCGAAGTCCGCCGCCTTCCTGGGTTCCTGCGCATAGAGGCTCTGATCGGCCAGGGCCCGGTCAAGAACGTCGATCTTTTCCCTTATCTTGGAGATGCTTAGGGTGATTTCCTGAATCTTCTTCTTAAGCGCCGGCGGAGCCGGTTTTGGCTTCGGCGGCGGTTGAACCTCCTTTGCCCGTGCCGCCCTTCCCAGCACCAGATCGGTATAGTCGTCCATGTCGCCGTCAAAGGGCTTCACCGTTCCATCGCGCACCAGCCACAGCCGGTCCACGCAGGTTTCAATGATGTGGCGTTCATGGCTAATCAGGATAACCGCGCCTTCATAGTCGTTGATCGCAAGGATCAGCGCCTCGCGGCTGTCGACATCGAGATGGTTGGTGGGCTCGTCGAGAATGAGAATGTGCGGCCCGTGGAACGTCGCCAGGGCAAACAGCAGGCGGGCCTTCTCGCCGCCCGACAGCGTCGCGCATTTCGAATTCGCCAGTGCCGCGCCAAATCCATAGGCGCCAAGCCTCGCCCGCCGCTGCGATTGTGTGGCCTCGGGCATCAATTCGGAGAAATACTCATAAGGCGTGCGGCCCTCGTCCACTTCATCGAGCTGATGCTGGGCGAAATAGCCCACCGTCAGCCGCGGCGGATGCTGCATCTCGCCGGCGGAAACTTTCAACTTGCCGCATAGCAGCTTCGCGAATGTCGACTTGCCATTGCCGTTGGAGCCCAGAAGCGCGATGCGGTCATCGGGGTCGAGCCGCAGCGTGATGTTCTTCAGCACAGCCTTGTCTGGCGAATATCCCACCGCCGCTTTCTCGAAGAGCACCGCCGGTGGCGCCAGCGGCTTTTCCGGATTGGGAAACAGGAATGGCGCCACCCTGTTTTCGACCATGTCGGCGATCGGCTGCAGCTTGGCAAGCGCCTTCAGCCGGCTCTGGGCCTGCCTGGCTTTCGATGCCTTGTAGCGGAAGCGATCCACGAAGGCTTGCATATGGGCGCGCTGCTCGTCCTGCTTGTTCTTGAGCTTGACGGTGAGCGCCTGCTTCTCCCGCCGTTGGCGTTCGAAATTATCATAGTTGCCGGCATAGAGCGTGAGCTTGCCCTTATCGAGATGCAGAATGCCATCGACTGCATCATTGAGCAGATCGCGGTCATGGCTCACCATCAGGATGGTATGCGGATAATCGCGGATATAGCTCTTGAGCCAGATCGTGCCTTCGAGATCGAGATAGTTGGTGGGCTCGTCAAGCAGCAGCACATCGGGAGCGCCGAACAGTGCGGCCGCCAGCGCCACCCGCATTCGCCACCCACCCGACAAGGCGGAGCAAGGGCCATTCTGGGTTTCTTCACCGAAGCCGAGGCCCGCCAGAATGCGCGCCGCCCTGGCCGGTGCGCTATGCGAATCGATATCGGCAAGCCGCGTTTGGATATCGGCGATGCGGTGCGGGTCGGTCGCGGTTTCCGCCTCTCGCAGCAGGCTCGCCCGCTCCTTGTCACCCTCCATCACGGTTTCCAGCAGGCTCTCCGGCCCTCCCGGCGCTTCCTGGGCCACCGTCCCAATTCGCGCATTGCGCGGAACGCCGATACTCCCCGATTCCGGAGTGAGTTCCCCAAGGATCAGCTTGATCAGCGTCGTCTTGCCCGTGCCGTTCCGCCCCACGAGGCCGATCTTGTGGCCATCGGGCAAAGCGGCGGAGGCCCCGCTCAAAAGCAGCCGGCCGCCGATGCGATATGTAATTCCGCGAATTTGCAACATGGGCAGGCCTAGTAGCGCGCTTTGCCGCCAATGCAAATGCTTTCGAGAGGCTGTTGACACACCGATTGCTGCGCTGCACAAATTGGCCTGCGCCGGGGAGCGCATAACAAAGAGGGGCGAACCATGCCAAAGCCGGCGGCCATGCCACTTGCCGAAGGGACTTACATTGACGAGATCACCATGCTGCTGCGCGATTTGCTGCGCCAGGTAATCCGCGTCCGCGAACCCCGCGTGCTTGCCGTTATCGATCAGCCGGGCCAAGCCGATGCAATTCCGGCTGAATTGGTCGAACACGCCCTTCAGGTGATCGGCATCTGGCTGCAGCTCCTTAACATCGCCGAGGAAAACGCCGCCATGCGGTCCAGGCGCCGGCTCGAGTCCCAGGGCGGACCCGATCATGTGGTGGGTTCGTTCTCCAATGCGTTTTCGGTGCTGGCTGCTGCCAACGTATCTCCGGAGGCCATCCAGAAGACCCTCGACACCATCGAAGTGCAACCCACCATCACCGCCCACCCCACCGAGGCCAAGCGCGTCACCGTGCTGGAAATCCATCGCCGCATCTATCTCAAGCTCTATGAGTTTGAGAGTCCGCGTTGGACGCCGCGCGAGCGCCAGGGCCTGATCCTGGCGCTCCGCAATGAAATCGATCTCCTGTGGATGACCGGCGAAATCCGCCTCGAAAAACCCACCGTGCAGCAGGAAATCCACTGGGGCCTGCATTTTTTCCGCGAAGCGCTCTTCGACCGCACCGCCACGCTCTGCGATCTCATCGAGGTTTCGCTGCAACGCCACTATCCCGAACTCGCCGCCCGCGTGCGCCCGCCATTGACCTTTTCCTCATGGATCGGCGGCGACCGCGATGGCAATCCCTTTGTGACCGTCGCTGTGACGCGTGAAGCACTGCTCGAAAACCGCCGCGCCATCGCCGAGCGCCTCGATCACCGCTTGGCCGAGCTCGCCCAGCTGCTCTCCGTAAGCGTCAACGAAATCACCGTCCCCGCCGCCTTTCAGACTCGCCTCGCCTCTCAGCTCGCGGCATGCGGCCAGGCCGAAGCCGTAATGGTGAGAAATCCCCAGGAGCCGTTCCGCCAATTCATCTCCTGCCTGCGGCTGCGGCTCGCGGCAACAATTGGCAAGCCTTCAACCGCCACGCCGTTCCGCAATGCCGATGAACTCGCTGGCGAGTTACTTGCCGCCGAACAGGCATTGGCCCACATGCAGGCGGTGTCGATCGCCGCCTCGCTGGTCCGTCCGCTGCGCTGGGAGGTGGAAATTTTCGGCCTGCGCACCGTAAGTCTCGACATCCGCCAGAACACCACGGTGCTGAACCGTGTACTGACGGAAATCTGGCACAAGATGAACCCGGCCGCCGCCGAAACGCCGCCGGCCCCTGGCACGGCCGAATGGGCCCAATGGATCAATGCCGAACTTGCCAAGCCACTGGGTTTCCTGCCGCAGTTCCGTGGCGTCTCGGAGGAAACTCGCGAAGTTCTCGATCTCCTCGCCCTCATCCGCGAAACCCTCGATGGCGTCGATCCCAAGGCCATCGGCTGTTTCATTCTGTCGATGACCCAGAATGCCGGCGATGTGCTGGGCCTCTATCTGCTGGCCAAATATTGCGGCCTCTTCAGCGACGAAACCAGCCGCGAGGTCTGCCGCATTGCCATCGTGCCGCTGTTCGAAACCATCGACGATCTCCGCCGCGCCCCTGAAATTCTAGCCGGCCTGCTGGCAACCCCGGTGGTGCGCGGTTCCGTCAAGGCCAATGGCGGCAGGCAGGAGCTGATGCTCGGCTATTCCGATTCCAACAAGGACGGCGGCTTCTTCTGCGCCAGCTTCGAACTCTTCGAAGCCCAGCGCCGCCTGATCCGCATCGGCCGCGATGCCGGCATCGATGTGAGCTTCTTCCATGGCCGCGGCGGTTCGGTGAGCCGTGGCGGCGCCCCCACCGGCCGTGCCATTGCCGCCCAGCCCGCCGGTTCGATCGGCGGCCGCCTGCGCGTCACCGAGCAGGGCGAAGTCGTCTCGTCGAAATTCGCCAACCGCGGCACCGCCCTCTACAATCTCGAAGTCCTCGCCTCCAGCGTCTTCATTCATACCCTGAAGTCGCTCGACGAACCGGAACTCAAGATCGTTGCCGATCACCAGCACGCCGTCGAGGCGATCGCCGGCAGCTCATTCAAGCATTATCGCAACCTGGCCGAGGATCCGGCGCTGATGTCCTATTTCCAGTCGGCCTCGCCGGTGGAGGAACTGGCCAATCTGAAACTGGGATCAAGGCCCGCCCGGCGTTTCGGCGCCAAGGGCATCGGCGACCTGCGCGCCATTCCCTGGGTCTTTGCCTGGAGTCAAAACCGCCACCTGCTCACCGGCTGGTATGGCCTGGGCTATGCCTTCGATGATTTCCTCGTGCCGCGCGGCGGCGAGGGCCTTAAGCTCCTCCGCGATATGTACAACCGCTCGCGCGGTTTCCGGCTCGCTGTCGATGAGGTCGAGAAATCGCTCTATCTCGCCGACATGGATGTGGCCGAGCAATATGCGGGCCTCGTGCCCGACCGCAATGACGGCGAACGCCTCTTCGCCTTGATCCGCCATGAGCACCGCCGCACTTCGCGCGCCATTCTCGAACTCACTGGAGAAAAAAGCCTGTGCGAGCGCTTCGAGGGCCTGCGCCGCAGGTTCGAGCGCGTGCGCCCGATGGTCGACCAGGCCAATCGCTGGCAAATCGACCTTCTGCGCCAGACCCGCGGCGGCCAAGACGAGGAAAAGCTGATGATGCCCTTGCTGATGACCATGAACTGCGTGGCCGCCGGGCTTGGCTGGACCGGCTGATTGCCTAAAATGCAACCGAACCGCATAAGGGATTCTTCACGGAATAGCCCGAATCTGGGCGGCTAACTGCCGTATCAACAAGGGGAACACGTGATGAAATCCGCAACTTCGAAAAGCCTTCCACGCCTTCTGCTGGCCGCCGCACTGGCCGCAGGCTGGCCTGCTGTCGATTGACGCAGCGTCTGGCGGCCAAAGGCGGTAATGGCGGTGGCCACGGTGGCGGCAATAGCGGTAACCACGGCAACAGTGCGTCGTCCCACTCAAACAAGAGCAACAGTGCAAAGTCATCGCCAGCCAAGACCACGAAGTCAAAGGCCAAAGCCGCACTCTTGAAGAAGGCGGTCAAGGAAAAGCAGCCCAACATGGCGAGCCAGCTTGGCGCCCTCAATGCGGCCCATGCATCGGCCAGCGCGTTTGCCAATGCATCTCCCAATTCCAGGGTCGGCAGGATCGCCGCCTACGCCGCCGCCAGCGCGGCGGCCACCGCCGCGCAGGACAAGGTGACCCAAGCCGAGGCCGACGTGCAGGCGGCCCAGGACGCCCTTGATCTCGATCCAACCAACGCCGATCTGGAGAAAGCGCTCGCTGATGCCCAGCAGGCTCTGACCGACGCGCAGACCGCGTTGACCGATGCCCAGACACAATCCAGCGCTCTCCTTGAAGCGGCGGCCAACAAGCACCCGGTCACCCTCGAAACCCAGGCGGCCCTCGATGCCTTGCTCGCAGGCAAAATCCCCCCACCGGAGCCCGAGGCCAACTGATCAGTCCTGTGGCCACGGCTCCAGACCGTGGCCAACCCCACCGCGTTCATCGAACACGAAGCACTTGCCGCTCCACAAGCTGGCATCGGGCGCAACCGTCTCGAGATAATTCAGGATGCCGCCCTTGAGGTGAAACACCTGCTCGAAGCCTTCCCGCAGCAGAAAGCTCGTGGCCTTCTCGCAGCGGATGCCGCCGGTGCAGAACATGGCGATCTTCCGGTGCTTCGCATCACCAAGCGCCTTGCGGGCAAACTCCGGAAACTCCCCAAATGACGCGGTGCCCGGATCGATAGCGCCCTTGAAAGTTCCCGCCGCAACTTCGAAGGCGTTACGCGTATCGATCACCAACACCTCCGGATCGGCAATCAACGCATTCCAATGCTCGGGCTCGACATAGGTGCCGGCCGCTTCATTGGGATCAACCCCCGGAACTCCCAGCTTTACAATTTCCGTCTTGAGCCGGACTTTCATCCGCTGGAATGGTTTCCCGCTTGCGAATGAGGTCTTGTGTAGCAGATCGCGGAAGGCGGGTATCGCCCGTAGTCCGCCCATCACGGCGGTGATGCCGGCGGGACTACCAGCTATCGTGCCATTGATGCCCTCCGCGGCGAGCAGGATAGTTCCACATACGCCGTGGCAGCCGCACAAATCGGCAATGGGTTTTCTCAGGCTGGCAAAATCGTGAATTGCCACGAATTTGTAGAAGGCCGCTATTTCATAATTTATCATCGGCGCTCTTTTTGCGGGGTCCAGCCAATCTTGGCAAGCCGGGGGCGTGGCTCTTGCCGTTCGGGCGAAATTCGGCTGTATTCACCGTTCAGAACAATAGACCAAGGGAGAACTTTATGATGATAACGAAACGCGCATTTCTTGCTGCCGCCGCGATTCTGGCCTTTGACCGGACCGGCTTCGGCCGCCGACATGATCGGCAACTGCGAAGTCATGGGCCAGAAGGGCTCGATCCCCATTGCCAGCCCGGCCAAGGCCGGACAGCTGACGGTGCGAAGTATCGCTTCCCGCGCCGATCTGGTGGAATGGCGATACGCCGGAAGCGATCAAGGACGGCATGGAATATTGCATGGCCGCCGAAATCGCCTGGCGCGCCGGCTACGACAAGCTTGAAGTGGTGAATGTCGGCTGGGACGCCATGATCGCCGGCCAGACCTCCGGCTTTGATCTCGCCATGTCGGAAATCTCCATCACCGAGGAACGCAAGAAGGTCCATGATTTCTCGGTGCCGTATTTCAGTTCCGACATCGGCGTGCTCGCCCGCACCGACGCGCCGGTCGATGAAAAGTCGATCAAGAGCGCCAAGGTCGGCGTCCAGCAGGCGACGACGGGTGCTGCCTTCGCCCAGGAGAAGCTGGGCCTGACCGATGTTCAGGTCTATGACCGAGCAGGGCGATATGTTCACCGCCCTGCGCGCCGGCCAGATCGATGCCGCAATGACCGATACCTCGATCGTCCTGGCCGAGGAAGTTGCCAATCCCGGCAAGGTCGCCATTGTCGGCCAATACAAGACCGGCGAATCCTACGGCGCCATTTATCCGAAGGGCAATGCCAACAACGCCACCCTCGACAAGATCTACCAGGCGATGATCGACGACGGCACCATGGCCAAGCTCGGCGCCAAGTACCTGGCCGCGGCCTGGGGCAAGGATCCCGCCACGGTTCCCTACTTCAATCCCTAGTGGCTGCTCCTCCTTCCGGTTAAATGCCGGAAGGGGGTTCCCGCCCCATGGCCAAACCGCCGCAACCGAGCTTGCCCCGCCGCGCCGACGGACTGGCGATTGCGGCGATCCTGCTATTCTGGCCTGTGTGTGCTGGCTGCCTTCGGCGCCACCGGTTTGATGCGAACGGCACTTGAGCAACTTGGCGCTTACTCGGGCATCTGGCAGATCGTCTTCTGGCTGATGATCGCGGCAACCGCTGTCCTGTTCTGGCCATCGCTCCGCGCCCTGAAATTTTCCAACCGCGCCAGGGCGGCGCTGGCCCGCAATGACATTGTCGAAGCGCGCATCGACACCGCGGCAGCGCGCGAGTATGGCTGGATCACCTTCGGCTGGGGCGCCTTCGCCCTGATCATCCTTGGCCTTCATCAGCTTCGTGCTGATGAACGATGTGGCCGTCGGCCGACCTTCTTCCTGCTGCCGCTGATGCAGGAAAAGTGGTGGCTGGTCACCAAGCAGTTCCTCATCAACAACATCGTCATCTTCATCGTCGCCGAAATTCTGGTCCTGGTCTGGGGGCTCATCGTGGCGCTGGCCCGCCTGATGCCGGGCCCCGCCGGCCAGCCGATCCGCGCCCTTGCCATCCTCTACTGCGACATCTTCCGCGGCCTTCCCGCCATCGTGACGCTCTATCTCATCGGCTTCGGCATTCCGACATCGGGCCTGCCCGACCTGATCGTGCCGCACATCGTCGGCCTGTTCGTCGATCTCTCGTCCATGTCGGTTGGCGAAATCCGGACGGCGACGCGCATACCGGTGAGCTGGTGGTGCGTGCTGGCGCTCACCCTCACCTATGGCGCCTATGTCGCCGAGGTCTACCGCGCCGGCATCGAGAGCATTCACTGGAGCCAGGTTTCGGCCGCCCGCTCGCTCGGCCTCTCCTACATGCAGACCATGCGCTATGTGATTGTGCCGCAAGCCGTGCGCCGCATCATGGCGCCCTTGCTCAACGACTTCATCGGCCTGCAGAAGGATACCGCGCTCGTGCAGGTGGTGGGCGTCATCGATGCCTTCAACCAGTCGCGCATCATCGCCTCCAATGCCTTCAATCTCTCGGCGGTGACGATTGTCGCGATCCTCTTTGTACTGATCACCATTCCCCAGGCCCGTTTCGTCGACAAGCTGATCGAGCGCGACAATGCCCGCATGCGGGCAGGGGGCTGACGATGGCGTTTCTCGAAATCAGGGACGTCGACAAGGAATTCGGCCCCATCAAGGTGCTGCGCGGCGTCAACATGAGCGTCGACGAACACCAGGTCGTCTGCCTCATCGGCCCATCGGGCTGCGGCAAGTCCACCCTGCTTCGCTGCATCAACGGCCTTGAGAAAATTCAGGGCGGCGAAATCCGCCTGAGGACGACCGCGTCTCCGGCCCCGGCATCGATGTCAACAAGCTCCGCCAGAATGTCGGCATCGTTTTCCAGAGCTTCAATCTGTTCCCCCACATGAGCGTCATCGAGAATGTGACGCTGGCGCCAATCCGCGTTCTCAAGATCGACCAGGCCGAGGCCGAGGACAAATGCCATGGCGCTGCTGAAGCGCATCGGCCTCGAAGCCAAGGCCCGCGAATATCCCGACCGTCTCTCCGGCGGCCAGCAGCAGCGCGTGGCCATCGTGCGCGCTCTCGCCATGGAACCCAAGGTGATGCTCCTCGACGAGATCACCTCGGCGCTCGATCCCGAACTTGTCTCGGAGGTCCTCAACATCGTGCGCGATCTTGCCAAGCAGGGCATGACCATGCTGCTCGCCACCCACGAAATGGGTTTTGCCAGGGAAGTCGCTTCGAAAGTCTGCTTCCTCTACGAAGGCGTCGTCCACGAGGAAGGCCCGCCAGCGCAAATCTTTGGAAACCCGAAAGAAGACCGCACCCGCGTCTTCCTCAAACGCATCATCGAAGCAGGAAGGCTTTAGCCGTGCGTGGCGAATTCCACTGTTGAACCATCGGCCTGGAACAACAGCACGGCATAGGGCTCGCTAGCGCCGCCTTCATCCATTCCCGGTGATCCCATCGGCATGCCGGGCACCGCAAGCCCCAATGCTTCCGGCTTCTCCGCAAGAAGCCGCTTGATATCTTCAGGCGGCACATGGCCGGAGATCACATAACGGTCGATCCGCCCGACATGACAGGACTGCAGTTCGGCAGGAACACCGTGCCGCTCCAGCTCGCCAGTGAGATCGTCGCTGTCGACAAGCGTGACAGGCATCCCGGCGCTTGCCATTCTCTCGCTCCATAGGTGACAACAGCCGCAGCCCGGGTTGCGATAGAAAGTTGGCGAGGCGGCCTGCGCCGGTGTGGCGATGGCGGTTACAGCGGCCGCCGTCGCATACAGAAATTCGCGCCGCGACAATTTAATGGTCATGCCTACCTCATCTGTTGGGTTTCTATCCTTAGATCGGGACGAGCCGCCAGGCAAATCACGTTTGTGAAAAGGCGGCGTCTAACTCCTTGCTTTGATTGTCAGCTTCCATTCAGAGTCATGGCGGGCCCAACACTATTGCCCCTTATTTCCGCCATCGACATCCACCATATAGCCGCCCGAACGAAGCACCCCGGCGGCCGCGTTGGCGCCGGGACACTGGAGACAAAAATGAAGATTACCAGCCTCGCCGCCAGCCTTCTCGCCCTCTCGCTCTTTGCCCTGCCGGCGCTGGCGCAGGAAACAAGCGCGGCCGCCGCACCGGTCCAACTCGCGGAAGCCTCCACCGAAGTGCCTGCTGACGTGCAGACCCTGCTGCAGGACAAGCGCCCCGCAGCCGATTTGTCCGAAGCCGAACTGAAAGAGCGTCTGCGCAAGGCTCGCGGCTTTATCAAAGCAGGTAACCTGTCACAGGATGTCCAGAAATCCCTACGGGTTTTGGCCAGGCAGTCGCGTACCGAACTGAATTCCCGCGGTCAGGGCGGCGCCAAGCAGCAAACCGAATCAGATAACGGCACTCAAGAGTCCACCGAAACGACTGCGGCCGGTGAGACCGGCAATGACGTAGCCGAGCCCGATCAACAGGCTGAGACGACGACAACCGACGCCAAGCCGGCCACTCAGACGTCCGATGATGCGGCATCCTTTCTCCAGGATACAAGGCCTGCATCCGCCCTGTCCGACACCGAGCTGCAGCAGCGCTTCCGCAAGGCCCGCGCGCTGATGAAATCCGGAAACCTAAGCGCCGACACACGCCGCTCCGTGCAGAAGATCGCCAGGCAAGCCAGGCTCGAGATCGCCGCGCGCAGCCAGGGCGGAACGCAACAGCAGACCGGCGAATCCACCGATACCGCCAGCGGCGAACAAGACCAGCCGGCCCAGGATGCCTTTCCGATCGGCACGCAAATTCCCGAGGACGTGCTCGCCATGATCAAGGACCCGCGCCCGCTTTCGGAACTCTCCGACGCCGAACTCAAGTCACGGCAGCAGACCGGCCGCAAGTACATGAAAAGCGGCAACCCACCGCAAGACGCCCGCGCCCGCGTTGCAAAAATCATGAAGGCAACCCGCGAGGAGCAGGCCCGGCGCGGACAGGGCGGCAGTGGGGATAATGACAATCAGCAAGCCGGCACTGGCAACGGCGATGGACAGGTCCAGTCCGATGGTGGGAACACCGACAATGGTCAGGTCCAGCAGCTTGACGGCAACCAGGGCAATCCCGATGCCGAGGCGAAAGCCCGCGCCCTGTTAAACGACCCGACCAGGGCTGAAGACCTGTCCAACCGCGAACTCAATCAGCGGCTCCGCGACATGCGCGATCTCCTCGCCGGCAACCGGCTCTCCCGCGATACCGAGCGGGCACTTCGCTCAAAACTCCAGGCCGAGCGCGCCGTACTGCGCGCCCGCGTCGCCGGAAACGGTCAGTCCGGCGCCGGCGGCAACAATGGCAAGCCCAATAATACCACCGTCAACATTACCGTCATCCTTGCCGATAACCGCGATGCCAACCTGCTCGACGACGCAGCCTTGCGGGTTCGCATCGACATCTTCCGCGACGCCGTCATCAATGTCCGCTACACCGAGCAGGAACGCCTGCGCTGGCGCCGGATTATGGAGCGTGATCGCATTGTGTTGCGCGAGCGCCTGCTCGCCCAGCGCCGCCAGCGCGCCGACAGGCTGAAGCACGACAACATTAACATCAACATCGGCATCAACTTCCAGCCCGACCGGCCGCCGCCGCGCGACGTGTTCGCGGCCGAGGTCGGCGATGACGAGCTCGAGCAAGTTCTTGTGGCTCCGCCCCGCCGCAAGATCGAGCGCCGCTACACCGTCGAGGAGATCGAATCCTCGCCGGAGATCCGCGACGCCCTGCCGCGCATCGAGATCGACACCGTCCACTTTGGCTTCGGCGAATCCTTCGTCCGCGAAGAGGAAGTGGAAAATCTCGACCGCATCGCCGAGATCATGGAGAAGATACTGACCGCCCATCCGCGCGAGGTCTTCATGATCGAAGGCCACACCGATGCCGTGGGCTCCGATGCCTTCAATCTCAACCTGTCGCGCCAGCGCGCCCAGGCAATCAAGGAGGCGCTGACCACCTATTACGTCATTCCCCCGGAGAACCTGAAAACCCTGGGTTATGGCGAGCGCTTCCTGAAAATCCCCACCGCCGAAGCCGAAGCCGAAAACCGCCGGGTGTCCATAGCCCGCGCCACCTCACTCCTCGGTGAGGCGGAACAGTAAGCCTTCCAACCCTTGCAACTGCCATGGGCCGCCGGTATATGGCGGCCCAACCGTTTTCAGCGACACATAGGGGATAGCATGGCCACCGAACGCACCTTCTCGATCATCAAGCCGGACGCCACCAGGCGCAACTTGACCGGCGCCATCAACGCCAAGATCGAGGCGGCGGGCCTCCGCATCATCGCCCAGAAGCGGGTGAAGTGGAAACAGGCCGATGCCAAGAAGTTCTACGCCGTCCACAAGGAGCGCCCCTTCTACAAGGACCTGGTGAAGTTCATGACCTCGGGGCCGATCGTCATGCAGGTGCTGGAAGGCGACTAACGCCGTCGCCAAGTATCGCGAGATCATGGGCGCCACCAACCCCGCCAATGCCGAGCCGGGCACCATCCGCAAGGACTTCGCCGAGTCGATCGAAGCCAATTCGGTGCATGGCTCCGACAGCCCCGAGAATGCCAAGAAGGAAATCAAGCTCTGCTTCAGAGCTTCGGAGATCGTCGGCTGACGCCCATGTGGACCATCGCCTACATCGTTTCCATCGTTCTGGTGAACTGGCTGTTCGTGGTGGTGCCGCCGCTGGCAACACCCTTCGGTGAATTGTATCTCGCAACCCTTGTGGTGGGCGCGGTCTTCGTGCTGCGCGATTATGCCCAGCGCGAAGTAGGCCACAAGATACTGCTGGCCACTCTGATGGCCGGCATTCTCACCTGGTACATGACCAGCCCCGCCTTGGCGCTCGCCAGCCTGACCGCCTTCTTCATCTCCGAAATGGCCGATTGGGCGGTATTCTCCTTCACCGGCAGGCCATTGCAAAGCCGCATCCTGATCTCCAGCCTCATTTCCGTGCCGCTTGATACCGTGGCATTCCTCTATCTCTCCGGCTATCTCACCCCCATTTCCTTCACCACCGAAACCCTGAGCAAGGCGGTGGGCGTCGCCATCGTCTGGCTCCTGCTCAAGGCCCGCGAGGACCGCAGGCTGGCAAGCGCCGGCTAGGCCATGACAGTCAGCCAGGGCTTTGCCGAATTCATTGGGGAGCAATTGGCGGACTTCGGGCCGGTGCAGCTGCGCCGCATGTTCGGCGGCATGGGCGTGTTTCGCGACGGCCTGATGTTCGCCCTGATCGACGATGACATTCTTTATTTCAAGGCTAGCGAAGAGGGCAGGGCCGCTTTCGAAGCCGAAGGCCTCAAGCCTTTCAGCTACGCCACCAAGAAGGGCGAGCACACGCTCACCTCCTATTGGCGTGCACCCGAACGCTGCCTCGATGACGCCGAGGAGATGGCATCCTGGGCCGGCCGTGCATTTGCTGTTGCGCTGAAAGCGGCAAAGCCAAAAAACAAGCGGTAAGCTCCTACGCCGCCAATTCCGGTTTATTCCACCGCATATGTAACTTTTTTTCTGACAATTGGCTGACATGGCGCGTCGGCCATCTGTCACCCGGCCTTTGTTATTCATGCCTCCATCAGCGGAATCATAACGAGGCCGCCATGCAGGAGAACCGAAAATGACCAAATCCCATTTAGCCGCCATCGCCACCGCCGCCATGCTGGCCGCAGGGCTCGCGTTCGCCGGAGCATCCCATGCCTCGGACCGCATCCGTTACGAATGCCGCGCCAATGGCGCCACCGACATTTCGATGGCCGCCCGTTATGAACGCCGCGGCACCACGGCGACCGCCAGGCGCAAATTCACCACCGAATTCGAAGCAGCTCCCGGCCTCGGATTCACCGCCGGCAACCGGATCAACGTGCAGGTCAAGGGCGTGCTCGTAGGCTCAGCCGTTCTCGAAACTATTCTCGGCGGCGATGTCGTCGCCGACTTGAACTTCGACACCAGCCCCAGATCGATTCCCTGCCATTCCCCGCCATCTGGCCAGCCAACGTCGGCCGCGGCACCGTGGTCAAAGTTCTGAAAGGCACCACCGTCGTCCTCGGCTGCACCTTGCGCTAATTTTCAAGCAGATACGCTGCTTCCCCGGTCGCGACTGCAAGGCCGGGGTCAGCCCGACCTGAACTTCGGTACCAGGCCCCAGATCGACGCCCTGCCGTTCCCCGCCAACTGGCCGGCCGGTGCGGCCGCGGCACCGTGGCCAAGGTCGCTGCAGGCACGGCGCTATCCACCGCCGTGCCTCGGACTGCACCGTTGCGCCTAGATTCTTTCGGGACCACCGAATTCTTTTTCGCCGATGACTGTCACCAACAGCCGTTAGAGTTCGACCCGCTTTTTGCCTCCCGCCAGGAACTTGCAGGAAAAGCGGGGCCCCAGCTTTCGCTGGGGTGACGGAAAAAAGTAGACAAATCAACGATATTCCCGCAGTCCGTCTTGCCAGCGAAAGCTGGCATCCCGCTCCATTTCGAACCAATCGGCGAAGGTCCCAATTTCTTCACAACCTCTTCCGCTGGGATGACGGAAACGAGGGCGGATTCACGTGATGCTTGACCGGACCAAGAAGCTGCAGGATCATATGAAAGGCAAACCCGCCAAGGGCCGCGTGGCACGCGGCGAAACCTTCGGCGACTTCCTCAACGAACAAGGCCTGCTGGCCGATGCCGAGGAACTCGCCATCAAGGAACTCATCGCCAGCCAGATCAGAGCCGCAATGGAACAGCAAGGCGTGACCAAGACCGCGCTCGCTAGCCGCATGCAGACCAGCCGCCGCCAGCTCGACCGCCTGCTCGATCCCGCATATCCCTCGGTTACACTCGCCACCCTCCGCCGCGCGGCGCAGGCAGTGGGGCGGAAGTTGAAAGTGGAGTTGGTCTGAAAACTAGAAGAGGGCTATCGTCTCGTCAGCCCGCGCCGGCAGATTGACTCATGGCCTTGCCGGAGCCGTCTCAGTCATACATTCTGCTTGGATAGTCACGAAGGTGACGAAACCGCGGCGCCTCACCCCACCTTCACTCTCCGCGCCAAAAACGCCGGCATGTTGCCGGAATGGAAGCCGCCGCTGTCGGGGGCGTCGCTGACGTCTCTTTGCGGATGGCGGTGTTCGCGCTGTGGCCTGGGTGCGCGCTCGGGTCTGGCGGCAACTGGCGCCATGGCGGGGGACTCAGGCTTGGCGTCCGCCTTGTGCTTCGGCTTCTCCGGCCGCGCCTTGGCCTCGCGGCGGGGCCCCCGCTCGCGCTTTCCGCGCGCCGGCGCCGCCGTCTCGTCGATGGCGATGCCGAGTTCGAAATAGGGAATCTCCTTTTTGATCAGGCCCTCGATCGCCTTCACATATTTGGCTTCCTCGCGCGTCGCCATGGTGAAGGCATGGCCCTCGCGCCCCGCCCGCGCCGTGCGGCCGACGCGGTGGACATAATCCTCCGCATGGATCGGCACGTCGTAGTTGAAAACGTGGCTGACCTCCGGAATATCGAGGCCGCGCGCCGCCACATCCGAGGCGATGAGATAGGTGATCTCGTTGTTGCGGAAGGCGGCGAGCGTCTTGAGCCGTGCCGACTGGTCCATGTCGCCATGCAGCGCGCCGGCGCTGAAGCCATGGGTCTTGAGCGATTTTTCAAGGAGCGCCACCGTGGTCTTGCGGTTGGCGAACACGATGCCGTTCTTGATATTGGTCTGTGTACGAAGCAATTGCCTGAGCGCATCGCGCTTCATGGGCGCGTCGTGCGGAACCTTGACCAGCATGCTGGACGATGGTGTCCACCGTCGACGAGGTGCGCTCCGATTCGATCCGCACCGGATTGTGCAGGAACGCCGTGGTGAGGCGCTGGATCTCTCCCGGCATGGTGGCCGAGAAGAACAGCGTCTGCCGGGTGAACGGTAAGAGCTTGCAGATCCGCTCGATATCCGGAATGAAGCCCATGTCGAGCATGCGGTCGGCCTCGTCGATCACCAGCATCTCGATCCCGGTGAGGAGGAGCCGCCCGCGCTCGAAATGATCGAGGAGCCGCCCCGGCGTGGCGATCACCACATCGGCGCCGCGGTCGATCTTCAGCGCCTGCGGCTCGAAGGCGACGCCGCCGATGAGCAGGGCGACGCTCAGATTGTGAAGCTTGCCCAGGGTCTCGAAGGCTTCCTGCAACCTGGGCGGCAAGTTCGCGCGTGGGCTCGAGAATGAGGGTGCGCGGCATGCGCGCCCTGGCCCGGCCCTTTTCCAGCATGGTGAGCATCGGCAGCACGAACGCCGCCGTCTTGCCGGAGCCCGTCTGGGCGAGGCCCAGGACGTCTTTGCGCTGCAGGGCGTGGGGAATGGCCTGGGCCTGGATGGCGGTGGGCGTGGTGTATCCCGCGGCCGTGACCGCTTCGAGGACTTTAGGGCTCAGACCGAGCTCGGAGAATGACATGTAGGGTTGAGAAACCGTTCTGGCGATTGGGTTTAATGAAGTGGCGCCCGGGGCCGTATCGCCACATCCGGGGGCGCGCTGACTGGCCCCGCAGATAGGGGCTTTCCGCCGCAAAGTCAATCAACTCGCGGATTAACATTACGAAACTAAAAAGGGGGGGGCCACGCCGATCGGATTCCCATGCTTGTCTGGAATTTCGTCAAGCCATAGTTTGACTATACCCGTCCGCGATTCGGACGGACCAAGGGGGACTTATGAAAAAATTAGCTGCGGAATTCTTCGGCACTTTCTGGCTCGTCTTCGGCGGCTGCGGCAGCGCCGTCCTGGCGGCGGCCTTTCCCGCCGTAGGCATCGGCTTCACCGGCGTATCGCTGGCCTTCGGCCTCACTGTCTTGACCATGGCCTATGCGGTGGGCGGCATTTCCGGTGGACACTTCAATCCCGCCGTCTCCATCGGTCTGGCCAGTGCCGGGCGCTTTTCCTGGGGCTCGGTGCCATCCTACATCATCGCCCAGGTGGCCGGCGCAGTTGCCGGTGCCTTCGTGCTATACTTGATTGCCTCCGGCAAGGCGGATTTTTCCACCGCTGGTGGCTTTGCTTCCAACGGCTATGGCGAGCATTCGCCCGGCCAGTACTCGATGTTTGCCGCTTTGCTGACGGAAGTGGTGCTTACCGCCTTCTTCCTGATTATTATTTTGGGGGCGACGGGCAAGGGCGTACCTGCGGGTTTTGCGCCCATCGCCATCGGTCTGGCGCTCACCCTCATCCACTTGATCTCCATCCCGGTCGACAATACCTCAGTCAATCCGGCCCGCTCGACCGGCGTGGCGCTTTTCGCCGGCGGCTGGGCCATCCAGCAACTCTGGCTGTTCTGGCTGGCCCCCATTGTTGGCGGCATCATCGGCGGAGCAATTCACAAGGCGCTGCTCTCCGACGACTGAACGAGAAAGGGGCGGCTCGGAAGAGCCGCCCCAGTTTGTTACGCATTGGGAGGTTATCTGATGTCCTTACTTAGGTTTCAGTCTGCTCCGCCGCCGTGATCAAGCAAGGTCGAAGCGATCGAGATTCATCACCTTCGTCCACGCCGCTACAAAATCGCCGACAAACTTCTTCTGCGAATCGTCCTGCGCATAGACCTCGGCCAGCGCGCGGAGCTGCGAATTCGACCCGAACACCAGGTCCACGCGGGTGGCCGTCCACTTCACTTTGCCGGTTGCCCGATCGCGCCCCTCGAACACATCATTGGCTTCCGATGCCGCCTTCCACGCCGTGTCCATATCGAGCAGGTTGACGAAGAAGTCGGTGGTCAGCGCCCCCGGCCGCTTGGTGAACACACCATGCTGGGCCCCGCCAGCATTGGCGTTGAGCACGCGCAGGCCGCCGACCAGAACCGTCATCTCCGGCGCGGTCAGCCTCAAGAGCTGCGCCTTGTCGAGCAGCAACTCTTCGACCGAAACCGCAAAGGCTTTCTTCTGGTAATTGCGGAACCCGTCCGCCACCGGCTCAAGCACGGCGAAGGAGGGAACATCAGTCTGCGCCTGCGTAGCGTCGGTGCGGCCCGGCGTGAAGGGAACCTCCATCTTGTGCCCGGCCTTCTCCGCAGCCTGTTCGACAGCCGCACAGCCACCCAGAACGATCAGGTCTGCGAGGGATACCTTCTTGCCGAACCGCCTTCTGGATGCCTGCGAGCGTTTCGAGAACCTTTGCAAGTTTCTGAGGCTGATTGACATCCCAATCCTTCTGCGGCGCGAGGCGGATGCGGGCGCCATTGGCCCCGCCGCGCTTGTCGGAGCCGCGGAAGGTTGAAGCAGAGGCCCAGGCGGTCGACACGAGGTCCGCAGTGGAAATCCCCGCTGCGAGGATCTTGGCCTTGAGGGCTGCGATGTCCTTGGCGTCGATCAGTGGGTGATCGGCGGCGGGGACGGGGTCCTGCCAGATCAGGTCTTCGGCCGGAACCTCCGGGCCAAGGTAGCGGCCTTTCGGACCCATGTCGCGGTGCGTGAGCTTGAACCATGCCCGCGCGAAGGCATCGGCGAACTGATCCGGATTCTCAAGGAAGCGCCGTGAAATCTTTTCGTAAGCCGGGTCGAAACGCAGGGCGAGGTCGGTGGTGAGCATGGCCGGCATATGGCGCTTTGTGGGATCGTGCGCATCCGGCACCGTGCTCGCACCCATGCCATGCTTCGGTATCCACTGTTGCGCGCCGGCCGGGCTCTTGGTCAGTTCCCATTCATAGCCGAACAGGTTCCAGAAAAAGTTGTTGCCCCACTTGGTCGGCGTCGTGGTCCAGATGACCTCGAGGCCGCTGGTGATCGTGTCACCGCCCTTGCCGCTGCCGAAGCTTGAGAGCCAGCCAAGACCTTGTGCTTCGATGGGGGCGGCTTCGGGTTCGGGGCCGACATGGGAAGCAGGCCCGGCGCCATGGGTTTTACCGAAGGTATGGCCGCCGGCGATGAGAGCCACGGTCTCTTCATCATCCATCGCCATGCGCGCAAAGGTCTCGCGTATGTCGTGGGCCGCCGCGACCGGGTCCGGATTGCCGTTTGGGCCTTCGGGGTTCACGTAAATCAGACCCATCTGCACGGCGGCGAGGGGATTCTCGAGGTCCCGGTCACCGCTGTAGCGCTTGTCCTCAAGCCACTTGCCCTCGGCGCCCCAATAGACGTCTTCCTCAGGCTCCCAAACATCCGCGCGGCCGCCCCCAAAGCCGAATGTCTTGAAGCCCATCGACTCGAGTGCGCAGTTGCCCGCCAGGATTATCAGGTCGGCCCACGAGATTTTGTTGCCGTACTTGCGCTTGATCGGCCACAGCAGCCGCCGCGCCTTGTCGAGGTTGGCGTTGTCCGGCCAACTGTTGAGGGGAGCGAAGCGTTGCTGGCCGGCTCCCGCACCGCCGCGACCGTCACCCGTGCGGTAGGTGCCGGCGCTGTGCCATGCCATCCGAATGAACAGCGGCCCGTAGTGACCGAAATCCGCCGGCCACCAATCCTGAGAGGTCGTCATCAGCTTGGAGAGGTCCTGTTTCAGGGTCTTGAGGTCGAGTTTCTTGAACTCCTCCGCATAGTTGAACGCCTCGCCCATCGGATCGGACAGGCCGGAGTTCTGGTGAAGAATTTTCAGGTTCAACTGGTTTGGCCACCAGTCGCTGTTGGACCTGACGCCAACAGCTGTGTGCATGACCGGGCACTTGCCCTCGCTCTTGTCAGTTTTTGTGTCCATTTTTGTCTCCGATCGTGTTCTGTAATATTCTGCGAGGCGCTCCATGCGGAGCCAATATGACTTCCAGAAGTTGTTGCCCGCAGCGCCTCACTTGCCTGCTAGCATGTAGAACATGATGGCAAAGTCGCGTACGCCGCGCTCACTCCGCCGTCGCGGTCAGAGTCGGTTTCTTGGCCATGCCATCTGCTCCATCTATCAGGAAAGGCGAATTGGAATTATTCTAAACGAGATCAAGCGGCGACTTCAATCACCAAACGCTTCGCTCACATGGACAATCCGCCGCAAGCGTTCAAGCCGGCACGTGAGGAGGACTGACGCAAAAGGTGATTTGACCGCAGCGGCCATGAGGCAGAGATTAACAACTTATAGTCCAGAGAGGTCTCGAAAACTGATGCCCCCGACGCAAGGCAAAGCCATCTGAAGTCCTGTGAAAACGGACCTGACCGATGGCAAACGCGGACAATTCGCAAAGAGCGCCGCCTTGCGCGGCAGAGTAAATAGCCCAACAGAACGGGCAAAGTGCAAGATGCACAAAAAGGGCCCCGCGAGGCACATCACCTCCGGGGCCGCTTGCTTATCACTCCAGCCGTGCCGGAAACCCCAGCGCGCGAAGGTTAGTGCCGAGCGCATCTTCCAGCAATTTCGCAATCTGCGTCGATTGCGCTTGCCCGCCATAGACCGCCTTGCCCTTCATGAAAGTCTGGTTGGTCATGCTCGCCAGATCGAGCGGCACGCCGAACTCCTTGCCGAAATTCATCGCAAAGCCCAGATCCTTCAGCGCCAGATCCATGGTGAAGGCGATGTCGTAGCTGCCGTTGAGAATGAGCTGGCCTTCCGTTTCGTGCACGAAGCTTGAGCCGCTCGACGCGGTGATCGCGTGCCACGCCTGGGCCAGATCGAGTCCACCGCGCTTGGCCAGCATCAGCGCCTCGGCATCGGCCACCAGATGAATGAAGGCCAGCATGTTGGTGATCACCTTGATGACGGCGGCGGAACCGAGCGGCCCCATGTGAAAGATCTTGCCGCCGATGGCTTGCAAGGCCTTCTGATGTTTTTCGAACAGCTCCGTGTCGCCGCCCGCCAGAACCGTGATCTCGCCACGCGCCGCCAGATGCACGCCGCCGGTCACCGGCGCTTCAAGCGTGTTGACGCCTTTCGCCGCTGCCATTGCCGCAAGCCGCAGGACCTCATCGCGCCCATTGGTCGAGTTCTCGATCCACGTGGCGCCGGGCTTCAAGCCGTCGAGCAGTTCCCTCAGAACTTTTTCCGAAATGGCGGGCGAGGGCAGGCAGGTGAACACATGATCGACCTGTTGCGCCAGTTCCTTTGGAGAGCCGGCCCATTTGGCACCCGCCTTCAGATGCCGCTCGGCCAGCCGCTTGTCGATGTCATTCACCGTGACGTCAAACCCATTGCGGATCAGACTGGCCGCCAGATGCCCGCCAAGATTGCCGAGACCGATGTAACCATAGTGCATAGAGCGTTTCCCCCTTCATCCCTCTCCGTGCGGGGCACGGCGAAGGTGGACAATCAATCATCTTACCACCGTGTTGGTCATCTCAAGATGCAGCCTGTCGCCCGTGTAAGGATGCGCCAATGCGACATCCTCGTTCAATTCCATGCCAAGCCCAGGCTCGACCGGCACGATCACGTAGCCATCCTCCCAGCGGATCGGCTTCTTCAGCAGCTTGGCATAAAAGCCGCCGAAGGTTTCAATCGAACTCGAGAATAAGGAAGTTTGGCAGCGACGTTGCATAGTGAATGTTGGCCGCCGCCTCGATCGGCCCCGCATAGAGGTGCGGCGCGATCTGCGCGTAGAAGACCTCCGCCATCCCGGCGATCTTCTTGGCCTCCCAAATGCCGCCAACCCGCCCCAGCGCCATCTGCAAGATCGAGGCGGCGCGAGTCTCCAGCACGCGGCCGAACTCATATTTCGTCGTAAGCCGCTCGCCCGTGGCAATGGGGATCGATGTGGCCCGCGCCACCAGCGCCATTTCCTCCGGCCGGTCGGGCGGCGTCGGTTCTTCGAACCACAGGGGATTATAGGGCTCGATCTGCTTGGCGAAGCGGATGGCGCCAGACGCGGTGAACTGCCCATGAGTCCCGAATAGCAGATCGGCCTTGTTGCCAACCGCCTCGCGCATCAGCCGGCAGAACTTGGCGCAGAGTTCCATCGATTCAAGCGATGGCTGGCGCGGATCGAAGGCCGAGTAGGGGGCGGCCGGATCGAACTTGATGCCGGTGAAACCCAAGCTTCACATAGTCCGCCGCCCGCTCCGCCGATTGCTCGGCGTTCCAGAAGATCGAATCGTCCTGGCCCTTGGCGGCATCGGGATAGATGTAGGTGTAGGAGCGCAGCTTCTCTTGCACCCGCCCGCCGAGCAATTCATAGACGGGCTTTCCCACCGATTTGCCGATGATGTCCCACAGCGCGATCTCGATGCCCGACAGCACTCCCATCAGCGACACGTCGGGCCGCTGGGTGAACCCCGAGCCATAGACCTTGCGCCACAGGTCCTCGATGTGGAACGGGTCCATGCCCTCGACATAGCGCCCGAACGTATCCTCGATCATCGCCGTCATCGCCTTGGGGCCGAAGGTCGCGCAATAGCATTCGCCGATGCCGGTGATGCCGTTGTCGGTCACAAGTTTGACGAAGGTGAAATAGCGCCCGCCCCAGCCGGGCGGTGGATTGCCGACGATGAAGACTTTGAGGTCTTTGATTTTCATGAGAGGGACTATCCTGTGAAACACAATGTGCAATGTAGCCGGCGTGATTCCACCCCGCATTCGTCCTGCCAGCGAAAGCTGGCATCCCGCTTCTCCTTTGGCAACGCGGGACCCCAGCTTTCGCTGGGGCGACGGACTTGGGGAGTGGCATTGAAGGTGTGATAGCAGTTTGACGTGCGGATGTGGGTTGAATTATTTGAACGGCAGGAATTGAAAACTTTGACCTACGACTTCATTATTGTGGGCGCCGGCTCCGCCGGTTGCGTGCTGGCCGAGCGCCTCACGGCCAGTGGCCGCCACAAGGTGCTGGTGCTCGAAGCCGGTGGCAGTGACCGCCGCTTCTACATTCAAATGCCCCTGGGTTACGGCAAGACTTTCTACGATCCCGCGGTGAACTGGATGTATGAAGCCGAGCCCGATCCGGGCTTGACCGGCCAGCGCGACTACTGGCCCCGCGGCAAGGTGCTGGGCGGCTCCAGCTCGATCAACGCCATGGTCTATATCCGCGGCCACTGGAAGGATTATGAGGACTGGAAAGCGGCGGGAAATCCCGGCTGGGGTTTCGACGATGTGCTGAAGGCCTATAGGGCCATGGAGGATTACCCGGCGGGTAACGCGGATCTGAGAGGAAGGGGAGGGCCCATTCATATCAATGACATCGGCCCCGACGCTCATCCGCTTTGTGAACCGTTCATCAAGGCAACCGAAGCCACCGGACTCAGGTTCAACCCGGATTTCAACGGCGCCGAGCAGGAGGGAGTAGGTCTCTATCAGCTCACCACCAAGGAGGGCCGCCGCCTTTCCGCCGCCCGCGCCTTCCTGCGCCCCGCCATGAAGCGCGCCAATCTTCGCGTCGTAACCCACGCCCATGTCACCCGCATTCTGTTTGACGGCACGCGGGCGACCGGCGTCGAATATGTAAAGGAGGGTGCCACCCACCAGGCGATGGCGGCACGCGAAGTAATCGTCTCCGGCGGCGCCATCAACTCAGTGCAGCTTCTGCAGCTCTCCGGCATCGGCCCCGCCAGCTTGCTGCAACAACACGGCATCGCCGTGCGCCGCGACAATCCGAATGTCGGCGCCCATCTGCAGGACCATGTCGGCATCAACTACACTTGGCGCATGAAGGTGCCGACCCTCAATGATGCGCTTCGCCCCTGGTGGGGCAAGCTGCGTGCCGGGCTCCAATATGTCCTCACCCGGCGCGGCCCCCTCAGCCTCAGCGTCAATCAAGGCGGTGGCTTCTTCCGCACCTCGCCCGCTCTCGACCGCCCCAACATGCAGCTTTACATGCAGGCCTTCTCGACGCTCATTCCCAAATCAGGCGAACGCCCGCTGCTCACCCCCGATCCTTTCTCCGGCCTGTCGCTGGGACTTTCCAATTGCCGGCCTACGAGCCGCGGCGAGATTGCGATCGCCTCCGCCGATCCTTTCGCCAAACCGAGAATTACCGCCAACGCCTATTCGACGCAGCACGATGTTCTGGAAATGCTGGCGGCGGTTAAGTTCCTGCGCGTGATCGCTGCCCAGGAGCCGCTCAAGAGCCTGATGGCGGAGGAATTGCGCCCCGGACCCCTATGCCAGACCGATGATGAGCTTATTGCCGATATCCGGCAACGAAGCGGCACCGTCTATCACCCCTCCTGCACCTGCCGCATGGGGCCTGATCCCGCAACCTCGGTCGTCGATCCCCGCCTGCGCGTTCATGGCTTCGACGACTTGCGCGTCTGCGACGCCTCCGCGTTCCCCGCCCTCATCGCCGGCAACACCAACGCGCCGGCGATGATGATGGGATGGAAGGGCGCCGGGATAATTCTGGAGGATGGGGCTCGCACATAATTTCCCTCTCCCAGAGGGAGAAGAAAAAGCGCGCGAATTCAAATCACCTTCCCCGGATTGAGAATGCCCTTAGGGTCGAGCGCCGTCTTGATCGTCCGCATCAGCGCCAACTCCGCTTCACTGCGCGTATAGCCGAGATAGGCCCGCTTCAATGTGCCGATGCCGTGTTCGGCGGAAATCGATCCGCCATAGCCTCTGAGCACGCCATAGACGATCTCGTCGATGGCGTGGACATCCTCACCCGCGGAAATGCAGATATGAACATTGCTGTCGCCGACATGGCCGTAGAAGGAATTGTGAGAGCCAGGCCAGCGCCCGTGGAGGGCCTTGCTGCACGCAGCGGCAAAATCGCCAATCCGGGCGATCGGTAGGCTCACATCGAAATTGAGAAGATGCGGCAACTTCTCGAACGGAAACCCCTCGCGCACCGACCAGAACTCCCGCGCCTGGGCCTGCGATTGGGCGATCACTGCGTCTTGCACCAGTCCGTCTTCAAGACAACTGCCAAGGAACGCCTCCGGCGGCCCGGTGGTTTCGAGAATGACCCAGAACGGATGATCCGCCGCGAAGATCGAGAGCCCAAGCGCCTTGGCACTAAATGCGTAGAAGTCCCGCCACATCGCCTCGAATGCGACAACACCGCCCAATTCGGCCTGTGCCCGCCGCAGCAGCCCCACCACGTCGTCATAGGAGCCGACGGCGCATAGCGCCGTGGCGATACTCGCCCGGCGGCGGATGGAGCCGCAACACCGCGCGGGTGATGATCCCCAGCGTTCCCTCCGAGCCCACGAACAGCTGCTTGAGATCGTAGCCCGCATTGTTCTTCAGCATCTTGTTGAGCGAGGATACGATGGTCCCATCGGCGAGAACCACTTCCAGCCCCAGCACCTGGTCGCGCGCCATGCCGTAGCGGATTACCCGGATGC
This sequence comes from uncultured Alphaproteobacteria bacterium, assembly GCA_963754675.1. Lineage (GTDB taxonomy): Bacteria > Pseudomonadota > Alphaproteobacteria > Rhizobiales > Aestuariivirgaceae > Aestuariivirga. The sequence goes on along the minus strand of CAVWHD010000002.1, from coordinate 618,070 downwards.
CGCCCGCATTGGTGGCGAGATTGCCGCCGATCTGGCAGGAGCCGCGCGAGCCCAAATCGAGCGCCAGATAAAGCCCCGCATCGGTCGCCGCATTGCTGGGCTTGCTCAAGCGGCGTTCCCGCCCACAACGTCATGGTGGCCGAGGAGGCATCGATCTCCTCGATGCCGCGCATCAGTTCGAGGCTGATGACCACTTCGCCGTCCCGCGGATTGCCGCCGCCCGCCAGCCCCGTCATGCCGCCCTGCGCAATGACCGGAACGCCGGCCCCATTGCAGATGCGCAAGGCCGTGGAGACCTCTGCGGTCGTCCGTGGCCGGAGGACGGCGAGCGGTGCTGCCGTGCCGGTGTCGCTTTTGTCGGAGATGTAGCGGGGGCCGATGGCGCTCCCGGTCAGAACCGCGGCCCCGCCCAGCGCCGCTCTTCAGGTCGTCGATGACGCTCACACCGACCTCGTGATTCCACCGTCGATGCGGATCATCTGTCCGGTGACATAGGAAGCCTGGGGCGACGCCAGAAACGCCGCGACCGCAGCGAACTCCGACGGCTCGCCATAGCGGCCGATGGGAATGGCGGCACTCGATTCCGCCACAACTTCCGCCAGCGAAATTCCGCGCGCCGCCGCCTCGGCCGCGTTCATCTTGTCGATCCGCTCGGTGGCAAAGCTACCGGGCAGCAGCATGTTGACGGTGACCCCGTCGCGCGCCACTTCGCTAGCCAGCGTCTTCATCCAGTTCGCCAGTGCCGCGCGCAATGAATTGGAAATCGCCAGCCCCGCTATCGGTTCCACCACGCTGGTCGAAGCGACACTGAGGATGCGTCCGAACTTGGCCGCCCGCATCGCCGGCAGCACTGCTTCGGTAAGCCGCATCTGGTTCAGCACCATGGCTTCGAACTGCTTGCGCCATAGGCCCGTATCGACCTTCGTCACATCGACCGTTGGCGGCCCACCCGTGTTGTTGACCAGGATCGATGGATTGCCCAGCTTCGCCAATGCGGCGGCAACTGAAGCCCAGTCTCCCATATCTGCCACAAGCGCCGTGGCCTTGAGGCCTCGCGCTGCAAGTCGCGATACATTTTGCGCCAGCTTCTCGCCATTGCGCGCCAGCAACCAGGCATGAACGCCTTCCTCCGCCAGCGCCTCCGCGATGGCGAGCCCCAGCCCCTGGCTTGCCCCGCAAACCAGGGCCGTGTGATTTTTCAGTCTAAGATCCATATTGCGGAATTGAACCGATCCCACCGAACAAGGCAAGACGCCTTGGTAGTCCCGCCCTTAGCCCAACTGATCGACGAATTTGTCGACATTCTCGTGGTTCTGGCGGATCTTGTAGACAAAATTGGTCCGCAACTGCTGAACTAGCCAGACTTGCTGCACGTTGACGTCTTGGACGCGGTAGGTTCCCCGCTCTTCGATCTTCCACAAGACACGTGCGCCGTCCCCCAGGCGGCTTTCGACAAGCAGGACGCCGCCAGCTATCCTGCACGATTTGATCGTGATGCCGGTGCCCTTGAACCGCTTGGCGTTCTCGGCAAGAAACTTTCCAATATAGACCTTGGCGCGCTGCAGGTACTCGCCTTGGCGTACCTTGGAGAGCTTGTTGCGGTAAGGTCCCAGCGCGTTGAGCGCAATGGCATTGATGTCCGAAAAGCTGGCGACCGCCGCGGTGAGGGCGCCGGCTGAGCCGTTATTTGCGGCGCGCATCAGGCTAATAGCGGCGGAATTGACGAAAGTCCCGGCCTGACAATTGTCGCCGCCGCCGCCAGCGATGGCGGTAACTGGCGCTGGAAGAATTGCCAAGGAGGCCAACATCATGCCAATCGCCGCCACGATTCCAAATCTATGCTTGCTCATTTTCAGTGCGGCCGGGGGTTTGCCGCTCCTCAATTCTGCTGTTGCCTGCCAATCACGGATCATCCGTGAACGTGCGAAGGAATCCTTAGTCCCGAATGGGCGCGTCATCAAATCAAGTCTGCTCAAAAAGTCTGCAACAACTCCGCCGCCCGCAAACGGGCGTCCGTGAGCGTGAGTTCGCACTTTCCGGGCAACTTAAGAGCGAGCTTGGCTCAGTTCCTGGTTACCAGGCAGGGCCGGACCTTGCCGGTATTCGACGTATAGCTGCCGGTCTTGCGGTTAAAAGAGCTGTATTTCTTGTCGCAATAATCGTTCCAGGCTTCGCTGCCCGGAATTAGCCCGGCGGAGCTTGCCGCCACCGTCACCGATTTCTTGTTGATCGGCCGCACCGGCTTCTTGACCGGCTTGACCTCCGGTGCAGCGGGCTTCGGCTGAGCCTTGACCTCATAGAGCGCCACGCAATCCTGAAGTGCGCGCGTATTGGCGCTGGCCCATTCCTGCTGCGATATTATTGCAGCGCCGCCTAGTATGGCGCTCCCCGAAAGCAGCCCATTGGCCTGGTCGCGCGAGTATGCCTGGCAGTAGCTTTGCACGTCCGCCTGCACCGGCAAACCCACCCACACCAACGCAACTACGATTACTAACGGCCTCAACCCACGCATCACATAGTTAATGCACTCGAATGTGGCGATGACGGGGCGAAGCCTAATCCTGCAGGATGCCCCGTGCGGCGGCAACACCCATGGAGAAGCACGCCTGCAAAAGATATCCGCCAGTCGGCGCTTCCCAATCCACCATCTCGCCCACCGCATGGACGCCGGGAACTTTGCGCAGCTGGAAATTTTGATCGAGCTCCTCGCGCGCGATCCCGCCCGCCGATGAGATCGCCCGCGCAATGCCGGCGGGCCGGAGGATCTGCACCTGCACCGCCTTGATCCCCGCCGCATCCAGAGCAGTGCCCGTTTCGCGGAGCAGCGAGATGCTGACCGGAGCGAGCCCCGCAACCTTGCGCAAGAAATTCGTTTGCGTGTTCTTGCCGCGCGGCCGCGCCAGCCGGAGGGCTAGCGCTTCGACCGTGAGATCGGGCCTAAGGTCGATGATCAGCGGATGTCCCGGCTTCTCCCGCATGCCCTTCGACAGCGCATAGATGGCGCCGCCCTCGATCCCCTCCTGCGAGATCATCAATTCGCCCCGCACCCGGTGGCCTGCATAGCTGAGCGCCACATTCTTCACCGGCGCCCCCGCAAAGCGCTCGCGGAACACCTTCGACCAGTTCACCAGAAAGCGCGAATTGGCCGGCTTGAACGGAATTGACCTTGATGCCCGCCGCCCGCAGCACCGGAACCCACGCCGCATCGGAGCCCAGATGCGGCCACGACGCGCCGCCCATGGCGAGAATGGTGGGCGAGCCGTCGAATCCTTCCCACCGCGACCGCGTCACCAGCTTCACTCCCAACCCGTCGAGCCGCCTGAGCCAGGCCCGCAACAGCGGCGAGGCCTTCATCGCCTTGGGAAAAATGCGGCCAGACGAGCCCACGAATGTTTCGATGCCAAGTCCATGAGCCCACGCCACCAGCGCCTCCGGCGGAAACGCGCGAATGGCCGGTTCAAGAAAAGCCTTGGCCTCGCCATAACGCTCAAGCAACGCCTCCAGCGGCTCCGAATGCGTAAGATTAAGCCCGCCCCGCCCCGCCAGCAGAAACTTGCGCGCAGGCGCCGCCATATGATCGTGAATGGTGACGGAAACTCCACCCGCCGCCAATACCTCCGCCGCCATGAGCCCAGAAGGGCCCGCACCGGCGATAGTGACTTGCTTGGTCAAATGATTCTTTCAAAGAGTCTTCTAAGCCGCCTCCCGCCTGAGCGGCTGGCACATGCAGTGCACCCCGCCGCCGGCTTGCACGAACATCGTCATATCCGGGTCATAGACATGAAATCCCGCCGCCCGCATCTTGCTATTGAGGTCCCTGGCGCCACTTGTCGACAGCACCTTGTCGTTGCCCAGCGCCACCACGTTGCAGCCCAGCGCCATGGTTTCCTTGAAGCTCGCCGGAATGATCTCGATCTTCTTGGCTTTCAGCCACTGCACGATGTCATCCTCGGTGGTCTCCAGACAAACCGCCGCGCAATGCTCGTTGAGCATGCACACCATCAGGTCGATATGCACATAGAACTGGTCGATCGGCGCGTATTTGATCTCCCAGCCCTCCTTGATGAACCAATCGGCCGCCTGCCTCGCCGCCACTTCCTCCGAGCGGTGATCGGTATAGCCGACCAGCGCCACCCCCGGCTTGATGATGTTGAAATCGCCACCTTCGAAATTTCCAGCCGAGATCATGTCGTAGATCGGAATGTCGTTCTCCAGATAGAATCGCAACACCGCCGCGTATTCGCCCCGCCTGCGCGGATTGGCGAGCTGGCAAATGACCGCCCCATATGGCGACATGAAGGAGCTATCCCTGGCATAGACCTGATAGGGGTTGTGCATGTCGACGGGCAGGAAATGCGTGGTCACACCGGCGCTTTGATAGGCATCCACCATCTCCCGGTGCTGGCGCATGGCCAGCTGCTTGTCGAACTTGTAGCCCTTGCGCAGCGTATCGCGCACCAGCGACGACCACGCCGCGTTCTCCAGCCCCATCCAGCGGAAACTCTCCGCCGGCCCCAGCAGCACGTCCTTGAGCGGCCCGGTCTCCGACTTGAGATACCACTCCTTCATGAGAGGTGTCCCGCCCCCTTCGACGCGGGCGCGAAGGGGAACTTGCTTGCTTGCGGTCATTGGTTTCTCCGTGTTTGTCTTACTGACAGCCAGTAGTTTTGATCGTCCTCATCCCCATTTCGTCATCTCGGCGAAAGAGGCTGTGAAAAAATCGACGAACGGCCGTCGCTGCGAATTTGTAGGAAAAAAGCGGGACCCCAGCATTCGCTGGGGTGACGGAAAAAGGAAGGTAAGTCAATGACATCCCCTTACCCCGTCATGCCAGCGAAGGCTGGCATCCCGCTTCTCTTTGGCCAAATCGGCGGCGATTTCAATTTCTTCACAAACTCGAAAGCCGGGATAACGGAAATGGGGAAGTCCGCGAGTCATTTCTAGCCGCCCTTGCTAACATTGTGAGCTTAGCCCAGATGAACTCCACCACGCCAGCCGAATAGAAAAGGGCGGACCCGAAGGCCCGCCCTGCTTTGCAATACTTTCAATTTCTGGACCGGACGAGCTACGGCAAAGTACCGGTAAAGACTTCGACCCGGAATGAGCCGCGGCATTCCGCGAACAAAGCGCCGCTCTAAGGTCAGGCTAAACTCATCACGCAAGTGACGCAACCGATTAAAATCTTAGATTGCAACACCAAGCCCGTTCGAGACCGAGGCGCTACGCCGCCTTCCACTTGATCGAGCAGCCCATCGAGGCAATCTGCTCGCGCGGGCCTTGGCCTGTCTCCGCTACCAGCCTCATCGCCTCAAAAAGATCGCGGCGGGCATCGGGGATCAGCGTCGCCTTGGAGGCATCGAGCCGCCCGCGATACTGCAGCTCCAGCTTGCCATTGAAGCCGAAGAAATCCGGCGTGCATACCGCCCCATAGGCCTGTGCCACATCTTGGGCCTCGTCATGCAGATAGGGAAAACCAAAGCCATGTTGCAGGCCGAAGGCTTTCATATTTTCAAAGCCGTCTTCCGGATGGCTCACGGAATCATTGGCGCAGATGGCAATGGTCGAAACACCAAGCCCCTGCAACTCATTCGCATCGCGCACCAGCCTGCCGATCACCGCCTTCACATAGGGACAATGGTTGCAGATGAAGGCAATGAGCGTGCCCTTGCTCCCGCGCAACTCTTCCAGCCGGTGCCGCTTGCCATCGACGCCCGGTAATTCGAACACCGGAGCCTTCCAGCCGAAATCGCAAAGTGGTGGAACCGCGGCCATGCTAGCCTCCTCAATAGGGCAAGTCGAAATAGTCTTCTGCCGTGAGCGCGAAGATCTGAACCGCCGTAAACCGCCCCTGGCCCGCGGGATAATCCGGATGCGACTTCGAGAGCTTGAGCCCGATATTGCGGGCAAGCTTCGCCGATGCCTTGTTGGCTGCCATCACCTTGCACCAGGCGCGCTCCACCTTCAGCCGTTCGAAACCAAGGCCCAGAAGCGCCCGCCCGATCTCGCTGCCGAGCCCCATGCCCCACATGGCGGGATGAACGCCCCAGCCGATTTCCACAATGCCCGGCCGCTGGAGGATGATGAAGCCGTCGCCCACCGCCTCGCCGCTTAGTTTCTCTTCCGCCGCGAGATGGAAAACGTTGCGCCGCTCGTCGCCCTGCCGCGCCACCGAGCGGGTGACGAAGGCCTTGACCTCCGCCTCGTCCGAAAGCCGCATGGCGATATGGCGCTGATAGGCCTCCTGGGTCATGAAGCCGGCAAAACCCGCGGCATCGCGCAACTCGATCTCGCGCAAAATCAGTTGTGCGGTTTCCACCGAAGGCAGCATGGTAAGGGTCGCCATGGCGGTGATTCTTAGCCCATTGCCGCCTGCCGCGAAAGATGCCTGACAAGCCGCCGGCCATGATATAGGATGTCAGAGACGTTGGGGCGTCCGGTTAATTGAGGAAGTTGCGATGATTGCACTTGCAAAGAAGCTCCTTGTCCCCGTCCTGGCCTGTATGCTTGCCATTCCCGTCATGAGCCAGCCGGGTTTTGCCCTTGGCAAGAAATACTGCAAATCCTATGCCACCCGGCTCGCCAATCGCCGTGCCAATGCCGGCGACGTGCTGGTCGGAACTGCCTTCGGAGCAATTGGCGGCGCCTTGGTGGGTGGCATCATCAATGGTGGCAAGGGAGCGGGAACCGGCGCCATCATCGGTGGCGTCGGCGGCACCATGGCGGGCGGTATCCACACCAACGAAAAATGGCGCCGGGTCTACAACCGCGCCTATGCCGATTGCCGCGCTTCATAGCGTTTGAGAAACGCCAGCACCGGCGGCGCCACCTGATCTGCCGCTTCCAGCAGGATGGCATGGCGAAGCCCCGGCAGGATAACCAGTTCTGAATTGGGCAGCGCCGCCGCTATCTGCCCATTGAGCCTGGGATTGCAGCCGCCGTCATTCTCTCCGGTGAGCACCAGGCAGGGATGTTTGATTTCGTGAAGCCATGGCGCCATTTCGGTTTCCGCATAGATATCAAAGACCGACAGAAACACCTCTTTGTTGGTGTCTGTCACCTGCTGCATCCGCCGCGCGATCACCTCCGGCCGCCGGGCCGCGAACTCCGGCGTGAACCACCGGTCCTTCAGCGCCTCCAGCACCGGCGCGATGCCCTTGGCCCGCATGGCCGCCACCACGCCCTTCACCTTGGCGCTGTCGTCTTCGCTGCGAAACGCCGCGGTCGAATAGAGCCCCAGCGACAGCACATGCCGCGGATATTTCCGCGCATAGGCAGGCCCGATCATGCCGCCCAGCGAATGCCCGGCAATATGTGCTTTGCCGATGCCGAGCTCGGCGCGCAACGCTTCCAGATCTTCAACGAGATCGTCAAGCGAATAGGGCGGCGCCGGCACCGGTGATTTTCCGTGCCCGCGCAGATCGTAACTGATGCAGCGATAAGAATCCTTGAGTTGCGCGACAAGCCCATCCCACGAATGCCGCGACGCCCCGATGCCATGGATCAGAAACAATGGCGGCCCGTCGCCTTCAGCCGAGAATGCCGAGTGTATCGCGGTCATGCTATGGCCTCACGCCACCCGGATGCGCTTGTGAAAATGCGGCATCACATCGGCGGCAAAGCGGTCGATGCACTCGCTCGCCTCTTCGGCGCTGTGGCCGATATTCACGTTCATGATGAAGTCGTCGACCCCCAGCTCCTCATAGAGTTTGAGCCTGTCTGTCATTTCAGAAGCCGTGCAGATGATGATCGACGACTTGAACTCCTCCATCGTCTGCTTGAGCGGAATATGTTTGATCGCGCCACGCTCGACGATGCCGGGCCCCGTGAACACATTGTGGAAACGGCCATAGTAATCATAGGCCAGCTCAAGCTTCTTCTGGGCATCCGCATCGTTCTTGGCCACGCAGCAAACCCGTGAAAGCGCCAGCCGCAAATGCCGCCCCGCTTCCCCCAGCGTTTCCTTGCCGCGCATGAACGCGCCCGTCTGCTCCTTCATCTTTTCGACCGTGGCATTGAGCGGCGTCGTCTGGATATGGAAGCCGCGCTTCACCGAGGCCTCGATCGCCTCCGGAATGAGTGCGGCCAGCATGATCTGAATGGGCCGCACCGGCCGCGGCATAACGGTGATCGGCGCGAATTTGTAGTACTTGCCGTCCCAGCTCACTTCCTCCCGGCCGAACAGCTCCATCAACAAGTTGAGCGACTCGTCAAAACGCTCGCGCGACTCTTCGATGGGCTTTCCCATCCGCGCCAACTCATAGGCGAACGCCCCGCGCCCCACGCCCAGAATGAGTCGCCCGTCACACAGGATGTCGGCCTGAATGGCCCGCCCCGCGAATACCCGCATGTCGTGCAGCGGCAGCACGCAGACCGAGGTCACTACCTCGATGCGCCGTGTGACCGCCGCGACCTTCACCGCCATCTGCAAGGGATCCGGCACCAGCAGGATATTGATCAGATGATGCTCGGGGATGGTCACCCCCCGGAAGCCCAGCCGGTCCACCAGCTTGGCCTGGGCGATCATGTCGCCATAGAGCCGGTCCCCGCCATAACCCGTGTCCGGATAATAGGCGGAGAGGAAATTATTGAATTCCATTGGTCGTCCCCTTCAGCGTCGCGTCCAAGCTGCCAGAAAGACAATGCTTTGAAAAACGAAATATTTTTGCCATTATGTTCGAAATAATCGAATTAATACCCATGAACCTCGACGAACTCCGCACCTTCCTCGAAGTGGTTGAAACCGGAAGCCTGGTTGCCGCCTCCCGCCGTCTCAATGTCACCCAGTCCACTGTCACCGCCCGCATCAATGGCCTCGAACAGGAAATCGGCCAGAAGCTGCTCCATCGCAACAAATCGGGCACCGAGCTCACCTCGCCGGGCTTCAAGTTCAAGCGTTATGCCGAAGTGATGGTGCAGCTCTGGCGCCAGGCCCGTTACGAGGTGTCGCTCCCCAAGGGCTTCCAGGGCGTCTGCAACGTCGGCCTCGAATTCGACCTTTGGCAGGGCGTCGGCCAGTGTTTTCTCGATCACCTGCGTGCGCATTGCCCGCAAGTGGCAGTGGCCCTGTGGCCTGGCGAACAGCATCAGATCGACCGTTGGCTCGATATCGGTCTGATCGATCTCGCCTTCTGTTACTCGCCCCAGGCCGCCGAAAAATTTGCCAGCCGCGCCCTCTTCGATGATGAGCTGATACTGGTTTCAGCCGATCCCGCCAGTGCCGGCGCCAACAACCCGGATTACATCTATGTCGACCACGGCGATGAATTCCGCCGCAGCCACGCCGCAGCCTTTCCCGGCGATACCACATCGGCCCTCACCATCGCGTCTTCCGAATGGGCCCTCGACTATTTGCTGCGGAGCGGCGGCACCGGCTATCTGCCCCGCCGCCATGTCCAGGCCTTGCTGGACTGCGGCAGGCTGCATCGCCTGGCCGGTGCGCCCAATTTCAACCGCCGCGCCTATGTCGTCGAAAACGCCCGAGCCGTCGCCAACTGGCCGTGGTACAAAGCGGCGATCCAGGCAATTCCAACCGTGAAGGACTCCGCATGAAACCGGCAAGTGAAATCGCATCCGTCGCCGTGATCGGCAATGGTCTGATGGGGCAGGGCATCTCCCAGGTCTTCGCCCGCGCCGGAAAATCCGTGAGACTTATCGGCCGCAATCAGGACAGCCTTGCCAGGGCCATGACCGCCATCAAGATGAACTTTGAAGCATTCATCACCCGTGGACTGATCACCGCCGGGCAATCGGCGGAAGCTCTCGCGCGCATCTCCACCAGCACCAACCTGGACGAAGCCGCCGAGGCCGATCATGTCATCGAAGCCGTCCCCGCCATTCGCGATCTGCAGCTCGATATTTTCGGCAAGCTCGATTCAATCTGCAAGCCTGATATCGTCATCGGCTCCACCAGCGGCCAGCCGATCAGCCTGATGACCGGCCGCATGAAACATCCCCGCCGCGCCGTCGCCATGCACTTCATCTATCCGGCCCAGCTCATCCCCATCGTCGAGATCTGCGGCGGCCCCGGGACCGCCCCCGAAGTGGTGACATGGGCCTGCGATATGATGAAGGCGGTGGGCCAGACTCCGGCGCTGATGAACAAGGAGGTCGACGGCTTCATCATCAACCGCCTGCAGTTTGCCGTCTTGCGCGAAGCCTGGGCAATGTGGGCGAACGGCATCGCTAGCGCCGAGGCCATCGACAATTGTTTCAAAATGTCCTTGGGCCGCCGCTATTCGGTAACCGGCCCCATCGAAAGCGCCGAATTGGGCGGCCTCGACATCATGCACAAATTCGCCGAGTTCCTGCTTCCCGCTCTTGACACAAGCAAAGCCCCGCCCGCCGCCATCGCCGAGCTGGTGAAAGCCGGCCATTTCGGCCTGAAGTCCGGTAAAGGCGTCTATGACTGGAGCCAGCGCGACGGCAAGGCGCTTCTGGCGGCGAGGGCCGACAGGCTGTTTCGGTACTTGAGCGAAGCGGCGAAGAAGGCTTGAGTCGCCATCAGGAAGAGGGGAGAGGCGCTCAACAGCCGTCGCCGCCTCCGCCGAACTCACGCTTCTTGAAGTAGTAGCCGAAGTCGCAATAGTAGTCGGCTGCGGTTTTGCCCTTGATGCAATGCATGCCGCTCTCGTCGAACTTCTCCACGTCGCCGGTACATTCCTGCATCACCCCTTTTTCGGTCATGCCGTCATAGATCATTTTGGCAGCCTTGCCGGTGACTTCGAAGCTGAGCCGGCAATCGGGGGCCGATGTTCCTTTGGCGCAGGCCTCCTCATCGAGATAGACGCTTCCCTGCAGCTTGATTTCGTTGCGCGGAAAGGCCGGAGCGCTCATTGCGAGCGGAAGTCCAATGGCCGCGATCAGAACAAATACGGCACGGGCAGATTGCATTCTTTCCTCCGATTGGTGGACAACCCAAGCTAGATCATGGCGTTCGACAGGGTCAACAAAAAAGACCCGGCGTTTCCGCCGGGCCCAGTCTTCAGGGAGAATTCGCCCGCCTCAGCAGCTGTAGTACATGTCGTACTCGACCGGATGCGGGGTCATTTCGGTGCGCATGTTTTCTTCCATCTTGAGATCGATGTAGCTGTCGATGAAATCGTCGGAGAACACAGCCCCCTTCTTGAGGAAGTCGCGGTCCTTGTCGAGCGTCGCCAGCGCCTCGCGCAGGGAGCCGCACACCGTAGGGATGCCCTTGAGTTCGGCCGGCGGCAGATCGTAGAGGTTCTTGTCCATCGCCTCGCCCGGGTGAATCTTGTTGGCGATGCCGTCGAGGCCCGCCATCAGCAGCGAGGCAAAGCACAGGTAGGGATTGGCGGCGGGATCGGGAAACCGCACTTCCACCCGCTTGGCCTTGGGGTTCGAAGTGTGCGGGATGCGGCACGAGGCCGAGCGATTGCGTGACGAGTACGCCAACAGCACCGGCGCCTCATAGCCCGGCACTAGCCGCTTGTAGGAGTTGGTGGAAGGATTGGTGAAGGCGTTGCACGCCTTGGCGTGCTTGATTACGCCGCCGATGAAATAGAGGCAAAGCTCGGACAGATCGGCATACTGGTTCCCCGCCATCATCGGCTTGCCGTCCTTCCAGATCGAGAAGTGGCAATGCATCCCCGAGCCATTGTCGCCGAAGACCGGCTTCGGCATGAAGGTGGCGGTCTTGCCATAGGCATGGGCGACGTTGTGGATCACGTATTTGTAGATCTGCATCTGGTCGGCCATGGTCACCAGCGTATCGAACTTCATGCCGAGTTCATGCTGGGCCGCCGCCACCTCGTGGTGATGCTTTTCGACCGTCACCCCCATCTCGCCCATGGTGGAGAGCATTTCCGAGCGCATGTCCTGGGCCGAGTCCATCGGGTTCATCGGAAAATACCCGCCCTTGGTGCGCATCCGGTGTCCCATGTTGCCGGTCTCGTAATCGCGGTCGGTGTTGGTGGGAAGCTCCACCGAGTTCGAGCTTGTAGCCGGTGTTGTAGGGCGAGGAGGCAAAGCGCACGTCGTCGAAGATGAAGAACTCCGCCTCGGGGCCCACATAGACCGTATCCCCCGCCTTGCTCTGCTTGAGAAAGGCTTCCGCCCGCTTGGCGATCATCCGGGGATCGCGGTTATAGCCTTCCCCCGTCGATGGCTCGAGAATGTCGCAGAATACCGCCAGCGTCGTCTGGGCGTAGAACGGATCCATGTGGGCGGAGGCTGGATCCGGCATCAGCACCATGTCGGACTCGTTGATCGCCTTCCACCCGGCAATCGACGAGCCGTCGAACATCAGGCCATCGGCCCAGGCGTCTTCGCCCATCTGGCTGACGTCCATGGTGAGATGCTGCATCTTGCCGCGCGGATCGGTGAAGCGCAGGTCGACGAACTTGACCTCCTTCTCCTTCATCAACTTCATCACGCCGCTAGCGTCCAGGGCCTTTGCCATTTTCTTTTCCTCTTGAGATTGACAATTGAGTTAGAGCGCGTCGGGTCCGGATTCGCCGGTGCGGATACGGATGGCTTGCTCGATGTTGGTTATGAAGATCTTGCCGTCGCCAATGCGTCCGGTGCGTGCCGCGTTCTGGATGGCCTCGACCGCCTTGTCGACGAACTCGTCGGCCAGCACCACCTCGATCTTCACCTTGGGCAGGAAGTCGACCACATATTCCGCACCCCGGTAGAGCTCCGTATGGCCCTTCTGTCGGCCAAACCCTTTTGCCTCGGTCACCGTGATGCCGAGCAGGCCCACTTCCTGAAGTGCTTCTTTGACCTCATCGAGCTTGAACGGCTTAATGATCGCCTCGATCTTCTTCATTTCCGGCTTTTGCCTCGCGTTAACGCACCCACAGGATTGCAGGGTCTGTGCCAGAATTAAGGAACCATTTGTTTCAAGGAGTTAGGCGAACAGGTTCACGAAAACAACTCAGTTAGTGAATAATAAATAGGCAATATGCCCAAAAAAGCGGCGTTGCCAAACAGATTATATTCGTCATAAATATTTTTATTTACATAAATAATAATTTTAGACATTATAACCTTCCAACAGGAGATACGCCATGACCACTGTGTTGTTAAAGCCGTTTCGGCCTGCCCTCGATACCAAGACTGGCAGGGTTTGGACAATTGCTGACCGGATCAGTCGCGAAAGGGCGCGCACCGCTAGACGGCAGGAAGTCATCGACGCATTCGTCGCGGAGGGCGGAAATCCCAACACTGCGTCGACGCAATACTCGCATTGGAAAAAGCACCACGATACTCGCCCATCCGATCATATTGCCGCGCCACCGGAATCGGGCAACAGGGTCATCCTTCAAATTGGCAACGACGGTCGTCTGCTGATTCCGGCGGAGTTGCGGGCGAAGATGATGATCGCAGAAGACGGTAAAGTGCTTGCGCGCGTCGAAGATGGCGAGCTGCGTGTCATTGCGCCGAAACTGGCCTTGCGCCGGATTCAGCTACTGGTAAAGGAATTGGACAAGGGCCAAGGTTCAGTCGTGGACGAGCTCATAGCCGAGCGTCGCGCCGAGGCGAACCAGCCTTGACTGTCGTTCTTGATGCCTCGGCGGTTCTTGCCTTTTTCTGGTCCGAACCGGGAAGCGAAGTTGTCGCCGAAGTCGTTGGAGACTCGGCGATAAGCGCTGTAAACCTCGCGGAAGTCTATACGAAGTTGGTGGATCGCGGCATCGGCGAGGAAGCGATTCGCCGCATGCTGGCAGACCTTCCCTGTCGAGTTGCCGCATTCGACGAGGTGCAGTCCCTCCGCGTTGGCGAATTGCGGCGAGCTACTCGCCGCATTGGCCTCTCCATTGGCGATCGCGCCTGCTTGAGTTTGGCGGAACTTGAGAACGCTGCGGTGCTAACGGCGGACAGGGCATGGGCTGGCTTGGATAGTGGCGTGCCGGTGCGGTTGATCAGATGAATCGCTGCTCCTAGCGCATATCCCGCCAACGCTCTAGCGTTGGGCAGGCGGGATTCCCTTTAATTGCTTAACCAACTCGAGGTGCGCCGCCGGATCGGTTGGCCGGTGCTTGACCTTGCCGGATGGCGGAAAGTGAGCGGTGTCGTTGCCGTTCTTCCAGTTTACCGCCGGCCGCACCGCCCGCCTTTCGAAACCGCCGCCGCAGTTGGGGCAGACGTTGTGCAGGACCTCGTGCACGCACGCCGCGCAGAAGGTGCATTCGAAGGAACAGATCATCGCATCCCCGGCGGCAGGCGGCAGTGGCTTGTTGCAATTCTCACAAGATGGGCGGAGCTCAAGCATCGCATCATTGTAGCCCCGAAGCACAGCCAGTCACCATCCATCAGGCGAACTGCTAGGCAGACCGCTTGGCTTCTCCTATGCTCAGGCCATGAAGCGCTGGGCGTTTACTCTTGACTGACGAACTCCTGACACCGGCAGAAATGTACCGCGCCGACCTGCTGGCCATTGCCGCCGGTGTGCCCTCGCTGACCCTCATGGAAAATGCTGGCCGCGCCGTGGCCGAAGAAATCGTCAGGCGCTATGGGGCACGCACGACCCTCGTCCTCTGCGGCCCGGGCAACAATGGCGGTGATGGCTTCGTTGTGGCGCGCTATCTCAAGCAGTGGGGCTGGCCAGTGCGGGTGGCTCTGCTCGCGGACCGCGCGGCGCTCAAGGGCGATGCCGCAATCATGGCGGCGAAGTGGGATGGCGCGTTTGAAGATCTATCCCTCACCCTGAGGTGCATCGCCGGAGGCGATGCCTCGAAAGGTCGGCAACCAGATGCTTCGGGGCCCGCTGCGCGGGCAACTCAGCATGAGGATATCGGATTGGTCGTTGACGCCTTGTTTGGCGCGGGCCTGGCGCGTGATTTTCCCGCAGAGCTGGCAAATGCAATCAATGGCGCCAGCGGGCCTGTGATCGCCATCGACGTGCCTTCCGGTTTGGATGGAGCAACCGGCAGGCCGCGCGGCGCATCGGTCAAAGCCGATGTTACGATTACTTTCTTCCGCAAGAAGCCGGGCCATGTGCTGATGCCGGGCCGCGAACTGTGCGGCGCGACAGTGGTGGCCGAAATCGGAATTCCGGAATCGGTTCTGGAGGACATCAAGCCACGCGCCTGGGAGAATTCAAGGCCGAACCTGCCGCAACTCGCTCAAGGTGGTCACAAATATGGCCGGGGCCACGCGGTTGTAGTTTCCGGCGGCCCCCTCAACACCGGTGCGGCGCGCCTTGCAGCCATTGCGGCGCTGAAGATCGGGGCAGGGCTGGTTACAATCGCAGGCTCGCGCGAGGCCCTGAGCGTCCATGCCGCCCATGTGACCGCCATCATGCTGTCCGCTGCCGATCTCTCCATGTTGCTGAACGACCGCCGCAAGAACGCGGTATGCATCGGCCCAGCGAGCGGCGTCGGCAGCGAGACGGCGGCAAGAGTGTACAAAGTACTGGCCAGTGGCGCCGCCACGGTTCTCGATGCCGATGCATTGACGTCATTTTCACAGGCCCCCGAAGAGCTCTTCGCAGCAATTGCAGCGCTGCCATCGCGGCCCGTGGTTATGACTCCGCATGAAGGCGAGTTCGCACGACTTTTCAATACCTTGCCGGAACATGCGGATTTAAAGCTCGAACTTGCCCGGAAAGCTGCCGCCCGCTCCCATGCCACCGTCATCCTCAAGGGGGCCGACACGGTGATCGCCCATCCGGATGGCCGCGCCGTCATCAATAGCAACGCCCCGCCGTCGCTCGCCACCGCCGGCTCGGGAGATGTCCTGGCCGGCATGGTAACCGGCCTCCTCGCCCAGCGCCTGGACCCCTTCGAAGCCGCTTGCGCCGCCGTCTGGCTCCACGGCGAGGCCGCCAACCGCCACGGAGCGCGGGGGCTCACCGCCGAGACGCTGGTCGTCGCTCTATGAACCGTCCGCTCCTGCTGCTTCTCGCCACCGGAACGGCTTATGGAATCTATTTTCCGATCGGCAAGCTTGCCATGGCGGCGGGCGCCAACCCGGCTCTTTGGGCCGCTCTCATCAGCCTGGGGGCAGGCGCTGTTATGCTGTTGCTTTCGATTTTCGAACCGCCGAAGAATGCAGCACCGCTTTTGCGCTTTTCGGTAATCTCCGGCTTCCTCTCCTATGTGGTTCCGAATTTTCTGATTTTCGCGGCCATCCCCCATATCGGCTCGGGGCTGGCGGCAATCCTCGTTGCAATGTCGCCCGTAACGACGGCACTTCTTTCTTTGCTCGTCCGGGTCAGGCCGCCAAGTAAGCTCGGCCTTGCCGGCATTGCCATTGGCCTGGCGGGCGCCGTCATCATCATTGTCGCCCGCAATGCCGATTTCTCGGCCCGGGCATCGCTGTGGCTGATGCTGGCGGCGCTGATCCCGGTCTTTCTCGGGCTTGGAAATGTCTATCGCTCGCTGGGCTGGCCCGAAGGAGCAAGCCCCACGCGCCTTGCGGCGCTGACCAACCTGGCCGCCGTACTGCCCTTGCTGGTTATTGCTTGGTCATGGGGCAGGAACCTGGATTTTTCGCCGTTCATGACAATCCCCGGCCTCGTTGCATTGCAGATCGCGGTTTCCTCGATCATGTTCGTTCTCCTCTTCCGCCTGCAGCAGGCGGGAGGGCCGACCTATCTCTCCCAGCTCGGTTACGTGGCCGCCATTGTCGGAGTGGCGGTTGGCGTTTTCATATTTCACGAAACCTATCCCGCAAGCGTCTGGGCCGGGGCAGGGCTCGTTGCCATCGGCATCGCCCTCACCACCTTGGCCCAAAGCCGGGCAGTGAGGACGTAGCGCCTCGTCAAATGCGTTCGTCGTCACGCCGGCGCGTGGGGTTGAATGGCTCCACATAGGCCAGGCTAAAGGCATTGCCCAGGGCTTCGCCGATAGCGTTCAGCGCCTTGCCGACGCCCAATCGCGGAAACTTCAAGGAGAACCGGCGGGTTTGGATTTGGCTGATGTTGATTGTGATGTCGGTCATGGGTCACCTCTTTGATGTCCGCGATCATGATCCCGGCCGCCCTGAAAGTCCTTGGGACAGACCTGAAGATTTCTGATGACCGCTTTCAGGATTGCGCTAGCTTGGCGCCATGGACCTCCAGTTCGGCGAATACCTTCTGAAACGGCGGGAACGGCAGCTTGCCGGTCCCAACGGAGCTATCGAACTCAGCGCCCGCTCCTTCGACATTCTCCAAGCTCTGCTCGCCCGCCCCAACCAGCTGATCGGCAAGCAGACCCTGTTTGATGCAGTTTGGCCCGGTGTTGTGGTGGAAGAGAACACCCTGCAGGTTCACGTCTCGGCCCTGCGCAAGGTGCTGGGGTCTGAATTGATCACGACTGTACATGGACGTGGCTACAAGTATGCGGGGCCTGCGCCGCTCGAAATTGCGGATGGGAAAGCCGCCACTCTGGAGAGTCAGGCGCGCAAGCCCGTGATCGCCGTTCTACCCTTCGAAAACCTGAGCGGCGATCCGGACCAGCAGTATTTCAGCGATGGCATCACCGGGGATATCACCGACCGGTTGGCCCGATTTCGTACCTTCTCGGTGATCGGCCAATACTCGGCCCACGCTATTCGCAATTCGGCTCACGACATCGCCGCCGTGCGGTCGCGGTTGGATGCAGATTTCATTGTGACCGGAAGCTTGCGGCGGGATCGTGAGCGCATCCGCATTGCGGTCCGGCTTTCCGATGCGGCAAGCGAGCAGGGAATCTGGTCCGACCGTTATGACAGGCCGATGGCCGATCTGTTCACCCTGCAGGATGAAATCAGTGAGCTGGTGGCTTCGGCGATTGCCCGGCATCTGGAGGTCGAGATCAATGTGCGCAGCACCGGCAGGCCGCCTGCGAGCCTGTTGAGCTACGAGCATATGCTGCAGGGCTATTGGCACTTCAAGAAACTAACGCCGGCTGGCAACCTGGCGGCGCGGGGCTGCTTTGAGCGAGCCGTTGCCCTCGACCCACGCAATGCCGAGGCTCTTGGCTGGGTGGGGATCACCTACTGCGAAAAGTGGGTCCAGGACTTTTCTGAAGAATACGCCAAGAAGGGCGCCGATCTCTCTGGCCAGGCCATCGCCCTCGATCCCGCCAATGCCGTTTGTCATGCCATCCACACATGGGCGCTATTGTGCATCGGCGATCTCGACGCCGCCCTACGCACCAGCGCCCGCGGTGTGGCGTTGAACTCCGGCGATCCCAACATGCTGGTAAACCGGGCACTGGCCTTGGCCTACGACGGAAAGCATGCCGAAGCACAGGGCCTGCTGGGCCAGGCCCACAGGCTCGAACCCTTGCCGCCTCGCTGGTTCGGCGAGTATGCCGGTGTCGCCGCCTTCTCCGAGGGCCGCTATGAGGACACCCTGGCCGGCGTCGAATCCATCGGGGAATTCGCCTGGGATATGATGTATGCTCTTGCCTGTTACGGCCATCTGGGACTTGTGGAGCAGGCCCGCGAAGTGCTCGCCCGGTTTCGCCAGCAGGGCCGCAACCCCGACTGGTCCCTCGGCATGTCGCGCGAGCCCTACCGTGACCCTACCGCCCGCGATCGCTTGCTAACCGGACTTAAGACCGCACTCTCCTTCTAATTATCTCCGCTTCCCTCCGCGCTATTGACCGCGCCGGCTGTGAGCGGCCCGATGCATCGAAGTCTTACGCAAACTGCCGCCAAAGCTGTGGCCAAATTAACTCAAATCCGAATGATTCGGCGATTTGCTGGAAAATTGATTGATTGTCGAGAAGTGATTTGCAAGGATAATTTTGGGATCGGGTTAGGGTCGAGGCCAAGCGACTTTTACAGGTTCGTCAAGCGACACAATCCTGCATGCGGCCGGAATTTTCTCCTCCCGGGGGGAAATAGGTTCAATTGTAGGAGAACGTCATGCAGTTTCTGCATTCGCGGCTATGTCTTTCTGCGGCAACGATAGGCCTGTCGGCGGTGCTTGCAGCAGGCGCTGCATCGGCGGCCATTACAATCACCTCAGCCACCATGAAGTTGGGCAATACCTTGGTCTCCGGCACTTCGACTGTCGGCACCACGATAACTCTTGATGGGAAATTCAGCGCTCCCATCGACCCAAGCACCCGGCAGTTCAGCTTCATCATCGATGACTATCACCCCGACGACTGTATCGTCAGCCTCAAGACTAACGGGGTGGGCGATCCGATCGATACTGCCGTCATTGCCTTGTGCGGTCTGCGCGGCCTGACGCCGCGCGGCGCCTGGCTCGGCACCAATTCTTACAAGCAGGATGATTTCGTCGCCTATCAGGGCAGTGGCTGGATCGCCAAGAAATCGGTCGCCGCTTCCGCCCCGGGCTCGATGCCGGGCTTTGATGGTGAGAACTACTGGAAAGCCTACGCCGCCAAGGGCGACAAGGGCGGCGATGGCCCGAGGGGCGACAGGGGTGAAAAAGGCGACCCAGGTGATCCCGGCGGGCCTCCGGGACCCACGGGACCCAAAGGCGACATCGGCCCACCGGGACCCCAGGGCCCAGTGGGAGCGCAAGGCCCGCCGGTGCAGGGTCCAACCGGTCCGACAGGCCCGGCCGGTCCGCAGGGTGATACCGGCGCTCAGGGCCCGCAGGGTGATATAGGTCGCAGGGGCCCGCAGGGTGAAATAGGCCCGCAGGGTGAAATAGGTCCTCAGGGTGAACAGGGGACCTCAAGGTGAGATCGGTCCGCAGGGCCCGCAGGGCGAAATAGGTCCTCAGGGTGAACGGGGACCTCAAGGTGAGATCGGTCCGCAGGGCCCGCAGGGCAACATCGGTCCCCAGGGCCCGCAGGGTGACGTCGGGCCCCAAGGCCCGCAGGGCGACATAGGTCCTCAGGGCCCGCAGGGCAATACCGGCGTCCAGGGACCGCAGGGTATCCAAGGACCGGTGGGACCGACAGGTGCCACAGGATCGCACACGGTGGGTGGAGCAGTCGCCACGTTTTTGACCGACAATAACGCTGACAACAATGCTTGTCTGCGCTATCAATTCATTTCAGCACCTTCCGATGCTGCATGTCCGGCGGCAGTGCCTGCCAACACGTACAACAGCGAGAACCTATTCCTGATCGGGCCTCTTCCCGCTGCAGGGGCAATTGGTTTCGAACTTGGAAGCCGTGACTAATATACCATTGGCAGCGGGGCAGTCCGCGACTGTCGAAGTCATGAACAACTCGTCGGGAACGGTTGTTCTGTCCTGTACAATCTCGGCAAGCTCGTTGAGTACAGTTGCGTGCCAGAACACCGGTGAAAGCGCCTTGGTGCCTGCGGGGAGTTATCTACAGGTGAGGATTACCGAGCCCACACCCATATCGGATCGCAATTACCGAGTAACTTTCCGCTACTGAGGTCGCGCCGTCCGCAGTAATGCGGCGGCAACTTCACGAGATAGAGAAGGCCCCGGATGGGGCCTTCTTTTTTCTTCGGATATTACCGCCCTCATTATCTCCGCTTCCCTCCCCACAACCCCTCTGCTATAGACCGCGCCGATTGCAACACCCGGTGCCTTTGGCATACGCGGGCGTGGTGAAATTGGCAGACACGCAGGATTTAGGTTCCTGTGGGGAAACCCGTGGGGGTTCAAGTCCCTCCGCCCGCACCAGGCGCGCCGTGGCCAAGGCCTCCGACGAATTCTGAAAGACGAAAAGCGAGACACCATGCAGGTAACCGAAACACTGAGCCTAGGCCTCAAGCGCGAATTCAAGGTGGTGGTAGACGCCGCCGAACTCGACAAACAGCTCAACGCCAAGCTCATCGACCTCTCCAAACGCGCCAACATCAAGGGCTTCCGGCCCGGCAAGGTGCCGGTGCCGCACTTGAAGCGCGTCTATGGCAAGTCGGCCATGGCCGAAGTGGTGCAGCAGGCGATCGACGACCAGTCCAAGCAGGTCCTCGCCGAGCGCAATTTGAAGCCCGCCTACCAGCCGGAAGTGAAGTTCCCGGAAAGCGAAGCTGAAGTGAACGCCATCATGGACGGCAAGGGCGATCTCGCATTCTCGCTCGCCTTCGAGGTGATTCCGAGCTTCGATCTTCTCGACCATTCCAATGTCGAACTCGTCCGCCACGTCGTCGAGGTGAGCGAGGACCACGTTGGAGAAACCCTCAAGCGCCTCGCCACTCAGGCCAAGTCCTTCGAGGAAAAGCCCGAAGGCGCCAAGGCCGAAACCGGCGACCGCCTCACCATCGATTTTGCCGGAACCATCGACGGTGTTGCCTTCGACGGCGGCAAGGCTGAAGGTGTTACACTTGAAATCGGCTCCAATCAGTTCATTCCCGGCTTCGAGGAACAGCTGGTTGGCGTCGGGGCGGCAGACGAGCGCGCGGTCAAGGTGACCTTCCCCGAGGCCTATGGCGTCAAGGAGCTCGCCGGCAAGGCGGCCGAATTCGCCGTCAAAGTGTCCAAGGTCGAAGCGCCGAAGCAAACGGCCCTCGACGACGAGTTCGCCAAGAAGATGGGTTACAAGGAACTCTCCGAACTGAAAGAGATGATCAAGACCCGCGTCGGCCAGGAATTCGGCCAGATGACCGCCATGAAGCTGAAGCGCGACGTGCTCGACGCCCTCGACAAGCTCTACAGCTTCGAGCTTCCCGAGAAGCTCGTCGAAGCCGAATTCAACGGCATCTGGAATGCTCTCCAAAACGAGATGACCCGCGCCAAGAAGAGCTTCGCCGACGAAGGCACCAGTGAAGACGATGCCCGCAAGGAATACCGCGCCATCTCCGAACGCCGCGTGCGCCTGGGCCTGGTGCTCGGCACCATGGGCGAAAAGGAAGGCGTGGCCGTCAACGAGCAGGAGCTGCAGCAGGCCCTCTTAGCCCGCGCCCGCCAGTTCCCCGGCCAGGAAAAGCAGGTCTTCGACCACTACCGCAAGAATCCCAACGCCATCATCGAGCTGCGCGGTCCCATCTTCGAACAAAAGGTCGTCGACTTGATCGTCTCCAAGGCCAATGTGAGCGACAAGAATGTGACTCGCGAGGAACTGCAGGCCATGGTCCAGGACGAAGACGAGGCCGAAACCGGTCACGCTGACCACGATCATGACCACGACCACGATCACCACGACCATGCATAGCCGCTAGCGAAAAGCCCCGCGCGCGGAACGAAACATCCTTTCAAGGCCTCTGCGCTCGCCGGCTTTCCCGTGAGTTGATTGCCCCGTCTCGCCATCCTCTCAAGCTTCCCCTATAGTCTTCCAAACAGCGGCGCAAAGCCGCGTCCGATGAAAGGGGAAACGCCAATGTACATGAGGATTGCCGGGTCGAAAGCGCGGCCGATCTCGGCGCAAGCCGCTGCCGCCATGGTGGCATCCGGCAATTGGCTCGACTATGGCGCAGCACTATGCCAGCCCGATGTGTTCGACAAGGCCCTTGCCGCCCGCAAAGGGGAGCTTCGCAATGTCAAGTTCCGCTCGTGCCTGACGCTGCGGCCGCGCGCCGTGCTCGAGGCCGATCCCGATGCCCAGCACTTTCACTGGTTCAGCCTGCACTTCTCCGGCTACGACCGCCGCAAGCACGATGCCGGCTGCAGTGGCTATCTCCCCGTCAATCTCGGTGAAATCCCCGATTACTACCGCCGCTTCATGGCTCCCGTCGACGTCGTCATTTTCAAGACCTGCCCCATGGACGGCAACGGCTACTTCAACTTCAGCGCCGCCAACCTCTGGCACCGCGCCGTCATCGAGCGCGCCAAACTGGTCATCGTCGAAGTAACCGGAGCCAACCCCTATGTCATCGGCGAGGCCAATGGCATCCATGTCAGTGAGGTCGACTACATCATCGAGG
The DNA here is from genome assembly GCA_963754675.1 of uncultured Alphaproteobacteria bacterium. GTDB lineage: Bacteria > Pseudomonadota > Alphaproteobacteria > Rhizobiales > Aestuariivirgaceae > Aestuariivirga. The sequence continues at coordinate 595,372 of CAVWHD010000002.1, read as the reverse complement.
GTGACAATCAGCCACCCGCCGAACTGCCCAATCCACCGCCCACCGAAGCCGACATCGCCGTGGGCCGCTTGATCACGGCGGAGATCGAGGATGGCTCTTGCCTCCAGATTGGCATCGGCGGCATGCCGAACGCCGTCTGCGCCCAGCTGCTGGACAGTGGCGCCCGCGATCTCGGCATCCATACCGAGATGATGACCGAGGGACTTGTCGATCTCTACAAGGCAGGCCGGATCAACGGCGCGCGAAAGACCTTGAACCCCGGCAAGATCGGATACTCCTTCGGGCTGGGGTCCAGAAATTTCTATGATGCTCTCGACCGCAATCCGGACCTGGTGTGCCTTCCGGTCGAACACACAAATCCACCGCACGTCGTCATGCAGAACGAACGCGTCGTCTCGATCAACAACACCACGCAAATCGATCTGCAGGGCCAGGCCGCCTCGGAGTCCGACGGTCACCGCCACATCAGCGGCACCGGCGGGCAATTGCAATTCGTGCGCGGCGCCTATGCCTCCAAGGGCGGCAAATCCTTCATCTGCCTCTCCTCGACCTATGAAAAGCGCGGCGAGCGCAAGAGCCGCATCGTCCTCAGCCTGACACCCGGCAATATCGTCACCACGCCGCGCTCGGATGTCATGTACGTCGTCACCGAATATGGCATTGTCAACCTCAAGGGCAAGTCGGTGGCTGAGCGCGCCACAGCCCTCATCTCCATCGCCCACCCCGATTTCCGCGAAACGCTCGAGCGCCAGGCCTATGAACACCACCTCATTCCGCGCGGCGTTTCCTTCTGAGGCCAAATGGATGACCGGCAAAATCGCCTATTCAACCGAAGCCGGCATCGCCACGATTACCATCGACCGGCCGGAGAAACTCAATGCCGTCAACTCCGCCATGCTGCAAGCCATCGGGCAGTCGCTCGATCGGGCCGAGCACGATGAGAAGGTGCAGGTCGTGGTGCTCACCGGGACAGGGCGGAGCTTCTCGTCCGGACAGGATCTGTCCGCCGGGCTTCCCGCCGATGACAAGGGGCGTATCGACTTGGCTCGGGCTCTTGAGCGCGATTACGACCCGCTGGTGTTGCGGCTGGTAGGCTTTCCGAAAATTACCATCGCTGCATTGAACGGCCCCGCCGTCGGCGCCGCCGCCAATCTGGCGCTGGCCTGCGATATGGCGCTTGCGGCGCGCTCGTCCTATTTGCAGCAGGCCTTCGTGCGGATCGGCCTCATACCCGATGCCGGCGGAACCTGGCTGCTGCCCCGCATCGTTGGCTTGAAGCTGGCTCTCGCCCTTGCCCTCACCGGCGACCGCGTGACGGCCGACGAGGCCAAAGCCATGGGGCTCGTCTACCGCGTCTTCGACGATGCCGATTTTACCGGCGGTGTCCGCGCAATGGCCGAATGTTTCGCCAATGGCCCGGCCCAGGCCTACCGCCTGATCAAACGCGCCTTCAGCAAGAGTTTGGCCAACGATCTTGCAGCGCAGCTCAAGCTCGAAGCGCACTTGCAAGGCGAGGCCGGCCAAACCGACGACTTCCGCGAAGCCATCGCCGCCTTCACCGAAAAACGTCCGCCAGTCTTTGCTGGAGTTCGCAGCGCGAAGTAGCGTTTTCGTCTGTCACAGGATTTTTGTTGTCCACTTTGAAGGGGAGAACCAGATGAGCAATGGGAAGGCCCACAAGGGAAAGTGTTTCTGTGGCTCCGGTGAACTTATACCAATGGCCGAAAGAAATGACTCGGGGGATGAGACAGGTCAAGATTTCCGGCCGCTGGTATTACTGTGCATTTAATTCCTGTTTTGAATTGCGGAATTGCGGTGGTAGCGCTGGACTATCACCGAAATTGGCGTAGTTCATTGGTAATCCCCCCACGATACGCCGCCGTACCCCTTCATGCCGTCACCAACTTCCGCGCATAGCTCAAGCCTCGCTCCGCATGGTCTGATACCAACGGCCAAGTAAATTGACCTGTCTCGTCCCCCAAATCGTCATTCCGGCGAAAGCCGGAACCCATCGTTCAACCACTGATAACATTGGCGTCTTGCGCAGTTGCGCCATGGGTTCCGGCTTTCGCCGGAATGACGGCCTGGAGGAGTCCGCGAGTCATTTCATCCGTCCGTTGGTATGAGCCCCGCAAGCTGAGCAACATCGTTTGTAAGGTTGATTGAAGCTCATTTGTTCCCCCATCACCGGCCTTGAGCTGGTGGTCCGGTCTCTCCGGTTGCGGGCTGGCTGAACCACTGGATGGCCACCGCGGGAGCGGCCGCGAGAGTCGGGGTCTGCGAAAATAATCCTTGACTTGTTTCTAGTCATAGGATTATAACGCCAGTGACTAACCCGGAAAGGAGGGGACATTGTCGACAGCGTCTCGAAATGACCGGGTTGGTTTGCAGCGCCTGCGGAGTTTGGGAAAGATAGCGCCCCTGCTTCCCGGGAGTCTCGGGCAGGACCCTTGGGCATTAGGACCCAAGCGCCTTCGATGGCTAGTAGCGGGTCACAAACCCGCCGCCAAGAGCTTGCCCCCGGCGGAAATCGCTGCGTCCTTCGGTAAAACGGCCCGCGCAAGCGGGCGCCGGGCTTTAGGCCTGAATTTTCTACAACTCTCCTACCGCACGTGCTGGCCTGAAGCCTCGGCGGGGACATCCCCTCCACCTCTTCTTCCCAGGCCGCCGCCGTAGCTTCCGCCACCGGCGCCAGCGTAGAGGATTCACCATTTCACCAGGGGGGCTTCCAACTTGGCCGGTGGTGACCTATCTATGGCGCAAACCATCCAACTGATTCATTGAAAGCCAGGCTTGCATGCGCGATCCCGTCGATTTCATCACCAAGAGCTCCTTCTGGCCCTCCGTCATCCAGCAGGAAGCCCGCGGCGAGCGCACCTATGATTTGCCCTCGCGCATGCTGCGCGAGCGCATCATCTTCATCACCGGCGCCATTGACGACAATGTCGCCACCTCGATCTGCATGCAGCTTCTGTTCCTTGAGGCCGACAATCCCAAGAAGGAAGTCTCCATGTATATCAACTCGCCCGGCGGTGTCGTCACCGCCGGCCTGTCGATCTACGATACCATGCAGTTCATCCGCCCGGTGGTCTCCACCACGGTCATGGGCCAGGCCGCCTCGATGGGCTCCCTGCTGCTAGCGGCCGGCAACAAGGATATGCGCTTCGCGCTCCCCAATTCCCGCATCATGCTGCATCAACCCTCCGGCGGCTACCAGGGTCAGGTCACCGACATCATGATCCATGCCAAGGAAGTCGAGAGCCTCAAGCGCCGTCTCAATGAAATTTATGTTCACCACACCGGTAAGGATATCCAGACCATCGAGAACGCTCTCGAGCGTGACAATTTCCTCACAGCCGAGGCCGCCAAGGACTTCGGGATCATCGACAAGGTGCTGGAAAAACGGCCACCGGTCAGTGATTCCAAGTAATTAGCGCAAGATTGCGCACCGGCAATCGGAGGTTGAGCAAGGTCGAACTGCCAATCAATCCTTGCTTAACCATGCTGGCCCATGCTGAATTGAGTTGGTGCGAAAGGCCGGACGCCGGCACCAGGATCAAAAACAAGCGATCCCGGTGAAATCTCGTTAAAGTCTGCAAGCCTATGATGCAGATGATGAAGTCCAAGGAGAGCACATGAGTAAGGCCAGCGGGAGCGACAGCAAGAATACCTTGTACTGCTCCTTCTGCGGAAAGAGCCAGCACGAGGTCCGCAAGCTGATTGCGGGACCGACCGTGTTCATCTGCGATGAATGCGTCGAGCTCTGCATGGACATAATCCGCGAAGAAAACAAAACCTCGCTCGCCAAATCCAAGGATGGCGTGCCGACCCCCCATGAAATTCGCAAAGTCCTCGATGATTATGTCATCGGCCAGATTCACGCCAAGAAAGTGCTCTCGGTTGCCGTTCACAATCACTACAAGCGATTGAACCACGCCGCCAAGAACAACGATGTCGAACTGGCCAAGTCCAACATTCTGCTGGTGGGCCCCACCGGCTCCGGCAAGACCCTGCTGGCCCAGACCTTGGCCCGCATCCTCGATGTGCCCTTCACCATGGCCGACGCCACGACGCTGACTGAAGCGGGCTATGTCGGCGAGGACGTCGAGAACATCATTCTGAAACTGCTGCAGGCGGCCGACTACAATGTCGAGCGCGCCCAGCGCGGCATCGTCTATATCGACGAAGTCGACAAGATCAGCCGCAAATCGGACAACCCCTCGATCACCCGCGATGTCTCGGGCGAGGGCGTCCAGCAGGCCCTACTGAAAATAATGGAGGGCACCGTCGCCTCGGTTCCGCCCCAGGGCGGCCGCAAGCATCCCCAGCAGGAATTCCTTCAGGTCGACACCACCAACATCCTGTTCATCTGCGGCGGCGCCTTCGCCGGCCTCGAGCGTATCATCAGCCAGCGGGGCAGGGGCTCCGGCATCGGCTTCGGCGCCGAAGTGAAATCGGTCGATGATCGCCGCACCGGCGCCGTGCTGCGCGAACTCGAACCCGAAGACCTGTTGCGCTTCGGCCTCATCCCGGAATTCGTCGGCCGCCTTCCCGTCGTGGCGACCCTCGAGGACCTCGACGAACCCGCCCTCATGCAGATCCTCACCGAGCCCAAGAACGCCCTGGTGAAGCAGTATCAGCGCCTGTTCGAGATGGAAGGCGTCAAGCTCTCCTTCCCCGAGGAATCGCTCCATGCGATTTCGCGCCGCGCCATCGATCGCAAGACCGGCGCCCGTGGCCTCCGCTCCATCATGGAAGCCATTCTCCTTGAGACCATGTTCGATCTCCCCGCCATGAACGGCGTCGAGGAAGTGGTGATCTCCAAGGAAGTGGTGGAAGGCGACGCCAAGCCGCTCCTCATCTATGCCGATCGCGACAAGCAAGTGAACGCCAAACTGGCGCCTGCCTCGGCTTAACGAATCCGCCATCCCCATAAACGAAAACCGGGGCCGCCATAGACCCCGGTTCCGCTTTGCCCTTGACCCCCGTCATCGGCAGTGCCGATTTGGGCAAAGTTGTTACATCTCAGCCGCCGGACTGAGCGCCGCCAGCGGCCGCTCTATTGATTGGGCGGCCGGATCGGCGCTGCTGATGCAACAAAGATCGGCCACCAGCCCATGGAAGTTCGAAGCAATCTTCCGGGCGATCGTCTGATCGGCCAGCACCACGATGCCGGCCCTGTCGCCCAGCACGTCGCTGACAAGTTCATTGCCAAAGAATTCCCGGTCATTGACATCCTGCCAGCACAAGCCGGCGGCTCCCGCCTCGACATTTGCCGCCCGTACCCGGTAGCTTCTCGCATCGGTAACCCAGGTGGACCACGCCGAACGCGGCCATTCCTCGAGAATGGGCAACACATAGCGCACGATTGCGAAGGCCTCTTCAACCGTCTCGCAGGCGGCGAGTACGATCGAACTGGTCCTAAGGCCGGGCTGCATCGAATGACTCATTGGGTGTCTGTTCATCTGTTGCTGCGGCGAGGGTGAGTCGGGCAGCGCGGGGGTTCGTGATGGCAACGAGGTAACCCATCCCGCCGGTTTGCGGAGGTTACGGGGCGCAAGTAACATGTTAAACGGAGGACCATGAACGAGCCGGCCACCAGGTCCGACGAGCCGCCGCCCGCTGCCGAAAAGGTCCGGGAGCATCTGCGCCTTGTGCTTTCCCACGGCGAATTTTCCGCATCCCCCCAGCTCGCGGCCTTCCTGACCTACATTGTCGAACAGAAGCTTTGCGGCGCCGAAGACCGCATCAAGGCCTATTCCATCGCCACCGAAGCCCTGGGGCGTCCGTCCAGCTTCGATGCTCAAATCGATCCGATTGTGCGGGTGCAGGCTAGGAGACTGCGCCAGACGCTTCAGGTCTATTACGCCGATCCCGCGGCCGATGATTCGATCCGCATCAGCCTGCCAGTCGGCGGCTACATTCCCGAAATCAACGAAACCGGTAAGGGCCAGGCGGCAGCCTCGCCGCACTCGCCATGGTTTGCTTCGCGCATGACGCTGATATCCCTGGCGGTTGCCAGTGTTGCCCTTGTTACCGCGCTGGTGGCCAGCCTGCCCGTGCTCCGCGAAACCTGGGCGCAGATGACTTGGCAAAAGCCACAAACCGAGGTCAACCCGCTGGGCATGCCCGCCCTGGTCGTTGACATCGCCAGCCAGCGCCAGATTCCGTCATGGTTCTCGCCCGGCCTGTTCCAGCGCGGCCTCGAAATTGACCTCGCCCGCTTCGATGAGTTCGTCGTGATGTCGCCCCGCGAAGCCCAAGCAGCCAGTCTTGGAAGCTACCGGCTCGACGTCGAATTCACCGGCGCTCCCAGCGCGGTGCTCGGAACCGTGAGACTGTTGAAAGGCGCTGACGGCCGCATTGTCTGGACCAACCGTTTTACCGTTCCGGAAGACTCAATCGATAGCTACGAGCTGATCGAGCCGGTGCGCCGGCTGGCCTCGAACTCTCGGCCAGCCCTACGGCGTCCTCTACGCCCAGCTGTTGGGCGACCCTGACAAGACCAAGGAGCAGAAGTGTCTGCTCAGCGGCTATCAATGGTTCCAGGCCCCTTCGAAGGCGGCAATCGAACCGGCAAAGCAATGCCTCGAACAGCTGCTCCTCACCAATCCCGGAAACCACATCGCCCACATCCTCCTCTCCTACCTCTACGTCGAACGCTCTCGCAACAATCTGAGCGAGCAGCCTTCGGCGGATCTGGCGCATGCCTATACCTTGGCCAAGCGCGCCGTCGCCCTCCGGCCGGAAAGCGCTGGAAGTTATCAGGCGATGATGGAAGTCCAGTCGCTGCGTGGACTGAACGATCTCGCACTCGAAGCTGGCCGGAAGGCGGTGAGCCTCAATCCCAATGACAGCGACGTCATTGCCGATTTTGGCTGCCGCCTGATCTTCCGCGGTAAATATTCCGAAGGCGGCACCTATGCCGACCGGGCGGCGCACTGGAACCCGATACGCCCGCCCTGGCACGAGTTCTGCCTGTTTGTCGCCGCCAACAATACCGCCCATTTCTTCCAGGCTGAGGCCATTGCCCAACGCCTCGATGGCGAGGAGGGCCCCAATGCTCTGATACCCGTTGCCATTGCGGCCTGGCGCCGGGCCGATAAGGCCCGGGCCGACCGGGCACTGCGCGAACTGGTCGATTACGACCCGGCCTTTGCGGCGGATCTGGACAAATCCCTGTCATTGATCGGCCTGTTCCCCGAGGCCGCCCGGCAACTTGCCGCAGACCTCCGGTCGGCCGGCCTCAATGCCGCCAAGTAGTTGCAAGAATTGCTATTTTTCCAGACATTGAAATTCATTAACTCCCTATCCATTTTCAACTGTCAGTCTGGGACTATGCTAGTTTCGAGTCGGCCGTAAGTCGCGTATGATTCAGCCAGTATCGCCTTCAGGCAAGTTTGGGTGCCCTAGATCTGCGGCAATCTTGCGCAGAACTATCTGGGTGGCCCGCCCGCGAAAGGAAAAAGAATGACAAAAACCGCCAAAACTCCAGCCGTAGGCAGCTTTGAGACGATTCCCGTCCTGCCTTTGCGCGACATTGTAGTTTTTCCGCACATGATAGTGCCGCTGTTCGTCGGCCGCGAGAAGTCCATCAAGGCCCTGGAAGAGGTCATGCGCGAAGACAAGCGTATTCTCCTTGTTGCCCAGAAAAACCCTGCCGATGACGATCCGGCCATCGATGCGATTTATGAAGTGGGCACGCTGGCCCAGGTTCTGCAGCTCCTCAAGCTACCCGACGGAACGGTGAAAGTTCTGGTTGAAGGCGTCGAGCGCGCCCGCGTTCACCGCTTTACCGCCCGCACCGAGTTCTTCGAGGCCGAGGTTGATGTTACACCCAATGAGATCGGCACCGAGGCGGAAGTTGAGGCGCTGGCGCGCACCGCGGTCTCGCAGTTCGAAAGCTATGTAAAGCTCAACAAAAAAGTTCCACAGGAAGTTCTGGCCTCGATTGGCCAGATTTCCGACTTTGCCAAATTGGCCGACACCATTGCTGCCCACCTCGCCATCAAGATACCCGAGAAGCAGGAGCTTCTTGAGATGGCTTCGGTGCAGGCGCGGCTGGAAAAAGTGTTTGCCCTCATGGAGGGTGAGATATCGGTTCTCCAGGTCGAAAAGCGCATCCGCAGCCGCGTCAAGCGCCAGATGGAGAAGACCCAGCGCGAGTACTATCTGAATGAGCAGATGAAGGCCATTCAGAAAGAATTGGGCGACGGCGAGGAGCGCGACGAGATCGGCGAAATCGAATTGCGCGTCAAGAACACCAAGCTTTCCAAGGAGGCCCGCGAGCGCGCCGAAGCGGAAGTGAAGAAACTCCGCCAGATGAGCCCCATGTCGGCTGAAGCCACTGTGGTGCGCAACTACCTCGACTGGTTGCTGGGCATTCCCTGGGGCGTCAAGAGCAAGGTCAAGAAGGACCTGGGCTTCGCCGAAGGCGTCCTCGACCACGATCACTTCGGCCTCGACAAGGTCAAGGAACGCATCGTCGAGTATCTTGCCGTGCAGGGCCGCACCAACAAGCTGCGCGGCCCCATCCTCTGCCTCGTTGGCCCCCCCGGCGTCGGCAAGACTTCGCTTGGCAAGTCGATTGCCAAGGCGACGGGACGCGAATTCATCCGCATGTCGCTGGGCGGCGTGCGCGACGAAGCCGAAATCCGCGGCCACCGCCGCACCTATATCGGCTCGATGCCCGGCAAGGTCATCCAGTCGATGAAGAAGGCGAAGAAAACCAACCCGCTCTTCCTGCTCGACGAGGTCGACAAGATGGGCATGGATTTCCGCGGCGATCCGTCCTCGGCCCTGCTCGAAGTTCTCGACCCCGAGCAGAACGCCACTTTCATGGACCACTATCTCGAGGTTGAGTATGATCTCTCGAGCGTGATGTTCGTGACCACCTCGAACACCCTCAACATTCCGCCCGCTTTGCTCGATCGCATGGAGATCATCCGCATCGCCGGCTACACGGAAGAAGAGAAACTCGAAATTGCCAAGCGCCATCTGGTGCCCAAGTCGATGGAGCACCACGGCCTGCACAAGAAGGAATTCGAGATCACCGATGAGGCGATCTACGAAGTCCTGCGCCGCTACACCCGTGAGGCCGGCGTGCGCAACCTGGAGCGTGAGATCAATACCCTGTCGCGCAAGGCGGTGAAGGATCTGATGACCTCCAAGAAGAAAAAGATCAAGGTGACGGCGGAACTCGTCAACCAGTATCTCGGCGTGCAGAAATTCCGCTATGGCGAAATTGAGCGTGACGATCAGGTGGGCGTCGTGACCGGCCTTGCCTGGACCGAGGTGGGCGGTGAGATTCTGACCATCGAAGCCCTGATGATGCCGGGCAAAGGTAAGATGACGGTGACCGGAAACCTGCGCGATGTCATGAAGGAGTCGATTTCGGCTGCGTCATCATACGTGCGCTCGCGCGCAACTTCGATTGGTGTCAAGCCGCCGGTGTTTGACAAGCGCGACATCCATGTGCACGTGCCCGAAGGCGCCACCCCCAAGGATGGACCGTCCGCCGGCATTGCCATGGTAACCGCCATTGTCTCGGTGATGACCGGAATTCCGGTCCGCAAGGAAGTCGCCATGACCGGCGAAATCACGCTAAGGGGCAGGGTGCTGCCCATCGGCGGCCTCAAGGAAAAACTGCTGGCGGCACTCCGCGCCGGCATCACCAAGGTGATGATCCCCGAGGAAAACGCCAAGGACTTGGCGGAAATCCCGGACAATGTGAAATCCGGCATGGAGATTATCCCCGTGGCCCGCATGGATGAGGTCCTGCAGCATGCCCTGGTGCGCATGCCCGTACCCATCGAATGGGACGAAGTCGCCGAAGAAGCCGCCGCCGCCGCCAAAGCCGCAGCCGAAAGGTCGGGCGAGGGCGTCCGCGCTCACTAACGGGGACAACCGGTCGAAACTCAGCGGGCGGAAGGAATTCCTTCCGCCCGCGGTCTTTTGGACCCGCTAAATCCTTGATCCGACTCATAGAAAAATATTGCTTTCCAGGAACTCTTGCCAAGTACCCCGAATCACGCGCTTTTTGCCGCCAGAACGGTGATGTTCGAACCATCCATCTCGGGGCCGGGACCATGAACAAGAGCGAATTGATTGCCAAGGTCGCGAAAGACACCAAACTCACCCGCGGGGCTGCGGGCGAAGCGATCGAAGCCACCATTGAGAATATCATGCGGGCGCTGCGCCAGGGCGACGACGTCCGCCTGGTGGGCTTTGGCACCTTCACGGTCAGCCGCCGCAAGGCGGGTGAAGCGCGCAACCCGCAAACCGGCAAGACGATAAGGCTTCCAGCCTCCAAGCGGGCCAGGTTCAGGGCCGGTAAATTGCTCAAGGAAGCAGTAAACGGCTAACGGCGCTTTCAAAGCCATCAACCACGCGCTTCCCCGGAATCATGAACCTATCCGCCAGCGTCGAATGATTGCGTCTTACCCATTCACCCACTCTTCATTATTTGATTCTTCCTTCTTCCTCTAGAAGCCTTCTCCATGCTTGCTAGCAGGCATCGAGGATTGCTGCATAGCTTTCGAAGACGCGGTTTGAGAGATAGGTCTGGCGCAGATATTGCCAGACGTTTTCTTGCGCGTTGAGTTCGGGCGAGGCGGGCGGCAGAGGTGCGAGCGTAAGGTTTTCGGGGATTTTAGTTTGCCGGTGGTGTGCCAGCCGGCTTGATCGAGAATGACGATGGCGTGGGCGCCGGGGGCGACTTCGCGGGCGATCTCTTCGAGATGCTTCTGCATGGCCTCGCTGTCGGCGCGCGGCATACGAGGGCGGCGCCAGCGCCGCGGGCGGCGCAAACGGCGCCGAAGAGATAGGCATTCTCGTAGCGCTGGTCCTTCGGCTGGCGTGGACGCGAGCCCTTCTTGGCCCACTGGTAGACCTGGCCGTTCTTCTGGCCCACCCGCATCTCGTCTTGAAACCACACTTCCAGGGCGGTGCCCGATGCGAGCTTGCTCAGAGTCTCGGCGGCCAGCTGGGGAGTTTTTTTAATGCCGCGATGGCTTCGGGCTTCTGGCCGGGTGCCGCGGCCTGGCGCTGATATGAGAAAATCCCAGCTTCTTCAGAACCCGCCCGAGGGTGACGCGCGAGAGTCCACGCCCGACCGTCGCTCAACACCCGCTTCAGATCGATGCAGCGCCAGCGCACGACACCTCGTATCGATATCGGGTCCGGCCTCCACCAATGCACAGTCGTTTTCCAGTTCGACCGACAGTTTCGCTGCGCCCGCAGCTGGGTCGATGAGACCATCGGACCATGCGCATTGAACCGCAGACCCAGTCCCGCAGCGTCTGGCGCTGGTGCCGCCATCCCCCCCCTCGCGCGTCATGCCATCGTAAACCGCAGCCAGCGCCAACAGACACCGCGATTGATTAGCGTTTCTTGTGCCACAAGCCAGCCACCGCAACTCCGCCACACCAAATCCTCCCGCAACCTGATCGCAGCACTCATCCCATCCTCCCAAAAACCAACATAATACACTCCACATAATCATTAGCAATTGCGAAATCAATTTTTGATTAACCTCGCAATCCTGGGGTCCGGCCCCGCAACGCTTTCAATGTCGAGGCAGCATGTCCAGTTCAGCAAGCCTTACCGCCGCAAGTCTTCCGTGGATTAGAAACAGCCACTTCGATCTGGGCTTCATCTATGGCCTGCTGGCGCTTGCCGCCCTCACCGGATCGACCGTCCTATATTTCCCCAATCTGTTCTGGCCAATCCTGACGCTGGACCTGTGGTTTCTGGGCTATCACCACGTGATTTCAACCTATACCCGCATTTGCTTCGACCGGAAGAGCTTTGCTGAGAATGGCAGACTGATCTATGGCCTGCTGCCCGCCGTCGCCATTGGCACCATGCTGGTGGCTTGGCAGTTTGGCGTCTGGGTCATCGTCAGCGTCTATTTCTATTGGCAGTGGTGGCACTACACCCGCCAGAGCTGGGGAATCTCCCGGGCCTACCGCAGCAAGGATCGCAACCAGCTCTACGAAGACGGATGGCTCGACCAGGCGATATTCTACGCGCTGCCGGTCCTTGGTATTCTCAACCGTTCGAACCAGAATCCCGGGACATTCATAACCTTCGACCTCTGGTCGCTACCGGTGGCCGGCGTCATTGTTCAATTGGCTTGGTTCCTGACCATCCCGCTTCTCTTGGCGTGGCTATGGCGGCGCTGGACCGCCTGGCGCCAGGGCCGCCTTGCTATTGTTCACACCCTCTACATGCTGAGTCATTTCGCCATCTTTGCGCTGGGCTATCTCGTGATTTCCGATGTGACCGTCGGCTGGCTGGTCATCAACATTTGGCATAACGCCCAGTACATCCTCTTCGTGTGGATGTACAATTCCCGCCGCTTCAAGGACGGTGTCGATCCGCAGGCGCGGTTTCTGTCCTATATTTCACAGCCAGGCCGCCTCTGGCTCTATCTGATCAGCTGTGTCGCCATCACCGGGGTGGTCTATATCGGTATTATCGGAACCATGGAGTGGCTGTTCTATGCCGGCCTATCCGCCACGATCATTGTCTACCAGATCGTCAATTTCCATCACTACGTGGTCAACTCGATGATTTGGAAAGTGCGCAAGCCCCAGTTCCGCGAAACGCTCGGAATAAATTAGCGCGGGGTCCCGCCCAATGCCCGCTTGCGCCCGCCACCCGCTGCCGTTAATGAAGCGCCCGGAGGGCGATTAGCTCAGTTGGTAGAGCGCTTCGTTTACACCGAAGATGTCGGGAGTTCGAGTCTCTCATCGCCCACCATATTAATCAATAAAATAAGTTACTTATGAACTCACGCTTCCTTTCTGTGTAGCAGTCTTGTGTGTGCTACATGTGTAGCTGATGCCGTAGATTGTCTCTCAACCGATGAGCGGACTTGTCACGATTGGCGAGGCAGGGCAGCTCGTAGGAACAAGCGACGGAGTTGATCAAGCAGGGCTCCGAATCCCGGTTAACACGGCAGAGTTCCGAGAATGGCTGAGAGGTGCTTGGTGTCCCAACCGGCTCGTTTTCGGCGGTTTTTGAGGGAGCGTTTGTCATCGAGCGTTCTGACGAGATTGAAGGCGAAGTGGCGGATGATGGCCATGTTGATGGCGCCGTGGCCCTTGCGGTTGCGGCGCAGGTCGTCATGGAAGACGGTGTCGAGGGTCCAGTGCAGGCTGTTCTCGATGGCCCAGTGGCCGCGCACGGCATGGGCTGCATCTTCGGGGGTGAAGCGGCGCGAGGAGATGTAGTAGCGGGTATCGGTGCGGCAATGGTCCTTGAGGTGAGTGCGGGCCTTGACGCTGAGCACACAGGCCGCGTCCGGCAGGCGGAATTCGCCGGGAAAATGGCGTGCGCCATTGAGCCAATCGGTCTCGACCGAGATGGTGACGGTGCGCTCCTCGATGCGGCCGTGACCCTTGTCTGCCTGGTAATGGCTGGCCAGCCGGTCAAGCGGTGCATCGGCGAAATAGCCTTCGATCTCGCGCCTTATGGTGGGCTGGTTGGCCTTGACGGCGAGGAGATAGTCAGCACCTTTATCGCGGATGGCCTGGGCGATGGCAGGGTTGGTGGCGATGGCGTCGATGGAGACGAGTGCGCCCTTGAGGCCGTCACCGGCGGCCAGCCGCTCGAGCAGCACCGGAATGGCAGTGGTTTCGCCGCTCTTCTCCGGCGTTGCTTCCTGGCCGAGCACCAGCCTTGAGGTGGTGGCGAAGGCCGAGACCAGGTGCAAGGCTTTGCAGCCCTCGGCATGATCGTGGCTGCGCCTCGACGTCTTTCCATCAATGGCGATGAGGCCGGGCCGCTCCGGCCAGGTCTCTCTGACCCAGGCGGTGAAGGCGGCCTGGAACAAGGCAGGTCCAGTGCGGTTGATCATGATGTTGAGCCAGCGCCCACAGGGCACGCCGTGGTGATAGGGCAGGAAGCGGCGCAGGAAATCCAGATGCGCCTCGCCCCAATCGGAAATCAGGTCGAAGTCGTCGCAGTCGCAGATGGTGCCGCAGACCACCAGCAACATGATCTCGCGCAAGGGATGGGCGACATAGCGGGGATCGCGCGGATCGGGGATCGTGCCGAAATGCCCGAGAAGGCAGGCAAGGCGCGATTTGGATGACGGTTCAAGGGCAATCTCGGTCATGGGCGGGCTCCGAATCAGAAGCCCCCACGGAATCACACCAACCGCAACCCGCAAAGTGCGTTAACCGGAGTTCGGAGCCCTGGTTGATCAAGGGCAGCAGTGGCATCGCGGGCTGCTGTGAGATATCCTCAAAACATGCGTGAACAGATTCTGGCTGAGATCAAGCGAATCGCGCAAGACAACGGGGGGCGCCCGCCGGGCATGGAGTCGTTCGCCCGCAATACGGGCATAGGTAAACACCATTGGGTCGGAAAATTTTGGGCCCGGTGGAGCGACGCCCTCATAGAGGCCGGATTCGCGCCAAACGAATACATGCAGAAGCTCGATAGGAAATATGTTCTGGGTAAACTGGCTCTAGCTTTTCGGCATTACAAACGAATTCCCGTTAGTCTGAGGTCAATCTCTACCGCCAGACTGATCCTGAGTTTCCTCGCTACGAATCAATAATAAGGCAATTCGGTTCGAAGTCAGGGATGTTGGAGGCGCTTAGGAAGTGGGCAACCGAAACTGAAGGCTATGCAGATGTTGCGGCGATGATTCCCGAAGCGGCATCGCTAACTGGTAAATCGTCAAGGTCAATGACTGCCGAAGGTGTCGTCTATCTCATCAAGATGGGTGCATTCTACAAGATCGGTCGCGGCGATGAATTGGAGAAACAAGTCAAGCAGATACGAGTTTCATTGCCGGATGCATCAACACTCGTGCATTCTATCAGGACTGACGATCCACCTGGCATCGAAGCGTATTGGCACAGGCGATTTGCTGACAAGCGCGCCAATGGGGAATGGTTCAAGCTCCTGCCCGCAGACGTTGCTGCATTCCGCCGTAGGTCATACCAATAGTGAAATCCTGCATCAGTGCCAGCGCCCAGCTAGCGCCCGCGGTGTTCGAATTACGGTTTGAGCGGGCAAGGGATTCTGCCATTCGCTTACCCATTGCCTAGCCCTGACTTGTGCCACTCCTGCTTATTTATTGGATATGCGATGGGGACAGAAAAGCTAATTCGGTGCGCCTGAATATTGGTGAAATCTCCCGCACCGCCGAGCTTTGCCGAAAACACCCCAACAGCTATTCCGGCCGAAGCGTTTCCTTCCTTCTTGCTCTCTGCTGTTACAGCAACGTCGAATTTTACAGATGTTGCCAAAATTCTTGCTTCGCAGATAACTCCGCTGTCCTCTGGGAACTTCATGCCTCCAATACCCTTAGGTGCGATTGAACCTCCAATGCTTGGAATGTCCTGTGCGTCCTTGATTCCTTCAACAATTTCTCTCAGAGTTCTCTTTGACGAATTGTTTCAGAGTGATCATATCCTTCACCTCAATTGAAAACGATCGGCAGAGCGAGCACCACAATAGCGACTCCAACAAGGCCAACTGCTTTATTCAGACTTGCGAGTCCAGTTGTGTCTGGAACCGATAGTGGGTCAATTTGAACTACGATTTCTGAATCGGGGCCAACGATTGTATCCGATTGATGGATCATTTGGTGCCGTCGCAAAGTTGGTTGGAATTGAGGTTGGCGTAGTCTCCGAGTTGTTCAAACTCGAATCATCCGGCGCTGAAAGGCCGGAAGGGAGACCACGCCATGACGAACGTTACCATGAAGAGCCAAGCTGTGCAGCATGACGGTGAAGCCGGCATTGATCTTTTCGACGACTGGTTTGATCCGATTGAGACCAGCCTGCGCGAACGGGTTCGCGGCTTTATCGAGCAAGTCATTGAAGCAGAATTGGATGGCGCCCTTTGCCGTCCACGATATGGCCGGCCCGCAGGGGGCGAGCCTGGCAGTATCGGCCATCGCCACGGTCACCGCAGCCGTCAGCTGACGGGAACCTTTGGATCGACCGCAATCTCGGTGCCACGGGCTCGCCTCAATGCCGGTAACGGGCGGACCACCGAATGGGCAAGCCAGTCCTTGCGGGCCTATCAGCGCCGCACCAAGGCTGCCGATGCCCTCATTGCCTCGACCTATCTGTCGGGAACCAACACCCGCCGCGTCCGCCGTGCACTTGCTGCGGTCTTTGGTGGGGCGGTTGGCAAAGATACCGTCAGCCGGGTCTGGCGAAAGGTGAAGACCGATTGGGAAGCCTGGAACAAGCGGTCCCTGGGCAGCGAACCAATTGTCCGTCTCATTCTCGACGGCACCGTCGTGCGCGTCCGGCTCGACCGGAAGGCAACCTCGATTTCGCTGCTGGTTGTCATTGGCGTCCGCGACGACGGGCAGAAGGTCTTGCTGGCCATCAAGAACATGGGCGGCGAAAGCACCGAGGCCTGGCGCGCCATCCTCGACGACCTCATCGCCCGGGGTCTCCGCCGGCCGCAATTCCTCATCGTCGATGGAGCCCCAGGTCTCGAGAAGGCAATTGCCGCCGTCTGGGACGGGGTTCCAGTCCAGCGCTGCACCGTTCACAAGCTCAGGAACCTGCTGGCTCATGCTCCCGAGCGGCTGCACGAGGAGATCGCCGCCGACTATACCGGCATGATCTACGCTGCCACGCCGAAGGAAATACAAGACCGCCGTAAGGCCTTCATCCGCAAGTGGCGTCTGCGCCATCGCGACGTCGCCAACAGCCTCGAGGAGGCCGGCGACCGCCTGTTCACCTTCACCAGGCTGCCACCGAGCCAATGGAAAAGTGCCAGAACCACCAACTGCATCGAGCGGCTGCACGAAGAATTCAAACGCCGCATCAAGACCCAGACCGTGCTGCCCTCCGCCGACACCGCCGCCATGCTGTTCTGGGCCCTCATGGCATCCGGCCAGATCATCATGCGCAAAGTCGACGGATGGCAGACCTTCACAACCCAACCCCTCAAACCGGAGATTGACCTCGCCGCCTAAATCGATAAGTTCACCCCATCGGAGACATCGCCGCAGCGAATTTCAACACAACCCGATACGGCACCGATCATTTGAGCGTAGCGTAACAATGTAGTGGCGTTCCATCGCATTCACCTCTTCTTTAGTCGCTAACTCTGACTCCCAAAGTGTGTCTCGGGTAATCGTAAAACTCCGGCGCTGTTCTGCGGTAAAGTCGGCTGCAATGTAGACGCTCTTGGGGCTTCCAAAATACCCAATGCTATTGGTTACGTCCTGCCCCACGTAGATTTTTCCGTTCGGATAAGTGATCCTATAGACGATTTTCATGTCCGCCTCTTCTAGTAGGAATCGCACTTACGGTCGATTTTCGCTTCCTTGGCTTCCACAAGCGCAATTTATTTTTCAATCGCGAACCTCGAACTTGACTGTTCTGCATTTGGACATATTTCCATGCAGCCGGACGCGTCAGCAAGTCAACTCATGGGCAGGGACAAAGAAAATGGCGGGAGAGTTGCCCCGCCCGATCCGTCGTCAATTAGTTCAGGAGGAGATCAAGTCTCTCATCGCCCACCATCGCAACGCCACCTCCGGAAGCCTCTTCAGGCGCTGGAGCGCCGCGATCAGCTCATCGATGGCCATGCGCTTGCGGTAGTCGGGATCGACGAACCGCGCCTTGACCAGCCCATCTTCGCCAACCACGAATGTGGCCGGGATTGGCAGAATCCAGTTGTCATTGTCCTGAAACGGCGAGATGTCCCAGCCCGCCGATGTCATGGCTGCGCGCTTTTCATCGTTGATCCTGATTGCCAGCTGAATGTCGAGCGCATAGCCGCAATCGAGATCCGTCAGGATTGGAAAACCAGCGCCGGCCTCGGCTTTGAGGCGCTTGTTGTAGCGTTGAACTTCCGGCGTAATCACCACCAGTTGGCCACCTGCGCGGCTCACCAGGGGTTCGATTTTTGCAAGGGCGTCGGCATTGATGCGGCAGTATGGACACCAATGGCCACGATGGAAGGCAACCACGGTTTTGCCCGAGTTCGAGCAACTGCGACAAGCTGACCAGATGGCCGTTCTCGTCCGGAAGCACAAACGGCGGCAATGGTTCTCCCACGGCGGGAGATGAGTTGCCGGCGCCTGCGGCCTTGAGACGGGTGACCATGCGCTCGACGATTTCGGCAAACTGCGGTGCCAGCGTGACCACATCCCCGGCAAAGGCATTCAGTCTCTCGGCAAGCGGAGCATCCATGTCTTTGCAACGCTGCGTGCATGCTTCAAGTTCTTCAGCAAGCGATAGTTGGGTCAATGGACGAGTTCCCTGTTTGTTGCTTCCTGTGGCATCGCGCCAGACCAGTCCGTGGTCCGCATGAGCCCGACCAAGGCAGCGCCTCCGGCCGAGAGCCTTCTTCCGAAGACCGTGTGAAGGTTGATCCACCGGCTCATTTCAACGCCATGTACCTTGCTGATCACAAAGCTGCCGTTCAGCCTCCGGTTGACCGGCCATATCCCCACGCCGAAACGCGACCGGACCAGTCCCGGCACATCGTCGATTTCCGGAACTTCGTGCTTGGAAAAATTATGCGCCCCAAGCTCCTTGAGTTTTGCCGCGATAACTTCGCACAAGGCGCAATAGGACCGGCTGAGTAGCCGCTCGTCCGATAGGTCGGTGAGTTCAATTCCATTGCGCTGGGACAGCCTGTGATCCCCGTTCAACAGCAGGCCGAATTCCTGCTCGAAGAGCTTCTTCACCTCCAGGCGCTCCCAGCCGTCGCCCAGCGGGCCGGAGATGGCGATCTCAACTTCCCCGCCCTTCAGCTTCTCGCTGATCTCGTGCGGGGGACCGCGGCTGATCTTGATCTCGATGTTCGGAAAGGCCTTCATCAATTCGCCCAGCATCGGCGACAGCAGGTCTATTTCGACCGTGCGGGCGAGCGCGATATTCAGGGGCGCGTGGCCGCCTTTGAGAAACTCGCGGGCAATAACCTTGGCATTTTGACTTGCCTCATAGCATCGCCTCAACTCGCTTTGCACGGTCTGGCCGAATTCCGTCATATGAGTAAGGCTCCGCTCGCGCCGGAAAAGCTCGCCGCCGAGTTCGGCTCTCGAGCTGCGAGACGGCGCGCGACAGGGCCGGCTGAGAAACATTGCAGTCCTCCGCCGCCCTGGTGAAATTCAGCGTTTTGCTGAGCGCCAGAAAATACCGGATCTGATGGATCTCCATGGGAACCTCTCGGTAGGCAGGCAGCCCACCCCAGACGGGATGGCGGCCCGAAATTGCCCAATTCCCGAGATACCCTAAAAACCCGTGTTTCTCCGCAGAACTGGGAGTGCGAATGACAACTCGACCCGCTTTTTCACTGGGCAGTCGAACTGTTTGCGCCCTGATTGTCATTCTCTTGCACTGCGTAGGAAAACGGAAATACTGTTGCGGCATTGGTCCGATACTTTTCCGGGATCGGCCGATCTCGCTGAATTTATTGCGCTTTCACGCTCGAAACGATCGAAGCGATGACCTCCGAGGCCATTTTGAACTGTGGCGCGCGATTCTTGATGCCGTGCCGCCGGGCGATCCAGGCAAACTCGGTGTAAGCCGTCCACACCTCGCCCTTGTCATTCTGGAAGACCAGAAGGCGCACCGGCCAGTCCAATCCGGATTCCGCCTTGGCCGTCAGGAACTGAGTGCCGAGCGGCGGATTGCCGAAGACGATTAGCGTCGACGGATTGAGCTCGACACCCGCCTCCTTGGCGAGTTTCGCCTGGTCGATCACATCGAAAAGCTTGATCTTCTTGTCCGCGATGTCTTTGGTGATGCGGTCGATCGTCTCTTCCATCGAGTAGGCGCTGCGGTTCTTTATCACGCCGTTTTCACGGGGCTGGGCCGGCCAGTGGCGGTGAGATGACGGCGGCGGCGGCGAGCGCCAGCGCGGCCTTTGCAAATGTTCGTCTGATCATGATTATCTCCTGTGGGTGTGTGCCGGAGAAAGCCCTGCGTGATGACTGGCACAAACAGTCATCACGCAGGCAAGGCCCGGCGAAGCTTTGGGGGAAAGTCCGGCCGGTCGGCGTCACATCATGTGATCGTCGGCCATTTTGTCCTTGAACAAGTCGGCTGACAGCAGAACGACGGGTTCAGCTGCTGGTATTCTTCCACCAGTGGGCAAACCCAACTCCGAACTCGATTGCGACTTCGCCGGCCTTGTGGACGATGGGAACGGAGCAATTCGCCCGGTATTCCTCGATCGTGCCAGACAGGACATAGATGTTGGCAGGGCGTTCGCTGTGCTCGTGCCAGGGGACAACGCCGCCTGGTTCGATGGTCAACTTGCGCATGCGCAGAAGCTGACCGGCGAAGTCACCGCCCTTTGGCGCCAGATCGATCGAGGCAATCACCGTGTCGGTAACGCCGGCAGGCATGGTTTCTCCGGAGGTTCTGGCGCCCGCCATAACCTTGTCTGCCGGGCACTCGCCGGCTGCCGCAGGGCCCGCAACGCCAACTATTGCCACGGTGCCAAATGCCGCCGCAGCCAGTGTCCGGTTGAATAGTGAAAGTTTGTACATGTTTTCATCTCCTGAATTGAGCCGCGCCTGGGATTGTAGGAATTGCGCTGGCTTCGAGTGCAAGCTCGCCGATTGGGCGTCTCAAATGAAATGCCGAGTGCCTCTGAAATCAATAGCCGTGGTGCATTGCAACAATATCGATGAACGCCGGTCAGGCCTCGAGCGCCATCGGTCTTTCTTCGGCAAATCGGCTTTCGGGAAAGGGAAAGCCGCGCAACGCCGTGAGGAATTTGGCCACGGCAGGCGAGTGGCGCCGGCCCTGCATTGTGACGAGACAAACATCGCGCCAGACTTCGGGATCCATCAATGGCCGGGTCTGGATGCCGGCGATGACGGCGCTGAATTCGGGAATGAAACAGATGCCAAGGCCGCCGGCCACCATGTTCTGAATCCAGTCCTCCCGCTCGCTGGCATATCCCAAGTGAACGTCCGGCGCCGCAGGCATCGGCAATTTCCGACAGGCGCTCGCGATACTCGCAGTTGAGCCGCCGCAGATAGTTCTCGCCGTTGATGGCGGCGATCGGAACCGCATTCATATTGGCAAAGCGATGGCCCATGGGAAATGCCACGACAAAGCGCTCGCGGAACAGGATTTCAATGTTGAATCTCTCGGGAAATCCCTGCGGTGACGCCATCAATGCCACATCAATCTCGCCAGTTTCGAGCTTGCTGCTAAGCTGCGCCGGGACGCCTTCGAAGATTTGCAGGCTTATTCCAGGATAGGCACGAGCAAAATGGCCGAGCAGGCCGGTAAACCGTGTGGGGCCGACCGTGCACATGATGCCGAGGTTGAGATTGGCTTCTTCCAGCGTCAGAAACCGCTTGGCGTCCTGCTTCACGTCGCCGAGTTCGGCAATGATGCTTTCGAACCGCGGCTTCAGCAGGTTTCCGAGGTCGGTCAAGTGGGTCAAGTTGCGCTCGCGCCGCAGGAGCTGGCCGCCGACTTCCTGTTCCAGCTGCTGAATGGCCCGGCTCAATGCCGGTTGGGCGACATTGCACTGGCTGGCGGCGCGGGTGAAGTTCAGCGTTTCGCAAACGGCAAGAAAATAGCGAATGTGGTGAATGTCCATGATTCCCCCATCGGACGCTGCGCCACCCCGGCCAGGCGCAGGCTGCAGCTTGATAGCATGGGAGAACCGCTGCGGCGAGAACTTCCTGATTGATGCTGCCGTCCCTATGGTTTTCATGCGGAGACGGCATTTCAACACTTGCATCCAACCTGCCAAATTACGCGTGACGAAAGCAAAGGCATTCCGTCATCAACGCAAACATCAACGAGGAGAACAATATGACCAATACGAAACTGCTTGTAAGTTCGGCATTGGCTGCGCTCGCGGCCCTGGCCGCGACCGCCACGGTTGTCCAAGCAGGCCCCGCCGAGAAACCCGATTTCGCCTTCGAGAAATGCTACGGCATTGTCAAGGCCGGTCTCAATGACTGCCAGACGTCGACGCATTCCTGTGCCGGCACCTCGACCGCCGATAACCAGGGCGATTCCTGGGTTTATGTGCCGACTGGCACCTGCGCCAAGCTCACCGGCGGGAGCACCGAACCGAAAGCCTAACACCACGAATACCTTGAGCCAGCCGAATGGAAGGAGCGTTCCATGCCTGCACTGTCCCCCTCCCCAGGACTTTCCCCTGTAGCGGGCATCGGACTTCGGTCCCCCCATATGCGCGAAGTTCTGGAACGGCGTCCGGCCACCGGCTGGCTCGAGGTTCACGCTGAAAATTTCATGAATCCGGGTGTGGCTAGCGGATTGCTGGAGCGCATCCGCACCGATTACCCGATTTCGATTCACGGGGTAGGGCTGTCGCTTGGTTCCGCGACAGGGCATCGATGCCAGCCACCTGAACCGCCTGAAGGACGCATGCCAGCGATTTGAACCGGTATTGGTGTCGGAACATCTTTCGTGGAGCGTAGGTGACGGCATCTATCTCAATGACCTCCTGCCTATTCCCTATGACGATGAAGCCCTTACGATTGTGGCTGGCAACATCTCGCGCACCCAGGACGCGCTGAAGCGGCCGATTCTGATCGAAAACCTCTCAGCCTATGTCGGATTCGCGCGTTCGACCATGAGTGAGCCCGAATTCCTGGCGGAGCTTGTGAAGCGAACCGGCTGCGGACTGCTGCTCGACATCAACAATGTGTACGTTTCCGCTTGCAATGTTGGCTTCAATGCCGAGGCCTATGTAGCTGCGCTGCCAGCGGCGGCGATCGGAGAAATTCATCTCGCCGGCTATGTTGAGAATCAGACGCCGGACGGCCCAGTTCTCATCGACAATCACGGATCCCGCGTGAAGCCTGAAGTTTGGTCGCTCTATGCTTCGGCAATCGGGTGCATTGGCAGGCGGCCGACACTCATTGAATGGGACTCGGCGCTGCCGCCGCTCAACACGCTGCTGGGCGAGGCGATGTGGGCCGATCTCCTGGCCAGCGCCGTTTCCTTTGGCCGCGCATCATGTCCGAAGGCGTTTGAGGCCCGGGAAGCATGTGCTGCGACGGAGCTTGAAGTCATCCCCGGAGCGGAAGTGATTGCGGCAATGAACAACAATCTCAGGGAGGTGTTACATGTTTGACTTGCAAACACTGCAGAGCTCCATGGCTGCGGCCATTCTTGGCGGCGACATGGCGTCTATTGCCGATGAATTCCGCGCCGGCCGTGCCAATGCCGGGGCGCGGCTCAACATCTTCCGCAACAATACCTATGCATCGCTCACCGAATGCCTGAAGACGGTGTTCCCCGTCACGGTGCGGCTATCGGATGAACGGTTCTTTGCCTATGCCGCCCATCAGTTCATTGCAGCAAAGCCGCCGCGCGAAGCCAGGCTATCGCGCTACGGCGCCGAGTTTCCGCGCTTCCTCGCGAGTTTCAAGCCGTGCCGTGAATTTCCGGTGATCGCTGAAATGGCGGCGTTGGAGTGGGCCGTGGCGGAATCGCTGAACGGCGCCGAAGAATTTCCGGTTCCCATGTCCTTCATCGGCAGCGCGGATCTAGTTGGCGGCAAGGCGGGCTTGCGCATGCAACCCAACCTGCGCTTCGCCGTCTCGCGTTGGCCGCTGGCCGGCGTCTGGGCTGATCACAAGAGGCCGGATGTCGTTATCACCGGACCCTTGAAACCGCGCGTTAGCCGCGTTGCCATCTCGCGCCAAGGCGACGATTTGCAGTTTATCGAACTCGATCCGGCGCGTTTCGTGTTCTGGAGAACGCTGACAAAAGGGCAACCGCTCGAGGCTGCCGCACAGCGCGCTTTGGCGCGCGATCCGCTCTTCGACTTGGTGCGCGAAACCATCATCCTGTTCCGCTCGAAGCTCGTGACCGGCATTTCCACTCTACCCTGAAAGGACCAAAACAATGACCCAGAACGTCTCGACCTTGCCATCATCCAGCGTATCGTCAATTACCGGAACCTATCGCGGCCTGTTGAGCCTGGCGGATCGGATTCCGTTGTCCCTGGTGCAATTGGCCGGACGCGATCGCGGTGGCACATGTCTTTTGGAATTCGGCACAGTCCAAACTGGCGAGCTGGCAGGTCACCCAGCAGCTCTTCCGGATGGAGTATCAGGTGCCGCTGATTCCACCCGAAATCGCAGCGCCATTGGCGACCGCAACCGAACTTGGTGGCGCGGTTCTCTTGTTTCTGGGCCTGCTTGCCAGGCTTAGCGCATGCGCTTTGCTCGGCGTGGTAGCCGTCATTCAGCTATTCGTATATCCCGACAGTTGGGGCGAACATCTGCTGTGGGCAAGCATTCTGCTTCTTGTCCTGGCGCGTGGTGCCGGCAAGATTTCAGTGGATCATCTGATCAGCCGCTACTTCCGCTCCCGCGGCTGAGCCATGCATGACTTTGCACAGCGCCCCATGCTTTTCGCCGGAACGGCGATGCGCGTGAGGCCGCGGGTCGTCATCGTCGGCGCCGGTTTTGGCGGACTCAATGCCGCATTGGCCCTGAAGCGGGCCGATGCGGACATCGTCGTCGTCGACCGGCATAACTATCATCTGTTTCAGCCGCTGCTCTATCAGGTGGCCACCGCCGGGCTTTCGCCCAATCAGATTGCAACGCCCATCCGCCAGATCCTTTCGCGATCAAAGAACACAACTGTGCTGCTGGACAAGGTGATCGATGTCGATCTGGATAATTCGGAACTCGTGACCGCCGGCGGAAAAATTGGCTTTGACTACCTGATTGTCGCAACCGGCGCCAGGCATGCCTACTTCGGTAATGATGAGTGGGAGAAAGCGGCTCCGGGCCTGAAGAAAATCGACGAGGCCACCGATATGCGTAAGCGCCTACTGTTAGCTTTCGAGCGGGCCGAAGCCAGCGGCGATGCCGAAGGCCGGCGCAAACTCCTGACCTTTGCAGTGGTCGGTGGCGGACCCACGGGCGTGGAAATGGCCGGGGCGATCGCCGAGCTCGCCCGCCACGCGATTGCCGGAGATTTCCGCAACATCGATCCAACCTCGGCGCGAGTTGTGCTGGTCGAGGCTGGCCCCCGCGTGCTGCCGAGTTTTCCCGAGTCGCTGTCGGCTTCGGCCGAGATCCAGTTGCGCAAGCTCGGAGTAGAGGTCCTCACCGGTGACGCCGTGGTTCAATGCGGCGCAAATGGACTGACGTTGAAAAGCGGCATGACCATTGAGGCCGCCACGATTATCTGGGGCGCCGGCGTTATGGCATCCCGCGCAGCAAAATGGTTGAAGGTTCCGGCCGATCGGGCCGGCCGCGTCGTAGTCGGTCCCGATCTGAAGCTGCGGGGCAGGGACAATATCTTCGTCATCGGCGATACGGCTTCGGTAACCGATGCCGCGGGGCGTCAGGTGCCGGGTGTGGCGCCTGCCGCCAAACAAATGGGCAAGCATGCAGCCCTGGCAATTCTCGCGGCAATGGCAGGCAAGGCGATGCCACCATTCATCTATAAGGACTATGGCAACCTTGCCACAATCGGCCGCAAGTCCGCGGTTGCCGACTTCGGCCGCATCCGCCTCACCGGATTTCCGGCGTGGCTTGTGTGGGGTCTGGTCCACGTGGGCTTCCTGATCGGATTCCGCAACCGCGCGACGGTGATGCTGGACTGGGCCTGGTCCTATTTCACCTACGGCCGCGGCGCACGGCTTATCACCGGCGACGACAATCCCGTCGTCAGCAGCTAGTCCGCAATTTTCAATCTGACCTGCAAGGACAGCCGCCAGAGCCAGCGAGATCGCGACTCCAGCGACACAGGCCGGCCAACCGAGCCGATCGAACAGCTGACCAAGCACGGCAGCTCCGGCCAGCCCACCAAGATAGTAACTCGCAAGATAGAGGCCGCTGGCCGCGGCGCGGTCGGTCTTGGCGGCGCGGCCGACGAAGCCCGTGCCAATGGCCTGGGCAAAAAACGTCCCGACTCCGACCAGCACCATGCCGGCAAGAACAAGCGCAAGGCTGTGGAGGAGCAGGAGCGGCAAGCCCATGGCGGCAACGACGAGACCGCCCCACAGGGCCGGCCGCGTGCCAAAGCGCGATGCCACCCGTCCGGCAATGGGAGTGGTAAACATCGATGGCAGGAACACGAAGTAAACCAGGCCAAGCGACATGCGGCTCAGCGAAATTGGCTCGCCCGCCAGAACAAAGTTCACATAGGTAAATGTGCCGATGAAGGCGAAAAGGATCAGAAAGCCGATACCGAAACTGGCGCGCAGCGCCGGATTGCGCAGGTGTTCACCCCAACTCTGCAGCGGTGACCGGCTCGGTCCTTCGCTGGCCATCGGCGGCATGCGGTCGAGATTGACGAACACCAGGGCCGCGCCCGCCAGATTGAGGGCTGCAAACAGATAGAAGTTGAAGCCCAATCCGAGCAGGTCGGCCACGGTTGCGGAAACCAGGCGGCCCACCAGATTGCTGGCCACGACGCCGGTGATATAGGCCGCGAGAGCGCTGGCGGTTTCCTTGGCGCTGCAGTTTTCGGCAAGATAGGCCATGGTCAGCGTGAAGGCCGAGGCCATGAACACGCCCTGCACAACCCGCAAGACCGCGAATGTGAGGAGGTCGGGCGCGACCGCCAAAAGCGATGTGGGAATTGCCAGCACTGCAAGGCTGATCCAGATGCCCTGCCTGCGATTGAGGTGACGGCTGATCAAGGCCACGCCGAGGCAGGAGGCGGCCATTCCGATCGTGCTGGCATTGACGGCGAAGCCGATCGAGGATGGCGCGACATTGTAGAGCTTGGCGAGCGATGGCAAAATAGCCTGGGTTGCGAACAGGTCGACAAGCGTCAGGAAGCCGATCACCCCGATGATGACCGAGCGCACCAACATTGCATTGCGGGAGTTCAAACGATTTGACGGCGGGCGCGTAGTGCATGATCGGCATCTCCAGTTCAGTTGCTGAAGATATGAATGCAGCGAATGCCGCACGGGTGAAATGCCGGGTGCCTCTGGTATCGATGCAGCGGCGCTATCGAATTCAGATGCACCGGGCATTTCCATTCCCGCTGGCGGTCCCCTAGCTTTGGTCAACACGCAATAGAGAAGGAGACCGCCATGCAAGAGCAAATGCTGAAGTTTTCACCGCTGCCGGAGCCGTTCTGACCCAGCGGCGGAACAGCGGCCCAGCGCCAACCCTGTACTTGCCGGCAAGACCGCGATCATCACGGGCTCGACCAGCGGCATCGGGCTCGGCATCGCTCGCGCCTATGCCGCCGTCGGCATGAATGTGATGCTGAACGGCCTTGGCAACGGCAAGGAAATCGAGGCGACCCGCTCCGGACTCGAGGAGGAATTCGATGTAGGCGTTGCCTATTCCGCCGCCGACATGACGAAGCCCGCCGACATTGCCGCGATGACGGAAGACGCGCGCCGCATCTTCGGGCAGGTCGACGTGCTGGTCAACAATGCCGGCATTCAACACGTCGAAGCCATTGAGACGTTTCCGGTGGCCAAATGGGACGCCATCATCGCCATCGATTTGTCTTCGGCATTTCATGGCATCCGCGCCGTGGTGGCCGGGATGAAGGCAAGGAAGTGGGGCCGCATCATCAATATTGCTTCGGCCCATGGTCTCGTCGCCTCGCCGTTCAAATCTGCCTATGTCGCGGCCAAGCATGGAATTCTCGGCCTGACCAAGACGGTGGCGCTGGAGACCGCGGAGTTCGGCATAACGGTCAATGCGATCTGTCCCGGCTATGTGCTGACGCCGCTGGTGCAAAAGCAGATCCCCGAAACCGCGAAGGCACGCGGCATCAGCGAGGAGGACGTGATCAGAAACGTACTGCTGCATGCCCAGCCCACCAAGCAATTCGTGACGACCGAGCAGATTGGCGCCCTTGCGGTGTTTCTCTGCACAGGTGCTGCCGCATCGATCACCGGTGCCGCGCTTCCTGTCGAAGGCGGTTGGACCGCGCAATAATTCAACGGACTGGAGGATGCCATGAAAAATTTAAGCAAAGAGGAAGTGAGCCGGGCAACCCCAGCGAAAGGAAATCGCCGGGCGTGCAACCCGGGCCAGATCGTTCTGGTGTTTCAGGGCGGCGGCGCGCTGGGGGCCTATCAGGCCGGCGTCTATCAGGCCGTGCATGAGGCGGGCATCGAACCCGACTGGGTTATTGGCACGTCGATCGGCGCCATCAATGCCAGCCTGATCGCCGGCAACGAGCCTGGAGACCGCTTGGCCCGGCTAAAGGAATTCTGGAACCGTGTGTCGCATAAAGCATGGTGGAATGGTGGCGCCGCATGGCCGCAATTCACCCAATCGCTGCTCTACTTCAACACAGTCATGAATGGGCTTCCAAACTTCTTTGCGCCAAATCCCGCCGCCCACTGGGGACAAAAGATTGTCCTCGGCGCCGAACATGCGGGGTATTACTCGACCGCACCTCTTGAGAAGACCTTGCATGATCTGGTGAACTTCCAGCTGCTGAGCCGCTGCAAGCCGCGCCTCACCGTGGGAGCCGCTCAGGTTCGTACCAGCAAGATGCGCTATTTCGACAGCCGTGAGATGGAAATCGGCGTCAAACATGTCATGGCGTCCGGCGCTTTGCCGCCGGCCTTCCCGGCCGTGCGCATCGAAGGCGAGCTCTACTGGGATGGCGGCATCCTCTCGAACACCCCGGCCGAAGTCGTGTTCGACGACAATCCCCGCCGGAATTCATTGATATTTGCCGTCCACCTGTGGAACCCGGAAGGACCGGAGCCCGAGACGATTGCCGAGGTGCTCCATCGCCACAAGGACATTCAATATTCCAGCCGCGTCTCGTCCCATATCGCCCGTCAACTCCATTCCCACCGCCTGCGGCACGTGATCAAGCAGCTGGCGGCGCAAATCCCGGAACCCGCGCGCAGCAGCGAACTCGTCCGCGAACTGGAAAGCTGGGGTTGTCAGACCCGCATGCATGTTGTGCGGCTGCTTGCTCCCACTCTCATGAACGACGATCACACCAAGGATGTCGATTTCAGCCCGTCGGGAATCAAGCGCCGCTGGGAGGCGGGCTATGCCAATGCAATGGATGCGATCGAACGCGCGCCCTGGGCCGGAGAGTTTGATCCCCTGGAAGGAGTCATTTTACACGAGCCGCTACAAATGGTGGATGCTTAGGGTCCCAGACTTCCTATTTGACCCACCTTTCCAATGCCACCGCCGTGGCTTCGCCGCCGCCGATGCACAAAGCTGCAATTCCCTTTTCAACGCCGCGGGCAATCATGGCGTGCAGGAGAGTGACGACGATACGGGCGCCCGAGGCGCCGATGGGGTGGCCCAGTGCGCAGGCGCCGCCATTGACATTGACGATGTCGGTGGGAAGCGAGAGATCGCGAATTGCCGCCATTGCCACGACTGCAAAGGCTTCGTTGATTTCGTAAAGCCCAACGTCCGATGTTCGCCAGCCAAGCTTGCTCAAGAGGGCATCGATTGCGCCGATCGGAGCCGTGGTGAATTGTCCCGGCTCTCGTGCATGTCCGGCGTGGCCGGCAATGACGGCCAACGGCGTCGCTCCGGTCTTTTCCGCTTCCGAGGCGCGCATTAAAACCAGCGCCGCGGCGCCATCGGAAATCGAAGAAGAATTGGCCGCCGTCACCGTGCCGTTCTCGCGAAAGGCCGGTCGCAATTGCGCGATGCGGCTTGGATCGGCCTTGCCCGGCTGCTCGTCCCGATCAAGTGTCGCGCGGGCGCGGCCTGTGCCTTCGCCGATAGCAACCAGTTCGTTGTCAAATGCCCCGGAAGTCTGCGCTGCGATTGCGCGTTCGAGCGAGCGGAGCGGCATAGCCATCCTGATCGGCGCGGGAGAATTGGTAGGCCTCCGCCGTATCCTCCGCGTAGGTGCCCATGAGCCGGCCGGAATAGGCATCCTCCAGCCCGTCGGTGAACATATGGTCCTTGACCTCGCCGTGACCCAATCGCAGTCCGCCGCGCGCCTTTGGCAGCAGATAGGGCGCATTGCTCATCGATTCCATGCCGCCCACCACTACCCGCGCATTGCTTCCCGCAACGATGCTGTCATGACCGAGGATCAGCGCTTTCATGCCGGAACCGCAGACTTTCGACACCGTAGTGGCCGGAACACTCTCGGATAGGCCGGCGCCAAGCGAGGCCTGGCGCGCCGGATTTTGCCCAATGCCAGCCGGCAGGACATTGCCCATGAAGACTTCATCGACGGATTTCAGTCCGCTTGCAGCAAGAGCTGCCTGGATGGCAATCGATCCAAGCCGCGGAGCGGGGAGGCTCGAAAGCGCTCCCTGGAAGCCGCCGATGGGCGTGCGTTTCGCGGCGGTGATAACGATCGAATCACGGCTCCTCGTTACATCGCCCATGGAGGCCTCCCATTTTGGAAAAAAGCTGTAACACCTTCGCGGGCCTCAGCACTTTCCCAACGGTCAGCCAATGCTTCGACAGACTGGGCCTCCGAAAGAGTCGCCACCAGCGGCGCGCCGGAAAAGCAGTTTCGCATCGGCAATTGCACCAGGCGCGCAGGCGAGTGCCAGATCGAGTTCCCGTTGCAGCGCCGCGGCAATATCCGGTGACGCATGGATCTCCGAGACAAGGCCCATGGCGAGCGCCTCTTGTGCATTGAAGGGTCTCGCATTCAGCGCGAAGCGGCGGGCATTGGTAAGTCCGATGCGGCGGACGACGAATGGCGAAATGGTGGCAGGCACCAGGCCAAGGCGGGTTTCGGTCAGTCCGAATTTCGCCTCCGGCACTGCCAGCACGATATCCGAGACCGCAGCCAGACCCACGCCGCCGCCATAGGTCTGTCCCTCGATCACCGCAATGAGCAATTTCGGCAAGTCATCGAGCAGCCGCAACATGGCGGCCAGCCGCGAAGCTTCAGCCACCCGTGCCGGCCGGCCGGCATCGAATTGCTCCTGCATCCAGGCCAAGTCGCCGCCGGCACAAAAGCTCTGTCCCACGGCGGCCAGCACAACGGCCCTGACGCTTGCATCGGCCGCCAGCTTCGCTGCAGCGCTGGTGATCTCGCGGATCATCGCCGAATTGAAGGCGTTGTGTTTATCCGGCCGATTGAGCGTAAGCCTGGCGATGCCGCGTGTATCGATTTCCAGGCGGATTGTTTCAAAGGAAGTGCTCATCGCCGCCGTCCAAGAATTTGCATCATGAAATTTGTAGCCTCGCCAAGTGCGTCAAGATCGATGCCCGTATTGTAACCGTGGCGCATGTAGCAACTCCACGACCTTATGGGTCGCGACATTGCCCTTGGCGCCGGGCGCGAATGGGCAACCACCGGCGCCACCCACGGATGCATCGAAGACTCGCAGACCGTGGCTAAGGCTCACCGCGATGCAGTCGAGTGCCCGGCCACTGGTGTCGTGGAAATGTCCGGCAAGTCTTTCTGCCGGTATTTCGCCGAGAATGGCGGTGAGCAGGCTGGTCACATCGTCGGGCCTCGCCACGCCGATGGTATCGCCCAGCGAAATCTCCCGGCAGCCCATTTTGATGAGGGCTGCGGCAACCCGAAGAACCGCCTCCGGCGCAACCGCGCCCTCATAGGGGCAGGCCACGGCGCATGAGACATAGCCCCGTACCGGAATGCCGTCGCTAACGTGCTTGCACGCAAATCGCCTCATAACGGGCAAGGCTCTCGGCGATGCTGCAATTGATGTTCTTGCGGCTGAAACTCTCCGACGCCGATGCGAAAACCGCCACTTCGCTGGCGCCTGCTTGCTTTGCATCTTCATAGCCCCGCAAGTTGGGCGTGAGTGCGGCGTAGACTACTCCCCTTTTTCGCTCGATACGCGACAGCACATCGCCGCCGCCGGCCATCTGCGGCACCCATTTTGGCGATACGAAACTCGCGGCCTCGATGTAGCGCAAACCGGTGGCTGACAAGAGGTCGACAAGGCGCACTCTATCGGCGATAGATACCAATGTGCTCTCGTTCTGCAGCCCGTCGCGGGGTCCTACTTCACAGATGGAAACATGGTCAGCCATGGCTTTCCATGATCGTCGCGATGATAGCACCTTCTTCCACCTGATCTCCCACTGAAACATTGACCGTTGCGACCTTGCCGGCGCATGGGGCTCGCAGGGTGAATTCCATTTTCATCGCCTCTGTCACGGCGATTGCGTCGCCCTTCGCCACAAGGTCGCCCGGCTTCACCCGCAGCAAACTGACCAGTCCCGGCATTGCTGCGATAACCAGCCCGCCACTTTCGTCCACTCCTTCATCGGCGGCTAAAGCGCCCGCAGCCGTGAATTCGTAAAGTTCCCCGGCAAGACCAATTTCCAGTGTGTTGTCATGACTGAAGTATGCGATCGGCACGATACGGCCGTCTGTCTCGATGCGGAGGCTGTTGAGTGTCATGATCGGCCAATGCGAACCGCAGGGAATGCCCGAAACAGGAGACCTCAAACTCTCCTTTCCCTATCGTGCTGAGACGTGCATCGATGGACTTTCCTCCAGCTTCGAAATGCGAACGCTCGGGCTCTCCCCAGGCCACAGCCGGAAATTTGTGAGCGTATCGAACGGCGACTGACCGGCCGGTCTGATATCTGGCCGCCGGCGTAAAGCACCGCCGCGGCGACGGCTTCCAGGGGAGGTTCGCCCGCATGCGCCAGACGGCCGATGTTGCGCTCGATGAAGCCGGTGTCGGCTTCGCCGGACACAAATGACGGATCGCGCAACAGGCGATTGAGAAATCCAAGATTGCTGCGGCAACCGCCGATCTTCGAGTTGCCGCAAGCGCGTCTGTCAGCCGGCGCAGAGCCTCGGCGCGGTTTCGGCCATGAGCGATCAGTTTGGCGATCATCGGATCATAGTGAGGTGTGATGCTGTCGCCCTGGCTGAAACCCGTGTCGATGCGCACGTCGTCCGGAAACTCCAGATGCGCCAGCATTCCGGTTTGCGGCTGGAAGTTCCGCGCTGGATCTTCGGCATAGAGCCTGGCCTCGATGGCATGACCACGAATCGCCAGATCGCTCTGCCGGATTGGCAATGGTTCGCCATTGGCAATGCGGAACTGCCACTCGACCAGATCGAGACCTGTTATCAACTCCGTGACCGGATGTTCGACCTGCAGCCTGGTATTCATCTCCATGAAATAGAAGCGGTCGGCTCGCAGGCCATCGGCGATATCGGCGATGAACTCCACGGTTCCCGCACCAGTGTAACCCACGGCCTTTGCGGCATCCACGGCGGCCTTGCCCATGGCCTCGCGCATCTCCGCCGTCATGCCAGGGGCAGGGGCTTCCTCGATCACTTTCTGATGGCGGCGCTGCAACGAGCAGTCGCGCTCAAACAGATGAATGACATTGCCCTGATTGTCGGCGAACACCTGAACTTCAATATGGCGGGCCGCGGTCACGAATCTCTCAAGGAGAATGCGGTCGTCACCGAACGACTGAAGCGGCTTCCCGCCGGGCACTGGCGAGTTCGCTGTCGAACTCAGCCGGATCATCGACCCGGTGCATGCCCTTTCCGCCACCCCCGGCAACCGGCTTGATGAGGACAGGATAGCCAATACGGCTCGCCTCCTTGCGCAGCTGATCTGCGCTCTGATTATCGCCGTCGTAGCCGGGAACCACCGGGACTCCGGACTTTCCCATTATCCGTCGAGCCTGGTCCTTCAGGCCCATGGCGCGAATTGCTGCCGCCGGCGGGCCAATGAAAACAAGGCCGGCGCTGGCCACAGCCTCAGCAAATTCCGGGTTCTCGGAAAGAAATCCGTATCCCGGATGAATGGCCTCGGCGCCGCAGCGCACCGCCGCCGCAATCACCGCTTCGCCATTGAGGTAGCTTTCCCGCGCCGGCGCCGGACCGATATGGAAGGCCTCGTCTGCAACCCGCACGTGGAGGGCTTCCCGGTCGGCATCGGAGTAGACGGCGGCAGTGGCAATTCCCATCGCGCGGGCCGTGCGGGTTATGCGCACCGCGATTTCTCCCCGGTTGGCGATGAGAATCTTGCCAAACATCTGGGCTCACATCCGGAACACCCCGAAGCGCGTGGCTTCGGAAGGTGCGCTGCGCGTCGCGGCCAGACTTAATGCCAGCACGTCGCGGCTTTGCGCGGGATCGATGATGCCGTCGTCCCACAATCTCGCCGATGCATAGAGCGGATGGCTTTGGGCTTCGAACTGGGCGAGCACCGGTTCCTTGATGGCGGCTTCGTCTTCTGCTGAAAACACCTCACCGCGCTTTTCGACGGTTTCCCGTTTGACCGTCGCCAAAACACCTGCCGCCTGTTCCGGTCCCATGACGGCGATGCGCGAATTGGGCCATGACCACAGAAACCGCGGCCCATAGGCCCGGCCGCACATGCCGTAATTGCCAGCTCCGAATGAGGCGCCGATCAGCATGGTGATCTTTGGCACGGCGGCATTGGCAACCGCGCTCACCAGCTTTGCCCCGTCCTTGGCGATTCCGCCTGCCTCATATTTGCGGCCAACCATGAAGCCGGTGATATTCTGCAGGAACACCAGCGGAATGCCGCGCTGGCAACATAGCTGGATGAAATGCGTGCCCTTCAGCGCCGCATCGGAAAACAGCACGCCAGTATTGGCGAGAATTCCAACCGGCATGCCGTGGATATGCGCGAAGCCCGTCACCAATGTTGGGCCGTAGTGCTTCTTGAACTCATCGAAGCGCGACCCGTCGCTGAGACGGGCTATTGCTTCGCGCACGTCATAGGATGCGCGGAAGTCCGCCGGTACGATGCCTAACAGTTCTGCCGGATCGTAGCGTGGCGGCTCAGGTGTCTGCAGCGGTGGTAGTGCAGGTGATGTCCGATTAACATGGGCAACTGCGGCACGGGCAAGCTGTAGCGCGTGGCTGTCATTCATCGCGGCGTGATCGGCCACTCCGGACTGCCGCGTGTGCAGGTCCGCCCCGCCCAGTTCCTCCGGCGTGACCACTTCCCCGGTTGCCGCTTTCACCAGCGGCGGTCCGGCAAGAAAAATCGTACCCTGGCCGCGGACGATGATGGCCTCGTCCGACATGGCGGGAATATAAGCGCCGCCCGCCGTGCACGAGCCCATCACCACGGCGATCTGGGCAATGCCGCGTGACGACATTCGCGCCTGATTGTAAAAGATGCGGCCGAAATGCTCGCGGTCCGGAAACACATCCTGCTGGTTCGGCAGATTGGCCCCGCCCGAATCGACCAGATAGATGCAGGGCAGGGCATTCTCAGCGGCGATTTCCTGGGCGCGCAGGTGTTTTTTGACGGTGAGTGGATAGTATGTGCCGCCTTTGACCGTCGCGTCGTTGCATACGATCATGCATTCGCGCCCCGCAACACGGCCAATTCCGGCGATCAGCCCGGCGGCCGGAACGTTGTCGTCATAGACCTGCCATGCTGCAAATAGTCCGATTTCGAGGAATGGTGATCCGGGATCGAGCAGATTGGCGATGCGGTCACGCGGCAGGAGCTTGCCGCGTGCGATGTGGCGGGCGCGGGCTTCGGTGCTGCCTCCCTCTTTGATAGCAACAGCTTTGCTGGAAACGTCATTGGCAAGGGCCCGCATCCGCGCCGCGTTTTCGAGAAATACCGCAGACTTCGGTGAAATTGCGGACTGGATGACACTCATGGCCGGCCACGCTCAAAATACCATCGGGCAAAGGAGACTATTGCATCCCACCCATCCGGTCGAGGGGTCTCCAGGGTCTTTCCAATGTTTGGCAATTGGCCGATACTGGAGGCAAGGGTGTTGCATATGCAATTCTGCCTCACTGATGAGCAACGCGCGATCCAGGATGTAGCCCGGCGGTTCACCGCCGACGCCATTTCTCCGCATGCTGCTCTGTGGGACGAAAACTGCGTTTTTCCCCGCAAAACGGTAAGGTCCGCTGCTGAGTTGGGCTTTGCCGCCATCTGTGTTTCTGCGGAGAAAGGCGGCGCCGGTCTTGGCCGGCTTGAGGCGGCCCTGATCATGGAAGCCTTGGCCCATGGCTGTCCCTCGACGTCGGCGTTCATCTCGATCCACAACATGGCCGCCTGGATGATCGACCAATTCGCCAGCGCTTCCCTTGCGGCGAAATATCTGCCGGCAATGATCACTGGCGAAAAACTCGCGAGCTACTGTCTGACCGAACCAGGCTCCGGCTCGGATGCCGCAGCCCTGAAGACCACGGCAAAGCGTGATGGCGGTGCCTATGTCGTGACTGGTTCCAAGGCCTTTATTTCGGGTGGCGGAGAGAATGACCTCTACCTCACCATGGTGCGGACAGGCGGCGAGGGGCCCAAGGGCATTTCCTGTCTGGTAATCGAAAAGGATATGCCCGGGGTCTCTTTCGGAGCCCCGGAACGCAAACTCGGTTGGCATTCGCAGCCAACCGCACAGGTGAATTTCGATGGCGTGCGCGTGCCGGTGGAAAACCTCGTCGGCGCTGAGGGCCAGGGCTTTCGCATTGCCATGCAGGCGCTCGATGGCGGGCGGATTAACATTTCCGCCTGTTCGCTTGGCGGCGCTCAGCGCTGCCTCGATGAGGCGCTGGGCTACACACGCCAACGCCGCCAATTTGGGCAAGCGTTGACTGAGTTCCAGGCGACTCAATTCACTTTGGCCGACATGGAAACCAATCTGCAGGCGTCTCGTGCATTGCTTTACCAGGCAGCCGAAAAGGTGACGGCGGGAGCACCCGACGCCACCCGCTCTGCCGCCGTAACCAAGCGCTTCGTCACTGACACTTGCATGCAGGTGGCCGACCGGGCACTGCAGCTCCATGGCGGCTACGGCTATCTCAGGGATTTTCCCATCGAGCGAATCTTCCGCGATCTCCGGGTGCACTCAATTCTTGAAGGCACCAACGAGATCATGCGAGTGATCATCGCGCGTGATATGCTGCGGCAATGACGGCGCGGGATGTCATTGTCGCATCTGCTGGGGGCATTGGCCACATAACGCTGAACCGTCCCAAAGCGCTGCATGCCCTGACGCTCGCCATGTGCCGAGAAATTATGGCCGCGCTGCAGGCTTGGGAAAGCGATCCGGCGATATCCGCGATCGTCATCGATCACAGCGAAGGCCGCGGATTCTGCGCCGGTGGCGATGTCCGCCAGCTATATGGAAGCCTGAGAGGAGACGGCCAAGGCGTGCTGGATTTCTTCCGCACCGAATATCGCATGAATCACTTGCTGTTTACCCTGCAAAAGCCGGTGACTTGCATTATGGATGGTGTCGTTATGGGCGGTGGTGCTGGACTGGCCATGCCGAGCCGTTTCCGGGTTGCGACCGAGGCGACCCAATATGCCATGCCGGAGACCGGTATAGGCTTGTTTCCCGATGTCGGCGGCGGCTGGTTCCTGTCGCGCCTTCCTGGCCGCATCGGCAAGTGGCTGGCGCTAACTGGCGCGCGATTGGATGGCGCCGATTGTCTGGCCCTAGGACTTGCGACCCATTATGCACCGCGCGCCGCGTTGCCGGAGTTCAAGGCGGGCCGCCTACCATCTTTACCGCCGCCGCCAGCCCGAATCGGCTTACTTCGCAGCAGAATTGACCATCTTTTCTTTGCCGAACGGATTGAAGACATCATTGCGGCGCTAAGATCCGATGCATCGAAATGGGCACATGAACAGTTGGCGGAGATCGCCAAAAAATCACCTCTTTCAAGCAAAGTAGCACTACGCCAATTGCGCGAAAGCCGGACTCTTTCACAGTTCTCCGATAATATGCGGATGGAATTCCGCATCGTTGCCCGGTTGATTGCCAAGCCCGATTTCGTCGAGGGCGTAAGAGCCTTCGTCATCGACAAGGACAACCGTCCGAGCTGGTCGCCGCAGCGTTTCGAAGATGTGACCGATGATGAAGTCGATGCAATCTTTGCGCCGCTGCCGGAAGAGCAAGAGTGGACGCCGCTGAAGAGGTGAGGACCCATGGCACGGATCGGATTTATTGGAGTTGGCAATATGGGAGCCGGCATGGCCGCCAATCTGGTCAAGGCCGGCCATGCGGTTAGCGCCTTTGATGTTTCTGAAGCAGCCCTGTCGAAGGTAACCCAACAGGGCATTGCTGCAACAGGCTCGGTGCGCGAAGCGGTGACCGGTTCTGAGTTCATCATCACCATGCTGCAATCTGGCCAACAGGTCCGCGAGGTCTATGAAGGCGACGTCTTTGCCGCCGCTCCCCGCCACGCCGTCCTGATCGACTGCTCGACCATCGACGTGGCGACTGCCCGCGCCGTGGGCAAGGCTGCGGCGGAGCAGGAGTTCGCAATGGCGGATGCGCCGGTCTCGGGCGGCGTGGCCGGCGCCATCGCCGGAACCCTCACCTTTATGGTAGGCGGCACCGAAGGCACATTCGCCATGGCAAAGCCCATCCTTGCCGCGATGGGCAAGGCGGTGATTCATGCCGGATCGTCGGGCGCCGGCCAGGCCGCCAAAATCTGCAACAACATGCTGCTAGGCGCATCGATGATCGCAACAGCCGAGGCCTTCAATTTGGCAATCAAGCTCGGGCTCGATCCGCAAGTGTTCTTCGACATCAGTTCGAAAGCCTCCGGCCAATGTTGGTCGATGACCAGCTACTGTCCGGTTCCCGGACCGGTGCCTGCGGCGCCATCCAACCGCGGCTATGAGGGCGGCTTCATGTCCGCCCTGATGCTGAAGGACTTGAATCTCGCGATGGCCGCGGCGCGATCCACCGGCGCCAGCGCTCCGATGGGTGCATTGGCTGAAAGCCTGTACCAGCAGTTCGCAAATCTCGGCGGCTCTTCGAAGGACTTCTCCGCCATCATCAAACTCCTCGACGGAAGCTGGCAGGCCACAGAGTAGTCAGACTGTCTCTTCGAACAACTCGCGCCCGATCAGCATACGGCGGATTTCCGACGTGCCGGCGCCGATCTCGTAAAGTTTAGCATCGCGAAGCAACCGGGAAACCGGATAATCGTTGGTGTAGCCGTTGCCGCCCAGCGCCTGGATGGCGTCAAGCGCCATCTGGGTTGCTTTCTCGGCCGCATAAAGAATGCACCCTGCTGCATCCTTGCGCGTTGTCTCGCCCCGGTCGCAAGCGGCGGCAACGGCATAAACATAGGCACGCGCAGCGCTCAAAGTCACATACATGTCGGCCAGCTTGCCCTGCATGAGCTGGAACTCGCCGATCGGTTTGCCGAACTGTTGGCGCTCATGGACGTAAGGGACAACCGCATCGAGGCAGGCCGCCATGATGCCGAGCGGTCCCGCCGACAAAACCACACGCTCATAGTCGAGCCCCGACATCAGCACGCGAACGCCTCCGCCTTCCGTACCCAACAGGTTCTCGAACGGCACAAAACAATCGGCAAACACCAGCTCGCAGGTATTCGAGCCGCGCATTCCCAGCTTGTCGAGCTTGGGTGAGCGCGAAAACCCCGCCATGCCGCCCTCGACCAGAAAGGCGCTGATGCCCTTGGCGCCGGCCTTTGGATCGGTCTTGCCGTAAACGACTAGCGTATCGGCATCCGGCCCATTGGTGATCCACATCTTGCGGCCGTTTAGGATGAAGCCATCATTGCGCTTTTCCGCCCGGAGTTTCATTGACACCACATCCGATCCGGATTGCGGCTCCGACATGGCGAGTGCCCCCACATGCTCGCCGGAAATCAGCTTGGGTAGATATTTTTCTTTCTGCTCCGCCGTGCCATTGCGATTGATCTGGTTGACGCACAGATTTGAGTGCGCGCCATAGGAGAGTGCCACTGAAGCCGAGGCGCGGCTCAATTCTTCCATCGCCACGCAATGGGCGAGATAGCCCAAACCGGCGCCGCCATAGTCCTGGCCGGCCGTGATGCCGAGCAGGCCGAGGCTGCCCATTTCCTTCCACAAATGAGTCGGGAACTGGTTGCTACGGTCGATCTCCGCGGCAAGCGGCGCAACCCGCTCGCCGGCGAACCGGCGCACACTGTCTCGCAACGCTTCGATGTCGCTGCCGAGCGCGAAATTCAGGCCACCTTCATACATTTCCAGCCTCCGGTCATGGCGATCATACTCCGATTGCGGAACCGCTCAAATCCGGAGTAGCATGGCGCGGTAGTAAAGAGACCGAGTCCTGTGAACCGCGACTCCTCACTCCGGCTGCATATCCCCGAATCGCGCTTCAGGCCTGGCGACGTGCCGGATTTCAGCTATCTCGGCCTGCCGAAAGCAGGCGAAGCCCAACGCCCAGCAATCGATGCAAATGCCGCGGCAACCCGCGATCTCGCCTACAGTCTGGTGCGGGTCATCGATGACAGCGGAGTGGCGGTGGGCCCGTGGAATCCCAAATGCGATGCCGAATTGCTGCGCCAAGGCCTTCGCGCCATGGTCCTGACACGCGTCTTCGACGACCGCATGTTCAAGGCCCAGCGCCAAGGTAAGACGCCATTCTACATGAAGAGCACCGGTGAAGAGGCAGTGCCTGTAGCCCAGGCGCTGGCGCTCAACCGCGACGATATGTGTTTTACCTCCTACCGCCAACAGGGCCTGCTGATCGCACGCGACTGGCCGATGTTCGATTTGATGTGCCAGATCTATTCCAATACGAACGACCGTCTCAAGGGCCGCCAATTGCCGGTGCTTTACTCGGTGCGCGAGGCGGGTTTCTTTTCAATTTCAGGCAATCTTGGCACCCAGTTTCCCCAGGCCGTCGGTTGGGCCATGGCTTCCGCCTACAAGCGCGACACCAGGATTGCCGCGGCATGGATCGGCGAAGGCGCCTCGGCCGAGGGCGATTTTCATCAGGCGCTGACTTTCGCCGCCGTCTACCGCGCTCCCGTCATCCTCAACCTGGTAAACAACCAATGGGCGATTTCATCGAGTCAGGGCGTGGCGGGCGGTGAAGAAACCACCTTTGCCTCTCGCGCCGTGGGCTTCGGCATGCCGGGCATCCGCGTCGACGGCAATGACTTTCTAGCCGTCTACGCCGTGACCCGCTGGGCCGCCGAACGGGCGCGCCACAATCATGGTCCCACATTGATCGAGCATTTCACCTATCGCGTGGCGCCACATTCAACCAGCGACGATCCGAGCCGCTACCGCCCCGGCGACGAGCATGAGCACTGGCCCTTGGGCGATCCGGTTCTGCGCCTCAAGTCCCATCTCGAGAAGATTGGAGAGTGGGATGAGGCGCGCCACGCCGCCCTCATTGCCGATGCTGAAGCTCAGGTCGACTCGGATAACAAAAAGGCTCAAAAACTTGGAGTTCACGGCGGCGGTCCCTATCATGATCCCTCCACCATGTTTGAAGATGTCTACAAGGACATGCCATGGAATTTGCGCGAGCAGCAGCAGGAGCTGGCGCGCTTGAAGGGCCGTCAGCCATGACCGCGATGAACATGGTGCAGGCGCTCAACTCGGCCATGGACGTGATGCTTGCACGCGATCCCGACGTGCTGATATTCGGCGAGGATGTGGGCTTTTTCGGTGGTGTTTTTCGGGTAACCGACGGCCTGCAGCAACGCTACGGCGAGCAGCGCGTCTTCGATGCTCCAATCGCCGAAAGTGGGCAAATTGCCGTCGCCATCGGCATGGGTGCCTATGGACTGCGCCCCGTCGTTGAATGTCAGTTTGCAGACTATATCTATCCCGCTTTCGACCAGCTGGTTTCCGAGGCGGCGCGCCTGCGCTATCGTTCGGCCGGTGAATTCAATGCTCCGATCACCGTGCGGGCACCCTATGGCGGCGGCATATTCGGTGGCCAAACCCACAGCCAGAGTCCGGAGGGACTGTTCAGCCATGTCTGTGGCCTCAAGACCGTGATCCCATCCAATCCCTACGACGCCAAGGGCCTGCTGATCAGTGCCATCGAGGACGACGATCCGGTGCTGTTCTTCGAACCCAAGCGCCTCTACGCTGGGCCTTTCGATGGCCACTATGAAAGGCCGGTCGAGACCTGGGCCAAACATCCCGCCGGCGAGGTTCCGGCGGACTATTATTCGATCCCGCTCGGCAAGGCGGCGGTTGCACGGGAAGGGGAAGCGCTCACCATCCTCGCTTATGGCACGATGGTGCACGTAGCACTCGCCGCCACGGCCGAAACCGGCGTCGACGCGGAAATCCTCGATCTCCGCTCAATCATACCGGTCGACATCGATGCGATCACGGCATCCGTCGGAAAAACCGGACGCTGCCTCATCGTGCACGAGGCCACTCGCACCAGCGGCTTTGGCGCCGAGCTTTCAGCATTGGTGCAAGAGCGTTGCTTCTATCATCTCGAAGCGCCGATTGTGCGCGTCACCGGCTGGGACACGCCATATCCACGCGAGTTCGAGTGGGAATATTTCCCCGGGCCACTCCGGGTTGCCGAAGCGATCCGCAAGATCATGGCCGGTTGAGACGCGATGGGACGCTTTGTGTTCAAAATGCCCGATGTGGGCGAAGGCACCGCCGAAGCCGAGATCGTCAAATGGCACGTAGCCGTCGGCGAAGCTGTGAAGGAAGAACAGCCGCTCGTTGACATCATGACCGACAAGGCAACCGTGGAGTTGGCATCTCCGGTTTCAGGCCTCATTGTCTCGCTCAAGGGTGAAGAAGGCGCCAAGGCAGCAGTGGGCTCTGAACTGGTCGAGTTTGAAGTCGAAGGAGGCGAGACAATCGCAGCAGCTGCGGCGGCGCCTGCCATGCCAGCCGCCCTGCAGGCAAAATCCGCGAGCGCCGCAAAGCCAACAGGCAAGGCGCTGGCAGCTCCTGCCGTGCGGGCCCGCGCCAAAGCACTTGACATTGACCTCTCGAAAATTGCTGCCAGCGGTCCGGACGGGCGGATAGTGCATGGCGATCTCGATGCTATTCTGTTGTCCAAGCAAGGTCCTGCTCCTGTCCGCCCGATGCTGGTGGCAAAGGAAACGGGAATCGAAGATATCAAGGTCTTCGGGCTCAGGCGGCGCATCGCCGAACGCATGCTGGAAGCTAAGCGTCGCATTCCACATTTTGCCTATGTTGAAGAAGTCGACGTAACCGCGCTCGAAGCCTTGCGCGCCGAACTCAACGCCGCGCGGGGAACCCGCGGCCATCTTACACCGCTTGCGTTCTTGATCCGCGCGTTGGTCAAAGCGCTCGAAAAGCATCCCGGCGTCAATGCCCAATACGACGACGTCGGCGGCGTGATCCGCCGCTTTAAGTCGGTGCATACCGGAATTGCCACGCAGACCGGGCGCGGTCTTCTGGTTCCGGTTATCCACAACGCCGAAACGAAGGATTTGTGGCAACTGGCGGCCGAAATCACCAGGTTGAGTGCCGAAGCGCGATCGGGCAAGGCCAATCGGGAGGAACTGACCGGCTCGACCATCACGGTGACCAGCCTCGGCGCCCTCG
Organism: uncultured Alphaproteobacteria bacterium; assembly: GCA_963754675.1. GTDB lineage: Bacteria > Pseudomonadota > Alphaproteobacteria > Rhizobiales > Aestuariivirgaceae > Aestuariivirga. The sequence continues at coordinate 552,196 of CAVWHD010000002.1, read as the reverse complement.
GCGGCATCGCCGCAACTCCAATCATCAATCCTCCCGAAGTGGCGGTAATTGGCGTCAACCGCATTGCCGAACGCCCTGTCGTGCGCGATGGCGCTATCGTCATCCGCAAGATGATGAACCTGTCTTCTTCATTTGATCATCGCATCATCGACGGCTTCGAAGCCGCGGCCTTCATCAAATCGGTGAAGGATGGACTTGAAAGTCCCAGCGCTATAGCAGCTGGTACTCCTTCGCAGTGAAGGCATCGACTTGGATGGCCGCATCCTGGGCTTGTTCCGCCAGACGCAAGCGGCCGGCCTCGGCTGCATCGATGATCCCCAAAGTAACTGCCCGCTCAACGAGGTCTGCTTTCGCCATTGCGGCAAGGCGCCCGTCGCGCCTGGCGGCAGCCAGCTTTTGAGCGGCAGGGCGCGCCGATAAGCTCAGTCCAAGCGCGGCCTCGAGTTGTCCCAGCCCCAGTTCGGTTTCGGGAGGGATGTAAATGCCGCGGGTCAATCTGAGCCACATCTCGCCGCCATCGAGAACCGACCTGGCAACTTCGGCCCCAAGCCTGTCTCCAGGAGGTGATAGTCTTAGCCCCAGCGGAAAAATCAAAACACGGAGCAGCAACGCGACCACCCGGTTTGGCAGATTGTCGAGAACGCCGATCAAGGCTTGCTGGATGTTCCACAAAGCGAAATCGCACGACCATCGCATCACGGCCACATCGGTGGCGGGTGATTTGTCATCGTGAAAGCGCTTGATCGCAGCAGAAGCGAGATACATCCAGGCCAGCGCGTCGGCAAGGCGGCCGCTGATCGTTTCACGGCGCTTGAGACTGCCGCCCAGAGTCGCCAGCGCGGCGTCGGTTATAAGTGCGAAGGCGCAGGAACAGCGTGTGAGGCGGCGGCAATAGGCCGCCAGCGGTCCAGCCGCCGGCGTCTGAACCAGCCGAGCTCCGGTTAGCGCCATGACAAATGCGCGCAATGCGTTGCGGCACATGAAACCGATATGCTTGAACACGACCTGATCGAATGCCTTGGTATCTTTTTTTTCAATCGCCTGCATCTCAAGCCGCACAAACGGGTGACAGCGAATCGAGCCTTGGCCGAAAACGATCAGCGAGCGCGTCAGAATATTGGCGCCCTCGACGGTAATGGCGATGGGGGCAGCTGTGTAGATGCGCCCGAGAATATTGCGCGGTCCTTTGGAGATGCCCGCACCTCCGGTTATGTCCATGGCATCCGTGATGCACGCCCGCATGCGGTCGGTGAGATAGGCTTTGACAACGCCTGACAACACAGCCGGTTTTTCGCCGGCATCCACAGCGCCGCATGTCAAGCGCCGTGCCGCCTCCATCATATAGGCATGGCCCGCGATCCGCGCTAGGGGCTCTTCAATGCCCTCGAAGCGTCCGATCGGCATGCCGAACTGCTCGCGCACCGAGGCATAGGCGCCAGTCACCCGGACTGCGATTTTAACCGCCGCCACCGACAGAGCCGGAAGTGAAATCGAACGGCCGGCCGCCAGGCACTCCATCAGCATCCGCCAACCATGCCCCACGCCGGCCTCGCCGCCGATGATGCAATCCAGCGGCACGAAAACATCGGCTCCGGTGATCGGGCCATTCGGGAATGGAACGCCCATCGGATCGTGGCGCCGCCCAATCTCGATTCCCTGTGCACGCCGCGGCAACAGCGCGCAAGTGATGCCGCGCTCGACGTGCCCACCGAGCAGTCCCTCCGGATCGCGGAGGTCGAAAGCCAGCCCGATCACCGTGGCGATCGGAGCCAGCGTGATATAGCGCTTGTCGAAATTGAGCCGGAGACCGGTGACCTTCTTGCCCTGATAGACTCCCTTGCAAACGATGCCGGTGCTGCGGCTTGCCGCAGCGTCGCTGCCGGCATGTGGCTCGGTGAGCGCAAAACACGGGATATCCTCGCCCTTGGCAAGGCGCGGCAGATAATGATCGCGTTGCGCATCGGTGCCATAGTGCAGCAGCAACTCAGCTGGTCCAAGCGAATTGGGCACCATGATGATGCAGGCTGTGGCAATGCTGCGGCTGGCAATCTTCACCACCACCGCGGAGTGCGCCTCGGCGGAAAAGCCAAGGCCCCCGAATTTCTCCGGAATGACCATGCCGAGGAAACCCTGGGCTTTGATGAACGCCCAGACCTGCGGTGGCAGATCGCGATCCTTTGCTACTTGCCAATCATCGATCATCCGGCAAAGTTCTTCGGTTGGCCCATCAATGAACTGTCGTTCGCGTTCCGACAGCGGCTGCGGTTCGAACGCGAAGAGCTTCCGCCAGTCCGGTTTGCCGGAGAACAGTTCTCCGTCCCACCACACGGTGCCGGCCTCAAGCGCAATGCGTTCAGTCTCACCCATGCGTGGAAGAAAAGTAGCGGCGCGGCGCAACAGCGGCGCCGAAATCAGAGGAATGCGCATGGCCGGAATGAGGAATATGGCAGCACAGACGAGTGCAGCAGCAAGTACCGCGTAGGTCATCAATCAGTTCCTTAGGGGCTTGCCGGCTTTGATCATATGAGCCACTCGCTCTTCGCTCGCTTTATTGCGTGAAAGAGCAAGGAATGCCGCGGACTCAAGGGCCAGAAGATCGTCTTCGCTCAAGTTGCGGGTCATGTCTGTATCGCCGCCGCTCAGCACGCCGGCAAGCGCACGCCCAACCGTGATGTCGTGTGCCGTGGCCCTGCCCGTACGCCGGAATCCGTTAAGCGCCAACATCAAGGCCGCATAGGCCGTCTTGCCGGGAAGCGAAATCGATTGTGTTGCCGGCGCCGCATAGTTCTCGGCGAGTTGCAGCACCTTCGCCTTGCCATCGGCCAGCAGACGGTCGCGATTCATGGTGATGCCGTCGCCTTGGCGAAGGAAGCCCAGACGCTTGGCTTGAGCAGCTGACTTCGCCACATTGGCCATGGCGATGATCTCAAACGCCTTGATCACCGGCGGCATGGGGCCAAAGGGCGGCAACTTGCTGGCCTTGTTTCGCAGCAGCAGCTCCTTGCAGCCGCCCCACCCCGGAATAACGCCCACCCCGACTTCGACCAATCCGGCATAGGTCTCCGCATGAGCTTGAACGGCGCTGCAGTGCAAAAGCACTTCGCAGCCGCCGCCCAGCGCCATGCCGCTTGGCGCGCCGACGACTGGGAAATTTGCGAACTTGAGGCGTTTGAAAACCCGCTGGCCGTGGCGCTGCATGAAACTCACGGCAAACCAGGCGTGGAGTTTCATTGCGGCGAGCAGGAGGCCGATATTGGCCCCCACCGAAAAATTCTCGCCTTCATTGTAGATGACGAGCCCACGGTAGCGGCCGGGGATCATTCCGATCGCCTTGTCTATCAGCCTCAGAATCAAGGGATTGATTGTATTCATCTTGCTGTGGAACTCGAGACACAAAACGCCATCGCCGATATCCCACAAACTGGCGGAGCGGTTATGCGCGACCGGCGGTCCGTTGCGCTTGATATCGGCAAGAAGGATGACGCCATCGGGACGAACCACGTCGCGGTAAGTGCCGTTTACCGCCAGGAATTGCAGCTTGCTGCCCTCCGTCCGGTAGAAACGTCGCCCCGCTGCTGCTTGCAGGAGTAGGGGCACCGCAACTCCTTCCGCGCGCAACCGTTCGATAAACCAATCGGCGCCGAGCTTGTCGATCAGTTCGAAGGGGCCGTACTTCCAATTGTAGCCAAGCCGCATGGCTGTATCGACCCCAACGATGTCGTCAGCGATTTCCGGTACCAGCTGCGCCGAATAGACCAAAAGCCGTGACAGCACCCACCAGGCATAGCGGCCGCCCTTGTCGGAATGCGAAAGCAGCGCTCGAAGTCCCCCACGCCGGGAAGCGGCGACACTCTGCAGCGATGGTTTGATGATTGCGCGATATGCGCCGCTGGCCAGATCGATGGCTTCCCGGCTTCTGTCTGGTGCAAGCCGGTAGAATCCACCCTTGCCTTTTCGACCGGTGTAACCCTTGGCGATCATGTCCTTGATCAGAGTGGACTCGCCGTGCACCGCATGAAAGGCGTCATCTTTGGGCAGCGTGGCCGACAGACTGGCCAAAACATGCGGCATGAGATCAAGACCCACCAGGTCAATAAGCCCGAAAACACCAGTCTTAGGAGCCCCGACGGGAACTCCAAGGACTGCGTCCGCTTCCTCGACTGTGAGGTTTTCCTCCATGGCACGCGTGACCGCGCATTGCAGCCAATAGGTGCCGATTCGGTTGGCAATGAAGCCCGGCGTATCCTTGCAGGCAACCGGCGTTTTTCCGAGGCGCAGATCGGCGAATCGCTCAATCGTAACAACCGCTTCCTTGCGTGTATCCGGACCGCTGACGATTTCCAGGAGCCGCATGTAACGCGGCGGGTTGAAGAAATGTGTGATGAGAAAGTCGCCGGCGAATGATTTTGGGAGGCCTTCGATAAGAGCGGCAAGGCGGATGGTCGAGGTATTGGAGGACACGATGGAGCCGGGCTTGCGATGGCTTTCAATCTTCCCATAGAGCATCCGCTTGGCATCGGGCCGTTCGACGATCGCTTCGATGATCCAGTCACAGTCCGCGATCTTGCGGATGTCATCCTCGATACTGCAGGCGGTGATCAGGGCCGCATTGCCATCATCCATCAGGGCCGCCGGTTCTGCCGTACGCAGCCGCGCGATGGCGGCAGTCGCAGCCTCAATCGTAACATCAAACAGAAGTACCGGCACGCCCGCATTGGCGATATGGGCCGCGATCCCCGCGCCCATGACGCCCGCTCCAAAGACCGCAACGCGGCCGATTGAACTCATGCCACGGCCTCAAGCACCGTGGCGATGCCCTGACCGCCGCCGATGCACTGGGTGGCAAGCGCGAATTTTCCGTGCTCGCGCGCCAGCAGACTTGCGGCCTTGCCGGTAATCCGCGCCCCGCTGGCGCCCAGCGGATGACCAAGTGCGATGGCCCCGCCGTCACGATTGACCTTGGCCGCATCGAGGCCGAGATCGCGCAACACTGCCAGGCTTTGCGAGGCAAACGCCTCGTTGACTTCGGCCACATCGATGTCGGCAATCGTGAGCCCCGCTCTCTCAAGCGCTTTTCGCGAGGCAGGCACCGGGCCGATCCCCATAATCGCCGGATCGCAGCCGGCAACCGCGATACTTCGGATAAGGGCCAGCGGTTTGAGTTTGTGGCTGCGCGCATAATCTTCGCTGCAAACAAGCACGGCGGCAGCCCCGTCGGTCAATGGCGACGATGTACCGGCCGTAACGCTGCCTTTGATATCGAAAGCAGGTTTCAGCGTTGCAAGACCTTGCGCCGTTGTGTCCGCTCTGATGCAGCTATCGGCGCGCACCGCGGCGCCGTTCTGTTCGATTGCCACGATCTCCGCGTCAAAGTGCCCCGCAGCTTGGGCCGCGGCGGCGCGCTGCTGCGAGGTGACGGCGAAGGCCTCCTGCTGTTCGCGCGAGAGACCATATTTGCCGGCTACATTCTCCGCTGTCTCGCCCATCGTTATATAGGCTTGCGGATAGCGCTCGCAGAGTCCTGGATGTGGCATCGGGTTGAAGCCGAGCATTGGAACCCGGCTCATCGATTCCACTCCGGCGCAGATGAAAACGTCGCCCGCCCCCATCGCGACGGCGCCCGCCGCCATGTGGATAGCTTGCATTGACGACCCGCAGAACCGGTTCACGGTGACACCGGCCATCGATTGCGGCAGTCCAGCCAGCAACACGACAAGCCGCGCCAAATTCAAACCTTGCTCGCCTTCCGGAAACGCACAGCCGAGAATGAGGTCCTCCACATCCTTGGGATCGACCCCGGTCCGCGCAATCAGGCCTTTGACAACCTGGGCCGCAAGGTCATCGGGGCGCACCTCGCGCAGTGCACCCTTGTTGGCGGGCGCAAAAGGCGAGCGGACATATCCTGCGATCACAGCTTTCTTCATGGCCTCGGTGCATCCCATTGTATATTAGGCTTCGCTCTTTTCAATTTGCGCAACCGCATCGGCCTCAAGGTCCTTTTTCGATATTTTCCCCATGAACGTGCGCGGCAAGTTATCACGGAATTCGATTCTGCGAGGCACCTCGAAGGGCGCCAGCCTCTCGGCAAGAAACTCCCTTAATTCCGGCGCCGCCAAAGTCATGTTCTCGCGCAGCTTGACATAGGCCTTGATGAGCTCGCCGCGGTGGGCATCGGGGACACCGCGCACCGCTGCCTCGGCCACCGCCGGGTGCAGCTCGATCGCTTCTTCGACCTGCCTGGGATAGACGTTGAAGCCGCTCGACAGGATCAGGTCCTTGATTCTGTCGACGATGAACAAATAGCCATCTTCATCGAGATAGCCCACATCGCCGGTATGCAGCCGCGAGCCACGAAAAGCTTCCACATTCTCCGTCGCGCGGTTGGCATAGCCCGCCATCACTTGCGGTCCGCTGATGCAGATTTCGCCCCGCTCGCCGGTACCCAAGAGCCTGTCCGGATTGTCCAGCGCCACGATCTCGATCACCGTTCCGGGCAACGGCAAGCCGGCCGATCCGGGTTTGCCACCGGACAAAGGATTAACTGTACAAACTGGGCTCGCCTCGCTCAATCCATAACCTTCGACCAGCCTGCAACCGGCAATTTCCTCGAAGCGGCGCTGCAGCGTCTGCGCCAGCGGAGCGCCTCCGGAAATACAATAGGTAAGACTGGTGAGATCGTACTTGCCGATATCGCGATGTTCGATCAATGCCGAAAACATCGTCGGCACGCCAATGAAGATCGTGGGTTTCTCTTTGTCGATGGCGGCCAGGACCTCCGCAGTGCTGAATCGCGGCAGAAGAACCAATTCGGCGCCGAGCATGAAGCCGAGATTCATCACGGCCGTCATTCCGAAGGAATGAAACAGTGGCAATACCGCCAGGGATTTCTCGCCCCCGCGCTCCGCATCTGGCGCCCACAGGGCAAGCTGTTGGGCATTGGCATAGAGATTTGCGTGGGTGAGGGCTGCGCCTTTCGGAGTGCCGGTGGTGCCGCCGGTATACTGCAAAACCGCGACATCTGTTTGCGGGTCGATCGTAGCCGGGTGGAGCGCACCATTGTTGTCAATCAGTTTCTCGAAAAAAATATGGCTTTCGTCCTCGCTCACGCTTGCGGTCTCGGCGGACTTGAACAGGCCATAGACGAGCTTTTCGGCAAAGCGCAGCGCTCCCTTCATCCTGCAGATCACCAGCTTCTCGACGCCGCCCGGGGCCTCGACCGCGGCGGACACTTTGTCATAAAGCACTTTGACATCGAGGCTGACAATAATACGGACATCGGCATCGGCGGCCTGCCGTGCGATCTCGAAACGCGAATAGAGCGGGTTGATGTTGACTACCGTGCCCCCGGCCTTCAGCACGGCAAAAAAACACACGACCGCATAGGGGCAATTGGGCAGAACCAGGCCCACCTTGATGCCGCGGCGAACGCCCAATCTTTGCAGGCCCTTGGCGGCCTTGTCGACCAGACGGCCAACCTCGCGGTAACGGTATTGCCGCCCGCGAAAGCTCATGCAGACCCGGGCCCCATGGGCGGCAACCGCATCATCGAACAGTTCCGGCAAGGGCTTTGCAGTAATATTTGCGCGCCAATCGGCGTTCGCCGGATAGGATTTCTCCCAAGCATGAGCGCTTGGCGGCACCGGCCGCTCGGAACCGCGAATACGCCCGAGCCAGGGAGCAAAATGGCGGGTCATTGCCGCCCCAATCCTTTCACCAAGAGGCGATCGGGGAGGGATTGCAATCGCGACCGGCGCCTGTGGTACCGACCAGCCCGCAAGCAACGACATGACGAGCTCCGCCGTGCCGGAAATATTCTCGTGTAGGATGCCATGGCGATGCGACGGGATCATATGCAGCGTCTTTCCCGCGGATGCAATGCGCCTGTGGATGATGCGGGCGCTTTCGGGATCGGCGATGGGATCGTCCGTGCCGTGAATAATGGCCGCCGGGCAGCCAATGCGCGGCAAGCGGCGTTCCAATTCATCCGCCACTTTGCGCAGTTCGATCAGCCCGCGCACCGGCAAGTGCAGGTAATCGATGCTGGGATGCTCGGGAATGCGCTTGTGAAACGGCTTGATGCCGTCCTGGACATAGACCCACTTGCTGAGCTTGTTGAGTCCGTGGATGAGGGGCGCAAAGGTCATGTTTTCGACGTGGAACTTGAGTGGCACCGAAACCGCTACGACACCGGCCAGTGCATGGGGCTTGGCAGCCGCAAGATGCAACGCCATCGAGGCGCCTGTAGCGAAACCCGCCACCAGAACTTGATCCGTCACCAGCGACATGATTTCATAGCCGCGCCGCACCGAGGCGAACCAGTCCTCCCAGCCGCGCTCGCGCAAATCCCACGGTGAGGTGCCATGACCCTTCAGCCTGACACCGAGAACCGGATGGCCTGCCTCGGCGAGGCGGCGGCCAAGCTCTTTCAATTCAGCCGGCGATGACAAGAACCCATGAACCAGAACCACACCGGACTTGCTGAAGTTTTCCGGGGTGATGAAATAGGGCTCGCCACTTTCCACCGCCGCTTCCAGACTGTTGACGGCAACATGGCGCGATTCGCCAAAGCTTTTCTTGCGCAAGGCAAAGGTACGAAGTTCATCGTCGAACAGGAGCCGCGCCAAGTCCACGCCTGCGGCAGGCTCGGCCCGCTCGACAATTGCGGCGATGGCGGGAAGCAGGGCGATCTCATTGGCGTAGACGCGGACGATGTTCTCGATTCGCGGATCGCGCTTGCCAACGCCGTTATGCAGGGCCGGCAACAGCCGGTAGTGGCTTGCCGTCACTTCGATCAACCCCGAAAAACTCGCGGCATCGAGGAACTTTGCCAGCAGCGCGCTGGTACCATCGTGAATGCCGTCATAGGCTTCCGGGTCCGTCAAGGTCCGGTGCAAGTGAAGTTCCGGCAGCCGCTGAACGTCTTTGACGATCCGGTAGAGCAAGCCATGAAAGCGCTCACGCGGGACTTCGCTTTCGCCGGACCGCAACAGATGCAGAACAAGCCGCGAAGCGAGATGACTTAGGTTGACGGTGACGCGCGCATACATTTCACTAATGCACAGGTCGCGCAGGCGCTTCGTCGTGCGCCGCATGGTGACGGCCGCCATGCGGTCGATCCAGCGGCTCGCCGTATCCTTGAGCCCGAACAGCTCGTCGAGGCTGTCGATCTGTTCGAAGATGCGGCCAATCACCACGCGGTCTGCGAGATTCCACGCGACGTCCGGATGATGCGGCTGGCCGAAGCGGATATCCATGTCGGTATCGCGCAGCAGCAGATTGCCTTCGATTAGCAGCTCTTCCTTCGCCTGCTCGCTGATGTCGAGAGAGAAGAATGCCGCCGCCTTGCGCAGGAAATTGTCGCCGGTATGGATGGGATTGAATGTGATGTTGGAGGGAACGACCAACGTGGGTTTGCGCGCTGCCGCGATCAACGCCGGCTGATCGGCAAGCCCCAGGGCCGCCACCCAGCGGTCCAACCTCGCTGAGTCGCCGGCTTCCTGGACCGACAGGATGCGCTTCTTGAAGATTTCCAGCACAACCGCCAGCGCGGCGGCGCCATTGCGGTGCACCGAAGATGGCCCCAGGGATGGCAGCAGGCCCAGCGCCGGTGCCGCCGCGATCTGCCGGTCCTTGACCATTCCTCCTTCCGGGAAAATGATAACCCGGCGCCCACGCAGGATTTCGGCGGCGAGAAAGGCAAGCAGGCCAGGATGATTGTTGGGAACACCGCCCAGATTCCACAGCAGATTGCCAAACCGCTCGTTAACCTCAAACAGCTCGTGGGTAGCGACACAGCGGCAGAAGGCCCCAGTGGCTTGGTAAATGAAATACTGCGGAATGATGGTTTCAAACCTGGCGAAATGATTGAACAGGAAAATCTGCCCCTGTTCGATGACCTTGCCGTCGTCATGAACGGTGATGTTGATGCCGAGCCGCCGGCGCAATAGCGAAAACGCCCGCACGCACCATTGATACAGCGGTTCGTTGATCGCCAAATCGGGTCTGCCGCTCGCTGCGTCGACCATTCGTCCTCAATTGCCCATCGGCCGGCAAGGCCAGTATACTTTAATAAGATAGGCCAACTGTGCTAAGAGTTCATTTCAATAATCCATGGCGGGCCCAAGGCCGCGGCAAGGTGAACAATGCCTCCCAGGCAGCCCATTTCGGCCTTTGATACTCACGAAGTGATCAACCAGCCACCGCCGCTTCCCAGTCACAATCTGTTTACCTCTGACCCGGTCTTGGTCGCGGCATTGAAGCGCGAAGGGGCGGGCTGGGCCGCTGGCCGTTTGCAGGCCTTTGGAGAAGTGTTGGGAAGCGAACAGACCGCCGCCCTGGGCGAGGCTGCCAATCGCTATCCACCGGAACTCAAAATCTTCGATCGCTTTGGACAGCGCATCGACGAGGTCGACTATCACCCTGCCTATCATCAGCTGATGCACCTTGCGAAATCCCATGAAGTTCATTCGATCGCCTGGACTGCCCCCCAGGCCGGCGGACATGTGGTCCATATGGCGCTGGAATATCTCCTGGTCCAGGTGGAAGCCGGCGTCTGCTGTCCGATCACCATGACCTATGCCGCATACGCCGCTCTCCACAAACACCCCGCCGCCGCCGCGTGGTTGCCGAAGATCACTGCGCCATCTTACGACTCACGTTTTATTCCGGCACCGGAGAAGTCCTCCGTCACCATCGGCATGGCGATGACGGAAAAACAGGGCGGCTCCGACGTCCGCAGCAATACCACGCGCGCCAAAGCCGCGGGCAGGGATGGCTGGTTCAAGTTGACCGGCCACAAATGGTTCTGCTCGGCCCCCATGTCGGATGCATTCCTGACGCTGGCCCAAACTTCCGCCGGACTGTCCTGCTTCCTCGTCCCGCGCTGGCGCCCCGACGGCACGCGCAACCCATTTTACATTCAGCGTCTGAAGGACAAGCTGGGCGATCGCTCCAATGCCTCCGCCGAAATCGAATACCGCGATACGTCCGGCCAATTGATCGGCGAAGAGGGCCACGGCGTGCGCACCATCATCGAGATGGTTCATCACACCAGACTGGACACGGCGGTGGCCGCCGCCGGCATGATGCGGTCAGCAGTGGTTCAAGCGGTGCATCACGCCGGTCATCGCAGCGCCTTTCAAAAGCGTCTGGTGGATCAGCCACTCATGCTCAATGTGCTGGCCGATCTGGTGGTTGAATGGGTGGCGGCAACCGTGCTGGTGGCCCGCGTGGCCCGCAGTTTCGATGAGGCCGCGGGCGGACATTTCGCCCGCATCGGCGTGGCCATTGCCAAGTACTGGACCAACAAGCGGCTTCCCGTCCACATCTGCGAGGCACTCGAATGCCATGGCGGCTCGGGCTATGTCGAGGAATCGCCGATGCCGCGGCTCTACCGCCAAGCGCCGGTCAACGGCATCTGGGAAGGATCCGGCAATGTCGTCTGCCTCGATATCTTGCGCAGCATTGAGCGCGAGCCGGCAACGCTCGAAACCCTGTTTGCCGAACTCTCTGAAGCCAAAGGCGGCAACCGGCGGCTTGATCTTGCGGTCGACCGCTTGAAGAACGCTCTCCGCCCGCCCGCCGAGTTACACTCCCGCGCCCGCAGCCTTGTAGGCTCGATGGCGGTGGCCCTGCAAGCATCGCTCCTCCTGCGTCACGGCCCCACAGCCGTAGCCGAAGCCTACTGCGCCTCGCGCCTGGCCGAAGACTGGACCGGCACCTTCGGCACGCTGCCTGCGGGCACGGACTTCGCCGCCATCATTCTGCTTGCACAGCATGCCGAGTAGGCTCGTATTGCTTTCGGTGTAGAATGCAAGGCCGGTCAGGTTTTTTCGACCGCCAGATCAAGCTCGATAGGTGCCAGCGGATCCCCATGAATGGTGGCTTCAAAGGCGCGAAGGCGCTTGTAGATGGAGATCAACGAAACAATCGTAGTCCAGGAATTGACCAGAAACTGGAACGAAGACCTGACTTCACTGAAAGCCCGCAGTATCTGCTGCATCGTTCCAAGCGTGATCTTTCCGGCCACGATCGTGGGAGCGAGGATGAAATAAGGGAAGATGCTGTCGGTTTGGAGATAGATGATGCGCCCGACATTGAAGTACATGTAGTTGAAATAGAGCCGGAAGTAGTTCTTGCGGAGAGCCGCGAACAATTCCGCCACCGTGTGCGGCTGTGCCCGATCCGCATCATCCTCTCCATAGACGAGCTCTTTTCGATAGGCCGCTTCGACACGCTGATTGCGGAATTCGAGGCCCGGCAGCTTGATGCCGATAACCGCCAGGAACATGGTGCCGAACAGTGACCAGAAGATCGACGCCGTTACTAAGGGATACGGTATTTGACCAATCAGCGGCAGCTCGGCGATATTGGCCTCGAGGCCGTGCAGAACCGGCAGGAAGGCAATCAGTGTCATGATGGCATCGATGAAATTTGCGCCAAGTCCCTCCATCGTACTCGAAAACCGCATCGTATCGTCTTGAACCCGTTGCGAAGCTCCTTCGATTGTGCGCAGCCGCTGCCAATTCGACAAGTAATAGTCGTTCATGGCAATTCGCCACCGGAAGTTATAATGGCTAACGAAGAAGCGTGTCATCACCCCCATGATCACAGCGACTAAGGCGATTCCGGCAAAGTTCGATAGTTCGACAAAGAACTCGGCCAGTGTCACCGGCCGTGACTTCGATAACGCAGCTTGGATGAGGTCGTAAAACGGACCAAACCAGTTGTTGATCGCTACACTGACTTCAACCTGGAAATAGGTCGCAAAAACGATCAGTGCCGTGCCCAGCACCGACCAGCGGAACCACGGATGCGGCGCCAGCCTACTCCACACTGCGGCGAAGATGACAGTCACTATCGCATAATAAATGTAGAACCAAATAAACGGCTTCGACCAGAACACCGAAACCCCGATGATTGGCGTCGCGTCGGCGGGCGGGTTCTCCAGCCCGATGATGTGGCCCGCATCGCGCGCCACGAAAAACCAGAACAGCACGGCAGCCAGCGTCCACACACCGGCTGACCAAAAGAAGGTGCGGGGGGAGGGGAAGAAGGAAACGAACATGCTAGCCGACTCCGTTCATTGGTTCAGACGAGTCTGCCTAACACGGGTCTCCGGTCCCGTCATGCCACGATTATGTTTTATCCAGCAGCCCAGAATTGGGACGTGGACCTTGCCGCCGGTTCGGCCTGACATGGGGTTTTACCTCGGATGTGCGGCAGATGCTTCGCAGTCAGCCGCCGCCCCATGACAGCAAGGCAGGCATTGGACTGGCCCGCTGCACCTCCAACGGCGTGGTTCGGACCCTGATTGCCCGGCGCGGCAAGGACGCCTACAAGCACGCCCGCAAACTTGACTGGGGCGACCCATTCTGAGTTTTTATCCAAGCACGGTATTGGGCAGATGAAGTTGATTTTTCACCTCGGACTGCACCGGGCGGCATCGACGTCGTTTCAGGCGTGGATTGCGGCAGAGAGTGAGGCGTGGCCGCGGTGCTTCGCCATCAGCGACCTCTCCTCCGGTAACCAGGGCTCGGCTTTCGGCGCCCTTGTCGGCCGCACCCTCGCCACCGCCGGGCCTGGCAATGTTGCATTGCTGTTGCAGGAGGAGCTTGAAAAAAGAGCCGCCGATTTCGATGCCGGCCTGCTCAGCGATGAGAACATGCTGGGAATGATGCCCGGGCAGCCCGTGCGGGCGCTTGCCTCGGCGGGCCAGGTTTGCGAAGTCCTTTCCGTGCTGGCTCAAAACCATACCGTCATTCCGGCGATCATCTTGCGCGATCATCTGTCGTGGCTTGCATCCCTCTACCGCATCGCGCAGTTCCGCGGCGAACTGCGGGAATTCTCCGAATTCGCCGCCCATGTCCTTCCAAAGCCAAATTCCTATTCGCATCTCCTGCGGCGCCTGTCGGCCGCCGCCGCTCCCGTAAAGCCGATCGTGACAACCCTGGAAGCCTTGGCACGCGACAATGGGCAAGAATTCGTGAGCCGAATTGAGCTTGGACTAGGCGTCAAGGCGACGGGGAGTTCCCTGCCGCACAAGAACTCCTCGCCATCGCTGCTTGCTTGCACCATTCGCCAGCAGGCGGCCCGGCGCGAGGGAATGTTTGTATTGGAAGGAGACAACCAAACTGTTCAATTGATAGCCAAGCTGTCCAGCAATCCGGATGAACGCACCGGCTTAAACTGTGGCCTTCTCGAAGAAACGATCAGGCGCCGCACGGTGCGGATGGCGGACATCAAGCGATTCAAGGTCAGGCTTCGCAAGTCGCGAATGAAACTGGAGGCGGACCCCGCTGGCTCGGTCTATCTGTCGGCCCAGCAGGCCAAGGATATTCTGCGCGACGCCTTCGATAATCTGAAGCGGCCACTACTGCCCATTGGCGAAATGCAGGCTTTGCGGAAAAGATTTGCCGATGACCGCAAATGGGTGGCCGGGAATTTCGCCCCGGAATGGCAACAGCAGAACCAGGAGATTTCCACATGACACGCCAGCTCATATCGTCCGGATCGAAATTCGAGGCTGAAATCGGATACTCCCGCGCCGTCGTCGATGGCGACTGGATATTCGTTTCCGGCACAACCGGATTCAACTATGCCGAAATGACAATTTCCGGAGATGTCGCGGAGCAGGCCGAACAAACCATACTCAACATCAAGGCGGCCATGGAAAAGGCCGGTTTTGAGCTGGCCGATATTGTCCGCGTCCATCACATTTTGCCCAATGCCGCCGACTTCCCCGCTTGCTGGCCAATCTTCCAGAAATACCTGGGCGAAATCCGCCCCGCCGCCACCATGTTTGTCGCCGGCCTGGCCGACCCGCGCATGAAAATCGAGATCGAGGTGACAGGAAGGAAACGGAGCGGGCTAACTTGACAGGGGGAGGGGTCTGCCCTATCAGGCCCCACACTGGATTGCGGGTGTAGCTCAGTTGGTTAGAGCGTCGGCCTGTCACGCCGAAGGTCGCGGGTTCGAGCCCCGTCACTCGCGCCATTCAGCTTGAGCGAACCTGGGCCGCCTGTGGGCGGCCCTTCGCGTTTTGACCCTTGCACAAAGAGTCTGCAAAAACGGCCATCTGCGGCGGCGAAACGCTTGCGGAGCATGGTGCGGTGCGCTACCAACGCGGCGGATTCTCGCCCGTTTTTCGCCGGGCCTGAAACGGGGTGCAAAATAGCATGCAAGACCTTCTGAGCGACTATCTTCCGATCGTCATCTTTCTGGCAATTGCGCTGGCTATCGGTCTTGCCCTGATGGTAGCACCTATCCTCATTGCCGTCCGCAATCCCGATCCCGAGAAGCTTTCGGCCTATGAATGCGGCTTCAACGCCTTCGACGATGCCCGCATGAAATTCGATGTGCGTTTCTACCTGGTGTCGATTCTCTTCATCATCTTCGATCTTGAGGTGGCCTTCCTGTTTCCCTGGGCCATCTCGCTCAAGGAAGTAGGATTGGCGGGATTCTGGTCGATGATGCTGTTCCTAGGTGTCCTCACCATAGGCTTTGTCTATGAATGGCGGAAAGGTGCTCTCGAATGGGATTGATCGAACGAGCCACTCCCGAACAGCGCGAGTACTTCAGCGAAATCAACGCCGAACTCGCCGACAAGGGCTTCCTGGTCACCGCCTCAGACGATCTGATCAACTGGGCCCGCACCGGTTCGCTGATGTGGATGACCTTCGGCCTGGCCTGCTGCGCGGTCGAAATGATGCAGGCGTCCATGCCGCGTTATGATGTCGAGCGCTTCGGCTTCGCGCCCCGTGCCTCGCCCCGCCAGTCAGACGTCATGATTGTCGCCGGCACTCTCACCAACAAAATGGCGCCCGCACTCCGCAAGGTCTACGACCAGATGCCGGAACCGCGTTATGTGATCTCCATGGGCTCCTGCGCCAATGGCGGCGGCTATTACCATTATTCCTATTCGGTGGTGCGCGGCTGCGATCGCATCGTTCCCGTCGACATCTATATTCCTGGATGTCCGCCCACCGCCGAGGCGCTGGTCTATGGCATTCTCCAGCTGCAAAAGAAAATCCGCCGCACTGGAACCATCGAGCGCTGATGATGGCTGAAACCTTGCAGGAGCTGGGCGAGTACATCGCCGCGAAACTCGGCAGTGCGGTGGCCGGCGCCAGGGTCGCGTTTGGCGAGCTGACCATTGAAGCCAATGCCGCCGATATCGTCAGCGTGCTGACCTTCCTGCGCGACGATGCCGAGTGCGGCTTTGTCTGCTTCACCGACATCTGCGGCGCCGACTATCCCGTGCGCGGCAAGCGCTTCGACGTGGTCTATCACTTGCTGGCGCCCTACAAGAACCGCCGCATCCGGGTCAAAGTGCAGACCGATGAGGACACGCAGGTCCCAAGCGCCATCTCCGTATTTCCCGCCGCCAACTGGTTCGAGCGCGAAACCTTTGATCTCTACGGCGTCCTTTTCGCCGATCACCCGGACCTCCGCCGCATCCTCACCGACTACGGCTTCGCCGGCCATCCCTTGCGCAAGGATTTCCCGCTCACCGGCATGGTGGAAGTACGCTACGATGACGAAGCCAAGCGCGTGGTCTACGAGCCGGTGAAGCTGGTGCAGGAATTCCGGTCATTTGATTATCTGAGCCCCTGGGAAGGCACTGAGTATGTGCTGCCTGGCGATGAAAAGGCGAAGCAATGACCGAGGCGTCCGTCCGCAACTTCTCCATCAACTTCGGTCCCCAGCATCCCGCCGCCCACGGCGTTCTCCGCCTCGTCCTCGAACTCGACGGTGAAATTTGCACGAGAGTCGATCCGCA
Source organism: uncultured Alphaproteobacteria bacterium (assembly GCA_963754675.1). GTDB lineage: Bacteria > Pseudomonadota > Alphaproteobacteria > Rhizobiales > Aestuariivirgaceae > Aestuariivirga. Next base: position 535,416 of record CAVWHD010000002.1, on the reverse strand, counting down.
TATCGGCCTCCTCCATCGTGGCACCGAAAAGCTGATCGAGTACAAGACCTATCTCCAGGCCGTGCCCTATTTCGACCGCCTCGACTATGTGGCGCCGATGAACCAGGAACACGCTTTCGCGCTCGCCGTGGAACGGCTCCTCGGCATCACCGTGCCCAAGCGTGGCCAGCTGATCCGCGTGCTCTATTCCGAGATCGGCCGCCTGCTGTCGCATCTCCTCAATGTCACCACCCAGGCCATGGACGTGGGCGCCCTGACCCCGCCGCTCTGGGGTTTCGAGGAACGCGAGAAGCTCATGGTGTTCTACGAGCGCGCGTCGGGTTCGCGCATGCATGCCGCCTATGTGCGACCCGGCGGCGTGCACCAGGATCTGCCGCGGAAGCTGATCGACGACATCGGCCATTTCTGCGGCACCCACGGCAAGGTGCTCGACGATATCGAAGGCCTGCTCACCGAAAACCGCATCTTCAAGCAGCGCAATGTCAACATCGGCGTGGTGTCACTGAACGAGTGCTTCGAATGGGGCTTCTCCGGCGTCATGGTGCGGGGCTCCGGCGCCGCCTGGGATCTACGCAAGGCTCAGCCCTACGAATGCTACTCCGAGATGGATTTCGATATTCCCATCGGCAAGAACGGCGATTGCTATGATCGTTATTTGATCCGCATGCAGGAAATGCGCGAGTCCCTGAAGATCATGAAACAGTGCGTGGAGCAGCTTTCCGGCACCGCCGGTTCCGGCTCCATCTCGTCAACCGACGGCAAGGTTGTGCCGCCCAAGCGCTCCGAGATGAAGCGTTCGATGGAAGCGCTCATCCATCACTTCAAGCTCTATACCGAGGGCTACAAGGTGCCGGCCGGCGAAGTCTATGCTGCAGTTGAAGCGCCCAAGGGCGAATTCGGCGTCTATCTCGTCTCCGACGGAAGCAACAAGCCCTACCGCTGCAAGATCAGGGCCCCCGGCTTCGCCCACCTGCAAGCCATGGACCACATCTGCCGTGGCCACATGCTGGCCGACGTAAGCGCCGTGCTGGGCTCGCTCGATATCGTGTTCGGCGAGGTGGACAGGTGAGCGTCCGCCGTCTCGATCCCGTACAGCCCGACAGCTTCGCCTTTACTGCGGAAAACTTGGCTTGGGCCAGGAAAACCATCGGCAATTATCCAGCGGGCAAGCAGGCTTCCGCGGTGATTCCCGTGCTATGGCGGGCCCAGGAGCAGAATGACGGCTGGATCTCGAAGCCAGCCATCGAGTATGTCGCCGACATGCTCAACATGTCCTACATCCGCGTCCTCGAAGTGGCGACTTTTTACACGATGTTCCAGCTCTCGCCGGTGGGCAGGAAGGCGCATATCCAGGTTTGTGGCACCACCCCTTGCATGCTGCGCGGCGCCGAAGACTTGAAGAAAGTTTGCCAGCGCAAGATTGATCACGATCCCCATCAACTCTCCGCCGACGGCGATTTCTCGTGGGAAGAAGTGGAGTGCCTCGGCGCCTGCGTAAATGCACCGATGGTGCAGATATTCAAGGACACCTATGAAGACCTGACGCCTGACAAGCTGGAGCAGTTGATCGACGACATTGCCGCGGGCAAACCCATCAAGCCCGGTCCGCAGATCTCCCGTCAGCTCTCGGCTCCCGAAGGCGGACCGACGACGCTCAAGGAAAAATCGCTCTATTCCAACGACCGCAAGTTTGCCCGCGTTGAAGCAGCACCTGCCGCTGCGGTTCCCGCAGCCAGGCCACTTCCACCGGCACCGCCCGCGGAAACCAAGCCCGTGGAGAGTAAGCCTGTTGCTGTTGTGGGCGCAAAGCCCGTCTCATTGCCGAGACCGGTTGCTGAGGCGAAAACCGTCGAAGTTACCAACCCGAAGGCCCCCAAGCCAATCAGGCTGTCCGAACAGAAGATGCAGCCCGCCCGCAAGCCTGCCGCCAAAGTGAAGAATGATGGCGCGCCGGAACTTCTCAAGAAACCGCGTGCCGGCAAGAAAGGCGACGATCTCAAGCTCATCTGGGGCGTGGGTCCGGCACTGGAAAAAATGTTGAACAATATGGGCATTTGGCACTTCGGCCAGATCGCCACCTGGACAGCGAAGCAATTGGCCTGGGTCGACGAGCGCCTGGAAGGCTTCAAGGGCCGCGCCAAGCGCGACGACTGGATCAACCAGTCCAAGAAGCTTGCAACCGGCTGGCGCCCCAAAAACGCCATCGGCGACAAGCCGAAGAAGAAGTGAGGATAGGCGATGCTCGCTGACAAGGACCGCATCTTCACCAATCTCTACGGCCTCCACGATTGGGGCCTCGCTGGCGCCAAAAAGCGCGGCTGCTGGTCCGATACCAAGTCGTTCATCGACAACGGCCGCGACTGGATGGTGAACGAGATCAAGGCGAGCGGTCTTCGCGGCCGCGGCGGCGCCGGGTTTCCCACCGGCCTCAAATGGTCGTTCATGCCCAAAGTGGTGGGCGAACGCCCGCATTACCTTGTGGTCAATGCCGACGAATCCGAGCCCGGCACCTGCAAGGACCGCGAAATCCTCCGCCACGATCCGCATCTTCTCATCGAAGGTTGCCTGCTCGCCGGTGCCGCGATGGCCGCCAATGTCGGCTACATTTATGTGCGCGGCGAATTCATCCGCGAACGCGAGCGCCTGCAGGCATCGATCGACCAGGCCTACGAGGCCCGCCTCATTGGCAAGAACAATGTGCATGGCTGGGATTTTGATCTCTACGTCCACCACGGCGCGGGCGCCTACATCTGCGGTGAAGAAACCGCCTTGCTCGAAAGCCTCGAGGGCAAGAAGGGCCAGCCTCGCATGAAGCCGCCGTTCCCTGCGAATGTCGGCCTCTATGGCGCGCCAACCACCATCAACAATGTGGAATCGATCGCCGTTTGCGGCACTATCATGCGCCGCGGCGCCTCCTGGTTCTCCGGCATTGGCCGGCCCAATAATGTCGGCACCAAACTGTTTTGCATTTCCGGCCATGTGAACAAGCCGTGCAATGTCGAAGAGGAAATGGGCATTCCCTTCCGCGAGCTGATCGACCGCCACGCCGGTGGTATCCGCGGTGGTTGGGACAATCTCCTGGCGGTCATCCCCGGCGGCTCGTCGGTGCGCATGGTTCCGGCCGAACAGATTGTCGACACGCCAATGGATTTCAACTCCCTCGGCAAACTCCGTTCGGGATTGGGCACCGCGGCCGTCATCGTCATGGACAAGTCGACCGATTTGATCCGCGCTATCGCCAGACTTGCCTACTTCTACAAGCACGAGAGCTGTGGCCAGTGCACCCCCTGCAGGGAAGGCACCGGCTGGATGTGGCGCGTCTTGACCCGCATGGCTGAAGGCCGCGCCGAAAAGCGCGAGATCGACATGCTGCTCGATGTCACCAAGCAGGTCGAAGGTCATACCATCTGCGCCCTGGGCGACGCCGCCGCGTGGCCGATCCAGGGCCTGATCGCCCATTTCCGCCATGTGATCGAAGAGCGCATTGACCAGTATGCCGCCAACCCCGATCATGACGGTGCCATGCGCCGCATTGCGGCGGAGTGAGGCATGCCATGTATTTTCTGCGCAAAACCTTCGAACTCGCCATTTGCCTTCTGGGCTATTGGTTTGGCAGGAGTTTTGGCGGCTGGGGCGGCGGCATCTTGTTGGCCTTCGCTGGACTTTGCGCCACCAACTTTGGCTGGGAATGGCTTGCGCAGAATGTCTTCGTGCGCAGCGAGAAAGCCAGCGCCACAATGAATTTCATCTACGGCCTATTCTCGTCAATTGTTGTGGCCGGCACCGCCTTTTTCTTGTGGGGCAAGTAGCATGCCGAAACTGAAAATCGACGGCACCGAAATAGATGTCGAGAATGGCTTGACCCTGCTGCAGGCTTGCGAGCAGGCGGGTGCCGAAGTGCCGCGCTTCTGCTACCACGAGCGCCTGTCGATTGCCGGCAATTGCCGCATGTGCCTGGTTGAAGTGAAGGGCGGCCCGCCGAAACCCCAGGCTTCCTGCGCCATGTCGGTCAACGACCTGCGCCCCGGTCCCAATGGCGAACTGCCGGAAGTATTCACCAAATCGCCGATGGTCAAGAAAGCCCGCGAAGGGGTGATGGAATTCCTGCTCATCAATCATCCCCTCGATTGCCCGATCTGTGATCAGGGTGGCGAGTGCGATTTGCAGGACCAGGCCATGGCCTATGGCATTTCCAACAACCGCTATTACGAGAACAAGCGGGCGGTGGAGGAGAAATATCTGGGCCCTCTGGTCAAGACCGAGATGACCCGCTGCATCCAGTGCACCCGCTGCGTGCGCTTCACCACCGAAGTGGGCGGCGTGGAAGAAATGGGTGCGACCGGCCGCGGCGAAGATATGGAAATCACTACCTATCTCAATCAGGCGATCTCCTCTGAGCTGCAGGGCAACATCATTGACCTGTGCCCGGTGGGCGCTCTCACCTCCGCACCCTATGAGTTCAAGGCGAGGCCCTGGGAACTGCGCAAGACCGAAACCATCGATGCCATGGACGCGGTGGGCTCGAATATCCGCGTCGATGCAAGAGGCCGCGAAGTCATGCGCATACTGCCGCGCACCCATGACGACGTGAACGAAGAGTGGATTTCCGATAAGACCCGCTTCGTCTGGGACGGCCTGCGCACCCAGCGCCTCGATCAACCCTATGTCAGGGAATTCGGCAAGCTGCGCGCCGCCACCTGGCAGGAAGCCTTTCTGCGCATCGCCCAGAAGATCAAGGCAGCAAGGCCCGAGCGCATCGGCATCATCCTCGGCGATCTCGTGGGCGCCGAAGAGGCCTTCTCCAGTCGTCAGTTGGCGGATCAGTTGGGCGTCAAGAACATCGATTGCCGTCAGGATGGCACGCCGCTGGGCGAGCACGGCGGCCGCGCCGGCTATCTCGTTCAATACCGGCATCGCCGCCATCGAGAACAGCGATGCCATCATGCTGATCGGCACCAACCCGCGCCTTGAAGCGCCTGTGCTCAACGCCCGCATCCGTAAGCGCTATCTCAAGGGCGGCTGCACAATTGGCGTAATCGGCGAAAAGGCCGATCTGACCTATCCCTACACCTATCTCGGCGCCGGCCCGGAATCGCTTTCCCGGTTTGTCGATCACGCCCCGGCTACTGCAAAGAATCCGATGTTCATTGTCGGCCAGGGGGCTTTGGCGCGCCCCGATGGCGCGGCGGTGCTCGCCACCATCGTAATGGCGGCGCAATCGCTTGGCGTCATCAAGGAGGGCTGGAACGGCCTCAATTTCCTGCATGATGCCGCGGGGCGGGTAGGAGCGCTTGACGTCTGCGCGCTGCCATCGAAGGATGGCGGGTTGAACACCCGGCAAATGCTGGCAGCAGCAAAGAACGGCGATCTCGATGTACTCTTCCTTGTCGGCGCCGACGAGATCGACACCACCGCACTGGGCTCGACCTTTGTCATCTATCTGGGAAGCCACGGCGACGCCGGCGCCCACCGCGCCGATGTGATCCTTCCCGGTGCTGCCTATACCGAAAAGTCGGTGACCTATGTGAACACCGAAGGCCGCCCGCAGATGACGGCCAGAGCCACGTTTCCGCCGGGCGAAGCGCGCGAGGATTGGGCAATTCTCCGTGCCCTTTCGGAGACCCTGTCGGCAACCCTGCCATGGAACAATTTGGGTGAGCTGCGCGCCGCCATGTACAAGGCGGCCCCGCATCTCGCCCGTCTCGATCAATTGACTCCGGCCGATGCCGCTGAACTGGAAGAACTTGCCAAGACCGGCGGCAAAATGTCCTCCGAACCCTTCGCTTCCAGCGTCAAGGACTTCTACCTCACCAACCCTATTGCCCGCGCCTCGCGGACCATGGCTGAATGCTCGGCCCTGAAGAATGTGCGCAATCTGGCGGCGGCGGAGTGACGGCAATGTATTATGATGTCATTTTCAATGTTGTCATCACTGCTTTGTGGAGCGTGCTGTTGCTCAGCGTGCTGCTGGTGTTCGTCGCCTACCTCATCCTCGTCGACCGCAAGGTGTGGGCCGCCGTCCAGATGCGCCGCGGACCCAACGTCGTCGGCCCCTGGGGCCTGTTCCAGTCCTTCGCCGACCTGCTGAAGTTCGTCTTCAAGGAAGTCATAATCCCCGATGGCGCCAACAAGGGCATCTTCGTCATCGCGCCCTTGGTGACGTCGGTTCTGGCGCTCGCCGCTTGGGTGGTAGTGCCGGTAGCCGATGGCTGGGCCATCGCCAACATCAATGTCGGAATTCTCTATCTTTTCGCGATCTCGTCCTTGATGGTCTACGGCATCATCATGGGTGGCTGGGCCTCGAATTCGAAGTATCCCTTCCTTTCGGCGCTTCGCTCGGCCGCCCAGATGGTGTCCTATGAAATCTCGATCGGCTTCGTCATCATCACCGTGTTGCTCTGTGCCGGCTCGCTCAACCTGAGTGAAATCGTGCTTTCGCAGCAGACCGGCCTCGGCACAATGCTGGGCCTGCCCAACTCGTTCCTCGACTGGTATTTCATTCCGCTGTTCCCGATGTTCATCGTATTCTTCGTCTCGGCCCTCGCGGAAACCAATCGCCCGCCGTTCGATCTCGTCGAAGCCGAGTCGGAATTGGTCGCCGGCTTCATGGTGGAATATTCCTCGACTCCCTATCTTCTTTTCATGCTGGGTGAATATGTAGCGATCACTCTGATGTGCGCCATGACGGCGATCCTCTTCCTCGGTGGCTGGCTTCCCATCATCGATGTTCCTGTGCTCAACTGGGTGCCTGGCGTCATCTGGTTCCTCATCAAGGTCCTGTTTGTATTCTTCATGTTCGCCATGGTGAAAGCCATCGTGCCGCGCTACCGCTACGATCAGCTGATGCGCCTGGGCTGGAAAGTATTCTTGCCGTTGTCGATGTTCTGGGTGGCGCTCACCGCTGGCGTCCTCGTCGCGTTCGGGTGGGCGCCATGAGTTTTTACGGCCTCATCGGTGCAATCGCGTTCTTGATCCTGGGTGTCTTTGAGCTGGCCATGCTGCAACGGACGCTCTATCCCGCACTACGTCAGCGCTACGAGCAAGCCAAGCTGACACAGCAGCAAGGTACGGAACCTGGCCGGATCATGATTCTTCTCAGGATCCAAAGTTTGTTGATGATGCCGCTGTTGGGTTTCCTGCTCGGCAAAGCTTTGACCAGGTGAATTGCAAATGAGAGTTGCACAGGCCGCACGGGCCCTCTTCCTCAAGGAATTCGCTTCCGCCACATGGATGGCAATGCGTTATTTCTTTGCCCCCAAGGCGACGCTGAACTACCCCCATGAAAAGGGACCACTCTCGCCGCGCTTTCGCGGCGAACACGCGCTCCGCCGTTATCCCAATGGCGAGGAGCGTTGCATCGCCTGCAAACTTTGCGAGGCCATCTGCCCGGCCCAGGCCATCACGATCGAGGCGGGCCCGCGCCGCAATGACGGCACCAGGCGCACCACCCGCTACGACATCGACATGGTGAAATGCATCTATTGCGGCTTCTGCCAGGAGGCTTGCCCAGTGGACGCCATCGTCGAAGGACCGAATTTCGAGTACGCCACCGAAACCCGCGAGGAGCTACTCTTCAACAAGGAAAAGCTTCTCGCCAATGGCGATCGCTGGGAACGCGAGATCGCCGCCAACATCGCGCTCGATTCGCCGTACAGGTAGGGCAAGCAACATGGCAGCTGCATTTTTCTTCTATCTCTTCTCCGCTCTGGCGGTCGCCTCGGCGGTTATGGTGATCTCGTCGCGCAATCCGGTTCACTCCGTCCTGTTCCTCATTCTCTGCTTCTTCAATGCCGCCGGGCTTTTCATCCTGCTGGGCGCCGAATTCCTCGCGATGATCCTGGTCGTCGTCTATGTCGGCGCCGTTGCCGTGCTGTTCCTCTTCGTCGTGATGATGCTTGACGTCGATTTCGTCGAACTGCGCCAGGGCATGCTGAACTATCTTCCGGTGGGCGGCACCATCGGGCTCATTGTGCTGGTCGAACTGGCGCTGGTGGCGGGCAGCTGGGCCATCGACCCCGGCAGCATCAAGTCAGCCGCATCGCCAACGCCCTCCGATGTCACCAACACCGAAGCCCTGGGCCGCATCATCTATACCGACTACATTTACTACTTCCAGGCGGCGGGCCTCATCCTGCTTGTCGCCATGATCGGCGCCATCGTGCTGACACTCCGTCATAAGGAAGGCGTGAAACGCCAGAACATCGCCGATCAGATCGCGCGCGGCCCGGCAACCGCCATCGAAATCCGCAAGGTCAAATCAGGGCAGGGGATCTGAACATGACGATCGGTCTCTCGCACTATCTCACCGTCGCGGCCATTATCTTCACCGTCGGCATCTTCGGCATCTTTCTCAATCGCAAGAACGTCATCGTCATCCTCATGTCGATCGAGCTCATGCTGCTCGCCGTCAACATCAATCTGGTCGCCTTCTCCGCCAATCTGCATGACCTGGTGGGCCAGGTCTTCGCGCTGCTCGTTCTCACCGTGGCTGCAGGCGAGGCGGCCATCGGGCTAGCCATTCTGGTTACCTATTTCCGCAATCGCGGTTCGATCGCGGTTGAAGACATCAATCTCATGAAGGGCTGACCGGCAATCATGTATTACGCCATCGTCTTTCTTCCGCTCATCGGCGCGCTGATCGCAGGCCTCGCCGGCACCAAGCTGTTTCGCAATATGGGCAGCGATGCCGAAGTCTATGGCGAACAGCATTCGCATGGCGAAGCCAACGCCGGGCACGGGGCTGACGGCCACGAAGGTCACTACGAAGGTTCGCCCTGGCCCATGTACCTGGCCACCGCGCTGCTCTGTATCTCGGCGGTGCTGAGCTGGATTGTCTTTTATGGCTTCCTGCATGAGCCCCATGCCGAAAAGATCGAGGTTCTGCGCTGGGTCAATTCCGGCGCCCTTTCGGCCAATTGGGCCCTCCGCATCGATACGCTCACCGCCGTCATGCTGGTGGTGGTGAACACCATTTCCGCTCTGGTTCACGTCTATTCGCTCGGCTACATGGGCCACGACGAGCACCAGCCGCGCTTCTTCGCCTTTCTCTCGCTGTTCACCTTCGCCATGCTGATGCTGGTGACATCCGACAATCTGCTGCAGCTGTTCTTCGGCTGGGAGGGCGTCGGCCTCATGTCCTATCTGCTGATCGGCTTCTGGTACACGCGAGACAGCGCCAACGCCGCTGCCATCAAGGCCTTCGTGGTGAACCGCGTTGGCGACTTTGGTTTTGCCCTCGGCATCTTCGGCTGCTTCTATGTTTTTCAGTCGATCGAGTTCGACACGATATTTGCCGCCGCCAAAGGCGTTGCAGGCAAGCCCATTGCATTTTCTCAGCTGGGACTTCGATACGCTGACGACGCTTTGCCTGTTGCTCTTCATGGGCGCCATGGGCAAGTCGGCCCAGTTTCTGCTGCACACATGGTTGCCGGACGCCATGGAGGGCCCGACACCCGTTTCCGCCCTCATCCACGCGGCAACCATGGTGACGGCGGGCGTGTTTCTCGTGGCCCGCCTATCGCCGTTGTTCGAACTGGCGCCCCATGCCAAGGATGTCGTCGTCATCATCGGCGCCATCACCGCTTTCTTCGCGGCAACCGTTGGTCTCGTCCAGAACGACATCAAACGCGTCATCGCCTATTCGACCTGTTCGCAACTGGGTTACATGTTCGTGGCCCTCGGCGTCGGAGCCTATGGCGTCGGCATTTTCCATCTCTTCACCCACGCTTTCTTCAAGGCGCTGCTGTTCTTGGGATCGGGCTCGGTGATTCACGCCATGTCGGGCGAACAGGATATGCGCAAGATGGGCGGTCTCGCCCCTCACATCCGCCTCACCTGGGGTTTGATGATCGTGGGCAATTTGGCGCTCACCGGTTTCCCCTTCACCGCCGGTTACTATTCGAAGGATGCGATCATCGAGAGTTCATTCGCAGCGGGATCGGGTTTTGCCTTCACGCTTCTCGTCATTGCGGCTTTCTGCACCTCTTTCTACTCCTGGCGTTTGGCCTTCATGACCTTCCACGGCGCTCCCCGCGCCGATGCCAAGACCATGAAGCACGTGCATGAAAGCCCCAACGTCATGCTCATTCCCCTTTATGTCCTGGCAGCCGGAGCACTTCTGGCCGGCTTCGTCTTCAAGGATTACTTCATCGGCCACGCGTTTTCCGAATTCTGGCATGGCGCGGTTGCTGAAAACGAAATCATGCACACCATGCATGAAGTGCCCCAGTGGGTCGTGCTATCGCCCTTCATCGTCATGGTAGCGGGGTTTGCGCTGGCCTACCTGTTCTACATCCGCGATACGTCATTGCCGGTGAAACTCGCCGCCCAGCAGGAACCACTCTACAAATTCCTTCTCAACAAATGGTATTTCGACGAACTCTACTGGAATTTCATCACCCGTCCCGCCATGTGCCTCGGCCGCTTCCTGTGGAAAAAGGGTGATGGCTTTGTCATCGATGGATTTGGTCCAGATGGCGTCTCCTCGCGTGTTGTCGATGTCACCAGGGGCGTCGTGCGGCTGCAGACGGGATACGTCTATCACTATGCCTTCGCCATGATGATCGGTGTTGCCGCGCTGATATCCTGGTTCATGTTCGGAGGGCTCAACTGATGACCGGCTGGCCCATTCTCTCGGTCGTCACCTTCCTGCCGCTGGTGGGCGTATCTGTTCGTCCTTGTCCAGCGCGGCGAAGATGATGTGGCGCTACGCAACATCCGCTGGGGCACCTTGTGGACGACAATCGTCACATTCCTGATCTCGCTGCTGCTCTGGCTGAACTTCAATTCGGCCGATGCCGGATTCCAGTTCGTCGAGCGTTATTCGTGGTTGGGCTCTTCAGCCAACTACCAAATGGGCGTCGATGGCATTTCCTTGCCTTTCGTAATTCTCACCGCCTTTTTGATGCCGATCTGCATTCTGGCCAGCTGGTATGTCACCAAAAGAGTGCGCGAATACATGGTTGCGTTCCTGGTGCTTGAGACGCTGATGATTGGCGTCTTCACCTCGCTCGATTTGCTGCTGTTCTACGTCTTCTTCGAGGCGGGCCTCATTCCGATGTTTCTCATCATCGGCGTGTGGGGCGGCCAGCGCCGCGTCTACGCCAGTTTCAAGTTCTTTCTTTACACATTGCTGGGCTCGGTGCTGATGCTGCTGGCGATCATCGCCATGTACTGGCAATCGGGCACCACCGACATTGCCGTACTCCTCACCCGCAATCCAGGTTTTCCCGTCGAGATGCAAACCTGGCTGTGGCTTGCCTTCTTTGCTTCCTTCGCGGTGAAAATGCCCATGTGGCCAGTGCATACATGGCTGCCTGACGCCCATGTGGAAGCGCCGACGGCGGGCTCGGTGATCCTCGCCGCTATCCTTCTGAAAATGGGCGGCTACGGATTCCTGCGTTTTTCTTTGCCGATGTTCCCCGACGCCTCGCTCTACTTCCAGAACTTCATCTACACCCTCTCCGTCGTCGCCATCATCTACACCTCGCTGGTCGCGCTGATGCAGGAGGATATGAAGAAGCTGATTGCCTATTCATCGGTTGCCCATATGGGCTTTGTCACCATGGGCATCTTCGCCATGACCAGGCAAAGCATTGATGGCGCCATGTTCCAGATGATCAGCCACGGATTGGTGTCGGGAGCGCTCTTCCTCTGCGTCGGTGTCGTCTACGACCGCATGCATACCCGCGAGATCGCGGCCTATGGTGGCCTGGTCCACCGCATGCCGCTCTATGCCGGCGTCTTCATGCTGTTCACCATGGCCAATGTTGGCCTGCCAGGCACATCGGGGTTCGTCGGCGAATTCCTGTCGCTGCTTCGGAACCTTCTCCAGCAACACCTGGGTGGCCTTCTTTGCCTCAACCGGCGTCATTCTTTCCGCCGGCTATGCGCTTTGGCTTTATCGCCGGGTCATCTTCGGCAAGCTGGAAAAGCCCTCGCTGGCCCATATCGCCGACATGACGCCCCGCGAACTGGCAACGCTTGGCCCCCTCGCCGTGCTAACCATATTCTTCGGCGTCTACCCCGGGCCCATCCTCGATATCTTTGGCGCATCGGTGGAAAATCTCATGAAGTCGGTTCAAACCGCTGCCGCCGCTGCCCAGCAGATTGCAACCGCATCGCTACAGTAAGGACGAACCATGTCGTTTCTTCAACAGGCAGGCGCCGCCGCCGCACTTCCCGAGATCGCACTCGCGGGCCTGGCCATGGCGTTGCTGATGGCCGGTGTTTTCCGAAAAGGAGATAACACTGACCGCGTGACGATCGCGGCCATCCTGTCGCTTGGTCTTGTCGCTGCTTTGGTTATCTGGGGCAGCTCCGGGCGCGAAACCGCATTTGGCGGCGCCTTTGTGGTCGATACTTTCGCCCGCGTCATGAAGGTGCTGACCCTCTTCGGATCGGCTGTCGCCATCGTCTTGTCGTCAAGCTTCATGAAGCGCGAAAAGATGGCGCGCTTCGAATATCCGGTTCTCATCATGTTGGCCACCACCGGCATGATGATGATGATTTCCGCCAACTCCCTGATCGCCCTCTACATGGGGCTCGAACTGCAGTCCCTGGCGCTCTATGTGGTCGCCGCCATCAATCGCGACAGCGCCAGATCGTCGGAAGCAGGCCTCAAATATTTCGTGCTGGGCGCACTGTCATCCGGCATGCTGCTTTACGGCTCCTCGCTGGTTTACGGCTTCACCGGTTCGGTGGGCTTCCCTGAGATAGCCGCGGCCATTGGCGGCACAGGCCGAAACCTTGGCCTGGTGTTCGGTCTCGTATTCATCATTGCCGGCCTCGCCTTCAAGGTTTCGGCGGTGCCCTTTCATATGTGGACCCCCGACGTTTATGAAGGCGCTCCCACACCGGTTACGGCGTTCTTCGCCTCGGCGCCCAAGCTCGCCGCCATGGCATTGTTCATCCGTGTCATGATGACGCCGTTCACCAGCGCGGTGCATGAATGGCAGCAAGTCCTCGTTTTCATATCGATCGCCTCCATGGCGCTCGGCGCCTTTGCCGCTATCGGCCAAAGCAACATCAAGCGCCTGCTGGCCTATTCCTCCATCGGCCATATGGGATTTGCCCTCGTTGGCCTAGCCTCCGGCAGCGAAACGGGCGTTCGTGGCGTCATCATTTATATGATGATTTATCTGATCATGACCCTGGGCACATTCGCTTGCGTTCTCGCCATGCGCCGCAATGGGCAGCACATTGAGGAGATAGCCGATCTCTCGGGTCTCGGCCGCACTAACAAGGGACTGGCCTTTGTGCTCGCCATGTTGATGTTCTCGCTCGCCGGCATCCCGCCGCTTGCCGGCTTCTTCGGCAAATACTTCGTCTTCCTCGCCGCCATCCAGTCCGGCCTCTACACACTCGCCATCCTCGGCGTAATTGCCAGTGTGGTGGGTGCTTATTACTATTTGCGCATTGTCAAGATCATGTATTTCGACGAACCTGCCGAAGCCTTCGATGCCATGGATGGCGAAGTGAAGCTTGTCGCCTATGCGGCCGGCGCCTTCACGCTGTTCTTTGTGGTCTTCGCCAATCCGCTGCTTTCCCTTGCCGAGGCCGCGGCCAAGTCACTCCATTGATTCTGCCCAGCGGCAACCGCGTCGTTCACTTTGAACGGATCGACTCCACCAATGCGGAAGCCCGGAGGCTGGCCGGCGGTGGCGAGCGTGGACCAATTTGGCTACTAGCCGGCGAACAGACCCACGGTCGAGGGCGGTTGGGCCGGAGCTGGGTGTCGGAGCCGGGCAATCTCTATGCGACATTTGTTTTTTCCATTGCAGGCGGACCGGAAGTTGCAGCCCAGGTGAGTTTCATTGCGGCCCTGGCTGTGCATGATTTGGTTGCAGCCTTGCTGCCGAACCCTCGGGCCTGCATCAAATGGCCCAATGATGTGCTGATCGGCGGCGCCAAGATCTGCGGATTGCTGGCCGAAGTTGTGGCTCAGTCTCCGGTGACGATTGCCTTGGGCTGCGGTTTCAATGTGACCCATGCACCGGCTGCCACGCCGTATCCGGTGACGTCATTGGCCGATCATGGTCTATCAACATCAGTTGAATCGGTTCTCCAAGAACTCGACGCAAGGTTCTTAAATCGCTTGAATATCTGGAACGAAGGCCGGGGATTTTCAACCATTCGCAGCGACTGGCAAGCGCATGCATGTGGCATAGGTGAGGTCGCTGAAGCTGTGATCGGTAACCAACCAGTCAGGGGCACTTTCCACGGTCTGGCCGATGATGGCGCCTTGATCCTTGAACTTCCTGACGCTACCCACAGACACATCCATTCTGGCGAAGTGCGTTTCGCCGCGATTGAAGCCATGAGGAAAGCCCCAGGCTGATGCCCAAGAAGAAATTCGACCATCGCAACGATTTGGTGCTGCTGCCCTTGGGCGGCACCGGCGAAATCGGCATGAACTGTTATTGCTACGGCTTAGGCCCCGCCGATGACCGCCAATGGCTGATGGTCGATCTCGGGGTGAAATTCGGCGAGGACAGCGAACCCGGCATCGATGTGGTCCTGCCGGATATTTCCTTCATTGCCAGTAACCGCAACAGCTTGGCCGGGATCGTCCTCACCCATGCCCACGAAGATCACCTGGGCGCCGTGGCCTGGCTGTGGCCACAGCTCAAATGCCCAGTCTATTGCACCGCCTTTGCCGCCCACATTCTGGGCCTCAAGTTGAAGGAGGCAGGCCTCGACGGCGACGTCCCGGTCCATATCGTCAAGCAGAGTAGCCGCTTTGAAGTGGGCCCGTTCGATCTTGAATTTGTCGCGGTGACCCACTCGATTCCCGAGCCTGCCGCACTGGTGATCCGCACCAAGCAGGGCACCGTGCTGCACTCCGGCGACTGGAAGATCGACCGCACCCCTGTCCTGGGGCCTGCCATGGACGAGAAACGCTTGCGGGCAATTGGCGAGGAAGGTGTCGACGTCTTGGTTTGCGACTCGACCAACGTGTTGCGCGAAGGCCACTCGCCCTCGGAAGCCGATGTGGCGGCAACCCTGATGGAGATCGTCACCCATGCCAGGGGCCGCGTCGCCATTACAACCTTTGCCTCCCATGTCGGCCGCATGCTCTCGGCGGTGAAGGCGGCGCGCGCCACCGGCCGCGAAGTGGTGATCGCCGGCCGCGCCATGCGCAACACCATCGAAGCAGCCCGCGCCTGCGGATATCTATGGGATGCAGGTGAGTTCCTCGACGAAGAAGAATTCGGTTATCTCCCACCCGACAAGATCATGCTGCTGTGCACCGGCAGTCAGGGCGAACCCCGCGCGGCGATCGCCCGCATCGCCGAAGACCAGCACCCCAACATCTCGCTCGATCCCGGCGATCTCGTCATTTTCTCCTCCAAGACCATCCCCGGCAATGAGAAGGAAGTGAGCCAGATCCACAACAATCTGGCAAAACTGGATATCGACGTAGTGACCGCCGATGAGGCACTCGTCCACACCTCCGGCCATCCCCGCCAGGGCGAGCTGCGGGCGCTCTATGAATGGCTGCGTCCGCGCGCCGTCATACCGATGCATGGCGAGCCGCGCCATCTCCGCGCCCAGGCCATCTTTGCCAGGAGTTGCGGCATCGCCGAAACCCTGATTCCGCGCGATGGCCACATCGCCAGACTCTGCCCTGGTCCAGTACAGAATGTCGATGAAGCCCATTCCGGCCGCCTGCATGTCGACGGCCGCCTCATTGTCCCGAGTGAAGACGGCCCCGCCAGGCAGCGCCGCAAACTTTCTTTCGTCGGCGCGGCCTTTGTCACCTTGGCAATCGATGCCAAGTTGCAGCTGGTGGGCGAAATCCAGCTGGTCACCGATGGCATCCCGGCGGGACTGGACAATGACTTGTTGGCGGCGGCAGACCAGGCCTTCGCCTCAATGCCCAAGCCCCGCCGCAAGGTTGACGAGCAGGTGATCGAAACCGTCCGCATCAGCGTGCGCCGCGCCGCCGACCAGATGTGGGGCAAGAAGCCGGTTACCAAGGTGACGATTGCGAGAGTTTGAGCCGCATTCGATATCTGCAAAGTGTGGTTAACAGCCGGCAGGGCTGATGGGCCAACGGAGCGCCACCGCCTTGCGCTTTGGTTCCAGGGAAATTTGGTCTATAGCTTGCATTAGAGGGGACGTATGTTGGTAGTTCGGCAGGAACGCATAAATTGGTTCCGCTCCCTGCTTGCTCTACTGGCTCGCAACATGGCGATTGGTCGCCAGTTAAATCCAAGTGGAGTCCCCAAATGAGAAAGTTCTCGTATAAATCGCTCGCAATAACCACGGCCTTGGCGGCCGCCGCGCTTATTGTCGTTGCCTCGCCCGCAACCCGGGCTGCCGGCTCGCTGGAGCTACCGGTGGCAAGCGACGGTTCCCGGATCGTCGTGAAGAATTACGCCGCAACCATGACCGGTATGCCCGGTAGTTCGGGAACCGATGTGGAAGTCTCCCCCGTCATGGATTCAGCCTCGGAATTTGCAAGAGCGAAGTCACTGAAAGGGATATCCAAGGGAGCTCCGAGGTCAATTATCGGAGCGGACACCAGATTTCTAGTCAATCCGACGACAACATATCCCGCACGTGCCGTTGTGTTAATTACATTCAGCGCAGGCCGTTGCACTGGGTGGATGTTTGGCGCCAACACGGTTATTACAGCAGGCCATTGTGTCAGCCCCGGAAACAACACCGGCTTTTATCCGCGTACCAGTTTCCGGATTTATCCCGGCAGGAACGGTTCTGTGTCGCCTTTCGGCTCGTGCACGGCCAAAAGCCTGCATTCAGTGACAGGTTGGACAGTGAGCGGCAGCGAAACCGCCGACTACGGTGCCATTAAGCTTAATTGTACGATCGGTAACACCACGGGCTTTTTCGGCGCTTGGTGGCAGACTGCGACGCTGACGGGATTATTCGCGCGGGTAAGCGGCTACCCCGGAGACAAGCCGCTGACCCAGTGGCAAAGCACCGGAAACATCACGGTAACCCAGGCCAATCAGATATTTTATCTGAACGACACAGTTGGCGGCCAGAGCGGCGGACCAGTATGGCAAAACCGGGCCAGTACGGCGGCTTTCTGTCAGGGAGTATGCGCCATGGGTATCCACGCTTATGGACTGCACGGTGTGGTGCCACATTCCAACAATAACCACGCCAAGCGGATCACCCAGACAACTTTTAACAACCTGATTGCCTGGAAGAATCTGCCATAGGCTTGCCGCCAAAGGCCCGGCTGGCAACCGTGCTGGCCGGGCCCGCCATTGAATTGACACGCCGTACAGGCAGATCCCTACCATGCGATTTGTCCTATTGGCTACTGCGGCAATGGGTATATGGCTGCTCCTATGTCGGGACGTGACGGCATTGGCGGACGGCAACGAGACCCCAGTTTCCAGCGAATACACCGGCGTCGTGAAGGCTGCCGACAGCACTGGAGTGCATGGCCACGTACAGACGCCGTCCGGAAATCCTGTCGTCGACGCTTCCATTCTGGTGAAGTCGCTCGACCAGCCCGCGCCGGCCGTACCGGAGATGGCGATGATCACCGATTCAAATGGCAACTTCAATTGGCCCCTGCCGCGCGGAAAATGGCAGGTCACTGTGATCAGCCTGAGCGGCAAACGTGTGTCGAAGAACGTCACGGTTGGCCGGTCCGGCCCGGCGAAAGTCAATTTCATTCTCTCGCCGTGAGCGGAGAGCTGCGCCGGCAGATGAAGATGAATTGCGAAATCCGCTATACTCCCGCGAATCATGAGCAAGCACGTTCCCCCGCCCAGGGCCCCGAGAGATATTGAACGCATCGAGCTGAAGGACGCGCTGGAAGAGCGCTACCTCGCCTATGCCTTGTCCACCATCATGCACCGGGCGCTGCCCGATGCCCGCGACGGCCTGAAGCCGGTGCATCGCCGGTTGCTGCATGTCATGCGCCAGCTTCGCCTCGACCCCACATCAGCCTTCAAGAAATCGGCGAAGATCGTGGGCGACGTCATGGGCTCCTTCCATCCCCATGGCGATCAGTCGATCTACGACGCGCTCGTCCGCCTCGCCCAGGATTTCTCCTCGCGCTATCCCCTCGTCGACGGCCAAGGCAATTTCGGCAATATCGACGGCGATAGCGCCGCCGCATATCGCTACACCGAAGCCCGCATGACGGAAGTGGCCCGCCTGCTGCTCGAAGGCCTCGACGAGGAGACCGTCGACTTCCGCCCCAATTACGATGGCTCCCTCCAGGAGCCCGTGGTGCTGCCATCGGCCTTTCCCAATCTACTCGCCAATGGCTCATCTGGCATCGCCGTGGGCATGGCCACTTCGATCCCGCCCCACAATGCCGCCGAGCTCTGCGATGCCGCCCTCCACCTCATCAAGTTCCCCAATGCCACTGTCGACAAGCTCACGCAGTTCGTGCTCGGCCCCGATTTTCCGACCGGCGGCATCATCATCGACGACCGCGCCTCGATCACCGACGCCTACCGGACGGGCAGGGGAGGCTTCCGGGTGCGCGCCCGCTGGAGCCAGGAAGATGTGGGCCGCGGCGGCTGGCAGATCGTTGTCACCGAGATACCCTATCTCGTGCAGAAGAGCCGGCTGATCGAGAAGATCGCCGAATTGCTCACCGCCAAGAAGCTGCCGCTGCTGGCCGACGTGCGCGATGAATCCGCCGAGGATATCCGCCTGGTGCTGGAGCCCAGGAGCCGCACCGTCGATCCCGCCCTGCTGATGGAGCAGCTGTTCAGGGCCACCGAGCTGGAAACCCGCATTCCGCTCAACATGAATGTGCTCTCCGGCGGCAAGGTGCCGAAAGTCATGTCGCTCCGCGATTGTCTCGGCGAATGGCTGGGTCACCGCAAGGAAGTCCTCGTCCGCCGCACCAATTTTCGCTTGGGCGAAATCGCCAGAAGGCTGGAAATTCTCGGCGGCTACCTCATCGCCTATCTCAATCTCGACGAGGTGATCCGCATCATCCGCGAGGAGGACGAGCCCAAGCCCGCGCTTGTCAAGCGTTTCAAGCTCACCGACAATCAGGCCGAGGCCGTTCTCAACATGCGCCTTAGGGCGCTCCGCAAGCTCGAGGAAATGGAAATCCGTAAAGAGCATGACGGTCTGTCGAAGGAGCAGAAGGAGCTGGGCAAGCTGCTCAAATCCGATGATGAGCAATGGGCGCGCATCACCACCGAAATCAAGGACGTGAAGGAGAAGTTCTCCAAAAAGACCCCGCTCGGCAAGCGCCGCACCGATTTTGCCGAAGCCCCCGAGATAGATGTCGATTTGGAGCAGTCCCTGATCGAGAAAGAACCGATCACCGTGGTCTGCTCCGAGAAGGGCTGGATCAGATCCATGAGGGGCCACATGGAGGATATTTCCGGCCTCACCTACAAGGATGGCGACCAGGAAAAATTCGTGCTTCACGCCATGACCACCAGCAAGATCATGCTGTTCTCGTCGTCGGGAAAATTCTTTACCCTTGATGGGGCCAAGCTGCCGGGTGGCCGCGGCCATGGCGAACCCGTGCGCCTCATTTGCGATATGGATGCGGCCGATTCAATCGTCGCCCTCTTTGTTTATACCGAAGGCGCCAAGCGCCTGCTCGCCTCCACCGACGGCGACGGCTTCATCGTGTCCGAGGACGAGTGCCTGGCCAATACCCGCAAGGGCAAACAGGTGCTGAACCTGAAAACCCCCGCCGAAGCCCTGGTCTGTGCGGCCGTGGGGGAGGCGGCTGATCACATCGCCTGTGTAGGTGAAAATCGCAAGATGATCGTCTTCAAGCGCACCGAACTGCCGGAAATGGCACGCGGCAAGGGCGTGCGCCTGCAGAAATTCAAGGATGGCGGCCTCTCCGATGCCCGCGCCTTCAATCTCAAGGAAGGCCTCACCTGGCTCGATACGTCGGGCCGCACCTGGAACGTGACCGAACTCAAGGATTGGATCGGCGAACGCGCCCAAGCGGGTAGGCTGCCCCCCAAGGGATTCCCCAAGAACAACAAGTTCGGCTGAGCCCTGGCAGCAGAAATTGGATTGGCTGGAAACCGGAATTTCCAGCCCTCCACCGTTCACGCATTATTTGTTGATGACCCCGGTTGACGCACCGATGAACTCTTCAAGCGTCGTCGTTACAATCTCACCTTCCCAGCCGGCCACCGCCCGGGCGGTAGAGCTGTCGGATTTGCCGGCAATCGCCACCGAAGACGAACCCAGTCGAGCCTGGCTCGTGAGAGTCGTGGTGATCCAGGCCGTGGACGCACTGCCAAGACCGCTTCCCGTTGCCACGGAATAGGTTGCTCCCGTGGCGCCAAAGGAGTTCCAGCCAAGAGCGTACAGGCCGTTCTCGCTGCCCGCCGCTTTAGGCTCGATGCCGGGGCCGAGATTGGCGAGCGTACCCCATGATCGGCCGCTGTCGCGCGTGGCCGAGGCACGTACCGAACCGGATAAGTCATAGCCAGAGATCATCGCGCGGTCCGAACTTGACCCCGTCACTTGCAGCCCTCCTACGCCAATATCATCAAACATTGCGACATGGCGCGGCGTTGACCAACCGCTCGTGGGCGTCGAAGTTGACAGATAGGCGCCAATGACGCCTGAAGAAATGGCGCGGACAACGAAGTAGCCGCTGCCTTTGGCATCAATGTCGGCACTGGGCACAACGATCGGATTCAGTCCGGCGAGGTTGACGGTCTGCGGGGCCGCCCATCGTCCCCTGGAATCGCGCCGGAACGTGGTTAGACCGACACTCAGCAGGGCCTGGCCGTCGCTCACCACATTGAAGTGCGGCCTACCGAAGAGAGTCGCACCGGCGGGTCCTGTCAACATGACCGGAGTTCTCCACCTGCCATCGGCGGCTCTGACCACGGCTTCAATGTCGAAGGCACTACCGGTGAGCTGCGGCCTTGCCAGAATGACGGTGATGTTGCCGCGGCCGTCGGTGTCGGCCGCGACACTGGACGGGAGGAAACCGAACCCGGCATCACCCGGAATGGTCGCTTGCGACCAGGTCGCCCCGGCATCACTGCTGGTGGACGCGTAGGGCACGCCACCCGCTATCCAGAACACGGTGACCTTGCCGCTGACCGGATCGACGGTGGCCCCACCATTTCTCGCACCTTCAGGTGACAGGGCCATCGCCGCCGACCATGCGCCGGTGGATGTCGCCCGCACCGCAGCATAAACTTGGGGGCTGGTACCACCGAAACCGCCGGTGATTGGAATTGGTTTATCCCACACCACGACGGACCGGCCCGCCGCATTGACGGCGGTGTTGGGCTTCACCGCGAATTCTGTGAAGGCCAGATTGCTTGCGATCTGCTGCTCAGGGCTCCAATTGGCGGTTGCGGCCTGGGCCGAGGGGCTGGCGACCACCAGCGCGATCATCGCGGCATGAAGACACGAATATTGAATACGCTTGCTGAATTGCGTGATCCGCCGGCGATCCGGCAGCGAAGAACCAATGAACATGATAGAGCAACTCCCATTCTGACCGGCAGGCTCGGCCTCCGCCGAGTCAACCGATTGCCGCGGCTCGTTCCCCCGTGCCGCAGCGCCAATTTGATGTTCCAGCTGTCTCGGACGCAATTTGGGGTTTCGCCGATGACAGCTTCCTGACCCGGCTTGTCAGCGTTTTGTCAGCCAGGCTGGTGTTGGCTGGCTGGGAAGCCTGCATTTCGATTCACCCATTTTTGTTGGCCAGGATGGGTCTCTGCCTTAGTGCATTGCAGGCAGTTATGGTGTATGCTTATTTGAATCACACGTGCGGCGGTGCGCGTTCCATCTGGACAGGATCGCAATCCAGCGATTAGGAAGGGCCGCATGAAGAAAGTTCGATTGTCAGGGCTTGGCGGTCCGTTCGGTATCGCCCTCGTCGCAGCAGGCGTCGTTATGTTGTCGTTTGCTCCGGCTGGCGCGGCCGTGCTGAACGTCAATAATCAGGCATCCTGCTCCGACGCCACCGGATCGCCCAGTTACTGCTCCATCGTGGCAGCGGCCGCCGCTGCGACGGCCGGCGATACCGTCGTGGTTGCGGCAGGCACTTACGATGGCAAGGTAGTTGTAACTCGCTCGGGAACCCAGAACAAGCCCATCAAGATAACCACCAACGCCGGAGCGATCGTAAAGAGCCCGTCAATCGGATTCAACATCACGGGTGCATCCTGGGTAACGGTTCACGGCTTCATCATCTACAAAACTCAGTCGGACGGCATCCGCTGCACCCTGTGTTCCAATGTCAGATTGTCGGGGAACCATGTCAAGAATTCGAAGGGAATCGGAATCTCCATTATGGATTCCACTGACATCGTACTTGTCGATAATAAAGTGAAGGGGTCGCGCTTTACCGGCATTGACGTCGCCGCTTCCGCGCGAGTTGCGATTAGCGGCGGGTTTGTGACCTATTCCGGCCAAATAAATGTCAGTGGCGCTACCTACAAGGGCATCAAGTTCAGCGGCTCATCCGATTCCTCGGTTGTGGACACCCGGGTCCATCACAATTCGGATACCGGCATCTATCTATTGAACGGGACAACCGGCGTGCGGATCAAGGGTGTCATCGCCCATCACAATGCGCGCGGCTATGTCCGCGCAGCCGCCGGAATCGAGATTCGCAGTTCCGGCAACATCGTCGAAGGCACAACCACCTACCAGAACGAGGACTCCGGAATCAATCTGCGTTGGGGCGGCAGTGATGGTCTTGTCGTGAACAATGTTGCCTATGGCAACGGCGATCATGGCATCGACGTGCTCGAGTCACCGGGGCCGGTGATCGTTAACAACAGCGTCTACGACAATGTGACGGCGGGCATCAACGTGGAAGGCAACTCGCCGAATGGCGTGATTATGAACAACATCAGTGTCGACAACGGCATTGGAAGCCCGCGCACGTTGGGCGATATCCGCGTGACAACGACTTCAATGCCGGCGACGGCGGATCGCAATATCGTGTGGGGTTCCGACGGTGGAAAAATCTATCAATGGAACGGTATTTATTTCTCGAATCTCACCGCCCTCCAGTCGGCCTATCCTGGCGTAGAGGCGAACGGCTTTGAAATCGACCCGGCCTGGATTGACCCCGCTGCCGGCGACTTCCATCCATCCGCCGTATCTGTCGCAATCGATTCCGCTGCCTCTGACGCGATCGATTCGCCTGAAATCGACCAGGATTCCGAGGGCAATGCCCGCTGCGACGACCCCTTAATTTCCGACACCGGCAGCGGTCCGATCAGCTTTACCGATCGCGGTGCGCTCGAGCACGTAAACCCCTGTTAGCCACGCGGGACTCCCCTTAACTTGGCGGCGTTGCAATCTTGGAGGGAATACATCCTGCCACCACAACCCACGTCGTGAAAGCCGTTCACAACTCGTTTATTCCGGCCTTCCACGGCGCAATTGTACTCGACCCGCGGCCCGCGTTGGAGTAGGCGTCATACTGGCCCCGGAGTAAAATATGAGAATCGTGCGCGTGTTTGCGCTGCCTGCGTTCGTTTGGGCGGCGTTTCTCGGTACATTCCTTTTAAGTCTTGCTGGCATGCAGGCTGCACCAGCTTGGGCTGTTGTGCGCCAAGTCAACAATAATGTCGGGTGCTCCGACGTTGCGGGCACGCCCTATTGCACCATCAATGCCGCCGTCGCCGCCGCCACTGGCAACGACACAGTATCGGTCGCCCCCGGCAATTATACTGGAAAGGTGACCGTCACCCATTCGGGCACCTCCAGTGTCCCATTTGCGATCTCCGCCAGCCCAGGCGTGACATTGACCAGCACCACTCAGGGCTTCGATCTATCCGGCGTGAGTTGGGTGACGATCAGTGGCTTCACCGTCAACAACACGACCAATGAAAGCTTCCGCTGCACCTTGTGTGCGAATGTCACCTTGTCCAACAACAGGGTGACCAATTCGAGGAGCAGCGGATTCTTCATCAACAATTCCTCCACCACGGTTCTCTCCAACAACCAGGTTGAAGATTCGCTGGGCATCGGCATCGACATTGCCGGATCCACGGCGATCAGCGTACTCGGCGGCTATGTAACGCGTTCGGGCCTGCCCTCCAGCGGCAACACCCGCAACGGCATCAGATTCAGCACGAGCTCCGCTTCGCTTGTCGACGGAACCCAAATTTACGAAAATACCGACAATGGCGTTTTTGTCATCAACG
Organism: uncultured Alphaproteobacteria bacterium; assembly: GCA_963754675.1. GTDB lineage: Bacteria > Pseudomonadota > Alphaproteobacteria > Rhizobiales > Aestuariivirgaceae > Aestuariivirga. The sequence continues at coordinate 511,297 of CAVWHD010000002.1, read as the reverse complement.
GGTCCAACGGCATCCGCATCAAGCGGGTCATCGCCCATCACAACGCCCGCGTCTATAACACGAATGCCGCCGGCATCGAATTCCAATCCGGCGGAAATATTGTCGAATCCTGCATTACCTATGAGAATGAAGACTCCGGCATCAACATGCGTTTTGGCGGCGCCGACGGGTTGATGGTGAACAACGTCACCTACCTCAATGGCGACCATGGCATTGATGTGCTTGAGTCTCCTCGGCCGGTGATCGTCAACAACACCGTTTACCAGAATACGACGTCGGGCATCAATATCGAGGGCAGTTCGGTCGGTGGCCATGTCCACAACAATATCAGCGTCGACAATGCCCTGGTGGACATCGGCCGCAAGAGAGGCAACATCAATATCGGCAATTCGTCGGCGCCGGCGAACCAGGTGGACGTCGACTACAACCTCGTTTCGGCCTGTTGCGGAAGCCCTCTCTATGTTTATTTAGGGACGACATACTCAACGGTTGCTGGCTTGCCGGGGGCGGTCGAGCTTAACGGAATTCAGGCGCTTCCTGGCTGGGTCGATACCGCCAATAACAATTTCCACTTGACCGCCGGATCCCCCGCGATCGATTCCGCCAAGTCCGACGCCATAGCGACCTCGGAAATCAATCAGGATTTGGACGGCAATGCCCGTTGCGACAATCCCTCCGCCGCGAATACCGGCACTGGCCCGATCAGCTACATGGATCGCGGCCCCTACGAATTCGCCACCAGCTGCGCCGGTCCGGACACCACGCCTCCATCGGTTCCCGCAGAGCCTGGCGGGCAGCTGCGGTGTCGTCGACCCAGATCAATCTCACCTGGAATGCCTCGAGCGACGACACCGCGGTGATCGGATACAAAGTGTTCCGCGGCGGCGTCGAGATCGCCACCGTCACCGGCACCAGCCACTCCAACACCGGGCTGACGCCCAACACCACCTACAGCTACACGGTGGCAGCCTTCGATGCGGTCCCCAACACCTCGGCCCAGTCGTCGCCCGCGGTTTCGGTAACGACCCAAGCCTCGGCTGATACCACCCCTCCGACGGTTCCGGAGAACCTCGCGGCCACCGCATTCTCGGCGACCCGGATCGACCTCACCTGGGACGCCTCGACCGACAACACCGCGGTGACCGGATACAGGGTTTTCCGCAACGGGAATCCGACTGCGATCGCCACCGTCACCGACACCAGCTATTCCAACACCGGGCTGACGCCGAACACCACCTATAGCTATACGGTGGAAGCTTTTGATGCCGCCAACAACCCATCAGGCCAATCCGCGGCGGACTCGGCCGACGACCTTGCCCGATACCAGCCCGCCCGTCGGTTCCGGAGGGTCTTGCGGGCACGGCAGTGTCGCCCACCCAGATCAATCTCACCTGGTCGGCCTCGTCCGACAATGTCGCGGTGACCGGATACAAAGTGTTCCGCGGCGGGGTCGAGATCGCCACCGTCACCGGCACCAGCCATTCCGACACCGGGCTGGCGCCCAACTCCACCTACAGCTACACGGTGGCGGCCTTCGATGCGGTTCCCAACACCTCGGCCCAATCGTCGCCGGCGGTTTCGGTGACGACGCCGCCAGTCTCGACGACTGTGACATGGGAGGGCCGGGTTTCCGTGGGCTCCAACGACGCCGAAGAATCCTCGAACGGCGGTGTCAAATTGAACAGCAACGACCTTGAACTTGTGCTCGATGCGTCGCTGCAAACCGTTGGCATGCGGTTTGTCAATGTCACGGTGCCAAGGAACGCCGTCATCTCGAATGCCTATATCCAGTTCCAGGTTGATGAAGTGTCGACGGCCGCCGCCAGTCTGACCATCAAGGGAGTAGCCGCCGACTCGACACCCACATTCACCACGGCGGCTAACAATGTCTCCTCGCGCCTGCGCACAACCGCGTCCGTAGCGTGGGTGCCGGCAAGCTGGCCAACGATCAATGTCGCAACCGCGGATCAAAGGACGCCGAACCTTTCTTCCGTCATCCAGGAAATCGTCAACCGGACAGGGTGGGCCGGCAACAATGCGCTCGCCATCATCGTGACCGGAACCGGAACCAGCAAACGCGTTGCCGAAGCCTTCGAGGGTGTTCCCGCCGCGGCTCCATTGCTGCACATCGAGTGGACGTCAGGCGCGCCGGACACCACGCCTCCGTCGGTTCCAACGGGACTGGCTGGCACTGCGGTGTCGCCGACCCAGATCAATCTCACCTGGTCGGCCTCGACCGACGACACCGCGGTGACCGGATACAAAGTGTACCGCGGCGGGGTCGAGATCGCCACCGTCACCGGCACCAGCTACTCCAACACCGGGCTGACGCCCAACACCACCTATAGCTATACGGTGGCGGCCTTCGATGCGGTCCCCAACACCTCGGCCCAATCGTCGCCCGCGGTTCCGGTAACGACCCTGGCCGCGGCTCGATTCCACCCCTCCGACGGTTCCGCAGAACCTCGCGGCCACTGCATTCTCGATGACCAGGATCGATCTCGCCTGGGACGCCTCGACCGACGACACCGCGGTGACCGGATACAAAGTGTACCGCGGCGGGGTCGAGATCGCCACCGTCACCGGCACCAGCTACTCCAACACCGGGCTGACGCCCAACACCACCTATAGCTATACGGTGGCGGCCTTCGATGCGGTCCCCAACACCTCGGCCCAGTCGTCACCACCGGCCTCGGCGGCGACCCTGCCCGATACCGCCGCTCCGTCGGTTCCGCTAGGCCTGGCAGGCACGGCAGTGTCGCCGACCCAGATCAATCTCACCTGGTCGGCCTCGACCGACAATGTTGCGGTGACCAGCTATGATCTGTACCGCAACGGAAACGCAACCCCGATCGCCACGGTCACCGGCACCAGCTACTCAAACACCGGTCTCACCGCCAACATCACCTACAGCTATACAGTGCGCGCCTCCGATGCCGCCGGCAATCACTCCGCCCAATCGTCACCGGCAATTTCAGTGACGACGCCACCCGTGTCGACGGCTATCACCTGGGAGGCCCGGGTTTCGGCCAGCGGCAATGACGCCGAAGAGTTCATTGGTGGCACTGCGACCGATCTTTCCAGCACCGATTTGGAGTTGGTCACGGACGGAACCACACTTCAACTAGTTGGTATGCGGTTCGTCAATTTGACCATCCCGAAGAACGCCACCATCACCAATGCCTATATTCAGTTCACCACTGACGAGGTGTCGACGGCGGCGACAACGGTATCGATCGCCGCTGAGGCGGTCGACAACAGTGCGATCTTCACCACCGCCGACAACAATATTTCTGCCCGCGCTCTGGCAGGCGTTACGGCTAGCTGGAATCCGGCAGCGTGGAACACTATCGATGAAGCCGGCGCCAATCAGCGGACGACAAATCTTGCCTCCGTCGTCCAACAGATCGTCAACCGTGCCAACTGGAACAGCGGGAATGCGCTTTCCTTCATCGTCAGCGGTTCGGGAAAACGAGTGGCCAGTTCTTTCAATATTTCTTCAGGCACCAAGGCCCCGTTGCTGCATGTCGAATATAGCAGCCCTTGATGCACCGCCGCTGCGGTTCTGTCTGTAGAGTCTGACTTGCGTTCGTCAGTGTTGGCGTGATTTGTTCCTGACATTGTTGACACTGGAGTGAGGCCCATGAATGCCCTGCTGAGCTTGGCATTTCGCGCAGCTATTCTGATGCTCACCGCCGTTTGGTTTGCCGGCCTGCCAACCGCGCCCGCCGAGGCGGCAACGAGACGAGTCGACAATCAGGTTTCGTGCTCCGATCTGGCGGGCACACCCTATTGCACCATTGGAGCTGCCGTCTCCATGAGCGACCCGGGAGATACGGTTTCGGTCGCTGACGGCTCATATACTGGGAGGGTCTCCGTCACCCGCTCTGGCACATCGAGCGCACCCATAGTCATCACCACCAGCGAGAGGGCGATCGTCAAGAGCTCGTCGCAGGGCTTCGATCTTTCCGGGGTGAGTTGGGTGACTGTCGATGGCTTCACCGTCGACCACACGGTGAACGAAGGCTTCCGCTGCACCCTGTGCTCGGATGTCACGCTGTCCAACAACAAAGTAACTAATTCGGCGGGCAGCGGAATCTACATCAACAACTCTTCCAACACGGAGCTGTTCAACAACAAGATTGCAGATTCGCTGCTCACCGGCATCGACATTGCCGGTTCCAACAACATCCGCGTCCTTGGTGGATATGTAACGCGCTCGGGCCTCCGGGCCAGCGGCAAAGTCCGCAACGGCATCAGGTTCAGTGCGGCCTCCGCCTCTCTTGTCAACGGAACCCAGGTTTACGACAATTCAGATATCGGCGTTTACGTCATCAACGCCTCCACCGGCATCCGCATCAAGCGAGTCATCGCCCATCACAATGCCCGCGCCTTTGAGCGCATCGCCGCCGGCATCGAATTCCGATCTGGCGGCAACATCGCCGAGTCCTGCATTTCCTATCAGAATGAGGATTCCGGCATCAACATGCGCTGGGGCGGCGCCGACGGATTGATGGTGAATAACGTCACCTATCTCAACGGCGACCACGGCATCGACGTGCTCGACTCTCCGCGGCCGGTGATCGTCAACAACACCATCTACAAGAATGTGACGTCCGGCATCAATATCGAGGGCACTTCGGCCGGCGGCTATGTCTACAACAACATCAGCATCGACAATGCCCTGAACACTACCCGGAAGAAAGGCAATATCAATATCGCGGTTGAAGCATTGACGCTGGGCGCCGACTACAACCTCGTTTCGGCGTGCTGCGGAAGTGTCCTCTATTTTTATCAAGGCACATACAATTCGCTGTCTGCCTTACGGGCGGCGCACCCCGGCGTTGAGCAACATGGCATTCAGGCAAATCCCGCCTGGGTGAGTGCTGCCACTAACGATTTTCACCTGGGCGCCGGATCGGCCGCCATCGATTCCGCCAAGTCCAATGCGATAACGACCCCGGAAATCAATCACGACGTGGAAGGCAACGCCCGTTGCGACAATTCCGCCACGGCGAATACCGGCAGCGGCCCGATCAGCTATATGGATCGCGGCGCTTACGAACATGCCAACGGCTGCGGCGCCACCGATACCACCGCTCCATCGGTTCCACTGAACTTGGCGGGCAGTGCGGTGTCGCCCACCCAGATCAACCTTACCTGGGATGAGTCAACCGACGATGTCGGGGTAACCGGATACAAGCTGTACCGCAATGGAAACCCGACTCCGGTCGCCACGGTCACCGGCACCAGCTATAACAACACCGGGCTGACGGCCAATACTACTTACGGCTATAGGGTGGCGGCCCACGATGCGGCCGGCAACGAATTGGCCCAGTCGTCACCGGCACTTTCGCTGACGACGCCGCCTGTTTCGACGGCTATTGTGTGGGAGGGACGTGTTTCCGCTAATTCCGACGACGCCGAAGAGGCAGTTGGCGGCACCACGACCGATCTTGGCAGCACCGACTTGGAATTGGTCAGGGACGATACCAACCCCCACCTCCAATTGGTTGGGGTGCGCTTCGCTAATTTGACCATTCCAAAAAACGCCGTCATCTCGAATGCCTATATCCAGTTCGCGACCGACGAGACGTCTTCGGAAGCCACGTCGGTCTCATTCGCCGGCCAGGCCATCAACAGCAGCCCGGCCTTCACCACCGCCGACAACAACATCTCAGCCCGCGCCAAGACGGCGGCAAGGGTCAGCTGGAGTCCGGCAGCATGGACTGTTCTCAACGAGGCGGGCGCCAAGCAGCGGACACCCAATCTTTCCCCGCTCATCCAGGAGATCGTCAACCGTACCGGCTGGGCCAGCGGCAATGCACTATCGATCATTGTCGACGGAACCGGAAAAAGAGTGGCCAAGTCCCGCAACATTTCAGCCACCAATGCCCCGCTTCTGCATGTCGAGTACAGCGCTCCGGGGTCCTGATACCGCCGCCAGCTTGCATCGGCCAAGCCGGCCTCTTTTCCATTCGCCGGGGAAGGGCGGGTCCTGATTGTTTCTGCCAACGAATACCAGTCAAACACTAGGTTCTTGACTTTTACTGACCGACAGGTTAGTTATTGTATATGACTAACCAGTCAGAAACAACACCCCGCAAACGCCGCCCGGAAGCCCGCCCGGCGGAAATTCTTGCCGCCGCCCTCGAACTCTTCACCGAACGCGGCTTTGCCGCCACCAGGCTCGACGACGTGGCTTCTCGCGCAGGCTTAAGCAAGGCCGCCATCTATTTGTATTTCAATGATAAAACATCACTCCTTAAGGCTATCGTGCAGGCCACGGTTGCCCCCAACATCAGCCTCGTTGCCGAACTTATCGGTCAGCATCAGGGACCAGTGGCGCCTCTGCTGCGGCAGCTGCTCGCGGTCCTGGCCGGCAGAATGCAGGAAACCCGCCTGCCTGACATCATCAAGCTGGTCATCTCCGAGTCCCGGGCGCACCCGGAAATCGGCCGCTTCTATCTCGATAACGTCATCGGCAAGGCCCTGCCGCTGTTTAAATCGCTGATCGAGAGGGGCATCGCCTCCGGCGAGTTCCGCCCCGTCGACCCGCGCCTGACCGTCAAATGCCTGGTGGGTCCCATGCTGCTGGGCGCCATCTGGACAAGCGTGTTCGTGCCCATCGGCGCCGAACCCATTGATGTTGCAGCCCTCGCCAGCCATGACGCCGACCTCATCATCCGGGCACTGCAGCCGTGAAGAAACTCATTCCCATCCTCATCGTAGCGCTGGCCGTGACGGCCTTCTACTTCAAGGACCGTTGGCTGCCTGATCCGCCGGGGCAGGTTAATTATCTGGGCTATGTCGAGGGCGAGACCATCATGATCGCCGCCCCCCAGGCTGGACGCATTGTTGCAAGACCCGCCGTCAAGGGTGCGGCAATCGGAAAAGGCGACATCGTCTTCAGCCTCGACCAAGCCGTGGCCGAGGCCGAGCTCGCCCGCAGTGTTGCAGCGATCCACACCGCCGAAGCCCAGCTTGCCAACCTCCAAACCGGCAAGCGCGAGGCTGAGTTGGAAGCAACCCGGGCCCAACGCCAGGAGGCCGAGGCGGGGCTGGCGCTTGCCACGAAGGAACTGGTGCGCGCCGCCACCCTCGCGGGTAGCGGCGCCGGCGCGCAATCAAGTCTCGATCGGGCCACCGCCGCCGTCGCTCAATTTGAAGCCCGCATTGCCCAATACGCCGCGACCGAATCCGCGGGCCGCCTGGCGGGGCGCGAAGCGGAAATCGAAGCGGCGCGTTCACGTATCGCCGAAGCTGAAGCAGCTGCGGCCGAAGCCCGCCACAGGCTTGCTGATCTGGCGCCAACAGCACCCGTCGATGCGAAAGTCGAAAACACATTCTTCGACGTGGGTGAATGGGTCGCCGCCGGTCAACCGGTTGTCTCACTGCTCCCGCCCGATGCCGTCACACTGCGCTTCTTCATTCCCGAACCCTCACTCGCCAAGGCGCAGCCCGGAACCTCCATCCGCTTCACCTGCGATGGTTGCGGTGAGGCTAAGACGGCTATCATCACCCGCGTGGACTCAACCCCTGAATTCACCCCGCCGGTGATCTATTCGCAAGGTGCGCGCGCCAAGTTGGTATTTCTGGTTGAAGCCCGCCCCGAAGTAGCCGATCCCAAATTGCGGCCGGGGATGCCGATCGAAGTCGAGCCACTGCCATGAATGCGGAAATCCAGCCGGCAATCGACGTGCATGGCCTCACCAAGCGCTACGGTCCGCGCACCGTGGTGGACAGGGTGGATCTTCGCATCATGCCCGGGCGCATTTGCGGCTTCCTCGGCCCCAACGGTTCGGGCAAGACCACCACGCTCCGCATGATCTGCGGGCTGCTGACGCCCGATGACGGGCAGGGCACCTGCCTCGGCTATGACATCATTAAAGGCCGCGACGCGATCAAGCGCCGGGCCGGCTACATGACCCAGAAATTCGGCCTCTATGAGGACCTCACCATCCGCGAGAATCTCGATTTCGTGGCCCGCGTCTACCGGCTTGAGAATATCCGCGGCCGCGTCGACCGAGCTCTTGAGCGTCTCGGACTGGCAAGCCGCCAGACCCAATTGACTGGATCGTTGTCGGGCGGCTGGAAGCAGCGTCTGGCGCTTGCTGCCTGCGTTTTGCATGAGCCCAAACTGCTGCTGCTCGATGAGCCCACTGCCGGCGTCGACCCCAAGGCGAGGCGCGCCTTCTGGGATGAGATACATGGTTTGGCCGCCACCGGCATCACCGTGCTGGTCTCCACCCACTACATGGATGAAGCCGAACGCTGCCACGAGATCGCCTATATCGCCTATGGCAAACTTATGGCCCGGGGAACCGCGGAAGAGATCATTGAAGGTTCCGGCCTCAAGGCCTGGCTGGCGACGGGTCCCGGCGCCGATCGCCTGGCGCCCATCCTTCGCGATGCTCCCGGTGTGACCGCCGCTGCCGCCTTCGGCTTGACGCTGCATGTCTGTGGTCCCGACGAGGCTGCCCTTGAAGCGGCGATTGCCCCCTTGCGCCGCGACGGCGCCATCGTCTGGGAAAAAACCGAGCCCACGCTTGAAGACGTTTTCATTCATCTCATGGGGCAGGCGCGCGACAACGCCGAGGCGGCCTGACATGGGATTTCTCGCGCGCCTCATGGCCATGATCCTCAAGGAGGCCCTACAGCTTCGCCGCGACCGGTTGACCTTCGCCATGATGTTCGGCATTCCGATCATGCAGCTCATCCTCTTCGGCTTCGCCATCAATAATGATCCCAAGGGCCTGCCGGCGGCCGTGCTTACCTCCGATCACAGCACCATAACCCGCGCCCTGATCAGCACCATCGGCAACACCGGTTACTTCAGCTTCACCACCGCGGTTGCGACCGAAGCCGAGGCCGATAGTTTGTTGCAGCGTGGCGCCGTCCAGTTCGTGATCACCGTGCCTGGAGATTTCACCCGCAAGCTCATCCGCCGCGAAAAAGCGCAAATTGTCATCGAAGCCGACGCCACCGATCCCGCCACCATCGGCAGCGCCCTGGCCGCCGTCGGCCAGGCAACATCGCAAACCCTGGCGCGCGAACTCACCGGCCCCCTTGCCAGCTATCGCAGCGGGGCAGGGCCAGTAGAAGTGCTCTTGCACAGGCGCTACAACCCCGAAGGCATCACCCGATACAATGTGGTTCCGGGACTGCTTGGCATCATCTTGACCATGACCATGGTGATGATGACGGCACTCGCCGTCACCCGCGAACGCGAGCGCGGCACCATGGAAAATCTGCTCGCCATGCCGGTCCGCCCCATCGAGGTGATGGCCGGCAAGATCGCCCCCTATATCGTCATCGGCGCCGTTCAGGTAACCGTCGTGCTGATTGCCGCCAAGCTGCTGTTTGGTGTTCCATTCGAAGGCAGCTTCACGCTTTTTGCCATGGCGACATTGCTCTTCATCACCGTGAATCTGGCGCTGGGTTTTACCTTTTCCACGGTCGCCCAGAACCAGCTGCAAGCCATGCAGATGTCGTTCTTTTTTCTGATGCCGTCGATCCTGCTGTCGGGTTTTGCATTTCCCTTCCGCGGCATGCCCGGCTGGGCGCAGGTGATCGGCGAGGCGCTGCCCGCCACCCATTTCCTGCGAATTGTCCGCGGCCTCATGCTGAAAGGAGCGAGTATCGATCAGATTGCGGTGGAAGTGGTAACTCTTGTTCTGATGTTGATCATCGTGACGGCGCTGGCAATCAGCCGTTACCGCGTGACGCTTGACTGAAGAGGGCCATCAGGCTTCCCGGGTAACCCAGGCAAAACCGCCGTCGTCGATCAGCATTGCAACCGTATCGCCTTTCTCGACGTGGATTTCCTCCGGCAGGGGATGAAACGCCTGGTGCCAGTGGCTGCCGCTAAACGGCTCGTTGCAAACCGTCGCCCCGCCGAAATCAGCTGCAAACCAGCTCAATACACCGTGGATGGTTCCGGTTTTCTGTGCCTGCACCCGGCGCACCTGGGACGGCGGGCAATCGAGATAGACGTAATCGCGGCAGGTGATCGGATCGTTGAGGAACCGGTGGGCATGGAGCTCCGTATGAACCGGAAAATAATTGCCCGTCGAATACTCATTGAGTTGGCGCAGATCGAAGCCGCAGGCAGTGCCCGCCCGGTTGAGATTGGCCAGGCTTTCGGATTCGAGCAACACCGCCGTCTGCCTGACGAGCCCCGGCATGATCACCGTATTGGGTCCGGCGAGGTCGCGAATGTCTTCGGCAACCGCCATGTAACCCTCGCCGACCACGCCGCAGTCAAGCGTCTCGGTGAAAATGACATCGGGCCTCGGCGGCAGCAACCCACGCGCAATAGCCGCGGTCGAACTTTCATTGATGATGTGAATGCGGTCGGCATAGGCCGTCGAGGCAACGATCCGCCGGGCCACGGTGGCGAGATTAGCGTTCATTTCGCAGGTAATGACCCGTTCCGCCCCATACTTGGCAAACAGCAGGGCAATCAGGCCGGTGCCCGATCCGATTTCCACGACCGTCTTTCCGTCCAGATCAAGCCTGGCAATCGACCTCTCGATGGCTTCGTTCCGGGCGGTATCATTGACCATGGCGAAATGCCAGACCGGGAAATCTCGCCGTGGCTGGCGTTTTGCCCCTATGAAAGACTCGGCGGAACTTACCTGAATCGACGGTTTGATCGGCTTAATGACGCTCATTTGGCCCCCAACTCACAAACAATCAAACTTAAGCCGGCGCTCCCGCCGTGGGGGCTGATCTGGACTCAATTGACCTATACGTAAGTTAACTTATTTTGTTAGCAATTTGAAGTGATAATTTCACCAATGGTTAACGTTCCGCTTTGGTTTAACCCGGTGTTATCTAGCCAAGCACTTCCCGCTCGAAATTCCTCCGCAAGAGATCATAGTAAGGTTGGAGGAATCGCGTCCCAGATTGCGAACAAAAGGAAGTCACAGGCAACCGGCATGACAGCAGAGGTGTTCTGGATAGAGCATGGCAGGAGGGGCGCGGAGCGCCCCGGCAATCTTGGCGAATGCCTGGATGACAACCATTTGTTGCACCGTGCCGGATGCGTGCGAGTGGTGTCCGGAGAGCTCGGAACGGAAATCCGCTGGTCGGTGTTTTCTCCATGTTTTGCCTCCCTCTATTTCGCCGCCGAAACTCTGTTTGATTTGCCCGGACCCTATATCCTTCGTTATTTCCTCGTTGGCTGGTTTGAGGAGAGTTACGACGAGGCCGGCGCCGCCCAGGCCCGCATTCGTGAAATCATCGCCCGCGGCGACATTCATCTGATGCAGCGGGTATTTGTCACGGAGTTCGACCCATCCGGCCGCTCCATGCCCTCGCTGCTTCAGGATACCTGGATGGACGGCAATGCCACCCCGGACTACTCCGTCGACTGCGTCTATGAAGAGAGTTCCGGCCGTTTCCGGGTGGCCAGAATTGGTCCGAAATCCACCATAGCGCGGCTGTGGGGCCTGGAACCGGTTTCATACCCTTGCATCAACGGCGGCTCATACGACCGCACCGTCAGTGCCGCCTACAACGATGTCCTCAAGTCCGGCAGGCCGCGTTACGATCACGTCTATGCCGCAATGAAAACCCCCGATGACTCGGTCATGTGGATCCCCTACCAGCGCGTGATCATGCCCAAGCATCTTGCGGCCGGCCGCCGGGCGGTATCCATCGTGACCGAGATCGCCAAGGTCGACATCCACATTGTTTAATTCGAATTAACCGTGAATCGATCATAAAGACACTGCCTGTGTCCCGACGTCATCCGGCAAACTCCCGCTAAAACAATAGGTTGCACAACTTTTTCCACAACCAAATAAAAATTGTGCATAAGTTTTTCATGTTTTGTTTGGTATTTCTATGCCTACTGAACCGGGCACTGCCGGAAACGTTCCCAGCGTGCCAAACCGCAACAACCACCGAAACTGCCCAGGCGGGCCGCAGTCGACATGGATCAGATGGAATTCTGGATCTCAAAAGGGTGTCTTGTTCCCAAGCCGGAATTTGAGGCTGGCAACCCCTTGCAAGAACGCATCGTCCTTGACCGGCTGAATCTGGTCAAGGTATCGACCGGCGAAAATGGCACGGCGGTCAAGTGGCACGCCTTCGGTGCCAACTGGGCCTCGCTCTATTTCGCCCGCGAATGGATCGCGACCTTCCCCGGTCCCTATACTTTCAACTATTATATGTCCGGTTGGTTTTCCGAAACCCTGACTGACCCTATCGATGCCTGTGACCGGCTCGACCAACTCATAGCCAAGAGCGACCTACATCTGTCTTCGCGGGTTTATGTACAGTCATTCGATCCCAAGACCCGCCTATTGCCGGAAGCACTCCGCACCGCCCTGGAAGCCGGGCGTGCGCCGCCCGAGTCTTCCATCGATTGCTCATTTGATTCCGAAACCGGCCGGGTAAAGGTTGAGCGCATTGGCACAAACTCGGCCATTGCGCGGCTATGGGGCCTGTCGCCCGTGTCCACGCCCTGCCTGTCGGGAACCTCCTACGACAAGGTTGTTTCGCGGGCCTATGCGGAAGTGTTGCAGAGTGGGCAACCCCACTACGATCACATCTACGCCGCCATGATGGGAGCCGATGGCGAAGTGGCCTGGATTCCCTATCAGCGCATAGTTCTGCCTCTCGCCAAGGGCCGCGGCCGAGCCAAACTCGTGTCCGTCGTGAGCGAGATCACGCCTGTCGAGATTGCTGTGGTGTAGTCAGCATTTCCTCGACCATCTGCTCAAGGGCGCTGCGCTCGGCGATTGCCACCCACTCGACTGGATCGATGCCCTCCGCACCCCACTGCCACCTGAAGAACCCCCGCTCGAGATAGCCGAAGCCCATCCGGTTGAGGTGTCCGTGCGTTGCCATCGATTGGCTTGCCAGCGCCCAGATTGCGTCCGGATTCCACCTCAGCAGGGCCAGCAGCATTCCCAGCCTGCCGAACAACTCGACAATTCTCCGGTTGCGGATGGTGCGGTCGATCCACAGCTCGCCATGATAGACCAATCTTCCGCGGATCCGCTCCGAGATGCTGCCCTTGGGTGGCGATGGATGCAATGGAACGAGAACCTCTTGCCGTCTCATATAGAGGCCGATGGTGTAGGACGGCCCCCAATCGGCGAGGTTTGAATCCACACTATCGATGCGGAACGCTTGCAGCCCGATCGTTTGACCTTCGACGCTCATGAGCTGCATCCAGAAGAACCGGCTGAGCGACACGTCATTGACCGTTGGGTCAAAAAATGGCGAAACGGCATCCTGGCGCACTTGCTGCCGGACGGCGGCGAACTGTGCGAGATCTTCGTGCATGGCGGGCGCGAAACCCAGATCCGTCAATTCCTGGGCAAGACTGGCCACCACCTTCGCCGCCCCCAGAGGATCACGCAACCCGTCCTTACTCATGGTCCACCACGCACCTACTTTTCTATGAGCTGCCCATTGCGGGAGCAGGAAAACTTGGCGCCGTCGAAAGCCGCCAAAAGCTGTGGGCGACGAGCGTTGCAATGACGATGACCCCGCCGAGGAATACCGGCCCGCTTGGCGCTTCTGCAAACAGCAGCCACACCCAGAATGGCGTCAGCACGGTTTCCAGCAGGAAGAACATGCTGACATCCGCCGATGGCAGAAATCGCGGGCCATTGGCAATCAGTGTCGAGGCCAGTGGTATGGCGATCAGACCGTTGATCGCGATCCAAGTCCACGCCGGCAGGCCGAGATTTGCCTGCGCCAGCAGTGAAGTCGGTGAGATATCGAAGAAAGCCAGCGCGATAAGCGAAGCGAGCAGATTGCCGATGGCGAGGCTGGTCGCCACGTTTTTGCCGCTGGCCCGCACGATCGTGAAGGCCGCCGACGAACACAGCGCCGAAATGAGAGCCATGATATCACCCCACAGCTTTCCCTCGCCAATGCCGCCCGACACGATGATCGCAACCCCGAAAAACGAAAAGAAGGTGGCAATCCATGTATTGGCATGAAGCTTTTCGCCAATGAAGAAGTGCGACATGAGGGCGGTGAAGATCGGGATGAGGGCCGTGACGAACACCACATTGGCAGCACTCGTCTCGAAAATGGCGCCAATATAGGTAATGTTGCCCAAGGCCCCGGTCAGAATGACCAGCAAACCGGCAGCGCCAGCAATGTAGGGCGTCTTGCTGCCGCCAATCTTTCGGGCCAGCAACCATAGAAGTGAAATCGACAGGAAAAGGAAAATCCCGCGGGCCCAGACTGTCGTCCACCTGTCAGCCCCAGCGAGGCGGAGGAGGGGCAGATCGAGGGTGAAAAGCAGCCCGCCGATCGTGGTGATGAGGAGTCCGAAGCGGATTTTTCCGGCCTCGCCTTTCGTCAATTGACTCATGATGTCGCTTGCTTCCGCCAATTCGCTATTGAATTTTATTTTACGCAGCGTCATCTATACCCGTATCTGCCCCAAGATCAACTGCCATGGCAGAGTTAATCCCGAGTTTCTCCGGGGAAGGTCAAGGCTTGGTTAATGGCGATGAAAACGAGCCCGCCTATGGCTTCCGGTGCAGGACCCAGCCCTCGACCGTCAGCCGCTCCTGCGGCATGAACCGCGACTTGTAGTCCATTTTTCGCGAGCCCCTGACCCAATAGCCGAGATAGAGGTACGGCACCCCCAGCCTCCGCGCCCGCGCGATGCTGTCGAGGATCATGTAATTTCCGAGACTTCTGGAGGGGTATTCCGGACTGTAGAAACTGTAGATCATCGAGATACCATCACCCAAGAGGTCGATAAGAACAGCGGCCAGCAGCTCGCCGGCTTCGCTGTTATCCGTCTTGCGGCGGTACTCGACCAGCCGGTTGTCGACGAAACTGTCGTCGATCATGGCTGCAAAATCGAGAGCCGTCATGTCGGCCATGCCGCCTTCGCTGTGGCGGGTATCGATATAGGAGCGGAATAGCGAATAGTGCTCGCTGGTGGCCCTGGGCTTGATGACGCGCGCTTCGATATCGCAATTCCTCGCCAGAACACGGCGCAGCGAGCGATTGGGGTCGAAGCTATTGACCGGCACCCGCACCGAAACGCAGGCCCCGCAGCCGTCGCAGGCTGGCCGGTAGGCGATGTTCTGGCTGCGCCGGAACCCGCCCTGCGACAGCTGGGTGTTGAGTGAGCGCGCATCGTGACCAACCAGATGGGTAAAGACCTTGCGCTCGATCCGGCCCGGGAGATAGGGGCAGGGCGAAGGTGCGGTTATGAAGAACTGGGGAAAGTTCCTGCGTTCGATGCTCAATGCGCCAGCTCCTGGTGCGTCGGCGCTATAATGCCTCTTCAAGCTGGCGGGGTTCAAGCCGATTCTGCAAGTGGGCTTTCCCGCCGATTGCCTTGTAGCCGGGCTTCATGTAGTGCGGGCAGTGACACAAGAGCAGGGGAGATCCACCGAATGATCGCGCGGTGTGCCTGGATCGGGCTGGGTGTCATGGGATTTCCCATGGCCGGACATCTTGTAACTCGCGGCGGCATTGAACTCACCGTCTATAACCGTACGCCCGGTAAGGCCGCAAGATGGGCCTCGCAATACCGTGGACAGACGGCAGCCACCCCCCGCGATGCCGTGCGCCAGGCGGATCTGGTGTTTGCCTGCGTCGGAAATGACGACGACCTCAGGCAAATCGCCACCGGGCCCGATGGCGCATTTCACGGCATGAAGGAGGGCGCGGTGTTCGTCGACCATACGACGGCGTCCGCCACCGTCGCCCGCGAACTCCACGCCGCAGCCAGATCCCGCAATCTGGGCTTTGTCGATGCACCCGTATCGGGAGGCCAAGCCGGCGCCGAAAACGGCATCCTCACCGTGATGTGTGGAGGCGACGCGGAACATTACAACAAGGCGGAACCGGCCATCGCCCACTATTCGCGCATGCGCAAGCTGCTCGGCCCCTCGGGCTCGGGACAGCTCGCCAAGATGGTTAACCAGATCGCCATTGCCGGCCTGGTGCAGGGCCTGGCCGAAGCCATCCAGTTTGGCATCAATGCCGGACTCGACATGGAAGCGGTGGTCGATGTGATCGCCAAGGGTGCAGCCGGCTCCTGGCAGATGGAAAATCGTCACAAGGCGATGATGGCCGGAAAATTCGATTTCGGTTTCGCCGTCGACTGGATGCGTAAGGACCTCGGCATCTGCCTCGAAGAAGCCCGCGCCAACGGCTCGCATCTTCCGGTCACCGCACTGGTCGATCAATTCTATTCCGAAGTGCAAAAGTTGGGAGGCAGGCGCTGGGACACCTCAAGTCTCATCGCCAGATTCCAGCGCTGAAATCAACGGACGAAAGCGCGCCCAAAAACAATCGGGCGCGCTTTCATTCGGGTTGACTTACTGAGTAACCTGGACGGCGGTTGCGACTTTGGTGTTGTCGTCGAGCATTACCTTCACCTTGGCGCCGGCAACCAGGGCTTCGGCCGCCACGCCGTCACCGAGCACATAGCTCGAACCGTCTTCGAGCATCACGGTCTTGGTGGCGGCATCATAAGCCTTGACCACGCCTTCGACTTCACTTGCAAGGACGGCGGTGATCATGGCGGCTGAGGCAATCAGTGTTGCGAAGAATAATTTCATTTGACAGTTCCCTTGGACGTATGGCCCGCGATTGTCATCGCTGAAAATGGCGGACCTGTTTCAATTTGCCGGAGCGCGTCCCGCGTCGCCTGCCGGTACTGCGGCGATGTCATCCGTGGCATGGTTTCAGTTCGACAACCACAACCAGCGGACAACACCTCGATAACCCGGATGAGTGCACTGCAGCAAGTTACAAAAACTTAATTTACCGTGCCTTTTCAATGACATATTATCGTCATCGGGACGCCATTGATAGGCCGGCACAGGCTCTAAAGCGCTGTTTGCAAAGCCCGAATTGAAGTGTTAACGGCTGAGTGAGCGCGCCACATCAAGGGCAAAATAGGTAAGAATTCCATCCGCCCCGGCGCGCTTGAACGCCATCAGACTCTCGGGGATCACTTTTTTCGGATCGAGCCAGCCGCGCTCGCACGCCGCCATGATCATCGCGTATTCGCCCGACACCTGGTAGGCGAAAGTCGGTATACGGAATGTTTCCTTGACGCGCGCCACGATGTCGAGATAGGGCATTCCCGGTTTGACCATAACCATATCGGCGCCCTCGCCGATGTCGAGCGCCACCTCGCGCAGCGCTTCATCGCTGTTGCCGGGATCCATCTGATAGCTGCGCTTGTCGCCGGTCAAAGTGCCCGATGAACCCACCGCGTCGCGGAACGGGCCGTAAAAGCCCGAAGCATATTTGGCGCTGTAGGCCATGATCTGAACATTGCTGTGGCCGGACGTTTCCAGCGCCGCGCGGATGGCGCCAATGCGGCCATCCATCATGTCCGATGGCGCGATGATGTCGCAGCCGGCTTCGGCCTGCACCAGCGCCTGCTTCACCAATGCGGCAATCGAGGCATCGTTGACGATCTCGCCGTCCTGCACGAGCCCGTCATGTCCGTGACTGGTGTAAGGATCGAGCGCCACGTCGCACATGATTCCCAGATCCGGCACGGCTTTCTTGATCGCCCGGACCGCCTTGCACACCAGATTGTCGGGATTGAACGCCTCGCGCCCGTCGGGACTGCGGAGGCCCATTTCGGTGTTGGGAAACAGCGCAATAGCCGGAATACCGAGCGCTGCGGCTTCTTGCGCCTTGGCAACCGCTAGGTCGACCGACAGGCGTTCGACGCCGGGCATCGATGCGACCTCTTGGCGGGTCTTGCTGCCCTCGACGATGAACAGCGGCCATATCAGATCGGTGGCCTGCAGCACATTTTCCCGCACAAGATCGCGCGACCATGCCGTCCGCCGATTGCGGCGCATGCGCGTGGTTGGGAAGCTGGCGGCGGGGCTTTGGATCTGTGTCATGTTTGTCCCATAACAAGTCTGGCGGCCGGTGAGTTTATTGGCATATCCGGTAGCCGCCCTTCCGGGTCAGTATATCAACATGGAAGTGGGTGCCATGATAGGGGTCCGAGCCTGGTCCCAGAACGGTAGTGAACGATTTGCACGCGGCTAGCCTGATGGAGCCGAGGAATCTGCCCCCGCTCGAAAGGTCGATCTTGCTGAGCAGCCCGCCCCAGCCATCTTCGACGCTCACGGCCTTCCCCTTGGCAAAGGAAAACCCCGACATATCAAGGGCATTGGCTTTGGCGTGCTCGCTGAGCTTGGCGCCGTTCACATTGTTGCGGCTGCGGCAGACATAGGACGCGGCAGTGTGGATAGTGACAACGGAAGTTCCCAGGACTTCCTTGGCGCGTGGCTGCACCGCGCCGCTGATCCACTCGTGAAGTGCCGCTGCCATGCCACAGGTTACAATGGCTGGCGGCACGAGTTCGACGCCATCGATGCTCGCGGCCTCGATCGGCGCCGGCGCCCCGCATCCGCCCTGCTGGCCCAGCGGGGGCTGCTGCGTCCACTTGATTTCTAGATTGTTTAGCAGGCTCTGACATGCGGCTTGCTCGGAGCGGACCACGGCGTCCGGCCAGCCCGTGGTCTGCGGCGGCTCCGCCGGTTTGACAATGGGCTTTTGCCGTGGAATTGGGATAATTTGCGATAGTGTGGTGGAAGGCCGGTGAGGCTTTACCCGTGGGATCGGAATAGGCTCACGTTCTTCCGGCCACGCCGGTCCGGCAAGGCATAACAGGATCATTGCAAGGCAGGCGCTCTTCCACATGTTTCCATAACGTCCGGAGGATTTGACGAAGGCAAGGCAAAGTTAACCATATGCCCATTTTTCGCCTTGCATTTGAGTCAATTTAGTTGCCGCTCCTTAACCTTGTAGCTTACCGTGCCTTCCTTCAAGGGCGATCCGATTTGCGACGGTTAAGAAAAATTTTGATGGCTTTGCCGGTAGTAGTGCTTCCCATGGCGGCATGCTCGGCGACCACATCTGCAGTTGCCGAGGAAATTGCCGCCGAGCAGGCTGTTGCCGTGCTAAAGCGCGCCGAAACGGTGGATGCGCGGTGCAAGTTTCTGACCTCCGAAATGCATGATGAATTGTCGGACTACACCGCGCGCGCGGAGTTGGCTGCCGCGACACAAGTTTCCGCCAAAGCTGCGCGAAACGCGATGGCGCAGGGCAAGGCCCATGCCGGCAAAGCTCAATGTGACGAAGCAACGGCGGCAGACATCACCGCGACCCTGTATGCCGCACGCGAGGCGGTGGCCACGACCGGTACTGCAAAACCCGTGATAGTCGCGGCCGCCAATCCTCCGGAAAATAGCGCCACGGACGCCAAGGCGGCGGACATTAAGACGGCGGACACGAAAGCCAAGGCCGGCAAGTCCAAACAGGCGAAGGCCATCCCTCCGCAAGACAGGACCACGACCGTCGAAAGCCCGCCCAGAAACGGCAGGGGCAGCCTTTCTCGTTATGCCAAGCTAGTCGGCTCCTATTACATCGAGCGCAAATGCCGCCATCTCTCGCCGGGCCAGGACTTCCGCTACTGGAAGTCGATCGGCAGAATACACCGTGCAACGGTTGCTGCCAGCGGTCCAGCCGCAGTGTCGGCGGTCATGCGGCAGGCCGAGCAAAATGCCAGTGGAGTGCCTTGCGGTTATCAAAGTTTAAATGTGGTGAAATCGGGTTTCGCCAAAACAGTTCGCCGGTAAATCCGGCGGCCTCCGTGGGATGGGGGCAAATAGCGCGGGCGGCGGGTGGGGCCGTCTGCCCGCGCATCTTTTCCGGTTTCGGTACAATTTCATTAATTTACAAAAGACAGATTCCGTAAACTGTCTTTGAAACAGACGCAAATCTTCGAAAATATAAGAACAAATTTACCCAAGACATTGATCCGGTTTTAAGGGCCAATCGCCTAGGCTCTGCCCATTAGAGGAACGGACTCGCCAAGAAGCCGGCCTCAAACCAAGGGATAGGTGGATAACATGCGTAGTGAAGTGATGGGCGCATTGCGCCCGGCGGCGGGGGAGTCCGTTCGCAACCCGATCAAACACCGTTACATGGAAGCCCTGACGCTGATCGAGCGTCTGCATCGCCGGCTTCTTGATGTGATCAAGGACGATTTTGAACGTAGCGGCGAGCCCGAGGTGAACCCGGTGCAAGCCCTCCTGCTGTTCAACATCGCCGACTCTGAGCTGACCGCCGGTGAGCTGAAGACTCGCGGCCACTATCAGGGTTCGAATGTTTCCTACAATTTGAAAAAGCTGGTCGAGGCCGGCTACGTCAACCACGAGCGCTCCAGCGCCGACAAGCGCTCGGTCCGCGTCAAGCTAACCCCGAAAGGCCAGGCGATCCGCGAGCGCATCGACGCGCTGTACAATCGCCAGCTCCAGTCGGTGGAGCAGGTTGTAGGCCTCACGGCAGACGAGTTCGACAAACTGAACAAGGCCTTGACCCGTCTTGAGCGGTTCTGGACCGACCAAATCCTGTATCGCCTCTGATCTCCTGATATCCATTGCCGAGGCAACCAGCCCTGTGGCCGAAAAGCCGCAGGGTTGTCTTTTCACGACCGATCAAGCCTTGCGCGGCCGAAACATCCGCAATCTCGCCCTATTTCACCGGCCATAGCAGCTCAGCGAATGTGGCAGACTTTTGACGAGTCGTTGCTGGGCTGGTATGGAGGCTCCATCCGGCAAGGCGAGGCTGGTGCTGAATTGGCATTGCGGCAATGAATTGGATGTTGAGGTAAGGATGGTTTTCCGGGGTTTTTGCAGCAAGGGTATTGCGCTGGCGGCATTGGCTTGCATATCGGCGGTCCTATTGCTTGCTCCGGGCCTCAACGCCAGAAAAGCTTTTGCCGAAAGCGAGAATTCGTTCTCGCTTATATTCAAGAAAAAGAAGAAGGCCGGTTCAGCTGCGTCGAACGATCCAGCGCCGGCCGCCAACAACAATTGGGCCCACGCTGGAGCAGGCGGCAAGGCTGCAACTAGCACCGAGATCGTCAATGATGGTTCGGTCATTCCATTTGTATCGGCAGACAGCGCATCGGCGCTGCGCGCCGCCGAAACCCGTTACGCGGCGATAGTTGCTGACGGTGGCTGGGATGCAGTCCCCGGCGGCAAATTCAAGAAAGGTGGCCGTGGCAAGGCGGTGGCCGCTCTCAACCGCCGGCTATTCATCGAGGGATACATCAGGGCGGAAGCGACCCAGGGCGAATTCGCCGATCTCTTTACAACCGCAACGCAGGACGCCGTTCAGCGCTTTCAGCGCAATCACGGTTTGGCGGTAACCGGCAAGCTCGACAATCCGACACTGAAGGAACTCAACGTGCCGGCGCAAAGGCGCCTCAGCACCATTCGCGCCAACCTACCGCGCGTGATCGAGTACTCCAAGGATTTGGGTGCCCGCTATGTCGTGGTCAATGTTCCGGCCATGCAGATCGAGGCCATCGATAGCGGCAGAGTCTATTCAATTCACAACGCCATTGTCGGCAGGCCATCGCGTCCCACGCCTGTCGTGGTGACCCATCTGGCCACCGTGAAGTTCAATCCCTACTGGAATGCGCCCGCCTCGATTGTCGAGCGCGATATCCTGCCGAGAATGTTGTCGAGCAATCCCTCCCGCGTCATGAACGAAATGAACATGAAGGTCTTCGACGGCGTGGGCGGCCCCGAAGTCGATCCCGATGACATCAACTGGCGCCGCGCCGTCGTTGACAACTATCATTTTCGCCAGGAGCCGGGCGGCGCCAACGCCATGGCCACCGCCAAGATCGAATTCAACAGCCCCTTCGGCATCTATCTGCACGACACGCCTGAGCCCCACCTATTCAATACCGGACAACGTTTCTACAGCTCAGGCTGCGTGCGCGTTGAAAACGTCGCGATCCTCATCAACTGGATCCTCAATGGCCAGGACGGTATTGACAACGGCCGCATTGCCGAACTGGCCGACACCAAGGAACGCCTCGACGTCCAAATAACCAATGCGCCGCAGCTGCGCGTGACCTATCTCACCGCTTGGCCGGGCAACAATGGCGAGGTCCATTTCCGCCCGGACATTTACGAGCTTGACGGTACCGGATTTGTGGTTGGTCAGCCGCTGCCGGTGGGCGAAAGCAGCGGCGGTCAGCGCTATGTGTTGAAGCCGGTTCCACGGACTCTTGCCGCCGTCGATGCCGCTGAAGCCGGTGGCTTCTTCAACATTTTCAAAACTTCGCGCAACTCCGACAAGACCAGCGGCACCGTTGCCGCGCAGGTTTCCGAACCGGATACTTCCGGCAATATTCTCAGATTGAAGCCTCTCAAGGCGGCGCCGGGCCTGACTGCCAAATCCAAGACCAAGTCCGGCAGCAAGACTTCCACTGTGGCGGATTTGATGGCGGGTGACGGCGACGGGGCCAAGCGGCCGCGCTTCGGAACTCAAACCGTGTCCAAGACCAAGAAGACCACCAAGAAGAAAACCACCGCAGATACTGCCAAGAAAGCACCGGCGGCAAAGACCAAAACGGCCAACCAGTGCAAGCCGGCCAAGGACGGCAAACTGCCTTCCAACTGCAAGCCACCCAAGACGGCAGCCGCCAAACCAAAAGTGAAGCCGGCGGCCGATACAACGACCGCAGCAAATTGACTCTGCCCGTCAATGCCTGGGGCGCATCTGCAGGCAGTCCGCCGGCCAGAACCTCATGACTGCATTTGACTATGCCACGGCATTTGGCGAGGCACTCGCCGCATTGAAACGCGAGGGCCGCTACCGCGAGTTCGCCGATATTTGCCGTGTGCGGGGCCGCTTCCCGCGCGCCTTGTACCGTGGGCAGGGCGGCGAGAAGGAAGTCACCGTCTGGTGTTCCAACGACTATCTCGCCATGGGACAGCACCCGGCGGTTCTCGCCGCCATGCATGCAGCGCTTGACGAAGTTGGCGCGGGCTCCGGCGGAACCCGCAACATTTCCGGCACCACTCATTATCACGTTGAACTCGAACGCGAGCTCGCCGATCTCCACCGCAAGGATGCAGCTCTGTTGTTCAACTCAGGCTACATGGCCAATGAGGCGACACTTTCGACACTGGCACGGCTGCTTCCCGGCTGCGTAATACTATCCGATGAGATGAACCATGCCTCGATGATCGAGGGCATCAAACATGGCCGCTGCGAAAAGCATGTCTGGCGCCACAATGATCTCGCCAATCTGGAAAGCAAGCTGAAGTCGGTCGATGCGGCGCGACCCAAGCTGATCGCCTTCGAGTCGGTCTATTCGATGGATGGCGACATCGCCCCCTTAGCCCAAATCTGCGATCTCGCAGCGAAATACGGCGCGCTCACCTATCTCGATGAAGTCCACGCCGTCGGCATGTACGGCCCGCGCGGCGGCGGCATCGCCGAACGTGAAGGGTTGCTCGACAAGATCGACATTATCGAGGGAACACTGGCCAAGGCCTTTGGCCTGATCGGCGGCTATATCGCCGCCAATGCCACGATCATCGACACAATCCGCTCCTTCGCGCCGGGATTTATTTTCACCACATCGATCGCCCCGGCTATTGCCGCGGGCGCCTCCGCCTCGATCCGCCACCTCAAGGCCAGTACCATTGAACGTGCGTTGCAGAAAAAGCATGCCACACTTCTCACGGCGCAACTCAAGGCGCGTGCCTTCCCGGTCATGGAAACTGCCAGCCACATTGTGCCGGTGATTGTCGGTGATCCAGTCAAGTGCAAGGCGCTCACTGACCGTCTAATGGACAATCATGCGATCTATGTGCAGCCGATCAATTTTCCGACGGTGCCCAAGGGCACCGAGCGCATCAGGCTGACACCGGGGCCCCTGCATGGCGAACTTGAAATCGCCAAACTGATTGACGCTCTCGATCGAATCTGGAGCGAACTGCTGTTGCGCCGGGCGGCGTGAAATCGCCAGTCGTCATCTAAAGCCTACCCGCCTCGCTCTAACCTCCGGCAACGTTTTGGCGAAGCTTTTTTGTTCGCGGTCATCTGTTTTTCGTTTTCCGGTACTCTTTCGGTATTTCGTCGCCCTTCTGCGGGGGCTCACCCGTTCTCGCCATCAGTTTTTCGAACTTCGCAAGATCGGCGCGGCTGGCGCGGGCCGCGAAATAATCCGCGGTCTTTAGCACCGACAACTTTTCCGCGACCGCGCTGACGATGAATTGGTTGAGCGTGGTGCCGTCGCCTGCCGCCACTTTCTCGACTTCCTTCTTGAGCGAGGCGGGAAGCCTGAGCGCATAGTTGCTGTTGGTTCTCATGTCATAGTCTCCTCAAAACGTCTCCGGGAAGCAGCGCCGGGATTCCAAATTCTGGGCCAGCGGCCGCGAAGTCCCGGATATTGAACGTCACAATTGCATCCGCATGGCCGTTGACCGCGGCCTCAAGGACCATGTCATCATCGGCATCACGAAGTTTGGGCCGCCACAGAAAAAACGTTTCGACCGGTTCGATAAAACTGGCTATCGCATCCAATGCCCCGTCCACATCATCCTCTGACATCGCAGCGCCTTTCAAATGCTCGGGCCGTTTCAGCACCGCCTCGTATTCGATGAAGAGGCCCACGCTGGCCAGCAACGTTATTTTCCTTCGGTACGCCAGCCGCAGGATTTCTCCCGAGGCTCCCATCGGGCTTCGAAAGCCAGCGACCACGGCACTTGTATCCAACACAAGTCTCATATCGCCGACAATATGTCATTAATGTTTTGACTTGGCAAGGAGCCGAACCATTTTGGTCTTGAAACTAAGGTAAATACCGTACGCGAAGATGGAACTGGACCTCTTCCGTGCAATCTGGCATTTGCGGCGCTTCTGAGTAGGGGGATTTCCATGGCGAAGAAAGCTGCAAAGAAGTCAGTCAAAAAGGCCAAGGCCAAGAAGGCAGCACCGCTGTTTCCCGGTTTCTTCAAGGAGAAACTCGCCAAATCCGATCCTAAGGTGGCCAAGGCCATTGCCGCCGAACTGGGCCGCCAGCAGCACGAGATCGAGCTGATTGCCTCCGAGAACATCGTCTCGCGCGCCGTCATGGAGGCGCAAGGCTCGGTAATGACCAACAAATACGCCGAGGGCTATCCCGGCCGCCGCTATTACGGGGGGTGCCAGTATGTTGACGTGTCTGAGAATCTGGCAATTGCCCGCGCCAAACAGCTGTTCAGCTGCTCCTTCGCCAACGTCCAGCCCCATTCCGGCGCCCAGGCCAATCAGGGCGTATTTTTCGCTCTCCTGCAGCCCGGCGACACCTATATGGGCCTTGACCTCGCCTGCGGCGGCCACTTGACCCATGGCTCGCCGGTCAACCAGTCAGGCAAATGGTTCAAGGTTGCGCCTTACAAGGTGCGCGAAGACAACCACCTCATAGACTATGATAAGTTGGCCGAGCAAGCGCTTGAAGTAAGACCGAAATTGATCATTGCCGGCGGGTCAGGTTACCCTCGCACCCTGGATTTCAAGCGCTTCCGCGAGATTGCCGACAGTGTTGGCGCCTATCTCATGGTCGATATGGCCCATATCGCCGGGCTGGTAGCGGGCGGTGTCCATCCCAATCCGCTGGAACACGCCCACGTGGTAACTACCACCACCCACAAGACCCTGCGCGGCCCCCGTGGCGGCATGATCCTGAGCCGCGACGAAGACTTGGGCAAGAAGATCAATTCCGCGGTGTTCCCTGGCCTCCAGGGCGGACCGCTCGAACATGTTATTGCCGCCAAGGCCGTGGCCTTTGGCGAAGCTCTCAGGCCCGCTTTCAAGAAATACGCGAAAGCCGTGGCGGCCAATGCCCGGGTTCTCGCCGACAGCATGATTGAAGGTGGCTGCGACCTCGTTTCCGGCGGCACCGACACCCATCTTATGCTGGTCGACCTGCGCAAGAAGGCGGTTACCGGCAAGGCGGCGGAGGCTTCACTCGGCCGCGCCTACATTACCTGCAATAAAAACGGCATTCCATTCGACTCAACACCCTTCACCATCACCTCCGGTATTCGCCTGGGAACACCCGCTGGCACCACCCGTGGATTCGGTGAAGCCGAATTCCGTGAGGTGGGTGCCCTCATCACCGAGGTGCTCGACGGGCTTGCGAAGAATGGCGAACCGGGCAATGCTAAGGTCGAGGCATCCGTCAAGCGGCGCGTCCTGGCGCTGACTGGCCGCTTCCCGATCTATTCCTGAGCAGGGCATGCGCTGTCCATATTGTTCCAATGAAGATACCCAGGTGAAGGACAGCCGTCCCAGCGAGGACGGCGCCGCCATCCGCCGGAGGCGCCATTGCCCCGATTGTTCCGGCCGTTTCACCACCTTTGAGCGCGTACAATTGCGCGAACTCATGGTGCTGAAGCGCTCCGGCCGCCGGGTGCCCTTTGACCGCGACAAGCTGATGCGTTCGATCCAGGTGGCGTTGAGAAAGCGTCCCGTCGACCCCGAACGCGTCGAGCGCATGGTTTCCGGCATCGTCCGCCGCCTCGAAAGCCTGGGTGAGAGCGAAATCAAGTCGGAAACGATCGGCAAGCTGGTGATGGAAGCTCTCAAGATGCTCGACGATGTCGCCTATGTACGCTTTGCCTCGGTCTACAGGAATTTCCGCGAAGCCAAGGACTTCGAAGAACTGCTGGGCGAGCTCTCCGGCGAAGACGACAACGGCGAGGCCGGGTGAGCAGCGAACAGCGCTGGATGGACTATGCCCTCCGCCTTGGACGCAGGGCGCTGGGAACCACGGCCGAAAATCCCCCAGTTGGCTGTGTCATCGTAAAGGACGAAAGGGTCCTGGGATTGGGCTGGACCCAGCATGGCGGCAGACCCCACGCCGAAACCGAAGCCCTGGCGATGGCCGGTGAAGCAGCACGTGGTGCAACGGCCTACGTGACCCTGGAGCCCTGTGCACACCACGGCCGCACCCCTCCCTGTGCCGAAGCGCTGGTCAAAGCCGGTATTGCCCGCGCCGTTGTAGCCCTTGAAGACCCGGACCCGCGCACTTCCGGCGGCGGGTTCGTCAAGCTTGCGCCAGGCTGGCATTGAAGTCGTCTCCGGCGAACAGCGCAGAAGAAGCCCGCCGCGATCTTGCCGGGTTCCTGATTCGAATTACCAAGAAGCGCCCGCAAGTGATTCTAAAGCTTGCCGTTTCCGCCGATAGCAAGATTGCCGCCGGGGTTGGCGAAAGAACGGCAATCACTGGCCCGGAAAGCTGGGCCCGGGTCCATTTGCTGCGCGCCCAATGTGATGCAATCCTGGTCGGCATCGGCACGGTCATTGCCGACGATCCCAGGCTCGACTGCCGCCTACCGGGGCTGGAAAACCGCTCGCCCAAGCCTTTCGTGCTCAGCGGAAACCGCGAGCTGCCGCCGGGCTCGAAACTGGCTGCGCGGAAAGCCGGCGTCCAGCGCGGAACAATCCCTGCGGCGCTTGCGGACATTGCAGGTAGGGGAATTAACCGGCTTTTGGTTGAGGGCGGCGCAAGAACCGCCCGCGCCTTCCTGGAGCAGGGCCTGGTGGACGAATTCCACATCTTCCGCTCCCAACAAACGATAGGCCCTCAAGGTGTCGACGCCTTGGCGGGCCTCGCCCTCGACACCGCCTTGCAGTCATTTGAATTGCAAGATGAGGAAAGACTTGGGGACGACGTGTTGAGCGTCTATGAAAAGTCCTCCTAACCCCGTCATTCCGGCGAAAGCCGGATTCCCGCTTTGCTAGCACCGGCCTGTGTGCCTTGGCCTAAAGCTGGACCCCAGCTTGCGCTGGGGTGACGGATTGAAAATGGAGCGGTTGTTGTTTACTGGCATCGTCACCGGCATCGGCACTGTCTGCAGCATGGAGCGGCGCGGCGATACGCGCTTTGTCATTACTTCCAACTACCCGCCAGAGACCATCGATCTTGGCGCATCGATCGCATGCGCCGGATGTTGCCTCACCGTCGTGGCCAAGGGCACGAATAGTTTCAGTATCGATGCCTCCGCCGAAACTCTCTCGAAGTCCACGCTCGGAAACTGGAAAGTCGGCACGCGGATCAACCTCGAACGCCCTCTCAAAATGGGCGACGAGCTGGGAGGCCATGTGGTCTCCGGCCATGTCGATGGCGTTGCAGAAATCGTTTCGATCCGGCCCGAAGGCGACTCCCGGCGCTTCCGCTTCCGGGTGCCCTCCGATCTGGCGCGGTTCATCGCCTCGAAAGGCTCAGTGACGCTCGACGGCACGTCGCTCACCGTGAACGAAGTCGACGGTAATGAATTCGGCGTCAACATCATTCCCCACACCCAAGCGGTCACCACATGGGGCCATGCACGCAAAGGCGATGCCGTCAATGTTGAAATCGATATGCTGGCGCGCTATGTGGCCCGCCTTGCCGAGTTTGGACAATCATGAAGGTTGACAGGAAATCCGCCGCGGCCGGGCAGATCAAAGCCCGTCTACTGATCATCGAAGCGCGCTTCTATGGCGAACTCTGCGATGAGCTGGCCCGTGGCGCCATCGCCGCCATCGAGCGGGCAGGGGCCAAGTGGGATCGGATCGCCGTTCCGGGTTCCCTCGAGATTCCCGGCGCCATCGCCATGGCCGCCGCATCGAAGCGCTATGATGGCTTTGTCGCCTTGGGCTGCGTGTTGCGTGGAGAGACATCGCACTACGATATCGTTGCCACTGAAAGCGCTCGCGGCATCGTCGACCTCACGATGAAGGGACTGGCAATCGGCAATGGCATTCTGACCTGTGAAACCGAGGCGCAGGCGTGGACAAGGGCCAAGGTGGCCGAAATGGACAAGGGAGGCGGTGCCGCGGAGGCAGCCCTTGCGATGATCCGCTTTGCCCGCGGCATGAAACGGAAAGTTCGCGGGCGGTGACCGGGAAACGCAAGGGCAAGCCCGTCGATCGCTCGGCCGCTAGGCTCGGCGCCGTGCAGGCGCTCTATCAGATGGATTTGGCCGGCGCCGATGTGGGAGACGTGCTGGCGCAGTTCTCCTCGCGCACACTCGGTGATAACTTCGAAGACGGCCAATGCGGCGAGGCCGACTACAAATTTCTCAAGGAAGTAGTGGACGGCGCCGTGCGCGAGCAGGCCGCCATCGACCCCACGCTCGACGCCATTCTTGACAAGGGCTGGCCGCTGCACCGCCTCGATGCCACGGTGCGTGCCATCCTGCGCGCCGCGGCCTTCGAGCTGATGTTCCTCGACAAGGTCCCGGCCCGCGTCGCAATCAATGAGTATGTCGATGTGGCTTCGGCTTTTTTCGAAAGCGAAGAGCGGAAATTCATCAATGGCGTGCTCGACAAACTGGCCCGCCAGCGCCGCCCAGCCGAGTTCGCCGCATGAACCCCGCCACCCTATATGACGACGCCAAAGCCCGCCGCAACGCGGTGATCCTGGCCATCGCCCAGGCGCTTTACGGCGCGGTGACGACGGCGCTGGTGGTGACGGCGGGCCTTGCGGGGTCGATCCTCGCCCCAAACCCGTCGCTGGCAACGCTGCCCATGTCGATGATGATCATCGGCACCGCACTCACCACCTTTCCGATTTCGCTGATCATGAAGCGCGTCGGGCGGCGCGTGGGCTTTGTCGCCTGTGCGCTTGCGGGCATGCTCGGCGGGTTGCTCGGCGCCTATGGCATTTTCCAAAAAAGCTTCATGTTGTTCCTCATAGGCGCGCTGCTCATCGGCGTCTATCAGGCCTCGGCTTCCTATTACCGCTTTGCCGCGGCTGATCTGGCTAGCCCGGCCTTCCGCCCCAAGGCGATTTCCTGGGTGATGACCGGCGGCATCGCAGCCGCCCTCTTCGGCACGCTGATGGTGATGTACACCGTTGATCTCTTGGCGCCCGTCACCTTCGCCGGAACCTGGCTCGCCATGGCGGCGCTGTCCCTGGTGGGTGCCGCCATTCTAACGTTGGTCGATATTCCGCACAAGGAAGAACGCGAAACTCCAACGGGCCGTCCGCTCTCGGTTATCGCCAGTCAGCCACGCTACGTCGTGGCCGCACTCTCCGGCATGCTCTCCTATGGCATCATGGTGCTGGTGATGACGGCAACGCCCGTGGCCATGCTGGGCTGCGGCTTTACCGTGCGGGATTCGAGCTGGGTGATCCAGTGGCATGCGCTGGCCATGTTCGTGCCGAGCTTCTTCACCGGCAACCTCATCACCCGATTTGGCGCTGAAAAGATCTCTGCTTTCGGCATGCTTCTGCTGATCGGCGCGGCGGTCTCCGGCCTCATGGGTATTCACTTCGAGAATTTCGCCGTGGGCCTCATTCTGCTGGGCCTAGGCTGGAATTTCGGCTTCCTCGGCGGCACCACGTTGCTGACTTCGACCTATGAGCCGGCCGAGCGCAACAAGGCACAAGGCTTGAATGATCTTCTGGTCTTCGGCACCACGGCTATCGCCTCGCTGAGCGCCGGCAAGCTGCTCGACTCCTTCGGCTGGGACTCGGTCAACTACGCCGTCTTCCCCATGGTGGCCGTGGCGCTGGCGATGATCCTCTGGCTGGTCACCCGTCCAAAGCCCGCATTTCCGTAACCCGGCCCATGCGTCTCAATGTCTATCTCCAGAAGGCCGGCGCCGGCAGCCGCCGCGAGGCCGAGCGGCTGGTGGCCGAAGGCCGCGTCACGGTGAACGGAAAAATCGCCGAAGCGACAACGCCGGTGGAGGAGGGCGACGCCGTCGCCGTTGATGGCCGCGGTGTTGCGCCCGAAAGCAAGCCCTTGCCGCGCCTGTTCATGCTCAACAAGCCGGTCGATGTGCTGGTGACCCACCGCGATCCCAAGGGCAGGCGCACCATCTTTGACCTCGCCGCCCTGAAGCCGCCGCGCTGGAGCCCGGTGATGCCGAGGGTCATGAATGTGGGCCGCCTCGACGTGAACAGCGAGGGACTGCTGATCCTCTCCTCCGATGGCCCCCTGGCCCAGGCCATGATGAGCCCGGAGACCGGACTGGCACGGGTCTACCGCGTGCGCGTGCGCGGAAAACTCAGTGAGCGCAACATCGCCGATTTGGCCCACGGCGTTGTCGTAGACTGCGTCAATTATCGCGGCGCCGAATTCGTCGAGGAATACGGCAAGGGCGGCCGCAGCAACACCTGGTACCGGGTGGTGCTTCACGAAGGCAAGAACCGCGAGATCCGCAAGCTGGTGGAGCATTTCGGCTGCATGGTGAACCGCCTGATCCGCGTGCAATACGGGCCGTTTCAGCTTGGTGATCTTACGACAGGCTCGATTGTCGAGGTGCCGCCTGACAAGGTAAGAAAATTCCTGAACTTTCTTGAGCAGCGCAGCTTGATCAAGAGTCCGTAATGCCCGGAGCGAGGTTCCGGGCATGGCGAGGGATCATTCGTTGGCCTTGCGCTCTAGTGCTCGTTTCAATTGCCGGCGTTGACTTCAACAACCTTGATCGAATTGATGAACGAACTCGGGTCGCCCACGCCCCGGCGCGGAATCGTGCAGTCCACCGAATAGGGGCCGTCGACAAACACGGTTGTTGGAATTGGCAGGTTTAGAACTTGACCGGCCGAGTTTGTCCCACTGGTGACCACGAACGAGCCCGCGGTACCCGAAGTCCCAATTGGATTGGAATGGTGGACCCGGCAACTGAAATTGTCGTTACCTATGGCGGAGCTAGTGTCGACGACAGTCACCTCGATTGAGGTGGGCTTTCCAACATGATTGTCCCGCACAATCGGGCAGACCACCCGCGCTGACGAGACAAAACTCCCGTTGAACAGCCTGCTCGACGCATCGGTAAAAGCCAGAAGGCCCGAAAGCGTGTTTCTACAAAGCGTTGCAGGAAAGATCTTGGTGTCGGCAAGGGCTGATGTCGATCCCGGCGATAGTGCAATCATGGAAATTGCAGCCGTGGTGAGGCTGGACAGGATCAAGCGCTTCATGGTGGGGGCTCCATTGCGGTTTGTTCGATTTGAATTTCATCAGGAGGCTCAGTTGACCTGAGGGGGATTGGAGACCGAACCCCCTGATGCTGCAACACATCGCGGTGTCTGCCAGCACAACCTATTTCGCCTGCCGGCCGAAAGCCTTGAGAAACCCTTGATTTTTGTTTGAGAATTGCCCGAAAGTGGCGTGGAGGACTTGGAATGGGGCAGATAGAAGTGCTTTACCGGTTTGATGACTATTGCGTGGATATCAGAGGCCGCGAGCTGCGGCACGGCAACACCATGATCGAAATCGAACCCCAAGTCTTCGATCTTCTGGTCTATCTGATCAAGCACCGTGAAAAAGTGGTGAGCAAGGAAGAGCTGTTTGATGCGATCTGGGGCGGCCGCACGGTTTCGGAATCAGCCCTCACCAGTCGCATCAATGCCGCGCGCCACGCCG
This sequence comes from uncultured Alphaproteobacteria bacterium, assembly GCA_963754675.1. Taxonomy (GTDB): domain Bacteria; phylum Pseudomonadota; class Alphaproteobacteria; order Rhizobiales; family Aestuariivirgaceae; genus Aestuariivirga. The sequence continues at coordinate 479,096 of CAVWHD010000002.1, read as the reverse complement.
TTGGCGACACCGGAGCCAACCAGATTCGCATCCGCACCAGCGCCCGCAAAGGCTATCGCTTCGTCGGTCTTGTTCACGACGAAAAAGGCGCCAATGGAGCGTCGATGCCGCACCGGGAATTGCGCCAGGAGGTGAGGTTTTGCTCGGCGGCCGATGGCCCCAGCATTGCCTATGCAACGGTGGGCGATGGCGCCCCCCTGGTCAAAGCGGGCAATTGGCTCAACCACCTCGAATATGATTGGAAGAGCCCGATCTGGAGTCACCTCCTGCATTGGCTGGCCCAGGATCACCGGCTGATCCGCTATGACGCGCGTGGCAATGGCCTCTCCGATTGGGATGTGGGCGAGGTGACCCTTGAGACCTTTGTGCATGATCTGGAAGCGGTCGTCGACGCACTGGGTCTTGATAAGTTCACCCTGTTTGGCGTGAGCCAGGGTTGTGCCGTGTCCATCGCCTATGCGGTGCGCCATCCCGAGCGCATCAACAAGCTGGTCCTCTATGGCGGTTTTGCCCTGGGCCGGCGCCTGCGCGGCAAGCCCATCGATGCCGAACAGGCCGAGGCCATGCTCACTCTGATGCGCACCGGATGGGGCCAGGAGAATCCGGCCTTCCGGCAATTCTTCACCTCGCTCTTTGTTCCCGGAGCAACGCCCGAGCAGATGGAGTGGTTCAACAACCTTCAACGCGTCACCACCTCGGCTGACAACGCGGTGAAAATGCGCCTCGTCTCCGACTTCATGAACATCGTCGAACTGCTGCCCAAGGTCAAAGCGCCAAGCCTGGTGATGCACTGCCGCGATGATGCCGTTCAACCCTTCGAGGAAGGCCGCAGATTGGCCGCCGGCATCCCCGGCGCCCGCTTTGTAGCTCTCGAAGGCCGCAACCACCTGATCCTCGAGCATGACCCAGGCTGGCCCCGCCTGCAGGAGGAAATGTCTGCGTTTCTCGCCGAGTAGATCGCGATCGGCCGCCATTGCGGGCGCGGCCGCACATGGTAATATCGAGCCATCGTGGAGGGGTGCCATCATGTACACCAAACAGGCATTGCGTGAATTGGGCGTGACCGGCCAGCGAACTGTCGGCCGATCAGCTGCGCCAGCTGGACGACCACGGCTTCATCATCATCGAGAACTATTACACCAAGGCCGAAGCCCGCGAGATGGCCGGGGAATTCGACCGCCTCCATGCCGCCGAAGGCGACAAGGGCGGCCATGAAGTCCATGTCGAGCCAGGCGCCCCGCGCGTCTCCAACATCTACAACAAGACCGCCGTTTACGACCGTTGCCTCGTCTGCAAGCCCCTGCTGGCCGCCTCCGCCCACATGCTGGGCGAGTTCAAGCTGCACGGTGCCAATCTGCGCGATCCCTTGCCAGGCAAGGGCCACCAGGACCTCCATGTCGACGTGCCGAAGAAATTCGCCGACGACTGGTGGGTGACCAACGCGCTAGTCCTGTTTGACGACATGACCAGGGACAACGGCCCCACTCGCATCGTTCCGGGATCGCATCACTGGCAGCCGGTCAATGTTCCCTATGTGAACATCGGCGACTGGGTGCCGGCTCCCTTGACGGCTGAAGAGCAGGCGAGGGTGCCCAAGGATCTGTCCGCCCCCTATCCGGGCGAGCTGCTGGTGACGGCGCCTGCGGGCTCCGTGGTGATCGTCAACTCATCCATGTGGCACGGCGGCACCCGCAATAACAACGGCGCAAGGCGCCGCGTCCTCCACCTCACCTACACCCGCCGCGACCTGCCGCAACAGCTCGTCCAGCGCGACTATCTCACTCAGGGGCTCTATGAGCGCCTGAGCCCGGCGCTGCGCTACCTCATGGATATCGAGCCCCTGGCCGAAGACCAGCAACACCTAGCCTCCCGCGCCGCGAGGCGCGATGTGGAACACGCCAAGGGATGGTGGAATTGAGGGTTCAATCCAACCTCTCCGTGACCGTATCGGGCACTGAGACCCAGCCATGCTTGCGGGAACTCGTAGACCGACACCCGCGGCGGCGGAAATTCACGATCGGCAAAGGCACCAACAGCAACCGCGATCACATCGGGAAAGCCGCTGAGTTCCCACCACACGGTCGCGCCGCAGTCCGGGCAGAAGTGGAAGGTGAGGTCATTGCCGCTGTCACCTTTGCGCGAATAGGTCTTCGACCCGCCTGAAACGCTCACCGCTTCTTTCGCAAAGCGGGCATTGGTGCTGAACACGGCTCCAGTGCGCTTCTGGCATTCCAGGCAGTGACAGATCGAAACACGAACGGGTTCACCCCTGCAGATGACCCGCAGGCCACCGCAGCAGCAACTGGCAGTCCTTTCTTGCATGGCAGATTCCCCCGATGATTTGCCATGATAGGGCCGCCCGATCTGACCTGAAAACCCCTGATTTTCTGACCATTGCTACTTTTGCGTCGATTTGGCATACACGCGCCACATTCCGGGGCAGGGGCCGGGGACGCGCGGTAGCTTCCGCGCGACCGGCAGGGGCTTCGGGGCAACATCAACGAATACAAGGGTTTAATCATGACCTCTACACTCTGGCTGATCGTGCTCGCGGGTGCGCTCTCCATCGTGTACGGCATCGTGACGACGCGGGGGCTTTTGGCCGCCGACGCAGGCACGGCCCGTATGCAGGAAATCTCAGGCCTCGTGCGCGAAGGCGCCCAAGCCTATCTGAAGCGCCAATACACCACCATCGGCATCGTCGGTGTGGCGATCTTCATCCTCGCCTGGATTTTGCTGGGCGGCTATTCCGCCATAGGCTTCGCCATCGGCGCCATCCTGTCGGGTGCGGCGGGCTTCATCGGCATGAATGTCTCGGTCAGGGCCAATGTGCGCGTGGCGCAAGCCGCGACCAAGTCGCTGGCCGGCGGCCTCGATCTCGCCTTCAAGGCAGGCGCTGTCACGGGCCTTCTGGTGGCAGGCCTCGGTCTCCTCGGCGTCACCCTCTATTTCGGTTTCCTCACCGGTTCGCTCGGCCATGGCGCCGACAAGCCGCACGGTGATCGACGCGCTGGTGGCACTTTCGTTTGGCGCCTCGCTGATCTCGATCTTCGCCCGTCTGGGCGGCGGCATCTTCACCAAGGGTGCTGACGTCGGCGGCGACATGGTGGGCAAGGTCGAAGCGGGCATCCCCGAGGATGATCCGAGGAACCCCGCCACCATCGCCGATAACGTCGGCGACAATGTCGGCGACTGCGCCGGCATGGCGGCCGACCTGTTCGAAACCTATGTGGTGACCACCGTCGCCACCATGGTGCTGGCGGCCATCGTTCTGCCCGATGCCATGAAGCTCGCCGGCATGGTTCTGCCGCTGGCCATCGGCGGCGCCTGCGTGATCACCTCGATCATCGGCACTTACTTCGTCAAGCTCGGCGCCTCCAACAACATCATGGGCGCGCTCTACAAGGGCGTGATCGCCACCGGCGTGCTCTCGCTCGCGGCACTCTACCCGGTAATGTCCTACATTTTCGGCGGCATGTCCGTCGATCTCGGCGGCTTCACCCCCATGAGCCTGTTCTGGTGCGGCCTTGCCGGCCTGGTCATCACTGGCCTGATCATCTGGATCACCGAATATTATACCGGCACCGGCAAGCGCCCGGTGAACTCCATTGCCGAGGCCTCGATTACCGGCCACGGCACCAATGTGATCCAGGGCCTCGCCGTCTCGATGGAATCGACCGCCCTTCCGGCCCTTGTCATCATCGCCGGCATCATTGTCACCTTCAACTTGGCCGGCCTCTTCGGCGTGGCCGTGGCGGTCACCACCATGCTGGCCTTGGCCGGCATGATCGTGGCGCTCGATGCCTTCGGACCCGTGACCGACAACGCCGGCGGCATTGCCGAAATGGCGGGCCTGCCCAAGGAAGTGCGCCACAACACCGACGCGCTCGACGCCGTGGGCAACACCACCAAGGCCGTGACCAAGGGCTATGCCATCGGTTCCGCCGGCCTGGGCGCCCTGGTGCTCTTCGCCGCCTACACCCAGGACTTGAAGTTCTTCGCCGCCAATGCAGCACCGGGGACCTTCTTCGAAGGGGTCAACGTGACCTTCGATCTCTCCAGCCCCTATGTCGTTGTGGGCCTGCTGTTCGGCGGTCTGCTGCCATACCTCTTCGGCGGCATGTCGATGACCGCGGTGGGCCGCGCCGCCCAATCGGTGGTGGTCGAAGTGCGCCGCCAGTTCAAGGAAAAGCCCGGCATCATGAAGGGCACCGAAAAGCCCGACTATGCCCGCGCCGTGGACCTGCTCACCAAGGCCGCCATCAAGGAGATGATCATCCCCTCGATGCTGCCGGTGTTCAGCCCCATCGTGGTGTTCATCGTCATCAACATGATCGCCGGCAAGGCCGCGGCCTTCTCGGCCCTCGGCGCCATGCTGATGGGCGTGATCGTCACCGGCCTGTTCGTCGCCATCTCCATGACGGCCGGCGGCGGCGCCTGGGACAACGCCAAGAAGAGCTTCGAGGACGGCTTCGTCGATTCGAAGGGCGTCAAGCACCTGAAGGGCTCCGAAGCCCACAAGGCGAGCGTCACCGGCGACACCGTAGGCGACCCCTACAAGGACACCGCAGGCCCGGCGGTGAACCCGATGATCAAGATCACCAACATCGTGGCGCTTCTGCTGCTGGCGGTGCTGGCGGGGCATTGAGCCCTTCGAAGGTCAATAGATCAGCACACCCTCCGCGCGGAGCGATCCGCGCGGTTTTTGTTTTTTGCGTCCGGGTTTCCTGAGACTTGCCAGCCCACCCGAACCCCCCTATAGAGCCCGCTTTCCACAGACGGGCGCCCTTCGTCTATCGGTTAGGACGACAGCCTTTCACGTTGTAAAGACGGGTTCGACTCCCGTAGGGCGCGCCACTTTACCGGAACAGATTCGAACTACTTGTGGCACAAGGCATCGAATTTCCGGATGAAAGCGGTCTGAAGTTCAGCATCCTCGCATAGTTGTTGCTTGTACCAATCCAAGAACTGGTCAAAGGCGTCCTGCATCTTGTCGCGGTAAACAACCCTGCCAATCGCGTCGATGGCCATTGCAGCTGAGGGACAAACACGAATCCGCCAACCAGCCCTCGTCTGCGCTTCATGCAAGAGGCCACAGCGGACATTGCTATAGAAATCGATGGCAAGTTTCTCATTAGAGAACATTTCTTTGAATGGAACATGGGTCTGGAGGAAATCAACAAAGATATTCCTGCTCTCACCTCTCCCGTACTCATGTTTCTTCAGATCAGCGTTTTTCACGTCTCGAAACGTTTTGCCCCGAATAGTCGTCGCCAGAAACTCGATGAGCGAGCATTGCAGTGCTACGATTGCAAACCCCTCGCCGATATTCTGATTCAATTCTTCTATTGCCCGGATGGGCGCAAAGTACCTGCTGTCAAGGCGAGCCTCGAAGAAATCCGTGAATGCATCTTTCCAGATTGTGGGGTCGTTGCTGCCTTTCAAACGATTCTTGAAAGCCAGCCAGTCTGCAACAGTTTTTCTCCCCGCGATACGGGTGCCTTCGTGAAGCATCATTCAGCCGGTTCCCCTAGTAGCTTGAGTGCTTCGAGCCGCGATTTCCGATTGCGTTTTGGATCAGCGACCGTCTGCATAGCCCTGATCTCGCCTATGTATTGTGAAGGCAGTCTGTGCTGCCAAGCGCCAGCCAATACCAGCTTCAAATACCAATCATAAGGTTTGAGGCTCTGATCGATGAAGGTAGGTGGAGCTAGATATGTGATAGCCCTTTGCAGTTCGTGCGAACCTTGTATCCGAACCCGGAAATCGTCGATCCGGTCGTATCCGTTCCCCGCACCTTCAGCCTCATCTAAATTCTTTAGTTCATTCTCGTTCAAGTCAAATACGACGCCGAACGCCTGACGTGCAGTTTCGGGCCAAAGCGTTGCCTTACCCGATCCGTCCCGGCTTTTCTTACAGAAACCGAGCACAAAGTTGTCCGCGCACACAACTCCTCGCGCTTGCGCGGACGAACAGCGCGCCCGCAAACGCTCTGTCAGCATATTGGAGCCATAGGCAAAATACTGAATCGCGCCCATTTTCACAGTCTAACATGGGGAGCGCCAACGGCCCCAAAATTCCCCCGAAGGAGAATTATATTTCTATAACAATTACATAATGGTTTAAGATTTCGTCTCGTCCCACGCGCCAGTTCACTGGTGGTGAGTTCACGGGCTGCGCATCACTCCTGATCTTCCGGCCACCCTTCCGCCGGCCAGTTGCGTGCCCCGTGGATGATTCGGATAATTTCAAGCCTGTCCTGGCCGCGAAGCGAATAGGCCACAATGAGTGAAGTTTTGCCGATGACTTTCTCGTAAGTCCCGGAAACCCGGCCGGCATGCCCAGTTGGCATTTCCGCAAGCAAATCGATGGCGGCCATAATTCGTTGATCGACCAGATCGGCGTTTACTGCGCTTCGCTCGGCGATATACTCAAGTTGTCGATGATAGTCGTCCGCCGCCTGCGCGCTCCAAACGACAATCCGTTTCATGCTTTCCGGCGTTCGCGGCGATAGGCCTTGGCCACAATCGCTCTCGACTTGCGAACAACCTCTTCGTGCGCCACCGTGCGCCCCGCCCTGATGTCTTCAAGGCCTTGCTTGATGCCATCGACAATCTCGGCTTCCGACTGCACATAATTCGTGATCGCCTCGCGGGCCAGGTAATTCTTGGAACGCCGGGTAGCCTTGCTCAGCGATTCCAGTAATTTGTGCACCTCCTTGGGAAGCCGCACGGAAAACGTCGTATCAGTCATGCCTTGGCCCATTATTCAAACACGTGAACACAAACTAACACAAACGGTGCAACGGCGCAATTCTGCTTCGCGCGTGAAGCTGGTTCGACGGGCAGCGCGCGCTATCAATCCACTGCCAACGGACACGTGACTTGACATGCAGTGCCCTTCTCCCGCGAGGGGAGAAGGGCAGCGAAAGTCGATTCTTGTGGCAATTGGCGGGAGTCCCCGTCACCAGCATCATCATTCCACCGGTCGTCGACCAACCTATTGATCCTGCGGCCCGCCCAGCGTTAGAAATCGCCATCCTTGTCAGACCCGGAAATGCCGATGCCGATTTCACGCCGCTTGCTCCTCACCTCCATGCTCGCCTCGGGACTTCTCCCCGCCCGCCGCGCGCTAGCGCTTTCGGGCGAGCCCTTTCCGGTCAGCGTGTCCGACGTGAAGCTGGTAAACTACAAATTCAGGCGGCGCGAGGTGGACTTTGAGAGCGGCGAGCCCCAGGGCACCATTGTCGTCGATCCAACAAGCCGCTTTCTCTATTTCGTCCAGGGCGGCGGCAGGGCAATGCGCTACGGCGTTGCCGTCGGCAAGTCGGCCAAGGCGTGGTCGGGCGAGGCGGTGATCAAGCGCATGGCGAAATGGCCCGTATGGGTGCCTACACCGGAACACCTTCAGGCCATTCCCTCGCTCGCCAAACATTTGAATGGCATGCCGGGAGGCCCCGAAAATCCCATGGGCGCCCGCGCCATGTATCTCTACAAGGGCGAGGTCGACACCATCAACCGCATCCATGGCGCGGCCAAGACAACCGACATCGGGCGAAAAGCCACGGCGGGCTGCATCGGCCTGCTCAACGTCGACGTGATCGACCTCTATGACCGGGTGGCGATCGGAACCCGGGTTGTGATGCTGAGTTAGCAGGGCTGCCTTCAGTTCGCTACAGCACTTGGCCTTCGCCATTGCCCCAGCCTTCGGCGCGTTCTATTGAGAGCCCTCCTTCGGTGGCTTCAACATAAAGTGAAAACATGAGCGGCGGAAATGACGGGGCCGGCAGGCTGCGCGGCATCGTGTTGCTTTCAGCGGCGGTGTCGTTGTTCGGCGTGGTCGATGGCCTGAGCAAGGTCTTGGCCGGCGAGCTGTCGATTGGTCAGATCGTTTTGGCCCGCTATGCGCTGGCCCTGCCGCTGCTGCTGATCGCGACTGGCCCCGGGGGCTGGCCCAAGCTGTTTCGCACAGGGCGGCCCGGCTTGCAGCTGCTGCGCGGGCTGTCGCCCCTCATCATCAGCGCCGCAATGATCGTCGCCGTGACCTACCTGCCATTGGCCGAGGCAACGGTGATCATGTTCGCCGGGCCATTCATGGTGGTGGCACTGTCAGGCTATTTCCTCGGAGAGCGCGTGAGCCTGGCGAGCTGGATCGGCGTGGCGGTTGGCTTTCTGGCCGTGCTCATTGTGGCGAGGCCGGGGTTTACCGCGCTCTCCGGCTACGCCGTCTTTCCGCTGATCGGGGCGGCCTTCTATGCGCTTCTCCAACTTTTATCGCGCAAGCTTGCATCGGACGGCGAAGATCCCCAGACCACGCTTGCCTGGACCCTCGCCGTTGGCCTCATTGCCGCCGTGCCCTTGGGCCTGGCCGGCTGGACCGAGGTCAGCGCCACGGACTGGCTCTTGTCATTGGCGATGGCCCTGGCGTTTGGCGCAAGCCACCTCTTGTTGGTGCGGGCCTATGCGCATGCCCCGGCCAGCGTGCTGGCGCCGTTCAGTTATGTGCAGATCATCGCCGCGGTGATCTTCGGCATCGTCGCTTTTTACGACATCCCCGATCCATGGACGATAGCCGGCATCGTGATGATCATTGCCGCCGGGGCCTACGTGATGAAAAGTGCGGCACCACCAAAACCGTCGTGACAGCGATCAGTGGAAATGACGCGAGCCCGCCCTAGAACCACAAATCCCTCACGCATCTGCCATCGCGGCCCAGATCGTCGAATGTCACCAGTTCGTCCATCGAAATGTTCCATGACGATGGCCGCGACCGTCTCTGGCTCCGCCAGCCGGAGATTGACGGCGATGCGGCGGCGGCCATCCTTGCCCGCAGCGAGCGCGCGCCAGTAGGCGACGCAGCCGCACTCCGGACAGAAGTGAAAACCGATCGTCCGGTTTCCCCACGCATAGGCGCGGGTTTCGCCCGAGACCGTTATCCCTTCGCCTTCATGGCCATAGGCCCACAGCACCGCCACCGCCCATAGCGCCGGCAGACGGTGCAGTTGCAGGCGGTGGCCGCTTCGGGAACGCCCTCGAATGTCCAGCGCACCGCGCCGCAATGACAGCTGCCTTCAACCATTGGCTCTCCTCCCTTCGATCAGATCGGCTTCATCGCTATAGATCTGGCTGAGAAAATCCATCTCCGCGCGCACCCGCAATGCCTGGCGCATCTCGACAAGTACGACAGCCCACATGTCGTAATAGATCACCGGTTCGGGCGAGGCGCGGCGGATCGACATCGCCACCATGGCAACTCAACTTGGGCTCTAGCCTCCTCGCAATCGAGACAGTGCCGCCGCAGCAATTTGCCAGACGCAGCCGCTGCGGCCGCCATTTCCCGCGAGCTTGGCCTAACTCCCGATCTCTCCCCCATCGCTCCTGCTGATCGTCAACACCGACGGCCGTGGCGGCATGCCGTCCTTGAAATCGGGCCAGCGCGTCGTGAGCTTCTCGATGCTCTCGGAATTCTCACCGGGGTGCTGAACCGAGAGAAACAGTGTTTTTCCATCGGGCGCGAAGCGCGGGCCGGTGGCCTCGGCGCCCTTGGGGCATGCAAACAGCGCTTTTGAAAGGCCGCGGCCAGGCCCCTCCACATCCATGGCGAAAATGCCGTCGGCCATGTCGAAATCGTTCTGCCCGTCGGTCGCCACCCACAAGCGGCCATGCCCATCCATCCCCAGATTGTCGGGCGTTGCGAACCAGCCATCGGCTGTGGTTCCGGCGTTGAACGTGGCTCCGATTTCCGGCTTGGCTGGATCGCCGGCGAGCACCAGCAGATCCCAGGTGAAACCGTCGGCCGCATGGTCCGCATCCGCGCCACCGCCCGGAGGAATGAGCTCAACGATATGGCCCCACAGATTTTCCGCCCGCGGATTTGCCGGATTGAGGTCGTCGGCCTTGCGCTTCTTGTTCTTGGTCATGGCGCAATAGACCCGGCCGGTCGTGGGACTGACCTCGATATCCTCTGGCCGGTCCATCTTTGTGGCGCCCAGCTTGTCGGCGGCCAAACGCGCATTGATCAGAACCGTCGCCTGATCGGGGAAACCGTTCTCCGCGGTGAGCGGTCCCTGGCCCTGGACCATCGGCAACCAGGTCAGCTTGCCGCCGTCCTCGAATTTGGCGACCGACAGCGTGCCCTCATCGAGCAGGCCCAAGTTCGCTTTGCGGTCGCCGGAATTGTAGTTGCCCTTCGAGACGAAGCGGTAGAGGCATTGGAAATAATCATCGTCGCCGAGGTAGATCACCACCCGGCCATCCTTGTTGACGACGGGAGCCGCACCTTCGTGGCCAAACCGGCCCAGTGCCGTGCGCTTAATCGGTGGCGAGGTGGGCTCATAGGGATCGATCTCCACCACCCACAGAAAGCGGTTGAACTCGTTGGGTTCTTTTTCGACATTGAAGCGGTCGTAGAAGCGGGCGGCGCCAAAATAGTCTTCGCTCGCCATGCCGGCGCTCTCGAGGGCTTCCTTGTTGTTCGTCTTGGCCGGATCGCCTCCGAAGAACGAGCCTGACCATTCCTCGCAGGTGAGCACCGTGCCCCAGGGCGTTACCCCGCCGGCGCAATTGGTCGACATGCCGAGGACTTTGGTTCCAGTGGGATCGCCTGACGTTTTCATCATGGCATGACCGGCGGCAGGTCCCGAGATGGTGAACTCGGTGAATCCGGTGATGCGCCGGTTCATCGCCGAACCGTTGGTCAGTGACCACTTGCCGTCCTTGCGCTCGACCTCGACAACCGAAAGACCGATGCTCGCCAGCCCCACATCAACCTGTTCCTTGCTCACCGCCTTGCCGGCTTCTTCGTCGGAGGTGACAAGACCGGGGAACATGATGTGTAGATCGGGATATTCATGGTTGACCGCGAGCAGCGCCTTGTCCGGACTGCCCGAACCATAGGGCAGGGGGAAATAGCCGATGTGATCGCAATTATAGCCGAACTGCTGCGACTGGCTCTCCGCCGATTGTTTGGCCGGATCGAAGTCCGGCGCGCCCGCCAGCACCTTGTCGCCCCAGCGGATCAGCACCTCGGCATGGTAGCCTTCGGCCACATGATGGGTCTCATCATAGACCCGCTTCAGGTCGGTGAAGGTCAGAGTTGATTTGGATGCCATCCCGGGCGTCGTGCTGACATCGGCGGCGCCAGCCAGCCCACCGCTTGCCGCCAGAGCCGCGAACCCGCTTGACCCCCGCAGCACATCCCGCCGCGATAAGCGCTTGGCAATTAAGGATTGGAATGAACGATCAGTCGACGGGACGTGGGTCATAGACACTCTCCTCTACTGCGGGCCGTCTTTTGAATGCGGCCGATGGATGACAATAGCATGACAACTGGCAGTTGTGGAATACGGGCCTTGGCGCCTCGCGGCCGCGGGTGTCCGCGAAGCGTGGCGATCCTCCCGCGTTTCGGGCATTGTAGCCTAAACCAAGGGAGTGGACTCGATGTTCGACGATCTCAAGCGCAAGACAGTGGTGGTGACCGGCGGCGTGACCGGAATTGGTGGTGCGGCCTCGCTTGCCTTTGCCGCCGCCGGAGCCAAGGTGCTGGCGCAGTATCTCGCTAGGCGGCGATGAGCGAATGGCGATCGAGGCGGCCGATATTTCGACTATGAAACTCGACCTGACCGGCGTCGGCGCACCTCAAAGGCTGATGGCCGAAGCCGTGAAGAGGCTGGGCCGCATCGACGTGCTGATCAACAATGCCGGAAGCCTGGTGGCCCGCACGCCCCTTGCCGGACTCACCGATGAGTTCATCGACAAGGTGTTCGATCTCAATTGCCGCCAGCTCGTCCATTGCTGCCGCCTTGCCGCCGAAATCATGAAAGGGCAGGGCGCCGGCAACATCATCAATGTGACGTCGATCGCGGCGCGCTCGGGCGGTAGCCCGGGTTCCTGCGTCTATGCCGGCGCCAAGGGATTCGTGTCGGCTTTCTCGAAATCGATCGCCAAGGAACTTGTGGGTCACGGCATCCGGGTGAATTGTGTCTCACCCGGCACCATCCACACGTCGTTTCATGACCGCTTCTCCGACGAAGCCAAGCGCGAGGCGGCCCGCAAGACCATTCCCATGCAACGCCTGGGCCTTGCCGCCGATTGCGCCGGCACCTTTCTCTATCTCGCCAGCGGCCAGGCATCGGGTTATGTCACCGGCCAGGTGATCGAAGTGAATGGCGGGCAGCTGATGCCATGACGGATCCGTTCGCAACCCGAGTGCTGGCGCTCGAACCGGATGCCCTGGCGCCCGATGGCTCGCAGGTGCGAGTGCTCGCCGCAGTTGCGCGCGGCAGCATGGCGCAGTTCCGCCTGCCGCCCGGTAGCGTTTCAAGAGCCGTTGCCCATCACAACGTTGAAGAGTTATGGTTCTTCACCGGAGGTCATGGCCGCATTTGGCGCAAGTTGGGAAAGCGTGAGGAAGTTATCGACGTAGCCCCCGGTCTGTCGATCTCAATTCCGCTGGGCACTCACTTTCAGTTCCGCTGCGATGGCGTTGAACCCCTCGAAGCCATCGGCGTCACCATGCCCCCCTGGCCCGGCATGGACGAGGCCTTTGAGGTGAAGGGCGTGTGGTAATAATATCTACCAGCTCCCGATATTCTCCATGCTGGTCCACGGCTCCTGCAGCGGCAGCGCGGCGCCTTTTTGGAGAAGTTCGATGGAAATACCGTCCGGAGTCTTGATGAAGGCCATGCGGCCATCGCGCGGTGGCCGGTTGATGGTGATGCCGGCCTGTTGCAGGCGCTCGCAATAGTCGTAGATGTTGTCGACTTCCAGTGCCAGATGGCCGAAATTGCGCCCGCCGGTATAGTTCTCCGCATCCCAGTTGTAAGTGAGCTCGACCGGCGCATCGGGGCTTTCGGGTGCGGCGACGAACACCAGGGTGAAGCGGCCCTTGTCGTTTTCGTAGCGCCGCTGTTCGACGAAGCCCAGCTTGTTGACGAAGAAGTCGACCGACTGGTCGAGATTGCTGACGCGGATCATGGTGTGCAGATATTTCATTGGAGTTCCTCGTGGGCGAGACAATGATAGAAGAACTGGCGCGGTTGGTCCAGCGCGCCAGCCGCGCGGTGGTGTTCACCGGGGCTGGAATCTCAACCGATGCCGGAATTCCCGATTTCCGCTCTGCCAATGGCTTCTGGAAAACCAACAAGCCCATCGAATACCGTGACTTCGTCGCATCGCCGGACATCCGTGGCGAAGCCTGGCGCCGTTTTTTCATGATTAGCGATAAGTTCGCCGCGGTCGAGCCCGGCAGGGCCCATCGCGCCGTGGCCGGGCTCGTGGCGCTGGGCCACGTCTCCACCGTCATCACTCAGAACATCGACGGCCTCCACGCCCGTGCTGGCATCGCCCGCGACCGCATCATCGAAATTCACGGCAACGGCACCTATGCCAAATGCCTGACATGTGGCGAACGCCATGAGCTTGATTGGGCACGGGCGCAACTCGACACAACCGGGCGCGCTCCCGACTGCCGCCAGTGTGGCGGCATCGTCAAGTCGGCGACGATTTCCTTCGGCCAGCCCATGCCCGAGCAGGAGATGGCGGACGCCCGCGCCGCAACGCTCAACGCCGACTTGTTTCTGGCGCTGGGATCCTCGCTGCAGGTGTTTCCCGCAGCGGGTTTTCCGGTGATGGCGAAACAAAATCGTACCCCGCTCATCATCATCAACCGCGAGGCAACCGGCCTCGACGGACTCGCAGATCTGGTGATCAACGATGATATTGGAGGAGTGTTGGAAGCGGTGATCGCAAGATTGCCGGGATCATAAACGAATCACTTTGTCGTTCCCGTAACTTGCTTCGCTGTCTTCGCGCCGCCTCTCAACGCAATGACTGGCTGAGTCATCGTTGCTTTCTTGCAAAGCAACATTCCTCGCTCGACCAACGCAAATTCAGAATCGTCCAGAGATTCTCGACGGTTGTTCGAGCGATCGAGCATTGAAGAACGATCGATTGGAGTGCTCATGCTGCCATTGCGAAGTTATCCACACTCACGCAACCGGTTGTCTCTGTACAAATTGCGGCAATTTGATCACATTGCGGATGGGCGGAGGGGTATTTTGGGGTTTTGCCGCCCAAGAGAGTTGGGTAACAGATATGGCGGCAAGCAGCGCCCGCGAGGGCGAAGAGATTTCAGGGCAAGTCCAGGCGCCTGACTCGAATATCCGGATAATTCAAATCAGCGGTCTCGTGAAGTGGTTCGATCCCGGCCGCGGTTATGGCTTCATCATTCCCGACAACGGCATGCAGGACGTGCTTCTGCACCTCAGCTGCCTCAAGCGTGACGGATTTGAAGCGCCACTCGAAGGTGCGCGCGTCATTTGCGAGGCGGTGGAGCGCCAGAAGGGCTATCAGTGCCTCAGGGTTCTCTCGGTCGACCTGTCGACGGCAATCCATCCGGTTGAGCGCAAGAGCCGGGCGCACAACTCGGTGCCGCCGTCAAGCGGCTGGGTGAAGGCCAAGGTCAAGTGGTTCAACCGTGCCCGCGGCTTCGGCTTTGTGTCCGAGGGTGAAGGCAAGCCCGACATTTTCGTCCATATGGAAGTGCTGCGCAAAACCGCCATCTCCGAGCTGCAGCCGGAGACCTGGGTCTATGTCAAGTTTGGCGAAGGTCCCAAGGGCAATATGGCGGCCGAAGTGCGAACGTCCCTGGAAGGTGGCCCGCCGCACACTAATTAAGTCATGGTTCTGCTGCAATTGACGTAAATGTGAGTCCCATGCGTCGCGTAATTTTGAGTGTCCTCCTCCTGCTCCTTGCGCTGACCGGCATTCCGGCCAGCCGCGCCGATGACGCTCCCCTTTCGAAGATCGAGCCGGTGACGGTCGCCGGTGGCGATGGCGCCACTATGTTTACTGTCGAGATCGCCGATACCGACGCCCTGCGCGAGCGCGGCCTGATGTTCCGCCAGCGCCTGCCTCAGGATCGCGGCATGCTGTTTGATTTCGGCAAACCCCAGCCCGTCTCCATGTGGATGAAGAACACCTACATCTCCCTCGACATGCTGTTCATCCGCTCCGACGGCTCGATCGCCTATGTCGCCGAGAACACCGTGCCGCAATCGCTCGATGTGATCGGCGTCAGGGAGCCGGTGCGCGGCGTGCTCGAATTGGCCGGCGGCACCGCCAAGCGCATGGGCCTGCGCGCCGGCGATCTGGTCTATCACCGTATTTTCACTACGGCCGAGTAACCGGCGTCCCGATGCTCTTCATGGTCATCGAGCGCTTTCAGGACAACGATATGGTGCCGGTGTACCGGCGAGTCAAGGAAGCGGGGCGCATGTTGCCCGATGGGCTGAAGTATATCGACAGCTGGGTTGAGGCCAATTTCGCACGCTGCTTCCAGCTGATGGAATGCGATGACCTCCGCCTGCTTCAGCAGTGGATTGTGCAATGGCGGGGAACCGGGGTGATTTTCGAGATTGTGCCAGTCCTTGCCAGCAAAGATACCCGCGAGATCGTAGCGCCAGTCCTCGACCAGACCCCATAATGTCTCCGAATTCACCAGCCTTGCCCGAAGCAGCGCTTTTCGGATATGAGCGGGGCCGTAACGGCAATCGGGGTGTAGCGCAGTCTGGTAGCGCACCTGCCTTGGGCGCAGGGGGTCGTCAGTTCGAATCTGGCCACCCCGACCAGCCGTGGTGAATTGGGAGACCGAGGAATGCCCGTCCGCATCTATAAGCCCGCCCGCAACGCCATGCAGTCCGGCAAGGGCAACACCGGCCAGTGGGTCCTCGAATTCGAGGCGGAAGCGCCCCGCCAGACCGATCCGCTGATGGGCTGGACCTCTTCCGCCGACACCCGCCAGCAGTTGAAGCTCAGCTTCGATAGCCGCGAGGATGCGGTGGCCTATGCCGAACGCGAGGGCCTCGCCTATTCGGTTGCCACTGAGGCCCCGGTGCGCACCCACAAGAAATCCTATTCCGACAATTTCAAATGGGGCCGGTCCGACAACTGGACCCATTGAGGCAATGGCCAAGCCGTCGCTCCGCCACAAACTTCGGGCCGAACTGGAAACCCCGCCTGCCGAGCGCCGCTTCGGCTCCGGCTGGTTCGCCGGCACCATCGGCTTCCTCCTCGGCGCCGCCTGCCTCTTCCTGGTGATCTGCCGCACCTTTCCCGGCGTCTTCATCATGCCCCAGCTCAGGCTGCTGTTCGAGCATCACCTGTTTCAGCCGGGCCTCATTGCCGCGATGCTGCTCGGCCTACGCCCTGGCGCTGATCAATCTGGTGCTCAGGCCCAACCGGATTCTGGGCTACAGCGCCGTGGCCCTCACCCTGCTGGCCGGACTGATCGGCGGGCTAGCGCCGGTTTCCACCAATCCCGATGGCATCTATTTCGGCCTCGACTTCTTCGTGCTGAATGTAGTGCTCACCGGCTTCCTCTTCGTTCCCCTCGAACGCATGTTCCCGCTTCATCGCGAACAGCGCCTGTTCCGCACCGAGTGGCGCGAGGACCTGTTTTATTACTTCGTCAGTTCCATGATGGTGCAGATCCTCACCTTCCTCGCCACCGCGCCCTCGAACTACGTCGCCGCCCATACGGCAGTGGCAGGCGATGCGCGCCGCGATCGGCGGCCAGCCCTTCATTCTGCAGGTTGTCGAGATCATGGTCTTCACCGACCTGGTGCAATACTGGGTGCACCGCGCCTTCCACCGCGTGCCCGCCCTCTGGCGCTTCCACGCCGTCCACCACTCCGCCAAGTCGATGGACTGGATTGCCGGCGCCCGCATGCATTTCCTCGAGATCATCGTGCTGCGCGGCCTCACCGCCGTCCCGATGTTCACCTTGGGCTTCGCCCCCGCCGCCATTCAGACCTATCTGCTCATCGTCTATTTCTACTCGGCCTTCATCCACGCCAATATCGGCTGGAACCTCCAATGGCTGGGCCGCTTCCTGGCAACGCCGCGCTTCCACCATTGGCACCACGGCATCGAGCGCGAGGCGATCGACGTCAATTTCGCCATTCACTTTCCGATGTTCGACCGCCTCTTCGGCACCTTCCACCTGCCCGAGGGCAAATGGCCCCAGGGTTACGGCATCGGCGGCCACCCGGTGCCGCTGGGCTACTGGAAGCAGTTCCTCTACCCTTTCAGGCGATGATCGTTTAGAACCCCGGACGCGCCGACCCCGTAGCTCAGCTGGACTAGAGCAAGTGCCTTCTAAGCACTAGGTCGCAGGTTCGAATCCTGCCGGGGTCGCCAGTTTCTCTTGATTTTCCTAGATATTTCATATATTACTTGACGCACTGGAAACTTGCCGGAACATCAAGGAACTTCCCAATTGAGAGCAAAAAAGAGCAAAAACTTTACGGAGCTTTTTCTCGACTTGCTTAGATTCGATGGTGAGATCAAATATTTCTGGGACAAGGCGCTTCCAGCCTTTGGAGTTCGCATCAGCAAAACCCGCAAAACCTTCACCGTCATTCGGGGCAAGCGACGCGAGCGCGTAAGCATCGGCCGGTATCCTGAAACCTCGCTAAAAGAAGCCCGCAAGCGGGCGAGGGGGTTGCTCGGTGCCGAGGAACTCTCGGGCCCTTCCACAACATTCGCAGCGGCGCTGGATGAGTTTATCAGCTCTCATGTCGACAAGCTGAAATCAGCCAAGGGAATGAAGCGCATTCTCAAAAAGCATTTCACCTGGACGATGCCACTGGCACGTGTGTCCCGGCGTGATGTGCAGGTTATATTGGACGGTTTGGCTGATACGCCTTCGGAGGCCAATCACGCTTACAAATATCTCCGCACCTTCTATTTGTGGTGCATCCGGCGCGGCCTCCTCGACCACTCCCCCATCGCCGCGATGAAGATGCCTTACCGGGAACCGCCGCGTGAAAGAACGCTGACCGATGAGGAACTGACCCGTATCTGGCAACATTTGACCGACGACAGGTTCTCGACCATTGTCAAGCTCCTGATCCTCACAGGCCAGCGCCGCACAGAAGTCCAACACATCTTGGTTGAAATCGACACGGCAAGGCTGCCAAGCCAGTATTCCAAGAATGGCCGTGAGCATGTCTTTCCATTGCCGCCGTCCGCAGTTGCACTTCTAGCACGGGACTTGACATTTAACGGCTGGTCGAAGTCGAAGGCCCGCCTTGATAAAGCGTGCGGCGTAACCGGCTGGACGCTCCATGACATCCGACGCACCTACGCCACCATCCATGCACGGATCGGCACCCCCATCCATGTTATTGAACGGCTGCTGAACCATGTTTCCGGCTCGATTTCCGGGGTCGCCGCCATCTACAACCGCTACAGCTACGCCGCCGAGATGCAGGCGGCGGTAGAGGCCTATGAGGCCCATATCATGAAATTGGTGGGCCTCGCCAAAGAGCTTCCCTGATGTTAGCCTGCCCGCCGTCCATGGGCGTCAACCCACGGGGCATCGCGATGCTTCCAAGCACAAGGAAGTAAAGCGATGAGGTTACTATCAAAGCGTCAACTCAAGGAGCTGGTGCTCTATTGCCCGCAATATATTCAGAGACTGGAGAACGCCAACCGCTTCCCGAAGCGCGTGCGCCTAGGGAACGGGCCGCGTTCGAGAGTTGGATAGATCGAGAGCGAGGTTATGGAATGGCTCCAGAAGCGGATTGACGAACGCGATAAACCCACCGACACCTCCGCGTGATCGGAGGCGGGCTGGCTCCTGTCGACAAGGGGCCAGCCCATTGTCGCCCTTAGAGTCCGCATTGCACGAGGAGCTGTCATCGATAAGAGTGCCGTTCAATCGGTATCCGACCAAGGCGCCCGGTGCCCATAGTCCCGACGCTGAATCTTCGGTACAGACATTTGACGAATTCTCATTCCCAGCTATCCATGCTAACGTTTAAAGTCTGACATTAATTGTCTATCGAGGAAACTGTGGAACCAAATGCATCTCAGCTATCGGCTATCACACGCTTGTTTTCTTCGGCCGTATTCCGGGAAATGGCGAAGAAGGGCCGATCCCCGCTGTTCGCTCGTCTGCTTGAACAGACTCCAGCTGAGATGCGCGGTGGTTCCGGGGTTGCCGTGAAGGACGTCTTCGACAATGCATTCAAAACTCTCAAAACAGCTGGGTTGCGAGACGAATATGTATATCGCGCAGCGCTCACCCAGAAAGTGCTTATGGGCACGCACTCCCTCAAAACGGCTTGTATGCTCAATGAGTTCCGGGCGGGTGCCTCAAAGGCCGATCTCGTAATTCTGAACGGCACCGCTACTGTCTATGAGATCAAATCGGAGCGAGACTTGCTCGTTCGACTCGCGAACCAGATCGAAAACTACAAGAAGGTCTTTGCCAAAGTCTATGTGATCGTAGGTGAGAATCATGTGCGAAGTGTAACGCAGACTATGCCCGACGAAGTCGGGGTCATGTGCCTGTCTCGGCGTTACCAAATATCTACCGAGCGTGAGGCTTACGATCGCACCGATCGCATTTGTACAGCAACAGTATTCGAATCACTGCGATCCTCTGAGGCACGATCGATCCTCGTCGATCTTGCTGTTGCGGTACCCGATGTTCACAAATACCAAACTGCACGCAGCAATGCGCGAGTGCTTTCGACAGCTCACTCCCAGTGATGTACATATCGCAATGGTGAAGACATTGAAGCGTAGTCGTGACCTGGCACCACTCAGTGATCTTGTTAGTAGACTGCCGGCGTCGCTTCATGCGGCAGCGCTTTCTATACAAGTTCGTCGCAAAGATCATGACCGCCTTGTTGAGGCAGTTGGGACGCCAATTGGCGTAGCCATGGCCTGGACCTAGCTCGCAAGGCCCGCGCCAAAGCCTTTTCCAAAAAGCTCGAAGCCTACATGCGGGTATTCGAGAATCAGACCTATCGGGAGGTCTGGGGGATCCCCACCATGACGGTGCTGACCGTCACCACATCCGCTGACCGCATGAACACAATGAGTGACACCTTGGATCGTTTGGCTGAGAGCCGGATGGCCGCCCGCTTCCTCTTCAAAACCAAGCCGGAGTTTGGCAAATACTGGATCGTGCCGCCGGTGATGGCCGATCTAGTGACGGTCCCGTGGAACCGGACGTCCACGCCGCTCGACATCTGCCGCCCATAAAATTTTCGTGCAAAAGAAAAACCGCATCATCGCTGATGCGGCATCGTCGTGTGTCAGGGCGCTTCGCCCTCGGCCAGTTCATCAGAGAAGGGCGGCAATAAGATCAGGGCGCCATCCCAATTCCCCACCGGGATCGAATTGAGTTTGACCGAGAAGCCTTCCTCGCCATTCTTCCGCGACCAGGCATAGCCCAGCGTGATCCACCGTCCCCGGCTATTGGGGTCCGGGGCCCGGACTACGAAGGCCGGGTGCCGGACATCCTGGGGCCGCTTCTTGAAGGTCATCTCCCTTTGCTGTGCAACTGCCATGTGGGTTCTCCTTTCACCATTGTATCTATTCCTATGGTACTATGGTTTGCGGAACATGCAATGGAGGTTGTCCCCATGTCCGCAAGATTGCACGCAAAGTTCATTGACTTTCAGGAGCTTAAGCAGAATGTGAAGATCGAGGATGCAGTCGCATTGCTCGGCCTTTCGCCAAAAAAGTACGGCGACCAGCTGCGCGGTGCCTGTCCCGCCTGCAAATCAGGCGGTGATCGCGCTCTGGTCGTGACACCGGCAAAATCCGTCTTCTATTGTTTTGCCGCCCAACAGGGTGGCGATGTCATTGCCCTTGCCTCCCACATCAGGGGGGTGGGCATGAAGGAGGCGGCGGAAATCCTGGCCGGCGACCTCCACCAGTCCAGTGGAAGCCAGCCACCTGCAACCGTTCCTGTCACAGTTCCGGAGAACAAGAAGGCGGGCCTCAACCCGCTCACCTATCTGCAGCCGGAACATCCGGCAGTACAGGCTCTCGGAGTGTCACCGGAAACGGCCGGGCATTTCGGGGCAGGCTATGCACCCAAGGGCATCATGCGGGGAAGGCTTGCCATCCCGATCCATGATGCTCAGGGGCAACTCATTGCCTATTGCGGGCGGGCAGTGTCGGATGAAAGTCCGGCTTTGATCTTCCCCAACGGCTTCCTGCCCAGCGAGGTGATCTTCAATGCTCATCAGGTGCGGGCAGGCCCGCTCTATCTTGTCCGCGATCCCCTGCAAGTCCTGACGGCTTTCGAAGGCGGCATCGACAATGTCATTGCCTTTCTCACCGAAGCCATTTCGGCCCAGCAGCTTGAAATGTTCGCCTCGTTGATGGACGAACGACATTGCGAAACCGTCGAGCTCTTCCAGCCCCTCCCAGGAGGGGTTTTCTTTTTCGGGTAATTCGCAGATGCCGTTCACTGAGAATCAATCATTGCGCATTACGATCAGCCCAGGTTCACAACAGCACGTTTTCTATCATGTTGTACGTTGTCGAGCTCTCGCTTCCCAAGGAGGCGCAAGCCAACGCGCCTCCGGCAGCGAACTACCGCTGCCGCATCATCTCATCGATCCATGCCGCTCACCCACCTGCTCAGGCTAACGTGGGTCCACTGGCCCATGGCATATCAATCTTGTGCAGCAATAAATCTCAGGGCGGCTGTTTCGCCCAGGGTATGCCCTCGCGCCCCATTTTGTATCCAACATCGAATATCGACTGCATGAACACCGGATCGAATGGCGTGGCCTCTTTCATGGTGAATGATTTCGGCACCCAAATGGCGTTGAAGGCAACACCATCGCGTTGTGCATTTGAGTACATCCGGTAAAGGTCGCCAACGCCCTGCGTTTTGATCAATGAACTGACGGATTTACCGATGATGGACGCCAGTTTCGGCTTCACAGCGCTATATTCCGGCGTGACCTTGCCATTGCGGATCACGTAGAGCGTCCGATGCCGCTTGGCACCCAACTTCTTGTCCAGCCCGCGCAGTGAGAGATTGGACGGAAACAGGAACGCCTGATTGCTGGTTCCGCCATCGACATGAAATTCGTCATAGGTTTTGCCGTCGGCCACGACTTTCAGGCGTATCGGCGGAAAGATGCCTGGAATTGAAGCCGAAGCGACAAGAATATCCTGAATCAGTTGCTTGCGGCCTGGAACATCGCTTGATGCAATCGCGCCTATATCCCAGACAACAGGGCGTTCCGCATCGATGTTGGTTGTGCCGATTAACAGGCGACGGCCATTGGCATGTTCTCGCCTGATGTCCACCAGCATTTTGTCGGTAACGTAAGTTGCTACCAGACGCCGCAAAGGGGTGTTGTCGGCGGCCGAGTCCGTGCCAATAATATTGAAAATACTTTTCTTGACATAGATGTCCTTGCCGGAAATCTCCGTGTAGGCCGCTTTCAACTCGTCATCATAGGGGGCTCCCAAGAAGGCAAGGGGCGCAATCAGAGAACCGGTACTGATCCCTGTCACGATGGTGAACTCAGGGCGGTTTCCGGCCGCAGTCCAACCGAACAATACACCAGCGCCGAAGGCTCCGCTGCTGCCGCCGCCGGAGATCGACAGATAGTAGCGCTCATTGGATAGATTGCCGCTGGCGATTTGCTGCTCGGCAATCTTCTGGTAGGTGCCTTGCGCAATGCTGGATGCGTCATCGCCCCAGTAGCGGATATTCGTGTATCCAACCAGCTTCGCATTGCTGACGAGTGACTCCGGAACGGGATCTCGAAGCGCATCGACGCTCGGGCCGGCGCAGGCTATAAGGCAAGATACGGCAAGGCCCGCGACCAGCATGCGACCGGAAAGCGCAGATTTTTTCAATCCTGTAACCATTGAACAATGCCCCAGTATGGAACTACCAGATTCAACAATAGACGCGAAACCGTTGTTCCCGAGCAATCTAACCGCTGAAAACAAAAATCCTCCTTCAACTCATATTTGCCGACTGAGTGCTCTATTGGCGGTTATCTCACAAACAACACAACGGCGTTATTCCCCTCCCGATGGATTAGAGCGACGTCATCTCGACTAAGTCGAACGCGGATTCCCAAATTAACTGAATTCCATTTCGCCCTGTTGGTCGGACGGAGACCGGCCGGAATGGCAATGCTCCTTTCAATCAATCCTTGTCAATAATCCTGTCATTGCGGGATATGTTTCAGCTCGAAGTGATCAAAACTGGCCAAGATTCACGTAGCTGGCGTCGGCTTTGTACCAGATAGCTCTTCAATCGCGGAGAATATCGCTAGTCTCCAAGACTGGGCGGGACATGGCCACCAGCCGCTTGAGCCCGTTCTACAACAGCCTACACTCATGACGGCCAGACGGCCATCCTCCCACCCTTCAATCAACAATTTCACGATTTCGACCCCTTGCTTGATGGTGGCGTTTTTTTTGCCTTGGCCAGAGCCAGGGCGCGTTGCGCCGCCGCACTGATATCCGCCGTCCCGCCGCCGCCAGTGATCTGCACGGTCGGAACTGCTAACTTTATGCCATTCGCGTCAAAGGCCTCCTTAATCATCATCAAGGCCTTGCGCTTGATGCCGAATTGCTCTCCGGGCCGCGTTTTGAGCTTCATACGCATCACCACGCCCAAATCGCCGAAACTGTCGATGCCCTGCATCTTCAGCGGTTCGATGATGCTGGCCTTGAATTCAGGATCCTCGGCCAGTTCCAGGCCGATCTTCTTGACGATCGTGCGGGCTTTGGCGATATCGGAATCATAGGTCACCGTAAGTGTCATTTTCTCGATGGCCCAATCGCGGCTCATGTTCTGCACGGCGCCAAGATCGCTGAAAGGAACAATGAAGATCGGTCCGCGCTGGTGTCTCAGCTTCACCGATCGAAGACTAAAGAACTCGACGGTGCCTTTGTAGCTTCCGCTTTCAATGTACTCGCCGATACGGAACGCATCGTCCATGATATAGAAGGCCCCGCTGATGATATCTTTCACCACCGTCTGGGCGCCGAAACCGATGGCAACGCCGAGCACGCCGGCCCCGGCAATCAGTGGCCCGATGTCGACACCTATCGAGGAGAGGGCCATCAGCAGCGCGACGACCACAACGACGATCAGCAGTACATTGCGCAAGATCGGAAGCAGTGTTCGCAGCCGCGCGTTCCTGCGCGCCGCCTCGCTGCCAGTCTCGCCCGGCTCCGCCGCTCCCGCCAGCTTTGCGTCAATTAAGGCCGACATGATGCGCCAGGCAAAATCCGCAAGCAGAACAACCACCACGGCGCTGAAGATGCCGCGCACGGCGCGCATTGCAAATGTATCCTGCGCCGTAATCGCGATGATATCGATCTGCCATTTATGCATCAGGAACAACACGGCGGCGACGATCAGAAGCGTGCGCACACCGCGTTCGATGAAGGCCGCAAGAATGCTTGGCACTTCTTGCGCATCCTGACCCGGAAGGAATGGCCGCATGAGATTGTTGACGGATTGCTGCACCAGCAACACTGCACCGGGCAACGCGACGGCCACCGCGGCAAGCCAGAAGAGCCGCATGGCTCCCGCCACCCATGACAGCCAAAGCAAGAATAAGAACGCCGACCAAAACCAGTTCTTTGCCGGTGCACGCGCAGGGCGGCTTAACTCAACTCCCACTGCTGCTGCGTATCCATGCGGGCGGTTCCAGACCGCCTCGATTCCCATCACAAGAAGCACGATGCCAAGGCAGTAGGCAACGAGTTGCCGCGTTGGCAAAGGAAAACCAAATGCTGCGGTAAGCAGACTGACCGTGACCCAGCCAAACGCGAACCAGGCTGCGGCAAAAGAGATCCGCCGCGCCCAAAAAGCCGCGGCCTCATTGGTCACCGGAATGACCCGAAAACCTTCGGCACCGGGCGCAAACTTCGAGCCGGCCGGTGCCAGCAGCGTTTCAAGTACGACCTGCGCTAGACGGAACAACACCGCAGCGGCGAGATAGCCGATCAGGATTTCCCTGGTGAGCGGAGGCCAGTTAAAGGCCAGGAAAGCGCCAATGCTTCCCGCTGCGAAACTCAGAACGCTCAAAGTATTGAGTATCAGCCTCGAGCCGATGGCAATCAGCCGTCCCCGCACCGTATCGAGCCGCGCCGAGACGACCCGTTGCCGCAGTGGCCGGCTCCAATGCGCGTACAACCGCTGCACAACAACGCCGGCGCCAACGAACAACACAACCAGCAGGATCGTCCGGCCGAGGCCGTTTGCGTTGATCTCGCCGCTGATTTCGGAACCGGCGCGCGCCAACTCCGGGCCGAGGCTGGGGATCGCTTCCACAAGCTGCGAAAAGTGTTCGCGAATTCGTAATCAGGACGTCGGTGAATGAGGCTTCGGTTGTCATTGCAGGTCACCTTGCTGGAGTTGATTGGGCAGTGGAGACAGCCTCGCCGCGGCTACTCATGCGCGGTTGTGGTTCTCTTCGCCAATGGAGTCGGTATGACCGATGATCTGGAGTGTCTACAGCGGGTCGCTGCGAGATCGAACCACCCTCATGCGGCATGAATGGCCCCAGACCTTCCTGAGCCTTTGCAAAACCGTAAGCAAAGCCAGCGCGGTCAAACCAAGCGCGATCCAACGGCGAAAACATCCATCATCGCTTTGGGAACAGAAACGTCATGGTCAATCTCGCCCCCCACCCATGCGGACCGGACTCGGGACTCTCGGCATAGTACTTGACACCGGCACCGAGGCTGATTGGTTGTTTGCCTAACACGACCAATTTGCTGACCGTCGCATTGATCGGCACCGTCCATTCCTCGGTTTTCCAATTGTAGGTTGCCTCCGTATTCAACCCAAAAGTCCAAGCCTCGGGCGTCGTGTAGGAAATGAATGGCTGCACGAACGACGTACTGATGTCACTGCGGCTGTCATCTCCGGCAAAGGACCAGATGTGATTGCCAAGCACGCCATAGGTGAATCCGCCAGATTGTTTCAAGACAACTGCTGTCGGACCCGCACCCCATTTCTCTCCCGATAGCAATTCATCGGTGCCCGTCGGCACAAGAAAGACTGGGCCTACCCCCCATACTATGCCGCTTGGTCCCACGGCTTTCGGCGAGAAGAACAGGCTCTGGACCGTATCGCCCAGACCAAATTGGTCCCCCGCGCCGGGAAAGATATCGTCCTGGCTGACGATTGGCACAATCGTGCGGGAAATCATGTTCCAGTCTTCGCCGATGGAAATGGGGATCACCGGCTGCACATTGAGCGTAAAGCGCTCTCCGTCTCTGTCCGGCCCCACCCTGAAATCGAAGTTCCCCTGCAGCGGAACGCTGATGAGCGAAGCAATCGGATTCGAAAGCTTCTTGGCCAAATCGGCAGAATCTTCGGCATTTGCCGGCGTCACCAAACCCGCCGAGCCAATCGCATATATCGCGAACAGTGCTTGCCTAGTCGTCATGTTTGTACCCCCACGTTGGCCCCATCCATTACCTATCAGAACCGCCAATAAAAAAGTAGCTCCTTAATTCTCTTTAGCAACGCTTTCACTTTTGCCGCGCAATGCAGCGAAACCCAAGATGGCAGGTCGACGTATCCATGGGCTGCGCCATGCGGGCGGCCGGGCGGTAGCGCCGGCAGTAATTCGGGGCGCATAGGTACGACCCCCCCTTCATCACTTTGCGCGGAATCTTGATTTCCGGCTGGCGGGGATCGAAGCTCTCCTCCCGCTTGGCCCCTCTGGGGTTCTCCATCGTGCAACATGGACTGTCGATCTTGTTGTGCTCCTGGTACCAGTCCGTGGTCCACTGCCATACATTGCCGGCCATATCATAGAGGCCATAGCCGTTCGGCGGAAATGAGCCAACCGGCGCGGTCCACTCGAAGCCATCCTCCAACTTGTTCTGCCAGGGGAATTCGCCCTGGAATGTATTGGCCATATGCTTGCCGCCGGGGATCAATTCATCTCCCCAGACAAACTCCGCACCCTCAAGTCCGCCGCGCGCGGCGAATTCCCATTCGGCCTCGGTCGGCAGTTCCTTGCCCGCCCATTTTGCGTAGGCTTCCGCATCTTCGAACGCGACATGCACAACCGGATGATCGGACAGTCCCTTGATCGAGCTCGCGGGCCCGCGCGGATGGCGCCAGTCGGCGCCGCGCACATAAACCCACCAATTATAGTGGTTGCCGAGATCGACGCGCTGCTTCGGTTTGCTGAATACTACCGAGGATGGCGCCAGCATGTCCGGCTTGGCGCCGGGATAGTCATCCGGGTTCGCCGGACGTTCGGCCGAGGTCACATGTCCGGTTGCTTTGACGAAACGCGGCGAAGTCGCGGTTGGTGACTGTGTGAACGTCCATCCAGAACCCATTCAACCGCAGCCTTATGGGCCGGCGCTTCTTCCGGATAGTGATGATCCGATCCCATGAGGAACGTGCCGCCCGAAATCCAACAGCATATTCGCGAGGGGCGGGCTTGCGGGGGGTTCTGTGGCCGTTCGTTGCCTGTATCGTCATGAAATCGCCGTTTAACACGAATTCAAGGGCGCCGGTCGGGCTGTGGCCATATTCGCTCCCATTGCATCATTTCGTTGCGAACACGCTCTTCCAATCGGCCTTCATGCTGACCACCGTCCAGCCTCTTGCCTCGGCCTCGTCCAAGCCCCTTGTCGAGGCGGCCAATGGATGACTTCCGGTCGTAGGCCCATTCGCGCTCGCGCATCATGTGATGGACGATGAGGCCGAAGCGTGGGCCTTCGCCGCCGCGTCCATTCCAGCATCTGCAAGTCGCCGTCGGAATTTCCGAAAGCAGCGATCGGGCGGCGGCCGATGTGCTGTTGGATGCCGACGGGCTTTCCCGCCTTGTCGTCGATGAATTCGATTTCGCGGCAGTCGCACCAGCGACGGCTTTCCGTTTTGCATCTCGAACTCGGTCTTGATGCTGCTGCCCACGACCTGCTCGGGCGGGATGCCGTAGACCCTCTCAGTCCACGGCCGCATGAACTCGATGCCACCGCCCGAGACGATGAAGGTCTTGAAGCCATTGGCGCGCAGATAGCCCAGCAGTTCCAGCATCGGCTGATAGACCATGCTGGTGTAGCGCCGCTTGGTCGCCGGGTGCTTCGCGGTGGCGAGCCAGTCGCGGACGATCTGTGTCGAATTCGTCGGTCGTCATGCCGGCATGGGTGGCCATGACGATTTCAGATCAGGCCGTGTTCGCCTGCCCGGCGAGCGCGCTTTCACGATCGCCCTTCAGCAGCGAGGCGAACGGCTCCTTTTCCTTCCACTCGGGATGCTGCGGCGCCAGCGCCTTGACGCGGTCGAGCGCAAACAGCAACTGGAAGTACATCGGCTGCTCGGCCCACAGCGTGCCGTCGTTGTCGAACGTGGCGATGCGCTCCGCGGGCGGCACGAACTCCGGCGAGCCTTCCGTGGTGACCCTTGCCACGAATTCCACGATGGACTGCTTTGCCTTGCCGTCGTTCCATGAGGGCAGCGCATCGGCGGCTTTTGCGATGGTCGTTGCGCATGCCAGTCGCGCCAACGAGTGCGGCGGCGATGAACGGCAAGGCCGAAAATTGCAGCATCAACCGGCGTGAGAATGTCGTCATAGCGTGCTCCATGGAATACTCACTAACAGACAAGCCAGGACCACCTGCGCGGTCCTGGCCAAGTGTTGCTCGATCGAGTTAGGGCTCAGTTACCGCCCGCAGTTCCATTCGCTAGAGTTGCCAATACCTGATCGAGGCTGAAGCTGCCGACTTTCTGGCTTGGCGGGAATTCCTTGAACGTGGCGAGGAACTTGCCCGATGTATTCCTGCGCCGGCACGAGCAGGAAGAGGCGGTCCGCCCGCCAGCGCCAGTATTCCCAGCTGTGCTCGGCATTCTTCGAACGGGTCGGCGCGGATGTTGACTATCCTCGGGACACGCAGCGGCACGAACGGTTCCTGCCAAACGTCGAAGCCATGGGCGCGTTGCTCGGCAAAGACGATCTTCCACTGGTCGTAACGCAGCGCGACCAGCGAGCCGTCATCGTTGAAGTAGAAGAACTCGTGGCGCGGGCTGGCCGTCTTGCCGGCGAGCGCGTCGGTGATGTTGTAGCCGTCGAGATGGACCTTGAAGGTCTTGTCGCCGACCTTCATGCCCTTGAGGAGTTGCTCCTTCACGTCGGGCACGCCGGCGGCGGCGAGCAGCGTGGGCAGCATGTCTTCGTGGGCGAAGATGTCGTTGTTGACGGTGCCGGGCTTGATGACGCCGGGCCAGCGGATGGCGCAGGGCACGCGGTAGCCGCCCTCCCAGTTGGTGTTCTTCTCGCCGCGGAATGGCGTGGTGCCGCCATCGGGCCAACTGGCCACCTCCGCACCGTTGTCGGTGGAATACATGACGATGGTGTTGTCCTCGAGGCCCAGTTCCTTGAGCTTGTCGAGGAGCTGGCCGACCTGGCCGTCGTGCTCGACCATGCCGTCCGGGTAGACGCCCAGGCCGGTCTTGCCCTCGGATTCCTTCTTGAGGTGGGTGTGGATGTGCATGCGGGTGGAGTTCCACCACAGGAAGAAGGGCTTGTCCGCCTTCTTGGCCTTCTCGAGGTAGTCGAGCGAGGCCTTGGTGATCTCCTCGTCGATGGTCTCCATCCGCTTCTTGCCCAGCGGCCCGGTGCTCTCGATCTTCTGCGTGCCGTCCGGGTTCGCCCAGGAGTGGATTACGCCGCGCGTTTGGAACTGCTTGATCAGCGCGGGATCTTTGAAGTAGTCTGGGTTCTCGAACTCCTCCTCGGCGTTGAGGTGGTAGAGCGAGCCCATGAATTCATCGAAACCGTGCGCCGTGGGCAGATGCTCATCGCGGTCGCCGAGGTGGTTCTTGCCGAACTGGGCGGTCATGTAGCCCTGCCCTTTGAGCAGTTCGGCAATGGTGACATCGCGCGCCTTCAGACCTTCAGGCGCTCCCGGCAGGCCGACCTTGAGCATTGCCGGTGCGGAAGCCGACCTGGCCGGTGATGAAGCTCGCTCGTCCGGCGGTGCAGCTCTGCTGGCCATACCAGTCGGTGAACAGCGCGCCTTCCTTGGCGATGCGGTCGATGTTGGGCGTCTTGTAGCCCATCATGCCCTGATTGTAGGCGCTGATGTTCCAGTAGCCGATGTCATCGCCCCAGATGATGAGAATGTTGGGTTTCGCGCCTGCTGCCTGGGCGTCCGCGGGCAGGCTAGAGCGCGGCGATCGCAAGCAGCGATCCTCCTGTCATCAATATGTCCCTTCGGCTCATTTCTTTGTTCTTTTTCATAGTGCCTGCTCCTCCCTATTGACCGTGAAATTCAAGCATCGATTATTCGCAAAGTGGATTTACATCAAGAGAATTCTACGGCAATGTGCGGTTTCGCGTGGCATCCAACAGCGAAAAATATGTTGGTACGACACAACCAAGTCCAACCAGTAAGCGGTATGGCAATAGCTGAAGAGAGAGTTATTTGATGGGCAAGAAATTTTCTGCAGTTAGCGCGGCGGTGGCCGTTGCCATTTTAAGTGTTACAACTTCAGCGCTTGCAGGCGATGTGGAACCCGTACCGGTTTCCGACGAGTGGACCATTACTATTGCACCCTATGTTTGGGGCGCGGGCTTGTCGGGTGATGTCGGCTTGTTCGGCCGGGAGCCAGTCAATGTTGACATGAGTTTTTCCGACATCTTCAAGGATCTCAAGTTTGCAGCGATGGGGGTGACCGAGGCGCACAATGGGACGTGGGGTGTATTCGGCGATCTCATGTATGTCCATACGGAGGCGAATGAGTCAATTCAACGGCTCGTTGGCGGAATTCCGACTGCCCTCGACGCATCGGTTGACACCGAGAGTTTTACCGCAACGCTGATGGGGGAGTTTCGTGCAGTCGACAGCGATCAGATGACATTTGATCTCATGGCGGGTCGCGGGTTTGGAGTGTTGACAATGGCATTTCGGCAAGACTATCGGCAGGTGGCACGCAACTCGCTGCTTTCAGCGGATCGGATGGGGATACCTGGGTCGACCCGATGATCGGCGTGAAGACGAGATTCGATACGGGAACACCGCTCTTCATCACTGCGTGGGGCATGATCGGTGGCGCCGGCGTGGGGTCCGATATCACCTGGGACGCGATGGGGGGCCTTGGCTATCAGTGGACGGAAAGCTTCTCCACCGTTCTTGGCTACCGCGCACTAGGTGTGGATTACAAGAACAACGGCTTTGTCTACGACGTGATCCAGCAGGGCGTAATTCTCGGCGGCGTCTTCAGGTTCTGAAACCACTGCGCGCAAAGCCGAATGACTCCCAATCGGTGGAACGGCAATGGCTAATTCAAGGGAAATTCCATACATGAAAACTTCCAAATTGTTCATGGTGAGTGCGCTGTCCGGCTTGCTATTATTTGCAGCGAGCGGCTACGCCTTGGCGCAGTCGGCAGACACTCCCAGCCCGGACGCAGCCGCTGCCGAGGCTCCCGAGCCATTGAGTTCGGAGGAGTTGGACATCCTCGTGGCTCGCATTGCGCTCTATCCCGATGAACTGGTGGCGGTGATTTCCGCGGCCTCCCTCTACCCCCTCCAGATCATCGAGGCGCAACGCTATCTCGACCAGGTCAAAAAGAAGCCCGATCTCAAGCCCAAGTCCGACTGGGATGGAAGCGTGGTGTCGCTTCTGAACTATCCCGCAAATCGTCGAGATGATGAGCGACGATCTCGAATGGACCCAGGCGCTCGGCGATGCCATCTCCAACCAGCAGAAGGACGTGCTGGTGGCCATCCAGCAGCTGCGCGACAAGGCCGTGGCTGAAGGCATCATCAAGACCGACGACAAGGTCAAGGTCGTCAAGGAGAATGACAACATCGTGATCCAGCCGGCTTCGCCGGAGATCATCTATGTCCCGCAATATGCGCCCGAGATGCTCTACGAGCCCGAATATGTCGCGGCACCTGTCGCCTATTATCCCGATCCCTATCCGAGTTATTATTATCCGACGGCGCCCTATTTCGCCGCGTTCGTGACCGGAGCGGTCTGGGGTGCCGCAGTCGACTGGAACGACTGGGGCGTGTGGGGCGGCAACGGAAACTGGGGCAACGACATCGACATCGATTGCAACAATTGCTTCAACAACAATAATTTCAATGGCAAGGTCAATATCAATGATGTCGACTGGAAGAATGTCGACCGCAGCAAGATCAAATTCGACAAGAACCAGCTCAACAAAATCGACAACACCAAGATCAGGAACGGTCTCGAGCAGAACAACCGCAACAACATCAAGAACAAGTCGGCCGACCTGAAGAAGAACCGGCCGTCAACCATGCCCGCCAAGGGCAATCAGGTAAAGGACGTGCGCAAGAGCACGCTCGAGGGCCTGCAAGGAAAGCCGGGCGGCGGCAAGCAGAAACCTGCTCTGGGCAAAAAGCCGGGCCAGGGCGGTGGTGGTAACTTGGACAAGCCCGGCCAAGGCGGCGGCAACAAGAAGCCTGGCGGCAATTACAATCGTCCGGCGGGTAAGCCGAAGCCCGCGGCGCGCCCCGATGTGCGGCCCAAGAATCCCTCGCCGCTCGGCGACATCAACCGTGGCAGGGATACCAAGATCCAGTCAAACCGCGGCGGCAAGAGCATGGGCGGAGGCTTGGGCGGCGGCGGACGGCCGCAGAAACGCGTCGTCAGGTCCGGCGGTGGCGGGCGGCGGCGTTAAGCCAGGGCAAGGACAGAGAGGAAAGATCATGACCATTTACCGTACACTTGCCTCGGCACTCTTCGGTGCGGCCCTGTTGCTGGGCACCACCGCGTTCGTCGCGCCCACCTACGCGGTGGCATCCGAAGGCGAACAGTATCTCGGTGAGGCCGCCAGCCAATTCGCCGATCCCGAAGCGGCGGTTACTGCTTTCAAGGCGGCGCTCGCTGCCAACGACTTCGACGGTCTTGCAAAAATGCTCGGATTCGATCCGGCGAAGCTCAAGAGCGCCGAAGGGATCATGGACCGCTTCGCCGAAATCCGTGACGCGGCGGCGAAACTGGTCAGCGTCGAGGGCGACGGCGATCAGCGCGTACTCAGATTGGGCGACAAGGTCTGGCCGTTCCCCTTCCCGCTGCGAAAGGGCAAGGACGGCAAGTGGGCCTTCGACACCAAGGCAGGGATCGAGGAAGTGATCAACCGCCGCATTGGCGAGAACGAATTGCAGGCGATTGCCACGGCGCGTGCTTACGTCGATGCCCAGCGCGACTATGCCGCCGACGACCACGATGGCGACGGCGTTCTCGAATATGCCCAGAAGCTGGTGAGCAGCGAAGGCAAGACCGACGGGCTCTATTGGCCCATCGAGCAAGGCGACGGTGACAGCCCGGCCGGGTCGTTTGTCGATCAGAAGGCGCTGGACAAGACCAAGGCGGGCGACGGCTATTTCGGCTACCGCTTCCGCATTCTGCACAAACAGGGGAGCAACGTCGCCGGTGGCCGCTACGGCTATGTCATCAACGGCAATATGATTGCAGGTTTTGGGCTTATTGCCTGGCCGGTGAGATATGGCGAGACCGGGGTCAAGACCTTCATGGTCAACCACGCGGGCATTGTTTACGAAAGGGATCTTGGTCCCGACACTGAAGTCATTATCAAGGGGACCTTCCGATTCAACCCGAATAAGGCCTGGGATGTGGCGAATGACTGAGACCAGCCTGAGGACACTGAAGCTCTCCCGCCGGGGCCTCATTTCCGGCGCGGTTGCAAGCCTCTGTGCCGTTTCGGCTCCTTCGGTTTCCTGGGCTGACAGTCCGGACGATCCGTATCCGTTGCCGCCTTTCGACTACAACAAGTTGAAGCCGGAGTTTCGTCCGGCGGTTGTCACATACAAAGGCAGTCAACACGCCGGCACAATCATCGTCGATACGGCAGCACGTCAGATTTTCTTGATCGTTGATGGCGGCAACGCAATCCGCTGGGGTTGCGCTGTTGGCAAAGATGGTTTCCGCTGGGCGGGTCTTGCCGATGTGGGCCGCAAGGTTATGTGGCCGAAATGGACGCCACCCAAGGAGATGATCGAACGTCATCCAGAAAAGGCGAAATGGGCCAACGGAATGCCCGGTGGCTACGACAATCCGCTTGGGGCCCGCGCTCTCTACCTATTCCAGAACGGCCAGGACACGCTGTACCGCATCCATGGCACGACGGAGCCCATGTCGATCGGCAAGAACGCATCTTCGGGCTGCATCCGCATGATCAGCCAGGATGTCATCCAACTCTACCGCCGGGTTCCTATCAGCTCGCGTGTCGTAGTGCTGGCCGAGGGCGTCTGAGGCCTGCAATTGCCCGTCATATGGGTAAGACCAAGTCTCATTAATCAGGACCGATGTGTCCAATCGCGCAAGACGATGCACGTAATGAGTTAGGGCTGATCAGTGTCGCTGTTCCAAGCCTAGCAGCGGTGGTCGAGCGGGTTCTTGTAGGATGTGCACACAGGCGCAGCATCCCGCGGCAGGCTAGCGTCTGATTGTTGTTCGTTACAATGCCGAGAATTTCAGTAATATCTTGCACCGCAGAATTTAGGGACCTCTCTTGAATGTCAGCCGGAGTTATCAGCGAAACAGATTATCCAGGTCCCAATCCCCATGCCCCAACGATGATATAAGGGTCCTGTGATAATATTCAGGATATGAGTGAAACAGAAATTGAGGCGCCGCTGCCGGACCAGTCCGGGACCCGCCGCACCTGAAGCCCCAACTCCCTGGATATCGGTGCGGGAAGCATCCCACCTCCTGGCCGAAGCTGGAATGCCCCGCAACAAGCGAACCATCCGCCGCTATTGCGAGCGTGGCGATCTGGAATGCCGCAAGACCGAGAACACGCTTCACCAGCCGCAGTACTTCATCGATCCCAATTCAGTTGTCGCCTACATCGAACAGCAGCGCACCTTGCTGGACGCAAACGGAGACATGTCCGGTCCGGCCCTGACCAGCCCGAACCTGGGCGGGCAGGACCGCATAGAAGTTGGTGACGGATTGTCCTCGAATACGCGCGAGGAATTGATCGGCACAGTCCGGACGCGGCCGGGTCAGCCCGGACAAGGCCGGTCACCCGATGTATTGGCCGAACAGCTCGCCGAACGACTGCGTGACAAGGATGCGGAAATCGCCTTCTTGCGCGGAGAATTGCTGCACCGCCGCACGACGGATACGGCACTGCACGATGTCATCGCCGCCTTCCGGGCCAATGCCGAGGCGCAGCGTCTGAACGCCAGTCAGCAACCGCCGGAGGGGCAGGGGACAACTCAGCCTGGCATCTGATTGGCTGGTGTATAATATTGATATGGCTCCGAAATATCTCAACCAGGAACGGGACTTCAAAGGCGTCTACATCCCCAAGGAAATCTGGCTGACCCCGGAACTCACCGGTTACGAACGCCTGATCTTCATGGAGGTCTATTCGCTCGACCGTAAATTCGGCTGCGTCGCGTGCAACGAACACTTTGCCGATTGGCTGGGGATCAGCGAGCGGCAGGTGCAGGACTACATCAAGCGCCTCAAGGAGAAGCAGTTGATTTCGGTCACCATCAATAAAGCGAAAGATACGCGCGTCATCCGCGTGACAGGCCGCTACGCCCATGTCAGTGAAGAGCATATCGCAGAAGTCGGCTTTCTCAAGAAGCAGCTCTCAGCCAAGTGGAGGGTGTGAACACCGCGACAGCCGACGCGAAATCCCGCGCCACTCTATAGATAGACATGTGAGATTGACAAAAGAGATAGACAGAAACACCAAAGGGGATAAGACGCGCATGCCTCGTTCCTTCGATCAAGCCCCGGAATTGTCCGGCGCTTGTGGAAGGGAGGAGGCCGATGAAAAACGCCGAGACTCGCAAACGGATCAGAATGCTCAATGATGCCTTTCGCCAATCGTTCACCGGTGGACGGGTGATGATGACGAGGGGCGTCAACGATCTCGATGCCGCGACCAAAATTCAGCTTATCGACGAAGTGAGAAACTTCACCAACTTCGATGGTGACAATGACCCCCACGGCGAGCACGATTTCGGTGCCATCAAGATCGGCAGTGACAAGTTCTTTTTCAAAATCGATTGCTATGATCAGGCCATGAGCCAGCATTCCGTCGATGCCACCAATGCCGATGCGACAATCCGTGTGCTGACGATCATGTGCGCCGACGAGTGCTGAGCCCGAGAGATCGGGCTCTTTCTTTGGCCTGTATCATAGATAGGAGGGAACACTTTCATCCCTTCGAGCATGGGTCGCACAATATTGAGGTTTCTGTGATGGCCGTGCCGAGGCGGGGAAGGGCTGAGGGCGGTGTTTGAGCTGTCACAGAAACCTTTTTGCACGAAACCGCTTTACGGGCTCCGGCCTATGGGGATTGTGGTGATGGTGAGGCCGTACTCGACGGCGATTGGTGCCGGCATCCGGCTTTCGTGGCCACCAAGCACAGCAGAGCCCGGCCATCTCGCGCCAATTGATGGGCGTTCATAGCACCGGACACGCAGCCATGGAACGCCGCAATCAATGCTGTCCGGCTTCTGCCCGGCGAACTGCGATCCAGTGGCGCAACTTGCTTGTGAATAAATCGCAATATCATAGCTACAAGGCATCGAGCCGTCTTGGATGGTGGCACTGAATGGCGGGCTCAAAGCTACTGGGCTCGCCTCTGACAAGCACCTGGATCACGATCATGCGCCCGCCGCAGCAGGGACATGGCGGCGGCTCGTGATGCGTGGCCTCGCCAACTTCGGCATCGTTCGATGCTGTATCGTGGCATTCAACCTCTTCGATGCCGAGTAATGCCCTGGAGAGGGCGACTTTCTGCGCGCGATGGCCGTTGGCAAGGAAGCCAAAGTGCCGGATGCGGTGGAAGCCATCGGGCAGGACGTGAATAGGAAGCGGCGCATGAACTCGTCTGCCGCAAGCGTCATCATCTTGGATTTGCCGTTCTGGCGGTAGTCCTTCCAACGGAAACGGACTTTGCCGCCGTCCATGGCGATGAGGCGGCTGTTGGCGATGGCAACCCGGTGGGTGTAGCGGGCGAGATAGGCAAGTACCTGTTCGGGGCCTGCGAAGGGCCGCTTGGCATAGACCACCCAGTCCTTGCCCCGCAGGGGAGCAAGGTAGGTTTTGAAGGTGGCAGGATCATTGAGAACAGCCAGCGATCCGAAGAACTGTAGTTGGCCGGTGACATGGAGGCGCGCGAGGCCTTCGAGGTAGAGACGGCGGAAGATGCGCGAGACAACCCTGACCGGGAGAAAGAATCCCGGTCTGCAAGCGATCCATCTCTTTCCATCCGGTGATAGCCCGCCGCCCGGCACGATGCAGTGAACATGGGGATGGTGATCCATGGTCTGGCCCCAGCTGTGAAGTACTGCTGTCAGCCCAATCTCGGCACCGAGATGCCGGGGGTCGGCGGCTATGGTTGTCAGAGCCTCGGCGGCGGCGGTGAACAGCAGGCCGTAGAGCTTGGCCTTGTTCTGATAGGCCAATGGCAGCGATCTCGGCGGGAAGCGTGAACACGACATGGAAGTAGGGAACCGGCAGCAGCTCGGCCTCGGCGCTCTTGCAGCCACTTCTGGGCGGCGGGCCACTGGCACTTGGGACAGTGCCGGTTGCGGCAGGAGTTGTAGGCGATGCGGGTGTGCTGGCAGTCAGCGCAGCGCTCGACATGGCCGCCGAGGCTGGCTGTCCGGCAGGCGGCGATTGCGCCCATGACCCGGAGCTGGCCGCTACTCAGATGCCCAGACCGGGCAATACGCCATGCTTCACCGTGGCGGCGGAACACATCCGCCACTTCGATCCCCGGCATGGAACGCGCCTATCTTTGTGGTGGCGATCCGAGATCGATGGCGTCGAGCGGGCTCTGGACGTCCCGGATGGTTTTGAGGGCCACACGGGCATAGCGGGCCGTGGTGGTCAGGTGGCGATGGCCAAGCAAGTCCTGAATGATCCGGATGTCGGTGCCATGTTCGAGAAGATGGGTGGCAAAACAGTGCCGCAGCGTGTGGACAGTCACCGTGCGATCAAGGCCAGACATGGTGGCCGCCTTGCGGAATACGCGCTGCAGCTGGCGGGTCGTGATGGGGTGATCCTTGCCTTGACCGGGAAACAGCCAGCCGGAAGGCCGCTCACGCTTCCAATACTTGCGCAAGATCGCCAGAAGCTGAGTTGAGAGCATGACATAGCGATCTTTGCCGCCCTTGCCCTCATGGACATGAATAACCATGCGGGTGCTGTCGATATCCTCAACACGGAGCTTTGCCGCTTCCGATACCCTGAGGCCCGCGGCGTAGATGGTGGCGAAGACAGTGCGATGTTTGAGATTGGGCATGGCTTTCAAGAAACGGGCAATGTCTGCCGCAGACAGGATGACCGGCAAGCGATCAGCCCGGCGTGCCAGGGGAAAATGGGTCTCGAAGCCATCCCGCCCCAGGGTGGTGCGATAGAAGAACCGCAACGCGCACGTGATCTGATTGACGAACTCTGGGCCAAGGCCGCGATCGAACAGATGCAGCTGATAAGCCCGTGCATCTTCAGCCGTCAGCTTGTCTGGCGCCTTGCCAAAATGAGCACTGTAGTTCTTGACGGCACGGATGTAGCTCTTCTGGGTCAAGGGCGACATGTTGCGCAGCTTCATGTCGTCGGTCATGCGTTGGCGCAGCGCCGAAATCTGTTCTGTCATGGATCACTCCTGTCATTGGATTGCCGAAACCCGGCGATCCTGACAGAGTGAAACCAGACGGCAAAGTTGACCTCTCCATGGGCGCCGTCGCACAAGCGTCGCAAATGGTGGGTTGTGCGACCCTTCAAACGTGGCTCTGTTGAGCCATTCCCTGCCGATGCTGATCTGGGCGATGCGATGATCGACGACAAACGAAAGACATCCGAGTTGATTGCAGCTCTGCAGAATGCGGTGCCCTTCGCGGTTGGCATGTCGCCGCAATTGGTAGCAACGCTCTTGAGCCAATCAGCCAACTTCGATGTAACGTCACGGTATGCCGTCAGCCAAGTGTCCTATGCCGGAGACGCCGGTGGCATCATGTGCCGCATCGCATCCGATGCCGGTGGCGATGGCATCGTGGTGTCACTGAGCCACCTCATCGTTCGCAACCCGTTGCCGTTCGCCGGTGCGGTTGCCGCCTACCAGGGACATCGTGTGAAGAAGCTCAAGAAGCAGCGCTAACTTCGGAAGCTGATACGCGATCCTTCCCTACTGCCCAGTGGTTTAGTGCAAGATTTGATTTGCGAAGCTTCGCCCAGCCATAGCTCAACAGGGCCATAAATTTGATGGCCTTTACTTTATCGTTTTCTGTGGTCTGCTACGGGCCATATGCACGATGGCGATCACCTCGACTTGCCTGTCGAGCAGACGATAGACGACAATGTATGGCAGGTGCCGAAGCACGAGCTCATGAGTGCCGTGAACGCGGCCAGGCCGTCCCGAGCGTGGGAAAACGCCAAGCTGGGCTATGGCCCGGAAGATTGCCTCGATTACTTGCCTGGCTGCAGCCTTGCTGTCTTGGCCTATGTAATCTCGGATAGCCGCGAGGTCGGCGTGCGCCGAAGGGTGGAAATGGAGCTTGTTCAAGCCTGTGAATTGAATGACCGAAAGTCTGCTTCAAAGGGTACCATCGTGTCCCCGCTTGCCATGCGCCGTCTGACTTCCCTCACTTGCTCATCGTTCAGCTGGTAATCGGAGGCATCCTGCTCGATCAGGTTCAGGAGTATCTCGCCAAGGTCGTTCTGGCGTTCCTCTGGCAGCGCCTTCGCCTGCTGCATCGCTTCATCGAGAAGTGATTTCATATGCACATAGTTTAACACCATCAACCCCAATGCGCCAATCCACTAACCTCACGAATGCTGTGAAGCAGCCCGCTGCAAGTAGAGCAAAAAGAGAGCAAAAAGAGAGCAAAACATATGTAATATATTGATAAATAATAAAGTCACACTCCCTTCTAAGCACTAGGTCGCAGGTTCGAATCCTGCCGGGGTCGCCAATTCTGCTGTGTCCATCCATCGGCATTGAGATCTCCTTCGCAGTTGGAGCGCATGAGCTAGCTATCAGGCCACTGAAGGTAAATGGCTGAATTGCATTTCAAGAGCGGCAATGAATCGATCTGACTTGGACACCCATCCAAACTGGTGCTGCAAGACGAGAAGGGAGGAGTCGTGACTGACCTTCCCGACACCCGGTTCGGCGGTGCAATCCTCCAATAGAAGGCACTTGTAGTCCAGATACATTGCGTCGCGAAGTGTAGACTCAACGCATACGCTCGTAGTGCAACCGGTGAATACAAGAGTCTTGATTTTCTCCCTCTTCAGAATCGTGTCGAGATCAGTTTCGAAGAAGCCACTGTATCGATGTTTGTAGAGGACCGTGTCTTGTGCTCTCGGAGCAAGTTCAGATACGATATTTGTGTTCCATGGTAAGCGTCTGGCCTTGGCCGCCTTGTTTGTTTTGAGGATAGGATTGAAGCTATGTCTTGGTGACGATGGTCACAAAGCTCAAGACCTGTGCGGTGCCTATGTCTGGATATGACGAAGAGAAGCGTTACGCGGTTGTGGCTGAGACACGGCGGAAGTGGACGGCTGCGGAGAGGAAGCAGATCGTGGTGGAGACGGAAGCTTCATCGGTCTCTTCGGTAGCACGCAAGCACGGGGTTGCTGCAAGCCTTGTGTTCCGCTGGCGGCGCGAGGCGGGTATTGGGGGCAAGAAGAGCGCGCGCAAGCCAGCGACGGCATTCTTGCCAGTGACTTTACCGGCTCTGCCACATGCGGGAGCGGCCGCTGGCGCTGACCGCGGCACCATTGAGATCGAATTGACCAGTGGCCATAAGTTGCGTGTATCCGGGCCTGTGGAAGCCAACATTCTCAAGCAAGTGCTCGCGGTTCTGGATGGACGATGATCCCGGTCCCCGCTGGTGTCCGGGTGTGGCTTGCCGCCGGTCATACGGACATGCGCAAGGGCTTCGACGGTCTGGCCATGCTGGTGCAGGAGACGCTGAAGCGCGATCCCCATGATGGGCAGCTGTTCGTGTTCCGCGGCAAGCGCGGCGATCTGATCAAGCTGATCTGGCACGATGGTCAGGGCATGTGTCTGTTCGCCAAGCGCTTGGAACGAGGCCGGTTCATTTGGCCCGCGACGGTTGGCGAAGCGGTGACGATTACGGCGGCGCAGCTGGGCTATCTCCTGGAAGGCATTGACTGGCGTGCACCGTTGCGGACCTACAGGCC
Source organism: uncultured Alphaproteobacteria bacterium (assembly GCA_963754675.1). Lineage (GTDB taxonomy): Bacteria > Pseudomonadota > Alphaproteobacteria > Rhizobiales > Aestuariivirgaceae > Aestuariivirga. The sequence goes on along the minus strand of CAVWHD010000002.1, from coordinate 438,090 downwards.
GGAGCTTGCCGGATAGCTTGTGGCAGGTTGACTCGCGGCAGAATGCACAGGGGCGGATCACGTCCCGCTGCATCTACAGTTCGATCCATGGAGATCGATCTCGCAAACTTGCCGGAAGACACCGATGCGCTTAAAGCGCTGGTGCGTCACACTCGCTGGCGAGAATGCGGGTCTCAGGGCCGATGTCAAGGCCAAGAGCCTGAAGATCGCCCAGCTGGAAGCCCGCATCGCCAAGCTGAAGCGGCTGCAGTTCGGTCAATCGTCGGAGAAAATTGCCCGCGAGATCGAGCAGCTCGAGCTTGAACTCGACGAGTTGCACGAGGACGAAGCTCGACAGGCCGCCGAACGTCCGGCCGCCGTGCAGGCTCTCATCGGGAAACCGGCGCGCCGTCCCCTGCCGCCGCATCTGCCACGCGAGGAGGAAGTGCACGCGCCGTCCTGCACCTGCCCCAACTGTGGCGGTCAGATGCGCAAATTGGCTGAGGATGTGACCGAAGTGCTGGAATATGTGCCAGCCTCGTTCAAGGTCATCCGCCATGTCAGGCCCAAGCTCTCCTGCCGGGTGTGCGAAACCATTGTGCAGATGCCGATGCCGTCACTTCCCATCGAACGCGGCAGGCCTGGACCAGGCCTTCTCGCTCATGTGCTGGTGGCCAAATACGCCGATCACCTCCCGCTTTACCGGCAATCCGGCATCTATGCCCGCGAAGGTGTGGAGCTTGAACGTTCGACGCTCGCCGATTGGGTGGGCCGCTCGGCGGCGCTGCTCGATCCCCTGGTGGCGGCCCTGCGCAAGGAGGTCATGGCTTCGGATGTTATCCATGGCGATGACACGCCGGTGCCGGTCCTGGCGCCGGGCCTGGGCAAAACCAAGACCGGTAGGCTGTGGGCCTATGTCCGCGACGAGCGCCCCCATGGCGGACAACGGCCACCGGCGGCGGCCTACTTCTATTCTCCGGATCGCAAAGGCGAACACCCACACGATCACCTGAAGAGCTTCAAGGGCGTGCTCCACGCCGATGGCTATGCCGGGTTCAATGCCGTCTTCGAGAAGGCCGACGTGATGGAAGCCGCCTGCTGGGCCCATGTCAGGCGCAAGTTCTTCGATGTTCATGCCGCGAATGGATCGCCGATTGCCAAGGAAGCGCTCGACCGCATCGGTGCCCTTTACGGCATCGAGGTGGGCATCCGGGGAAAGCCGCCAGATGAGCGCCGACGATGCCGCGAACAGCAATCCCTGCCGTTGCTCGCCGGTCTCAAGGCGTGGCTCGAAGCAACAGTGCCGAAACTCTCGGGCAAATCCGATCTGGCCGCCGCCATGCGCTATGCGCTTGAACCGCTGGGATGCCTTGACCCGCTACGCCCATGACGGCCGCATCGAGATCGACAACAATGCCGCCGAGCGCTCGATCCGCGGCATCGCCCTTGGCCGCAAGAACTATCTCTTCGCCGGATCGGACGCGGGCGGCGAGCGCGCCGCCGCCATCTACTCGCTCATCGAAACCGCCAAGCTCAACGGCCTCGATCCCGGAAGCCTATCTCCGCGACGTCCTCACCCGCATCGCCGATCACAAAATCAATCGTGTCGCCGAATTGTTGCCATGGAACTGGTCCGGCCAACCCATCCCAAGCCCGAGCCGCGTAAACCGCCGGACGCTTACGTTCCATGTGTCTCGAATGAGTATTCTGCCCATTCCGCCATCGGGCGCGGTAACCGACTCGCCCAAGTGCAGCAGCCGGTGCTTTTTTCGGTTGGGTCCGTCCACACTCCCGGCATCAGACAGGTCGGGCTGGAAACCCATCTTAAGATACACTACGGGAACACCTGCTCGCCGTGCTGCCGCAAGCACGCGCGCCGTGGGCTCGATGACGCCCCTGATTGATGAAATGTCGATTCCCGCAAGGTGGAACATTCCGCCCGGCGCGCCAAAGTCATTTTGCATGTCGACAACAACAACTGCGGAGGACTTTGGCTCAAACAAAAATGCATTCGGTCTTGCGGCGACTTCTAAAGTTTGCTGAGGCTTCACGGCGTGAGTTGGCTTCTGCGTCGTATGACAAGACGTAATGACGTCAGCCATAGGAGCCTAAGCCAACCTCATAACACTGTCGAGGGAAGTGGAGTTACGGGCAATTGCGGGTGAAGTGTTGGACCTACAGCAAACGAAGGAAGGCAAGCCCGGCCAGACCCGCGTACCGACTGACTGAGAGCTTCCCCGCGAATCGCGGACGTTTGATAAACCTCGGTCAGTTTCTCTGGCATCCCTTACCGCCTTGCCGAACAGCGTGCGCCCAGCTTTCCGAACCGTTTTCTCAACCTCTATGTTGTGCTCTTTCGTCAGGAAAGCACACATGGCCCCGGCAACATCAGGCTAACTCGCCTGATTGCGGCGTGCCGGGGCCACTGCCGCACCCATATCGAAAGTCACTGCGAGTTGTAACAGCATTGTGACAGGGTGAGCCGGAAGGACATCAGCTACCAGGTCACGCATGGCATTGGCGTCAAAGACCACGCCCGGCATTTTGGATGGATGAAAACTCCAAAACCCCCTCCGCACCCCAGCCCTCGGCGCCCTCGGGCGCTTTCGGACGGAACTGCTCGTAAAGCTTGAACGCCACGTCGGCCAGCTGCGCGGGGTTGTACGACTTCGCCAGGTCGGCCATGGCGCGCGTGACGGGCTCAAGGTGTTCGCCGAATTTACCGGCCAGATATTTCTCGACCGAAGTGGGGTTGACCGGCTTACCCTTGGCCGTGGCCCGGATGCCATCAGCGGTGACCACCACGGGCACAGCCCGGTGCATGAAGTCCACCACAAGACTGCTAGCCTGTTGCTCGCGCGCTTCCTTCAGGCGTTCGCTTGATGGCTTGAACAGGCCCAACCTTTTGCCCTTGGCTTGCGCGCTGAGCCCTGCCACGGCCCCGCCGAGGGTCAGGGCCTCGTTGCGGTCGAAGCCCAGCCGTTTGGCCACTACAGCAGCCCAGAGTGTCAGCACGGGAGCCCGGTTGATCTTGATGGCGGTAAGGATGGACATTTGAAATCATACCACGGGTGCGGCACCAATAAATCTGCTTTGATGGTCCGCCACTTGACGTGGCGGGGTGCAAGCGCAAAAAAGAATTTCGACGGGATTTCATGCGATGTTGAAAAAACAGGACCGCCGCCTGCGCGTCGGCATTTTGGGCTGCGGGCCGATTGCCCAGTTCGCCCATTTCGAATCGGCGGTGAAGGCGCGCAACGCCGATCTTTACGCAATCTGCGATGTGGCCGAAGATCTGGTGCGGCGGATGGGCGACACCTATCGGCCCGGCAAGCGCTATCATGACTATGATGCGATGCTGGCCGACCCAAGCCTCGATGCCGTGATCATCGCCACGTCTGATAGTTACCACGTGCCGGCTTCGCTCAAAGCGCTGGCGGCGGGCAAGCATGTGCTGTGCGAAAAGCCCATCGGCATCGGCGTCGAAGAGGTGGAGAGCCTCGCAGCCGCGGTGATATCCTCCGGCAAGCTGCTGCAGATCGGCCACATGAAGCGCTTCGATCCGGGCCTCGAGGCTGCCCGCGACTTCATTCGCGACGAGATGGGCGCCCAGCTTGCCTTCAAGGCCTGGTACTGCGATTCCACCCACCGCTATACGATGACCGATGCCGTGCAACCCTTGCCCATTCAGAGCGCCAGGGCCAAGAAGCCGTCGGACAATCCAAAGGCCGATCTCCGCCGCTATTACATGCTGGCCCACGGCAGTCACCTGGTCGATACGGCGCGCTTCCTGTGCGGCGATCTGGTCGAGGTGAATGCCCGCCTCAATGAAAAGTTCGGCGCCTATTCGTGGTTCGTCGATGTGGCCTTCGCCAATGGCTGCATGGGTCATCTCGATCTCACCGTCGCCGTGCGCATGGACTGGCACGAGGGCCTGACGCTCTATGGCGAGAACGGCAGCATCACCGCCAGGACCTATAATCCCTGGTACTACAAATCCTCCGACGTCGAGATCTTCCACGAGAAGGACGCAACCTATCGCAGGCCCCTTGGCGCCGATGGCCACTTCTATCGGCGTCAGCTCGAAGGCTTCGCCGACACGATACTCGACGGCGCACCTTTACGCGGCGCTGGCATCGATGATGGCGTCGCCTCGGTGCGGGCCATGGTGGCGATCGCCCAGTCGGTGCGCTCGGGCAAGCCGGTGCGCCTGGCTGACGTCAGCGGTCCGCTGTGATGCAAATCGGCATCTTCGCCAAGACCTTCTCTGTGCAGGGCGCGCTGCCGGTGCTGCAGGCCGTTCGTGCCGCGGGTTATGAGGCTGCCCAGTTCAACATGGCGTGCCTCGGTCTGCCGCCGATGCCCGATGAAATCTCCGCCAGTGACGCAGGACTCCATCGCCAGGGCAGCCGGCGTCGGCGGGGGTGTCCATTTCCGCCGTATCCGCCACCTACAACATGATCCACCCTGATGTAGCGGTGCGGCGAAGCGGATTGCGCCGCCTGGGCGTGATCGTCGCGGCCGCGCGCGCCATGGGAACCGGTTTGGTGACGCTGTGCACCGGCACCCGCGATGCCGAGGATCAATGGCGCTACCACCCCGGCAATGGCAGCCCGGAGGCCTGGCGCGATCTGCAGGTAGAAATGGAGCAGGCTTTGGCCACTGCGGAACGTCACGGCATTGACCTGGGAATCGAGCCCGAACTCGCCAATGTGGTGAGCTCGGCGCAACTGGCGCTGAAGCTGATCGGCGAGATGAAGTCGGAGCGCCTGCGGATCGTGCTCGACCCGGCCAACCTGTTCGAAGTGGCGAGCGATAGAAGAGCGCCGCGACATCGTCGCGCGCGCCGTCGATATGTCCGCTGGCCGCATTGCCATGGCCCATGCCAAGGACCGCGATGCCGAGGGCCAGGTTCGTGGCGGCGGGCAAGGGCGTCATAGATTTCCAGCATTTTATCCGCTGCCTCAGATACGCGGGTTTCGATGGGCCACTGGTAACCCATGGCCTGAATGAAAGCGAAGCGCCGGAGGTCGCGGCCTTCCTCAAGTCCGTAGTCGCCCCATGAACTGGCATACCATCGTGCAGGGTGGCGCAACGCTTCGCGGCTTTGACGCGGGCGTTGGATACCCCGTGCTATTTCAGCATGGCCTCGGCGGCGATGAAGCCCAGGTCGCCGAAATATTTCCGCCGACGGGATTTCGCCGCCTCACGCTCGAGTGCCGCGGGCAGGGGCAATCGCAAGCAGGCAACCCGGCGCATTTTTCCATTGCGGCTTTCGCCGATGATGTGCTGGCCTTCGCCGATGCCCGCGGCGTTGCGCGTTTTGCCGTCGGCGGCATTTCAATGGGTGCCGCCATCGCACTCCGCATCGCGGTGAAAGCGCCTGAGCGCGTCGCGGCATTGATGCTTGTGCGCCCGGCCTGGGATTGGCGGGCAGCGCCGCCCAACATGCAGGTTTTCACCGAACTCTGCGGCTATCTCGAAACCGGAGATCGCGACGGCTTTGAAGCATCGGCCACCGCGCGCCGCTTTGCCTCCGAGGCGCCGGACAACCTCGCATCGCTGCGGAATTTCTTCGACAAGCCGGATCGCGCAGCTTGGGCAAAACTGCTAAGGGCAATCGCAGCCGATGGGCCAGGCATCAGCGAGGACGATGTCCGCGCTATCGCAATACCAACTCTCGTGCTCGGCAATGCCGTCGATCTGGTTCATCCGCTGACGCTGGCGCAAAGCCTGGCCGCGATGATCGGCGGTTCGCGATTTATCGAGCTCACGCCAAAGGCCCGTGACCGCCCGCGCCATGCCCACGAAGCCCGCGCCGCCATCGGCGAATTCCTCCAACGAGAAGGATACCGGATATGACCAATCCTCCGCCTCGGCCTGCCGCCACTTGGCTTGAAGATCTCCCCGCCAACCGCCTGATGGCGGAAATGTCGCTGTGGTCCGCCGACCTCGGTGCACTTGCGGCTGACACGTTGCGGGTCGAGCCGTTCACCGACATTTTCCACATCGACGTAGCCGACGGGCATTTCTCGCCTGCCATGCTGTTTTTTCCCGATCTGGTGGCCCGCCTCAGGCGCGTTTCCGCCAAACCGTTCCACGTCCATCTGATGGTGGCCGACTCCATTCTCATGAGCCAGATCGAGCAATTTGCCGAAGCCGGGGCCGATCTCATCAGCGTTCACGCCGAGCATGCCAATGCACTTGACGCACTTGCGGCGATCCGCGCGGCGGGACTGAGGGCAGGGATCGTTCTGCAATTGCACACCCCGGTGGCCGAAGCGGCCCCGCTGCTCGCCCAAATGGACATGCTGACGCTGCTCGGCACCAGGATCGGCGTCAAGGGTCAGGGCCTTGCCGTCGAAGCCGAAGTCCGGTTGCGCCAGGCTCGCGCGCTCATTGCCGCCAAGAGTGGTGGCCGCCGCATCGTTCTGGCAGCCGATGGCGGCATTCGCGAAATGACCGTGCCGCTGCTTCGCAAGGCAGGCGCCGAGACCGTTGTCATGGGATCGCTAGCCTTCGGCGCTGAGGATTTGCCGGCCCGGATGAAATGGGTTCAGGCTCAGAAGGCGGCATGACCATGCCACTGGCGCTGGCATTCGACTTGGGCGGCACCCAGTTGCGGGCCGCCGTGGTTGACGGCCAGGGCCAGGTCAAGCGCCGCGCCGCGATTGCAACCGCCGTGGCGGGCGGTCCTTCCGCCGTTGTCGCCGATATGCTGCGCCTCGCCAACGAAGTGATTGGCGATGACCGCCGGATGATCGTGGCGGCCGGCGTGTGCGCGCCGGGGCCGCTCGATTCCGATAGCGGCACGATTATCGACATTCCAACCCTGCCGGGCTGGACAAACTTTCCTCTGAAGCGCGTGTTGGCCCAGGAGCTGGCATTGCCGGTCGTGCTCGAGAACGATGGCATCGCGGCAGCCTTCGGCGAATGGAAACATGGCGCCGGGCGTGGCCTGTCTCACCTCGTCTATGTGACGGTCAGCACTGGGATCGGCGGCGGAGTCGTTGCCGATGGCAGGCTGTTGCGTGGTAGGCGCGGCATGGCGGGCCATGTGGGGCACATGATGATCGCACGCGATGGTCCCAAATGCAGCTGTGGCGGAACCGGCTGCTTCGAGGCCCTGGCATCGGGCACCGCGTTCAGCGCGGCTGCCCGCGCCACCGGATATGCCGATGCCAAGGCGGTAGTCAAGGCAGCACGACACGGCGATCCGCGTGCCGCTGGCGTGGTGGCAGAGGAGGCGGATATCCTCGGCTATGGCCTGGCAAGCCTCCATTATCTCTTCAGCCCCGAGCGCATCGTCATCGGCGGCGGCGTTTCGAATGCACTGGATATCATGGCGCCGCGCATTCGCGCCCAGATCGAACGTCTCGTCATGCCGCCGTTTCGTGATGTCGAAATTGTAGCGGCCGAACTCGGCGACAATGCCGGGCTGGTGGGCGTGGCCAGTTTGGCGGCCTCTCAAGATCATCCGCAGTTGACAATCGGGTCATGATCCCGCGGCGATGACACGGGTCAGGCTGCCGGTGGCTGGATAGAGTGGAATAAGGCAGGCTTGGAGGGCGTGGTAAATGTCCGGTTTGCCGGTGAAGAAGCCATGCGTCGGGGCGAGATCTTCGCCCAGTTCGGGATGCCAGCCACCACGGACGTGGTCGATGAAGTGGTTATTACAGAAACTCCAGATGCGGCGATACCACTCTTCATAATAGGGATCGCCGTCATGCGCGGCGAGGTAATGGGCAGCCCCCAGTCCCTCGGCGGCGGGCCACCACAGTTTTTGAGGGAGTGCCGGCTTGTTGTCCCAATCCAGAGTATAAAAGAATCCACCCCGCTGCTTGTCCCATCCAAGCTCGATCGAGTTGCGGAAGAGTTTTGCCGAAGCATCGGGCAGCCAGGCGAGTTTTCGCCCGCCCACTTCCCACAACTGCAACAGCAACCTGGACCATTCGAGCCAGTGGCCCGGTGTCGTTCCCGCCGGCCGGAAGATGTCCGATCCGCGATAGCCGCGGTCCGAGTTCCAATCCTCATCGAAGTGCTCGCAGACCCGGTAGCCGAGATTTGCCGCGTGGCGCTGGATGATCAGACTGGCGATGCGCTCGGCCTTGCGCAGATAGTGGTCCTGGCCGGTGGCTTCGAATGCCGCCATCAGGGCTTCGGTCAAATGCATGTTCGAGTTCTGGCCGCGATATTTGGAGATCGGCGACCAGTCCTGGGCATATTCCTCGGAAACCGCGCCGTGCGCGTCTTCCCAGAAGCGCGTCTCGATGACATCCGTGATGTCGGCGAGCATGGCGTCAGCCAACGGATGGCCCGCGCACTTGGCGCTCGAAGCAGCAAGGAGAACAAAGGCATGCCCATAAGCCTGCTTCGAACTGTCGTGCAGCGTATCATCGTCAAGCGACCAGACATAGCCGCCATGGCGCTGGTCGCGGTGATGCTGCCAGAGATAGCGCATGCCGTGGTCGACGATGCTGTCGGCGCCGGGGCGGCCGAGCAGATGGCCGATGGCAAAGCAATGCACCATTCGCGTGGTGGCATGAAGCTGGCGGACCGTTCCATTGGGATTGCCGCTATCGTCGAGATCGAAAAAACCGCCCTTGGGGTTGCAGGAGCGGAACTGAAAGAAGTCGAAGAGCCGGTCAGCCTGGCCAAGCAACCACTTGCGATGGTACACCGATTGCCGCCAAGTGCTGCCAGTCATGCAATTTCACCTTTAACTTCGCGCTGCTGTATAATCTCAGGGCAGCTCTAACGCCACTGCAAACAACCGGCATTTTAGAAGCTGCCTTTAACCTTTCCAAACCATCGCTTTACATCCGGGCTTCACCAGTTTTCAAAATTCCCGGCAACCCGCATCAACCTTAATCACTCTTTTGCTGAGCGCGATCATTGTCGCTTGCAAACCCCGCGCGCGCCGGGCCATTCGCCGGCCCGGCCATGCACTGAAGGAAGTTAACCAGATGTCAAGCCGCCGCAATACTCTGCAGTTCATTGCCCATGCCGCCGCCGCAACCTTCATGACGGCTACGGCAATGGCCGCCATTACCGCGAACACCGCCACCATCACCGCCGGCAAATTGCAGGTGAGCGGCACGTCAACCCTTGGTGCGACCATTACGCTGGACGGCAAGTTCCCGGTCTCGATCACGGCAGGCGCATTTAGCTTTTCGGTCAGCAACTACCATCCCGACGACTGCGTCGTCGATCTGCGGACCAATTCCTTCCCCACCGATCCGCAAGTCTCCGCCGTCATCGCCAATTGCGGCCTCCGTGGTGTGACGCCACGGGGCCTATGGAAGGCAACCACGGCGTTCAAACGCGATGATGTTGTGACCTACAAAGGCTCGCTATGGCGTGCCAAGAAAGCCGTTGCCGCTTCAACGGTTGGTTCGACGCCGGGTCTCGATGCCAAGAAGTATTGGGAAAAAACCGTTTCCATTGGCGCTCGCGGCGCCGTGGGTCCAGCAGGATCGCAAGGCGCTGCCGGCCCGCAGGGCGCTACCGGATCGGCCGGTCCGCAAGGTCCTCAAGGCGATGTCGGTCCCCAAGGCGTCAAGGGCGCCAAGGGCGACACCGGCTCACCCGGTTTGAGCGGTTTGCAGAATGTGCCGATCATCAAGAACAGCTCCGGCACCGCCGCAAGCCTCAGCGCCGTTGCCACCTGCGCCGCCGGAAAATCCGTCATCGGTGGCGGCGCCGACGTATCGTCCAATGCCCACATCCGCTCGTCTTTCGCCTCATCCGCCACCCAGTGGACAGTGGTGATCGACCGCAACGCCGGCGCCAAGGGCGCATTGAAGATGACAGCATCCGCCATTTGCGCCACCGTCAACTAGGGATCGCGGAGACCTTGCGCGCCTAAGCGGTATGGGGCTTGTGGCGTTCAAGGGCGAGCAGCGCCGACTTCAGCCGCTGGCGTGCGAACTTGGCCGCACTTGCATCCAACGCGTCGACATCGAGAAACAGGTCTAGGCCAACACCGCGTTCGTTGATCACCTTCTTGCGCTGCTTCTCGTCGTCAAGGAAGTCGTTGACGACGTAAGGAATGACCTTGCGGCTGATGCCTTTCATGGTGATCGGCGGCTTGGGGCGGGCGCTCACCAGATCCCGGACCAGTTCATAGCTCTCATAACTCAACACGATCTCGCCGGGCATCGCGATCGCTTGCAGCCGCGCCGCGAAGTTGGCTTCCGCCCCAATGATCGTATATTCCATCCGGTCGTCGCTGCCGAAATTTCCGACATTGCAGTAGCCTGTGTTGATGCCCATGCGGGCCTGAAACGGATTTTCAATGCCCTTTCGCCGCCATGCCATGTTCAGTTGATCGAGACGGTCCTTCATCGCAACAGCCATTCTCAGACAGGCGCGCGCGTCTTCCCGCACTCCCTTGGTCTCCGGGTCGCCGAAGAACACCAGCATGGCGTCGCCGATGAACTTGTCGACCGTGCCGCCATGCTCAAGCGCAATGGCTGCCATGTTGGTCAGGTACTCATTGAGCAGCGCGGTCAGGTCCTCCGGCTGCAGCCGTTCGGCGGTTGCGGTAAAGTCCTTGATGTCGGAAAAGAAAATCGTCAGTTTTTTGCGTTCGGTGGCGATGGTGACATCGCGCTGGCCGCTGAAGATGCTTTGGTAGATCTGCGGCGAGATGTACTTCGCGATCTTGATCGAGATGCTGGCCAGGAAGTTGTTGGCTTCCGTGAGCTCCCCGTTCATCGCGCTGATCAGCGCCGACTGCCGCCGTTGCAGCCAAAGCAAGGCAGCACCGGTGAGCGCCGCCAGTGCCATGTAACTCAGCAGGAACTTGAAGGCGAAAATGTTCGCTTCAATCGGTTGTGAAATCGAGAGCTCCTGAATGCCCCGGACGTCACCCACCTTCCAATCGGTCTTGGGACTGTCGGGATGCGAGTTGTGGCAGCTGACGCAAACCTGTCCCATCAGGACGGGAGTGGCGACACGCAGCTGGCGGTCAAAAACGGATCCGCTGATCATACTGATGTTCGCCTTGGGATCGGCGCGAAGCGCTTGAATTGCGCTGTTCTCAAAATCGTCGAGCACCGTCTCTTCCCTGCCTTTGAATGGCAGTTCGGAAACAAACCGGTACTTTACGGTGCCGTCGTCGGCGCTGATGCGATTGCCGAGTTCGATCGACAGCGTCGCCGGAATGGGCACCGCGCCATTGATATTCTTGTAATTGTTGCTGGCCGTGACCTTGTTCTCGGCATGCAGTATGCGGCCGACGACATCGCTGGCGTAATAGCCGCGCATGATGTCGATGATCCGGCTGGTCTCGCCGGCGCGATCATGCAGGGTCTTCTGTGTTAGGGCGTCGAGGTCAAGCCACAAAACCAGCGGCAACCCGATGATGCCGAGGACGATTGCAGCCGACATCAAGGGCCCCAATAGCCCATCCACCCAGCCATTGGACTTCTTTTCCAGCGTCGCCGTCATATGCCCGTTCGTTCCCTAACCAGGATCATGCCTTAGCCTTCTTGGCAATGCAACGCCTCCAGCTACCGGCGTTTATGCTTATGCCATTTGCCATGCTGGCGGCCGCAGCCGTAGCGCCACTCGCGGCGCGGGCCAATGTCTATGTGAATGAAATCTTTGTGGCAGTAAGCTCCTATGCCTCCACGGTCATGTATCCGGCGCGCGTACTGCAGCAGTGCAGCTTTACTAACTCCGGCCACGCGAATGTCCGCCGCCATGCAGCGCAAATGATAGGAGCCCCGCCTGCCTCCCACCCGCCGGTTGTGGCTCTTCGAACGGCAGCCGGAGATGATGATGACCCGCCTGCCATAGTGTTTGGAAATCTGGTGGAGGAGCGATTTGAGCTGCGGCCTGAGGTTGGCTTGAGCCTCGCCGGCAGTTGCGAACAACAGCCAAAATGCCGACAGAACCGCTGCGGCAGCAGCTTTTGAAAAACACACGGATGCGGGTCCCACTCTAATCTAGCCGGCCGCATCTGTGCTACCTTAGAGTGCACCCGGTTGTGCAACAAGTGGGAATACCGGTATGGTTAACACGCCCGCCCTAGGGCAATATGAAATCGCCGCACTTGGGAGCGGGCAGGCTGCCCCATGGCATGATCGGCACCGTCGAGGTGGAGTTCTGCGGGCTGCCTTCGATCAGTTTGTCGGTGAAGCTGAGATAGACCAGGACATTGCGCTTGGGGTCGCAGCCCCGCACGATATGCATCTTCTTGAAAAACAATGAGCGCCGCTGAAGGTAAATATCTTCGCCCTGCTGGAACTTTGTCTTGAAGGTCACCGGTCCAACCTGCCGGCATGCAAGCGAAGTTTCCGAACGCTCTTCCGCAAATCCGGCCCACCCCGACCATCCCCCGATTTCCGGCACGGTGAAATGGCAGGCAACGCCTTCCACACCGGGATCGTCAATGGCATAGGTCGCGAGCTTGGCATCCGGCGACAGCATCCGCCACACCGTTGTCTTCTTGAAGATCAACTCGGGATCATCGGGCTCCTGCGCGAACGCTGGACCCGCCGCAATCGCTACAGCCAATATTGTGCCAATAAGTCCGCGCATCGTCAAACCCTCTATCGCCCCTCACATGGTGAAGGATTGCGGCAATTCAAGCTTGCGCCTTGATCTGACTGAAACCTTGGGCGAGATCGTCGATCAGATCCTGCGGAGCCTCCAGTCCGATGTGAAGTCTGAAACATGCACCCGCTGTGGTCCACTGCGACGCCGTGCGAATCGGCTTGAACGGCACGCACAGGCTTTCGAATCCGCCCCAGCTGTAGCCCATGCCGAAAAGATTGAGCGCGTTGAGGAACGCTTTGCACGCCTCTTCGGAAACCGGCTTGAGAATGAAGGAGAAGAGGCCCGATGCGCCCTTGAAGTCGCGCTTCCAGATGTTGTGGCCGGGCGCATTGCTGAGGGCGGGGTAGAGAACCGTGTCAACCTCCGGCCGCCCGCGCAGCCACTCCGCCACTTGGGTGGCATTCTTCATGTGCCGTTCAAGCCGCACATCCAGAGTTCGGATGCCGCGCAGGGTGAGATACATGTCGTCGGGCCCGGCAAACTGTCCGAGATTTTCATAGGCATCGCGGAGTTGCGGCCAGGTTTCCTTGTTGCACGTCACCGATCCCATCATCGCATCCGAGTGGCCGACAAGATATTTGGTGGCGGCTTGGATCGAAACATCGCAGCCATGCTCGAACGCCTTGAAGTAATGGCCGGCGCCCCAAGTATTGTCGGTAATGACAATGCAGCCGCGCTGGTGCGCCGCCTCGGCGATCGCCGGGATGTCCTGCACTTCCATGGTTTGCGATCCCGGGCTTTCGCAATAGACTACCCTTGTGTTGGGCCGGATCAGTTGCGCAATGCCAGGGCCGATCAGCGGATCGTAGTAGGTCGTTTCCACTCCAAGGCCCTTGAGCAAGCTGTCGCAGAACTGGCGGCACGGAAGATAGACCGAATCGGTCAGCAACAAGTGATCGCCCGTCTTGAGAAAGGCGAGAAGCGTCGTCGAAATGGCCGACATGCCGGATGGGCACACCTTGGCGGCATGGCCGCCCTCAAGCAGTGCAATCGTATCTTCGAGGCTGCGCGAAGTTGGCGTTCCACGGCGCCCATAGACATATTTTTGCTTGCGCTCATGCAGAATGTCGGCGTCGGGAAACAGCACCGTCGAGGCGTGATAGACCGCCGGATTGACAAACCCGTGCTCGCTGTATTCGCGCCCCCCCGCCACGAGCTGGGTTGCAGGCAATAGCTTGGTAAGATCGGGTTTGGATTTCTTCATGTCCTGGGCCATTGTGAGCGAAGGCGCCGGGGTAGCACGGGCCGATCCTGCGGGAAAGTGCCAGACATGTCGCCATTGGCGGGCCTATTATTGCGGATCATGCGGGCAGGCAGCCTCGCCGCGGCCGGCTTCGTTGTATTGGTCATCGCCATCGAAGGCTGGAAATACGTCCAGCACAGCGACCCCAACCGTGGGCATACCGGTTTCCTCGTGGTGCTGTTTCTGATGCTGCTCGGCTTCCTCTGGCTCGCCCGTGCCATCACCCAGGAGATCCGCAAAGCCGGGCCTTGAACCGATCGAGACAAGCGATTACCAAGGCCGCGCTGCTGAGGTACTAGACATGCTGACTTCCGAAAAACGCGTGGCCGACAAGAATGACTGGGTGAAAGGCGCCACCGGTGATTGGGAAATTATCATCGGTCTCGAAGTCCATGCTCAGGTCCTTTCCAAGGCAAAACTGTTTTCCGGCGCCTCGGCCGAATTCGGCGGCGATCCCAATGACCACGTTTCGTTGGTCGATGCGGCCATGCCCGGCATGCTGCCGGTGATCAACGAGTTCTGCGTCGAGCAGGCCGTGCGCACCGGCCTCGGCCTCAAGGCCATAATCAACAAACGCTCGGTTTTTGACCGCAAGAATTATTTCTATCCCGACCTGCCTCAGGGCTATCAGATTTCCCAGTACAAGCAGCCAGTGGTAGGCGAGGGCGTGGTGCATGTGGACCTCGACGGCGGCCGCACGGTCGAAGTGGGCGTCGAGCGCCTGCATCTCGAGCAGGACGCCGGAAAATCGCTCCATGACCAGCACCCCAGCATGAGCTTTGTCGACCTGAACCGCTCCGGCTGCGCATTGATGGAAATCGTCTCCAAGCCCGATATGCGTTCGGCCGACGAGGCCAAGGCCTATGTCACCAAGCTCCGCCAGATCATGCGCTACCTCGGCACCTGCGACGGCAACATGGAGCAGGGCTCGCTGCGCGCCGATATCAATGTCTCGGTCAGGCGGCCGGGCGCTGCCTTCGGCACGCGCTGCGAGATCAAGAACGTCAATTCCATCCGCTTCATGGGCCAGGCGGTGGAATACGAGGCCCGCCGCCAGATCGGCATCCTCGAGGACGGAGGCTCAATCGATCAGGAAACACGGTTATTTGACGCGAGGAAAGGCGAAACCCGCTCCATGCGCTCCAAGGAAGAAGCCCATGACTACCGCTACTTCCCGGACCCCGATTTGCTGCCGCTCGAACTGGACGTTGACTGGATTGCCGCCATCAAGGACAGCCTTCCGGAACTCCCAGACGACAAGATTGCCCGCTTCATCCGCGACTATGGACTTTCCAATTATGACGCCAGCGTGCTGTCGGCCGAGCGCGCATCGGCCAGTTTTTTCGAATCGGTAGCCCGCGGCCGCGACGGCAAGATGGCCGCCAACTGGGTGATCAACGAGCTCTTTGGGAGGTTGAACAAGGAAGGCAAAACCATTGAAACTACTCCAGTTTCCGCTTCCCAGTTGGGCGAGATTATCGACCTCATCCAGTCCCAGGTGATTTCCGGAAAGATCGCCAAGGACGTCTTCGAAATCGTCTGGTCGGAAGGCGGTTCGCCCGCCGAAATCGTCGAAAAACGCGGCCTGAAGCAGGTCACCGATACTAGCGCCATCGAAAAAGCGGTGGATGAGATCATTGCCGCCAACCCCGAAAAAGTTGAGCAGGTTAAAGCCAAACCTTCAATGCTGGGCTGGTTTGTTGGCCAGGTCATGAAATCGACCGGCGGCAAGGCCAATCCGGCCGCGGTCAGCGATATGCTGTCAAAGAAGCTCGGAATTAACTAATAGGTACAACTATTTAGTTTAAATTTCCGTTTCCCGAGAATCTCCGCTATAATCCGTACCCTGAGTTTCGTTTCGGGGTGGGAGGAGTTTTGACTATGGCGAAGACAGCCAAGAAGGCTGCGAAGAAGGCTGTGCCAAGGAAGGCCGCCAAACCAGCGGCAAGAAAGCCGGCGGCAGCGAAGAAGGCACCATCTGCGGCAACCGGCGACAAGCAGCGCTTCACCTTGCATGGCAACATGACGTCTGGTCCCACCTATACCGTGGGGTTGATGCTATCCCTGTGCCGCCATCCATTTTCCTATATCCATGTCAACTTGCGCGAGGGCCAGCACAAGCAGCCCGATTATCTGGTGAAGAACCGCTACGGCCAGGTGCCGACATTGCGCGACGGCCAGATGTTTCTGGTCCAGTCAGCAGCGATTCTCATGCACGTTGCCGCCGCCCTGAAGAAATTCGACGGCAAGACCACGCTGGAGAAACAGCGCGTCAATGAATGGCTGTTCTGGAATTGGGACAGGCTGGCGCTTCCGGTTTTCCGCCTCAGGGCCAGGGCCCGCGGATTCCGCCAGTTCGGCGACGAGGTCAGGGTGATGTATGACACCGAAGCCAAGGCGGCGCTGGCGGTGCTTGACCATGAATTGGCGAAATCCGATTGGATTGTCGGCAAGAAAGCGACCATCGCCGATGTCAGCATTTATGCCGTAACCCGCTATACCGCCGAAGCCAATGTCGACATTTCGCACTACCCGCACGTACTGGCCTGGAAGAAGCGCATTGAGGCTTTACCGGGTTTTGGTACACCGGAGCAGATTCTGCCGATGGAAAGCAGATTGATCTAGGCAACAGAGCGCGCGCGAACCCAATTGCAGAACTCCCTTTCAAAAACTGCTGACGAGATTGAACCCGCGCCCAAGAAGCGCCGGTGGTTCGGCCGGGCCGAGTGCCAATTGGGATTGCTGCTGGCGATTGCCGGTCTGATCGGATCGCGCCTCGGCCACCTGTGGGTTGCGTTCGATGTGTTTTCGCAGTTCACCCTGCAGTTCGCCGTTGTAGCGGTAGGATTTCTCGCCGGTCTGCTGGTGCCCCGCGCCAAACTCCTGGTGGCCTTTTTGATCATCGTCGCCGGCCATCTGGCGATCGGCGCCTGGTCCCATGTCGCCAGTTCGGCGCCAAATATCATCAGTGAACTGAAGACTGGCGAACGCCCGCTCACCGTTGCCAGTTTCAATACCTGGTACGACAACCGGGATGTCGACGCGGTCCAGGCCGAAATCGAGCGCCTCGACCCCGATGTCATGACCCTCATCGAATGGGGTCCCAACAAGCGGGCCCTCCTTGCCAAACTTCAATCGCGCTATCCCTATCACGCCGAATGCCTCAGCAAGGTTTATTGCCACCTCGCAATTCTGTCGAAGATTCCGATCGTCAAATCCAACGCGCGGGTCGGCTGGGAAGGACCGCCAGTGATTACCGCGACCCTCGGACCCGAATACGGCAACCTCACGGTGATCGGCGTTCACACCATCCGCTTTCCCCACTCGCGCGCCCAGTTCCGCCAGATTCAGGCGCTGACCAAACTCATCGAAACGATACCGGGCAGAAGGCTGATGATGGGCGATTTCAACGCAACGCCTTTCTCCCGCATAACCTCGGCGATCGCCGACCAGACCGGCCTGGTGCGCCTGACCATGTTACCCACTTGGCCGTCGCGCTTCGACCTGCCGCAGGTCGCCATCGACCACATCTTTGCCTCGCCCGGAATTCGCGTGCTCGAAGATGAACGTATCGGCCGGCCCTCCGGTTCCGACCACTATCCCATCACCATGAAGCTTGCCGTGCCGGCCGGCTGAAGCGTTTGGCCCGCCATTCGCGGATCTGGTGAATGGGCAATGAATCGCCCACCGTGAACTCTTCGCTTCGATTGAGCTAAGCAATTGTTTGGGTTATGCTTTTACCGGAGCATCAGTAAAGTTCTCCGGCCAATTTTTAGGCCGGCTTAAGCCTACCGCTTAACCGCCTGTTTCAATCCCTTGGCGAATATGCAGTCACGTTCGATCGGCAAACGAATGAACGTCCAGCGGACTCCGGCAGAAAAACGAAGCCGTTGGTGGGTTAGGCAAGGACAGGGACGAGACATGGCACAGCTAGGAATTCCACAGCAAGCACCGGCGGAAGTTTCGCCGAACGCCGCTACCGCCGACAATCTGTTTGAACTTGGCATGATGTACTGCATCGGCCGCGATGTCGGCCAGGACTATGTGGCGGCGCACAAATGGTTCAACCTTGCCGCCCTCAAGGGCAGTGAAGAGGCGAAGACCTATCGCAGTGAACTGTCGCGCGAAATGAGCCCGTCGCAAATCCACGAAGCTCAGCGCCAAGCGCGCGCCTGGCTGACGCTACACTAGTTTGGCACGTCAGTAGTCTATGAAGGTGCTGCCGCCCGAGAGTTCCTGGTTGTAATAGAACTGATCGAGGTGGCTCTGGAATGCTTTGGCCCGGCGCTGCTTGGTGTAAATTTCCGCCTCGAATATATCGACCTGGGCGTTGAGCCTGTCCTGATCGCTGTTGAGGGTGGGGAGCGTGGGATCGTCCGGCGAGTAATTGTGCCCGAGCGGGATGAAATTTTCATAGGCCAAGGCTTGTGCGGGCCAGAGGGCACAGACCACTGCGAAGACGGCGGCAAGACGCATGTGAATACTCCCAATTCCACCTTTATACCCCCAGTTGACGCCCAACGCATCAAGAATCGGTTAACCATTGAACCCAATCACTAATCGTTGAACTGGACCTCGTCGACCAGCCTTGCGGCGGCGGCTTCGTGTTTAGCGATCTCCGCCACCGGCAGAGCGTCCGGCGTGAACTGCCCCCACGACTTGACGATTTCCGAAGGCGCAACGGCAGGATTGACCGGATATTCGAAATTGCCATCGGCATAGAGGCGCTGGGCCTCGTCGCCGGCCAGGAATTCCATCAACTTCAGGGCATTATCGCGATGGGGTGCGTTCTTCACCATCAGCATCCCGGAAATATTCACATGGGTTCCAAAATCCGCCGAGGAGGGAAAGATCATGCGCAATGATTTCGCCCATTCCTTTTGTTCGGGCTCCTGCTCATTGGTCAGCATTACGCCCATATAATAGGTGTTGACGACGGCGAGGTCGCATTCGCCGGCAAAGACGCTCTTGGCCTGCGCCCGGTCATTGCCATTGGGGGTAACCGCCAGATTGGCTTTGAGACCCATCAGCCAATCGCGCGTTGCTGTTTCGCCCTTGTGGGCGATCATCGCGGCGATGAGACCGAGATTGTAGGGATGATTGCCTGGGCGGATGCAAATTTTGCCCTTCAATTTCGGGTCGGCGAGTTCTTCGTAGCTGATCGACTCCTGGCTCATCCGGTCCTTGGCGGCGTAAACCACCCGCGCCCGCATGGTGAGGCCAAACCACAAATTGCCGGTGTCGCGCAAATTGGCCGGCACATGCTCGCGGATCGAAGCCGAATCGACCGGCTGGGCAAGATTGCGATTGGCAGCCTCGGCCAGACGGCCGACATCGGCGCTGAGCAGGAGATCGGCCGGACTGTTGCGGCCTTCCTGCGCCAGACGTTCGATCAAACCGTTCTCCGCGAACACCGTTCTCACCTCGATGCCGGTGGCCTTGGTGAAAAGCGCGAACAACGGATCGATCAGCGCCGGCTGTCGATAGGAATAAACATTAACGACCTCTTCGGCCTGGGCCGGTTGCGAGGCAGCGAGAAATCCAGCGGCAGCGGCGGAGGTCAAAAATGCACGGCGGGTGATATACATGAAGAACCTCGATCAATGCTGACTTTCCGAACCTATGATCGAGCTTTTGTGCCATGTCAATAGAAGCCGAGTAAATTAGTCGGATTTAGAATCGTTCAAAGTAGTAGGCCTCCGCAGGCTTGCAAGATCGTCCAAATCGGGGCAAAAGCCGCAGCACCGGAGACGTGGCCGAGTGGCTGAAGGCAACGGTTTGCTAAATCGTCATACGTGTTACAGCGTATCGAGGGTTCGAATCCCTCCGTCTCCGCCAGAACCGGCTGTGAAGCTCCGCCTGGAAGGCGGCGCAAAAGTGTACCGGTCCTGCTAGGCCATCTCGATGTCATTGACTGGCATTGAGAGGCTGGAAGGATGTTTACAGTGGAACTCTATGCCAAGATCAGACGTGCGGTGATGGTTGACGGACTGAGCCGGCGCGCGGCGGCGCGGCGGTTCGGCATTCACCGCAACACGATTGCCAAGATGCTGCAGTTTTCGATTCCGCCTGGTTACCGGCGGCGCGAGCGGCCTGTCTCGAAGAAGCTGGGTCCACACATGGCTTGGATCGACGGCGTTTTGGAGAGAGATCGCAGCGTCCACAAGAAGCAGCGCCACACAGCGCACCGGATATTCGAGCGGCTGCGCGATGAACGGGGGTTTTCCGGCGGCTATACGATTGTGCGGGAGTATGTCGCCGAGCAGGCGCTGCGCAGCCGCGAGATGTTCGTGCCGTTGAGCCATCGTCCGGGGCATGCCCAGGCGGACTTTGGCGAAGCCGATGGCTACATTGCGGGCAAGAAGGTACGGTTCCATTACTTTTGCATGGATCTGCCGCACTCGGATGGCTGCTTCGTCAAGGCCTATCCGGCCGAGACAGCGGAAGCCTTCTGTGATGGCCATGTGGCGGCATTCGATTTTTTCGGCGGCGTGCCGCAATCGATCCTGTACGACAACACCCGGCTGGCGGTGGCCAAAATCGTCAAGGGCGGACAGCGTCTGCGCTCGCAGATGTTCGCCGAACTGCAGAGCCATTACCTGTTCGACGACCTGTTCGGCCGGCCTGGCAAGGGTAATGACAAGGGCAAGGTGGAGGGACTGGTTGGTTACACCCGCCGCAACTTCATGACGCCTTTGCCTGTCGCTCATAGTTTTGAGGCCCTCAACGCCCGGTTCCGTGATGCCTGCGGCAAACGGCGCCAGGCGATCCTTCGCGGCCACACGATCACCATTGGCGAGCGCCTGCAGGCGGACCGGGCAGCGTTCATGCCGCTGCCGCCAGCGCCCTATGATGCCTGCCACAAGGTCGCCACCCGTGTCTCATCGCTATCGCTGGTGCGCTACCGCAACAACGATTATTCGGTGCCGACGCGTTACGGCCATCAGGAGGTGCTGGTTAAGGGTTATGTCGAACGGGTCGAGATCGCCTGTCGCAGCGAGACCATTGCGGTGCATGTCCGCAGCTATGAAACGGCCGACTTTGTCAGCAATCCTCTGCATTATCTGGCCTTGCTCGAGCACAAGAGCCGGGCGCTTGATCAGGCAGCACCCCTGGACAGCTGGCAGCTCGCCGATTGCATCCATCGCCTGCGGCGGCTGATGGAAGCCCGCATGGGCAATGCCGGACGCCGCGAGTTCATCCAGGTGCTGCGATTGCTGGAGAACTTCCACCAGCATCAGGTCGAGCACGCCGTCGCCGACGCACTCCGGCTTAGCGCCATCAGCTTCGATGCGGTGAAGATGCTGCTGCTGGCCCGCCTGGAGAACCGGCCAGCCCGGCTTGATCTGACATTCTATCCTTATCTGCCAGCCGCCACAGTTGGCACAACAGACGCCCGCGCCTACCTCGGGCTCATTGCCAGCCCATGTTCGATCTCGTCGCCAGAGAGGATATCGGCATGACGATGTCCCATGACACTCAGACGCTGACAACTGTCTCTCCCCAGGTGCTGCTTGGCAACCATCTCAAGGTCCTGAAGCTTCCCACCTTCGCGCGCTAGTATGACAAGGTCGCAGTGAAGTCAGCCCAGTACCGCGCTGATCATCCCCGCTATCTGCTGCGTCTGTGCGAACTCGAGCGCATCGACCGCGAACGGCGCAATGTCGAGCGCCGCATCCAGCTGGCGCGCTTTCCCCAGACCAAGAGCCTCGATACCTTCGACTTCGCCGCGCAGACCTCGCTCAACAAGGCACTGGTTCTGGAGCTAGCGCGCTGCGAATCGATCGACAAGCGCCAGAACTGTATTGCGCTTCGGCCTCCGGCACCGGCAAGACTCACATCGCCCTGGCCCTGGGACTGGCCGCCTGCCAGAAGGGATACAGCGTCGCCTTCACCACGGCCGCCGCCCTCGTGCACGAACTCATGGAAGCCCGTGATGAGCGCCGCCTCCGGGCCCTGCAAAAGCATCTCAACACCGTCAAGCTGCTGATCGTCGACGAACTGGGCTACGTGCCGTTCACGGCTGTCGGTTCCGAGCTGCTCTTCTAAGTGTTCAGCCAGCGCTATGAACGCGGTGCCACTCTGGTCACCAGCAACCTGCCATTCGATGAATGGACCTCCGTATTCGGTTCGGAACGCCTCACCGGTGCGCTCCTCGATCGCCTCACCCATCATGTCCACATCCTGGAGATGAACGGCGACAGCTTCCGCCTCTCAACCAGCAAGAATTCCCGGCGGCGCTCAGAGCAGGTTCCAAACCCAGACCAACAATCATCAACCAGGGGAGACACCACAACCGAGGTCTAGATCGACGACGCGCTGTAAACCACGCTGCGCTACTCTACTCGCAGCTTACAGCGCTCAACAACACAGCATGCAAACCAGGGCTTCTCAGCCCCTTTCTCTTAACCCGACTGGTACACTATCACGCCGCCACACTGCACATTCTGTCTCCGCCATTGACCTTCATGCGGATGGCGGGAACGGTCCAGATGGCTTTGTCGAGGTCAAATTCGCGCCATTGCGCATTCAGCACTTCGCCGGACCGGGTGGCGGTGAGGATGGCGAGCTCCATGGCCAGCGCGGCGGTGGAATGCCGAGCCCTGAGGTCCGCCATGAAGGCGGGGAGGTCATCGTAGGGCAGCGCCGCGTGATGGCCGCGTGTGAGCCTCTGGCGGGCCGGGAGAAGGGTTTTGAGATGGCCGCGCCAGCGCGCCGGGTTCTCGCCAGTCAGGAAGCCCTTGGCCTTGGCAGCATCCAGAATGTTCTCAATCCGGCCTCGGAGCCGCGAGGCGGTTTCCGGAATCTCGGTCCAGATCGGCTGCAACACCTTGAGCACGGCTTCCGTATCGATGACATTGACCGGCTTTGAGCGGATGGCCTCGCAGTAGGTGGTGAGGGTCATTTCCCATTGCGCCACGTGCTTCCCATTGCGGAACTTGGAGCGGTGGCTGGCCAGGTATTCATCGGCAAAGACACCGAAGCTGGGAATGCTGCGGTCGCGCTTTTCGCGGGCGTTCTTGCCCATGACCGAAATAGGGTCAATTCCCGACCTGATAAGCGCCCGTGCTGCATCTGCGGCCTTGCGGGCATCCTTGAGCGGCACACCGGCCTTTCCAGCACCTCCAAGCCCCATTTCCGTGCGCTTGCCGCCAAGGCGATAAAAGAAGGTCCAGCGCCTGCCACCGTTCGGCGAAATGGCCAGGTAGAGGTTGCCGCCATCGGCATAGCGGCCCGGTTTGGTCAAGGTTTCGACTTTCCTAGCATTCAAGAGTCCGGTTGCACGCGCCATTGGAAATCTCCTTCTGTCCTACCATGTGTCCTACCAGAAACGGTGGATTGTGGCAAACGTCTATGAACATGGGAAACCACTAGCGAAAAGAAAGGTCTATATAACAAACACTTTATGAGACACAGGCGAACAATGCCGAACGGCTGAAAACAATAGTTTGGCGGACTCCGTCTCCGCCACTGGCTCAGGCCATTCACTTCGCCGACAAGGATACGCCTTAGAATTCGTAACGGTATCCCGCCGTGAACAGCAGCTCGCCGTTGCGGTTGTGGCTGGCGCCGATGGTATTGTCTTCCCAGCGGAAACCAATCTCGGTTTCCAGACTCCAGTGATCCGAGACGGCGTATTTCAGGCCGATTGACGGCAAGATCATCATCTGCCGGTAGTCCGGACTTCCATCCCGGTAGGCCATCAGCACGCGCGGATTGATGCGCAGGTCGTCGTTGATCGGATAGCGCAAGCTGAGATCGGCGATGTAGGTCCGGTAGCTCTCATTGTCGAGGAACCGTAGCCCGAGTCCCACATAGTCGTTTTCGGTCAAAATGCCGTTGCCGTTGAGTTGCGCCGAAAAATAGTATTCCATGCCGGGATCGGGAATGGCATCGACCCCGCCCGAGGCGGGTGTTCCGGTGTAGTTGGCGATGCTTGCATCGAGCGCCACTTGCCAGGCTTCGGAGAGTTCGTAGGATGCGCCCGCCGATGCCGTCGTAGCCGATGCGGTCCGGTCGACTGCGAGCGCCTCGGTTTCATCGAGGCCGAAAAGATCAACCAGCGAGGCAAGCGTGTCGACCTGCTGGCCCATCAGTGCGTTCGACGTCAGCAGGAAGGGCACATGGCGGTAGTCGAGCGTTCCGTAGACGGATAGTCTGGGCGTTGCGGCCCATGAGCCGGAGACATAGGCGGCGTTGATCTCGTTGTAGTAGATGTCATAGTCGAGGGCCGAGTAGCCGGTGACATCGCCCTTGGCATAGCGCAGTTCGGCGCCCAGGGCGCGGCGGTCGATCAGCGATTTGACATCCTGTTCGATCGCGTACACGCTTCCCGAAACGCTGTTGCCCGCCAGCTTCATGTCGAGGCTGGCGCCATAGAAATAGCGGCCATCGGCGAACGGCTCGACCGACTTGTAGTAGACGGGCGAACCCACCACCGCCTGCAGCAGGTATGTGTCATCGACTTCAAAGCCGAACAGCCCGCCATCGAAGCGGCCGAACACTCCACCGCCGCTGCGGCTTTGCCGGCCAAGCCGGGCCTGGAGCCTGGTGAGCTTGTCGCGCATGTCGGCATAGGCGGTGGCGATGCTGGTGCGGTCGCCGCCGCCGCTCGATCCGAAGCCGTTTTCCTCATAGCCGGAGATCCGGACTTTCATTTCCGAGCGTTCGTTCTCGCCATGTATTGTGATGTCGGCCGAGGACACCAGTTCGTTTTGATAGACTTCATGCGTGTCGTATGTGCCGTGGCGCAGGCCGGTGAACCCGTCATCGCGGTAGTAGAATTGCCCGGCGCTGCCGCTGGTCTCCCAGCTCCAGCCATCGGTCTTCTGCGCTTCCGGCCCCGCGGGCTTATGGTTGGCATTGATAGCGGCCGACGCACCGCTGAGGAGATCCCGGTCGGGGAGGTCGGTCTTGCTCTCCAGCGCCGACGTTGGCTGGCCGCCTTTGCTCTCGGCGAACTGCCGATTGGCATCCGCGTCGATGGCGGCGAGCACGCCGTCGAGCCGTTGGCTAACGCGGGCGGCATCGGCGCCTTGTGGGTGGAGTTTGAGGTAGGTCTGATATTCGGCCTTGGCATGCGCCAGCTGGCCGGCGCTCTCGTGCGCCACGCCAAGCAATTCCTGGGCCTCGCGCCGGCTGGCGGGATCCCCCTGGCCTGTTGCCTTGGTGAACAGGGCCGCCGCCCGGTCGTAATCCTTCGCAGTCATGGCCTTCTTGCCCTGTGCAAGGACTTGCGGGGCGCTGCTGGCGAAATCGGTCTTGGCGGTTTCATCAGCGCTGAGACATTGCGAGATGGTGCTTGTGCCGGCCACCGTCACCGCGATGTGGCGTGAGTCCGAATCGTGGGCGACTTCAAAATGTACGTCGTGGGCGAATGTAAGCAGGATGACGGGGCCTGCCCCCGAGGGATCGTAGCTGACCGATACGAGCCCCGCGGAATTTCCGGGTTTGACGCTTGCCGATTCCATTTCCGGCGCCGCCCCATCCGGAGTCTGGTTGGCGCCGGGAATATCGAGCCTGATCGTGAGTTCGCTGCCACTATCTTTGGGAAACCGCCCGGCATAAGTAGCGGGGCGGTTCAGCGAAATGTCGATACTGCTGCATTGGCCCGCCGCTTTGATCTCGACTTGCGACAGCAGCCGGTCGAGGGTATTTTGGGCAAACGCGGGGTTTGTCGCGCCAAGCCCGAAAAAGCAGCAAGCAGCAAGCAAATTTGCCGGGTGAACTGCGGCACGCGGCGGCTTCACCAGCTACCTCGGTTTGCTTTGTGTTCGCGGTTGCGCGTCTCCTTGATCGTTGTCAGGGTTGAATTGGTGTAGACGTGGCAGGCTCCCGCACAGTCGCGCAATTCACTGGCCTTGTAAAAGGCGGTGGTGGGTGAATCGAATTTCACATGGGGTCCGGGGAGGAAGTCTCCGGCGTGGCAGGCCGCGCAATCCGGCCGGAAAGCCGGGAAGCTCCACACCACTCGTTGATTATTGCTCGTATGACAACTGACGCACTCAATGGTGCGGCCGTGGTTGACAAAACCCGGACCGGTATGGGTGTAGGTCACCGGTTGCCAGGCAGTGGTGCGGTGGCAGTCATCGCACTGGTGCGTGGTCACGAAGTGATCGGGTGGTTTGCCGGTGAATTTTACATTGTCATGACAGGATGCGCAGGAACCCTTGGCCGCCGTGTGATCGAACTGCGTGGTTGTCCACACGGTCGTGACATGGCAGTCGTCACATTTGTTGGATGAGGGCACGTGATCGGGCGTCTTGCCGGTCGCCAGCGTTCCATTGTGGCAGCCAAAGCAGCCGCCCTTGGTGGCGCTGTGATCGAAACTGACATCGCTCCAGGTTGTGGTGACGTGACAGTCTCCGCACTGGTTGGATGTCGGCAGATGGTCGGGCGTCTTACCGGTCGCCAGCGTTCCGTTGTGGCAGCCAAAGCAGCCGCCCTTGGTGGCGCCGTGATCGAAATGGACATCGCTCCAGGTTGTGGTGACATGACAATCGCCGCACTGGTTGGATGTCGGCAGATGATCGGGCGTCTTGCCGGTCGCCAGAACGCCGTTGTGGCAAGAAAAACAAGTGCCAAGCGCAGCCGTGTGGTCGAATGTGACATCGAACCAGCTCGCCGTCACATGACAGGCCGCGCAGGCATCGGTGGTCTTCAAATGATCGGGCGGCTTGCCGGTGGCGATGTTGCCGTTGTGGCACGAAACGCACGTGCCGATTGCGTCGGCATGGTCGAAATGCACCTGGGTCCATGTGGTGGTGACATGGCAACTCTCGCAAACATTGGTCGCCGGCAAGTGATCATTAGGCTTCCCGGTTGCTGATTTTCCATCATGACAACTGAAACAGCCCCCGATTATTCCGGTATGATCGAAGCCCCGGACTTTCCAGTCGGTGGTGCGATGACACGATCCGCAATTGTTGGAGGAGGGTGGGTGATTGAACGGTTTGCCGGTGGCGATGCGCCTGTCATGACAGCTCATGCAGGCGCCTTGCACTTTTGAATGGTCGAAATTCGCTACCAGCCAGGTCGATACCGCATGACACTCCGAGCATTCATCGCGCGACTTGATATGGTTGGCCGGCTTGCCCGTCGCACTGTTGCCGTTGTGACAGGTGAAACACCCGGCAATAAAGCCGCCGTGGTCGACGTGAACCTGGCTCCATCTTACGGCTGTGTGGCAATCGGCGCAGATTTGCGACGTCTTCGGATGGCCCGCCGATTTGCCGCCGGCCATGCCGCCGTTGTGGCAACTCTGGCAGGCGGTCGGCACGCCCTTGAATACGGCGCCGGCATGGCAGGTTTCGCAGGGGACGGCGGCATGGGCTCCCTCAAGCGGGAATTTGGTATCGCTGTGGTCGAAATTGCTATCGACCTTGATGCCGCGGTTGACTTGCTCAGCTTGGACCGGCGAAAGCGCGCAAAACAGCACCACGACCCAAATCGCGATGTTTCGCATCGTCCTGAGCGCGACTGCCAGATGCAATACTCCAAGATCGGCAAAGCCTGGGCTCGCCAACTCCCCTCGTCTTTGACTGGCGGATCATTCCCATGCGGGCACGTGCCCCCACATCCAATGAAACCGGCCGTTGATCTTGAACCCACACACTCACAACCGCCGCAACCGGGATATTGGGCGAATCAGGCTGATAGAACGCTGACATACGCCCTGAGGCCTAGAATTATTCCACTAACGAGAGGTAAACTTGTCCTGGCTGCTACTGCCGTATGAACGCCCGCGAGAACGTCACGGTGTCGTGGCAGCGGGCGCAATCGCGGCCGAATTTTCCGCGGTGCACGTCCTGCTTGGCATGACAGCTAAAGCAATCGGTTGGCAGGCTGGCGTCGGCAACGTTCTTGCGGACGTGACAGTTGTAGCAGCCCGTCTTCGCATGTTTTCCCGTCAACCGAAACTTTGTCTGGCTGTCGTGGTTGAAGGAAATCCGCTGCCAGCCGGCGGCGGAGTGGCACGACTCGCAGCGCGGCGTGAAGCGGCCGGCATGGGTGTCGTCGCGAATATGGCAGTCCTTGCAGGCAACGCCAGCATCCTTGAAGGCGGCAGAGGTGTGACAGGATTCACATGCGACCACGGCATGCAAGCCCACGAGCGGGAACTGGGTGAGGCCATGGTCGAACACCACATCCTTTCGCCAGGCGGTTTCACCATGGCAATCACCGCACTTGTTTCCAAGCTGGGCTTTGTGGACGTCCTGCTTGGCGTGGCAATCGCCGCAAGCCACCGGCAGCATGGTCAAGACCGAAGAACCATGACAGGCTTGGCAAGTTGCCTTGGCATGCCGGCCCCTAAGCGGAAAGCGCGTTGCCGTATCGTGATCGAATTTGGCATCCTTCCACTTTTGCTCGTTGTGGCAGGCCTGGCACGACGTGCCGAAACGCCTTAGGTGAATGTCCTGGATGACATGGCAATCGTTGCAGCTTGCCGGTAGGCCGCGGTAGATTTCGCCAAGGTGGCAGGCTGCACAGCTCACATTCTGATGTTTGCCGCGAAGCGCGAACTTCGTCTTGGAATGATCGAAGGCGATGGTGTCCCTCCAGGCTGTATCGCGGTGGCATGTCTGGCATTCCTTGCCGAGATTGCCGCGGTGTGGCTGCTCGGCCTCATGACACGCGAAACAAGTGGTGGCGGCTTCCGCCCAGCGCTTGCCCTTGATGTGACAGCCGCCGCAGGCAACCTCGTGGTGCGATCCGCTCAACGGAAAGTCGGTAATCGAATGGTCGAAGGCCGCGGTGTCGATTTCCTCGATGTCGGCGTCGCGGCCCTCGTGGTCGGTGTGACAGGAACTGCAGGCCACTCCGGTCATTAGCCGGCTCTTGCCATGAAAGCCGGTTTTCGCAGCGATATCGGCCCTCACCGGCTTGTGGCAATCAAGGCACAGTCCATCCTGCGCCGCCCGTGAAAAGGGTTCGTGGCAACTATCGCAATTTGTTTCGAATTTTGCATGCCCAGTAACAACCGGGCCCGGTGTCAAGAATTGTTCAATCGCGTTTTCCGCCCGGGCGCCGGCCGAATATGCGCCGGCAGTTATCAGCACCACGATGAGCAAAGTGATGAAACTGCAAGGCCGCATATTTTACAATATGCCCTAATAGAGGTGGACGGAAATGACGTGCGTGATTCCGGTGAGAATGAGCAGACAGTAGAGCGGCACATGTAGCACATGCCAAAGCGCGAACAACCTCTCATAAAAGGATAGCTCGGCCGCCTTGACGACCGCTGCGAAATAACTTGTGACATGGAGTTTGGCGGCCCTGTAGTGATCGCGCTTTTCCTTGCCGCTCCAATGCTGCGGAAATGCATTGGTATTGATGGCGGTGCGCACCGCCGACATGATGCGTGGACGGATGAAACGCACCGCGAGAGTCAGCCAGATGGTGATGCCGAGATTGGCCAGCAACGATACCCGCGGTTTCAGCGCCTTGGCGGCAAATTCGGTTAGCGTGCCTGAAATCGATCCGCCGGCGCCGCCCACATCGCTTTCAATCACGCTGAGAAGCGAAGTCGCCTCCTGCAGGATATCCTGCAGATTGGAATGGGCGCCGTAGAGGCCATTGTGAATTTTGCCATAGAAATAGCGGCCGGCGATCCCACTGGCCGAAACTCCAAGCATGGCAAACAGGGCGACATTGCTGTTGGTGGCGCCGAGTGAAAAATTCGAGTGATAGAGAATGAGTATGGGTCCAACGATGCCGAGGATCATGTGGAAGCGGAACCACGACGGCGGCGTCCCCAGCCGCGCCATGAATCGCGCGCGCTTGCGCAGCGGGTAGGCCAGCACAAACAGCAGAAGGGTGCCCCCGGCAATTCCCAGCCAGTAGCCGGTGCCTTCCTCCGGCGTGAACTCCTGGCGTTGCGAAAACATCCAGCCGAAGCTGAGCAAGAACAATACCGCCGTGGTAAAACCCAGCCGGGCGAATTGCGCTGATAACGGCTCGGACCGCTCGTTCCGTGCGGTTTTTTCCTGTGCGGGAAGGGGATTTGCTCTCCCGGCGAATTCGTTCTGCGCTAGCGCAGGAGCAACAGACTTCGATGCCGGGAGGACGGACATTTCTTTCTCCGGTCTTAGTGCCATCCCGTCAAGCATGGCCGCCATTTATTTCACTGAACCTGATAATACGCTGACAGCACCTATTTCATTCCACTGAAATATGAATATTGTGAACATTCTCTGCTGGCGACTCGCGGGCGCCGCGAAGGCCGGTTGGTAAACAAGGAGTAAATAATGATTGCGGAGGTCGGGCATTTTGCCCTTGCGCTCGCGCTTGTCATTTCTATCGTGCAATCGGTTTTGCCCCTCGTTGGTGCCCAGCGTGGCGATCGCGGCCTTATGGCCTTGGCCGATTACGCCAGCCTCTCGGCATTCCTCTTCGTCGCCATTTCATTTGTATCGCTGACATATTGCTTCATCATTTCCGACTTTTCCGTGGCGCTGGTCGCCGCCAGCTCGCAAATCGCCAAGCCGCTCATCTACAAGATCACTGGGGTGTGGGCCAATCATGAGGGTTCCATGCTCTTATGGGTGTTGATCCTCACGCTGTTTGGGGCGGCGATCGCGCTCTATGGCGCCAACCTGCCGGAGCGGCTGAAAGCACGGGTTTTGGCCGTGCAGGGAATGATTGGTTCCGGATTTCTGCTGTTTGTCCTGGCGACGTCCAACCCGTTCAGCCGGCTTGACCCGGCGCCAAGCGATGGGCAGGGAATGAACCCGATATTGCAGGATCCCGGACTGGTGCTGCATCCGCCGTTTCTCTACCTGGGTTATGTCGGCTTCTCGGTAGCCTTTGCTTTTGCGGTGGCAGCACTCGTCGAAGGCCGCGTCGATGCGGCCTGGGCCCGCTGGGTCAGGCCATGGGTTCTTGCCGCCTGGTGCTTTCTGACGATCGGCATCACCCTTGGCAGCTTCTGGGCCTATTACGTCCTCGGTTGGGGCGGCTGGTGGTTTTGGGACCCGGTTGAAAACGTCTCATTCATGCCGTGGCTCGCCGGCACCGCATTGCTGCACTCGGCTCTGGTGGTCGAGCGCCGCCACGCGCTCGTCAATTGGACCATTCTGCTCGCCATTCTCACATTCTCGCTCAGTCTCATCGGCACATTCGTGGTGCGCTCCGGCGTGCTCACCAGCGTGCACTCCTTCGCCCAGGATCCTGCGCGCGGCGTTTTCATTCTGCTTCTCCTGGTCATGGCAACCGGTGGCGCCTTGACGCTTTATGCCGTGCGGATTCCGCATCTCAAATCCGGTGCGCCGTTTGCCGCGGTGAGTCGCGAGGGAAGCCTCACCCTTAACAATGTGCTTTTGGTCAGCGCCGCCGCGACGGTGTTTCTCGGCACTTTTTATCCTTTGCTGATTGACCTGATCGGCCGCGACAAGATCTCGGTCGGGCC
Organism: uncultured Alphaproteobacteria bacterium; assembly: GCA_963754675.1. GTDB lineage: Bacteria > Pseudomonadota > Alphaproteobacteria > Rhizobiales > Aestuariivirgaceae > Aestuariivirga. The sequence continues at coordinate 406,894 of CAVWHD010000002.1, read as the reverse complement.
GCCATTTTATGCGCGGACCTTTGTTCCCATCATGCTTCCGCTGTTGCTGGCGATGGTGATCGGGCCGGCGCTCAAGTGGAAGCGCGATCTGCTTTCTTCGCCGGCGTCGAAGCTGCGGATGGCCCTGATTGCGGCCATCGCCGCCATCCTGATCGTCGCCGCATCGACCGGCGGTTCACATTTGCTGACAGCGCTTGGTCTTGGCCTTTCGATGTGGATCGTCGCCGGTTCGCTCGCGATGGTTGCGCAAAGGATCAAGCTATTCCGCGCTTCGGCTCCCGCTTCCCTCGCATTGGCCCGTCATGCCCCGCGATCCTTTTATGGAATGGTCATCGCCCATGCTGGGATTGGAATTGTGGTTGGCGCCATCACCACGGTTTCGACATGGCAACAGGAAAATATCCTGATGATGAAAGCGGGAGAGGCGGCGTCGATTGCCGGCTATTCGATCATGCTGCGCGAAGTGAGCCGGGTGCCTGGATCGAATTACGATGCCGAGCGTGGCATTTTCGAAATCTCCCGCAATGGCGCTCCCGTCGCGGCGCTTGCGGCGGAGCGCCGGTTCTACCCGGTGCAGCAACAGCAGACGACGCAAACCGGCATTCATACCAATCTAATTTCCAACATCTATGTAGCGCTTGGTGACCCCGATGAGCGGGGAGGCTGGACGGTGCGCATGTATTATCATCCGCTGGCCCCATGGCTGTGGTTCGGCGGTATCACGATGGCGCTCGGCGGATTCATTTCGCTTTCCGACCGTAGGTTCAGAGTGGGTGCGCCGCAACGGGCAAGGAGCCTTCACGCTCTTGCTCCCGCCGCGTAGGGGTACGGGCTGTGCGCCGGGTTTTCATTATAGCAGTTGCGTTGACATTGTTCACTCCCGCGGCCCGGGCGGTGATGCCCGGCGAGGTTCTTCCCGACGCCGCGCTGGAGGCAAGAGCGCGCGATTTGAGCGCGGAGCTGCGCTGCCTGGTTTGTCAAAACCAGTCGATTGACGATTCCGCGGCGCCACTTGCCCGCGATCTTCGGATGCTCGTGCGCGAGCGGCTGGTCCTGGGCGACACGGATGAGCAGGTGCTGTCCTATCTGGTGGCGCGCTATGGCAATTACGTACTGCTGAAGCCGCCGCTTCAGGGCGACACGCTGTTACTCTGGATTGGGCCGGGCCTGATCCTCGCATTAGCTGGTGCGGTTTTCGCAGCCTATGTCCGGCGCGGCGGCAGATTGGTGGACGAGCCCGTGGCGGCACTCACTGACGCCGAACGGCGGCAGCTTGCGGCCCGTGGCGGGGATGACTGAAATGACGCTTTGGATTGTCCTGACGGTGATGTGTTCGGCAGCCGCGGTGTTAATGGCAATTCCACTGATCCGCCGCTTCGAAGCGCGAGGTTTTGGCAATGGCCGCGATGCCGGTGTCTACAGGGATCAGTTGAAAGAGGTCGAGCGCGACCGCGAGGCGGGACTCATTGGAGCGGCCGAAGCGGAGCTTGCCAGGGTCGAGATCGAACGGAGGTTGCTTGCTTCCGAACGGCAAATCGTGCCGCCGCGGCCGGTCTCGCCGGCATGGCGGACCGCCGCCCTGGTGGCCACCACTGGCTTTGTCGTGCTCGGCGCCGTCAATCTCTATGCCGTCAATGGCCGTCCCGATTTGCCGGCCGCGACCGCTTCGAGCGCCATTCAAAAGGAAGTCGTGGAAACTGGCACGCCGGCTGCGCCAAGCGATGTCGATGCGATGATCGCAAAACTGGCGGCGAAGCTGGAGACAGATCCCTCCGACACGGAAGGCTGGCGCATGTTGGGCTGGTCCTACTTCAACACCCAGCGTTACGACGAATTGGCTGCCGCCTATGCCCGGGCCATGGCGCTTTCGCCGGGCAACACCGGCTTTGTATCGGCCTATGCCGAGGCCATGGTTCAAGCTGCGGGTGGCATCGTTGCTCCAAAGGCCAGAGAACTTTTCGAAAGCGTCCTGAAAGCCGATGCCAAAGAAGAACGGGCGCGATTTTATTTGGCGCTGGCGCGTGAGCAGGCGGGCGATCTCCAGGCCTCGTTCGACTTGTGGACGTCGCTACTCGCCGATGCGCCGGCCGATGCCGGTTGGCTGGTCGATGTGCGCCAGCATATTCAAGACCTCGGAAAGAAAACCGGCCGGAATGTTGACGATCTCTTGGCGGGCAAGCCGCTGTCCGAAACGAATGGCACTGGGAGTTTAAATGGCGGCGAGCAACAGGCGGCGGTCGAGGCCATGGTCGCCAAGCTTGCAGCGAGGCTTGCAACCAATCCAAATGACCGCGATGGCTGGGCGATGTTGATCCGCTCGCTCAAGGTCAAGGGCGATGTGAGCGGCGCCGAGGCAGCGCTCGTCAAGGCGCTGCGGGCATTCGAAAACGATCCTTCCACCAGACTGCAGATCAGCGCACTTGCGCGCTCGCTCGGCATCGGCGCTGGCAATGGTGTGGGCTCTCCTTCTGCGGAGAGCGGACAGGATATAGCCTCGCTGCCGGCGGGTGAACAGCAGGCCGCGATCCTTGCCATGGTCGAAACGCCTTGCCGGCCGGTTGGCCGCCTCGCCCCACGATGCCGATGGCTGGGTTCGCCTCATCCGCTCGCGCATGGTGCTAGGTCAGCCCGATCTGGCGCGCCAGGCGCTGCGCAAGCCATGGCGGAATTCTCCAGCGACGCAGACCGTCAGTGATCGGATCGCCATGTCGGCGCGCCAGCTTGGCGTGAACGCGGACTGATCGGGACAACCATGTACATCGATCCGACATTCCGCTTTTACGCCTCCATTCTGGCACTGATCTGGGCCGGATACTTCGCGGTGAAGTGGCGGGGCGAAGCCCGCAATCTGGCGATCAAGAAGGCCGCCGAGGAAGCCGGGCTGACCGAGCCGCACTCGCTCCATCCGCTCATCGATCCGGTGACATGCCTGGGCTGTGGCGCTTGCGCGCGCGCCTGCCCGGAGGGCGATATACTCGGGCTGATCGACGGCAAGGCTCACCTTATCGAACCCACCCGCTGCCTGGGTCACGGGGCATGTGCCGCCGCATGCCCGACCAAGTCCATTACGCTGGTGTTTGGAACGGCGGAGCGCGGCGTCGATCTCCCACAAGTCGGACCGGATTTTCAATCGAACGTGCCGGGAATTTTCATCGCCGGGGAACTGGGCGGAATGGGCCTGATCCGCAACGCCGTGGAGCAGGGGCGCCAAGCGGTCGAAAGCATATGCAAGCGCGTTAACCGGGATGCGGCCAACCAACTCGATTTGATTGTCGTGGGGGCCGGGCCCGCTGGGCTTGCCGCGGCCCTTGCCGCCAAACAGCATGGTCTTCGTTACACGGTGATCGAGCAGGATGACCTCGGCGGCGCGGTTTTCAAATATCCCCGCAACAAGGTGGTGATGACGGCGCCCGCCGTGCTGCCGATCGTCGGCCAGATGAGTTTCCGCCGGACCACCAAGGAGGCCCTGCTGCAGTTCTGGCGGGAAGTGGAATTGTCCCAAAAACTCAAAGTGCACTACCACGAACGGGTGGAGAGGGTTGAACCCCATGGTGATGGGTTTTCGGTCCACACCAACAATCGCGTCATGCGCGCCGCTTCGGTCCTGCTGGCGATCGGCCGCCGCGGCACGCCGAGGAGGCTGAATGTGCCGGGCGAAGATTCTCCGAAGGTGGTCTATCAGCTCATCGATGCCGAGCAATACCGCGGGCGCAATGTGCTGGTGGTGGGTGGCGGAGACTCGGCATTGGAAGCCGCCTGCGTAATCGCCGAGCAGCCAGGCACCTGCGTCGCGCTTTCCTACCGCGGCGATGCATTCTCGCGCGCCAGGCAGGTCAACCGGGAAAACGCCGAGAAAATGGCGAGGAACCGGCGGTTGCAGATCATGCTGCAGTCGGAGGTCAAAGCCATCGGCGAAAAAACCGTCGACGTTGAATGGAAGGGAGGCCGCACGGCATTGCCGAACGATGCCGTCATCATTTGCGCGGGCGGCCAGTTGCCTACGGAGTTTCTGAAGCAGGCAGGCATCTGGATGGAGACGAAATTTGGCACGCGCTAGGCTCCTGCGCACCTTTCATTTCTTGGCGGTGGCGCTGCTGCTGATCGCGCTTCCGGCGTCTGCGCCCTTGGCGGCCGAAAAGTATCTCGCCAATTTCAAGAAGTCCGTCATCAAGCGCGATTACGCAAAGTCCGCCGGTGTCCTTGAGACGGCAGCAAGAGCCGGCAACGCCGATGCGCAATACCGGTTGGCGGCGCTGTACCGGCTCGGCCTCGGGGTACCCCAGGATCACGCAAAAGCGAAATCATGGTTGCGCCAAGCCGCGGCCAAGGGCAACGCCAATGCGGCGCAATTGCTGGCGCGGCTCAATGCCGTCTCTCCGGTGACAACGACGGCAACAGCGCCAGCGGCTGGCACGGTGGGAGTTGCGGAATTCACTCCACCCGTCGATCCCGGTGCGAAAAACTCCGCCGGCATCACGTGGCTGATGCGCGCTGCCGCCCGCGGGCAAATGAGCCCGCTTGCCGCCATGCTCAGATCGGGAACAGGCGTCAACCAATTGGCGGACGATGGCAGTTCGGCACTGATACTCGCGAGCAAGACAGCGCAGCCGAAAGCCGTTTCAGCGTTGCTGCAAGAAGGCGCCGTGGTGGACGCGCAGGATCGCCGCGGCCGCACGGCCATGATGTTCGCGGCGTCGTCGGGAAATGTCGAACTTGTCGGGCTCCTGGCCGCCGCGGAAGCGGAAGCGGCCAAGCAGGATGCCAATGGGGCGTCGGCCCTCATTCATGCGGCCAAGTCGTGCCATGCGGCCGCCGTTGCCGCACTCTTGCAGAAGTCACAACCCACTCTGGCGGATAAATTTGGCCAATCGCCGTTGCATTACGCCATCCGTCACTGCAACGACGCGCAAATCATCGAGCGACTGGCGGCGAATGACGTGAACGCCGTCGATGGGCGTGGACGGACTGCGCTATGGTACGCTGCATCACTCGGGAACGCTCCTCTCGCCGGCGCCCTTATCGCCAATGGGGCGAACCCTGAGCTTGCCGATGAGGCTGGTCTTTCGCCTCTGCACATTGCCGCCGCGCGGGGCCAGGCGGAGGTCGTCGTGCGTCTGGTTGCTGTGGGCGCGGACCGCGAAGCCGTTGCCAACACCGGCGATACGCCGCTTATGCTCGCGGCCGCCGGCAAATGCCAACCCTGCTTGGCAGCACTCGTGCGGCCGGGAATGCCGGTAAATCGCAAGAACGTCTTTGGCGATACGGCACTGATGTTCGCGGTGCGGGGCGGTGGAGTTGATATGGTCCGCCTGCTGATGTCCGCTGGAGCCGAGCCGGGTATCCGCAACAGGAGGCGCGACACCGCAATCAAGCTTGCCGGAAGAGTGGGCACCGCCGAAATGATCGGTTTACTGAGCGGAAACTAGAGGCCGGAGCATTGCCAAGGTGAACCTCTACAGGACCACGTTCAAGGCCATGGCGTGCGACAACGAGATCGTGGTTGCGGCCGCCGAAAAGGCCATGGCTGTGCGCGCCATGGAGGCGGCGGGCAATGAAGTTCTGCGCATTGAAGCGAAATATTCCCGCTACCTCTCCGATGGCGGCAGCATCGTTCACCAAATCAACCAATCCGCCGGCAGTGAAAACGAGATCACATGCGACAGTGAGACACTGCTTCTTTTTGACATGGCCGACCAGCTGTACCGGCGAAGCGACGGTCTCTTTGACATTACGTCGGGAGTTTTAAGGAAGGCCTGGGACTTCTCCACAGCCGTGCTGCCAGATCCCGGTTATCTTCATTCAATTCTCGCATTGGTGGGTTGGAGCAAGGTCGAACGAACCACAACCGGCGTGCGATTGCCGGCCAGCGGAATGGAGATAGATTTCGGTGGATTTGGCAAGGAATATGCCGCCGATCGCGCCGCTCAAACGATGTCGGAGCAGGGAATATGCCATGGCTACGTCAACCTTGGTGGCGACATCAGTGCGGTAGGGCCACAACCTGACGGCAAACCCTGGCTTATCGGCGTGCAGAATCCGCGCAGGCCGGGTGAAGTAATCGCCACCATTCCTGTTACCAATGGTGGTCTGGCGACAAGCGGCGACTCGCAAAAATATTTCGAGATCAATGGCCGGCGCTATTGTCATTTGTTGAACCCAAAATCGGGATTTCCGCCGAATTGTTGGCGTTCTGTCAGCATCAGCAGCGTATCGTGCACGCTTGCTGGCGCGTGTTCGACAATCGCCATGCTCAAGGAGAATGAGGCTCTGGAATTCCTATCCAGACAGAGTTGCACATACTTATTGGTCGATCGGGACGGCGGCCTCACAACAAGTTCACCAACTAGCGAAAGGTAAGATTGAAATGCCAACATTGTCCCTCGGTTCAGGCAACAACACTCTCGATTTCTCCGAGTTCTTCAAGGTCAAGGTCGACGGCGTCAGCCAGTCAGGAAATTTCAAGGGCTATCTTTTTGACGGAGGCGCCGGCGCCGATGTCATGCGCATACACGACAACTGGTCGACGTCGCATTTTTCGCTCTCCACAACCGGCAATGGCGTAGTGACGCTGACCTGCGGCAGCGGCGCCATGACATTCACGAATTTCGAAACGCTGCAATTCGACAACGTGACAATCAAGTTGGGCACTGCCGCCAATGACACGATTACCGGCAGCAGCAGCAGCGATACCTTCCTCTATGGCCTGGCCGGCAATGACAGGATCGATGGCGGTCTCGGCTCCGACAAGATGTTTGGAGGGCTCGGCAACGATACTTACACCGTGGGTTCGCTCAGCGACGCCGTCACCGAATTGGCCGGTGAGGGAACCAACGATACGATAAAGTCGAGCATATCCTACAGCCTTGTCGACACCGATGGCGCCGGCGCCAATGGCGGAAATGTCGAAAATCTCACATTGACTGGTACCGGGAATAACTACGCCACCGGAAATGCGCTGAACAACAAGATTACCGGCAACAGCGGCGGCAATTTCATCACCGGCGGTTTGGGCAAGGATATCATGAAGGGTGGAGCCGGCGCCGACACTTTCGACTTCAATGCCATTGCCGAAACTTCCAAACTGGCAGCCCAGCGCGATATCATAAGGGACTTCCTGGTGGGTACCGACACGATCGACCTGGCGACGATTGACGCCAATGGGGGAGCCGCCGGTGACGCGTTCATCTGGCTGGGCACCGGCGCGTTCACCGGCGTTGCCGGTCAACTGCACTATACCAAGACGGCAACTATGACAATTGTTTCGGGAGACATCAATGGTGACCAGATCGCCGACTTCCAGATTGCCTTGACCGGGTCCCTGACCCTTTCGGACCTCGATTTCAATTTGTGAGAAGCCGGCAGTCCGGCTTGAGTTTTACCATAGTTGAGACTCGACAACAGCGTCATGCTCCGGATCGTCCGGGGCATGACTGGATGCCTACCTCAGAGCATGGGAGTGCGGTAAAGCAGCTTTCCCTTTGCCGAAATCTCCACATCGACGAGATACTTCGCCATGCCGCTGTGGCTCATGGCTATGCCCAGCCCCGGCGAGGCGGGAAGCGATATTTCTCCATTCTTGCCGGGAACAAGGTGGGTTTCCGTCATGTCCCAGGCCACCGGTTTCGGCGCAAATGGATATTCGCAAATGACATGATCCTTGAGTCCCGCATAGGGCTGCAGCGAGGCGCATAGGGCCAGATGCGACGTGAAGGTGTGATTGACATAGGTGACGCCCCGTGCGGCGCCATAGTCGGCAACGCGCTTGGCGGGAGCCAGGCCGCCGATGCGGCCGCAATCGATCTGGATAAACGACACCTTGCCATAGTCGATCAGTTGCCGCGCCATGTGGAAATTATGCGAGGCTTCGCCTCCGGCGATGCGGACTTTGCCGCTTCTTGCAGCGAGCGCGCCATAGCAGTCATAGGCGCCACCGAGGAAAGGCTCCTCGAACCACGTGGCGTTGACCTCCTCCAGCAGCGGCAGACGGGCCGCCGCCGCTTCGACATCCTCGCGGAAAATCTGGCCGGCATCGACGAGGAGCGTTCCATCGCGCCCGAGCCCTTCGCGGGCCGCCTGCAGCTGATTGCGATCTTCGGCGAGCGTGCCTCTGCCAAACGGCCCCCAGCCGCACTTCACCGCTCGAAAGCCATTGTCGCGCGCCGACCGGCAGCCGGCTAGAGTATCACCCGGCGTGCCGCCGAAGAGTTGCGATGCATAGGGCAGTTTCGCAAAGGCGCGGTTGTAGCCGAGGAGTTCATAAACCGGCGCGCTGCTTCGCTTGCCGAGAATATCCCATAGCGCCATTTCGATGCCTGAGAATGTATGCGCCGCCTGAAGCAGGTCCATGCATTCGAACTCCATGGCCGCGGCAATGGCGGCAATGTCGTGGTGCCCGCCGAGCGGCTTGCCCAACACCACGTCGCGCACTGGCTTGCAGGCGCCGTGCGACATGGGGCAGACATAGGCGGCAATCGACGTGAGCGGTGATGCCTCGCATTCGCCCCAGCCGATGAGCCCGCCCGCGGCGACCCGAACCAGCAAAGCATCTTGGCTGCCATCACCCGCATCGGTCACGGCCGGCATCGACAGATAGAAGAAATCGACGGCTTCGATGTTCATGGCATCCTCAGGTTACGCGGAAACGGCTGAGAGCGTCTTCGTTTAATGTGACACCCAATCCCGCTGCGGTAGGCAATGGAATGCGGCCATCGACGATAGGAAGCTCGCTGCTGCAGAGATCGCGGCGCAGCGCCGAGGAGGCCAGTTCGCGGGGCAGGAACTCGATGAACGTGCAGGTGGGCGCCACCGCCGCCAGATGGACCGATGCGGCGATGCCGATGGCCGACTTCCAGCAATGGGGTACCACGACAAGGCCACGGTCGCGCGCATGCATGGCGACGCGCTTTGCTTCCGTGAGGCCGCCCACCCGCCCCACATCGGGCTGCACCACGTCAACCGCCTTGGCGTTCATGAATTCGAGGAATTCAAAGCGGGTGTTTTGCCATTCGCCAAGCGCGATCTTGACCGGCGAAGCGTGACAGAGTTTGGCGTAACCTTCCACATCGTCGGATGGCAAGGGGGTTTCGACGAAATAGATGTCTTGATCGGCGAACATCTCGATGGCGCGCAGCGCTTCCTTCCAGTCAGGCCAAGCATAGGCGACATCGACCATCAGCGTCATTTCTGGGCCCACGGCCTGGCGGATGTCGCGCACCATGCGGGCGCATTCGCGATCGTCGGCGATTTGCAGTGAATTGTGCGAGTAGGGGCCCTTGAGGCAGATTTCCAGCTTGGCGGCGCGGAAGCCAAGTTTCTGAGCAGCGAGGGCGCGCTCCCTAAGGACCTTGCCATAGGTTTCGAGATCATCGCCTTCCGGCAGGAGCGAGGCATAGGGCGTGATCGTGCGGTTGGTGGCGCCGCCCATCAGTTGCCAGCAAGGCTTGCCCTCGATCTTGCCACAGAGATCCCACAGCGCCATGTCGAGAGCGCCGATGGCGCAGATGCCGAGACCACGGCGGCCCGTCATCGCCGAGCCGCGGTACATCTTCTCCCAAAGGCCTTCGGCGTCGCGGGGGTCTTGTCCGATCAGCATCTCGGTCAAACCCAGTCCCATGATATGGGTGCCGGGTGCTTCGATCATGGCCCGGGCCACCCACGGGTTGGTATCCGTTTCACCGATGCCGACGTGGCCGTCATCAGTGTGAATCTTTACCACCAGATTGTCCTGGGCCGACGAACAGGCGTCGGCGCGAAAGTCTGGCACCAGCAGGACGAAGCATTCAACGCGGGTGATTTTCATGTGCACTCGGTCCCCTGATGGCGTGCCGTGCACCATGCAGCCATAACGAGCGGCGTTCAAGCGCTTGGTCCAGGTCCTACAGGTGTCATAGTGGAGTGGGGGCGTTTCGATACAGCCGCCCGTCTTGCTGCACGGGCGCACTAACTGCGATAGTAGATGAATCAAGTCGGATAAGAATCGATGACAGCTGTGAAGCTTCGCGCAATCACATGGAACCACCGTCGTGCCGTAGGTCCGCTCACCGGAACATTGCCCATGTTCCGTGCGCAATTCCCGCATATCGAAATCGAATGGTTCTCGCGTCCACTCAGCGGCTTCGAATTCACCTCCGTCGATGCCCTGGCGGCGGACTATGACCTCATTGTTCTCGACCATCCCTTCATGGGCGCAGTTGCTGCGTCACACTCACTCGTGCCATTGGATGGTTTGTTGAGCAGCGGCGAAAACCCGTTCGTCGGCCCGTCGCTGGATACCTACCGGATGAACGATTCGCTGTGGGCGATGCCCATCGATGCGGCCTGCCAGGTCAGTGTATCGCGGCCGGACCTGATGCGGCGGATGGGTATCGGCGTTCCCTCCCGCTGGAGCGAAGTTCTGACTCTCGGGGAAGCTGCGAGGCGCGCCGGCCTCTGGTTCGCCATCGGTCTCAAGGGTGTTCACAGTCTGATGACGTTTTTTACCCTGATGGCCAACATGGGATCGCCCTGTGCGGTGCGCCGGGAAGAGGAGTTTGCCGACCATCGCATAGCGCACGAAGTGCTGGGGATAATGCGTGGCCTGCTTCGGTTTTGCCCGCCCGAGGTGCTCGACTGGAACAGCATAGAACTACACAACCAAATGGTCCGGCGTGACGATCTGGCCTTCTGTCCAGCCGTCTATTGCTATGCCACATACGCCGAAGCCGACCAGCGCAAGCCCTTGCGCTTTCATAACTTGCCAGGGCCGCGTGGCCACGCCGGATCGACAATCGGCGGTACCGGACTTGGTGTGTCGGCGACTTCACGCCATTGCAAGGAAGCGCTGGCCTATGCGCGATTTGCCGCCAAGCTTGAGACCCAACTAGCCTTCGCCGGTTTGCATGGTCAGCCCGCTCACAAGCAGGTGTGGGAGGACGCTGACGTCAACGAGCGTTTCGGCGGTTGCTATCACAACACCCGGGCTACAATCGACGCCTGCTGGATCAGGCCGCGTTATGATGGTTATCTGACTCTGCAGGCACGCGGAGGCGAGCTGGTCGAGGCCCATTTGCGCGGTGCGATTGAAGAGACTGCAATGCTGAATGAACTTCAACGGCTACATGGCGGAGGAACATTGTCATGAAAATCGTCGACATCGAGGTGATCGAACTCCGCGTTCCAGGCTGGGCCGGCGATACTTTTGATGGCTCATACGATAACTGCCTCGTTCTCGTTCACACCGATGAGGGCCTGACTGGCATTGCCGAAGTCGACAGCGTGCCATCGGTGATCCGAGCCATTGTCGATGCGCCCCGGTCGCACACCCATGCCATGGGACTCAAGGAAATCCTCATCGGAGCCGATCCTTCCGATGTCGAGGGCCTGTGGGAGCGCATGTACGATCTCACCAGCTACTACGGGCGGCGTGGCGTGGTCATCCACGCCATATCCGCTGTCGACATTGCTTTGTGGGACTTGCGTGGCAAAGCGCTCGGAAAGAGTGTCGGTGAGCTTCTTGGGCGGCGTCAGCGCGACAGCATCCTGGCCTATGGAACTGTTTATCCCCTGGGGCAAACTCCCGATGACGTCCGCAAGAACATCGACAGAGGGCTGAAGCTTGGCCTCCGGGCAATCAAGATTGTGGCCGATCCATTTTGGCGCGATGATGTGGACAAGACGGCGGAGCTCATAAGAACGGCTCGGCGGCATGTTGGCCCCGGCATCCGCCTGATGGTCGACGCGGCAACCGCCTGGTCAAAGGCCGAGGAGGGTCTGCCCCTGATGCCGATCTTCAAGGACAACGATTTCTTCTGGGTCGAAGCCCCACTCCCCATCGACGACCTCGACGGACATGCGAGGTTTCAGGGCTTTGGCGTGCCGATCGGCGGAGGCGACTTGGGCCTCACCACCCGCTTCGAATATGACGAGGCGTTCGTTCGCGGCAAAATCGATATAGCTCAGCCCGATGTGACCATGGCCGGAGGCCTGACCGAACTCATGCGGATTTCAGCCCTTGCAAAGTCCCGTGGAAAGCGCGTCGTCACCCACGGTTACAAGTCAAACATCACGATTGCCGCCAACCTGGCGTTTTTGTCGCAGCACTGGATGGATGAACCGCTGGAGTATTCAACCAGCCAGTCGCCGCTCCGCTGGCAACTCACTCGCGAGGAATTCCCCATCGGTTCCGATGGCCGTGTGGCGGTTCCTACGGCGCCGGGCTTGGGCGTTTCACTCAACCATGAGACGGTGGATAAATACCGGCTTCGTCCGTGAGAACCGATGCAGTTCAAGATACCAAGCAGTCTTGCCAAGGTCGCAAGATACCCAACCGGCGAGGCATGGCTACAGTCGCTTCCCAAACTCATCGCGGAAGTGGCGGACAGCTGGGCGTTGCAACTCGGTGACAATTGCCCAAACCATTGCTTGGGCATTTGATTCTGAATTTGGCGGACAACATATCGAGACCGCGCGTTGGCTCGTGGCCTGTTGAGGTGAATCTGCTTTTTCCTCACGCTCCTGGTTCGAGAATGGGTCCAGTCGGTTTGAACACGCGAAGCTGGAGCATGGTCTCGTATTCATCTCCTGGCGACAGCCGCAATAGGTGACTACCACGGGCCTTGGCGTTGGCAATGCCCATGCCAGGCTCAGTGGTGTTTGGTTCAAGACCAATGACATTGCCGCGTCCAAACCAAGGAGCCTCCGCCGTTCCTCCCAGCTCGAACCATATCCACGCGCACGGAAATAGCACCCCATCCCATGACAGGGCTATGGCAATGGCGTTATCGAGGCGCCGCATGGCGATCCAGGCCCGCTCAAATCCGGAAAGATAGGTGGCAGCCGATATCCGCCCTGCGGGATGGCCGAGATCGAACGATCCCTTCTTTCCCGTGACAATTGGCCAGTCTCCTCTTGCCCCCGGCAGCAGCGGGTTGGCCGCCGGATCGAAAGTATCGTCGACAGTCACACGCCTTCCGCCGCTGGTAATCTCGACCGGTCCCGCCAGCAGATCCGATCCAAATGTCGGATGATGCCCCCACATGACGTCCACGGATTTGTCACCAGTCATTCTCAAGCGTTCGCGAACGGTCAGCCATTCGCCGTCCACCGTGAGTTCGCGCTCCATTTCCACCGGCACCGTGAAAAAGCGGCGGTTGAGTCTGAGTGCCGAGGCCGAAGCACTGCATTCCCAAGGCGAAATCGATGCCTCGCCGTGAAAACCATGGAAAACACCGTCGACGGTGCAGGCATCGCCACCATTGGGAAACAATAGCGGCCAGCCGCCGGTGTAACGGGTGAGCCAGTGGGCTTCATCGCGGGCGCCGAAGCTTCCGATGGGCAAAGCGACTGGCTCCCAGGGAACCGTTCCCAGAACGGAGAGTCCGGTAGCCAAATGTACAATGCTGATGACAGTTCCGCCCACTTGCGGGTTGATGGTGATCTTCAGTTGCTTGCTTCTGATGGAGACCAACGGCGGCGGCATGAAATCCTCGTAGCGCAGGGCTATTTGATTGCTCCGGCCATCAGGCCACGAATGAAATGCTTCTGGAACACGATGTAGAGAACCAGCATCGGAGCGCTGGCGATGACCATGCCGGCCATGGTCAGCGGCACCTGATTGTTGTAGCGGCCCTGAAAGACACTGATGCCGGCCATAAGGGTGCGCTTGGCATCATCCTGCAGAAAGATGATGGCGATCAACAGGTCGTTCCAGACGAACAGCGAATTGACCACGACGAGGGTCAGCAGGGCGGGGAGCGACAACGGCAAGACGATCTGCCACAAGATCGCGAAAGGGCTGGCGCCATCGATGCGGGCGGACTCGAAAAGTTCCCTCGGCACCGTCCGGAAGAACGTGGTGAGCAGATAGACTGAAAACGGCGTGATCAGTCCGGCATAGATGATGATGGTGCCCTGATAGGTGCTGATCAGTCCAACTTGCGAGTAAAGCACGAAGAGCGGCACGATCATAACCACCGGCGGCACCGCCATGAGCGAGGTGCTTGCGGCGAGCAGTGTATCGCGCCCGCGGAACTCCATCGTGGCAATCGCATAGGCCGCCAGGCATGAGATGACCGTACTGAGCACAACCGAGCCGGCAACCAGCAGCGCGCTGTTCGCCATCCAGGTCGTAAAGGGACTATCGATCAAAACAGCGCGGAAATTCTCAGCCACCGGATTATCGGGAAACCCAAGCTTGTCGATGGCGTACTCTTCGTCGCTCTTGAGCGCCGTCATGATCATGAACAGCGTGGGCACCAGCGCCAGGAATGCGGCAAACAACAGGATGCCTTGTTTGAGCGCGCCGCCGAACTTCATCCCAGTTGCGCCTCCTGTTCCCTGATGCGCCGGCGGGCGTGGAACAGCGGGAAGATCAGGGCCACCGAAACCAGGAACAGCAGGACAGAGGCCGCCGACGCTATCCCCGGCAGGCTGGTGCGGATCAGCGCATTGAAGATATAGAATTCGACGACCATCGTGGCAGTGCCCGGGCCGCCGCGGCCGCCGCCGACGATGAAGACATACGAGAACACCGCGGCCAGCATGGTGATGGCGCTGACCACCACATAGAATTCGATGACGCCCCGCATCTGCGGCAAAATGATATGCCAAAGGCGCTGCCACCAGTTGGCTCCGTCGATGCGGGCCGCCTCGATGATCGATTCATCGAGACTCAGAAGCCGGGCCAGAAACAGGATGATGCCGAGCGCCGACTCGCGCCAGACAATAAGGATCATGACGGTCCACAAGGCAACGTCGGAGGAGCCGATCCAGTCGAGCGCCATGAAGTCGAGACTCAGCCAGCGCAGCACCTCGTTGACCGGGCCGCTGAACTGAAACATCCGTTTCATCACCACTGCGATGATTGGAATGGCCAGAACATAGGGCACGAACACGATGATGCGGTAGAGCTTCCAGCCCGGGACGCGGTCGTAGAGCAGGACCGCGATCAGCAGTGAAACCGCCACCATGGCAGGGATGCCCAGCAACAGTTGCATGTTGTGCAGGACCGACTCCCAGAACAGCGACTGTGAAAGGATCAGTTCATAGTTGCGCAAGCCGATCCACGGTCCGTTGATGCCGCGCACCATCTTGAAGCTGAACTCGAAGATACGCACCAGTGGATAGCCGAACACGAAGAGCAGCAGCGCCACCAGTGGCAGAACATAGAGATAGGGCGTGAGCCGCGAATAGGATCTCATCGCTTCCAGCCCACGCCCAATTTCAATACTCGCCCGGTCAGGTCGGCGCCGAGAGGTCCGCTGCCCACTTCCGGTAATTCTCGACCATGTCGGGGTTGAATTCGCGCCATTCCTTGGCCACCGATGCCGCGAGTTCGCCCGCCTGTTCGCCGGTCATCGAGCCCTGGACGATCTGCTGGCCGGTTGGAATGGCGGCCCGCTCGTAGAACTGTCCTGGCACGAGGTTGGTGACGTTGGAGATGTTGGGCCTGAGGCCCCAATTCTCCCACATGCCAGCGACCGAGGCGTCCTGAATAACGCTTGAGTCGAAATTCGAGTTGGAGGGGAGCCAGCCCGTCGAATCCCAGAACGCCTTCAATCGGTCCGGCGAATTGAGATACTCAAGGAAGGCTGCGGCGGCGGCCGGATCCTCGGCGTTGCTGGAAATGCCGAGCCCCTGCATGTCGAGAAGCGGAATGCCGGCCAGCTTGCCCTTGCCGAACACTGGCATGACCATATAGCCGATCTTGCCGCCGGTCGTCTTGCTGTCGGCGGGCAGCCTGGTTCCGATGGTTTGGCCGATGCCAAGCTTGCCCGCGACCACCAGATCGATGCCGGGATAGAGTTCGAGCGACGACATGTCCTTGTTGAGATAGCCCTTGGTCTTGAGCTCTGCGAGCTTCACCCAATGCTCGTGATATTTGGGATCGCGGAAATCCTTGTCGCCGATGAAAAGCTCGACGGCCTCGCCGAATGAATCGAGATTCTGCGGCAGGGAATGGCTTATGTACCATTCGCTCCAATACCCATCCTGGATGCCACCGCCAATCGCCTCGACCCCCGAGGACTTGAGCTTGTCGCAGGCAGCAAGCAGCTCGTCCCAGGTTTTTGGCGGCGCCTCGGGGTCGAGCCCGGCTTTTTCGAATAGCGTTTTGTTGTAACACCAGAACATCGGCAGCGGGTACCAGCCGAGACGGTAGACGTTGCCGCCAAAATGGCTGAGCAGCGTTGGGTTGGAGGCGGTGATGACTTCGTCCTTGACCAAGCCTTTGAGACCCTTGAGGTAGCCGAGCCAGACGCTCTCCATGTGGTAGATGCCGTTCCACAGGTATTGGACGTCGGGTGCATTGCCTGCCGCTGCCGCCGTCTGAAATTGCGAGATCACCACCGCGGTATCCTGCAGCATGGACTTGACGGTTGCATCCTTGTAGGCGGCAATTGAACCGTCGACGAATTTCTGCAGGCCCGGCAATTCCTGTTCGCCCCACCACCACATGTCGAGCGCCTTGGCCTGGGCGCGCGCCGATACCGGAGGCAACAGGCCGGCGGCGCCAAGCATGCCGGCCGTCAGCACGAAGTCACGGCGTGAAAGGTTTGAGTTTCCTTGAGTTTGTCATAGCGTTTCCTGCCTTCCCTCTTTCAGTTGTTGATTGAACGCGGCCGCGCATCGTGTTGCCGCTTTACCTTTGCAATTGTCCTTAGAACGTACTCATAAGACCGCCATCGACCACCAACAGCTGTCCGGTCATGTAGCGGCAGTAGCTGGAGGCCAGGAATACCACGGTTCCGGAAACATCCTCCGGATATCCCGTGCGGCCCAGCGGAATCTTTCGCCTGTCGACATACCATTCGACGAACTCCGGCGACTTCGTTTCATCGACGCCGTTGACGATCGACATGGGTGTGAGCATGAAGCCGGGTGCCACGGCATTGACCAGAATATTGTGGCGGCCCAGTTCCACCGCCATTGATTTTGTGTAGGCGATGATGCCGCCCTTGGCCGCATTGTAGGAACCACAATCGCCGCTCGAGGCGAACCCTTGAATCGATGCAATGTGAATGATGCGTCCGCCGCCCTGGGCCACCATGTGCGGCGCCACCAGTTTGCTGCCCATGTAGACCGCTTCCAGGTTGATCGCGATGGTGCGGCGCCAGTCCTCCAGCGTATCGTTGAGAATGGTGCTGTGTTGGTGGATTGATGGCCGCATTGTTGACCAACACGTCAATGCGCCCGAGCTTTCGACATGACGTCGCCAACAACATGGCCGTAGCGATCGTAGTCGGTGACATCGAGGACATAAGGATGGGCCGCGCCGCCGGACTTCTTGATTTCGGCTGCGGCCGCGGCGGCGGTTTGCTCGTTGCGCTCGATCAGCACCGTCGTTGCCCCCTCGGCTGCCATTTCGAGGCAAACCGAGCGGCCAAGGCCCTGACCCGCTCCGGTGACGAGGCATACCTTACCGTCGAGCAAGCCCATGCTGCAGCCCTTGCGCATTTCCGGCAGAAGCAAGCCCGAACGGAAAGTCCCATCACGCTTGCCACCGCCCTCCACAATAGCGGACATTGATCTGGAAAGCTGGAAGACACTATAGTTGTGGGCAATTGACCGTCAAGGATCAACTGCCGGTCCGCGGCGGGCTGCGAAAGGCAAAGTTTCATGCCGGATGACAATCAAACACTGGTGCTGCGCAATCTTGGCCTCGCCTTCGATCACCCGGAAGCGGTGGCATGGGGACCCGACGGCAAGGCCTATGCCGGTGGAGAAGCCGGGCAACTCTACCGTTTCGGCCTCGATGGCAGGATCGCTCGAGGAGATTGCCAGAGTAACCGGCGGTTTCCTGCTGGGATTGGCCCACGACGCGGCAGGCAACACTTACGCTTGCGACGACCGCTCGGCCTGCGTGCACCGCATCACGCCAAACGGCAAAGTCAGCCGTATATGCCAATGGCAACGAGCGTCAGAAGATGCGGGTTCCGAACTATCCGGTCTTCGATGCCCATGGCAATCTCTACGTCTCGGATTCGGGCACATGGCGGGCGCGCGATGGCTTCATCTGGAAGCTGGCGCCCGGTGGCAAGCGCCGAGATCTGGGACCGCAAGCGCCAACGGCTTCACCAATGGCATGTGCCTTTCGGCCGATGGACGCTGGCTTTACGTGGTGGAATCAAGCCCGCCGCTGATTTCGCGGGTGGCGATCAAGGCCGATGGGAGTGCGGGAGAGCGTCAGGTGCTGGTCGAACTGCCGCGCCAGGTGCCCGACGGCATCGCATTCGATGTGAATGGCGATCTCTTGATCAGCCTTTACAACCCCAACATCATCTATCGCCTGACGGCGGCGGGCAAACTGATCACGCTCTATGACGATTGGGAACAGCTGATGCTGGTTGCCCCCACCAACATCGCCTTCGGCGGTCCCGATATGAAGACCTTGATCATCGCAAGCCTCTGCGGCTGGTCTGTGCATGTGGCGCCCATGGCAGTAGCCGGGTCTTCCATTGCGCTATCCGGCAATCTAAATGACTTTGCAACGGGCCAGTCTTGTCATTCACAATGGCTACATCATCACCATGGATGACGATCATCGCATCATCGACGATGGGGCGATTGCCATTGAAGGCTCACGCATAATCGAAGTCGGCGACAGTCAGGCTTTGCTCGGGAAATACAAGGCTGGCCGGACCATCGATGCGAAGCGGGCGCCAGTTCATCCGGGATTTATCGAGTGCCACCTGCATGCCTCATTCCAGACTTTTCGCGGCGCCCTGCCGGATCAGCTTCCCGAAAGCGAGGCTTTCAACAGCTTCGAGAGCGCCTTCTACAACACGGTCAATGACGAGGAGGAATATCTGGCGGTGGTGCTGGCCGCGATGGAGATGATCAGAAACGGCACCACCTGTTTCCTCGAGGCCGGCACGATGCTGGAACCTGAGATGGCTGCGAAAGGCGCGGAACGTGTCGGAATCCGGGCAATCATCGGCGACTCATTCATCTGGGATCAACCGCAAGGGTTTGCCCAAGGCATGATCGGCCAACCATGCGAAGGCTGCAGCGCCGCGGTTCAGGCCAGGCCCACCCTTGCCCGCACGCCGCAAACCCGGTCGGAGGCCCTGGCCAGCATGGGCCGCGAACTTCACCGCAACGGTGATCCCGAAGCGCTGGTCACCGCCCACATCGCAATTCTTGGTCTTGGCACGGCGAGCGAAGAACTGATGATGGAAGCCAAGCGGCGCGCCGATGCGGCGGGCGTCGTGCTCAATCTCCACCAGTCCTATAGCCCGGCCGATACCGAAGCCGACCGCCGGCGCTTCGGCGGGGTGGACCCGCTGGTGCATCTTGCGCGAAGCGGATTCTTGGGACCCAATGTGGTATTTGGCCATGGCAATCACTTAACCGACGCAGAGTGCGAAGCAATCCTCGAATATGGGCCCAGCATCGCCTGGGCGCCGGCCGCCTCGATGATGTGGGGTCACGGCAGCAGCCTGCATGGCCGCCATGCCGAACTGTTCCGCCGCGGCGCCAACATCGCACTGGGTTCGGACTCGGCGAACTGGTCGAACGACTTTGATCTCTGGCGTCAGGCCAGCATTGCAGTCATGTCGGCGCGCGACACCCATGGCGACCGCGGCTATCTTATTGCCGAGGATGGCATCTACATGGCCACCCGCGGCGGATCGAAGGCCTGCGGCATGGACCATCAGATCGGTTCCTTAACGGCCGGCAAGCGGGCCGACATCGTGATCCACACCATGAACCGGCCGGAGATGATCCCGGCCACCAACATGATCCGCAATCTCTTCTATTCGTCGCGCTCGAAATCCGTCCACACCGTTATCGTCAACGGCAAAGTGGTCCTGGAGGAGGGCAGCTTTGCCGGGATCAATGAAGCGGAGATGCTGGCGCACATCAACGAGGCTTCGCTCGCCCTCATCTCCAGAATGGGCAAGACCATCGAACCGAACACTGTGCGGCGGCGCGGCTAGAGTTTGCGATAGGCCTCGGCGGCTCGTGCCACGGCATCGCGGTTCAGTTCAAAGCCAAGGCCGGGGAGGTCCGAGATTGGCAGTGCGCCGTCCCTCGGCACGAGATTGGGCCTGGTGACGATGTCTTCCGCCAGCAATTGCCACATGATCTGGTTGCCATCGTCCATGTTGGCGAGCGTGGCGGCCACCTGGTTGGAGGCGCAAGTGGTGATGCCGGTCTCGAAGACCCCATGGAGGCAGATGTTGACGCCGGCCGCTTCGGCAACCGCCGCCGCCTTGCGGAAGCGGACGACGCCGCAGGTTTCATGAAGGCCAAGCACGATGACATCGGCCGCGCGGTTGCGGCAGAGTTCGAAGACATCGTCGGCTGAGTAGGCCGTCTGGTCGGCGGCAATCGGAATGTCGGTCACGGCGCGGAGTCTGCGACAGCCCCTCCGAGCCAAGTGCGGCCGGGCACCGGCTGCTCGATGAATTCGGGATCGAAGGGCTTGAGTTTCTCGAACATGCGCCGCGCCGTCAGCATGTCCCACACTTCATTGGCATCAAGCCGCAGCCTGCGCGCTACTGCCGATGGCCTTTCGAACCGCCGCGACGATCGCCACGTCGAGTTCGCTGCCGCGCCCGACCTTGACATAGAGAACCTTGAAGCCCGCCTTGGCAAGCGAGCGCTGCATGGGCCGCAAGTTCGTCCGGCGTGTCGCCCTGGACGAAACCGAAATACTCGACCTTGTCGCGCACGGCGCCGCCAAGCAGCTTGTGCAGCGGCAGCTTCGCCTGCTTGCCGATCGCGTCCCACAGGGCCAGCTCAATGCCGGTCATGGCCTGCGAGAAATAGCGTGGCGCGCTGCCGGTGCCCTTCGAATTGAAGCCAAACTGATAGTAATTCCAGATGATCCGGTTGCCGTCATAGACGGACTGACCGATGAAATGCGGAATGGCGTCCTGAAGGATGGCAAGAACCGGTGCGATCACCGGGCTGGCGACGGACTCACCGATGCCGACAACACCTGCATCCGTTTCGATTTCGATGAGAATGACGGGTGCGCCGTAATTGACGCCCTGGGCCCAGTGATAGGGCTGCTTGAAGGCGCAGTGCAGCGGCGTTGCCTTGATCGATTTGATTTTCATGTCTTACTCCTGGTGGGCCGGAACTTTGCCGGCATAGGTCGGGAATTCGCCGTGCTTCTTGTAGCTTTCAGTGAATAGCGCATGAGCTTGTCTTCATCGACATCGACGCCGAGGCCCGGCCTGTCGATCCGGCCCCAGGACGGGCTGTCGACAATGGGGATGGGCTCCGTGAGGATGTCGTCCTCCATGATCTGCGCGGTCTGCTGGCTGCCGAGGGCGGCATTGGGTGCTGCCAGCATGACATGCTGGCAGGCCGCAGCCGTAAGGCCAAATTCGCCGTGCGTGTGCTTCAGAACCTGCCAGCCCTCCATATGGGAGATCTGGTTTAGCGCATGCCAGCGGCCGATGGAGCCAACCCAGTACGCGCTGTAGCAAAGATAGTCGCCGCACGCGACTTTGATCAAACGATAGGCGTCGGCCTCGCGCCACAGTCCTTCGTTGACGCAAAGCGGCACTTCGACACGCGACTTGATCTCAAGATGGTTTTCAATGGGATCGATGGGCACCGGCGCTTCGACAGAAATCGAGATCGATAGCGTTCATGCCAGCGCTTCAGGAGTCGCACCGCCTGCGGCTTGGTCCAAGCCTGGTTGACGTCGATTCGGATGCCGCCTTCTGGCCCGATCGCCGCCGCGCAGCGCCTCCAGCATTGCTTCTTCCTTTTTCTCGTCGACGCCCGCCTTGATGTAGTAGGCGCGGTAGCCGCGCTTGACGCCATCCTTGCCCTGGCGCTCGATCTCGGCGGGCGTGCCCCATTCCATGTAGTAGTAATAGTCGACGGTCTTCGCGCATGGCGCCGCCGAGCATGCGGTAGAGCGGCTGGCCCGCTTCCTTGCCGCACAGGTCCCACAGCGCCATGTCGATGCCGGCGAAAGCGAAGTTGCCGGTCATCGGCTGGAAGGCCCACACGGCATGGACGCCGAGGTCGCGGTGCATGGCCTCCTTGTCCCACGGGCTGCGGCCGACGACCAGCGGCGCCATGTTGCGGACCGCGCTCTCGATGCCGGCGGTATCGGCGGCGCGGGTGCATTCGCCCCAGCCGACGAGCCCGTTGTCGGCGGTGATCTTGACGATCACATCGGTGATGCCGCCGCGGTTGATCAGCGAACTCGACTCGACCCGCTTGTAGGGCACGCGCACGGTGATGGCTTCCAGCTTGACGACTTTCATGGACAGAACCTTTCTCTAGCGGGCGATGCTGAGCCGCCGCTCCATGTAGCGGACAGCGAGCGAAAGCGGATAACTCATGGCGAAATAGATGCCGGCGACGAGCACGAAGACCGCCATCGGCTGATAATCGGCAAAGGCAATGCTCTTGGCGCCGTTCATGATTTCGTTGACGCCGATCAGCGTAGCAGAGCGAGGTATCCTTGAGCAGGCCGATCGCGTAATTGGCAACCGGCGGCAGCACGATGCGGGTGGCCTGCGGCAGGATGATGTAGGTCATCGCCTTGGCCGGCGTCATGCCAAGGGAGATGGCCGCCTCGCGCTGGCCCTTGTGCAGGGCCTCGATGCCCGAGCGGAACACTTCGGCAAGAATGGCGCCGCCATGGAGTCCAAGTCCGAGCACGGCGCCGGTGAAATCGCTGAACCACTGCCAGTTGAGGTCCGGGAAAGAGCTGCGGCGGCACGAAGTAGACGATGTAGAGCAGCACCACGATCGGAAGGCCGCGGGCGATCTCGATATAGCCGACGGCGAGGCCTCGCAGAAACCGGTTGCGCGAGGTGCGGCAGAGCGCGAAGAAGACACCAAATGCCACGGCCAGCAAGAAGGAAACGAACCGCGATCTTCAGCGTGGTCAGCGAATAGTAGAGAAGCTCCGGCAGCCAGCGATGAATGTTCTCGGCATAGATTTCGGGAAGCTGCAGCATGCGCGGCGCTCCCTACTGCCAGGCCTGGCGCTGGCGCTCGAGCCGCGCCGCCAGCCGCGCCATGGGAATGGTCACGCAGAGATACATGGCCCCGGCCATCAGATAGATGGGCGCGCTGGTCAGCGTTTCGGTAACCAGCTGGCGGGCCAGCGCCATGACTTCGACGACGCCCACGGCGAAGACGATGGAGGTGTCCTTGAGCAGCACGATCGCAAAGTTGGTCATCGGCGGCAGCATGGTGCGGATGGCCTGCGGCAGCACGATGTACTGCATGGCCCGCGCCGGCGTCATGCCGAGCGACAGGGCCGCCTCCATCTGGCCGCGGTGGATCGACTCAATTCCGGCCCGGTAGATTTCGGAAAGATAGGCAGCGCCGTTGAGGCCAAGGCCGACGATGGCCGCCTGAAAGGGCGAGGGCTGATAGCCGATATCCGGAAAGCCGAAATAGATGACGAACAGCTGCACCAGTGCCGGCGTGCCGCGGAAGAACTCGACATAGGCCGTTGCCGGCCAGCGCAGCAGGCGCCAGCGCGAAATGCGCATCAGCGCGATCAACAGACCGAAGATCAGCGCGAACAATCAGCGCACCCACGGCAACGATAAGCGTTTCCGGCCAGCCGCCAAGCAGCGTGGTGAAGAAGTACCAGCCCTTCTGCTTCGAGAATCTGGAAGAAGCTCATGGCAGCCGCCCGCTACCGCTCCTGAATGTGTTTCAGGAATTCGCGGGTGCGCGGCTGCTTGCGGATTGAACAGCACCTCCCTCGGCGGTCCCTGTTCGACGATCGTGCCCTGGTCCATGAAGATCACGCGGTCGGAGACTTCGCCGGCGAACTGGATCTCATGGGTGACGATGACCATGGTGCTGCCCTCCTCGGCCAGCTGCCGCATGACCCGCAGCACCTCGCCGATCAGTTCGGGATCGAGCGCCGAGGTCGCCTCGTCGAACAGCATGAGCTTCGGCTGCATGGCGAGCACGCGGGCGATGGCCACGCGCTGCTGCTGGCCGCCCGACAGGCGCTCGGGATACTCGCTGATCTTGTGGCCGAGGCCCACCTTCTCGCAGCATCTCGCGGCCGCGCTCTTCGGCTTCCTCGCGCGAGCAGGCCCAGCACCTTCTGCGGAGCGATCGTGACGTTGCCGAGTGCCGTCAGATGCGGAAACAGGTTGAAGCGCTGGAAGACGAAGCCGATCTCCTGGCGCTCCCTGGCGAGTTCGCGGTCGCTCAGGTGGACATAGCGGTCGCCGACTCTTCTTCTCGCCGATCAGCTTGCCGTCGATATAGATGTGGCCGGCGGTCGGCTTTTCGAGATAGTTGATGCAGCGCAGCAGCGTGGTCTTGCCGGAACCGCTGGGCCGATGATCGAGACCTTCTCGCCGCGCTCGACTTCGATGCTCGACGCCGGCAAGCACTTCGAGTTCGCCGAACTTCTTGTGCAGGTCCTCGATCTTCAGGAGCGGCTGTCGTTCGCCGCCTGTTGCCTACCTTGCTCATTCCAGCCCTACTCGCCAGACATGCCGACGCGCGACCAGTTAGCATGGCAGCAGTCACGCGGCGACTGGCGGGCATCCAGTGCCGCCGCCGCGACGTGCTCTGCGATGTCATCAGAAGCAATGATCGGCGTTCGGGGCCTTGTAGTCGGCGGGCCGGTCGACGCCGATGCGCGGGTTCTTCGTCCGGCGGAATGAACCAGGCCTTGTCGCCGAGGCCGTATTTCGCCATGGCCTTCACATTGAGGCAATCCGCCCAGACCTGCTTGATGGCGCGCATTGATGGCTTCGGCCAGTTCCGGCTCGTCCTTGTTGATGCCGAAGATCACGTTGTATTTGGTCGACATGACCGGATATTTGTCCGGTCTCCGGCGTCAGCGGCAGCTGCTTCAGCTTCCACTCGGGATGCTGGAAGATCGCCATACTGGACGAGCGGCGGATCGAGGATCGCCATGTCGATGCGGCCAGCCAGCAGATCCTGCATGACGCCGTCCGAAGTGTCGTAGAGCTTCACTTCGCCGATGCCCTCCACGCCCTTCAGTTCCGGCACCAGAGTGAAGCCGGTGACCGTGCCGACCTTGCGGCCCTTCATGTCGGCGAAGGTGGTGAAGTTGTTCTCTTCCTTCTGGGCGAGCAGGGTGCCGAAATAGTAGATCGGCTCGCTGAGGATCATGATCTTGGTGCGCGCTTCCAGCCAGCCCATGGCGCCATGCATGACGTCGAGCTTGCCCTGCTTGGTGGCTTCGATCAGCGCCGCCCAGTCCATCTGCACGACGTTCGGCTCGAGGCCGATCTGCTTGGCGACGAACACCATCAGCTTCGCCATCGGTGCCGCTGAGCTGGCCGTCCTTGAACTGGGTCATCGGCATGTCGCCGTTGATGCCGATCGTCAGTTTGCCGGCTTCGAGGGTCTTGACCTCGGCCTGTGCGATAGCTACCTGCCGACACCAGAATGGCGGCGGCCGAAATGGTCGTCGCGGCCCACGAAATGAGCGAGCGGCGTCCGGCGAATGTGTGGAAATCCGTAGTCATGCGTTTTCCTCCTTGCTTTCTCCGATTTTGCTTCCCGGCCGGTAGATTGGCCAGCGCAAGCCGGGAATTGCGCTGCGAAGCGCTGGCCGGCGCCACGTTACTTGCGGATAGTCCACCGGCCCAACTCTTTGAGCCTATCATCCTATGATTGAAAATTTCAAGAAAGAACTTCGCGGTTTCAAACGTGAACCGGCCGGATTGGCCCGGCTTCAGCTCAGATAGGCCGCGGTCGGCGGGGTGCAGCCAGTTGTTGAGGTCGGTGTAAGGCATGTTGACCAGCTGGCGTGAGTACGCCTCGGCTTTCTTCGGATTGCGTTTGGCGATGGCCTCGGTCACCTTGCGATGCAGCGGCAATCCCTTCTCGAAAGAGCCCGGTGGTTCGGTGGTGATGATCACCTGGTTCTGCATTAGTGGCGTTATCAGCGACCCCAAGTGCCGCAGAACGATGTTGTGCGAAGCATCATAAATGGCGCGGTGGAAGACGATGTCGGCCGAGGGGATTTTCGACGGCTGGGCGATGCAGGCCGAGAGGTCCTCGAACGCCTTGCGGATCATCGCGATGTCGTCGTCGGTCGCCCGCAAGGCCGCGAGATAGGACGCTTTGGGCTCGATGATGCGCCTGAACTCGACGAAGTCGTGGGCATTGCGCAGTTCGCTGCCATCAAGCGAGAACCAGCCGAGAATGTCGGGGTCGAGCACGTTCCAGTTCTCGGGCTTGCGCACCCGCGTGCCGGTTTTCGGCCTGACCTCGACCAGGCCCTTGCTGGCCAGCACCTTCATCGCCTCGCGCAGCACGTTGCGGCTGATGCCCAGTTCGGCGGAAAGCTCGGGCTCGGTGGGCAGCCCGCCATGGCGGGAGAAGTCGCCGCGCACGATGCGTTGCCCCAGCTGTTCCACGACCATTTCAGGCAGCGTGCGGCGGCGTATGCGTTCGGTTTTCTTGGACATGGATTTCATGTGGATTCAGCCAGCAAACACGGGCCGTGGCAGGCCGGCAATGGGTGATCTGAATGAAAACAGGCCGCCTTGTTGCGGAAAGCGGATTGCATCCTCGGCAGTGAGCCCCTGGCGCGCCGTGGTGACATAGACGGTCTTGAAATCGGGGCCGCCAAAAGCAAGTGACGTCACCCGCGATGAGGGGATCGGCACGATACAATCGACTGTTCCATCCGGAGTGAAACGGGCGATGCAGCTTCCCTCCCAGCGCGCGCTCCACAGAAAGCCCTCGCAATCCACCGCCGCTCCGTCGGGATATCCCAGATCCTTGATGGCGCTGAACACCCGTGGAGCTGCAACGCTGCCGGTGGCCAGATCGAAGTCATAGGCATGGATGATCTGGGGTGCTGAGTCCGCGACATACAGCGTCTTTGAGTCGGGACTCCAGACGACGCCGTTGGTAATGGTAATGTCCGCAATCGCCTTGCGGTGCGACAAGTCCTTCTCGATGCACCACAGCGCGCCGCTCGACTGAGTGATCGGCATGTCTTCTCCGTTGGCCCCCAAATTGTTCATCATGGTTCCCATCCAGAAGCGCCCATTGCCATCGGGCGCTCCGTCATTGCTGCGGTTCTGCGGCATGTGCGCCTCGGGTGAAACCTTCCTGTGCAGTTTACCTTCCTTCGTGTCGAAGAAGTTGATGCCGCTGTGCGAGGCGACGAGAAGCGAGCCGTCACTTCGCTTCGCCAATGCCGTGATCATCTCCGGCATGGGCCAGGTGTCGATGACGGCTGGTTGACGGGTTATAGCGATGCAGGAGGGATGGCATCGGCACGTCAAGCCAATAGACCACCTCTTCGTCCGGGCACCAAAACACGCCTTCCCCGATCTTGTCACGGCAATCGCTGAGGCAACTTACATCCAGCTTCAGAACCGGGTAATTTGTCATGGGTCACTCCGTTTCCGCGAAGGATCAAGTCCGCGGCCCGCTAGCCGTATTGACTTATCATCCTACCAATGTATCGTTTGCAAGCTAACCGGACAAGTTCCCCCTGCCTGCTTCCAGCATCAGGAGCCCAGCGACTTGGAGTGTGGCATGACAGGTGTTCGCAATGACCAGCGTTGTTCCGGCAATGCTTGAGGAGGGTCAAGTCTCGCCTGCGGATCAGCTTGCCTCCGCAAACTCAGCTGCGGTTCCGCTGCTTCGCCTTCGCGGACTGTCGAAGTCCTACGGGCCGCTGACCGCCGTTGCGCCTATTGACCTTGACATTTTCCCGCGTGATTTCGTCGCCATGCTCGGCCCATCCGGTTGCGGAAAAACCACGCTTTTGCGCATGATCGGCGGGTTCATTCCACCCTCATCCGGAACGATCGAGATTGCCGGCACCGACGTCACTGCCTTCGGCCCCGAAAGGCGCCCGACCAACATGGTGTTCCAGGGCTACGGATTGTTCCCTCACATGAATGTCGCCCAGAATGTCGGCTACGGCCTGCGATTGCAGAAAAAACCGCAAATGGAAATTGCCGGGCGCGTTGGCGATGCGCTCAAACTTGTGCAGTTGACGGAACTTGCCGGGCGCTCGACCGAGCAGCTTTCCGGTGGCCAGCAGCAGCGCGTGGCATTGGCCCGGGCGCTGGTCATGCGGCCGAAAGTACTGCTGCTGGATGAGCCACTGGCGGCACTCGATCTCAAACTCCGTCATGCCATGCAGGACGAACTGCGCCGCATCCATCACGAGATTGGCGGCACTTTCGTGTTCGTGACCCACGACCAGGGTGAGGCCCTGGCGCTTGCCAACCGCATTGCCGTCATGCGCGACGGCCGCTTCGAACAGGTGGGCACGGCGGAAGAAATCTATGCTTCGCCCCGCACCCGCTTTGTCTCGACATTCATCGGCGAGGCCAATCTCTTCGACGGCCGGCGCACAGGCCGGCACTGTCGAGCTTCAAGCCGGGCTCAAATTCGCCGATGCGGGGGCCGACGAAAAAGTCTCAGTCGTTGTAAGGCCCGGTGAACTCGCTATCGTCGAGGCGAAATCGAAGGCCGATTTTCGCCTTTCCGCCACGGTAAGCGATGCCATCTACCTGGGCACCCACATCCGCTATCAGCTATCGCTTCCCGGCGGAGCCGAAATCACCGTTCATGCAAAGCCGAAGAAAGGAGCAAAGCTTGCGCCGGGAGCGCGTGTCCAAGTTGGATGGATGCGGGCCAACCAGCGCATCGTAAGTGCCTGACCAATAGAAATCTTCCCCGTTAGCGGGAGACCCGGCATCCAGGACCGCATTCTGGAACAACAGGAGAGGAAACCATGTCGATCGAACTGTTCAAATCCCATCCCATGTCCCGGCGCTCGGCCATGAAAACCGGGCTTGCCGCGGCCGCCGCCGCCGCCGGGCTCGTGCCCGTCAGAAGTTACGCCGCATCCACCGTGACATTTCTGGGCTGGCAGGGCTACGACGATCCACTCGTCTTCGACGATTGGGTGAAGAGCAAGGACATCACGCTCAACACCACCTATATCGGCAACAATGATGAAATCGTCACCAAGTTGCGCTCCGGCGGCATCGGCACCATCGATATCGTGACGCCCTACATGGGCTACATCCCGTTGCTCGCCAAGCTCGATCTGATTCTGCCGATTGACAGGTCGAAAGTTCCCAATCTTGCAAAGGTTATTCCGCTGTTCCTCAACGACGCCAATGTCAATCCCGGCGGCGTTCTGCATTCGGTGCCCTTCACCTGGGGTTCGGGGCCGATGATGTATGATCCCGCCGCGCTGCCAACGCCGCCGGAATCCTGGAAGGACCTGTTGAAGCCGGAGTTCACCGGCAAGGTGGTGATGATGGACGATCCGCTCGGCAACATGATGCTGGCGGCGCTGGTGGCGACCGACGCCAAGAAGCCGACGCTGCTGACAGCGGCCCAACTCGAGCAGGCGATCGACTTCCTCATCGCCGTGAAAAAGCAGTCGCGCGCCGTGACGGTGAGCTGGGGCGACATGGCCGATGCCCTGTCGCGCGGCGATGCCATTGTCTCTTTCTCCGGCTGGGAGACCATCAAGAAATTCTGTGCCGATAAGGGCAAGAAGATTGAATACACGTTCCCAAAGGAAGGCACCTTCGCCTGGCTCGACAGCTATTGCATCGCCAAGGACGCGCCGAATCTCGACGTGGCCTACGAGATCGCCAACCGGGTGATCGACGTCGCTCCGCAGAAGCGTCTGGCGGAAAACGCCATTCAGGCGATCGTCAACACCGAGGCGGTGGCGGCCCTCGATCCGGCGATCAGGGCGATCTATCCCTATGACTCGATCGAGGATTTCGGCAAGAAAGCAGGTTTCTATCTCATTCCCGCCGACCGAGCCGGAGGGCGACCTCACCACTTTCCAGCAATGGATGAAATCCTACGAACGCTTCAAGTCGGCTTGATCGCAAGGATATCCCGGCGGCATCGCCTGCCGCCGGGCACTTTGAAACTTTGCCATGACTGGCCGCGCCCTCCCAATTGTCTTGACGTCGCCTTCGGCGGTGATCTTCGCCGCAACCTTTGTCGCGCCGTTCATCTACTTCTTCGTGATCAGCTTCTGGACGGTCGATTATTTCGACATGGTGCCCGGCGCGTCGCTTGTGAACTATCGCGAAATGGCCGAGAAATACGTCGGCGTGTCGGTCTATACGCTATGGCTTTCGGCTGTAACTGCCTTGATTACCGTGGTTGCCGGTTTCATTTATGCCTTCATTGCCCGCTTCAAGCTGCCGCGTTATGCCGATCTCATGATCTTCGTGGTGCTGGTCACCATGTTCGGCGGCTATCTGATGAAGATCTACGCCTGGAAGACGATTCTCGGCAATGAAGGCGTCTTGAATACGGCTTTGATGGCGGCAGGACTGATCGACGAACCGGTGAGCGCGCTGCTCTACAGTCCCGGCGCCGTCGTGGTGACGCTTCTTCATTTCGGCTTGCCCTTTGCCGTGCTGCCAATTTATGCCTCCATGCGCGGCATCAAGGATATCGAAGTCGAGGTGGCTCACGACCTTGGCGCCACCGCCTCCACGACGTTTGCGACCATCATTGTGCCGCGTTGCCGGCCAGGCATCGTGACGGCATTCAGCTTCGCGTTCCTGATCACCGCCGGCGACTACATCACGCCGTTGCTTGTGGGCGGCAAGCAGACGCTGATCGGCAATCTCATTGCCCCGCAGTTCGGCATGCAGTTCAACTGGCCGCTCGGCTCGGCCATGTCCTTCGTGATGCTTGCCATATCGGCTGTCGTAATCCTTGTCTTCAGCAGGTTAATGGCCTGGTGGTGCAAGATATGATGGCCGGCTCGCGGCCGGTCTGGATTGTCATGGCCTTGGTGATGGTAGTTTTTCTGCTTTCGCCAATCGTGCTGCTGGTGATGTTCGCCTTCACCACCCGCGGAATCGCCAATTTCCCGATCGAGGGGCTGACGCTGCGCTGGTGGGGCGAGATGATCTCCCACCCGCAATTCGGGATTTCCTTCAAGAACAGCATGATCGTCGGGCTGAGTGTCGCGGTCATATCGGCGATCGTCGGAACCATGGCCGCCATGGGCTTGGCCGCGATGCCGAAGCAGCGGGCCAATCTCTACATGAGCCTTTTGACGCTACCGGTCATGCTGCCGTCGCTGGTTTTGGCTGTTGCCCTTTTGTCGTTTTTCGTCAGCATCGGCATGAAGCTGGGTCTGTGGACGGTGATCGTCAGCCACGTGCTGTTCACCCAGCCTTTCGTCATTCTGATCGTCCACGCCCGCATGGCCAACTTCGACTACCACATTGTCGAAAGCGCCCGCGATCTTGGCGCCAGTCCGCTCAAGGCCTTTGTCACCGTGACGCTGCCGGTCATCCGTCCGATAGTGATCGGCGCAGCACTCATTGCCATGGCGCTGTCCATCGACGATTTCATCATCACGTCCTTCACCATCGGCAGCGGCAACACGCTTCCGACGCTGGTCTGGGGCATGATCCGCACCGGATTGACGCCGTCGGTCAATGCCATCGGCACTTTGATCCTGGTGCTGACGATTGGATCGAGCCTGATTGCGCTCAGACTTACGCGCTACCGCGGCTGATTGGAGGGGAAATGAACAGACTTGCCGGCAAGGTGGCGATTGTGACGGGAGGCGCTTCGGGCATTGCCCGGGCCGGCTGCGAAATGATGGCGCGTGAAGGCGCAAGAGTTGTCGTTGCCGACCTCGATATTGCCGGAGCTGAAGCGGTTGCATCGTCGATCGAAGCGGCGGGAGGCGGCGCCGCGGCGATTGCCGTCGATGTCCGTAGCAGCGCATCGGTGCAAGATATGGTCGCGAAGACGCTCGGCCGGTTCGGCCAGATCGATGTTCTTTTTCACAACGCCATGTCGGTGCCGCTGGTGAACAACTGCGACCGGCGGATAACCGAGCTGCCGGAAGAGACCTGGCACAAGATCGTCGATCTGGTTCTCACCGGCACGTTTCTGACCACGAAGTATGTGGCGCAACACATGCTGTCCCGCAAAACTGGTTCGATCGTCCTGACCGCGACAACCGATGCGTTGATTGGCCAGGCCGGTATCGACGCTTACACCGCCGCGAAAGGCGGCGTAGTTGCGATGACTCGCTCGATGGCGGCTGGCTTGTCGCCCGAGGGGGTACGCGTCAATGCCATCTGCCCCGGTTTTGTGGCGACACCGCACCAGAGCGTCTTTCTCGACAATCCGGAGGAACGCCGGAAAATCGACAACCTGCACCTCATGGGCATTATGGACCCGGAAGATATAGCAGCCTTTGCCGTTTTTCTCGCTTCCAACGAGGCCAAGCGGATCACCGGCGGAGTCTACGCGGCGGACTCCGGTTACACGGCTTTCAAGACGCCCGTGGATCTGAACGCGGTCTTCGGGAGATAAAGACCCCCTAGGCCTCGGCCCCCGGTTTGGCTTGATTCACACGCCCGAAGCCATCCCCAGTAGCATTGGTGCGCGGCGCGGGTGCGAACTTGGCGCAAGCTTCCTCCGCTAGATCGCTCCTCTTGATTGGCATTGCATCATTAGCGAGGGAGCCGCCGCCGCCATGATACGTTTGCAACAATCAAGTGGCGCCCCAACTGCTGGCTGGTTTACCCTGGGAAGGGTTGTGCTCTTCACTGGCGCCGGCATCGGCATTGCATTGCCCCCCGCGACGGTTTCGAGGCGGAGGACCTGCTCGCAAAGGCCAAGGACGCTCTCCACCGCTCCCGCAATGAAGCGCCCGAGCGCGTTGAATTGACGGAGTACGAACTCCACTTCTCGAGCCTGAAGCAAAGCTAACAACCAGCGTGCCAGAACGAGTTGAAGAGCGGCAACTTAGCTACCGGCAATCACCCGCTATTCTTCGGGACTGCGCATTCATTCGGGACGCTTTGTCGTCCCCATTCTGAATTGAATAGTACACCCCGCCATTTCATCGAAGCCAAGAATGCTTCCGGTTGCTGCTACGGCTTCCGTTGTCACCGTCAGAGTTGACGGATTCTGCGTGAGAAAGGCGACTTTAGTAAGCACTGAACTTACATTACCGTGATCAAAGATACTTTGCGCTTGGGCTATCTTTGGGTTTGCCGCGAACCGTCCTACAACCTCGTAGTTAAGGGCTCCGCTCAACTCAAAAAGCGAGAGTCCCGAGGTCGAGCCATTGGTGCCCAGGCCTGATGGACGAAATCGGATGTGGAACCGGCTTCCAGTTGGATCGTAGTCACAGGTACCTGACTTCCCAATAATGAAAAGGGCGCCTTCAAACCGATGTTGTACGGCCCACGCATCGGCCGAAGCCATGGTGGTGCCCAAGGTCAGTGAAAGCGCGAAAATGGCTTTGAATGTTGAATGCATGATGTTCTCCCATCCTATTGACGATACCGGCCCAATCAACGCTGATACTATTTGACGTGCTGTCTACACCGGTTCGAGACAGCTCTCAACAGTGTAGTGCGGTGGTATCTATTGATCGTCGATCGTGATCACCCGGTGGATCTCATCGGTCTTGAACCCCAGCAGCGATGGATTGCGTACGCCCGGGATGAAAGCTACGTCGTAAAGTTCCTGCACCACGCCCTCGATCCGCAACCAGGCAGTGGTATCGCCGCTCGCAACATCGATCACCAGGATGCCGCAGCGCGGATCGCTGCCGTTCTTGGCTAACGCCTCGTCGAGCGGCAAGCCGGAGAATGTGCGGTTCTCGCGCGGCTTCGATAGCCCGACCAGCGCGTGATTGCCGGCAAAGGCAAGGCCGCGCGCAAAGCCCGGGCAGAATGCTTTGGCAACAAACGCTTTGTGTTTCAAATCAACGCTGCCGAACTCGCCGGTTCCCGAATTGAGCAGCCACAGCTTGCCGCCGTGAAGCCGCGGCGAGTGCGGCATCGACAGGCCGTCGCAGACAATTTCATTTGTATCGACGTCCATCGTCAGCCCGCCACTGGCTCGCCGGTCACGCCAGCCGTCAGCGACATTCGACGCCGACACCATCGTGACATAGCGGGGCTTGCCGTTCTCGACCGCCAAACCGTTGAGGTGGCAGCGGTCCTCCGGCGCCAGTTTGCTGATGAACGGCGGCCGCCACAGGGGCTTGAAGCTCCACCCGTCGGAGGCCGCCGCAAGGCAGGAGAAGAAGGTGTTGACGAAAATCGGCCGTCCGTCCCGACTGAACGCCACATCGTGGATGTCGAGATCGCCGGTCACCCACGACATGCGCGGCACATAAACCGCGTCAACGCCCGCCTGTTGCTCGCCTGGTGGGAGCGCATTGTCGAAGCGGTAGAGTTGGTATTGCGTGGCCAGCAAAAGGGTGCGCGAATCACCGCTCACCCCCAGGCCCATGCAGCGGGCAAAAGTCCGTTCGAACACCCCCAGCTTGCCATCGGGTTTAAGGCCGATGAGGAAAAGCTTTCCCGCCTGATAGGTGGTGAAGGCGACGGAACCGCCCGCCCGCTTCAACCAGCTTTCAAATCCGCGCGACGTGGTGAGTGCAAATGTTTCCGCTGCCATTCTGTTTCCCTGCATATCCGGCGGGAAACATAGGCGGAAGTCCGCGCGGAGGGCAGCTGAATTCTTACGGCGGCGAGATGATTTGCATGCTGTTGGGCGAGATCATCAGCGAAGACGTATCGACTGCCTCGAAAGCCGAAGCTGGGACTTGCTTGAGCTCATCCAGCATGGCATTGGACCAGCGTGTGTCCGCGGTGCCCTGGAAAAACCACGGTGTTCCATTGTCGGCGAGTGCCAAGCCGTATTTCTTCATCGCCTTCAGGACGGCACGGGTGTCGGCCCGCCAGCCGGCGGAAATCGCGTAGGACGCTTTGAGCCGGAAACGCGCACCCATCGGCGGGTAGGATTGATTGTTGACCGATCCCGCCTGATGCCGGGCCGGCCAGATGAAGCGCTGATCGGTGATATCGGTAGTGAAGCGGATGGCATGATCGATGCTGCGGGCGGCCACCTCGTCAAAGCGGAGCAGCCCGGGAAGAATAGGAAGTCCCGCGGCATCGGCCGATGTCCATGTCGCTGGGCGGAGCGCATAGCTCGCGAGCAGCCACGTGGCCCCACTCCCCGCCCGCCACTGGCCGGCCGTGCGCCGCGTGGCGAAGGTTTCATAGAGCCTGCAGGTTGCCTTGTTGACAATCACCGTATGCCGGTCGCCCGAAACCCACTGGCCGCCTTCAACCAGGGTGTCGGCGCCCAACGGATAGGGGATCTTGTCGCTCTCGCTGGCATAGTCGAATTTGACGGTGACCGTCTTGTGGTTGCCTCCCACAACCGTGATGGGGATGCCGTAGGGCACCGTCTGGGCGCCGAAAGAGGGGCCGAAGTCCGGGTGCAGCAGGCGGGTGGGTTGCATATGCGCCATCCACTGGGCGCTACGCACATGCGCTGGCAGCTTGCTCACATCGGCATGCCACCAGCTGTCGAGCGGGAACACCGGACAGTTGGTGCCCGGCACCAGATTTGCCGCCAGCGAGGGAGGACCACCCATTAGAGCAGTTAGAACAATGGCGCAGGCAAGACAGGCTGGCTTCAGCATGAGCAATTTTCCTTGTCCGGTCATCACCGGATAGCGCCATCCCGCTTAACCTTCCGTTGCTAATTTGGCTAAACTGTGCCGGAAGTCTCGGAAGCCTCCGGAGCCCAGCCCATGCGAAATCTCGATCCACGGCTTTACGTCGACCCGGCCATCCTCCAGCGCGAGCGCGAGCGGATATTCGCGCGGACCTGGCAGTTGCTGGGCCCGGCCAGCCAGCTGGCCGAGCCCGGTTGCTACGTTGCCGCCGAAATCGCCGGGTTCAAGGTCTTTGCCCTAAGGGGCAGGGACGGCGAATTGCGGGCCTTCCGCAATGTCTGCCGCCATCGCGGCTCGCGCCTGCTGGACGAGGGCAGGGGGCGCTGCGCCACCATCCGCTGTCCCTATCACCAATGGGTCTTCGACGACCGGGGAGCCCTCGTTGCCGCGCCATGGTTCGGCGACGACCCTGACTTCCGCAAGGAGGACTGGCCGCTGGAGAAAATCCATGTGGCGGCCTGGCGCGGACTCCTGTTCGTCTCCATCGATCCCGAAACCGAACTCGTCAGCCAACTCGGTGAACTTGTGCCCGAACTCGCCGCTGAACCGATCGAGCGCTACACCCAGGTGCGGACCGAGAGCGTCTTCTTCGATGCCAACTGGAAAGTCTATACCGACAATTTCGTCGAGGGCTATCATATCCCCGGCGTTCACCCCGGCTTTTTCAAGGCCATTGAATTCGAGGCCTTCAAGACCACCGCCCACAACGGCTTCGTCCGCATGACGGCGCCGCCGCGCGAGGGCCTGTTCTACCGCGGCAAGTGGCTATGGATGTGGCCGAACTGGACGCTGTCGCTGTTCGAAGGCGGCATGAACACTTCGCGGATCAATCCGCTGAGCCATGAGCGCACCGAACAGATCTACGATTTCTACTTCACCGATACATCAGCGAAACATGCCGCCACCCGTGATGACACCATCGCCCGCAACCTCGCCGTGGTGCGCGAGGATTACGAGGTGTGCGTGGGAACCCATCGCAACTATGCCACCGGCAACTACACCCCAGGCCCCCTTTCGCCCCGCCACGAGCAGGGCGTCCACTATTTTCAAAAGCGCGTGAAGGAGAGTTTGG
Source organism: uncultured Alphaproteobacteria bacterium (assembly GCA_963754675.1). Lineage (GTDB taxonomy): Bacteria > Pseudomonadota > Alphaproteobacteria > Rhizobiales > Aestuariivirgaceae > Aestuariivirga. The sequence continues at coordinate 370,370 of CAVWHD010000002.1, read as the reverse complement.
GGCTGTAGCCGCAAATCTTATACTTGCTGCCGGATATCTTGACCTGTCATCTCCCAATACGTCATTCCCGCAAAAGAGGCTGTGAAGAAATAGGCTAATTGCCAGTCACCGTGAACTGGCGGGAAAAGCTGGACCCCGCTTTCGCTGGGGTGACGGAAAAAGAGAGGTAACTCAAGTGTATCCCCTTACCCCGTCATGCCAGCGAAAGCTGGCATCCCGCTCTTCTTCGAACCAATCAGCGATAACCCCAATTTCTTCACAACCTCTTTCGCCGGAGTGACGGAGTTGGAAAATGAGGCAGGTCAGGAAACCGGGGCACCGGACCTACCGGATCATGTAAACCTTGCGAATCGTCTCATGCACCCGGCAGGTGCCCTTCCAGTCCTTGGGGAAGAAGGCCACCGTATCCGGCACGATCTCGATCACCTCGCCCGACTCGTGCGTGTAGGTGCAGCGGCCCAGCAGGAAATGGCAGAACTCGTCGCTGGTGACATGGCAATTCCAGTAGCCCGGCGTACAGATCCAGATGCCGCTTTCGCTTTCACTATTAGGACCCTTGTAGATCACGATGCCGCTGGTGCGCGACGAGCCCTCGATCATCGTCGGAACCTCGCCCCAATCCTTGAACGGGCCGGAATAGCTTGCCGGGTTATGCAGATGAGAGGCCGATGAATCGAATTGCGTTGGCATGGTGGCAATCACATCTCCATATTGAAGCAAACTGTCAAGGTGCCAGCGAGGCGGAGAGCGGGCGGATTTCCCGCAGCAGCTTGATCCGCATCGCCTCGGCTAAATCCTGGTAGTTCGCAACCTCCATCACAAAGCTTCCCGAGCCGCCCGCCACATGTTCGCGGTAGTAGCGGTCCAAGTCATGGAAGTCGGTCCGGATGGCAAGGCCGTTCACGATCACCCCGGCGGCGGCGCGCAGCCGATGGGCATCCGGAAGGAAGAAATGCGGCTGGCGCAATTCGTAGGACTCGACGCCATCGCCCGAGACATCGATGACCTTGCGGCTCGGCGTCAGCCCGCTAGTTTGTATCAGGGTTACGCCATAGGCAATGGCATGTGCTATCCCGGTGCCGCCGCCCGAGCGGATGTCGAACGCCTCGGCGGTTCGCGCAAATGTTTCGGCCGCCTCTGGCGAATTGATTTCAAACCAGCCGCTGGCGAATTTCTGATCGTCCGGGTCGCCCCAGCTCAGCAGATTGACGGCGATCCGGCCATTGGGCCCGGAAAGCGCCGAGGCAATCACTTCAGGATCGCGGAATGCCGCTGCAATTCCATGCGTCTGCAGCCGGAACTCAGTGCCACTGACGCTGCCCGAGCAATCGATCGCCAGCACGAGAGCCAGATCGAAACTGCCGGCTGGTTGCGCGGCGGCTGGACCGCATGACGCCAACCATCCCGCCATCAGGAATGCGGCAATTGTCTTTACCCCATCAGCCGAACTTTCTGCGGGTGAGCCCGTCAATGATCTTGGCGGCCTTGGTCGGCCCATGCTGCGCCCGCATAGCAGCCGAGGTCTTCTTCAGTTTTGCTTTCATCTTCCTGTCGGTGAGCATTGCCATGATGCGGGCCGCCAGTTCGTCATCGGTCCAACTGTACCGGTCGACTTTGAACCCATGGCCGGTTTCCTGCACCCGCGTGGCATTGTCGTGGCCGTCCCAGACATAGGGCATGATGATCGCCGGCTTGCCGAAATACAAGCACTCGGTGAACGAGTTGTTGCCGCCGTGATGGATGACGCCGTCGACCTTGGGAATGACCGACGGTTGCGGAAACCACTTGTCGATGATGATGTTGGGTGGAATGTCCGTGTACTGATCCAAGTAGTCGCCGGCATTGACCAGCGCCCGCACCGGCATTTTGGCCACGACGCCGATCACCCGCTTCAGCAATTCCGTATCGCCCGATCCCAGCGAGCCGTAACTCACATAGAGCAGCGGCTTTTCGTTGTTGGATTTGAACCGCGGCACCTGATAGGGCGCATCCTTGCGCACGCAGCCTTCGAGATACTGGAACTGCCGGGAAGGGAGCCTGTGCCTCCGCTTGAACTTCACCGCCGAGGGGTAGAGCAGGATGTTCATGTGGGGGCTGGCCTCGAAGAACTGGCCCAGCGGATATTTCTTCTCGCCCACCGATTTCAGGAAGGCGTTGAAATTGTTATGGATCGGTTTGATCGTTGCATTGAAATGCTTGCGGTAGCGCGCGAAGCCGTGTCTGTCCTTCGCGCCGCAGCCCGAGAGATGCGGCGGGATATCCGGGTCTTCGATCTCGTTTTCCGAGCACGAGATGATGCGCACCCAGGGCTTGTGGTTCTCCCTGGCATAGCGCTTGATGGCCGGAAAAAGGATGACATTGTCGACGCACACCACATCGGGTTTGATCTTGGCGAGCACGCCTGGCAGATCCTTCTCCGCCCACTTCGCCGTCTCGACGATCATCTCCCAGCAGCCCTTCACATAATTATCGATCTGGTCATAGGGGCTCTTGCGAAAATTGGGGATGTGGCCGTTGATGAAATCGACCCAGAACTTCGCCATTTCCTCGGGCGGCAGCGGCTCGGAAAGGTTGACCGGGTGCGCTTCGAAGCCATAGCCCTTGTAGACATCGAGGAAGCCCGGGTCCGAAAGAAACACCACCTTGTGGCCGAGTTTCTTCAGCGCCTGGCCGATACCGACCGAATTGAGCGCCGGCCCAAAGGCCGCTTCCGGAAACAGTGCTATGACTTTCTTGCTCTTCTTCTTCGCCGGCGCTTTGGCCATGTTGTCCTCCCTGATTGATGCAGTCTAGCAGAGCGCTCACGCACCTGGAATACGCCCGCGATTGAGCCGCTGGGCGGTAAAGACCAGCACGAAGCTGATGACCATGACGATCGACGCCATGGCGTTGATCTCTGGTGTCACCCCAAAACGGATCATCGCGTAAATCTGCATGGGCAGCGTCGTTGACGCCTGGCCGGCGCCGGCGGTGAAATAGGCAATGATGAATTCATCGATCGAGAGTGTGAAGGCAAGCAGTGCCGCGGCAATCACCGAGGGCAGGATGAGGGGCAGGGTGATCAGCCGGAACGTGGTGAAATGACCGGCCCCCAGATCGCGCGAGACCTCGGTGAGTGACCAGTCGAAGCCTTTGAGCCTGGCCCGCACCACCGCGCAGACGAAGGCGATGTTGAACACCACATGGGCCATGATGATGGAGTGCAGCCCCAGGCTGAACTTGAGCAGGGTGAAGAAGGACAAGAGCGCAATTGCCAGCACGATATCGGGAATGATCATCGGCGCGAATAACAGGGCATCGCGCGCCGCCGATGGCTTCGCCCGCTCCACCCCCAGCGCCAGCAGCGTGCCGAGCACCGTCGCGATGGCAGTCGAGACACTGGCGACGACGGCCGAATTCCACGCGGAAGCCAGAATCTTCGGATTGCCGGCGAGCTTGCCATACCATTCGAACGAAAACCCGCCCCAGGCCGTGGGAAGTCCAGCCTTGTTGAACGACAGCGCCATCAAAACGGCTATGGGTACGTATAGAAATATGTAGGTGGCGCCAAGATGGGCGGCAAGGTACCTAGACATGTTCACCCCGTGCCCGGCCAGCGGCCATGGCCTGCAGGAACAACAGCACCATCATGAGAGCGATGAGAAGGCCGGAGAGCGTCGCGCCAAATGGCCAGTCCCTCGCGGTGAGAAACTGGTCGTAGATGAGATTGCCGATCATCTGCAGCTTGCCGCCGCCCAGGAGATCGGGTGTTATGAAATTGCCGATGGAGAGCACGAACACGAACACAGCACCCGCGGCCACACCGGCCGCCGTGAGCGGCAGCGTAATACGCAGAAAGGTGGCCGGCGCGCTGGCGCCGAGATCTCGCGAAGCCTCGGCATAGGACGGATCGAGCCGCTGCAACGACGAGTAGATCGCCAGAATGACGAAGGGCGTGTAACTATAGACAAGCCCGAGGATTACCGCGAATTCATTGTAAAGGATGGGTAGCGGCGCGGCGATGACACCAAGCTTCATAAGCGCGCCGTTGACCAATCCGGCCGGATTGAGCAGCACGATCCACGCATAGGTGCGGATCAGGTAGTTGGTCCAGAACGGCAAGATTGCAAGGAACAGCAGCGGCGTCCGCCAGCGCTCCGCTGCCTGGACGATTGCGTAAGCTGCCGGGTAGCCGATGAGCAGCGCCAGGACTGTCGCGATGAGGGCAATCCGCCCGCTGTCGAGAAATATGGTGAAGTAAAGCGGATCGAAGGCGCGGGTGAAATTTGCGAGCGTCGCATGACCCCAGTCGATGCCGCCATAAGTGCCGCGCTCGAAGAATGCCAGCACCAAGACGAGAAGGCACGGCAGCACCATCAGCAATCCAAGCCAGAGCAGGCCCGGCGCCATCAGCAGCCATGTGGACAGACGGGGGGACATGCCGCGTTTTCCTCACCCTGAGGTGCCCCGCGCAGCGGGGCCTCGAAGGGTCCGCAGCAAGTCCGGCCGGAACTTGCCGCCGATGCTTCGAGGCTCGCTGCGCGGGGCGCCTCAGCATGAGGACTGCGTTACTTCGCCGCCATGATTTCCGATACTGTCTTGGAGAACGCCTTCATGCCGTCGCCGAGATCGCGCAACTGCTCGTATTTGATCAGATCGGCGGGGGCGATGGCGATGTTCGGATAGGCGGCGAGCATCGCCTTGTCGACCGATTCCATTGCGGCCTTGTTCGGAACTTTGTACATGATGTTCTCGACCACCCACTTGCCGTTCTCGGCATTGAAAATGAAATCGATGAACTTGTGGGCGGCGTCGAGGTTCTTGGCGGTCTTGGTGATGACCAGGGTGTCGACCCAGAGATCGCTGCCTTCCTTGGGGATCGTATATTTAATCGCGGCATTCTCGGCCGTGCCGTAATTGCACCAGCCGTCCCAGGCATGGACGAGGGTTGCCTCGCCGGAGACGAGCTTGGAATAGAAGGTGGTGTCGTCATAGGCAAGCAGGCTCTTCTTGGTGGCCACAAGGCGGTCGCGGGCCTTGTCGAGGCTGGCCTGATCGGCGCTGTTCACCGACATTCCCGAGGCGAGGAACGCCGCCGCCATCAGCCAGCGGTCGGTCGCCAGCATGGTGATCTTGCCTTTGAGATCCTCGGCCGGGTCGAGCAAGTCGTTCCAGCTGGTGGGCTCGGCCTTCACCAGATCCGAGCGGTAGCACAGGCCGGTCGTGCCCCAAGTATAGGGGACCGAGTAGGTGTTGCCGGGATCGTGCTGCAATTCATTGGCTTCCGGATAGAGGTTGGCGAAGTTTGGAATTTTTCCGTGATCGATCGGCGCCAGCATTCCGAGCTTGTTCAGTGCTTCGGCGAAAGGCGAGGAGACGAAAATGATGTCATAGCCTTCGCCGCCGCTGGCCGTCACCTTGCCCATGATTTCTTCGTTGGTGGCATGGACGGCGAGCTCGAGATCGATCCCCGTGGCGGCCTTGAATTTTTCCACCATGTCCTTGGGCGTGTAAGCATCCCAGGTGGCGATGACGAGTTTCTCGGCAAGTGCTGGTGCCGTGCTGGCCACAAGCGCCAGCGCTGTGCCGAACAGAAAGGCTGAAATGGATTTGAGTGTCATGGTCTTGCTCTCCCTGGGTCGTTATCGTTGTTGGCGGTTATTCTGACGTGAAGCCGTTCGCCGCGCAATCCCAAAGGCGCGAGCGCCTGTTCACTCTGGGTCAGCCAGCCGCAAACACTGCTTGGCGCTCCGTGGCCCGCCATCCTATATTGCCAGCTTCGCCGCACAAACCCATGAGGAACCAGCCGGATGGCCCTTGAAGAACTGAAAGCCCAGATCGGATACCTGATAAGCCAGATCAACAACCAGCCGGAGGACCTTCACGAGCTCTACGAATTGCTGCACCAGAAGCTGAACGAGTATCGCGCCACCGGACAGGCTCTACCTGACGATTTGGCGGCGCTCGAACAGCGAATGCTCAAGGATTTTCCGCGCGGCTAGGGTGAAATGATCGATTTCGATCGCAGCCGCTATACTGCAGTCCAGTCCGGTGCCGTAAGGCTTGCTGACGCTATTCATTCTGCGATTGGCCGCTGTCTCACCGACGGCGCGAAAAACATCTTCTTCATGGGAACCGGCGGTGCCGCCATCCTTATGCTGCCTGCCGCCCAATTAGTGCAACGGCGCGGCACCATGACCGCCTATGCCGATATCTCGGCCGAGCTGGTGACCGGAGGACACGCGCAACTCGGCCCCCATTCGATTGTGGTGATCCCATCGGTTTCCGGCACAACCAGGGAAAGCGTCGAGTTACTGGAACTGTGCAAGGCCAGGGGCGCCAAGATCATAGCTCTCGTTGGCCATCCCGACACTCCCATCGGTAATTCCGCCGATCATGCGTTCATCAACTTTGCCGATGACAGCTCGGCCTGCGAATCGCTCTATCTGCAAGGCCAGTTGATCGCTCTCTCGGTGCTGCACCACCGCGGCGAATTGGCCAACTATGCCGAGATCGTTGCCCAGCTAGAAATGCTGCCCGTGCTGTTGGCCAAAGTGAAAGACCGGTTCGATCCCGTTGCCCGCACCCATTCGGAACAAATGGCAAGTGAAACCTATCACATGATGACGGCAGCGGGGAATTGCTGGCCGCAGACCTGGTATTACGCCATGTGCATGATCGAGGAAATGCAGTGGATCAGGACCCGGCCCATCCACGCCGCCGACTTCTTCCACGGCGGTTTCGAATTGGTCGAGAAGGGGGTCAGCATCATGATCTTCAAGGGTGAGGACGCCCACCGGCCGCTTGCCGAACGGGTCGAACGTTTCGCCAGGCAGTATTCGGACCGGGTTTTCGTGTTGGATACCGTGGATTTCGAATTGCCGGGGCTTTCATCCGAGGTCCGGGCTCTGGTCTCTCCGGCGATCCTTGCTGCGGCCCAGTACCGGCTCATCGAGCATCTGGCAGCCGCCCGCGAACATGACCTGAAAATCCGCCGTTACTACCGTAAAGTTAACTACTGAGAGCTATACACGGCAAAGTGAAAAGTTGCCTGTGGGAACTTCCGAAAACTGTGATATATATCACAAAATCGTCGAAGTCATTGATGTTCAAGTGAATGAAACGTCAGTTTCACAGCCCTGGTGACCTGCTGAAGGCAATGCCGTGGTCCATCCGGCGGGAATTCCGCAAGGTCGCGGTTCAGGTGGAGTTGCGGCCGCGGGAAATTCTCTTCCATGCCGGAGACGTTGGCGACAGCTGCTATCTTGTGCGCTCCGGCGCGGTCAAGGCCTCGGTTGTGGCCCGCGATGGGCAGGAACGGCTGTTGGCCATCCTGGGTCCTGGCTCTCTCATCGGCGAATTGGCCCTGATCGATGATGAGCCGCGCTCGGCCACTGTTTCGGCACTTCGGCGCTGCGAGGTTCTGCACCTCACCAAGGCAGCCTTTTTCCGCATGGCCGACGCCAATCCGATGATCTACCGGCAGGCTCTCCGCTTGCTCACGGGGCGCCTGCGTGGAACCAACGACAGTGTTGTGGCCCAGGGCACCGTCACGGTAACAGGACGCGTCGCCTTGGCCTTTGCATCGCTCGCCGAAGGGCTGGGTGAACAGCAGAAGAGTGGCCGCATCGTGCTGCCTCACCGCATCAGCCAGACCGACATTGCCGGCATGGCGGGCGTGGCGCGCGAGAATGCCAGCCGCGCCATCAACGATTTGTTGCGCCAGGGCGTGCTGGGCCGGGTTGGCGGGTTCTATTCAGTCGAACGCCTGACCGAGCTGCGCGATCTCTCCGAGATTTAGACGCGGAATTGCCAGCTGTTTTATAGGCGGGCATCCACCGATCAGGCTTTCAGCTGAATGTCTCTTCGAGCCACTTGAAGTTGCAGCTGAGCGGCCTCTGCACGGCTGGCATCGGCTTGATCTCGATCAACGGATATTGCTGATATCGAGTCTATTTTCGATAATCGAGATCCGAATACCTGATTGCAGTTTGTTGCCAGTTCTTCAAGGACCGGGGTCTTGGAACCGTCGCGCAATGAGCGAATGTGTCCTCATCATCATGTGGGCTAGGAGGCCTCGAAGATGAAAGTCTGGCTAATTGCGTTAAGTCTACTAATGTTCGCGCCCGGCGATGTTGCCGCCGAGAGCGATTGCTTTGCCTACCCGGCGCCTGGCGTCAACTGGTCCGGCTGCAGCAGAGAGAGGTTGATGCTGACGGGCGATAACTTGGAGGGAGCCAACCTGACTGGGGCGATCATGAATGGTAGCAATTTGGCCAAGGCAAATCTCGCCCGGGCGAAACTGGACTTTGCCGAAATCTCCCGCGCCTCCTTCAAGCTTGCCAATCTCGCCCACAGTTCGCTGGAGAAGGCCAGTGGCACCAGGGTGGATTTTGAAGAGGCGAACTTTACCGGCGCTCGTATGGCCAAGATAGATTTGAATCGCAGCAATTTCACCCGCGCCAAGCTGGCCGGTGTGGATCTTTCCAAGGGCGAACTCACCCGCTGCGATTTCCGGTTCGCCGATCTCACCGGCGCAAATCTCAGGCGCGCCAACTTGGAGCGTTCGATCCTGACCGGCGCAAACCTCGCCGGTGCCGATTTCACCGAAGCCCATCTCGACCAGACCGTTATTACAGGGGCTGATCTTTCGGGTGTCACTGGGTTGCGGCAGGATCAGCTGGATAAAGCTTGCGGCGACGCGGTAACCAAGCTTCCATCCGGTCTTGTGGCGTCCAGCCGCTGGCCCTGCGATGAGTAGATCATGGAGTGCCCCTGAAGGATTGGTTGGCGTGTCCGCAACCCGCCGCGGCAGGGGACACCTTCTATCGGCCGCACCTTTGGAGCCGCTTTGACAAATCCTCTGCCCTCGCCCTTCCGTTCGGACTCCCAAGGCAAGCGATTCACCCGGCTTGATTTTCCCAAGACACTTGCGGGTTTCGTGTGGCGGGTCAGTGCCTGGGACCAGATTTGGCTGTGCGTAATCTCGGTGGCGTTATCTCTGCTTGATACGGCCCCCATGGAGATTCAGCGGCGGATCATCGACCATACCGTCTATTCCGGCGACTTTGCCGCAATTCTCGTCCTCGCTGGCGTCTATGTGGCGATAGTGATTGCGGAGGGGTTGGTAAAGCTGCTGATGAATCTCTATCGCGGCTGGGTCGCCGAGAACGCCATTCGCATTCTGCGCGGTTCAATCGCTCTCATCAGCGAAGGCTCATCGCAACAGCATAAGTCCGCCAACGAACGCGGCGTGGAGGTGGCAATGATCCTGGCCGAGGTCGAGCCGGTCGGTGGATTTGCCGGCGACAGCCTGTCTGAACCGCTGCTGCAGGGGGGATTCTGGTGAGTGTGTTCGGCTACCTCACCTGGCTCAACCCGTTCATGTCGCTGGTCGCCTTTGCGGCATTTTCACCACAGTTTGTATTCGTCCCGCTGATGCAACGGGCGATCAACCGGCGTGTTCGCCAAAGGATCGCGGTGCTGCGCGCCGCCAGCGCCAACGTCATTGATACCCACGCCGAAGCTGTGCGCTTCGCCCGGGAAGCTCAATTCGACGAAGTCTTCAAACTCAACATGTGGATCTTCGAGCTGAAATACAGCCTCAACTTTCTGATGAATATCACACTCAACCTCGGGACTATCGGGATATTGGCATTGGGCGGCTGGTATGTGGTCAAGGGCTCGGCCGACATAGGAACCATCGTGGCCTTCGTAACCGGCCTGCGTAGCGTCTCGAGCCCGTGGGGCAGCCTGGTCAGCTGGTTCCAGAATGCCTGGGTAACTTCCGCAAAATATGATCTTCTTCAGGCAACCATCCACACAGAAAACCCAAGCGGCAAATAAGTAATACCTACGGCCGGAATTCCGGAACCGCCTCATCCCCCAGCCTTCGCGGTGTGACGGAAAAAGTGAGGCAAATCAATAATATCCCCTCAAACCGTCTTGCCAGCGAAAGCTGGCATCCCGCTTCTCTTTGGTCAAATCGGCGTTGGCCCAATTTCTTCAGAACCTCTTCCGCCGGCAATACGGAAGTCCGCGAGTCATTTCTTCTGACCGCTGCTGTTAGCGCTGGCTTTCAATCAGCCGCTCGACTGCAACCGGCATCATCTCGGCTTCGGCATTGGCAAATGCAATGCGCAAGTAATCCTCTTGGCCTGGCCCGAACATCGAGCCGGGCAGGCATAAGAGATCATGTTCCGCCGCCAGCCGCTTCGCGACGACCTTGGCCTTCTGCCCGGCGAAGGGATGCCGCACATAGGCGAAGTAGGCGCCAGCACTCACCAGCCGGTAGGCGAGGCCGGGATGCCGGAAAGCTTCGCGCACCGCCACGGTGCGGGCCAGCATGATGTCCTTCTTGGCGGCCTTCCATTGGTCGAGGCGTTGCAGCCCAAACAGCGCGGCGCGCTGGGATATATGTGGCGTGCAGATAGCCACGCAATCGAGAACCTTTTCGATCTCCGCCAGAAATGACGATCCCGCGATGATCGATCCGGCGCGGTATCCGGTCATCGCAAAGACCTTGGAGAAGCTGTAAAGCTGAATGAATGTGTCCTGCCAGTCAGGCCGCGCGAAGAGGCCGTGCAACGGTGCGGGCGTGGGCCGGAAATCCTTGTAGGTCTCGTCGATAATAAGGGCGATGCCGCGCTCGCGGGCGAGATCGTAAAAGCCGCTGATGACTTCCGCCGGATAGATCGAACCCGTGGGGTTGTTGGGAGAGCATAGTACAATAGCGCGTGTGCCCTGGTCGATGGCCTTCGCTGCGGCGGAAACGTCAGGCCACGGTCCATCGGTCCCAAGGCCGGGGATGTGCCGAGCCTCGATGCCTAGCATCCCAAGCCACATCTGGTGATTGAAGTAATAGGGAACCGGCAGCACGATATTGTCTCCGGTTGCGGCAAGCGCCATGAGGCTGGTGCAAAAAGCCTGATTGCAGCCGGCGGTAATCGCCACATTCTCGGGCCCGATCACTCCGCCATAGTCTGCCGCCATGTGGGCGGCCAGTGCTTCCCGCAAAAGTGGAAGGCCGAGAATGTCGGTGTAGAAGCCGGTCGCCACCTCACCGGCGGCCCGCGCTACCTCCTCCTGCAGCGCTTCGGCCGGGGGATAACTTGGAACCGCCTGGCAGAGATTGAGCAGGTCACGGTTGCGCGGACCCTGCCTCACCCAGCTCATTGCCTCCGATATCGGCGGCGCCTCGATCCGGGCTACGGCGGCATTGACGGCATATGGCATTGTGGGGCACCAAGCGGATTGAAAACGTGGGGGCCGATACATGGCCGGAGGATTGAAAGGGCGCAAGCATGAAAGCGATCAGAATCGAGCAGACAGGTGGCCCCGCGGTGATGAAGCTGGTCGACGTCGAGGTGGGCAAACCCAAGCCCGGCGAGATTCGCGTCCGCCAAACGGCGATCGGCCTCAATTTCATCGATACCTATCACCGCTCCGGGCTTTATCCCGTGGCTCTGCCCAGTGGCATTGGACTCGAAGCAGCCGGCGTGGTGGAAGAATTGGGCGGCGGCGTCAAGGGCTTCAAGCCGGGCGATCGCATCGCCTATGGCAATGGCCCCATCGGCGCCTATGCCGAAATGCGCAATCTTCCCGCCAACCGTGTGATCAAAATCCCCAAGGCGATTTCCGATGAGACGGCGGCGGGCATGATGCTCAAGGGCATGACTGTGCGCTATCTCTTGCGCGCCACCTACAAGGTGAAGCGCGGCGAGACCATTCTGCTCCATGCCGCCGCCGGCGGCGTCGGCCAGATCCTCAGCCAATGGGCCAAGGCGCTGGGAGTGAAAGTCATCGGCACCGTGGGCTCGGCCGGCAAGATGGCGGCCGCCCAGGCCATGGGCTGCACCTATGTCATCAACTCCAGCACCGAAAATGTCGTGGCCCGCGTCAAGGAAATCACCGGCGGTAAGGGCGTGCCGGTGGTCTATGATGGCGTTGGGCAGGCGACCCTGATGACGTCACTTGACTGCCTCAGCCCACGCGGATTGCTGGTCAGCTTCGGCAATGCCTCGGGGCCGGTTAAGGCGCTCGACTTGGGGCTCCTCTCCGCCAAGGGCTCGCTCTATGTGACCAGGCCAACGCTCATGACCTACACCGCCAGCGATGAAGACCTGAAAGAAACCGCCGCCGGCCTGATCGCCATGGTGAAAAGCGGCAAGGTGAAAATCCCCGTGAACCAGCGCTATGCACTCGCCGATGCCGTCAAGGCCCACGAGGACCTTGAAAACAGGAGGACGACGGGAACGACGGTGCTGATTCCTTGATCAGCCGCAGCTGTCAGTTGATGTTTGCGCCAGCTTGGCCCAATTGCTGCTACAGCTGATATGGTTGCACAGGAAGCCCGCGAGGTTGGCCGCCGGCACGGCATGTGCGAGATTGACCAAATTTCCGCTGTTGTCGGAGAGTGTGCTCACCACCATGCCGATGAGTTGACCGGATTGGTTGAACACCGGTCCGCCGGATTCGCCCTTCTGCGTTCCCATGTGCAGCACCATGGCATCGGGATAACCGAACTTTCCATACTGCACCGGCCTGCCGAAATGCATCGACTCCAGCGTTCCCATGCGGGCCGTATCGCCCTGGGCATGGGGCTTGCCGAGCGTGAACACCATGCTGCCTCTCGCCACACATTGGCTGGTGGCGGGGGACACGGCCTTGCCCATATAGCCGCGCAGTTTGATGAGCGCCATGTCGTTAGTTGGGAGCACATCAACCACGCTGCCGGAATAGATCCGGCCATTGGCGGCGCGGGCGGAAACGGCATAACCTTTCCTCACCGCGACATGGGCTGCCGTCATGACATAACCTGATGAGTCCACCAGAAAGCCGCTTCCGGAAGTAATAGCGGTCTGGCGCTTGCCTTCCTTGACGGTGCCAGTGCCATGGGTGTCGATTTCCGAGATGGTGAGTGTGACATAGCTTGGCCCCGATGCACGCACCAATTCAGCGACCGCCGTCGAGTCGCTCCCCGCCGAAGCCGGAATGGCGGTCTGCTCGACCTGGATGTCGCGGCTTTCCAGCTCGACATCTTGCATGGCGCTGCAGCCTGCCAGAACAGCACCTGCCAAAAACATCAAAGCCAGTCGCATGCAATCCAATCTAAAGTACTTCTATTCTTGATTGAGACACTCCCCTCACCACCGTCATGCCAGCGAAAGCTGGCATCCCGCCAACTGCTCGAATGGGCCAATGAAGCGGGACCCCAGCGTTCGCTGGGGTGACGGAGGTTGGAGGAGTGTTTCAAATCCATTCGCAAAGACGCTTGTGGCCGATAATGAAGTATCTGATTTACTGGCAAATCGCGGCAACAGCAAGGCTTTGCACCTATTTGAAAAAGAAACGGCCCGCCGAAGCGGGCCGTTCCATCGTTTGAATCGAGGCTTCAGCTTAGAAGCGGAACACCGTGACGAGGTCGACCTGCGTACCAGTCATCGCCTGCCGCCCGGATTGGTGAAATCCGCCCATTCGGCTTCGACACCGATCGTCAGCTGCGAAACCGGATCGTAGTAGATGCCAGCGAGAACAGTGTCGATGTCGCTGCACGCCACGATTCAAATCGATATGGCCATAGCCGATTTCAGCATGGACCGCATCGCTCAGGTTCGCACTAGCCAGGATCGATCCCTCCCAATAGTCGATGTCCGCTGTGCACCTGACCAACCGCGCCCGCCGCCGTGATGGAAGCAATAGTCGCCAAGGCCAAAGCTCACGCCGAGCACCGATCTGATAAGCATCATCTGCGGTGTCGTCCTTGTTATACCAGAAGCCAGAAACAGCAGCGCAAACGTGTCACCAGCTGTACTTCGACGTTTGCAGAACCACCCAACGAGTCGCCCGTGGACGGCAGCCGCAGCCACCAGCCTGACCTGAACCATCTTCAAGTGCAACGGCCGCGGTGATTGGGCCGCTGGCCCAAGTCAGGCGCATCTGGGTCGTGTCGCCCGGGCCGAAATACAGGAAGTTGTCGGTGTAGTAGCAGTTACAGGCACCGTCCACGCCGAATCCGCCGGCACCGGCATCACCGATAGACCCATCATAACCGCCGCCGAGCGTCAGTTCCGGGGTCATCGCCCACCAGCCCCACGCCACCCTCATGTCGGCACCAGTACTAGAAGACCCGAAACGACCAGTTCCATCAAACTCGCCACGCAATCTAACGTGCGCGCCGACTTCGCCGACCGCCGTGTCGGTCTTGCCGGTAACGTCGATCTGGCCGCGGGCAAAGACGTCCCAGTCATCTTCCGGCGAGCCCACGCTCCATCTGGCACCTTCGCTCAGTATCCAAACGAATGCAGCGCGGGCATAACCCGACCACGTGATAACCGTCGAAGCCGGAGCGTCAGCGGTCGGCAGAACGCTGATAACCGTGGCATTGTTGTAGCCACGCAGCGTCGAGTCGTTTTCAAACCGGCCAGGCGCCATGATCCGCTCACCCTCGCTGACCGTCACCAGCTGATAGCCAGCCGGAACCGACGGAGTAGCTTCGAGCTGCGCGACACGGCTGTTTAGTGCTTCGATCTCGGCCTTGAGGGCGCTAAGATCGTCTGCGTAGGCGCCAGCAGACGTAACAGCAAGAGCTGCACCGCCGAGGAGCGCCAGTTTCAACATCTTCATTCTTATTCTCCCAAGTCTCTGGAGTTGAGTAGCCCCCCCATCCCCTGCAAACGGTGCTGGAAGGCGATGCACGAGTCGTTCGCACACGTTGAGTGTTGTCGCCTCAAAGCGGGCCGAGGTCAACTTAGAAGGCTACGGAGTCGCCAGAATTTCGCCACATGTGATGCAATTGCCACAGTTTTTAATCGCATCCGCATCGAGTATATTTACCGTGATAAAACATAGGGTTGACACACGACTAGGAAGATAAATCCGGGTGCTACGGGGTGTGGCCAAAATACCTTCCACCATGCTAACACAATTGCCGGTGGACGCAATTGCCACCATCCGGGGGGCTAGCCGGAACAATCGTTGAATATTGAGCAAGGCGGTAGCGGGAATCGCCTGGTTTTGGGAAAAGGCGTGACAATTCGGGCCTAATCAGGGGTAAGACACATGCAATTCCGGCCTTCCAAGTGGTTTCTGTATTCACCGGTCGCCATCCTGCCATGGCTCGCCGCGGTTGTCGTCGGCGGCAACGCGGTGCCCGATGATCTGGCGGGACGGGCCTCCGCCGCCCTCAAGTCGGCAGGTGCTGAATGGGCGGCACTGGCCGTGGACGGCCGCGATGCGCAACTCACCGGCGATGCCGCAAGTGCCGAGGCCATCGACCAGGCCGTGCAGGCAGTGGCCGGCACCTATGGTGTGCGGCGGGTGGCATCCGCCGCCAGGGTGGTCGAGCCGCCGCCACTGGCGGAACTTGTTGCACCGACCGTTAACACGATTTCGGCCGAAGCAGGCGCTTTGGCGGCGACCGGAACCTGGCAGGAGGGAGTTGCAACCAGCCTGAAGGCAACTCTCGCTGAAAAGACTTGGACTCTCGGCAGCGATCCTGCCTTCACCAGCGATGGCAAAGGCAATTGGACATTGAAGCCGGCGCTGGATTTGGCTCCGGGCACCTATGATCTGGTGATTGAAGCCGTCGATGCCGCCGGCCGCGGCATCAAGGATGCCAGCAAGGATGAAATCACCATCCTGGCCCCGCCTCCACCTCCGCCGCCGGAGATGGAGGCGCCGACTGTCGAATCGGTTGAATCCAATTCTCCGACACCGGAGATTCGCGGCACCTGGCCATCGGCGATCGCCAAGACACTGATCGTGACGCTTGGCCCCACGGTCTATGAACTCGGCAAATCCGCCGAATTGACCAGCCAGGCCGGCGACTGGCGGCTGGTGCCAGCGACTCCCCTGGCCGACGGCAGCCTCGATGTTTCGGTTGAAGTCAGCGATGGCGCCGGCCGCGTAGTGAAGTCCGCGGCACCCGGCCATGTCGTCGTCGACACTAAAGCGCCGGACCTGCCGGTATTTTCACCTGTCAAGATCGACAAGCAGCCGTTTACGGTGTCTGGCACCTGGCCCGAGGGCGATGCCGTTTCGCTGCTGGCCAGACTCGCAGGCAAGGTCTGGACCCTGGGAACCGAAAAGGCGATTACCTCCGACGGCAAAGGCAATTGGAGCTTCACCCCCGACGTGACGCTGGAGCCCGGCACCTATGATCTCGACATCGAGATCAAGGACCGCCTCGGCAATGTCTCCCATGACGCCACCAAGGACGAGATCGATATCGCAGCACCCCCACCGCCGCCACCTCCGCCGCCTGCGATGAAGGAGCCCACCGTTGCAACTGCAATCGAACTGGTGGCCCGCCCGGTGGTCCGGGGAACCTGGAGTGAAGCCGCCGCCAAGACATTGACCGTTTCCGTGGCGGACGCCAGCTACGTGTTAGGAACCGATGAGGTTCTGACCTCCGATGGAATTGGCAACTGGTCGCTCGCGGTCCCGAAACCGCTGAAGGACGCCGTCTACGATGTCGCCGCCGTGTCGACCGACGCCGCGGGCAAGATTGCCAAGGATCAATCCAGCAATGAATTGACTGTCGATGCCGCGGGACCCGCGACTCCTTCAGTTGCGCTCTACGCTGGTGAGGCGAGCCCTTCGGCAATCACCGGCCATTGGGACGAAGCCAATGCAGCAGGTCTCAAAGTTGGCCTGCCGGCCGCCGGAATTTCCGCCATCCTTGGCAAGGATTCAGAACTGACATCCACCTCTGGTGCGTGGTCACTTGCGCTCAACCAACAGCTCAAAGCCGGCAGCTACGATGTCGTCGTCGAAACCGCCGATAGCCATGGCCGCATCGCGGCCGATCAGACTAAATTTGAAATTCTGATCAAGGAACCGCCGCCGCCCCCACCGCCTCCGCCGCCGGAACTGAAACTGCCGGCAATCGCCACCTATGGTGGCGAGGCCAGCCCGAAGGCGATCACCGGAACCTGGGACGAGGGCAATGCAACGGCCCTGTCGGTCGCAATTCCGGGCGCGGGCATCTATTCGGTGCTGGGCGCCGATGCGGCCCTGACCTCGGACGGCAAGGGCAACTGGGAACTCAGCCTATCCAAGGAACTGGCTCCAGGCGTCTATGATGTTGTTGTCGCCACTTCAGCACCCGGCGGCCGCTCCGCGAACGACGCCACAACGGCCGAAATCTACGTGAAGGCGCCACCACCGCCTCCGCCACCACCGCCTCCGCCTCCACCGCCGGAACTCAAGGTGCCAACCATTGCCACCTATTCCGGGGAAGCAAGTCCCAAGGCGATCTCCGGCACCTGGGACGAAGGTAATGCGACCGCTCTCACCGTTGCCATTCCAGGCGCCAAGATCACAGCGACCCTAGGCGAAGGCGCGGCACTAACATCCGATGGCAAAGGCAACTGGGCATTGGCCATCGCACAAGATCTTGCTCCCGGCATCTACGACGTGTCGGTGCTTTCTGCCGCCGCTGACGGCCGCAGCGCCAGCGATGCAACGACAGCCGAAATTTACATCAAGGCTCCACCGCCACCGCCTCCACCACCACCGCCTCCAGCCTATGACTGCGAAGGAGAACTGGCAAAGATCGGCAATACCTTCCCGATCAGGTTTGATTTCAACAAGACCGGGATCAACTCGCCTTACGACCTCTCGATCAATCAGGTCGCGGCCCTGCTGAATGACCCGCGCTGCCTCGATGTGAAAGTCGAAATCACTGGCCACGCCGATTACTTTGGCGGCAGACAGTACAATATGGCACTAAGCCTGCTTCGCGCGCAGAAAGTTGTCGACCTGCTGGTTGCCAGCGGAATCGACGCCGTCAGGCTGAGTGTGACCGGCATGGGCAAGAGCGCTCCGCTGGATCCGGGCCGCAACCGCACTGCGCGCGCCAAGAACCGCCGCGTCGTCATCACCGTCGTGAAATAGGAGGACTGCCATGCTCGAACCCTTCAATTTTCATGACAGCTGGTTTGTTGTCGAAAGCAATTGGCTTTGGATTCTGGTGGCCCTGGGCCTCGGCATCTGGTTCGGCTGGGCAACCAGCGCGGACAAGCGCGGCTGAGGGAGGACAGTATGGGACACTACATCGTCGAACTCGCCATCTGGATATTCCTGGCCTATTTGCTCGGCTGCTTTATCGGCTGGTTGCTGCGCCGGCTATTCGGTTCGCAGACTCAAGCAATTGAAACTCCGGCGGAATATGTTCTGCCGGCACCGGTGGAAACACCGATGGTTCCGGAGCCCGCAATAGCCGCGGCCAAGCCCGTGGTCATGCCGGAAGCCGAGCCAATGCCTGCGGCACCCGAACCGGTCATGTCACGGATGCAGCGCCCCAAGGGTATGGCGGAAGCCCGCGGCGGCAAGTCCGACAACCTGCAGCGGATCAACGGCATCGGTCCGAAGAATGAGCGCGTCCTCCATAATCTGGGCTTCTTCCATTTCGATCAGATTGCCGCCTGGACCGATGAACAGATCACCTGGGTTGACAATCACCTGAAGTTCAACGGCCGCATTGTCCGCGAGCAGTGGGTGCGCCAGGCCAAGCTGCTTGCCAATGGCGAGGAAGAAGAATTCATGCGTCTGTTCGGCGCCAATCAGCCGCGGGCCTGAAACAGCGGAAATTCAAATTGGGGGCCGGATCATATCCGGCCCCTTTCCGTTTCATCGACCTCGGCCAACCATCGATCGATGGCAGTCACGCACTCCGGTTCATCGAGAAATGGCACATGGCCACGACCGGCGACCGTGACCGTGGCGAGGCCGGGGTGATGCCGCGCCATCTCGTCCACCGTTTTCTGGCTGAGCAGATCCGAGTTCGCGCCGCGCAAGACCAGCGCCGGGAGCGGCGCCACTTGATCGAACAATCCCCACAGCTCGGGCGCCTTTTCCGCCGCAATTTCTTCAAGGCTTGGAAATGCCACGGTCAGGGCGGCGTCGTAGTCGGCGCGTGGCCGGCCGTTCTCCTCCCGGAAAACTTGCCTGGCGAATGCCAGCCATTCCGCTTCGCCGAGGCTGCCAAAGCCCGGGTTGGTGGCCTGCAGCGCCACAACCGCCTCGCTCCACGAGCCGAATTGCGGATCGCTGCCGAGATAACTCCGTATACGGAACAATCCATTGGTTTCGATGCGTGGCCCGATGTCATTGAGGGCAACGCCCGCCAGCCGCTCTTTGGCCTTTGCCGCCATGAACATGGCAACGATGCCGCCCCGCGATGTCCCGATGACGGCCGCCCGGGAAGCACCAAGAATATCCAATAGTATCAATGTGTCCGCCATCTCAACGTCGGGCCGGTAGGTCAGCGGGTCGGTGGCGAATTGCGATTGCCCGCGGCCGCGGAAATCCGGAGAGATGACCCGCCGGGAGGTGGCGAGCCGGCCTGCAATTGCCTCGAAGTCCTTGCCATTGCGGGTAAGACCCGGCAGGCAAAGAACCGCCGTGCGGCCTCCGGTGGCCGGGCCGTAGTCGCGCGCAAAGAGAGAAAGTCCGTCTACGGAAGAATACCGAACGGCCCGGTAGTCCATTGCCTCATTCGCACTTGGAAATCAGATCGGGAATCGATCCGCCGTCGCAAGCCAAACGGGCTCCGGCGGCCTCGGCGCTGGAGGCAACCGCCATTGCCTTGGCCGACCCGCGCGACAAGTCCGCACTCATCGCTTGGACCGTTTCTGGCGCCAGCCGCCTGCGGTAGACATGAATGTTCTGCAACACCTTTTGCACATATTGCCGGGTTTCCTGGAACGGAATTGACTCGACCCAGTCGACTGGATCGACGTCGCCGTTGCGCAGGTCGCCATACTCCGCCACCCATTCGCTCGACCGCCGCGGTCCCGCATTATAGGCCACCAGCGTCAGCACATAGGAGCCGCCGAATTCATCAACCAGATCGCCGAGATGGGCGGCGCCGAGTTTGACATTGTAGGCGGGGTCGGCTGTCAGCGCGCCCTTGCGATGTGAAAGCCCGTAGCGCTTGGCAATCAGCTTGGCGGTGGCTGGCATGATTTGCATCAGGCCCTGTGCGCCGGCCGGACTGCCTGCTGTCGGGTTGAATTCGCTTTCCTGGCGCGACACGCCGAACACCAGCGCTTTCTCGACCGGCCTGCCAATCTGCTTCCAGTCCGGCAGCCCTTGCACCGGATAGCCCCAACTGTCGATGTCGATGCCGCGTTGCGAGGCCGCCTTGGCAAGTTTCAGCGATAGGGTGGCGCCACCTTCGCGCCATGCCACACTGGCCGCGGCATTCATCTCGTCGGCGTTGTCAAACCGGCTGGCGATGGCCCACAGGAACATGTTGAGATCGCTCTTGTTGCCGGCTTCGGCCACCATCTTGAATGCCCGCATGACTTCGTCGCGGTCGATCTTTGCCTGCGCGGCATCCGATGGCGCCCCACTGGGAAAATCTTCCGGAACATTGCCCAGTCCGATTTGTTCGCGCGCCAGCTGCCCATAGTAGATCGTCGAGTATTGCGCGGCCTCACGGAAGGCCGACGCCGCGTCTTCGCCTCTGTTCAGTGCATCATAGGTACGGCCCAGCCAATATTTGGCACGAGCTTTCTCCGTCCGCGTTTCAGCAACATCCGCCAGCCGGTTGAAATGTTTCAGTGCCTTGCGCGGTTCCTTGAGTGAACGAAGCGCAATCCAGCCCGCCAGAAATTCGCCTTCAACAGCGCCGATGCCGGACCTGAACCCGTGCCCACTGGCAATCTGATAGGCCGCTGCAACATTATTGGCATGGCTAACGCCAATCGAATGGCGCGCCACGATCCGGCGCTCAATCCACCACGCATCCGGATCGCTGATGGCCGCCGGATCACCGGGAACCGAAGCCAGAACGGTCCGCGCCTTGCCATATTTTTCCGATTTGCGGTAGTAGCGGGTCAGAGCGTACTTGATCGCCAACTGGTCGCGCATGCTGGCGGGAAGCTTGGTATATTGCTTGTCGGCGCCGGCTACGCCGCGCAGCAGCGACTGTGCCACTTTGGCCGCTGACTGATAGTCCTTGCCGAGATGCTTGGCGGCGCGAATCGCCGCATTGGTCTCCTGTGCATAGATCAGCCGCCACAAGCGGCGGCGATGGTCATCTTCGCCGAGCAGGGACTTGAACTCGGCAACAATCGATTTTTCAAGTGCTGCATCGACGGCCGGGTCGGCCCAAACGCGTTTCATCAGCGCGTCTGCCCCCGCCTTGTCACCGCTTGCCAGCCGTGCCCGGGCCAGCGCCAGGGCGCCTTCGGGCGTCATCGGTTTGCGGTTCTTGAAATGCGCAATGACAAGCTCGGCCGGTTCGTTGTTGCTGTAGAGCGTTGCTTCGGCGCGTTTCATCAAAAATTCGCTCAGCGGCCATTTGGGCGCGGCGCGGAGGAAATCCATGATCCGTGTGTAGCCAGCCTCTTTCGGATGATTGCGCAGGTAGATCAGCTCTACCAGCTTGATCGCCGCTTCATCCTGCGAACGTGCGGCGGCCTCGCCGGCATCGGCGAATTTTCCGGCAAGCGCCAGTCTGGCGGCTTCAATGGCGTCCGATGATACCTGAGGTGCCGCGATTGCCGGTGCGGGGGGAAACAGCGCTGCCTGCGATGCCAGGGCACTTCCACTTGTAAGCAACAGTACAACAAACCGTGCAATTCTATTGCGCATCGTCCATCCCAATTTCCGCTTTAGCCGCTTTGCCGCTAGAGAGCAAATGTGCCCAAGCTGTGGCCGTTGAGACTTCAGCTCGAACGGCGCTTGCCGCTCCCCAGCCGAAAGTCTATTGTCCGCGCCCTGCGATGGGCACATAGTGCCGTCAAATTAGACCCCGATGGTTTCCAAGTTATTACCGGAGAACTGCCCGTGACGCTGAAAGGTTCAAATCCCGCCCTGATTACGCCGATGAAGAACGGGGACGTGGACGAAAAAGCCTTCCGGAAGTTTGTCAATTGGCAAATTGCCGAGGGAAGCCATGGACTTGTACCCGTGGGCACGACCGGTGAGAGCCCCACGCTCACGCCCGAGGAGCACAAGCGGGTCATCGAGATATGCATCGCTGAAACCAAGGGCAGGGTGCCGGTGATTGCCGGAACCGGCTCGAACTCGACTGCGGAGGCGATCGAATATACCGAGCATGCCAAGGAGGCCGGCGCCGACGCGGCACTTGTTGTCGTTCCATATTACAACAAGCCGACCCAGGAAGGCCTCTATGCCCATTTCAAGGCGATAGCCGATGCCGTCGACATCCCAATCCTCGTCTACAATGTGCCGGGCCGCACCGTCGCCAATATCTCGGTCGAGACTCTGGCGCGCCTGGCCGCCGACTGTCCAAACATCATCGGCACCAAGGATGCTTCCGCCGATCTGACCCGGCCGTCGCGCCAACGCTTGATGTCGGGCGAGAAATTCATTCAGCTCTCGGGTGAGGATGGAACCGCACTTGGCTTCAACGCCCATGGCGGCACCGGCTGCATTTCGGTGACGGCCAATGTCGCCCCGCGCCTGTGCGCCGAATTCCAGGAGGCTACTCTGCGCGGCGACTATTCCCACGCCATCAAGTTGCAGGACCGGCTGATGCCGCTCCATCATGCGCTGTTCGTCGAAACCAGCCCCGGTCCCATCAAATACGCCGCCAGCCTGCTTGGCCTCTGCACGGCCGAAGCGCGCCTGCCAATGGTGCCGGTGTCCGATGCCACCAAGAAAGTGGTGCGCGATGCAATGATTCATGCAGGGCTGCTGAACTGAGATGTCGGCAAGGAGCGGCGGCGCCAAGGCCTCGCGCAAGCAGGACGGGATCAAGGTCATCGCCGATAACCGGCGGGCCCGTTACGACTACGAGATCATGCAGGTGTTCGAGGCAGGGATCGAGCTGAAAGGCTCCGAGGTCAAGTCCCTGCGTGGCGGCCGCACCAATCTCGCCGAAGCCTATGCCGCCATGAAGGGCGGCGAGCTTTTCCTGATCAACTCCAACATAGCGGAATACCGCGAAGCCAATCGGTTCAATCACGAACCCAAGCGGCCGCGCAAACTCTTGCTGCGCAAGAAGGAGATCGACAAGCTGTCGAGTGGCGTGTTGCGCGAAGGACTGACGATTGTGCCGCTCAAGATGTTCTTCAATCCGCGCGGCCGTGCCAAGGTGGACATAGCACTCGCCCGTGGCAAGAAGCTGCACGACAAGCGCGAGGCCATCAAGGAGCGCAGCTGGGACCGCGAGCGTGCCCGCCTGATGCGCGAAAAAGGCTGATGCCCGATGCAGCATCTGGTGGGCCGGAAGCTGCCCGATGTTGATCTGCCCGCAACCTCCGGATCGCCTGTCAATCCGGCGAGGGTCGCAGGCCTCGCCGTCTATTTCTGCTATCCGTGGACCGGCAGGCCCGGCCATCCCAACCCGCCCCATTGGGATGATATCCCCGGCGCCCATGGCTCGACACCCCAGGCCCTGGCATATTCAGTGAGTTATGGGAAATTTCGCAGACTTGGCGTTAGGCTCTTCGGGGTGAGTTTGCAGGACACTGAGTGGCAGCGCGAATTCGTCAAGCGCCAGTCCCTGGCCTATCGCCTTCTGTCGGATGCCGGCCGGAAATTTTCGGCAAACCTCGGTTTGCCGCTTTTCGTGACCGGCGATGTTGACTACCTGCAGCGGCTGACGCTGATTGCCGGAGACGGCACCATCACCGCCGTTCGTTTTCCGGTGCACGAGCCGCGGCTCGATGCTTCCGAAGTTCTTGCCTTGATTCAGGCGAGGTAGTTTTTCACCGCGCCGAAAACCGCCTCGAACATTTCCGCTGTAAGAACCCGAGTATTGGTATTGTAGCGCGAGCAATGATAGCTATCGAACAGTCGAAGCCCGCCCAAATCGTGCATCGCGCCGTGGCCAAATGCAAAGCGCGAGCGCTTTTGCGCCAAAGCCATCAGCGTCGCATCATGGGCGATGCGTCCGAGTGCCACAATGGCGCGCAAACCGGGCAGGGCGGCGATCTGATTGCTCAGAAAGTCATTGCAGGTCCTGATTTCGAGGGGTGTTGGTTTGTTTTCCGGAGGCACACAGCGAACCGCATTGGTGAGGCGCGCCCGCACCAGCTTCAATCCGTCATTGGGATCGGCAAGGAATTGGCCCTGGGCAAACCCGAACTTGATCAGCGTGCCATAGAGAAGTTCGCCGGCATAGTCGCCGGTGAACGGCCTGCCGGTGCGGTTGGCGCCACGCACACCGGGAGCCAGGCCCACGATAAGCAGTTCCGCGTCATCGGCGCCGAACGATGGCACCGGCGCGTTGAACCACCCGGGTTCTGCCCTGCGCTGCTGATGCCGGTAAGTCACCAGCCGTGGGCACAGCGGGCAATCGCCGTGCGGCTCCGCGAGGTCCGCCATCAGATGTCGGCGAAATCCTCGAAACTCTCTTTCGGCGCCGCCGTTGCATACACCCGGTCGCGCTGGCGGTTTTCGCGTTCCGCCGGGTCGCGCCCGATTTCGTCACGCAGATCGACCAGATCGATGAATTGATCGGTTTGGCGCCGCAGATCGTCGGCGATCATCGGCGGGCGGGTGGTAAGCGTCGAGACCACCGAAACCCGCCGGCCCCGTGCCTGCACCGCGGCAACCAGCGAACGAAAATCACCGTCCCCGGAAAACAGCACGATATGGTCGAGATTCTCCGCAAGTTGCATCACATCGATCGCGAGTTCGATGTCCATGTTGCCCTTGATCTTGCGGCGGCCCATGGAGTTGGTGAATTCCTTGGCGGGCTTCGTCACCACTCTATAGCCATTGTAGTCGAGCCAATCGATCAGCGGCTTGATTGGCGAATACTCGGCATCGTCGAGCAGTGCCGTGTAATAGATGGCGCGGATCAGGCGCGAGCGCTGGCGGAAGAATCCCAAGAGGCGCTTGTAGTCGATATCGAATCCAAGGGTCTTGGCTGTTGCATAGAGATTGGCGCCGTCGATAAAAAGAGCAACGCGTTCGTCTTGATGAAAGTTCATCGATTAAATCTCCAACTGGATTATGAGGCAACTTGTATTCTTCCACTATCCGGGGCTCAAGGGAAATATGATTTTAGTGGCGCTTGGCAGTAACCGGTCCGGACCTTGGGGCAATCCCCGTGAAACCGTGCAGCGTGCCCTGGTGCAACTTGACCGTGACGGAATGCGGCTTATCAAGTCTTCCCGTCTGATTGTCTCGGCGCCATTTGGCCAAATCAATCAGCCGCCATTTGTAAATGCTGTCGCTCAGGTTGAATCACACCTCGCTCCCGAAGCATTGTTGCACAGGCTGCATCGTATTGAGAGCGCCGCCGGCCGCCGCCGCGCTTCGCGCTGGGGACCACGCACCCTTGATCTCGATCTCATCGATTGCCGTGGTCTCATTCGCAAGTCGCCGTCGCGCCTGTTGCTCCCGCATCCCGGCATCGCCTGCCGCATTTTTGTGTTGAAGCCAATAGCCGAAATTGCGCCGGGCTGGCGCCACCCCGTTACCCGTGAGCGCGCTGGCGAAATGCTGGCGAGATTGCATCCCACTGTCGGCGGCCGCGAGATTTAAGTGGGAATTAACCACAAATTGTGTAGTCTCCGGCGTTGTGGCTCGCGTTGAAGCGTGTGTGGGTATGCGAATGCGTGGAAGAATATTGTGTGGCGCTGTTGCCGCGATTGCAATGCTGGCAGGTACTCCGGCCCAGTCCGGCAAACTGAAATTCTCGCCAAAAGCATTTCAAATCTATGGTGGAATGGGCAGCGGCACGGCCAAATCGGCGCGCTTGCAGATGTCCTATGCCCATGAAGCCCTTTTGCACAAGACGATCGCATTTCAGTCAGCTTATGCACCGGGAACCGTGATCGTGAAGACCGGCGAGCGGCGGCTCTATTACGTGCTGAGCAGCGAAGAAGCGATCGAGTACCACGTCGGCGTCGGCCGCGAGGGGTATCAGTGGTCGGGCACCAATCGCATATCCGGCAAGGCCGAATGGCCCGACTGGCGCCCGCCGCCGGAAATGATCAGGCGGGAAGCAAAACGCGGTCATCCGGTACCTAATTTCATGCGCGGCGGCCCCGATAACCCCCTCGGCGCGCGCGCCATTTATATCGGCAACACCCAATACCGCATTCACGGAACGACCCAGCCGTGGAGCATTGGCAGGGCCGTCTCTTCGGGCTGCATCCGCATGATGAATGAAGAGGTGATCGACCTCTACAATCGCGTGAAGCTGGGCGCCCAGGTGGTCGTTCAGTAGCTTCAACCCGCCTTGCGGCAATTCAGCGCTTTCAACGATGTGGAAATGGCCGCCGCTGGAACTGGCTTGCCGAAATAGTAGCCTTGGCCCTCTTGGCAGCCGAGTTCTCGCAGGGCCGCGAGCTGTTCCGCCGTTTCAATTCCTTCCGCCGACACCCGTATCTTCAGGCTGTTGCCGATGGCAAGCACGGCGCGGACGATCTCGGTGCTGTTCTGCGATTGGCCCAGACCGCTGACGAACGTCCGGTCGATCTTGATCTTGTCGAAGGGAAACTTCTGCAAGTAACTGAGGCTCGAATATCCGGTGCCGAAATCGTCCATTGCGATTTGGGCGCCGAGTTGGCGCAGCGCCCGCAATGCAATGAGCGTGTCGTCCGATTTTTCCAGCAGTACCGTTTCCGTGACCTCGAGTTCCAGCCGGTGCGCCGCAAGCCCCGAAATGGCAAGCGCCTGTTGCACCGTTTCCACCACCATTCCTGCCTTGAACTGTTCCGCCGAGAGATTGACCGCCACCGTCAACGGCTGTTGCCACGTGACGGCGTCCATGCACGCCCGCCGCAACACCCAGGCGCCGATTGGCACGATGAGGCCGGTTTCCTCCGCCACTGGAATGAATTCACCAGGCGGAACCAGTCCACGCTCCTTGCTGTTCCACCGCACCAGTGCCTCGAAGCCGATTGTCGTGCCGTCGCTGATGGCGGCAAGAGGTTGATAGTGGAGAACGAACTCGCCGTCGCGAAGCGCCTTGCGGAGGTCGAGTTCGAGTGAACGCTTGGCCAGCAGTCGAAGCTCCATCTGCGGTTCGAAGAACCGGAACTTGCCGCGCCCATCGGCCTTGGCGCTGTAGAGCGCCAGATCGGAATTCTTGAGTAATGCCGCGGCGTCGCCGCCGTCATGGGGTGCGCGGGTAATGCCGATGCTGGCATTGATGTTGATCCGGTGACCACTGACGCTGAACGGCTTCGCCATTGCGGCAATGACGCGTCTGGCCAGGGCCGCAATTCTGTTGCAGTCGTCGGCTGGCTCCACAATGACGGCGAATTCATCGCCACCCAGGCGGGCAATGGCGTCGCTGCGCCTGATGCAGTTGGCTAGCCGATCTGCCGCGGCGACGATCAGCGCATCGCCCACCGGATGGCCAAGCGTGTCATTGACCGTCTTGAAATGGTCGAGGTCAATCAGCAATAGGGCAAATCCGCTTCCTCTTGCCTCGGCATTCGTCAGGGCCAGCTTCAGACGGTCATTGAATTTCGTGCGGTTTGCCAGCCCGGTTAGCGCGTCGTGGTGAGCCAGATACTGAATGTGCTGTTCGTGACGTTTTCGCTGTGTAACGTCGATGATGGTTGCCAGCGTTGCCTTGCGGCCACAATAGTCGAGCGGCCGCGAATAGACTGCCGCGATAAATTCGCTGCCGTCGGACTTCCAGTGCAGGGAATCCCGCTCGCCTGCGACATAGCCCTTTGTCGCGCGGATATGGGCTTCCATCTCGGCGCGGTGTTGCGGCGGCCGGATATCCAACGCCGTCATGTTGAGAAACTGTTCCTTGCTCCAGCCATAGTGGCTGACCGCGGCATCGTTGGCATCGAGAAAGGCCAAGGTTTCGAGGTCGCAAACCAGCATCGGCAGCGGGTTGTGTTCGAACATCAGCCGGAATGATTCTTCCCGCAGCTTGACCTCGGTAATGTCGACGCGGATGCAGATGGCGCCGCCGTCGGAAGTCCTTCGTTGATCGTACCGGATGAATCGCCCATCACGGAACTTCTGCTCGTAACTGCCCTTTCCATCGCGATGGTCCGCCAGACGCTTGGCCATCCAGGATTTGACATTGCCGGCGTCGAAATCCTCGGGATGAAGGCCGCTGTCCAGGCTCGTCCGTAGGACTTCTTCGTAGCCGATGCCGGGTTTGAGGATCGCGGCGACCTCCGGATAGAGTTCGACATATCGGCGGTTCCACAGAATGACGCGGTTGTCGCAATCCATGAAAACGATCGCTTCGGGAAGAAGCTCGATTGCCTCGCGCAATCTGTCATGGGCAGCTGTCGCCAGCCGGAATGCCACTTGTTCGTTGGCTTCGGCCTCGGTGATGTTGGCCGCCAGGCGGCGCAGTTCCAGGCGGTCGACGATGATGCGCGCCAGACTCTGGAGGGCTGCACGCTGGATGGATGTGAGAGCTGCGTGTGGATTGTGGTCCATCGCCGATAGGGTACCCAGGCGGTAGCCCCCGGAATCAATGAGCGGCACCCCGGCATAGAAGCACAATTGTGGTTCACCGGTCACATGCGAGCTGCTGGCGAATTCCGGTTCGGCCGTCAAGGCGACCACCGAATAGACACCATCCGACGCTAGGGCTCTCTCGCATAGGCTGGTCGAACGATCGTATTCTCCGCCACCCATTCCGAAGTGGGCTTTGAGCCAGAAGTGTCCAGGACCGGCGAAGGCTATTGCCGCCATCGGCGCTTCCAGAAGGCTGGCCGCGAGCGCTGCGATCTCGTCAAAGGCCGGCTCGGGGGCGCTGTGCAAGATGCGGTATCCCGCCAACCTGTCCAGTCGTGCCGTCTCCGCCGCACTCCTCCCAGAGTGTTGGGCTTCATCATCGCAAAGATCAGTCATGGGAGGCCTTCGGTTCAGACACGCATAAATTGCATGAATAAAATATTACACGTTAAAGTTTAATACGCCCTTATGGTGAACCTGGCTGGACCGGTGCCAGTGCGATGGCTTTCTTGCTGCCATGGTCAAGGAATGAAATGCACAATTGCCGCAATAACATTCCCTTAACCTAAACAAGCCACTATCCGCCGATCAGTTTGTATCGGAGTTTGGGTATGTCGACCTGCTTTCCTCGCGCTGTCCGGGGCTTTTCCAAAATACAATATTTGGTTTCCGTTGCCGCCACGCTTATGTTGGCCGCCTGTTCCCAGTCGTTTGAACGCTTTGCCGAGAATCCTTCCGATTCCGATCCGGTATACACGGCGTCGGTCCCGAAACAGTCTTCCGGCTCCAGTGACGAACAGGTAACCTCGCGCCCGCTCGCCAATTCGAATTTGCGCAAACCAAATTCAACCTACAAGTATTCCACCAACTACAAGCAACCGTCCTACAAGGCACCGGCGGTGCCGCAAGTCGCCATCGGCGAACCCCCAGCTGTTCCTCAAAGTGGCCGCGTGACCGTGGGTCCCGGCATGACTCTCTATTCGATTGCCAAGGCCAACCAATTGACGGTTGCTCAGCTCGCCTCGGCCAACAATCTGAAACCGCCATACGCCGTCCGCCAGGGCCAGGTGCTGCGGGTGCCGGGGGTAAGCGAAGCTGTAGCGCCAACCGCCCACGCCAAGCCGGCGATGGTTGAACCGGTTGTCGCCAAAGCCCACTCCCCGGCCACGTTGCAAAAGGCTGGAACCCACCAGGTTGCCTCCGGTGAAACCTTGTTTTCGCTCGGCCGCAAATTTAGCGTTTCGCCCTATGCGATAGCCGATCTCAATGGCCTGTCGCACAGCTCAACACTCAGCCTCGGCCAGTCCCTTCGCATTCCGGGCAGCACTGCAACCAACACCAAGCAGCCGCCGGCAGCCCAAGAGACAGCCGATGCCGAGACTCCGCTCGTCGATGAAGAGGTGGCAGCGGGTGAGCCGTCAGTTGAAGCCACCAAGCAGCCAGCCGTTGCCGGGCAGATTCCCGCGGTTGAGCCGGATAGCGAAACCAAGCAAGTGGCCGACGCCACTGTGACCGCACCGGGAACGTCCCAACCGATCGCAACTGGCATGCGCTGGCCGGTTCGCGGCAAGATTATCTCGGCCTATGGCGCCAAACCCAATGGTCTCAAGAATGAAGGCATCAACATCGCCGTGCCTGAAGGCACCAGCGTACGCGCCGCCGAAAGTGGCGTGGTGGCCTATGCCGGCAATGAGCTCAAAGGCTATGGCAACCTGGTTCTGATCCGCCATGAAGGCGGCTGGGTAACCGCCTATGCCCACGCCAAGGAGCTGTTCGTCAAGCGCGGCGACACGGTGAAGCGCGGCGACGTCATTGCCAAGGCCGGGCAAACCGGCTCGGTGTCCAGTCCGCAGCTGCATTTCGAAGTGCGCAAAGGCGCAACCGCCATGGATCCCTTGAAGTACCTGTCCTCGGCCACCGCCGCGAATTGATCTCCCGCCCCAAAACCCTGCAAAAGGCGAGCCCGGGACCATGTTCTGGGCTTGCTTTTTTTCGCAGGGCCGCCATGTTTGTTACAAGGGAGAGTGATCATGATCCGCCTCTGGGGCCGCCGCAGTTCGGTCAATGTGCAGAAAGTCCTCTGGACTCTTGCTGAACTCGACATTCCTTTCACCCGCGAAACCGTCGGCGGCAGCTTCGGCGGCAACCGCGATGCTGATTTCCTGCGCATGAATCCCAATGGGTTGATTCCGGTGATCCTCGATGGCGATGTCACCATGTTCGAATCGAACGCCATCGTGCGCTATCTCTCGGCCCGCTACCGTGCCGGTCTTTTGCGGCCCGCTGGCAACCGCGCCCTTGCTTGGGCCGAACAGTGGATGGAATGGCAGCAATCCACATTTGCGCCTGCGGTTTCCACGATATTCTGGAACAACGTGCGCCTGCCGGCCGAAAAGCGCGATGCGGCAGCGGTTTCCGAAGCCGAAAAATCGGCGATTTCCGCCTTGCATATCGCCGACCGTCACCTGGCCCAGCATGAATGGTTTGCCGGCGAGCAATTCAGTTTTGGCGATATCGTGATGGGCGCGATGTTCTGGCGTTATGCCGGGCTCGATTGCCAGAAGCCCGAAATGCCCCATGTGCTGGAATGGTTCGAAGCACTGAAGACCCGCGAACCCTATCGCACTTGGATCATGGTTCCCGTCGGCCGGAATCTCGCGGAATGGAATCGCAATGAGAAGGAGCTGGGTTAACTCTCGATCTTCTGCCCCAGCCGTCCCGCCAGATCCTGCACATATTGCCAGGCAACCCGCCCCGAGCGGCTGCCGCGCGTCGCCGACCATTCGATCGCCCCGGCCCGGATATCCGCGGCGCTCATCTTCAGTCCGAAATAATTGGCATACCCCATGACCATCTCGAGATATTCGTCCTGCGAGCAATTGTGGAAGCCGAGCCATAGGCCGAAGCGGTCGGAGAGCGAAACTTTCTCCTGCACCGCCTCCGACGGGTTGATCGCGGTCGACCGCTCGTTCTCGATCATGTCGCGCGGCAGCAGGTGGCGCCGGTTCGAGGTTGCGTAGAAAATCATGTTGGAGGGTCTGCCCTCGATGCCGCCATCAAGCGCCGCTTTGAGCGACTTGTACGAAGTATCCTCCGCATCGAACGATAGATCGTCGCAGAAAACGATGAAGCGCAGTTCGCCAGCCTTGCGGATGAGCGCCATCAGGACCGGCAGGCTTTCAATATCCTCGCGGTGAATTTCGATGATCTTGAGGTGGCCGCCCTCGCGGACATTCACGGCGTGATGGGCGGCCTTGACCAGCGACGACTTGCCCATGCCGCGCGCCCCCCACAACAGTGCGTTGTTGGCTGGCAGGCCCCGGGCGAAACGCGTGGTGTTTTCAATCAGGATATCGCGGGTAAGATCGATGCCCTTGAGCAGGCCGATGGCGACCCGGTTGACCTTGGCAACCGGTGACAGGGCGCCACTTTGCGCATGCCAGACAAATGCCTCGGCTCTATCAAGCTCCACCGCTGGCGCGCCAGCAGGCGCCAGGCGCTCCAGTGCCAGGGCGATGCGGACGAGTGGATCGTCTTCGTTTTGTGTTGCCATATGAGCCTCTTAGAGGCTGTAGCGGAAGCCGTAAAGAAGCTCCAATCCATTGGTTGCAATGGCGGCAACCGCCGCTATATTCCGCCCAACCTCAAATCGGGAGATCCTTCGTGTTCATTACCCCCGCATACGCCCAGGCCGCAGGGCAGGGCATCGGCGATTTTGCCGGCATGATCCTGCCCCTTGTGATGATCATGGCGGTGTTCTGGTTCCTGCTCATCCGCCCGCAACAGCGCAAGATGAAGGATCACCAGGCGCTCCTCGGCAAGATCA
Organism: uncultured Alphaproteobacteria bacterium; assembly: GCA_963754675.1. Taxonomy (GTDB): domain Bacteria; phylum Pseudomonadota; class Alphaproteobacteria; order Rhizobiales; family Aestuariivirgaceae; genus Aestuariivirga. The sequence continues at coordinate 338,188 of CAVWHD010000002.1, read as the reverse complement.
CCCGCGGCGACACGGTGATCACCACCGGTGGATTGATCGGCAAGGTGACCAAAGTCATAGATGACCATGAGCTGCAGGTTGAAGTGGGTGACAACGTGAAGGTCCGCATCCTGCGTTCGGGAATAGCCGACGTGCGCGCCAAGGGCGAGCCGGTCAAGGCCGCGACGAAATAGAAACATGCTGCAGTTCACCCGCTGGAAGACGCTTGCGATCATTGGCTCCGTGCTGCTTGCCATCCTGTTGGCGCTTCCCAATATATTGCCGCCAAACGTCAATGCCATATTGCTGCAATATGGCCTGAAACCGATCACCCTGGGCCTCGACTTGCAGGGCGGTTCCAACGTGCTGCTGGAAGTCGACCGCAAGGATATGAAAGACAAGCTTGCCCAGCAGATCACCGGCGATATCCGTTCAGCACTCCGCGAAGCCAAGATCGGCTACAATGGCATCAACCGGGGCGACGCCGGCGTCACCGTCCGCATCACCAAGCCGGAGGATATCGACCGCGCCAAAGTGGAATTGCGCAAACTGCAACAGCCGGTGGAAACTGGGTTTTTTGGCAGTGGAACTTCAGTCAACCTCTATGACCTCGTGCAGCAGGATCAGCAGTTCACCTTTGCCATCAATGAGGCGGGAATTGACACCAAGATCACCTCCGCCATTGCCCAGACTCTCAAGATCATTGAAAGCCGCATCAACTCGCTCGGCACCGCCGAACCGGTCATCCAGCAGCAGGGCAAGGACCGCATCGTCGTCCAACTGCCCGGTGTTCAGGATCCCGACCGCGTCAAGGATGTGATTGGGCGGACCGCCAAGCTGACCTTCCAGCTGACCTGCGAAAGCCAGGCGACCGCCGCCGGACAGAACCCGCCGCCCGAATGCAAGTCCCTGCCGCTTAAGGAGAAGGGCGGGCAATTCCTTTGGGTTCAAACCTCGAGCCGGGCCACCGTCGACGGCGCCGATCTCACCGATGCGAGACCCGGATTCGATGAGCAGAACCAACCCGTCGTCACCTTCCGTTTCAACACCAAGGGCGCCGAGCGCTTCGGCCGCATGACCCGCGAAAATGTCGGCAAGCCCTTCGCCATCATCCTCGATGACGTGGTTGTCAGCGCCCCCGTAATCCAGACACCTATCCTCGGCGGCTCCGGCCAGATTTCCGGTAATTTCACCACCGAGGAAACCGCTGACCTGTCGATCGTGTTGCGTTCGGGAGCGCTCCCCGCCAAACTCAAAATCGTCGAAGAACGCACCGTCGGTCCGAGCCTTGGCTCCGATTCGATCAAGGCTGGTTTCAACGCCTCGATTATCGGCCTCGTGCTGGTCATGGTTTTCATGGTGGTGGCCTATGGGTTGTTTGGCCTGTTCGCCGACATCGCCTTGCTGATCAATCTCGTGCTGCTCATCGCCGTCATGTCCTTCGTCGGCTTCACCTTAACACTCCCCGGCATCGCCGGCATCGTGCTCACCATGGGCATGGCGGTCGACTCCAACGTCATCATCTTCGAGCGCATGCGCGAGGAATGGCGCAACGGCCGCTCCGCCTTGAATTCCATCGAAACCGGTTTCAAGGCGGCCCTTTCCACCATTCTCGATTCGAATCTCACCGCCCTCATCGCCGCGGTCGTGCTGTTCGGCGTGGGCTCCGGTCCGGTGCGCGGCTTCGCCATCACCCACGCCATCGGCATCATCACCACCATCTACACCGCCTATACGGTGACCCGCTTCATCGTCACCTGGTGGGCCCGCTGGGCCAAGCCCAAGGAGGTTCCGCTCTAAAGGCGGAGAAGCCCCGATGAAATACAAGCCAATCCGCTTTATACCCGATGACACCAAGATTCCGTTCATGCGGCTCAGCCGCTTCGGCTTCTTCGTCTCGGGCCTCTTATGCCTCGCATCCGTCCTGCTGTTTATCTTCGTCGGCCTCAACGTCGGCGTCGATTTCAAGGGCGGCACCGTGTTGACCATCCGCACCGCCGAAGCCGCCAACATCGAAGACTTGCGCAGCAAGGTTGACGCCCTCGGATTTGGCGGATCCGAAATTCAGGAATTTGGCTCGCCGCGCGACGTGTTGATCCGGCTTCCCGCCGTTGAAGGCGGCGACGAGGCCCAGCAGGCAGCCGTCGCCAAGGTCAAGGCAGCACTTGGACCAACCGTCGAGTTCCGCTCGGTCGAAGTGGTCGGCCCCAAGGTTTCCGCCGAATTGGCCGAGCAGGGCATCATCGCCGTGGTGTCCGCCATTCTCGGTATCGTGCTCTATGTCTGGTTCCGCTTCGAGTGGCAGTTCGCCATCGGCGCCGTTCTTTCGCTGTTGCACGACGTGTTGCTGACCATCGGCCTGTTCTGCCTGCTGCGCATCGAGTTCAACCTGCAAATCATCGCCGCGATCTTGACCATCGTCGGCTATTCCCTCAACGATACCGTGGTGGTGTTCGACCGCATCCGCGAGTTCCTGCGCAAATACAAATCCATGCCGCTCGCCGATCTCATCGATTATTCGATCAACTCGGTTCTGCCGCGCACGATTCTGACGTCGGTCACCACCATGCTGGCATTGATCGCCCTCTATGTTTTTGGCGGCGAAGTACTAAAGGGTTTCACCTTCGCCATGATCTGGGGCGTGATCGTCGGCACCTATTCATCGATCTTCATCGCTTCGCCGGTGCTCATTCTGCTCGGCACCGTGCGCGAAAACGTCAAGGCGGAAGCTAGGGCGGCGGTGGCTGCGCGGCCTTGACGGCCTTCTACCCCGGCCGGCCGCCGATCGATTCATATGGCAATGGCGGATTTCGCTTTGCCGGCATGTCGCATCAGGGATCGATCCTCGTCCTCCCCAGCGGGGTCTACGATTGGGCGCCCGATGCCACCGCGCTGAAGGCGTCGGACTTCAGCGCCATTCTGGCCGAGCGCGGCAGCATCGATCTCCTGCTGCTTGGCATGGGCCGGGCGATGACCAGGCCGCCGCGCGCCGTTAGCGAGGCGGTCGCCGCCAGCGGCATGATGCTGGATTTCATGACCACTGGCGCCGCGGTGAGCACCTACAATCTGCTGCTCGCCGAAAATCGCAAAGTCGCGGCTGCTCTCGTGGCCGTGGGGAACCTGGCGTGACACCCTCGCGGCAGCACTGCCTTGCACTGGTGCGTGAAGCCAGCAGGGACCGCTACCTCACCAGTCTGTTTGTCCCGGTTGAAAAACGCCCAGCCCTGATTGCGCTCTATGCCTTTGACGCTGAAATCATCCGTGTACGCCACATGGTCAGCGAGCCGCATATTGGCGAAATCCGCCTCCAATGGTGGCGCGATACCATTGCAAGCCTCTACGCGGGCACGGCGTCGCCCCATCCGGTGGCCCAGGAACTGTCGAACGCAGTAGCGGTTGGTCAACTCCCCAAACAGCCACTGCTCGATTTGATCGACGCCCACCAATTTGATCTCTATGGCGATCCGATGCCCGATTTGGCGGCGCTGGAGGGCTATCTCGGCGAAACGTCCTCGGCGGTCATTCACATGGCAAGCCTGATCCTCGCCGGCAGCGCCGCCATGGCGAGCGCCGAGGTGGCCGGACTGGCCGGCGTGGCCCACGGACTGGCTGCCATTTTGAGCAGCCTTCCCCGCGACGCAAAATTCTTGCCAAATTCCATGTCGATTGCCGATGCCGTAGCCCACGCCCGCATGCGGCTGGCAGAGGCCCGCGCCCTGAGCCATAATATACCCCGGCCGGCATTTCCGGCCTACCTGCCGGTGAGTCTCGCCGATCTCTATCTCGCCCGCATTGCCAAACTTGGCGAAAAGACCGGCACCGCCCCCGTGGAGCTAACACAATTCCGCCGCCAATGGCGGCTCTGGATGGCGGCCCGGAGCGAAACCTTCTAGCGGAGATCCCATGGGACTGGCAGCCAAGCTCGACAAGTTCATTCCCGATCTATCCGCCACATTGGCCCGCTTTCCGGTTCCGGCCGCGGTGGCCGTGGCGCTCTGCGTCTATTTTAATATTGTTGCCGCTGGCTCCTTCAATGATGAAACGGGACTTGTTGCCGCCGGTGGTGCTGCAGCCTTCATTGCATCGGGCGCCGCCCACCTTCTTGCCGAGGGAAACCGCTGGTCGCGCATGGCGGGCATCCTGCTGGCGTTGGCCTCGGGCGCGGCCCTCGCCCTGGTCGGATACTTCACCGCCGTTTTCGAAACCTCGCTGCTGTTCCTGTTTGCCGGTTTGATCCCGGTACTGATGATCGCTCCCTATCTCCGAACTGGCGTGAAGCAAGCAGCCCTGTGGCTCTTCAATCTCCGTTTCGGTCTCGCCGTTCTGCTTGCCTTCATTGTCGCCCTGGTGTTTTCGGCCGGCCTCTCATCCATCGTCGAGGCGTTGAATTTTCTCTTCGAGGCCGGCATTGGCGGCAATCTGCACGAGCACATCTGGGGCACCGCCGCCACGCTGATCGGACCGCTCTACGGCCTTTCCCTCATGCCCCGCGACCTCGATGCCGAGGTTGATATCGCCAGCCAGAAGGACACGCTGCTGGAGCGCGGCGTCTCCGTGCTGGTCAACTATGTCCTGGTGCCGGTGATCATCGTCTATGCGCTGATCCTCCACGCCTATGCCGTGAAGATCCTGCTCGATGGCCAATTGCCCAAGGGCCAGATCGCCACCATGGTGTCGATTTTCGCGGTGGGCGGCACCGGCGCCTGGCTGGTGGCCTGGCCATGGCGCGACACCGGCACCAGGCTACTCCGCCTGTTCATGCGCGGCTGGTTCTTTTTCACCATTGTTCCAGCAGTATTGTTGACCATCGCCATCTGGCGCCGCATCGGCGATTATGGCGTGACCCCCGACCGCTACGGCATCGCCCTCGTCGCCATCTGGGTCGCGTTCATCACCGCCTATCTCGCCTTCCGCCGCAACCGCGCCGACATGCGGGCGATCCTCGGCGGCATCGCCATTCTTTTGCTGGTGGGTTCGGCCGGCCCCTTCGGCGCCAATGGCCTGACCATTAAAACCCAGCTCGTCCGCTTTGCCGAATTGCTGGCGGCCAACGGACTTATGAAGGATGGCAAGGTGGTTCCGCAAAAGCAGAGGGTGCCGCAAGAAATCGTCACCGAGGGCTATTCGATCCTCGGAACCCTGCGCGATGCGGGCGGGCTCGGCCGCCTCCGCCCATGGTTTGAGAGTGGTGAAAAGAATCCGTTCAAACCCGGCGACTCGGACTGGTCGGCCTTCTCCGCCATCACCGCCTATCTCGGTTTCGACAATCCTCAGCTTACGGAAGACTATGTCAACTTCACCGCCAATGTGCCGCTATCCGCGCCGGTAGACGGAAAAAGCCGCCTGGTAGGCCCCTTGCAGGCCATGCAGAATTATCGGAAGTCTGAGCCGCAGCCGCCCATGACCGCGCTCTTTGACGATACGGATTTGACCATCAAGCTGGAGGCGAAGACCTACATTGTCGGCGAAGCGGACCTGCTGGCGAAGATCAAGGCGCTGACCGAAACCGATGGCACCCAACCGGCTGTCAAAGTGGAGATTGCACCCGGAGTAACCATGCTGATCGACTCCGCCTATGGCAACCTCGCCAACAAACCACCCCTCGGCTCCATGCGCTTTTGGCTGCTGATCCGCGACGAAGGGATTTAGGCATTCAGCCCGCGGGCGAGAACCTGTCGCTGCGCGCCTGATCCCAGGCGTGCTGGAGGTAATTGCCACCGCCGCCTTCGAGAAGCTCGCCGGGTTTCAGCAAGTGATACTGCTCGGCCATGGTGACGACCCGGTCGGCGGCGGCGCGGCGCATGAAATGCTGGGGGCGCAGCCCCTTGGGATTGTCGAGACCGGCGGCGGCAATCATTTCGGCAAGCGCCTTGATCGTCTCGCGGTGGAAACTCGCCACCCGCTCGGCCTTGTCGGGCACCACGATGGCGCGCTGGCGCAAGGGGTCCTGGGTGGTGACGCCGGTTGGACATTTGCCGGTATGGCATTGCTGGGCCTGAATGCAGCCCACGGCGAACATAAAGCCGCGCGCCGCATTGCACCAGTCGGCGCCAAGCGCCAGGGCGCGGGCCATGTCGAAGCCGGTGGTGATCTTGCCGGAACAGCCGATGGCAATGCCATTGCGCAGATCCGGTGCCGATGAGAGTGGAATGGACGAAAGCCAGACCGTCGCGCAGGGGCGTTCCGAGATGGTCCATGAATTCGAGGGGCGCGGCACCAGTGCCGCCCTCTTTGCCGTCGACGACGATGAAGTCCGGATGAATGCCGGTTTCCAGCATGGCCTTGATGATGGCGAAGAACTCCCACGGGTGGCCGAGGCAGAGCTTGAAGCCGGTGGGTTTTCCACCCGAGAGCTGGCGCAGCCTGGCGATGAAATTCATCAACTCGATGGGCGTCGAAAAGGCCGAATGGCCGGCGGGAGAGATACAATCCTTGCCCGCCTCGATGCCGCGAATGGCGGCGATTTCCGCGGTCACCTTGGCGGCCGGCAGAACGCCGCCATGGCCGGGCTTGGCGCCCTGGGAGAGTTTCACCTCGATCATTTTGATCTGCGGCTCTCTGGCGGTCTCGCCGAATTTCTCGGGCGAAAAGCTGCCGTCAAGATTGCGGCAGCCGAAATAGCCGGACGCGATTTCCCAGATGATGTCGCCTCCCGCTTCACGGTGATAGGGGCTGAGGCCGCCTTCGCCGGTGTCATGGGCGAAATTGCCGATCTTGGCGCCGCGGTTGAGGGCGCGGATGGCATTGGCGGACAGCGAGCCATAGCTCATGGCGGAAATGTTGAAAATCGAGGCCGAATAGGGCTGGCTGCACTGCGGGCCGCCGATCATAACGCGGAACGCCTGCTTGGCCGGAGGCTTCGGCATCATCGAATGCTGCATCCACTCGTAGTGGGTCTGGTAGACATCGAGCTGGGTGCCGAAGGGCCGCTTGTCGAGCGCCTTCTTGGCGCGCTGATAGACGATAGCGCGCTTATCGCGCGGGAAGGGAGTGCCATCATTGTCGGCTTCGAAGAAATATTGGCGCATCTCGGGGCGGATTTTCTCGAAGAAGAAGCGGAGATGGGCGATGATGGGATAATTGCGCAGGATCGCGTGGCGGGTCTGGGTCGCATCGCGAAGCCCGCTCGCGAATATCATGGCGCAGATGACCAGCGGCACGATGGCATAATAACCGCTCCATGGAATGGCCAGCCACAGCAGCAGAAACAGCAATGTGCCGAGACCGGATATGGTCACGGCGGCAAAGCGCGGCTGCAATAGCAGGTTCAGCTGGTCCATTCGAAACCCCCCGGTCAAATGCCCTAATCTCGCGGGCTTGCGCCGATCTGTCGGGGCGGACTCTACACGATCCCCAACTCGCGGCCTACTGCCGTGAAGGCGGCAATGGCGGCATCGATGTCGGCCGGCGAATGGGCAGCCGACATCTGCGTTCTGATGCGGGCCTGGCCCTTGGGCACCACCGGGAAGAAAAAGCCGGTGACATAGATGCCTTTGTCATAGAGTTTCGCCGCCATGTCCTGGGCAAGCTTTGCCTCGCCCAGCATCACCGGAATGATTGGGTGTTCGCCGGGCAGGAGTTTGAAGCCCGCAGCCGCCATGCCGGAGCGAAACCGCTGGGCGTTGGCAAACAGGCGAGCGCGCAGATCATCGCCCGCCTCGGCAAGATCGATGGCCGTGAGGCTGGCAGCGACGATGGGCGGCGGCAAGGCGTTGGAAAACAGATAGGGCCTGGCCCTTTGACGCATCAAGTCGATCACCGGTTTGGCCGCGGCGATGTATCCGCCGGCCGAACCGCCAAGCGCCTTGCCCAGGGTGCCGGTGAGGATATCGACCTTCACACCCGCCAGCGCCGGGGTGCCGCGGCCCTGGGGGCCGATGAAACCGGTGGCATGGCAGTCATCGACCAGGATGAGGGCGTCATAGGCATCGGCAAGGCGGCGGATATCGGCGAGCTTGGCGAAATAGCCGTCCATCGAGAAGACGCCATCGGTGGCAATGACGACGCGCCGCGCCCCCTGAGCTCTCGCCTCTTTTAATTGTTTCTCGAGATCGTCCATGTCGCCATTGGCGAAGCGCAAGCGCTTGGCCTTGGCTAGCCTGATGCCATCGATGATCGAGGCATGGTTGAGGGCATCGGAGACGATGGCATCCCGCTCGCCGAACAGTGGCTCGAACACCCCGCCATTGGCATCGAAGCAGGCCGCGAACAGAATGGAATCCTCCATCCGCAGATAATCCGCAACCCGGCGCTCCAGCTGCTGATGAAGATCGCTGGTGCCGCAAATAAAGCGCACCGAAGCCATTCCGAGGCCATGGCTGTCGAGTGCTTCCTTTGCTGCCGCAATCAGCGCGGGATGATCGGCAAGGCCCAGATAATTGTTGGCGCAGAAATTGAGAACCTCGCGCCCGCCGCCAACCTGGACGTGCGAGTCCTGCGGCGACAGTATTGGGCGCTCGGTCTTCCATAGGGACTGGGATTTGATGGCTTCGAGTTCGGTTGAGAGATCGGACAGAAATGATGACATGGGCGGGCTCCTGACTAATGCCAACAGCCGTATTAAATGACTCGTGCAATCCCCTAATTCCGTCATTCCGGCGAAAGCCGGAACCCATCGTTCAACCGCTGAAAACATGGGCGTCGTGCGCAGTTGTGCCATGGGTTCCGGCTTGCGCCGGAATGACGGAAATGGGGGTAAAGATGGGTCAAGACTTCGGGCCGTTGGTACAACTTCTGCCCCTCGGCAATGCCTCATGCAAGTCGTGAGTTTGTTTCATATGCTCCCCGTGCTACCTCATCCAAAATGACCGATCATATCCACATCATCGGCGCCGGCATGGCTGGCTCGGAAGCGGCTTGGCAGGCCGTGCAGGCTGGGGTGCCTGTCGTACTGCACGAAATGCGGCCACATCTCGCAACCGATGCGCACAAGACCGATGGCTTTGCCGAGCTTGTGTGCTCCAATTCTTTCCGCTCGGATGACGCGGACCAGAACGCAGTGGGGTTGCTCCATGCGGAAATGCGGCGCGCCGGTTCGCTGATCATGATGGTGGCGGACCGCCACAAGGTGCCCGCGGGCGGCGCCCTGGCGGTCGACCGCGATGAGTTTTCCGCCGAAGTGACCGGGATTTTGAGCAGCCACCCGCTGATTACCGTCCGGCGAGGCGAGATCGCCGGACTTCCGCCGGCGGAGTGGAACAATGTGATCATTGCAACCGGGCCGCTGACGTCACCGGCGCTGGCCCAGGCCATCCGAGCGCTCAACCGGCGAGGCCGGATCTCGCCTTCTTCGACGCCATTGCACCCATCGTGCACCGGGAATCGATCGGCATGGACAAGGCGTGGTTCCAGTCGCGCTACGACAAGCCAGGCCCCGGCGGCACCGGCAAGGACTACATCAACTGCCCGCTGACGCGCCAACAGTATGAAAACTTCATCCGCGCACTGATCGATGGCGAGAAGACCGATTTCAAGGACTGGGAGAAGACCACGCCCTATTTCGACGGCTGCTTGCCGATCGAGGTGATGGCGGAGCGTGGGCCCGAGACGCTGCGCCATGGACCCATGAAGCCACGCGGGCTGACCAATGCGCATCAGCCTGACGAGAAGCCCTATGCGGTCGTCCAACTCCGCCAGGACAACCGGCTTGGCACGCTCTACAACATGGTGGGGTTCCAGACGAAATTGAAATATGCCGACCAGATCAGGGTGTTCCGCTCCATACCCGGGCTTGAAAACGCCGAATTTGCCAGGCTCGGCGGCCTCCATCGCAATACATTTCTGAACAGTCCGAAAGTTCTCGATGAAAGGCTGCGGCTGAAGGCTGATCCGCGCCTGCGCTTTGCCGGGCAGATCACCGGGGTTGAAGGCTATGTCGAAAGTGCCGCCATGGGACTGATGGCCGGACGGATGGCCGCGGCCGAGCATCGGGGCGGGAATTTTGTGGCGCCGCCGCCAACCACCGCCCATGGCGCGCTGATCAATCACATCACCGGCGGACATATCGAGACGACCGACAATCGCGGATCGTCGTTCCAGCCGATGAATGTCAACTTTCGGCCTGTTTCCGCCGGTCGATGCGCCCAGGACACAAGGTGGCAAGCGGCTTGGTCATTCGGACAGGGCCATTGCCCGCAAGCGCGCTTATACGGCCCGGGCGATCACTGATTTCGAAGCCTGGCTTGGCGGGAACAGGGCCTTGGCGGCCGAATAGACGGGGTGTGTTGGGGTCATTCATGGCCAAGACAATCGGCTTGCACATTTTCGCCACGGCCATCGGAGCCTGCGGCGTTGCCTGGAGCGAGGATGGCATTACCGGCGTCATGTTGCCCGGGTCCTCGGCGGCGGTGGCATTGGCGAGCCTGCGGCAGCGTCATCCCGATGCCCGTGAAGCAATACCTCCGGCGGCGGTACAGGAGGCCATTGCGCTGATCGGCCGATTACTCAAGGGCGAACACACCAATCTCTCCACGATTGTACTCGACATGGAAGGCGTCGCCGATCTCAACCGGGCGATCTATGCCATCACCCGCCGCATTGAACCGGGCGCCACCAGAACCTACGGCGAGATCGCCAAGGAGATGGGCGATCCCCTGCTGGCTCGCGCCGTGGGCCAGGCGATGGCAAGCAATCCTTTTCCGATTGTCGTGCCATGTCACCGTGTGCTGGCCGCCGGCGGCAAGACCGGCGGCTTTTCAGCCCCGGGTGGTGTGGACACCAAGTTCCGCATTCTGCAGATCGAGCAGGCAGGCAAACGCGATCCCAATTCCTTGTTCGACTCGCTGCCCCTGGCCATCAAGCCGGCGGGATCGGAGGGCCGGTGAGAACGGACGCACAGATGGGTTGTGAAGAAATTGGGGCAATCGCCGATTGGTTGAAAAGGAGCTGGATGCCAGCTGGAGTTTACCCTCGGACTTGCTCCGGGGTTGGCCCGACGGGTCAGGATAAATAATTGATTTATCTCACTATTTCCGTCACCCCAGCGAAAGCTGGGGTCCAGCTTTTTCCGCCAGTTCGCAGGTGTGGCAATGAGCCGATTTCTTCACAACCACTTTCGCCGGAATGATGTTTGGAGAATAAGGCTGTTAAGATTTCTGGCCGCCGGAACTACTCAACAACAGCTTGATCATCCAGGATCGCTTCCGCCTCGCCAAGCGCTTCGATGAGCTTCGCCTGGTAGCTGGCGGCGTTGCCGGCGCCGTTATAGGTGGTGGCGAATTCGAGCCACTGCTGCCGTTTGATCGCTTCCAGCAAATCCTTGGCGCGGCAGAAATCGAAGAAGCCGCAGACTTGCCAGCGTTCGGAACGGGCGAAGGCCTCGAACAGTGCCACGGCACTGGCATAACCGATCACGCCATGATTAAAGCCCATGATCTGCGGGCCACCGAAGCTGGCGGAACGGCAGGCGGGCTCGCGGCCGGCCAGGCGCGATGCCAAGTGGAAGACCTCATATTCCGTGTGCTGATCACCATGGAACCTGATCCATTCGGCGGCGGGGCCGCTCCGGAAGCGGTGCTGCTCCCATGGCCTGCCGGCAACTCCGGCGCGCCCGCCGAACTGGAAGTGGCGGTCGAACAGGCTTTGATTGCCCGTGCCCCAAGATTCGAAGAATTTGTGAGTCTCGAAACGGAGAATGGGTCTGCCCCGCTGAAATCGGGCGCCGGCGCTTTCGACATGCCACACCGCCAGCAGGGGCGGCACGCCGATCGCGGCCTCCTTGGCAAAGCGTCCGAGCAGTCCGCCTATGCGATTGAAAACCTCGGCCAGCGCCAACCTCACGGGTGACGTTTCCGATCGCAAATCGATGGGCCGCGCGGGCTTAAGCCTGACCGAGACGATTTTGGGATTGTCCTTGAAGAAAATCATCGCAGTCCCCGCCAGTCGCCGCGCGAAATGGAATAGATCATATCGTCGACCCACTCTCCCTTGAGCCATTCGCTCTTTGCAATGAAAGCCTCTTGCCGCATTCCGCATTTTTCAAGAACGCGCAGCGACGCGGCATTGCGGGGATCGATGCTGGCCTGGATGCGTTCGATTGCGAAACTGGCGAATGCATAGCCGATGAGGGCCTCAACCGCTTCGGTGGCCAGCCCCCGGCGCCAGTGGGGTTTGGCGATGGTGTAGCCGATCTGCGCAAGACTTGCGTTATCCGCGATCATTTTCAAACCGCAATCGCCGACAAAGCCGCCGGTTTCGCGAAGCTCAAGCGCGAACTGGAACCAGCCGGGATCGCCCGGGTTGCAGGCGGCAAGAGCGCGCAGGAATTCGCGGGCTTCGTCGCTGGAGAAAGACTGCCAGGATTGATACCTGCGCCACATCCGGGTCGGTCCCGCATGGCGCGAAAGTCTTCAAGATCGCGCGGGTCGAATCGGCGGGCGATCAGGCGTTTGGTCTCGAAGATCATCCGAATTGCCGGTCGATCCAGTCGCGGCTGCGGAAATAGCGGCCGATCCACGGCAGGAACCATGTGGAGCCGTTGTAGAGCGGATGACCCGGAAATTCCGGCCGGTCGAAGGCGCAGATGCGGTTCACCTTGCCGGCGATCTTGCGGGCGGTCTGGTGGCCGAGATAGGTCATCATGGCGACGCCCGAACCGTTGCAGCCCAGGGCATAGTGCAGATTGTCGAATTTTCCCATGTGGGGAATTTCATCGAGGGTGAAGGCGACATTGCCGGTCCAGGCATGGGTGATCTTGGCGCCCTGCAATTGCGGAAAGCGATCGGTCATGAAGCCGTGGAGGATATGGCGCGGTCTCGACCGGATCGGTGTGGCCGAACTTGGCGCGCCCGCCGAAGATCAGACGCTTGCCGTCGGGCGACATCCGGTAATAGGTGAGCACCCGGCGGGTGTCGGCGATCGAACGGTTCTTCGGGCTGATCGAGGCGGCCAGATCGGGCGCCAGTTCTTCGGTGGCGATGATGTAGGAACCCACCGGCACGACGCGGCGCTTCAGTTGCGGGGTGACATCGCCCGTATAGCCATTGGTGGCGATGATGACGTCGCCTGCCTGAATGGTTCCGCGCGGGGTTTCCACCTGCCAGCCCGCTCCCGACTGGGTGATTCTGGTTGCCGGAGTCTTCGAGGCGATGGCGATGCCGCGCTTGCCGCACAGATCGAGCAGACCCTTGAAATAGAGGGCGGGGTGGAGATGGGCGGCGCGGCCCATCACCATGCCGCCGCGATAATAGTCGGAGCCGATTTCTTCGCGCTGGCGTTCGGGCGGCACGAGGAAGGCTTCGGACCTGGCGTATCGGTTCAGCATGTCGACCTTCTTGGCCATGGCGTCATAGTGGCTCTTGCACCAGGCGCCGAGGAAATAACCCGCCCTGGTCCAGCCGCAGTCGATCTTCTCGCGGGCGATCAGCTCCTCGATGTGGCCAAAGGCATCGGCGGCATCGGCGAGGAAGGGCGCCGACTTCCTCCGGCGTCATCGCCCTGGCCATGTAGCGCTTGCCGACATTGACGCCGCCCGAGACCATGCCGCCATTCCTGGTCGATGCGCCGAAGCCCGGCTCATTGGCATCGAGCACGATGCAGTCGAGGCCTTCGCGGTTGAGTTCCAGAGCTGCTGAAAGCCCGGCATATCCGGCGCCGACAATGACGACACGGGCCTCCTTCGGCAGCGCCACGTCGGCCAAGGCCTTCGGTTCATAGGCCTCCCACCAGAAGGGGCGGGCTTTGAAATCCTTATGGAAGATGGCTGCTGACATGGGCACTCCGTACTATCGCAGACAATATAGGACGCAAATCGGATTTGACACCATCCACTACATTGCTAAGGCTCGGCTATGACAATTGTGCGCCGACAGCTACATCTTGCCGAATTTATACCGCTGATGGCGTTCATCACGGCGCTCGATGCGCTGAGCACCGACAGCATGCTACCGGCCTTGTCGCAGATGGCGCAGGAATTTGGCGTGCATGGCGGCAATGACATTCAGCTGGTGATCTCGACCATGTTTGTGGGATTTGCCCTGGGCCAGATCGCCGGCGGCCCGATGGCCGATGGTCTGGGGCGCAAACCGGCGATCTATTGGGGCATGGCGCTTTTTGTTCTCGGCAGCCTCGTCGGCATGCTGGCGGCATCGTTTCAGGCGATGCTATTGGCCCGGTTTCTGCAAGGCGTAGGCGCAGCCATTCCCTTTGTGACGATGAATGCATTGGTGCGCGATCTCTATGCGGGCGAGCCAATGGCACGGATCATGTCATTCATCGGCACGGTGTTCATTCTGGTTCCAATCATCGGACCCTTGGCCGGACAAGGCATTCTGCTGGTTGCCAGCTGGCGCTACATCTTTCTGCTGTTTCTTGGATTGGCGATTCCGGTGACGCTATGGTTTGCAATTCGCCAACCTGAAACGCTGCCGCGCGAGAAGCGAAGCGCCATGTCTGTGGCGCGGATTGTGACAACGACAGCAGAGGTTTTGCGGATTGCGCCGGCCCGGGGCTACATTCTCTGTGGTGGCCTGATCACCGGAATCATCTTCAGTTACTTGAATTCGGCTCAGCAGATATTCCAGGACACTTACTTGGTCGGAACATATTTCGTTTTGTATTTTTCGTCGCTGGCCTTGTCGATTGGCGTGGCGCTGCTGCTGAACGGCACGCTGGTGGAACGGCTCGGCATGCGGCCGATGAGTTATGGAGCGCTCAGCGGCTTTGCAGGCCTTGCCGTGATCTTTTTGCCGGTGGTGATTGCGTTCGGCGGCGTTCCACCATTGTGGGCGGCCATGAGCTATCTTCTTGCTTCTTTTCTCCTGCTCGGCGTGCTGTTCGGCAACATCAACGCCCTAGCCATGGAGCCTCTGGGTCACATTGCCGGTATTGGCGCCGCCGTGGTAGGCTTTCTGTCGACACTGATTGGTGTCGTCGCCGGTGCGGTGGTGGGCCGGGCCTATGATGGCGGCATCACGCCGCTGGTTACCGGCTTTGCTATACTTGGTGGCTTTGCGCTTCTTGCCATGTATTGGGGCGAGCGGCGCGTGGTTGAAGGAGGTCGTGCGATATGAAAAAACTTCTCAAGGGTATTATCTGGCTTATCGTCATTCTCGTCGTGGTCTTCGCCGCCGGCGGCTATCTGCTGCCCAGCGAGGCGGTGGTGCAGCGGAGCATTACGATCAATGCGCCGCCGGATAAGGTCTTCGCGGTCGTGGGCCACATGAAGCGGTTCAACGAATGGTCGCCCTGGGCCGATCTCGATCCGGCGGCGAAATATACCTTCGAGGGACCGGAGTCGGGCATCGGCCAGAAAATGAGCTGGGCTTCGGATAATCCGGATGTCGGTGTAGGCTCGCAGACGATTGTCGAAGCCGTGGAGAACTCCGCGACCGTGACCGAACTCGACCTCGGCCAAATGGGCAAGGCGCGGGCCTCGATCAACCTTGCGGCATCGGGCGCTGGCACGGCGGTGACCTGGGGTTTCAAGACAACACTGAACAGCGCCATGGAACGCTGGTTCGGACTGCTTTTCGACCGCTGGATCGGCGCTGACTATGAAAAGGGGCTTGGCCGCCTGAAGGCCCTGGTCGAGAAGGAAGCCGGCAGCGGCTGAGACAGGGGAGTAATCATGCAATCACCAGGAAGGGTGGCGCTGATCACCGGTGGCGCGCAAGGGATCGGGGCTGCCACGGCCCGGCAATTCCTCCACGACGGCTTTGCGGGCGTGGTACTTGTCGACCGCAATGCCGGCGGTCTGAAGACACAGCAAGAGGAATTGCCAAATTCAGGGCGAGCCGAAATCCTGGCGGGCGATCTGCGCGATCCGGCATTGCCGCGCCAAGCAGTTGCTCTGGCGATGCAGAAGTTCGGCCGGCTCGATGTCCTCGTCAATGCGGCGGGCAATACCGAGCGTTGCGGACTCGATGACACGACACCGGAAGCCTTCGACCGGCTGTTCGAGATCAACGTCAAGGCGCCGATGTTTTTCATGCAGGAAGCGGTCAAACCCATGCGCGCCGCCAAATCCGGCACGATCATCAATGTCTCCAGCATGCTGGCCCATGGCGGCCCGCCCAATCTGGTAACCTACTCGGCATCAAAGTCGGCATTGGTGACGCTCACCAGATCGGCTGCAAATGCGGTGAAGCGCGAGGGCATCCGCATTTTCGCGATCAATCTCGGTTGGGTCCACACCGAAGGTGAACAGCATTTGCAAACCTCCTTTCATGGCATGTCCGAGGACTGGGCAAAATCGATCGGGCGGCGCATGCCCGCCGGCCGGCTGATTTCGCCGCAAGATGTGGCCGGGCTCATGGCGTTCCTGGTATCGCCCGCCGCCCAAATGATGACCGGCGCCGTTATCGACTACGAACAGATGCCGGTTGGAACCTTCGATCAGCACCCGGCACTCGCGCCTGAATGAGCGCGGCTACCGAACCGCAGCGCCGTCCGCTCTGGCTTCTCACGCTCAGTCTCGCCGCCGTGGGAATTCAGGCCCTGATGCTGTCGCCGCTGCTCACCGATATTGCAAAGGGACTGGATACGGGCGCCAAGCAGATCGGCTTTGCCTCCGGGGCCTATGGAATAGGCGTGGCGGCCTCGGCTTTGCTGGCGGCGCCACGGCTGGGGAAATGGCGGAAACGGACGGCCATCCGCATCGCATTTTCCGTGCTCGCCGTGGGACTCTTGATTTGCACGGCCGCCACGGCTTGGCAGGTTCTGGCGGCCGGGCAACTGATTGCCGGACTCGCCTCCGGCGTCATCATCCCGGCGACCTATGCGTTGACGGGTGACATCTCGCGTCCCGGGGAGCGCTCACGGGCGTTGGGGCGGGTGTTGTTCGGCTGGTCGGTGTCGATGGTGGCGGGCGTACCGCTGGCGGCGGTGCTGTCGGCCTTTGCCGGTTGGCGCGGAACCTTTCTGATCGTGGCGGTAATCTCGGCGCTCATGGTTGTGGCTGGCGCATTACTGCCGAAGACGGTCGGCCATGATGAGAGCGAGCGTGTCAGTTATGCCGGGACACTGAGGACACCCGGCGTCCTGCTGGGCTACATCGCAACCTTTTCCTACATGATCGGCTTCTACCAAACCTATACATTCATCGGCGATCACGTCCGCCAATTGCATGGCACCGGCGCCTGGCTGGGCGGTGCGATTTCCATGTCCTATGGTCTGGGTTTCGGCGCCGGCGTCATCTTCGACAAATGGATCGACACCACGGGACCACGCAAGCTGTTGGCGCTTGGGTTGTTCCTCGTTGGCCTCAACTACGCGGTTCTGCCCTTCGCGGCCCAATCATTGGTGGCCGTTACGATCTATCCGGTGCTGTGGGGTCTGGCCAACCACTTCTGCATGACAACCCTCGTTTCATACCTCGGCTCGCTGTCGGCCGAGCGCCGTGGCGCCATCATGGGGCTGTTCTCATTTGTAACCTATGTGTCCGTCGGCGTGGCGGGCGCGGTCTACGGATCGGTCTACACGGGCCGCGGTTTCTTTGCAGTAGCGTTTGCCGCCACAGCCACACTATGGACCACGGCCATCGCGGTTGCCTTTTGGTTGCGGCGCTGAATGAAATTTTACCACGCCCCCAATTTCCGTCACCCCAGCGACCGCTGGGGTCCCGCTTCCTTAGCTCGTTCAAGCAGTTAGCGGGATGCCAGCTTCGCTGGCATGACGGTGGTGGGGAGTAGTGCGCCAGTTAAATTGAGAAGCACCCTAGCCCAGGACTTTGCCACCCCACTCCTCGCACTGTGCGGCGGAGGTGCTGATCCAGCCCTGGCCCTTGCAGGCATTCAGGCCCTTGCAGCTATTGCTGGCCGACTTGCAGGCGGCCTGGCCCTTGCAGGCATTGACGCCCTGGCACATGACCTTCGAACCGGCCGCGGCGGGCGGCGCAAAGCTCACGCTGGTCATTGCAAGCGTCAAGGCGGCGGCGGCAAGGGCTGCGCCGGATTTCCCAATGTTGATCATCGAAGTCGTCTCCATCTATCGAACGCCGCTCACTGCGGCACAGGCGGGAGAATGATTGGCGGCGGGGTCACTGGCGATGAACTTCGCCGTGAAGCGGCCTCACGGGCCCGTGAACGGCTGGCTCATCCAAGATCGATGACGGTGATCTCCGGGGGAACACCGAAACGTATGGGCACAATGCTGCAGCCAAGCCCGCCCGAAACCACCAGATGCCGGCCTTCTTCAATGATATGGCCATAGGCGAAGCGGTTTCCGAATGCCGACGGTGTGACCGGCGACCAGCCAAGGATTCGTACCTGGCCGCCATGGGTATGGCCCGAAAGGGTAATTGAAACACGCTCGGGTATATCGACGAAGAGATCGGGTTCGTGGGCGAGATGTATGACCGGCTTGTCATCGCTGACCTGCGCCAGCGTTCCGGGAAGATCGTCGCGGCCTTCGAACCGGCCCCGGCCCTTGATGATCGCAACGATGCTGTCGGTGGCGGAGAGCCAGAAGGCTTGACCGTCCTTGGCGAGGCGGAGCGCTTCGTTGGCGAGCACGCGAATGCCGTTGTCTTCCATGGCCCGCTGCGACAAGGGCGGCCCGCGTCCGGTCCTCTGCGCGCCGGGGTCCGACCACCAATCGTGGTTGCCATTGATCGACATCACGCCAAGCGGCGCCCTGAGCCTGGACGCAGCCTTGGCCACATCGGTCACGGCAACGGTGCCGGTGCGAAAAATATGTCCGGCCACGTAATCACCCATCAACAGGATGAGGTCGCCTTCCAGCCCATTGGCCTGATCGATAATCCGGTTCCAGCGGCTGAGCGGCATGTGGGGCTCGACCAGATGCGGATCGGCGAGCAGGACCAGCCTGAGTTTGAGTCCGGGTGTCCAGCGCGGCGGCGTGATGGCGTAGTATTGGGTGCGAAGCATGAGGCCGGGCTCGATGACAAATGCATAGGTTCCAACGGCGGCTCCGGCCAACGCCAAGCGTCCAATGAATTTCAAAAATCCGCGGCGGGTGATCATGAAGGGTGATTACGTAATGTGCCGTTGGACATAAAACCTCTGATCAAAATTACGTTCGCTGTCGTCTCCCTCCCCTTGTGGGGAGGGATTAAGGGTGGGGGTCGCTCCGAACCATCCCTCCTGCTTGTTGATAAAGGAACGGCAGCCGCCGGAGCGACCCCCACCCCTGCCCCTCCCCACAAGGGGGAGGGAGGAATATACTTACCGACGGTGCCGTTAATACTACACCGATTCCCGGTTCAGCGTCCCTTCCACTGGGGTTTCCGTTTCTCGGCGAAGGCTTTCGCGCCTTCCAGCTGGTCCTCGCTGGAATAGAGCGCGTCGACGGTCTTGAGCTTGCGCTTGGTCACCATGTCGAAGGCCTGCTGCACCGGCAGATGCGCCGTGTCGCGGGTGATTTCCTTGATCGCCGCATAAACCAGCGGAGGACCATCGGCCAATTGACCGGCCACTTCGCGGGCACGCGCCATCAGCTTGTCCGCCGCCACGATTTCGTTGACCAGGCCCCAGTGCTTGGCTTCCCTGGCATCGATGCGCCTGCCGGTGAACAGCATTTCCATCGCCACGTGATAGGGAATGCGGCGCGGCAGCTTGATCGAGGCGGCATCGGCCACCGTGCCGGATTTGATCTCGGGCAGCGCAAAAGTCGCGTGTTCCGCCGCGATGATGATATCGCAGGAAATCATGATCTCGAAGCCGCCGCCGAAGGCCAGGCCGTTCACTGCTGCGATCACCGGCTTGTTGAGGCCCGGCAATTCCTGCAACCCGCCAAAACCACCAACGCCATAGTCCGAGTCGGGCGCTTCGCCTTCGGCCGCCGCCTTCAGGTCCCAGCCCGGGCAGAAGAATTTCTCGCCCGCCGCCGTGAGAATGGCGACGCGAAGATCCGGGTCGTCGCGAAAGCCGGCAAAGACATCCCCCATCATCCGGCTGGTCGCGGCATCGATGGCATTGGCCTTGGGACGGTCGATGGTGACTTCCAGCACGGGGCCGTGGCGGGTGGTGAGGATGGGAGAGGTCATGGGAGTTTCTCGGTTTCCTGCTTAATTCTCAATACTACGTCATTCCGGAAAGACGCGGAGCGGTTTATCCGGAACCCATGGTACTGCACATCCGCAAATTTCTCTGGGTTCCGGCTTTCGAGGCTGTGAAGGAATTGGCTAATGGCCGGCCACCGCGAATTGGCGGGAAAAGCGGGACCCTAGCCTTCGCTGGGGTGACGGAAAGAGTGAGGAAAATCAATGATACCCCGTCAATCCGTCTTGCCAGCGAAAGCTGGCATCCCGCTTCTCTTTGACCAATTCGCCGGCGACTCCAATTTCTTCACAGCCTCCTTCGCCGGAATGACGGTATTGGGTTGAGGTTTCACTCATCGCGCATCCTAATCAGGGCGTCGACAGCGACCGCTCGGTCTGGAAGAACGAGCAGGGGGTTCACGTCGAGTTCTTCGATAAGTCCACGATTGGCGGCGGCGAAGGCGGCAACCGCTTCGACGGCTTTGATGACAGCCTCCTGATCGCCGTGTTTGCCGCGGAAGCCTTCCACCAGTTTCCACACCTTGAGAGATTTCAACCGGCGTTCGATTTCGGCGCGCGAAGTGGGCAGGATAAGGGTGACCGAGTCCTTCAGGAGCTCGGTCAGAATACCGCCGGCGCCCACCACCAGAACGGTACCAAATTGCAGATCGGATTTGAGGCCGATGATGAATTCGGCCACCGCGCCGGTGACCATGCGCTCCACCAGAACCTCCGGCGCCAGTTCGGCCATGCGGATAGCGGCGGCCTTGACGTCTTCAGCAGTCCTGAGATTGAGCGCGACACCGCCGGCTTCGGTCTTGTGGGCGATCGTAGCCGAGGACACTTTCAGGGTTACCGGGAAACCCAACTCGGCCGCCACGCGTGCCGCTTCTTCCGGTTTACAAACCCGGCCATCCGGCACTGCCAAGCCGCAAGCCTTGAGCAATTGCTTGGCATCGAATTCGCTCAACGGCTTCTCTTCGCCGTGGCACTTCACTTCAGCCGTCATCGCCGGCAAGGGATCGGGCCTTGCCCAGTTGCCGCCGATGAAACTTGCAGCCTCGAAGGCCGTCAGCGCATCGTCGAGGCCCATCATCGGTGCAACGCCGAGGCTTGCAAGTTCATCGGCGAGCGCCAGCGGCATGCCCTCATGGAGGGATGCGGCAATCGCCGCGCGGGCGCCCGTCGTCTTCGACGCCGCAGCAAGCGCGCGGGCGGTTTTCAGCCAGCTCCCGGGCTTCATTGCGGGATTGGTGGGCGTGTCGAGAATCAGCATCGCCACATCGAAGCCGCTGCCGAGGACGGCGGTGAACGCGGCGGTCAGCTTGTCCTCCTGATTCCAGATGAAAGTGTGATAGTCGAGCGGATTGTCGATGGTCACGAATTCATTGAGGGTGGCCGCAATCCTGGGCTTGGCTTCAGCCGGGAAGGGCGGGAACACCACGTTCTTCTCGATCGCCATGTCGGCCACCAGGGCCGCTTCGCCGCCCGAGCAGCTCATCGATACCAGCCGATTGCCGGCTGTCGGCCCTCCGAGGTGAAGGAACTTCAATGTCTCGACAAATGCCGAGACCGACTTCATGCGCGCCACGCCATAGCGCTCGAACAAGGCATCATAGAGCGTATCGGCGCCGGCGAGCGACGAGGTGTGGCTCATGGTGACCTTGGCGCCCTGTTCGGAGCGTCCGGTCTTGAGTGCTATGATTGGCTTCCGGTGCTGGCGGGCAAGCGCCGCCGCCCGGGCGAAGGCCGGAATATCGCGCAGGCCCTCGACATGGAGTCCGATGGCGGTGATGCGGTCGTCGTGAACAAACGCCTCCACCATCTGCGCCATGTCGACATCGGCCTGGTTGCCGATGGCGTAGACACAGGCCACCGGCAGCGCCCGCATGGTCATGGTGAAGTTGCAAGCCATGTTGCCGGACTGGGTGATGATGGCCACACCTGACTCAAGCTGCGCAATGCCGTGCTCGTCGGGCCACAGTGCGGCGCGGGCAAGGCCGTTGACATAGCCATAGCAGTTGGGACCGATCAGCGGCATGCCATCGGCTGCGGCCAGCAAATCATCCTGCAAATGGCTGTCGCCGGTCTCGGCGAATCCCGAGGCATAGATGACGGCGCCGCCGCAACCCTGCTTCCTCAGAGTACGGACGATCTCGATAGTGGGCTCGCGCTTGACCGCGATGAAGGCGGCATCGACGGCGCCCTCGATCTCGTCCACCGATTTGACCGTGGCAATGCCGCCCAGTTGCTCGCGCTTGGGATGCACCGCCCAGATCTTGCCGGCGAAGCCAAAGGACCGCGTGCGGGTGATCGCGACATCGCATTCGGCCCCGCCGATGAAGGCGATGGAAGTGGGGTGGAGGAGGCGGGTGAGGGAACGTATTGTCATTTTCACTTTTTCTGTCTGTCATCCCCGGACTTGTTCCGGGGACCCATGGTTCAGCAAGTGCCGGCCGATGGGTTGCCGGGACAAGCCCGGCAATGACAGAGTTTGGTTATCCCCCCAGCGGCCTCAGCAGTGCCCTGGAAATAATATGGCGCTGTATCTCGGACGTCCCCTCCCAAATCCGCTCCACCCTCGCATCGCGCCAGATGCGCTCCAATGGCAAGTCTGACATCAGCCCCATGCCGCCGTGAATCTGGATCGCCTCGTCGGCAACGAAGGCCAGCATCTCGGTGGCCTTCAGCTTGGCCATGGCCATGTCCATGTCGGTCACCGTCTTGTTGTCGAATTTCCACGCGGCTTCAAGCGTCAGAAGCTCGGCCGCCTTCAACTCCAGCGCCATGTCGGCGAGCTTGAACGAGACGCCCTGGAACTTGCCGATCTGCTGGCCGAATTGCCGGCGGTCGACGGCATATTGCGTGGCATGCTCAAGCGCGCGCCCGGCGCGGCCAATGCAGGTGGCGGCCACCTGCAGCCGCGTCGCCCCCAGCCAGTCATTGGCGACTTCGAAACCCTTGTGGATTTCCCCCAGCACCTGGCTCTTGTGCACGCGGCAGTCATTGAACTCGAGAATGCAATTGTTGTAGCCGCGATGCGAGACGTTCTTGTAGCCCTTGCGAACGATGTAGCCCGGCGTTCCCATGTCGATCAGGAACGCGGTGATCAGCTTCTTCTTTCCGCGCGGCGTGTCTTCCTCGCCGGTTGCCGCAAAAAGGATGACGAAGCTCGCTTCATCGGCATGGCTGATGAAATGCTTGGCTGCCGTTGATGACGAAATACTCGCCGTCTGCCCGCGCGAAAGTCTTCATGCCGCGCAGGTCCGATCCCACGCCCGGCTCGGTCATCGCCAGGCAATCGGATTTTTCGCCACGCACCGATGGCAGGAGATATTTTTCGCGCTGTTCGCCAACGCACGCCATCAAGATATTGGAGGGCCTCGCCACGCAGGTCCAGTGCAGCGCATAATTGGCGCGGCCCAGTTCCTTTTCGTAGAGAACCCAGGTCAGCGTATCGAGCCCGGCGCCGCCCACTTCAACCGGCATGTTGGCGGCATAAAGCCCCGCCTCGATCGCCTTCTTCTTGATCTCGTCGCGGAGTTCGTGGCGCAACACGCCGGTCTCTTCGATCTCGGCTTCATGCGGATAAAGCTCGCCCGCGACGAAATCCCGCGTCGTCTTGACGATCATCCGCTGTTCTTCGGAAAGGGAAAAATCCATGCGCCTACCTGATATGGAATGTCTCAATATGGCCGTCGATGGCGATGTCCTGGCCGTTGATCATGAAGGCCCTGGGCGAGGCGAGGAAGAGGCAGAGTTCGGCCACTTCATCCGGCTCGACGAAGCGCGAGATTGACTGGTTGGCAACGATTTCCTTGGCAACGACATCGAAGGCCACGCCGCGGAGATCGGCCTCGCCCTGGATGACCCGGTTGATGCGGTCGCCGCGCACCGAGCCCGGGCAAATGGCGTTGCAGCGCACATTGTAGGGGCCAAGTTCGATGGCAAGCGATTTGGTGAGCCCGATCACCGCCCACTTCGCCGCCGCATAGGGCGTGCGGTTGCCGAAACCGGTCTGGCCGGCATTGGACGACATGTTGATGATAGAGCCGGAGCCCTGCGCCTTCATCACCGGCGCCGCCCTTCTGGCGCAGAGGAAATGCGAATCGAGGCAGACTTCGAGGCATTCGCGCCAGTCGGCCAGGTCGATGTCGTCGACCGGCGCCGTCGGGCCCTTGATGCCGGCATTGTTGATCAGCACATCGAGCCCGCCCAGATCCTCGAGCGCGTCGTCGAACCAGGCATCGATCTCGCCCTCATTGCGGACATTCACAAGGGTTGCTGCGATCTCCGGAAATTCCTCGCGGAACTTTGCCAGGGCGGCCTCATTCACATCGCAGATGTGAACCTTGGCGCCTTCGGACGCAAAGGCCTTGGCTATCATGCGGCCGATGCCGTCGGCCGCGGCGGTAATCATGACGCGTTGTTGGACATTTCCATTCTCCCTTATTGTCATCCCCGCATTCATTGCGGAGGACCCGATGTGTGCCGAGTTTCGAGATGCTGGAGTATCTTCGGCGCTATGCGGTCGGCCGGGACAAGCCCGGCGATGACAGATTTTGGTTCAGCGTCTCCTCTTCCTTGCCTTCAATTCCCGGTCCAGCACAAGCCCCGCGCCGATCTTGTGCTTGCGGAACAGCTTCATCATGTCGACGAGGACCTCGTTGCGCTTGGCCTCGATCTCGGCGACGGTGCGGCCCGCCGATTGGGCCTCGCAGCCCTCGACCAGGCGGTGTTCGAGCGCGTCGTTCCACTTGGGGAATTTTAAATCGGTCCACGGCAGTTCGAGAGTGGGATCGAATTGCGAGATGAAGTGGCGCATGCCGCCGGGGCCGCCGGCCACATGATAGGTGAGGAACGAGCCCATGAAGGCCCAGCGCATGCCGGCGGAATAGATGATCGAGTCATCGATATCCTGGGTGGTCCCCACATCCTTGTCGAGGATGTGAAGCGCCTCGCGCCACAGGGCCTCCTGCAGCCGGTCACAGATATAACCGTCGATCTCTTTCTTGAGCTGGAGCACCTGCATGCCGATGGCCTGGAAATAGTCGCCGGCGCGGTCCATGGCATCCTTGGAGGTCCTTTCACCCGGCACTGTCTCGACCAATGGCAACAGATAAACCGGATTGAACGGGTGGCCGATGATCACCCGTTCCGGATGGCGGCATTGCGATTGCAGCCGCGAAGGCAGAAAACCCGACGAGGATGATGCGATAATAACGTCCGGCCGGGCTACCGCGTCGATATCGCTGAACAGCTTGATCTTCAGCTCTTCGCGCTCGGGCGCGGCCTCATGCACAAAGTCGGCTTTGGCGGCCATCTCCTTGAGATCGGTGGTAAAAGCGAGTTTACCCCGGGGGCCGGGCTTGCCCAGCAGGCGGCTCATGGAAGGCCAGGCAACATCGATGGCGGCCTTGAGCTTGGCCTCGGCGGCAGGCGTCACATCGTAGGCAATGACATCGAAGCCGCGAATCAGCAGGCGGGCGGCCCAGCCGGCGCCAATGAGCCCGGTGCCGGCAATGCCGACGGTCTTGATGGTGGTCATGGCTTATTTCCGTGGCTTCAGTTTCAAAATCTCGCGGCCCTCATCGGGTGTCGCCACCTTGGTGCCGAGAATCTCGATGATCTTCACGGCGCGCTCGACGAGTGAGCCGTTGGAAGCATAGACACCCTTTTCCAGCCACAAATTGTCTTCCAGTCCAACCCGCGCATGGCCGCCGAGCAGCACGGCCTGGGCCACGGCCGGGAATTCATTGCGGCCGATGCCGAAGGCGGCCCACACGGCGTCCTTCGGCAGTTGGGCTTTCTGGTAGGCCATGGTCTCGCTGTCATAGGGCGCGCCCCAGGGGATTCCGAGGCAGAGTTGGAACAGCGGCGGACCATCGATCAGGCCTTCGGTATAGAGCTGCTTGGCGAACCACAGATTGCCCGAATCGAAAATCTCCATCTCCGGCTTCACACCGTAGGATTTGATGAGCCTCGCCTGTTCGCGCAGTTGGACAGGCGTCTGCACCACGATGCCGTTGCCGTCGCCGAAATTGAGCGAACCGCAATCCAGCGTGCAAAGCTCGGGACGCAGCTCCTTGATATGGAGCAGGCGCTCGACAGGTCCCACGAGGTCGGTGCCGCCGCCCCATTTCATCGGTTCTTCACCGCTTCCCACTTCAAGATCGCCGCCCATGCCGGCGGTCAAGTTGATGATGACCTCCTTGTTCTTGGCGCGGATGCGCTCCATCACTTCGCGGTAGAGATCGACGCCGCGCGCCCCCTTGCCGGTCTTGGGATCGCGGACATGGCAGTGGACCACGGTGGCGCCGGCCGAGGCCGCTTCCAGCGCCGAATTGGCGATTTGCTCGGGTGTCACTGGAATGGCCGGATGCTTGCCGACGGTGTCGCCGGCGCCGGTGACCGCGCAGGTGATGATAATCCTAGGGTTCATGCAAGGCTCCTCCTGTTGGCCCGGAGAGTAGGCCGGCGCCCCGCCGGTCATTTGACTTTTATCGCCATTTCCTTATCAAATATCGCCAATGGCAAAATACGATGTGGCATTCCTGCTGATCCCGAAGTTTTCGATGATCGCGCTCTATGGCGCCCTGGAGCCGCTTCGCGTTGCCAACCGCTTTGCCGGTCCCACATTCTCTTGGCGGTTCGTTTCGATGGATGGCTCTCCGGTTGCCGCCTCGAATGACATTCCGGTCTCGGTCTCGGGCGGGCTTGGCGAGCTCGGAACCCCTGCCATGGCGGTCGTCTCGGCAAGCTACGAACATGCGCGTGGGCTCACCCGCCCGGTGCTCAGCGCCATCCGCAAGCTGGCGCGGCAGCGCGTGCTGGTCGCAGGAATCGATACGGCTCCCTTCCTTCTGGCCGAGGCCGGCATCCTCGATGGCTATCGCGCCACCTGCCATTGGGAAAGCCTCCCCGGTTTCCGTGAAAGTTATCCACAAGTTTTGGCAACCCAGGCGCTCTACGAGATCGACCGTGACCGCCTGACCTGTGCCGGTGGCGCTTCGGCGATCGACATGATGCTGGACTGGATCGGCCGTCTGCTCGGCCGGCCGCTGGCGGTGGCGGTTGCCGATCAGCTTCTGCACTTTCGCGTGGCCGATGGCCGCGACCCGGCTCGGGTTCCGGCGCGAGCCCGCTACGGCACCGATAATCCGCGCCTTCTCGCCATCATTGCGGCGATGGAGGAGCACGGCGAGGAGCCGCTGAATGCTGCGGCATTGGCACGGATCGGCGGCATTTCGGTGCGCCAGATGGAGAGGCTGTTTCACCACAATCTCGGGCAGCGGCCGATGGGTTTTTATCTCGGGCTGCGGCTCGAAAAGGCCAGCCGGCTCCTGTCCTATTCGCCCATGAGTGTCCGCGATGTCTCGCTGGCCTGCGGGTTTTCATCGCTGGCCCAGCTTTCGCGCGCCTTCAAATTGCGCTATGGCGAATCGCCAACGAGATTCCGGCGGGCTTGATTCTGGCCACAAGCCGCGCTTTCATGGTGGCGAAAGGACGGCTGCGTCATGAACTCGCTCATAGCAGCGGCAATGATCTTCGCGGCAATCGGCAGCCCGGCGGCGCCCGACAATTGGTGCCGGGTGGGACAGACCGTGATGGTCCCCGATGGCCGCGAGGGACCGGTCACCTCGCTTGAGGGCGAGATGTGCGGCGTGCTTGTCTATGGCCAGGCCTATGTGTCGCTATGGGCCTATTACGTCATCGAACCCGCCTACCCGCGCTTCGGGCGCTGATCACCGGCAGGCTTCCTCAATTTCGCCAATCCGGCCAATAACTGAGAAGAAATCGTAACTGTCGCCGATTTGGTCAAAGAGAAGCGGGATGCCTGCTGGAGTTTACCCCCGGACTTGATCCGGGGGCTGGCAAGACGTTTGAAGGAGCATCACTGACTTGCCCCCTCTTTGTTCCGTCTGCCCGGCAAGCGAAAGCTGGGGTCCCGCTTGTTTCTGCAAGTTCGTCGTAGCCGATCGTTTTCGCCGATTTCTTCGACATGCCGGTCTTGATCCACTATGCCTCTAACCCCCCGCCTGCCAAGTCTTGATGGCGTCGAGCGGCCAGACCAGCATGATGATGTTGAGGGTGAGGTTGTCGCGGATCAGGTAGCCGACGATCAGCTCCATGGCCAGCGCCAGCGCGATCGTGAGCCAGACCGGCAGGCGCATTGCAGCGTAGAATCCAAGCACCATGGCAAGAACATCGAATACCGAATTGATGACGCTGTCGCCGTAATAGTCGAGCGAGATGGTCACTTCGCGGTAGCGGTTGATGATGAAATCGGTGTTCTCGAAAATCTCCCATCCGGACTTCAAGCGCGGTGGCCAGCAGCCAGGCGAATCCACATCGGCCATCGGCGCCCGATCAGCCATAAGCCGCCATAGAACAGAAAGCCGTGAATGATGTGCGAGAAGCTGTACCAGTCGCTCAGGTGTTGCGAGTTCTCGGAACTGAACACCACCCCGTGCCAGAGCTTCACGTAGCCGCATGTGCAGATGGGGACCCGGCCCATCCACAAGAGCACCGCCGCGGTTGAAGCAACAACCGTGGCGGTTGCGATAACCGCGGGCCACCAGGTCTTCTGGGCCGAGAGAGCGATAGGTTTCATCGCCGCGAGTTATCCGATACAAGTGGCCGGGGCAACAGGAAGGCAATTATGACAGATAACGATGCGGCTTCGCTCTTGCACCAGGTTGCCGATTTGGCCGGAGATTTCCGCGTGGGCCTGAGCGATGCCGACCATGCGCCGCGGCGCGGCTACGTCGAATGCCTCGCTTCTTTCAATGAACCCTTGCCCAGCGCCGCAACTCCGGCCACCGAGGTCATTGCCCAATTGGCGGCGGGATCGGCTGACGGACTCATCATGCCGGCTGGACCGCGGTTTTTCGGTTGGGTCATGGGTTCCTCGCACCCCGCCGGTGTTGCGGCTGACTGCCTGACCGGGGCCTGGGGGCAGCTTGGCGCCCACCCCACCGTTACACCGGCCGCTTCGGCGGTTGAAGCGGTAGCCGAGGGCTGGCTGCTGGAGCTCCTGGATTTGCCGCGCGCGTCGTCGATCGGTTTCGCAACCGGCGCCACCGTCGCCAACTTCACCTGCCTTGCCGCCGCCCGCGGCGAGGTCTTGCGGCAAGCCGGCTGGGATGCCGATCGCGATGGTCTGTTCGGAGCACCGCCGATCACCGTTTTGATTGGAGACGATGCCCATTCCACCGTTTTCATGGCCCTGCAGTATTTGGGTCTTGGCCATGACCGCGTCGTCAGGCTGGCCACCGACGATCAGGGGCGGGTGCGCCCCGACGCATTCCTCGCGGCGATGGCCGGTGTAAAGGGGCCCGCCATTGTCATTCTGCAGGCGGGCCAGCTCAATACCGGCGCCTTTGATCCGTTCGCCGATATCATCCCCGTGGCGAAGCAGGCCGGCGCCTGGGTTCATGTCGATGGCGCTTTCGGCCTGTGGGCGCGCGCCACGCCCGCTCTCCGCCACCTCACCGCCGGAATCGACGGTGCCGACTCGTGGGCGACGGACGGGCACAAGTGGCTGCAAGTCCCCTATGACTGCGGCTTTGCCATCGTCCGTGACGAACTCGCCCACCGCCGGGCAATGTCGATTTCGGCAAGCTATTTGCCCGCATCGGAGGCGGGAGACCGGGTGTCCTTCAACTATGTACCGGAGCTTTCGCGGCGCGCCCGCGGAAATCCGGTGTGGGCGGTGATCAAGACGTTGGGCCGCGACGGCATCGTCGAAATGATTGACCGCCATTGCCGCGTGGCCCGCCTGATGGCCGGCCTGCTTGGCGACGAACCTGGTGTTACCGTTGAAAACGACGTGGTGCTCAACCAGGTTGCGGTGCGCTTCGGCGCCGGCCTGGGCGCCGAGCGCGGCGATCAAATAACCAGGGACACCATCGCCCGCGTCCAGGCCGGCGGCGTCTGCTTCGCGGCCGGAGCCGACTGGCGCGGGCGCCACATCATGCGCATCTCGGTGTCGTCTTTCGCGACGTCGGAAGAAGATGGCCGCCGCAGCGCCGAAGCCATGCTCACAGCCTATCGCAACG
Source organism: uncultured Alphaproteobacteria bacterium (assembly GCA_963754675.1). GTDB lineage: Bacteria > Pseudomonadota > Alphaproteobacteria > Rhizobiales > Aestuariivirgaceae > Aestuariivirga. The sequence goes on along the minus strand of CAVWHD010000002.1, from coordinate 308,212 downwards.
CGCGCCAGCAGGCCTGATCAGGCGTCGAGGCCTGGGATCTCCAGCAATGTGCAGCCGCTGATGCGCCAGGTGCCGTCGGGCTGGCGCTCCATGGTGTAGAGCGCCTCATAGGTCTTGCCGTCGGGGCCGGCGATGACCACCCGCTGCGACGGCCGGCCCAGGGGATCGCCGCCGGTCGCGCCAAAGCTGAAGCGTTGCGGCCGGTAGACCGGCTTGTAGCCCTGGCGCACCATCTGCATGAAGGTTTCCGGGCTCGGGAAGAGGCGGTGGATGAGGGGCGCGGCAAATCCATAGGCCCTGGCGCCATCATCGGCGCGGAATGCCTCGATCTGTTCGGTGATGATTCGCTGGAACTCGGACCGGTCGGCATCGCTGACCGATTGGGCATGGGCCGAAACCGGCAACCAAAACACCAGAAGTGCGAAAACAAGGGCGCGAAGCATGGCAGCCTCCTTTGTCCGATGAAATTCATAGCAGATACGGGGCAGGGGACCCAATGGTTTCAGTTTGCGCTGCACAATTATTCAGCCTTGCAGGCAAATCGTCACATGAGGCCTTGGTAGCGCTTGACCATTTCACCCAACTCATATGAGTATGCAACCGGCGAAAACAAAAGTCCCCGCCGGATTTGCCATTGTGCCCTTGCAACGCGGCACATGATCCGGGCGAGCGAGGGGCCGTTTGGGAGGTTAAATCAATGCCGGCAATTTCAATGAAAGTGAACGGACAGGCGGTGGCGGGCGAGGTCGAAGGCCGCACGCTGCTGGTCGATTTCTTGCGTGTGAATCTGGGGCTGACGGGCACCCATGTGGGCTGCGACACCAGCCAGTGCGGCGCCTGCGTCGTCCTCGTCGATGGCAAGGCGGTGAAGTCGTGCACGGCGCTGGCCGTGGCCTGCGAGGGCGCTGATGTCACCACCATCGAAGGCCTGGCCAAGAACGGCAAGCTGCATCCGATGCAGGAGGCCTTCCGTGAACACCATGGCTTGCAATGCGGCTTCTGCACCCCGGGCATGATCATGTCGGCCGTCGACATGGTGAAGCGCAACGGCAAGAAGCTCAGCGACGATACCATCCGCCACGAGCTGGACGGCAACATCTGCCGCTGCACCGGCTATCATAACATCGTCGCCGCCGTTAAGGCTGGCGCTGCGAACATGTAAGGGAGGCATTCAATGAGCGAGACCGGAATTGGCGCCCGTGTGAAGCGCAAGGAAGATCACCGTTTCATCACCGGCAAGGGCCGCTACACCGACGACATCAATCTCAAGGGCCAGACCCATGCGTTTTTCGTGCGCAGCCCCCATGCCCACGCCACCATCAAATCGATCAACACCGCCAAGGCGAAGAAGATGCCGGGCGTGGTCGGGATTTTCACCGGCGATGACATCGCCAATGACAAGCTTGGCGGTCTGATCTGCGGCTGGATGATCCATTCCAAGGATGGCTCGCCGATGAAGGCGGGACCGCATCCGGTGCTGGCCCAGGGCAAGGTGCGCTATGTCGGCGACCATGTGGCGCTGGTCGTCGCCGAGACCAAGGAGCAGGCCAAGTCCGCGGCGGAAGCGGTCAATGTCAGCTACGCGGTGCTGCCGCATAATGTCGATGCCGCCCAGGCGATGAAGACCAAGGCGCAGGTGCACGATGTTGCATCCGACAACCGGGTGTTCAACTGGTCGATTGGCGACCAGGCGGCAACCGATCAAGCGTTCAAGAGTGCCGCCCATGTCACCAAGATCGATCTGGTCAACAACCGGCTCATTCCCAACGCCATGGAACCACGCGCCGCCATCGGCTCCTATGACACCGGTTCGGATCATTACACTCTCTATACGACCAGCCAGAACCCCCATGTGGCGCGGCTGGTGATTTCGGCGTTCCACGGCCTTGCCCCCGAGCACAAGCTCAGGGTCATCGCACCCGATGTGGGCGGCGGCTTCGGCTCCAAGATCTTCATTTATGCCGAGGAAGTGGCCTGCGTGTGGGCGTCCAAAAAAATTGGTGGGCGTCCGATCAAATGGACGGCCGAGCGCAGCGAAAGCTTCCTGTCAGACGCCCATGGCCGCGATCACGTCACCCATGCCGAACTGGCGACCGATTCATCGGGCCGGATCACCGGAATGCGAGTCAACACCAAGGCGGCGATGGGAGCCTATCTCTCGACCTTCGCATCCTGCGTGCCGACCTATCTCTATGCGACACTGCTGTCGGGGCAATACAATATCCCCAACATCTATGCCGAGGTCGATGCGGTTTACACCAACACGGCTCCGGTTGACGCCTATCGCGGCGCCGGCCGGCCGGAAGCCACCTATGTGGTGGAACGCATCGTCGAGCGGGCGGCGCGGGAATTGCGCATGGATCCGGCGGAGTTCCGCCGCAAGAACTTCGTGACCTCCTTCCCGCACCAGACCCCGGTCATCATGTGCTACGACGCCGGCGACTATGGCGCCGCCCTCGACAAGGCGCTGGAGATTTCCGATTACCGGGGCTTCGGCGCCCGCAAGGCCGCCTCCGCCAAGAACGGCAAGCTGCGCGGCATCGGCTTCTCGGCCTATATCGAGGCCTGCGGCATAGCACCCTCGGCGGCGGTTGGCTCTTTGGGCGCCGGCGTGGGCCTATGGGAATTGGCGGAAGTTCGCGTCAATCCCGTGGGTTCGGTGGAAATCCTCACAGGTAGCCACAGCCACGGCCAAGGCCATGAAACGACCTTTGCGCAGCTCGTGTCCGAACGCCTCGGCGTCGATATCGACAATGTGTCGATCGTCCATGGCGACACCGACAAGGTGCAGTTCGGCATGGGCACCTATGGCTCGCGCTCGGGTGCGGTTGGCATGACCGCTATCTCCAAGGCTCTCGACAAGATCGAGGCCAAGGCCAAGAAAGTGGCGGCGGCGGTCATGGAGGCTTCGGCCGACGACGTCGAGTTCAAGAACGGCACTTTCACCGTCAAGGGCACCGACAAGAAGATGGCCTTTGGCGAGGTGGCGCTCGCGGCCTACGTCGCCCACAAGTTCAACTCCTCGGAGATCGAACCGGGTCTCAAGGAAAGCGCCTTCCACGATCCCGCCAATTTCGTCTTCCCCGCCGGTGTCCACATCTGCGAAGTGGAAGTCGATGCCGATACTGGAGCCACCGAAGTGGTGAGCTACACCGCCGTCGACGATTTCGGCAATGTCATCAACCCGATGATTGTCGAGGGTCAGGTCCATGGCGGCATTGCCCAAGGGATCGGCCAGGCGCTCACCGAAGCTTGCGTCTATGACCAGGAGTCGGGACAATTGCTGACCGGCTCCTACATGGATTACTGCATGCCGCGGGCCGACAATGTTCCGAACTTCAAACTCGGCTTCACCAACACGCCGTGCCCCTCCAACCCGTTGGGCATGAAAGGCTGCGGCGAGGCCGGTGCGATTGCTTCGCCGGCCGCCGTCATGAACGCGGTGACCGATGCTATAGGCGTGGCCGACGTCGCCATGCCGGCCACATCTCTGACGGTGTGGAAAGCCATGCAACCGATGAGAAAGGCCGCCGAATAAGGCTGGGAGAGCAACAATGGAAAACTTCTCATATCATCGTCCCACCAAGGTGGCAGACGCCGTCAAAGCCATGAAGAAGGCCAAGGACGGGAAATACATGTCGGGCGGCATGACGCTGCTTCCGACCATCAAGCAGGGCCTGGCCTCGCCCAGCGATATTATCGACCTCAGCGGCTTGAAGAACGCAGGGATCGCGGTTTCGGCCAAGTCGGTGACCATCAAGGCCGGCACCGCCCATGCCGATGTGGCCACCGACAAGGGGGTGCGGAAGACGATCGCCGCACTTGCCCAACTGGCCGGCGGCATCGGCGATCCCCATGTCAGGAACCGGGGAACCATCGGCGGATCGCTCGCCAATAACGATCCGGCCGCCGATTATCCGGCAGCTGTGCTGGGCCTCGGCGCCACCGTCCACACCAGCGACCGGAAAATCCCCGCCGACAAGTTCTTCACCGGCATGTTTTCGACCGCCCTCAAATCCAACGAGGTGGTGACGGCGGTGGAATTCCCGCTGCCCGCCAAGGCGGGCTATGCCAAGTTCCCCAACCCGGCCTCGCGCTATGCCATGGTGGGGGTGTTCGTGGCCAAGATGAAAGATGGCGCGGTCAGGGTCGCGGTCACCGGAGCCGGACCCGGCGTCTACCGCATTGCCGAAATGGAAGCGGCCCTCGCCAAGGATTTCTCGGCCAAGGCGCTTTCCGGCATCGCCGCGAAAGCCAAAGGCCTCAACAGCGACATGCACGCCTCCGCCGAATACCGCGCCCACTTGATCGCCATCATGGCCAAGCGGGCGGTCGAGGCGGCGAAGTAACGTCCGCCTGGGTTGACAACGTGCAACGGTTCCCTTCCCCCCTCGCGGGGGAAGGTGGCGCGAAGCGCCGGATGAGGGGGCGGTTCCGCGAATAGGCCATCGATCAAGCTCGCTGAGCCGCCCCCTCATCCGTCTCGCGCCTGCGGCGCGATCCACCTTCCCCCGCGAGGGGGGAAGAGGATATAGTGATGCTTTGATGAAAACACTTCCTGCTTCCATCGACGACACCCTCGGGTTGCTGAGAAAGACCGGCTACATCGCTGGCCGCGATCTGGCGACGGTGGTGTTCTTGTCGCTTCGCATGGGCCGCCCTTTGTTTCTCGAAGGCGAAGCCGGCGTCGGCAAGACCGAGATTGCCAAGGTTCTGGCCGAAGGCCTCGGCCGCAAGCTCATCCGGCTGCAATGCTATGAAGGCCTCGACATCAATTCCGCCGTCTATGAGTGGAACTATTCGGCCCAGATGATCGAAATCCGCCTGGCCGAGGCCTCCGGCGAACTCAACCGCGAACGCCTGGGCCAGGATATCTTCGCCGAGAAGTTCCTGATCAAGCGGGCGCTGCTGCAAGCGCTCGAAGCGCCGAAGGGGGCAGCACCCGTGCTGCTCATCGACGAGATCGACCGCACCGATGAGGCCTTCGAAGCCTTCCTGCTCGAAGTGCTGTCGGATTTTCAGGTGACCATCCCCGAACTCGGCACCATCAAGGCGGAAGAACCGCCGATCGTCATCATTACTTCTAACCGCACCCGCGAAGTGCATGACGCCCTCAAGCGGCGCTGCCTCTATCACTGGGTGGGCTACCCCGATGCCAAGCGCGAACTGGAGATTGTGAAGGCGCGGCGGCCAGGCGCATCCGAGGCGCTGGCCAAGGAGGTCGTGCTGTTCGTCCAGGCGCTGCGCGGCGGCGATCTCTTCAAGTCGCCCGGCGTTGCCGAAACCCTCGACTGGGTCTCGGCGCTGCACGAGCTCGACAGCGTCACCCTCGATCCGCAGACAGTGAACGACACGCTCGGCGTGCTGCTCAAATACCAGGACGACATCGTGCGCATGGAAGGCTCGGAAGCCAAGCGCATTCTCGATCAGATCAAGCACGAAATCCGGACGATGGCGCATGGCTAGGGCGAAGCAACTATCTTTTTTCCGTCATGCCAACGAAAGTTGGCATCCCGCTTTGGAGCGGAGCAACGGAAGCGGGACCTCGGCTTCCGCTGGGGTGACGTTTGATGGTGGAGTTATCCGCCGCCCCCTCCGGCAAGCTTGCCCAGAACATCATGTATTTCGCCAGGGTGCTGCGTGAGGCCGGGTTGCCGGTGGGGCCGGGGGCGGTGATCGATGCGCTCGATGCGGCAACCTCCGGCAGCCTCCGCACGCGCGATGATTTCTACTGGACACTGCATGCGGTTTTCGTCAAGCGCCGCGACCACAAGGAGTTGTTCGACCAGGCCTTCCATGTCTTCTGGAAGAAGCCGAAAATGCTCGAACAGCTGATGCAGCTGATGTTCCAGCAGATCACCAGGCAAGCCGATGAAAAAGTGAAACACGCGGGGTTCCGGCGCCTCGCCGAGGCGATGTTCGACAAGGTCGAGAGCCAAAGCCGGCGCGAGCACAAGCCGGAGGCCCTCGAGGTCGATGCCGCGTTCACCGCCAGCACCGATGAAATCCTGCGCGCCAAGGATTTCGAGCAAATGACCGTGGCCGAGCAGGCCGAAGCGAGACAGGCAATCGCCAGGCTCAGGCTCAATCGCCCGGAAGTCAGAACCCGGCGCTTCCAGCCCTCGCGCCGGGGACCGGCAATCGACATGCGGCGCACCATGCAAGGCTCGCTCCGCGCCGGCGGCCATTTCATCGATCTCGAACGGCGCCAGCGCCGCTTCCGCCAGCCGCCGCTGGTGGTGCTCTGCGATATTTCAGGTTCATGCTCGAATTATAGCCGGATGTTCCTGCACTTCCTTCACGCGCTCACCAATGACCGCGACCGGGTTTCGGTTTTCCTGTTCGGCACCAGGCTCACCAATGTCAGCCGCGAACTCGCCCGCCGCGACATCGACGAGGCCATGGCCAAGGTGTCGGTTGCGGTCAAGGACTGGTCGGGGGGAACGCGCATCGGCACATCGCTCCGCGAGTTCAATTACAAATGGGCACGGCGGGCATTGACCCAGGGCGCCCATGTGCTGCTGATGACCGACGGCCTCGAGCGCGACGACACGGAACTCCTGTCGCAGGAGATGCAGCGGCTGCGGCGGCAATCCAAACACATTGTCTGGCTCAACCCACTGCTCCGCTTTGAAGGCTTCAAGGCGCTGGCCGGCGGCATTCGCGCCATGATGCCCCATGTCGATGAATTCCGCCCGGTGCATAGTTTGGGCAGTCTTGCCGATCTGGCCCAGGCGCTTGCGGGCCAGCCTTCCCCGGCGCATGATCCGCGCAAATGGCTGGCGGGCGGATTGCAATGAGCATTGTTGAATTTTGAATGAGCGTGCAGCAACGAAATTCTCCGCAATCCCCCTCCCACCTGTGGGGAGGGGCTAGGGGTGGGGGTCTGGTGGTGACGCCGGAGCGACCCCCACCCTTAATCCCTCCCCACAAGGGGGAGGGAGACACCAGCGTGTAAGGAAACCACCATGGCCGCATCCGATCACACCATTCTTGAACAGGCCTCGGACTGGTTGAAAGCGGGACGCAAAGTGGCGATTGCCACCGTCATCGAAACCTGGGGCTCGGCGCCGCAACCCGTCGGCAGCCAATTGGTCATCGACGGCGACGGCAATTTCGTGGGCTCGGTGTCGGGCGGCTGCGTCGAAGGCGCGGTGGTGACGGAAGCCGCCGATGTCATCCAGTCCGGCAAGCCCAGGACCCTGCATTTCGGCGTGGCCGACGAGACCGCGTGGAAAGTCGGCCTCGCCTGCGGCGGCAGGATCGGCGTCTATGTGGAGCCGCTCACCGAATGAAGCGCGTCATTCTCGATCAGCTCCTCGCGGCGCGCGCGCAGCGGCGGGCCGTGGCGCTGATCACCCATCTCGAGAGCGGGGCCCAGCGCATTGTGGTGCGCGCCGAAGCCGCCGCCGATCCGCATGGCTGCCATTCTCGATGCGGCCTTCCGCTTCGACCAGTCGGGTGTTCATGACGGCCATTTCGTCACTATCCAGAATCCGCCGCTGCGGCTGGTGATCATCGGCGCGGTGCACATCGCCCAAGCGGTAATCCCGATTGCCCAGCAGGCGGGTTACGATATCATCGTCATCGATCCGCGCGGAGCCTTCGCAACCGGCGCGCGGTTTCCCGGTGTGACACTCCAAGCCGAATGGCCCGACGAAATCCTGCCGCGCATAGGCCTCGATCAGCGCACCGCCATGATGGCGCTCACTCATGATCCGAAGATCGACGATCCGGCGCTGGAAGCAGCACTCAAGTCCGATCTCTTTTACATCGGCGCGCTGGGCTCGAAGAAAACCCAGGCTGCGCGGATGGCGCGGCTCAAGGACAAGGGTTTCACCGACGCACAAATTGCCAGCATCCACGGTCCGATCGGCCTTGCCATCGGCGCCAAGGGGGCGCCGGAAATCGCCATCTCGATTATGGCCGAGATGACACGCGCGCTCCGCCTGGGCGGGTGAGATGAAATTCGGCGAAATTCCAGCGGCGGAGGCCGAAGGCGCCATTCTCGCCCATTCGGTGAAGCACGGCGGCGGCATTTTCAAGAAAGGCCGCAGGCTGTCGCCCGCCGACGTCGTGGCGCTGACATCGGCCGGCATCGCCCAGGTCTTTGCCGCAAGGCTGGGGCCCGATGACGTGGCCGAAGACGAAGCGGCCTCGGCCATCGCCCAGGCCGTGGGAGGCAGCGGGGTTACGGCCCAGGCGCCGTTCACCGGCCGGGCCAATCTCCATGCCGAGGTTCATGGTCTGGCCCTGATCGACGGTGAGCGGGTCCGGCAAATCAACCGGCTCCACGAGAGCCTGACATTGGCAACCATTGCCAACCATGCGGTGACCGAAAACCGCCAGATGGTCGCCACGGTGAAGATCATTCTTTTTTCCGTGCCGCGTGATGTGCTGGCCGAGGCCTTGGCGATCATCGGCAACGAACCGTTGATCCGGGTGGAAGCCTTCCGCCACCGCCATGTGGGATTGATCATCACCAGATTGCCGCAGACCAAACCCACGCTCATTGTCAAATCGGAAGACGCCATGCGCGAGCGGGTGATGGCCCTTGACGGCGATCTCGCCGCTATCACCGTTGTCGAGCATGCCATCGGCCCGGTCGCCGAGGCGATTGCCGAAATGCACCGGAAACATTGCCACCCGATCCTGGTGTTTGGAGCCTCGGCTATTGTCGACCGGGGCGATGTCATTCCCGCCGCGGTTCAGGCCGTGGGAGGCGAGGTTGTGCACCTCGGCATGCCGGTCGATCCCGGCAATCTGATGATGTATGGCCGCTTGCACGGCACGCCCGTCATTGGCGTTCCATCTTGCGCGCGCTCGCCCAAGATCAACGGCTTCGACTGGGTGTTTGCGCGCGTGATGGCCGGTGTCCACGTCACCGCCGCCGACATCATGGACATGGGGGCAGGGGGCCTCTTGGCGGAAATACCAACGAGGCCCGCCCCTCGCGAAGGCAAATCCAAGGTGCATAGAGCGCCGCGCATCGCGGCCATCGTTCTGGCGGCGGGCAAGTCAACCAGAATGGGATCGAACAAACTGCTGGCCGATCTCGGCGGCAAGCCGATGATCCGGCGAACCGTCGAGGCCGTGTTGTCGTGGCCAGTCGAGGGCGTCATCGTCGTCACCGGAAACGAAGCGGACAAGGTTGCCGGGGCGCTTGAAGGACTCAATGTCAACATCGTCCACAATGTGGACTTTGCCGATGGGATGGCGTCATCACTGAAGCGCGGGCTCGAGGCCGTGGCGGCTGATGCCGATGGGGTCCTGATTTGCCTCGGCGATATGCCTGCCGTTGAGCCGCAAATCGTGGGCCGGCTCATGGCCGCGTTCAATCCGGCCGGGAACCGGTCGATCTGCGTTCCGGTCCATCGCGGCAAGCGTGGGCATCCGGTGCTGTGGGGGCGAGGCCATTTCGCCGCCCTATCAGGCCTTTCCGGCGACCGTGGCGCCAAGGAATTGCTTCAGCAGTTTGCCGATGAAGTGATCGAGGTCGAAGCACCCGGCGATGGGGTGATCACCGATGCCGACACGCCAGCCGCCCTCGCTGCGCTCAAATCAAGGATAGCGCCCTGAAACTGGCGTGGCCTTTGCGCCCGACAATGATGTGATCGTGGACGCTGACGCCGAGGCGCCAAGCTCCAGCGCGCGCTTCACCACTTCGCGTGGATAAAACGGAGTGTGATCAACGGTTCCCTGTTGCAAAACTTCGTCGGCGATGAGCTGGTTCTTCTTGTCGACAAACAGAATGCGGAATTGTTCGAAGTTGGCAAATGCCATGGCGGCGCGGCAACTTGTGTGTTGCGTAATGGCCCATCCAGAGGACTCGGTTTCATCAAAAGTTAGCTGCCAAACCTTTCGGATCAACCTGATCCCGTCCTATCTGGCCGAGCCTGTGCTCGGCTTCTAGTCTAGGGTGTGCTGGTCGTCCACTCGATGTGCAGCACTGGAGCTGCCGCAGAAACACCCTCGAAGGATTCTGCAACGCGCTTGCCTGTTCCCGTCACGATGATGGCAAGTGCATTGCTGCTGGCCCACCCTCCACGGTTGACGATCTCCTGAATGACAGGAGCAATATTCGGCGTCCGTTGAGCCGCGGTTGCGACGTCGATCGCAGGCCAACTTGCTGGAACCCACGGCACGGATGCGGTTGTGCGAGGGCGCGACGACACATTGCTGGCCGCCTTGATGAATGTCGTTGCCGAGTTGGCGGCCACTCCCTGGATGTTTAGATTCGCTGCCGCTGTCGACACTTCATCGACTTGGAACTGGATATATGCATACGAGATGACAGCGTGATTTGGCACCAAGATGTTGGTAAATCTCATGCCAACCTTTTGCACCTTTCCGTCGAGCACGAGTTCAAGGTCGTCGCTCGTCAAATTGACGACTCGCGAGGACGATTCTTCAGCGTCATCGGAGCTGGCTAAAACACGGCCCTCCCATATATTTGTCGTCGAGACAGGCAGCGTCGTCACCGGAACCGCCGTTGACGGGGCCGAGTTGTTGGGAACCGCATCGTAGGCCGACACCGTGTAACTGTAGGTGATGCCGGCGGCGAGCCCGGTGGTGTCGGAATAGCCGGTGCCGGAGGTGACCGTGGCGATCTGGGTCACGCCGCGAAACACCTTGTAGCCGATCACCGCGGTGTCGTCGGTCGAGGCATTCCACGTCAGATTGATCTGCGTCGGAGATACCGCAATGCCCGCGAGGTCCGCCGGAACCGACGGTGGGGTGGTGTCGGGCAAGGCCAGGGTCGTCACCGGAACCGCCGTTGACGGGGCCGAGGTGTTGGGAACCGCATCGTAGGCCGACACCGTGTAACTGTAGGTGGTGCCGGCGGCGAGCCCGGTGGTGTCGGAATAGCCGGTGCCGGAGGTGACCGTGGCGATCTGGGTCACGCCGCGAAACACCTTGTAGCCGGTCACCGCGGTGTCGTCGGTCGAGGCATTCCACGTCAGATTGATCTGCGTCGGAGATACCGCAATGCCCGCCAGGTTCGCCGGAACCGACGGAGGGGTGGTGTCGGGCAAGGCCAGGGTCGTCACCGGAACCGCCGGTGACGACTGGGCCGAGTTGTTGGGAACCGCATCGTAGGCCGACACCGTGTAGCTGTAGGCGGTGTTGGCGGTGAGCCCGGTATGTCGGAGTAGCCGGTGCCGGAGGTGACCGTGGCGATCTGGGTCCCGCCGCGGTAAACCTTGTATCCGGTCACCGCGGTGTCGTCGGTCGAGGCATTCCAGGTCAGATTGATCTGGGTCGACGATGCCGCAGTGCCCGCCAGGCCCGCCGGGATCGTCGGAGGAGTGGTATCGGGTGTGCCAGAAGAAGTATCTGGTTCGCCGTAGAAGACGCCGCCGCCGCCGGTGCCTATGTATACGCGACCGAATACCTGGCGATCGCCCACCATCGTTTTCCGGCCAATGCCAATGATCGAACTGCTGTCATTAATTCTGATCCACGTATCGCCAAGATCGTCCGACCGGAATATACCCTCAATCCCCTCCACAACTCCGTGGAGAAAAACAGCGGGATTTAGTCTAGATGGCGGGTTTTTTCCAAACGCAAAGACGACGACACTGTCAACGTTGCTTAGTTTGGTGAACGAAGCCCCTCCACTACTCGACCGATACAGGCCATTTTTTACGGCATTCACCCAGACTTCGCGGGCCATGCCAGGGGCAGCACGAACGGTATAGCCGGTCTGAACCGGCACCGTGCTTGTCATTGACCACGTTGCACCTCCATCGCTGCTCTTGTAAAAGCCGCCACTTGGGTCAACGTAATAGAACACAGCGCCATCGACCCTGTCCGAAGCAATTGGTTCCTGGGTTGAGAAGAAATCAAACACGCCTCCAGAGGACGCGCCTGTGGTGCTTTGCCAAGTCACTCCCCGATCGGCGGTCCGTTTCGGCGGGCTGTTTTTCGGTACAACGACAACCAAGTTGGGGTCGGTGGCGGATACGGCAAGTTTTCCATTTCCACCAAATGGCCACGGCGTATTGGTCCAAGTAACACCGTTGTTTGTCGAGTACGCGGCGCCCCCTGAGCCATTTCCTCCCACTTGGAACATCTTATCGGGGTCGGACTCGCTGAAGTCGATGCCCGTGACCTCAAGACTGACGTTCTGCCATGCCGCAGGATAGGTGTTGAGTGAAGTATGGCGGAATCCCCTGTTGTCGGCAGTGCCAATCAAGAGCGATGCTCCTGCCGGTGGCGCTGATAAGCCCAGAGTTGAAAGTTGCTCGTGGCCTTTAATTTTCTGATTCCACAGGACCGTTGCACCATCTACATTATCGGTCACCATCGTCTGGTACCAGTCGGAAATCCAAACGCGGCCAGAATTGAACGGATCGAATTGCAGACCGGATGTTGCCGCTGAAAAGCGATTCTGTGCTTGGTACCAGGCTGCTTCGAACGTCCAATTTGATTTGGGCGTAACGCTTGTCCAGCTGCCGCCAGCGTTGTCTGAGATATATATCGGCACCAGCATCGATGCCAAGCCGGTCGAAACGTTATAATCGGCTGCAACAATGATTCTGCCGGGATTGTCTTTTGCGACATCGAGCGCCGAAAAAGCGTAGTTTGCGGGCGATATGGTAGCCCACGTAGGATTGTTAAATCTGAATACTCCGCTTTTGGCGGTAACATACAATGTTCCATTCGACGCCACGGCCATTCGATGCGGTTGAATTGGCGAGCCTGCCATCGCCGACCATGAGGCTCCGCCATCACTGCTAATATATATTCCTGCCCCAACCACGCCTACGAAGATACGCTGCGAAACCCCTCCCGTTGCCGTGGCCGGGTCAATCGCAATTGTCCGAATCCCGAGAGAACTCGTGCCCGCTGGCACGCCGGCAACCGAACTCCATGTTGTGCCGCCGTCCGTGCTGCGGAAAAGGCCATTATTGCGAGAGCCCGAATAGATGATATTCGAGTTGTTCGGATCAACGGCAATCAATTCACCTGTCCAGCGCAGGTCGCCATTGCCATTGAAGCTTTGAGTCTTGACTTTTACCCATGTGTTTCCACGATCGGTGGACTTGAAAATGCCTCCCACGTCACCAGCCGATTTTCCCGCAGCAATGTAGACGACATTGCTATCGCTTGGATCGACGGCAATACCGTCGATGCCGTAATAGTTTTTTTCTGAATCTTTCCACCCACTGGTAATCCAAATCCACTCTTGCTTCGTTGCATCCCACCGATAAGCCCCGCCATTATCGGTGCGCATGTATAGCAGGTTTGGTTCAAGTGGATGCGCCACGATGCCGGTCACATAGCCGCCGCCGCCAACTGCCACACGATGCCAGATGTAGGGATGAGCCGGCTCAACGTCACCGTAACTCGTGCCTGGCAGCAGCAACAACGCCGCAAGCACGAGAACAAATATTCTGTTCATCGTTGGGTTTCCTCTACCGAACCCAAAGTGGCCGAATTACCGGAATCGACGATATCTTTAATGGTGAGTAGAGCAATTCATATCCCTTCGAATGCGGACTGGCAATCGCCGATTTTGTCGAACGGGAGATCGTTCAATTTGTTGCAACGGATTACCGGTGGCGCTCAGATCAAGGATAGCGCCCTGAAACTGGCGTGGCCTTTGCGCCCGACGATGATGTGATCGTGGACGCTGACGCCGAGACGGTGGCCGGCATCGACGATCTTCTTGGTCATCTCGATATCGGCCATCGACGGCGTCGGATCGCCGGAGGGATGATTGTGCACCAGCACGATTGCCGAAGCGCCAAGTTCCAGCGCTCGCTTCACCACTTCGCGCGGATAGACGGGTGTGTGATCGACGGTTCCCTGCTGCTGAACCTCATCGGCGATCAGCTGGTTCTTCTTGTCGAGAAACAGAATGCGGAATTGTTCTATATTGGCAAAGGCCATGGCGGCGCGGACATAGTCGAGAATGGCGCTCCACGACGGTAGCACCGGGCGGTTCACCACCTGCCCCTTCATCAACCGCATGGCCGCGGCATGAACGATCTTGATTTCGGTGGCGACCGCCTCGCCCACCCCCTTGATTTCCATCAACCGCTCAGGCTCGGCGCTGAGGACTTCGGCGAACGTGCCGAAGCGGGCAAGCAGTTGCTTGGCCAGCGGCTTGGTGTCGCCACGGCGGACGGCGCGGTAGAGAACCATTTCGAGCAGCTCGTAATCGGGAACCGCATCGCAACCCCCGTCGCGAAAGCGCTCCTTCAATCGTTCGCGATGGCCGAGAAAATGTGGCGGCGGCTTCATACCCGCATCATCGAAGCCAACCATGCCCTACACCTTATACGGCGGGCGGTGCAGGCCCTTGGGCGACAGGGTGAAAATCTCGTGGCCCGTTTCAGTGACGCCGATGGTGTGCTCGAACTGGGCCGAGAGCGACTTGTCGCGGGTGACCGCGGTCCAGCCATCGCCCAATATCTTCACATGGGCCTTGCCGAGGTTGATCATCGGCTCGATGGTGAAGAACATGCCGGGCTTCAGTTCAGCGCCTTCGCCGGGCCGGCCGTAATGCAGAACATTGGGGTGATCGTGAAACACCCGCCCCAACCCGTGGCCGCAGAAATCGCGCACCACCGAACAGCGCTCGGCTTCGGCAAGGCTCTGGATGGCATGGCCGATATCGCCCAAATGGGCGCCGGGCTTCACCACGGCAATGCCGCGCATCAGGCATTCGTAGGTGACTTCCACCAGCCGCTCGGCCTTGCGGTTCACTTCGCCCACGCAGAACATGCGGCTGGAATCGCCATGCCAGCCGTCGACGATGAGAGTGATGTCGATGTTGACGATATCGCCTTCGCGCAGCGGCTTATCATTGGGAATGCCGTGGCAGACGACGTGGTTGATCGAGGTGCAAATCGACTTGGGATAGCCGCGATAGTTGAGGGGTGCGGGAATGGCCTTGTGACCTCGGGCGAATTCGATGGCGAGCCGGTCCAGCGCCTCGGTAGTCACACCCGGGCGCACATGGGGCACCAGCATGTCGAGAGCCTCCGCCGTCAGTCTCCCGGCCTTGCGCATGGCGGCGAAATCGGCCGGACCATGCAGCTTGATCTTGGTCGAGCGCGGCGAGGTTACGTCTTCGGCGGCGGCATAGGTGGTCATTCAGGGTTCCAGGACCGGAATCGGCCGGTTTGCAGTGATCTCCATTGTGGTAACATTACAGGAAAGGGCAAAAGCCTCAACTCCAGCCTTTCGCGCCTGCCGGTAAGCCTCGAAATAGGTGGGATCGAGGTCTTCGGCAAGGCTGAAACGGCTGGGGAAGCCCGCCTGGATCAAGTAGACCATGGCCGCGCGGGCGCCGCCCCGCACCATGTCCGCGAGTTCATGCAAATGCTTGGTGCCGCGCTCGGTGACGCAATCGGGGAATTCGACCAATCCCGGCTGGCGGAAAAGATGGGCGTTCTTCACTTCGACATAGCAGGGCTTGCGGCCGCCACCTTCCAGCAGAATATCGATGCGGCTGTTGCGCCCGTATTTCACTTCGGTGCGGAGCGACGGGTAACCGGCGAGTTCAGGCAGCAAGCCTGCCCGGATGGCCTCGGTGGCGATGCGGTTTGGATTGGCGGTATTGACGCCGATGAGGCCAAGCCGCGGCACCTCGATCAATTCCCAGGTGTGAGGGTACTTGCGGGTCAGGCTTTCCGAGCGCGACAGCCAGACGGTCGATCCCGGCTCATTGAGCCCCAGCATGGCGCCGGTGTTGGGGCAGGCGGCCGTGATCATTTCCCCTGTCTCCAGAGTCACATCGGCCAGAAACCGCTTGTAGCGCTTGATGAGTGTTGCGGAAATCAATGGGGATGAAAATTGCATGGCTTTGACAGACCTCGTGGCAGGCGGCAGATGAGCATAGAGCAAGGGTCACCGCGCAAATGACAGCATCGGCTGTTTTCGCAGACTGCTGACACAATTGGGGGGTTATGGCCAGTACAAGTCTGGCGAAAGTGTGCGTTGACTCGCGGCGCAGAATTGGAGGCGAAATGGTCATCACCGGCGGCTGCCATTGTGGAGGGGTCCGCTACGAAGCGGAGGGTGAGGCGCTAACCCACGCGCTCTGTCATTGCAGCGATTGCCGGCGTAGCGCTGGCGCCCCCATGGTCGGCTGGACAATGTACCGGCTCGATTCGGTCAAGGTGACGAAGGGCAAGCCTAAAGTTTACGAGTCCTCGGAACATGGCCGGAGGCACTTCTGCTCCGAATGTGGCACCGGAGTCTTCTACACCAATGCGGAAATACTGCCTGGCATCATCGATATCCAGAGTGCTACCTATGACGATCCCAACGCCGTGCCGCCGCGGGCGCAGATCCAGGTCGCCGAGCGCATCAAATGGATGGAGCGCGCCCACGAATTGCCTGCATTCGAGCGCTACCCGCCGCGGCAACCGCCGGCTGACGGTTAGAACGGCCACCTGGGCGGGCGGTGCTGACGATAGATCGGCTTGCGCCCTACTGGCCCATCGCTCGCTTTCCTCAATGAACTTGACCGCCCAATCCTGAAAGCGGACAATCGGCCTCCGATGTGATCGACACCGGACGGAATCTGAAACTGACCCACTCCCCACCCATTCCCACCGCCGCCGTTCTCCTCATTGGCGATGAGATTCTCTCGGGGCGCACCAAGGACAAGAACTTGGGCTACATCGCCGACTATCTGGCGGCCCTCGGCATCGACCTCAAGGAAGCCCGGGTGGTGGCCGATAGCGAGGAGGAGATTGTGGCGGCGGTGAACGCGCTTGCGGGCGCGCTACACCTATCTGTTCACCACCGGCGGCATCGGTCCCACCCATGACGACATCACCGCCGACTCGCTCGCCACGGCCTTCGGCGTGGCGATCGATCACGACCCGCGCGCCGTCCAAATCTTGCACGCCTATTTCAAGGAAATTGGACGCGAACCCAATGAAGCCCGCATGCGCATGGCGCGTATCCCGAAGGGCGCCGTGCTGATCGAAAATCCGGTATCCATTGCGCCGGGATTCCAGATGGAGAATGTCTTCGTCATGGCCGGCGTGCCGAAGATCATGCAGGCGATGATGGATGTCGTCAGTCCGCGGCTCGCCAAGGGCGTTCCCATGCTGTCGCGCACGGTGGAATTCCTCGGCGGCGAAGGCGATATCGCCAAGCCCCTGTCTGAAATCCAGGACCGCTTTGCCAATGTGGTGATCGGCTCCTATCCCTTCCAGGCGCCGGACGGTTTCGCCACCAACCTGGTGCTCCGCTCGCGCGATGCCGCAGCACTCGAAAACGCACTGGCCGAAGTGCAAAGCGCCGCCACCCTGTTGGTGAAGGAAGGCAAGGCGCGCGGGTGGTCGTAAAGTCTTTTAAATGATCTCTTACTACCCGTCACCCCAGCGAATGCTGGGGTCCCGCTTTCTTGTATTTTTTCAAATAGTTAGCTGGATGCCAGCGTTCTCTGGCAAGGCGGTATTTCTTGATTTGTCCGTCACCCCAACGAAAGAGCTGGCCTTGCGGCTCGCTGCCGCAAGGCGGCGGTCGGTTGGCCGATTGCGATTCCACTTCAGCCATTTGCGCTGGCGGGCAGCTTGATAGAACCCGGAATCATCGTCTTACCCTAGGTTCGCTTGAACTTTATGTTCCTATTGCAAGGAAGGGGCGGTCGTTGGCATTTCTTCACAGTAGCCACTTTCGCTGGCAGGGCGGGGCTGGATAGAACCCCCGGAACATGCCGGTTCGCTTAAAATCGATGCCAAGTGTACGCCGCTCAGGTGGTGGCCTTCCTTCGGCGTGCGTTGTCCGCTCCGGGAGCAAATTGATCTCTATCTTTCACCCAATTCCGTCATCTTCCACCGGCGGGCTTGGCGCTGATTGAGCCTCAACCGCGACAGATCTAGGCCTTCGCAAGCGCCGTGCAGAAATCGTCCAAAGCGATCCGCTCGATGCCCGGGTGATCGCCCGCTTCGCTCAGATCGCCGTGACGGTGCGCCAAGGCTAGACGGCCGAGATCGAGGCCTTGATTTATCCCTTGACCTACATCGAGCAGCTCGAATCCCGCTCGGTGGCGAAAGAAGTCGTGCGAACGTTCGCCAACGGCCGAAACTGCAAGGAAATGCAGGCCGAAATCAAGCGCTTCAGGACCCAGCTTTCGCGGGTGAACGGAAAAAGGTCGAAATCCGTCTTAGCAAGAATGAATGCCTGGCCCGCCGCCTCAATCTCTTGCCCTACATGCCGATTCTTGCCGAGCGAACCGCTTTGGCTTCATCAGCCTCGAAAGCCGGAACTCCAGACTGCGACCGCGATTCAGGCGCAACCTGCGGAATTGCACCGCAATATCGCACCCCATTAAGGAGCCATGCAATGGTGTTTGATTCCGATAGCGGTTCTGCCGGATTTGCGCGGCCGGATGTGAAACCAGGCCTTCGCCTCATGCCGCCAGCGCGCGTTTCACTTTTTCGGTGAGATCGTTGCGGGTGAACGGCTTGTTGACGAGGTCGATGGCGTTGGGCAGGTCTTCCTGCATCTGGCGGAGCGAGCCTGGCGCGTAGCCCGACATGAACAGGACCTTGAGCTCGGGACGAATGGCGAGCGCCTTTTGCGCCATTTCGGGGCCATTCATCCCGCCCGCCATGATGACATCGGACAGAACCAGATCGATGTCGAGGCACTCGCCGATCGCTTTGAGTCCCTCGGCGCCGCTGGCCGCCACCACGACATCGTAGCCCATTTCCTCGATCATCGCGGCGGCGACTTCGCGCACCGAAGGATTGTCCTCGACCACCAGGACCACCGGCTTTCTCTGCGGCGGCGGTGCTATCGGCTTGAGGGCCACGACTTCGGCGGGCAGATCGGGCCGGCTTGCCGGAGGAAGCAACTCGTGCGCCGGTTGGGCCTCCACCATGAGGCGCGGCAGGAACATGCGCATCGTCGTGCCATGGCCCACTTCGGAATAGATTTTGACGTGCCCGCCCGATTGCTTGGCGAAGCCATAGATCATCGAGAGACCCAGTCCGGATCCTGCTTCCGGTCCCTTGGTGGTGAAGAAGGGTTGGAAGACTTTCTCGATGTTTTCCGGGGCGATGCCGCAGCCGGTATCGGTCACCGCGATCTCGACATAATCGCCGGGCACCACATCCTCAAGCTCCCGGCAGGCGGCGGCGTCGAGACAAAGGTTGGCCGTCTCGATGGTGAGAATTCCGCCCTTCGGCTTCATGGCATCGCGGGCATTGATGCAGAGGTTGAGAACGGCCGTTTCCAGCATGGTCGCATCGGCCTTGACCGCCCAGACGCCTTGGCCCGGCAGGATCTGCAGATCGACGGTGGCGCCGACGGCGTGCCCGAGAATGTCGCGCATCCGGGTGACCAGGTTGTTGACGTCGAGATTCTTGTTTTGCAGGGTTTGCTGGCGCGAGAATGCCAGCATGCGTTTGGTGAGTTCCGAGCCTTTCTCGGCGGCCTCGCTGGCGGCCCGAATGCGCTTGAGCGCGCGCTCGTCGTTTTTCACCAGCTGTTCCACCAGCTGAAGATTGCCCATCACCACCATCAGCAGATTGTTGAAGTCGTGGGCCACTCCGCCGGTGAGCTGACCGACGGCCTCCATCTTCTGGGCCTGCAGGTATTTCCGCTCAAGGGTCTTGCGCTCGGTGATGCATTGGCAGGTGCCGAAAACCGTTTCGACCTGGCCGCGGCTGTTGCGATCGGCTTCGATCTTGACTTCGAAGTGATTGAGTTCGCCCTCCACCAGCGATTTGTAGGCGATTTCAAAACCGGTGCTGTTGTGGCCGAGCTTGGCCAGTTCGATCGCTTCGCGGAAGCGCTCGCGGTCATGTGGTTCGATCATCTTTTCGAATACCGCGAGGTTGGGCTGAACGATGGCGTCGGCCATGCCGATCAGCGCGGTCATCTCGCTGGAAAGGCGGTTGCTGCCGGTCTCGGCGCTGATGGTAAAACTGCCAAGGCGGGCCGCCTGCTGCGAACGCTTGAGGATGCGCTCGGACGCCTGCATGCGTTCGAGCGCCACCATCTGGTCGCCGATATTGCGGGAGAGACCCACGCATTTCATCGGCTTGCCGTCGGCGGGATTGCGGATGACGCCGGCGATTGACTCGATCCACGCGTAGCTTCCCGACTTGACCTTGACGCGGTAGCGCGTCTGGAACATGTCGGAGCCGAACGGCGCCGTCTTGATCTGGCCGTCGAGCGTCTTGCCGCGGTCGTCGGGGTGAACCAGATCGTTGAAGCTGTTGAAATTCAGCTCCGCGCTGTCGCGCTCGAAACCGAGGAGATCGTACATCTCGGGGGAATTGTAGGTCTGGCCGCTGCGGTAATCGTGGTCCCACGCGGCATAGCCGCCGGAGCGCAAGGCGAGGCTGAGCCGGCGCTCGTTCTGAACCGCATCCTCGGCCTGCTCGACGCTGGCATGCTGGCCGATGAGAACCATGTATTCGCGATTGCCCTCGTGCCAGGTCTGGGCCGAGAACCGCAAATTGCGGGCGGTGCCGAGCGGGGGGATGTATGAGACTTCCACTTTCTGAACCGGGCCGTCGGGTCCCTCCACCTGGATATTGCGGGCGGAAAGCGGGCCGGTGCCGAAGTTGACCAGCTGGCGGCCGAGAATCTCCTCGCGCGATGAGTTCCACTTGCGCAAAACGGCGTCGGTTGCTTCCACCACCCGGGCGCCGGGAAGCTCGAAGGCAAGCATTTCGACATTTGCCGTTTCAAACGCTTGCGTCAGCTTGGCGATGACACCGGTGGCCGCGGCCATGCTTCAAACTCCATGAAAACCCGAATCCAACCTGCCGAACATGCCGGGAAATCATGAACACAGTGTTGATGGTTAATGGCGGATTGCGCAAATTCGGGATGCGCGGCATAGTCTGGAGAGGCGCATCCAGGGACAGGCGATGGAAGAGAAGTGGCAAAAGAGCTTTCCGGTGTCATGGGAGCAGTTTCACCGGGATGCCCGCGCGCTCGCCTGGCGCCTGAGCGGAACCGGCCCGTTCCAATCGGTGGTCGCGGTCACCAGGGGCGGCCTTGTTCCCGCGGCAATTGTCGCCCGCGAGCTTGGAATTAGGGTTATTGAAACCGTCGGCGTGGCATCCTACGATTACGACCGGCAAGGCGAAATCCAGGTGCTTAAACCGATCTCTGCTGCTATTATAGGCAGCAATGGCGGAGCCGGGGTCCTCATTGTCGATGACTTGGTTGACACGGGAGCAACTGCAAGAGTGGTTAGGGAAATGTTGCCAAAGGCCCATTTTGCCACGGTCTACGCCAAGCCGGCCGGCCGGCCGATGGTCGATACCTTTGTCACCGAAGTCAGCCAGGACACCTGGATTTACCTGCCGTGGGACATGGGATTGCAATTCACGCCGCCGATCGGCGGCGCGGCAACGGCCTGAGCGCGCTTATGGCGGCGATTACCCCACTGGGCGTTCTGTTTCTTGTTTTCCTTCTGGAAATCAAACATTTCATATTTGATGCGCCGTTGCAGACGAGCGTCATGGTTGCCGACAAGGCTATCTATGGCAAGACGATGGGGCTGGTTCATGCGGGCCTGCACGGGATTGGCACCTTCATTGTGTTGCCGATTGCCGGGGTGGCCTGGGCACCTGCCGCCATTTTGGCGCTGGCCGAGGCCGTCGTTCACTACCACCTCGATTACAGCAAGGAGAATTTCGTCAAATCGAAGGGGTGGACGCCGCGCGACAGCAGGTTCTGGTGGTCTCTGGCCACTGACCAGGCGCTTCATCATTTTTCCTATCTCGCCATCGCCTTGATCGTCGTGGTGTGGTTATGAGCAAGAGCGGCCGCCAAGTTGCACCGGCATCGGGTGATATCGATCATTCGCTGGCCGAGGCCATCGCGCGGTTCGTTGCCAGGCGGCCCAAAACCAAGTCGCTGCACCAACGCGCCTGCCAGGTGATGCCGGGTGGCAATACCAGAACGATCCTTTTCACCGCGCCGTTTCCGATCCGGGCCGAATCCGCTGTGGGTTCGGCAATCACCGATGCCGACGGCCATGTCTATCTCGATCTCCTCGGCGAATATTCGGCGGGCATCTACGGGCACTCGCATCCCCGTATCAAGGCAGGCCATCGCCGATGCGCTGGAGATCGGCCTCAACATCGGCGCCCACCACCAGAAGGAAGTGCTGTTGGCCGAAGCGGTCACCCGCCGGTTCGATCTGGAGCTGGTGCGTTTCACCAATTCCGGCACCGAGGCCAACATGATGGCGCTGGCGGCGGCGCGCTGCTTCACCGGCCGCGGCAAGATCATGCCGATGCTTGGCGGCTATCATGGCGGAACGCTGTTTTTCAGCCATGGCGCCTCGCCGGTGAATGCGCCCTACGACTGCG
Organism: uncultured Alphaproteobacteria bacterium; assembly: GCA_963754675.1. Taxonomy (GTDB): domain Bacteria; phylum Pseudomonadota; class Alphaproteobacteria; order Rhizobiales; family Aestuariivirgaceae; genus Aestuariivirga. The sequence goes on along the minus strand of CAVWHD010000002.1, from coordinate 285,896 downwards.
TCCTTGGCAAGTTCAACGCCATTGATGAAACCCGCCAGTTGATCGCGCGGCATGCAAGCGAACTCGCCGCAATCATCATCGAACCCATGCTTGGCGGTGGCGGCTGTCTGCCGGCGCAAGCGGATTTTCTCGCAATGCTGCGGGCGGAATCGGCCCGCCATGGCATCGTGCTGATTTTCGATGAAGTCATGTCGTCAAGGCTCCATCCCGGCGGGCTATCCGCCCAGCTTGGCATACAGCCCGACCTCAAGACTCTCGGCAAATATGTAGGCGGCGGCATGAGTTTTGGCGCCTTCGGCGGCAAGCGGGCGATCATGGAGCAGTTCGACCCCTCTCGCCCCAACGCTCTTCCGCACGCCGGAACCTTCAACAACAACACCTTGACGATGACCGCCGGATTGGCCGGCATCACCGAGATCTTCACGCCCGAGGCCTGTGTGGCGCTCAACGCCCGCGGCGATCAATTGCGCAACCGGCTGAACGACATGTTCATGCGCTACCAGGTGAAAATGCGGGCGACGGGCATGGGATCGATGCTAACCCTCCATCCGGTGGCGGGAGACGTGCGCTCGCCCGAAGACGTGGCGAAAGCCGATGCGCGGCTGAAAAAACTGCTCTACCTCGACCTGCTGGATGACGGCATCTACATTGCCGAGCGCGGCTTCATGTCGCTGTCGCTGATGATCACCGAGCCCGAGTGCGACCGGGTGGTCGAGGCCGTCGAAAGCTTCATCAAACGCCGGCGCGAGCTGCTGGTTTAACCCGCCGCGCCGGCGCTTCTGAGGCCGCGCCTTGCCCGCTCGCCGAGGCGGGCCAGTGTATCGTCTTCCGGGAATCTTGCCATCAGACGCTCGATTTCGACGGTCGCGTACTGAAACTTCTCGCGGCGGACAAGAAAGCCCGCATACTGCCGCGACGCCGTGTGGGAAACCGCCGGCGCTTCGACCATCGGCCGGAACACTTCGGCGGCCAAATCCGTCTCGCCCATCTCTTCGTGCAAGCGAGCGAGTTTCAGGCGGAAGTTTTCACTCCCGGGGTCAAGCTCGATGGCAGCCAGCAGATGCAACTTCGCCTCCGCCAGATTTCCCGCTTCCTGCAGCAGCATCGCCAGGTTGAACTGGCATCTCGGCGACTGCGGATTGTTCTGTGCCGCGATCTTCGAGGCCTCGATGGCATATTGGCGCTGGCCATTGTCCTTGAGTAGCTTGACCAGCCTGAGGTAACCGTCCTCGTAGTGTGGATGATGGCTAACGACCAGCCGTTCGATCTCGATGGCCTCGCCCAATCTGCCGGCGGCGGTGAGCATCGTCACGGTCGCCTGCAGCGAATTGGGAGACCTGGCCGCCAGATTGAGTAACTGCCGGTGCACGCGTTGCGGCGTCTTCCGCCATTCCCAATTCGCGCAGGACATCGACAAGCAGTTGCGAGAAATGCGGCGCTGTGGGTTCGCATGACATGGCCTTGCTGGCGTGGCGGTGCGCCAGCCCGGTGTCGCCAAGCTTGAGGGCAACGGCGGCGCCGGCGGCGTGCCAGCTGTGCCCGTCGAGATCGAGCGCCCGAGGTCTGACACTCTCATACAAGGCTGCGGCTTCCACCAGATTGCCCGCCAAGACCAGGTCGGCGATCTTGCGGGTGCAATCATGCAGCTTCAGTTCGTCCACCGCCGAAGCCGATTGCCTGTCGACATAGGAGCTAACGACCCGGTCGATGATCTTGGCTACGAACTCCTTCGAGACATGGGTGAGATTGTCCTCCCAAACATGTTCTTGTTTGGTCAGCACGACGCTTTCAAAGGCGGGGAAGTAATCGACGCTGTCATTTTCCTCGCAGATTTGGCCGGCAACCGCCCGCAGCACGCTCTTGGAATAGCAGTTGGCGACGATGACATCGTCGCCGGTGAACGTGCGGCCGAGGACAACCGGCGACGTCGTCAGCAGAATCTTCTTAGGGCAACCCTCGTGCTGAAGCAGTTCGATGGTTCGATCGACAAATGACTTGCACTGCGCGAAGTTCAGCCGCTCGAACAGAAAGCGCTCGGGAGCATGGGAGAAAAACTTTTCCGGGCAGCGAATGACATAGAGGCCGGTTTCGCTGTCAAACCACGCCTCGATCAGGCCGAGAGTGATGGTGACGACATCGGAGTTGAACGCGGCATTGAAAACCTTGAAGACCGCCTTGCGCCGCCGCATCGCGAAATCATAGTCAACCGCCGCCAATGGATAGAGATGCAGGTCGGCGACCTTTCCGCCGCCGAGATCGAGGAACAGCGCTTGGACATCGCTGTCCGCCACGACGCCGTCACGCCGGCGGATGCCGTGAGCCCAGGAAAGCTCCTGCCAAATAGAGGCCGGCGTGTATTTGTTGATCAAATTGACGCCCACTTCACCCACAACGGTGTCATCGACTTGCAGCGTGGGAACCTGGAAGCCCAGCTGCGCCAGGCGCGTCTCGATATTTCTCGCAAAACAGCTGCCGACGGTGAAAACCGAAGCGCCCGGTGCAAACTTGAACTTGGGTTTCAGCGCGGGAAAGCATTCCGGTTCCAACCTGTTGGCGGCGTCCCGCCCAAGCTGTTTGGCATGGCGATTTCCGAGACTCGCGGCGCGCGCGGCTTTTGACCGTTGGCGCCCATTGCAGCCGGGTTGTTTCATCGAATGGCCTTCCAATGAATTAAGATAAACGCAGGTCTTGCAATTTTGGGCTGGAACTCAAGCGCTCAACATCGCGCCCCAAGCGCTTTGCGAATCACTTTGAAAGACTAATTGCTGAGTTGCCGCGGGTCAACGCGATGGGCCGTTCAATCGCCGGCACTATCGGCCGCCAGCGATGCAATGACCAGCTTGCTCATCAGCTTCACCGGCATTATCCACTGGTCTTTTTGATTGTAGTTTCCGGCCATGATGACGGCGACCATGTCGAGGCTGGGGATAATGAGCAGGCGTTGGCCGCCATTGCCGAAGGCGCCATACCAGGGCTTGCCGCCGGATATGAGTTTTCCCAGCCACCAGTGATAGCCGTATCCGAAGGCCGCTCTCGACCACGGCGCGTGGCTTGAACGACCGCGCGAGCCAGTTTTTCGGCACGATCTGGCGGCCCTGCCATTGGCCGCGGCCGAGGATCATTTGGCCAAGCTTGGCTTGATCGCGCGGCCTGAGTCTCAGGCCCGATGAGGAGGCGGCCTCGCCGTCGGAGCCATTGACCCATTCGAATCCGGCAATTCCCAGGGGATCGAACAGCTTCGCCTTGGCGAAGCGCTCAAGCCGCGTGGCTGTTCCCTTGGCAATGATGCGGCCGAGGAGGGCGGTCGCTCCGCCGCAATAGGTCCATGTCCGGCCCGGCGGCTCCAGCGCGTCGCGGGCGAGGATGTAGCGATAGCGGTCGCTGGCGGCTTCCATTTCGCGTTCGCCGTTGGTGGGATCGGAGTAGGTGAAATCCTCGTGCCAGGAAATTCCCAGCCGCATCGACAGCGCATGAGCGATGGTCATGCGCCGGCGCAATGGCTCCGCCGCCAGATCGGCATACTCGGGAAACTGGTCGAGGATGCGGGCCGAGGTGGGCGGCACCAGGCCGTGGCTCAAGGCAATGCCATAGAGAAGCCCGACAACGCTCTTGGTGACCGAGCGGACATCGTGGACCATGTGAGGCGCGTGAGCGACGGATCCCAGCGCTTCGCCCCAGCGCTCGTCGGCGCCCTCGAAGTAACGCTCGAACACAAGATGGCCGCGGCGCACGATCAGCACACTATGCAGTCCGGGATAGGCATTCTCCGACATTTGCCGGTCGAGCAATTCGCCCATATCGGGCCGGAACCCCGCAAACTCCGGCGCAAGCGTCCGCCATTCCGCTGCAATTCCAGGAGGAGCACCAATGATTCCCATGGCGGCCTTTTACAGGGCAAATTACCGTCTGCCAAAACTCCGCCATGCACTTTACCCTTCAAGAGCTATTCCGGCCCAGTCTGGATTGCCGCGACTCCTCAACTCCCCCAACTCTCATCATGCCCGGACTTGATCCGGGCATCTTCGCAACGGCCACTCAAGAGGATGGCCGTGATGAGACGAATGTGGCAATTCCGGCTCAGTCTGGATTGTCTCCCGGCGAAAGAGGTTGTGAAGAAATCGACCGGCGATCGGCAACTACGAGCTTGCAGGAAAAAGCGGGTTCCCAACTTTCGCTGGGATGACGGAAAAAGGGAGGCAAATCAACGATGTCCCTTCAGTCCGTCCTGCCAGCGAAAGCTGGCATCCCGCTTCGCTTTGATCAAATCGGCGGCGACTTCAATTTCTTCACAGCCTCTTTCGCCTCCCGAGCGGGCAAGCCCGGCGGTGGGATAACGGTGTTTTATTGATTGGTTTACAAGAGGTTGTGCATCTTCGTTCGCACTTGCAACATGTGTGCATGCGATAGTCTAAAATCGGGGGGACTATCAAGGCTTTGGTCGCAGCCGGCAGTTTCATTGCTTCAATAAAAGAATTGCGGTTGCACTACACTTGTTTACCTAGGCAAGCGAAGGCCTCATCGCAATGTCGCCAAATTTGCCTATTTCCCGCATTGCGCACACCGCCTTTCGACCGCGCCACTCACGAACTGGCCAGCGTCTTGCGCATGTCTTCGTATTGGGCCTTGTCGAGTTCGCCGCGGGCGAAGCGCTCCTGAAGAATGGCGAGGGCAGAGTTGCCGGGGCCGGTCTTGGACGGGCCGCCCGGCAGGGCGCCGAAGCCGGAGGAGCGGAATATCGCCGCCACGATCCACGCCGCAATGGCAACCACAGCCAGCAGGAACAGGGGACCGAGGATCATGCCGAATCCCGGCCCGCCACCACCCCAGTCATACATCATCGGAAACCTCCTGGTTTTTCACCGCATGAATTGCAGAAAAATAGGCGCGGGGCGCGGCTGCCGGCAATGATCTGGGTCAAAGCTGCCCGGACAGCGGCTTGCGGGTGGGTTCGGAAAGCGGGATGGATGCTGGAGTTTACCCCCGGACCTGATCCGGGGGCTGGCATGACGCGGTGAGGGTGTCTGCGATTTGCACCACTCTTTCCGTCACCCCAGCGAAAGCTGGGGACCCGCTTCTTGATGCGATGGCTCGCACTGGCGGGCAGTTCGCCGGAGTCTTCGTCGATTGTGGCGCTGGTGTGGCGGCATCACCGGGAGTGATAGTTGACTCCGTCAACCATCCCCCCTGAAAAACATGCAGCAATTGGAGCGCATTTGGCGGCGGTTTGGCGCGCTATTGGCAGCCACTTGTGGCCAATAGCGGTGAAATTGGCGCGCATAAGGCGCTGATATTGCGTCGGGTTTATAGACCTAGGAAATGTTTCACGTGAAACATTGCCGCCCTATTCGCCGGTGAATGTGGGCTTGCGTTTGGCGGCGAAGGCGGCGCGGCCTTCGGCGTAATCGCGGCTGTCGAAGCAGAGGGCGGCGAGGCTTGCGAGGTCCTCGGCGGCGGGCCTTCCGGCGATCATGTCGATGGCGCGCTTGGCATGTCTGATGGTGAGCGGGGCTCCTTCGGCGATTGCCGCGCACAGGGCGCGGGTCTCGGGCTCGATGTCGGGGAACTGGTGATCGATGAGGCCCAGACGCAGCGCCTCATGGGCCTTCAGGCGCCGCGCGGTGAACAGCAGATCCTTTGCCGCCGAGGGGCCCACGGCGCAGACAAGGTCGCGAAGGCCATCGAGGGGGTAGGCGAGGCCCAGTCTTGCGGGCGGCAGCGAAAACAGCGCGCTGCCATCGGCGGCGCGGATATCGCAAGCCAGTGCCACGGCCAGGCCGCCGCCGAAACAGATGCCCTGGATCATGGCGACCACCGGTTTTGCGCTATTCCGGATGGCGTCGAAGGCTTCGGCGTTCAATGCCTCATAGTGGGCGGCGGCTCTTGCGTCATGGCGGGTCTCGCTGAATTCGGAAATATCAGCCCCCGCCGAAAAAGCTTCATGGCCCGATCCGCGGACGACGATCGCCCTCACATCAAGGCTCTCTTCAAAAGATTTCATCAATGAGGGAATGGCGGCCCACATCTCGGCATTCAGCGCATTGCGCCTGGCTGGCCGGTTGAGCACCAGCCAAGCAATTGATCCGTCACGGAAAGCCTGGACATGGGGGGAGGGCGAGGGAAGTGGGATCATGACTTTCGCTACACCGGGGCTGGCGATAACGCAACGGCTCCCCATATGTGACATTCTCCGCTATAATGACTTTCCAAGGAGACTCCCATGCGCCAGGCCACCAAGACCCAGACTGTGCAACGGCTCGATCCGGTGTGGGACCGCATTCGCGGTGAAGCCGAAGATATCGCGCGGCGCGAGCCGGTGCTCGGCGGCTTCATCTTCTCCTCGGTGCTCAATCATTCGTCCTTCGAGAAGGCGCTGATCCACAGGCTGGCCCAGCGGCTCGGCAATGCCGATATCGGGGCTGACCTGGTGGTGCAGTCCTTCGAGGATGCGCTGGAAGCCGAGCCCGAGATCGGCGTCGCGGCCAGGGCCGATATTCTGGCGACCTTCGAGCGCGATCCCGCCTGCCACCGCTATGCCGATCCGCTGCTCTATTTCAAGGGCTACCAGGCGATCCAGACGCACCGCGTCGCCCATTGGCTGTGGTTGAATGGCCGCACGGACTTCGCCTACTATCTGCAAAGCCGCTCCTCCCAGGTTTCCAGCGTCGACATTCACCCCGCCACGCGCATCGGCAAGGGCATATTTGTCGACCACGGCCACGACATCGTCATCGGCGAGACGGCGGTGATCGAAGACAATGTTTCGATCATGCAGGGGGTGACGCTGGGCGGCACTGGCAAGGCAACGGGCGACCGGCATCCCAAGATCCGCCAGGGCGTTCTCATCGGCGCCGGCGCCAAGATTCTCGGCAATATCGAGATTGGCCAGTGCTCGCGGGTGGCCGCCTGCTCGGTGGTGCTGCATGACGTTCCCGCCAATACGACGGTTGCAGGCGTTCCCGCCAAGGTAGTGGGCTATGCCGGCTGCGAGGAACCGGCGCGGGTGATGGACCACAATGTCGAGCCGGTTGCGGCAGGGGCCGATTGAGGCTAGACGGGCGGTCCGACCATCAGCGGAGTTGCCGTCTTGAAGCCCGATGAAATCGCCAAGCTGACCAAATTCTTGCGCGGCAAGTTCGACCTCGCCAGCATCACCGTGCGCAAGCGGCCGCAGAAGAGCGATTCGGCCGAGGTTTATGTGGGCGAGGAGTTCATCGGCATCATATTCCGCGACGAGGAAGACGGCGAACTCTCCTACAATTTCTCCATGGCGATCCTCGACATCGACCTCGAATAGCCCGGCGCGGGCCTTGCAAGACTGCCCCCAAAGGAAACAGCTGTGCCAGCCCGGCACAGGTTTCCAGGAGGGCACTATGGAAACCTATCATATCATTTGGGCCATGGCGGTGCTGACGGGGCTGGTTCCGGCCGGACTTGCGGGCAGCAGCTGGGCCATCGCCACGGGTGCGGCACCGCGCGTCGGCATGCTTTACCGCTACGACTTCCTCACGCCGCTGAAAGTGATTGCGCTCGTCATCTATGCGCCGCTTGGCGTTGTGCGAGCAGGGCTATCCTACCTCGACCAGAATCCGTTCGTGGCCTTTCCGCTGCTGGCCATCGGTCTGGGCTGGAGCTTCCTGCAAGGTGTGTTTATCCTCACGACGTTCTTTGGATATACCTGACGGGATAAAGCAATGACGATCTATGCGCTTGACGGCATTTCACCTGAGCTGCCGGAGGAGGGGCACTATTGGATTGCGCCCGATGCGCGCGTGATCGGGCGGGTCAGGCTCGAGGCCAACGCCAGCGTGTGGTTCGGCGCGGTGCTGCGCGGCGACAATGAATTGATCCTGGTGGGCGAGAACAGCAATGTGCAGGATCACTGCGTCTTGCACACCGACATGGGCGCCCCACTCGCCATCGGCAGGAATTGCACCATCGGGCACCGGGCCATGCTGCATGGGTGCACGATCGGGGACAATACGCTGGTCGGCATGGGTGCTACGATACTCAATCATGCGAAAATCGGGCAAAATTGTCTAATCGGCGCCCAGGCGTTAATTCCCGAAGGCAAAGTCATTCCGGATAACTCGCTGGTCATGGGCATGCCGGGAAAGATCGTCCGCGAACTCGACGGCGAGGCAATCGCCAATCTGACGAAAGCAGCCGCGGGCTATGTCAGGAATTGGCGGCGGTTCGCCGCGGGACTCAGAAATATCGATCAGTGACGGGCCGGTTTGGGCTCCGGCGGAACGATCTTGCCCCGGCCCAGCAACTCCTCCTCAAGTCCCGCGGCATCGATTTCCGCCATGACGGAGTCCATGGTTGGCGTTTCCTCGCGGTTCACCCAGCGAATCACATCCATGATCGACCAGCAGGCACCCAGGCCGCGCACTGGTTTCGGAAAACCGAGGGCATGGAGGGAAGGCAGGGCAGCATCGAAGTCTTCAACCGATTGGCCGAGTGCAGCAGCGGTTTCTTCCCGTGTGAAAACAAGTTTCATGGCGGCTCTCCGGAACTTGGACGCGTCATCTTGGCAATTTTTATCAAATTGTCAAATGACTTTTATGACATTTGCCGCCAGAGACAACTATATCATAGACCGGAGCGCCCGCGAAGGCTTTGCAGCACCACTCCCTTGATCACAACCGCGGCATCATCAACAAGGTGGGGACGCATCAGTTGCGGATCGCCGGTGGCGGCCACCAGATAGGGTGGCTGGAAGATGCGGAAGACTGTTTCGGCGCGCCCCTTGGTCCAGTCGTAAATCTGCGCGCAGACGACATCGCCGGTTGCGGGGTTTTCATCCAGCGCCACCAGCAAGATGTCTCCCGGCCGGTAACCCGCACCCTCAAGGGCGCGGCTGGTGAGCGACCAGGGATCGATGTTGCTGCGTCCCTGGGCAAGGGCTGCAATTACGGCATGGAGCGGGTCCAAAGCGGGCAACTGCAGCGGCACTGCCTCGGCCTCGGCAAAGCCCGCAGGTGCCGGAGACGCCGCTTCGACAGCATGTTCAGCAAGCCCCGAGGCAGACTCGATCTTGCGGATGGTACTTTGGCGAAGGGCATGGCCCTCGCGCCCTCCGGCGATGAAGCGGGAAAGGGTGGAGGGATCGAGACCCGCACGCAGCGCAAGCTCGGTCTGGTTCCAGCCGGTACGCTGCATCACGCGGGCGACATATTTTCGCTGATCGTCGTCTTGACTCATGGACTGACAGACTTGCCTTGCAGGCAGCGGTTTGTCACCGGTTTTTTGACTTGCGAGCTGCGGCGGCCCCAAATGTAATTTATCGGTTGTCATTCAAAGAACCGTTGAATGCCGGTGGCAACTGATCTATGGAGAGTTTTCATGGCAATGGGGACAGCGAATTTCAGCTCAATCACCTGCGTTGCTAACAAAATAGGGAGTAATTTCATGATCAGTCGCAGACAACTTATTGCCACCGCCGCGGGTCTCGCGGTTCTGGCCGCCTCGGGCGCCGCGTTCGCCGGGGACAAGGGGCTGATCGGCATTTCGATGCCGACCAAGTCGTCGACCCGCTGGATTTCGGATGGCGAGAGCATGGTGAAGGAATTCACCGCCATGGGCTATGACACCGATCTTCAGTATGCCGAAGACGACATTCCCAACCAGCTCGCCCAGATCGAGAACATGGTGACCAAGGGCGCCAAGGTTCTGATCATAGCCGCAATCGACGGCACCACGCTGTCGGACATTCTCAAGAAGGCCAAGGAATCGGGCGCCAAGGTGTTCGCCTATGACCGGCTGATCAGCAAGACCGCCGATGTCGACTACTACACCACCTTCGACAACTTCGGCGTTGGCGTTCTGCAAGCCAAATCGTTGGTCGAGGGTCTCAAGGCGAGCGGCGCCGGCCCCTACAATGTCGAACTGTTCGGCGGCTCGCCCGACGACACCAACGCCTTCTACTTCTATGATGGCGCCATGTCGGTTCTGCAGCCGATGATCGACGCCAAGGAAGTGGCGATCCAGTCCGACCAGATGGGCATGGACAAGGTCGGCACGCTGCGCTGGGACGGCGCGGTGGCCCAGGCCCGCATGGACAATCTTCTGTCGGCTTTCTACACCGACAAAAAGGTGAACGGCGTTCTCGCCCCCTATGACGGCCTGTCGCGCGGCATCATCTCATCGCTGAAGGGCGTGGGCTATGGCGGCACCGACCAGGCGATGCCGATCGTCACCGGCCAGGATGCCGAGCTTCCTTCGGTCAAGGCGATGATGTCCGGCGAACAGTATTCGACGGTGTTCAAGGACACCCGCGAACTCGCCAAGGTGACGGCCAAGATGGTCGACACCGTGCTGCAGGGCAAGGAACCGGAAATCAACGACACCAAGACCTATAACAATGGCGTAAAAATCGTTCCATCCTACCTGCTGACGCCGTACTCGGTCGGTAAGGAAGACATCACCAAGATGCTGGTCGACTCGGGCTATTACACGGCAGACCAGATCAACAATTAGGCCAATCCACTTGCGCGGGCCCCCGAGTTCAACTTGCGGGGCCCGTTTTTTTGCGCAAATGTGTAAGAACAAAGAGTAGGGCAAACCTGCCGGTCAGCTAGGGGAGAGCGGGATAGGCATGCAGCCGATCCTTGAGATGCGCGGCATCACCAAGACGTTCCCGGGCGTGAAGGCGCTGACGGACGTTAACCTGAGCGTCATGCCCGCTGAAATCCATGCCGTCGTCGGCGAAAATGGTGCTGGCAAATCGACGCTGATGAAAGTGCTCTCGGGCGTCTATCCGGCGGGCACCTATGACGGCGAAATCCACTTTGAAGGCGCCGAGCGGAAGTTCACCACCATTGCCGACAGCGAAAAAACCGGCATCATCATCATCCACCAGGAATTGGCGCTGGTACCATTGTTGTCGATCGCCGAGAACATCTTCCTCGGCCACGAAATCGCCAGACACGGCGTGATCGACTGGTTCGAGGCGTTTTCCCGCACCAAGGACTTGTTGAAGAAGGTCGGCCTCGGCGAACATCCCAACACGCTGATCACCAATATCGGCACGGGCAAGCAGCAGCTTGTCGAGATCGCCAAGGCGCTCAACAAGAAAGTCAAGCTGCTGATCCTCGATGAGCCGACATCGAGCCTCAACGAGACTGACTCGAATGCGCTTCTCGCTCTCCTCAGGGACTTCAAGGCGCAAGGCATTTCCTCGATCCTGATTACCCACAAGCTCAACGAAGTGCTGAAAGTCGCCGATCGCATTACCATCCTCCGCGACGGCAAGACCGTGGACACGCTCGACACCCACACCGCCAAGGTCAGCGAAGACCGCATCATCAAGGCCATGGTGGGCCGCGAACTCACCGACCGCTTCCCGCCGCGCAACGCCAAGATCGGCGAGCCGATTTTTGAAGTGACCAACTGGAGCTGTTACCACCCGCTCCACGCCGACCGGCAGATGATCAAGAATATCAGCATGAATGTCCGTAAGGGCGAGGTTGTGGGCATTGCCGGGTTGATGGGGTCGGGCCGCACGGAATTCGCCATGTCGCTGTTCGGCGGAGCCTATGGCCAGAAGATTACCGGCGAAGTGAAGATTCACGGCAAATCCGCCGATGTAAGCACCATTCCCAAGGCTATGGATGCGGGCCTCGCCTATGTCACCGAGGACCGCAAGACCTACGGTCTCGTGCTCATCGACCATATCAAGCACAATGTGACGCTGGCCAATCTTGCGGGCGTCTCAAACCGGAGTGTCATTGATGAGCCGAAAGAACTGGCGGTTGCCAACAAGTACCGCAACGATCTGGCGATCCGCTGCTCGGGGGTGTTCCAGACCACCGTCAACCTGTCGGGCGGAAACCAGCAGAAAGTCGTGTTGAGCAAGTGGCTGTTTGCCGGTCCCGACATTCTCATTTTGGACGAGCCGACGCGCGGTATCGATGTCGGCGCCAAATACGAAATCTACGGCATCATCAACAAGCTGGCCGAGGCGGGCGATGCGGTGGTCGTCATTTCCTCGGAAATGGCGGAACTGCTCGGCATCTCGGACCGCATTTATGTTATGAACGAAGGGAAATTCGTGGCCGAGATGAATGCCAAGGAGGCCACCCAGGAAAAGATCATGCGGGCCATCATGAAATCATGGGACAACTGACATGAGCGACGTGACCAGCCAGGCCCAGGCCAAGCCGGATTTTCTGCGTTTCGTGAAGGCCAATATCCGCGACTATGCGCTGTTGCTGTCGCTCTTGGTGATCATGGTGTTCTTCCAGTTCACCACCGACGGAACCCTGTTCAAGCCCGTCAACATGACCAATCTCATTTTGCAGAACAGCTATATCGTCATCATGGCGCTCGGCATGCTGCTGGTGATCGTGGCTGGCCATATCGACTTGTCGGTGGGCTCGGTTTCGGGCTTTGTGGGGGCGGTCGCCGCGGTGCTGATGGTGAGTTACAAAGTCGATATCATCACCTCGGTTGCGATCTGCCTGGCGCTTGGCGCGTTCATCGGTGGCGTGCAAGGCTATTTCACCGCCTACTACAAGATTCCCGCCTTCATCGTGACGCTGGCCGGCATGCTGATCTTCAAGGGCCTGGCGCTTACGGTTCTGGGCGGGGCCTCGGTTGGGCCCTTTCCAAAATCCTTCCAACTCTTGAGTTCCGGTTATGTGCCGGATATTTTCGGTGGCGCGCTGTTCGGCGCGCCTTTCAACCTTCTTGCCCTGGTGATCGGCGCGGTTGTCACCGCCATCATCGTCTATTTCAATTTCAGGGAGCGCCGCGACCAGCAGGCCCATGGGCTTGCCGAAGAACCCGATCTGATTTTCTACGGGCGCAACCTCTTGATCGCCGTAGCCTTCCTCGGCTTCACCTTCCTAATGGCGCGCTACAAGGGCCTGCCCAATGTTCTCGTAGTGATGTTCGCGCTTATCGCATTGTTCGTGTTCCTGACCACACGCGTCACGATGGGCCGCAGGGTCTATGCCATGGGCGGCAATGAGAAAGCCGCCAAGCTCTCCGGCATCAATACCGAGCGGCTGACATTTTTCATTTTCGTGATCATGGGCGCGCTGGCGGCGCTCGCCGGCCTGGTATTCGCGGCCCGCCTCAATGTGGCGACACCCAAGGCGGGCGCCGGCTTCGAACTGGAAGTGATCGCCGCCTGCTTCATCGGCGGGGCGGCGACGACCGGCGGTGTCGGCAAGGTGGTGGGCGCGGTGATCGGCGCCTTCATCATCGGCGTCATGAACAACGGCATGTCGATCATGGGCATCGGCATCGACTGGCAGCAGGTGATCAAGGGCGTCGTGCTGATGCTCGCTGTATTCCTGGATGTTTATTACAAGAACAAGGGGTGAGCGGCGACGGAGCGAAGCTCCGGCAAATCAGTCCAGTGGACTGATTTGAGCCGCGAACGCCCCGAGCCGGGCGAGGGGCCGGGAGAGGCGCGACGGGCACCGCCCGGCGAAAAGGTCCAGTGGACCTTTTCGAGCGCCGAACGCCCGGAGCGCAAGCGAAGGGCCGGGAGAGGGGTGACCGGCTTCACCCCGGCTCGCCATTCCCCGACAGAACCTGTGCGGCCCCGCTCACCGCGTCCCGGAAAGCTGAGTCGAAGTTTACACCCCTGATGCCCCAGGTGTGGTCGCGGCCTTCGTGCATGAGGTGCCAGGTGGCGATCCAGCCGAGGGCCTTGTTGTCCCAGATGAGGGTGCCGCGCAGGGGGATGCCATCCGTGCCAATGATCGCCTGGTATGTGTCCGGTGACGCTCTGGCAAGGTTGTCGAAGCTGAGGCCCGCAGCGTCAAAGGCAGCTTGCGCCGGGAACGCCAGCGGCACGCCGTATTTCACCGAGGCATCGGCGAAGGCTTCGCGCTGCAGGCTGCCGAGATCGGCGCCGTCGGCCAGCAGGTAGGTGCGCGCCGTGTTCTTCACGGCGAGGAAGATCACCAACTTGGGGCGCGGCGGGCCCCATGGCTTGCGGCCGAGGGCGGCCAGTGCGGCATCGAGCTTTGCCGGATCAAAATCGACATTGAGGTCATAGGGCCGGTCGCGGGTGCCCTGTTCGTCTTTCAGGGGTTTGCCGAACATGCGGTCGCGGGTGGTGTAGCCGGTGACGAAACCTACGGCGTCCTTAGCCAATTCCATCGCTTGTGCGTCAGTGAGCAGCCGCCGGTCGCCCGAGACTTTGACCAGGGCATCCATGAAGCAGATCCTGATGCCGGGGTTTCGCGTTTCCTCGCGCTCGCCGGTGACGATGGTGCGAGTCTGGTAAATGTTCTCGACCATGTCCGCCATGCCGGCGCCAGCCATGACGAGCCATGCCAGTGCCGCCAGTAGCCATGCTTTGCCCCGCATCCTCTCCACTCCCCGGTTGCTGGGTAAGTCTAATCAAGTTTGCCATGGTTGGCCAACGCGAACGCCCCGAACCCGAGCGAAGGACCGGCATAGGGCTTGTTGCGAGCCGGCCCAAATGGGCGGAGCCGGCACTGGGTGGGACAGTGCCGGCTCCTAGAACCCGGTCTGGTGGGGGATGGGGGGACGCCGACCGGGCCTAACTTTGTTTTCTTTTCTACTTTCCCGCGTTGCCTCCGGACACAAAGCCGGTGGCCATTGGCCGGTCCTTCATCAGGGCCACCCAGGCGCGCGGATCGCGCGAGGACTGGCGCTTGAGGAAGGTATATTCGAGGTCGCTCCAGCGCAGGATTTCGTTGCGCCGGTTGTCGAGAATGTAATCGCCCTGATCGGTGGTGACGGTGAGCACCGCATGGCCTTCGTTCTTTTCGTCAAGCACGACGGTGATCAGCAGCGCTTCGAGCGGAAACCCGAGGCCTGCGAGATAGCGCCGCTTGAGCAGCAGATAATCCTCGCAGTCGCCGGCGTCGGTGGGATAGGCCCAGTATTCCGGCTCGCCGTACAAATCCTGATCGCTCACCGGCGCAATCTTGCCGTTCACATAGGTGTTGACCTGGTACAGAAGGTTCCAGCGTTCCGGCGACATGGCCAGCCTGTCCGGCTTGCCGTCGGTTGCCTTGCATTCCGCCGGAGACCTTGCACAGAACTTGACAAAGCCAATGGGCGGCAGCGCCTTGCCAAATTCGGCCGCAAACTGTTTCCTGGGCTCTCTCTCCTGGGCTTCTCCGGCGGTTCCGTTGGCCTCTGCCAGCGATATGCCGAGGAGTGTTCCCACAAGTGCCGCCCCCATAGCGGTTCTGATCTTCATTTGACGCGCCCCATCCGTTTTCTTATTCCGGCCATACTAGCTAAGAGGTTTTGAGATGAGGTTCAGGAGGCCATCGTAAGTTGATGAAAATACTCAGTAATGTGCTAGGAATTCAGTAACCATAGGGGCTCTGGACTGGCTTTGGAGGAGGGGTTGATTAATGGCGGTGCGCCTGTTAATCAGCGGGCCGCTTCACGCAAATGGCATGCGGCCATGGCGGAATTGGTAGACGCACTAGCTTGAGGTGCTAGCGGGTAACACCGTGGAGGTTCGAGTCCTCTTGGCCGCACCACATTGTTTTATTAAACGATTTCAATAGCATAGGTTGGAATTTGACCCAAGTTTTGTAGCCAACTTTGGAGCCAACTTTGTAGCAATCTCTTGTAGGTGGGTGCGTTTTGGGCGCTGAACTACAACGGAAACGCCTACTCCGAATAATCGACATAATGAGTAGGGCCGACGATGTTACAAGCGTGGACTTGTCGATTCGGATATCACCATGAGTTGGAAAGAAGACTGGATCAAGGTATGCGAAGCTCATTTCCTGCTCAGTGATCGGCAGTTCAATGAGGAGATTAAGGCTACAGCTGGAAAGTTCGCAGCGGCTGGACGGCTGAGGTCTGGCGCATATATTGGTGAGGTCTATGAAAGGATGCAGAAGGAGCTGCGTAGCCGATCCGGCCTAATATCAATGGAGCTTGCGAAGTCGCTAACGGCGGCTCCAGATTTGGCACAAGAAGACAAGTCGCAAGCCGAAAGGCTCGCAACAGATGCACTTCAGAAATCCTTCACACACCTGTTGAAGCAGGTCAACATGGATCGCGTGATAGCAGGAGTTGGTCTAAAGGGCCTCAATGATGATGCCCAACTTACATTCAACGCACTCGAAAAGATACTTCGTCACAATGTTAATAGCGCTATGGGAACTGAAAAAGTGGCACGCGAAAAGCACAAGCCTCAAGGAAACAAAATTACAATCAGGGGCAACCAGAATGTAGTTGTAGCTGGTAACGAAAATTCCTCGCTTACTCTTTATCTGGACATGCAGCAGGTCCAGAAGCTCTCTACTGCACTGGAAGGCTTGATCCGAACGATTGAAGAACTCAAGCGAACCCGAAGAGGTTAAACGACCACTGATTGAAGTTGTGGCCGACTGTCGGGCAGAGATCGAAAAGACAAAACCAAATTCCGTAAAACTCAAAGGGCTGCTCGGGGGATTGGCGATCACGGTGCAAACCCTCGGATCGCTTGGTGCCGCTTGGGAGATGGTGAAGGCAGCAGCTTCTGCTGCTGGCATCATTTTGCCCTGACCACAGGTATTGCCAGCGGATACAGAATTGCTAATGCGGGACAAAAGGCAAGGGCTGTTCAGAACCTGAGTGAGCAACCGACTCGGATGAGAAGAATTAGATTAGGCTAGCGGTGGCCATATTCAGAAATTGGGCGGGCCCACCAAGAAGTTACCCACACCCAAGCACGTGATAACAAGATGCGCGGCACAGGTTTACCAACATTTAGTCGACTAATACCAGAGTTCATTGGGAAAGACCCATGTCGACCCAAGCTCGGGTTGCGATGGATTTGATGCGTCCGTCTTCCGCGAGAAGCCTTCGCCATGCGTGCTGGCAGGCATCGAGGATTGCGGCATAGCTTTCGAAGACGCGGTTTGAGAGATAGGTCTGGCGCAGATATTGCCAGACGTTTTCTTGCGCGTTGAGTTCGGGCGAGGCGGGCGGCAGAGGTGCGAGCGTAAGGTTTTCGGGGATTTTGAGTTTGCCGGTGGTGTGCCAGCCGGCTTGATCGAGAATGACGATGGCGTGGGCGCCGGGGGCGACTTCGCGGGCGATCTCTTCGAGATGCTTCTGCATGGCCTCGCTGTCGGCGCGCGGCATGACGAGGGCGGCGCCAGCGCCGCGGGCGGCGCAAACGGCGCCGAAGAGATAGGCATTCTCGTAGCGCTGGTCCTTCGGCTGGCGTGGACGCGAGCCCTTCTTGGCCCACTGGTAGACCTGGCCGTTCTTCTGGCCCACCCGCATCTCGTCTTGAAACCACACTTCCAGGGCGGTGCCCGATGCGAGCTTGCTCAGGGTCTCGGCGGCCAGCTGGGGGAAGTTTTTTTAAATGCCGCGATGGCTTCGGGCTTCTGGCCGGGGTGCCGCGGCCTGGCGCTGATATGGGAAAATCCCAGCTTCTTCAGAACCCGCCCGAGGGTGACGCGCGAGACGTCCACGCCCGACCGGTCGCTCAACACCCGCTTCAGATCGATGCAGCGCCAGCGCACGACACCGTCGGTATCGATATCGGGTCCGGCCTCCACCAGATGGCACAGGTCGTTTTCCAGTTCGACCGACAGTTTCGGCTTGCGGCCCGGCAGCTTGGCGTCGATGAGACCATCGGGACCATGCGCATTGAACCGGCAGACCCAGTCCCGCAGCGTCTGGCGCTGGGTGCCGCCGATCCGCGCCGCATCCTCGCGCGTCATGCCATCGTAAACCGCAGCCAGCGCCAACAGACGCCGCGATTGATTGGCGTTTCTTGTGCCGCAAGCCAGCCGCCGCAACTCCGCCGCACCGAAATCCTCCCGCAACCTGATCGCAGCGCTCATCCCAGTCCTCCCGAATCAAACTACCGGAAGGCGATAGAATCACAGCCTGCCCAGCCATCCAAGAGTCGCGGCTACTGAACTCTGGTATAATCTGTTTGATGTCACCTTGGGAGATAGCTCTAACTGAACTGGAGTCAGTCCTGACTATAACAAATCTTTCTCCAGAGGCCAACAAGTAAGCTTTAATTCTCTCACCGTCGCTCAATGAAATTTCATACTCAAACTCGTGTTTGGCTGAGCTCCCGTCAACGCATGCCAGCTCCCCCCAAAAAGGCCATCAACAACAACATCAACCCGTAGGACGTTCCCCTTATAATGTTGACGTTCATCGGCGTGCTTTTTCTATCTACCCAAGTGGACCAAGCTCCCCAAAAAAGCACTATGTTGAACATGACTGCGATTGGCCAATTGCTATAAAAAAGGAATGCCACCAAAACATAGACCGGAAAAGAATACAGATCCCATTTTGGCGTTGTAGACGAATTAAAAAACTCAGAGACTTTGCCGTTGAATGGTGAGAAATTCATTGCCTGTAGATAGTGACCAAGGCCAATAAAAAAAATTGTAAGCGGCACATTGTTGAGCGCATTAGCTAGAATATCTTGAATACTCAGAAGTGTTAGCATTTGAAGGTCGAATTGAAAGAAGACACCCAATTCACGGGCTAACGATAGGGCCAGGGCAACGCTTCCAACCAGGCCTATGATAGAAGAGAGAGCTGGCCCCGTTTATCTGAACAGATTTCCCGGTTTTTTAAGTGAAGTTTCTGCCATGGGTTATGCCGCAGCCGGGAGCTGCAGCGGGGTGAAGTAAGCCTGATCGGGGGTTCGCCCGTCAAGGCGCCTGGTGTGGTCTCCTTGTGTTGTAGAAAGTGAAGTAGCGGGCAAGGCTGTCGCGTGCTTCGGCCACGGAGGCATAGGCCTTGAGATAAACCTCCTCGTATTTGACCGATCGCCACAGCCGTTCGACAAAGACATTGTCGCGCCATGCGCCCTTGCCATCCATTGAGATGGCATATGCCGCGTTTCAGCAGCACGCCGGTGAAGGCGTCCGACGTGAACTGGCTGCCCTGATCGGTGTTGAAGATGTCAAGGCGCCCCATATTTTTCCAGAGCCTCTTCAATGCCTCAACGCAGAACGATGTCTCCATGGTGATCGACACCCGCCACGCCAGAACCCGGCGCGTGAACCAGTCGATCACCGCAGCCAGATAGACAAAGCCCTTGGCCATCGGGATGTAGGAGATGTCCATGGCCCAGGCCTGGTTGGGCCGCTCCACCTTCACCTGGCGCAGAAGATAGGGATAGATCTTGTGGCCGGGTTCGGGCTTCGAGGTCTTGGGTTTGCGATAAAGGGCGCAAATCCCCATCTTCTTCATCAGCGTGGCGACATGCTTGCGGCCCACATGCGAGGCCTTCACCGTTCAACAGCCCGCACAGCATGCGCGCTCCCGCAAACGGATAGTCCATGTGCAACTCGTCCATCCGCCGCATCAGCTTCGAGATCGCGTTCCGGCACAGGCCGGGGCAGATAGTAAACGCTGCCCCGGCTGATGTTCAGAACCTCGGCCTGTTTGGTCACAGGCAAGCCATGCTCGCGGTCGATCATCTCCTTGCGCTCAGCATGCCGGCCTTGATGAGCGCTCCTTCTAAAAAATCATTCTCCAGCGTCAACTCGCCGATCTTGGCATGCAGCGCCTTCACGTCGGGAGCCGCGTGCTGGCGTCGCGCGCGCGGCCATCAAACACGCTGGCCGCTCCCTCCAGCAGTTCGCGTCCGCCATTGCGTGATCTGGTTGGCATGCACGTCAAATGCCTGCGCCAGTTCGGCCAGCGTCCGGTCGCCCTTGATCGCCGCCATCGCCACTTTCGCCTTGAAGGCACCTGAGTGGTTCCGTCTCGTTCGTCTCGTCATCGTTTCTCCTGTCCGGCCCTCGATTCCCGAGGCCAATATCAGGCAGAAACTTCACCTAACCAACTGTCCAGATTCCCGGCGCCTGCTCTGAGATGTCCGAAAGTTCCCAAGCTCGATCCCCCACGGCGGATGAGTTGTCGTTGGAAGTGGGCTTAGGGTCGTGTTGATTGCTGTTACGCATATGAACGTGTTCCGGCCAATCGAAGGCCAACACTTGAACTGCCTACAAAGGCATGTCAACGCGGGGCAGGGCAAAGACAAAGGCGGGGTGATTGGGCAATCCCCCCAACTTTAGTGGGGTTGGGGATAGCACTCACCGATAGACTGATCGCCGAGTTACTTCTTGGCGAGACTTCAACTGGCGCAACCTCCCTTCATGGGAGTTGATGGTGGAGTGCCCTGTGATGAGCTATCGAGTGTCCGAAGTAGAACAGTAACCCACGCCGCAGCCCCTCAGCAAACCGTGCAGCCGCCTTCGTTGCGGATTTCGGCGATAGCACTGGCCAATCCGCGCTTCGGCAGATATCCCGGAATAACCTTGCGGTCGATGATGAAGGCCGGTGTTCCGTTGATGGCCAACTCCTTGGCGAGCTTCTGGTTGCGGGCGATTCGGTCCACGATCTCCGGCTTGTCCATATCGGCCTTGAGCTTGGCCATATCGAGCCCCTGGGCCGCGGCGACCGCGTCCACATCCGCCTTGCCGAGCTTGCCCTCATGGCCAAGCAGGGCGACGTGGAATTGCCAGTACTTCCCCTGCGCCGCGGAAGCCAGCGCCGCGCGCGCCGCGTACTCCGAGTCCTCGCCGAAGATCGGGAACTCCTTCATCACCAGCCGCAATTTCTTGTCTTCCTCGATCAGGCTCAGAACTTCCGGCAGGCCCTTCTTGCACCAGCTGCAATTGTAATCGAAGAACTCCACCATGGTGATATCGCCCGCGGGATTGCCGGCCACCAGATCGCCCTTGTGGCGGAAAATCTCCTCGGCGTTCGACATCACCGCATCGTTACGCTTTTTCTCCTCGTCCGCCTGTTGCCGCTTTTCCAGTTCCTGGCTGACTTCCAGCATGACTTCGGGATGCTGCAGAAGGTACTCGCGCACGATCTCGCCAATCTCCTTGCGCTGTTGATCGTTGAATTCCGCCGCGACGGCGCCAGCGGGCAGAAGAAGTAGGCTGGCCGAAACCAGGGCGGCGCGGAGCAGGGAAGTCATGTGGTCCTCATCGTGTGGGAACCCCACTCTGCCCGATAAGGCAGGCCAGGTCCATGTTTGCGAGACCTATTCTCGCGTGGCAAAGTTCAAAATGTCGTTAGCGCGCACCCATTCGGGCGAGCCGCTCTTAAGTTTCGCCTGGGCCGACTTGGCCTTTTCCACCGCCAGCGTCTTGTCGCCGGTGCGCCAGGCCGCCTCGGCGGTTGCCAGTTCCGCCCGCCCGACATCCCCAAGCTGCCCATAGGCCATGGCCATATATTTGAAAAGGCTGGGCAAATCGGACTCGGACTTCTGCGCCTGGCGCAGCATTTTGAGCGCTGCCTCGCTATTGTCGCGGCTTTCGGTGGCAATCAGCGCCTGGGCCAGCAGAATCTGAATGAGGCCATTGCCGGGCAGCATCTTCACCGCCTTGCGCAGCGGCGCTACGGCCTTGGCCGGTTGCCCGCCCTCCAGCTGGGCCTGGCCCAGAAGCTCCCAGAAATACGGATCCTGCGGCAGATCGCGGGTGAGACTTTCGATAATCGGCACGGCGTTCTTGGTGTCGCCCTGTCTGAACATCGCAATCGCCCTGGCATAGCGCGACGGCAACGAGTCATCCGATTTGGGATATCTCTGGAACACCTTCTGCGGCCGCTCCAGAAAGCCCGTGAGCTTCGCCTGCATCAGCTGGTGGCGGAGCACCAGTTGGGCTGAATCGGTCTTGTCGAAATAGGGCGACTTCTTGGCGGCCTCTTCGAGGTTGCGGATGCGGTCGAACGGCATCGGATGCGACACCACATAGGGATCGACATTCTGGATGGTGGCGATCAATTCATTGGCCAGCTTGTTAAACAGCGTCAGCATGCCCTTGGCGGACTGCCCGGAGCCGGTCAGGAACTTGAGCGCCGCCTGATCGGCGGAAGCCTCCATGGCGCGCTGGTAGGAGAGAACATTGCGCTGCGCCAGGCCTTGCGTTCCCAGGAATATTCCCTGGCCGGCCTTGGCCGTATTCGACTGGCCGGCGGCGGCGCCTCCGATCATGGCGGCCACCCCGATCAATGTGCCGACAATGGCGGTGACGCTGGCATGTTCGAGTTCGATGCCAAGCCGCGCCAGATGCCCGCCGGCGATATGCCCGGATTCGTGGGCCAGTACGCCGATCACTTCATTGGGCGTCTTCGCCTGCATGAGAAGCCCGGTATGGATGAAAATCCGCTGGCCCCCGGCCACGAAGGCATTGATCCTGGGGTCATTGATGAGATAGACGCGAACCGAGCCCGGATTGATCCCCGCCGCCTTGAACACCGGTTTGGTGTAGAGCCGCATCAGCCCTTCGATTTCCGCATCGCGGATGAGCGGAATGCCTTGATTGGCCGACTGCGCCAAAGCGCTCGCCGCCGCCAGCACCAAGGCAAGCAGCGCCGTGCACAACTTGCGCAAGTATGAGGCCAGCGAATTCATGACAACCCTTTGCGCCTCCATCGGACCCGATTGAGGCGAGTTTGAGGCTTGGGAGGCCCAGTATCGGAAGGCAAGTGGGGTGCACGCCACGGCGTCACTTGAGACCTGCCTTGGCGAGGCCATCGGCGATGAGTTTTCGCGACTTCTCGTCCTTCCATTGGTTGATAAAGCCGGAGATTTCGAAGAATGGCCATAGACGCTTCACCTGCTTGGCCGCCAGTTCAGCCTCGGCGCTGCGTCCAAGTTCGGCATGGGCCGCGGCAAGAAACGCGTAAATCGCGTAATCGGAACCCTTTTCTGCAATGGGCTCCAAAATGGCCAGGGCATCATCGTATCGGCCGGCGAGATAATAGGCAAACCCGAGGGGGGAGACGTAATCCCATTGCAAAGTCGGATCGAACACCTTGGCCCTTTCAATGGCGGCGATGGCGCCATTGGCGTCACCGATCCACATCAGCGCATTGCCCAGCGCCGCATGGCCGTAAGCATCGCTCGGATTGATTTCGACGGCGCGCCTTGCTTGGGCAATGGCGTTGTCATGTTTCCCGCGCGCCAATTCGATGATCGCGAGAAGCTGATAGCCTTCGGCAAGCTCGGGCGACATCGTCAATGCTTGACGGCCGAACTCCTCCGCCCGATCAAGTGCGTTGCCGGTGAATTCGGTCCACCCCGATAACACCTCGATTCAGATAGGTCTGCCCCAGCCACACCATGGCGGTCGCATAGTGGGGGTCGATCGCAATTGCCTTCTCAAACAAGGCGCGCGCCGCGAGGTTTTCCGCCCGCGTGCCAATCGCCAATTTGGCGCGCCCACGCAGAAAGTAGTCATACGCGTCAAGTTTCTCGGTTCCTTTGGCGAAGGCGCGCTCTTGCTCGATTCGCGACAGCTTGATCGCCAGTGCGCCGACGATATCGCGGGTGATCTCGTCCTGGATGGCGAAGATGTCGGTCAGGTCACGGTCGAGTTGGCGCGACCACAGATGGAGGTTCTTGCTGGTGTCGGTGAGGTCGGCGGTTACGCGCACCCGGTTGCCGCCACGGCGCACACTGCCGACCACGACGTACCTTGCGCCAAGCCTCTTGCGAAGTTCATCCGGGTCGGCGTTGCTTCCCTTGAATTTGGCCGTGGCGCTGCTGGCCAACACCGATAGATTGGAAAACCGCCCAAGTGCCGCGATGACATCCTGGGTAATCCCATCGCTGAAATAGTCCTGCGCCGCATCGCCGCTCAGATTGACGAACGGCAGAACGGCAATGGTCGGTGGCCCTGATAGCTCCGCCACGGATACTCCCGCCCTTTGCCAAGGCGCCCCATAGAACGCGGCGCCCGCCAGCAGAAGCGCAATGGCCAGAATAGCCGCGGCGAAAGCTGGATATCGCCGCGGCGGCGATGCTGGCTTGTCGCGCAGCCCGGATCGCTTTGCCTCTTCGCCTTGCCCGCCCACGATGAATGCCCGCACCGGGTGGACGATATTCTTCAACTGCTGGTCGCCAAGGTCAGCGTAGTCAAGCCGCAGCTTGTCGCGCACCTGCTCATGGACATTGCCGGAAATGCAGATGCCGCCCGGTCCGGCGAGCGTTTGCAGGCGCTCGGCAACGTTGACGCCGTCGCCGAAAAGGTTGCGCCGTTCGACGATCACGTCGCCGACATTGATGCCGACGCGGAACAGCATCCGATCGGCCTCCGGCGCGGCATCGTTGAGCGCGCCGATGGCGCCTTGCATCTCGATCGCGGTCTTCAGCGCATCGACAGCGCTGGGAAACTCGGCGACCACGCTATCCCCGGCGCCGCCGAACACCCGGCCGTGATATTTGGCGACCGTCTGGTGGATAAGTTCGCGCCTGGCATTGAGCGCCCGCAAGGCACGCTCCTCATCCTCCCCCATGCGCCGTGAAAACCCGGCGGCATCGGCGATCAGAATAGCCGCGAGCTTTCTTTTCGACGAGCGATCTTCCATCCGCCAGGGCTCTCCGGGCCATCGCGCGGCACGCCGTCCATCTCAAGATGGAGCCGCGATTGGGACTATACCGTGCCCGCGCCAAGTATGGTAAGTCAATCCATCCCCGTGGAGGTTCGAAATGGCGAGTTGCAGACGGAAGTTCATCCTCACCAGTGTCACGGCGGCCTTGGCGGTTTGTCTGCCCTTGGGCTGGCAAGCGCTTGGCGGAAGCTCCGGGCGGCGGGTTAGCGTCGATGCCGGCAATGTGGCGATCCGTGGCTATGACACTGTCTCTTATTTCGTTGACGGAAAGCCGGCCAAGGGCAGTCCGGATTTCAAGTACGAGTGGCAGGGCGCCGAATGGCGGTTCGCCAGTGCTGCGCATCGCGACTTGTTCTCCAAACAGCCTGAATCCTATGCGCCCCGCTTCGGTGGTTTTTGTGCCGGCGCAATCGCCGATGGCATGTTCGTCAGACCCGATCCGGAGGCGTGGGCGATCGTCGACGGCAAGCTCTATTTGAACGGCGATAAGGAAGGGCTGGTCGATTGGCAGCGCGACCCTCTTACCAATATTGCGAAGGCCCAGGAGCGTTGGGAGGCTCTCGGCCAATAGGCCCTTCGCCCATTATGCCAGCGGCCGCAAGAAATGACCTTTTTCCTCCCCTTGCGTGCACGGAGATGGTTGAAAATACGCCCTCTCCCGTCCTCGGGCCTAGCATCCACCGGCCGTCGCATGGGCTCGCGGCGTTCGGCGCTTTCAATTGCTCCACTGGAGCGATTGATCGGCATGGCCGGCCAGCGTCTCGCCCCTTCAACCTCCCAAGCTTCGCTTGGGCCCCTCCATCTCTCCGCTGGGGAGAAGGAATGGAGAAGCCGGCTCCAGCATGACTCATTGAGCTCTGTCGCCTGGCACCCGTGCCTCCGCCACCCTTGTGGATTGTGGGTGAACAATGTATTGACTGGACGTTCAATCAATTTGGAGGACGAACCATGCTTCGGCAGGCTAGCAACCGCTTCAATGCCCAGGACCTCTGGCAGAAGGACCACGATCACTTCCTGCACCCGTGGACCCACTTCGATAGCTTCAAGAAGGAGGGTTCCCTCATCATCGTCGAGGGCGAAGGCAGCCACATCACCGATGTGAATGGCAAGCGCTACCTCGACGGGCTTGGCGGCATGTGGTGCGTCAACATCGGCTATGGCCGCAATGAAATGGCCGAGGCCATGGCGGAGCAGGCGCGGCAGCTCGCCTATGCCAATCCGTTCGTCGACATGACGACGGCGCCGGCCGCCGAACTGGCCGCCAATCTGGCGCGGATCGCACCGGGCAGCCTCAATCACGTGGCGTTTTCGACATCGGGCTCCTGCGCCAACGACACGGCGGTGCGGCTTGCCCATTTCTATCATTCGCGCCGTGGCGAGCATTCGCGCAAGCACATCATCTCGCGGCACAACTCCTATCATGGCTCGTCCTATCTCACCATGTCGATCGGCAACCGCTATGGCGACCGCACGCCGGAATTCCACTATCTCACCGATTTCATCCATCACCTGTCGGCACCCTATCCCTACCGGCGGCCGGACGGCATGAGCGAAGATCAGTTCACGGACTTTCTCGTCGACGAGTTCAAGGCGAAGATCCTAGAACTGGGCAAGGAAAACATCGCTTGCTTCATCGCCGAGCCGATCCAAGGTTCGGGCGGGGTGGTGACGCCGCCCGCGGGCTATCTCAGGAGGATGTGGGAGGTGGCCAAGGACAACGGCATCCTGTTCATCGCCGACGAGGTGGTGACAGCCTTCGGCCGCCTCGGCCACTGGTTCGCCAGCAAGGATGTCTTTGGCATCGAGCCCGACATCATTGTCTCCGCCAAGGGCCTCACTTCCGGCTATCTGCCGCTCGGCGCCACCATCTTCAGCGATGAAGTCTATGAGGAGATCAGCCAGCCGGGACCGGATGTGTGGTTTGCTCACGGCTTCACCTATTCGGGACACCCGGTGTGCTGCGCCGTCGCCAACAAGAACATCGAGATCATCGAGCGCGAGGGGCTGTTGGAGCATGTCCGCCACGTCGGCGATCATTTCGAAAAGCGCTTGCGCGAGCTTGAACGCCTGCGCCTTGTCGGCAATGTGCGCGGAATGCGGCTGATGATGTGCGTGGAATACGTGGCCGACAAGGCAACCAAGGCGCATCTCCCCGACGAGATCAACATCTCGAAGCGCATTTCCAATCTGTGCGAGCAGCGCGGCCTCCTGGTGCGGCCTATCGGCCATCTCGACGTGATGTCGCCGCCGCTCACCCTCACAATGGCGGAAGCCGATTTCCTGGTCGACACCTTGCACGGCGCCATCGAGGAGGTGACCCACGATCTGGTCAAGGACGGATCGCTCCCGGCGATTTCGCGGCCGGTCCAACACGGCGGGAACTGAACGCTGGCGTTCAACCCTCTAATCCGTCATCCCGGCGAAAGCCGGGAGGTGGATTCACATTTGAAGTGCACCGGTTTCAGTTGCGGTAGGAATAACTCGGCTGGGGTTTGGAAGCCAAGGCGTTTTCGAGGCGTGTTGTTGATGCGGTCAGCCAGATGGATGAGGTCTTGGTTTGA
Source organism: uncultured Alphaproteobacteria bacterium (assembly GCA_963754675.1). Taxonomy (GTDB): domain Bacteria; phylum Pseudomonadota; class Alphaproteobacteria; order Rhizobiales; family Aestuariivirgaceae; genus Aestuariivirga. Next base: position 258,993 of record CAVWHD010000002.1, on the reverse strand, counting down.
GAAGCTGGCGGGATCGGTTCGGAGGCCTGGAGTTCCCGCTTGTCCTTTCATTCCAGAGTCACTTGTTTCTCCGAGCCAAATTGCGCATCTGGTCTGAGTGCACTGCTGACGTAATCCTCTAACTTGGCCTGGCAGCGCTGCGTCTATGAGCCGCCCGCGATCCCGCCAAATAGGAAAGGGCGGCATGGCCGCCCTTTCGGATAGGGACTGGTTGCCGGCTACATGCCGAGCAGCTTGAGCGCCTCGGTTAGATCGGCCACGGAAGCGGCGTGGTCGCCCGAGGCGTGTTCGGCCTTGCCCTTGTCGTAGAGCACCATGACCTGGGCTTTGGTGGCGTCATCGACGGTCGCCGTTTTCATGGCTTCATCGATCTTTGCCATGATGCCCGGGCACTGGCTGGCGAAGGCGGGGCCGGCGAACAAGGCAACCATGGCGGCGGCGAGAACGAATTTCTTCATGTGACGTCTCCTCTGTATAGGTCCCGGTCGCGGGACCTTTAGAGTCTACGCCCATGGGGCGAAGTTATTCCTTCAACCGGTGCCGCCGCCATATTGCACTCTTGCGGAATTACGGTGAATTGCGCTGATGTGGTGGACGGTGCCCGCTCTCGACATCGAAAAGCGCCATGACGGTTCTGTTGAAAAACATCATAAGAGCCATTCACCACATCACCGTGATTTGTAATTGCCGCTTCTCCTCAACCCTCATCATGCCCGGACTTGATCCGGGCATCTTCTAGCTGGCCAGTAACGAGGATGGCCGTGTCGATCCCCGGGTCAGGCCCAGGGACGGCCATGACGGGAAGAAACAAGTCTACCCCGGCGTTTCGGCGATGCGATGATCGCCGCGCGCCAACGGCAGCTCCATGAACAGAAGATGCGGCAGCAGGTCTTCCGGGTAGGCGCGGTAGGGCTCGCAGTCGTGGAAGCCGAAGGTTTTGTACATGGTGATCGCCCCGGTCAGGCGGCGGCTGGTGTCGAGGCGCATGAGCCGGTAGCCGGCGGTTTGGGCGGAGATGATGACCGCCTCGCAAAGCTTCCGGCCAAGGCCTTTTCCTCGAAAAGCATCGCGCAAATACATGCGTTTCATTTCGCAAATTCCTGGCGAAAGCTCGCGGTAGGCGACGCCGCCGGCAATCGCGCCGTCACAGTTCGCAAGCAATACCTTGCCCTTCGGCGGCCCATAGATGAGGGCCAAGTTCTTCAGTTCTTCATCCAGCGACTGATGCTTGAGAACGCCTTCCATGAACCATGACTCGTCCTTGAGGCGGCGCAGCAGCCAGGCGGCGTATTCGCGGATGAGTACCCCAAACTCCCGGTAGTCCTCCGCGGTGGCCGCTTCGAATATCCCGGTCATTGACGCCGTTTGCCCGCGATATCGGGAGCCCGCGGAAATCTCGATTGCAGGTCGCGGTCGGTGACGCTCATGTGGTTGCGGGTATATTGTTCGGAAGCCTGGCGGAGCGGCTGGAAGTCCCAGGGGAAATGGTGGCCGCGTTTCAATGCCTCGAACATCAGGTGGCGCGATTGCTGGCTTTGCAGCACTTCGGCATGGACGCGCGGAATGTCGAATTTGGTTTCGACGTCCCTGCGGAATTGCCGGGCCAGCGGATGGGTTTGGGCGAGATTGTTCAGCTCATCGGGATCATCGAGCAGATTGAACAGCTGATCGGGATCGCTCGGGGTGTGGATGAATTTCCACGGGCCCCGGCGCAGCATGTACATTGGGGCGATAGCGCCTTCGGCCAGATATTCGCCCCAGCAGGTGGCTTGGGGATCCTCGGCGGCGCCGCCGAGAAGAGGATGAAGCGAGCGGCCGTCAACGGCGCGCGCCAGTTTCGTGCTCCCTCGGTTGGCGATATCGGCGATGGTGGGGAGAAGATCGGCGAGGCTAACGGGCTCGGCCACACGGCGGGCGGCGAAATGCCTGGGCGACCAGATGACGAGTGGCACGTGGGCGGAGGGCTCAAGGAATGACATCTTGTACCACAACCCGCGCTCGCCGAGGAAATCGCCGTGGTCGGAGGTGAAAACGATGACGGTGTTGTCGAGTTTGCCGGTGGCCTCCAATGCCGCGATCATCTGGCCGAGGAGGTCGTCAATGTAAGAGATGTTGGCGTAATAGCCATGGCGGGCGGCGCGCAGATCGGCTTCGGTTACGCTGTAGTCGTCCATGGCCGACATGTCATAGAGGCGCTGGCCGTGGGGATCGAGCTCCCGGCGCGACATGCGCGGCACGCGGGGGAGGTCGATTTCTGAATCGGCGTAGAGTTCCCAGTATTTCCGCCGCGCCGCGTAGGGGTCATGGGGGTGGGTGAATGAGGCCATCAGGCAGAACGGCGTTTCGCTATCGAAGCGGGCATAGTCGTAGATCTTGCGGATGGCGTGGAAGACGACCTCGTCGTCATATTCCAGCTGGTTGGTGATCTCGGCGATGCCGGGCTGCAGCACGCTGGTCATGTTGTGGTACCACCAGTCGATGCGCTCCTGTTTCAGCCGCCAGTCCGGCGTCCAGCCGAAGTCGGCGGGATAGATGTCGGTGGTGAGGCGCTCCTCGAGGCCGTGGAGCTGGTCGGGGCCGACGAAGTGCATTTTCCCCGAGAGGCAGGTCTTGTAGCCGGCGAGGCGGAGATAGTGGGCCCAGGTGGGAATCGACGAGGCGAACTCGGCGGCGTTGTCGTAGACGCCGGTGCGCGATGGGAGGAGGCCGTTCATCACTGTCGCGCGGGCGGGCGCGCAGAGGGGGCTTGAGGAATAGCAATTGTCGAACACCACGCCTTCGGCGGCAAGGCGCGAGAGGTGGGGTGTCTTGACTAACGGGTGGCCGTGGAACGGCAGATAGCGGGCGGCCAGCTGGTCGGCCATGACGAACAGGATGTTGGGCTTTGCCGTGGGCATGGCTCACACTATATGAATTTGCAGGGTTCCATGAAAACCATCCTGATCGGTCTTATCCGGCTTTACCAGCTGACACTATCCGCACTTGTAGGGCGGCGCTGCCGCTATTTGCCGACCTGTTCCGACTATTCGCGCGAGGCAATCGACAGGCATGGGGCGTGGCGGGGTTCGCTGCTGGCGATTTCGCGGATTTCACGCTGCCACCCGTGGGGAGGCGATGGTTTCGATCCGGTGCCGGAGCATTATCAGGGTCCAGCATGGCGCAAAAGGAAAGGGGCCCCTAAGGGCCCCTGACCGCTGCAGGAGTAGGGGCTCACCAACTAAAGTTATAGGTCAGGCCCGCGCGCACCATATGAATATCGCCGAAGACTTGGTCGACCGTGCCGGCGGTCAAGTCGTAAGTATGATCGGGCAGGCCGACCCAGAGGTATTCCAGGCGGGCATGCAAACTGTCGGTAAATGCGTGCTCGATGCCGCCGCCGATGGTCCAACCATAGAGCCAGGCGTTATCGCTTTCGGTCGTGCTGGCGCCAATCGGCCCCACCTCGCCGCTGAATTCGGTGTCGACGACCGCCAAGCCGCCGGTTAGGTAGAGCAGGGTGTAATCCTGGGCGAAGCCGGCGCGGGCGCGGAGCGTGCCGATGTTGTCGAAACTCAGTTCGGTCAGTTCGCTCGGATCGCTGTTGTCGCCAACCAGGCCGCCAAAGGCCCAGTCGCCCTCGATGCCGAGGACGAAATTGTCGACCTGATAGTTGATGCCGGCAAGCACGCCGGCGCCGTAACCGATGCCGTCCATTTCAGGATCGCTCGGGCAGCCGCAGAGTGCCCGTGCAACGTAGTGGCCGTCTTCGGCGACCACATTGCCAAAAGCGCCGATATAGGCGCCGGACCAGTCATAGGTCGCGGGCCGCATATCCACCGGCGGGGGCGGTTCCAAGTCGGCGGCCAAGGAGACCGGCACGGCGAGTGTCGTGGCGAAGGCAAGACCGAGCAGAAGCTTCTTCATAAGTGGACCCAGAACCAAGAGTTGCGTTGTCGTTCCGGGCGATCATGAAGCGTTAAGGTTAACGAGTGGTTAGCGGAATGGTTAATGGAGGTTAATTCTTGGACGAAATTACCGCAAAACGCCTTTGATTTGTGGCTTTTGGCCCTTAGCAGCCGCTGGTTAACGCCGGTGCCGCCGGAAGCCGGACGCTGGCCGGCGAATCGGCTGAAGGGCGCTTGACCTCGCTTGGCCCTCCGTCCATAAGGCGCGCCGGTTGCTAGCAAAGCATTGATTTGGCTTACCCGCATGAGTTGGCGGGAGTGAGCAGGAGGCTAACATGATCACACTGACCTTTCCGGACGGCGCGGAGCGCAGCGTTGAAGCCGGAACGTCCGCCGCCGCGGTTGCGGCGTCGATTTCAAAATCGCTGGAGAAGAAGGCGGTGGCCGCGGTGGTCAACGGCACGCTGGTTGACCTGGCCGACCCGATCAGCGGCAATGCCAGCGTAAGAATTCTCACGCGTGACGACGATGAGGCGCTCGAACTCATCCGCCATGATTGCGCCCATGTGCTGGCCGAGGCGGTGCAGGAGCTGTTTCCGGGAACCCAGGTGACCATCGGGCCGGTGATCGAGAACGGCTTCTATTACGATTTTTCCCGCAACGAGCCGTTCACGCCGGAGGATTTTCCGGCGATCGAAAAGAAGATGCGCGAAATCATCGGGCGCGACAGGCCGTTCAGCAAGACGGTGAAGACACGCGAGGAGGCCAAGAAATTCTTCCGCGACAAGGGCGAGATGTTCAAGGTCGAACTTGTCGATACCATTCCGGGTAACGAGGACATCAAGTTCTACGACCAGGGCGGGTGGATCGATCTGTGCCGTGGCCCGCATATGACGTCGACGGGCAAGATTGGCTCTGCCTTCAAGCTGATGAAGGTGGCCGGCGCCTATTGGCGGGGCGACGCCAAGAACCCGATGCTGACCCGCATCTATGGCACGGCCTGGGCCAACGACAAGGATTTGCAGGCCTATGTGACGGCGCTTGAAGAGGCGGAGAAACGCGATCACCGCAAGCTTGGCCGCGAGATGGATTTGTTTCATTTCCAGGACGAGGGGCCGGGCGTCGTGTTCTGGCACGCCAAGGGCTGGACCATGTTCCAGCAGCTCATCGCCTATATGCGGCGCAAACTCAACGCGCTGGGCTATGACGAGGTCAATGCGCCGCAGTTGCTTGACAAGTCATTGTGGGAAACGTCTGGCCACTGGGGTTGGTATCAGGAAAACATGTTCGCCACCAAGTCGGCCCATGCCTTCATGAACCCGCAAGACGAAAACGCCGAACAACGGGTGTTCGCACTCAAGCCGATGAACTGTCCGGGGCATGTGCAGATATTCAAGCACGGACTCAAGAGTTACCGCGATCTGCCGGTACGGCTTGCGGAATTCGGCAGCGTTCACCGCTATGAGCCATCGGGGGCGCTTCACGGCCTGATGCGGGTGCGCGGCTTCACCCAGGACGATGCCCATATCTTCTGCACCGAAGAGCAGCTCGAAGACGAATGCCTCAAGATCAACGACCTGATGATGGCGGTCTACCGCGACTTTGGCTTTGAGGAGGTCGTGGTCAAGCTGGCGACACGGCCGGAGAAGCGGGTGGGCAGCGATGCCATGTGGGATCACGCCGAAAATATTCTGAAGAAGGTGCTGGTCAAGATGGCGGCCGAGTCGGGCGGGCGGATCAAGACCGGCATCAACGAGGGCGAGGGCACGTTCTATGGCCCCAAGTTCGAGTACACGCTGCGCGATGCCATCGGGCGCGAATGGCAGTGCGGCACCACGCAGGTGGACTTCAATCTGCCGGAGCGCTTCGGGGCATTCTATATCGGCGCCGACGGCGAGAAGAAACAACCGGTGATGGTGCACCGCGCCATTGTCGGCTCGCTCGAACGCTGGCTCGGCATTGTAATCGAGAACTATGCCGGCCACTTCCCGCTGTGGCTTGCGCCCACCCAGGTGGTGGTGGCGACGATCACTTCGGACGGCGACGACTATGCCGTCAAGGTGCGCGACCTGCTGCGCAAGGCGGGGCTCCGCGCCGCCGCCGATCTCCGCAATGAGAAGATCAACTACAAGGTGCGTGAACACTCGGTGCAGAAGGTGCCGGTGATCCTGGTGGTGGGCAAGCGCGAGATGGAAGAAGGCGCGGTGAATATGCGAAGGCTCGGCTCGCAGGATCAGAAGGCGATGAGCCTAGAAGACGCAATTGCCATGTTAAAGGATGAGGCAATGCCGCCGGATTTACGGTAGATACGATGTCCATGTGAGAATGTAGATATTGATATTAATGATGTTGAAAATTGATGCCCCTATTTGAACTAAAGCTACGTAGGCGAGACATCTCGGAGAGCGAGTTAGTTGATGATTTGCAGCGGGTTGCAACCAAGGTTGCCGCGCCAACTGTCACCAAGATTACCTATGACCAGTACGGTCAATTTGGTGCAACTACGGTGCTCCGTAAATTTGGCACTTGGAATAAGGCGCTGACTTGCAGCCGGTTTGCCATGTGTCACCGACAAAATATTGCAAGTGCATGAAGAGTGTGGCGCGTTCGATGGCAACGAGGACGCAGGCGCCGGATTTCCGGGGATGCAGTCGATCGGCCGCCAACCATTTGGATCAGAAATTGCGAAGTTCGACTGGAAACATTCGCTCTTTTACATATGAAAAGCGGTCTTTGGTGCGTTGGGTCTGAGCCATTTTGCGCCGCCCCCAGCCGCGCTGTGACTTGCCCTGGCGCAGGTAGAGGCACCAGCTGTAATCTTTTGTTCGTGCGATCTGGGCATCGATAAAACCATAAATGTACTCGTCGCTGACACGCGGGCTAACCTTGTCGCGCGTCAGCAGGCAGGCGACCTGTTCGGGCGACCATCCCATAGCAAGATGTTGCAGAACGTGGTCGCGCAGGGCCGGCTGGCGTTCGAGTTTGCTGCCCCGCCAGCGTCTGCTCCACGCCAGATCATCGGCCAAAGCCGGCTTGTAGCCCACCTGGTCAAGCATCATTGGACTACAGTGGCGCATGGGTTCACTGCCTTCATCGAGTATATAAATGGAGGAGTTGCATATTTTGAGAACGGGGCTAATGCAGGATGCGAAGCGGGGTGCCCTCTCGTGGAGGCCGGACCCGATATCGATACCGACGGTGTCGTGCGCTGGCGCTGCATCGATCTGAAGCGGGTGTTGAGCGACCGGTCGGGCGTGGACGTCTCGCGCGTCACCCTCGGGCGCGTTCTGAAGAAGCTGGGATTTTCCCATATCAGCGCCAGGCCGCGGCACCCCTGGCCAGAAGCCCGAAGCCATCGCGGCATTTAAAAAAACTTCCTCTAGCTGGCCGCCGAGACCCTGAGCAAGCTCGCATCGGGCACCGCCCTCGAAGTGTGGTTTCAAGACGAGATGCGGATGTGCCCTAACACCGGCCAGGTCTACTCAGTGGGCCAAGAAGGGCTCGCGTCCACGCCAGCCGAAGGACCAGCGCTACGAGAATGCCTATCTCTTCGGCGCCGTTTGCGCCGCCCGCGGCGCTGGCGCCGCCCTCGTCATGCCGCGCGCCGACAGCGAGGCCATGCAGAAGCATCTCGAAGAGATCGCCCGCGAAGTGGCCCCCGAAGAAGATCAATTGGCGTCTGCGCGCAGCAGTCTTAGTACGTGACAGCTGCATCTGCCAAATGTGCGGTTCAAGCCCCGCCAAAGATCCCTGTGTGGTACTCCATGTTGATCATGTCGTTCCCTGGACAAAAGGCGGTGAAACGGTATCCGAAAATCTCCAGACGCTTTGTTCAGTTTGCAATGTTGGAAAGAGTGATCTTGTTTTCTGATTTCAGCTGTTTCACTATTTGCCGAGTTGCTCATATCTGATGCCGATTTGATTTGAAGTCGATTGATCCGCCAAATGCCGGATATGATTTAGTTTGTATCACGGGATTTTGTCATCTCAGCCGCCTCCGCCAAAACTTCCTCCGCCCACTGATTAAGACTAACACCGCGCAGCTGCGCGGCAAGGGCGGCGCGGGCGTGGGTTTCGGGGGCGATGCGGAACATGACTTTGCCGGAGAAGGGCTTATCGGGGTTCTTGCCGAATTCCTTGCAAGCCGCAAGATAGTCGTCCACGGCTTCCCTGAACGCGGCCTTCATTTGCTTTACAGACGATCCGTGGAAGCTCACGATGTCGTTGACATTCAAGAGGTGGCCGACGAGGCAATCGTCTTCGGGCGAAAAAACAATGCTGGCGCTATAGCCCTTATACTTCATCACATTCATCATGGTTTCACTCCGAAGCTACTAAGAAACTCCCTCACATCACGGACAAGATACTGCTTGGCCTCCTTTTGCGGATGGGGTCTATGCACGGCCAACACGCGGCCGCGAAGCATGAACCGAACTCGCGAACCGGAGCCTTCGCGCAGCTCACAGCCAACCGCGAGCAGCAGTGACTCGATGTCATTCCAGGCAATCGTAGCGGGTGCGGGCTCCCTGAAAACAGCTTCAAATGTCTTGCGCTGCCGATTGTTCACGATTGCATTATATGCTAGCAAATCCGAAGTTGCAAGCATAAAGTGATAGCATCAAGAATATGACACACTTGAAATGTAATTGTTACTGCTACATATAGAGCCCGAACCAACAAGAGGGACACACCTTGGAAATCGGACTCTATACATTCGCCGACATTGCGCCCGGTGGGGACGCGGGGCTCAGGCTCAGGCAGCTCGTCGAGGAGATCGAACTTGCCGATCTGGTGGGGCTCGATGTGTTTGGGGTGGGCGAGCATCACCGGCCTGATTACTCTGTGTCGGCGCCGGCTGTTGCGCTGGCGGCGGGGGCTTCGCGGACGAAACGGATCAGGCTGACCAGCGCCGTGACGGTGCTGAGCTCGGATGATCCGGTGCGGGTGTTCCAGCAATTCGCCATGCTGGATGGATTGTCGAATGGGCGCGCCGAGATCATGGCGGGGCGGGGATCGTTCATCGAGTCCTTTCCGCTGTTCGGCTATGACCTCGCGGACTACGACAGACTGTTCGCTGAAAAGCTCGGGCAGTTGCTTGAAATTCGTGCCGGTGCGAAGCCGGGGATCTATCCGCGTCCCGTCCAGAACCCGCTGCCGGTGTGGATCGCGGTGGGCGGCACGCCGCAGTCGGTGGTGCGGGCGGCAACACTTGGGCTTCCCATGGCGCTAGCGATTATCGGCGGCGACCCTTCGCGCTTCGCCCCGTTCTACGATCTCTATCGCGACACGGCAGGGCGGGCGGGGCGCGAGCCTGCGAAACTCAGCCTCAACATGCATGGCTTTGTGGCCGATACGACTGAGGCCGCCAAGGATATTTTCTTTCCGCCTCACGCTGAAGTCATGACCCGCATCGGCCGCGAGCGCGGCTGGCCGCCACAGACGAGGGGGCAATTCGAGGCCTCGTGCGGACCCAATGGCCATCTCGTTCTCGGGCATCCGGAGGAGGTGGCAGGGAAGATCATCGGTTTGCACAAGGTGTTTGGTAATGACCGCATTCTCATTCAGATGGCGATCGGCGCCATGCCGCATGCCCAGGTGTTGAAGGCGATTGAACTGATGGGAACCAAGGTGGCGCCAATGGTGCGCGCGGCGCTCGGCTAGCGAAGGCCGGGGTCGAGCCAGTTTCCGTGTTTGGGCGTGGCGTGCGTTTATGAGTTCGCGCCTTAGAGCGTATCCCGGCGAAGTGGAATCACTTCGCCGAAAGGGATTTGCCCTAGCGTTTGCTCCACCAGCCGGACTTGCGTTCGCTTACCACCGGGGCAATCGTCGGAGCCGGGGGTTGCCACTTCCTGGCAACCTGCTCTTCCTGGATGAATTCCGGGATGACGATCTCAACGGCAGGACGCGGCGGCGGAGCAACGGGGCGCTCCTGCGGCTCGTCACGTTCGCCGCCGGCTTCCGCGGCACGGGTGGCCTCCGCCTCGCCACTCTTTTTGCGATCGCGGCCGCGGCCCCAGCGGTCACGCCTGCCGCGGCGCGCACCACTGTCGCGGGCTTCACCCTCATCGCTGGGCGCAGATTCTTGCACACCGGCCGGCTCTTCGGTGGCCTGCGCGGCGTCATCGGCTTCGGCAATGACCGGCTGCTCGCCGGTACCGGGAATGACCGCACCCGGTTCGCGCGGCGGCCGCTGATCGTCGCGGTCGCGTCCATTGCGTCCGCCCCTGCGGCCGCGCCGCCTGCGCTTGCGCCCATCGTCATGCGCCTCGCCGTTCAACTGCTGCGGCTTTGCGTCCGCGGGCGAGGCCTCTGCGGCCTCATCTCCGCCTTCGGCCGCTTCGGCCACAGGTTCCTCGGCCTCGTCCTCTTCTTCCTCCTGATGCGCGGTATCCATGCGCACCGGCGCACCCGTCACTTTGCGCGGCGGAATATTGCGTTCGCTGGCGCGCTCGATAACCGCCTGCGATCCCTTCACCTCGTCGCTGGTGACGATGAAGATCGAAATGCCATAGGCCGTCTCGATCGACAGCAGATTGTCGCGCTTCTCGTTGAGAATGTAGGAGGCGACTTCCCGGTGGCACTTGACCGTGAGATTCTCGGCCTTGCGGGCAATCAGATGTTCTTCGATGGCGCGCAGAACCGATAGCCCACAGGAAGACACCGAGCGCACGATGCCGCGGCCCTCGCAATGCGGGCAGGTGCGCGAAGAGCCTTCGAGCAGCCCCGGCCGCAACCGCTGGCGCGACATCTCGAGCAGGCCGAAATGGCTGATGCGGCCCACCTGGATGCGCGCCCGGTCATGTTTCAGCGCTTCCTTGAGGCGCCGCTCCACCGACCGGTTGTTGCGGTTTTCTTCCATGTCGATGAAATCGATGACCACCAGACCGGCGAGATCGCGCAGCCTGAGTTGGCGGGCAATTTCATCGGAAGCTTCGAGATTGGTCTTGAGCGCGGTATCTTCGATATTGTGCTCGCGCGTCGCCTTGCCCGAGTTGATATCGACCGACACCAGCGCTTCCGTCTGGTTCATCACCATGTAGCCGCCAGACGGCAGCGTCACCGTCGGCGAATAGAGGCTGTCAAGCTGGCTTTCCACCTGGTGGCGCGAGAACAGGGGCCGCGTGTCCTTGTAGAGCTTCACGTTCTTGGCGTGGCTCGGCATCAGCATCTTCATGAAGTCCTTGGCTTCACGATAGGCGGCCTCGCCTTCGACTTGCACTTCGTCCACATCCTTGGTGTAAAGATCGCGGATCGCCCGTTTGATCAGGCTGCCTTCCTCGTAGACCAGCGCTGGGGCCTGCGATGAGAGTGTCAAGTCGCGCACGCTTTCCCACATGCGGATGAGATAATCGTAGTCGCGCTTGATTTCGGTCTTGGTGCGCTGGGCTCCCGCCGTGCGCACGATCAGGCCCATGCCTTGCGGAATTTCGATATCGCGCGCCACTTCCTTGAGGCGGCGGCGGTCGCCGGAGTCGGTGATCTTGCGCGAAATGCCGCCGCCGCGGGCGGTATTGGGCATGAGTACGCAGTAGCGCCCGGCCAGCGACAGATAGGTGGTGAGTGCCGCACCCTTGTTGCCACGCTCTTCCTTGACCACCTGCACCAGAATGATCTGGCGGCGCTTGATCACTTCCTGGATCTTGTAGTGACGCCGCGGCGTGCGGTGCTTGCGCTGCGGCACCTCTTCCATGGCATCCTCGGCGCCGACCGATTCAACCTTCTGGCTTTCCGCATCCTCGTCGACAACCTCGACCCCGTTGCCCAGCTCTCCGGGCATGCCGTGCTCGACCTGGGGGGCGGGTGCAGTATTTGCCTCGTCGCCATTGTTGCCGCCGCCCTCGGGCTCGCCGTCCGGCTCCTGCCGGTCGTCCGGCGCAGCGCTGAGCGATGGCTCTTGCCCATCGGCATTGAGCGGCTCTTCGCGCCGCCCACGCCGGCTTTTTGAGCCGTGGCCGCCATGGCCATTGTCATCATCGTCGTCATGATTGGCGGCGTCTTCTTCCTCCTGCTCGCGCAGCAGGGCCTGGCGGTCGGCCACCGGTATCTGGTAATAGTCCGGATGGATTTCCGAGAACGCCAGAAAACCGTGGCGGTTGCCGCCATATTCGATGAAGGCCGCCTGCAGCGAGGGTTCTACCCTCGTGACCTTGGCGAGATAGATATTGCCTTTTAGCTGACGGCGGGCAGCGCTTTCGAAGTCGAATTCTTCAATTCTTGTACCGCGCACCACGACCACGCGGGTTTCTTCCGCGTGGGTGGCGTCGATGAGCATTTTGCTGCCCATGTCATATCCTCTGCGCGGCATGGCGGCTCGGCGGCTCCCGTCTCCGTTCCGGATCCGGGATCGTGGGAGGGCCTCATGGCCATGCGGCGCGAAAAAGGCATGTATCCTTCAATGTTGAATGACGGCGACATCCCTGCCGCCGGTCCGAACCGGTGGCCGAGGGGCGCTCTCAACGTCGTTTGGGTCATGCCCGCGATTTCCATTTGCCCCAGCCCAAGGGGCCGGAACGGTTCAACTCATGTTTGGCGGGACCTTCCCACCTTCAACCAGCGGGCTCCACCGAGGAGGCCACGCCACACCGCCACCGGGGGGTTACACAAAGTATCCGGATCCCCGCCTGAAGCGAAATTTGACGCCCCTGTCAGCTCGTTGCCACAATTCGTGGCGCTGACCCCAGGGAGACTCGACCCTTTTAAGTGCCGCCCCCCGCCATTGCAAGGGGAATGGTCGGGAGGTGGTGAACGGGTCTGAAATCCTACGCTCAACCCACCGCCATTTCGGTGCTTGTTGATGGGTCCTCTGGCAGTGACAACGCCACAGCAATTCCCACTGCGGCCAGTAGGGCTGCCAAAACCATCGACAACGAGTAGCCGCCGGTTGCATCAAAAATAGCGCCCGCCAGCCACGGTGCGCATAGTCCCGCCGCACCCCAGGCTGTGAAGACCCAGCCAAATGCGGCTGCACCGGCGCCGGTGCCAAGCTGGCGCGCCAGCAGAGCCGGGATCAAGGTGAGCAAGGCGCCATATGCCGAGCCCGTAACCGCTAGCAGCATCAGCACAACCGGTGCGGACATGCCCATTGCCAGAGCAACAAAGGCGGCAAAGGAAATCAAGCCTGCTGTCGCGAGACTGTGTCCAGGACTCAATTTTCCAACAAGGAAACCAGCGGCCACGCAGCCGGCGATGTTACCGACAGCAAAGAGTGTGGGACCCGCCGATGTTGCCGTCAATTCCACATTTTGGACGATGCCGGCAGCGTGGCCCGCGACCATCAATGCGCCGGCCGCGCCACATGCGTAGATGATCCAGTAGCGCATGATGAGTGGTGCGGCTTGCTGTCCCCGCAACGATTTGCCGGTTTTGGCCTCTGCGCTTTCACCGCGAATGAGCACGGTGGCGATCACAGCGCCGGTGGCGACACAGGCTGCCCACGCGAAAACCAGACGATTGATCTCCATTCTCTCAACGAAGAAACCCAGAAGCACCGCAAAGGACAGGCTGCCGATGCTGTAGACGGCGGAGACAATTCCAATGGCGGTTCCAGGCATTTTGGAGAGCGAACGGCCAGCGCTTGTGAGGAAAAGGCTGTAGCCAAGTCCGTTGCCGAAACCGAAAAGCAGACCAAATCCAACAGCCAGACCGGAAACCGATTGAGAGATGGCCGTCAAGACAATGCCCCCACAGGCGATCATTCCGGCGACAAGCGCGGCTCGGCTGAGTGTGAACCTTGACAAAATAAACGGGCCCATTAGTACGCCACAGGCGAGACTGAAAATCGCCAGTGAATAGGCGAAGCTGACTTCGGCGCGCGATGCTGCAAGCCAGGACTCAAGTGCAATAAGTAGCACACTATAGGCGTGCAAGGAGCCGAGTACGAAACTCAAGACGGAGGCCCCAGCTAGAAGGCGGAGTTTCACGCGATGCCCAGTTCCGCCTTGCGCCGTTTGGCCCAGGCGCCGATCAGCCTGTCGGCGATGATGCCGATGAAGGCGATGCCGAGGCCGGCCAGCAGGCCGCGACCGGTGTCGGCGCCGGGAAGCGCCTTGTAGATTTCCTGGCCGAGATCGCGCGAACCGATCAGTGCCGTGATTGCCACCATGGCCAGCGCCATCATGATTGTCTGGTTGATGCCGAGGAGAATTTCCGGGAAGGCGATGGGCATTTCAACCTTCCACAGCCGCTGACGCGGCGTCGTGCCCGATGAAATTGCCGCCTCGATGGTGGCGGGCGGCACCCGCATCAGGCCGAGATAGGTGTAACGCACCGCCGGCACCGTGGCATAGAACAGCATGGCGATGACGTTGGACAGATCGCTGGTCTGGAACAGCATGATCACCGGAATGAGATAGATGAAACTTGGAAACGTCTGCAGCGTATCGCACACCGCCATGATGACGCGCGCCACCGTTGGGTTGCGCGACGACCAGATGCCAAGCGGCACGCCGATCAGAATCGACAGGATGGTGCAGCCGGTGACGAGATAGATGGTCAACATCAGCTGCACCCAGAATCCCGAGAGCAGCAGCAAACCGAAGAGGCAAATGGGAACGAGAGCAAGGCGGACGCCGCCCAAGTGCCAGCCGGTCAGCGCCAGCGCGCCAATCACCGCGGGCCACGGTAGCCACAGATAGAAATCACGCATCGGCAACAACATCCAGATGGTGATGCCGTCACGCACCGGCTTGACATAGGCAAATAGGTTTTTCGATACCCAGCGCACCACGTCGTTGATCGGCCCGCCAAAGGACAACGTCAGTTCCCTGGGCAGTACCGCAAGCGCCGGAACCAAACGTGCCGCCGCGACCGCCAGGATCAGCGACGCCAGAAAAATGACCAGATGGCGATGCCGCCGATGCCATGGCGTTCCCGGCGCGAAACGCGGCGGGAAGCGGTGCATATAGGCCTGGGTCATGCGGTCGAGCACGATGGCGATGAGAGTTATGGCAATGCCCTGCTCAACGGCTTTGCCGATTTGCAGCTGCTGCAGCGAGAACAGCAATTTCTGGCCAAGCCCCGAGGCGCCGACCAGCGAGGCGATAACCGCCATGGCCAAAGTCTGCATCACCACCTGATTGAGTCCGAGCAACAATGTGCGCTGGGCCGCCGGCAATTCGACTTTCCACAGGAGTTGGCGCGGCGTGCAGCCCGACATGCGCCCCGCTTCCAGTATATCGGAAGGCACCGTCCGGATGCCAAGAATGGTGCAGCGCGCCATTGGCGGCACGGCAAATCCCAGCGTTGCCAGCATGGCGGGCACTTGCCCGAAACCGAACAGCACGACGACCGGCCCGAGATAGGCCATGTGCGGCGTCGCCTGCATGACGTCGAAGACGGCGTTCAATATTTTTTCGGCGCGGGGCTTGCGTGTAGCCCAGATGCCGAGCGCCAGGCCAACGGCTGCGGCCAGCGGCACGGTGACCAGAACGATGGCCAGCGTCTGCATGGCGTCGGGCCACAGTCCGAAAATGGCGAGGTAGAAGGCGCAAAGCCCGGCAAAAATTGCCAGCCGACGCCCACCGGCCCAGTGACCCAGTATGGCCGTGCCCGCCACTATGGCAGGCCACGGCAATGGCGGCCATTTCCACGCCAATATGCCGCGATAGAGCAGGGCCTCGACCAGGGCGAGAGGCTGTGCCAGCAGCCAGGAAATGGCCCGGGTCAGCGGCTTTGCGGCGGCGGCGAACCAGGCGAAGAAATCCGTGACCCAAGCGCGGGTGGGAAGCACCCATTCGGCCGGCCACTTGTCGAGCGCCGGAATGAAATATGCCAGAACGAGGCTTGCGGCGATGAACCCGGCCAAACTTGCCAGGGGTGGCAGCGCAGCGGGCCGCCTTCGCGCCGGAGCCGGAAGTGCCGCCTCGCTCATGTGCTCCGATCCGGAAACAGCGCAGCAATCATCGCCTCGCGAGTGACGGCGCCGGCCGGGCGGCCCCTGTCGTCAACGAGCGCAATGGCGCGATCCGAGGACAGCACCTGGGCGGCGGCCTCGCCGATCTTGACGGATGCCCTGAGTGGCTCGCCGCTTGTTTTGACTTTGATTTTACCGGCAATGGTGCCGAGCGTCAGAATGCGGTCGCGCGGCGCGTGTCGGGTGAAAGCGCGCACATAGTCGTCGGCGGGAGCTGCCACCATATGCTCCGGCGTGGCAAGCTGCACTAGCCGGCCATCCTTCATGATGCCGATGCGGTCGGCCAGCCGCACGGCCTCGTCGAAATCATGGGTGATGAACACGATGGTTTTCTTCAGGAGCTTCTGCAGGCGCAGGAACTCATCCTGCATTTCGCGGCGGATCAAGGGATCGAGAGCGGAGAACGGCTCGTCGAGAAACCACACTTCCGGACCGACCGCGAGGGAACGGGCAATACCGACGCGCTGCTGCTGGCCGCCGGATAGCTCGCGCGGGAAGTAACTCTCGCGGCCTTCGAGGCCCACCAGCTTGATCATTTCGCGCGCCCGGTTTTCGCGTTCGTCGCGCGAAGTTCCGCTCACTTCCAGCGGAAAGGCAACGTTGGACAATACGTTGCGATGTGGCAGCAGGCCAAAATGCTGGAACACCATTCCCATTTTGTGACGGCGCAACTCGATGAGTTCGGCCGCTGTCGCCGCCATAAGATCGCGGCCGTCGAGGAGGATTTGACCGGAGGTCGGATCGTTGAGCCGCGTCAGGGCGCGGATCAGCGTCGATTTTCCCGAGCCCGACAGGCCCATGACAATGAGAATTTCGCCGGCCGCGACATCGAATGAGACATCGCGCACCGCGCCCACATATTTTTCCCGCGTGAGATCCTCCTCGCGAGGGGCACCATTGTGGCGGGCCAGAAAGCCAGCAGGATCCGAGCCGAACAGCTTCCACAAATTGCGGCAGGAAATTTTCGGCGTCTTGTCCATGGCACTCCCCGTGGGGCGTTCTCTTGGCGGAACGTCCCCTTTTCACTTTGAAGCGAAAAAAAGCCGGGCGCAACGCTTCCGCTGCGCCCGGCCCAATGAATTTGCCAGGTTTACTGTACCCAGGTCTTCCAGATTGCTTCGTTGTCGGCCACCCACTTCTTGGCGGCGTCCTCCGGCGTCATGCCATCGACATCGACCATCGCGGCAGCCGCGGCGATCTGCGGATTGCTGAAATTCACCTTTTGCAGGATAGCATTGGCCTTTGGCCACTTCTCGCCCAGCTGCTTGGAGCCGAGTTTCTTGAGATAGCCCTTGGCCGGTGCGCCGCAATCAAAAACGGCATCCGGATTGGAACCCCACTTCGGATCGGTCATGCAGGCCGGCTCGAAAGTCGGGAATTCGACGAACTGGCCCTCGAATTTCGCTTCGATGAAATTCGGCGTCCAATTGAACAGCACCACCGGTTCCTTGCGGTCGTAAGCGGCCTGCAACTCGGCCCACAGCGTTGCCGCTTGGCCTACGGCCACTTCCTGGAAGTTCATCTTGAGCGCCTGGATGCGCTCGGCATAGTGCTTGCCCCAGTCGGCTGGCGGACCGACGAAGCGGCCCTTGCCCCCGGTCTCGGCGGTGGCGAGCTTGGCGGCGCAGGCATCGAGCGCCTTCCAGTCCGGCAGCCCCGGGCACATCTCGTTCATGTAGCTCGGATACCACCAATCCTCCCGGGTGACCGCGTCATGGTTGCCCAGATCGACGGCGCCGCTGGTGAGCGACTTGTTGAAGGACTCGCCCATCGAGCCTTCCCAGACTTCCACCTGGAAGTCCATGTCGCCCGACGCGATGGCGGTGAATTGCAATTGCGTGTCGGAAGACTTGTATTCGACGTTAAGCCCCTGTGCTTGCAGGAGTTGGCCGACAACATTCGAAAGGACAAGCTGGCTTGTCCAGTTGTTGGTCACGATCTTGATTGGATCGGTTGAATCTTCGGCTTGTACCGGCGCAGCCCAAACGAAAAGCGATAAGGCGGCAACCGTGCCTAGCAAAGTGTAGCGCATCCTGTCGTTCCTCCCATTTATTATCTTAGGTTAGCAAGGACGATGACAGCGGCTTCGAGGTGAAAGACTCTAACGAACGCGATGCAGCCGCTGACATCCTCGCAGATAAGCGTACGTCAGAAACTCCGCCCATTCAAGCCCATTTTGAGCCAGACGCAACCAATTTGGTCCGATTTCACCCAATTGTTCAACTGGCCGTCACTCAGCCAAGCCCGCCTCCGCCACGCGGCCGCTCCAGAAATCGGATTTGGTGAGAAGATGAAACCGCTTGGCGTCAGCCGTCACCGGGTCTTGCCGCTCGACGGCAAACATCCGCACTGGCGACACAATCGCCTTGAGACGTTGATCGAAGTCACGCCCATAGCCGCGGTAGTGCAGGTTCTTGTCAGGATCGGCGAAACCCCAGTCCTCGGTCGCCTCTCCCGCCAGGGGGCGCGGCATTGCGAGGATGAGAAAACCCTGGGGCGACAGGATGCGAACCAGCTCGCGGATGGCCCGTTCGTCGTCCTTCACATGCTCGAGGACATGCGAGCAGATGACCACGTCATAGGATTGGTCGGGCCGGGCAATCGACTGGATATCGAGGGAATTCTCACCCTCGTAAATGGACGTCTCCGCGCTGGCGAACCATGAATCATCGACGATGGGGTCTGGGCTGAAGCGGATGAGCCGGTAGCCGGCAAAACGCTGACGCTCGCCCATCGCGTCGATAAGAGCACGCATGATGCGGTGGCGCTCCAGCGAACCGCAACCAGCACAGCGCGGCGGCATTCCGGCAACGCTCAGCCGGCCAAAGGGTCCCGGCAAGAACTGCTTGCTTCCGCATATGTTGCAGGGGGTCATGCCGCAACAATTGGCGCAAAGCGGTGGTTCTGACAACGGCCAATCTGCCGCCGGCAAAGTCCCCAAAAGGAAACCAATGGTTAACGATGCATCCCTAGTTTGACCTGCGAGTCACTGGTGGACACCGGAACCCATGGGTTTTTCAGGCACGAGGAGCGGCGGCACGGGGGCGATTCGGGTCGTGCTGGCGCTCGTCCTTGGCCTGTTGCTGAGCCTGCCGGCCGCTACGGCTGAAATCTCCGCCACCGGCGCCAGGGTAGGGGGTGACGAGACCCGCACCCGTTTCGTGGCCGACCTCTCGGGCACCGTCAGTTACACCGTCTATGTCCTGCCGCAGCCCTACCGGGTCATCATCGACATGCCCGATGTCAGCTTCAAGCTGCCGCCGGGCTCGGGCCAAAAGACCCGTGGTCTGATTTCCGAATACCGCTACGGCCAGGTCGAGGCCGGGCGATCGCGCATCGTGATGGATGTGACCGGCCCGGTTCTGATCGAGAAATCCTTCCTGGTCGAGCCCCAGGCGGGCCAGCCCGCCCGCATCGTCGTCGACCTGGTCGAGACCAGCGAGGAAGCCTTCCTCAAGACCTACCGCGCCGAGGAGCCGGTCAATACGGCGGCTGTGGCCGCTGCCGAAAAGCCTGCCGAAGCAGCGCCCAAGCCCAAGGCCCGCAGACTTATCGTCATCGATCCCGGTCACGGCGGCATCGATCCGGGCGCCGTCGGCGTCAAGCGCACCCGGGAAAAGGACGTGGTCCTCGCCTTTGGCATGAGCCTCCGCGATATCCTGCTGAAATCCGGCCAGTATGACGTGCTGATGACCCGCTCGGACGACAGGTTCGTGACCCTGCGCGAGCGCCTCCACATTGCCCGCGAGAACGAGGCCGACCTCTTCATCGCCATTCATGCCGATACGGTCAAAGGCCAGGAAGCCCGCGGCGCCACCATCTATACGCTATCCGAAAAGGCCTCCGACAAGGAAGCCGAAGCGCTGGCCCAGAAGGAAAACCGCGCCGACATCATCGGCGGCATCGATTTGGGCGCCGAAAGCGAGGAGGTGACCGACATCCTCATCGACCTCGTGCAGCGCGAATCGAAGAACCATTCCATGTTCTTTGCCCGCAAGGCCGTGAAGGAAATGAATTCGGTGACCGGCTTCACCGGCAAGCCCCTGCGCTCGGCCGGTTTCGTCGTCCTGAAAGCCCCTGATGTTCCCTCTGTCCTCGTCGAACTGGGATATCTCTCCAGCAAGCACGACGAAGCCCAGCTCAGCTCCCTCGCATGGCGCAACAAGGTAGCCTCCGCCATGGCCCGCGCCATCGACGGCTACTTCGCCACCGAAGTCGCCCAGCGCGGCAATTGACCCCTGCCTTGAGGTTGCAGCACATATCTCATCCGTGTCGGCGATTTAACGCCAAGTCACGGGCAATTCACAACTGATTCATGGGTGATTGCGGCGCCCGGTCACGCCTTCGGTGTTTGATCTTCCCACAATGATAGGGAGGAACGTCATGAACTGGATGATCGATGGACTGTACGGCGATCTCTACCGGACCGCCATGGGCTTTCCGGCGCACAATGCCGCAAACGACGAATGGGACATCAAGCGCCGCTCTAGAAATTACGGTGATGTGGTGGACGGCGCCCGCTAACGGCATCTGATGTGCCAAGATGGGTCCGTTGAAGATCCACAAGGGAGCCATCCACCATGACGCAGATTAGCACCATCGGGCTTGATATCGCAAAGTCGAGTTTTGCCGTTCACGGATTTGATGCGGAAGGCAAGACGGTTTTGAAGAAGGGGTTGAAACGGTCGCAGGTTCTGCCGTTCTTCGCCGGGCTTGAAACCTGTCGAGTTGGCCTTGAAGCCTGCGCCTCGGCGCATCATTGGGCGCGCGAGCTTGCCAAACTCGGCCACGAGGTGAAGTTGATCCCGGCACAAAGGGTCAAGGCATTCAGCCCGCGCCAGAAGAACGATGCCGCCGATGCCCAGGCGATCGCGCGTGCGGTGCGCGAGCCGGAGATGCGGTTTGTTGCGGTGAAGACGGTAGAGCAGCAAAGCGTCCTGATGCTGTTCAAGTCGCGCGACCTGCTGATCGGCCAGCGCACCCAGCTGCTTAACGCGCTGCGCGGCCACTTCGGCGAGGTGGGGATCGTTGCCCCGAAAGGCCCGCATGAAGTCCGAAGCCTCGTCGCTCATGTGATGCACGAGGAGAAAGCCCAGGCCTTGCCGGATGCGATGGGCTCAGCCCTTCGCCCGCTGGTGGCGGCGCTGTTCGCACTGAACGATGAGATCGCCACTCTCGACAAGGCCATCCTCAAGTTGCACCGCTGCAACGCATTGAGCCAAAAGCTCGCCACCGTTCCCGGCATTGGAACGCTGATCGCCACAGTGCTCACGGCCACGGTGAACGATGCCGCCTCGTTCAACGGCGGGCGCGAGTTTGCTGCCTGGCTCGGCCTCGTGCCCCGGCAGCATTCGACTGGCGGCAAGGCCAGGCTGGGCAAGATATCCAAGATGGGCAACCGCGATCTCAGGCGCTTGCTGGTGGTGGGAGCGCACGCCGCCCTCTACCGCATCAAGTCCGGCAAAACCCAATCGCCGCTGGCCGATTGGGCGCGCAAACTTCTCGGCAGGAAGCCGTTCAAGCTTGTGGCCGTGGCGCTTGCCAACAAGATGGCCCGCATCGCCTGGGCCATCATGGCAACGGGCGAAGGTTACGATCCCGCGCGCGCGGCAAAGCCGGCATAAGCAAAAACCGAGGCCGCTACGAAATTGGCAGGGTGACCACGCGATGATGTGAGACAAGAAGCGCAAGTGGCGCGAACAGCCGGAAAACCCGTTGCACTGTCAGGCGAAGCAAAAACGCGATACGGTGATTGGGACTGGCTGGCGCGTACCTCATCAGGGCCAGCGGTCATCACTCCAGACCGCATCAAAAGGCCGGAGACATGACCGCACCCTGCGCAACACGCCTCACACACTTAGCAAAACTCACTTGCCAACAGGGCGCCGTCCAGACATGACGTGCATTTAATTCGCTCCCTTTCACCTCGCACCCCGCCCCGCCTCCGGCTGCGCGCATTCTTCGAATAGCCATTCCCTGAACGCCCGTATTTTCGGAAGCTGCGCCGACGACGCCGGATAGACGACGTAGTAGGCGAGGTCCGAGGATAAGACTCAGCGTGAAGGGCTTGACCAGCCTTCCCGCCTTGAGATCGTCGGCAACCAGAGCGCTTCTGCCGAGCACCACGCCTTCGCCCTGCACCGCGGCCTGTACTGCGTGCACCGAGGATTCGAAGCGGGGGCCCCGGTGCGCGTCCACCCCTTTAACGCCCGCACTGCTGAGCCACATGGTCCAGTCGATCTGGAAATCGTCATGGATGAGCGTGTGGTATTGGAGGTCTGCGGGGCTCTTGAGCGGATGCGCGCCTTCCAGCAGGGCGGGGCTGCAGACCGGCGCTAGCTCCTCCCGCATCAGGAGTTCCGCCGTGAGGCCGGGATAGCGCCCGAGCCCGTAGCGGATGGCGATATCGATGCCGTCGTTCACGAAATCCGCCAGCTTAGTGGTGGTCGAAAGCCTGATGTCGATGTCCGGATGCTTTTCGCGGAACCGGTAAAGCCTGGGCAAGAGCCATTTCGAAACGAATGAATCGAGCGTGCTGACATTGAGCACCGTCTGGGAATGCTGGCGGGCGATCGCCGCCGTCGCCGCCGCCAGCCGGTCGAGTGTATCGCGCACCGCGATCGCATAGGCAGCCCCTGATGGCGTCAGCTCAACGGCCCGCGTTTTGCGCTGGAACAGTTTGACCCCCAGATAATCCTCGAGATTGTGGATGGCCCGGCTCACCGCGCCATGCGTCACATGCAGTTCGTCGGCGGCCTTGGAGAAGCTCAAAAGCCTGGCCGCTGCCTCAAAGCTTCGCAGTGTTGAAAGGGGTGGAAGGCGGTTCATGACGAGGTTCGAGTATATGTGAGTTTGCACTCACAGAAAAAGTGTGAATTACTCGTTTGTCACGAGCCCTTCAATTAAGCATATTATGACCATCAAACATTGATTTTACAGCAGAAATCACTGCTGGAACCTAAGAGGAGAGTATAATGACCATGTGATCGCCAATCACCTTCCCGTGAGCTTCGCCAGGACTTCATGAAGCGCTTCAAGGCGCGCCGCGAAATGAATTACCTGCTTGGGCTATCCGACTATCAGCTGAGAGATATCGGCGTCCAGCGCGCCGACCTTGAGCGCGAAGCGCTGAAATCCCTCTGGCGCTCCTAACGTCCCTCGGCGCCAATTATCCCGGCGAAGCCGCCCTCGCTTCGCCGGGATTGCCGTCTTCCGTCAAGGTCCCTATGGCGGCAGTCCCGCCTTGGAGACCCTCTTCCCAGCGCGCTAGTCTTCATCGCGCTTGATCGGGAAGCGGTGGCGCAGATTGCGCAGGTTCATCCCCGGCTCAAGTTCAAGCAGCCGCGCGATTAAGGGACGTGCTTTGTCAATTTCTCCAAGTTGCGCATAACTCGCAGCGATGACCGCGAACTTGGTAAAGCGATCAGGTTGCGACCGCGACGCGGTTTCCGCAACTTGCTTACCGCCTCGGCGTAGCGGCCGGCGAAGAAATGAGCGTCGGCGATGGCCATTGCATGCTGAGCGCATGGGGATCGTTGGGACTGAGCTGCAGGCCCGCTGGCGCGCTCGATCGCTTCTTCCGTCTCGCCGCTTGCCATCTTGATCCAGGCCGCTGAAGAACCAGCCCCAGGCGTTGTTGGGGTCAAGCTGCAAGGCGCGCTCGACTCAGCGCATCGCCGTCGTCATGCCGT
Organism: uncultured Alphaproteobacteria bacterium; assembly: GCA_963754675.1. Lineage (GTDB taxonomy): Bacteria > Pseudomonadota > Alphaproteobacteria > Rhizobiales > Aestuariivirgaceae > Aestuariivirga. Next base: position 235,507 of record CAVWHD010000002.1, on the reverse strand, counting down.
CCCCCCACATAAGCCAGGGTGAATCCGGCGCACCCCAGCGCCACCGCATCCTCGCGCCCAAGCTCCGCCGCCTTCGACTGCCAGGCGCAGCGCTTCGGCCTCCTCGGCAGAGCGCTCGTTCATCCATCCTCCCGTCTTTGCGAATAACGTAGCAGCGCGCCGCCATGCCGTAGGCTGCGGCAAAATTCGGGATCGAGCTCGATGGCGCGCTTGAAATAGGAAAGCGCTTCCTCGTTGCCGTCCTTCGCCCACGGTGCAGCGCCGCCTTGCCCGCGCAGATAGCAGTCATAGGCGTCGAGGCTTTCCGTCGGCTTGCGCTTCGAGCGCTCGATCTCGGCATCCTCAAGGCGCGGCGCGATGGCCCCGACGACGCTTGCGCGTCACCCGGTCCTGCAGATCGAAGATATCGCTCGAGTTCGCCCTCGAAGCGGTCCGCCCATAGATGGCGCCGGTCGTTGCATCGATGAGCTGGCCGGTGATGCGCACCCTGTTGCCCGCCTTGCGCACGCTGCCTTCGAGCACGTAGCGCACCCCGAGTTCGCGCCCGACCTGGTTCACATCGACGGCCCGGCCCTTGTAGGTGAAGCTCGAATTGCGGGCGATGACGAACAGCCAGTGCAGCCGCGACAGGGCCGTGATGATTTCCTCGACCATGCCGTCGGCGAAATATTCCTGCTCCGGGTCGTCGCTGAGATTGGCGAATGGCAGGACGGCGATCGACGGCTTTCGCTGGCTGGCACTGGAAGCGGGCGGTTCAGCCCCCTGATGGTTGCGCACCTTCTCGAGCGCCTGCGTGGTCGCTGCTTCCGGCGCGGTGTTCAGCTCCTGCTTGAGACGGCTGGCGAACGTCTGATAATGCCGCACCGCCCCGGCTCGTTGGCCGAGGGCGGCCATCGCCTAGAATCACCAGCCGGTGTGCATCCTCGCGGAAGAAATCGCGAGCAATGCAGGCTTCGGCGTGGGCCAACGCCTCACCCGCCCGGCCTTGGTCGAGGTCGATCGCGGCAAGCCGCAGTAGGGCGTCGCAGGCGAGTTTGCCGATACGCCGCTTCTCCTCGGCGCAGCCAGTCTTCCCAACCGGCCTCGCGCACGTCGATACCGCCAAACAGCTCGCCGTCGAGGAGACTGACCGCCGTGCGGAGATCATCCGCCGTGCCTCCGCGTACAAGCCGCTCGAAGGTCAGTACGTCGCACTCGACAGCCGCCGGCGAGAGTTCCACCGTGTGCTCGTTCGAAATCAGCGTCGAGTGACCGAGCGCCTTGCGCAGCCTGACCAACGCTTGACGCAAGTTCTGCCGGGCCTGTTCCTCGAAATGCGATCCCCACAACAAGCTGGCGAGTTGCTCGCGCAACACGGGCTTTCTCGCCAGTGCCACATAGGCGAGGATCGCCGCGAGCTTGCTTCCGGAGAGCGCGATGCGGCCATCTGGCCCGTTCAGCTCAAATTGCCCCAAAAATCGGACTCGCCACATGCCACTTCACCTGTGCCGCCATTTTAGCGGCGAATGACGGCGATTTCACCGGTCATTGACGGATAACTGCCGCCGCCGGTCACGGCGCCGGGCTGTAATGCTCCCATCGATATATGGGAGTGACGCCGATGACATTTATTACCAACCGGACCGGCAACCAGCTGCTGCTGGACATCATAACCGACTGCGAACTGTGCTTCGAGCGGGGACGGACCGCCGCCACCACGACGTATAAGAAGGCCAGGGCGACGCTGCAAGAGGTCATCGCCAACAGGCGGGCTCGCCGGGCGGTTGTCCGCTTAGCAAGCCTCGACGACAAGGTGCTCCGCGACATCGGTGTCGTGCGGAGCGACCTCGACTGGGCCCTGCGCCTGCCGCTGTCGGTTAACAGCGAGGAGGCTCTGGTAGAGCGGGTGCGGCGGGCCGGCCGGAGACAGTAAGAGCGAGACCGATTGTTGTCTCACAAGGCCAACGGGTCAATTGCCTTTGAGCATTGACCCGTTGTGCGTTATTCCGCCCTCTTCTCGCCCGGCCCACTGCCGCCATATTCGCGGCCTAGCGATTTCGCTTCCTTGCGTGCTATCTGCGCGAATGGCTGGAACTCTAACACCAACGGTCGTGGTCGATGACCGTTTTTCTCCCTCCCCCTTGTGGGGAGGGGCAGGGGTGGGGGTCGCTCCGGCGGCTGCCGTTCACGTATCAACACGCAGGATCGGTTGGTTCGGAGCGACCCCCACCCTTAATCCCTCCCCACAGGGGGGAGGGAGATTGCAGCGAGCACGATGACGTTCAGATGAGTCACATTCAAAGACTATTGGTGTGACACTTGGCGGAGCCACGTCCCCCTGATGTTGCGTTTTATCGGATGGTTATTCACCGTAGGTTTCATGTTGTTCGTAGGCGCCTCTATCGGGCTGGTCTATGTCATCTGGGATATTTCCAAAGACTTGCCCGACTACAAGCAGCTGGCCCAATACGAACCGTCGGTCATGACCCGCATTCATGCCGCCGACGGATCGCTGCTTGCGGAATACGCCGACCAGCGGCGGCTGTTCGTGCCCGTCAACCAGATGCCGAAGCAGCTTATCGAGGCCTTCATTTCGGCGGAGGACAAGACATTTTTTGAGCACGGCGGTCTCGACTGGCAGGGCATCGCCGTCGCCGCCTACCGCTATTTGCAGGTCAAGATCAACGGCCGCGGCCAGATTGTCGGCGCCTCGACGATCACCCAGCAGGTCGCCAAGAACTTCCTGCTGTCCAACGAGCGCTCGCTCACCCGCAAGCTGAAGGAGGCGCTGCTGGTCCAGCGCATCGAGCAGACTTTCAGCAAGGACCAGATTATCGAACTCTATCTCAATGAAATTTTCCTCGGCCTCAACTCCTATGGCGTGGCGGCCGCATCGCTCAATTACTTTGGCAAGTCGCTGAACGAGCTGTCGCTCGAGGAAGTGGCCTATCTCGCGGCCCTTCCCAAGGGTCCCAACAACTATCATCCCTTCCGCCAGCACGACCGTGCCGTCGAACGCCGCAATTGGGTGATCGGCCAGATGTTCGATAACGGCTATATTTCAGTGACCGACAAGGATCAGGCCATGGCCAAGCCGCTGACGGTCAATCCGCGTCCGTTCGGCGCCCAGCTGTTTGCCGCGGAATCGTTTGCCGAGGAAGTGCGCCGCGAATTGATCGAGCTCTATGGCAAGGACAAGCTGGAAAAAGGCGGCCTGTCGGTGCGCACCACGCTTGATCCCAAGCTGCAGATATTTGCCCGCCAGGCCCTGGCGCGCGGCCTTATCGCCTTCGACCGCAAGCGCGGCTATCGCGGCCCCCTTGAGCAGGTCGATGTTTCCGCCGAATGGGGAGCTGCCATCGCCAAGAAAAAAGTGCCGGACGACGTGGCGCCCTGGCGTCTTGCCGTCGTTCTCGAAGTCAGCGAGCAACAGGCAATTGCCGGTTTGCAGCCGAAGACCGGACCCGATGGAGCTGTATTGCCGGAGCGTGAAAAAGTCTTGGTTCCCCTCGCTCTGTTGCAGTGGGCCCGTACCTATGTCGATGGCACCAAGCTCGGCGAGGAAGTGAAAGCGGCAAGCGATGTGCTGGCGGTTGGTGACGTGATCTATGTTGCGCCCAGCAAGGATGCCAGCCAGTGGCATCTTGTGCAGATGCCCGATGTCGAAGGCGCCCTGGTCGCCATGGATCCCCATACCGGCCGCGTCCTCTCGCTGGTCGGCGGCTTCTCCTATGGCAAGAGCCAGTTCAACCGCGCCGTCCAGGCCATGCGCCAGCCAGGCTCGTCGTTCAAGCCCATCGTCTATGCCGCAGCCCTCGACAATGGCTATTCGCCCGCGTCGGTGGTGCTCGATGCGCCTGTCCAATTCAAAATGTCCAACGGCGAAATATGGCGGCCCAAGAACTATCAGGACAAGTTCTATGGACCCTCGACCTTGCGCCGCGGCATCGAGCAGTCGCGCAACGTGATGACCGTGCGCCTGGCCGATGAACTCGGCATGGTGCGTATCGCCGACCTGGCCCAGCGGCTCGGCATCTACAGCAAGTTGCCGCTCCAGCTCGCCATGGCGCTTGGCGCCGGTGAGACCACACTCCTCAAGATGACCACGGCCTACAGCATGATCGACAATGGCGGCAAGAAGGTCGAGCCTACTCTCATCGACCGGGTTCAGGATCGCTTTGGCCGCACCATTTTCCGCCATGACAAGCGCGACTGCAGCGCCTGCATGGCCGAAGCTTACGATCCCAACGCGCCGGAGCCCGAGTTGCTCGATGTCCGCGAGCAGGTGATGAATCCCTATACCGCCTACCAGATCACCTCGATGATGGAAGGCGTGGTGGCCCGCGGCACCGGCAAGAAGCTCCAGGTCGTTGGCAAGCCGGTGGCCGGCAAGACCGGCACGTCCAACGACGAGAAAGATGCCTGGTTTATCGGTTTCACCCCCGATCTCACCGTTGGTGTCTATGTCGGCTACGACAATCCCAAGCCCATGGGCAAGAAACGCACCGGCGGCGAACTGGCGGCTCCCATCGTCGCTGACTTCATGCGGCTTGCCCTTCGCGACAAGCCGGCGACGCCGTTCCGCGTTCCCCGTGCCATCGAGCTGATGCCGATCCACGCAAAGACCGGCACCCGCGCCATCTTCGGCCAGGAAGGCGTGATCCTCGAAGCATTCAAACCGGGCGACGAGCCGCCAAATGCGACCAAGGTCATCGGCGAAGGCAGTACCGCGGCCGCAATCTCCGGCGGTGGCGTTGTGCTGGTGCCGCCAGCCCAGCAGCCCGGGGAAGGCGATGCAGGCGGGTTGACGGCGGGTGGCGGCGGCCTCTATTGAACAGCCCTTCCGGAACCCAGAGAACACAGAATCATGCGCGCCGAGATCACCAACATTGTCGATGAAATGCAGCAGTCCATCGGACTGCTAAGGAGGCATCTTTGACTGGGATGCAGCCCAAAAACGCCTGGCCGAACTGAACGCCAGGGCGGAAGATCCCTCCATTTGGTCCGATCCGCAAAAGGCCCAGGAGGTCATGCGCAAGCGCCAGGACCTCGATAGCCGCATCAAGACGGTGCTTCGCCTTGAACAGACCATCTCAGACAATCGCGAGCTGATCGAGCTGGGCGAGCAGGAAGGCGACAAGTCAATCGTTACCGAAGCCGAAAAGGCCCTGTTGACCCTTCGCCATGAGGTCGCCGAGAGCGAGCTCGAAACGCTGCTCTCGGGCGAAGCCGATGGCAACGACACTTATATGCAGATCAATGCCGGCGCCGGCGGCACCGAAAGCCAGGACTGGGCCCTGATGCTGATGCGGATGTACACCCGCTATGCCAACCAGTCCGGCTACAAGGTCGAAGTTCTCGACGAACACCCTGGCGAAGAAGCCGGCATCAAGTCGTGCACGCTGTTGATCAAGGGCCACAACGCCTATGGCAAGCTGAAAACCGAATCGGGCGTCCATCGCCTGGTGCGCATCTCGCCCTATGATTCAAACGCCAGGCGCCACACGTCGTTCGCCTCGGTTTGGGCCTACCCGGTGGTCGATGACGAGATCGACATCCAGATCAACGAGAGCGATTGCAAGATCGACACCTACCGCGCCTCCGGCGCCGGCGGCCAGCATGTCAACACCACCGACTCGGCCGTGCGCATCACTCACGTTCCCACCGGCATCATCGTCGCCTGCCAGGCCGAACGCTCCCAGCACAAGAATAAAGCCACCGCCTACAAGATGTTGAAGGCGAGGCTTTATGAGCTGGAGCTGCAGAAGCAGCAGGAAAAGATCGACGCCGCCAACGCCAAGAAGACCGGCATCGGCTGGGGCCACCAGATTCGCTCCTATGTCCTGCAGCCCTATCAGCTGGTGAAGGACCTGCGCACCGGCCACACCAGCACCAGTCCGTCGACCGTGCTCGACGGCGGCATCGACGATTTCATCCAAGCCTCGCTCGCCCACCGCATCAAGGGCGGCGATGAGGCGGTTGAGGATATCGAGTAGCGCAAATTCAATTTACATCGAACAGTCCGCCCGCATTCAGCCAATTTGCAGAATCGTCCGCACGCTACCGCAAATCAACTTTATCCCCTTATCCCGTCATGCCAGCGAAAGAGGCTGTGAAGAAATTAGGGCGATCGCCGATTTGTTTGAAAGGAAGCGGGATGCCAGCTTTCGCTGGCAAGACGGGGTTAGGGGATATGATTGATTTACCTCACTTTTTCCGTCACCCCAGCGAAAGCTGGGGTCCAGCTTTTCCCGCCAGTTCACGCTGATTGGCGAATGGCCGATTTCTTCACAACCTCTTTCGCAGGAGTGACGAAATAGCGGACCGCGCGCTCCCTATGTCGATAGCCTTGCCCGCTTGTTCCGCAAGCTGTTAGTGTCGGATGTTCCTGACCGAAAGATCGTGCATGGCCGAAGAACGGGTTGAGCGGCGGCTGGCGGCCATTCTGGCGGCCGATGTGGTTGGCTACAGCCGGCTCATGGAGGCCAATGAGGAGCGCACCATGGGCGCGCTGCGGCAGCATCGCCGCGAATTCTTCGACCCCACCGTCGGTAAGCATGACGGCCGTATATTCAAGGTGATGGGCGACGGCTTTCTGGTCGAGTTCGGCTGCGTTCTCAATGCGGCGCGCTGTGCCGTGGAAATTCAGCGCGGCATGCCGCCACGCAATGCCGGGGTGCCGGAAGACCGCCACATCACGTTTCGCATCGGCATCAATGTGGGCGATCTCATTGTCGAGGGCGACGATTTTTATGGCGACGGCGTCAACATGGCGGCAAGGCTCGAGGGACTGGCAGCACCCGGCGGCATCGCCTGCTCGGCGGCGGCGCGCAACCAGATCGGCAACAAGCTGGATGTCGAGTTCCTCGACCAGGGCGAGAAGACCGTGAAGAACATCGCCCAACCGGTGCATGTGTATTTCATCGGCACCGCTGATCCCGCCCACTACGGCGGCGCCCCGGCGGCGGTGGGCGCGGCACCCGCTAGCGGCCAAGCCAGGCCCTCGGTGGCGGTCCTGCCCTTTGCCAACATGAGCAACGATCCGGAACAGGAATTCTTCAGCGACGGCATCACCGAGGACATCATTACCGATCTCTCGAAGGTCTCCGGCCTGCAGGTGCTGAGCCGCAACACGGTGTTCACCCTGAAGGGCAAGGCCCAGAACCTGCAGCAGACCGCCAGGCAGCTGGGCGTCAAGTATTTGGTCGAGGGCAGCGTGCGCAAGGCCGGCAACCGGGTGCGCATCACCGCGCAGTTGATCGAGGGGGCAAGCGACAGCCACCTGTGGGCCGACCGCTATGACCGTGACCTCACCGACATCTTCGCCGTGCAGGACGAGATCACCAAGGCCATCGTCGAGCAGCTTGAAGTCAAGCTGCTGCCAAAGGAGAAGAAGACGATCGAGCAGACGACCACCAACAACGTCGAGGCCTACACCAACTACTTGCATGGCCTGCAATTCTTCCGCGCGAGGTCGAAGTCGTCACTGACGCGCGCCAGACAGATGTTTGCAAGGGCCATCGAACTCGATCCCAACTATGCCCGCGCCTATGCCGGCCTGGCCAACTGCGCCTCGTATCTCAGATCGTTTCATGGCGACGACATTTCCGTCGATGAAATCCTGGCAATTGCCGGCAAGGCGCTGGCTATCGACCCCAATCTGGCCGACGCCCATGTGGCGCGCGGCATCGCCTTCGACGTCGACGACCGCCGGGCCGAGGCGCAATCGGCTTTCGAACAGGCCCTGGCGCTCGATCCCAATTCCTACCCGGCGCACTACGATTTCGGCCGCTATTATCTGGCGATCGGCGCGTTTGAGCCGGCAATTGCGCTGTTCATGCGCGCCATGGAAATCCAGCCTGACGACTGTGAGTCGCCATTGTTTCTGGCCCAGGCGCTGGTTTCGGCCGGCCGCCGCGAGGACGGCGAGAGATATGGAAGGATCGGCATGAAGCGGGCCGAGGAAGTGTTGCGGCTGCATCCGGAAAATTCCAGGCCAGCACAGTTGATCGCGGTAGGATTGGCCTTTCTTGGCGAGCCCGAGCGGGCCAAGGAGTGGCTGTCGCGGGCCCTTGCCATCGATCCCGATGACAACCTCATGCGCTACAACGCCGCCTGCACTTACGCCCTGTTGGGCGAGGGCGACCGCGCCATCGATCTGCTCGAGGTGTGGATCCACCACGTGGCGCGCGATGCGAAACTGTGGTTTCAGAACGATCCCGATTTCAACGCCATCCGCGCCCACCCGCGCTACCGGAAGTTGCTTGCGCTTGCTGGGTAGAGAGCGCGGGGGAAAAGGCAGTCACGCCGCGACATGGCAAGACCGCGCGCCACTGCGGAATCCCCCGCCGGCCATTAGCCATGTTTCTGGTTAAAGTTGAAAATCCCGGGTATATCGTCAGTGATTTGTGGAGATGCCGGCATAACGAGGCGGGGCCACCTGGTTGACGTTTGTGCCGCAGGGGTAATCCTCGCCGGCAGCCGGTGATCGGCGCAAACAGGCTTACCGCGCCGCGGGTCCCTGGGATTACGGTGATGTGGTGGACGCCGCCCGCCCGAATGACAGAAAAGGCATGGCGCGCGCTCCCTGTGTCGATAGCCTTGCCCGCTTGTTCCGCAAACTGTTAGTGTCGGGTGGTACTAATTGAAAGAGCGTGCATGGCCGAAGAACGGGTTGAGCGCCGCCTTGCGGCCATCCTGGCCGCCGATGTCGTCGGCTACAGCAAGCTCATGGGCGAGGACGAATCCGGCACCCTGGCGGCCCTAAGGGAGCTCCGCGCCGAAGTGGTCGATCCCAGGATCAGCGAACACAAAGGCAGATTGTTCAAGACTACGGGTGACGGCCTGCTGGTGGAATTCTCCAGCGTCGTAAACGCGGTTACCTGCGCGGCGGACATTCAGCGCGCCATGGCGGCAAGAAGTGCCAGCATGGGCGGAAGCCGCATTGCCGAACTCCGGATTGGGGTCAATCTTGGCGATGTGATCGTCGAGGGGGACGATGTCTTTGGCGATGGTGTGAATGTGGCGGCGAGGCTTGAGGGGCTGGCCCCGCCGGGAGGCATCGCCGTCTCCGCCATGGTGCGCGACAACATCGGCAACCGGCTTGACTTGCCGTTCGAGGACATTGGCGAACAGTCGTTGAAGAACATCGCCGCAGCCGTACGGGTTTATATGCTGCGGCCGGGCGGGATCGCCCCACCTGCGCCTGTATTGACCCTTCCCGGCAAGCCGTCGATCGCCGTGCTTCCGTTCACCAACATGAGCAGCGACCCCGAACACGAATTCTTCGCCGATGGGATGACCGAGGACCTGATCACCGACTTGTCGCGAAATTCCGGACTGTTTGTGATCGCGCGCAATTCGACATTCGCCTACAAGGGCAGGTCCGTGGATGTCCGCCGGATCGCTTCCGATCTTGGCGTGCGCTATCTGCTCGAAGGCAGCGCCAGGCGTGCGGCCGGCCGGGTGCGTATCAACGTCCAACTGATCGATGCGATCGGCGGCAATCATCTTTGGGCGGAGCGTTTCGACCGCGACCTCGCGGACATTTTTGCGGTGCAGGACGAAGTGATCGCGAAGATCGTCGATGCATCGATCGGGCGGCTTTCGCCTGCCGCGCCGCGCGTCCGGCCAAAGAACATGGAAGCCTATGATCTCTGCTTACGCGCCCGCTGGCTGGCAGAACAGTCACCGCAGGCGTCGCGCGAGGCGAAACTTCTGCTGCAACAGGCAATCGGGCTCGATTCCCGGTATGCAGAAGCCCACCGGCTCCTGTCCATGAACTTCTGGCTCGGTTGGACCCATTGGGGCGAACCGGAAGAGCCCAACAGGCGCCTGGCAGTTGAGACAGCGGAAAAAGCTGTGACGCTCGATCAGAATGACGCCGCATGTCATTCGTGGCTTGGTTACATCCTGGCTTACGATCGGCGCTGGCCTGAATCCGAGGCGGAATTTGCCGTGGCGGTTCATCTCGACCCAAATCATGCCGAGGCCCTGGCGTGGCAATCGGACCTAGCCTCGCTCGGTAGCCAGCCGCTCTTTGCGATTGAACTGATCGAAAAGGCGCTGCGGCTGAATCCGCGGCCCGATTGCTGGTATTATTTGCTGTTAGGTCAGGCTCAGTATGCGGCGCATCAATATCAAGCCGCAATTCAAACACTGAGACGTGAAGAAACCTACCGGAGCATGTCGCGCCGCTTCCTGGCGGCAAGTCTTGCGCAAGCCGGCCAGCTGGAGGAGGCGCGCCGCGAAGCTGATATGTTCTTGCTCACCAGCCCACACTTCACAATCAGCCATTGGGTTGCAACTCAGCCGTTCCGTGACGATGAAGCACGCGATCATTTCGTCGATGGCTACCGCAAGGCAGGCCTCCCGGAATGAGCACGCGCCGCCGGAGAAGGAGAGGGGAATTGATAGGGCGCTAAGGCGCTTGCCCTATCTCCCTTGAGCATCTCGGCAAACCACCTGGTCTTGGGATCGAAATGCTTGCCGCCCTTGATGCGGTTGAATTCGATGGCACGCAGCTCATCGCCGCGCTCTTCGTCATGACCGACGACGCCGGAGACGCCCTTCAGTCCGCAATCGACGGCAACACGCACCATCGACCGGATCAGTTCGAGATCGGCGGCGTTGGCGGCGGCCGAGCGGGCGAAATAGCCTGACTTTTGCACCAGCGTCTTGTCGGCGCCGATTTGCTTGCCGAACTGCTTGCCGAACCAGTCGCCGACTTTCACCGTGTCGAGCCGCACATGGCCGAACGCATCGCGTTCGACCTTGTCGCCCCGGGCTTCGATTTCGGCGACGATATCGGCCACCCCGGCGCCCTCGCTGACGAAAATGCTGACGCTGTCTTTCTCATCCATCACTTTCTTGAGGCGCTTGGCTTCCGCCGCAAGGTCGATGGGCATCTCCGGAATGTAAATCGCATCAATGTCCTTGTGCCGTTTGCTCAGATTGAATTGCGGCACGAAATCGAGACTATTGAGCCGCTCGCGCCAGGCCCTGGCCGTGGCCGCCGTCAGCCATCCGCAATTGCGCCCCATCACTTCGTGAATGATCAGCTGCCGCGACGAGGTCGACTGCTCATTGACCACATTCTCGAAAAAGACGGCGCCCTGTTCGGCGGCGGTAAACGCCCCCAATGTCTGGCGGATGGGGATCACGTCATTGTCGATGGTCTTGGGCAGGCCAACCACCGTGAGACCATAGCCATTCTTGGCGAGATAGGCCGCCAGATCGGCCGCCGTCGTATTGGTGTCATCGCCGCCGATAGTGTGGAGAATGGTGATGCCATCCTTCACCAACTGATTGGCAGCCACCGCCAATGGGACTTCGCCTTCTTTCACCAGCCCGCGTTTCACGCAATCGGCCACATTGGTGAGCTTGACCCGGCTGTTGCCAAGTGGCGTTCCGCCATGCCGGTGCAATTTATGGGCATCGCGCCTGACCTCCGCCGTCACCGGCATCGAATGGCCCTGCAGCAAACCCTTGTAGCCGGCGAGATAGCCAATCATCTCCGCATCCGGCGCCCGCTCCGTATAGCGCTCGATCAACCCCCCGACGGCGGACGACAAACAGGGCGCCAGCCCCCCGGCGGTCAACATGGCGATCTTGTGCTTGGGCATGGGTAGCTCCTTGAGAAGCGGCAGATAGGATTCGGTATCACGATGTGCGGTCGCTGTCGCCTTATCCTAGAGCGAGATGAATTTGGGTGGAATCACGAATAGTCTCTCACTTGCTGCGGGGATTTTTGCAATATGCGCCTTCCCCCGTCCCGGACTTCCGGGATGGGGGAAGGTCCCGAAGGGGGATGAGGGCGCTTTCTCTCAACAAATCCGGAAATCGCCAAGCGGAGAGAGGCCCTCACCCGCCCTGTCGGGCACCCTCTCCCATCCTCGGGTCAAGCCCGAGGACAGGAGAGGGCGGACTGAGCCAATCAAAAGCTATCAAGCTCTACTGGCGCAATTCATCAAGAAGAACTTTCGAACTCCTTGAGGTCCGGCAAGTCGAAGCCTTCGGTTCTTTCCCGAACCAGTCGTGGATCGGGGCGAGGAGGTCGAAAGCCTGCTGCCGCTCGCCCCGCTCGGCCAGGAGCCGCGCCAGGTCGCGCGCGGCGCGCAGTTGCAGCGCGGGCGATTCTTGGCTGCGGGCGATCTCCAGGGCGCGGCGGAGATCCGCCTCGGCTGCCTCCCGCTGGCCCGCATCGGCGCGGAGCAAGAGCGCCGCCCGCTTGCGGTGCATCTCTGCCTGGAGACACGAATGATGACCATTCGGAAAGTGCCGCGAATGCCAAATCGATTCTTGTCATGGCTTCGCGGTGCCGGCCGGCGCGCGCGTAGGCTTCGGCTGCGAGAATGAGATGGAACGGCCTGAGCCGGCCGATACCGATCTGATGTGCCTCCTTCAAGCCAGTCTCGATCTCGTCAATGCCAGTTACCTCGCCTTGCTTGACAGGGCCCAGCCCAGATGGATTTGAGCCCAGGCGTGCCACAGCGCGAGCGACATTTCCTCGGACAGCCGCAGTGCTTCTCGCGCCGACCTTTCCACATGTTCCGGCCGACGCAGCCAGATGTTGACGAGCGTCGCGCCATAGCAGAGGGCAAGCCCGGTCGTGTTGGCATGGTTGAGCTCGCCAGCCCAACGCAGATTGTCCTCGATCGTTCGCGCGGCTTGATCGGGAAAACCGAGATGCCAGAGGTTCCAGGCCTTGTAGTTCAAAGCCGCAGCACGCGGATCGTGGCCAAAGCGATGGCGCGAGATCGCGATGGTTCGTTTCATCGTAGCTATCGAGAGACTTTTGGCCGATCGCGAGTGACTCTTCGAAACGGCCCTCGAAGAAGCTTTCGAGGGCAAGCATGCGGAGCCCGACAAGGCGTGGACCACTGTCGGGTTGCGTTTCGGCAAGCGCGGCAAAGCGCCGGGCGAGTTCTGCCGAACCCGTGGCGGCTATGTGTTGTCCTGCCCACTGCCCGAATATCGCCGGGAGTTGCAGCGAAACATCCGCCGATCTGTCCGCCAGCGCCAATGCACGCTCGAATGCCTTCATCGTTGCAGGCGCCTGGATACCCCTGGTTGGCGATCAGAGCCTGACCCAATTGAAGCTGAAGGTTCTGCTCCCGCCGTTCCATTGCCGATCCTCGCCGAGCCGCGCGGCACAGCCGGATGGCATTTTCAAAACTCGCAATCGCCTCCTTGTAGGCCGGTCGCGCCAGGGCCTGTGTGCCGGCCTTCTCCCAATAGTCCAGCGCGCGCTCGATGAGGCCCGCCGCCTCGGCGTGCTGTGCCTTGACCTCGGGAGCCGCGTCGCCACGCCTCAAGGACGTCGAGCAAACGGGCGTGCAAGGCAATGCGCTTGGACTTGAGCAGGCTCTCGTAGGCGGCATCGCGGACCAGGGCGTGCTTGAACAGGTAGCTGGCATCGGGCGGCGTGCCGCGGCGAAACACCAGCTCGGCCTCGACCAGCTTGCGCATCGCTTCGGCGAGTTCGGCCTCGGGCATGGCGGCAAGGGCTGCGATGGTTCGATGGTCGAAGCTGCGGCCGATGACGGCGGCCGTCTGCGCCACCTCCTTCACCGGCTGCAAGCGGTCGAGGCGCGCCATCAGCGAGTCGTGCAGCGATGTCGGGATCGCCAGCGCGCTCAACGGTCCGTCGAGGTGATAGGCGTCGGCGTCCTCGCGCAGCACGCCGGATTCGATGACCGCCTTGGTCATCTCCTCGACGAACAGCGGCACGCCGTCGGTCCTGGCGGCGATCTCGTCGAGCAGGGCGTCCGGCAGGCGCTTGCCGCGGGTGATGCGGAGCACGATGGCCTGGGTCGCCGCGCGCGCCAGCCGGTTGAGCGCCAGCCGCGTCACCACCGGATGGCTGGCGAAGGAGGCAACGAAGGTCGGGCGCGCGGTGATCAGCATGAGAACGCGGGCGCCCTGCACGCGATCCAGCGCCAGCTCGATCAGCTCCAATGTGGTGGGATCGATCCAGTGCGCGTCCTCGATCACCCACAGCACGGGTTTTCGTTGGGCCAGGCCGGCGAGCTGATCGATCAGGACGGCGAGGGTGCGGTTGCGGCGCTGCTGCGGCGTCAGCGTCAGCGCGCCATAGCGCGCCTCGCCGTCGATGCCCAAGAGCGCCGCCATCAGGGGTGCTGCCTCGCCGATGTCGTCGCTGCCCCGGGCAAGAAGCGCTTCGAGCCGCTCCAGCCGGCGCTCGGTGCTGTCTTCGGCGGCAAAGCCGGCCGCGAAGGTGAGATGCTGGATGACCGGGTAGAGGGCGGAATCCGCGTTATAGGGCGAGCACTGGTAGCGCAGCAGGAAGTGTGGCTCGCCTGCCGATGCCTCGACCAGCGCTTCGGTGATCCGCGACTTGCCGATGCCGGCCTCGCCGGTGAGCAGCACCACCTGGCCTTCGCCGCTCGTGGCCTGCCGCCAGCGCTCCAGCAGCAGGCCGAGTTCCTGGTCGCGCCCGACGATCGGCGCCACGCCGCCGCCGTGCCGCGCCGCGAAGCGGCTTTCGAGCGCGCGCTCGCCGAGCACGGCAAAGGCTGCCGTGGGTCCCTGGATGCCCTTGAAGGTCTGCGCTCCAAGGTCGCGCAGCTCGAACACGTCGCCGAGCAGTCGGCGGGTCGCCTCGGCGATGACCACCGTGCCGGGCTCGGCCGCGCCCTGAAGGCGTGCGGCGAGATTGGGCGTGTCGCCGACCACGGCCTCCTCCTGCGCCGCGCCCTCGCCGACGAGGTCGCCGACGACCACCAGCCCGGTGGCGATGCCGATCCGCGCCTGCAGGGCCGCTCCGGCGGGCGCTTGCAACCGGCCCATCGCTTTCATCACCGCGAGGCCCGCCCGCACCGCCCGCTCGGCCTCGTCCTCATGGGCCTTCGGCCAGCCGAAATAGGCGAGCACGCCATCGCCCATGAATTTCGCGACATGGCCCTCGAACCGGGTGATCTCGCCGGCCACCGTGTTCTGATAGAGGCGGATGATCTCGCGCATGTCTTCGGGATCGAGCTTGGCCGAAAGCGCCGTCGAGCCGACGAGGTCGATGAACATCACGGTGAGCTGGCGGCGCTCGGCGTCCTGCTGCTTTGCAGCACTCGCGGGCGGTGGAGCGGGCGCGATGGCCGCTCCATTCAGGACAGTGATCGCGTCGAGCAGCTTCTTGCGATGGCCGAGCGAGGCGACACCGATGTCCTTGAGATCGTCGCCGGTCAATCGTCCCAGCATATCGCCGTCGACATCGTTCTCAAGGAACGCCGCCGTGTACCGCTCGAGCCCTAGACCGGAAAGCCAAACTGCAATATCCACGCGGTTATCCCCCTTCGACTGTGGCGTATCGCAGCATATTCCAAGATTCAGCCAAAACCGGTCAGGCGTCAAGCGCACGTAGCCGCCGCTCCGATTTCCCATTGAAGTCCGCCAGGTCCTCCCTATCTCTTTCTCGTCAACAACTGGAGAGGAGAGGCACCATGCACGCTTCCGCGTCAGGTACCTATAGCGAGAATATGAATGACGGCGCCCGTACGGGATGTTGCGGGCGGTTGTCGCGTAACCCCTGGTCGGTATGGGAAATTGCCGCCATGGTGGCGGGCTTCGTGGTGTTCTGGCCGCTTGGCCTTCTGGCGCTCTTCCTGAAATGGAAGAACGGCGAGATGTGGCGAGGTGCTGCGGAAGCCAAGGCGCCGTGGAGCGACTTCAAGAAGCCCGACTTCGCCATGTGGCAGCGCGCCGGAACCCACGGCTACGCCCACAGCGGCAATGCCGCCTTCGACGATTACAAGCGCGAAGCCCTCAAGCGCCTTGAAGAAGAGCGCCGCCGTCTCGATGAAGAGCAGAAGGCTTTCCGCGACTTCGTCGACAAGCTGCGCCGCGCCAAGGATCAGGACGAGTTCGACCGCTTCATGGCCGAGCGCAAGCAGGTCTATCAGCCGCCGGCTGAGCCTACCATCTGACGCTAACGAAAAGCCCGGCTTGTCCGGGCTTTTTGCATTCTACGGCTCGTCGGGATCCCGATCCGCGAATTCCGCAAGCGGCGGATCGGACCGCTCAACCGTGCGCAGCGGCGGCAGCTTCATATCGCCGAAAACCGCCGGGCGCGGAACCGGCCGCATGGGGATCGGCCGCACCCCGGCATCGGGCTCGCTCCCCGCACCCGTCCCGTAACCCGGCTGCGGCCTCACGCCAATCCCCGCTTCCACCACGACATCGGCCGGTCCGCCGATCAGGATCAGATGCTCCACATTGTCGCGGCGCACCAATACCAGCCGGCGCGACTGATCGAGTTCGTGATACTCGCTGACCCCCAGCCGCTGGCCGCGCCGCCCGCGCACCCGCTGGCTGAAGCCGCGCCAGATCAGCAGGGTAATGATGAGAGCGGCAACCACCGCCAGCGCGTAGATGATGACGCTCGAGTACTGATTGATCAGATCCATTGTCGAAATTCCTTGCCGGCAGCCATTCAAACCACATTGTCTTTTCCCGCATGGGCGCGGGAGCCAGGGAGTGTGGCCCGATGGCGCCGATATTGTAAAGTAAAATTGAATCTTGAAGTTGTCCCGCGAATTCGATCAGCCGTGGGGCCCGTTACGGATTCCTCAGCGGAGCAAATCGCCTATACTGCCGCTGATTCGGGGTGGCACTAGATGACCGACAAGGTAACTCCCGCGCAGCCGGAGACGGCAAGACCGGTGGGCGGCGGCAGGCTGGCGCTGTCCCTTGGGCTTGCCGCAGGGCTCGCCGCTGCCATCGCATTTGCGGCCTACTCCTTGCACGCCGCCGCTCCCATGTGGCTGCTGCTGCCGGGAGCAATCGCCGCCCTTGCCGGTTTGTTTTCGCTGTTCGCGGCAGGCGCCGGCCTTGTCCATTTCGGCGGAACCTCGCGCCCGCGCGAATTTCTCGATAGCCTGGCCGATGCGATCGGCGATCCGCTGGTGGTGATCGATGCCAAGGGCCGCGCCATCTACGCCAACGGTCCTTTCATCAAGTTCGCCGCCGATGGCGGTGCCGGACGTCTCGTCGGCATGGATGTGCTCTATGCTGGCTATCCCGAATTCGCCGAGCCCATCTATCAACTGGCCCAGGCGGGGGATGCGGGCAAATCCGCCGACCGCGAAATCCGCGTGGCCGCCGGATCGGCGGCGCCGGGCGCGCGCGCCGATGCACCGGTCTGGCTTCGCATCAAGATAGCGCCCGCCGTCATCGGTGGCGAAGCCGGCTACAAATTGTGGACGCTGCAGGACATCAGCAAGGACCGCGCCCGCCAGGAGCAGGCATTTGCCCGTCTGCAATTCATCATCACCTATCTCGACCATGCCCCGGCCGGCTTCTTCTCGGCGCTGCCCAATGGCAGGGTTGATTACATCAATGCAACGCTGGCCGATTGGCTGGGCCTCGACATCGCCCAATCGTCCGGCGATGCGCTGGCCCTTGCCGCGGTCGTGGGCGAGGACGGCAGCCTGCTTCTGGGGGGCGTTGAGCCCAAGCCGGCAAGCTCCGTCACCGAAACCTTCGACATGGATCTGCGCGAAAAAGATGGCAAGCCGTTCCCGGTGCATCTCATCCACCGCGTTGATTTCGACGGCGATGGGCGCGCCCAGCCGTCGCGCTCGCTGGTCATTCCGCGCGCCATGATGCCACTGCTGCAGGGCGGCGGCGAAGGCCTCATACCCAGGTTGGCCCGGTTTGTCGCCGCGGCCCCCATCGGCATTGCCGAAGTCGATTCCACCGGCATCTTGCGCGACGCCAATGCGGCCTTCCTCGAACTCTCGCCAAAAGTCCGGCGCGGCGCATCGCTGGCCGATGCCATAATCGAAGTCCGGAGCGCACCGCCTTGGCCGAAGGCCTGGCCCAGGCCATGGCCGGCGAGGCCAGCCGCCACAGTGTTGATGCCACCATCGCAGGCGACACGCCGCGCTCGGTGCAGTTCATCTTCTCGCGCCTCGGCGGCAGCGACGAAAAGGCAACCGTCTTCGCCGTCGACAAGACCGAACACAAAGCCCTCGAGGTGCAGCTCGCGCAAAGCCAGAAGATGCAGGCCGTTGGCCAGCTCGCCTCCGGCATCGCCCACGACTTCAACAATGTCTTGACCCCCATCATCGGCTTTGCCGATCTGCTGCTTGCCAAGATGCGGCCCACCGATCCGGCCTTCGCCGATATCATGAACATCAAGCAGAATGCCAACCGCGCCGCCAATCTGGTGCGCCAGCTGCTCGCCTTTTCCAGGCGCCAGACCCTGCAGCCGAAAGTCCATTCGTTGACCGAGGCGATGTCCGACCTCGGCAATCTCTTGGGCCGCGTGCTCGGCGAAAAGGTCGGCCTCAAGATCAGCCATGGCCGCGAGCTCGGTCTGGTGCTCGTCGATATCAACCAGTTCGAACAGGTCATCATCAATCTGGCGGTGAACGCCAGGGACGCCATGCCGGGTGGCGGAACCCTCAGCGTGCGCACCTACAACGTCTCGGTGGAGGAATCGCGCGGGATCAAGGCCGACCTCATGCCGCCCGCTGAATATGTCGCCTGCGAAGTCGAGGACACCGGCTCCGGCATCCCCCAGGAGATTGTCAACAAGATCTGGGAGCCATTCTTTTCAACCAAGGAAGTGGGCAAGGGCACCGGCCTCGGCCTCTCCACCGTCTACGGCATCGTCAAGCAGACCGGCGGCTTCATCTTCTGCGACTCGGTGATCGGCAAGGGCACCACCTTCCGCATCTACCTGCCCCGCCATTATCCCGCCCCCGAGCCCATCAAGGAAGCGGCACCACCATCCCCGGCCGCCCCAGCCAAGCGCGCCGATCACACCGGCATGGGCCGCATCCTGCTGGTCGAGGACGAAGACGCGGTGCGCGCCTTCGCCATCCGCGCGCTCACATCGCGGGGCTACACCGTGATCGAGGCCGATTCCGGCGAGAGCGGCCTCGCCATCATCGAGCGAGATACCAAGGGCTTCGACCTGATCCTCTCCGACGTGGTGATGCCCGAAATGGACGGCCCCACCATGCTCCGTGAACTGAGAAAACGCGGCATCAAGACCAAGGTCATCTTCATCTCCGGCTACGCCGAGGACGCCTTCGAGAAAAACCTCGAAGGCCAAACCGACTTCGCCTTCCTGCCCAAGCCGTTCTCGCTGAAGCAGCTGGTGGAGAAGGTGAAGGAGGTTATGGAAGTGTGATACCAACGGCCAGAAATATTGACTTGTTTCGCCCCCTCATTCGTCATCCCGGCGAAAGCCGGGACCCATCGTTCAACCACTGAAAATAATGGAGTCTTGCACCATTGGGCCATGGGTTCCGGCTTTCGCCGAGATGACGGGGGTGGGAAGGTCTGCGAGTCATTTTATGCGACCGTTGGTGTAATATCCACCTTAACCCTTCTCCCGCCGCAGGCGGGAGCAGGTACCCGAAGAACTGATGAGGGCCGCGGTGCGACACGCATTCCGGTGCTACTGATTCACTGAGGGCAATGAATTGAGTGCATTAAGTTATGAATCCGTAGGCGGATCAATGCGCATCACTACATGTGCAAGGCCCCTTCACCCGCCCCCTCCGCCACCGCAAACCACTTGCTGTATATCGCGTCATAGGTCCAGTTCTCCCTCAGCCGCAGCAGCGCCTCGTTCACCGGTTTGCGCCAGATCGATCCGGAATTGCGGTGCACTGTTACCGTACTTCTCAACTTTCTGGCGGCGTTGCCGTATCGTCCCCTGCAACCTTGTGCATGAAGGCTGGAAGAATTTCCGGTTTCTTGTCGGCTGCAAGGGGTGAAACGTATGGCGTATCGCCCTTGCGTTTGACGAAGTCCGCCTTGGCTGCCACCAGCATATCGGGCTTGGTCATAAGGTCATGGCCGTAACCGGCAAGGATCTTGGCCGTGTCCAGAGAAGCCTTGTCACCGATCGACATGCCGCCACAGGCCGTCACCGGCCATGTGTGCAGGCTGACGCCCAAAGGCAGCGAAGGCCAGCCGAACAATACGGTCGGCACGACCCAGCTGATATCGCCCACATCGGATCCGCCGCCAGTTGTGATCTCACCCAGCACCGGCATCACTTTCGTGGCCATGCCCTTTTCCGGCAGGCCCATCCCGGCCTGGCAGGTGCGTGCGAAGGCCTGCTCTTCTTCGCTCCAATCAAGCCCCACCGCTTCCATGTGGGCATGTACGCCGTTGATCAGCGTCGCATTGGGCAACAGGTCCGAGACCCCGAAGAAGACGTCGAACTCTGCCTTGGTCTGGGTTGCCATTGCCGCGCCGTCGGCGATCTGCTGTGCCCACTCGGTCATGGCTGCTACCTTGGGCCGATCCTTGTCGCGGATCATCATCCATATCTTCGCGAAATCGGGCACGACATTTGGCGCAACCCCGGCCGCCTCATAAATATAATGTATTCGCGCGGTCGGCAGCACATGCTCGCGCATCTGGTTGATGGCGTGGCCAAACAGCTCCGCCGCGTCGAGGGCCGATCGGCCGTCCCACGGCGAATTGCCCGCATGGGCCGTTCGCCCGCGAAAGGTGATACGTATGCCGTTGTTGGCAGCCGTCCGGATGGCGCCCGTCGCGGCGACCGGGGCCGGGTGCCAGGCCAATGCCGCATCCACGTCGTTGAACAGGCCGTCGCGCACCATATAGACCTTGACGCCTTGCGATTCTTCGGACGCACAGCCATAGACACGGATCGTTCCCGCCGTGCCATCGGCCTCATCATCCGCTTCAGCGCAAAAGCAGCACCCGTGCAGCCTGCGCCGATCAGATTGTGGCCGCAGGCATGGCCCACTTCGACACCGGTCGGTCCAGGCATCGGGCGGGGTTCGGCGGCATTGCCGAGCCCCGGCAGGGCATCATATTCCGGCAAATAGGCAATCACCGGTCCGCCGGTCCCTTGCGTCCATTCCGCGATGAAAGCGGTGGGGTAGCCCGACGTGTTCCGGCTGGTGATGGTGAAACCTTCTGCCTCGAGTTCCCTGATATGGATCGCGTGGGATTTCATTTCCTGCCGTGACAATTCGGCATTTTCCCACACCTCGCGCGAAATGCGCAAGATCGCGTCCTTCACCTCGCCCACCGCCTGCGCCGCTTTGGGGGCGGAGGCTGGCGGTGGAGCTTTCTCGGCAGCCCCGGCGACCGTGTCGGCCTGAGCCATCAAAACCGAACCGGGCGCCATTGCGAGCCCGGCGCCACCGCTGGCGCCCGCCGCAAGCATAGCGCGACGATTGAGGCCCTTTTTCAAGATTTCGCTTGCTTTGATCATTTCTGCATTTCCTTTGCACTGTTGTACGTTTCAAGACGAGACTGTCTGCCTGCCAAAACGTTTGTGTCCAAGACGACCGAAAGCGCTACATCGGAGGCGGTGCGATTTAATGCGAATGTCTTTTCAAAATCAATTAAATCTACAAAAAACCCATCACACTGTGGCTTAGCCATTATAAGTCTGCAGCCTAGTTCCTGACACTTGACCACGGAATTCCGGTGACCGTAATTCGGGCGTTTGGCGGGCTACTGACTTTTGGACCAACACTGCCGCTTGGCTCCACGGCGCTTGCGTGTATCATGCTGGCGTCCGGAGGGCATCATGCGCCGCAGCGACATCAATCGGGCCATCGTCACCGCGAAGGCTTTTTTCGCCGCTCACCAGTTCCACTTGCCGCCATTCGCCCATTGGCCGGCCGCGGAGCTCGGCGCCCGCCTGACGCCGCAATCGGGCATCTATCGCGGCCGGCTCGGCTGGGATGTCACGGATTTCAACGCGGGCGATTTCGCCAGACTTGGCATCCTGCTCTTCACCATCCGCAACGGCGACAAGGACATGCTCCCCACCGGACGCGGGCGCCTCTATTGCGAGAAGCTGTTGTTCTTTACACCGGGCCAAGGCTGCCCCTTGCATTCGCATTATGTCAAGACCGAGGACATCATCAATCGCGGCGGCGGCAGGCTCACCCTCAATCTGATGGCGGGCGACCTCAGGGGCAATCCGCGCCCGGGTCCGGCGCAAGTGCTGATCGACGAGGAACCCATGGTGTTCGAAGGCACGGCGGCCGTGCACCTCGATCCGGGCCAAAGCATCGTGCTCGAGCCCGGCATCTTTCACGAACTCAAGGCGGAAGAGGGGCCGGTGATGCTGGGCGAGGTTTCGCTGGTCAACGACGATCTCAAGGACAACATCTTCTTGACCCCGCTCGCCCGCTTCTCAGGCGTCGAAGAAGACGAGCCGCCGCTGCACCTGCTGTGCGCCGATTACGACCGCGTGATTGGCGTGGCGTAAGTTAAGGCGAAAGCCGCAATCGAAAATTGCAGACAACACCTGTGGCAACCTAAAATTACTTGATTCCGTCAACTAATTTGGGCCAAAAACTGTCGCGCAAGGTTGCGCATTTGGTGTGCTTTTTGCGGCCCCGCGGCGCGCCAAACGGTGCAAATGGCGGCGAATTGTGCTGCGATTTCAAACCTAGGAATTGTTTCACGTGAAACATCGGCGCCAGAACGGCCGGGCGAATTTTGCCGCCTCATGTCATCATCCCCGTCGTGACACCTCGTGCCCGGTTCCGCCGATGGCCGGACGTTCGGCCTATAACACGCCGTGAACCTTATTCAAGCCGCCGCGATCTCACAATGTCGCGGCGCCTGAAGCGATACTCTCCGCGCCATCGAGCGTGAATACGGCACCCGAGGCATAGCGCGCTTCATCCGAGGCAAGATACACATAGAGCGATGCCAGTTCCTCGGGGCGTGCGTGACGGCCCATCGGGATGATGCGATTGACCGCCGCCAGCATCTCGGGACTATATTCGGCGTCTTGCATGGGCGTGGCTGTATAACCCGGGTTTACCGCGTTCACCCGCACCTTGGGCGCCAGTTCCAGCGCCATCGAGCGCATCAGCGAAATCACCGCGGCCTTGCTGGCATTGTAGCCGGAATAGTTGCGATAGGCGGCAACTCCCGAAGTTGAAGCCGTCATCAGAATGGCGCCGCCATTGTCCTGGCCCAGCATGTGCCGCGCCGCGAGCTGGCTTGGATAGAAAATGCCGTGCACGTTCACCCGCATGACCCGGTCGAAATCCGCCCGGTCGATCTCCACGAAGGGCTTGCGGATGGAGATTCCCGCGTTGCAGATCAGCACATCAAGGCCGGCGAGAGCAGCGAGCGACCGCTCAAAGGCAAGGTCGACTTGCGCTGCATCCGCTACGTCCACGATCTCGACACTTGCAAGTGCCGGAAGTTCAGCCGCGATGGCCTGGGCGTTTTTGGGGTTGCGGCCCCACACCGATACCTTGGCGCCTTCCGCCAGAAATCGCTGGGCCGTGGCAGCGCCAATGCCGGTGGAGCCGCCGGTGATGATGACGCGCTTGCCCGCCAGTTTCGCCATGGTTTTTCCCTCTTGCATGAACGCCGTCAGATCACATAGCCCGGCGGCAGCGGCGAAAACGAATGAAGCACGTGAAGTCCACGGCGGCTCTCCAGCGTTGCGGAAAACCCGGGCCAGGCGCGTTCCACCACTGCGAACTCAAGCCCGAGCAAGCCGTAAAGTCTCCTGAGTTCCGCCGCGCGCGGTGTGAAAACCTCGAACTTCGAAAGCCGTGCCCCGGGCGGAGCCGACATTGCCGGATGCTCGCTCCCCAGCCAGTCGATGAAGAAGGGGACGAGCGCTCCGAACTCGTGACTGTGCAGGCCGAAGCAGGTCCAGCTCAGCCTTTGGCCACCGGGCATCATGCGCCCGCCGCTTACCAGTTCGCTGCCGCTTAACCCAGCCAGGCGCGCCTTTTTCTGTAAGGCGCCGAGATCGGCTCCGCTCACCGCCCAGTGATATAGGCCGCTACCTGAAAGGGCGCGGATTGCGGGGTCGAGCGAAGCTTCACTCTGAGCGCCGTCGCGCCCGAGAATTTCGAGATAGGTCGAGGGACCAAGCGCCAGCAGCCAGTTGGCCGTAGCTTCGCCCGGATGCTCGCCGCCATAGGCCGGAGCAGCGTTGAGGTGCGCCGCAATCTCGTCGCGTCCCTTCACTAGATCGGCGCAATACCACACCAGATGGTCGATCTGCATTGGAGGCTCCGCCATGCATTCCGCCAGAGCCTCACATGGTTTTGCGCTGCGCGCAACAGAGCAGGCGTGACAGCCGCCGCTGCGGCGCGCTAGCTTGCCCCATTGGGCAAACGCGAACAGGATTCTGAACACCATGGCTCCCATGACTTTAGCGGAACTCGCAAGCAGCCTCGCCGCGGGCAAGACCACATCGCGGAACCTTGTTGAGGAATCGCTCGCCGCAATAGCCGACCCCTCGCGCGAGGGTGCCCGCGCCTTCATCAAACTCGATGAGGGTGGCGCCCGCGCCGCCGCCGATCACATGGACCAGTTGCGCAAGCGGGGCAGGGCGCCTTCGCCCTTTGCCGGCATTCCATTCTCGGTGAAGGACCTCTTCGATCTCGCGGGCGAAGTGACCACCGCCGGATCGAAAGTGCTGAAAGATGCTAAGCCCGCCACCGCCGACGCTCCCGCCATCGCCCGGCTGAAGCAGGCGGGTTTCATCGTCCTCGGCCGCACCAACATGACCGAGTTCGCCTATTCCGGCGTCGGCCTTAACCCACATTACGGCACGCCGCTCTCGCCCTATGACAGGAAAACCGGCCGCATTCCCGGCGGCTCGACGTCGGGGGGCGCTGTTGCCGTGGCCGATCAACTGTGCGCGCTGTCGATCGGAACCGACACCGGCGGCTCCTGCCGCATTCCCGCCTCCTATTGCGGCATCACCGGCTATAAGCCGAGTGCCGGCTTGGTGCCAACAACCGGCGCCTTTCCATTGTCGGCGAGTTTCGATTCGGTGGGGCCATTGGCCAATTCGGTGGCCTGCTGCGCCGCGGCCCACGCCATCATGTCTGGGAACCCGGCAACAGCTCTCGAACCCCGTGCCGCCGAGCTCGCTCCGCCTTGCGCGTCCTGCGCGACTATGTCCTCGATGGCCTCGAGGACAAGGTCGCTGCCGATTTCGACCAGGCCCTGAAGGCGCTCGCCGCCAGTGGTGCGGCCCTCTCCGATATGGCGTTCCCCGAACTCCGCGACTTGCCCGCCATCAACGGCAAGGGCGGCATTGTCGCCGCCGAGGCCTATCATGTCCACCGCCAGCGCATGGCCGAGAGTGGCGAACACTACGACCCGCGCGTCATGCGCCGCATCGCCATGGCCGAGAACATTTCCGCCGCCGACTACCTCGATTACCTCCAGCGCCGCGCCGCCATGATCGCCAGTTTCTCCCGGCTCTTCGCGGGCGTCGACGCCGTGATCATGCCCACCACCCTTAACACCCCGCCGCCCGTGGCAGCACTCGCCGATGACAAGGAATACCTGCGCTACAACGCCATGAGCCTGCGCAACACCTATATCGGCAATTTCCTCAATGGCTGCGCCATCTCGCTCCCCATGTCGAGACCGGCCGAAGCCCCCACCGGCCTCATGCTTCTGGCTCCCTGGGGGCAAGACGATGGCTTGTTGGCCGTGGCGGCTGCTGTCGAAGCAGCGATTGAGCGCCGGACTTGAAAAATTCCT
Source organism: uncultured Alphaproteobacteria bacterium (assembly GCA_963754675.1). Taxonomy (GTDB): domain Bacteria; phylum Pseudomonadota; class Alphaproteobacteria; order Rhizobiales; family Aestuariivirgaceae; genus Aestuariivirga. The sequence continues at coordinate 210,016 of CAVWHD010000002.1, read as the reverse complement.
GCAATGTTCCACTATCGTTCTGTAATGAATTGAGATTAATTATATAATTCAAGGGGATATTTTAACTCTTGCACAACGAACAAAAATAGAACATACTGCCAACATCACCGGCGAAACGGTGTCATTTGCGTCCGGCAAACCCATGTGGAATAAGGAGTAAGGCAATGGGGCAAGCAAATCTTCGGGTCATCGAGAACACCACTTCCATGGACAAGGACAAGGCGCTGGCGGCCGCCCTGAGCCAGATCGAGCGGGCCTTCGGCAAGGGCTCGGTCATGAAGCTTGGGTCCAGTGCGGCCCTTGAGGTCGAGGCGATTTCGACCGGTTCCTTGGGACTCGATATAGCCCTTGGCATCGGCGGCCTGCCGCGCGGCCGGGTTGTTGAGATTTATGGCCCTGAATCCTCCGGCAAGACCACGCTGGCCTTGCAGACCGTCGCCGAATCCCAGAAGCGCGGCGGCATCTGCGCCTTCATCGACGCCGAACACGCCCTCGATCCGGTCTATGCGAGGAAGCTCGGCGTCAAGGTCGACGATCTTCTGATCTCCCAGCCCGACACCGGCGAGCAGGCGCTCGAAATCGCCGATACCCTGGTGCGTTCCGGCGCCGTCGAGGTTCTGGTGGTCGATTCGGTTGCCGCCCTGGTGCCCCGCGCCGAATTGGAAGGCGAGATGGGCGACCAGTTGCCGGGCGCCCAGGCCCGCCTGATGAGCCAGGCCTTGCGCAAGCTCACCGGCTCGATTGCCAAATCCAATTGCATGGTGATCTTCATCAACCAGATCCGCATGAAGATCGGCGTGATGTTCGGCTCGCCCGAAACCACCGCCGGCGGCAATGCGCTGAAATTCTATGCCTCGGTCCGCCTGGACATCCGCCGCATCGGCGCCATCAAGGACCGCGAAGAGGTGGTCGGCAACCAGACCCGCGTCAAGGTGGTCAAGAACAAGGTGGCGCCGCCGTTCAAGCAGGTCGAATTCGACATCATGTATGGCGAAGGCATTTCCAAGGTGGGCGAACTCGTCGATCTCGGAGTGACCGCCGGCGTCGTCGACAAGTCAGGCTCATGGTATTCCTACAATGGTGATCGCATTGGCCAGGGCCGCGAGAACGCCAAGGCCTTCCTGCGCCAGAATGCCGATGTGGCCGCCGCCATCGAGGCGGCGATCCGCAGCAATGCCGGTCTCATCGCCTCCGCCCTCGCCAATGGCTCCGAGTCCGAGGCGGCCGCGGAAACCGACGACTGATTCCATAGGGTTTCCGGCGCCATTCCCCTCCCTGCGGCGCCGGTTTGTGCAGGTGTGCTCCCCACACACCGGTAAGCGACGACGCCCTCCGTGCCCCCGGAGGGCGTCAATTTTTCAGGTGCGGGGGATCAGGTGTCAGGAGTCAGGGATCAGGTGTTGGATTTTGCTCTGGCATTGTGAAGCTCATTTCTGATATCTGCTCCGCTCACACTTAACCCCTGACTCCTGACACCTGATACCTGGCACCTGAAAATGACCGGCCTTGCGCAAATCCGCTCAACCTTTCTCGATTTCTTCAAGCGTCACGGCCATGAGGTGGTGGCCTCCTCGCCGCTGGTGCCGCGTAACGATCCCACCTTGATGTTCGCCAATTCCGGCATGGTGCAATTCAAGAATGTTTTCACCGGCGTCGAGAAGCGTCCCTACGCCCGCGCCACCACGGCGCAGAAATGCGTGCGCGCCGGCGGCAAGCACAACGATCTCGACAATGTCGGCTACACCGCCCGCCACCACACCTTTTTCGAAATGCTCGGTAATTTTTCCTTCGGCGACTATTTCAAGCCCGATGCCATCGAATGGGCCTGGAGCCTGATCACCAAGGAATATGGCCTGCCCAAGGACAAGCTCACCGTCACCGTCTTCTCCGAAGACGACGATGCCCACGCCCTGTGGAAGAAGATCGCAGGCCTCCCGGAGAGCCGCATCATCCGCATTCGCCACCTCCGATAATTTCTGGTCCATGGGCGACACCGGCCCCTGCGGACCCTGCTCGGAAATCTTCTATGACCATGGCGACAAAATTCCCGGTGGCCCCCCGGGTTCGGCCGATGCCGATGGCGATCGCTTCATCGAGATATGGAATCTCGTTTTCATGCAGTTCGAGCAGGTCGCGAAGGACGAGCGGGTGCCGCTGCCCAAGCCCTCGATCGATACCGGCATGGGCCTCGAGCGCATCGCTGCCGTCCTCCAGGGCACCCACGACAATTACCAGACCGATCTGTTCCGCGCTCTGATCGGCGCCATCGTCGATGAAACCGGCGTTCCAGCGGAAGGCAAGAACAAGGCGTCGAACCGGGTGATTGCCGATCACCTCCGGGCTTCGTCTTTCATGATTGCCGACGGCGTGCTGCCTTCCAACGAGGGCCGCGGCTATGTTCTCCGCCGCATCATGCGCCGCGCCATGCGCCATGCCGAACTTCTCGGCATGCGCGAGCCGCTGATGTGGAAACTGGTGCCGGCGCTCACCCGCGAAATGGCCGCGGCCTACCCGGAACTGTCGCGCGCCCAGGACCTGATCGGCGAAACCCTGCTGCTCGAGGAAACCCGTTTCCGCAAGACCCTCGAGCGGGGCTTGCGCATCCTCGATGATGAATCCGGCAACCTCCGGTCAGGCGCCACCTTTTCCGGCGCCACCGCCTTCAAGCTCTATGACACCTTCGGCTTTCCCCTCGACCTGACCCAGGATGCCCTCAAGCCCCGCGGCATCATGGTCGACACCGATGCCTTCAATGCCGCCATGCAGGCCCAGCGCGAGGAGGCCCGCAGGGCCTGGAAGGGCTCGGGCGAGGCCCAGACCGAAACCGTCTGGTTTGAAATCCGCGAGCGCGCCGGCGCCACGGAATTTCTGGGCTACGATACCGAAAGCGCCGAAGGCGTCATCCGCGCCATCGTCGTGGACGGCAAGGAAGTCAGTACACTGACAAAAGGCCAGAAAGGCGCCCTGGTGTTCAACCAGACGCCGTTCTATGGCGAACAGGGCGGCCAGACCGGCGACCACGGCGTGATCAAGTCAGCCGATGGCGCCATCTTCCGCGTCACCGATTCACAGAAGCGGGTGGGCGATCTGGTGATTCACGCCGGCGAAGTGGAGCAGGGCGACTTCCAGACCGGCGGCTCCGCCGAACTCATCGTCGATCACGCCCGCCGCACCGGCAACCGCCGCCACCATTCCGCCACCCATCTTCTCCATGAGGCACTGCGTGTAACTCTCGGCATCCCATGTCGCCCAGAAGGGCTCGCTGGTGGAGCCGGGTCGCCTGCGCTTCGATATCTCCCACAACAAATCCATGAGCCACGGCGAACTCGCCCAGGTGGAGGAAATCGCCAATGACATCGTGCTGCAGAACGATGCGGTGACCACAAGGCTGATGTCCGTCGATGCCGCCCGCGCCGAGGGCGCCATGGCGCTGTTCGGTGAGAAATATGGCGATGAAGTGCGCGTCGTCTCCATGGGCCGCAATGTTCACGGCGCCGGCAAACCGCTCTATTCGCTTGAGCTCTGCGGCGGCACCCATGTCGCGCGCACCGGCGATATCGGCTTGATCAAGATCCTATCGGAAAGTGCCGTGGCAGCCGGCGTGCGCCGCATCGAAGCCCTCGCCGGCCCCGCCGCCCGCGCCTATCTCGAAGAGCAGGACCGCCGCGTTCAGGCCGCGGCGGCCGCTCTTAGGACCACGCCATCGGAAATCGTGCCCCGCATCGAAGCTCTTATCGGTGAGCGCCGCAATCTTGAGCGCGAACTGGCCGAAGCAAAAAAAGCGCTCGCCCTCGGCGGCGGCGCGGCAAAGGGCGATGACGGCATCACCGAAGTGAATGGCGTCAAGCTGATGGCCCGCATCCTCAAGGGCATATCTGCGGCCGACATGAAAGGTCTGGTCGATGATGGCAAGGCGAAACTCGGCTCCGGCATAGTGGCGCTCATCGGCCTCAATGACGAGGGCAGGGCGGGCCTGATCGTCGGCGTAACAGCCGATCTCACCACTCGTTTCAACGCCGTCGAACTGGTGCGTGCGGGCTCCGCCGTGCTCGGCGGCAAGGGCGGCGGCGGCAGGCCCGACATGGCCCAGGCCGGCGGTCCCGACGCATCGAAGGCCGAGGATGCCCTGGCGGCGATCCGGGCTGCATTAGCGCGATAGGGCTCTTCTAAACATCATCATGCGGCGAATGCTGGCATCCCGCTAACTGTGTCAATAAACAAAGAAAGCGGGACCCCAGCGTGCTGGGGTGACGGAAATCAGCGGATGAAATCAATTTCGCTCGTAAAGCCATTGTGAGCGAACGATCCTATGCCACTGCGCCAGGAACATGAAACGCGAGAGCCTGCCGCTGCTTGGCTGCGCATGCACGCCGCGAAATCGCAATAGGTTGTGTTGTAGTAGTCGACGTGGCTTGTCATGCCGATCCACACAGTTGCTTGGCCAATGCCCTAGCGGATTTAGTCCCCGTCGGGGTGCTGCCGGCTTTTAAGCTTGGCCATCCTCTCGGCGGGGATATCGTCTTCGGTGCGTGTGCCCGGGAGCTCGTGCAGCCGTTCAAACGCGGGCATGCGGCTCTCGATGCCATACTGATGCGCCGGCATCGTCACCTCGGGATGATCGAGCGATCCGATTGCAACGGCGATCCGGTCCGAATTGTCATAGGCAAACGATAGCGGCGTTCCGCAATCGCGGCAAAATCCGCGAGCGACAATGGATGAGCTTTGGAAGATTCCCGGGTCACCCTTGCTCCACTTGAAGTTCGCCTTCTTTGTGCCGACTAGCGCCGCAAAGTAATTGCCGAAGGCCCTCTGGCACATGCGGCAGTGGCAGATATGCGGGTTCTCCAGCGCCCCCGAAATTGCATATCGAACCGCCCCGCACTGGCAGCCGCCAGTCACCTGCTCCTTGTTTGTCATGGCCAATGCTCCGTGTCGTGGTCCGGGTGCTGCCGGCTCTTGAGCTTGGCCATCCTCTCGGCGGGGATATCGTCTTCGGTGCGTGTGCCAGGAAGTTCGTGCAGCCGTTCAAACGCCGGCATGCGGCTCTCGATGCCATACTGATGCGCCGGCATCGTCACCTCCGGATGATCGAGCGAACCGATCGCGACGGCGATCCTGTCCGAATCGTCATCGGCAATCGACAGCGGTGTTCCGCAATCGCAACAAAACCCGCGAGCGGCAATGGAAGAGCTGTGGAAGAATCCCGGCTGGCCCTTGGTCCATTTGAAGCCGGTCTTCTTTGTGCCAACCAGCGCCGCAAAATAATTGCCAAAGGCTTTCTGGCACATGCGGCAATGGCAGATATGCGGGTTCTCCAGCGCGGCTGAAATCGCATATCGAACCGCGCCGCACTGGCAGCCGCCGGTCACCAGCTCCTTGCTTGTCATGGCCAATGCTCCGTGTCGTGATCGGGATGTTGCAGGCTCTTGAGTCGTTGCAAGTCTCCGGCTGTGCGGTAGTCGCTGGTGCGCTGTGCTGGCAGCGTTGCCATTGCGTCAAACCATGCGACCTTGCTTTCGATGCCCGATTGTTCGGTCATGGCGCCGATTGCATTGGGATTGTCGAGGCTGCCAATGGCGATTTCGTAGTGCGGATCGCCGTCTTCGCGCATGAAAAGCGGCGTCCCGCAGGCACCGCAAAACCCCCGCGCCACAATGCTCGAAGACCGGAATATCGACGCTGCCCCACGCGTCCACTCGACGTGCGCCGCCGCAACCGACACCAGCGCCGCGCCAAAATTGCCAAATGCCTTCTGGCACATGCGGCAGTGACAAATTCCCGCCTTCTCCAGTTCTCCGTAAATCCGGTAGCGCACGGCGCCACATTGGCAGCCGCCGCCCAACGTTTCCAAGCCTTTGCCGTCCTTACTCATCAAGATAATATTTACCATATCCGGTGCAAATTCACCAACCGTGGGATTGAGCCAGTGCCGATCCGCCACACATGGCTGAAGCCGGGGGGCGGAGTTGAGCCACGACAAAATGTCAATGAGAAACATCGGGGCTGCAAACGTCCCGCCGCGTTGTCTTGAGCACATTCCATGGAGTGGCCAACGATTGGGCCGCTCCAACAACCTGAACTGAGGAAATCCAAAGTGAACGCAACAGTAATCTCCGCCGCCGAAGCCGGTGTTCAACCCGCCGCCAGGACACGGTTCAACTGGTCAAAGGTTCACCTCATCTATTTTGCTCTGGCTTCGTTTGACTTGCTCGCCATCACTGCCGGCCTTTGGCTCAGTGATTTCACCAAAAGCAAATTTGAACAGTCGATACACAGCCTTCAACTCGGCGATCTTCTGCGCGACAACGCGTCGGCGGTGCTAGGTGCCGCACTTGACTTGAATGGGCCGGCCAATGAGATTTTCTCCACTGGCGACGTGGCTAAAACCCAAAGGGATACCGACGCTGCCTCAAAAGCCTTCGATGAAGCCATAGTCAAGGATCACTACCACCCCGAGACGAAAGAACTGCTGGACGAGGCGGTGACCGCCGCCGGCGGCGGCGCGGCTGACTATCGGCGCGGCGGACTGGCGATTTGGTACCCAAGCGTCTACGCCAAATTCGAGAGCGTGGAAGGAGAGATCAAAAAGCTCAAAAACCTGCAAGTTGCTGAAACCCAGGCAACTATCGACATTTTTGCCAAAGGCGACAGGGTTGAGGCCACGGTACATATGGAACGGAGCGACGAGGCCTCGCGCCAGCTCATGCGGAAGATCCGGGACTTATTCGATGCTTCGGCGTTGGTCAGCGACAATACGATCGCCGAAAGCGAGAAATCCTTTCAATTCGCCACGCTGCTGCAATATCTGATCGGCGGCGGCATCCTGCTGATGGTGGTGATGGTCATGACCTATGCCCACTATGTCGGCAAGCTGCTGCGCCGCAAGTATAACGAACTGGAAGCGGCAATTGCCGCGTCCACCACGTTTTCCGCCCAACTTGGGGCCATGAACGATGACGTGACGAAGCTCAATGTCGAGCTTGCCGCCAATATGAAGAAATTGTCCGAAGCGCAATCTGAGATCGTCCGCAAAGGCAAGCTCGCGCAACTGGGCCAGCTCACCGCCACCGTTGCTCACGAAATTCGCAATCCGCTGAGCGCGGTGAGTACTGCCGCATTCCTTCTTACCCGCAAAACCGCAGGCAAAAGCATCGGGATAGAACCGCAACTAGCCCGCATCAACAACGGCATTCAGCGCTGCGACAACATCATCTCGCAGCTGCTCGACTTCGCCAGAAGCTCGGCTCCGGTCTTCTCGGCCGTGGGAGGCCGATTCCTGGCTGGCCAAGATTCTCGAAGAAGAGGCGGAAAAACTCCCCGCCGCCGTCGCCATCGAATTTGAACCCGGCCTCGACGGACTCACTGTCTACTTCGATGAGAACCGCATGCGCAGGGTCATCGTCAACCTGCTCAGCAACGCTTCGGAAGCCATGGTCGGCAAGGGCGACGATCCAAGCAAGTTTGCCGTCAGCGATCCGAGGATCAGAGTCGCGACGAAGGCCGGCCCGCGTGGCGTTGAGATCGTGGTTTCCGACAATGGGCCGGGCATGGCGCCCGAGGTTCTGGAAAAGATTCTCGATCCGCTATTTACCACCAAGACCTTCGGCACCGGCCTTGGCCTGCCCGCTGTTGAAAAAATCCTGCACGAACACGGCGGCGATCTCATCGTTGAGTCAACCCCTGGGCAGGGGGCAAAATTCACTGCCTGGTTTCCCGCCCAGCTTGCCGCCAACGCTGCGTAAACTCCCGGATTAAGGGCGTTTTCCAATTTCGGCGGAAAAATTAACGCGATCTAAGTGATGTCCAAGCAATGATCGTTACTGGCATTTCAACAGAGACCGCGAGCTTGGAAACGGCACAATGGCACTCCTAAGCAATTCCGGGTTGAAGCAGGAACGCGCGACAGGCCAGACCGCGCGCCCCGTCTGGACCAGGGTGCATCTGATTTACTTCGCCTTGGCGGCATTCGATCTGCTGGCGGTGCTCAGTGGGCTTTGGCTCTCGGAACACACGCGTGGCGAGTTCCAGCGCAGCACGCTGAGCATCGACGGCAGCGATTTCCTGCATGATCGCGCCACCATCCTGCATCGCTTGGCCATCGAGTTGTCTAACCCTGGCTATGAACTATTCTACCATCGCAATGCCGCCAAGGCGCAGGCAAAGCTCGATGCCGCATCGGCGGCTTTCGACGAAGAGGCATCCGAAGAGGGTTTCGTCGCTGATCTCCGGACTAAGGTCGGCGACACGGTCGCCATTCCCGATCACGAGGCGGAAGACGCCGTTGCAGCCTTCGCCACTTTGATTGGCGTGCCTCTTGAATTGATGGAAGGCCACGAGCGGCTGGAGGAACTGGCGCGGGCACAAAAGGCGGATCTGGTCAGGACGGAAGCGGAGGCTATTGGGAATTTCTCGTCCGGCAATCAACTCGCCGCCTCGATTGCCTTCGGCCGGAGCCTCGAAGCCGGCCAGCGGCTCCAGAACCTCATCATCGAAATGGGAAGTGTGGCAACCGCGAATAGCGGCATCGTCGTTGCAAAAGCCAAGAACAGTTTCGCCCAAGCCACGCGGATGCAATACGGCATTGGCGCCGCCATACTGCTCATGGTGCTGATGGTGTCGACCTACGCCACCTATGTCGGAAGGTTGTTGCGGCGGAAATACAACGAACTGGAAACCGCACACGCAGCCGCCACCGAATCATCCAACCAGGTGAAGGCGATGAACGAAGGCGTGACCAACCTCAATGTCGAACTTGCTGAAAACGTCAAAAGATTGAACGAAGCCCAGACCGAGATCATTCGCCGTGGCAGACTGTCGCAACTGGGTCAACTTACCGCTACCATCGCCCATGAAATCCGCAATCCGTTGGGCGCGGTGCGCACCGCGGCTTTCCTCCTCGCTCGTAAGACCAGGGACAAGGCTTTGGGGATAGAGCCGCAGCTCCTCCGCATCAACAATGGCATTCAGCGCTGCGACGACATCATCACCCAGCTTCTGGATTTCGCCCGCACCAGCCCGCTGAAACTTGAAGCCGCCGAAATCGAACTCGTGGCTGTCACGCGTTCTTGAGGAAGAGGTCCAACAACTGCCATCGGCCGTCGATGTCGAGTTCACCCCCGGAGCGCTCGGGCAGGTAGCGGCGTTCGATGATTCGCGCCTGCGCCGCGCCATCACCAATGTGCTGAACAATGCCTCCGAAGCCATGGTTGGCAACGGCAGCGATCCGCAGAAGTTTTCGACCGCCCATCCCAAGATTAGCATCACCTCCGCCAGAACGGCCCGTGGCGTCGAAATTGCTGTGCGCGACAATGGACCTGGCATGCCCGAAGACACCCAGAAAAAAATCCTTGAGCCACTCTTTACAACCAAGAATTTCGGCACTGGATTGGGCCTGCCGGCGGTCGAAAAGATCATGGAACAGCACGGTGGGGGACTTGAGTTTTCTTCAAGTCCAGGTGCTGGCTCTTGCTTCACCCTCTGGCTGCCCGAGGCGCGCGCCAAAATGGAGGCCGCATAATGGCGCGTCAGCTTTCGATCCTTGTCGTTGACGACGATATGGACAATGCCAATTCGCTGGCCGAGTTGTTTGAACTCGAAGGCCACAGGGCGACGATGGTTCATTCCGGCGAGGACGCCATTGCGGCCTTTGCCGCGGCGCATTTCGACGTGGCTTTCATGGATGTCATGATGCCCGGCAAGAATGGTGTCGAAAGTTTTCTGGAGATCAAGCGCATGTGTCCCGATGCGCGGGTGTACATGATGACCGGCTACAGCGTCGAACAGCTTCTCCGCCAGGCGATGGACAATGGCGCTCTGGGAGTCATGTCGAAGCCGGTAGATGTCGACAAGGTGATGCATGCACTGGCGGAGATTGGCGACAACGGGATTGTCGTCGTTGCCCAGGAAGCCCCCGGTTTCGGCGAACAGCTTCGCCAGATGATCAGCGGTGCCGGCAGGCCGTGCTCACTGGTTCGCGATAGCGGCGCTGCCCTGGCTTGCGCGCTGGGAAGCGGCGATGTCCTCATCTTTGACCTCCAGGCCCCGCTCATCGATGGCGTTGGCGTCTATGCGCAGTTGAGAACCGAAGGCCGCGCGGCGCCCACCATCATCATCACACCAGGTGGTGCTGAATACCACGACACGGTCGAGGCGATACGCGATGTCGCCGTCACCGGGGTTCTCAACAAGCCCTTCGATCCCCTGGCGCTTCTCAACCGCCTCGATCAACTCGCAGCCTGAATCACGGAGCAACCCCATGAGCCGCAGTCTCAACATCCTTGTGCTGGACGACGATGCCGAAAACGCCAACTCGCTGGCGGAGCTCTTTGAAATGGACGATCACAAGGTGATTGTCGCCTACAATGGCCAGGAGGCGATCGAGGCCTTCAGTCTCAACCATGTCGACGTCGGATTTTTCGACGTGATGATGCCCGGCAAGAATGGCGTTGACAGCTTCATCGAGATCAAGCGGGCGCATCCCGATGCCAAGATTTATTTCATGACCGGCTATAGCGCCGACGACTTGCTGCGCAAGGCGATCGCCAATGGCGCCCTCGGGGTGTTCAGCAAGCCGGTAGACCTTCCGAAAGTGCTCGACACCCTCGACAACGTGGCCTGAGAGCTGGCTGTCGCGCTGAAGTCTTTCAACCTCAATCGCGCCTTCGCTTCTGTTCATCCCTAACCCCGGCGACGGCTGGGGCCCAGCTTTCCCGCCAGTTCGTGGTGAATGGCAGTTATTCCAGCTTTCGGAAATCTTGGCCTGCCCCATCCCCCAATACGTCATTCCGGCGCAAGCCGGAACCTATGGCTCAACAGTGAAAATGCCAATGTTTTCAGCAGCAGAACGATGGGTTCCGGCTTGCGCCGGAATGACGGAAATTGGAAAGTGTGCAAGTCATTTCTTACGGCCGTTGGATGTAGCAATTTATTCACAACCTCTTCGCCGAAATAACGAGAATGGGGTGACATTCGGCTCGATGTCGGGCGGAAGACTCTATGCCATCGCCTTCCGCAGATTGCCGTCGATAGCATCGAGGAAACCTTCGGTGGAAAGCCAAGCCTGTTCCGGCCCCACCAGCACCGCAAGGTCCTTGGTCATCTCGCCGCTTTCGATGGTCTGAACCACCACCTTCTCCAGCGTCCCGGCGAATGTCTTCAAGGCCTCATTCGCATCGAGCTTGGCGCGGTGCTTCAGGCCGCCGGTCCAGGCGAAGATCGAGGCGGCCGAGTTGGTCGATGTCTGCTTGCCCTGCTGGTGCAGGCGGTAATGGCGCGTCACGGTGCCGTGCGCGGCTTCGGCTTCCACCGTCATACCGTCGGGTGTCATCAGCACCGACGTCATCAGGCCGAGCGAGCCATAGCCTTGCGCCACCAAATCTGACTGTACGTCGCCATCGTAATTCTTGCACGCCCAGATATAGCCGCCCGTCCATTTCATGGCGGAGGCCACCATGTCGTCGATCAGCCGGTGCTCGTAAGTGAGCTTGCGCTTGTCGAACTCCGCCTTGAACTCGGCGTCGAATAGCTCCTGGAAGATATCCTTGAAGCGTCCGTCATAGGCCTTGAGAATGGTGTTCTTGGTTGAGAGATAGACCGGAAAATTCCGCGCCAGCCCATAGTTGAACGAGGCCCTGGCGAATTCCTTGATCAACTCATCGATATTGTACATCGCCATGGCAACGCCAGCCCCGGGGGCCTTGTACACTTCCTTCTCGATCACCTTGCCGTCGTCGCCGGCGAATTTGATGGTAAGCGTGCCCTTGCCCGGGAAAGTGAAATCGGTGGCGCGGTATTGGTCGCCGAAGGCGTGGCGGCCGATGATGATCGGAGCCGTCCAGCCTGGAACCAGGCGGGGCACATTGCCGCAGATGATCGGTTCACGGAAGATCACGCCGCCGAGAATATTGCGGATGGTGCCGTTGGGGCTCTTCCACATCTGCTTGAGATTGAACTCCTTGACGCGGGCTTCGTCGGGCGTGATCGTCGCGCACTTCACGCCGACGCCATGTTTCTTGATGGCATTGGCCGAATCGATGGTCACCTGGTCGTTCGTCTTGTCGCGGTTTTCCACCGACAGGTCGTAGTAGTGCAGGTCGACATCGAGATAGGGGTGGATGAGCTTGGTTTTGATGAGGTCCCAGATGATCCGGGTCATCTCGTCGCCATCGAGTTCGACCACCGGGTTTCTGACCTTTATTTTCGCCATGTCGGGATGCCCTATGCTGCAATGCGGGATGGAACGGCCTGCCTATAGCAGGCACCTTGCGCGGGAGCAATTCAGACGGAAGACGGAGAACTCAGAGCCAATTCCCCATCAAAATGAAGGCCGACCAGTGATAGGGATGTGAAAATGGCACCGGCGGCGGCTCGTCTCCCGTGCCGCTGTCGTCCGTTGGGTTCACCCCGCGCGTGACATTCATCGCCACCGCGGTTGCCGCCTCATTGCGGATCATCGCTATCTGAGCGCGGCGCAATGCCGTTGCCTTGTCGAGGCCATCGCTCAACAGACCGCCATAGAAATCGCTCATCAGCCGCGCCGTTAACTCATCCGCGATCGGCCACAGCGTCGCCAGAACCGAAGAGGCGCCGCTGCCCTGGGCGAGGGTGGCGAAACTCTCGACTTCCTTGCCGTCGTTTCCCACCTCGCCCGCCGTCTCACAGGCCGACAGGGTGAGCAGATCGACGTCGGTGAACTGAAAGCGGGCATCGGTGCGGATCGATTCAAGACTGAGCTTGTCGCCATTTCCGAGCAGCAGGAAGGACCCGCTCTCATCGCCCGGCGTCAGCTTGAAATGGCTGGCGATGTGAACGAAGAGCGGCTTTGCCTCCAGAGCAGTGGCAAAAGTGTCGGCGGTAAAATCGCGGTTCATCTCGGGATTGCCCGCAAGTATGCCGCGCGAGTCGCCACCGTCGAAAATAGTTTCCAGTTCGCGTGCCACCCCCGGCAGGCCGGAAAAATCACCGATGGCCTCGGTGACGCCGAAGCCCGCTCCCCGGGCGCGGTCGCGCTCGCCCACGGCATAAACAGTTTCCGCAGCAGGCGTCTGGAGGGTAAGGGCATAGTCCTCGATCAGATAGTGATCGCCTGCTGAAAGTGCTGCGAACGGAATATAGCGCAGGAAACCTTCAAGATTGAGCATGATCACTTCGGCCCCGGAGGCCTTGAGTTCGCTCTCCACCGGCTTGATCAGAATGTCATAGAGCGCTTTCAGTTTCACGCCGGCGCCAGCTTCCTGGCGCGCCGCGGCATGCCAGGCCTCGAAGGCAAGCCGCGCCATTTTCAGCCGTGGCACCGGCTCGCTATGATGCACCTGGGCATTCGTAGTGGTAAGAAAAACATGCACGTCCTGGTCAAGACTGGCAATCTGCAGAATGACGGCGCGCCCCTTGAACTGTTTCAACCGCTTGCGAGTCTGACCCAGCATGTCGAGATGCAGCTTGACCACTTCGCTCTGGGCCGCCGCGGTTTCTCTCTTCATGCTATCGATCAGGGATTTCACTTGCGCCTGATAGATCTTGTAGTTGTCGTTGAACCGCCGCTTCAGCTCCGCCATACGGAGCTTTTCGCCCTCGCCCAACGATTGGGCTTTTGCCCGGGCCAGCAGCTTTTCCAACTCTTTTGACACAGCGATCGGTTTCAGCAGCAGCGTGTCGATCGAGTCCGAAGTTTTCCGCTCGGTTTTGGTAAGGGCCGCGCGGCTGTCGACCGATGTCAGCTGGGCTCTGCCGCCACGCACGAAGTCGATAAGCTCCTGCTGTTTGATCAGGTCGAGGGTGAACTGCGCTTCTTCCAGACGGCCATCTTCGATCAGCAGGCCGGCGAGATACATGTAGAGTTCGCGGTAGCGCTCGGCCAGGGACTTGGCCAGTTCTGGCGGCAGCTCGCGATTGGCGGCGCGGATTTCTTGCTGTTGATTGACCGCCTTCTTGGCAAACAGAATGGCGCCGCCAGAATTGCCCTGGGCCTTGAGAATGCGCGCCATCGCCCACAGACCGTCGCGCAGATCGTCGGGGCCGCCACTGCTGCTGAGAATGCCCACCGTCCTGATGCCAAAGGCCGACGCCTCATCGCTATGCCCCAGCGCCGAATGCAGATTGGCGATGTCGGTATAGACTTTCGCCGAGCGGGGATTTTCCGGTCCAAGTAGTGCGTCGTACATCGCCGCAGCCGCGGTGAGCGATTGCAGCGCTGCAGTGGCTTGTCCCGCATCGCGAAGCAGCGTCCCGAGCCGGTGCAGTGCTGCGGCAACCCGGTCATGGTCACCGCCGTAATACGCTTGATAGGACTTCAGCGCCGCCGTCTCCGCGGCAATTGCCTGTTCGAAACAGTTGATTCTGCTGTAAGTGACGCCAGTATCTTCCAGCACTTCGGCCGCACGAATGGCCGAAGCCGGTCCGGGCGCTGCATAGATCGCATAGGCCTTGGCAAAGGCAGCCAATGCCTCGTCCCACCGTTCAAGCCGGCGGAGCCCGATCGCCACATTATGGAGCGCCCGCGCCGCGGTCCGGTTGGCTGACCCCTGCGCCTCCTGCGCGATATCGGCGGCGCGCTCGGCCAAAGCAAGCGCCGACGCCCGATCATTCAGCCGCGAGTGAATAATGCTGATATCGGTCAGCACCTCCGCCAGATCGATAGCACGGGCAGGGCGGGCCTTCTCATAGACAGCCTGCGCCCGCCTGAGCGAGATGAGTGCATCGTTGAAGCGGTTAAGACCACGTAGAATGTCGGCCTTGGTCCGATAGGTCAATGCTGCCTTGCCGGCACTGCCCGCCGTCTCGTAGATCGCAATCGCCCGGTCGAAATCAGCGAATGCCTCAAGACGCTTGCGCATTCGCGACAGCACGATGCCGCGCTCGCGGTAGAGGTCAGCCTGCAATTCGCTCCCCGCCGCCGACTTTTCTACAATCGCCATGGCCCGCCGGATTGTGGCCGTCGCGTCGCCGTAGTGCGCGAGATTGCGTTGCGCCACGGCCACGTCCAGCAGTGCGAAGGCAGCATCCAGCGAGTCCTTGCCAGCCGCGTCACTTGCCGCCTTAAGCTTGGCCTCGGCCTGCGCCAGGTTCTGTTGCGGCGCGGCGCCATCGCCTTCTTCTGAACTGGCTGCGGCTTGGCGTGGCTGCCCTCCCGCGATGACGGCTGAAAATTCGGCCAGACTGTTTTCATAGGCGGCACCGGCAGCCTCGCATGAAAGCTCCGCCGCCTGTGCCGGTCCCAGCGCTGAACACCACAGGGCGCAAACAACGGGGAAAATACAGGCCAATCGCCAAGCCATGGCGGAACTCCACAAAGGCGCGCCCGCAATCTATCAGGTTTGCCCATGAGGTACAGCGCCGCCGGCAATCATGCTGAAAGGTTGGAATTGCGCCGAAGCGGTGGAATTGCCATCCTGACCGGCAAATCGGGTGGGAGACTCACATGGCGCAGGCCGCAATACGCGATGGCGGACAAATCCTGGAACTCACCCATGGCGGCCACAGCCATCGCTTTCACGCCATTTGGCTGCGCGACAACGCGCCCGACCCGGCGACCCGCAGCGCCGGCAATGGTCAGCGGCTGATCACCATTCTCGACATTCCAGCCAGCACAGCCATCGCCGAAGCGGCGATTGCTGGCAATGCACTGACACTTCGCTTCATGCCTGAAGACAAGATCATGAACTACGATCTGACCTGGCTGGCGGCCCATGCCTATGACGTGAAGCGACCGCAAGTCCGCGGCTGGACCGGGCCGGACATCAGCCGCTGGGACGAAGGCCTTCAATCCCAAATACCCACCGCAAGCCACTCCGATGTGACCGCCAGCCGCGCCGGCCTTGCCGCGTGGCTGGCAGCCGTGCGGTGCTATGGCTTCGCCGTCATGACGGGGGCGCCCACCGAAAGCGGCGCCCTCTGCAAGGTGGCCGAACTCTTTGGTTTTGTGCGCGAAACCAACTACGGCCGCTATTTCGACGTCCGTGCCGAAGTCAATCCCAACAATCTCGCCTATACCAACCTCGGCCTCCAGGCCCACACCGACAATCCCTACCGCGATCCGGTTCCCACCTTGCAAATTCTCGCCTGCATTGAGAACAGTGTCGAGGGCGGCGAGTCCATCGTCGTCGATGGCTTCATGGTGGCCGAACGCCTGCAGGAGGAAATCCCCGACGCGCTTTCGACTTGCTGGCCAGCCATTGCGCCCGCTTCGAATATGCCGGATCGAAGGGCGTAAAGCTCCGCGCCAAGCGCCCGATCATCGAGCTTGGCCCCGACGGCGAACTCATCGCCATCCGCTTCAACAACCGCTCCGCCGCCGCCTTCACCGGCATTCCATTTGACGACATGGCGGACTATTACGCGGCCTATCGCCGCTTCGCCGAACTGATCGAGAGGCCCGCCATGGCAAGTGATATTCAAACTGCAACCGGGAGATCTTTTCATCGTCGACAACACCCGCGTGCTGCATGCCCGCAAGGCGTTTTCCGGCAGCGGCAAACGCTGGCTGCAAGGATGCTACGCCGACAAGGATGGACTCTACTCGACGCTTGCCGCCATCGAAGAGGAAGGTTGACGCCCATGGCCGCCATCGATCGCTCCAATGTCGTGGAATTCATAGCCGATATCTTCGAGCGCCGCGGCGCTGAGTCCTATCTCGGCGAGGCCGTCACCATGTCGCAGCACATGCTGCAGGGCGCCGTCCTCGCCGAGCGCGATGGCGCGCCGGAGGAATTGATCGCCGCCGCCCTGCTTCATGATATCGGCCACTACACCAGCGAGTTCGGCACCCTGTCTTTAGGCGATGTGCGCGACAACTATCACGAGGAGGCCGGGGCCGCCGTGCTGGAACCTTTCTTTCCTCCCGTCATCACCGAATGCGTCAGGCTGCATGTCCCCGCCAAGCGTTACCTCTGCGCCACCGATCCCGGCTACTATGACAAACTCTCGGAAGCCTCCAAGCATACGCTGTCGCTGCAAGGAGGTCCGATGAGCGCCGCGGAAGTGGCGGAATTCGCAACCAATCCCTTTCATCGCGAAGCCGTTAAGGTGCGCATCTGGGATGACGGCGGCAAGGACCCGGCGATGACCACGCCGCCCTTCCGTCACTACGTGCCGCTGCTCCAGCGTGTCGTCGATGGCCACAAGGCAGCTTGAAAACCTAATGGCTAGCGCGCGAGTTCCAGCACTTTCTGCCATCTGGGATGATCGTGCAGCGGATCGAAATCGGTATCCTGCAAAATCCACGCTTTCGTTTCGTGGTTGGAGCGTGGCAGCAGTGCCTCCAGAAGATCGAGGGCACGGTCGCGCTCCCCAAGCAGACAGTAAGTGCAAGCAATATTGTACTTTGTCAGGATATCATTGGGGTCGATCGCAAGCGCACGCGCCGCCCATTCCTTCGACTGGGCAAATTCACCGAGTGCCGCCAGGCTGCCGGAGAGCAGATAAGCAGCCCGGGAGTTATCGGGATTCCTCTCCAATTCGCGTTGGGCCCGCTCTGCACCTCTGCGGGCTGCCGTTGTTTCGTCTTCCAGCCGCCCAAGAGAATGATAGACCATCCGCAGCAATAGGACCGACTGGAAGTCGTCAGGTTTGATCTCGGCGGCGCGCTCGTAATAACGAGCCGCCTGTTCCATCTTACCTTGAGCAAAACATGTACGAGCAAAAAAGTAGTGGGCTTCGAATAGACTAGAATTGCCCGCTATGGCCCGCTCATACTCCCTTTCGGACTCCTGATATCTCCCGCTTACCGACAGGGCGAGCCCGCGCGAGGCATGCGCCTCGGCAAGACCACTATCAATGTCGAGCGCCTTTGTACAATTTGCAAGAATGCCGTCAATCGATACGCCTTCGCTGTAGTGTAGGAACAGAAAGGAGTCGCAATCGGCTGCGCCGGCATAGGCGCGGGCGTAGAGAGGATCGAGATCGATGGCTTTGGCGAACATTTGTTTGGCTAGTGCAAGATTGGATTTCGATCCCCGGTGGAAAAACTCCCGCCCCTTAAGATAGTAGGTATAGGCTTCGACATTTTCCGTCGGCGCCTGCTCGATGGCTTTCTTCTCCTCCGGCAGGAGCTTGACCTTGAGCTGCTCGACGATGGTATGGGTGATCTCGTCCTGAACGGCGAAGATGTCGGAGAGGTCACGATCATAGCGCGCGGCCCAGACATGGCCGCCGGTCGCGCCTTCGATCAGCTGGGCGTTGATCCGCACCTTTTGCCCCGCCTTGCGTACCGAGCCTTCGAGCAAATAGGAAACCCCCAGCTCCTTGGCGATCTGCATCAGATTGACCGATTTGCCCTTGTAGGCAAACACCGTGTTGCGCCCCAGCACGAAGAGGCCAGACACGTTGGAAAGATCGGTGATGATGTCCTCGGTCATGCCGTCCGAGAAGAACTCCTGCTCGGGGTCGTTGCTCATATTGGCAAAGGGCAAAACCGCCACTGAAGGCTTGTCAGAGCGCACAGCGGGCTGGGCGCTGGCCCCGGCCTGCGCGGCGCTGGCTTGAATAGCTTCGGCCAGATTGATGAAATAGACATGCACCGGCTGGGCGATGTTCTTCACGGTCTTCTCGCCCTGATCGAGAAACTCCATTTCAAGCTTGTTGCCGACCTGGTTGCGCACCACCGCCGAGCAGGCGATGCCACCAGGGCTAGCCAGGCCCTCAAGCCTCGCAGCCATATTGACGCCGTCGCCATAGAAATCATCGCCGTCGACAATGAGGTCGCCGACATTGATGCCGATGCGGAACTTGATATGGCGGTCCTCGGGTACGCCCACATTGCGTTCCGGCATGCCGCGCTGAATCTCGACCGCGCAGCGCGCCGCGTTGAGAACGCTGCCGAACTCGACCAGGAAGCCGTCGCCCATCACCTTGAAGATGCGCCCGCCATGCTTGGCCATGGTGGGATCGAAGAACTCGCGGCGATGCTGGCGGAGCGCCCCCATGGTGCGCTCCTCGTTAGCCTCCATCAGCCGGCTGTAGCCGACGACGTCAGCCGCCAGAATGGCCGCCAACCGCCGCTCAACCTGCTCTTCGCCCATGCCTGTCCCCTGAATTTGCTGGGAACAACACTACTCGCCTTGGCGGTTAATTCAACCGCTCAGCCATTTTGGGCAGGCTTTGCACATAGCGGCGATGGACGTCGACATAAGTCTCCTCATAGAGCCGGTCTACCTCGCCAGGCGCCATGAAGCCCTTGGATATGCCGGGTGCTGCGCCGTCAAGCGTCAATTCGGCGGCCCGAATGATATGGGCAAGCAGCGCGCGTGGGTCTTCATTGCCCACGGCAATGCGGATGGTGGTCCGTGAAATCCCGGCTTCCGCCAGAGCCGCGTCCGACATTTCCGAATGGCTGGTCAGTGCCGGGCAGAGCACCACGGTATTGGTCTGCCCAAGGCTCACCTGCAGGCCAAAAACCGGCTCCAGCATGTCGAAGAACGCCTTGAATGCTTCGCGCGGCAGCGCTGTCTCCCCCGGCTTCGGCTCGAAGTCGATGGTGAACAGAGGCGCCGGAAGCCCGAGAAACATGTTGGCCTCTCTCAGCGGCCCATTGGGATGGCCCGGCACCGCCGAACAATTGACGTTGATGCGCGGGTGGGCGGCAAGGGCGCGGGCGAAGACGATGGTGGTGATGCACTTGGCCAGCATGCGGAGCTCCAGCGTCCGCATGCCGTTGATCACCTCATAGGCCTTGTCGGCATCGAGGAAAGCCCCCTTGATGTAGTAGACGTTCCAGAACAGCGTCTCGTCCCAATTGACCGTCCGGTCCTTGCCGTCAGGCCCCTTCATCACCGTGCTGGAGCCCTTGGGCAGAAACATCTGTTCGTTGCGCGCAATCACCACTCCCGCCGTGGTGGCGCCATAGCCGGCAAGATCCTTGGTATAGGAATGGATGACGAAGTCCGGCCGCTCCATGGCATCTTCGCGCCGCAGCACCGGATGCAGGAACGGCGTGCCCACGGTTGAATCGCAGATCACCGTAAGTCCCGCCCCATGGGCGGCGCGGCTGATCGCCGCCACATCGAGGACATGGCCATGGGGATTGCACGGGCTTTCGAGGTAGACATAAATCTTGCGCCCCTCGGCGAGCCGCGCCGCGGAAGCCGTCTTCACCTGCTTCAGACGCGCGGGTGAAATCATCCGCCGTAAACCCGTCGAACCAGTGCACCGCAACATCGAGATTGCTGCGCTTGCCATACCAGTCATGCAGCAGCTGGTAGCAGCCGCCATAGATATTGCGGCTGGCCAGCACGATATCCTGATAGCCGACGAGATGGGCCAGCGTGCTGTCGACCGCCGCCATGCCGGAATTGAAGTTCCAGGCGAAATACTCGCGCGCAAGGGGTCCCGCCTCCACATCGACGATATGATTGGCAAGGCTCACCGATGTGGGATTGAGCAGGCGCGAATAGATCTCATGCAGCAACTCCTTACCCTTGAAGGCATCCTCGACCCATTCGACACAGGCATAGAGATAGGTGGCCGTGCGGGTGATCACCGGCGTGGCCGAGAAGATCGCCGTCACATTGTCGAAAATGGGGTAGGGGCCGCGCGCCGCCTCGGGCCCTGTCTTGCCGGCCAGCGACTGGTAGGTCTGGCGCATCGGCGTCTGCAGATTATCGAGCACCTTGGCGAGTTGGAAGCAAGCAAAGCGCTTGGCGTTGAACCACGCCACCTTGTCGCCCCGGTCGAGCCCCGACAGCGAGCGGGCGGTGATCGCAATGAGGTCATGGGCCGCCATGTTGGCCTGATAGAGATGGCTGGCAAGCTCCGCCATGGCCCGGCCATGGTCGGTCTTGGGATCGATGGCGAAATGCTGAAGCTGTTCGGCCACCAGCGCCGCAACACTTGCAGCCGCGGTCGAATTCCTGAGTGGGCTCAATTGGCGGGCATGGGAAACGGCGGTGCTGTCCGGCATCGAATCCTCCATAGGCAGTGAGAGACTGCGGCAACTCTAGCAAAGTTGCGAGGAAATCAAAAAATGTGGCCGGCGAACCTTGGCACTGGCAACTTTTGACAATCCGGGCCGCCCGTGTCACGGCTCGCTCCATGACGGCAGCCGAATCCACTTCCCCCAATGCCCTCCATCATCGCCCTTTCGTCTACTACTGGCTGGCCAGTTGGGCGGCTTCATTTGCCGTGCAGATCATGTCGGTGTCGGTGGGCTGGCAGATCTACGACATCACCCGCAATCCGCTCGATCTCGGCTTGGTTGGCCTGGCGCAATTCCTGCCGCCCTTGTTTCTGGTGCTGGTCACCGGCCTGGTCGCCGACAAGTTCAATCGCCGCCTCATCTTGGCGGCCTGCCTGCTGCTTGAAGCGGCCTGCGCCATAGCGTTGCTGCTGTTCACCCTGTCGGAGCCCACCGTGGTGTGGCCGGTCTTCGCCATTCTCGTGGCGCTTGGCGTGGCGCGCGCCTTCAACAACCCCGCTTCAGACGCGCTCGCCCCCAACCTGTTGCCGAAGCAAGCCATCGCCCATGGCATTTCGCTCAATTCGATGAGTTGGCAGGTCGCCAACATCTGCGGCCCCGTGGCCGGCGGACTGCTCTATGGCATTGGAGGTCCGTTCGCCTATGCCGGCGCTCTCGCTCTGATCGTTGCCGCAATCTTCTTTGTCCTGATGATTGGCAAGGTCGAGCAGCCCAATCACGCCGAGGCAACCAATCTCTCAACTCTGCTGGCGGGATTTCGGCTTCATCCGCGGGGAGCGCATCGTCCTCGGCGCCATATCCCTCGATCTCTTCGCCGTATTGCTGGGTGGCGCCGTGGCGCTGATGCCCATCTATGCCCGTGATATCCTGGAAGTCGGCCCCTGGGGTCTCGGCTTGCTGCGGGCAGCACCGGGAGTGGGCGCGGTGTTCATGGCCCTGTGGCTATCCTGGTTCCCAATCAAGGACCGCGCCGGGATAATCCTCTTCATCTTCGTCGCAGCCTTCGGCCTGTTCACCTTCATCTTTGGCCTGTCAACCTGGGTGCCCCTGTCGATCGCGGCCCTTGCGCTCATGGGTGCCTCGCGACATGGTCAGCGTCTACATTCGCGAAACCCTGTTGCAGCTGTGGACGCCGGACGATGTCCGCGGCCGCGTCAATGCGGTGAACCGCGTCTTCATCGGCGCCTCCAACGAACTGGGCGAATTCCGTGCCGGCGTCGCCGCCGCCTGGATCGGCGCGGTGGCGGCCGTCGCCATCGGCGGGGCAGGGACCATGGTGGTTGCCGCCCTGTGGTCGCGCTGGTTCCCGGAGCTCAGGACGGCAAGGAAGCTGGACGGGAGAGGCTAGCGCCGCCGCTGCAACTTCGCTATCTCCCGCCCATGGCAGGCACCGACAAGACGCGGAATCAGGTATTGGGGCCGGCGCCCGCCGTGGTGCTTGTCAATCCCCAGCTTGGCGAGAACATCGGCACCGCCGCGCGCGCCATGGCCAATTTCGGCCTCCATGAACTCCGCATCGTGAGCCCGCGCGATGGCTGGCCCAATGAGAAGGCGCTGACCGCATCTTCCGGCGCCAACTGGATCATCGAAGGCGCAACCGTCCATGATTCACTGGCAACGGCCCTCGGCGGCATGAATTTCGTCTATGCCACCACGGCGAGGCCCCGCGGCATGATCAAGGAAGTGATCACCCCCGAGCAAGCGGGTCACGACATGCGTGCCCGCATCGCCCGCGGCGAGAAACTTGCCATCCTTTTCGGCCGCGAACGCTGGGGCCTCAACAATGACGAGGTCTCGCTTGCCGACGTGATCGTCACCGCCCCCGTCAACCCCGCCTTTGCCTCGATCAACATCGCCCAGGCCGTGCTGCTCATGGGTTATGAGTGGTTCAAGGACCAGTCCGCAAGTCTCGGCCAGCAGACGCCGGAACTGGCGGCCCTCGATGGCCCCGGTCTGCAGACGCCCGATACCAGGCCAGCCACCAAGGAGGAATTCTATGGTTTCATCGACCATCTCGAGCGCGAACTCGACGAGGCCGGCTTCTTCAAGACCGAAGACAAGAAACCCGGCATGCTGCGCAACATCCGCAATCTCTACGCCCGCGCCGAACTCACCGAACAGGAAGTTCGAAGCCTCCGCGGCATGATCGCCTCTTTGACCCGTGCCCACGTGAAGCGGAAGGAGGCGAGGAAATGAATGGCAGTACCCCACGCATCCTCATATTCGATTCCGGCATGGGCGGCCTCACCGTTGCCCGCGCCGTGCGCACCCAGTTACCCCAGGCCCACCTCATCTATGCCGCCGACAATGCCGCCTTTCCCTATGGTGCCTGGGATGAGGACGCCCTTGTCCGCCGCATCGTTGCCGTGCTGGGCGCCCTGATCGAAAAAACCGATCCGCATATCGCCGTCATTGCCTGCAACACCGCCTCCACCATAGCCCTTGCCCAATTGCGCGAGACCTACAATCTGCCCTTTGTCGGCACCGTGCCGGCGATCAAGCCGGCCGCCGCCCAAACCCGATCGGGCATCATCGGCGTGCTGGCAACGCCGGGCACCGTAAGCCGCGAATATACCCATGCGCTTGATCCACGACTTTGCCTCCCATTGCAAAGTGTTCCTCCATGGCGCCAAGCGCCTCGCCGAAATGGCCGAACAGAAGCTCAAGGGCAGCGGCATCGATCCCGATGAACTGCGCCAGCGAGATCGAGCCGGTTTTCCGCACCCGCGATGGCAAGACAAACCGATGTGGTCGTGCTCGGCTGCACCCACTATCCGCTGTTGATCGACGACATTGCCAAGGTGGCGCCCTGGCCGGTGGAGTTACATTGATCCGGCCCCCGCCATCGCCCGCCGTGTCGCCGATGTACTCGATGAAACTCCGCGTCCACGATGCCAGCCCAGCTATCCCCGCCAATGGAACCGTCTTGTTCACAGCTGGCACAGGCCAACACGGCGGATGCGCTCACCGCCTATGAAACCATGGGGTTTCCCGCGACCATCAATTCCTCGAAATGCCGGTTTGACAGCGCAAAGCCCGATCCCCTATAGGCTGGCCCATTCACGGGGCCACGATGGCCCCGTGTTTGCTTGCCCGTGGGCCTTTGGGCCCTGTCGGCCGGGAAACCGGCGTCCAGGAGGGTGGGTCCAAGTAAACCTATTGGAGACCGTAATGACAAAGCGTCTGAGCGCCAAGCATAAGATCGACCGCCGTATGGGCGAAAATATCTGGGGCCGCCCCAAGAGCCCCGTCAACAAGCGCGAATATGGCCCCGGCCAGCATGGCCAGCGCCGCAAGGGCAAGCCCTCGGACTTCGGCATCCAGCTCAAGGCCAAGCAGAAGCTCAAAGGCTACTACGCCAATATTTCCGAACGCCAGTTCCGCGCCGTCTATGCCGAAGCCTCGCGCATGACCGGCAGCTCGTCGGAGAACCTCATCGGCCTCTTGGAGCGCCGTCTCGATGCCATCGTCTACCGGGCCAAATTCGTGCCCACCATGTTCGCCGCCCGCCAGCTGGTCAGCCACGGCCATGTCAAGGTCAATGGCCGCCGGGTGACCATCCCCTCCATGCGCATCAAGGCCGGTGACCAGCTCGAGCTCACCCCCAAGGCCAAGGACCTCGCGGTGGTCCTCGAAGCCACCCAGTTGGCCGAGCGCGATGTTCCCGATTACGTCGAAGTCGACCACAAGGCGATGACCGCCAAACTGGTCCGCGTGCCCGCACTCTCGGACGTTCCCTATCCAGTGCAGATGGAACCGCACTTCGTCGTCGAATACTATTCGCGCTAGACAACGCTCACAATAGCATCTTCACCCGGCAGGACAATCGGTCCTGCCGTTTCAATTCAATGCAGCCGCCATTCATGGCCGACATGGCGGAGCTCCACCGGGCCGACGATCCCGGCATGTGCAACTCTGACGCCCGCCAGGGGTCCGTCGAGATTGTGCGACCAGAAGTCGAGAAACTTGCTGAGGCGGGGAAACTTGGGAGCGATATCGTAGTCCTGCCAAACGAAGATCTGCAGGATGCCGCGGTGATCCGGCATGCGGTACATGATTTCCGCCGTCGTCAGCCTCCAGCCACTGAGCTGGCATTCAAAGTCCCTGTCGGCCATCGCCGTTCCTCCTTTGCTCGAACTCGGGCCTTGCAGAAAGGAATATGGCGGGAGTGTGCAACCAGTCCGTCAACGGAGGATTAATTCCGGGCAAGCAGCCGCCGGCCGCGAGTGCTGTTATTGCGCCAGGATTAAGAAAACCTTGGCGCCGTCCTCATGCCAGCTTCATTTCGCCACCGCTGCAAGTTGCTTTCTCCGCATAAGCGGCCCGAACCGGGCTACCGCCACGCCCGCGACGATCAGGCCGCCGCCGGCCAGCATGGGCCATGTCAGCTTTTCGCCAAGCAGTACAATCCCGCCAATGGTGGCGACAACCGGCTGCACATAGAGGAATATGCCGGCCAGCGCGCTCTCCATGTGGCCAAGCGCATAGTTCCACGCGGCGGTCGCCAGGAACGTGGCGAAAATCACCAGGAAAGCCAGAACCAGCCAGTGTGAGAGCGTCATGGACGACGCAATCGCTGGAATATCCATTGGCACGAAGAACGCCATGGGCAGCGCCGACATGCCAAGCGCCAGGCAGGCCACTTCGAAGGAGCCGTACTTTGCCGATACCGGCCTGATCACCACCGTATAGATGCCCCAGCCCATCGTGCTGAGCGTAACGAGGATGATGCCGACGAGGCCCACATCGGCCTGCGGCACGAAACTGCTACCGATCATCAGGGCAGCGGTTCCGATGAGCGCCAGCATGATGCCCCCCACCAGCGACGCCGTCAGCCTTTCGCCCGCCAGCAACACGGCAAACAACGCAATGAATACTGGCTCCAATCCAAACAGAAGCCCGGTCCAGCTCGCCGGCACGGTCTCCATGCCAAATGCCGCCAGCACCTGATAGCCCAGGTTTCCGGCAAGTGCCGCAATGGCAATGCGGCCCCAGTCGCGCATCTCGATGCGCCGCACCCCGATCACCAGCAGCACCGTCACGGCGATCAGTCCCGCCGGATAAATCCGCATCACCATCGCCGCCTGCGGTGAAAGATCGAGAATGAGATAGCGCATGGCAACCGGCACCAGACCCCACATGGTGACCGAAAAGATGACCGCCAGCAGCGCCATCGTCGTGCCGCCAAGGCGCACCAGCGGCGCGAACTGGGCGACGCCCACGCCAAGCAGGATAAGCCCGCCGCCGGTCAGCATGCCCGGCGTTATGGTTTCATCCAGCAGCAATGCACCGGCAAAGACGCCGATGATCGGCACCAGATAGATGAAGGCGCCGGACGCCGCCGCCGGAAGCCGCGAGGCGCCATAGTTCCAGGTGATGGTGGCGATCACTGTCGATGGGATGACGATATAGGCCATGTCCAGCCAGTTTCGCGTCGACATCGATTGCACCGTGGCAAGTGTCGTGGGCCGCGCCAGCAAGGCGAGCATTGCCAGGCTGGCAATCGAGATCGACATGGCCGTGATGCTGTAGGAGCCGTATTTCCGGATGAGCGGCTTGCTGACCACCACATAGACCGCCCAGGCGACACCGCACAGGAACACCAGCGCACAGCCAAGCAGGAAATTTCCGCTGTCGCTGCTAACACCCAGGTCCTTCCACACCAGGAACCCCGTGCCCGCGAAGGCCACCGCAAGCCCCACGACAGAAGCCAGGCCAAGCCGTTCGCGCCCGATGGCGCTCCCGAGCAGCGCAATCAGCAGCGGCTGTGTGCCGATGATCAGGCTGCCGATCCCCGCCGAAACCAGTTCAAATCCGAACGCCGAGCCGAGATTGTACCCCACCATGCCGATCAGCGACACGACCAGCAACCTCGGCCAGTCGCGCCGTTCGATGCGCCAGCCGCCGGTGACGATGAGCCCGGCGCCATAGATGAGACTCACCAACGTGTAACGGATGGCCAGATGATCGGCGGGACCCAGATCGACCGACAGCGTCCGGATGAATACCGGCCCCAGTCCCCACACTAGGACCGTAAACAGCAGGGCAAGGAGTGGATAGCTCGAAACCGGTTGACGAGACAAGGAAGCAGCAGCCATGGCAGACGCCATGGATGCCCGGCTCACCTCACAAGGTCAATCGGCACGTGCGCTGGCCAGTTATGCGGTACGACTCAGGCGATGCCCTTGTCGGCCATCATCTGCTTCAGCTCGCCCGACTGGAACATTTCCATCATGATGTCCGAGCCGCCGACAAATTCGCCCTTGACATAGAGCTGCGGCACCGTCGGCCAGTTGGTATAGTCCTTGATGCCTTGGCGGATCTCGTTCGAGGAGAGCACGTCGATGCCCTTGAAGCCCACCCCCAGGTGATTGAGGATCTGAGTGGCCCGCCCCGAAAATCCGCACATCGGCGCATCCGGCGTGCCCTTCATGAAGAGGACCACATCGTTGCTCTTCACTTCGTCGTCGATCCATTTGGTAATGTCGGTCATTGCTCTTTCCTCGAAATTACCGTCATTCCGGCGAAAGCCGGAACCCAGCCTTCGCTGGCGCGACGGTGGTGTGGGTTTCTTTGCTCATTCTGGCGCGCTCGTCTGCAAGGCCAACGCATGCAACTCGCCGCCCATGCGGCCCTTGAGGGCGGCATAGACCATCTGATGCTGCTGCACCCGCGACTTGCCCTTGAAGGCGGCGGAAACCACATTGGCGGCATAGTGATCGCCGTCGCCCGCCAGATCGCGGATTTCGACCATGGCGTCAGGCAGGGCTTCCTTGATGAAGCGTTCGATTTCGGCGGCGCTCATGGCCATATGACTGGTTCCTATACTTCGCCTGCCATATAGGCCGGAAACCAGCCTTCATGGACGCTGCGGAGTTCAGCCAGTGATATAGAGGCTGCTCCTTCGACAATCAATGTGGGCTCCGCCGTGACGGTGCCGATGCGGATCACGCCGACGCCCTTGACGTGGCCCTGAGTGATAATTTTGGCCGCCTGCTTGGCCGGGCAGGTGAGGAGGTAGCGGGCCTGATCCTCCGCGAAAAGCCGTTCATGGCCCATGGCATCGAGCCTGGCGCCGAGCCCGGAGGCGAGCGCCATTTCGATCACGGCAACGCCCAGCCCGCCGTCGGAAATGTCATGCACGGCAGTCACTTGGCCATGATTGATAAGGCTCCTTACGAAGTCGCCATGGCGCTTTTCCAAAGCCAGATCGACCGGTGGCGGCGCCCCTTCCTCGCGGCCCAGCACTTCGCGCAGATAGATCGATTGGCCCAAATGCCCGCCATGGCCTCCCACCAGCAGGATGGCATCATCCGCCTTCTTGAAGGCCAGTGTCGCCATCCTGGAAAGATCGGGCAGCAAGCCGATCCCGCCGATGGCTGGCGTCGGCAGAATGCCCTGGCCATTGGTCTCATTGTAAAGCGACACATTGCCGGAGACGACCGGGAAATCCAGGGCACGGCAGGCCTCCGCAATACCTTTGATGGCGAAGACCAGCTGCCCCATGATCTCCGGCCGCTCGGGATTGCCGAAATTGAGATTATCGGTAATGGCGATAGGCTGGGCCCCCACTGAGGTGAGGTTGCGCCAGCATTCCGCCACCGCCTGCTTGGCCCCCTCGAACGGATCGGCCTCGACATAGCGCGGCGTCACATCGGTCGAAACCGCAATTGCTTTCTGGCCGCGGATGCGCACCACGCCCGCATCGCCGCCGGGAATCTGCGCCGTGTTGGATTGGATGAGGTGATCATACTGTTCCCATACCCAGCGCCTGGAACACATGTCGGGCGATCCCATGATTTTGAGGATTGCCGCTTTAAGGTCATTGGGGGCAGGGACATCCCTAAGCACCGGCAGCTTCTTCGGCTCAACCCATGGCCGGTCATATTCCGGCGCCTCGTCGCCCATCTGCTTGATCGGCAGGTCGGCCTTCACCTCGCCCTCGTGCTTGATCACGAAGCGCAGGGTATCGGTGGTCCGGCCGACGATGGCGAAGTCGAGGCCCCATTTATGGAAAATCGCTTCCGCCTGCTTTTCCTTCTCCGGCCGCAAGACCATCAGCATGCGCTCCTGGCTTTCCGACAGCATCATCTCATAGGCCGTCATATGGGCCTCGCGGCATGGAACCTTGTCGAGATCGAACTCGATGCCAAGACCGCCCTTGGCCCCCATTTCGACGGCCGACGACGTGAGCCCCGCCGCCCCCATGTCCTGAATGGCGATCACCGCGCCCGACGCCATCAGTTCCAGGCAGGCCTCGAGCAGGCACTTCTCGGTGAACGGATCGCCCACCTGCACGGTCGGCCGCTTTTCATCGGCATCATCGGCGAATTCCGCCGACGCCATGGTGGCGCCATGAATGCCGTCGCGCCCCGTCTTGGCGCCGAGATAGACCACCGGCAGCCCCACGCCCTTGGCCTTGGAATAGAATATTCCATCAGCCCGCGCCAGGCCGACCGCCATGGCATTGACCAGAATGTTGCCGTTGTAGCGCGGATGAAAATTCACTTCCCCGCCAATGGTCGGCACCCCGAAGGAATTGCCGTAACCGCCGATGCCGGCCACCACGCCGGAAACCAGATGCCGCGTCTTGGGATGCTCCGGCGCCCCGAAGCGCAGCGCGTTCATCGCCGCGATGGGCCTCGCCCCCATGGTGAACACATCGCGCAGAATGCCGCCAACCCCGGTGGCCGAGCCCTGATAGGGTTCGATGAACGAGGGGTGGTTGTGGCTCTCCATCTTGAACACGATTGCCTCGCCATCGCCGATGTCGATCACCCCGGCATTTTCGCCCGGTCCCTGGATCACTTTCGGCCCGGTGGTGGGCAGGGTTTTCAGCCACTTTTTGGAAGACTTGTAGGAGCAGTGCTCGTTCCACATGGCCGAACAGATGCCCAACTCGGTAATCGACGGCGCCCGCCCCAAAAGCCTGACGAAGCGCTCATACTCGTCCGGCTTGAGACCATGTTGCTTGACCAGTTCGGGAGTGATTTCGGGATTTGCGCAGCGCTCATGATCGCGCTGGCGTTTAGCCGCTGCATCGGGGATTCACAATCCTAATTCATCCACGGCCGCCCAAAGCTGGAACGGCTGTGAACCGCCGAAAGCAAAATGCCATCACTGTCACATGATGGCATTTTGATCGTGGAGGAGATCGGGTGCTGGTGAGTTTGGGGCCGTCAATGATTCTGAAGCGCCGCCCGGGTCTGTCGGCGAGTGGCGGTTAGGCGGCGATTGCCGGCATTTGCCCAAGTGGTTCGCTTGTGATGCTGCCGTTCTGGCGGAGCATGCGCTCCATCCGGGCCTGGAGCGCGAAAACCGCGCGGTCCATTTCCTGTTTCATTTGCAGTTCTTGTTCGGGAGTGACTTTCTTTCTCAGGAGAATGGACTTGAACATGGCCGCCTCGTTGTAGGGATTTGGAAGACCCCCCTATAGGGCCGTAATTTCCGGCGTTAATCTACGGTTAATTCTATACTCGGTGAACAATTGGTTACACCCGCCAAGGAAAGGCCGGGCAATCCGCAGACCTGGCCGAAACTAAGACGATGCCGAAGCGGCCCGCCAGCCTTCGGAACTGCGAATATGATCCCACCATGCACCGAGGCGTGGGAATTCCTTGATCAGTTCCTCGCCTTCCGCGGTCTGCAGGAAATAGCCGAACATCGGCGCCAGATGAAAATCCGCCAGCGTCTGCTGGGAGCCAAGCAGCCATGGGCTTCCACTTGTCAGTTGGTTCAGTGCCGTCAAAAATAACCGGGCCTTCGCAATAGCCGCCACAATCCGCTCCTCGTCGGGTTGATCCCGGGACGAACGCTCCACATAGATATCCCACACCATGGGCCGGTAGCCGTAATTGTCGGCCATGCACATGAGCTGGGTCATCCGCGCTCGCATGCCGGCACCAGCAGGCTGCAGCGGCGGCCCATTGAAGCCTTCGTCGATGTAGCGGGTGATGGCGATGGTCTCGTAAAGCACGAAATCGCCATGCCTGAACGCCGGGATCTTTCCAAAGGGATGGATGCCGCGGTAGGAGGCCGGTGCGCCGCCCTCGGCAAATATATCCACCGGCTCATGCTGAAAGCCCACCCCCTTGGCGGCAAGCGTCATCAGGACGGCGCGCACATAGACGCTGTAACTAGCGCCATAGAGAATAGGGGCACCTTGGTTCACGCCGCCAGCAGGCTTTCGAACAGTGGGCGGCAGTCAGTATGCCCGTGCAGCGGCTCGATCATGTTTTCCGGATGCGGCATCATGCCGATCACATTGCCGCTGGCGCTCACGATCCCGGCGATATCGTTCATGGCGCCATTGGGATTGCTGCCCTCGGCATAGCGGAACACCACCTGTCCTTGGCCTTCGATGCGCTTGAGCGTCTCCGTATCGCAGATATAATTGCCCTCGCCATGGGCCACCGGGCAGGAGACGATGGCGCCCTTGCGCATGGTCCGGGTAAAGAACGTGCTGTTGTTCTCCACCCGTAGCTTCACTTCCCGGCAAACAAACCGGAGCCCCGCATTGCGCACCAGCGCACCCGGCAGAAGCCCTGCCTCAGTGATGATCTGGAAGCCGTTGCACACGCCCAGAACCTTGAGCCCCTTCAGGGACTTGGCCCGGATATCGGCCATGATGGGCGAACGCGCCGCAATCGCCCCGCAGCGCAAATAGTCGCCATAGGAAAACCCGCCCGGCACCACAACGAGATCCACCTTCGGAAGCGTGGACTCCGTATGCCAGACGCTGACTGGCCGATGGCCGGTGACCATCTCCAGCGCCCGCATCATGTCGGTTTCGCGATTGATGCCGGGAAAGACGACGACGGCCGATTTCATGTCAACTCAATCTCGTAATTCTCGATCACCGTATTGGCGATCAGCTTTTCGCACATGGCGCGGGCGGCATCCATCGCCTTGGTCTTGTCGGTCTCGGCAAGGTCGATCTCGAAATACTTTCCCTGCCGCACGTGTTCCACTCCGGTGAAACCCAGATGATCGAGCGCTCCTTCGATGGCCTTGCCCTGCGGATCGAGCACGCCCTTCTTCAGCGTGACCTTGATCTTCGCCTTCATCAATCGCTCTTCACCAGCTTGGGCTTGGAACGCTCCGGCTGTTCATTGGCCGAAATGATGCCAAGCCTTCGCGCCACTTCCTGATAGGCCTCGACCAGGCCTCCCATGTCGCGGCGGAAGCGGTCCTTGTCGAGCTTGTCGTTGGTCTTGATGTCCCACAGCCTGCATGAATCCGGGCTGATCTCGTCGGCCAGCACGATCCGCATCATGTCGTTCTCATAGAGCCTGCCAAATTCGATCTTGAAATCGACAAGCTTGATGCCGATTCCGAGGAATAGCCCCGACATGAAGTCGTTGATGCGGATTGCCATGTGCATCATGTCATCGATCTCCTGGGGGCCCGCCCAGTTGAACGCCGTGATATGCTCTTCCGACACCATCGGATCGCCGAGCTGGTCGTTCTTATAGTAGAATTCGATGATCGAGCGCGGAAGTGCCGTGCCTTCCTCGATGCCCAGCCGCTTGGACAGCGATCCCGCCGCCACATTGCGCACCACCACTTCGAGCGGAATGATCTCCACCTCGCGCACCAGTTGCTCGCGCATATTAAGGGTGCGGATGAAATGGGTGGGCAGCCCCAATTCGTTGAGCTTGCTGAACATGAATTCGGAAATGCGCTGGTTGAGCACGCCCTTACCGTCGATCACCGCTTTTTTCTGGGCGTTGAAGGCGGTCGCGTCATCCTTGTAGTGGACGATCACCGTGCCGGGCTCCGGGCCCTCATAGAGGATCTTGGCTTTGCCTTCGTAAATGCGGGTGCGCCGGCTGCTCATGTTTATTATCCTCATCAAAACCCTCGACCCACTCGCCACCCTAGACCGGGAAGACGTGCACCGCACTTTTGGATAAGGATTTGGAAGCGACCTCACACCACACCCTTGTCTCGAAAGTCGCGAGTCGCTGGGGGCCCGCCACGCGGCCTCATACAGGAAGCTGTTGCAGTGCACAACGCCACTTTACATTTCTCATTTCCTGGCTTGGCCGCCCGGCGCTGATGAGTTGTTGATTTGGCCCTCTCCACTGGCTATTTCAATCCCAACACCTCTCAACAGGAGATTTGCATGACAACCTTCGACAAGCGTGAGGAAGGCTTCGAAAAGAAGTTCGCCCTCGACGAGGAGAAGCAGTTCAAGGCCATGGCCCGCCGCAACAAGCTGCTGGGCCTGTGGGCCGCTGAAAAGCTTGGGATTTCCGGCGCGGAAGCGGATGAATATGCCAAGTCGGTGGTGCGAGTGGATTTCATCGAAGCAGGCGACGACGACGTCTTTCGCAAGATCAGGGACGATTTCGCCGCCAAGAACGTGGCCCAGTCGGATCACCAGATTCGCCGCACCATGGATGAATTGATGGCCACCGCCGTTGACCAGATCAAGGCCGGCACCTAGGTGGCAAACCCCCAATTCGACCTTCGCGCCAGGCTTTCGCAACCCAAACCCTTTTTCCTCAGCTGGATGACGATCCCCAGCGCGGGGCTGGCGGGTCAGATGGCCAGACTGCCGATCGAGGGCGTCTGCCTCGACATGCAGCACGGCATGATCGGCTTTTCCGACGCCGTGGGTATGATCGCCGCGATCAATGCCGCGGGCCGCGCCGCCGTTGTTCGCTGCCTGTGGAACGAGCCAGGCACCATTGGCCAAGCGCTCGATGCCGGTGCGGCCGCCGTCATTGCCCCGATGGTCAACAGCCGCGCCCAGGCCGAAGCCCTGGTGCGGGCCGCCAAATATCCCCCGCTTGGCGGCAGGAGCTGGGGCGGCTACACGGCCCTGCAAGCCTCCGGCCTCGCCCCCGGCGAATATCTGAAGCAAGCCAACCGGATGAGCCCGGTATTTGCCATGGTCGAAACCGTTGAAGCGCTGGAGGCAGTTGAATCGATTGCCGCAACCCCCGGCCTCGACGGGCTCTTCGTCGGCCCCAGCGACCTGTCGATTACCCTTTCCAATGGCGCGGGGATCGACAAGACCGGACCCCGCACCATCGAAGCCATGAAGCGAATTTCAGCCGCCGCCAGCGCCAATGGCATCGTCGCCGGCGCCTTTGGCGGCAACGCCGATGTCATCCAGGCCTACTTGAAGATCGGCTACACCTTCATCGCCGCCGGCGTCGATGTCGATTTGCTGCAGGCGGGTGCCGCGGCATTGCTCAAGGCGGTAGGCGACATTTGACCGCAGCGGACTTTCGGGCAAGAGTATCGCTATGATGGACCAGCCCACTCCGTTTTCGGCCCGCATAGAGGAAACCCTCGACCGTCTCGCCGATATAGCGCTGAGCGCCGGGCCCATCGCCGCCCAGACCGACAAATACTTCACCAACACCAGCCGCATCGTCGCGGCCCATGGCGACAGCGTGGTCACCTTTGCCGTCTTCATGCGCCGCCGTGTCGTGGCGGCCCTCGAGCCCACCATCCGGCTGATCAAGCGTTTCGTTCCCGATGCCCGGATCAAGCGCTACTATCAGGAGGGCGACATCGTTCCTTCCGAAAGCAAGATGCTGGAAATCACCGGCTCGATGGCCAAGCTCTCGGAAGTTGAGACGCTGCTCCTGCAGAAAATCGGCTTTCCCTGTGTCTCCGCCAACAACGCCTATGAGATGTGCCGCGCCATGCCGGATGCCGGCTTCATGGACATGCACGCCCGCCATGGCAGCGGCGCCGAAATGAACATTCTGGCGGCCTATGGCGCCGCCGTTGGTTCCATGGCCGCCAAGCGCGCCGATCCGGCCGTCAAAGGCTTCGTCGGTTCGTCCCAGGATCTGACCGCGCCATTCTTCGAATCTCCCGCCGGCATGGGCACCATGCCTCACGCTCTCGTGGGCTACACTGGTGGCGACGTGCTGCAGGCGATGAAGCTCTTCGCCAAGACCATCCCCGAAGCCCAGACACTCGTGGCCCTTGTCGACTATACCGGCGAGGAGGTCACCAACTCCCTGCGCTGTGCCCGCTGGTTCTACGAGGAAGCCCGCCTGCACGAGAAGGGCAAGTCCTATGGCATCCGCCTCGACACCCATGGCGGCCGCTTTGCCGAAGGCCTCGATTACGAAAAATCGGTGGAGACCGTTGGCCACTGGCTGGGTGTCCACGGCGAGTACAACATCGTCGAGCAGGTCCTCGGCGGCAGGGCGTTCCAGCTCGATCCCAACAACATCCTGATCGACAAGGTGCGCCGCATCCTGTTCGGCAAGGGCGTTTCCGTCGCCTCCATCATGCATGTGCGCCGGGCCCTCGACAAAGCCGGCTTCAAGGATGCCATGATCGTTGCCTCATCGGGCTTCGATCCGCAGAAATGCCAGATCATGGGCGCCGCCCGCGCCCCCCTCGACATGGTGGGAACCGGCAGCTTCCTGCCGGCCACCCTCAGCGAAACCTACGCCACCGCCGACGTCATCGCCTATGACGGCGTCAGAAGGGTCAAGGTCGGTCGCGAGTTCCTGTTCGATTGACGGTGCCTCGGGCGCTGCTTAGGCTGAACCAATTGGAGGGACGGCCCATGCCGATCATGTCTCCCGTTGCAACCCGGAAGCACCTGCCGCGCGTTGCGGCTTTGGCGCTGGTGGCGCTGGCCACGACGGCGCTGACCCAGCCTTCGCGGGCGGCGGAGTTTCCCTCCGCCATCGATCTAGCCTCCCTCAACGGTTCGACCGGCTTCCGCCTCGACGGCAGCGATGCCGTAGACCACAGCGGCCGTTCCGTCGCCGCGGCGGGCGATGTCAACGGCGACGGCTTCGGCGATGTCATCATCGGCGCCCCTGATGCCGATCCGAACGGGGATTCCCAAGCCGGAGAGAGCTATGTGGTGTTCGGCAAGGCGGGCGGCTTTGCCTCGGCCATCGATCTCGGCTCCCTCGACGGCTCGACCGGTTTCCGCCTCGACGGCATCGACGTCGAAGACTACAGCGGCTTCTCCGTCGCCTCTGCGGGCGATATCAACGGCGACGGCTTCGGCGATGTCATCGTCGGCGCCTGGGGCGCCGATCCGACGGGGATTCCCTAGCCGGAGAAAGCTATGTGGTGTTCGGCAAGGCCTCGGGCTTCGCCCCGGCCATCGATCTAGCCTCCCTCGACGGCTTGACCGGCTTCCGCCTCGACGGCATCGATGCCATCGACTTCAGCGGCGTTTCCGTCGCTTCGGCGGGCGATGTCAACGGCGATGGCTTCGGTGACCTCGTCATCGGCGCCTTTCGCGCCGATCCGAACGGGAAATTCCATACAAAAATGAGCTACGGAGAGACCTATGTGGTGTTCGGCAAGGCGTCGGGCTTCGCCCCGGCGATCGATCTTGGTTCCCTCAACGGCTCGACCGGCTTCCGCCTCGACGGCATCGATGTCGATGACTACAGCGGCCGTTCCGTTGCTTCGGCGGGCGATGTCAACGGCGACGGCTTCGGCGACATCATCATCGGCGCCTATGGCGGCGATCCGAACGGGGATTCCTATGCCGGCGAGAGCTATGTGGTGTTCGGCAAGGCGTCGGGCTTCGCCCCGGCGATCGATCTTGCAAGCCTCAACGGTATCACCGGCTTCCGCCTCGACGGCATCGATGAAGACGACATCAGCGGCCATTCTGTCGCCGCGGCGGGCGATGTCAATGGCGACGGCTTCGGCGATGTCATCATCGGCGCCTATCTCGCCGATCCGAACGGGGATTCCGTAGCCGGAGAAAGCTATGTGGTGTTCGGCAAGGCTTCGGGCTTCGCCCCGGCCATCGATCTAGGTTCCCTCGACGGCTCGACCGGCTTCCGCCTCGACGGCATCGATGCCGACGACTGGAGCGGCCGTTCCGTCGCCTCGGCGGGCGATGTCAACGGCGACGGCTTCGACGACCTCATCATCGGCGCCTGTGGCGGCGATCCGAACGGGAAATCCGATGCCGGGGAGAGCTATGTGGTGTTCGGCAAGGCGTCGGGCTTCGCCCCGGCCATCGATCTAGGCTCCCTCGACGGCTCGACCGGCTTCCGCCTCGACGGCATCGATGCCTACGACTGGAG
This sequence comes from uncultured Alphaproteobacteria bacterium, assembly GCA_963754675.1. GTDB lineage: Bacteria > Pseudomonadota > Alphaproteobacteria > Rhizobiales > Aestuariivirgaceae > Aestuariivirga. Next base: position 173,065 of record CAVWHD010000002.1, on the reverse strand, counting down.
CGGCTGGTCCGCCGCCGCGGCGGGCGATGTCAACGGCGACGGCTTCGGCGATGTCATCATCGGCTCCTTTCTCGGCGATCCGAACGGGGATTCCCAAGCCGGGGAGAGCTATGTGGTGTTCGGCCGCGCTCCCGACGGGCCACGGACGCGGGTGGGTTCGGCAACCGGCCAATACATCAGCGGCGGGCGGTACGCCGACAGTCTGTTTGGCCTTGGTGGCGACGACCGTCTGGAAGGCCGCAGGGGCAGCGACCGTCTCGACGGCGGTTTCGGCCTTGATGCCGCGAGTTACGCCCACGCGGCCTCGGGCGTGGCGGCCAGCCTTGCTTATCCGCTTGGCAATATCGGCGAGGCGGCGGGGGATCGCTACAATTCCATCGAGAATCTGGAAGGCTCGGCCTTCACCGATCAACTGACCGGCAACGGGCTCGCCAACCTCATCAGCGGCGGCAAGGGCAATGACGTGTTGCGCGGGCTCGGCGGCAACGACCGGCTGGTGGGTGGCCCCGGCAAGGATTTAATGACCGGCGGGGCGGGGGCCGACATTTTCCGCTTCACCAAGACGGCGGACAGCGTCGTCGGAACCGGCCGCGACGCGATCGCCGATTTCGATGCGGGCGGCGCGGGCACGACTGTCGACAAGATCGATCTCTCCGCCATCGACGCCAAGACCGGTCCCGGCAATCAGGCCTTCAGCCTTCGGCCCCTTCAACGGCACCAAGGGAAGGCTGCGTGCCAGGCTGGCGGGCACCACCACCTTCGTCGAAGGCGACGTGAATGGCGACAATGCCGCCGATTTCCAGATCGCGCTTCTCAACTTCACCGCCCTCGCCAACCTGACGAGCATCGATTTCGTGCGATAGGACGCGATCAGTTGCCGGATCAGCCGAACACCCGCGCGAAGATCGTGTCGACGTGCTTGAGGTGATAGTCCAGATCGAACAGGCCTTCCAGTTCAGCGGCCGAAAGTAACCTTGCCACCTCTTTGTCCTTCTTCAAGAGATCGAGAAAATTGCCCTCGCCCCGCCACACCGGCATGGCGTTGCGCTGAACCGCCGCGTAGGAGTCTTCGCGGCTCATCCCCTTCTGGGTAAGCGCCAGCATGACCCGCTGCGAATGAATGAGGCCGCCAAGCCGGTCGAGATTGCGCCGCATGTTTTCAGGATAGACGACAAGCTTGTCGATCACGCCGGTAAGCCGGCTCAACGCGAAATCGAGGTGTATGGTGGCGTCGGGCCCAATGCCGCGCTCCACCGAGGAATGCGAGATATCGCGCTCATGCCACAGCGCCACGTTCTCCAAGGCCGGCACTACCGCCGAGCGCACCAGGCGGGCGAGCCCCGTCAGGTTTTCGCTCAGCACCGGATTGCGCTTATGCGGCATGGCCGAGGAACCCTTCTGGCCGGGCGAGAAATATTCCTCGACTTCGAGAACCTCCGTACGCTGAAGATGACGGATTTCGGTGGCCAGCCGCTCGATCGAACTCGCCACCACCGCGAGGGCGGCAAAATACATGGCATGGCGGTCGCGCGGGATCACCTGCGTCGAAACCGGCTCCGGACTGAGGCCCAGCTTCGCCGCCACATGGGCCTCCACCCGCGGATCGATATTGGCGAAGGTGCCGACCGCGCCAGAAATGGCGCAGGTTGCCACTTCCTTGCGCGCCATCTCCAGCCGGGCGCGGGCGCGGGCGAACTCGGCATGGGCGGAAGCGAGCTTCAGCCCGAATGTCGTGGGCTCCGCATGGATGCCGTGGCTGCGGCCGATGCAAACCGTTGTCTTGTGTTCAAGCGCCCGGCGCTTCAAGACGCCAAGCAGCGCGTCCACATCGGCGATCAGCAGGCCGGCGGCGCGCACCAATTGAATATTGAAGCACGTGTCCAGCACATCGGAGGATGTCATGCCCTGATGCACGAAACGGGCCTCTGGACCTATAATCTCCGCAAGGTGGGTCAGGAAGGCAATCACATCGTGCTTTGTCTCGCGTTCAATGGCATCGATGCGCGCCACGTCGAATACCGCGGAGTGGCCCTTATCCCAAATCGCCTTGGCGGCTTCCTTCGGCACCACGCCAAGCTCGGCCATGGCATCGGCGGCATGGGCCTCAATTTCGAACCAGATGCGAAACCGCGTCTGAGGCTCCCAGATGCGGGCCATCTCTTCACGGCTGTAACGCGAAATCATCCCATGCCCTCTTGCTTGCGGGCGTCGGCTTAACAAATCCCGCAGGCCCGCGCGAGCGGCAATTTCACTAGCGCATCGGACGAGCAAATGGACTTATTTGCGAGTGGAAAGATGCGCCAGATCCAAAACGCTAGGGCGAAAGCGGAATTGCCATGTATCTCCGGTCCACGCCTTCGAAGCCATATGAGTAGACGCCGATAATGGCGACCGGCCGGTCAGGGGTGCCGAAGCCAGCCGCCACGACCACCTTGTCGATGTCATAGCTGGCGGGACAGCCGCGAGATTTCGGCACCGTTTGATCCCGGTAAACCTCGTGCTGCTCACCGGTCTTGAGGTTCTTGAGCATGACCGACAGTCCGGCGGTCTCGCCGTCATCAATGCTGCAATGCGGCGGCGGGGCAGGGAGCTGCGCCGGCTCCACCCGGAGTTCGAACCGGTCGAGCGCCAAATCAGCCGCGGGCCTGCTGACAGCGCCTCCCAGCTGATACCACCGGTCATATTGGATGCTCCCGCGGTCCGCCACCGCCTGATAGGCCGGCAGCGAGGCCAGTATCGTCACCGGCTCCGTTATTGCGAACTTGTCCAGCAGGTGCGCCACGCGCCCCGCACTCTTTCTGCGAGTTTCACCAAGATTGCCGGACTCGTCTTCGGTCAATTCGCGAATTGGCGAGCCCTCGACCCAGGAATTCTCCTTGAGGTCGAGCACGAAGATATCGGAATAGGGAAATCCCGACCCATCCTGGATGCCGAACTGCTCAAAGGCGAAATATCGCGCATCCCTGGAATAGCCGATGACAAAGCTTTCGGCGGCGTCCGCGGCAAATGCGGAGCTCGCGCAAGTCAGCAACAGCAACGCGGCAAACTGGAAACGCATCAGAAAGCCCTGAAGGTGATGATCGTATAGGTGTCTCTGATCCCGGCGATCGGCTGCACCTTGTCGGCGATGAACCGCCCCACATCCTGATCTTCGTCGAGATAGAACTTCACCAGCAAATCGAAGCCGCCGGCGGTGGAATAGATTTCCGAGGCGATTTCCGCGTCGGCTATGGCCGTGGCGACCTCGTATGATTTTCCGAGTTCGCATTTGATCTGAACGAAAAAGGCACGCATGAAAGTTCCGCTCCAATCTTCAACCGCCGGGTTTTGTCTACTGCAGGTTCGCGTCCACCGTATATTTCCCCTCCGACCAGCGGTACCAGGTAAATCGCGGGTCCTTCACATCGCCCTTGCCGTCAAACATGATCTCGCCCAAAACAGTTGTAACCCGGTTGCCGGCCCGCAGCCATCCGGCAATCTTGTGGGCGTCGATTCCGCCTGTGGCTTCCGCCGCCTGAATCCAGGCCTGCACCGCCGCATAGGCATGAAGCGTGTAGCCCTCGGGATTGTAGCCGTCATCGGCGAAGCGCTGGACCACGGATTTTGCCGAATTGAGCTTCTGCGGATTGGGCGTGAAGGTCATCAGCGTGCCTTCTCCGCTGTCGCCGGCGATGTTCCAAAACTCGTCCGTCACCAGACTGTCGCCGCCAATCAATTGCGCCGCTGAACCGATGGACCGCAATTGCTTGATGATCAGGCCTGCCTCGACATAGGTGCCGCCAATATAGATGACATCGACCGCCCCATCGCGCAATCTCTGGGCCAGATCCGAATAGTCCTTGGACCCCGGCGTATAGCTGTCATCGATCGCAATGGCGATCCCGGCCGTGGCAAGCGCCTGGCGGGCCATCCCGGTCATGGCGGTTCCCGCCGGTGATTTGTCGTTGAGAAGGCCAATGCGCTTGCCGCGATATTGCGCGGCAATGAGCTTGGCTGCAAAGGCGCCTTGCGCGTCATCGCGGTTGCAAACCCGCAGCACATTCCAGCCGCCTTCGCTGGTGAAACGCGGATTGGTGGAGGCCGGACTGATTTGCACGATGCCCGCCGCTTCATAAATCTTCGACGCGGGGATCGATGATCCCGAACAGAAATGGCCCGCCACCAGCTTGACGCCCTGCGACACAAAGCCGGTCGCCACCTCCACCGCCTTTTTGGGGTCGCACCCGTCATCGCCCACCGTCAGCGCCAACCGTTCGCCACGAAGCCCGCCGGTGGCGTTGATGTCGTCTATCGCCTGTTGGGTTCCCCGCCGCATTTCCTCGCCGAAAGCGGCGGCGTTGCCGGCCATTGGTCCGGCGGTTGCAATCAAGATGTCGGCATATGCCCCTTGGCTTGGGCTCAACAGGCCAGCAGCAAAGCATAGGGCGGCGGCAAAGCTTCGTTTCATTGTTCAGTTCCGCAATCGGCCGGACTATTGCCGGAAAGCCACCGTTTCGCAACCGCCTCGGCCGTCCAACGAAAAGCCCGCGCGGGATTTCCGCGCGGGCCAGTTTGAAGAAGATACCGCGGCTTACTGCAGCGACGGATCTTCGAAGTAGTTGCCGTCCTTAAAGCGATACCAGACATACTTGGCATCGATCAGGTCGCCCTTGGCGTCGAGCTTGATGTCGCCGAGAACCGTCTTGCTGACGTTGCCGGCGCGCAGGTATTCGGCGATCTTCTTGCTGTCGAAACCGCCGGTGGCGGTCGCCGCCTGGGCATACATCTGGATCGCCGAATAGGCGTAAAGCGTATAGCCTTCCGGATCATAGCCACCGGCCTTGAACCTCTCGACGATAGCCTTGGCCGATGGGAAATTGCGCGGCTCGGGGGCGAAGGTGAAGATGATGTTCTCGGCCGCCTTGCCGGCGATGGTCCACAGTTCGACGTTGTTCTGTGCGTCGCCGGAAACCTGCGTCGCGTTGTAGCCTTGCTCGGCCGCTTGCTTCAGCAGGAGGCCTGCCTCGGGGTGATAGCCGCCGAGGTAATAGGCATCGACGCCGGCATCCTTGAGCTTCGAGATCACCGCCGAATAGTCCTTTTCACCGGCGTTGATCGACTCGTTGAGGACTTCCGTGAGGCCCGCCGCATTCATCGCCTTGCGGGTTTCATCGGCGAGGCCCTTACCGTAGGCCGACTTGTCGTCGATGATGGCGATCTTCTTGCCGGCATAGTTCTTGGCGAGGAAGTCACCGGCGACCTTGCCCTGGGCATCGTCACGGCCGCAGACGCGCGCGACGTTCCAGCCGCCTTCATCGGTAAACTTCGGGTTGGTCGAAGCGGGCGTGATCTGCAGGATGCCCTCTTCCTCGTAGACCTTGGAGGCCGGGATCGAAGACCCGGAACAGAGATGGCCGGCCACGAACTTCACACCCTTGGAAGCCATCTGGTTGGCGACGGCGACAGCCTGCTTCGGATCGCAGGCGTCATCGCCGATTTCAAGGACAAGCTTCTCGCCATTGACGCCGCCGGCCGCATTGATGTCAGCCACCGCCATTTCGGCGCCGTGCTTATATTGTTCGCCGAGCGCGGCGAGCTGGCCGGTGATCGGCCCGACGGTCGCGATCATTACGTCGGCCAGCGCCGTGGTGGCGCTCAGGGCCGCCGCGAAGCTGATCGCGATGCCAGATAACAGGAACTTTTTCATTCAAACTCTCCCTTGGTGCATATGACCATTGTTCTCTCGGGGTTTACTGCCCCTTGGGCGCTTTATGCGCCCAAAGTCGCAGGCTTGGAAAGGGGTTGTTTGCCGCTTCCACATTCTTTTTGTCATCCCTTGCTCCGCCAGCTCAAGGGTCCGGCTCTTTCGTAAAGCCAAGGATACTGCCGGACCATCTGGCTGGTCAACGCCAGCCGGTAGCCCAGAAAAGCGGCGGCCAACAGCACAGCCGTGTCGGTCACGAAATAGTGCACCGACGACAGATCGCCGTCAAACAGGGCAAAATGCAGGAACCGGACGGCAGCCCCCAGCGGGATCGTGAAGACCAGCGGTTTCCACCACGGGCGCCAGCCGCGCGCCAGCGCCTGGCCCGCCAGAAAGGCCGCGCCACCGCCCAGGATCACCGTCATGATCAGGAAAATCCACGGGCTGTCTTCAACGATGAGTGACATGCTCAGTGTCCCCCTTCCAGATAGGCCGCCCGCACTTCCGGCCGTGCCAGAAGTTCCTTGCCGGTTCCCGACAGGGTGATTTTGCCATTTACCATGACGTAGGCGCGGTGCGCCAGCTTCAGGGCATGAAAGGCATTCTGCTCGACCAGGAAGACCGTCAGGCCGGACTTTTCGTTGAGGTCCTTGATCACCGAGAAAATCTGCTTGACGATCATCGGGGCCAATCCCAGCGAGGGCTCGTCGAGCAGCAGCAGCCGCGGCCTTGCCATCAGCGCCCGGGCGATGGCCAGCATTTGCTGCTCGCCGCCCGACAACGTTCCGCCGCGCTGGCCCTGGCGCACCTCGAGGAGCGGGAACATCTTGAAAACACCGGCGAGGTCCTCGTCGAAATGCTGCGGGCCGCTGACGGTCGAGCCCATTTGCAGATTCTCGATCACCGTCATCCGCGAAAAAATCCGCCGTCCCTCGGGCGCCTGCGATATGCCAAGCTGGGCAATCTCGTGGGTCGGCAGGCTGGTGATATCCTTGCCGTCGAAGGCGATGGATCCCGACCGTGCCCGCGGCGTGCCGCAGATGGTCATCATCAGCGTCGACTTGCCGGCTCCGTTCGAGCCGATCAGGGTTACGATCTCGCCCTTGTTGACATCAATGTCGATGCCGCGCAGGGCCTGGATCTTGCCGTAGAAGGTTTCAACACCGCGGACGGCGAGCATGGACCCGCTCATTTGCCGCCTCTCTTGCCGCGCGGTCGCGCAGCCGTCTTCTTGGCGGGTGACGTCTTGGCGCGCTTGGATGTGACGGCCTCAAGCCGTCCGGGGGTGAGTTCGGACGCAAGTTCCGGCGCTATCGCCACCACCTGTTCGCTTTCTTCTTCCTCGACGCCGAGATAGGCGCGGATCACCGCCGGGTCGTTCCGGACATGCGCCGGATCTCCATCGGAAATCTTCTGACCATAGTCCAGCACGACGATGTGGTCGGAAATGCCCATCACCACGTTCATGTCGTGTTCGATCAGGAGAATGGCGATGTCATGTTCGGTTCGCATGGTGAGGAGCAGCTTGTTCAAGTCTTCCGATTCGCGCGGGTTGAGTCCGGCGGCCGGCTCATCGAGGCAGAGCAGGCTCGGCCCGGTGCACATGGCGCGGGCGATCTCGAGCCGGCGCTGCGCACCGTAAGGAAGATCGCCCGCCGGATCGTCGGCGCGGTCGATGAGGCCGATTTTTTCCAGCCAGGATTTCGACAGTTCAATGGCGTCGCGTTCGGCCCGGCGGTAATGGCCGCTGCCGAGAATGCCGGCAATGGTGAACCCCGATGCGGTCATCAGCTTGTTATGCTGGGCCACCATCAGATTTTCAAGAACGGTCATGCCGGAGAACAGGCGGATGTTCTGGAAAGTCCGCGCCACTTTGGCATGCTGGGCGATCCGGAAATCGTCCATGCGTTCGAGCAGGAACTCAGCCCCACCGGCATGGCGCATGGCGATGCGGCCTTCGGTTGGCTTGTAGAAGCCGGTAAGGCAATTGAACACCGTGGTCTTGCCCGCGCCGTTGGGTCCGATGATGGCGGTAATTTGCCGCCGCCCGGCATTGAACGAAAGATCGGCCACGGCGGTAAGCCCGCCAAACCTCATGGTCAGGTGCTCAACCGTGAGGGCCGGGTCATTGTCCGTGGCGATCATCAGCCGTGGCCCTCCTTGACCAGATCGGCCGGCACCATCTTCTTTTCCTTGAGAAACACGCTTGGCTCGCGCCTTGTAACGAAGCCGCGCGGCCGGAAGCGCATCATCAGCACCATGCCGAGGCCGACCGCCAGCATACGAAATTGAATGGGGTCGGTGCCTTCCGGCAAGACCGCCTTGAGGAACTGCATTTCGCGGAACACCTCGAAGGAGCCCATTATGGCAATGGCGGCGAAAACAATGCCGATCTGCGATCCGAGACCGCCGAGAACGACGATCGCCAGAATGATCGCCGACTCGATGAAGACAAATGATTCCGGCGACACGAAGCCCTGGCGCGCAGCGAAGAAGCTGCCGGCGAAGCCGCCGAACATGGCGCCGATGGCGAAGGCCGTGAGTTTGGTGGAGGTGGTGTTGATGCCGAGCGAGCGGCAGGCGATTTCATCCTCGCGCAGCGCCTCCCAGGCCCTTCCGACCGGCAGCCGCCGCAGGCGGTTGGTGACGTAGTAGGTGAGCATCGCCAGGCCGAGGATCACACAATAAAGGAAGATCAGGAAATACAGACGGTCGTGGGTGAAACCGAAGAAGGCGGCAAAACCGTCGTCGTTGGCGGTGAACGGCAGCCCGAAGAACGTTGCTTTCGGCACGTTGATGCCCTGCGGACCTTTGGTGAACTCGAACCAGTTGATGAGGACCAGCCGGATGATTTCGCCGAAGGCTAGTGTCACGATGGCGAGGTAGTCGCCGCGCAGGCGCAAGACCGGAAATCCCAGAATGACGCCCCACAGGGCGGCAAGCAGGCCGCATAGCGGCAGGGTGACATAGAAGGCCCAGGGCACGATGCCGGGTCCGAACCATAAAGGCAGGTAAACCGTCGAGAGCAGGGCATAGGCATAAGCGCCGATCGCGTAGAAGGCGACATAACCGAGGTCGAGCAGTCCGGCGAGACCAACGACAATGTTAAGGCCCCAGGCCAGCATGATGTAGGTGAGGATAAGGATTGCCAGGTCGATGGTGCGCCTGTCATCGTATAGGAAGACGTAGATCGGCAGCAGAATAGCAAGAGCCAGCATGGCAGGCGCCACATACTTGCCAATATCGGCGGTCCATCCCGCCGCCGCCGGGCCCGATTTGGCTTTGGCCGGACGTGCGGGTTCCCGGTTCCACACCAACAGGTGAAGCAGCAGGCGGCCGCCGACGACAACGGCCATGACCAATGCGACAAGCCACCAGCGCTGAACCAGGACCAGCGAATATTGCGATATGACCGACTTGTAGGCGACGATCGGCGTGAGAATTAGAAATGTGATGAGGGCGGTTGCGGCCAGATCCTTGCCGAGGGCCGTAGCGTCGATGGATCGCGCCTTGCCAGCTACGGTAGCGCCCGCCGGTTCACCTGCCATGGGTTACACCTTCTCCACTTCCGGTTTGCCGAGCAGGCCCTGTGGCAGGAAGATCAGCACGACGACGAGCATGGTGAATGCCGCGACATCCTTGTATTCGACGGTGAAATAAGCCGACCACATGGTTTCGATGAGGCCGATGATGAGGCCGCCGATCATTGCTCCGGGAATTGATCCGATGCCGCCGAGAACCGCTGCCGTGAAGGCTTTTACGCCGGCGAGAAAGCCGATGAAGAAGTCGGTGACGCCGTAGTACAGAAAGAACATCAGGCCGGCGAAGGCGGCAAGTGCTGCGCCCATGATGAAGGTGATGGAAATCGTCTTGTCGACGTTGATGCCAAGCAGCGATGCCATCTTCATGTCCTGCTCGCAGGCGCGCTGGGCCCGGCCAAGCGAGGTCTTCTGAATAAGCAGCGTGAACACCGCCATGAGCAGCACGGTCGAGACGATAATCAGAATCTGCATGTTGGTAAGCCGCACGACGAACTCGCGCCCTTCGGTAACGCGGGTCATGAGGTCGTAATATCCAGTGATGATCGGCGATGTTGGCTTCGGACGGCCTTCCTGGGCGATGCGGACGAATTCCTGCAGCACGATCGACATGCCGATGGCGGAAATCAACGGGGCCAGCCGGAACGATCCGCGCAGCGGCCGGTAGGCCAGGCGTTCGATCGTCCAGTTAAATGCCGAGGCCACCACCATGGCGATGACGGCAACCAGGATGAGGGTCAGAATGATCGCGGCGGCACCATGCCCGCCGGTCAGCGCCAGTCCCAACACGATGATGAAAGCGGTGACACTGCCGACCATGAACACGTCGCCATGGGCGAAATTGATCATGCCGATGATGCCGTAAACCATCGTATAGCCGATGGCGACGAGGCCGTAAATCGACCCTAGCGTGACGCCGTTGATCAACTGTTGGAGAAAATACTCCATCCGCCCCCTCCCGTTGCCTGCCCTGCGGTTCTTGCAATCCAGACCGCTTGTTTGCGTGGAGTTTTAAACTGACATCGGCGGTTGCACAAGCACCCTCGGCACCGTGAAATTAGCCATGTGCTTGGCCAGCTTAGGGAACTTTCAGCGGGCCGTGGGGGTTTCCATCATCACAATAATTTTGACCAGGCAATCAAAATTTGAGTTGACTATATGCCAAAACGATATATGTCCGGGCGCAATATATCGGAGCGCTATAGTAATGGATGCGACATGAACGTGCGTACACTTTGCCTCGGCGTCCTCACCACCGGCGAGGCCAGCGGCTATGAAATCAAGAAGGAAATCGAGGAAGGGCTGTTCAGCCACTTCATCGACGCGAGCTACGGTTCGATCTATCCGGCGCTCACCCTGCTCCTGGCCGAGGGGCTGCTCACCGTCAGGGCCGAGGAACAGACCGGCAGGCCCGACAAGAAGGTCTATGCCATCACCGAGGCCGGCCGCCGGGCGCTCTCGCGTACTATCGCGGTGGTTCCGGGCAAGGACAAATACAAGTCCGAATTCCTGTTTCAGATGCTGTTGCAGCAGTTCATTGCGCCTGACGTGATACTGGCTGCCATCGACAAGCAATTATCCGACCTGAGAAGCGATCTCGCTCGCATTGCCGAGTGCCGGACAACCGAGACACCCTCGCCGGGTGCGAAATTTGTCGCCGACTATGGCGACACGGTGCTGACAGCTTCTGTCAGCTGCCTTGAACAAAAGAAAGCCGAGCTGCTGCGCCAGATGTCGCCGCTGGCGGCGGAATAGCCGGAGGCCTTGCATCCCATGATACGACGCATTTTCTATTTTCTTCTTGTAACCGTGGTGCTGGGTGGCCTTGCCGGCGGCATTGGCTGGTACGCCTTCGACTTCAAGCCGAAATTCCTCGCCGAAGTCATCTTGGGCTCGCCGCAGCCGCCGCAAACCATTGCCGCCGAGGCCGCCCGCACCGACACCTGGCAGCCGCAGGTCGCCGGCATTGGCACTCTCACGGCGTCGGAAGGAATTGACATCACCCCCCAGGTCGGCGGCATCGTCAAGGAGATCAATTTCGAGTCCGGTCAGGATGTCACAGCCGGCCAGCTCCTCGTCAAACTCAACACCGAGCAGGAGGAAGCCGATCTCCGCAGCTTTGCCGCCCAGTTGCTCAATGCCCAAACCGATTTGCAACGCCGCCAAGGACTTGCCGACAAAGGCCTTGCCCCGCAGGCAGAAATCAGCCTTTTGCGCAGCAGGCGCGACAGTCTGCAGGCCAATGTTGACCGCATTAATGCCGTCATTGCCCAGAAATCGGTCTTCGCTCCCTGGGACGGCGGTGTGGGCCTCCGCGAAATTTCCATTGGCAGCTACGTAGCACCCGGCCAGAAAATCGTCTGGCTGCAGAAAGTCGATCCCGTCTATGCCGACTTCTCGGTGACCGAAGCGGACTTTGGCCGCATCGCCATTGGTCAGAAGGTAACGGCGCGTTTCAATGCATGGCCTGAGGCCGCCTTTGCCGGCGAGATCATCACGACCGACGCCCGCATGTCGGGCGAAAGCCGGATGATCACCGTCCGCGCCAAGATCGCCAATCCGGAACGCAAACTGCTTCCCGGCATGTATGCCGATGTGCTGGTCGATTCCGGCACCCCGCAGACGGTTGTTACCGTGCCGCAAACCGCCGTCACTTTCTCGCTCTATGGCGACAACGTCTTCGTCGTCGTGCCCGCGGCCAAGCTCGATCCCAAGGCCAAGCCGGAAGAACTCGCGATCGAGCGCCGCTTCGTCAAGGCGGGCGAGGCGCGCGATGGCCGCGTCGCCATCATCAATGGCGTCAAGCCGGGCGATCAGGTGGTGGTCGCCGGCCAGAACAAGATCGACCAGGGCTCCAAGGTGGTGATCAACAATTCGGTCGCCCTCAAGGCCCAGGACGCCAACACCATTCAATGAGACCGGAGCCGATGCATTTCACCGACATCTTCGTAAAACGGCCTGTCCTCGCGACGGTGGTGAGCCTGTTGATTCTGCTGGCCGGACTCCAGGCCGTGTTCAAGCTGCCGATCCGCCAGTTCCCCGAGGTCTCCGACACCAAGATCGAGATCACCACCGTCTATCCCGGCGCCAACGCCGATCAGATCAAGGGCTTCATCACCACGCCCTTGCAGCAGGCGGTGGCCTCCACCGAAGGCGTCGACATGCTCGAGTCGCGCTCCTCGCAGAACGTCTCGACCATTACCCTCAAGCTCCGCCTCGACGCCGATGCCGACCGCGCCCTGTCGGACGTTCTCTCCAAGGTCAACGAAGTCAAGGGCGTGCTTCCCGAGGAGGCCAGCGATCCGGTTGTCCAGCGCACCACCGGCGCCGGTTTCGCGCTCATGTATTTGAGCTTCAAGAGCGAGCAGATGTCGCCGCCGCAGATCAGCGATTATCTCGACCGGGTGGTGAAGCCCAAGCTCCAGGCCATCAATGGCGTGGCTTCGGCCGAAATTCTCGGCGGCTCGACTTTCGCCATGCGCGTCTGGCTCGATCCCGACAAGATGGCTTCACTTGGCATCACCCCGCTCGATGTCCGCAATGCCCTTGCCGCCAACAATTTCTCCACCGCCGCCGGCGAAGTGAAGGCCGAATTCACCCAGAAGAACATTAATGCCCAGACCTCGCTTGAGACCCCCGAGGACTTCGCCAATCTCGTCGTCGCCACCCGCGGCGATGCGGTGATCCGTCTTGGTCAGGTCGCCACCGTGGACTTGGGTCCCCAGAACTACGGTTCCTCATCGGCTTTCGACGGCGTCAAAGCCGTCTTCATGGGCATTCAGACGACGCCTGACGCCAACCCCCTGACGGTCATCGCCAAAGTCCGCGAAACCGTGCCGGAAATCCAGCGTGGGCTCCCCCAGGGTCTCGAAGCCAAGATCGCTTATGATGCCACCGAATTCATCAACGCTTCGATCTGGGAGGTCGGCAAGACTCTCGGCGAAGCCGCCCTCATCGTCGTCATCGTCATCTTCCTCTTTCTCGGTAACTTCCGCTCAACTCTCATTCCGGTTGTCACCATTCCCCTGTCACTGATCGGCGTGGCGCTCGTGCTCGTCGCTCTCGGCTATTCGATCAACCTGTTGACCCTTCTCGCCCTTGTCCTCGCCATCGGCCTGGTCGTCGACGACGCCATCGTCGTGGTCGAAAACATCCACCGCCACATCGAAGATGGCATGCAACCCTTCGATGCCGCCCTGATGGGCGCCCGGGAAATCACCGGGCCAATCGTCGCCATGACCATCACGCTGGCCGCCGTCTACACCCCGATTGGATTCACGTCAGGTCTCACCGGCGCATTGTTCCGTGAATTCGCCTTCACCCTGGCTGGCGCCGTCATCGTCTCCGGCGTCATTGCCCTGACGTTGTCACCCATGATGACGTCGAAGCTGCTGGTCGCCCACGAGAAGCAGAGCTGGTTTGGCCGCCTAGTCGAGCGGGTCTTCGGCGCCATGCAACGCTTCTACCGCCGCCGCCTTGATGGCACCATCAAACAGCGTTCGGTCTTCGCCTGGGTTGCCGTGTTGACGGTTGTCCTCTCCGGCGTCCTCTATCAAGCAATCAACCGCGAGCTCGCACCCGCCGAAGACCAGGGCGTGCTCTTCGCCTTCGTCAACGCGCCCGAGCACACCAATCTCGACTATCTCACCTCCTACACTGATGATCTCACCGGCACGTTCATGAATGTGCCGGAAAAACAAAATCTCTTCGCCATTAATGGCTTCCCCAATGCCCACTCGGCTTTCATGGGGCTTATTCTGAAGCCCTGGGGCGAGCGCGGCCGTTCCGACCTCTCGGTCATGGGCGAACTACAGCAGAAGTTTGCCAGCGTCGCCGGTGTCAACATCTTTGCAACCGCGCCGTCGGCAATTCCCGTGGGCGCCGGAGAAATGCCGGTCGAATTCGTCGTCACCTATCCCGGCGACTATACCCGCCTCGCCGAAGTCCTCGACCAGCTCGATGCCGAGGCCAAGAAAAGCGGCCTCTTCATCTTCACCAATGCCGACCTGCGCTTCACCACTCCCCAAGTCGAGATGATCGTCGACAAGGACCGCGCCAACCAGCTCGGCGTCACCATGCGCGATGTCGGCGCAACCCTGGCAACCCTGCTGGGCGGCAACAACGTCAACCGCTTCACCGTCCAGGGCCGTTCCTATGAGGTGATTCCCCAGGTCCCGCGCACCGAACGCGCCACCACCGATCAGATCCTGAAATACCGCGTGCGCGCCGCGAACGGAACCATGGTCCCGCTGGCGTCGTTCGTCAGTCTTGGCCAAACCGTGCAGCCCAACAGCCTCTCCACCTTCCAGCAACTCAACTCGGCGTCGATTCAGGGCGTGCCGTTCCCCGGCCGCACCATCGGCGAAGGCATCGAATTTCTCAAGCAGAAGGCCGCCGAGATCATGCCCCAGGGCATGTCCTATGACTTCAAGGGTGAAAGCCGCCAGTTCGTCAAGGAAGGCAACACACTGGCCTACACCTTCGGTTTCGCCCTGCTGCTCATCTATCTCGTTCTCGCCGCCCAGTTCGAAAGCTTTCGCGATCCTTTCGTCATTCTGATCGGCCTTCCGGCAACGGTGTTCGGAGCGCTCTTCGTCCTCTTCGTCCTGGGCGAGGTGAACGGCGCCATGCAGAACAATCCACCCATCAATCTGGGCTCTGGCACCATCAACATCTACACCCAGATCGGCCTGGTGACGCTCATCGGCCTCATCGCCAAGCACGGCATCCTGATGGTCGAGTTCGCCAACAAGCTGCAGCAGACCCAGGGCCTCGACAAGCACACCGCCATCAAGGAAGCCGCCGCCGTCCGCCTGCGTCCCATCCTGATGACCACCGCTTCCATGGTGATCGGCGTGGTGCCCCTGCTGCTCGCCGATGGCGCTGGCGCCAAGAGCCGCTTCGACATCGGCATCGTCATCGCCGCCGGCATGACCATCGGCACCATGTTCACCCTGTTCATCACCCCGGCCATCTATTCATTCGTGGCGAGGGACCGGCGCAGGAAGATCGCCGCCGAAGAACAGCCGCTTGCGGTTTCGGACACCCAGCCGGAAATGCCCATAGCAGCCAATGAAGGCGGGCCCCTGCAGGAAGCCGCCGAGTAGCTTGTGGTGAAAATCTAACGGAAGGTCTCCAACACTCTTCGGTAGTCTTATGCCCAGCCGACATCGCTTTGCTGTGGCCGAGCAACGTTCTGAACGCTGCCTTGCGGCTGTTGGTATTTGGCCCAACAGCCATCGTTCGGAGTCTTCTACAACGGCCCTGAATTCAGCTGCGGCACTCTCCGGCTGCACCCTCAACTGGGAGAAAGAACCGCTTGCGTTCGCAGGCCGTGAGGCTCCGTGGTACGACGCTGTGGGCGTAATCGGCAAGATCGCCAGGGGTTGGGAAGACTCGAACGATTCGCGCGCTTTCTTCGCCTGAAACGATTGCAATTCGCGTTCCGTCCGAGCTGAATACCGCGCGCGTCAGCGCCGGTTTGCCGATTGTCACACCTCGCTTATCGGTAAGCACTGCTACTTCCCGGCCAGACTTTGCATCCCATAGCCTCACCGTGCGATCTGGGGCCGACGCAGTCACCACGTACATGCCATTGGGACTGAACACGGCACTACTCAGGGCAGCGCCTTGTCCCCTGAGAATGACCTGTTCGGCCCCATCCTTGACCCGCCATATTCGTGCTGTTCGATCCCGCGAAGCCGTTACGATCAACTGACCGTCCTGGCTGAATGCTACGTCCGTCAGTGGCTCATTGTGGCCTCTCAGCGTGGCGATGGCGCGACCGTCCGCGAGTGACCAAATTTTGGCAGTGCCGTCGAGGGAGCCCGTGGCGACCAGGCGGCCGTCCGGGCTGAAGGCCGCCGCGGTGATCCGGTTCTCATGCCCGACAAGAGTCGTGAACTCATTGCCGTCGGTCTTCCAAATTCTTGCCGTGTTGTCGTTCAAGGCGGTCAGCACGAGTTGCCCATCGGGGCTGAACAGAGCCTTTCGCAAATATCCGCTGGCGTTTAGAACGGAGATCTGATCTCCGGTCGATGCATTCCATAGTCGCGCCGTCCCATCGGCAGACGCGGATAGCAAGATGTCGCCCTTCGGATTGAACTGGACTTGGACGGCAGCGGAATCATGGTCCTTGACCCGAATGATCTCGCCGCCCGCTTCCGGCATCCCATATGACAACGCGCCCGCTCTGAGACGCGGTTGCGATGTGACGCCCGTCCGGGCTGAAGGCCGCATCCTGAAGCGGGCCGCCATTGCTCTCAAGCCGCGCAATCTCCCTGCCGCTCACGACGTCCCAGACGTGTCCCACACGATTCTGGCCGCCGGTCACCAGGCGGGTGCCATCGGGGCTGAATGCGGCGAATGTTGGCGGATATTGGTGGCTCAGCGTCGTCGTCAGAACACCATCGACGTCCCACAGGCGCGCGGTGCCGTCATGCGATGCGGTAAGAAGAAGCATTGCCCGTGGGGCTGAATGCGACGTGCTCGACCAAACCGCTATGGCCGCGGATGATCGCGAACTGTGAGCCGCTCTTAACGTCCCAGATGTGGACCCCGCCGTCCATTGAAACAGTTGCAAGGAATTGATCGTCAGGACTGAATGCAGCATTGATCTCCTGATCGGGCAACTCGAACGTTGGCATCGCTATGCTTCAATCCGGCAAACTCCGCTCCAAGCGACGAAAGGAACCGGCCCGTGATGCCATCCCAAAGCCGCGCGGTGCCATCGACGGATACGGTCGCAACGAGGCGGCCGTCGTGACTAAACGTGCCGCTGTGCGTGTCGCTCTTGTGACCGCCAAGAGGAGCGATTTCTGTTCCGCTCGACACATCCCAAAGGCGCGAAGTATTGTGGTCATACGAAAATCGTCCCCCATGCACTTACGAGAATCCGCCTTCCGTCCGGGCTGAATGTGACATCGTCTGGCCAATTCCTCGTCGTAACGAAGGTCTTGATCGGCATGCCATCTTCTGTGCTCCAGATACGAACCGTGTCGCTCCGCTGTGCCCGCCGCGAAACTTCCACCATCAGGGCTAAAGGCAGCTAGCCCCCGCTACATCTTGGGTCCTGCACGGCAACGACTTTCTTTCCGGTTTGGGCATCCCAGATGGCGGGGTCACTGCCCTCCGATGCGGTCAGCACGCGCGTGCCGCTCGGACTGAACATCGCGGTTGGAAACTTGCCCGGAAGGGGCAGCACATAAAGCTGCTTGCCTGATCCAGCGTTCCATATTCGTGCGGTGCCGTCGCGAGCGGCGGTGACGACCTGCGTCCCATCAGGGCTGAACATGGCTCTTTCAAGCGCGTCTTGATGGCCTTTCAAGACGGCAATCCCCGAACCATCCTTGACGTTCCAAATGCGCGCGGTCCTGTCGTATGATGACGTGACAATACGATCGCCGTCCTTGCTGAATTCCGCATCCGTCACGCCGGCATCGTGACGGAAGACCATCACATTCTTGTTCTGCAAGAGAGCCTGGTAGAGAGCCGCCTCGGCTTCAACCACGAAGGGCCGCTCGGGCGAAGCGAGATTTTTTGGCAGTGCTTCGAGCGCCAGCAATATTGCCGCCTCGGTATCGCCGCCTGCCGCGGTCTGTTGCGACAGAGATGAGAGTGAAAAGGACTGGTTGCGGAGGGCTTCGTCACGCGCCTGTAGCGCCTTCTCCTCGGCGGCTCTTGCCTGCTTTCTCCGCTGCTTTTGCGAGGTCTGCGCTACTTTCGGCTAGCTCGGCCTGCCGCCCAGCCTCCTGCTGTCCCTGGAAGCCAATGATTGCACCAACTCCTGCGATGACCGCCAGCGTAAGAGCGACGAAGGCTGCATACCGGGTCCGCCGTGCGAGCTGCTTTGCCGCTGCCGCCTCCATGCTCAGCCGCGCTCGGCTCGCGGCCTCTGCGGCCTCAATGCGTGCCCGTTCGGCTTGGCGCTCCTTTTCCATCCTTGCCTGCTCGGCGAGCGACGATGCCGCGATGTAAGCGCTGACCTGATCGTCGATTTCCTCGCGCCTCGACCGCAGCAACTCCTCGCCCTCGGCCAGACGCATTCCAGGCGGCAGCAGAAGTTCCGGATTCTTGTTGCCGGAAACCCATCGGCGTGTGTCCGCTTGGACGCGAGCTCGGGTCTCAAGGAAATTGCGGTTCGCGCTGACGATGTCCCGCGCCCGTGGCCAGCGGCCCAAAAGCGCTTCGTGCGCTGGACGAACAACAGCCCGGCCCTCGGCGTCTTCGTCGCTGACGATGAGGCGGGCCGCGATCAGGGCATCGACAAGAGCCGATTTCGCCGGAGTGTTCGCCACGTCAGCAAACGGGGCAGGGCGCACCGTAGTGGCCTCATCGCCCAAGCGCACCGTTGTCAGCGCCCGCAGCACCGCCGGCAGTGCTTCCTGTATGTCGGGCGGGAGCGCGTCGATCACGTCGTCGGCCCGCCGGGCGATTGCTCCTTCAAGGCCGCCAAGCGCTCGATAAGTTGCGAAAGTGAGGAGCCGGCGCCCGCGTCCGGCTTCGTAGAGCGCGTCGAGCACAAATTCGAGGAGTGGCAATGATCCTGGGTCGGCAGCCGCTGCTTCCTGCAGCACGTCTTCGAGCCGTCCCCGGACAGCATCCTCCTCAAAATGCAGGCCGGCGGCACGCGCGGGTTCACGGATAATCTGGGCGATCTCGGGGCTCGAGGGCGGCAATAGCTCATAGCTACCGAGGCCGTCCTTTAGCGCCGCGAAGCCCGGAATCTCACTGCAGCGGTGAAAGAAATCACCGCGAATGGTGCCGATCACCCAAGCGCAGCCACTACCCGCCAAGGCCACAAGCATCCCAACGAATGCTTGGCGTGACGATGGATCCGTGTTCGTCGTCAACAGCTCTTCCATCTGGTCTACGGCAACGACCAGGCGCGCTTGGCGCGGAGATGATCCGGCGGCCTTTGCCGCCTTCGCGAGTGCTGACCGGATCAGCGCCAAACCCTGTTCAGGTGAGCTGCGGAATAGATTCGCCAGCTCCGCAGCCGGTCTTTCCTGAGCGAGTTCCGGCAACACGCCCTCACGAAGCAGCCCCGCGGCTAGCGAAACGACTGCATCGGGCCCCTCTGACGGGCGAATCACACACCGGCGCCAAAGGGTGATCCCGGCTATGGCGCCGGGCCTTGTGATCGTGGGCAGCAGCCCGGCACGCAATAGCGACGACTTACCCGAACCGCTCATTCCGTAGATGAGCAGGAATGCCTTGCCGCCCGCCGCAAGTTGTTCGAGTCTTTCGGTGCACACCGCGATGGCATGTCCACGGCCAAAGAACAGGTCAGCGTGATCAAATTCGAAAGCGTCAAGGCCGCGGAAGGGCGACTTGGCCTCTGCCTCCGAAGCAAGGGGCACCCGATAGGCGCGCACCGGTCGGGCGATGTTCTTCACCTTGTGTTCGCCAAGATCGAGGAAATCGAGCGAGAGGCGGTCGCGAACCTGAGCATGGATAGTTTCGGAAACACAAATTCCGCCCGGCGGTGACAGCGCTTCCAGACGCGCTGCGACATTGACGCCGTCGCCCATGAGATTGCTCCCGTCCACGATAACGTCGCCGAGATTGACCCCGATGCGAAAACGCATCCGATCCGGCTCGGGCAGACCGGCGTTGCGTTTGCCGATTTCGAGTTGAATTTCGGTGGCGCACCTCACCGCCTCGACGGGACTTGCGAATTCCGCGATTACGCTGTCCCCAGCGCTTCCGAAGATGCGCCCATCATGGTGCGCGATCAGGCCTTCGATGACCGCTCGATATATCTTGAGAGTGGCGTGCGTACCTTCTTCATCCTCGCCCATGAGCCGGCTGTAGCCGGCCACATCGGCTGCAAGGATGGCAGCCATTCTGCGTTGAACGCGATCCACGACCATACCAGCTCCCGCGACACGCCTTTGGGTATCTTATGCCCCGCCGCAGTTCATGGGAAGGGCTGCCCCAACCGAGCTGAATGACGTATTGGGGAATGAGGCAGGTCAAGACCCGCGGCCACTGGTTTCAGCTCAACCCATTGAGCGCCCCGGCCAGCCGCTCCAGGGCTTTGCCGATCTCATCCTCGCTCGCGGCAAACGACAGCCGGATCGAGCCCGGCGCGCCGAACGCCGTGCCCGGCACGATGGCCACGCCATGCTCTTCGACCAGCCAGTCGCACAACCGGTCGCTCGTATCCATCACATGATTTCCGGCTTTGCGGCCGAGCAGCGCCGAGACATCCGGAAACGCATAGAAGGTGGCGGGGATCGGCGCCAGCCGCAGGTCTTTGATCTTCTCCAGCCCGGCAATTACCATGTCGCGCCGCTGCTGGTAGCGCTTGCGCATCATCTCGACCGCATCGCGCGGGCCCTCCAGCGCCTCGATTGCGGCGCGTTGCACGAACTGGTTGGCCCCCGTGGTGATTGTGCTCTGGATGCGCGTCATCGCCCTTGTTATGGGCTCGACCGCAACCGTATAACCTAGCCGCCACCCGGTCATGGCGAAACCCTTGGAGAAACCGTTGACGGTGATCACCCGCTCGCGCATCCCCGCCAGCGCCGCAATCGACGTCATCCCACCCTCGAAGATGATATACTCGTAGATCTCGTCAGCCAGCACCATCAAGCGGGGGTGGGCGCGCACGATAGCCGCAATTTCTTCAAGCTCCGCCGCCGACCACACGGCACCCGTCGGATTGCATGGCGAGTTGAGAATGAGCAGCTTGCTGCGCGCCGTCACTGCCGCGGCAATCCGCGCCGCCGGAACCTTGTAATCTTCCTCCACGCCCGCCTGCAGCACCACCGGCGTGCCACCGGCAAACCGCACCGTCGTTTCATACGACACCCAATAGGGCGCCAGCATGATCACCTCGTCGCCCTGATCAATCAGCGCCAGCACCGCATTGGCAATCGCCTGCTTCGCTCCATTGGTGAGGCAGATTTCCGACGGCCCATAGTCGAGCCCGTTTTCCGCCTTCAGTTTTTTGGCAATTGCCGCGCGCAGCTCCGGAATGCCTTGCACCGGCGAATAGTGGGTAAAACCATCCCGCATGGCCCGTGTTGCCGCCTCCTGAATGTTGAGTGGCGTGTCGAAATCGGGCTCGCCCACCGTAAGGCTGACGACGTCAAGCCCCTTTGCCCGCAAATCCCTCGACTTTTGCGCCATGCGGATGATGGCGCCTTCATCGGCGGATTTCGAGCGGGGGACCAGGAGGAGGGCGGGATCGAACGTGTTCATGATGGCCACCCTATACGATGCCGCCCTTGCCCGGTCGAGCCTTCAAAGGCATAAGCCCGGGATGATTCACCCAATCCGATCGATCGCCTGCATTCTCGCCGTCCTCATGCTGGCGGGCTGCAAGTCCAACAACCAGGTTTCCATCGAGCACGGCAAGCCGCCCGCCACGGTGCAGACCAAGTCGCGCTCCGAGCCCATCTTCTACAACGGCAAGACCTACCTGCTCGCCTACGATTATGCCCAGGCCTCAAGCAGCTTCAGCATGCGCGTCTCCGGCATGGGACCCAAGCAACAGAAGGATGCCGTCGCCGTTGCAACCTCGGGCCTGCGCTACTACGCCTGCCTCGACGGCCAGGACGGCCGCATGATCGGCCAGCCCAATTACACCGAAGGCATCTGGCGTCTGCAAGCGCGCTGCGCCTGAAATACTTTCCTCTCCCGAAGGAGAAGGAATTGAACTCACTCACACGGCCCCTCGAGCCCAAGCCTCCGCATCAGCGTGGCGTAGGCATTGAAACTCATCACCAGCTTCGCCCCATGGCGTTCGATCTGTTCTCTCCGGCGGTCTGGATCGGCAGTCGCCGATAGCGCTCCCCAGAATGCCGCCATGGCCTCGGCCGCATTGCGCGCTTGTGCCACTGCATCGGCATCGGCGGCGGCACGGGCGATGACTCCCGCCGTGACCTTGCCGACGCAGGGCACCGTGCGAGCACCGCTATTGCTATAACCCGCTGGCAAATCTCCCTTCAGATTGCATACCGACATGTACTGAATGCAGTCGAAAATCTGGTCCACCGCCTGTTTGGCGCCCTGAACCCGGCTCACATGTTCAGTGTCCGCCGCCGCGTGGGGCAGCAGTTCCAGCTTGCCCGGATGGCGTTTCTCGATCTCGAGGTAGGGCACCATCGGCCCCGACAGCTTGCCCGTCTTGGCATCCTTGAACAGATCGGCATCAATTGCCGCATGGCGCACCTTGCCCGATGTCAGCGCGGCATCAAGGGCCGCCGCGTCGACCACTTCGCCACGATCGTAGTTAATGACAATGGCCCCGTCATTCATTGCATTGAGCACCGCGGCACTGACCACGCCCGCATTGGCGTATTTGCCGGTCGCCCCATTGAGCGGTCCAAGCCCCACATGCGGGCTGATGACATCGGCGCCGCGCGCCGCATCTTCGGCGGTTGCCGCAAACTCAAATCCCTCCGACAAGGTCCATTCGCGGTGGCGCGGCCGCGCATGGATTGCCACCCGCATGCCGAAGGCCAGCGCGATCCTCGCCACTTCGCGGCCGATATTGCCATAGCCGATCACCGCCAGCTTCTTGCCTTCCAGCTTCTCGGTGGGAAACTCGCGCAAGTTTCTGCCGGTGTCGAAATCACCCGCTACCACCCGCGCATGCAGCCTGTCGACCGGCAGGTCTGGTGCTACCTTCAGCAGCGCCTTCACCACCATCTGGGCCGTTGCCCGGCTGTTGAAGGAGGGCGTGTTCATCAGCGGCGCTGCGCCGCCCACGCCATTGCCGCCGCCCCATGATGCCGACCCCATATTGCCGGTGCCGGCCCCGATGCGCACGCCGCCTAATTTGAACACCGAGGCTCGCGGCAGCAACGTTGCCGCCGCAATCACCGCATCATATTGCCCCTTGCCGGTCTGCGGCAAAATCTCGGCCTCGGTCGAAAGATCGGGCTGATAGAAGAAATGAATCTTGCCTTTCGCGAGCTTAGCCTCGCCGCCAAGCGGCCCCACATGAAACTCCCCGCCCTTCGACTCGATATATGCCTTCACCTCGCTATGATCCGGCTGCCCCCTGGCATCGAACTTGAGGCCGATCAGGTCGGCCACCAGCACCTTGTAGGCCCGTGCTGGATCATCCTTGCGCTGACGAATTCCCTCCACCGCGCCCGCCGGAAACGTCTCGCCCAGCTTGGTGAACTCTTCCTCCAGCACCACGATCTTGGCGCGGTGGTAGGCATAGTTGAGATTGTCGAGCAGCGCCACGATGTCAGCCACGGGCCGGATGCCGCCGATCCATGCGCGGTAATCCCCCGGCGTTCCCGGAAACGCGTTGACATAGCGCGCCACATCGAGGCCTGCCTCGTGTTCGCCATTGGGATGGGTGATGCCGTCATAAGCGAGAAGCTGCTTGGAGCGCGCGAGAATACGCGCGTGCAGCGCCGCATCGGTGATGCCTGGATCGTTGATCTTGAGCAGGGTCACCGCGGCGCCGCGCTGCTCGGGGTCAATAACGCCAAGCTCCAGAATGGGGTTCGAGGCAACCCATTGGTTTATCGCCTCGCGATTGGTAGCCGATCGGCGGTTCAATTCAGCCACTGGCCCGATGCGTTTCTCCGCCCGCAACAATCCGAATGTGGTCTCAGCGAATGCCAGTGTCGAGAATGTGTTGATGACGCCCCCCAGCATCTTGTCCTGGGCCGGATCATAGACCGGCCCCACATTGACAGTGCGCGCGCCCGTCAGCGGCAATTTGGGATCGACCGGCACAGCAATTTTTAGCTGCCGTGGGATCGCCCACGACGGCTGCCTCTGGTTGCGCTCGACGAGATCAAGCGCCTGCGGCGTAAAGCTGATGACATAGTATCCGGAAACCCCGCCGATCGCCTTTTGGAACGGCATGAACAGACAGCACTTCGCCAGCACTTCAGCCACGATTTCTTCGCCCCATGGCATTGCGCCCAGCATTGAAGTGGCATCGAGCACCGCATGATGCTCGCCCGGATTGCGGTCGATCCAGCCGATCAGATTGCCGATATCTTCCCTGGAATAAGTGGTAGCCCCCGTGGTCTCATGGCCGACTCCGACGAATAGCTTGATCCCCATCCGCTCCAGCGTACCGGAGGAGGGGATGCGCCCCTCGGCGCCCGCGAAGTGTATCCGCTTCTCAT
Organism: uncultured Alphaproteobacteria bacterium; assembly: GCA_963754675.1. Taxonomy (GTDB): domain Bacteria; phylum Pseudomonadota; class Alphaproteobacteria; order Rhizobiales; family Aestuariivirgaceae; genus Aestuariivirga. The sequence goes on along the minus strand of CAVWHD010000002.1, from coordinate 148,730 downwards.
CGCCGCCCCTGGCATAGCGCATCATCTCGATGATCTGCGCCCCCCACGATTGGCGGAAAAAACCCGCAGCCTTGGCGGGCTCCGATTCAGGAGCAGGGGTATCGACAAACACATGCTGGGAGGGATCACTCGTCGTAATGAGATGCAGCGCCGCGGCCGTGAAGCCCGAATGCCCGCCGCCCAGCCCCACCGCCATCTTGTTCGCCTTGGGAAACTCGAAATAGCGATGAATCTCCCGCATCATGTCGAGCAGAAACTTGTCGGCGGGAGTGCCCCGGTGCATTGAGCGGCCGGTTTCCGCCGCGGTGAAGCAGCCGATATCGCGCCCCGTGTCGTCGAGCTTGCGATAGTTCGTCTCCAGCCAGCGCTCGAACTCGAAGCGGATCATCCGTGCCTCGACTTCGCCGGCGGCCCCGTCGGTGATCGGCCCCACCCCCCAGAACTGGTTCTGCGGCCGCTGCGGCGCCCCGGCTTTTGTGGCCTCGATCGCAGCAAGGCGCTGTGCTCTTAGATCTACGGCTGCCGTCATCGAATTCCTCCCCGGGCTAGCAGCGCAGCCTAGCGGAGTGCAACCGTCCGGTCAGCCGGAAAGCGTCATAAATGCAGCCGCTTCCGCCACCCGACCGTTAACCGCGGAGCAAACCGGACTGGACTATTGCCGGAACCCGGCGAACGCGATTTTGCCGTTGGCGCTGGCCGCGATGATAAGGGTGGGAACTGCGGACGAAGTGGTCTGGATCGGATCCGTCCGTCCTTTGAAAGCAATGCCGTCTGCCGTGCCACTCACCCTGCAATTGGCCGACAGGGCGATGCTGCCCGACGTGGTCGATGAGTCGCTGCATGTACCGGAGAAGTTGCCATTTGCCTGCACAGTTATGACGCACACCTCATTCTGACCCATCGCTGTCCACTTACCTGCCAAGCTCGCCGTGCTGCACGCCGCTTGTGCTTGGTTGGAAGCCAGGATTGTGAGGCAAACGAGGCCAAGTCCAACAACCTTCATGATACCCTCCTTAGTGTTATCAATAGATTTGTGATTAACCCCATCGACCAACCTTGCGTTTGATCGATGTCAACAGCCTCCGACAGATTCTAATTCAGCCCCGGCCCGTCCAACACCGCCTCGGTGCTGCGATAGGCGGCGTCGAGATGGTCGCGCATGGCGAGCCTGGCTTTTTCGCCGTCCCGGCTGTTCAGCGCACGGATGATATTGCGGTGCTGCTCAAGCGTGGCCTCCGCCTGACCGCTGCGCGGCAGCATGAGGTGGCGGCAGCGGTCGAGCTGGGCCTTGGAGATTTCGACCATATGCCACAGCCGCGGCAAGCCGCTGATCTCGGTGATCGTGCGGTGAAACTGGTCGTCCCGTTCGATGGCGTCGACGTAGTCGCCGCGCTCAATGGCCCGGGCATGCTGCGCCATGATGTCGGATAGCTGGTCGGCATGGCCCTGAGTCATGTGGGCGGCCGCCTGGGCGGCGCTTTCCATTTCCAGCGCCCGGCGGATCACATAGGACTCCCGAATTTCCTGGCGGTCGATGGGTGAAGCCCGGGTTGCCGATTGCGCCACCACCTCGACCAGATGCTCATCGCTTAGCCGCTTGACCGCCTCGCGCACCGGCGTGCGCGACACCTTGAGCCGCGCCGCGATGGCCTTTTCATCAATGATGGCGCCGGGCCGGATTGTTCCGGTGAGAATAAGCTTGCGCACCATTGGGTAGATCTGGTCGCGCAGCGGACGGGTGCGATCGAGGCGGGCGGCGGGAAAATCCACAGGCATAACTGTCATACTAATATAACAGTTCTGGACAGCAAGCCCGAATTCCTGCCAAAATTTCTCCGATTTCGAAACGGCATGGGGGACCTTATGGCGGGCGCGAACAATTTTCCCAAGCTTCACAATGCCATGTGGCCGGGGCTTGTGGGCAAGGGCGCGGATTCGGAACCACCGATCGATCTCGACACCATGATCGATCTCACCGCCAAGGCCAGCGTCAATGGCGTGAAGTTCGACGGCATCGACATTTTCCACGCCGCCCCCCACACCAATATCGACTTCAGCGATGACGAAGTGAAGAAGCTGGCGGACAAGGCCCAGTCGCGCGGGCTTGCCATCGGCTCGATCGTGGCGCCCGTCTGGCCGCCGGTGGGTGGCGGGTCCGCCATGGGCTCCGCCGCCGACCGCAAGAAATTCGTCGGCAATGTCGAAAAGTCCTGCAAGCTGGGCCGGCGGCTGCGTGAATTGGGTGTGCGTTCCTACGGCGTCATCCGCATCGATTCCGCGGCGAGCCCCGGCGATTGGGCGAAGGACCCGGCGGGCAATACCAAGAAGATAGCCAAGACCTTCCGCGAAGCCTGCAGTGTCGCCGCCGACTATGGCGAGCGGCTGGCCTGCGAGGGCGAGATCTGCTGGGGCGGCATGCACTCGTGGAAGGACATGATCAACACTCTGGAGGAAACCGGCCGTCCCCAGACCATCGGCTTCCAGGCCGACATGGCCCACACGCTGCTCTACACCATGGGTTACAACGCGCCGAAGTCGCGCCTGCTGCCCGCCAAGTTCGACTGGAAGAGCAAGAAGACGCTCGATGAAGCGCTGAAGAAGATGACCGCTGCGCTGCGGCCATGGACCATTGATTTCCACGTTGCCCAGAACGACGGCACGGTGAAGGGCTTGGGCTATCATGACAAGACCGGCCGCCACTGCATGGTGACCGACAGGAACGGCAAGCTCGATATCGTCAAGCACGCGGGGCTACTGGCTGCGCGACGGCAATGGCGAACTCACCAAGGCGTTCCGCCACATCTGCTGGGACGGCTGCATGTTCCCCAACGAGACCATGATGAAGCAGCAGACCTGGAACGACATCCTCGCCGTCATGATCAAGGTCCGCAACGCCCATGGCTGGGTGGCCTGACATGAAGCGAAGAAGAAACTCAATATCGGCATGGTCGGCTACGGTTTCATGGGCCGCACCCACTCCAACGCATTTTCGCAAGTCGGCCACTTCTTCGACCTGGCCCATCAGCCGGTGCTCAAAACCATCTGCGCCCGCGACGGCGCCAAGGCCAAGGCCTTCGCCGAGCAATGGGGTTACGAGTCCAGCGTCACCGACTGGCGCAAGCTCGTCGACGACAAGTCGATCGACTTGATCGACATCGCCAGCCCCAACGACACCCATATGGAAATCGCCATCGCCGCCGCCGCGGCCGGCAAGATGGTGATGTGCGAAAAACCCCTGGGCCGCTCCGCCGCCGAATCCCGGAAAATGGTGGCCGCCGTCGAGAAGGCCAAGGTGCCGAACATGGTCTGGTACAATTACCGCCGTGTCCCCGCCGTCACCCTCGCCAAACAGCTCATCGACGAAGGCAAGCTCGGCAAGATCTTCCACTACCGCGCCAAGTTCCTGCAGGATTGGACCATATCGAAGGACCTGCCCCAGGGCGGCGCCGGCCTCTGGCGCCTCGATGTGGGAGTGGCCGGCAGCGGCGTCACCGGCGATCTCCTCGCCCATTGCATCGACACCGCCATGTGGCTCAACGGCGGCATCAAGACGGTTTCGGGAATGACCGAAACCTTCATCAAGGAGCGTCACCACAACATCACCGGCAAGACCGAAAAAGTCGGCATCGACGACGCCAGCCTTTTCCTCGCCCGTTTCGACAATGGCTCGCTCGCCAGTTTCGAGGCCACCCGCTACGCCCGTGGCCACAAGGCCCTCTACACTTTCGAGATCAACGGCGAACACGCCTCGATCTCCTGGGACCTCCACGACCTCCATCGTCTGCAATATTTCGATCATCGCGACGAGGGCAGGGTGCGCGGCTGGCGCTCCTTGCACATCACCGATGGCGATCATCCCTATATGGCGAAGTGGTGGGTGCCCGGCCTGCAGATCGGCTACGAGCACACATTCATCCATCAGGCCGCCGATTTCATCGAAAGCCTCTCGACTGGAAAACCGGCCGCCCCCACTTTCCGCGACGCATTGGCAACCGACCTGGTCACCGATGCGGTGCTGAAATCGGCGCGCACCGGTCAATGGGAGAATGCCAAAAGCTGATGAGGTGGCTGCCTGCATTTTGGGCAGTAGACCGCCACGGGAATAACATGAGAGGCGTCTTGCAAATCGTGAGAGACGGGCTAGTCTGTAAATAGAAGAAAGCCAAAAGGCCACGTTGAGAACAGGGATGACGGAAAACCACCAACACGCACTACGCCTCTCCGCGATTTGCAAGTCCTATGGCAATGTGCGTGCTCTCGATGGGCTGTCCTTCGATGTCGTCGAAGGCCGCTTCTTCGTGCTCTTCGGTCCAAGTTCCGTCGGCAAGACGACGACACTCCGCACCATCGCTGGGCTGGTGCGGCCCGATTCCGGCAGGCTGGAGCTCTCCGGCAAAGACGTGACTGCGGCGCCGATCGCGGGCCGTGGCGTCTCCATGGTCTTCCAGTCCTTTGCCCTTTACCCCCACCTCACCGTCTACGAAAATTTCGCCTATCCATTGCGTGAAGAGAAGGTGGGCCGCGAAGAGATCGACAAGCGGGTGAAGGAAACCGCCGCCATGTTGAAGCTCGGGCAGCGCCTCGAGCGCAAGCCCAGCACGCTGTCCGGTGGCGAACAACAGCGCGTCGCCCTCGGCCGCTCGCTCATCCGCCGCCCGAAGATCTTGCTGCTTGACGAACCCCTTACCAATCTCGACGCCAAGCTCCGCCACGACATGCGCGCCGAACTCAAGCGCCTGCATCGCCAATTCGGCATGACCATCGTCTACGCCACGCCCGATGAGCTTGAAGCGCTCTCGATGGGCGAGGAAATCGCGGTGATGCGCGACGGCGCCGTGGTCCAGCGCGGCACCCCCGATGAACTCTATGACAGTCCGGCCGATACCTATGTCGCCGGCAAGATCGGCTCGCCCCACATGAACATCATCAAGGCAACTATCGGCAAGGATGCCGCGTCGTTCAATACGCCGCTTGGCCGCCTGGTGCCGTCGCGCAAGTTCAAGACTGGCGCCTCCGGCGAGGCCGCCCTCATCGGCGTCCGCCCCAGCGATCTGCGCCTCGCCGCCAAGGGTGAAAAAGCCATCAAATCGACTGTCCATCTGCTTGAGCCGCTCGGCGATATCACCATCGTTTCGGTCGAGGCCAGCGGTGAAATGCTGCGCCTGGTGTTGCCCGAGGCGAATGCCGCCGCCATGCGGCCCGGCCAGCCCGCATCCATCGTTCTCGATCCAAAAAGAATTCACATCTTCCGTGCCGCGAACGGTCAGGCTTTGACCTGATGTCCGCGGCCTGAAGCAATCCGGTTAACCATGGGAGGAAACCTCAAATGACCGCGATGACGAAACTGAAAGGGTTGGCGGCAGCCGCAAGCTTCGCAACCCTACTGATGGTGGGCGGCGCCACCTAATGCCTACGCCGAGGACGTAACGCTGACCATGGCCGTGCCCGATTGGCCGCCGACGCGCATCATGAAGAAGATGTTCGACGAGCAGTACAAGTCGAAGACCGGCAACACCGTGAAGCTCGAAGTCGACTTCATTCCGTGGCCCGACTTCTATACCCGCGTCAACGCTTCGCTGACCTCGGGCGAACAGAAGTACAATTTCGCCGTGTCCGACTCGCAGTGGCTCGGCGCCTTTGTGGAAGGTGGGTACTTCCGAAAAGTCAACGACCTGATCGACGCCGATCCCGAACTGAAGGCGACCATGGACGACATGCATCCAGCGCCGCTGAATGCCTATTCGACCTATCCGAACTCGACGCCCAACTATTACGGCTTCCCGCAGTTTCCGGACGTCCTCGTGACCTACGGCCGTTCGGACATCCTGTGCAATGAGGAAGAGCAGAAGAACTTCACGGCGAAGTTCAACAAGAAACTTCCCTGCACCGGCGAAGAAATCGATGCCATGACCTGGGACGACTTCGAAAACGTCGGCAAGTTCTTCTTGCGCAAGAAGGGCGAGATGTTGGCCGGCAAGCCTGCCGACGATGATTTCTACGGCATCGCCTATCAGGCCGGCAAGGGCTACGACTTCTCGTCGATGCAGATCAACGGTTTCATCTGGCAGGAAGGCGGCGACGTTTGGAATGAAACCAAGCAGCCGGACGGCCAGGCCGAAGGCATCGTGAATTCACCGCAAGCCGTGGGCGCCCTCGAGCACTATCTGCGACTGATCCAGTACATGCCGCCCGTCGCCAAGACAGGCACCATGGACATATTCAAGTCGGACGAATTGTTCCGCGAAGGCAAAGTGGCGATGAACATCGACTGGATTGGCTTGGGCGAAGCCTCGCTCGATCCAAAGACATCGAAGGTCTCGGACAAGCTGGTCTTCGGCCTGGCGCCTGGAACGCCCGGACCGGATGGCAAGCTGATCCGCTGGTCCAACATTGGTGGCCAGCCCTTCGTGCTGACCACCTGGACGACGCCCACCCAGCTCACCGAAGCCATGGGCTTTGTGAAGTGGTGGCTGTCGCCCGAGATCCAGCACCAGTTCGCCGCATCGGGTGGCCAGTCCGCCATGAAGTCGGTGTTCACCGATCCGAAATACGTGACCTACCGTCCGTGGAACCGGGCCTGGGCTGCATCACTGGATTGGCAGAAGGACGTCTGGCACGTGCCGCAGTTCTTCGAACTGCTCACCCAGCAGCAGGACCAGTTCGACCTTGCCATCACCGGCAAGCAGGACTCCAAGACCACCCTGGATAACATCGCCAAGTTCCAGCAGAACCTGCTGACGGAAGCCGGTCTGATCAAGTAACTTTGCTTTGCCACAACTGGAGGCGCGCGAGGCAAACCCCGCGCGTCTCCCTTGTCTGAAAGTCCAACAGAAAATCCCGATGAACACCGCGACCGCGCAGCCAGCTCCCACATTGATGACAATAGCGCCCGATAACTGGAAGCTCGCCATCATCGCCGCCCTTGGCGTTTCGGTCATTGCCATGCTGGCGCTGCCCGCCATCCTATCCTTCTGGATCACCGGCGCCATGGTGGCCATGGTGGCCGCGGCTTTCGTGGTCAATGCCTACCGCCGCCACTACTATGGCGGACTGCTGGTTTCCCCGGCAATTGCCGTGCTTGTCGTCATGAATATTTTTCCGCTGCTATGGTCGCTCGGCCTTTCCTTCTTCGCCTATCAGAGCAATCAGCAGTCGATCCGATTCATTGGTCTCGGCAACTACGCCAAGCTCCTGACCGACGATCTCAAGGCGCCGGAACTCTGGGCCAACCTCACCAACACCGCCATGTTTGTGGTGCTCACCGTGGTGGCCCAAATGGCCGTTGGCTTTCTTCTCGCCCTCATCTTCGCCAAGCAATTTCCCTTGCGCAAATACCTGCTCATCCTCGTGCTCACGCCCATGATGCTGTCGGTCGTCGCCGTCGGCGTGTTCTTCTCCTATTATTTCGATCCGACCTTCGGCCTGTTGAGCTGGGTCATCAAGGCGTGGACCGGCGGCGAGCAATTCATCCTGTTCTCCAACAAGATCGGCGCCGTCGCCGGCATTGTCTTCGCCGATGCCTGGATGTGGTCGCCCTTCGTCATGCTGCTGGTCCTCGCCGGCCTGGTCTCGGTGCCGAAATACCTCTACGAGGCGGCTGCCATCGACCGCGTCTCCGGCTGGCGCGGCTTCTGGACCATCACCTTCCCCTATATCCGCGGCCTCTTGATGCTGGCGCTGCTGTTCCGCACCATCGAGGCCTTCAAGATGGCCGACCTGGTGATCCTGCTCACCAAGGGCGGCAACGACACCATGACCATTTCCTATCACGTGATCCGCATCGCCAATGAGCAGAACAAGACCAGCGAGGGTGCCGCCCTCTCCTATCTCCTGCTCTTCGTCGTGATCGTGCTCACCAACCTCTATCTCTATCTCGCCAACCGCCGCGCCCAGGAAACCTGAACCATGGCCGATGCAACGACCGTCTGGGAGAAGCTGGGATTTCGCAAGGCCTCGCGGCGTCGGCGAAGCGGGCTGGGGGCACACGGTACTCGTCCTCATCGTCAGCCTCATCTACTTCCTGCCGGTCCTCATCATCATCATCACCTCATTCAAGCTGCAGACCGAGGCGCTGGCCGTCCCGCCGAAACTCTTCCCCACCAGCTTCTTCGGCCTCATTCCGGAGAGCTACGTCTTCCACGCCCACCTTGAAAATTATCGCCTCGGTCTTCTCCCGCGCCATGGTCGTCGGGCGGTGCCGCCGAAAACACCGGCTTCGACCGCTACTTCTTCAATTCCATCGTCATCGCCAGCGTCTCCGTGCTGCTCGCCCTGATCATCGGAACCCTCGCCGCCTACGGTTTCTCGCGCTATCCGCTGAAGGGCAACGACACCTATCTCTTCATCATCCTCACCACCCGCATGCTGCCCGCCATCGTCGTCATCATTCCGGTGATCCTGATGTTCCGCGCCGTCGGCCTCTCGGGCTCCTACTACGGCATCATCGCGCTCTATACCGCCTTCAATCTGCCCTTCACCATCTGGATGATGAAGAGCTTCTTCGACGAACTCTCGCCCGATGTCGAAGATGCCGCCCGCATCGATGGCTCCTCGGAGGCCCGCGTCTTCTTCAAGATCTGCCTGCCGCAGGTGGTGGCCGGCCTCGCCGCAACCTTCGTCTTCGGCCTGATCCTCACCTGGAACGAGTTCCTCTTCGCCCTGCTGCTCACCGGCGTCGACACCCGCACCGTGCCGGTCGGCATGAACCAGGCGGTGGCAGGCGGCGGCATCGGCGTGCTGTGGGGCCTTCTCGCGGCGATCGAGACCCTGTTCCTCATCCCTGTCTTCCTCGTCACGTTCTTCCTGCAGAACCACCTGCTGCGTGGCGTCACCTTCGGAACCGTGAAGCGCTGAGCATGTCGACGATCGAAGTCAGAAAGATCACCAAGAAATTCGGCGACTTCGTTGCCGTCCGCGATGCCGACCTCAATGTCGCGGCGGGCGAAGTCGTCTGCCTTCTCGGTCCCTCGGGCTGCGGCAAGACCACAACGCTTCGCATGATCGCCGGCCTCGAGCGCGCCACCGCCGGCGATATCATCATCGCCGGCAAGCGCATGAACGAATTGCCGCCGGAAAAGCGCGACATCGCCATGGTGTTCCAGTTCTACGCGCTCTATCCCGCCCTGAGTGTCGGCGACAACATCGCCATGCCGCTGCATTTCGAGAAACTCTCCAAGCCCGAAATGGACAAGCGGGTGCTCAAGGTGGCGCAAATCCTCCACCTCACCGACGTGCTGGGCCGCATGCCGGGCCAGGTCTCGGAAGGCGAGAAGCAGCGCATCGCCGTGGCCCGCGCCATCGTGCGCGATCCCAACTGCTTTCTCTTCGATGAGCCCCTGTCGCGCCTCGATGTCGAGCTCCGCCATTCCATGCGTGGCCAGATCAAGGAAGTCCTTTCCGGTCTGTCGAAGGCAACCGTCATCGTCACCCACGATCAGCTCGAAGCCCTCACCATGGCCGATCGCATCGCCATCATGCGCGACGGCCTGATCGAGCAGGTGGGAACCCCCCATGAAGTCTTCGCCAAACCGGCCAATGTTTTCGTCGCCAGTTTCATCGGCACTCCCCAGATGAATCTGGTCGATGCGGATCTCCTGAGTTTCGCCGATGGCCGGGCCTCGGTCACTCTCGCCGGCAGCAAGATCGAGATCGCCGCCGATCCCGCCGTATCCCGTTTGAAACCTTCAAAGGTGAAGATCGGCATCAGGCCGCGGGCCTTCACCGCCTCATCGGCAACATCGCGCGATACCATTCCCACCCAGGCCGAACTCATTGAACCCATGGGGGCTGAAACCCTCATTCATGCCAGAACCGCCTCGGGCGGCGATATTCGTGTCGTCGTGCCGCGCGAAATGCGGGTGAAGACCGGCGAGACCCTGCATCTCAAGCCCGATCCCAAGCAAACCCACTTTTTCGCCGAGGATGGCAGGGCGGTGCGCACATGAGCAACCAACAACAAACCGGGATGACCGCCGCCACTGCTTTGAAATTTGAATTCTTCATCATTGGCCTCGGTCTCTTCGCGCTCATTCTGATCTTCCAACCCTTCAGCCTCACGCTTTTTGCTGTGGGTAGCGGCCTGGTCGTCCTCGCCGGCCTGGTCAACAATCTCTTGCCCTTGGCAAGGCCTGGCGTGCCAGTCAGTTCGGTCATCACCGTCGCCATGGTCGTCGCCATGATCTTCTGCATCGTGATCCTCATCGCGATCGCCGCCGCCCATCTTTACGGCGTGTTCTTCCTCAAGCCGCCCGATCCCAACACGGTCTCAGGCAAGGCCCAGCTTGCCGCCAAGCCGTTCTATCTCCAACCCTTTGTGTGGAGCATCGCCGCCGCCGGCGTGGGTCTGGCTGCCATCATCACGGCCAGATCCAGGCGCTGACCATGAGATTTTCCGGAAAACGCGCGGTCGTCACCGGTGGCATGTCGGGCATCGGCGAAGCGGTTGCCAAGCGCATCGCAGCAGAGGGCGGCAAGGTCGCCATCTGGGACGTAAATGGCGGCATCAAGACCGATATCGCCGATTATTCCTCCGTCGAGTCCGCCGCGGCGACAACCATCAAGCAGTTGGGCGGCATCGATATTCTGGTGAATAGCGCCGGCATCACTGGCCCCACGGTGCCCTTGGCGCAATTCCCCATCGATGGCTGGATGCAGGTGATCGCCATCAATTTGAATGGCACCTTCTTCACCAACCGCGCCGTGGTGCCCCACATGGTGGCGCAGAATTACGGCCGCATCGTCAACATCGCCTCGATCGCCGGCAAGGAGGGCAACCCCAATGCTTCCGCCTATTCGGCATCCAAGGCCGCGGTCATCGGCCTCACCAAGTCGCTCGCCAAGGAATTGGCCACGACCAACATCACCGTGAACGCCGTCACCCCCGCCGCCGTGCGAACGCCGATCTTCGAACAGATGCCACAGACCCACATCGACTTCATGCTGTCGAAAATCCCCAAGGGCCGCTTCGGCACCGTCGATGAAGTGGCAAGCCTTGTGTGCTGGCTCGCCAGCGAGGAATGCTCCTTCTCCACCGGCGCCGTCTTCGACATCTCCGGTGGCCGCGCCACTTATTAGACCGCCGTATATCCTCCATCGATCAACAGCTCCTGGCCGCACACCAGGTCCGATGCCGATGATGCGAGATAGAGGATCATGTCGGCCACCTCGATCGGCTTGCCGAAGCGCCCGGCCGGAATCTTCGCCAGCATCGGCTTGCCTTTCTCCGGCTGCCCCCACACCTGTTCTCCCATCGGCGTCAAAATCACCGTAGGGCACACCGAGTTGATTTGGATATTGTGCTTCGCCCATTCCACCGTCATCACCTTGGTCAGCATGTTGAGCCCGCCCTTGGATGCGCAATAGGCGCCATGGCCTTCGAGGCCAACGACGCCCGCCTGCGACGACACATTGATGATCTTGCCGGCCTTCTGGGCGATCATCTGCGGCGCCAGCGCCCGTGCCAGTAGAAAGGGCGCCCGCAGGTTGACCGCCATGGTCATGTCCCAATCGCCGGCGGAGGCCTGGAGCAGGGGCTCGATCAGGGCAATGCCGGCATTGTTCACCAGAATGTCGATGGTGCCGAAGGCATCGAGCGCCATCCGCGCCGCCGCGTCCGGTCCCCCGGCATTGGCAAGGTCAACAGTGATGGTCACGCAGCGCCGTCCAAGCCCCTCGATCATCGCCTTGGCCGCCGCCAGCCCCTTGCCGTCGCGCCCTACCGCGGCGATATCGGCTCCCGCATCGGCCAGACACCCGGCAGGTCTCAAGCCCAATCCCCTTGCTCGCCCCCGTCACCAACGCCCGCTTGCCCGCGAGGCCAAATCTTTTTATCCATTCCGCCATTGTCAGCCCTCCGTTTTGCGGCAATCATCGGCACCAAATGGCAAGCCGTCAATGGCGCTGGGAGGAGGGCACTGAATGCACAGAATGGGCCGCATCATCAAGCTGAAACCCGAAGTGATCCCCGAGTACAAGCGCATCCACGCCGCCGTCTGGCCGGAAGTGCTGCAGGCGATCCGTGCCAGCAACATCCGCAACTACACCATCTTCCTCAAGGAGCCCGAGAACATCCTGTTCGCCTATTGGGAATACCACGGCAACGATTTCGCCGCCGACATGGCGGCCATTGCCAAGGCGCCGCGCATGCGGGACTGGTGGAAAATCACCGACCCCATGCAAGTCCCCTTCGACACCCGCAAGGACGGCGAATGGTGGGCCGATATGGAGAATGTCTTCCATACCGATTGAGCCCAGCGGCTGTCATCGCCGGACTCGTTCCGGCGACCCATCGTCCAACCAACGCCGGCTCCTGTGGATGAATGGGTTGCCGGGACGAGCCCGGCAATGACAATTATTGGGGCTTTTTCTTCCCCAGCAATTTCCTCTCCACCGCCGCAAACGCCCGCTGATAGACGTTCTGCTCGGTGCGCGGAATAAGCACCACATCGTCTTGCGGGCTGGCCGTCCAATCCCCCGTCCAAACGCCGAACGCCGTATTATCCGCCGTCACCGGCCAAAGTCGCGGACCCGAGACATAGTTCATCCATGGAATTTCGCACTTGGTAATCCGGTAGGAGAACGAACGGGTGAGGTCGCAGAGATGCAGCAGCTCCTCGTTGATGTGTCCATCGCCGAAATAGAAATCGCGAATGCCGCCAACCTTGTCGGCCCGCGCCTTCTTCAGCATGTGCATCTTGCTGATCTCATCATGCCAGCCGCCCATGCCGGCGAAATCCCGCATGACGCTCCACACGTCTTCCACCGGTGCCTTGATCGCCCGTGACGTCCACACCTTGTTGGGCTGCCCGCCCTTCCAGCGCTCGGCACCCACTGGAGGCCGCGGCCTCTCACGCCTGATCTTGGTCGCCAGGGATTTCCAGTTGGCGGCAAACACCTCGCGCGAGATCAGCTTTTCATATTTTCCCTCATCGCCCGGCGCCTCGTCGAAACTCGCCTGCCACTCCGCAAACGTGGTGTCGTCATGGGTAACCGGCCTTAGCCGCACCGTCGCCAGATAGTTTTTCACCGGGAACGCCGGCTTCTCGAAATTGTAGGAAAAACTGTAGCGCGCGTCATCGAGCATCAGCAGCCGTTCGCGGATATGGCTACCGTCGCGGCTGTGAAACGACCGCACGCACCCCACCACATCGGAATCGAGCCTCCCTTCGATCTTCGAGTCCACAATGGCGGGGGCCCATCGCGGCAACCCGTTGAAATCGCGGATGAGGCTCCAAACGGTTTCGACCGGAGCCTTGATGATCGTGCTGGCATAAGCGCGCGCCATGAAATTCTCCAGTTATTCTATTTCGCGAAATGCCTTCACCGCGGCAGCGGCGAAGGCTTGATCGTTGATGTGGGCATCGATTTCGATCAGCCTGCGGCTGGGCGCAGCGGTCCAACCCTGACGAATTGCATCGAACAGCGCCTTGTCCGCCGCCGGATCGTGAAACGGCTTCCCCGCCGCGTCGATGGCGGAAACGCCCCTGAGCGGCAGAAGAAACCGCACCGGCCCCTCCATGCGGTTGATCCGGGCCACAATCCACTTGCCGATCATTGCGTTTTCTTCCGCCGTCGTACGCATCAGCGTCACTTCGCGGTTGTGAACATGGAACTTGCGCCCGGCGAACTTCTCGGGCACCGTCTCGCGTGGGCCGAAATTGACCATGTCAACCGCGCCAACCGATCCCACATAGGGAATGCGCCTGCGGATCGCCGCCCCGAAGCGATCCTCCGTACACGGCAGAACTCCGCCAAACAGATAATCCGCCACCTCTGTCGTCGTGATATCGATGGCAGCTAGAAGCAGGCCGGAATCGATCAGCTTCTCCATGCACTGCCCGCCGGTGCCGGTGGCATGGAACACGAAACATTCATGATCGGCCTCCAACGCAGCACGGATACTGGTGATGCAGTCCGTGGTGACGCCGAACATCGTAAGCCCCACGGCCGGCCGGTCGGCCCCTGCCTCGGGAATGCGGTTGAGTGCCATCCCCGCCGCCGCATGGGCCGCATTGCCGATCACCTTGCGCGAGATGGCGTTGAGCCCGGCGATGTCGCTCACCGAATGCATCATCGCAATATCGGTAGGGCCTACATAAGCGCCGACATTGCCGGACGCCATGGTGGACACCATCAGCTTTGGTACTCCAACCGGAAGCGCCCGCATCGCCGCCGTCACCATGGAGGTGTTGCCGCCGCCACCTAGTCCCAGCACCGCCCCAATGTCGGAACGTGTGGCGAGAAACCGTGTCAGCGCGTCAGTCATCGCCGTCACCGCCGCGCCGCGATCCGTCTTGCCCAACACCGCGTCCCGCCCCCGCGGATGATGTTTCGCCACCTCTTCCGCCGTCACATCGGCGCTCGCCTGCGAGGGCGTCGTCGAGATATCGACCAGAACGGCCGCAGCTCCCGCCGCCCGCACCCGCTCCGCCGCATAGCTCAACTCCGCCTGCTTGGTGTCGCAGGTGCCGATGACATAGACGCAGTTCACTTGGCCTTGGCCCAGCCCTGCTTCATGCTCCGGTAACCGAAGCGATAGACTTCTTCGTAACTGGGAGCAAAATCGCGCCACACGCGTGTTGCCGCGGCAAGTTGCGGCAGCGACCGGCCAAAGGCCTCGATGGTCAGCCAACCGTCATACTTGGCCTTGCGCAGCGCCTTGTAGGTCGCATCCCACGGCACATGACCTTTGCCCGGCGTGCCCCGGTCATTCTCCGAGATGTGCACGTGAATCAAGTGCTTGTTGATTGTCTTGATGGCGCCCACCGGATCCTTCTCTTCGATGTTGGCGTGGAACGTGTCGTACATCGCCTTTATCGGCCGGATGATTCAACCTCGTCGAGATAGTCGGCAAGCTGCTCCATCGTATTGAGGAAATAGACCTCAAAGCGGTTAAGGGCCTCGACCGCGAAATGCACGTTTCTTCCTCGCCGCGTAGTCGCCGGCCTTGCGATGAAATGAGATGCCGCGCTTGCGCTCGGCGGTTGTCGGCGGATTGCCGGAAAGGTAGCCGTGTTCCGAGTGCATCGGGCCTGCGAGAATCGGAGAGCCGAGTGCTGCACAGCAATCGATGGCCCATTTCGCCCGCTCCAACGCCGCCCTCTGCTGGGCTTTGTCCGGTGACAGCGGATTTTGGCCGGCGCCGAGGACACTCACCACTGTTCGCTCAAACCCGATCTTGTCGAGTAGGCCGCCGAGCCGGGCATAGTGATCCGGATCGCCTTCGAACATCGGGATCTCCACGCCGTCATAGCCGGTTTTCTTGAGCGCCCTGAGAATCGGCTCGTGTTGTGACGTGACATGCGGCGTCCACAGCAGCAGATTGAACCCAAGTTTCATGAAAAACCTCCCTGATTGAACCGCCAAGGTCAATCCTTCTGGCCCGTCTTGTCAATTGCTGATATACGCCTTTCAAGCTCTTTTCCCCGGGAGGAACCGATGAACAAACCCCACGATCCAGCCTCCGCTCAGAATGCGGCGCTCGCCCGCATGCAGCAGTACATGTCGCCCTCGCCGGTGCCCTCGATTTCCACCGAACTCCTGGCCACCGCCGATGGCGAACTCAACCGCGAGCTCAATCACTTCCTCTTCGATCCGCCCTCCGATCCCCATCTGCTCAGGGGCAAGAAAATTGCGATTTGCTGCACCAACGGGGTGGAGGAGGTTGAAATCACCGGCTCCATCCGCTGGCTCTCCGAACATGGGGCGACGGTCCACATCGTCTCGCCCCGGATCGGCGAGTTTCCGCCAACCCTCGGCCTCCGCTTCCCGCCTCTTGCCGCCACCCATGTTCTTGCCATCCGTCTCATGGAAAATGCCGGCTGGCTGAAAATCGACCGCTATCTCGATGAAGCCAAGGTCGCCGATTATGACGCGGTGATCGTCCCCGGCGGCTGCTGGAACCCGGACTTCCTCCGCGCCGACAAGAAGGCGCAAGATTTCCTGCGCGATATGCACGCCGCCGGCAAACCCACCTGCGCCATCTGCCACGGCCAATGGGTCATGGTGAGCGCCAAGATGCTCAAAGGCAAAAAGGCCACCGCCGTGTGGAACATCCAGATCGACCTCGAAAACGCCGGCGCCACCGTGCTCGACGAACCCTGCGTCGTCGACGGCAACCTGATCACCGCCCGTTTCCCCTACGACCTCCCCCGCATGATCGCGGCGCTGGTGAAGCAACTTGTGGCGTAACAACTATTGCCAACGGTCATAAGAGATGACCCTCTTTCCTCCCTCCCCACAAGGGGGGAGGGAGATGTCGGCGTACCGCGTCAGCCAAGATTGAACCCGTTCAAAACGCCTTCGCTCTGCGGCACCGCAACCCCGGCCTCGCCCGCAATCTCCACAATCTCCTTCCACTTCCCGGGCGCAATCGCAATTCCACCAACCACACTGTCGCGGTAATTCTGCCAGCGCACTTCGCCCGGCAGCAACACGCCTTCACCGCTGGCTTTGATCGCCGCAATCAGCCCCTCGAAGCGCGCGTGATAATCTTCCATGCTCATCCACCGGCCCACATCGAGCGCCAGCATGAAGTGGCCATTGCCGCCGCTGCGGGCAAAGTCGTTGTACATCGAGGCAACTCCGTCACCCACGCCAGCCCCGGTGATCACGCCAGCGAGGATTTCCACCAGCAGCGACAGGCCAAACCCCTTGGCGCCGCCAAATGGGAGGAGGGCACCGTCATCCACCTTGCCCGCATCGGTGATCGGCCGCCCCTCGCTATCGATCGCCAGTCCTTCTGGCAGAGGTTTGCCGCTAGGCATGTTCGCGCGAACGGTGGATCCCGCCAGCGCCGACGTCGCCATATCGAACAGCAGATGATCGCCGTTCTTGCGCGGAGCCCCGAAGGCAAAGGGATTGGTGCCCAGCACCGGCTTGACGCCGCCATGGGCCACCACCTTCGGAAACGAATTACTCAGCGCCAGCCCGATCATTGAGCGGCCGGCCGCCATGTTCACGTAATAAGCCCCGGCGCCGAAGAAATTGCTGTTGCGCACCCCCACAACCCCGATGCCCTGTACACCGGCAATATCGCAGGCCCGCGCCATCGCCCGCTCCCCGGCGGCGAAGCCAAATCCGCCACCACCGTCGAGCCGCTCGATAGCAGGCGCTATTTGCTCAAAAGACATAACGCTCCGCCCATCCAGCACCTTGGCTTTCATCCGCTTGAACAGGATCGGCAGGCGCTCAACACCGAAATTCGTCCGCCCCACCATCTCGCACCACACCAAATGGCGAGCCGTGGCGGAGGCCTGAGCCTCATCGGCGCCGTGGGCCGCCACCAGTTCCGCGATGAATTTGTGAAGCTCCGGCCCGGCAATGCGCATGATCAGGCAATCACCCGCAAGATGACGGCCTGACAAGCGCCGAGAATTGGCATCGGATCGCTCAGCGAAACCAATGGAAACACATGCGCAGTCGTGGCAACGCTTTTGACCCAGCCCCAGAAATTCAGTTCGCCGCGCTTGCGCAGATCGAGATAAGCGAGAAAATCCCGGAACGGATACCAGAAGCGCAATTCCCTGGACTTTTGCCTCGCCTCTGGAGCCGTTTGCCCAGTGAGGTGACAATAGATCATCAGGTCGATGGGAACGCCGGCGCGCCGCACCAGCTCCTGGGCCGCGGTGAACCGCGCATTGACCTCGATCACCTTCAGCTTGCCATCGCGCGGATCGCGCTTGAATTCAATATTGCCAAGGCCGATCAGCCCGGCGCTGTCAAAGAACTTTTGGCCCGCCGCCGCCGTCTCGGGAAGCCATTGCGTCTTGTGATGGCAGGCATTGCCACGGTTCACCGGCCAGCGCCGGATGACGCTTTTGGTGAAGTTGAAAAGCCTGCTGCCATCGGCCAGCCGGTAGGTATAGTAGCTGCTGAGTTCACTGTCGGGCCCCGGAATCATCTCGACGATGAACACCTCGATGCCGAACTGCCAGGCCCGCTTCACCTTTTCGCATAGGTCGTCGAAGCTCTCGTCGATCACGAACAATTTCTGCCGGAACACGCTGGCAAACTTGTGCGACTGGACCGGTTTGACCATCGCCGGAAAGCTGATCTTGCCGCGCAACGCCGCCAAATCGTTTTCGTTGCTGATCTTCCAGCGGCGTGGGCCATCAACTCCCGCTTTCTCGGCAAGCTCAAGCGTGCGCACCTTATCGAGAAACGCCTCTTGCAATCTGCCATCACAGTCATCGAGCCGGTAGCGATCGCGCAGGTGGTCGCGGTGTTCGATCACGAATTCGATGGCATCGTCGCTCATGGCGAACAAGATATGCCCGTCAAGGCTGCGGTCGTTGCCGAGGAGAAGCCGGTTCCAGAACGCTGCCTGGGTATCTCCCGCCGGCACCATAAAGCCTTCCTGGCAATAACGCGAATAGAGCGCCCAACAGCTCGCAGCCCCGCTCACCCGCACGGGAACGCCGAGCCGGCCAAGATGGCGGGTGACCGACAAGGCATTTTCCTTGCCGCCAAGAATCAAAACGGGAGTGGAGGTATCAAGCATCAGACTGCAACCCGCCGCAAAGCAGTCACAGGCCCGGCTTGCGCCGGAGCCCGCACCACGCCCGAACGGGTGGCGAACAGGTGTTCGATGATCCCCGCCGCAATCGAGCGGCCATCGCCACGGTGTGCCACCAGGTCGTGATGATGAAGTCCGGGCGTGGTGTTGATTTCTCCGATCAATCCATTCTCCCGCGTCAGTGGCTCCGCGATATCGCGCGCCAATATGTCTATGCCGGCCAGCCTTACTCCGAGATTATTCACCAGCCGCGAACATGCCGCAACCGTCGAGGAATGCACCAGAGCGGTGATCACATGATTGTCCGTCGCGGCATTCTGGTTGACGGCGCGCTTGATGACGATTGAGCAACCCTTGGCCGGTCTGCTCCGCGGCGAAAGCCGCTGCGCCTTGAGATAGTTCAACGCATCGCGGTCGAGCCGCAAGGGGCTCAGCGCCGTAAACGGCCGCTGCGCAAGCCGCCTGCGATTTTCGGCGGCGGCGAGGGCGCGAATGGTGCTCCTGCCGTCGCCGATGACGCGTGGCGGATCGCGGCGGATGGCGTCAATGAGCACGCCATCGAGATAGAGCAGGCGGTAGGAATGGCCGGCGATCTGCTCCTCGGCGATGAGTTCCGCATCGTACTGCGAGGCAAGCCACGCCGCCCGCCATAGCCCGCCGCGCCCGGTGATTCCGGTGGTAACGCCGTTGCCGCCGCCGCTTCCGCTCGCCGGCTTGACCACGATCGGCCTTCCGGTTTCATTCATGAGCGATTGCGCCTGACGCAGCGTGTTCAATTTGAACCGCACATGGCGCGGGACCCCAAACCCTTGCTCGGCCAGAAGTTCGAACGTCAGCGCCTTGTTGCCCATCAGATCGAGCGTCAGGTGATCGTCAAGCCGTACATCGGAAAGCCTCACAATGGCCGTCATCCCGTCTCGGCTCAGCCGGTGATAGCCGAAATCCCACTTCTCGCATTTGGCTCCCGCGCGCTCTGCCGCCGCCATCCAGAACCGGTCATAGTAGGAGCGGCGCAGTGCCGCAAAGCGCAGATGCTCGACAACCGCCGGAACATCCAGCACCCGAACCCCGCGAAACGCCGCGCGCCCAATCTGCTGAAGAACCGTCATGTCAATTTATTGGCCATTGAACATCCCAACTCCGTCACTCCGATGATAGAGGTTGTGAAGAAATCAGCGAATTGCCAATCACCGCGAACTGGCGAGAAAAGTTGGACCCCAGCGTTCGCTGGGGTGACGGAAAAAGTGAGGTAAACTAACAATATCCCCTCAACCCGTCATGCCAGCGAATGCTGGCATCCCGCTTCTCTTCGAATTACACGGCGATAGCCCCAATTTCTTCACAACCTCGAAAGCCGAAACCCATCGTTCAACTGGTGATAGTATTTGCGTTTTACGCTGATCCGCCATGGGTTCCGGCCTTCGCCGGAATGACGGAAATAGGGGAGTCCGCGAGCCACTTCTTATGTCTGTTGGCATGAGGCGCGACATCAGTGAAGTAAAGCTGGTTTCCACCACCATCACTCCACCAGGCAATGGTCGGCGGCCAGTTGGCGGTCCACCCACTCGTTGGAGAAATTGCCGGCCTTCACATCCGCCACGTATTTCTGCATGCGGGCGCGGTGGGCCCGAAGCCGCATGATTGTTTCCTCGGCCACCTCGCGGCGCACCACTGCGATGCCGCTCAAATCGGCCACGATGATGTCACCGGGATTGACCACGATGCCGCCGCAACTCACCGCGTAGTTCAATTCGCCAGGCCCGCGATGCAGCGGTCCGAACGGTGTCACGCCGCGGGCAAAAACCGGCAGGTCCGCCTCCTGCAGCCCCGGTAGATCGCGCACCAGCCCGTCCACGATGAAGCCGGCGATGCCGCGGTGCCTCGCCTTGTTGGCCACCAGATCGCCCAGCACCGCGTTGCGCTGGCTGCCGCTGGTGTCGATCACCACCACATCGCCAGGCCTGGCCACATCCAGCGCCTTGTGCACCATCAGATTGTCGCCGGGAAAAACCTTGACCGTCAGGGCCGGGCCAACCAGCGGCTTGCCGTTCACCACATTCCGGATCTCCGGACTCATCGTATACATGCGGTTGAGAATATCGGAGATATCCGGCGTCTCGAAGCCACGGAACATCTGCGTTAACGCCAGAGGCGGCCGCGCGATGTTCTGGCGCACCCGGAATCCGGGGCCGGGCGTCATTTCCGCCGATTTGGGCCGCGCCGATGCCCCGTCCTGTTCCGGCACCATGGATATACTGGCAACAGCTTTTGGAATGCTCGGCATGTGGCTGATCCTGCTTCACGGTTGGACGGTTGGGGCTTACAATGCAGCTTGGATGCCAGAACCGGGCGCCACCACCACCACCGTTAAGACTTCCTTACCAGAGACTCACAAATCGCCAGCCGGGAGCACAACATTGGCCATCAAAGACGATATCGCCCGCCTCATACTGCAGGAAGAGCGCCTGCGCTTTCAGCACTTTAACGAAGCAGATGCCTGGGAGCTTGGAACCCGCATGCGCGCCGCGGCGGAAGCCAGGAACCTCCCCTTGGTCATCGACATCCGCCACCGCGGCCGTCCGCTTTTTTATGCCGCCCTTGCCGGCACCGACGCCGACAATCCCGAATGGGTGAGGCGCAAGAGCAATGTCACTCTGCGCTACCACAAGAGCTCCTATCGCTTCGGCCGCGAACTTGCCGAAAAGGCGGCGGTGCTGGCTCAGGATCGCGGCGTTGACCCCATGGACTACGCCCCCCATGGCGGCAGCTTCCCCATCCATTTGATTGCCACGGGCTGCATCGGCGCGGTCACCGTGTCGGGCGTTCCCCAGCGCGAAGACCACAATTTTGTCGTTGAAATGATTAGCGAATTCCTGGGCGTGCCGCATGCGGAGGTGAGGCTCGGGCCAGAGACCCTGGCATGAGCCACGACGTGCTGCTTTACCTCATGGGCGCCCTGGCGGCCCTGTGCGTCGGCCTGTCAAAGGGCGGCCTGCCGATGGTTGGCATCCTCGGTGTGCCCATCCTGGCCATGGTCATTTCGCCGGTTGCCGCCGCCGCTCTGCTGCTGCCGATTTACATCGTGAGCGACGTCTTCGGTCTGTGGATTTACCGCCGCGTTTTCGACAAGCGCAACCTGGCGATACTCATTCCCGCGGCAACCCTGGGCATCGCCATCGGCTGGGCCACCGCTTCGATCACCAGCGAGCGGCTGGTCACCTTCATAGTGGGCGTGATCGGTGTGTCTTACTGCATCAATGCCTTGGTTACTCGCGGCTATGCCGAAAAAAAACCGGCCGATATTCCACGTGGCCTGTTTTGGGGCACCCTTGCCGGATTCACCAGTTTTGTCTCCCATGCCGGCGGCCCCCCGTATCAAATCTACACATTGCCCCAGAAACTGGAAAAACTGGTCTTCGCCGGCACCAGCACCATTCTGTTCGCCATCGTCAATCTCATGAAGGTCGTGCCCTATTGGGCGCTTGGGCAGTTCAACCCGGGCAATCTGCGGGTGGCGGCCATCTTGTCTCCGGTCGCTGTGCTGGGCGCATTTCTCGGTTATCGCGCGACCAGGGTCCTTCCACAAAAACTGTTCTTTCGCATTGTCGAGGTGGCGCTGGCAGTGGTTTCGGTCAAACTGCTCGCCGACACCTACTGGCATTCATGACCGCCATCCGCATCGAGGAACTCAAAGGCTTTGATCTGAAGTTGGAGCAGCAAGCCTGGGCTTTCGCCGATGCCGAACGCAATCGGATCGATGCCCACTGGCAAACCTGCTTTGCAGCCAACCCGCGCCTGTGGAATGGCGAAGTTTTGATCTGCATGAAAGCTCACGTAGCTGATGGCGTCCTTTCTGCCCGCTTTGCCATAACCGATTTTGCCAGCTTCATTGCCTGGCGCGACTGGGGCTGGCCCGATGACAGCGTGTTGAACTGCTTTGGCGTCCCCGCGGTCATTTCCGCCGACGCCGCCCTGTTGTTTGGCGTCATGGGCCCGCACACCCTCAATGCCGGCCTCTGCTATCCCCCAGCGGGCTCGCTCGAGCCCCGCGATGTGTTGCCCGATGGCCGCGTCGATATCCGCAAGTCGATGGCGCTTGAATTGGCCGAAGAAACCGGTCTCGACACCGCCGCGGCCCGGCCCGGGCGGCTGCTAGCGATCTTCGACGGCCCACGCCTCGCGGTGGTTGAAGAGTATGCCTTTCCCCACCCCTTCGATGAAATGCGCGCGATCTTTCGCCGGCACATACACGGCAATCCAGCGCCCGAACTTGCCAGCATCGAGGCCATCCACTCGCCCGCTCAAATCGACCGCCGCATGCCCCGCTATGCCCAGCACATCGTCCGCATGTTCGCTTCGCCGGTTGCGCGCGCCGGCAATCCGGTTGATCATCGCCCCCGATGAAACTCAAATTCCACACCCTCGACGTCTTCACCGATCGGCCCTTCGGCGGCAATCCATTGGCGGTCGTGCTCAATGCCGATCAACTCTCGACCGGTGAGATGCAGGCGATCACCCGCGAGTTCAATCTCTCGGAGACCATTTTCGTCATGAAGCCCGCCGATCCCGCCAATAAGGCGAAGGTCCGCATCTTCTTTCCCGGCGGAGAAATGCCCTTTGCCGGTCATCCCACCGTCGGCTGCGCCATTCTTCTCGCCACCATGAAGTTCAAGCCGGGTTGCAGCTTCGAAACCGAAATCCGCCTGGAGGAAGTTGCAGGCCTTGTCCCTGTGAAGGTAAGCCGCATCGGCGAAGTGCCGCGCGCCATGTTCACCGCACCCGTCATCCCCTATGCCGTCGATTTGCCCCTGCCAACGAAAGCCCAGGTTGCCGCTGCCCTGGCAATCGACCAGCGCGATATCGGTTTCGCCCATCACGCCATCGGGCTGTTTGAAGGCGGCCCGCGCTTCTTCTATGTCCCCGTCGCCTCGCGCGAAGCATTGTCGCGGTCGCGAGTGATCGAGCCCCATTGGTCGATGATGATAGCCCCGCTGGGTGTCGACAGCGCCTATCTCTACACACCGGGCGGCGATAGTCCCCAAACCTCGTTTCGCGCCCGCATGTATTCGCCAACCGGCGGCATTCCCGAGGATCCCGCCACCGGCTCGGCCACGGCACTTTTGGCCGCCCAGCTGCTACGCGCCGAAGGCCTGATGGACGGCAAACACAGTTGGGAGCTGGAGCAGGGCTATGAGATGGGAAGGCCCTCCGAGCTTCACCTCGAAGCCGATGTCGCCGCCGGCAAACTCACTGCCGTCCGCGTCGCCGGTCAAGCCGTGCAAATCATGGAAGGTGTGCTAGAGTTCTGAACGGGGAAACGGAACGGGCGCAAAGGGGAAGTCATTCGATGAAGACAATTCTGCTCATCGCCCACCTGATCGCCATTGCCACTGGCACTGGCATGAGCATCGCCAACTACATCAACATCCGCATCGCATCGGGCGAGAAGGGCGACAGGCGCGCTGCGCTGGCCTTTCTCCGCCGCCAGCTCGCCCGCATCGCCGATCTGGTCATCGCCGTGATCTGGATCACCGGCATCGGCCTGTGGTGGATCAGGCCCGCCGAAGCCGGCCCCAACACCTGGTTCGCCGCCAAGCTGGCCTTCGTGCTGCTCTTGACCCTCTGCCACGGCCTCGCCCGCATGACGGCATCGCGCATGGCCAAATCAGGCGATGAGTCCCTCTATGCCCGCATGGAACTCCTGGTTTCCGGCGTCTGGCTCTCGGCCCTTGCCGCTATCACGCTCGCAGTTCTGGCGTTTGAGACGTAACTCGCGCATCACTCGCGAATGGCTGCAAACACGTATTGGTCGAGGATGTCGAAGGAGACCCAGTCCTGGCTCTTGCTGGCATAGAGTCCCGCGGTGACGGCGACGACCAGATCATAGGTGGGAATGATGTAGATGCGTTGCCCGCCATACCCTTGCGCCAAAGTCCACGCGATCACCCGGTCACCGATCTTCTTCTCATCGGCCCACCACTGATAGCCATAGCGGAGAGGAAATTCCACGTTGGCGCGCGGCTTCGTCGACTCCGCGATCCACGCTTCCGAGACAATCCGCTTGCCATTCCATAGGCCTTTGTTGAGCACGAGCTGGCCGATCTTCGCCATGTCGCGCGGACGCAACCGTAGGCCCGAGGCCGCCGCCGCCTCGCCACTGGCCGGCATTTTGACCCATTCGAATTGTGTGATGCCAATGGGCTCGAACAACGCCTCCCTTGCAAAGTCGGCGAGCCACTTTCCGGT
Organism: uncultured Alphaproteobacteria bacterium; assembly: GCA_963754675.1. Lineage (GTDB taxonomy): Bacteria > Pseudomonadota > Alphaproteobacteria > Rhizobiales > Aestuariivirgaceae > Aestuariivirga. The sequence continues at coordinate 123,970 of CAVWHD010000002.1, read as the reverse complement.
CGACCGCTGCACCACGCCGGCCAGCAATTGCGTTGCACCGCCGCTGTAATTCCAGTCCTCGCCCGGCTTGCGCGCGATCGGCTGTTCCAGCACGAAACGATAGGGATTGCCGGCGCGGATCATCGCCCGTTCGCTGTTCTCGGGATCGCTGTAGGAACGCTCCTCGTCCCATGCCAGTCCCGCTGTCATGCCCAGCAAGTGGCGCAGAAGGATGCCGTCTTTTTCCACTGTTCGAAGCGCCGCCAATTCGGGAAAATAGCTGAAGACCGGATCGTCGATGCTGGCGATCAACTGCCGGTCGAGCGCGATGCCGAAAAGCAGCGAAACCACGCTCTTGCTGATCGAGCGGAGGTCATGTTGCATCTCCGGAGTGTAGGACACGACGCCCAGCTTGCGGCCCCACTTTTCGTCGCCGCCGGCACGATAGGTCTCATAGACAAGCTTGCCATGGCGCGCCACGACGACGGCATGGATGTTCATCTCCGGCGATGCATCGAGCTTCTGGTCAAGCGAGCACAGAAGTGCGGCATCAAATCCGGCCGCTTCCGGTGAACTCGTGGGCCAGTCGCCACCTGCTTCCAGAGTCGCCCCGCAAGAGATCGCCGGCTCACCCCAGGCAGTTGCGGGAAACTGAACGCAGATGCTGGTGATCGCCACCGCGCCAACCAGTACTTCGGCAAATCGCATTGCCAAGGGCCGGACCTCCATCCCTCACTTTGGCGCGCTTTCGAGGGTCAGGACATGAGCCGCGACCGCTATTCGATGTTCAGCATGGCCTTGGCTTCGGAGGTGACATCCACGCCCTCCTGCTCGTTGCCGGCGCCACACAGCTGCACCGCTTGATTGCGCATGTCGTCGAGCTGGGCGCGCTCGTCGGGCGCCAGCTCTTGCGTCGCCAGCGCCTTGTCGATCTTGGCAACGTCATCCTGGCATTGACCGGCCATCGCCGGTGCCGAAACAACTCCCGCGACGATGGCGGCTAGAATGGTCATCTTCATGATTGTGCTGGTCCCTCGGATTCGTGCCGGCCGCGATCTTACTGCATTGTCCGGCTGATACCAGTAAACTTTGCGCAACACCTGTTGATTTCAATCAAGGACACCGCGGCGCAAAATCGCGATTCTTCCCATCCAACAGTGGAGCGAATTGCGATGCCGAAGCAGATCATGAGTCGTGTTCTTCTATTGGCGTTTCTGGCGGGCATGCCGGCGGCCTTTGCCAATTCGCCGTCGCAAGTGGGCGCCGCCCAGACCCCGGGCCTGGCGGTGGAACTTGGCCATGCCGACTTCATCACCTATTGCGCGGCCTGCCATGGCGTCGGCGGCCAAGGCGATGGAACAGTGGCGGAGTTTCTCACCATTGAGGCGGCCGACCTGACCCAACTCAGGAAGCGGAACGGCGGATATTTCCCGCGCGAACGGATGATCGAGATAATCGACGGACGCATCGAGGTAAGGGTTCATGGCCCCCGCAGCATGCCGGTCTGGGGCGACTGGTTCAAACGCGAAGCCGCCGAATCCGGCGCCCGCAAGGCCACCCGCGAGGAAATCGTCAGCGAACGGATCAACGCGCTGGTGACCTACATCGAAACCATTCAGGAGAATTAATGCCGGCTGTCCTGTGAGGTGACACGCCCACCTCCCATCTCCATTATTCCGGCGAAAGAGGCTGTGAAGAGATTGGAATCGTCGCGGTTTTGGCCAAAGAGAAGCGGGATGCCAGCTGGAGTTTACCCTCGGACTTGATCCGGGGGCTGGCAAGACGGTTTGAGGGGACATTATTGATGTGCCTCCCTTTTTCCGTCACCCCAGCGAAAGCTGGGGGGTGAACTCACGGGGTCCCGCTGTTTTTCCTGCAAATTCGCGATGGCGGTCGTTCACCGATATCTTCACAACCTCTTTCGCCAGAGTGACGTATTGAGAAATGAAGCGAGTCAAGATTTCCGGACGTTGGAATAACATCGCGGCTCAGCCGGACCGAGTTCGCCGGCGCGCCTAATGGCTCTGCCTGCGCCGTGGCCGGTAAATTTTCTTGCGCGGATCGAAGGCGTCGAAATATTCCCTCACCTGCGGATGGCGCACCGGCTCGCCGGTGTCGTCGACCAGCAGATTCTGCTCGGAGACGTAGGCCACGTATTCGGTCTCCTCGTTCTCCGCCAGCAGGTGGTAGAACGGCTGGTCCTTGCGCGGCCGGATTTCCTCGGGGATGGAGTTCCACCAATCCTCGGTGTTGTTGAAAACCGGATCGACATCGAAAATGACGCCGCGAAACGAAAACAGCCGGTGTTTCACCACCTGTCCGATCGCGAATTTTGCCGATGGAAGCATTGCCATAACTATTGATTGCCAAGTGCGGCGGCGGAAGGCAAGAGCAGGCTTTCGTGAAGGCAAGGGGCATTTTCCCGCATGGTCGAAATCCTCAGTCTTGCGCTGCCGTTCTTCGGCCTCATCGCGCTGGGCGTCATCGCCACCAGATTCTGGCGCATCGGCGAAGAGGGGCTTGCCTGGCTCAATGTGTTCCTCATCTACTTTGCCCTGCCGGCCTTGATTTTCCTCGTTATCGCAGCCGCACCTTTCGAGAAGCTGATCGGCTGGCCCTTCGTCACCGCCACGGCGTCGGTCACCATTGCCGCCTTTCTGGGCGTCTTTGTGGTATCCCGAAGGCTTTTCGGAACCGCCTTCAAGACTGCGGCCCTGCAGGGAACCGCCGCCAGTTACGGCAATGTGGGTTACATGGGGCTGCCGCTGGCGGTTGCCTTCTTCGGCCCCGAGGCGACGGTTCCCGCAGCGTTGGTGTTTTGTTTCGATTGCGCCGCGCAATCGGTGATGACAGCCGGCCTCGCAACCCTTGCCCATGAGGATCAGGATGAAGCGGGTTGGATCGATATCAGTGTCCGTGTCGCGCGTCAGGTGTTCACCCACCCCTTTATCATCGCCACCATACTCGGCGCAGCGGCATCGGCCTTGCAGTGGAAAATCCCGGCGGCTCCCGCCACCATCCTTGCCATGCTGATGAATGCCGCCGGCCCCTGCGCGCTTTTTGCTCTCGGTGTGACCGTCGGCATGCGCAAATTTTCAAAGCCCGGACGCGAAGCGCCGCTGGTTGCCGTCACCAAACTGCTGCTGCAGCCCGTGCTCGCCTATGCGGTGGTCGGCTCCGTTCCCGGCATCGATCCAACCTGGCTCCATGTCGCGGTCATGATGGCGGCATTGCCGACCGCATCCAACGCTTTCATTCTCGCCAGCCAGTACCGCGCCTATGTCGAGGGCGCTTCAACCGCGGTGATCCTCACCACCGCGTTCTCCGCCGTCACCATTCCGCTGATTGTCTATGCCATCAAGGCCGGGCTGCTGCCGTGAGCCTGCATTGCCCGCGGCAGTGAAGCGACAGGACCCAGTCCGCGCCGCATCACATAGCGCCGTAAAGGTCCGAAGCGGCCAAGCAATTCCAGTCCGAGGGCCCGCGCCATGTCCCCGGCCAGGAGCCCCGAAAGCAGCGAGCGGTTCATCAGGTCGATCATCTGCTGGCGCGGCCACACATCGAGCCGGCGCATCCGGTCATAGTCCTGCAACAGACGAGGCGCCCCCGGATCGCTCTCTCCCGCGATAATCTCCGCCGCCTGGGCCCCATCGCGGAGCGACATGTTGAGCCCCTGGGCACCGATAGGCGGCACCACATGGGCCGCCTCGCCGATCAGCATGATGCGCCTTGCCGCAAATGACTGGGCAATGAGCCCCTCCATCGCGAAAGCCTTGCGCGGGCCAATGCCGGAGACCAGCCCAAGCTCGCCATGGGTGGCAAGCTGGATTTCGGTTGCGAGTTCATGATCGGAAAGCGCCATCAGCTCCGCCGCCCGCGCCGGCCTTTCCATCCACACCAGGCTGGAGCGCTTGCCCGCCATCGGCACCGTCGTCAGCGGCCCGGCGCGGCGGTGATACTCGCTGGAAATTCCGCCATGGGATGCCGAATGGTCGAAGCTGGCGGCGATCGCCACCTGGTCATAGGCCCATGTCCGGCAGGCAATGCCGGCGGCTTCGCGCAATATCGATTTGCGGCCGTCGGCGGCAATCGCAAGCGCAGCCGAATAGGGGCCTGCACTGGTATCCACTTCGATGCGATCGGCGGAAACACGCGCGGCGCTCACGTCAGCTGCCACCGTCTCAACGTGCAGCTCAACGCAGCGCGCCTGCAGAGCCGGCAGGAGCAGCGCCAGCGGAATGTTCCAGCCGAACACCACTTCGCCGATTTCGCCAGGATCGAACGTCAGCGTTGGCGCCGCAAGGGCAGCGCCCGTGTCATCCACCATGCGTAGCCGTTTGAGCGCCGCCACCTGATCCTTGAGCGTGCCCGGCCAAACGCCGAGATGAGCGAGCAGCCTGATCTGCGGCTGCATCAGTGCCACCGTGCGCGGGTCGCCGTCTGGAGAGCGCGTGCCGGAGACGAGCGCCACCCGGCGTCCCTCCAGCGCCATGAGGCAAGCCGCCGCAAGGCCCGCGGGGCCCCCTCCCGCCACGATGATTTCAAACGCCTTCATGCCTAAGTCAGCGCCGTTTTCACCATGCTGGCGCGCTTGGCGAATTCGCCATGAAAGGTGGAAAGCCGCGGCCGCCCGTCGCGCCATTTCATGTCGGGAAGGCGGAAATCGATGTAGGACAGAACCACCGCCACGGCGATCGAGCCGGCATTGACGCCGGCGAGTTCCGCCTGCCAGTGGCCTTCGAAATCGTCAAAGGCAGCCGTCATGCGAAGCTTGGCTCGATCGATCCATTCGGCCCACTGCAATCCTTGCGGCCGCGCGCCAACCTCATAGCGGTAGCCCACCGCCGTATCGGCCAGCCCCTGGCCTAGCGCCTGCAGCGTCAGCACGCGAAAGCGCTTGACCCCGTCGTCGGGAATGATCGCCCGGTCGCCCGCCACATGGCAGAGATATTCGATGATCACCCGCGAGTCATAGACGGGGTGGCCGTGATCGGTTTCCAGGACGGGCACCTTGCCAATCGGCGAAAGCGCCGTGAGTTTCGGATTGGGCTGGGTCGGGCTCACCATTTCCTTTTCATGCCGCAACCTTTTCGCCAAGCCCGATTTCATGGGCCGTCACAAAACACATGCGCACAAAAGGCGAAAGGAAATCGCCATAGATCTTCATTGAGGTCACTCCTGCGAAGCCGGACGGGTCGCCCGCAAGTCTAGCCCAGGCGCCGGGTTATGCAAAACGGCGAAATGTGTTCAGTGCACGTCATCCCAGCACGCGCCGGTGCGGTGGAAAACGAACTGCATCAAGAGTTCGTCATCCCGGCGAAAGAGGTTGTGAAGAAATAGAAGAATGACCGCCGCTGCGAAATTGCAGCAATAAGCGGGACCCCAGCTTTCACTGGGTGACGGGAAAAGGGAGGAAAATCAATAACATCCCCTCAATCCGTCTTGCCAGCGAAAGCTGGCATCCCGCTTCTCTCGGACCAAATCGGCGACGATTCTAATTTCTTCACAGCCTCGAAAGCCGGAATGACGGAGTTGAGTGGATTTAGTGGAATGCAACTACCGCCTCAATACTTCCTCAACAGTCCCACCAGCTTGCCCTGAACCCTGACCCGGTCGGGGCCGAAGATGCGGGTTTCATAGGCCGGGTTGGCGGCTTCCAGGGCGATCGAATCGCCCTTGCGCCTGCATCCGCTTGAGCGTGGCTTCCTCTTCATCGACCAGCGCCACCACGATCTCGCCGTTGTGGGCGACATCGCCCTTGCGGATCAGCACCGTGTCGCCGTCGAAAATGCCGGCATCAATCATCGAGTCGCCCTTGACCTCAAGGGCGAAATGTTCGCCGCTCCCCAGCATGTCGGGCGGCACCGCGATATTGTTGGTGTGATCCTGAATGGCGGAAATCGGAACGCCGGCGGCGATCCGCCCCATCAGCGGCACGATGGCGGCACGCGGGCTCCCGTCATTGGCGGCGGACATCGGCTTCACCCGTCCGAGATTTCCTTGAATGACATTGGGCGTGAAGCCCGCCTTCTTTGGAACGATGCTGGGCGAATGGCTGTCCGGCAGTTTGATCACCTCGAGCGCCCGCGCCCGGTTCGGCATGCGTTTGAGGAAGCCCCGTTCTTCAAGGGCCACGATCAGCCGGTGCACCCCCGACTTGGACTGCAGGTTGAGCGCATCCTTCATTTCCTCGAAGGAGGGCGGAACACCTTCCTCCTTTAGCCGTTCATTGATGAAGAGCAGGAGTTCAAGCTGTTTGCGGGTGAGCATGATGGGTTCCCTGTATGGCGAGCCGGAATCGGAACAAAGTCGCAACATATCTACAGGTTGCCATTTAGTTCTGCAAGTGTTTACTTTTCGTAACCGCTAGAAATCAAGGATCAGAATGGGAACCATGCTGCCCGCCGGCGCCTCGGGGGCATGGGGGGGCCGGACGATCAGGCAGTCAGCCTCGCGGAAAGTACGCTGCATTGAGGAATCCTGCACGGCGAATGGCGTGACCCTCCGCCTCCCGTCGGGGTCCACCACTAGCGTTGCGCGCACATAGTCCTGCCGGCCGTCATTGGCTTTCATGGCCTTTTCGAGCCGCGCCTCTACCACCGGCTCGTCGCCGGCCAGACCCTGCAACGCCAGGAGCAGGGGGGTGAGGAACAGCCTGGCGCAGACCAGTGCCGAGACCGGATTTCCCGGCAGCCCCATGACATGCTGCCGCCCCCTCCTGCCATACATGAAGGGCTTGCCCGGCCGCATGGCGATCTTCCAGAAATCAAGCCTGACGCCCGAGTGCTTCAGCGCCTCCTGAACGAAATCATGATCGCCCACCGAAGCCCCGCCGGTGGTGACCAGAACATCGGCGGAGGCGGTTCTGGCGATGGCCCGCATGGTCGCGGCAAGACTGTCGCGCACGATGCCGAGGCTTCTAACGTCGGCGCCGAAATGCCGCGCCATCGCGGCGAGCCCGCTACTGTTGGAGGATACGATCTGGTCCCGCCGTGGCCTCATACCCGGCTCCACCAACTCGTCGCCGGTTGCAAAGAGGGCCACCACAGGTTTCCTCCGCACACGCAGCTGTGCCGCATTGGCCGCCGCGGCGAGGCCGATATCGCGTGGGGTCAGCCTGATGCCGGCGGGCAGCAGCACATCGCCGCCACGAAAATCAAGGCCGCGGCTCCGGATGTTCTGCCCCGCCATGATGGGCTCCAAAACGCTCACCGTTCCATCACCGGCAGCCTCGGTATTCTCCTGAATGACGACCGCATCGGCGCCTGCGGGCACCGGCGCTCCGGTGAAAATCCGCACCGCTTGACCCGGATTGAGCCTGCCCTTGAAACCATGCCCGGCCGCCGCCATGCCGATCACCTTGAGCCGGCAGGGCAGGGCGGCGATGTCACCCCAGCGCACCGCATAGCCATCCATCGCCGAGGCAGGAAACGGCGGCTGATCGCGCTTCGCCTTGACGGGCGCCGCCAACACCCGCGCCGCCGCCGCGCCAAGCTTCACCGTCTCCGCCGCCAGCGGCGCAACCCCCGCAAGCACCCGAGCCCGCGCCTCGGAGACGGGAAGGAGGGGCATACTCACTCCGCCACGAACGTTCCCGACTTGCCGCCCGATTTCTCGACCAGCCGCAAATCGGTAATCCGCATTCCCCGGTCCACTGCCTTCACCATGTCATAGAGCGTCAGGCAGGCGACCGAGCAGGCGGTGAGCGCTTCCATTTCCACACCCGTCTTGCCCTCGACCTTCACCGTTGCGGTCACCTCGATCGAAGACTCCTCCGTATGCGGAGTAAACTCCACCGCCACCTTGGCGATCATCAGCGGATGGCACAACGGGATCAACTCATGAGTCCGCTTCGCCGCCATGATGCCGGCGATGCGCGCCGTGGCCAGCACATCGCCTTTCGGCGCCTTTCCTTCAATTATCAGCGCCAGCGTCTCCGGCCGCATCACCACAAGCGCCTTCGCCGTGGCTGTCCGCGCCGTCACATGCTTGTCGGAGACGTCGACCATATGGGCGTTACCGAGGGCATCGAGATGGCTGAGCTTGTTCATGGCCGCGCCAATATAGCACGGGTTGCCGCTTCCACGTCGGCAGCCCGCATCAGGCTTTCGCCGATCAGGAAAGCCTTGACGCCCACCCGCGCCAGCCGCGCCAGATCGGCCGCCGTCGAAAGCCCGCTTTCCGCCACCACCATGCGGCCCGGAGGCACCTTGGGCGCCAGCCGTTCGGTCGTCTCCAGGGTCGTCTCGAAACTATGCAGATTGCGGTTGTTGATGCCGATCAGCCTTGTCTTCAGCCGGAGCGCGCGCTCCAGTTCCGCCTCGTCATGCACCTCGGCCAAGACGTCGAGCCCCCAATCCGTGGCCGCCGCTTCCAGCTCCCGGGCCAGCCCGTCATCCACCATCGCCATGATGATCAGAATGCAATCCGCCCCCCACGCCCTAGCCTCCGCCACCTGATAGGTATCGAGCATGAAATCCTTGCGCAGCGCCGGCAGCGCCGTCACCGCCCGCGCCGCCAGCAGATATTCCGGCGCTCCCTGAAACGATGGCGCATCGGTCAGGACCGAAAGGCAGGCGGCACCCCCCGCCTCATAGGCCAGCGCCAGCGACGGCGGATTGAAATCCGCCCGGATCAGGCCCTTCGACGGGCTCGCCTTCTTGATTTCGGCAATCAGCCCATAGCGCCCGGCGGCAATCTCGCGTTCCAGCGCGCCTCTAAAACTCCGCACCGGCAGCGCGTCGAGCGCCATCACTTCAAGCTCGCTTTCCGCAATCTCGGCCTTGGCCTTGGCCACTTCCTCGCGCTTGTAAGCGGCAATCTTGTCGAGAATGGTGGGCGCCTTATCCATTCGAAACCTTCACCAGCGTCTCCAGCGATTTGAGCGCCCGGCCATTGTCGATCGCCACCTGGGCCTTGACCACGCCCTCGTTGATCGATGAAGCCTTGCCCGCCACCAGCAGCGCCGCCCCCGCCGTCATCACCGCCGCATCGCGGAACGCCGATTTATCCCCCATCAGCACGCTGCGTAGCGCCTCGGCATTGTGCACGGCATCGCCGCCCTTGAGGCCGGCCGCATCCGAGCGCGCCAGCCCCACCGCCTCCGGCGTCAGTTCGAAATTGCCGATGGCGCCGTCCTTGAGTTCCGAAATCCAGGTGATGCCGGACGGCACGATCTCGTCAAAGCCGCCCTCGCCATGGCAGATCCAGCAGGCTTCCGATCCCAGGCTCTTGAGCACTTGGGCCAGAGGTTCAACCCAGGCCTTTGAAAAGACGCCGGTTATTTGCCGCTTCACGCCCGCCGGATTGGACAGGGGACCGAGCAGATTGAAAATCGTCCGCGTGCCCAATTCCACCCGGCTGGGCCCCACATGCTTCATCGAGGAATGGTGCGCCGGCGCGAACATGAAGCCCAGCCCGGCGGCCTCGATGCAGATGGAAATCTGCTCGGGCGTCAGATCGAGTTTCACACCCAGTGCCATCAGCACGTCCGCCGCCCCCGAGCGTGACGACAGCGCCCGGTTGCCATGCTTGGCCACCTTCAATCCCGCACCCGCGGCCACGAAGGCGGCACAGGTCGAGATGTTGAACGATCCCGAAGCATCGCCGCCGGTGCCGACGATATCGATGGCGCCTGCAGGTGCCGCCACCCGCAGCATCTTCTCGCGCATCACCTCCACCGCGCCGCCGATCTCATCGACGGTTTCGCCCCGCACCCGGAGCGCCATCAGCAGCCCGCCGATCTGCGTAGGCGTCGCCTCGCCCGACATCATGATGTCGAAGGCCTCGCGTGCTTCGGCGCGCGAGAGGGCGGCACCTCCGGCGGCCTTGGCAAGAGTAGGTTTCAGATCGGCCATCACCGTGCTCCCGCAAGCTCGAGAAAATTCTTGAGAATGGCGTGGCCATGTTCCGACGCGATGCTCTCCGGATGGAATTGCACGCCATGCGCATTCCGGCTCTTGTGTCTGAGTCCCATGATCAATCCATCCGCCTCGGCGGTAATTTCAAGGCAGTCCGGCAGGCTCTCGCGCTCGACGATCAGCGAATGATAGCGCGTCGCGGTGAAATCCTGCGGCACGTCCTTGAACACACCCTGGCCATGGTGATGAATGCTCGAAACCTTGCCATGCATCAGGGCAGGGGCGCGCACCACCTTGCCGCCAAAGGCCTGTCCCATCGATTGCAAGTCCCAGGCAGACGCCGAAGATCGGAATGGTCTCCGATGCCCGCTCGATGAGTTCCAAACAGATCCCCGCTTCATTGGGCGTCGCCGGGCCGGGCGAAATCACAATCGCCGAAGGCTTCGCCGACATGATCTGCCCCACGCCGATCTTGTCATTGCGATGCACCACCGTCTCGGCCCCGAGATCGCCAAGGAAATGATAAAGGTTCCAGGTGAAGCTATCGTAATTGTCGATGAGGACGATCATGGTGTACGCCTCGCATTCACCCCTCGCCCATGCAAAGCATGGGAGAGGGTGCCCGAAGGGCGGGTGAGGGCCCGAGCGCAGCGAGGGTGGGTCAGCACCGGTGCTATCGCACCGGCCCTCATCCGGCCTTCGGCCACCTTCTCCCATCCTGTGGATGGGAGAAGGGCGAAATCACCACTCCCCCTCACTGTCCCCTCCCGGCGCGGCCGGCGAAGCGCACGGCTTCCTCGGCGGCGCGAAACAGCGCCTTGGCCTTGTTGATGCACTCCTGGTGCTCGCTCTCCGGCACGCTGTCGGCGACCACTCCGGCACCCGCCTGCACATACATCTTGCCGTCTTTCACGATCGCCGTGCGCAGCACGATGCAGGTGTCCATTTCGCCATCGGCGGAAAAATAGCCCACGCAGCCCGCATAGACCCCGCGCTTTTCATGCTCCAGCTCGTCAATGATCTCCATGGCGCGAACCTTCGGCGCGCCTGAAACCGTGCCCGCCGGAAACCCCGCCACCAGCGCGTCGATGGCGTCATATTTCTTCGCCAGCCTGCCCTCGACATTGGACACGATGTGCATCACCTGGCTGTAATATTCCAGGATGAACTGGTCGGTCACCTTGATCGAACCGATGTCGGCAACCCGCCCCACATCATTGCGCCCGAGATCGAGCAGCATCAGGTGCTCGGCCCGCTCCTTGGGATCGGCCAGTAGTTCGGCCGCCAGCGCCCGGTCCTCGGCCGGTGTCACGCCCCTGGGCCTGGTCCCGGCGATTGGCCGGATCGTCACCTTGCCGTCGCGCACCCGCACCAGAATCTCCGGGCTTGAGCCGATCACCGAGAACGAGTCGAAGTCGAGAAAATAGAGAAACGGCGACGGATTGATCCGCCGCAGCGAGCGATAGAGCGCAAATGGCGGCAGCGTGAAGTCGGTCTCGAAGCGTTGCGACAGCACCACCTGGAAAATATCGCCTGCCGTGATGTAGTCCTTGGCCTCCTGCACCATCGCCTTGTAGCCCTCGGGCGTGGTGTTCGATTTCGCCCCGGCGATCGGCGGCGCATCTTCGCCGCGCAGCGCCAGATGATCGAGCGGCCGGTCGAGTGCATCGACGATTTCATTCACCCGATCCTGCGCCCGCGCATAGGCCGCCCGCGAGCTAACACCTTTCTCGCCATAGACCGGCGAAGTGACCGTCACCTCATCGCGCACGCTGTCGAAGATCGCCATCACCGTGGGCCTGATCAGCATGCCGTCGGGAAGCCCCAGCACATCGCGGTTGGGCTCCGGCAGCTCCTCCATCAGCCGCACCATGTCATAGCCCATGTAGCCGAAAACGCCGGCAGCCATCGGTGGAGCATCTTCCGGCAATTTGATACGGCTCTCGGCCAGCAAAGCCCTGAGTGCTTCCAGCGGTGGCAGATCGACGGGCTCGAACGGCCCGGCCGGGTTGGCTCCCGCCCTGCGATTGATCGAGGCCCTGTTGCCGTCGACCCGCCAGATCACGTCTGGATTCATGCCGATGATCGAATAGCGCCCGCGGACGGCGCCACCTTCCACCGACTCGAGCAGGAAGGAATAGCGCGCGTTGCGCGCCAGCTTGAGCATGGCCGACACCGGTGTTTCGAGATCGGCCACCAGCCGCGTCGACACAATCTGGGCCTCGCCTTTTTCGTAGGCGCGGGCGAACTCATCATAACTCGGGTGAATGGGCATCTGTTTGACTCTGGCACTGAAGATCTGGGTTATTGCGTGAGCGTTCCCGAGATCTGACGCCAGAGCGTTTCGTTGATGGAGACACCGGCCTCCTTCTGCAGCGTGCTGAGATAGGCCGACAGCAGATCGTTGGCCGAACCGCTTTGCAGCGAAGTGGCGATCGTCTTGGCCTCTTCCGATTTGCCGTCGAATGGCGGCAGCAGCACGGCCTGCGATTGCATCACCCGCGCGCCCTTGCCGTCGCCTTCAGCAGCATAGGCAAATCCGTCCGCTGCCACGGCGAACAGCGCCGACACCGCCTCGCTGCTGAACTCGGCGTTGGTTTCATTGCGCTTGAGACCTTGGGCGTTGAGGATTTCCACGCCGTTTTCCTTCGCCAGCTCCTCCAGCGCGGCACCACCTCTGGCCCGCTCCACCAATTTCTTGGCCTTCTCGAGCGCCAGCTCGCGCACTTTGCCGGCGATGATGTCGCTCTTCACCTGCTCGCGCACCTGCTCGAACGGCTTCACCGCCGAGGGCACCACTTCGCGCACCTCGTACCAGACATAGGAATCCTCCTCCGAAAGGGCATCGTTCTCCACCCCCACATCGCTGGCAAAGCTTGCCTTCAGCACTTCGGTCTTTTGCGGAAGCTCGATATCCTTGCCGTCCTTGTCGCGGCCCGTGGCATCGACCAGGCCGGTGAGCTTGAACGGAATGCCGGCCTTGGCCGCGATATCCTCGAACTTGGTTTGCGCGGCGCGCGCGTCCTCGACCGCATCATAGACCGATTGGATTTCCTCGCGCGCCCGCTCGAGCTTCAGCCGCTGTCCCAGCTCGTCCTTCACTTCCTCCAGCGTCTTCTGGTATTCTGGAGAAATCTTCGTCACCTTGAGCAGCGAGGTCGCAAGGCTTCCCTTCACCGGGTCGCTCAAGCCGCCTTCCGCCAGCTTGAAGGCCGCATCGGCGACCGCCGGATCGAAAAAATCGCTGCGCGCCCGGTCGGCGAATGTGGCATCCGCCTCGCTGACGCCGCGCTCCTTGGCGAGCGCCAGGAAATCCACGCCACCCGAAATCCGCTCCTTGGCCTTCTGCGCCTCGTCGAGCGACGCGAATGTCAATTGCAGAACCGTGCGCTTTTCCGGAGTGAAATAGTCGAGCTTGTATTTTTCATATCCCGCGGTCATGTCGGCATCGGTAAGCGCAATGCGGGCGGCGACAACCCCAGGGTCTGCCGTCATATAGGCAACACTGCGGTATTCCGGCGCCGTATAGGCCGCCGGCTGGTCCTCATAGTGCTTCTTGATGTCCTCATCGCTGGGCAGGCCCACTTCGCTGTCGGCGGTCTTGATGACGAAGTAGCGCGCGTCGCGCTGTTCGTTGCGGTGCCGGTAGGTCGCCTCGATCAGGGTCTTCGACGCGGCGAAATCGCCATCGACCGAATCGGTGACCGCCGCCCTCAGCTTGGCCTGGCGTTCGCCCGCCAGATAGATCTGCTCGTTCATGCCATTGGCCTCGAGCAGTTGAAGGAATTCGCTCTGGCTGAACTTGCCGGAGGCATCGTGAAATGCCGGGTTGGCCTGGGTTTCCTTGACGATCTGGGCATCGCCCACCGCCAGCTTCATTCTTTTGCCGAGATCGTCGACGGCGGCCGACTGGATCAGATTGTTGAGAATGTTGCGGTCGATGCCAAGCTTGCGGGCATCCTCCGGCGTAAACGCCTGACCGGACTGCTGCGCCAGTTGCTGCAAAGCGCGGTTGAAGGCCTGATTGAATTCCTCCGCCGAAACTTCTTCGCCGCCCACCGTCGCCAGTGCCCCGGCCCGGTAGCCGGTGAAGACATCGGCAATGCCCCACACGCCGAAGCTGGCGGCAAGCATGAATATCAAGGCTTTCGCAACCCAGCTTTTCGCTGCATTGCGGAGTGATTCCATCATAGGGCAACCCTTCCGTACCTGGCCCAAATCGGGCGGACGCATCATAGGTAGCCGATCACCCCCTCGCAAGTGCGAGATGTGTCTGGTATGAGGCCAGCCACTCAAAGGGTTGGAGAACCGAGATGGCAAACACGAATCCGCGTCCGCTGGTCGCCGGCAACTGGAAGATGAACGGCGCCATCGCCATGCTGAAGGAGCCGCGCCTGCTTGCCGGCATGCTGAAGGACGTCAAACTCAAATGCGATGTCATGGTCTGCCCGCCCGCCATCCTCATCCGCCGCATCAAGTCGATCCTCCGCGGCAGCCCCATCAAGATCGGCGCCCAGGATTGTCATTGGGAAGCAAGCGGCGCCCACACCGGCGACATCTCGGCCGAAATGCTGAAAGAGGCCGGCTGCACCGCCATCATTGTTGGTCATTCCGAGCGCCGCGCCAATCACGGCGAAACCGATGCGATCGCCGCCAGCAAGGCCAAGGCCTGCCACCGCGCCGGCCTCAAGGCCATCATCTGCATCGGCGAGACATTGGATGAACGAAAAGGCGGCAAGACGCTGGATGTGGTCTCCCGCCAGCTCAAGGGCTCGCTGCCCGAAGCGGCCGCTGCCGCCAACACCGTAATCGCCTATGAGCCCGTCTGGGCCATCGGCACCGGCCTCACCCCCACCACCGCCGAAGTGGCCGAAGTCCACACCCACATCCGTAGCCGTCTGGCCCAGCTGATGGGCGAGGAGGGCGCAGGGGTGCGCATCCTCTATGGCGGCTCGGTCAAACCGTCGAACGCCGCCGAACTGATGGCCGCCGCCCACGTCAACGGCGCCCTCGTCGGCGGCGCCAGCCTCAAAGCCGCCGATTTCCTTGGGATCATAAAAGCGTATACATAAACCTCAAACTCCGGCAGCCTTGCGCAGGGCCGCGTTGAGCCGGGTTTGCCATCCTGGCCCTCCAGAGCGGAAATACTCCACCACATCGGCGTCGAGCCTCACGGTCGTGGAAATTTTCGGCGCATCGGCAGGCGGCCGCCCGCGCCGCACCACTTTCTTCCCCGCCATCACGTCGGCGCTTTCAAACCGTTGCCGCCACTTCTTGGTTGAAAGGTCGGGAGCATCGTCACGGTCGCGCCAGGCGCGGCGCATAGGTTTTTTGTTCGCGGTCATTGGCTTTCCTCATGCTGACAATCCGGCGGCTTCCGTGCCGCGGAGTCCAAACGGCAACAATCATTCTGGCACCCAGATGGCCGATCGTGATAAAACGCGGCTCACCGTAGTTCTTGCGGTCATCGGCAACCGTGAGATGGTTACCAGCGAACAGTTCGCGGGCATCATTGAAATCCAACCCGCGTTCAACCAGGGTCTTCCCGCGCTTGACCGGATCGAACGATATCCGCATGGATTAATGTAACAACAAATAATAGAGTAGTCAAATTTATTGTAGTAACATGCAATGAAGGTGCAACCCCCCATGACCGATCTCCCCGTCCTCCACAAACGCCGCCTGCAGGCCGAGGTCATCGGCCCGATCTATGCCGAGATGGCGGCCGAGCTCGGCGAGGAGAAAGCCGCCAAAATTCTCGACAGCGCCATCCGCAAGGCCGCCATCGCCGAGGGCCGGGAATTCGCCAGGAAAGCCCTCGGCGGCGTCACCTCCATGGCCGATTTCATCAAGCTCTATGAATTGTGGACGAAGGACGGCGCCCTTGAGGTGGACGTGCTGGAAGCCAGCGAACTCGACTTTCAACTTCGACGTCACCCGCTGCAAATACGCCGAGACCTACAAGGACATGGGGCTAGCGCACATCGGCCACCTGATGTCATGCAACCGCGACGGCACCTTTTGCGAAGGCTACGACCCCAACATCAAACTCGAGCGCCAACACACCATCATGGCGGGCGCCCCGCGCTGCACGTTCCGCTATTCCTACCGCAAAAGCACGTAAGCTCGGCGCCATGACATCCACACCCCTATTTCCCCAGCCGGTAAATGACGAACACGTCATTGTCGACGTCCCGCGTCGCCGTCCTCTCAAGGTGCTCCAGCAGTTCCTTGTGGTGTTCGAGAAATAGCCGGCCCTGCGAGTCCCGGGCGTTCTTGGTCACGCCGAACCACTTGGCCCCCGCCGCCTTCATCGCCTCGAGCTGGCCGATCGCGGTTGCATTGTCCACCAGCACCGACCAGTCATTTTGCCCGCCGGCCGGCGGAAAATTCCAGCCATGGCGGCGGCTGTAATAGATGGCCACCGGATCGCCCACCTGCGGACCGACGGCGATTACATAATCCCCCGGCAGGCTGAGCACGCTGAGCGCGTTGCCGAGTTCCATGCCCTGAGTTGCCAGCGGTCTTTTCATGATGGCCATCGCCGGAAGTGTCGCCGTGACGATCACCACCGCGTAAACCGCAATCGCCCGCGCCACGCCGCCAAATTGATCGGCCCTGCCACCGGCCGCCGCGGCCACCAGCAGCAACCCGCGCCCGGCGAATGCCGCAAGCGGCACTGAGAAAATGTGATAGTTCCATACATTGACCGAGATTTCCCGCGCCGCGAGAACATAGATCGCCGCCGCCCCCAGCAGCCACAGGTGAAAGAACCAGCCAAGTCCAATGATCGGCGGCTTGGCGTTTTCCGGCGGCGCGAACATGATCCCGATGCCCGCCAGAAGCAGGAGAGGCGCGGTGGCGAACCAGACGGTCGCAACCGCCCACGTCTTGCCAAGGTAGAAGCCCTGGGCCGAAAAATTCGTCCAGCCGTCCTGCCAGATATACCCGCTGCCGGAGACGTGATAGGGCGGATAGGAACTTCCCAGATAGATCGCCCAGCCATAGTAGAGCCCCACGGCAGTGAGCGAAAAGCCGGTGGCAAGCGCATATTTCACCAGCTTGGGCCGGAAGCCGCCAGCGGCCCCCCACAGGTCTCGAACCATGCCGCCAAATATAGGCGCCGCCACCGCCATGCCCGGAAGCTTGGCCAGCGCGCCAACGGTGAAAATGGCGGTGGAAACCGGCAGCAGGTAAGGCCTGCCCCGCTGCAGAAACATAACAAACAGCCAGGCCCCGGTCGTCACCAAGGCCAGCATGGCGGGATCGGGCAAGAACGACCGGTCGATGAACACAGCACCCGGTAGAACCCCATACATTGCCGCGCTCGCGTGGGCGTAATCGCTGTTCCACACCCGCGCGCTCAACCGGTGCAGGGCAAAAACCGTCCACAATCCGAACATCGCCGCAACCGCCCGGCCAATCCAGTCATGCCAGCCAACAACTGCATAAATGCCGGCTGTGATGTAGGAGACGATCGCCAGTTCCCGCCCCTGATAGCCGGGCTCGGCGCCGGTCCAGCTCACTTGCGGATAAAAGATGTTGGCGCTGTGCTCACGGAAGTTATCCGCCATCATCGCCGTGCTGGCTTCGCGCCAGCTGAAGGAATCGACCAGCGGCTGCCCGATATCGTCCAGCCGCAGCGCCGCCGCGATCAGCATGATTGCCGCGAGAATAATGCCGTCGCGCCTCGTCATGCATTTCTCCCCGCTCTCGCCACCGGCCGATGAAGAAAGGCATCTCGGCGATTTGTCAAGGCGAGGCCAGCTAATTTGCCTTCGCCCCCGCAATCCGAGGCGCTACTCTCCCACGGATTCGCTCGGCCAAGGAAATCAAATGCCAATACCTACGTTGCAGGGCAGTACACTAACCCAGGGGTCCGGCCCAACATTCTCGGTTGTGATCCCCATCAAGGATGAAAGCGGATCGCTGGAAGCCCTGGTGGCCGGCATCTGCGATGTCACGGCCCGCAACGCGCTTCAGCTTGGCAAGATCGTCATCGTCGACGATGGCAGCACCGACAATTCCTGGGCCGTGGCCAAATCGCTCCACGCCGCCAACCCCAAGGTTCACGCCATAAGGCTCCGCCGCAATTTCGGCAAGGCGGCGGCCCTGATGGTCGGCATCGCCGCGGCCGAAGGCGAGGTGATAGTCACCATGGACGGCGACCTCCAGGACGACCCCGAGGAAATCCCCGCATTCCTCGCCCTCATCGCCGAGGGCAACGACCTCGTCTCCGGCTGGAAGGTCGATCGCCAGGACCCGCTGTCGAAAACCCTTCCCTCGATTCTTTTCAACCGGGTCACCTCGGCGCTGAGCGGCGTCCGCCTCCATGATTTCAACTGCGGCTTCAAGGCCTATCGCAAGTCCATTTTCCAATCCCTGGTCATCTACGGCGACCTCCACCGTTACATTCCGGTGCTGGCCCACGCCCACGGATTCAAGATCGCCGAACTGCCGGTCCGCCATCACGCCCGCAAGTTCGGCCACTCGAAATATGGCGTCAAACGGCTGATCACCGGCTTCATCGATCTGGCCAGCGTGATGACCATCACCCGCTTCGCCTACCGTCCCGGCCAGCTCTTCGGCGGCATCGGTGTATTTCTATTTGCCGTCGGCAGCCTGGGAATCGCCTATCTGATAATCCTCAAGCTGATGACCGGCGCCAGCATCGGGCAGCGGCCGCTGCTGCAGCTGAGCATGCTGCTCGACGTGATCGGCGTGCAGTTGATGCTGTTTGGCATGCTGGCGGAACTCATCATCCAGAGGTCGCCTGGCGCCGCCGGCACCACCGGTCTCATTGCCGAGGAAACCATAGCGCCAGCCGATCAAACCCAATGAAGCGGTTGATCGCGACGGGACTTGCACTCGCCCTGACAATGGCGGCCCTATGGTTCGTTCTTGCCAAGACCGATGTCACGAGCCTCGGCTCGGCAATGCGAGCCGCCCACTGGCGCGGCATGCTGCTGGCCTTCGCGATAACCGCCGCCGTGCAATGGCTGAGAGCCTGGCGGTTTTCGCTACTCACCTTCGGCGCTCCAGCATTTCCCGGCTGGCGGCTGATCGGCATTTCGTTCCAGCTCAATTTGCTGAACTTCCTTCTGCCGTTTCGCCTTGGCGAGTTCGGATATCCCGCCATGATGTACAAGGCGTTCCGCCAAAACCCGTTTGAAGCCCTGGGCGTCCTGCTTCTCGCCAGAGTGCTTGATCTTGCCTGCGTGGGAGCAATTCTCCTGGCAACCGGAGCCTGGCTCGGACTCGCCGGGCAGGGCTGGGCGATGCCGGTGGTGATCACCATGATTTGCGCCGTGGTATTTGTTGCAGTTCTCTATCTGCTGTCCGTCTGGCGAGGCGCTGGGGCGCTCTTCGCCGGCACAAAGCACCTTCAATCGGTCAGCGCCTGGCTGCTGGCGGCAGGCTTGAGCTTCGCCATCTGGCTGGTCTTTGGCGCCGCCGCCGCCGTCGCTTCAAGGTCCGTCACCAGCGCAATCCCGGTGGCGGCCGCATTCCTTGGCGCCGCCGCCGCCAACCTTGCCTTTGCCCTTCCGGTGAACGGCATCGCCGGCCTCGGGCCATCGCAAGCCGCCTGGGTGGCGGCCGTCACCCAGACCGGAGCAAGCCTCGATGACGCCGTGGCCGGTGCCCTGGCCGTCTATATCGTAACCCTCGCTGGCGCCCTGATCTTCGGCGCCGTAGCCTTCGCCCTTTCATGGCGCGCCGGCAAAACGCCTTCACCATAGTTCCGCCAAGCTCGCGGATGAGGCTTGCCCCCATGCTGCCAAATCCGATTGCGTTCCTGGCATTCATGCTTGCCCTGGCGATGTTCCACCTGCCGGCCCGGGCCGCCGACGGCGGCTGCCTTGCCATGGCGCAAAACCCGCCTTCACTGATCCCGGCCGCCCTCGAAGCCGATCAGGTCCGCCTCACCTATATCGGCCATTCCAGCTTCATCATCGAAAGCCCCAAGGGCATCCGCATCGTCACCGACTATGCGGGCTATGCCGGCGGCATCATTCCCGATGCCGTCACCATGAACCGGGCGCATTCCTCCCACTACACCGATTTTCCCGACCCCGCGATCAGCCATGTCCTGCGCGGCTGGAATCCCGAGGGCGGCCCCATCCAGCATGACGTGACGATCGGCGATATCCGCATCCGCAATGTCTCCACCGACATCAGGGGCGGCATGGCAGGCCGCGTGCCCGGCGGCAATTCGATCTTCATCTTCGAGATCGCCGATCTCTGCATCGGCCATCTCGGACACCTCCACCACACTCTTGGCCCCGGGCACCTGGGCTTGATCGGCCGCCTCGATATCGTGCTGGTGCCGGTTGATGGCGGCTACACCATGGCGCAAACCGCCATGCTCGACGTGCTGAAGACACTCAAGGCCCGCATCGTCATCCCCATGCACTATTTCGGACCAGCAACTCTCGCCCGCTTCATCGGCGTGGTCGGCAAGGAGTTCGCGTTGGAAATGCATGACACGCCCGAACTGATCGTGAGTTCGTCAGCCCTGCCGGAGAAGCCGAAACTCCTGGTGCTTCCCGGCCATTGACCGGCGCAGGGCCGGTCTGGCAAACGAGTATTGGACAGCATTCAACGCCAGGGACACATTCATGCCAGTCAAGATCATCGGCGCCGGGGTTGGCCGGACCGGAACCTATTCGCTCAAGCTCGCGATCACTCAATTGGGAATGGGGCCCTGTCACCATATGGAGGACGTGCTGCACAACATGCCCGTGCAGGTGCCGCTGTGGGCGGCGGCCGCAAAAGGGCAACCCGATTGGGAAGCGATTTACCAAGGCTGTCAAAGCGCGGTCGATTGGCCCACCGCCGGCTTCTTCCGGGAACTGAACGCGGCCTATCCCACGGCCAGGTTCATCCTCACGCTTCGCAGTCCTGAAAGCTGGGTCGCGAGTTTTTCCGATACCATCTACAAGTTGCTGGCCGGAAGGGATCAGGCGCCCAAGGAAATGCAAGCCTGGCTCGAAATGGCCGTCGCGGTCATCGACAAGACCGGCTTTCCCGCCGGGCTTGACGCCGCGGGCCTCACCAAGGCGTTCAACGCCCACAATGACGCCGTCAAGGCGGCGATCCCGCCCGAACGTCTGCTGGTCTATCAGGTGAAAGACGGCTGGGCCCCGCTCTGCGCCTTCCTCGGCGTGCCCGTGCCGGTTGACCCATATCCACGCACCAACGACCGCGGCGAATTCTGGGACCGGGTGTCCGGCAAGAAGTGACGGTTCGCTCTATTGCACCTTTGCCTTGACCGTGTGCTAGCTTGATGGCGGCAAGGTGGAAAAATGAATGGCTGAGCAGAGAAAACTTGCGGCGATCTTGGCCGCCGATGTAGTCGGATTCAGCCGGCTGACCGGCGCCGATGAGGATCGCACGCTGGCGCGGTTGCGGGCTCTGCGCAGCGACCTGATCGATCCCACCATTGCCGTCCACAACGGGCGGGTGGTGAAACGCACCGGCGACGGCGCCATTGTCGAGTTTCGCAGTGTCGTCGACGCCGTGCGCTGCGCCATCGAAGTGCAGAACGCGATGATCGAGCGTAATGCCGGCCTGCCGCCGGAACGCCGCATCGAGTTTCGCGTCGGAGTCCATCTCGGCGATGTCGTCGAGGAGAGCGACGGCGATCTGATGGGCGACGGCGTCAACATCGCGGCGCGGCTGGAAGGCGTGGCGGCGCCAGGCTCCATTTGCTTGTCGGAAGATGCCTACCGCCAGGTGAAATCGCGGCTCGATCTCCTGGTCAGCGATCTGGGCGAGACAAAGCTGAAGAACATCGCCGATCCGATGCGCGTCTATTCGCTCCAGGTCGGCGCCGCCGCATTGGTGAAACCAGCGCCGCAAGCTGAGCCTCTTGCGGCTTCAGCGCCGCAGGACAAGCCGTCGATCGCGGTTCTGCCCTTCACCAACATGTCGGGCGACCCCGAGCAGGAATATTTCGTCGACGGCATGGTCGAGGATATCATCACCGCCCTGTCGCGCTTCAACCAGCTCTTGGTGATCGCGCGCAATTCGACCTTCACCTACAAGGGCCGGGCCGTCGATGTGCGCCAGGTGGCAAGGGAACTGGGCGTGCGCTACGTGCTGGAGGGGAGCGTGCGCAAATCCGGAAGCCGCTTGCGCATCACCGGCCAGCTGATCGATGCCGCGACCGGCGCGCATCTGTGGGCGGACAGGTTCGACGGCGGCCTGGAGGACGTCTTCGATCTGCAGGACCGGATCACCGCCAATGTCGTCGGAGCGATTGAACCGACGATGCGCAAGGCGGAAATCGAACGGGCGCGCAGGAAGCCGGTCGACAATCTCGATGCCTATGACTTCTATCTCCGCGCCTTGCCCAATGTCTATGTGGTGCGCCCCGCTGAAAACCGGGCGGCGCTCGAATTGCTTGGCAAGGCGATCGATCTCGAACCGGCCTATGCCCTGGCGCTGGCCCATGCCGCATGGTGCCTGTGTCAGCGCATCGTTCGCGGCTGGCCGTCGATCGGCGCCGATGATGCGGCAACCGCCACCGATTTCGCCCGCCGGGCGGCGGCGGCGGGAAAAGACGATGCCGTGGCGTTGGCGCTTGCCGGCTTCGTCCTGGTGTTGGTGGCGCGTGATTATCGCCAAGGTCTTGACGCCGTGCAGCGGGCGGTCGAGAAAAACCCGGGCTCGGGATTTGTCAACTTCATGGCGGGCTGTGCCCAGGCCTTCGGCGGCGACCCGGAAATCGCCATACCGTTGCTGGAGCGGGCGATGGCCCTGGGCCCGCTCGATCCCAGCTACTTCTTGTCCTTAAACGCCGCCAGCATGGCCCATCTGTTCAGCGGGCGGACCGCCAAGGCCCTCGAGCTGGCCGAGCGCGCGGTTGCCCTCAATCCCAACTTCGACTCGACCTACTGGTGCCTTGCCGCCATCTATGCGCAGCTTGACCGTCTGGATGAAGCCCGCACCGCCGTCTCGAAGCTTCTGCAACTGGCGCCCGGCACGACCGTTTCGACATGGCGCAAGCAACTGCCAGTAGGAAACGCCGCGTCCCTCGAAATGATCCTTGACGGCCTTCGCAAGGGCGGACTACCGGAGTAGGCGTCCCACATTTGCGCTAACATGCCGCCATGACAAAGAAGGTGAAGCGGCGGCTCACCACCGTGCTGTGCGCCGATGTTGAGGGCTATACCCGCCTGATGGCGGCCGACGAAGCGGGCACCCTGGCGACGCTGCGCCGCTACCGCGCCGCCATGGCGACGCTGATCGAGCGCCACGAGGGCCGCGTCGTCAACACCTGGGGCGATGCGATCATCGCCGAATTCGCCAGCGTGGTGGAAGCCGTGCAATGCGCCATCGAGACCCAGCAGGAACTCTCCACCCAGAACGGCGATCTCCCCGAAGCACAGCGCATGCAATTCCGCATCGGCATCAATCTGGGCGACGTCATGGTCGAGGGCGATGACGTCTATGGCGACGGCGTCAATGTCGCCGCCCGGCTCCAGCAATTGGCCGAGCCCGGCGGCATCATCATCTCCGGCCCGGTCTACGACCAGGTCCACAACAAACTGTCGATCGGCTTCGACCGCCTGGGCCATCAGCGGGTGAAAAACATCGCCAGTCCCGTCATGAGCTACCGCATCGTTCAGGGCGACGGGCTCACCCGGCGCTCCGCAGCTCCACCCGCCGCGGCTCTCCTGTCCTCAGCGCCCGCCCCCACCATCCGCGCCCGCTTCTGGTCCTGGTACCTGGGTCTGCCGCGATCGATCGCCGTAATCCTCGCCATCGCCGGCTTTCTGTTCCTGCTCAATTTGTTCGGCGGTTTCGATCCAGTCTGGTTCCACTGGCCCCTGGCGCCGCTTCTTCTGATCGTCGTCATGTGGAAAGTGTTCCGGCGAAAGCGGTTGTGAAGAAATCGACGAACGACCGCGACTGCGAATGTGCAGGAAAAAAAGCGGGACCCCAGCTTTCGCTGGGGTGACGGAAAAAGCGAGGTAAATCAATTATTTCCCCTTACCCCGTCTTGCCAGCGAAAGCTGGCATCCCGCTTCTTTTCGAACAAATCGGCGATTGCCCCAATTTCTTCACAACCTCTTTCGCCGAGATGCCGGATGAGCCAGCTCAAGATTTCCGGCCACGGCATTTGCCCGCACAACCTTAAATGAAGCGGCCTTCACACCCCCCTTGCCCCCGTGTTGCATCGCCCCCACATACCGGCTAAACCCGCCCGCAAATCGAAACTCGTGACCCCGGACTTGGCCCATGCAAACCGTCCTTCTCGTCGTCCATTTGATCGTCGCCATCGGCCTCATCGGCGTGGTGCTGCTGCAGCGTTCGGAAGGCGGCGCCCTTGGCATGGGCGGCAGTTCGGGCGGCGGCGGCAATCTGTTTTCGGCGCGGGGCGTGGGCAATGCGCTTACCCGCACCACCGCCTATCTGGCGGTTGCCTTCTTCGCCACCTCAATTGCCTTGACCATTATCGCCACCAAGCGTACGGGCGGCGGTTCCGTGTTCGAATCGAGCCAGCCCGCCTCCGGCACCACGGCGCCGGCGGGCGAGGGGACATCGGGAGGTGCCGCCCTGCCGCAGCTTCCGGTCGCCCCCAAGGTCCCCGTAACCCCCTGATTTCCGGACAATCCACAGTCCTGCCCGGAATAACGCTTTTCCGGCTTACGAATCATGTTTTGAACCGGATAGGGTGAACTCCCATGGCGCGGTATATCTTCATCACAGGCGGCGTGGTCTCCTCACTTGGCAAGGGTCTGGCCTCGGCGGCCCTGGGCGCGCTGCTGCAGGCCCGGGGGTTTTCCGTGCGTCTGAGGAAGCTCGACCCCTATCTCAACGTCGATCCCGGCACCATGAGCCCCTACCAGCATGGCGAGGTCTTCGTCACCGACGACGGCGCCGAAACCGACCTCGATCTCGGCCACTACGAGCGCTTCACCGGCCGCCATGCCAACGCGCAGGACAACATCACCACGGGCCGCATCTACCAGGACATCATCGCCAAGGAGCGCCGCGGCGATTTCCTCGGCGCCACCGTCCAGGTGATCCCCCATGTCACCGACGCCATCAAGGATTTCATCAAGACCGGCAATGACGGTTTCGATTTCGTGCTGGTCGAGATCGGCGGCACGGTGGGCGATATCGAAGGCCTGCCGTTCTTCGAGGCGATCCGCCAGTTCGGCCAGGAAGCCCCGCGCGGCTCCTGCATCTATATCCATCTGACCCTGCTGCCCTATATCCCCACCGCCGGCGAACTCAAGACCAAGCCCACCCAGCATTCGGTGAAGGAACTGCGCTCGATCGGCATCCAGCCCGATATCCTGCTGTGCCGCGCCGACCGCGAAATCCCGCTGAACGAGCGCCGCAAGATCGCGCTGTTCTGCAATGTCCGGCCTTCCGCCGTCATCCAGGCGCTCGATGTGAAATCGATCTACGACGTGCCGCGCGCCTATCACAGCGAAGGCCTCGACAAGGAGGTGCTCGACGCTTTCGGCATCAAGGATGCGCGCGAGCCCGATCTCGCCAAATGGACCGAGATCATGCAGCCGCATCACCCAGCCGGAAGGCGAGGTGAAGATCGCCGTGGTCGGCAAATATACCGGCCTCCTCGATGCCTATAAATCCCTGCAGGAAGCGCTGGTCCATGGCGGCATCGCCAACAGGGTGAAGGTCAATCTCGATTGGATCGAGTCGGAGATCTTCGAGAAGGAAGATCCCGCCCCCTTCCTCGAGGGCGTGCACGGCATCCTGGTGCCCGGCGGCTTCGGCGAGCGGGGCTCGGAAGGCAAGATCAAGGCCGCCACCTTCGCCCGCACCCGCAAGGTTCCCTATTTCGGCATCTGCTTCGGCATGCAGATGGCCTGCATCGAGGCGGCCCGCTCGCTCTGCGGCATCGCCGACGCAGCTCGACCGAATTCGGCGAAACCACCGAGCCCGTCGTCGGCACCATGACCGAGTGGATGAAGGGCAACGAGCTGGAAATCCGCAAAGCCGGCGGCGATCTCGGCGGCACCATGCGTCTGGGCGCCTATGACGCCACCCTCAAGCCCGGCAGCAAGATCGCCGACATCTATGGCGAGACCCGCATTTCCGAACGCCACCGCCATCGCTATGAAGTCAACACCCGCTACCGCGAGCCGCTCGAAAAAGCCGGCATGCTGCTTTGCCGGCATGTCGCCCGATGGTCTGTTGCCCGAGACCATTGAATATCCCGATCATCCCTGGTTCATCGGCGTTCAGTATCACCCGGAATTGAAATCCAAGCCCTTCGCGCCGCATCCGCTGTTTGCTTCTTTCATCGCGGCGGCGGTCGAGCAAAGCCGGCTGGTATGAGCTGGCGCCCGGCCAGACTGCTCGCCGCCTTTGCCTTCACGCTATTTCTGTGGGCCGGCGTAGGCTTTGCCTATGACGCCGCCATCATCGGCGAGGCCCAGCGCGCCATCGAAGAATTCCGTAACGCACTGGCCAAGATCGAAAACGAGCTTCAACTCCCGGCCATCACCGATCCTCAGCTCACGGAATATCGCGGCAACCTGGAGGATATCCGCGCCAAGGCCCTGTCGAAATCGGCTGGCTTTGCCCAGCCAATCGCCGAAGTCCGCCAGCAGATCGAACTCCTCGGGCCTCTGCCGGCCGAAGGTGCCGCCGAAGCGCCGGCTGTCGCCAGCCAGCGCGCCGAACTCACCGCCCAGCAGAACCTCCTGCTCGGTATCCAGTCCCAGCTGGAATTGGTGTCGGTCTCCGCCGAGCAACTGGCCGGCCGCGCCTCCAGCCTGCAGCGCAATCTCTTTGTTACCCGCATCTTCGAAGGTGGCCGGACGATCTTCCGCCCATCGCTCTGGCTTGATACCGGCAGGGGCCTGGGCCTCCTGGTCGAACGTCTTGGATCGCTTTATTCAAACTGGTGGGTGCAGGTCGGCACAACCGCGAACATTTCCAGCCTTGCGCTGATCCCGGCATTGCTGACGATCTTTGCCGGCCTTTACTATCTCGCCCGCGGCCGCCTGCGCCGGTGGATCAATACCAACCTTGTCGCCAATACGTCACCCGACGAGATTGAACGGCTGTGGCGCATCGTGCGCGCCGTTATCGCGGTATTTGTTCTCCTCGCCGTTCTGGTGTTGCTGATCTATGCCGCCCTGTCGATCGGCGGCTTCGTGACGCCGCGCTTCGACATGATCCTTGGCGCCGCCGTCGACGCGCTGATCGTCACCGTCTTGTACGCGATGCTGGCAAGGCGGGTGGCCGCCCCCGGTCAGCCGCAATGGCGGATCGTCGATCTCGATGATGCCGCCGCCGCGCGGTTGCCGGTGCTGGTCACACTTGCGGGTTTCGTCTCCGCCGCCACCAATTCGCTCGGCGCCATTGCCGACGGCCTCTATCTCCCGGTCAGCTACACCGTCGGCCAGTCGGCCCTCTCGGCCATCGCCATGCTGTTGCTGCTGGCCCTGATCCTGCTCACCGTCCGCAATCAGCAGGGTCTGCCCGACAAGCGGCCCGACCGCCGCCTCTATTTCAAATGGGCCTCGGCCTTCGTGCCGCTGCTCTGGCTGCTGATCGCCATCGGCGTCATCGCCTTGCTGGCGGGCTACGTGGCGCTGGCAAGCTATCTCGCCTTGCAGATCTTCGAAACCTCAGTGCTGGTCACCGTCCTCTTCCTGCTGCATCACCTCGCCGATGCGGCGGTGACCTCGAGCTTCGATCCGCAAAGCAGTTTCGGCCGCCTCCTGCGCAAATTGACCGGGCTTGGCGAACGCGGCATCGAGCGCCTGGGCCTCCTGTTCCGCATCATCGTCGATATTATCCTGCTGGTTGCCGGCCTGCCGCTACTCTTCGTGCTGTGGACCTTCACCTGGGTCGATTTCCGCAGCCTCGCCAACACCGCGCTCTTCGGCTTCAAGGTTGGCGACATCACGCTGTCGCCGTGGTCGGTGATCGTCGTACTGCTGGTTCTTGCCTTCGGCATCGTGCTCACCAATCTGCTGGTCCGCTGGCTCGACCGCCGCATTCTGGCCGAAACCCGCGTCGACAAGGGCGTCCAGGATTCGCTCCGCAAGGGCGCGAGCTACACCGGTTATTTCATCGCCGCCCTGATGGCCTTTACCGCGGCGGGCCTGGATTTCACCAATTTCGCCTTCCTCGCCGGCGCCCTCGGCATCGGCATCGGCTTTGGCCTCCAGTCGATCGTCAACAATTTCGTCTCCGGCCTCATTCTCCTGGCCGAGCGCCCGGTCAGGGTCGGCGACTGGGTTTCGCTCGCCTCGGGCGAGGGCATCGTCAAGCGCATCAACGTGCGCTCCACCGAAATCGAAACCTTCGATTCCTGCGTCATCATCGTGCCCAATTCCAACCTGATCACCGAGCCGGTGAAGAACTGGACCCACGGCGACACCATGGGCCGTTTCACCGTCGCCGTCACCGTGGCCTATGGCAGCGACGCCGAACAGGTGCGCGATCAGTTGCTGGCGGTTGCACGCAGCCACCCCAAGGTGCTCACCTATCCCGAGCCGCAAGTGACCCTGGTGCGCTTCGGCATCAACGGCCTCGATTTCGAAATCAAGGCCAATGTCGCCGATGTTTTCGAGGCCCACTTTGTCGCCAGCGATCTGCGCTATGCCATTCTCAAGACCTTCGCCGAAAAAGCCATTACCATTCCGCTTCCACCTCGGCTAATCCAGCCTTCAAACGGATGACACCCTCAGCATGAACGACCAGACGTCAGGCCTTTCCGGCATCGACTACCTCCGCCACGCCATCGCCACCGGGCATAGCTCCGCCATGGCCGATACGCTGGGCATGCGGCTCATCGCCGTGGCCGGCGGCACGGCCACGTTCGAGGCCTACCCTTCCGAAAAATTCTACAACCCCCACCACCGCGTCCATGGCGGCTTCGCCGCCACCCTGATCGACAGCGCCATGGGCTGCGCCGTGCAGACCAGATTGCCCGCCGGCATGCAATATGGCACCATCGAAATGAAGGTCAGCTACGTCCGCAAGATCGACGCCGCCAGCGGCCGCCTGCTGTGCACCGCCACGGTGCTGCATTCCGGCCGCACCATGTTCACCGCCGATGCCAAACTCGTGGGCGACGACGGCCAACTCTACGCCCACGGCTCCGGCACATTTCTGGTCTATCCCAAATGAACCCCAACACCACTGTCACCGTGGGCAACGTCCGCTTCGGCAACGCCCTGCCGCTCGTCCTGATCGCCGGTCCCTGCCAGATGGAGAGCCGCGATCACGCCTTCATGATGGCCGGCCGCCTCAAGGAGATCTGTGTCAGGTTGGGGCTCGGCCTCGTCTATAAATCGAGCTTCGACAAGGCCAACCGCACCAGCCTCTCCGGCAAGCGCGGCCTTGGCCTGGACAAGTCCCTCGCCGTCTTCGCCGATATCCGCAAGGAGTTCGGCCTTCCGGTCCTGACCGACGTCCACGAAATCACTCAGTGCACGGAGCTTGCCCCGGTGATCGACATCCTGCAGATCCCCGCCTTCCTTTGCCGCCAGACCGATCTGCTCATCGCCGCCGCCCGGACGGGCAGGGTGGTCAACGTCAAGAAGGGCCAGTTCCTCGCCCCCTGGGACATGAAGAACGTGCTCGCCAAGATCGTCGGCTCCGGCAATCCCAACGTGCTGCTCACCGAGCGTGGCGCGAGCTTCGGCTATAACACCCTGGTCTCCGATATGCGAAGCCTCCCCATCATGGCGGAAACCGGAGCCCCGGTGATCTTCGACGCCACCCATTCGGTGCAGCAGCCCGGCGGCCAGGGCGCCTCGACAGGCGGCGACCGCCGCATGGTCCCGGTCCTCGCCCGCGCCGCCGTGGCGGTGGGCGTGGCCGGAATCTTCATCGAGACCCACCAGGCCCCCGACACCGCCCCCTCCGACGGCCCCAACATGGTGCCGCTCGCCGAGCTTGAGGGCCTGCTGGCGAAGCTGTTGGAGTTCGACCGCATTGCTAAAGTCAGCCTGATCTGCGGATGCGCCTTCCATATTCACTGTGATGGCCGAGGTCCGTATCCACCGGCGATACCGCCGTCATTGTTCAAGTCCCAGTGCGCGGTGAGATGATTCGGACTCTGACCGACCACAATTCATCCAACTTTCTCGAGGCGCAAGGATGGATGCCTCGGGTCGGTCTTTAGCAGTTCGAAATTCTTGTCAGCCGTACTACGGACATCCGCTGTAAGCCTATCGTAATGGCGCCATAAGGCGCGCGTTGCGATATGCTTCATAATGTCGCGGAAACGCCCTGCTTTAATGTCCTCACGGGCCTGCTCCGCCAGCTTGTCCAGCTTGCCTGCCTTGATATCGGCCTCGATCTGCCGGTCCCACATATCGGCGTAAAACTCTTCCAGCCACTGCTTCAGTTTCGCCACGTCCTGTTGCGGCAGTTCGGCAATGGATTTCTCGATTTGCTCAAGCTTGGTCATGGCAATACTTTAACAGATCAGCCCCGCCCGCGATAGGGCGGAACCCCCTGGTCCGGCAGCCACACGCCCTTGGGCGGCGCTCCCGTCTGCCAGAACACGTCGATCGGAATGCCGCCACGCGGATACCAGTAGCCGCCGATCCTCAGCCAGCGGGGGCGCAGCTCGTTCACCAGCCTTTTGCCGATTCCAACCGTGCAGTCCTCGTGAAACGCCCCATGATTGCGGAACGATCCGAGATAGAGCTTCAGCGATTTCGACTCGACCAGCCATTTCCCCGGCACATAGTCGATCACCAGATGGGCGAAATCCGGCTGCCCCGTCATCGGGCAGAGGGAAGTGAACTCCGGCGCCACGAAGCGCACCACGTAGTGGCTCGCCCCTTGCGAATTGAGAACCCGCTCCAGCACCGCCTCTTCCGGCGAAACTGGCAGCGCCGTAGCCTGGCCGAGCTGGGTCAGTTTGGAAACATCGGTCTTTTTCATCAGAGGCCCCATGAACTCACTGCCTAAACCGCTGTCTTGATCGATCATGCGCCCGGGCGCAAGCTTGCCGCCCAGCATGAACAGCAACCGGCTAAAATCATTCCCGCCGCGCCGGCGCGGCGCCGCTTCCGAGCCGCCGCCCTGGGCCATCATCGTGGTGGTGGGCGCCTTCGCCCTCGCCTGGCTGCTGTTTTACATTGTGCAAAGCTGGCCCGAACTCATCCCCTTCGCCGATCCGGTGCCCGTTTACATCGCACTCATTGCCCTGCCGGTGCTGGCCATGTTCGGCGCCGCACTGGCCAACAAGCTGATCGAGGGCCGCACCGCCGCCAAATGGGCCGAAACCATGGGCCGCGTCACCCGCTCCAATGTCGATGTCTCGCCCCAGGCCAGGTCCGGCGATCCCGACAGCGTCAAGACCATCCCCGCCATCGACTACACTTTCACCGTCGACGGCGCCTCCTACACCGGCAACCGCATCGCCATCGGCGAGGATTCGGGCGGCCCCAATCTCAAGGCAACCCTGCAGCGCTATCCCCTGGGCGCCATCGTCAAGGTTTACTACGACCCCGCCGATCCCACCAACTCACTGCTCGAGCGCGATGTCCCCGCGCCCATCCTGATGGGCTGCGCCGCCTTGTTGGCCGGCGCCATCGCCGTCACCGCCGCCATTTATGCGGCGATACGGTGGGGAGCGGGCGCGCTGCAACCCCATGTCCCGCAAGGCCGCGTAGCGCTGGTGATCGTCGCCCTGTGTTTCGCCGTCGTCCTGTTGGGGATGTTTCTCGCCGCCCGCAAGATGACGATGGCCGCCGCCCGCTGGCCCATGGTCAAAGGCCACATCCTCCGCAGCGAAGTCACCAGCCACACCGAAACCCGCAATGGCCGCACCACCACTTATTACGCTCCGTCGATCGAATATGCCTATACCCTCGACGGCCTGGAATTCCACGGCGCCCGCATCGCCCTCAACCTGAAGACCGCCGGCTCCCCGAGCTACGCCGAAAAACTCGCCGCACGATATCCCTTAGACAGCCTGGTCGACGTCCGCTACGACCCCGCCGACCCCACCAGCGCCATCCTCGAAAACCCCGCCGGCACCCAATGGTTCCTGCTGGCAGGCTCCCTCATCGCCTTCGCCGTGGCCGCCTGGGCCGCGGACCCGATCAGGTTTTGACAGGCCCCGCCCGCGTCCGCGCCGCCTTCGCGCCGAGTGCCTGCCGCCATTATCGGCAGCAGCAGATAGCGGAGCCCGATGTCCTGCAAATACATGGCAACCCCCATGCCGCTCATCGGCACCAGAATGGCGAGGTCGAGCGCCAGATTGATCGCCAGCCACAAAACCCCGATGCCGATCCCCGCCGCCGCCGTCGCTTTCACCCTCCGGAACGCCATCAACAACAGCCAAATCCCCGAAGCCCCGCCGATCACCACCATGATTGACTTGAACAGCGGCTGCGCAATCCACATCTCCCCGCCCGGCCCGAAGAAGGCGAACGAGAGCCACGAACGGAATGAGCCACGACAGAAACCCGAGCGCGACGACGCGAGTGGAGAAAATCCCATCCATGCAACACCTCCTTTGCAATTTCGCTAAGGCTACCCCGCCCAACACCCTCCGCCTTGATTTGGGCCAAACCTGTCAACCGGCGAGACAAGTTGGTGGAGTAAGCGAGCGAGTTAAGAAGTCGCTTCCTCCTGAAGCTGCTTCAACAGCTTCATGGCGCGTTCTGTCAACTCGGGTGAAGCTTTAGTTGGCTTCCTGGTTTTCAACTCAACCTTCCAATCCGGCACTTGCTCTTTCTCTTTCAACCAGTGAATGGTGGCAGCCAGTTCAAGCACAACTGATGTCTCGGATTTCATGATTGCCGCAAGAATTCGAGCTTTTCCAAACGGCAGGCCTCCGACGTTTTCCGGCAGTCGCTCATCCATTGAAGTTGTATAAACACTGTAAGGGGCTCCATAAGGCGTAAAATCTTCTTTCTCTTCGATAAATTTGTCCAGGTATTTGGCTCGCATTACGCTGCCGGAAAGTTCTTCCGAATACGGACCATAATGATAGTATGAAAACCGAAAGCCTGAGTTCAATCCAAACTGTTCAAGAAGGTAGAATATTTTCTGCAATCTTATGCGCCCAACGATTTTTCCGTCCGCCGCTTGCAAGGTCTTTTTCACCAACTCCTCTCGCACTGCCATGAACCTATCTCCCTTTCATTGCCTTCTCGGCGCTTGCCTTGTCCTCATCGGTTAGAAAATAGTATCTGATCAACTTTCTTGCCGGTTGAAGGTGGCTGCTGATTATCGTGTCCGGAAATGTTGTGATTTCCTGAACCCCGCCGCTCCCATTTCGAACCCTCACCATTTTATGTGCTTTAGCGGTTTCGCCTCCGATTCGTGAATAAAGGCTGAAAGGCGCCGTGTCCTTGAAGACGTGACACCGATCCGGCCGTCGACATGCAGATCGACCAAGCGTTCCGCATTCAGCAACTGCTCGGGATCGTGGCCGAATTCTTGCGTAATGTCGAGAACCCGCAATGGTTTTCGATCTCGCAAACGATCGGCAAAGACTCTTGCTCTCTCATCTTTCGATCGAGACACTCGTTCAATTGCTCCCCAGACTACATCGTCGTCGAGACGGCGATAGTCCTCCATTTTCTCCCCGTTTCGCAGAAAACCGGGCAGCGGGTGGTCAGAGTCGAGCCCAAGCGAATCCAATGGCACCTCACGCGACCCTACACGCTGAAAGAAAGCAGAAATTAGCCGCTCGAATCCACGTGTTGTCTTGTGCAAATAGATCTGTGAATACAGCCGATAACGGGCAAGCAGAAAGTCCTCAGCAGCCAATCGGCCTTTCAATTTGAATACGAATGTGCGAACTGTCACAGGTTCATCGTCATCTTGGTTCACACTTGACATCGTAAGTTTGAAGATTGTCAATCAGCCACTCTACGTCAATTGAACCTGCCTTTGCGCCCGTCATGTAGCGATCCCTTATCAGATAGTCGAGGCGGTCGGCATCAAATGAACTTGATACAACTGCATGCCAAATGTCGGCAGGATCGTCAGCTTCGATTAGTTTTGCAGCTTCGCTCGCAAGCTCGTCGCCCAAGATCGGAAAGATCGAACCTGCGGTATCCAGAATTAGCTTTGCCGAGAACTTATCGATGTTTTTCGATCGGATCGCCTGCAGCCATTGCAGCCCGCGCCAATTCAAATGAGTGGCTGAAAGGGCCATGTCCAATATCATGGAGCAACGCAGCAATCAGAACGATCTTCTCGCGAAGTTCGTTCTCACCAGTTTCCTTTCGGACAATCCCAACAAGTCTTCTGGCATTATGATAAACCCCAACTGAATGAATGAACCGGCTGTGTGTTGCGCCCGGAAAAACAAAATCCGAAAGTCCGAGCTGCTTGATTCTCCGCAGCCTCTGGAACTCTGGCGTCTCAATGAGTTTCCACGCCAACATATCCACTTCGTCCCTACCATCGAAGACAATAAGTCCATGGATTGGATCGCGAAGACGTTGAGTTTCATCGGCCATGGAGGCGGACACTACATGAGTCGCCGAATGAAGGTAATCCAGCGGAAACTATGAAAATCCGCGTCGCCCATGGTTTCGCCCATGATAGAGCGGCGCCTGACCGCCAGCCGCCCTTAGCTCAACTCGACAATCCCCACAGAAAGTCGCACCCTCTCTATCCGCGAAATTCTGATCTGGTTAACATAAGAACATAACATGAACATCAAGAAAATGTCAACTGTTAGATCATGACCTGTACCAGGATTAAGAGGCAATCCCGCCTAGCCCGCCAACTAACATGTTAGCATGTCAGTTCCCTCCGGCAGCACCGCGTGCGCACCAAAAATTTGCACCTAATGGTGCGCAAATAGTGCGCAAATTGTGCGCAAAGTGGAGCCGTATAGCGCCGCAAACCGTGCCCGCAAGGCACTGAAATCGCGCCATTTGGCCTCCATGTTTCACGTGAAACAATTCCTAGAATGCGCCAAGAATTGCGCCCCTCGCCACCCCATCTTGCATTCCATCCGGCGCCCTCGCCATAACCGCTGCCCACGCGCCCCACGGAGCCCCCCATGACCGCCATCCTCGACATCACCGCCCGCGAAATTCTCGATAGCCGCGGCAACCCCACCGTCGAGGTGGACGTGATCCTCGAGGATGGCTCCATGGGCCGCGCCGCCGTGCCGTCGGGCGCCTCGACCGGCGCCCACGAGGCGGTCGAACTGCGCGATGGCGACAAGGCGCGCTATCTCGGCAAGGGCGTCACCAAGGCGGTGGCCGCCGTCAACGGCGAGATCTTCGATACGCCTCGCCGGCATGGAGGCCGAGGACCAGATCGCCGTCGACCGCGCCATGATCTCCTTCGACGGCACCCCCAACAAGGCGAGGCTCGGCGCCAATGCCATTCTCGGCGTCTCGCTTGCCGTGGCCAAGGCCGCAGCCGATGCCGTGGGGCTGCCGCTCTATCGCTATGTCGGCGGCGTCAACGCCCGCACCCTGCCGGTGCCGATGATGAACATCATCAATGGCGGCGTCCATGCCGACAACCCCATCGACTTCCAGGAATTCATGGTGATGCCGGTGGGGGCCGCCTCCTTCCGCGAGGCGCTGCGCATGGGCGCTGAAATCTTCCACACCCTCAAGGCGGCGCTGAAGAAGGCCGGCCACAACACCAATGTCGGCGACGAGGGCGGCTTCGCTCCCAACCTGCCATCGGCCGAAGCAGGCCTCGATTTCGTCATGAAGGCCATCGGCCAGGCGGGCTATGCCGCCGGCAAGGATGTCTTCCTTGCCCTCGATTGCGCCGCCACCGAGTTCTTCAAGGAGGGCGTCTACGACTACCAAGGCGAGGGCAAGAAGCGGAGGGTCGCCGAGCAGGCCAAATATCTCGCCAAGCTCGCCAAGGACTATCCCATTATTTCAATCGAGGACGGCATGTCGGAAGACGATTGGGATGGCTGGAAGCAGGTGACCGATCTGATCGGCAAGACCCACCAGCTGGTCGGCGACGATCTTTTCGTCACCAACACCAACGCGCCTTAAGGAAGGAATCAGCAAGGGCATCGCCAATTCGATTCTGGTCAAGGTCAACCAGATCGGCTCGCTCACCGAAACCCTCGAAGCCGTCGAAATGGCCCACAAGGCGGGTTACACCGCGGTCATGTCGCACCGCTCCGGCGAAACCGAGGATTCGACCATCGCCGACCTTGCTGTCGCCACAAACTGCGGTCAGATCAAGACCGGCTCGCTGGCGCGCTCAGACCGGCTGGCCAAATACAATCAGTTGCTCCGCATCGAGGAAGAACTCGGGCTTCAAGCCATCTACGCCGGTAAATCGATCCTCAAATCCTGATCCCATGAAACTGTCGAATTTCAACATCGCGATTACCAGCTTTGCGGCTTTGGCCGGCGTGGCGATCGCCGCCTACCAGGCCTTCGCGCCATCCGGCGGCCAGCAACCAGTCAATGTCACCGTGGCGCTCGATCAGGCCACCGCCAAAGCCGATGCCGGAACCGTGATCGAAACGGCTTCGATCGAATTGGCCAATGGCGCCAGCTTCACCGCAGCCCTCAATGACGGCTCCGACAAGCGCTATCAGTTCGGCCAGCTCTTCGATGCCAAGCCCGAGACCTATCTCACCCTGTCTGACACCGACAGCGAACTCAATGTCCTGGTCACCTTCGGCGCTTCCGGCCCCCAGGGGGTAACCGCCCTGGTCTACACGCCGCCCGCGGGCGTCGGCCCGGAAACACTGGCAAGTGTCGCGGATGTCGCCATTTTGCCCGATGGCCAAATGCAGGCCTCCGGTCTTCCGGTCTACAGCTTTTCCCTGCAGCGCTCGCCCGGCAGCCAGACCTTCGCCATCCCCGGCCGCGCCAGCGGCAAGGGCCTGTGGTTGCGCATCGCCGGCGAAGCCGGGGCAGGGCCCCTGTCGGTCGGCGATTTCCGCATCCTCAAGGAAGCCGTGGCTCCCTAGCTTCGCCTTGAAAATACCGTGGGGAGGGATAAACTTCCCGCATCCCCGGGATGGCCCCAAATATGTTGCGATCTCTTCCTGCCCTGCTGGTCTTGCTGGCTGTTGCTGCTCGGCCCCGGCTCGCTGCGCGCGGAGGAAATTCCCTCACAGGAGCCGCAACTTCGCATCGAAACCGGCATGCACACAGCAGGCATCTGGCGCCTGGGTGTCAGCGCCGACGGCAAGCTGCTGGTGACCTCGTCGGAAGACAAAACGATCCGCCTGTGGTCGGCCGATGACGGCAGGTTGCTCCGGACGTTCCGCGTGCCGATTTCCACCGGTGGCGAAGGCAAACTCTATTCGGTGGCGATTTCGCCCGATGGCCGCTTCATCGCGGCGGCGGGCTGGGATGCCTATTATTGGAAAAACTACTGGTCGACCTACGCCGGCCACTATGTCCATCTTTTCGATACGGTTTCCGGCGCTCTGGTGCGGCGAATCGGGCCGGTGCCCACTGTCATCAACGAACTGGAATTCTCGCGCGACGGCACAAGACTGGCCGCCGGACTGGCGGGTGCGGGCGCCGGCATCAGGGTGTGGGCCGAACCGTTCGACGCCATACCATTTGCCGATATGGATTATAAGGACAGCGTCTTTGGCCTCGATTTCTCCGCCGATGGCGCCTTGGCCGTGGCTTCCGACGACGGTTTCATCCGCCTTTACGATACGGCGTACAACCGGCTGGCCAAGACAACAGTTCCCTCCGGGCCATCGCCGCGATCGGTTGCGTTTTCACCCGATGGAGAGCGCCTCGCGGTCTCCCAGGTCTATTCCGTCGGCGTCGATATCCTGTCGGGGCGCACGCTCGAGCCGATAGCCAAAGTTGACACCACTCAGTTCAACAACACCAATCTGCTCGCATCCGCCTGGAGCGCTGATGGCGCCACCCTCTATCTCGCAGGCGGCTATGCCGATAAGGATTGGGACTATCCAATCATCGCCTGGCGAGATGGCGAGACCCGCATCATCAAGGATGCACGGGGTCCGGAAGGCGGCATCAACGACCTCAAGGCCATGCCCGATGGCGGAATTGCTTTCGCGTCTCACGATCCATCATTCGGCATTTTCGATGCGGTGGGAAATCTCCGGCTGGTTCACAACCAGGTAACCGCCGACATGCGCAACAAGTATGGCGGATATTTCTGGAATGCCGCCGATGCGACTTCCGTGTGGTTTGGGCTCAAGCTCGGTGCCCAAGACCCCTGGCTCTTTGACGTCAAGCGGCTTTCCTTCGCTGCCGCGCCGAAAATCCCGGCGGGCTACATTCAGCCCGTTACCAACAGCCTTCCGATCGAAAACTGGAACAATGCCTACCAGCCCACCATCGATGCGCAGGTGCTGGCGCTTGGGGCAACCGAGATGTCGCGTTCTCTGGCCATTGCCGGTGATCTGCAAAGCTTTGTCATTGGGTCCGACTGGGCTATCGCCCGCTTCGCCGCCAATGGCTCGCTGCTCTGGCGCAAGTTCACCGAATCCTTTGTCTGGGGTGTATCGCTGTCAGCCGACGGACAGATCGCAATTGCCGCATTGGGCGACGGAACCCTGCGCTGGTACCGCACATCCGACGGCGCGGAACTGCTCGGGTTCTTTGTCAATGCTTCCGACCATAAGTGGATCGCCTGGACGCCCAAGGGCTACTATGCCGCCTCCGCCGGCGGCGAGGACCTGATCGGCTGGCATTTCAACGGCAAGCACTGGGACGACCCGCCCGACTTCTTCCCCGCATCCAGGTTTCGCGACCAGTTCTACCGGCCGGACATCGTGCAGCTTGTGCTAGGGCTCAAGGACGAAACCGCCGCCATCGAAACCGCCAACAACATCGTGGCGCAGCAGATCCAGAAAGCGGGTGCAGGCGAGGAACCGGTGCCGGAAACCGGAGTTCGCGACATCCTCCCCGCCGTCGTCGAGTTCGCCGAGGATACCCTTGAGATCGAAACCGATAAACCGGATGTGCAACTGCGCTACCGGCTGCGCTCGCCATCCGGCCGCGAAATCACCCGGGTCGAAGTGCTGATCGATGGCAGGCCGGTGACGCCGCGCTCCGCCGTCGCCGTCGACGAGGGCGCGGATGCGAAAATCCTGGCGCTGACCGTTCCGCCGCGCGACACCGAGGTGACGCTGATCGCCTATATCGGCGACCAGCCGGGTGTGCCGGTAACCATGCCGATCAAATGGAAAGGCAAAATCCAGAACGAAAACAAGCCCCGGCTCTTCGCCCTACTGGTCGGAGTGAGCGGCTACGCCAGTAACGATTTGAAACTCCGCTATGCCGCCAAGGATGCCAGCGACTTGGCTGTCCTGCTGCAAAAACAGGAGGGCGTGTTCTACGAGAAGGTGGAAATCAAGCTGTTGCTCGATGAAGCCGCGACCGAAGACGCCATCGAAATCGAATTGGCCAAGCTTCGCAAGAAATCGGCGCCCGACGACAATGTCGTAGTGTTCATGGCCGGCCATGGTTACACCGATGCATCGCAAAGCTTCTACTTCCTGCCGACCGGCGTTGACTTGTCTCCCGACATGCTTGCGGCAACCGCCATCGATGGCGACATCATCCGCAAGGGCCTTTCAAAGATTCCGGGCAAGGTCATTCTGTTCATGGACGCCTGCCACGCCGGCGACGGCATCGAGGGCGCCAGCATGGTCGACATGAACGGTCTCGCCAATGGCTTCAGCGATGGCGCCGGGCTGGTGATGTTTGCGTCTTCAACCGGCCGCGACGTCTCCTATGAAGGGCCGCAATGGGAAAATGGCGCCTTCACCGAAGCCCTGATGTCGATACTCTCGGATCCTGGAGCCTATGGCGCCGATGGCAAGCTTTCGATTTCGGAACTTGATGAAGAACTGACTACCCGGGTCGAAGCTCTGACCGGCGGTAAACAAACTCCGGTGATGACCAAGCCAGGCGCCGTCAAGCGATTCTTCGTGGCAGCATTGTAATTTAGGTAGCTTTTTGCCGTCAGACGATCGCCATTGCCACTTCGCGCAATGTGGTCCGCGCCAGGGATGCGGAAAGGGCGCCCTCCGCGGCACGCAGGGGGCCGGTTAGTATCTTGCCGATTTGCGCCGCCACCGGGCATGCGGATTTGGGATCGATCTTGTGCATGCGGAAGATGGTTTCGTCTTCAACCGCGCGATAGACATCGGCAAGAGTGATTTCGGTGGCGTCGCGGTCAAGCTCGAAGCCGCCGGAACGGCCGGCAACCGACCGCACCAGCTTGGCCTTTTCCAGCTCTCCCATCAGCCTGCGGATCACCACTGGATTGGTATGGACACTCTCCGCCACCGTGCTGGAACACACCGGTCCCCGCCCGGAAAACCGCGCGAGAACGCTCAGGGCATGAATGGCGACGACAAATCGGCTGCTCGATAGCATAACGGTAACTCCGACAGTTACATCGTCTCTGTTGCTGCAAAGGTCAAGGTCTTATACATCAATTCGGTCATATAATGTTAACTGACTCAGTTGAAAGCTGCCAATCGGATTTGGAAAACCCTCCATGCGCAGCCGCCGCTTCGACACGACCGTGACGCTGGTTTGCCTGACGCTGCTTGGCTATTTTGCCTGGCATGCCAGCAAGGGTCCACGAGGGTTTGGTTTCCGTGACGGCTTGTCGACGCAAGCCTCGACACTCAAAAGTGAACTTGCGGAAATCGACACCCGGCGGCTCGAACTCGAACACCGCGTGTCCCTGCTGCGCCCCGAAACCATCGACCCCGACATGCTCGACGAGCTCGCCCGCTCTCAACTCGAAATGGCCGGCCCAAGCGATCTGGTGGTCAAGTTTCCGGAGCAGAATCCTCAAGGAAATCCTTGAGTTCAACCGAATTTCAGTTAATCCGTGATTTAGCGAGCCTTTCCAAACCTTTACTGCTATGAAATTTCGAGTAGCACGACGGGGAGGACGGTTGGATGGCGGTCAAGTCGGCCTATATTTCGCGCAAGCAGGCGAAAGGCGAAAAACTCGATCTCAAGAACAGCGGTTTCAGCTCCGAGCAGGAGCTCATGGCCTACCGTGACATGCTGCTGATCCGCCGCTTCGAGGAGAAAGCCGGCCAGCTCTACGGCATGGGTTTCATCGGCGGTTTCTGCCATCTCTACATCGGCCAGGAAGCCGTCGTCGTCGGCATGCAGATGGCCCAGAAAGATGGCGACCAGGTCATCACCTCTTACCGCGACCATGGCCACATGCTGGCCAGCGGCATGGACCCCAAGGGCGTCATGGCCGAATTGACGGGCCGCCGCGGCGGCTATTCCAAGGGCAAGGGCGGTTCCATGCACATGTTCAGCCGCGAAAAGCAGTTCTTCGGCGGCCACGGCATTGTCGGCGCCCAGGTACCACTGGGGGCAGGGCTAGCCTTCGCCAACAAATATCGCGGTAACGACCACGTCTCGGTCACCTATTTCGGCGATGGCGCCGCTAACCAGGGCCAGGTCTATGAAACCTTCAACATGGCCTCGATCTGGAAACTTCCGGTGATCTTCGTCATTGAGAACAACCGCTACGCCATGGGCACCGCGGCTCCGCGCTCGACCGCCATGTCCGATCATCTGGGCGAGCGGGGCGCCGCCTTCGGCATTCCCTCCGAGCAGGTGGACGGCATGGATGTGCGCGCCGTCAAGGAGGCAGCCGAACGCGCCGTCGAACATTGCCGGGCGGGTGAGGGGCCCTACATCCTCGAAATGATGACCTACCGCTACCGCGGCCACTCCATGTCGGACCCGGCGAAATACCGCGCCAAGGAAGAGGTTCAGAAAATGCGCGAGGAGCATGATCCCATCGAACAGGTGAAGGCCCGCATCATGAAGGCAGGCTTCGCCAGCGAGGACGATCTCAAAAAAATCGACGCGGAAATCCGCGCCATCGTCACCGAAGCCGCCGAATTCGCGCAAGGGAACCCCGAGCCGGATGTGAGCGAGCTCTATACCGATATCTACAAGGTTGTATGAGGTAGGCGGGAACGCATGAGTGATGATTTCCGTAGTGAT
The DNA here is from genome assembly GCA_963754675.1 of uncultured Alphaproteobacteria bacterium. GTDB lineage: Bacteria > Pseudomonadota > Alphaproteobacteria > Rhizobiales > Aestuariivirgaceae > Aestuariivirga. Next base: position 82,203 of record CAVWHD010000002.1, on the reverse strand, counting down.
GATGGTTCTGGGACTTCTGGCACTCGGCTTCTGGGGGCTTGCGGTGTGGTCGGCTATAGCCGTGGCGGCGATGTCGGTATCCGGTCAGCGGCTGAAGAATTATTTCCGGCTCGGGCTGTGGAAGTTCGCCGAACTCGAAACGGCACTGGGTCCGCCCGTCATTCCCCATCTTCGCCGCTACAGGATGGCGTTTGTGGCATTCTTCGCAATCATCCTGGGTTTCCTGATCATCGCCGCACTGCTGGCGGCCGAACAACAGAATTAGCCCTGACGGAGCACTGACGCATGCCATCGATCCTCATGCCCGCTCTTTCGCCCACCATGGAAGAGGGCAAGCTTGCCAAATGGCTCAAAAATGTGGGCGACATGGTGAAGTCTGGCGACGTCATTGCCGAGATCGAAACCGACAAGGCGATCATGGAAGTGGAAGCCGTCGACGAAGGCCCGCTCACCGCCATTCTGGTTCCGGCCGGAACTGAGAATGTGAAGGTCAACACACCGATTGCGGTAATCGGCGAGGCGTCCTTCGAGACGCCCGCTGTGCGGGCTCCTCAGGATGAGGACAAGAGACAACCTCACCCTGAGGTGCCGCCGCAGGCGGCCTCGAAGGTCCCCTCTACCGCGCCGGCCGCCGCCGACCCCGAAATCCCCGCCGGGACCGAACTCGTCTCCATGACCGTCCGCGAGGCAATCCGCGAGGCCATGTCGGAAGAAATGCGCCGCGACAAGGATGTCTTCCTGATGGGCGAGGAGGTGGGCGAATACCAGGGCGCCTACAAGATTTCCCAAGGCATGCTTGAGGAGTTTGGCCCGGCCCGCGTCATCGACACGCCGATCACCGAGCACGGCTTCACCGGCATCGCAACCGGTGCTGCCTTCGCAGGCCTCAGGCCCATCGTCGAGTTCATGACCTTCAACTTCGCCATGCAGGCGATCGACCACATCATCAATTCCGCCGCCAAGACGCTCTATATGTCGGGTGGCCAGATGGGCTGCCCCATCGTGTTCCGCGGCGCCAATGGCGCGGCGGCCCGTGTTGCCGCCCAGCACAGCCAGGATTATGCCGCCTGGTATGCCCAGATTCCCGGCCTCAAGGTGGTGATGCCCTACACCGCCGCCGACGCCAAGGGCCTGATGAAGGCGGCGATTCGCGATCCCAATCCGGTGATCTTCCTCGAGAACGAGATCCTCTATGGCAAGAGCTTCGATGTGCCGAAGTTGGATGACTGGATCGTGCCCATCGGCAAGGCCCGCATTGCCCGCGTGGGCCGCCATGTCACCATCGTCGCCTTCGGCATCGGCATGACCTATGCGCTCGCCGCCGCCGACAAGCTCGCCGCCGATGGCATCGAAGCGGAAGTGATCGATCTCCGCACCATCCGCCCGATGGATATCGCCACCGTGGTGGAAAGCGTCAAGAAGACCAATCGCTGCGTGGCGGTGGAGGAGGGCTATCCGCAATTCTCCGTCACCTCCGAAATCGCCGCTCAGATCATGACCCACGCCTTCGACTACCTCGACGCGCCCGTCGCCCGCGTCGCCGGCAAGGACGTTCCCATGCCCTACGCGGCCAATCTCGAAAAGCTGGCGCTGCCCAATGCCGATGAGGTGGTGGCGGCGGCGAAATCCGTGTTCTACGTGTAATAGTGATGCCCGGTTTTGATTTTTTGAACAGCAGCCTGGCGGAATGGAAAACTCCATTGCCGACGAAAAAGCTTGCGTTGTTCATCGACAGTGCGTCATGGGATCACGGTAAATTTGATATAAGAGTCACATCGGTTGTGTTGGATTCGCCTCTCTCACAACAGTATTGGCATCACTACGTAATAAAATGTGAGCCGGTGTTCGCTGTCCTGTTTGCTGATGAAGCAATGGCCACTAGCCTTTGGCGGCGCAGCAATGAACTTGGTAGACCGGGTGATCACCTCATCGTAACAAATTCTGATTGGGTGACGTCGTTTAAGACGAATGAACCATATGGCAATGGCTGGCAGAAGGGGGAGGCGGTGCATTATGTGCTGTGTGCGAGCAATGATTTCGCTCACCTCATTTGCAAAAAACCACCGGTTTTCACCGCCCTTGGAATTGTGCCAGCTGACCACTCGGACAGCAAGCCACCTCCATTGCACAGGCTGCGTAGCTTGGAAGAAATAAATCCAGTTCAGAAACTGCTTTCGCGAATTTTCTTTGGCCGAAGGAAGAAGATTGTGCCAAACGCCAATGAAGTGAACTGTTCCACTAAACGAGTTCGATATGTTTAGCCACCTCCCCACTTTTGTCATCACCGGGCTTGTCCCGGTGACCCATGGTGCAGCACACGCAATTGCCGGAGATTGCGGCGCGATGGGTCGCCGGAATAAATCCGGCGATGACAGTTTTGGGGGAGCGATGAACCCAACCGGGGAAATCTTGCATGTCTGACCACGACCACCATCACCACGACCACAGCCACGAAACCCATCCGCATCAGCTGCAGCCGCCGCACGAGGTGTTCCACGATCCCAAGGCAGGCGAAGTGGCGAGAGCCTGGATCAGCAACGGCGGCCTCAGCCTGTCTTTGAACGCCATGGCTTTCGGCAAGCCCGACGCCTGGGGTCATGTGCTGGCGGGCATTGCGCACCAGGTGGCCGGGGCCTGCGAGGAAATGGGTCATGGCAAAGCGGCCGCCAATTTCGACGCCATCCGCAAAGTGCTCTCCGAAGATCTCGGCAAGATTGCCGGGCAACTTTCGGTGCTCGGCAACAAAACGTAAACTCGCAAGGGATTTCTCCCCATGCCCACCAACATCCTGATGCCCGCCCTGTCGCCCACCATGGAGAAGGGCAAGCTTGCCAAGTGGCTGAAGAAGGAAGGCGACACGGTGAAGTCCGGCGACATCCTCGCCGAGATCGAAACCGACAAGGCCACCATGGAAGTGGAGGCGGTGGATGAAGGCGTGCTGGGCAAGATTTTGATCGCCGACGGCACCGACGATGTTGCGGTGAATACCCCGATCGCGGTGATCCTTGGCGAGGGGGAGAAGCTTGCGGATATCAAGAGCCCCCCTCCGGCGCTCCAGTTTGCAGGCTCACCCTCCCCCGTGAAGGGGGAGGATAAGAAAGAACCACCTCCCCCCTCTGCGGGGGAGGTGGCGCCGCGAAGCGGTGACGGAGGGGGACGCCTTTTCGCCTCGCCGCTCGCCAAACGCATCGCCAAGCAGAAGGGCCTCGACCTCGCGGCCCTGCTGGGCTCCGGCCCCCATGGCCGCATCGTTCTGAAGGATGTCGAGAGCGCCAAGCCGGGCGCTGCTCCAGCGGCGAAACCGGCCGCGGCAGCGCTCGCCGTTCCGCCGTCCAGCGAAGCCGTGCTCAAGCTCTTCGAGCCCGGCTCCTACGAGCTCGTTCCCCACGACTCCATGCGCAAGGTCATCGCAAGGCGCCTCATCGAGTCGAAACAGACGATCCCGCATTTCTATCTCTCTGTCGACATCGTGCTGGAAAAACTCCTCGACCTGCGCGAGCGCCTCAATCTGCAGGCGCCGAAAGACAAGGACGGCAAGCCCGCCTGGAAAATTTCGGTCAATGATTTCATCATCAAGGCGCTGGGCATGGCGCTGATCAAGGTGCCGGAAGCCAATGTCTCGTGGACAGACAGCGCAATGGTGAAGCACAAACACGCCGATGTGGGGGTTGCCGTGTCGATTCCCGGCGGCCTCATTACGCCCGTGGTGCGCAAGGTGGAGGGAAAGGGCCTCGCCCAGATTTCGGCCGAGATGAAGGACTATGCCGCCCGCGCCCGTGTGCGCAAGCTCCTGCCCCACGAATATCAGGGCGGCTCAACCGCGGTCTCCAACCTCGGCATGATGGCGATCAAGAACTTCGCCGCCGTCATCAACCCGCCCCACGCCTCGATCCTCGCCGTCGGCGCCGGCGAACGCCGCCCGGTGGTGCGCGGGCAAGACATCGTCATCGAACAGCAGATGAGCGTCACCCTCTCCACCGACCACCGCTGCGTCGATGGCGCGCTGGGCGCGGAGTTGATTGGAGCGTTCAAGGCATTCATCGAAGAGCCGGGGCTGATGCTGGTGTGAGGATTTTGTGCGCTAGGAACTGCAATTGGAGTTGCTCAGCTTAAGTGCATTGCCGCGATTCCTCAGGATCGTTTAACATTCTGCATCATTAGATGCAAAGTGGCTCGGCGACAAGTTGCAAACGATTCTGTATGCGCCCAGAATTTCCTACCGGTCAAAGCACATTCGTCCAGCGGCAATTATCTGGACCGCTCACATTGCGAGTGAAAGGTTCGCTATATCGCAAGTTTGACGAGGACGAATTTAGCCAAGTGAAAGTCAACGGTTACAGTGCTTTTTAATAACACGCGTCTCAGCTGCGGCAGTGAGCTCGAATCACATTAGGAAGGCATCCTGGACTAGATCCCGCTTGAGATGTGTTATCTCGGCTGAGACATCGTACGACAGTTGCAGCGCTAGGTTGAAACTGCCACTCCGATCATCCTCGCATTCGGTGACTCGCTCACCTGGGGCTTTGAAGCTGGCACCCGGCAACGCCATCCATTTGAAACGCGCTGGCCCAATGTGCTGGCGGCGGGGCTGGGCGGCAAAGCGCGGGTCATTGAAGAAGGCATGAACGGCCGCACCACCGCCTATGACGATGCCACTGACTCGGCCGAGCTGAACGGCGCCAAGGCATTGCCGATCATGCTGAAGTCCCATCAGCCCCTCGATCTCGTCATCATCATGCTGGGCACCAATGATCTGAAATTTGCCGCCCGCTGCCGCGCATTCGATGCCTCGCTTGGCATGAACCGGTTGGTCGAGATCGTGAAGCAATTTCCCTACAATGAGGATTATCCGGCGCCGCAAGTGCTCGTCATGTCGCCGCCCGCTCTGTGCAAGACCAATGACGAATGGTTCAACGACCTGTGGGGCCATGCCATCGAGGAGTCGAAGCTGTTCGCCAAGCACTATGCCCATGTCGCCAAGGAGATGAACGTGCATTTCTTCGACGCCGGCAGCGTGGCGGTGGCCGATCCCACCGACGGCGGCCATCTCGATGCGAAGAATACGCGGGCGATCGGCGAGGCGCTGGTGCCGGTGGTGAAGGGGATGCTCGGGAGCTAACGCCGCTCCTCGTCCTTCGAGGCCCGGCTGTGCCGGGCACCTCAGGATGAGGAGCTCCTATTTAACCTCACCCTGAGGCGCCGCGCCGAGCGCGGCCTCGAAGGGCCTTCGGGAGAAACAGACATGGCCGACACGCTTTCGACATCTCATCATCGGCTCCGGCCCCGGCGGTTATGTCACCGCGATCCGGGCGGCCCAGCTTGGCTTCAAGGTGGGGATCGTGGAGCGCGAGCATCTGGGCGGCATCTGCCTCAACTGGGGCTGCATTCCCACCAAGGCGCTGCTGCGCTCGGCCGAGATCTATCACTACATGAAGCACGCCAAGAATTATGGTCTGTCGGCGGACAATATTTCCTTCGATGCCGCCGCCGTGGTGCAGCGCTCGCGCGGCGTCTCCGGCCGCCTCAATGGCGGCGTCGGCATGCTGCTCAAGAAGAACAAGGTGACGGTGATCTGGGGCGAGGCGAAGATTTCAAAGCCGGGCGAAGTCATCGTCTCAAAGCCAGCGAAAGCCGCCATGCAGCCTCAGCATCCCGAACCCAAGGGCGCCGCAGGGCCCGGCACCTACACCGCCAAGCACATCATCATCGCCACCGGCGCGCGCCCCCGCGTGCTCCCCGGCCTTGAGCCCGACGGCAAGCTGGTGTGGACCTATTTCGAAGCCATGGTGCCGCCCGCCATGCCGAAGTCGCTGCTGGTTGTCGGCTCCGGCGCCATCGGCATCGAGTTCGCCTCGTTCTACAATTCCATGGGAGTCGACGTGACGGTGGTCGAGATCGTTGATCAGATCATGCCGGTGGAAGATGCCGAGATCGCCAAGGTTGCCCAGAAGCAGCTGGAGAAGCAGGGCCTCAAGATCAGGACCGGCGCCAAGGTTGCCTCCCTCAAGAAGGGCAAGGACAATGTCACCGCCACCATAGAGCAGGGCGGCAAGAGCGAGGCGCTCACCGTGGACCGCGTCATTTCAGCTGTGGGCGTCACCGGCAACATCGAGAATCTCGGCCTCGAAGCCCTGGGCGTGAAGACCGAGAAGGGCTGCATTGTCATCGATGGCTTCGGCCGCACCAATGTGGCGGGCATTTACGCCATCGGCGACGTGGCGGGCCCGCCCATGCTTGCCCACAAGGCCGAGCACGAGGGCGTCATCTGCGTGGAGAAAATCAAGGGCCTCGACGCCCATCCGATGAAGAAGGAGCAGATCCCGGGCTGCACCTATTGCCACCCGCAAGTGGCCTCCGTCGGCCTCACCGAAGCCAAGGCCAAGGCGGCTGGGTTCGAACTCAAGATCGGCCGTTTCCCCTTCCTCGCTAACGGCAAGGCCATTGCCTTGGGCGAGGATCAAGGTCTGGTCAAGACCATCTTCGACGCCAAGACCGGCCGTCTCATCGGCGCCCATCTGGTGGGTGCGGAGGTAACCGAGCTGATCCAGGGCTTCGTGATTGCCATGGGCCTCGAGACCACCGAAGAAGAACTGATGCATTCGGTCTTCCCCCATCCCACCCTTTCCGAAATGATGCACGAAAGCGTGCTCGACGCGTACGGCCGCGTCATTCACATGTAGAAAACCTTAACCAATCCGGCCCATGCTCCCGGCTGCCATGAGCCAGATTTCGCTTCTCCTGGAAGCCTTCGACAAGCTCGACATTGTGCTGGCGGTGTTCGGCGCCGTCATTGTCAGCATGTGGTTCGGCCGCGGCAAATCCCTCCGCGGCCTGATTTCCGGCGCCTTGGTGGGCGGCTTGGTGAAACCGCTCATTCTCGTGTTTGTGCTGGGCGGCGCCTTCGTTGTTGCCGAGCAAAACACCGGGCGGAAGCAAACCCCGGAACAGCAGGACAAGACTCTCAAATTCTGGGCCAACTAGCCCGATTGAAATCTGCTTGATAGCCGGCTTTCGGTAAGCCATATCTCTGCTAGCGGTCGCGGGCGTTGGCACCGGAAATGGGAGGTAGGTTATGAATAGTCTGATGGATCTCGGCGGGGGCGTGGGCTGGATCGGCACCTTGCTGATTGGTGGCCTGGCTGGCTGGATCGCCGAAAAAATCACCAAGTCCGATATGGGCTTGGTCAAGAATATCATTGTCGGCATCATCGGTTCCTACATCGGCGCGTTTGTTGCCAATGCGCTTGGTCTCAGGCTGGGTGAAATCTTTCAGGGCTGGTTCCTGGGCAACCTGATCGTCGCTGCCATTGGCGCGGTGTTGCTGATCTATGTCCTGAGAATGTTGAGCGGCCGGAAGGCTTGAAGAGGGAGGCGAAAATGATGGGATTTGGCTGGGTCATGACGATCGTTGTCGGCGCGCTTGCCGGTTGGATCGCCGAGAAGATCATGAAATTCGATACGGGCCTTGTGATGAACATCGTACTCGGCATTGTGGGTGCGATCGTTGGCAATGCAATTCTCGGCATGCTCGGCATGATGTTTGGCGGTTTCGTTGGCCAGCTCGTTGTCGCAGTGGCCGGCGCCTGCATTCTGATCTACGGATACCGCATGGTCAAAGGCGGCTCGGCCGCCTGATGGTAACTCTACTCGACAGCGCGAGCCGTCCGCGCCACCCGGAAAAGGCCCACCGGGCCGACACGCCTGTCATGCGCAAGCCGGACTGGATCAGGGTTAAGGCGCCGGGCTCGGCTGTCTATAGCGAAACCCAGAAGATCGTCCGCGATAACAATCTCGTTACCGTGTGCGAGGAGGCCGGGTGTCCGAACATCGGCGAATGCTGGTCGAAAAAGCACGCCACCTTCATGATCATGGGCGACACCTGCACCAGGGCTTGCGCATTTTGCAACGTGAAGACCGGATTGCCCGATGCCCTGGTGCGCGATGAACCGGAGAAGGTGGCCGATGCGGTTGCCCGCATGGGACTTTCGCATTCGGTCATAACTTCGGTCGACCGCGACGATCTCGCCGATGGCGGGGCTGAGCATTTCGCCCGCACCATTCGCGCCATCCGCAAAGCCTCGCCCAAAACAACCATTGAGGTGCTGACACCGGACTTCCTCAAAAAAGACGGCGCCCTCGAACTGGTGGTCGAAGCGGTCCCCGATGTTTTCAATCACAATCTCGAAACCGTGCCCGCCCTCTATCTCCGCATCCGGCCCGGCGCCCGTTACTTCCATTCCCTGCGCCTGCTGCAGCGTGTCAAGGAACTCGATCCCTCGATGTTCACCAAGTCGGGCATTATGGTGGGGCTGGGCGAAACCAGGGACCAGGTGATGCAGGTGATGGACGACATGCGCTCCGCCGGCATTGACTTCATCACCATCGGCCAGTACTTGCAGCCGAGCCGCAAGCATGCGGCAATCGACCGGTTTGTAACGCCAGACGAATTCAAGAGCTACGAAACGATTGCCTATGCCAAGGGCTTTCTCATGGTGGCCGCGACGCCGCTCACCCGCTCATCGCACCATGCCGGTGAAGATTTCGCCAAACTGAGAGCGGCTCGATCGCAACAGCAAATGGAACCGAACGAATGACGAAATTCTCCGTAACCCGCAATGTTCCCTTCAGCGTGGAGAAGGTATTTGCCATTGCCGCCGACGTCGCTCACTATCGCGAGTTCTTGCCGCTGGTCAAACGGTCAACCGTGACGAACCTCACGAAGCTTCCCGACGGAAAGTCGACATTCAACTCGGAACTTGCACTCACCTACAAGAAACTTGGGATCAGCGAAGTGCTGAAGAGCGATGTGATGGTGGATCCATCCACTCATACAGTCAGCGCCACCTCAAATCAAAAGCCCGTTCAGTCACTGACAACGGAATGGAAAATCCTGCCGGGCGCCAACGGCGGGGCCGACATCAATTTCAATGTTGACTACACGCTGCAAAGCCGAAGCCTGCAGTTCCTGCTCTCCGGCATGTTCGACTTGATGGTCCGCCGCATCATGACCGCGTTCGAGGAGCGCGCCAAAAAGCTCTATGGCTCACCCAGCGTCTGAGCCAAACCAAGTTCCACGACCTCAGCAACCGAATGAATTCTGATCGCCTCGCGCCCTGCATTGCCCAACAGCAATTTGCGGTGAAGAGTAGGGCGGTGGCGGCGCGCTGCCGCGATGTGTACGAGGCCAACCGGCTTCGTTGCCGTGCCGCCGTCCGGACCGGCAATTCCGGTGACAGCAAGGGCGAGGCTCGCCCGGTCAACCGTCAAGAGGGCGCCATCCGCCATGGCCCGGGCAGTTTCTTCGCTAACGGCCCCATGCGTGCGAATAATGTCGCCGGCAACACCGATCAGCAGCGTTTTTGCGTCATTGGAATAGGTGACCAGCCCCGCTTCAAACACCTGTGATGCCCCCGGTATCGATGTAAGCAGAGCGGCAACCAGGCCACCCGTGCAGCTCTCCGCCGTAACAATGCGCAATCCTTGTGCGCGGCAGCGTTCCAGCAGTTGCGTTGCGGCGGCGGTATGAGCCACTTCGAACTTCACGGTAGCCGCACGGTGGCCGTCGCAAAAGCGGCAATGCCTTCCTTGCGGCCGATTGCGCCGAGGCGCTCGGTCGTGGTGGCCTTGATGGCAATGCGGCTGGCATCGATGCCGAGCAATGGCGATAGGAATGCCTTCATCGCCGGGATGTGAGCGGCTATACGTGGTGCTTCGGCCAGAATGGTAATGTCGACATTGGCGATGATCCCACCGCGCTGGCGCACGCAGTCGACCGCCTTGCTGAGAAAGATCGCCGATGCCGCACCCTTCCATGCCGCTTCGCTGGGCGGAAAATGGGCGCCGATATCGCTTTCGCCAATTGCCCCGAAAATAGCATCGGTCAGCGCATGAAGTGCGGCATCCGCATCCGAATGTCCCTTGAGCCGTTTGTCATGGGCGATTACCACCCCGCACAAAGTGACGCCGTCGCCGTCCGCGAAGGGATGCACGTCTATTCCCTGGCCGACGCGGATATCCGGCAGCCCTCCCAACATCGCGCGGTCTGCCTTCTCGATATCTTCGGCGGTCGTAAGCTTGCGGTTTTCCATGCGCCCCGGGATCATCGCGATCTCGATGCCCGCCCACTCGGCGACTGCTGCATCGTCGGTAAAACTGCCCATGCCGGCAGTGTGCGCGGCCCGGTGCGCGGCAAGAATAACATCAAAGGAAAACCCTTGCGGCGTCTGCGCTGCCCACATGCCGCTGCGGTCGACGGTGGATTTGACAATGCCGCCTGGCGCAAGCTTGAGTGTGTCGGCCACCGGAATCCCGGGCACGACGGCTTGATGGCGGCTAAGCCATGCAATGACATGGCTGATCAGATCTTGCGATGCGAAGGGGCGCGCAGCATCGTGAATCATGACCGCCGCTGGCTTTTGCGCCGCAATTGCCTCCAGCCCCCGCAGGCATGACTCCTGCCGCGTTACCCCGCCGCAAACCGGTTTCTCCACCTTGAAATTACCGGCTGCTTCTTCAAACATCGCCCCATGACCATCGGCAATCACCGTTTGGACAAGCGAGACACCGGGATGCTCGACAAATGCCTTGAGTGTCCACCAGATCACCGGCTTGCCGCCGATCATCTGATATTGCTTGGGTTTTTCGCCCCCGGCGCGCAGGCCCGTGCCGCCCGCGACGATCACCGCAGCCACCGTCATCTAGTTCCTCTAGCAATACCCATCTTTACCCGCAACAAAGGGTCTTGACGCAGTGCAGCATAAAACTATTCTGCCGCAGAAATAGTCATAACTGGTGGTCGCACAAAAAATGGGCATCCGAATCGGGAATATCGAAACGCGCAATCGGGTGTTTCTTGCGCCGATGTCGGGCGTCACCGATGAGCCATTCCGATCGGTGGCGTTCCGTCATGGCGCCGGTCTGGTCGTTTCGGAAATGGTGGCAAGCGAAGAGTTGGTGAATTCGCGGCCCGACATGGTCAGGCGCGCCACCGGAACCGGCAAACTCGCTCCATTCGTTATCCAGCTTGCCGGCCGTGAGGCCCGCTGGATGGGCGAGGGGGCAAGACTGGCGCGCGATCTCGGCGCCAACATCATCGACATCAACATGGGCTGTCCCGCCCGGCAAGTCACCGGCGGCCTGTCAGGTTCTGCGCTGATGCGCGATCTGGATCATGCGCTCACCTTGATAATGGCGACGGTTGAGGCCGTGGATGTGCCGGTTACTCTGAAGATGCGGCTTGGCTGGGATCATGGCAGCATCAACGCACCGGAACTTGCGCGCCGTGCCGAAGATGTTGGCGTGAGCATGATTACGGTCCATGGCCGGACCCGCTGTCAGTTCTATGGCGGCAAAGCCGATTGGTCTGCCATCCGCGCGGTCCGCAATGCCATAAACATCCCGCTGATTGCCAATGGCGACGGAGTTACAGAGGACGATGCAAGAGCCATGTTGCAGTCATCCGGTGCCGACGGAATCATGATTGGGCGCGCGGCCTATGGCCGGCCCTGGTGGCCGGGAGTGATCGCGGAGGTTCTCGATCCGGGATCGGGTATTCGTCAGCCATCGCTTGAGCAGGAATCCGAAATCGTCAGCGCCCATCATGACGCGATAATCTCGTTCCATGGCCACCATCACGGCAACCGCATTGCGCGCAAGCATGTAGGTTGGACCATTGCGCGGCTGGAGGAGCGTGGTTTGCTCGCGGCCGAAGTTGCCAGATCCTGGCGGCGCACTCTGCTGAAAACCGATGACAATCGGCAGGTGGCGGCTGGTTTGCGTGCAATCTACAATACTTGCATGCTGCGCGAGGCCGCATGATGTCGATGCAGCCGGCCCAATCGCCCCTGCCGCGCGCCGTTCTTGAGGCTTTGCCCAATCCATTGATCATCATCGATGAGCAGGATCGGATCTGCCTCGCCAATAGCGCTGCCGAAAGCTACTTTCACGCCAGCAGCAATTTGCTTCTGCGCCTCAAGTTGAGCGATCTGGTGCCTTTCTCAAGCCCGGTTCTGCATGCGGTTGCAACCGCCCGCGTCACTTCTGGCGCTGTCAATGAATATGCAATCGGCGTGGGAACGCCGCGTCTCGGGGGCGAGCGGCTGGTCGATCTTCAAACCGCGCTCATGACCGAAGATCCGCGTTTCGTAATCATCATGGTGCTGGAGCGGTCGATGGCACACAAAATCGACCGGCAATTAACCTCGCGCGGCGCTGCCCGTTCAGTATCCGGCATGGCTGCAATGCTGGCTCACGAGATTAAGAATCCGCTCTCCGGCATTCGCGGTGCAGCGCAATTACTCGAACCCGGGCTCGACGCGGCCGACCGCCCGCTGGCCCGCCTCATCTGCGAGGAGACCGACCGGATACGCGATCTAGTCGATCAGATGGAAGTCTTCTCCGACGAGCGGCCCCTCGACCGCAAGCCGGTCAACATTCACGCGGTGTTGGAAAGGGTGAAACAGCTCACGATTTCCGGAATGTCACCCAGAATCACCATTCGCGAGGATTATGATCCCTCCCTGCCACCGGTCCACGGCAACCATGACCAGCTGGTGCAAGTGTTTCTCAATCTCGCGAAGAATGCCGCCGAAGCCATCACCGGCAGTAGAGAAACGGGAGAGTTGTTGTTGACCACGGCATTCCGCCCAGGCGTCCGGCTCACCGTTCCCGGCACCAACGAGCGCGTGACGCTGCCGCTCGAAGTGTGTGTCCACGATACCGGGCCCGGTATCCCTGAGGAGCTCCGGCCAAACATCTTTGATCCCTTTGTGACAACTAAATCGGGCGGCCGCGGGTTGGGACTTGCTCTTGTCGCCAAGATTGTCCGCGATCACGGCGGCGTGGTTGAGAATGCCGCGAGAAGCAAGGGAACGACATTTCGCGTCCTTCTGCCGATGCTGAGAGACCCCGGCGAGCCAGGACGGGAGACGGCGCAATGAACGCCAGGACAGTTCTACTTGCCGACGATGATAGCGCCATCCGTACGGTGTTGACGCAGGCGCTCAGCCGCGCCGGCTACAATGTGCGCTCGACCGCAACCGCCACGGCGCTGTGGCGCTGGGTGCAAGAAGGCCACGGCGACATCGTTGTGACCGACGTCGTCTTGCCGGATGAGAATGCCTTCGATGTCATTCCGCGCATCAAGAAACTGCGGCCTGGCCTGCCGATTATTGTCATGAGCGCCAAGAACACCATCATGACCGCCATAACCGCGGCCGAACGCGGCGCATTCGATTATCTGCCCAAGCCCTTCGATCTTAGCCTTCTGGTGCAGACGGTCTCGCGCGGCATCGAACAGTCCTCCAGGCCGCCGCCCGTAGTGGCCGATGAGGCCGATCACATGCCGATTGTCGGGCGCTCGCCGGCCATGCAGGAAATTTACCGGATTGTCGCCCGCCTGACTCAAACCAACCTCACCGTCTTGATTGTGGGCGAGTTGGGGACCGGCAAGGAGCTGGTGGCGCGCGCGCTCCACGATTATGGCCGCCGCCGCAAGGGGCCATTTGTGGCGATCAACATGGCAGCCATACCCCGCGAGTTGATCGAGTCGGAACTATTTGGCCATGAGAGGGGCGCTTTCACTGGCGCCACGGCCCGCGCCGCTGGCCGGTTTGAGCAAGCCGAGGGCGGCAGCCTGTTTCTTGACGAAATCGGCGACATGCCGCTCGAAGCGCAGACCCGCCTGCTGCGTGTCTTGCAGCAGGGCGAGTACACCCCGGTTGGTGCAACTACCGCCGTCAAGACCAATGTCCGGATCATTGCCGCAACCCACCGCGATCTTCGCCAGCTGATCTCGCAGGGGCTTTTCCGCGAAGACCTGTTCTTCCGTCTGAATGTCGTGCCGATGCGCCTGCCACCTTTGCGCGAGAGAACCGAGGACATTCCCGACCTCGTCAGGCATTTCCTTGACCGCATCGCCAAGGAAGGCCTGCCCCGCAAAGACGTATCGGGCGAGGCCATAGAGCGGCTCAAACGATATCGCTGGCCTGGCAATATCCGTGAGCTTGAAAATCTCCTGCGCCGTCTTGTTGCAATCAGCATAGACGACACGATTTCCGCCGAGAGTGTCGAGCGTGAGTTGGCGGACGCCGGCTTGCATTCAGAGTCACGCAACGGCAACGAAGCCGCCATGGAACTGCAGGAATTTTTCGAGCAGTATCTCACCCGGTATTTCGCCGGATTCGGTCAAGCCCTGCCTCCAGCCGGACTGTTTGAACGAGTGCTTGGCGAAATCGAACCGCCCCTCCTGCGGGCCGCTCTTTCCGCAACCCAGGGAAACCAGTTGCGTGCCGCCGACCTCCTCGGGATCAACCGGAACACTCTGCGGGTTAAGCTGCGTGACAGAAATGTGCGGGTAATCAGAGGCTTATGATCTTGCACTAAGACCTGTCGCAAAACTGCCACAATTACTGTTGATTTCGTGCAACAGAATTGAGTGAACGGGTTTTATGCAAGATCGCTCCGTCAATTGGCTCTCGGACAATCTTCGCCGGCTCACCGGATGGGCCGGTTTGGGCCTCGTCATCTTCGGCGTGGCAGCGGGCATCGCAACATTCGCCCTGCTGACTGGACTCACGCCGATAAAACCCACTCCAGAGGCAACCAAGCTGCTCCTCCTGAGCAACGGTCTGTTGTTGCTCATCATGGCGCTCATGGTGATCGGTCAGCTGGTTTTCCTCTTTGTCGAGCGCCGCAGGGGTACCGCCGGCGCTGGTCTCCATCTCAGGTTGGTATTGCTATTCAGCTTGATTGCCATCGTTCCGGCAATCCTGGTTGCCGTCTTCGCCACCGTCACACTGAACCGCGGGCTCGATGCCTGGTTCTCCCAGCGCACCCGCGCCATTGTCGATTCCGCCGTCAATGTCGCCGAATCCTATTTGCGCGATCACGCCGAGGCGACGCGCGGCGATGTGGCCGCCATATCCGCCGACCTGGTTCAGCAGAAAGCCATGTTCGACAACGACCGCGCTTCCTTCGTGCGCCGCGTCGCACGCCATGCCGCACTTCGCGGCCTCGCCGGCGCGTTTGTGTTTGATGCAAGTCAGAAACGCATCGATGTCAAGATCACCGCCAGCAACAAGGTCGAATTCCACGCCCCCAGCGACGAAGCCATCAAGGGGGCGGATCGCGGCGAACTGGTCCTGCTGCCTCCCAGCGTTGGCGGCAATGTCGTCCGTGCCCTGATCAAGCTGCAGGGTTATGACGGAGAGTATTTGTATATCTACAGGGTCATCAACCCTTCGGTCATCGATCAGCTGAAGAAAACCCGTGAAGCCAAGGTCGAATACGACAAGTTGATGGCGCAGAGGCTCGGCGTGCAACTGACATTCGCGCTGACCTACGGCATCCTCGGCTTCGTGTTCCTGTTGGCGGCGATCTGGACCGGCTTGTGGTTCTCCGACCGCATTGTGGCGCCGGTCGTCCGGTTGCTCGACGCGGCAAGGCGCGTGTCGCGGGGCGAGCTCGACACAAAAGTCGAAGTCACCGAAGGGCCCGTGGATCTGCAAACCCTGTCGCGCACTTTCAACCTGATGACCGATCACATCAAGGACCAGCAGGACGAACTCCTTGCCGCCAATCAAACGCTCGATACGCGCCGGCGTTTCACCGAAGCCATGCTTGCCGGTGTCAGCGCTGGTGTTATCGGCATCGATCCAGCCGGCAATATTTCACTGGTCAATCGATCGGCGCTGAATTTGCTTGGCCTCAAGGAATCAGCGCTGATCGGCAAGCCGACGATTGAACTGCTTCCGGACTTCGCCGGCCTGTTTGAACTGGCCTTGTCACGGCCGTCCGGATTCGCCGAGGGCCAGGTCGATGTCGATCACCGCGGCACCAACCGCAGCTTCTTCGCGCGGATCACCACCGAAAGCCCCGACAGTCAAAGCCACGGCCATGTTCTGACTTTCGATGACATCACCGAGCTGGTGTCGGCCCAGCGCAATTCCGCTTGGGCCGATATTGCCCGCCGTATCGCCCATGAAATCAAGAACCCGCTGACTCCCATCCAGCTCTCGGCCGAGCGCCTGAAGCGGAAATATGGAAATCAGATCCACCACGACAAGCAGATATTCGATCAGTGTACCGACACGATCATCCGGCAAGTCGCCGATATCGGACGAATGGTCGATGAATTCTCGTCGTTTGCCCGTATGCCGAAGGCCGTTCCCGAGGCGCAGAACCTCGCCAATGTGGTGCGCGAGGCAACTGTCTTGCAGCGGGTTTCGTCGTCGGATATCGACATTGACCTCGATGTGAAGCCGGGCGAATTCGAATTCCCCCTCGATCGCCGGCTGATTACCCAGGCCGTAACCAACTTGGTGAAGAATGCTCGCGAAGCCATCGAGGGACGCCAGCAAACCTCGGTCGAGCCCCGTGGTCACATCCTCGTCGAGGCTGGTGTGTTGGACGATCATCCCTTCATCCGTGTCACCGACAATGGCGGCGGCCTACCAAAGGAAAATCGCCACCGGCTGGCAGAGCCCTACATGACGACCCGTGAAAAGGGCACCGGCCTTGGTCTTGCCATCGTCAAACGGATTATGGAGGAACACGGCGGAAGATTGGCCCTCGACGATGCCCCGCCGGATTTTGCCGATGGGCTAGGAGCTCGCGTGACACTGTTCTTCGATAAGATAGCGGCGCCCGCGCCCGCAGCGACGTAAGTGAGCAAATGGCATGGCAGCAGACATACTGATAGTTGACGACGAGGCCGACATCCGCGAACTCATTGCCGGAATCCTTCAGGATGAAGGCTATGAAACCCGCCTTGCCCACAATAGCGACGCGGCAATGGCGGAAGTCGACCTCAGACGGCCTTCGCTCATCGTCCTCGATATCTGGCTGCAGGGATCGCGACTGGACGGCTTGGATCTTTTGAATGTCATCAAGGAAAAACACCCAGATGTTCCGGTGATCATCATTTCTGGCCACGGCAATATCGAAACCGCGGTGGCCGCCATCAAACGCGGAGCCTACGAGTATATTGAAAAGCCGTTCAAGGCCGACCGCCTTTTGCTGGTCGTTGGCCGTGCTTTGGAAACCTCGAAGTTGCGGCGCGAAAACGAGGAACTCAAGGGCAGGGCGGGCGCTGATGCCGAGCTTCTCGGCTCCTCCCCCGCAATGCGGCAGTTGCGCCAACTGCTCAAGAAGATTGCTCCCGCCAACAGCCGGGTGCTGATCAGCGGACCGATGGGCTCCGGCAAGGAGTTGGCCGCCCGCACCCTTCACGTGCTTTCCACCCGCGCCGGTGGGCCGTTTGTCACTCTCAGCGCTGCGACAATGGCGCCGGAACGCATGGAAGAAGAACTCTTCGGTGTCGAGGACAGCAGTGGTGCGGCGCGCCGTGTTGGCGCATTGGAAGAGGCGCACGGCGGCACACTTTACATCGACGAACTTGCCGACATGCCGCTTGAAACCCAAGGCAAGGTCCTTCGGGTCCTCGTTGACCAGACGTTTCAGCGGGTGGGCGGCGCCAAGAAGGTCAAGGTCGATGTGCGTGTTGTTTCATCGACTAGCCGCGATCTTGCCGGTCTGATTGCCAATGGCCGTTTTCGCGAGGATCTCTATCATCGCCTCGGCGTGGTTCCGGTTCAGGTGCCAAGTCTTGCCGATAGGCGCGAAGACATTCCCGAACTGGTCGGCCATTTTGCCAAAGTTTACTCTTTGTCCGCGGGCCAGCCGATGCGGCGAATCGCCGAAGACGTTATCGCCACCCTCCAGACGCGCGACTGGACCGGCAATGTTCGCGAACTGAAGAACAACGTCGAGCGCATCATGATTCTCGCCGGCGGCGATCCGGCCAGTGACGTCACCTCTGCCTCATTGCCTGCGGATGTGGGCGCTGCGAATTCCGGCGGTGCGCCGTTTGGTGTGGATAACCTGCTGGTCATGCCGCTGCGCGAAGCGCGCGAGGCCTTCGAACGCGAGTACATTACCGCTCAATTGTCGCGCTTTGGCAGCAACATCTCGCGTACCGCCGTCTTCATCGGCATGGAGCGCTCCGCCCTGCACCGGAAAATCAAGCTCTTGGGGCTGGCCGGGCGCGCCGAAGAGGAGGCCAGCGAGTGACAATTTGGCATCCCGCCAAAATGTGTTAATTTTACCGCGCCGAGACTGGCCCCCAAGAAAGAGAAGAGCAATGGCCCAAGAAAAACCGCAGAATCTTCAGGACACCTTTCTCAATCACGTTCGCAAGCAGAAAATCCCGGTGACGGTATTTTTGGTCAACGGCGTGAAACTTCAGGGCGTCATTACCTGGTTTGACAATTTCTGCGTACTGTTGCGCCGCGATGGCATGTCGCAACTGGTTTACAAGCATGCGATCTCGACAATCATGCCGGGCGGTCCGATCAGCCTGTTTGAGGAAGAAGCGGGCGCCGCGTGACCAAATCGAGACGCCCGGCTCCGGGCAGTGGGGTTGCATTTCAGATCGAGGGGCCTCTTGCGACCCGTGCCATCGTGCTTCACGTCGAGCGCCGCGGGCGCGGCGCCCCCACTGGTGCTGACCGCGACGCGGAGACCCGTCTCGCCGAGGCGGTGGGCTTGGCCCGCGCCATCGATCTGGATGTAGCCGCCACGATTATCGCACCCCTTGCCGAACCGAAGCCCGCGACACTCATTGGATCTGGCAAAGTGGCGGAAATTGCCAAGGAGGTCGAAACGGCAGAGGCCGAACTGGTCGTCGTCAACGCCCAGCTGACGCCAATTCAGCAGCGCAATCTTGAAAAGGCCTGGAGCGCCAAGGTTGTCGACCGGACTGGTCTCATTCTTGAGATTTTCGGCAGGCGCGCATCGACACGCGAAGGTACGCTTCAGGTTGAACTCGCACATCTGCAATACCAGAAGAGCCGGCTGGTGCGCAGCTGGACCCACCTTGAGCGCCAGCGCGGCGGCTTCGGTTTTCTTGGCGGCCCGGGCGAAAGCCAGTTGGAAGCCGACCGCCGGCTTATCGAGGAACGGATAGCAAGGATCGAGAAACAGCTCGCTTCCGTGGTCAAAACCCGCGCCCTGCACCGCAAGGGAAGAACCCGTGTGCCATATCCGGTGGTAGCCCTTGTCGGTTACACCAACGCCGGCAAATCGACACTGTTCAATCGGCTGAGCGGCGCCAGTGTCCTGGCCAAGGACCTGTTGTTTGCGACACTCGATCCGACAATGCGGGTCATCGGGCTTCCGCATGGCCGCAAGGCGATACTATCTGATACAGTCGGTTTCATTTCGGACCTGCCGACGTCTCTGATCGCGGCTTTTCGTGCCACGCTTGAAGAAGTCCTCGAGGCCGACATCATCTTGCACGTGCGCGATGTGAGTCACGCGGAAACCGAAGCTCAGGCCGATGATGTCAATCGTATTCTCAATGAACTCGGCATCGATGAAACCCGGCGCGGCAAGATCATCGAAGTCTGGAACAAGCTGGACCTACTGGGCGAGGAACTGCGCAACTTGCGCATCGCCCAGGCGGCCCGCAAGCAGGGTTGCGTGCTCCTCTCCGCGGCAACCGGCGAAGGAATCGGGCAGCTGCTAAAATTGCTTGAAGAACGCCTCGGCGCCGGAGACACCATCTACGATGTCTTCGTCGATCCCTCGGACGGCGCTGGCCAGGCGTGGCTCCACGACCGCGCCGAAGTAATCCATCGCAAGCAATTCAAGGATGGCCGCATGTGCCTGTCAGTCCGCATGAGCGCCGACAGGGCCGGACAGGCTGCCGCGCGGTTCGGCAAGTTGATGCGGGCCTCCACCGCCCGCCACAAGGCTGCGGCGGAGTAGGGCGGCTATTTTCCCAGCGCCTTGGCTTCGTCCCACAGGCTGTCCATTTCAGTCAAGGTCGAATCCGCCGGCGCCTTTCCGCTCTCCGAAAGGCGCTTCTCGATATGAGCAAACCGCCGTTCGAATTTTGCGTTGGCCGCCCGCACCGCCGCTTCCGGATCGATGCCGAGATGGCGCGCCACGTTGGCCATGGCGAACAGCAAGTCTCCATATTCCTCGACCTTCTTCTCGTCCGGCGCAGTACGGAACTCTGCCACTTCTTCGGCGATCTTGTCGTAGACATTTTCAACCGACGGCCAGTCGAATCCCACCCTTGCCGCCTTGGCTTGCAGCTTTACAGCGCGTGTTAGGCCAGGGAGGCCAATGGCGATGTTATCGAGGACACCGCCGCTGGAACCAGCCTTGCGTTCCCGGGCTTTCACGTCGTCCCAAAATCCCTTGGCCAGTTGCGCCGAGCGGGCCTTTTCGTCGCCGAACACATGGGGGTGACGGCGGACCATTTTGCGGCAGATCGCTTCGATGACATCGTCGAGTGCAAATGCGCCTTCCTCGTCCGCCATTTGGGCATGATAGATCACCTGCAACAGAAGATCGCCCAACTCGCCGCAAAGGTCCGAGCGGTTGCCGTGCGCAATGGCATCGGCAACTTCATAGGCCTCTTCAATCGTAAATGGCGCGATTGTTTCAAAGGACTGCTCGATATCCCACGGACAACCGGTCTTGGGAGTTCGCAACGCTCGCATGATCGTGCGGAGAGTGCCGATGTTTCGCGGGTCGAGGTCTGCTGGATTCACACTCATGCCGGTGCTCCCGTCACAGCCTGTGCCGTGTCCGCCCAATTGGCTCGGCATGGGCGATCACCCTTCGAATCTCGGAGAATTTGGCCTGGAGGCCATTCTCGATTTGATCGACGCACTTGTGCACATCGTCGATTTTTGCCTTGCCATCGAACCGGCAATGATAGTGCACGAAGACGCCCTGGTCGGTACGGCGGATGCGAATGTTATGCAGATCGCTCAGTTGCGGCTGTTTTCCCGCAAGTTGGTTGAGTAGTTTTGTGACCGCCGCGGTCTCTTTCGGTTTCGCCGGGTTGCCGTCAAGCAAATGCTCAGGCTGCGGCTCGATATGGCTTTCGACCTCGACCCCGCCGCCGAGCTCGCGGCGGATGGCGGTTTCAAGTTTTGTGGCCATCTCATGGGCATTGGCAAGGCTCATTCCGCCATCGACTTCAAGATCGAAGCTCACCGCCAGCTTGCCCTTGATTTGCTGCACCGTCACGTGATGGATCGCGAGGTTGCGGCGCGACGCGATCAGCATGACCTTCTGAAACACAGTCTCGTCATCGAGGGCGACCGGATCGGCCGCAACGGTGATATCGGCATTGGGAAACCTGGAGTGAAGCCGGGCGTGCAGCTGATCCTTGAGCTTCACCATATCGTCAACCGGCATGGTTCTGGCCACCGCCACCACGGCGCTGACGAACAATGTTGGGCCCGCCGGCCTTAGCCGGAGGCTCTTCAGCTCCAATACTCCGTCGGTCTTGAGCACGATGTCGCGCGCCGCTTCGGTGGCCCCTTCGGGCGCGGTATCGAGCAGCGTAGCGAGCGTTCGCCGCCCCAGCCGCCAGCCCGCCAGCGCCACGAAACACGAGACCGCAAGGGCGGCGGCCGAATCCGCTGCCGGAATGCCCAGCCACACGGCGCCCAGCCCGAATAGCACCACAAGCGAACTCCACATATCGGAGCTGAAGTGCAGGGCATCGGCCTCCAGCGCTTCGCTCGATGTTTTCGCCGCAACCCGGCTCAGGGCGCGCGACCGGTTAAGATCGATGACGATCGAAGCAGCGATAATCGCCGCCGCCCACCATGTCACTTCGACATGCGATTGGCCGGTGAGCAGACGGCTCGCCGCCTCCCAGACGATCCAGGCAGTGGTGAGAAACAGCAGCCCGGTTTCCACCAGCGCCGCAACGCTTTCGATCTTGGCATGGCCGTAGTGATGCTCCTCGTCGGGAGGTTGATCGCTCAGGCGAATGGCAAACCACGTGACCACGGTTGCCCCGAAGTCGATAACGCTATGGATCGCCTCCGAAAGAATGCCGAGCGAACCGGTGAACAAGCCGGCCGCCAGCTTGGAAAGCGCCAGAGCGGCGCTGGCCAACAACGAATAGAGGGCGACCTGTTGTTTTTCCGAGGTGGACATGGCGCCTGTCTAGGCTCCGGGCCTATGCGAGGCAAGCGTCCGGAAACCGTTGCTCAATGATTGCCGCTACCCGCTCCTGCAGGTCCCACAAATAGGGGTCGTGAATGCCTTCCCGTTCAAGCGCCGCCACTGTCTGCTGCAAGTATTCCGCCCCGCTGCCCAAATGCCCGCAAGCCACCGTCAGCCGTTCGGCGACGAACTGCGGATCTAATGGACCCGCATACAGCGGACTGTCGGGATTAGCTGTGAAAGCAACCGCCCGCCGGTAACTGCCCCCAGCCGCGACATCGATCCAGCGCGGATAGTTGCTCGGCGGCTTGTTTGACATTTCCCGCCGCCACAACCCGCGTAGCACCTCGATTTCGGCGCCCATGGCGATCTCCTGCACCACGCCTTCGCAATTCCCTCCACGATCGATCTGCATCATAAGGCCCGGCTCGTCGGCGGTGCCGCGAAACCGCCGCACCTGAAGGCAGAATGACCGGTGCCAGTCCCGCGCCGTGGCCCTGATCACCGCAGCGGGTACAAAAGCCGGCTTCCAGATCAGCGAGCCATAGCTGAACACGCCGATTGGCCCATCCGGCCTGTCCTGCAAGAAAGCCTCAAGGTGCTCCTCGTAGTCGGCATGAGAGAATTGACTGAACTTCAAGTCTGGCCCTGAATCGGCGATGTCGCGGTGCACCAATTTGACATGGGCCGAAGTCAGTCGCATGTGGCGCTCCATGGCCGCGGATTGTGCCGTGCCGGCTCCAACCTGGCAAGCCTTGCGGCGATTGCATGACAGCGACACCCTGGCGGGACTTGCGCCACAGCCACAAGGCGTGCTGGCCTCCGGCCGACGGTCATGGCCTCCGAATCCACAATCTCCAACCTGCCCCTGCCGCGCAAGGCGGGTGCCTACACATTCGCCGCGATCTTCGCCATCGAATCGCTGGTGCGCTCGCTCAATTCGACCGTCGTTTCGCTTCAGGCCTACGATATTCTGGGCTCAAGCCAGAGAGTGAGCGTGTTAACGACGGCGGTCTCCCTCTGCGTTTTGACGGCAACCCTCATGCTGCCTTACATACTCGGCCGTATGCGGCGGCGCTGGGCCTACAGTTTTGGCGCCGCCCTCATGTTTGCATCCGCCGTGGCCCTGGCCGCCCACACGCTTTGGGGGCAGGCGTTCGGCATGTTCCTGCGCAGCAGCAGCGCGGCGATCTTCAACATCACTTTGTCACTCTACATACTCGATCATATCAAGCGCAGCGATTTGGCCCGCGCCGAGCCCATCAGGCTCAGTCTCTCGACTTTTTCCTGGATGACCGGTCCCGCACTCGGGGTCTGGCTTTATGTCGGCTTCGGCCCATGGGGACCCCAACTCGCGGTCATGCTGGGTCTGGTTCTGCTCATGGCCGTATTCTGGTATCTCCGGCTGTCGGATCGCGGCGGCGCGCTGCCCCAGGGCACCTTGCAGCCCTTCAATCCGCTCGCCAATGTTCAACGGTTCGTGGCCCAGCCACGCATGATCCTTGCCTGGCTCATTGCCTTCGGCCGTTCCTGCTTCTGGACGACATTCTTCATCTACGGCCCGCTTCTCATCGTCGAAAGCGGATTGAGCAAGAGCGCCTCCGGGTTGGTGGTTTCCGCCAGTCAGGCCCTGTTGTTGTCGGCTTACTTCTCCGGCTACTTCGCCCGGAAATACAGTGTTCGCCTGGTTGTCACCATGTCGTTTCTGCTGTGTGCCGTAAGTTCAATAGGCGCCGGACTTGCGGGGGCCGCTCATCCCTATGTGGCAATTGCCCTATTGCTGGCCGGCTCGCTCGCCGCCTCGGCATTGGACGGCGTTGGCGGAATCCCATTCCTGCGGGCGGTCAGGCTCCATGAGCGCCAGCACATGACCGCCGTCTACCGCACCTTCATCGATTTTTCCGAACTGCTGCCGTCGTTCATCTTTGCCTTTGCATTGATTTGGCTGGACGTGGGCGCGGTATTCGCAATCCTCGGCGTTTGGTTGGCGGTTGTCGGTTACTACTCCTGGCGCTACCTTCCGCGATCGCTGTAAGGAGGAGAAGCCATGACTCAGAATATCGTGCTGGGCTATAAGCAACTGATGGCCCAGGCCTCGGCTGAAATTTCCCATGTCACCGCCGCCGAGGCGATTTCCCTGCATGGCCGCGACGATGTGGTTATCATCGACATCCGTGATATTCGCGAGTTGCAACGCGAGGGCCGCATTCCCGGCTCTTTCCATGCGCCGCGCGGCATGATCGAGTTTTGGGTGGACCCCGAAAGCCCATACCATAAGCCGGTGTTTGCCGAGGATAAGACCTTCATAATTCACTGCGCCAGTGGCTGGCGCTCAACCCTGGCGACGCAGATTCTGCGGCAAATGGGACTGAACCCGGTCAAAAACCTTGCCGGCGGCTTCACCGCATGGAAAGAAGCCGGCGGCGCAATTGAGAAAGTCGAAGCAAAATGAGCAAGCTGCATCTGGTCATCGGCAACAAGAACTATTCGTCCTGGTCATTGCGCCCCTGGATCGCCCTCACCATGGCCGGCATTCCCTTCACCGAGACAGTCATCCTCCTGGACCGGCCCGATACCAAGATCAAGATCGCCGAACATACGCGAGCGGGCAGGGTGCCGGTTTTGCACCATGGCAAGGTTACCGTGTGGGAGTCCCTTGCCATACTCGAATACCTCGCCGAGACGTTTCCCGAGAAGAGCTTTTGGCCGAGAACCAAGGAGGCCAGAGCCATGGCCCGCTGCGTGTCAAACGAGATGCATGGCGGATTCTCGGCTCTGCGCAACGCCTGTCCAATGAATCTGCGCCGCCCGCGCAAACCGGTGGCGCTTTCGGATGCGGCAAAATCCGACATCGCCCGCATCGACGAGATTTGGCGCGAATGCCGCCAGCGCTTTGGCAAGACCGGCAAGTTTCTGTTTGGCAAATTCAGCAACGCCGACGCCATGTTCGCGCCAGTCGTGTCGCGATTTGACACCTACGATGTTCCGGTAAGCGAGGACTCCCGGAGCTATATGGCGAGCATCCTGGTTAGCCCCGCATTCCGGGCTTGGAAAGAAGCAGCCGCGAAGGAAACCGCCATCGTTCCCTCGGACGAGGTTGACTGATACCAGCGTTCATTGGAGATGACCCTTTTTTCTCCCTCCCCCTTGTGGGGAGGGGCAGGGGTGGGGGTCGCTCCGGCGGCTGTTATTCCTGTATCAACACGCTGAATTGGATAGTTCGGAGCGACCCCCACCCTTAATCCCTCCCCACAAGGGGGAGGGAGATACGAGTGAGCTACATGATAGCCGGAAAGTCATCTCTAACGACCGTTGGTATGATTCAGGGTGCCCAACACCAGATCTTCTCCCGATAGTAGTCGATCTTGTAGACTGTTGATGGCGCGCCGTATTTCTTCTTGCAGACCTCGCGGGCACGCTTCATGATCTCGGCGCGCTGTTCCTTGTTATAGTCGCGCCATCTCTTGCTCTTTGCCTTGGAGGCCGCCTCGGCGCCAGATATGCCGCAATTGATAACCATCGCCACAGCAAGTACAGCCACTACAATCCGAATCATCAACGTCTCCCCTTAGATCAATTTTGACCGCTTATAGATTATCGTAGCGTCAATCAACAAGATCGTCAAGCCAGTGACACAAGGCCGCGAGGCGAGCGGGTAATGCGCCCAGCCAATTCGAGTTCGAGGAGGACGCTTAAGACCGCCGCTGGCCGAATACCGCTTTCACGAATGAGATCATCGACGCCAATGGGAGATGGCGAGAGTAGGGTCAAGAGCTTGTTCCGATCGGCGCCATCGGCGCCCGGCTCTCCTTCAAAGCCGGAATCGGGTTCCAGGAACATTGGTTCGTCAATGCGATGCTGTTGCAACAGCGCCTCAAGAACCTGATTGGCAGAGGTGATGAGGGTTGCCCCTTCGCGGATCAGCCGGTTGGTTCCTTCCGCCCTAGGATCGAGCGGCGATCCGGGAACCGCGAAGACCTCGCGCCCTTGCTCGGCGGCAAGCCGCGCGGTGATCAGCGACCCTGAGCGCATCGCCGCTTCCACCACGATTGTTGCCCGCGCCATGCCGGAAATAATCCGGTTGCGCCGTGGAAAATGCTCGGCGCGTGGAACGGTTCCCGGCTTCATTTCGGACGCCAGCAATCCGCGCTCGCCGATCGCCGTCTGCAGCTTGGCGTTTTCCGGCGGATAGACAACATCGATGCCGCCAGCCAGAACCGCGCATGTTCCGCTTTCCAGTGCCGCCTCATGCGCAGCCGTGTCGATGCCGCGGGCAAGGCCAGACACAATTGCATGCCCGGCTCCCCCAATTTCGCCGGCAAGAATACGGGTGAACTTAAGTCCAACCGCCGAGGCATTGCGCGAACCCACGATAGCGACAGCGGTTTGATTTGCGAACTTCAACTCACCCTTCAACCAAAGCACCGGCGGCACCGCGTCGATATGGCGGAGCAGCTCCGGGTAGTGCGCTTCTCCGGGAACCACCGCCTGGACGCCAAGTCCGGCAGCTCGCTCCAAATCGGCCTCTGCATTCTCAAGACTGTAAATTCGAATTGGCCGCGCCAGCCCGCCTTTTCTTGATAGCTCCGGTAGCGCCACAAGTGCCGTCTCGGCATCGCCGAACCGGCTCAACAAGGCTTTGAACGTGGCTGGGCCCACATTCTCGCTCAAACTCAAGCGCAGCCAGTGGCACCGTTGTGAGTGGCTGAGAGCCCGTGTCATCCGGCCTTTTTCGCCAGGCTTATCTTGGGCTCTTCACCCTTGATCAGGCGCGAGATGTTGGCGCGGTGGGTAATCCATATAGCCCCACCCAGAATGACAGCCGGAAGAATGAGGTCGCTCCGCCCCAGGAAATAGGCCCAAAGCGGCGTCAGCAGGCTTGCCGTCAGCGCCGACAAGGAAGACATGCGAAACGCCAAAGCCACGGCCAGCCAGATCGCAAGAAAGATAAGGCCAAGCGGCCAGAACAACCCAAACAGAACTCCGATGTTGGTCGCTACACCCTTGCCACCTTTGAAACCGAGCCATATCGGAAACAAGTGACCCATGAACGCGGCCAGTCCGGCGAGAATGGCTGCTTGTGAGCCATAGAGCATCGAAGCCGACACCACCGGGACTGTGCCCTTCAAGGCATCGCAAAACAGGGTGAGGGCTGCAACAGTCTTATTGCCGGTGCGCAGCACATTGGTTGCCCCGATGTTGCCCGACCCGATCGAGCGGATATCGCCCAGTCCGGCAGACTTGGTGAGCAAGAGACCAAAAGGGATCGTCCCGCAGAGATAGCCGAACAGAATCGAAACGATCATCGCCATAGCTGACAAAGCAATACCTCCCCGTGGGCCCTAGCGAGCGTAAGTGTAAACGCTCTGTCCCGCAACGACCGTTTCCACGCTGCGTCCTTCAAGCGTGCGGTGCTCGAAGGGCGAGTTCTTGGCGCGTGATCGCAACAATTCATCCTCAACCGTCCAGCTGAGCGTCAGATCCACCAGGGTAAAATCGGCCGGTGCCCCGGCTTCCAACCGGCCGGTCTCCAATCCCAGAATTTGCGCCGGTCTTGACGACATCGCATCAACCAGGCGCTCCAGCGGCACATTCTCATTGTGATAGAGGCCAAGGGCCGCCGACAGCATGGTCTCCAGTCCAATCGCCCCGAAGGCAGCCTCGCCAAATGGCAATCTCTTGGTGTCGGCACTTTGCGGATCGTGCCCAGAGACGATCACATCGATCGTGCCATCGGCCACACCTTCCACCAGGGCGCGACGGTCATCCTCGCCGCGCAGCGGCGGCGAAAGCTTGAAGAAAGTGCGGTAGGCTCCGATGTCATTCTCGTTGAGCGTGAGATGGTGGATCGATGCCCCGCAGGTGACCGGAAGCCCCTTGGCCTTCGCGGCGCGCATCACTTCGAGAGAGTGCCCGCTCGAGATCTGCGAGGCGTGGTAGCGCGCACCGGTCAATTCCACCA
Organism: uncultured Alphaproteobacteria bacterium; assembly: GCA_963754675.1. Classification (GTDB taxonomy): domain Bacteria; phylum Pseudomonadota; class Alphaproteobacteria; order Rhizobiales; family Aestuariivirgaceae; genus Aestuariivirga. The sequence continues at coordinate 54,263 of CAVWHD010000002.1, read as the reverse complement.
GCCGCAAGTCGCGTTCCAGCATGATGACTTCCGCCATCGCCGGAATCCCCGCCAGACCAAGGCGGCCGGCAATTTCACTGGCATTCATGACCCCGGTCGAGAGGCTAGGCTCTTCCACATGCTGGACAACCAGCATGTCGAAATCCCTGGCATAGGTTAGCGCCCGCCGAAGAAGATTGGCGTTGACAACGGATTTGGTTCCATCGGTGATGGCAACGGCGCCGGCCTCCTTCAACCCGCCGATTTCGGTCATCATCTCGCCGCCGAGCCCCTTGGTGATCGCCGCCATGGGAGCCACCCGCACCAGCGCCGTGTCGCGCGCCCGGCGCATGATGAAATCGACAATGGCGCCATCGTCGATCACCGGTTGCGTATTGGGCATGACGATCATGGTAGTCACACCGCCAGCCGCTGCCGCTTCCGAAGCGCTGGCAAGGGTTTCGCGATATTCCGTCCCCGGCTCGCCAGTGAACACCCGCATATCGATGAGGCCGGGAATGAGCGTCAGACCGTCGCAGTCGATGATCGCCGTGCCGGCCCCGGCGCTTTCGCGAGTGACCTTTGGCCCCACGGCCAGAATCCAGCCGTCCTCAATGAGAATTCCGCCCCGGTGCTTAAGCCCCTGGGCCGGCGCCACGATATTGGCGTTCACATAGGCGCGGCGTGACGTGGATGCCTTGGCGGCCGGGTTGATCACGCGTTGCCCCCCCTCGGCAAATTGCGGGCAAGCGCATCCAGCACCGCCATGCGCACCGCAACCCCCATCTCCACCTGCTCGCGAATGACCGACTGGACACCGTCCGCCACATTGGAATCGATCTCGATGCCGCGGTTCATCGGCCCCGGATGCATCACCAGCGCATCCTTGCGGGCAAATCGCAACTTCTCCTCGCTCAATCCGAAGAACCGGTAATACTCACGCGGCGATGGCACAAAGGCGCCGTTCATCCGTTCGAGCTGCAAGCGCAGCATCATTACGATATCGGCGCCCGCAAGCCCCTCGGCCATGCTGCGATAAACCTCGACGCCGAATTTGCCGATCCCCGGGGGCAACAGCGTCGATGGCGCCACCACCCGGACGCGTGCGCCAAGCTTGTTCAGTAGGTGAATGTTTGAACGCGCCACCCGCGAATGCAGCACATCACCGCAAATGGCAATCGTCAGCCCTTCGATCCGCCCCTTGCGCCGCCGGATAGTAAGCGCATCGAGCAGCGCCTGGGTCGGATGCTCGTGCTGGCCGTCGCCAGCATTGATCACGGCGCAGGAAACTTTCTGCGCCAAGAGTTCGACCGCACCGGAGGATTGATGCCGCACCACCAGGAAATCCGGATGCATGGCATTGATGGTCATCGCCGTATCGAGCACCGTTTCGCCCTTCGATATGGCCGACGTCGAGACCGCCATATTCATGACATCGGCGCCCAGCCGCTTGCCGGCGATTTCGAAAGAACTTTGGGTGCGCGTTGAAGCCTCGAAAAACAGATTGACCTGAGTCCGCCCCGCAAGCAGTGCATGGCGCTTATCGATCTGCCGGCTCACCTCGACATATTTCTCGGCCAGATCGAGCAGCGCTACGATTTCGCCAGGAGATACATCGTCAACCCCCAGCAGATGCTGGGACTTGAGAATGCGGGCCGGGCGCTGAGGCGATGTCATTAAAACCGGGTGTGTAGGGTGGAATACCCGTCCCGGCAAGGGGGATGTTGCGGGCTGTGGATAGGTTCTTACACCATGTCTAGATACGTCTCATATTCGAAATCGGTCACCTGGGCGGCGAAGGTCGCCATTTCCTGGCGCTTGCAGGCAACCAGCATGTCGCGCAGCATCATGGGGAGGCATTCTTCGACGATAGGGCCTAAGGCGAAGGCGTCGATGGCCGAGGCCCAGTCGGGCGGCAGTGTCTTGAGCTTGAGCGCATAGGCATCGCCACTCACCGGCTCGGACGGAGCGATTTCGCGCTCTATTCCGATGAGGGCGCCGGCCAGGATTCCGGCAAGCACCAGATAGGGATTGGCATCGGCGCCGGCCACCCGGTGCTCGATGCGCCGCGCCTTGGGCGAACCGCCGGGAATGCGCACCGCCACCGTGCGGTTTTCATAGCCCCAGGCGGCGGCGGCCGGCGCATGGGTGCCGGGCCTGAGCCGCCTATAGGAATTGGCGTGGGGCGCAAACAGCAGCGTCGTCTCCGCCATGGCTTCGAGCAGGCCTCCGACCGCATGGCGCATCATCGGGCTGCCGTCGCCCCCGTCATTATCGAAGACATTGTTGCCCTTTTTGTCCAGCAGGCTGAAATGCACATGAAGCCCACTGCCCGAGCGCCCGCCATAGGGTTTGGCCATGAACGAGGCGGCAAATCCATGCTTGCGGGCAATTCCCTTGACGATGCGCTTGAACAAAACAGCATCGTCGGCGGCGCGCAGCGGGTCGTTGACATGCATCAGGTTGATTTCGAATTGCCCGACGCCGTTTTCTGCGATGGCGGAATCGGCGGGAACGCCCTGCAGGGCGCAGGCCGCATAGACATCGCGGAAGAAAGCCCCGAAATCGTCGATTTCGTCGATCGACAGAACCGAGTCGGCATCGAGGCGCTTACCCGTAACCGGTGACATGGGAGCGGCCGGCCGGGCTTCCTTGGGATCGTAAAGGTAAAATTCGAGCTCCATGGCAATGACCGGCGTGAAACCATGGCCCTTATAGCGGTCAACGATGGCGGCAAGGGCCCGGCGCGGATCGCCGCCAAATGGCGCACCGTTCTCCTCGCGCAGCCACAGCGGGATCAGGCCAGTGGGTTCCGGCGTCCAATCCATCGGCAGAATGCCCCGGCCAATGGGTTCGCACAGGCCATCGGCATCGCCGGTTGCAAACACCAGCGGAGAATTGACGATGTCTTCGCCCCAGATATCGACGCCAACCACCGAAAGCGGCATGCGCATACCGCCCGCCAGCACCTTTTCGGCTTGTTCGACGGGGATGCGCTTTCCCCGCATGACGCCGTTCAGATCGCATACGGCGGCCCGAAGGCTCCGGATATCGGTCTGTTTCTCGAGCCAGCTCAGTGAGTTCAATTGATCCATTCAGTCCCCCTGCGTTGGCCCAGACTAGCCCAAAACCCTCAAATCATTCAATTGCCGTATTCCTTGGGAACAACCGCTCTGCGGGCCATTGCCCGCGTGATTGCGGGATTGTGAGACATGGCCGTCGATATTGCCGCGGATGCCGAGTACATTCTCGATGGGGTTTTCTTGGCTCGCGCCGTCTATGGCGGCACCTCAATAGCCTCAGCCTTCAATGTCACAACCGATAATGACCGCCAACTCGCCGACGATTACCGCGGCTATGTCGCAAGCCAGGGCAGCGCCGTCTGGAAGCTGCTCGCCGCGGCCGATCTTCCGGCCTTTGACGGCAAGGGCTTCGCCACTTTCACCGCCGGCGGGCTTTACACCGCCTTCGTCGATACCGTCGTCACCAACAGCAACGACGCGCAAGGGTTGCTAGCGGTCCAGGGCGACACTCTCGTGCTGTCATTTCGCGGCACCGACGGGGAGGATCCGGCCGTGGAAACCGGTCAGGCCTTTGTGGGTGCTTCGCTGGCCGAACACTACAAGGCCTTCCGCCCGCTGATCAATGGGGCCCTGAGCTATCTCGCCGCCTATCCGGAGGTTCAACATGTCGTGGTCTCCGGCCACAGCCTCGGCGGAGCCCTAGTCGACGTTTTCGCGCTTGTCGATGCCGGAAAATTCCGCACACTCCGGCCGGGTGGCTTGACCATGGTTTCAACCGGTTCCTCCGGCGTGCCGCCTGACTTGCCGGAGTTTATCAAGAATATCGATGAAACCGCAGCCACCATCGAAGACAAGACCATCACCGTCGGCGGCGTCACGATCCATATCCGCAAGATCGTGGATTTGTTCCTGCCCCCCGATTATGTGGCAATCGCCAACGCAGATGATCGCGTCCGCTTTTCCGAGGATCATCCGGACATACCCGAAGCACTGGGTCTTATTCCAATTACGACCTTGAAGGACAACCTGCATTTCGGCGGCGATCTCGTTTTCAACAATCCCAACATCAAGAACACCGAGGTCGAGTATCGTAGCCCACTCAGCCATCCCCTTGACTTTCGCGGCTTCGGCGCCGAGCACAACGGCAACCTCTATTGGGCAAATGCCCAGGCGCTGCTGTCCGATCCTTTGTTGCAGCGTCTTGACGCTCAGAACCTCATTGCCGGGTTGCCCGACTTCACAGCGGTTCCCGATTGGGATGGTCAACCGCTGCGGCTGTTCAACGGCTATATTCACCGTGATGAGCCACGCAACGACTGGGATCGGGCGGACCGCAGCCTCTTGGGGTCCACGGCTGCTGAATTTGCAATTGCGATGAGCGGCAACGACCGCATTGTTGCGGGAAGTGGCGACGATCTCCTGTCCGGCGACACCGGCAACGACGTGTTGATTGGCGGGGCAGGGGCCGACGTTCTCAACGGCGGTAACGGCAATGACAAGTTGAGCGGCTCCGCTGGCAAGGATACGCTCATCGGTGGAATTGGCGGCGACCTTTTCATCTTTGCTGAAACTGCCCACTCCAGACCCGGCGCAAGGCGGGACGTCGTCGAGGATTTCAACCACCTGCAAGATGACGCAATCGACCTTACCGCCATCGACGCCGTAGCCGGTGGAAGCGATGACTCTTTCACGTTAGTCACTGGCCCGTTTACGGCCCATGGCCAGCTGCGATTTGTCGAAATAGACGGAAAGACCGTCGTGCAGGGCAATACCGAAGGCGACGCCTCCGCCGATTTTGAAGTAGGTTTCGCCGCGAGCCTATCCCTCGTCAGCGCCGATTTTAGGTTCTGACAACACGATCATCTCTACAGCCGGCCCCATTTGACATGCGCCCAGCCGCGCTCGTGGAAGTAGTACAAGGCAACCTTGGTCAAGACCTCGGTGGTGGCGATTGAACCGGCGATCTTGAGGCTGCCGCTGAACAGATAGCCCAGCAGCAGCGTGTCGAGCGATCCCAGCACCCGCCAGCTGATTGTCTTTGCAAACGAACGCAGAGGTGTTGCATTCGAATTCGCCGTCAGGATTTCCGTCATTGAGCCCGCACCCGTCAGAATTATTTGACCAACTCATACGCTGAAATCCCGGCGACAAGCAATCCGACGCCGATCATCAATGGTTTGCGCGGCGCATTCTTGAGTAGCCATCCGGCGATCATGGCGGCGGGCAACCCGCCGATCACCAACCCGGCCACGGCGCTCGCATGGTTGAGAATGCCGTCGGCGTCCCGCCAGGTGCCAAACAGCAGTGTTGCGGCAAATGCCGATACTACGGCGCAGGTGACAATGAATTCGGCCGCGTTCACCGTGCCAACGACAAACCGCGGCGGGGCGCCCGCGCCGATGAGGCTCGATGTGACGACCGGCCCCCAGCCGCCGCCGCCGATTGCGTCGAGAAAGCCGCCCGCGGTCCCCAGCGGCACCACCAGATTGTTGGGTATCACCCGGTTGGAAGGCATTATGATCCCCCGCCAGACAATGACGATTCCCATAATCAGGAGATAACCGAACACGAAGGGCCGCACGCTGTCGCCATTCAGTTTGACCAGAACCAGCGCACCGGCAATGCCGCCAACGACACCTGCCGCCGAAAGCAGAAGGAATAGCCGCCGCTCAACATTGCCGTGGATGATGTGGGAGACGCCGGACGCCGCCGTAGTGAATAGTTTTGCAGCGTGTACGCTCGCCGAAGTGTGCGATGGCGGAACACCGGTGGACAACAGCACCACCGAGGAAACCACCCCATATCCCATACCGAGCGCGCCATCGATGAGTTGGGCAAAGAAGCCAACGGCAACGAACATCAGAAAATCGAGCACTGGCAGCTCCCCCCAATAACCGGTAGGCCAGCTACTGCAGCTGGCCTGCCATCTGAATCGGCCGCCCGTTCTGGGTCCAGTGTATGCCACACTCAGTCTTGCCTGTACCAGCCCATCGTCCGGCGCGCGGATCGCTGGCGGACCCGCCCTGCACGGTGCAGGGCTCGCAGCCGATCGAGTAGTAGCCGATCTCGGTCAGTGGATGGCGGGGCAAATCATGCGTCGCCATATAGAGTTCGATATCGAGCGCGCTGAACCCCGCCAGCGGTTCCGCCTTGATGTGGCCACCGTCAACCGAAAGTGGAGTGAGATTGTGCCGCTCGCCACCATGATAGCGCTTGCGGCCCGACACCACCACATCGAAGCCATTCAGCGCCTTTTCGAGCGGGATAGTCTTGCGGATATGACAGCATCGATCGGTGCTGCTCTTGTGCAGAAAGCCGTCCGGATCATCAGCCGCGAGATCGGCTGGATCGGGTTCAATACTGCGCACATCGGTGAGCCCGAGCGTGTCGATCAGTTTGCTCCGGTAGGACAGTGTCTCCCAGAACAGTTTGCCGGTATTGAGGAAAATGACCGGCGTGGATTTGTCGACTTCCGACACCATGTGCAGCAGTACCGCCGATTCCGCACCAAATGACGAAACGACCGCCAGCCTGCCGCGAAAGTCGCGGATCAACGGCGCCAGAAGGTCGCGCCCTTCGAGGCCGGCATAGGTTTCATGGATACCTTTGACTGAATTGATGTCCATGATTCTCACCCTGCATGTGGTTGTTCGAGCCACGGCTGGGCGTCGGTGTGGCGCTCGGTCCATACTTCGGCTTCCGAATTGCGCCGGAACAGCCCGCGCTGATAGGCCAGCGACATCTGCTTCGAGGCAGCCTGCCAGGCCGCAAGCGGAAAGCGCTCGCCGATGTCGAACGCATCGAAGCCCACCAGCAGCATGAACTGCAACTGATCCGGCAGTACATTGCCGGCTGCCCGCAGTTCGCCGCGATAACCGAACTCGCGCAATTGCCGTCCAATCGAGTAACCCCGGCCATCGCTGAACGCGGGGAACGAAATTACGATCACCGACAGCTTCGGAAGGAACGTCGAAAGCGCCTCGGCCCGGTCGACATTGGACAGGGTTACTCCCAGTTTGCCGATGCGTTGCGACAATTGCTCGAACTCCTTGAGCAGCCGGGCGAAAGGAACGATGACATCGCCAGCTTCCGGCAGTTGGTCGTCGGAGCCAGCATGAATCCATGTATCCGCGATCAGCGTATTGTTCTTAAGCAGCGGCATAGAGGGCCTCCTTGAACGGTTTGGCGCCGAGACGCCGGTATGCCGCAAGAAACTCTTCCTGCGGATTGCGAAGCTTGAGGTAAGTGTCGAGAATCTTCTCGATGGCGCCGGCCACTTCATGTCCGGCAAATCCCGGGCCAAGAATGCTGCCGATCGAAGAATTCTCCGCCGACGAGCCACCCAGGGTGATCTGGTAATATTCCTCGCCCTTTTTATCGAGGCCGAGGATGCCGATGTGCCCGACATGATGGTGGCCACAGGCATTGATGCAGCCGGAAATGTTGATCTTGATCGGGCCGATCTCTTCTTGCCTGTCGAGATCGCCGAACTTCCGCGAGATCGACTGGGCGATGGGAATGGCGCGCGCCGTGGCCAGCGCGCAATAGTCGAGGCCGGGGCAGGCGATGATATCGCCGGCCAGTCCATAATTGGCCGCGCCAAGACCCGCCGCCTCCAGCGCCTGCCAGATCGCGAACACGTCGTCCTTCTTCACATGCGGCAGCACGATGTTCTGGGCATGGCTCACCCGCAATTCGTCGGTGCCATATTTCTCGGCAAGGTCGGCCATCAGGCGCATTTGCTCCGCCGACGCATCGCCGGGAATGCCGCCTTCCGGCTTGAGCGAGATATTGACGATGCAGTAGCCGTCGATCTTGTGCGCGGCAAGATTGTTGCGCACCCAGCGGGAAAATCCCGGGTTGCGCAATTTTGCCTCTTCGAACGCCGCCGACCAACGCGGCTGCTTCTCGAACTGCGGTGCGGCAAAATACGCGGCAATGCGCTTCAGTTCGCGCTCTTCGACTTCAGTTGAGGCCTGCGGTTTCCGCGCATATTCCGCTTCGACCTCGGCCTTGAACTTTTCGGCACCCAGCTCATGCACCAAAATCTTGATGCGGGCCTTGTACTTGTTGTCGCGCCGGCCATAAAGATTGTAGACCCGCATGATGGCTTCGAGATAGCCGATGAGTTCGTGCTCGGGCAGGAAGCCGCGCACCGTCACGCCCACCATCGGGGTGCGGCCCTGGCCACCTCCGACAATCACTTCCCAGCCGATCTCGCCCTTGTCGTTCTTGTGCAGCCTGAGGCCGATGTCATGCACTTTCACGGCGGCCCGGTCATTGGGCGCTCCCGTCACCGCGATCTTGAACTTGCGCGGCAGATAGGAGAATTCCGGATGAAGCGACGACCATTGCCGCAGCAACTCGCCAACCGGCCGCGGATCGGCGATCTCGTCGGCGGCCGCACCCGCCCAATGATCGGTGGTCACATTGCGGATGCAATTGCCGGAAGTCTGAATTGCATGCATTTCGACTTCGGCGAGTGCCGCAAGAATATCGGCGGTGTCCTCAAGCTTGATCCAATTGTATTGAATGTTCTGGCGGGTGGTGAAGTGGCCGTAACCCTTGTCCCACGTGTCGGCAATGAGCGCCAACTGGCGCATTTGCCGGCCCGACAGCGTGCCATAGGGAATAGCGACCCGCAGCATATAGGCATGGAGCTGGAGATAGAGTCCGTTCATCAGCCGCAGCGGCCGGAATTCATCCTCGGTCAGTTCACCCTTGAGCCGGCGCTCCGCCTGGTTGCGAAACTGCGCGGTGCGCTCGCGCACGAACTGATGATCGAACTCATCGTAGCGGTACATCGCTCATTCTCCTTCAGCTGCCGCAAAGGCGCCGGCGGTGCCCTCGGCCTGCTTGCCTAGATCGGTACGCACCGTGGGGCCCAGTGTGCGCATCCGCTCGCGGATGTGGGCTGCTCGGATGTGGCCGTTGCGGCGTTCGGCATCGATCAGATAGGGGCCGGTGACGATGGTCGCGGCCTCGTCGGACTTGCCGCGCTCTTCAAGCGCCACCGCCGCCTGCGGCTCCAGCGCCAGCGCTGCCTCGTCGATTTTCTCGCTCCAGGTCCGCGCTCGGCTAAGAAAAACAACAACCCCATCCCCCAGCCGGTTTGCCGTCATGAGCTGGCCCTTTTCACGGCCGGTCATGACGCAGCCTTCAATGTAACGTCAGAAAGGTTGTCGCGGAGCGGGAAAGGAACAATTTGGCAGTTGGATTTTGTTCCGACAGCTGGCACGGTTTCAGTCGCAATACCTTCCGCGGCAACTGCCGCAAGCTCTTCAACCGGTACTTCGCCGTCGTGCAGACGCACCACATGTCGCCCGGCCTTAGCCTCCCGCACAAGCACATCGGTCACCGCGGTAAATGCCCGCGGTTCAACCCTAATCCGCACCGCATCGCGCCTCGCCATTTCCACGATAGCGAAGTTCGCCGAGCTTTCATGGACGAGGACATCGGCTTCCTGCAGCTTGCGCTGGGCCCTTATCGTCAACAGGTCCGCATCGCCCGGGCCCGTGCTGACGAAGGAGACACGGCCCTCGCTGGGTACAGAGTGTCCGCTGAGCAGGGCCTCGACCGTCGACCGGTATCTCACCTCTTCCCCGGCAATGAAGGCGTCGCGCACATCGCCGAAGAAAAACCGCTGCCAGAACGAACGCCGCCCGGCGCCAGCCGGAATGAACTGACCAACCCGGTTCCGCAAAACGCCTGCGGCTTCGGCTAACTTCCCAAGCCTAGGCGGCAGCATGGCATCGATGCGGGCGCGCAGGCCCTGGCCGAGAATGGGTGCTGTTCCTTCGGTGCCGATTGCCACAACAACCGGCGCACGGTCAACGATAGAAGGCACAATGAACGATGATAGATCTGGCCGGTCGACAGCATTGACCGGTATGCCGCGCTGGCGCGCCGCTGCGCAAACCAGTTCATTGAGGCCCGCATCGGCCGAAATCACCAGCGCCGCTCCGTCAAGCAAGTTGCCTTCGAATTGCTGCGCCAGCCACTCCACCCGGTCATTGACCGCAAGCTCGGCATGGAGGGTCTCGGCAATAATCAGGATACGGGCGCCAGTGCGCGACAGCAGCCGCACCTTGCGCAAGCCTTCCTCGCCACCGCCAACGATCACAACCGTGCGGCCGTCAAGATCGAGAAACATGGGAAAGTAGCGCATCGCTCCGCTCATCCATTGGCCACAAGCTTGACTGCGAGACCCTCAAGCTCGGGCGTAAATATGATCTGGCAGGATAATCTCGAGCCGCCGGTCAGCACCGGTACCTGGTCCAGCATCGCTTCTTCGTCATCATTTGCCGGCTGAAGCTTGGAGAGCCACTCACCGTCGACCTCGACATGGCAGGTGGCGCAAGCGCAGGCGCCGCCGCATAGCCCGCCCACGTCAAAGCCATGTTCGCGGACAATCTCCATCACCCGCCAGCCATCAACAGCATCGAGAATGTGGCTGTGGCCGTGGGTATCGATCAACTTGATGGTGCTCATTTCAGCCTCTGTTCGCTTCACCGGACGGTCTCCGCTTCGTGGGAAGAACAAGTTAGCGCAACGAATTCGTTTGATCCGACAAATGAAATCGGGCTATTGGTCCTTTCACTGAAAGCCGGACGATCCTTTCGTTCGTTATTACGAACACTAGTTCTAATTACAGGACGGCCAAATGTCAACGCGCCGCAGCAAAAACAATCCGGGTTCACCGGAAATTGACCCGACCCCGGCATTGGGCAAGACCATCCAGCGGTTGCGCAAGGCCTACAATATGTCCCTAGGCGAACTCTCTGAACAATCGGGGGTTGCAAAGTCGATCATTTCGCAAATTGAACGCAACGAGACGAACCCAACCTTGTCCACCGTCTACCGCCTGTCCAGAGCCCTTGACACCACCGTTGGCGAGGTCCTCAAGGCAGACGAAACCACCATCTTCCTTGAGCATCAGGTAAAATCCGGCATTCCCATCCTGGAAAGTCAGGATGGCCTCTGCCGCCTGGCGATCGTTGGCCCCTTGAACCTGGTGGACTATGTTCAATGGTATGACTTTGTAGCCAAGCCCTCTGGCGTTCTCGAGTCCGACCCCCACCCCGTGGGTACAGTCGAACACCTCTATCTGCTGAGTGGGGAAATCGAGGTCACCTCGGGCGACGAGACCAGGCGCGCCAGGGTAGGTGAAGCCATTCGTTTCCGGGGCGATCTGCCGCATAAGATCGTCAATGTAGGCCCAGGCGAGGCCCATGCCACTATGGTGCTGGTGCTGCGTCAACTCAGTGGCGCCGACAATGGTGCCAAATAGCAGCCGGCCATGACGAAGCGGCATGACTTCGCCCTTACCGCCGAGCTAATTTCGCTTGTCGAGCGGGTGGTGCCGGAACCCGAATTGTTGCCCGGGCTCACGCCGATGACGGACGATGACTATGGCCGCGCCGCCGAGGACGTCTTGAGCGGACATGGAAGTGGGCCGTTTTGGGTGTTCGCCTATGGTTCACTGTTGTGGAATCCAGGTTTCGACTTCATCGCATCCTTCCCGGCGCGCGCGCCCGGTTGGCACCGCGCGTTCTGTCTTGAGATTCTCCGCTGGCGCGGATCGCCCGAGCAGCCCGGCCTCATGCTGGCGCTCGATCATGGCGGCGCCTGCAAGGGGGTGGCGTTTGAGCTTCCGCCGGACCGGCAAGCGGAACAGGTAAGCCGTCTACTCCGCCGCGAGGTGCCGTTTCGCCGTGAGACCAAGCCATTTCGCTGGATCAGGGCATGGGCCGATGGCAAACCGCTGCGCGCGCTTACATTCTATGCCGGCATGCACGACGATGCCATTTACACCGATCTTCCCATCGAAGTTCAAGCCAGAATGCTGGCACGTGCCGCCGGTCACGGCGGAACTGGTGCAGCCTACCTGCATCGGACGATTGCCAAACTCGATGAGCACGGCATTCATGATTCGTATTTATGGCGCTTGGAGAAGTTGGTTGCGGGTGAAATCAGGTTGATGCATCCGCATCTCTGAGCGGCGTCTGGGTTGCCGAGCGCATCGCAAAGAGTCCCGCAGCAATGATCAGCACCGTCCCTGCGACAGTTGTCCACTTTGGAATTTCATTGAAGAACAGAAAGCCCCACAGCGGCGTCCAGATCATGCCGGTGTATTCGAACACCGTGACGATGTTGGCTTGCGCGCTGCGGTAGGCGTGGGTGAGCAGCGACATTCCAAGCGCCGCGATGACGCCGCATGCAGCCATCAGCCAAAAATCATTGAACGAGGGAACAACCCACGACCGCACGAGAAAATCGAGACTGGGATGGCCGGCTTCATGGATGCCCAGCGCAGCAAAAACGCCGGCCATGAGAAATGCGCCAACCAGGTAAACCGCATTCTGATAGAATGACATCACGGTCGCCGGCTCGGCGACACCGAGTTTTCGGGCCAGAATCATCGAGAAGGCATAGGTCGCCGCGCTGATCAGGCTGAGTAGTGCGGCGGGCTCGAAAAGCGAAGTTCCCGGCTGCACGATGATGAATACGCCAATGAATCCGGCGATGACCGCCGCCCATGTTCCGGCACGAATGGTTTCGCCGAGCAGCGGGCCGGACATAATGGTGATGAGGATTGGAACGCAGAAGAAGAGCGCAATCGCCTCCGCCAAAGGAAGCGATGGAAGCGACATGAAATAGGCAGTGTATGCAATCAGCATGATCACGCCACGCAGCACCATTGCACCATAATTGGGACTGATGAGGCGCCTGATCCCAGCCTCGGCATGCACCATTGCCAGCAGAATCGGCAAGGCAACCGTGCAGCGGATGGCGATGGCCTGACTGACAGCATAGTCGTGGCTCACCGACTTCAGGATCGCATCCTGGGTTGAGAAGACGAGGACTCCGAGGCAAAGCGAAAGAATGCCGGAAAGGTTAGGATTCTTGGTGTTGATCATCATCAAATCATGCACGTGGGTCCGCCGGCATGCCACCCCTATCGCGGCATGTTCGCTCTGCGTGCGGCGAAGAGGGAATAATCTATTCGGCCGCGGCTGCTACGATTGGCAAGCCCTTGATCACGCCCTTCTGCACAACGCCGGCGTCATAGGCCTTGCGGGCAAAGACCTGGCGCACCATTGGCGCAAAGAAATCCAGGTTTTCCGAGCGGTATTGGGGATCGAATGCGGATTGATCCCATCTCTCGCAGAAGTCGGCACAGGATTGAAAGTACTCGGAGCCACGGTATATCTCGCGCTCATGCTGGTTCCAGCCATAGTGATGGGCGTAGTAATACATCTGAAACGACCCATGGTGCTCGACCGTCCACACGACTTCTTCGCGCAAAAAGGGCCGCAGGATTTCAGCGGCGAACCGGTCATGGTTCTGCGGCGCCAACCCATCGCCGATATCATGGAGGAGGGTGCCTACAACCCAGTCGATATCGGCGCCATCGCGATAGGCCCGGGTGGCGGCCTGCAACCCGTGCTCAAGCCGGCTGATCTTGTAACCGGGCAGGGTTTCCTCTTCCTGCAGGCGCAGTTCACGCAACACCCGTTCGCCGGTTCCCTTGATGTGCTCGTCCTCCAAGGGCTTGAGAAAGAGATAGTCCGCTTTGCTGCCGTCCTTCATGGCGGTGAAATCAACCGTCTTCATGTTTCACCCTCTCGCGGTGGAAAATGTAGAGCCCGGACCCGATGATAAGGGCAGCGCCGGCCCAAGTCCATACATCCGGCCAGTCATGCCAAATGACCAAGCCAAAGACGGTGGCCCAGACCAGTGACGAGTAGGAAAAAGGCGCCACCACCGATGCGGGAGCCGCACTCATCGCCTTGATCAGGCAGAAGTGGCCCAATCCGCCTGCTAACCCGGAACCGGCCATCAACAACCACGAAAAACAATCGGGCCACGACCAGAACCACGGCACAATTGCGCTGGTAACGATAGCGCCGGCCGTCGCGGTATAAAGCAGCGATGTTAGAGGATCGTCGGTTCTCACCTTGCGGGTCGCAATCTGGTAATTGGCGTTGAGGAGCGCCGCGACGAGCAGGAAAACGACGCCCGATCCGAGATGGCCAAACCCTTCCTGCCAGGGCCTGACGACAATCAGGGCTCCGAGGAATCCGATCGCCACACCGGCCCAGCGCCGAGGACCCACCTTTTCGCCAAGCATTGGGATCGACAGCACGGTAATCAGCAGAGGACTGATAAACATGATGGTCGTTGCCGTGGCCAGCGGCGTGGTGCGGAGCGCCACGTTGAACAAGCCGGTGGTGGACATCAGCAGCACCGAACGCACTATTTGCAGCCGCGGCGACTGGCTCGCTGCAAGGCCCGGCAGCCGCCGCCCGCACAGCAGGATCGCCACTACTGTCGCGAAGAAGAACCGGCTCCAGGTGACCTGCACCAGCGACAAGTGCTCGAGCAGATATTTCATGATCGCATCGAGCGCGATGAAACAGAACATCGTGGCCAGCATCCACAGGATGCCGCGGGCGCGGTTCTCGGCGGGGACGGCAGTCATCTGTCAATGATTCAGGCTGCGCCTCAACCGCCTATCTTCCCGCCCAATTCGTCCTCGATATGGACACGGATGATGTCGTCGAATGACGCCTCACAGCGGAAGCCCAGCGCCAATCCCCGCTTGGCTTCGAAGTTCCTCGGCCACCCGGCAACAATCTTCATGATCGTCTCATTCGGTTCGCGGCGAATGAGTGCTGCAATTTTGTCACCTGCAATCCGCCGTAGCGCCTCAATCTGCTCGCCGACAGTGCAGGAGACGCCGGGCAAGGTGATATTGCGCCGGGCACCCAGCACCGACGTGTCCATTGCCGCCGCATGTGTAAGAAAGCCGACCGCGGCCCGTGGGCTGGCATGCCAATGCCGGACATCTTCGCCCACCGGCAAAATAGCTTCTTTTCCGGAAAGTGGCTCCCGGATAATCCCCGAAAAGAACCCTGAAGCCGCCAGATTGGGCTTGCCCGGACGCACGCAGATGGTTGGAAAGCGCAATCCCACGCCGTCGAAAAAGCCGCGCCGGGAATAATCGGCGAGCAGCAGCTCGCAGATCGCCTTCTGGGTGCCGTAACTGGTCAGCGGCGTCGTAAAGAACTGATCGTCAATTGCATCGGGAAAGGGGGCGCCAAACACCGCGATCGACGAGGTGAAGACTACTTTCGGCCGGTAGCCTCCGCCCAGTCGCCGGATGGCGTCGAACAGCAGCCGCGTCCCATCGAGATTGATGCGGTAACCCTTATCGAAATCAGCTTCGGCCTCGCCCGAAACGATTGCCGCGAGGTGAAAAATGATGCCGGGCCGCATCGCCGCCAGTTTGTCCGCCTCCCCCGGCGACGACAGGTCGCTGGCAAAAGTGTCGATTGGGAATGCCGAAGCAGGCGGTTGGGGTGCAACGACCACGTCATGCCGGGTGAGCCGGGTGATCGGCGACCCGCCAAGCCGGCCATCGGCGCACAGGCGGTTAATCAGCTTGACGCCAACCATGCCGCCAGCGCCGATCACAAGAATATGCAATTTACCTCTCCTCAAGTGGTCATCTAAGGGTAATTTACGCCAGCCGAGGCGCCGATTGCCACCGTGCAAACAAAAATTAACGCTTCATATCGCTTCTTGACACAGGTCTCCGGATTTGCGCACTGCAAAATCGAAATTGCAAACAGGATATTAACCCAATGCTATCCCGACTCGGGTTAAAGCCACGACATGAATAAATTGAATTCCAGGCCGGAAATTGCAGGAGTTGACGAGATCAACGCCATTTACCGGGTCAGCCGCGGCGCGTTTTTGGCGACTGCCATATTTAGCTGTATCGTCAATATCTTAATGCTGATCGGCCCGCTGTTCATGTTGCAGGTCTATGACCGGGTTCTGCCATCGGGCAGCGTTCCAACGCTGGTCGCGCTGATCAGCATCGTTTTCGTGCTCTATGCCTATTACGGCTTCATGGAATTCCTTCGTGCCCGTCTGATGGTTCGCATTGGCCGGCGAGTGGAGGAATCCCTGCGTGACAGGGTGTTCGACGTGGTGACCACCCATGCGCTACGCCGGACGCCAGGGGTCGGCGCCCAGCCGGTCCATGACCTCACCATGGTTCGCCAGTATTTGTCGGGGCAGGGCCCCTTCGCCTTTCTCGATATGCCGTGGGTGCCGGTCTATCTCGGAATTATATTCCTGATGCATTGGGTGCTCGGCGTTGCTTCGTTCTTCGCGGCTGTTGCAATCTTCGCCTTGGCGGTCCTGTCGGAACGGCGCACTCGCGAACCCATGGCCGATGCGCTACGCGCAACGATCAAGGCCTCGGCCATGACCGACGAGGGCCGCCGCAATGCCGAGGCGCTACACGCCTTGGGCATGGTCGGCACCTTGCGCGACCGCTGGGCGGAACTCCAGCAGACGGCACTCGACCACCAGACCGTCGCCAATGACGCCGGCGGCGGCCTCGGTGCCGCATCGCGTGTCCTGCGCCTGATGATCCAGTCGGGAATTCTGGCGCTCGGCGCCTATCTGGCAGTCCAGCAGGAAGTGACAGCCGGCGTCATGATCGGCGCCTCGATCATCATGTCGCGGGCACTTGCCCCGGTCGAACAGGCGGTCGCCAATTGGCAGCAGTTCCTGGGTTTCCGCAAAGCCCGCGAGCGTCTCATCAACCTGCTGAAATCGGTACCGCTTCGCCCTCAGCGGATGGCCCTGCCCAGGCCACAAAGCAAACTCGATGTCGAAAACCTTTTTGTACAACTTCCCAACACCGACAAGCCGCTGCTGCAGGGATTGACTTTCAGCGTGGGGCCTGGCGAAGGCATTGGTGTGATTGGCCCGACCGGCGCCGGAAAATCGACACTCGCGCGCGCCCTTGTCGGCATCACTCCACCGACACGCGGGGCCGTCCGCATCGACGGGGCCACTCTCGATCAGCGCGATCCCGACGATCTCGGCAAGCTGATCGGCTATCTGCCCCAGGACGTTCAATTGTTCGACGGCACGGTGATGCAGAACATCGCGCGCTTCGATCCCGATGCCCAACCGGACAAGGTGGTGGAAGCCGCCAAGCTGGCCAATGTCCATGACATGATCATGCGGCTGCCGGATGGCTACAACACGCCCTTGGGCGAAAATGGCTCGCGCCTTTCAGCTGGCCAGCGGCAGCGCATGGCGCTTGCCCGGGCGATGTATGGCGATCCCGTACTCTTTGTGCTCGATGAACCCAATTCCAATCTCGATGCCGAAGGCGAAGCGGCCCTTGACCACGCCATCCGCACCGGGCTTGCGCGCGGTGCTGCCGTCGTTATTATTGCACACCGGCCGAGCGCGCTTGCGGCAATCGGCAAAATGCTAGTGCTGAACGACGGCAAGGCCGCGGCCATCGGTCCGCGCGACGAGATCATGCGCAAGGTTCTGATGCGGCCCACCTCAGCGCAAGGCAATGTCGAGCAGATTCACCCTCCGCTCAGCGCCGAACGGAACTAATCCGATGAAACAGCTCAACACCGATAGATCCATCCGCCGCTTTCAGACCGCCGGCTACCTCTCGGTGTTTGTGATGGTCGGCGTATTTGGCACCTGGTCTGCTGTCACCACGCTCAATGGCGCGGTCATTGCCCCCGCGGTCATCATCGTCGAGTCGAACACCAAGCGCATCCAGCACAAGGAAGGCGGCATCGTCCGCAAGATCATGGTGAACGACGGCGACCGCGTCAAATCCGGACAGGATCTGGTCATTCTCGACGACACCGAGGCAAGAGCCGAACTTGGCATCGTTGACGGCATTCTGGTGGAAAACCTGGCCAGGCGGGCACGGCTGGAAGCCCAGCGCGATGATGCCGCAACCGTTGAATTTCCTGACGAACTGCTGGCCCGCCAAAACGAACCGGATGTCGCCAAGGTCATGGCAGGCCAGAAGCGCCTGTTCGAGTCGAGGCGCGCGGCTGTCAATGGCAAGAAGGATCAGCTGCTGCAGCAGATCGACGAGCTGACCAAGCAAATCGGCGGCGTGGATTCACAGGTCGCCTCCAACGACCGCCAGGTCGAACTGATCAAACGCGAATTGCAAGGCCTGCAGAAGCTGCTCGACAAGGGTCTGGTGCCCTTGAGCCGGGTACTCGCAATGCGGCGCGAGCAGGCCCGTCTCGAAGGCAACCGCGGCGAGCTTATCGCCGGAAAGGCAGGGGCGGCGAGCCGGACCGGCGAGATCAGGCTGGCCATCCTGCAGGTCGACGATGAAAGCCGGACGCAGTCTCTGACCGATTTGCGCGATGCCGAAGCCCGCGTCGCTGAAATGCAGGAGCGCAAACTCGCCATTAGCGACAAGCTGAGCCGCACCGCCATCAAGGCGCCCATCGGTGGCGACGTCTATCAGCTGGCGCTGCACACTATCGGTGGCGTCATTTCCCCCGCCGAAACCCTGATGCTAATCGTGCCGGATGCCGATGAGCTGATCCTGCAGGCGCAGGTCCAACCGCAGAACATCGACAAGGTTGAAGTTGGGCAGAAGGCCCATATTCGCTTCCCCTCCTTCAGTGCCCGAATGACACCGGAACTGGGAGCGGAAGTAACCCAGGTCTCGGCCGACACCTCCCGCATGGCGGTGGATAGCCCGCCATTCTATTCGCTCCGCCTGCGTATTCCCGCAAGCGAACTTGCAAAACTCGAAGGCAAGAAACTGAAACCGGGCATGCCGGCCGAGGCCTTTATCCAGACCGCCGCCCAGACGCCGTTAAGCTATTTCCTAAGACCCTTTACCGACCAGGTCGCCCACATGATGCGCGAGCCGTGAGGTCCGCGGGCGGCCCGCGTGAGCCCTACTGGCTTTGACGCCACGATTGATATGCCAAGGTCATCGCAAAAATGACCACTGCGGCAATCGCTACCAGCAAGTAGAGCGTCTCAAAACCAGTCATTGCTTCCTCCGAAACAGCCATCCGCACAATCGTCAAACAGCGGCGGATGCTGCCGCCGGGCTGTGGGTGCCGCTTTGACTCAAGTCAAACTCGGAAAGGAGGTTACCGCGGCCAATAGCCGTATGACGCGAATCCAGGCAGTATTGCGAGGGCGGAGTGGCAATGAAGCGGGGGGAGATAATGGAGAAATTTTAGTCACTGCTCTCGGATCTGGCCGGTCTGCTGGGTTGGTTCACCGACCCCACGCCCCTGTGGCTAACTCTAGCGCTGGTAGGCATTCTGCCAGTGGCCGGGAGGTCGAGAGACTGATTACGGCATCGGCCACGCGGGGGAATTTTGCGCGCCGAATTCGCTGGCATATGGGGGTGAAACTCGTAGCCGGAACGTAACATTCAGTGCATTATAATGCGCATTCGAGATTGACTTCTGCCGTCCGCAAGCGTATGTAGCCGTCCATGGGCAATGAAACCAACACCCGCAAAGTCATTGCCCGGCTGGAGCGTGAAGGCTGGCGCAAAGTGCGTGGCGGACGCCATGACAAATTCGAGCATCCCTCCCGCCTCGGGTTGACCTTGATTGTGCCGCGCCACCGGCAGCTTTCACCCGGCGTGGCACGCGATATTGCAAAGAAAGCAGGATGGATTTGATGGCTCAGTATGTCGGCATTCTCGATGGCAGCGGCAAGGCCTATGGTGTCCGCATTCCGGACCTGCCAGGCTGCTATGGCGGCGGCGCTTCTCCGGAAGCGGCCATTGCCGACGCCATGTCGGCCGCGCGGGAGTGGTTAGCTCATCGCGAAGCCAAGGGCGAGGCTGCTCCCAAGGCGCGCACCATGGCGCAAATCCTCAAAACCGGGAAAATCGATGCCGCCAGCAATGAAGCCGCCGTCATCATCCCCGTGGTGCTCGACGCAGGCCGCACCGTTCGCGCCAATCTCACTTTTGACGCGGGCCTTCTGGAGGCCATCGATGCAGAGGCCGCCCGGCGCGGCCTCACCAGGTCCGCTTTCCTCGCCAGCGCAGCAAGGTATCGGCTGGAAACCGTCTGAAGCCGGAATTGCATCGGCCAGACAATGGCGGGCCACACCCGACGATGATGAGCACTACGTCTGCGCTACAACCCTACACGATAATTAGGTGTTTGGATGTACACCGAAGCCCAGGGGTGTTGGGAACTTCACGTCCTCACCGAAGCTAAGGCCAGCGGCTTGCGCCAACGCCAGGAGCGCTCGCTTGAGGTCTTCCTGACCGATATTTTTGCTGATCCACCAGCCGGACGCGGTCTGCATGACAGCAAGGTCGGGGCGTCCTGGTTGGATTGCTTCCAGATTGCGGGCCACAAATCGTCTCTTGCTAGCACACATCGCAGCGAGCTTATCGAGAGCTTCCGGCGCAACGTCCGCAGTCAGATCTACGACCTTGGCGAATATCTCGGGCAGGGTCCATGCGGCAAGCGTCGTGCCGAGGAACTCGGCCGAATACTTCCCGGCTTGCAGCATCGAGCACGCTTTTGCGTTCGGCTCGTGATCACACTTCGCAGGTTCGTTTGTTGAACCTGCAATCAAGCTCTGAAGGGAATCCGCCAGACCCGCATTGAGGGAAGCATGCATCTGGAGTAACGCGCCGACCACGCTTTCAGGTAGCGCGACGAGCATAGTGCGTTCCGAGATTTCACTGGTCATTGCTGCCTCCTGCTTTTCATATTGCCGGATCGCCGCGACGTCGTAGCAGCATGGTAGAGGGTGACGAGCGTGTCCCACGCCGGCTCCTTGTTACCCGCGACCCGGCGGTGTGTAGTGTCAGCTCTACGCATTTTCCGAGCGCAGTACGCCAGAACGGCCGGGGTGCTGCGCCTTCGGGTTCTGCCGCCACCGGAACTCCACCGAGACCGGAATGCGCCACTTCTTGGCGAGCCGGTCCACCTCCTTCCAACAGTCCGACGCCGACTGCCCCTGCACTGAGAATCCAAGGTCGGGGTGGTACTTGAACCCTTCTTCCTCGTACTGCTCCGCCTTGGCCGGAATCGCCAGTTCACGGACCAGCTTTTCGCCCTCGAACCCCTTGGCCTTCACCTGCGCGATCATCGTCAGCAGGATAGCTGTCAATTCGCTTCGAACTGCGACCCCCATTTCGCGCCCAATAGTGACCCCGTAGTTGTGGATGTGAGAGAGCGCCCGGAGGCGATGCGTGAAGCCGTCAGGCGTAGCGCGAGCCGCATCGCCGGAGGGCGCCTTATGGAAGTGGATTCAGTTGCGGTTCTTGAAGCGCCAGCTGGTATTGGTGGTCAAGATGATGGATGTGCGTTCATGAAGCTTGCTGACCAGACGAAACAGAAGCTGCCCACCGGCCTGGGCGAACCGGCGTTGCTCACCGAGGATGCAATGGCTCACCTCGCCTAATTCATCGGCAGCGCAAATTGCTACCAAAACACCGGCACAAGTGAAAGCACCAGCAAACCAGCCATCGACCATTTGAACGCCATGCGAGCATGCGGGTGGCTGAGAAAACGAGCGATTGCCGCCCCAAATCCTCCCCACATTACGACCGATGCAAAGCAGGCCCCAGCCTTTACATCAGCGTTGCAAGTGACCGGAATTGAATACATTTTCAACGGCAAATCGCCGGTTCTGGAAAACACTGCCATGCATTTGCAGAGCAAATCAACAAAGCCGCGGTCGGCCTAATCGTTTGTTCGCAAACGTCGGCACAACCGGTGTCTGCCACACGGATTCTGCTCGAACGAAGCGGGCACAACGTGAAAACCTATGAAATCCCAGTGCAATCAACTTAGCGGAAAGCTAAAGCTTGGCCGCGCAATTTCACGGCAACCTGGTTGAATTGCTGCTGCCGGCGCTTGCGCCATTACTCACCGTCCAATATTTGTACCGGTTTGATCGAACTCAAATCACCGATCGTAAATGTCGCCTAGACTGAAAGCTAAAGGTGACCGTTTCGCGCGGCTCGCCATCAGCAAGGAGATTTCACATGAGTGACAAGACATTGAGAGACGCCGTTATGGCGGAACTGGAATGGGAACCAAGCATCGATGCCAAGCATATTGGTGTCACCGTCGCCGACGGGGTTGTGACACTGACCGGTCATGTAGGCAGCTACACCGAACGGGTCAAGGCGGAGAAAACGGCGAAACGGGTGAAAGGCGTGCGCGCCATCGCCGAGGAAATCGAAGTACGGTTCCCCGATGACAAGAAAACCGCCGACGACCAGATCGCCAAACGCGCCCTGGACGTAATTGCCTGGGATTCAACCATTCCGAAGGACAAGATTCAGATCAAACTGCAGCAAGGGTTTGTAACACTGACTGGCGAGGTCGACTGGTACTATCAGCGTGACGACGCCGAGGCTGCCGTTCGCAAACTGAGCGGCGTCAAGGGGCTGTCCAACGAAATTACCGTTAAGGCCCGGCCGCAGGTTCGTGCCGCCGACATCAAGGAGAGAATTGAGACGGCGCTCAAACGCAATGCCGAAGTGGAGGCCAACTCGATTAAGGTGGCTGTGCTTGAGGGCCGAGTCGTGCTCGATGGCAAGGTCAAGGCCTGGTATGAGCGCGACCTTGCGGCGCGTACCGCTTGGTCAGCACCGGGCGTCATCGCAGTCGATGACCGGATTACCATCAACTGAATTGTGTCCAGGGCAGGCCGCAAAGCCTGCCCTGCCCCCGGCTGCGGGAGCTACATCATGCCCATGCCGAGTATGAGTTCATCGGCTTTCTTCTTCTGCTCTGGGCTGAGTGTTTCATATAAGGTGAGAGTGGCGGTGCTCGTCGACTTCATCACTTCAATCCGCGCTTCCATCATATCCTGGTTGATTTTCAGGCGTTCGGGCAAGGTTGCCGGATCCGCAGCACTCATCATCTGAAGGTGCAAGTCCCGCATCGATTGAGACGACGACTTGATCGCCGCTACATACACATCCCATGCTTTTGCTTGAGCATCGGTGATTTCGAGTTCCTTCTTGAGGGCCGCAAGGCGTTGTTCGCTGAATCGCGGCCCCATCATCATGCCGTTTTCCCAGCCGCCCATCATGCCGCGACCCATCATTTCTCCGCGAAACCACTGGCCCATCATGCCACGGCCCCAAAACCAGCCTTCATCCTCGTCGGAAAATGCTGGTGTTGCCAGACTGGTAGGAAGGGCAATTGCAGCAACCAAGCCAAGCATACGAATTGTGCGAATAATCATGACTTTCGATCTCCCAGTTGAAAGCCTCTTAGCTACGCTGCGGCTGGCAGAACTGCATTGATTTCGCTCAATCGGAGGCCACGATCGATGTGCCGGCGCTCCCTTCCAGTATGGCAAGCGCATCCTCCAATCTGCCAATCCCGGCAATATTTCCTCCGGCAAAGATGAAGTCAGTGGCGGCAACAACCTTCGGCCCCATGCTGCCCGGGGCAAACCGGTGGGCCCTCATCTGAATGGGTGTGGCGTGACGCAGAAGCTTCTGATTCTGCGTTCCCCAACCGAGATAGACACCGTCCACATCGGTGAGCATCAACAATGCCTGGGCACCCAGCTCACGCGCCAGAAGACAGCTTGCGCGGTCTTTGTCGATCACTGCCTCGGCACCACAGTAATGACCGTTGCTCCGCCGGAATACCGGAATACCGCCACCACCGGCGCAGATGACCGTAATGCCGTGGTTGACCAGCAGCCGTATGGCATCGATTTCCAGAATGCGTATGGGAAGCGGCGATGCGACAGCACGGCGGAAGTGTGCTCCATCGGGCATCAGAGCCCAGCCGCGCTTTGCTGCCAGTTCATCCGCTTGCCGCTTGTCATAAACCGGGCCGATGGGCTTTGACGGGTTGCCGAATGCAGGATCGGTCTCATCGACTTCAATTCGCGTGAGCAGCGCTACCGCCATACCGCCCACTCCCACAACATTGATCAATTCCTGCTCGATCAGATAACCGATCATCCCTTCGCTTTCAGCACCCAGAACATCAAGCGGGCTGGCCAGGGCGGGGTCATAGGCCTCATCCTGTAGCGCCATCAATCCCACCTGCGGGCCATTGCCATGGGTGATGACGACTTGATGTCCCGCCACAATTACCTCAGCAATTGCCTTCGCGGCGCTTTGCGCGTTGCGGCGCTGATTAGCGATGGTCTGCGCCTCATTTCGCTTCAGAATCGCATTCCCGCCAAGGGCGATAACCACGCGCATGCTCATCCACCAATTGTGGCAACCAACAGGGCCTTGATGGTATGCATGCGGTTTTCGGCCTGATCGAAGACAATGGAGGCAGCCGATTCAAACACCTCGTCCGTCACTTCCATGGCGTCGAGGCCAAAGTTCTTCTTGATCAAAGCGCCCACTTGGGTTCCGGAATCGTGGAAGGCCGGAAGACAGTGCATGAATTTTGTGCTCGGATTGCCCGTGAGCGCCATCGTCCTTGCATTCACCTGATAGGGTTTTAGCAGTTGGATACGCTGAGCCCATTTCTCCTCCGCCTCACCCATCGAAAGCCACACATCCGTGTACAGAAAATCACTGCCCTTCACCCCCTCGGCTGTATCTTCCGTCAGTTTAATGCTGGCGCCGGTCGCCCGTGCCACGTCTTCAGCATAGGTGATGAGCGATTTGGCAGGCCATAGCTCGCCCGGCGCACACAGCCGCACATCCATGCCCATTTTTGCGCCACCCACCAATAACGAGTCGCCCATATTATGCGAGGCATCGCCGAGATAGCAGAAACTCATCTGCCGCAGCGGCTTTTCTACATGCTCCTGCATGGTGAGCAAATCGGCCAAGACCTGGGTCGGATGAAATTCATCGGTTAAGCCATTGTAGACGGGCACACCGGCGTAGCGAGCAAGTTCCTCAACCACGGCCTGGCCGAAGCCGCGATACTCGATCGCATCGTAAAGCCGTCCAAGCACGCGCGCCGTGTCTCTGATCGTCTCCTTTTCGCCGATCTGTGTGCCGGCCGGCCCCAGATACGTGACGTGAGCACCTTGGTCATAGGCCGCGACTTCAAAGCCAATGCGGGTGCGGGTCGATGGCTTTTCAAAGATAAGCGCAATGTTCTTGCCCTTGAGCCGCTGCTGCTCGGTGCCTGCCCGCTTGGCTGCCTTGAGTTCGGCAGCAAGTGTCAGAAGCAGGCGGATTTCATCTGGAGACAAATCCTTGAGCGTCAGCAGGCTGCGGTTATGGAGGCCCTTGGTCAAAAGACACAGCCTTCATGCCGCAAAGTCTTTTGCCGCGGCCAACTTGCGCTGCTGGAGAAAAGCGTCGATGTGCGAGGCAAGCGTTGGCCCTCCAGCCTCGGCAAATTCATAGCGCGCCCGGATAACCGGCTTGTTGAGTTTCATCAACCGGGCGAGATCAATGGGCGTTCCCGCCACCACAACATCGGCTACGGCGTTGTTGATGGTACGCTCGAGATCGGCCAGTTCATGCGGAGAATAGCCCATGGCCGGAAGCACCTTGCCGATGTGCGGAAACTTCTTATAGACCTCGGCGATATCGCCAACCGCCCATTGCCGCGGATCGACGATGTCCGCTGCGTGGGCTTGGCTGGCAGCCACATAGCCTGCGCCATAGGCCATGCCGCCATGGGTAATGGTCGGCCCATCATCGACAACGATCACCCGCTTGCCGCGAACGCCCGCTTCATCATCAAGCGTGACCAACGACGCGGCCCGCACGATTTGGGCAGCGGGCGCCAGGCGCCTGATATTGTCAGTGACCTTTTGAATGTCGGCGCTGGCGGCAGAATTGGTTTTCGCGACCACCGCGATATCAGCCATGCGCAGGACGGCCTCACCCGGGTGATGAGTGGTTTCATGACCAGGCCGCAGCGGATCGACCATGACGATATGGAGATCGGGCTTGTAGAACGAAAAATCATTGTTGCCGCCATCCCACAGCACGATCTGTGCCTCTGCCTCCGCTTTGCGGAGGATTGCCTCATAGTCGACGCCAGCGAACACGACATTGCCTGCCGCGATGTGCGGTTCATACTCTTCGCGTTCTTCGATGGTGCAGTTGGCATCATCAAGATCGCGCATCTTGGCAAAGCGCTGCACCGCCTGCTTCGCGAGATCGCCATAGGGCATGGGATGGCGCACAATCGCCGCCTTGATGCCGAGGGCCTGCAATTTCTTTCCGAGCCAGCGCGTGGTTTGCGACTTGCCGACCCCGGTGCGCACCGCGCAAATCGCAATGACCGGCAGTTTCGAGGTGATCATCGTGCGGTTGGGGCCAAGCAGCGCAAAGTCGGCTCCCGCCGCGAGAGCGATCGAAGCCTTGTGCATGACTGTCTGATGCTCGACGTCGCTATAGGCAAAGATCACCTGATCGGCCTTATTATCGCGGCAGATTGTCGCCAGATCATTCTCGTCCAGAATCGGAATACCCTCGGGATAAAGCTTGCCAGCAAGTACCGCAGGATAACGCCGGCCGGCTATGCCGGGAATCTGCGCAGCCGTGAATGCCACAACGCGGTAGTCGGCATTGTCACGAAAGGCAGTATTGAAATTGTGGAAGTCACGGCCAGCCGCACCCATGATAACGACGCGGGCGGGTTTCTTGGGATTGATCATCGTAGTCTCCATTAGTTGTCATACGGGGCTGATGGCACCGGTCCAGATCAGATAGGCCGAAACACCAGCTGCAACCGCGATGGCGAGTGCGATTGTCGCTTCCGCGGCGGTGAAGGCTTTTTCACCGCGAGCGTTACGCGCCCACCAGTAGATAAGAATACCCGGCGCATAGAGCAGTGCCGCCATCAACAGGTAGTTGGGTCCGGCGGCATAGACCAGCCAGGCGCCATAGATGGTCGCAATCAGGCCGACAAGAAGACCCGCCTTCTGTCCTTCCTCAGTCAGCGCCAGCTTCACGGCATAGGCGCCGGACAGGACATAGGGCACCAGAATGGCCGTCGCAGACATGTAGAAGAGCGCGAGATAGGTGGCATTCGCATAGAGCGTCACGATCAGGAACACCTGCACCAGAATGTTGGTGATCCACAGTGCGCCCGCCGGCGAGCCAGTAGCATTTTCACTTGCAAAAAACGCCGGCATCATGCCCTCGCGCGCAGCTCGATAAGGAATTTCAGCTGCGAACAGCGTCCAGCTCAGAAATGCACCGGCCACCGAAACAACGAGGCCAACACGGATCAGAACCGAACCCCATGGGCCTACGGCCTTTTCAAGCACGTCTGCCAACGAAGCCGCCGTCGGAAGCCCCGCCAACTCGCCTTGCGACATCACGCCAAAGGACAGCAAGGACACCAGCACATAGACACCGAATGCGACTGCAAAACCGAGTAGCGTGGCGGTTCCGATGTTGCCGCGGTTGTCGGCCCGCGCGGACTCAACGCTTGCGCCCTCGATGCCAATGAAGACCCACAATGTCACCAGCATGGTACCTTTCACCTGATCCATGATGCTGCCCAGGCTCGGAGTGTCCTTCCCCCAGAAATCGATGGAAAAGGACGGCAAATTGAATACCAGAATGAGCGCCACAATAAAAATGAACAACGGCGCCAGCTTGGCAATGGTTGTCACGACATTGACGATGGCCGCTTGTCGCACGCCGATCAGGATCAACGCGTGGATCGCCCAGAGCAAAACCGATGCCCCCAGTATAGCCTGCCAGGTGTTTCCCTCGGCCCCAAAGACCGGAATGAAATAGCTGAGGGCTCCGAAAATCAGCACGGCATAGGAGACGTTGCCGAGCCAGGCGCTCAGCCAATAGCCCCACGCGCTGTTGAACCCGACAAAGTCGCCAAAGCCGGCGCGCGCGTAGGAATAGGGCCCCGCATCGAGCGCCGGCTTGCGCTGGGCTAGGCCGCGATAGACCAAGGCCAGCGCGAGAATGCCAACACCGCTGATCAGCCAGCCGATGATGACAGCGCCAGGTGATGCGCCCTTCGCCATGTTTTGCGGCAGGCTGAAAACACCGCCGCCGATCATGGAACCCACCACAAGAGCCGTCAGCGAACCGAGACCCAGGCGCCCTGACTTCTCCATGTCGGCCGAATGGACGGGAATCGCGTGAGTGATTGCCATGACATTCTCCATCTTAAAAGATATGGTTACAACGTCCCTGCAATCCCCACATTGATGCCAATCAATATCGGTGTACTAAATTGCTGACGAAGGTACGGGTCTGGCCATTGCGGCAGAACGCGGGTGAGCAAGGCGACGTGAGCAACTGGGTTTTCAATTGTGCTGTCACAATCAGCGCAGACCGTGTTTCCCCAAGAGTTTCACCGTGCTTGCCTGAGGGCCCTTCTCGCCTTGTTCTTCCACATAATTCACTCTCATTCCCAGCCTCAACTTGGCGAAGGATCCATTGAGAACGCTGTTGCGGTGAAAGTAGATCTCCTGGCCCTGATCGGATTCGAGAAACCCATGGTCCTCGAGCAGCCGTGCTACTTTGCCAACTGGCTGCTCGGTAGTTGATTTGACTTCTCCCTGCATACGTTCAACCTGGTCGCGGAGCTGCCGTTGCGCGCGCCTGAATGCATCGCCCAGCGCAAAGTCGAAATCGGAGTATCGTTCGTCGGCGCCGGACGCGCGCGAGACGTCGACTTCGCGGCCGTCAGGCAGCTTCAGCCTTACCGATATCTCATAGGGTCCACCGGTGATGTGATGTTTTCCCGGCCCCCTGATGGCAATCCGCCCTGCGACAATGCGGTCAAACATGCTTTCAAGTTCGGCGAGATGTTTACTGATCGCCGTTCTCTGGGATTCGACGGCATTGAACCCCTTGAAGTCGATCTGCACCGGTGTTTGCAAAGCTGCCTCCTGACAATGTTTGCCGCGCTCTCTTTGTCATCTATTTGCGTCATATTGCTCGGCGGGTTCCAAGCCTATGCACTCTTTGGACCATTACTGCTTATATTCATCAATCGGCATTGATCAGGGTCAAGGTTCGTTTCCCCGTGATGTCGTTGAAAAACGGCACTGAGCAATCGCATTTGGTTCCTCAGTTCGTCTTTGCTGGCGGTCATCAAAAAAGGAGAAAGCAATGAACAGTTCAAAGCAGGCGGCGGCGGTGATTGCTGCCACGCCGGGCGATTTGCGGCGGCTGTTGGGAGATCTCGACGCTTCCACGGTGTCGGCCATCATGGCGCTTGCTCCGAGTGCCGCCGAAGTCGAAGAGGCCGCCATGTGGCTGGCTGGCGAAGGCGAAGCAATGCCAGTGCGCCATCAGCCGCAGGGCAAAGTCAAAGCCATTCTCGACCTCGCTGCCGTTGAAGAAGACGAAGGAGCGCGTGAGCGATAGTGGGGTGCCACCTCCGCGGAAAGATCAGTCTGCGGCAGTCAAGTAACCTGGCGGCCAAGGTGAGCTATTTGGCCAGTACAGCGGCCTATGACCACTCGACACGGAACGTCGAAACACGTGAAACCCATCGCTCATGGATATTTCTGACCGACAACCGGGTGTTCAAACTCAAGAAGCCGGTTAAGGAAACAATCCTGAACTTCAGTACAATCAACCGGAGGCGACACTATTGCGAGGAGGAACTGCGCCTTAACCGGAGGCTTGCCTTCGAGACGTATTTGGGGGTCACTACTCTTCGCCGCGACAGGTCCGGACAATTCAATCTGGGCAAGATCGGCCGCATTGTCGACTGGCTGGTGGAGATGGAGCGCCTGCCGGCAACCGATATGCTCGATGAACGCATCCGTGCCGGGAATGTGGCGTCCGCCGAGATCGAGAAAATCGCAAAAGTGCTCGCCGATTTCTATGCAAGCTGCGCCCCGGTGACAACGGAGGGTCAGGTCTACCTGAACTATATTGCCGAGCAGCAGCGGATCAATCGCTCTGAACTGTTGCGGCCGGAATTCCAGCTGGGCGCGCAGTCGATCGAGGCGTTGGATGCTGTCGACGGTCTACTGAAGCAACTGCGGCCCGAGATCGAAGCGCGCGCAACTGGTGGCGGCTTCGTCGAGGGCCACGGCGATCTCAGGCCCGAGCATGTCTGTCTCAACCAACCGCCCCAGATCATCGACTGTCTTGAATTCAATCGCTCAATGCGAATTGTCGATCCCTATGATGAAATCAACTACCTCGGTCTGGAATGCGAGATGCTGGGAGCGTCATGGATCGGAGCTGTACTCTTGGCAGCACTGGAGCGCCATTGCCCAAAACGCCCGTCGCAGAAGCTCATGGCACTCTACGGCGGATTTCGGATGCTGCTAAGGGCACGGCTGTGCATCGTGCACCTCTTGGAGAAACCCGTGCGCAAGGCGGAAAAATGGCAGCCGCTTGCCATACGCTACATCCAGCAAGCACAGCGTGAATTGTTCAATCTTCGGTCCCGAGAAGCTCCGAGATCGACCCATGTGAATGGAGCCGCCTGATCGCTTCACCGATCAACGGACCAACAGGCACAATCTCGATCCGTGCATTTTGATGATTGGTCTTGGCGTGCACCGCTGAAGCCACGCTGTCGGTCACCACAATTCTGTCAATCGCCGGACTGTCGAAGATGGCTTCTGCCCCGGCGCCAAACAGACCGTGGGCGGCAATCGCATAAACCGCTTTGGCGCCCCGTTGGCGGCAGGCGAGCGCGGCCCGCAGCATCGTGCCGCCGGTGCTGATCAGATCGTCGACGATGAAGACGGCCGATCCCGAAACCTCGCCTGCGAATAGCCCGCCTGAAACGATGCCGCGGCTCCGCCGTTTTTCCATGAAGCCGAAACCGGCTTCCACTTTGGATTCTGCCTCGAGCATATCGGCGAGCAATTGCGCGCGTTTTATGCCACCGCTGTCGGGCGAGAAAATGGTAACCGGCAATCCTCCCGCTAACCGGGTGATGACCGGGACGAACAGCTTGCGGGTATCGATATGCACGCTCTCGCAGCGGAAGGCGTTCTGGAAAGCGGCGATGTTGTGGACGTCGAGGGTCACGATCCGTTGGACTCCAACCGCCTCGAACAATTGCGCTACATAGCGCGTGGTCAGCGGATCGCGGGCCTTGGTCTGCCGGTCCTTGCGGGCATAGGCCAGATAAGGGACGATTGCCGTTACTCGTCCGGCGCCATTTTCGCGGCAGGCCGCCAGGAAGAACAGCAATTTGCAGAGCCGGTCATTTACTGTCACACCATCGCCGCTGGCCAAACTATTCAGCACATAGACATCCTCGCCCCGTATGCTGACAAGCGGGCGCGCCTTGTGTTCGCCGTCCGGGAAATCGCGCTCTTCATGGGGATCGATGTCCTTTGCCAAGACACGCGCGATATCCATGCCAAGCTGGTCGGAACCATGAAGAATAAACAGCCGCATTTCGATCGTTTAGCGCTTTCCATGTCACCCATACTTGATGCGGGTCAAACACGTGGTTGGTGCTTTTTTCCTTACTGATGCGCCAGGCAATGGTTTGGGTTCGCAACAAGAGCACGACCAGGATCTCCGTTACTAGGGTCACCACAACTCAGGCGGCTTAAAGTGGCCCTGCCGGCAGCGCATGCGCCAGCGCAGGAACCCGGGCAAGAAGTAGGCCGATCCGGGATCAACGCCTCGGGGACCCGGCGAACTTCCATTGGGGATCGGCTGTCTTTATCATCATCATTTCCGCGATATTTTCGAAGGTCAGCAAGCCGGATAGCCTGCCGCCCTCATCGACGACAATCTGGGATCTGAGACCCTGCTGGTTCATTTCCATCACAGCTGTTTCGAGCGAAGAATTCTCCTGGATTACGGGAGGTGTGCGCATGATCGACGAGACGGCAATACCGGTATCCTTCTGCTTGAGGCTGTGCAACATGTCTTCGCGATCCAACAGGCCGACCGGATGGTTTTGCTCGTCGACAACCGGGAAAACCCGCTGCGCGGTGGCAAGCAAGGCTTCGACCGCATCGGGCAGCAGCGCATTCGCCGCCAGGCTTCGCACCCCCTTTTCCATTCCGTGATGGACCTTGAGATCGTGGGTGAGCCCGCGAAATGCACTGGCCTGCTGTTCGGATACGGCGGCGACGTAAATGAACATGCCCACGAAAATCAGCATGGGGTTTACAAACAGGCCCGCCAGCACAAAGAGGAAAGCGAAGGCCTGACCGAGCTTTGCTGCAATCGCGGTCGATCGCTGGGGTCCGAGGCGCATTGACAACAGGGCGCGGAGCACCCGTCCCCCGTCCATCGGAAAGGCGGGAACCAGATTGAAGACAACAAGGGCAATGTTGACGAACGCCAGACGTTGCACAAGCGGCGCCGTTTCGAGGCCTGCGGAAGCCAGCCCGGCGATCGAGAATCCACCCACCACGATCAAAATAGTGGCAATTGCGACGTTGACCATTGGCCCGGCAATGGCGATTACCAGTTCCTGGCGGGGATCGTCGGGAATCCGTTCCATGTTGGCCACGCCGCCAATCGGCAGCAATGTCACATCCGGGGTTTTCACGCCGAAGCCGCGCGCGGTGAGGATGTGGCCGAACTCATGGGCCACGACGCAGACGAAGATCAGCACAATGAAGAGTATGGCCGACCATGCCGCCGGCAGTCCACCCACCAAGTAGTCGCTAATACCTATCCACAGGAGAAAGATCAGAAACGTCAGATGAATGCGGATAGCCGTTCCGGCAATGCGTCCAACCGTTATCGACCACTGCATGCGTTGTCCTCCTGGGCTCGCGATTGCCAGAGAATCGGCCGTGAACGGGCACAATTCAAGTGTAATTTATGATCAGGAACCCGGAGTAAACGGCGGCTCCTGAAAATCATGTGGCTTGACGAGGATCAATGACGCCACCGATGGCGGGGGTCATTTAATAATTTAAGAGGTGAAGGTGATATGAGTGTCCTAGATCCCTTGACGGAACCATTGGTCCGCTTGTTCACGCGGATCGATGCAGCTTATCCGACGGATGAAGCGTTGCGGCGTATTGCCGATCACTGGCAGGATATGCGCGCTGGTAAGGTCGCGCCGGTTGAAAGCACGATCAAAGCAATGCCGGGCGAGTTCCTGGCGCGGAGTTTTGTTGCCCGCCTGACGAGCAATGGGACCCAGCATTGGGTTGTAAGCAGCGCCGGCGCCGAGGCTGTTTCAGTTCTTGGCATCAAAGATGGTGAGCCCCTTGAAGCCGCCGAGAAGCGGGCAGCCGTGAGAGTGCGAAGATTGTTGGAACTCGTAGCCGAAAAGATGGAACCATATTCGGCCATGTTCGAGATTGCCGGCCCTGCTGGAACTACTCGGTTGATTGAGGTCTTTGCGGCACCCTTGGTTGGAGCCGGGAAGGGCGGTCATCTGATATTCGCGGCCGTGAACAGCAGAATCGAGAACAAGTAAGCCGCAGCTGATCTGCTGGGAGGCTACAATGAAATTCGCAGGATTTCTATCGCGCTCCCAGGCTGGCGCCCTGCTGGCAAAGCGGGTGGCGGAATTCGGTTTCAAGCGTCCAGTCGTTCTTGCGCTCCCGCGGGGAGGCGTTCCGGTTGCCGTGGAAGTCGCGCGTGAGTTGATGGCTCCTCTCGACCTTCTGCTGGTACGGAAGATTGGTGTCCCGTGGCAGCCGGAGCTTGCAGTGGCCGCCATCGTCGACGGTGAAAAACATGATCTTGTGTTCAACGAAGAAGTGATGTCGATGGCTGGTGTGGCGAGAGGCGAGATTGAACGGGCAGCAAAAAAGGAATTGGCCGAGATCGAGCGCCGCCGGGCGCTCTACCTGAAGGACCGCCAGCCGGTTCCGGTTGAGGGCCGCACGGTAATCGTAGTGGATGATGGCATCGCGACCGGCACCACGGTCAAGGCCGCACTGCAGGCGCTGCGAAGGCGGGAGCCCAAGCGGCTCGTTCTGGCCGTGCCGGTGGCGCCGCGCGATACGATCGCGGAACTCCGCCCACTTGTTGATGAAATCGTCTGCCTGCAGCAGCCTGAGCCGTTCCATGCCATAGGCGCATTTTACCAGGACTTTCACCAAGTCAGCGACGAAGAGGTGACGGAAATGCTGGCTGCCGCATGCGGCCCCGTAGCACCGGGCAATTGATTCCATGCCCTATGCTTCCAACGATGAGTTGCCGCCTGCCATACGCATGCATTTGCCCGTTCATGCCCAGGATATCTTCCGTGCGGCTTTCAATCATGCTTACGAAAGCTACAGCGACGATCCGCGTCAGGAAGAAATCGCACACCGCATTGCCTGGTCAGCAGTCAAACGGCAATACGAGAAGGTTGGAGACGCTTGGGTCAGGCGCAACTGATCTTCCTACATGGCGCCCTCCAGCTGCGGCATCCGCGCCTTCTCCGGCTCCTCGATCTCGGTCATTGTGGCCTCGGTGAGCAACAACACGCTGGCAACCGAGACCGCGTTTTCGAGCGCCGTGCGCACCACCTTGGTTGGATCGATAATGCCGGCTTCAACGAGGTCGACATATTCGTTGCGGGCCGCATCGAAACCGACACTCCCCTTGCTTTCCAGCATGCGGGAAATCACCACGCCGCCGTCAACCGCGGAATTCTCGGCAATTTGACGGGCTGGAGCCGTAAGGGCGCGTTTCAAGACCTGTACTCCCGTCCTCTCATCGCCCTGCATGGTTTCTTCAAGCTTGGCCACGGCATCGATGCAGCGCAGTAGCGCCAATCCACCGCCTGGAACCACACCCTCGCTTACTGCTGCTTTGGTGGAGCTGATGGCATCATCAAGGGCATCCTTGCGGGACTTCATTTCGGATTCGACTGGCGCCCCCGCCCGGATGACGGCAACGCCGCCAGAAAGCTTCGCCAGCCGTTCCTGTAGTTTTTCCTTGTCGTAGTCACTGGTGGTCTTGGCGATTTCCGCCTTGATCTGCAGGATCCTGTCATCGATGGCGCGGCGCTCTCCGCCACCGCCGATGATCGTGGTGTTATCCTTGTTGGAGACGACACGCTTGGCCTTGCCCAACTGCTCGGTGGTAACGGCCTCCAGCTTGATGCCCAATTCTTCGGCGATCAGCTGGCCGCCGGTGAGGATGGCAATATCCTGAAGCATGGCCTTGCGCCGGTCGCCGAAGCCCGGAGCCTTGACGGCGCAGCTCTTCAAGGTGCCGCGCAGGTGATTGACGATCAGCGTCGCCAGCGCCTCTCCCTCGACATCCTCGGCCACCACCAGCATCGGTTTTGCGGATTTCGCCACCTGCTCAAGCAGCGGTATCAGGTCGTTGAGGCTGGCGATTTTCCTGTCGCAGACGAGGATAAGGCAATCCTCCAGCACCGCCTCCATCTTCTCCGCATTGGAGATGAAATAGGGCGAGATGAAACCGCGATCGAACTGCATGCCCTCGACGACTTCCAAAACCGTTTCAGTCGTCTTCGACTCCTCGACGGTGATGACGCCTTCATTGCCGACCCGCTCCATGGCATCGGCGACAAGCTCGCCGATCACCGGGTCGTTGTGCGCCGAGATGGTTGCGACCTGGGCCTTTTCCTTGCGGGTCGCCACCGGCCGTGATTGGGCCTTTAGTGCTGCTACGGCAGTCTGTGAAGCGCGCTCAAGCCCGCGCTTGACGTCGATGGCGCTGGCGCCAGCCACCACATTGCGCAACCCGTCGGCGAAGATCGCATGGGCAAGAATGGCGGCCGTGCTGGTTCCATCGCCCACCGCCTCGCCGGTTTTTTCAGAAGCCTGGCGCAGCATCTGGGCGCCGAGGTTCTCTTCGGGATCCTTGAGGTCAAATTCCTTCGCAATGGTGACTCCGTCATTGCAAACCAGCGGCGGACCCCACTTCCTCTGAATGAGGACGGACTTGGACTTTGGCCCGAGGGTCACGCGGATCGCATCGGCGAGTTGGCTCACACCACGCAGAACTTTTTCGCGGGCATCGGAGCGAAACATCACCCGCTTATGAGCCATAAAGAACCTCCTTCCAGCCACAAATGGCCGAATTCAAATTATGGGCAAACAATAGTGAGCGGCAGTGCCGCCGCGCTGATCCAGATCAACATTTGACTTAGGACATACTCTTGGCTTCGCGGGGGGAGTATCCATCAAATCCAACCAACGCGGCGGGTACAATTATAAGCAACAGCGTTGTCATGCGGTATGAAACCAATACGGCGGTAGCGGCAGCCCTGCGCGAGGCAGCAGGCCTTGCTGTCCCAGCAGGATGCCAGCCAGTTCCGCATTCTTGCCTATCTGAAGGCGGCAACGGCTGTCGAAGAGCTCGATGTAGACATCGGGACAATTGCCGCCCAGGGTCTCGAGGCCCTCAAGACCCTGCCGCACATTGGTAGGTGCCTTGCAGCGGCCATTCACGAATTAGTTATGACGGGCAAATGGTCCCAGCTTGACCGGCTGCGCGGCGCATTGGAACCGGAGGTTGCGTTCCAGAGAATTCCCGGCATCGGCCCTGAATTGTCCCGCCTCATCCATGAGCATCTTCATGTCGACACGCTGGAAGCGCTGGAAACAGCCGCTCACGATGGGCGGTTGGCGTCTGTTCCGGGCATCGGATCACGCCGCGCCGCGATCATTCGAACGGCGCTGGCCGGCATGCTGGCCCGCCGCAGAGCGACCGCAGCCGACTTCGCCGCCCCTTTCTCTCAATCCGACTGGTACACTATCACGCCGCCACACTGCACATTTTGTCTCCGCCATTGACACGCACGTCCATCATCGTCACCACCAATCTCACCTTCAATGAATGGCCATCGGTCTTCGGCGATGCCAAGATGACCACCGCACTCCTTGACCGTCTCACCCATCACTGCGACATCGTCGAGACCGGCAACGAGAGCTGGCGCTTCAACAACCGAGCCTGACAAACCTCCCAGGGCGCCCTCCGTCGATGCGGCTCGCGCTACGCCAAACGGCTCCGCGCCTCGCCTCCGGGCGCCCTCTCAATCACACCAAACAGTGGGTCACTTTTAGACGCATATACTGGGTCAATCTTCAATGCTGATTGACGCGGGGCAACGAGTCCAGGTTAATGCGCTTTGAGGGCGAGGGCGGCTAGAAGATAGCTGGTATCCCAGGTTGCGAGTTTTCGCTTTCCCTTGATTGAAGTTTTTCCGGGCATGGCGCGGATGAGGTTGAGGGCGAGGTGGCGGACGCGGGCCATGTTTTTGGCACCATGGCCACGCCTGAGACGCGACTGGTCCTCCTTGAACTCGACATCGAGCACCCAATGCAGGCCGTTTTCAATGCCCCAATGGGCGCGCGCCGCTTGCGCGAAGGTTTTGGCCGTCAAGACCCGCGAAGAGATATAGCAGCGCCGTTCGGTTTTGCTTTCGCCACCCACTTCGACACGCGTCTCGATCATGGCGATGGTGCTGAGGCCCTTGAAGCGCGGCTCATCGGGATAGCGCCGCTTGCCGCTCATCCAGTCAACGCATTGGGAGACGAGATGGCGGCGCGTCTCGATGCGGCCATGGGCTTTTTCCGTCGCCGTCAGAACCTCAAGCTCATGGCCAGGAGCGCCGTCAAAATAGAGCTCGATCTCGGCATGGGCGGTTTTCTGGTTGTCTTTCGTCGCCAGAAGATAGTCGCCGCCGAGATCGACGATGGTTTCGGCAATATCCGATTGGCAACCCATGGCATCGATTGAGACCAGGCTGCCGGTGAGTGCGCCTGACGCGGGCCAAGCTCCTTGATAAGCAAGGGGATCGCCGTGATTTCATTGGACTTGTCCGCCACCTCCCGTTGCCCCAGCACCAGGCTGTGGGTGCTCGCGTAGGCCGAAACCAGATGCAGTGCAGGCTGGCCGCGCCCGCGGTCATGGCTGCGCCTCGAGGTCTTGCCGTCGATGGCGATCTGGCCCACTGCGGCAGGCAGGCGCTCGGCCACGAAGTTCAGAAAGCACGAAGCGAACAGCTCCGGCCCGATCCGGTTCATCACCACCCTGAGCCAATCGGCGCAGGCAATGCCATAGTGGTACTCTTGCAGGCTGCGCAGGAAATCGAGGTGCTTCTCCCCCCACAACACGATGTCGTCATAGTCGTCGCAGGCCGCCATGGTCGCGCAAACCACCAAAAGCAGCACTTCGCTCAAGGGATACATCACCTTGCACGGCTGGCGATCATCCTCTATCGCCGAAAAATGCTCCAAAAGACTTTTGGCGCGCGCTGTGATGACTTCATTCATGGCTTCCCCCAAATCGTTGCAAGCCCAATAAATCACGCCCAGCCGCCACTCGTCAT
Organism: uncultured Alphaproteobacteria bacterium; assembly: GCA_963754675.1. GTDB lineage: Bacteria > Pseudomonadota > Alphaproteobacteria > Rhizobiales > Aestuariivirgaceae > Aestuariivirga. The sequence goes on along the minus strand of CAVWHD010000002.1, from coordinate 16,306 downwards.
AAAATCATGCCCGCCGTTAACCTGAACTCGTTGCCCTGGGAGGGCACACATCGGCATAAAATATGAAAAACCCGCCAATTCAATGAGATAAGTCAATATATTGGCGGAGGGGGAGGGATTCGAACCCCCGGAGGACTTGCATCCTCAACGGTTTTCAAGACCGCCGCGATCGACCGCTCCGCCACCCCTCCGGATCGCCTGAGCAGGCGCTATGTAGCAGCCTTCTCTTTGCCGTCAAGCTCACCTCATTCGGCATAGGACGGATCGCTGGCGTCGAGCAGCAGCTTCATTTCTTCAAAATGTACCAGGAACTGTCCGTCGTCATCTTCCCATTCCCGAGCGGTCTTCTCGGCAACCGCCGGCGCCATGACATGGAGCTTCTGGCCGGTTTGATAGGCAAGCACCAGGTTGCGGCAGGCCTGTTCGAGATAATAGGTGAGATCATAGGCTTCGGCGACCGTTGAACCGCACACCAGGATGCCGTGGTTGCCCATCATCATGATCCGCTTGTTGCCCATCAACCGGGCCAGCCTGTCGCCCTCATCGTCGCTGTTGGCCATGCCGCCATAATCGAGATCGAAGGCCATGCGGTTGTAGAAGCGCGCCGTATTCTGATCGATCGGCAGAATTTCCGGGTTGGCCAGCGATGCAATGGCGGTGGCATATGGCGGGTGCAGATGGACGATGCAGCGGGCCTGGGGCAGGGCCGCGTGAAGCCTTCCATGCAGCGACCAGGCGGTGAGGTCTGGCGCGCCGGGACCATCCATTGTCGACTTGTCGCCAGCGTCGAGCAGCATGAGTTCCGATGCCTTGATCCTGGAAAAATGCCGCCAGCGCGGGTTCATCAGAAACCGCTTGCCGTCGGCCGAGACCGCAAGGCTCAAGTGGTTGGCCACGCCTTCGTGCCAGTTGTTGCGCACGCACAATCTAAAAGCCGCCGCAAGGTCGACACGCAATTGCCATTCGCTGGCGTCATGGCTGCGGTCAGGCTTGAAAGCGGCGAGATTGCTCATGGTGGGTTTCCTTTGCTGTTGATGGATTGATAACGCAAACCTGGCTTCGAGACAATTGCCGTGGCAGCGGCCGGACGGTAGATTGCCCGGCGATTGTGAAGGAGGTGGGAACGATGATGACATGCATGCGCTTGGCGTGGACTTTAGCGGCACTCGGCTCTCTGACGGTTCCGGCGCTGGCCAGTGGCGGCGCTATCGGCACCTGGGCGCTCGACAGCGGCAAGGTTACGGTGCGGATTGCGCCCTGCGGCGGCAATCTTTGCGGAACCGTCGTGGCGCTCAAGAAGCCCCTCGACAAACACGGCAAGCCGAAGCTCGACCGGAAAAATCCCAATCCGGCATTGCGCAGCCGGCCCGTCATCGGCCTGACAATTTTGTCCGCCATGAAACCCGACGGCCAAGACAGCTGGGCCGGCAAGATCTACAATGCCGATGACGGCAACACCTATAGTTCCTACATGAAGCTCATTGGCGATGCCATGAAGGTCAAGGGCTGTGTTGCCTTCATCTGCAAGAAGATGACCTTCGTGCGCATCAAATGAGGCTGGAGATGAAACGAATAGCCCTAATCTTTCTGTCACTGGCGCTAATTTCTGCCGCGCCGGCCTTGGCCCAAACCCTGCAGGAATTGCCCTTCGCCAAGAAGCTGAAACTTGCCAAGGTGGGCGATGTCGAGGCCCAGCTGGCGGTTGCCGAAGCCTACGATGCTGGAACCAGCGATGGCGGCGCCAATCCGGCCGAGGCGGCGAAATACTACCGGCTCGCCGCGCTGCAGGGAAATGTCGAGGCGCAATACCGCCTGGCCCGCATCGTCTCCAGGGGCGCCAAGGGGCTGAAGCAGGATTTGGCCACCGCCGCCAAGCTCTATGAGGATGCCGCCAGCAAGGGCCATGCCCTCGCCATGAACGCGCTCGGCCAACTCTACCAGAACGGCACCGGCGTTGCCGCCGATCCGGCCAAGGCGGTGGAGTGGTACAAGAAGGCGGCCGATCAGAAACTCGCCGACGCCCAGAACAATCTCGGCGCCATGTATCTCTCCGGCAAGGGTGGCGCCCGCGATCTGGGCGAAGCCTTCAAGCTTTTCGAGCTCGCCGCCGGCCAGGGCAATGCCTGGGGCCAGAACAATTTGGGCGGCATGTACGAGATGGGCTGGGGCGCCGCCAAGGACCAGGCCAAGGCCTTGGGTCTCTACAAGCAGGCGGCCGCCCAGGGCAATGCGGCAGCGGCCGCCAACCTCAAGCGGCTGGCGCCCGCTTCGCCCTGATAACAATAGCTTAACCATCTCTCCAAACCCGATCTTTACGATCCAGGCGCGAAAACTGGCCCCGTTGCCTTTTGGGCACGGGGCGCGCCGGGGGGCGTGGGGAGTTGGTGGATATGCGTCGCATTGCGTCTCTTGCGGTATCGTTGTTGGCTATGGGCCTGGTGCTTAGCGGTTGTTCAAGCGACAAGAGGGCCGCCCTCGATCCCTTCGCCGGCAAGGGCAGCCCCCACTACAAGGGGAGTGGCCCGATCCCCTTTGGCGGCGGGCACTATCAGCTGGGCAAGCCCTATCAGGTCGCCGGCCGCTGGTTCACGCCCAAGGAACAGCCCAACTACGACAAGAAGGGCACCGCATCCTGGTATGGCGAGGCCTTCCATCGCCGCATGACGTCGAACGGCGAATGGTTCGACATGAACCGGCTCACCGCCGCCCACGCCACCCTGCCGCTGCCCAGCTATGTGAAGGTGACCAATCTTGAGAATGGCCGCGAAGTGATCGTCAGGGTGAACGACCGCGGCCCCTTCGTCGGCACCCGCGTCATTGACTTGTCCAAGCGCGCAGCCACCGTGCTGGGCTACAAGTCCAATGGCAAGGCACCGGTCAGGGTGCAATTTATCGGCCCGGCACCACTCAATGACAAAGGCAGCCATCTCATCGCCATGAACCGCGAGCTTGAACGCGGACACGCCGCTTCGCCGCATGATCGCCGCCGCCAATGGCAAGCGGGGAGGGGTCCAGGTCGCCGCCCGGAGACCCGATGCCCAGGCCAACCCGCTGCAGCAGGCAGCCTTCGCCAAGCCCCGAGCCGAACCGGCCGCACCCGCTTCCGGCATCGATCAATCCTATTTCATCCAGGTCGGCTCCTTCGCCGATCCCGCCAACGCCGAAAAGGCGCGGGCGGAGCTGGCCTCCGCCTGGCCGGTGCAGGTGATCGAGCAGGATGGCGCCTCAGGCCCCATCTACCGCGTCAGGCTGGGCCCCATCGACGGCAAAGCCGATGCCGATACCGCGCTTGAACAGGCAATTTTCCTCGGCCACCCGGACGCGCATATCGTGACCGCACATGCCATGCAGGCGGCGCTGTAGGGGGCGCCATGTTTCACGTGAAACAATTCCTACAGTGAAAATAGGCCTTGCCGGACAGCACCTTATGCGCACCATTTGCGCGTGAAACCGCTTCTTTGGCGCTCCCGGCGGCGCAAAACCGCTCAAATTTGCGCACCATTTCATGCCACTTTTCTCACCACGATAGTTGACTCTGGCAACTATCGCCATCCGCCGGGGAGAGCATCGGCCGGCAGCTCCATTCGCCGGACAATTTTTGCAAGTGTGGCAAACCTGTGGCGACCGCGCGGTTGCAGAGCCACCTGCATGTGCCAATGTCAAAGGAGTCTGGCAGCGGTTCTCAAAAAGTGGAATTGCAGGTTGACCCGAAATAGTGAGGAGCTCTGGAATGCGGGAGCCTTTTACCGCCGTCCGCGGCATCATCAAAATTCAAGACCAATTTCGAACTCAAGCACCAGGCCGCCGGCCGCATTTGCTTTAAATGCCTGCCGGTGACAGTGTGACTCCTATAAAACCGGCAACAGGGAAGCGCCGGTTAACCGCGGGAGGACGCAAGATGAGGATGGCACTGCTTGTTACGGGATTCCTGGTTGCCGGTTTGACAGTTCCGGCGGAGGCTGCAAGGGCGCGCTGGCAAGGCTCGTTCATTGTTAAGAAAGCGACGGGAACTTGCCTTGATTACAACCCTGTCGGCAGCAACGGCATTTCCAGGTTCGAGCCGCAGCTTGCGGGAACCGACAACGGCCCCGGTTCATCGTTCAGCTTTTTTTATTATGGCGGACATGCTGCCGGATTTCGCTTGCAGAGTGGCGTTGGGGTTTTCACCAGCGCTTTCAAAGATGTCGACAATGCGAGTATTGGCTTCGACTTTGGCTCCGACGATACCAATACGGTTGCTGTGAGATTTATCACGCAACTCCCGGGAACGCTCAAGGCAACCACGAAATTCATCAATATCGTAGCCGAGATCCAGAACTATGATTTCATGGCAGGCTGCACCGTTGAAGTGCACATGTCGTTGATCAAACGACTAGACTGAACGGCGTGTCCGGATAGATGGTGTTGCCGCGTTTGATTTGAGCGAAAGCCGGTGGCTGTGCATTTGGCTCGCTGCCGGTTTGAACGACTGTATGCACTGAACCGAAAAGGTGCGATGAAACCGCTTTGGTTTTTCAGCTGGTACGCAAGGCGAAGGCCGGACCCGGTCTGGGTTCCGGATATCGAGGCTGTGAAGAAATCGGCCGGCGATCGGCAACAACGAGCTTGCAGGAAAAAGCGGGTTCCCGGCTTTCGAGGTTGTGAAGAAATTGGAATCATCGCTGAATTGGTCAAAGAGAAGCGGGATGCCAGCTTTCGCTGGCATGACGGTGTGAGGGGATATCATTGATCTACCTATCGTTTTCCGTCATCCCAGCGAAAGCTGGGAACCCGCTTTTTTCTGCAAGCTCGTAGTTGCTGATCGCCGGTCGATTTCTTCACAGCCTCTTTCGCTGGGATGACGAAAAAAGGGAGGCAAATCAATAATACCCCCTCACACCGTCCTGCCAGCGAAAGTTGGCATCCCGCTACTCTTTGATCAAATCGGCGGCGGCTTCGATTGCTTCACAGCCTCTTTCGCCGGAATGACGAGAAAATAGGTCATGGTGACGGTGCACTTAATTCAAAAGTGAGGTGACATTGCATTCAATTCGCTACTGGGTTGGACTGTTGAAGGCAATAACTCCGTAGTTCTCAAGAAGCAGGTTGCCCGGTCAAGGCCGGAACATCGCCGCCGCCTTAACCTGCGAACCCTGCACAATCCCTACGTCTAGAGCAAAACGCCGCGACAACCTGGGCAGTTACTTGAACGTCCGCCTCATGCAGTGCAAACCTAAAGCACGAGGCGGACTATTCACAGGCGATGGGCTGCGATATCAGCCCCTTGTTCCGCCACGCCTGCTCGGTCTGAGTTGGCTGGCAGCGCTTTTTGACGTTGCACCGCCAGACTTCGGTATGGTGTTAACACAATTGATTGTTCCCAGTGGGTATTGAGCAACTTTCAAGACGAAGGCGGCATCGACCGCACTTCCGCCAAACCGGTTTACGACGAGCGTATAAACTCCGCTCAGCGGGACACTGGCAATGCCAAGCAGCGGGTTCAGACCAAGACCGCTGTCGTCGTCGATATAAACGGGGCCATTAGGCTGAACAAGCGTGGCCACGAGGTCGGCGTTGGCGCCAGTGACATCGAATCTTGCGCAATGGCCTACACCGAGAACAAATTGACCGTTCCAGGGAACGGAATTTGAGAGGCCTTGCGTCGATCCAATTCTACCCCGGATCGTGTCTGCCTTGCAATTGATTGTCGTGCAGGTCCTCTCAACGGCTTTAAAGACGGATGGTTCGGCGCCGGCTTTGGTGGAACTCAGCAGACACAGGGCGCTGACAAGGCTAGCCGTGAATAGAGAAGCCGAAGGTATCCGCGAGAAATTGGTACTCATGTTCGAAACTCCAGTTCTTGTGATCGGTTGCGGTTAAGGCGTCAAACGCAGGTTCATTCGTCGGGATTACCCTCGGGCCTGTCGTTGGGGTTCTTCACTGGGGTATTCGCTAGCTGCGGTGGTGTCGGGTTAGCGCAATTGACTGCATTGCTGATATTGTACTGGCCATAGGCCAGGGAGAAATCGGAATTGATGGCAGCACCGGCCCAATGGTGGAGCACAAGGGTGTAGTAACCTCTCACTGTGTTGTTGACCTTGACAAGAGGGCAATTGCTGCCGCAGGCGCCAACTTCACTGGTCCTGTCATCATTGATGAAGGTTACGGCCGGATTTGGCGAAATAATATTCAACTCCAGATCGGCGCCAAACCCGTTTACCACATCGAAGCGCAAGCAGGAATTGCCCGCGCTCCACAACTTGATCGCATATTCACCAGCTTTCAGCGTCGGCGCAACACTGTAAGAATTCAACGTCCCGTTGAAGAACTGTGCGTTGCAATTGGTTGTTAGGCAGGTGTCGAGAGAGTCAAAAAGATCAGTGGCCTTGGCGATCCCAGTTTGCAGTGTCACTGCAAACACGCCCGCCAGCATGAGTTTGGAAAAAGATTGATACATTCTCTTACTCCGTTTGATGATGGCTGGGCGCCATTGCCCAGCCCGCTATCCCCCTGCACGGGGATGTCCCGCCTTTTTGTTGAAAATTGTTTGGCAAACATCACCATTTAAGCCGGCATCAGCCCAATGACCGGCCTATTAAGTTCAAGCTTTGCGCAAATTGGCATCTAATGCAAGGCCGGACCCTGGCCAATGGTACCGGCGATCAGCGACCAGTCCTTGATCGGCCCGGGTGTTGCCAGGGTGCGCAGTAATACCAATAGTCTTTGAATGTGACGCTTCTTTTTGTCATCGTGCTCGCTGCAGTCTCCCTCCCCACAAGGGGGAGGGAGAAATAAGGGTCATCGACTACGGCCGTTGGTATAAATTGCCGAGATTGTAGGCGAGGACGTGAAGCTGAAGCCGCACGGAATTGGCTGAGAACGACCACTACGATCTGTAGCGCCAGACGGCTATTTGAGGCATTGTACATGCCCCTTTACCGAGGTGATGACCATGGATCGTCTGGCTGCTCCGCTCATTTGGTGGGAATCGATTTTAGCGGCATTTGCCCTAGCGCTATGGCTGGGCTGCGCTACTTCCGCCGCGGCCGGCAGGGTGGATCTGCGTCCAAACATCGTGGTCATCATGACGGACGACCAGGACGACATTGGTTCAATTTCCACAATGCCGGAGGTTAACCGGCTTCTGGTGGATAAGGGAATTAAGTTCACCAACAGTTTTGTCGATTTTCCCTTGTGCTGCCCATCCAGGACAACTTTCCTCACCGGTCAAAACGCCCACAATCACGGAGTGGTGGAAAACGAACCTCCAGACGGAGGGTATGAAAAATTTGCGCCGCGTGAAGGAAATTCCCTGGGGGTCTGGCTGCAGGACGCCGGCTATATTACCGGACTGGCGGGCAAGGTCATGAATGGCTACGGCCTGGCCGATCCCACCCACATACCGCCGGGTTGGAGCGAGTGGTATGGGCGCGTCGAAATGATCAACGCCCAGGGTTATTATGGCTATGCACTGAACGAAAATGGGGTGATCCGGTCTTACGGCCATGCTCCGCGAGACTATTTCACCGATGTTCTCGCCCGCAAAGGGGTTGCCTTCATCGCCCGCCAGGCGCCAAAGCCCAAGCCCTTCTTCCTTCTCATTACGCCGAAAGCGCCACACCAACCGCCAGTGCCGGCGCCCCGGCACGCCGGATTGTTCGCCAGCGAGCCATTTCCGCCGCGCCCTAACTTCAACGAAGCCGACGTCACCGACAAGCCCGGTTTCATCCGGGCGCTGCCGCCGTTGAGCGCGGCCATGATCGCCCGGGAAGTTGATTGGTTCCGCAAACGCAAGGAAACTTTGCTGGCCGTCGACGATCTCGTACGCAGGATTGTTGCAGCCTTGAGAACCGCCGGAGTCCTCGACAACACCATCATCATCTTCACCTCCGATAACGGACTTTCACCGGGAGCTCACCGCTGGCGCGACAAGTGGGTGCTTTATGAGGAGTCGATTCGTGTACCGCTGATCATGCGCGGACCGGGCATACCCAGGAACCAGAAACGCAATCAACTGGTGACCAATCTCGATGTCGTTGCGACGATCTTGCAGCGGACCGGGGCCACTGCCGGGTCCGTACTGGATGGCAAGCCGCTCACCCCGATCATTCAGAACCCCGGCGCGCCATGGCGTACGGCATTTATGATCCATGGCACTAACCCACTGACGTCTGGCGAAACCCTGGAATTTCTGGCGATACGAACCGGGAGCTACATTTTTGTCAAGCTTCATTCCCTGGCTTATGGCTCTGAAGAGGAATTCTACGACCTCGTGGCCGACCCCTATCAGCTGAGAAACAAGGCAGGCGCCGCGGCATATCAACCGGTCATCGACTATCTGCGGGACAAGCTCGACGCACTCTCCACGTGTGTGGGCGAAAGTTGTTGGGTTACGGGGCAGCCCCCGCCGCCACTTCGTTCGCAGCTTTAGCGGGGGCCGATATGGAATTTGGTTGCCGCCCCGATCATCGTCAAGCTTGCCTTGGGGGATTGGTCCGCATCACAATTCGCAAGTCCATGCGGAAGCTGTCAATGCCGGAGTGAATTTGCAGCAAGTTGCCGGGTCAAACCCGGAACGACGGCGGCGCTGCATCCAATTCACTTACCGTAATGCCGCATGCATTCGCGCTCCTCCCGCACGGCGCCTTATGCCGCCGGACGGATCACTTCGAGCCTGACGGCTTCAAACCTCATAGGCCGGTGGTATCTCTGCTCAAAGTTCGCTGTGCTGTCATTCCGAAGCGCTTCGCGCGTTACTTCCGGAATGATGTCCCCCGCGATGATTGTGGCGCGCTGCGCCAAACCCCTACATCTGTCCCTCGCGGGCCATGCGTTTGTCGAGGTAGGTCGAGCAGATCTTGGTCAGTTCGTCGATCTTGTCCTGGAAGAAGTGGTTGGCGCCGGCGATCACCTTGTGCTCGATGACGATGCCCTTCTGGGTCTTGAGCTTGGAGACCAGGCTGTGGACGGCTTCGGGCGGGGTGACGGTGTTTTTCTCGCCGTTGAGAAAGAGGCCGGAAGCCGGGCAGGGGGCGAGGAAGGAAAAATCATAGTGCTTGGCGAGAGGGGCGACCGAGATGAAGCCGGAGATTTCCGGGCGGCGCATGAGGAGCTGCATGGAAATCCAGGCGCCGAAGGAGACGCCTGCTGATCCAGCAGACCTTGGCTTCGCGGTTGAAGGATTGCAGCCAGTCGAGCGCCGAGGCCGCATCGGAGAGCTCGCCCGCGCCATTTTCGAACAGGCCCTGGCTGCGGCCGACACCGCGGAAATTGAAGCGGAGGACGGAGAAACCGCGGCTCACGAACATCTGGTAGAGCGAGTGCACGATCGGGTTGTTCATCGTGCCGCCGAAGGTGGGGTGGGGATGGAGCAAAATGGCAATGGGGGATGCCGGCACCCTGGATTGGTGATAGCGGGCCTCAATGCGCCCGGCGGGGCCGTTAAAGATAACTTCAGGCATCGAAAAAACCGGTCCTCGTCAATCCCAGCGAAAAATCAACCGGCGATTTATGCCGAATAGTTGACTCCTGTAGTCGGGCTTTCTATATCCATGGATTAGAACAGTTCAAGAAAGCCAGCTTCCACCGGCCCTCCAAAGGGACCTCGCCTTTAGCACGGGTGAGGGGTGCAAGAGCAAGCTTTTCGTAGGGCCTGGAGCGGGAAAGCACGCGATGAAACTGAGCACCAAGGGCCGTTATGCCGTGATGGCGATGATCGATATTGCCCAGCATTCGCAGGGAGAGCCCGTTTCCCTTGGGGAAATTGCCGGCCGCCAGGACATCAGCCAGGAATATCTCGAACAGCTGTTCGGCAAATTGCGCAAAGCCGGGCTGGTGGAGAGTTCGCGGGGTCCGGGCGGTGGTTACAGTTTGGCGCGGGGAGCCGACGGCATTGCCATGTCGGCCATTATCCAGGCGGTGGACGAGCCTTTGAGGGTCACCCGCTGCGAAGGTGACGCTGTGGAAGGATGCGTCAAGGGGGCGCGCTGCTGCGCCCATGATTTGTGGTCGTCGCTTGGCCGCCAGATGATGAATTTTCTCGACGCGGTCACCCTCGATGACGTGGTGTCGAACGCAATCTGGCGCTGGCGGCCACCATCAAGCAGGCCAAGGAGCGCCATGTGAGGCCCCACGCGTGAGAAGCTATCTCGACCATAATGCCACCAGCCCGCTTCGGCCCGAGGCCAAGGCGGCGATGCTTGCGGCCATGGAAGCCGTGGGTAATGCGTCCTCGGTACATCTCGAGGGCCGGGCCGCTCGCAAGCTTGCTCGACGATGGGCGCGAGCCGTGGCACAGGCCCTGGGTGTGACGGCGCCCATGGTCATTTTCACCAGCGGCGGCAGCGAGGCCAACAATCTGGCAATCAAGGGTATGGCCGCCGAGCGGGTTCTGGTTTCGGCAATCGAACATCCTTCGGTCATCGAGGCGGCCAAGGCCTCGGGCAAGAGCGTCGAGCTGATCCCGGTTTCCAGCGATGGCGTGGCCGACCTCGATGCGCTGCGCTTCATGCTGCCGGGGCCGAAGGCGCTGGTCAGCGTCATGCTGGCCAACAACGAGACCGGGCTGATCCAGCCGGTTCGCGAAATTGTGACAATGGCGCAGGAGCATGGCGCATTCGTTCACACCGATGCAGTGCAGGCCCTTGGCAAAATTCCACTCAATTTCGGCCTGCTCGGCGCCGACCTGATGACCGTTTCGGCCCACAAGGCTGGCGGACCGGCCGGCTGTGGAGCCTGGTCGTTCGCGACGGACTTCCGCTGCAACCATTGATTTATGGCGGTGGCCAGGAATTGCGCAGGAGGGCCGGCACCGAAAACCTCGCCGGCATCAGCGGATTTGCGGCAGTGGTCGCCAGCAGGCTGGATCATGTCAAAGCCTTCAGAGATGCCCTCGAAGCGCAGTTGGAAGGCGCTACGATCTTCGGCCAGGGCGCCGAAAGGCTGCCCAACACGACATGCTTCGCTATGCCCGGAATGATTGCCGAGACGCTGGTCATGGCGTTCGATCTGGCGGCGTCGCGGTCTCCTCCGGCTCGGCGTGTTCATCGGGCAAATGCGCGGTCGCATGTGCTGGGCGCCATGGGATTTGCGCCGGAGGTGTCGGGGGCCACTATCCGCGTCAGCCTCGGCTGGACGACGGCGGCCGAAGATATCGAACACTTTATCGCTACGTGGCAGCGCTTACTGGCGCGCCACCGGGCCCGCGTTGCCGCATAGGAATTCTATGGCCGACTCGACACCATCGAACTGGTCAAAGACATCGAAGTCGACAAGTACAAGTACGGCTTCACCACTGATATCGAATTGATTTCGCGCCCAAGGGTCTTGACGAGACAACCGTGCGTTTCATCTCCGCGAAGAAGGGCGAGCCGCAATGGATGCTCGACTGGCGGCTTGAAGCCTATCGGCGCTGGCTCCAGATGGAGGAGCCGGCCTGGGCCAGGGTGCATTATCCCAGGATCGACTTCCAAGACCTCTATTACTATGCCGCGCCGAAGAGCATGGCGTCGCCCAAGAGCCTTGACGAGATCGATCCCAAGCTGCTGGAGACCTACGCCAAGCTCGGCATTCCGCTGAAGGAGCAGGAAATCCTCGCTGGTGTCAGGAAGCAGGGCGAGAAAAGTGAACTCGACAGCGAAGGCGGCGAATATGGCTCGGGCAATGTCGCCATCGATGCGGTGTTCGACTCTGTCTCGGTGGTGACGACGTTCAAAGAGGAACTGAAGAAGGCCGGCGTCATTTTCTGCTCGATCTCTGAAGCGGTGCGCGAGCATCCCGAGCTGGTGAAAAAGTATCTGTTCTCGGTGGTGCCCCAGGGCGACAATTTCTATGCGGCGCTGAACTCGGCGGTATTCTCCGACGGCTCTTTTGTTTATGTGCCGCCCAATACCCGCTGCCCGATGGAGCTTTCCACCTATTTCCGCATGAATGCCAAGAATACCGGGCAATTCGAGCGCACCCTGATCATCGCCGACAAGGGCGCCTATGTGTCCTATCTCGAGGGCTGTACCGCACCCACGCGCGATGAAAGCCAGCTCCATGCCGCGGTGGTCGAACTGATCGCGCTGGAGGATGCCGAGATCAAATATTCGACGGTGCAGAACTGGTATCCCGGCGATGCCGAAGGCAAGGGCGGCATCTACAATTTCGTGACCAAGCGCGGCGATTGCCGGGGCGCGCACTCGAAGATTTCATGGACGCAGGTGGAGACCGGATCGGCCATCACCTGGAAATATCCGAGCTGCATCCTCAGGGGCGATCATTCGCGCGGCGAGTTCTATTCGATCGCGATTTCCAACGGCCGCCAGCAGGTGGACTCGGCACCAAGATGATCCATCTCGGCAAGAACACTTCGAGCCGCATCATCTCAAAGGGCATCGCGGCGGGGCGAGCGACAACACCTATCGCGGCCTGGTTTCGGCGCACCGCAAGGCCCCAACGCGCGCAACTTCACCCAATGCGACTCGCTGCTGATCGGCGACAAATGCGGCGCGCATACGGTGCCCTATATCGAAGCCAAGACCTCGACCGCCCAGTTCGAGCACGAGGCGACGACGTCGAAGATTTCCGACGACCAGATGTTCTACTGCATGTCGCGCGGCCTGCCAGGAAGAGGCGGTGGCCCTCATCGTCAACGGCTTCGTGCGCGACGTGCTGCAGCAGCTGCCGATGGAGTTCATGGCCGAGACGCAGAAGCTGATCGGCATCAGCTTGGAGGGGAGTGTGGGATGATACGGATTGAGCGCATCGACCATGTGCAATTGGCCATGCCACCCGGTGAAGAGGAGAGGGCGCGGGCGTTCTATTCCGACGTGCTCGGTATGCGCGAAGTGGCGAAGCCCGCAGTGCTGGCCAAGCGAGGCGGGGCGTGGTTCGAGGCTGGACCGGTTCAGCTTCATCTCGGCGTCGAGGCGGATTTTCGGCCCGCCAGGAAGGCCCATGTGGCGTTGGTAATATCGGGAGCAAATGCGCTTCGGCGAAAACTGACGGACGCCGGATACCCAGTGCGCGAGGACGATGCGATTGAGGGCGCTGCGCGGTTCTTCACCGACGATGCTTTTGGAAATCGAATTGAGTTCATCGCGGTTACATGAACGAACCATACACCGTCATCCCGGCGAAAGCCGGGACCCATGGCGGACACGATGCGGAATTTGATCCATCGGTCGCGGTGACGGATGGGTTCCGGCTTTCGCCGGAATGACGAATTGAGGGGAACTATGCTCGAAATAAACAATCTTCACGTGAAGCTCGCAAACGAAGACCGGGCGATCATCAATGGGTTGACACTTTCGGTGAAGGCCGGCGAGGTGCACGCGATCATGGGGCCCAATGGCTCTGGCAAATCGACGCTCTCCTATGTGCTGGCGGGGCGCGAAGGTTATGAGGTGACGGAAGGCTCGGTTAGCTTCAAGGGCGAGGACCTGCTTGCCATGGCGCCGGACGCGCGCGCCGCCAAGGGGGTGTTCCTGGCCTTCCAGTATCCAATCGAAATCCCGGGTGTGGCAACCATGCAGTTTCTCAAGGTGGCGCTGAACTCCCAGAAGAAATCGCGCGGCGAGAAGGAGCTTTCGACCCCCGATTTCATGCGCCTCGTCAAGGAGCGGGCGCGAGGCTCGGCATCGGCCAGGACATGCTGAGGCGTGCCGTCAATGTCGGTTTCTCGGGAGGCGAGAAAAGCGGGCCGAATCCTGCAGATGGCTGTGCTGGAGCCACTTTGTGCATCCTCGACGAGACCGATTCAGGCCTCGACATCGATGCGCTGCGGATCGTGGCCGATGGCGTCAACTCGCTCCGTTCACCCGAGCGCGCCATGATCGTTATCACCCACTATCAACGGCTTCTCGATTACATTGTGCCGGACTTTGTGCATGTGCTGTCCCATGGCCGGATCGTGAAGTCGGGAGGCAAGACGCTGGCGCTGGAGGCTCGAAGCCAAGGGCTACGCCGAATTCGAGAAGGAGGCGGCATGAACATTGCGATCAACATCACGCCGGCCGAAACCGCCTTCGGTCTCGGCATGATGCACCGGCGGATGGAGGACTGGCGGTGGACGGATCTGCGCCAGCTCATCGACCGACCCTATCCGCCGCGGGTGAGCGTCAAGGCCGCGCGGTCCGAAGTGGAGCGGCTGATCAAGTCGTCACCGTTCGGCAAGGTGGCGGCCACCCGCATGGTGTTCGTCAATGGGCACTACGATGCGGCTCATTCCAAACTGGCCAATGGCGAGGCTGTGCCGGGGATCAAGGCGGATGAGCCAGTTCTGGCGCTCAATGATGCCTTTGCCACCGATGGCGCGAAACTGACGCTCTCTGGCAGTGCCGACACACCAATTGAACTGCTGTTCATCACGACCGACGCGGCGCCTCGAACGGTCGCCACTCGCAATGTGATTGCGGTGGAGGCGGGCGCTTCGGCCACCATCATCGAAACCCATATGGGCGAGGGCACCTATCTCGCCAACAGTGTCACCGAGATTTCGCTGGGAGAAGGTTCACGCCTCGACCGCGTGAAGGTGGAGCATGAAGGAGCGGCAGCGCTCCACCTGGCACATGCCCATGTGACAATCGCCAAGGGGGCGGCGCTGCGCGATTTCACTTTGACGTCGGGCGCGCGGGTCAATCGCCAGAATGGCACCTATGTGTTTGCAGGACCCGGTGGCGATGCGAAGGTGTCGGGGGCCTATCTGCTGGCGGGCAAACAGCATGTGGATTTGCGTCTGGTGGTCGATCATCAGGCGCCCCATTGCACCAGCCGGGAGCTGTTCAAGTGCGTGATGGACGATCAGGCGCGCGGCATTTTTCAGGGCAAGGTCATCGTCCGCAGGGATGCCCAGAAGACCGATGGCAAGCAGTCGAGCCACGCTCTGCTACTGTCGGAAACGGCGGAGTTTGACGCCAAGCCGGAATTGGAGATCTTCGCCGACGACGTGGTGTGCGGCCATGGCGCCACGTCGGGCGATCTCGACCATGATCATCTTTTCTATCTCAAGTCGCGCGGCATTCCGGAGGCGGAAGCAAAGTCGCTGCTGATCGCGGCCTTCGTGGGCGAGGCCTTCGAGGCAATTGCCCATGACGGCATCCGCCTGGCGCTGACGGATTTTGCCGGAACTGGCTCACCGGGCGCGGGAGCAAGAGGTAAGCCATGGCATTCGACGTTGCCGCCATCCGCCGGGACTTTCCCATCCTTTCCCGCGAGGTCTATGGCAAGCCGCTGGTTTATCTGGACAATGCCGCCTCGGCGCAGAAGCCGAGGGTGGTGCTTGATGCCATGATGAAGAGCTACACGGAGGAATATGCCAATGTTCACCGGGGCCTGCATTTCCTCTCCAACGCGGCGACGCAAGCCTTCGAGGATGCCCGCGAAAGTGTGCGGCGTTTCATCAATGCTCCGTCCAAGGAGCAAATCATCTTCACCCGCAATGCCACCGAGGCGATCAATCCGGTGGCCCAGAGTTTCGGCGGGCTGGTGATTGGCGAGGGCGATGAAATTGTCCTGTCGATCCTCGAGCACCATTCCAACATCGTGCCGTGGCATTTCCACCGGGAGCGGCGGGGCGCCAAGATCAAGTGGGCGCCGATCGACGAGGATGGCAATTTCCGGCTCGACGAGTTCGAGAAACTGCTCAGCCCACGGACGAAGATCGTCGCCATCACCCACATGTCGAATGCGCTCGGCACCATCGTGCCGGTGGCGGAGGTGATCGCGATTGCGCACGCACGCGGAATTCCAGTGCTGGTCGACGGCAGCCAGGCGGCAGTGCATATGCCAATCGACGTCACCGCCCTTGATGCGGATTTCTATGTATTTACCGGCCACAAGACCTATGGGCCCACCGGAATCGGCGTGCTCTATGGCAAGGCCCAGCATCTCAGCCGCATGCCGCCCTATCAGGGCGGCGGCGAGATGATCGCCGAGGTTACCACCGAGCAGGTCACCTACAATGATCCGCCGCACCGCTTCGAGGCGGGTACTCCGGCCATCGTGCAGGCCATTGGGCTCGGAGCAGCACTCGATTACATGAGCGCCATCGGGCTGGAGAACATCACCCAGCACGAAGCCTGCCTTCGCGATTATGCCACCCAGCGGCTGTCGGAAATCAACAGCCTGCGGATCTATGGCCGGGGCGCGCAACAAGGGCGCCATCGTCGCGTTCAACATGAATGGCGCCCATGCCCACGATGTGGCAACCGTCATCGACCGGGCCGGTGTGGCTGTCTGGCCCTGAACCCATCGCACCCAGCCGCTGCTCGCCCGCTTCGGCATCACCGCCACCTGCCGGGCGTCGTTTGCCATGTACAACACCCGCGAAGAGGTTGACGTGCTG
>CAVWHD010000001.1:0-91193 GCA_963754675.1 uncultured Alphaproteobacteria bacterium | reverse complement strand
GTTCAGCTGCCCCACATGCGGATCAAAGCGGTGCTGGCGTTTGATCTCCACTAAACGAAAATCCCTGTGAGCGCGCGGCTCCCGAATAATGGGTCTGTCATGCGGACGAATGCCGATGCTCATTGTCCTACCCTTCGTGAACGGGTTCTTCTGTTGGCCCTTGTCGGCGAACCGCGCAACAGATTACACAGCAATTGGATCGACGATAAATCTTCCAATCGTATGGGCAAGCCAAAAGTTGTCAAACTTCACGAATACTGTAGCCTTTCGACATCTATGGCTACCGGCGATGTTCTTCAGTGCAGAAACTCTTGCACTATAGACCATTGAGCGAGGCTCTCCTGATATCTTCAGTCAGCTGTATCGTTTTGAATCGAAAGAATGACTCTGCGATTTAATTCACACCTGACAGCGACCGTGGTTCAATCGCTCGCTTCGGTAGCAATGCCAAGCCGACGACCGCCCAATGAAGAGAACGACCGCGCCCTGCAGGTCAGAACTATAACTTGTTGTTTCTTTCCAGCACGATTGAGGGCGTCAAACATTTGCTCGATGCGGGCGTCGTCAGAGAAGACGAGGGCATCATCCAGAATAATGGGAACTTCCTGACCACGATCGCAGATCATGGCGCCCATGGCGAGCCGCACAAGAACAGCAATTTGTTCCTGTGTGCCCGCCGAGAGTCTATCGAAGATTTCACTGCCTGGACCATCGCGGCGAAGACCTGAGACAGCGAAGCCGTCGCCAAGTTCGATCTCGGCCTGAGGGAAGACATCGTTTAGGAAGGGTTTGAGGTGGCGGAGTAAGGGCCCGTGGAGCTGTTCGCGCCGCTTTTCGTAGCTTTGCTCCACTACGTCGTGAAGAAGTTGCATGGCTTCGAGGCGTGCGGTCTGCCGGGTAAGTTCGAACTGCGCCAAATCTTGCTGCTCATGGAGTTCTGCAACTTTTTCGCCAAGCCCATCGCCTCCGGCCGTTTGAATTTGACCTTCCAGGTTGGCAATGCGTTGATTTAGATTGTTAATCTGCGCTGTCCGATTGGTGAGCGCATCACTGAGTCGGCCTACACGATTGCGACGACGTTGGATTTCCTCGAGCACCGGAGTTTCACTGCGCGTTTGGAAAAGCAATGCCGCTTTCACACGATAATCGGCAGATTGTTTTTCGACGTCCTGTTGTGCTGACTGGACAACTTGGTGCCGGCGCTCATCAGGGAGAATGGATATATCGGCAGCGAGTTGGCCTTCGATCTCATTCAGTTGCCCCTGGAGCGTGCCACGCGAATTTGCTAGGCGGCTGAGAATGCCATTCTGTCCGTTAGACACGGTTTCGAACTGAGTCCGTTTTGTGCGGAGATTTGAACGCAACTCTTGAAGCGTCGACCGTCTGCCATCAATCTCTGTTGCCGACGGAAGGATCGACGTGCCTAACTCAGTCAACGTTCTTTGACTTTCCTCATTGATTAGCGCGATCTCCGTTGCTAACCGAGCAATATCAGCAGCGGGAGACGAATCCTTCAGACCAAGGGCGTTGGACTCGGCTTTGAGCGCGCGCAAATCGTCTTCGAGACATAACCGGTCAGCGCGCTTGTTGCGGAGTTCAGCAGGGCTGGCTGCATCATATTTGTCAAGGACCTTCCGCAACCTCTGTTGTAAATCATCCTTTTGTGACTGGGATTCTACGAACTCGATTGCGGCGGGGAAACAGTAATCGCCGCCATGTCGCCCACCATTATCGAAAGGGGCTCGGTCACAGCGCGGACTACACCACCCTCGATAGTTCGGCCATTGACCGTCACATCGACGGAACCACGGCGCTCAATGGTTAGTTGGGCAGCACCGGCCTCAAGTCTTGCCATGAGCGTTGCAATTTTGCGTTCAATCTCATCCAGTGACTTTATGGCTGCCCCATCAACAGTGCTAGCCTCGAGTGCCGCTTCGTTCTGCGCGAATCGTCTTTCATAGCCCTGCAACACCTGAAGCCGTGCGGAGAGAGCATCACGCGATGAGACTTTCTGGACAATTTTCTCCGTCCGTAGCAGTTCCCGCTCGTGATCGTCGAAAGAAGCCAGTTCTCGGTCGAGATCGTTCATGTGAGCAAGAGATTCTGTGAGGCTGCGACGGGCTGCCAGTTCCTCCTCATTGAAGGTCACAAGTGCCGATTTGATCTCACCGCAGCGGTTGCGGTTAGCTTCAATGCGTTGACTCAGTTCCCGCAGGTGCTGAAGTTGTCCCTCTTTTGCTTTGAGCAGTGCATTCGCCTGCTGTTCATCTTCCTCACATCGCGAAAGGATCGCCGCTGATTCCTCGCCGGCTTTCAATTGCTTCGTTGCTTCATCCATTTCCTGCTTCAGCCGGGCAGTCTCGGCCGGATCGGCTAGTCGCTTGTGCTCACTACGCAGCATCGCCAGCCCTTCAAGGCTGGCATCTAGTTCCGCAAGTCGTTTTTCTGCCGTTTGCAGGTCAGAAGCGATAGTCTCTGCCTGGCGAGTAGCTTCAGCGAGAGAACTACCTGCCCTGGGTCGACCCGTTTCGGTCGTCTGCCGCGCGATATCAGACTTAAGAGTAGCCAGCACCTGTCGTGCGCGTTCACCACCCACCAGTGTGCCAACCTCTTGCTGAATTGCTGCATTGAGTGCTGAGGTGGCAGCTTCGGATGGTTCCGGCACATGGAAAGAGTGGCCCTGACCGACCCAAAGAATGCCGAAGGCAGCTTCGTCTACGGACCGTCCACCACTGGGCGTGATGCCAAGAATATCCCAAACTGTCTCATCTGCATCCCGATTGCGCGCAACCTCCACACCGTCGCGTCTCAGACTTGCTGCCGAACTCTTTAGAAATGACTTTGTAAGTTCGTAAGAGTTGCCTCCATGATCGAAGCCGAGCGTTACTGTTGCCGGAAGTGACAGGCCCTCGGTTGCCAGATTCCGCACGGCGTCATTTTTCGTCGAGTAACGTTCAAACAGGCAGGCGCGGATCGCGCGGAAGAAAGTGGATTTGCCGGCCTCATTGCCAGCCGTAAGAATATTGACACCAGCACCCAGTCCTTCGAGTCGGGCTGGCGTTCCAAAGCGGCCCACGCCATCAATTTCAACACGCGTGAGTCTCATACGGTCGCACTCGGCGTCTCGTTCTGGGCGACGGACATCAGGAAGAGTTGTATGAGTGCGTCTTCGGCGCGACGGCGAACTGGCGCACTCTGGTTGGGGTCCTCTGTCATGGCTTTGAGTTTCTCGGCCGCTTCTCTAAGCACACCCCCAAAGTCAATGGTCTCGAGATCGGCCAAGGTTGGACGCGCCAGTAGCCCATTGGTATTGACGGACAGGTGGAACGCGGCGGCTTCCAAGCCTGCAATTCGTCGGTCGAGATCAGCCCTTGCAGAAATTGGCAGAGTGCCTGTCAGTTCAAGCTTCATGATCGTTGTGGAGAATTCAGGCAGTGCGCGCAACCGGGCTTCCAGGCCCTCTAAGTCTGGCGTGTCGTTCAATTCCTCGGCCACCTCAAGCCAACGATAGGAACCGGTGCGATGAGGAGTTACAATAGGTGGAGCTCCCGGACCGGCAATCTCGACCAAAAGTGCCTGTCCAATTTCTTGGCTGCCGAAGCGGTCAGCTTCTGGTGTTCCCGCATACCACGTGGCGGGTCCGGCCTGCATAGTGCGGTGCCAATCACCAAGAGCGAGATAGTCGAGACCAGCCCGTTTCGCCCGATCGGGCGCGATCGGGTTATTCGCCTCGCCGCCGGCACCAAACCCGACGATGGAGCCGTGTGCGAGGCCGATCCTCAGCAGTCCCGGCGCTGTTTCCGCGCCGTCCATCCACTCCGTAAGATCGGTGGCCTCGCTTTTGCGCCGCATAGGAGCGGGCAAGAGCACGGCTTCGCCTCCGAGCTCAATCGGTTTCGCCTCAACATGAATTCGAACGTTGGTTGGCGGACCCGCCAACTGAATTCGGTCCCACAAACCGCTGCCACGATGGGGATCATGGTTGCCGGGAATCACATGCCAAACTATCCCCGGATACCGCCGCATACGCTCCAAAGGTTCGAGCATTGTTTTCTGCGCCGGCGCTTCCGTGTCATAGAGATCACCGGCGATGAGAACATGTTCAACACCTTCGACTTCCGCAAGCCTGCCGACGTTCTCGATCGCCGTTAGTCTGGCTTGGCGCAGAACACTTTCCTGGTCGCCGAAGTTTCGAAATGGCTTGCCGATCTGCCAGTCCGCTGTGTGGATGAATTTCATGCCACCAAGGATTGGCGGCAAAGCAACATAACGTCAAGTCGATAGCATACATGACGTTGAAGTTTCTGGTTGGAACGGCAACCGCTCCTTGGCCGCTCTTGCCAAGACCGCCGCCGTATAGAGACTGAGATACCCGCTGCCCGAAAGGCATAACACCTGAAATTGCACGGCGCGTCCATGTCGTAAATCGTCGGCATTCAAAGTGGACTGCGTAGCTGATACAGGCAAACTGAATCAGTTTCTCGATGAGTGGGCTCAGCACATCCGAAAAGGATCTGTTCCCTGCCACTCCACCCAATAGGAAAATGCCTATTTCGCCGTCAGTTTCGTGGGTGATCTCAATCTTTATTCATTTCAGCTGTTGTCGTTTCTTCTTTTGAATACACCGGCAGGGTGACTTTCCCCCATGCTCTGTGAAGCAACAGATCAGCATAAACTGATTTGTAGAATACAGAACATGGGGTCAACATACCGTCTAGGCTGTGGGGAAGAGTCTTGGGCAGCTACACCCGGCTAGGTGGCGTCCGTTTACCTAGCCATCAACTCCGCTACCGGCCTTTCGGCCACGCGGTCGTCAGGGTGTGAACCCTGACACGTCATCGCGGACTTACCTTCAATCACGCCGATGACTGGAAGTTGTGACAACAAGCACAGAGCTTCCATCTTTTTTGGGAACTTTCGATCATGCAGAATGATCCGGCTCGAACCGGCAGGGGCGTCCTGTCTTTCCACAGGGGTGCGATCCTAGCGATCTTCCGTGCGACCGAGCGGGTTTCGGTCTCATAGCCGGCGTCCTGAATCCGCCCAACCGTTTCGTGAGTATGCCGCCACGGCCGCACCGAGCAAGGCGCGACCGTCGGAGTCCTATCCAGTTAGTATATAGCAAGATCGGAGCGGACTGACTGTCGAATTTCAACTTTGTTTTGTTCTGACGAGCTGCGGGTAAGTCAATTCGAGTCAGTATTCGCGAATACCGCAACGGACTATGGATTACCGGGCCTGGCGTGAGCCGTGAGGCCTGATGGACATATTTGCGCTGAAAATGTCGCCTGGGCGACTGCAGACGCCAGCGAGGCTCCCATCGCTTCCAATCGCTGCAAGAGTATGACCCGAAAACGGATCTGCTGCCGCATATGAAGCCATCCTGCAAATGGAATATGAATTTCTTCTAGGACTTCGACAGTTTTTTTGATGTTGTGGAGTGTTCGCCGTGCTGCGAGAACACAGAGCTAAATGCAGTTCTTGTCGAACCACTTTTGTAATGCCGATTGAAACGGCGGACTCCCCGAGCGAGCATCCGCAAGAACGTTTCCCAGGTTTGGATTGAGCGCCTTGAACCCCATTTCTCTCATGACTTGCCCGTGTTTAAGACGACGGCGTGCCATAGCAGCCTTAATCTGCGGAATTGCCCATTTCTCCAATCGTCCATTTGGCAGAAATATCGGTTTCGAAACTGCTGCAGCTGGCACCACACTTGGGCGGCTGACTGCCAAAATCTTGGCGCGAAAGGCGTCTTTCTCGGTTTTGGATGCCTTTGCCCAGGTTCTTTCCAGTGTCTGCAGTGCGGTGGGTTTCTTCCTTATGCCCGCTTTGATGAGCGCTTGCGCCAAGTTAGGGATGCGACCGTCTTTCCAATCTGCGTAAACAGCGGGTTTTGCCTTCTTGAGACGCCCCGCATAGTATTTGTTGTCGCTGTCAATGGCGGAGACAGAATGTGCAGTGTGGCGGCGTGATAGTGTACCAGTCGGGTTGAGAGAAAGGGGCTGAGAAGCCCCGGTTTGCATGCTGTGTTGTTGCGCGCTGTAAGCCGCGCGTAGCGTAGCGCAGCGTGGTTTACAGCGCGTCGTCGATCTAGACCTCGGTTGTGGTGTCTCCCCTGGTTGATGATTGTTGGTCTGGGTTTGGAACCTGCTCTGAGCGCCGCCGGGACTTCTTGCTGGTTGCGAGGCGGAAGCTGTCGCCGTTCATCTCCAGGATGTGGACATGATGGGTGAGGCGATCGAGGAGCGCACCGGTGAGGCGTTCCGAACCGAATACGGAGGTCCATTCATCGAATGGCAGGTTGCTGG
This sequence comes from uncultured Alphaproteobacteria bacterium, assembly GCA_963754675.1. Taxonomy (GTDB): domain Bacteria; phylum Pseudomonadota; class Alphaproteobacteria; order Rhizobiales; family Aestuariivirgaceae; genus Aestuariivirga. Next base: position 84,885 of record CAVWHD010000001.1, on the reverse strand, counting down.
TGACCAGAGTGGCACCGCGTTCATAGCGCTGGCTGAACACTTCGAAGAGCAGCTCGGAACCGACAGCCGTGAACGGCACGTAGCCCAGTTCGTCGACGATCAGCAGCTTGACGGTGTTGAGATGCTTTTGCAGGGCCCGGAGGCGGCGCTCATCACGGGCTTCCATGAGTTCGTGCACGAGGGCGGCGGCCGTGGTGAAGGCGACGCTGTATCCCTTCTGGCAGGCGGCCAGTCCCAGGGCCAGGGCGATGTGGGTCTTGCCGGTGCCGGAGGGCCCAAGCGCAATACAGTTCTGGCGCTTGTCGATCCATTCGCAGCGCGCCAGCTCCAGAACCAGTGCCTTGTTGAGCGAGGTCTGCGCGGCGAAGTCGAAGGTGTCGAGGCTCTTGGTCTGGGGAAAGCGCGCCAGCCGGATGCGGCGCTCGACATTGCGCCGTTCGCGGTCGATGCGCTCGAGTTCGCACAGACGCAGCAGATAGCGGGGGTAATCAGCGCGGTCCTGGGCTGACTCCATTGCGACCTTGTCATACTCGCGCGCGAAGGTGGGAAGCTTCAGGACCTTGAGATGGTTGCCAAGCAGCACCTGGGGAGCGACAGTTGTCAGCGTCTGAGTGTCATGGGACATCGTCATGCCGATATCCTCTCTGGCGACGAGATCGAACCTGGGCTGGCAATGAGCCCGAGGTAGGCGCGGGGGTCTGTTGTGCCAACCGTGGCGGCGGCAGATAAGGATAGAATGTCAGATCAAGCCGGGCTGGCCGGTTCTCCAGGCGGGCCAGCAGCAGCATCTTCACCGCATCGAAGCTGATGGCGCCAAGCCGGAGTGCGTCGGCGACGGCGTGCTCGACCTGATGCTGGTGGAAGTTCTCCAGCAATCGCAGCACCTGGATGAACTCGCGGCGTCCGGCATTGCCCATGCGGGCTTCCATCAGCCGCCGCAGGCGATGGATGCAATCGGCGAGCTGCCAGCCGTCCAGGGGTGCTGCCTGATCAAGCGCCCGGCTCTTGTGCTCGAGCAAGGCCAGATAATGCAGAGGATTGCTGACAAAGTCGGCCGTTTCATAGCTGCGGACATGCACCGCAATGGTCTCGCCGCGACAGGCGATCTCGACCCGTTCGACATAACCCTTAACCAGCACCTCCTGATGGCCGTAACGCGTCGGCACCGAATAATCGTTGTTGCGGTAGCGCACCAGCGATAGCGATGAGACACGGGTGGCGACCTTGTGGCAGGCATCATAGGGCGCTGGCGGCAGCGGCATGAACGCTGCCCGGTCCGCCTGCAGGCGCTCGCCAATGGTGATCGTGTGGCCGCGAAGGATCGCCTGGCGCCGTTTGCCGCAGGCATCACGGAACCGGGCGTTGAGGGCCTCAAAACTATGAGCGACAGGCAAAGGCGTCATGAAGTTGCGGCGGGTGTAACCAACCAGTCCCTCCACCTTGCCCTTGTCATTACCCTTGCCACGCAGGCCGAACCGGTCGTCGAACAGGTAATGGCTCTGCAGTTCGGCGAACATCTGCGAGCGCAGACGCTGTCCGCCCTTGACGATTTTGGCCACCGCCAGCCGGGTGTTGTCGTACAGGATCGATTGCGGCACGCCGCCGAAAAAATCGAATGCCGCCACATGGCCATCACAGAAGGCTTCCGCTGTCTCGGCCGGATAGGCCTTGACGAAGCAGCCATCCGAGTGCGGCAGATCCATGCAAAAGTAATGGAACCGTACCTTCTTGCCCGCAATGTAGCCATCGGCTTCGCCAAAGTCCGCCTGGGCATGCCCCGGACGATGGCTCAACGGCACGAACATCTCGCGGCTGCGCAGCGCCTGCTCGGCGACATACTCCCGCACAATCGTATAGCCGCCGGAAAACCCCCGTTCATCGCGCAGCCGCTCGAATATCCGGTGCGCTGTGTGGCGCTGCTTCTTGTGGACGCTGCGATCTCCCTCCAAAACGCCGTCGATCCAAGCCATGTGTGGACCCAGCTTCTTCGAGACAGGCCGCTCGCGCCGCCGGTAACCAGGCGGAATCGAAAACTGCAGCATCTTGGCAATCGTGTTGCGGTGAATGCCGAACCGCCGCGCCGCCGCGCGCCGGCTCAGTCCGTCAACCATCACCGCACGTCTGATCTTGGCATAGAGTTCCACTGTAAACATCCTTCCAGCCTCTCAATGCCAGTCAATGACATCGAGATGGCCTAGCAGGACCGGTACACTTTTGCGCCGCCTTCCAGGCGGAGCTTCACAGCCGGTTCAGTGGTACACTTTGCCTCCGCAATTCATAGTGCCTACAGAAAGTGCTGCCAGAGCCGCACCATGGCATAGGTATCGCGTTTGCAATAGTCGAGAAGTTGCCGGTGGAGGACCTGATTGCGGTCGGGCACCGTGTCGGGCCGTATCGCCTCGGCGTAGGCTTCCATTGCCATGCCGCCGTCCCGCACGCCTTCGAGATTTTGATAGTCGAGGTCCGGCGCAACGGTCGGAAGCACCGCCTTGATGCTCCAGCTACCCCGCTGGTCGTGGTGATAGTAGTGTTCCTCCGCGATCGGCAGCAGGTCAACCATGCGCTCGATTATCGCCATGAGCGGGTGCTTCAGCTCGGAAAACTTGTCTGCAAGCCCCTTGAGAATGCCTGCCTCGAACTTTTGATTGTAGACATAAACAGGTCCGCCATCTCCGCAGGCGGTAGCGACGGACTGGGCGAATGCCTTCGAGGGGTCCTCGCCGGAGAGATCGAGGAAGGAAACGTGTTCCAACGTGCCGGTTTTAGATAGCTTGTGCAAGCTGAACTGGAAAGGAATTCTGCTGGTAGGGTTTAGTGCCTCTCCAAATCGGCACTCCGAAACTGATCGTTTCGAAGTCGAGGAAATAGGCGGGGAAACCATGGTAAGCGAGAGCTTCAGCAGCTCCTTTGGCATTGAGAAATACGGATTGCGCCAGGGTATGGGTCTTCACCCGGAGTTGGCGCGGATTTAGGATGGTGTCGGGAATTTCCCCCATTTCAATGACACCGCTCTCTTGCATTAGTATCTTTATAGCCTTGGTCTTCCGCGGCAGCCAGGCTGCCGGGAACGTAGGTTGAGGCTCCTGGGCGGTGCAATAGGTGAGGAAGTTGCAATCGAAAGGATCGGAGCAGTGCGAACCGGTCCGGATATCCGGTTCATTGCGTTTGGCCGCAATGGTCTTGGCGTCGTCGATCCAACTCTCGACTTCTTTGGTCCGACCGAAGGCCTCCGCCGTCAAATCCACTTCGACCAGAAGGCCATCATAGTTTTCGTCACCGGGATAGACCCAGCGCTATCAATATGCGCGACAGCTATGGCTGCCAAAGGCAAGCCAGATTTGCGTGCGACATAGGCCTGCACGGCGACGTCATCACGCTGGTAGTCTTTCACCGAAGTTGAGGCCTTTACTTCCACCATCCGCCATTGACGTTCGCCGGCACGCTGGGTTGGCAACAGAATATCGGCGAACGCGAGCACACCATTGGCACTGAACCCGGCCTCGAAGATCGGGTTTGAGGATTGAACCAGTGTCTTCGTCCGGGCGACAGCACCTTCGAGGCCTTCTGTGCCAATATCGAGTGTTGCACCCTTGCCATCGGGATCGTAGAGCTTTCGGGAAACGGCACCTACCGTGTGGCCTAGCGCAAAGGCTGCCTGCGTCTGGGGTGCTTCGGCTTTGAGCTCAGGGTGATGGATTTCCAGCCACAGGCGCTTCGTGCATTGAAGGCAGGCCATAAGCTTGGATTTTGAGAAGGAATGAAAAGGGGAATACTCCGCCATACTCAATAAATCCCAATTCTATTCCAAATGACAAGGCAAGACAGATGATACAAATCGGCGCCGGCTTCAGGGCATCTTTCCATAATTCGCAAACCGTTGAATGTATGTATCGTCGCGAAGCAGTTTGCAGGCAGCCTCCAAATCAGCAATGATAGCCTCGACTATCTGGCTAGGGGGCAACGCACTGCCCGCTTCGCCGGACCCAACGTCCACGTGCTGATAGATGAAGTGAGGAGCATAAGTGCAGATGGGTTTTCCGGGGCGCGACCTGGACGATACTTTTCCTTCAAATTCTCTGAAGAAGCCGACTGCGACCGATGTGAAGCCACCGCCTGTATTGTCTCTTCCAAATAGCCATTTGTAGTTGTCGGTCATCTCCAGAAATTCGTCAATCTTGCCTGATCTTTCCTCGTCGCTCTTATTGAAGGTAAACCCCCTCCACTCAATAAGGCGTCGGTATTGCGATCCTTGAACCTGAACGCCAAGAAAGAGCCGCATTCCACGAACTGGTCGAGATACCTTCATGACAACAAGAGGTCTCTTGTTTGTAAATTCTGCTGATGAACAAACAAGAATCGCTTCTTCTTGTCCTGGGGTGGGCCGTTCCTTCTCCAACTCCTTTTGCGGTGCCTCTCCGAGATTCTTTAACCAATCTGAGTTCTTCGTCGCTTTTCTCACTGCGAGAAGTAGCGCGTCAGCACGGTGTTTTTGTATCGTATCAGCGAAACGAATGCTATCCAAGTTTGCATCCACCGCTGTCTCTTCCGTTGACGGAGGATATGATCTCGAAAACCAATAATCTCTACTGCGACTGTCTGACCGATTCACAAGTTCAACTAATTCTACCAGAGATTTCACCATCTTGACATAACAGCGAACGATTGCGCTGATTTCAGTTTCCACCTCGGAGCCGCTATCAAGTAGTGCCGCTTCGACTCCGCTGCCCAATTCCGAATAGGTCAACCAACGCCACTCACTCCGAACACGGATTTCCTTTTGCGGGCGAACAAGAGATAAAATCACTTTCCGAATATTGCAGTTCTGAGCGTCATATGTTTTTGCAAGCCAAGCATCATAGTCAAGCAGTTGCTCGAGTTTCGGCGTATCTTTTACCTTGTTTTCAATCGCTATGACTTCTTGAAGTTCATTTGACCCTTTCCTTCTGACCTCAATCACAAGATCGATGTTCGCTTTCTCCCGCTCAACCTTGAATGATCCCATGGGGTATTTTGCAGAATCCTCGCCCAAGACCCTTGCTAGCCCCGTGGGAAATGTGTTGAGGAACCATTCTAGGAAATTTGAATGAAACAGCTCTCGCGATCCAAGTGAGACAGCATACACCGGGTTAGCTTTCAATTCCTTGGCACAGTCCGTCAACTGCTCAATCAGCGTCTCTTCCATTGGTCTGTGCTCCTCCTTTGGCTCCAAACATTTGAGTCAACCCGCCCACGGTGCTGCGGGCTGTCCCAATTCCGAATTCATTCGGTGCGGGTCGATCGTTATTCAAGCACAATTGTGCCCTATCGCAAACGACCCACCGCAGAGCTGCTCTCGGCGCATTCAAATGGATGTTGCGGAGGACCTGTTCAATTCGCGCTTCAATCATTTTGCGAAGCGACGTCGAAGCCACCGCCTCGGAGATGGCTGGAATTTCGAACTCTATCGGCAGCGTCGTATGCGCTCTAATCGACAAGCGTCAGCTCAAAATCGCCAACTGTCGTTGTTGGACGTGGCCCGCACGTGCCGATATGTTATCCATCGGCGAAGAACTGGCATTAATTTGTTTGATTACAATACGATAGGAACCACATAGCCTCCCTTCGGAGGGCAGCACTCTATCCAGCTGAGCTACGGGTGCGTTGGTCCGCTCGTATAGCCGATTGAAGCGGGCGGGCGCAATGGTTGGGGTGGGTGCGATTTCCGGCGTCCGAAGTCACGGATGCGAAGCCTGCCGGGTGCGGCGTGACCGCGGCGGAAGTATCGGCTTGCCGTGGGTGTTCATTCGCGCAATCATGAGCTTCCGGCGGGCCGGCAGACCAAGACGGATCAGATCGATGACAGTCATAAGCAGAACCCGGCGGCTCACATGCCGCGCACTCATGGCGATGGGATTGCTTGTGCTCACCGCCCATTCGCAGGCCGCCGCGGAGACGAGCTTCAAGCCGATTTCGACGCAGTTCCTCGCCGCCCTCGGCGATCCGGGAGCGAGCAGCGGGACCGGCGCGGAGTTTTGGGGCCTGTGGCGGCTGGATCCGGGTCCGCGCGGTGTGAGGATCGGGAGTTTCGACAAACTGGTTGCCGATGGCGGCATCGCGCCGTCCCAGTGGAAATTCGACGCCGCGGACTGGTGGCTGGAGGAACACGGGCTGATCATGGAGACGCCGGAGTTTGCGGTTCCAGCCGGCAAATATGTGGTCACCGGCAACCGCGCAGTGACAACGGTGCTGACTATCCACCCCAAGGACAAGGATGGCGCCCAGCGTTGGGAACTTGCCGACGGTGCGACGCTTTATGACGTGACGCACTTGCGATGCCGCTCGGCGCGCTACAAACCGGCGGCGGCCGACACTTCCTGCTCGCCAGCCCGGGTGCAAACAAGCGCATTTCCAGTAGAGCCGGGCGCGGCGATGCCTCCGGTCGAGGGGTGCGGCAAGCAAGACTACGCGGTTGTTTTCGTGATTGGCGTGGAAGGCTGAACCCCGCTATCCGACCCGAGGCAGGATGGTTCTATCTTGACTCATCTTCAGCGGCTCCATAGTTTCAAAAAAAGTGATCGGACAACATGACCGAAAACAGGATCGGGGAAGTGCTAGTGGCAAAGCCTGGGTAAGCCTGGAAGATCATCGATTCGGTCGAGAATGAAATTCGCCAGGCATTCCCAAATGAAACTTGACGCCCATAGACAGACTGCCGCCAGCGCGGCAATCGACGAAGCTTCGCTCATTCTCTGCGATGACGCTCCGCATGCGAATGATCCGGTGGTTGGGCCGATCTACCAGACCTCGCTCTTCACCTTCAAGGATTTCGCCGCCATGCAACGGGCATTCGCGGGCGAAGGTGATGGCTATATCTACACGCGTGTCGGCAATCCCACGGTCCATGATTTTGAGCGGCGCATTGCCGCTCTTGAAGGAGCAGAAGCAGCGCGCGGCTTTGCCAGCGGCATGGCGGCGATCAGCGCCACGGTTCTCTCCGTTGTGCGGTCGGGCGACCGGATCGTCGCGGTCAAACATTGTTACGGCGATAGCTACCGGTTCTTCGAGAAACTCCTGCCGCGGTTCAACATAACGGTGGACTATGTCGACGGCGCCGATGCGGATGCTGTCGAGGCCGCGTTGCCGGGCGCGAGATTGCTGTATCTCGAAAGCCCGACTTCGATGGTCTTTCAGTTGCAGGACATTGCCCGGCTGACCAAGGCCGCCAAGTCCCATGGTGTTACGACCATGCTGGACAATTCCTGGGCCACACCAATCTTCCAGAAGCCGATTTCCCATGGCGTCGATCTGGTGGTGCATTCGGCGTCGAAATACATTGGCGGTCACAGCGATACGGTGGCGGGAGTGGCCGCCGGGCCGGCCGCCATGATTGCCAGGATCAATGAACTGACGCACCCCTATTTCGGCGCCAAGCTTTCGCCGCTTGAGGCTTTCCTGCTGACGCGGGGACTTCGCACCTTGCCGCTTCGCATCCGCCGCCACATGGACAGCGCGCTTATCATCGCGGAACGCCTGCGCCAGAACGCCCGCGTTACCAAGGTCCATCATCCGGTCTATTCCAATCACCCGGGGCGCGCCACTCTCGCGGGATTCACCGGGCTGTTTACCTTTGAAGTCGACGACAGCATCGATATCGCGCGCTTTGCCGATCACCTGAAATATTTCCGCTTGGGCGTCAGCTGGGGCGGTCACGAAAGCCTCATCGTGCCGGTCGCAGCCTCTCTGGCGCAGACGCCCGGCGTCAATTCCTTCGATCGTTTCGGCGTCTCGCCACGCGCCATCCGCCTTCATGTCGGCCTCGAGGATCCAGAAACACTTTGGGCCGACCTGGAGAATGCCTTTATCAGAAGCGTAAAACCCTAGGGAGGATAGAATGAAGAAATTGACGTTGACGATCTTGTTCAGTGCGGCATGTGCCGCCCTCGGCGCTGCTCCAGCATGGGCCGAAACCAAGGTGCAGCTGGTCGAGGTGATCACCAGCCCGCAGCGCACCGAGTTCCTGAAATCCCAGCTTGCCGAATTCGAGAAAGCCAATCCCGACATCAAAGTCGAGGTGGTGTCGCTGCCGTGGGGCCAGGCCTTCGAGAAGTTCCTCAGCATGGTGCAGGCGGGCGAGACGCCGGACATCGTCGAGATGCCGGATCGCTGGGTCGGCCTCTATGGCAACAACAGCCAACTCGAAGATCTCGGGCCCTATATGAAGGACTGGGCGGAATTCGCCACCCTCGGCGAGCGCGCCAAGCAGTTCGGTTCGACCGTCAACAACATTCAATACATGGTGCCCTACGGCTACTACGTGAACGCCATGTTCTGGAACAAGAAGGTCTTCGCGGAAGCTGGCCTCTCCGGCCCGCCGCAAACCATGGAGGAATTTGCCGCCGATGCTGAAAAGATCGCCGCGCTGGGCAACGGCAAATACGGCTATTGCCTGCGAGGTGGCGCCGGCGCCTTCGGCTCCATCCAGCAGTTCATGAACAACATGAACGGCTCGGCCGGATACTTCAATGCCGATGGCACGTCGAACTTCAACGAGAAGGGCTCGGTCGCGGGCCTACAAATGTTGCAAGACATCTACATGAAAGGCTGGGCGCCGAAAGACGCGGTGAGCTGGGGCTTCAACGAAATCGTCTCGGGTTTCTATACCGGAACCTGCGCCATGCTGAACCAGGACCCCGACGCCCTGATCGGCATTGCCGAGAAAATGAGCGCCGATGACTTTGCCGTGGCGCCATGGCCGGTGGGTCCAAGCGGCAAGGCCTTCCCGTCCATGGGCTATGCCGGCTGGGCGATGTTTGCCGATAGCGCGGCTAAGAAAGAGTCGTGGAAAGTGATGGAGCACCTGCTCGCCAACAAGCAGAATCTTGGCTGGGCAAAGGTGGTCGGCGTGTTGCCGATCCACAACGGCGCCGAGCAGGATGAACACTTCAAGACCGAACAGTTCAAGGGCTGGTTCGACGAGCTCAAGAACCCGGACAAGTATGTGTTCGTGACCCCGCCGACCCATCTTGAGAATCTTGGCGTGTTCTACGATTCCATGGTTCCCACGGGCTTCCAGGAGATTCTCCTCGGCAAGAAGACAGCGCAGGAAGTGGCCGATGGCTGGGCGCAGTTCTTGACCGCCGAACAGCAGAAGTGGATGGAAACCCACAAGTAAGCTAGATACGCAGTGGCAGCGCGGCAGCGGACAGAGATGTCCGCCGCGCTGCTTATGCTTCGGGATTTCAGATGGCCGCGGTTGCCGACATTCCATTCACGGTGAAAAGGCATGGCAGGTTCGAGCTGGTATTGGAGCCATGGCTCTATCTGAGTCCGGCACTGATCATTGTCGCCACGGTGCTGGTCGCCCCGTTGATTATCGGAATTTCATATTCACTGAGAAAGTTCACCGCTTTCCGCTCGGAGTATGTTGGCCTTGGCCAATACCGCACCATGCTGGGCGACGAAGTGCTGCACGGCGCCCTGCTGAACACCTTATGGTGGACGATTGGCAGCCTGTTCTTTCAGTTCTTTCTTGGGCTGGGACTGGCGCTTCTGCTCAGCCGGCCGTTTTACGGCCGCAAGCTTGTTCAGGGGGTTGTCTTTCTGCCCTGGGCGGTGCCGACATTTCTGACGGGCCTCACCTGGACCTGGCTGTTCAACCCGGTGATCGGGCCGCTACCGCACGTGTTCTTTACACTTGGCATCCAGTCGGAACCGGTGACCATTCTCGCCGATCCAGCAACCGCCATGTGGGGGCCGATCATCGCCAATGTGTGGTTCGGCATTCCCTTCTTTGCGATCACCCTGCTTGCCGCGAGGAAGTCCATTCCCGGCGAGCTTTATGAAGCAGCCGCGATTGACGGCGCTTCGGCCTGGCAGCAATTCGTGAAAGTGACGCTACCGTTCCTTGCTCCGACCATCGCAATCACCGTGATGTTGCGTACCGTATGGATCGCCACCTTCGCCGATCTCATTTTTGTCATGACGGCGGGAGGCCCCGCGGGCTCCACCAACACCATCGCGACCTATATTTACGTGTCGGCTTTCAAGGCCCTCGACAAGGGCTATGCCTCGGCAATCGCCGTACTGCTGCTGGTCCTCCTCATTGCCTATGCGCTGATTGTCATGCAAATGCGGCGCGTTCTGTTGCGGGGCAGTTGAGATGGTCGGCCGGTCGCGATTGCAACGGATTTTCGGCGGAGTGGGCCTCTACGCCGCGCTATTTGCCTATCTTGCTTTCGTTATTCTTCCGATATTCTGGATCATCAAAGTCTCGGTGACACCCGATAGCCTACTCTACAGCGAAGGCATTCGCCTGTGGCCAAGCCGCATGACGTTTAGCAATTATGAACGTGTGCTGAGCGCCACGGATTTCCCCCGGTTTTTTCTCAACAGCCTGATTGTCTCGATCGCAACGGCGGTCATCGTGACGGCGGTGGCGTCGCTGGCCGGCTACGCACTGTCGCGCTTCAAATTCCCTGGCAAGGCCTGGGTTAGTCTGGTTTTGCTAATGACCCAGACCTTTCCCCTGGTGATGGTCATTCCGCCAATTTACCGGATCATGGGGCAGCTTGGGCTGACCGACAATCTCTACGGGCTCATCATCATCTATACGGCCTTCAATATCGCCTTTGCGACGTTCCTCATGCAATCATTTTGCGACGGCGTGCCAAGAGACCTTGAGGAAGCCGCAATGATCGACGGCTGCACGCGGCTGCAGGCCATCCGGCGCGTCGTCCTGCCGCTGACCTTGCCGGGGATGGGCGCCACCGTCGCTTTCGTGTTCACGGCGGCCTGGGGCGAATTGCTGTTTGCGCTCATGCTGATCAACAGCGATAGCCAGAAGACATTTTCGGTCGGACTCCTGACTTTTGTCGGGAAATTCGCCGTGGACTGGGGGCAGATGATGGCCGCGTCGGTAATGGCCCTGGTGCCTGTCTGTATCTTCTTCACGTTCCTGCAGCGTTATCTCGTTACCGGCCTCACCGCCGGCGCGGTCAAGGGGTGAGGCCATGGCATCGGTGAGCCTGCGCAATGTCAGCAAGTCGTTCGGATCGGTTGCGGTGCTCTCTGGCATCGATCTCAGCATCGCCGATGGCGAGTTCGTGGTTCTGGTGGGACCATCGGGCTGCGGAAAGTCGACGCTTCTGCGCACCATTGCGGGACTCGAAGAGGCGACCGGCGGCGAGATCCGCATTGGCGACCGCGTGGTCAACGACATGGCACCCAAAGACCGCGATATCGCCATGGTGTTCCAGTCCTACGCTCTCTACCCCCACATGAATGTGGCGCGGAACATGGCCTTCAGCCTGGCGATCCGCAAGGAACGCCAGGATGTGATCGACCAACGGATCGGGGTTGCCTCGGGCAAACTCGGGCTTAGCGAACTGCTAGGCCGGTTGCCAAAGCAACTATCAGGAGGACAGCGCCAGCGCGTCGCCATGGGGAGAGCGATTGTGCGTTCACCTAAAGCCTTCCTGTTCGATGAGCCATTATCCAATCTCGACGCGCGGCTTCGCGAGCAGATGCGGGCCGAGATCAAGAAGCTGCATCAGGATCTGGGATCCACGTCGATCTATGTGACTCATGACCAGATCGAGGCGATGACCCTGGCGGATCGCATCGTTGCGATGCATGCGGGCATCGTCCAGCAAATCGGCAGCCCGCTCGACCTCTACGACCGTCCGGCCAACCTGTTTGTCGCCGGCTTCATCGGGTCTCCGGCGATGAACATGTTTCCGGCCACGGTACGCCAGGCGGGCAGTGGGTCGATGCTGAGTATCGGCAATGTCGCGATCCCGCTTGAAACGAGGGTTCCGGTTTCAGAGGGCGCGGCAGTGACCGCCGGCATAAGGCCGGAGCACCTGGAGGTTGGCCGGCAATCCGGTGCCGGGATGAGCGCCAGTGTCGAGCTTGTCGAACCGACCGGATTCGGAACCATCGTTCATCTGAAGCCGTTTGGCGAGGCCATCAAGGCCTTCACGTTGGATCGGGCGATTGCCGTTCGCGGCGAAACCGTCTCGGTCAATTTTCCGGTCAAGCACCTTCACCTGTTCGATCCGATCAGTGGCATCCGGCTCAACTGATCGCGAGCGGCGTCCCAGCCGCGCGGCCCACATACATATGAAGGCTGGTGCTGCCAGGGGGAATCGAACCCACGACCTCTCCCTTACCAAGGGAGTGCTCTACCACTGAGCTACGGCAGCCGGTGCAAATGCGGGCGGAGACATGCCACAGGCGAGGGATCGACGCAACCCTCGGGCTTGACGCTTGCCATGAACACCTTAAGAATTAACGCATGAAGCCAAAGCAAACTCCGGCCGAAGTCCGCAAGGCCCGCCTGGCCAAGGCGCTCAAGGCCAATCTGGGGCGCCGCAAGGCCCAGGCCAAGGCTCTCAAGAAACCGCCGCAGCGCGCCGGGGATTGACCTTGCCCCAATTGGGCCATGTGTGCTTGTTAGCCCGCACCAGCGTAAGGGCCCACCCGATTTGATCCTGTCCGGGCCTGTTTTCATGAGGGGGCTCAAGTCAATGGACCGAATCCGCATCCGCGGTGGCAACCGGCTGGAAGGCACCATCAACATTTCCGGCGCCAAGAACGCGGCGCTACCGCTGATGATCGTTTCGCTGCTTGACGCCCGAGACCCTGACGCTGTCCAATGTTCCACGCCTTGCCGATGTCCGTCTGCTGCAGCGCATATTGCAGAATCACGGCGTCGACATGATGATTGCCGGAAAGCGCCCAGGGCAGAACGGCCAGTCGGGCGACACCAAGCAGCTCTCGGCCAAGACCATCGCCGACACCACCGCGCCCTATGAACTGGTGTCGAAAATGCGGGCAAGCTTCTGGGTGCTGGGACCACTGCTGGCGCGCTGCGGCGAGGCCAAGGTTTCACTGCCCGGCGGCTGCGCCATCGGCACCAGGCCGGTCGACATGCATTTGATGGCGATGGAGAAGCTCGGCGCCGAAATCGAGATCGAGGGCGGCTACGTCATCGCCCGCGCCAAGAAAGGCCTCAAGGGCGCCCGCATCGCATTCGACAAGGTTTCGGTCGGCGCCACCCATGCGGCCCTGATGACCGCCGTTCTGGCCCATGGCGATACGATAATTGAGAATGCGGCGCGCGAGCCGGAGATCGGCGACGTCGCCCACTGCCTCAACAAGATGGGCGCTCGCATCGAGGGCATCGGTACCTCGACACTGAGAGTACGTGGTGTCACTAGTCTCCACGGCGCCGAACATGAAGTGATCGCCGACCGGATCGAGACCGGCACCTATGCCATGTGCGCTGCCATGGCAGGAGGCGATGTTACTTTGAGGGGCGCCCGCCCCGATACGCTGGGAGCGGTTATCGAAATCATGCGCGGGGCCGGAATTAGCGTTGATGAAACCAACCAGGGCCTCAGGGTGCGCCGCAATGGTGCGGCACTTGCCCCCGTCAAGGTGGATACCCAACCTTATCCCGGTTTTCCCACCGACTGCCAGGCTCAACTCATGGCGCTGGTTACTAAAGCCAATGGCACCAGCATGATCCGCGAGACGATATTCGAGAACCGTTTCATGCATGTGCAGGAACTGGCCCGTCTTGGCGCCGACATTCACCTGCATGGCGACACGGCGGAAGTGCGGGGCGTGAAGAAGCTGACTGGAGCGCCGGTCATGGCGACGGATCTGCGCGCCTCGGTTTCGCTTGTCATTGCAGCACTTGCCGCCGAAGGCGAAACCATGATCAACCGGGTCTATCACCTGGATCGCGGCTTCGAGACACTTGAGGAAAAGCTCCAGGCTTGCGGCGCCGACGTCGCCCGCATCGCGGGGAATTGAACCTTGCTGAGACTTGCAGCACTCGATGCCGACGACCTCGGCGTGATTTCGGCTCACATGCAGGATGCGGTGCTGAAGCTTGGCGATCTCGGCTATTCCGCCAGGAAAAAGCAATTTGCCCTGGTCGCCAACCGTTTTGCCTGGGATGCCGACGAGCGCCAGCGGCGGCGCGCGGGGCTGCATTTCGACCGTGTATTGTCAGTCAAGGCGCACAATATTCGTCAGGGCGACAAAGACACCGTGCTGGAGCTGTTGGCGATCACATTCGAGGCTGACGAGGCGCCGTCGGGCTCCATTGTGCTGGCCTTTGCCGGCGGCGGCACCATCCGGCTCAAGGTCGAGTGCATCGAGGCAAGCCTCAAGGATTTGGGACCGGCCTGGGCAACGCCGCATCAACCTTCTCACAAGCTTGGCTCCGAGGGGGCCTAGTCGTTAGCCCCGCCCGGCGGCTATGCTTTGACGGCCATGACCGAGAAACCTGCGAATCGCCTGATTGCCGTCGATCTCGACGGCAGCATCGGGCCGGGACCATCGCCCGAGGCCGAACACGAGCGCCGTGTCGCCATCTACGACCTGGTCGAGGATAACAGCTTCACGCTGCAGGCGCACCCCGCTGGCCCTTACCGGCTGCAGCTTTCCACCGCCGACGGACGGCTGATGTTCGACATCCTCAATGAGCGCGAGGAACGTCTTTCGCTGATTGGGCTGTCGATGTCGCCCTTCCGCCGCATCGTGAAAGATTACTACATGATCTGCGAGAGCTATTATGAGGCCATCAAGACCGCTACGCCCTCGCAGATCGAGACCATCGATATGGCGCGGCGGGGGCTGCACAATGAAGGCAGCGAATTGCTGCGCGAGCGGCTCAATGGCAAGGTGGAGATCGATTTCGACACGGCCCGGAGGCTGTTCACCCTCGTTTGCGTCCTGCACTGGCGGGGCTGAGCCCAGCGCATGCCGGGCGATCTCCCAAGTGCCGTGCTGTTTGCCTGTACGCAGAATGCGATCCGCTCGGTGATGGCGGCCGCCATCATGAAGCAGTTCTATGGCCATAAGGTGTTTGTCGCGTCCTGCGGAGTGCGGCCGGGTCAGGCCGATCCCTTTGTCGCCGCCGTGATGGATGAAATCGGCATCGAGATCGGCAAGCATCGCCCCCAGGGTTTCGACGACCTCGAGGATTCCAGTTTCGATATCGTCGTGTCGCTGTCGCCGGAAGCCCACCACCGGGCGCTGGAAATGACCCGGACCATGGCGATCGAAGCGGAATACTGGCCGACCATCGACCCCTCGGCGGCGGCAGGCAGCCGCGACCAGATCCTCGATTCCTACCGGGACGTGCGCGACCGGCTGATCCGCAAGATCAGAACCCGCTTCGGCAGCATGTCGGCGCAGGGGGTCTAGAGTGTTTCCTTGTTGGGTGGTGACTTCACTTCGCCGGGATACGCTCTAACAGCAATGGGATTCCGAAATCGGCCAAAGCAAGGCGTATCTTCTTGATTTTGACCATGAATGGGTTCATTTTCCGGCGCGATTTCGAAACCCCCAACCAAGGAACCAAATGGCCAAGGAAGAACTGCTCGAATTCGAAGGCACCGTAACCGAACTCCTCCCCAATGCGACCTTCCGCGTGAAACTCGACAACAATCATGAAATCATCGCCCATACGGCCGGCAAGATGCGCAAGAACCGTATCCGCGTATTGGCGGGCGACCGTGTGATGGTTGAAATGACGCCCTATGATCTGACCAAGGGCCGCATCAATTACCGGTTCAAGTAGCGCCTCATGGCGGCTTCTCCAGTCAAGCTTGTGCTTGCCAGCGCATCGCCACGGCGGCTAGCGCTGCTGGAGCGCGTCAGCCTGGCGCCCGATCTGCTCAACCCAACCGACGTCGACGAGACCCCGCACAAGCGCGAGACGCCACGCGCTCTGTCGGTGCGGCTTGCCAATGAAAAGGTCAAAACCGCCGCCGCCATGCCGCTGGTAAAGGCGCTTGGCGCCAATGTCTTCGTGCTCGCCGCCGACACTGTCGTGGGCCTTGGCCGCCGCATCCTGCCAAAAGCAGAGACGGCGAAGCAGGCGGAAGAATGCTTGTGGCTGCTTTCCGGCCGTTCGCACTGGGTCTATTCCACCATCTGCCTTATCGCGCCGGGCGGCAAACTGTCGAGCCGCTGCGTGGAAACCAAAGTGCGATTGAAACGGCTGTCGCGCGAAGATGTGGCGAGCTACATCCGCTCGGATGAATGGCGCGGCAAGGCCGGGGGATATGCAATTCAGGGCCGGGCGGAGACTTTCGTGCGCAATCTCCAGGGGTCGCACTCGGCCGTTATCGGCCTGCCACTTTATGAAACCGTGCACCTCCTCGAGGGCGCGGGCTATCCCATCTACATCAACTGGATGACAAGGCCATCGGAGGAGCTGTGATGGCGGAGGTCATAGCACTCCGGCCGAGGCGGCCTTGCCCCTTGTGCGGCAAGCCATCGCTGCAGAAATACCACCCGTTCTGCTCTAACCGCTGCGCCCAGATCGATCTGCACCGCTGGCTGGGCGGAAACTACGCGATCCCCGTCAAGGACGCTGAGGAAGATGACCGAGATCAGTCCTGACGGTGGCGCACCACGGTGACCGTGCAGGGCGCTTCCGCCGCCACCTTGCCAGAGACGCTGCCGAGCAATTTACGCATTGTTGAATTGGCCCTCGCCCCCATGACAATGTGATCGACATTGTTCTGGCGCGCGTAGTCGAGGATGGCTTCGGCCGGATCGATTGCCTCAAGAACGTGGAAAGTTACCTTGCCGGCCGGCAAGCCGAGACCATGGGCCCAGTCCTTGAGGCCGACGAGCCGCTGCACATGTTTGTTGTTGCCCTCTTCATCGAGGCTCGAGTCGATGGTGATGCGGGCGAGCTTCAAGACATTGAGACAGGCGAGGCGGGCTCCAGGCGCGCGTTCGAGTATACGCGTGACCGTCGTTCTCAGTGCTGCCGAAACTTCGTCTGTCGACTCGTCAAGGTTGACGGCAACAACGACGATGGGCGCATCCGGCAGGGTGCTGGAAGGCTTGTCGATCAGCGAAGCAATCGGTTCCGATTTGCGCCGGAGCACAGCGAAAAAGGAGTCTTGCCGGTGCCTGTGGGCGCGCTCGCCGAGGGCGATTCCGGCCGGATTGCGCAGGTCCATGGCCAGTTGCGCCGCCGTCTGGTGGCGGCGCGAAGCTTTCACTTCGAGGCAGCGCAAGACAACCTCCTGGAACCATGGCGGCAGATCGGGCCGCAGCTTGCGCGGCGGCACCGGATCCCGCCATAGCCGTTGCTTCAAACCCTTGAGCCGCTGTGGGTCGCCGAACGGCCTTGTGCCGGTTGCAAAGAAATACATGAGAGAGCCAAGCGCGAAGACGTCGCTGCGCGGGTCGTTCCTCACACCCAACACCTGTTCGGGCGCCATATAGGGCGCGGTGCCATAGGGCAGCCGGAACTCCTCCGCCATCAGGTCCGGCAGGTCGCGGTGGCGCGACAGGCCGAAGTCGATCATCACCGCCTCGCCGGATTGACGGAACATGATGTTGGAGGGTTTGAGATCGAGGTGGACAACGCCTTGCCGGTGCAGGCTGTCGAGAGCATCGGCAATCCGTGCCGCCAGGGCCGCCAACTCCTCAACCGGCAATGGCAGATCCTTGAGGCGCGGCAGCAGGGTCTGGCCTGCTATGCGTTCCATCACGATGTAGGGCCGCACTTTGAAATCGCCATTGGCCACGAAGCGGGGAACATGGGGACCGGTGAGACGCGGCATGATCATCTGCTCCATTTCGAAGCCGACGATGGCGGCCGGATCTTCGCCTTCACGGAGCACCGGTATCTTCATCAGCAGAGGCAGGTCTTCGGCCTCGCGCGTCACCGCCCAGAGATCGGCCATGCCGCCCTTGTGAATGTGTTCACCGATCCTGAAGCCGTCGACGATGCTTCCCGGTTCCAGCCGCGATCCGACCATCGTCTACCTCCCCACCAGCAGGCGCGCCGCCAACATATCGGGCAGTCCCGCCGCGCGGATTTTCGCCGCCGCGGCTTCGGCGTCGTAGGGCGCGCGGCGAAAGGTCAAAAGGCGCGATGCGGTATTGTAGGTAGCGTATGCCGCCGCGGGATTTCCATCGCGGGGCTGGCCGGCGGAGCCTATGACCGCAAGCCATCGGCGCTGCCCGGTAAGCGCAATGCCGACATTGCTCGCCGGCCTATGGGCGGTGAGTTTGCCGGTTTCCGACAGGCAGTAAAGTGCCGGTGCATGGACGTGACCGCAGAACGTAATGCGCGCATCGGTTGCCGACAGGCTGACGCGTGCCGCATCGGCATCGGTGACATAGCGCCAGCGGCGGGGAGAAGATGCATCGGCATGAACGTAAAGCCGGTCGTCCTCGCGCAGCTGCAACGCCAGCCCGGCAATGAATGACTTGGCTTCGCCGCCGAGTTGATTACGAGTCCACTCCATGGCGCGTTGGGCAGATGTGTTCATGGTCTCGCCCGGCACATTGACGGCGTTGTCGTGGTTGCCCATGAGCGCCACGGCGCCTTGGGCCGCCAGCTCCATCACCCGCCGCACGACCGTTTCGGGCTCGGCGCCATAACCCACCAGATCGCCGAGAAAGACAATGCGTGCCGCCCCCAAGGACACGGCCTGGGCCAAACAGGCCTCAAGCGCCAAGCCATTGCCGTGGATATCGGTGATGAGGGCGATCAGCATTGTTGTCTCAGCATATCCCGGAACCCAGCTAGTCACCGGCATTTTCCAATGCAATCGGCAATTCGTCGTACGACCAATTGGGTGCCGCGTATCAACCAAAGTCTGGATCGCCGCGAGGCTTCAAGGCGTCTATTGGTCGGGCAATCCTTTCTTACTTGTGCCAATGCGGCAGAGTCATGCCCATCGGCCGTAGGAGGGGAGCAACCAGACTTTCCGGGAGGAACTCATGTCGCAAGCCGAAGCCGTCCTTACCTCGACACGAGGGCAGGGCATGACCAAGGACGAACGATTCGTCGTCTTTGCGTCTTCGACCGGTACCGTTTTCGAATGGTACGACTTCTATCTCTACGCCACGCTGGCGCCGTTCTTCGCGGCCCTGTTCTTCCCCCCGGGGAACGACACGGCGGCACTGCTGTCGGCCTTCGCCACTTACGCGGCGGGCTTCCTGGTGCGTCCCTTCGGCGCCCTGTTCTTTGGCCGCCTCGGCGACATGATCGGCCGCAAATACACCTTCCTCATCACCATGATGGTGATGGGCATTGCGACATTCGCGGTCGGTCTGTTGCCGACTTTTGCCACGGTGGGCTGGGTCGCTCCCATTCTTCTCGTGGGCTTGCGTCTTCTGCAAGGACTAGCACTCGGCGGTGAGTATGGCGGTGCTGCGACCTATGTGGCCGAACATGCCCAACATGGACGCCGCGGCTATGCCACGAGCTGGATTCAGACTACCGCGACGCTTGGCTTCTTCCTTTCGCTGCTGGTCATCGGTCTGAGCCGTTTCTTCCTGCCGGCTTCCGCCTTCGCCGAATGGGGCTGGCGCATACCGTTCATCGTTTCCGTGATCCTCCTGCTGTTCTCGATGTGGATCCGGATGAAGCTGAACGAATCGCCGGTGTTCAAGAAGATGAAGGAAGAGGGCAAGGCGTCGAAGTCGCCGTTGACTGACTCCTTCCTGCGCTATCCCAACAACAAGTATGTGCTTCTCGCACTGCTCGGCGCCACGGCGGGCCAGGGCGTTGTGTGGTACACGGGCCAGTTCTATGCCCTGTTCTTCCTTACCATCACCCAGAAACTCGACTATATGACGGCCTACTGGCTTATCGGCATCTCGCTGTTGATCGGCACGCCGTTTTTCGTAATCTTCGGCTCGCTCTCCGACAAGATCGGGCGATTGAAGATCATCCTGGCGGGCTGCCTCATCGCGGCGCTGACCTACTTCCCGCTGTTCGGATGGCTGGCCAAGTCGGTGAACCCCGATCTCGCCGCCTATCAGGAGAAGGCCCAGATCGCCGTCACCGTCGATCCCGCCCAGTGCCACTTCACCGTCTTCGCCGGTCCGTGGTCCACCTACGGCGATTGCGACAAGGCCAAGGATTTCCTGACCAAGTCGGGCATGTCGTTCAAGTCGCTGAACGGTGCTTCGGGCAGCGCCGCAACGCTTGAATTGAATGGCGTCAAGCTCGAGGGCTTCACGCCCTTCACCTGGTCCAAGGCGTTGGTCGACTCGGGCTATCCGCACCTGAAGGCGGCCAGCTCGGTGATCGAACTCGACAAGGCGGGCGCCGAACAGCTTGCCGCACTCACGGTGGAGAAGAAGGGTGCCGACGCGCTGAAGCTCGTGGGCGCCGCGCGTACCGCCAAGGATCCGGCAACCAAGCTCGCGGCGATCGCCCACATCGACGGCGTCGAGACCGCGGCCGACGGCACGGCCAAGGTTTCGGTCACCGAAATCGCGGCCGGCAGCGCCGACAAGGCCAAGGTCAACTGGACTTCGGCGATCCTCATCCTGAGCATCATGATGATCTACGTCACCATGGTCTACGGTCCGATCGCAGCCTTCCTGGTCGAACTGTTCCCCACCCGCATCCGCTATACCTCCATGTCGCTGCCCTATCACATCGGCAACGGCTGGTTCGGCGGCATGCTGCCATTGCTGGCAACCGCCATCGTCGCCTTCACCGGCAACATCTACGCCGGCCTGTGGTATCCGATCGCGGTAGCGGTTATGACGGTGGTGATCGGTGCCCTGTTCCTGCGCGATACCAAGGACGTGGATATCGCTGAAAGTTGAACCATCCCGCCACGCTGGAACCCCGCCTCCGGGCGGGGTTTCTTTTGTTGCGAAGGCCCCGGCGATCTCCTATACACCGCCCGTCAAATCGCGTGCCCAGGTAGCTCAGTTGGTAGAGCAGCGGACTGAAAATCCGCGTGTCGGTGGTTCAATTCCGCCCCTGGGCACCACTTTCAACAACAAAATCAAATAGTTACAATAGACCCCGAATTTAAGGGGTCACCAAAATTGCCTTTCACATCCCTTACACATTTTCGACGTTTTTCTGGAGTCGAATTGATGTCATGGAAAAACACACGATCATGGGTGGCAAGGTTCACGTCTACCGGCGTGAGAACAGCAGCCTGTGGCAATGCTCAACTTATCTTGCTGGCCGGAACCATCGCGTCAGCACCAAGGAAGACAGTCTATCGCGTGCGAAAGAAATCGCTGAAGACTGGTATCTGGAGCTGCGCGGCAAAAGCAAGCGCGGCGAGCTGAAATTCGAGAAGACGTTCGCCGACGCTGCGGCTCAGTTCACCAAAGAATACCCGGTGATGACCCGTGGGGAACGGAACGCAAAGTATGTCGAGGATCACCAGTCTCGACTTACCAATCATCTCCTTCCTTTCTTCGGAAGCCTTGGCCTATCGGAAGTGTCGTCGAGCAAGGTACAGGAATACCGGATCGACCGGCTCAAGGAAGAAGACGGCAAGCGCACCCCGTCGCGGAGCACGATGCACCATGAAATCGTCACCCTTCGCCAAATTCTGAAAGCGGCCATTCGCCAAGGCTGGCTCGACCGTCTGCCCGACCTCTCCCTCCCCTACCGCGCCTCCGGTAAGGTCACTCATCGTGCTTGGTTCTCGCCTGAGGAGTATCGCCGGTTGTATGAGGCGACGCGGCAGAACATGCGGGATGCAAAAGGCAAGCCGTGGCTCTGGGCGGCTGAACAACTGCACGACTATGTGTTGTTCCTAGCGAACACCGGCGTACGCCCAGACGAGGCGAACGTTCTCCAATATCGAGACGTTAAAATTGTCGACGACCAGTCAATGAACGAGCGCATCCTCGAAATAGAGGTGCGCGGCAAGCGCGGTGTCGGCTACTGCAAGAGCACACCGAATGCGGTGCGCGGTGCCGTCGCAAAGTTGGTTGGAATTGAGGTTGGCGTAGTCTCCGAGTTGTTCAAACTCGAATCATCCGGCGCTGAAAGGCCGGAAGGGAGACCACGCCATGACGAACGTTACCATGAAGAGCCAAGCTGTGCAGCATGACGGTGAAGCCGGCATTGATCTTTTCGACGACTGGTTTGATCCGATTGAGACCAGCCTGCGCGAACGGGTTCGCGGCTTTATCGAGCAAGTCATTGAAGCAGAATTGGATGGCGCCCTTTGCCGTCCACGATATGGCCGGCCCGCAGGGGGCGAGCCTGGCAGTATCGGCCATCGCCACGGTCACCGCAGCCGTCAGCTGACGGGAACCTTTGGATCGACCGCAATCTCGGTGCCACGGGCTCGCCTCAATGCCGGTAACGGGCGGACCACCGAATGGGCAAGCCAGTCCTTGCGGGCCTATCAGCGCCGCACCAAGGCTGCCGATGCCCTCATTGCCTCGACCTATCTGTCGGGAACCAACACCCGCCGCGTCCGCCGTGCACTTGCTGCGGTCTTTGGTGGGGCGGTTGGCAAAGATACCGTCAGCCGGGTCTGGCGAAAGGTGAAGACCGATTGGGAAGCCTGGAACAAGCGGTCCCTGGGCAGCGAACCAATTGTCCGTCTCATTCTCGACGGCACCGTCGTGCGCGTCCGGCTCGACCGGAAGGCAACCTCGATTTCGCTGCTGGTTGTCATTGGCGTCCGCGACGACGGGCAGAAGGTCTTGCTGGCCATCAAGAACATGGGCGGCGAAAGCACCGAGGCCTGGCGCGCCATCCTCGACGACCTCATCGCCCGGGGTCTCCGCCGGCCGCAATTCCTCATCGTCGATGGAGCCCCAGGTCTCGAGAAGGCAATTGCCGCCGTCTGGGACGGGGTTCCAGTCCAGCGCTGCACCGTTCACAAGCTCAGGAACCTGCTGGCTCATGCTCCCGAGCGGCTGCACGAGGAGATCGCCGCCGACTATACCGGCATGATCTACGCTGCCACGCCGAAGGAAATACAAGACCGCCGTAAGGCCTTCATCCGCAAGTGGCGTCTGCGCCATCGCGACGTCGCCAACAGCCTCGAGGAGGCCGGCGACCGCCTGTTCACCTTCACCAGGCTGCCACCGAGCCAATGGAAAAGTGCCAGAACCACCAACTGCATCGAGCGGCTGCACGAAGAATTCAAACGCCGCATCAAGACCCAGACCGTGCTGCCCTCCGCCGACACCGCCGCCATGCTGTTCTGGGCCCTCATGGCATCCGGCCAGATCATCATGCGCAAAGTCGACGGATGGCAGACCTTCACAACCCAACCCCTCAAACCGGAGATTGACCTCGCCGCCTAAATCGATAAGTTCACCCCATCGGAGACATCGCCGCAGCGAATTTCAACACAACCCGATACGGCACCGGCGGTCTTGACGTTTCTCTGTTTACATGTTGCAGCGGTTTCGACCTTGAGATTTCGGGTGGTAGGAGGGGGTGGTGGGTAGCGCCCCTTCCGGCGTCCGACCACGACAAACCCCGCTCTCTGAGAGCGGGGTTGTCTTTCGCGGCTAGAAGCTCGCAACGATGCGGCACGGTTCACCGGTGGCGTTCTCTCGCTCTTCGCACAGCGATACGAAGTCGCGGAGGCTCTTCAGAATGAGCTTGGTCTCCTCGTCGTCTCGGTCACACCCATAGATGTCGCGCTCGCGCTCAACAGCGACTTCGAGCGCCGCTGGGAGCCTCGCGCGCAGGGTCTCCGCACTGATGGGCACGCCCTCAGGGTATGCCGATATCAGCGTCTCATTGAACGCCTCGGGCATGAGCGCCCGCGTCGCGTAGGGCTCCCCGTGATAAGCTTCGCGGAGATATCCGACGTGCCCATGGGCAATCGAGAAACCAGTAATCTGCGCTGTGAGTTCTTCCTTCGTCTGTCCGCGCCAACGCGCGTAAACGTCAATTCCCATGATATGATGGTTAAGTAGTAAGGGGCGGCTTCGGTCAGGAAGCCGCCTTTTTCGATTTGGCGCGTTCCGCGAAGCGTGCCTCGGCTCGCTTCATGGACTCGGCTTCCTCGGAGAGAACGCGTACGCTTTCGAAGAGCGCGCTCGCATATTTTCCAAGGTCGGTGGCAATGACCTCCGCATCGGACGCGATGGCTTCAAGCCGCTCGCGGCGCTCTGCGAAGGTGAGTGATTTCTTGCTCATGTGATGAGGGTGGTTAGGGCTACTAAAGCTCGACCGCCGCGCGGTGCTCGCGGCTCGCTTCGCCATGCGCGCCCCTCCAGGCACGGGGTCAAGGCGGGGTACCCGTTTCGGGTGCCTTGACGCCGGGCCGGGGCGCGTACAATGGCGAGAGCGGCGAGCACCGGTAGTCGGGGAGGACGCCGGAGGGGCGTCGGGAATTAAAATGCACGGCCTCTGGCCGTTCCGCTTCCCTCCTACTTTTCCCTAACACGAAATGACCCCGCCTTCCGGGCGGGGAATTCGTTGTCTCAATTCGTCGACCCGCATGGGAGCCAGAATGCTGGAGAACACGCAGTGAATTCGTGAACACGACGACGTGCCGCATGACCGGTTTTTCCGGGTGCGCGGCACGAACCCTTCCGCCAATTTTTGGCGGAAAATGTCCGGCAAAGCCGGAACCAGAAACACGTCTCGGTCAGGAGTGCTGGAGCGCTCCTGACCAGCGCGCGCGAGCGCGTCTCTCCGTACGAGCACCCGCAGGTGCGAGAAACGTTCCCCCGCGTGTTGTCGGGTGGCCGACGTCCGCCCGCGAACCGGCATCCCGCTAGGGTGCCGGTGAGTGGCTGCGGCGTCGAGCCAAGCGAAGCGGCCGACCCCGCTCGCACTGGTGGAGCCGACATCCTGATAAGGTGGCGGCGAGACCCGAGACGTGGTCTCACTCCCGGCGACTGCAAGGAGTTAAGGGAGTGACCACGGCGAAGCTCGAAACAAACATGCTGGCTAAGACATGGTTGTGAGAGAGTGAGAGCGGGGTCGGGCGCAGAGCCCGACAACACGCGGGGGAAAAAGTGACGGCATATCAATGCCGTCTGGACGATAGTCCAAACCAGTACCCCTACATTTCAGATTTGTAGGGGTTAATGTAGGGGTGTCTGACGCGTATGGCGGCGTCAAGGACACCAAAAAGCCTGGCGCATTGCGTCGGGTTATCATCGCGGATGTGGAAGAATGTTCATTCGGCGAAGCTGCGAAAGAAGGCTTTCATCTCGTGCTCGGGCACGAGGGGTGACGGAGTTCGCTAAGCGGCGACGGACTTCGCCCTGCTGCGCTGGCGAAAGCTGCATGTCCTTTTCGGGAAACTCGCTCATGCGATCAGTATGGATCATCGCGGCTGAGTCTGGGAGACCGCCGGTGCGTTAATCGCCGAATATGGCTCCCAAGTCGCGGGCACCATGGATGATGCGCACGATCTCCACGGCGTCCTCGGGGACGCGGTAGAAGACGAGGTAGTGCTCGAACGGAAAACTCCGCAGTCCTGCCTCGAACTCGTCACGGGCGCGGCCAGCAAGCGGCGCAACGGCAAGAGTGCCGGTGATCGTGGTGACGAGCCGGTCGAGGAAGCGGTCGGCGTTCACGGGGCTGTCGGTGGCAATATGAAGCCAAATGTCGTCAAGATCGGTGGCCGCTGCCGCAGAGATGCGAACCGTGGTCATACGGCCTTGGCGCTCGCCAGCCTTTCGCGGCCACGCCGCTTGATCTCTTCGACCATATTTTGGTCGAATTTCTTGCCGCCGTCGCGGTCAAGCGAGACAAGGCCCTGGTCGATCTCAGACTTGAGTTCTGTCCACCGCGTCCAGAACTCCGCGCGCAGCTTGTCGAGCTTCGCCGCGCTTGCGGTGGGATTGGCGGCAAGGTGCTTCGTGACCATGTCCTCAAGCAGACTTGTGGCGGCCTGGCGGCGCTGGTCTTCGCGAATGAGCGAGCGCACATAGTCGCTCGGATTCGAATAGTTGGCGGCCTTGGTGCGCTCCTTCACGAACCGCTTAAGGGCTTCGGGGAGCGAGATATTCATGGTGCTTGTGCTCATAGAAATAGACTATCACAATCCGCAGAAATTGGCAAAGTTTGGCAATGGATCACGCAGCCGATAGGGTGCCGTTTATGGGGTACCTTAGCTCATGTGCTGCTTCTAGCAGCCTCAAATTCTTACACACTCTCTTACACATACACAGAATTTGACAATTTTTATGTTTATATTTCAATAAGTTCGTTTATCGCATCGTGAACTGAAAATCCGCGTGTCGGTGGTTCAATTCCGCCCCTGGGCACCACCATTTCAAAAGACTTAGCAGAAACTCAAATATCATTGGGCTCGCCATAGGCTCAGCCGTTAGGTGGTGCTGCAGCGGGCATAGTGATAAACTATGTGAATATGAAACCGACGTTGGATGAAGCAGTCCTGCAAGCCAGGGAGCTGCCGGATGCCGTACAGCAACAGCTCGCCGAACTTATCCTTGCCTTGGCTGGGAAGCAGGACCCCCTCACGGTGATTTTCTTCTAACAAGCAGGGAAAAGGCCGCGAAATCCCCGGGTGCTCTTGGTAAAATCAAGACCGGTTCTCAAATTTGAGCAAATCCTCTATAGTTGAAATAGCATGTCCTGCCAGCAGCGGTTTGACTTTTGGGACATTTTGCCGACATCGTGTCCAGGCCTCGCCAGGCGCAGTCGAGACTGTTGAGGTTACCGGCGGAACCGATCATGGCGCATAGCACAACCGGCCTCGTCATATTCGACTGCGATGGAGTTCTGATAGACAGCGAAATGCTGAGCGCCAGCGTATTGATGGGGTTGCTTGCCGAAGCGGGATATCCAATCGATTTCGAAACTTTCAGGGCCGACTTTCTTGGGCGCAGCTTCGCCTCGGCCGTCGCCCGGACCGAGGCCAAGACGACGCGGAAACTCCCGGGCGATTTTCAATCGCGCTACCATGAAAGACTATTGCATCAGTTCAAGCGGCATCTATGCAAAATGGACGATGTCGACGCGGTGCTTGAGTCGATCCGGGTGCCCTATTGCCTGGCCAGCAGCAGCAGCCCGGAGCGTCTTGAATGACTCGTTGCGGCTCACTGGCTTGGCAAAATGGTTCTCCGTCCAGATCGTTCACCGCATCGATGGTTCAGCACCCCAAGCCGGCGCCCGACTTGTTTCTCCATGCGGCCGATCAATTGGGAGTTCCAGCCACTTCCTGCCTGGTGATCGAGGACAGCGAAATGGGCGTTCGCGCCGCCAAGGCCGCGAGAATGACAACCTGGCATTTCACTGGGGGTTCGCATATCAAGGCGGGTTATTTCTTGCCTGCCGATGTGGTGGCCGATCGCACCGTCGCCAGCATGAAAGAGCTGCAAATGGCGTTCTGCGGAAATTGGCGTTTGCTGAAAGACCCATTCGAGGCTAGCAATTGCCGCCGGACATGGAGGAAAGTCCTGTGGCAAGAAAGCCCGAACCGGTTCAGGATCGCTTGGACGATGCCGCGCGCGCCGGCTGGCTCTATTATATTGCCGGCAATACGCAGGACGAGATTGCCCGAAAGCTTGGCGTTTCGCGGCAGACGGCGCAGCGGTTGGTCTCCCTGGCCGTCAGCGAGAAGCTTATCAAAGTGCGGCTGGATCATCCGATCGGCCATTGCATCGAGCTATCCGAACGCTTGCGAAGCGTTTATGGACTTCACTCCTGCGAAGTTGTCCCGTCGGATCCAGATTCACCGTCGGAAACGCTGGGTGTCGCCGAAGCCGCCGCCGCTGAGCTGGAACGCTACCTTGTATCCCAGCACCCGGTCATCGTCGGTATGGGGACCGGCCGTATGCTCCGCGCCGTGGTGGAACAAATCAGTCCGATGGATTGTCCGCAGCATAAGGTCATTTCGCTGGTCGGCAACATCGCCCCCGATGGCTCGGCCTCGTTGTTCGATGTGGTCAGCCGCATCGGCGACCGGGTAAAGGCGCCGCATTATCCCATGCCACTGCCGGTGATCGCCAATACGGTGCACGAGAAGTCGCTGCTGCTTGCCCAGAAAACGCTGCGAAATGTCATCGATCTGGCAAAGCAGGCGGATGTGACCTTCGTTGGAATTGGAACACTAGGTGACGATGCCGCGATGCTTCGCGATGGGTTCGTGCGCCACGATGAAGTTCGCGCCTTGGTTCGAGCCGGAGCCGTGGGCGAAATCATCGGCTGGTCCTTCGATGCAAACGGCAAACTCATCGACGGACTGACCAATGACCGCGTTCTCAGCGTGCCGCTGGAGCAACCTGTTCTCAGAAAAGTGATAGGCGTTGCCATGGCCCCACCCAGGCTGCGCGCGATCATGGGCGCCATTCGTGGCAAGTTGATTAATGGCTTGATCACCAATGAAGCAATGGCCGAGCTTTTGCTAGAAGAGTGAGCAAAAGACGAAAAATGGTTTTTGCATGAAATTCAGGGAGATAACCCATTCCTTGGGATAAATCATGCAGTGCAACATTGAATTGGGCTTGACTCCAGACTGACAAATGAATGAGTATTTGCCCGCTTGAATGGCAAACGCCCAAGCAACCATCTGGGAGGAACTCCATGAAACCTTTACTCACCGGCGTCATTGGCGCCTTTGCTTTTGCTGCCCTGGCGACCACTGCTTTGGCCGAGACCAAGCTTACAATCGCGACCGTGAACAACGGCGACATGATCCGCATGCAGGGTCTGACGGAAGATTTCACCAAGGCCAATCCGGATATCGCCCTCGAGTGGGTGACGCTCGAAGAAAACGTGCTGCGCGAGAAGGTCACCACCGACATCGCCGCCAAGGGTGGCCAGTTCGACATTCTCACCATCGGCACTTATGAAGTTCCGATCTGGGGCAAGAAGGGCTGGCTCGTTCCTTTGACGGAAGTCGATGATCCCGATGATCTGCTGCCCGCCATCCGCGGCGGCCTCACCGTCGATGGAAATCTCTATGCCGCGCCATTCTATGGCGAAAGCTCGATGGTCATGTACCGCACCGATCTGATGGACAAGGCCGGCCTCAAGATGCCGGACGCGCCGACTTGGACCTTCATCCGCGAAGCCGCCGACAAGATGACCGACAAGGCCAACGGCATTTACGGCGTCTGCCTGCGCGGCAAGGCCGGTTGGGGAGAGAATATGGCCTTCCTGACGGCCACCTCCAATTCCTTCGGCGCCCGCTGGTTCGACGAAAACTGGGTGCCCCAGTTCGATCAGCCGGAGTGGAAGGCCACCCTCAGCTACTATCTTGACCTGATGAATGCCGATGGACCTCCGGGCGCTTCGTCCAACGGCTTCAACGAGAACCTGGCATTGTTCAACTCCGGCAAGTGCGGCATGTGGATCGACGCCACGGTGGCGGCGTCCTTCGTGACCGGCAAGGACTCCACGGTTGCCGACAAGGTGGGCTTCGCACTTGCTCCGGATAATGGCCTCGGCAAGCGCGGCAACTGGTTGTGGGCATGGTCGCTCGCCATTCCAGCCGGTTCGCAGAAGATTGACGCGGCGCAGAAGTTTGTCTCCTGGGCCACCAGCAAGCACTATACGGAGCTCGTCGCAAGCAAGGAAGGCTGGTCCAACGTTCCTCCGGGCACCCGGACCTCGCTGTACATGAATCCGGAATACGCCAAGGTTCCGTTCGCCAAGATGACCCTCGACTCAATCAATTCCGCCGATCCGACCAAGCCGACTGTAAAGCCGGTGCCCTATGTCGGGGTGCAGTTCGTCGCCATCCCCGAGTTCGCGGGCATCGCCACGACAGTCGGCCAGATCTTCTCGGCAGCGCTTGCTGGCGATAAGACGCTGGATGCCGCTCTTGCCGAAGCGCAGGACGCTGCAACCCGCGAGATGACGAAGGCCGGTTACATCAAGTAACCATTCCTCCCATGGAAGCCTGGCTGTCCGGATGAAAATCCGGGCAGCCACATGCGGCAATTCGTTTTCATCAACTAGCGGGTGATCGTCATGGCCACGCAGCAAACACGCGCGCTCGGAAAATTGGCCGTTGCACCTTCGGTGTTGGTTCTCTTCATGTGGATGATCGTGCCGTTGGCAATGACCATCTACTTCTCGTTCCTGCGTTACAATCTTCTCGATCCCAACGCGGCCTGTTCCTTGTTGTCGCCGGGCGCGCTGCTGGACGGGCAGAACCGCTGCTTGGCCGGCTTTTCGAATTACTCGTACTTCCTGACGGATCCCGCCTTCTTCAGGGCTATGGGAAACTCGCTGAAATTGGTGGGCTGGGTGCTCGGCATCAGCGTCGTCGCCGGAACATTGCTCGCCTTGCTTCTCGATCAGGCCTTCTATGGCCGCGGCCTGGTGCGAATCATGATGATTGCGCCGTTCCTTGTCATGCCGACGGTGAGTGCGCTGGTGTGGAAAAACATGATGATGAATCCGGTATCCGGATTGCTTGCTTACCTGTTCAAGCTCGTGGGCCTCGAACCGATCGACTGGTTTGCCCATGCGCCCATGACGGCAGTGGTTATCATGGTCGCCTGGCAGTGGGTGCCCTTCGCGACCCTGATCCTGCTCACCTCCTTGCAGTCCCTCGATGAAGAGCAGAAGGAAGCTGCCGAAATGGACGGCACGCCGCCGCTGTCCTACTTTTGGTACATTGTGCTGCCCCATCTCATCCGCCCGATGACCGTGGTTGTTCTCATCGAAACGATCTTCCTGCTCAACGTGTTCGCCGAAATCTACGTCACCGGCACCGCCGGAACCGCCGGCAATTTGCCATTCCTGGTCTATCAGTATGGCTTGATTGCCAACGACATCGGCGGCGCGTCCGCCGGTGGAATTGTCGCTGTCATTCTCGCCAACATCGTTGCCTTCTTCCTGATGCGGATGATTGGCAAGAACCTGGACGCTTGAACCATGGCCCGCGCAGTTTCCATCCGCCGCAAAGTGATCGTCACCGTCCTAGCATGGGCGGTCGGCCTTCTCATCTTCTTTCCAATCCTTTGGACAGTCTTGACCAGTTTCAAGTCGGAAGGCGACGCCATAGCTCTGCCTCCCAAATTCCTGTTCTTCGACTGGACCACGGAAAACTACGGCATCGTGCAAGAGCGTTCCGACTATCTCCGCTTCGCAATGAACTCCATCATGCTGGCGCTCGGCTCGACATTCTTCGCTCTTGTCATCGCCATTCCTTCGGCTTGGGCAATGGCCTTCGCGCCCGGCAAGCGCACCAAGGATCTTCTGATGTGGATGCTGTCCACCAAGATGATGCCGCCCGTCGGCGCCCTGATCCCGATCTACCTTATTTTCAGGGACCTCGGTTTGTTGGATACGCGCGGCGGCATCATCACGGTGCTGATGCTGCTCAACTTGCCGATCATCATCTGGATGCTTTACACCTATTTCAAGGAAATTCCGGGTGAAATCCTCGAAGCGTCGCGCATGGACGGTGCCTCGCTCGGCAAGGAACTGCTTTATGTTCTGACGCCCATGGCAATCCCCGGCATTGCGTCCACCCTGTTGCTCAACATCATTCTCGCCTGGAACGAAGCCTTCTGGACGCTGAGCTTGACGACTAAGGATGCGGCACCTCTCACGCAATTCATTGCGTCCTACTCAAGCCCCGAAGGCTTGTTTTGGGCAAAACTCTCGGCCGCATCGACCATGGCCATTGCGCCAATTCTGGTGCTCGGCTGGTTTGCGCAAAAGCAACTTGTTCGCGGTCTTACATTCGGAGCGGTGAAATAGCATGGGCACGATCTCACTCAAGAAGGCGCGTAAGGTATTTGGCGACGTCGTCATCATTCCAGGCGCCGATCTCGACATCAAGAACGGCGAGTTTGTGGTTTTCGTCGGGCCTTCAGGTTGTGGCAAGTCCACGCTGTTGCGCCTGATCGCGGGACTTGAAGACCTGACATCCGGCACCATCCACATCGATGGCAAGGACATGACCGACGAAGCGCCCTCGAAGCGCGGTCTGTCGATGGTGTTTCAATCCTACGCGCTCTACCCGCATATGAGCGTACGCAACAACATTGCCTTCGGCCTCAAGATGGCGGGCATGCCCAAGGACGAGATCGAAGCCAAGGTCGCCAAGGCCGCCGCCACTCTGAACCTGACCGACTATCTCGACCGCAAGCCCCGCCAGCTTTCCGGCGGCCAGCGCCAGCGCGTCGCCATCGGCCGCGCCATTGTGCGCCAGCCCGAGGCCTTCCTGTTCGACGAACCCTTGTCGAACCTCGATGCGGCGCTTCGCGTCAACATGCGCATCTTTATCATGCAGCTGCACCAGTCGCTTGGCTCCACCATGATTTACGTGACCCACGACCAGGTCGAGGCCATGACCATGGCCGACCGCATCGTGGTGCTGAACTTTGGCAACATCGAGCAGGTGGGCTCGCCGCTCGAACTCTATAACCGGCCGGATTCGCTGTTCGTCGCCGGCTTCATTGGCTCGCCGAAAATGAACATCATCGAGAACAACACACTCGGCGTCAGGCCCGAACATATTAAGTTGTCGGAAAAATCCGGCGACTGGGAAGGCACCGTGAAGCTCGCCGAACACCTGGGCTCCGACACTTACCTGCATGTCGATGCGGGATCCCGCGGCATGCTGACAGTGCGGGCTTCCGGAGAATTTCCTGTGGGGCCTGGCGGCAAGGTGTGGATGACGCCGGAAAAATCCCGCATCCACCGTTTCGATGCGCAGGGCAGGGCCGTCCGGAAATGAGGTTGAGTGATAAAGTCGCGATCGTGACCGGCGGCGCCCGCGGCATTGGGCGGGCCATTGCCGAAGGCTATGCCCGCGAAGGTGCTCGCGTCTGCATCGCCGACATCGAAGACAAGCTGGCGGCGGAGACCGCCGCTTCGATCGGCGGTGGCGCCTTTGCCGTCCGGCTCGACGTCACCAAGCTCGCGTCCATCGGCGCGGCGGTTGCCGAGGTGGAAGCGCGAGCGGGCGGCATCGATATCCTGGTCAACAATGCCGCGATCTTCGATCTCGCCCCGATCGAGGAAATCAGCGAAAGCAGCTATGACAGGATGTTCTCGGTGAACGTCAAGGGCATGTTGTTCACTCTGCAAGCCGTGGCCAAGAGCATGATCAGGCGCGGCAAGGGCGGCAAGATCATCAACATGGCGTCACAGGCGGGACGGCGGGGCGAGCCATTGGTGGCGGTCTATTGCGCCTCGAAGGCGGCGGTCATCAGCTTGAATCAGTCGGCCGGTCTCGCCCTTATAAAGCATGGCATCAACGTCAATGGCATATCGCCGGGCGTGGTGG
Source organism: uncultured Alphaproteobacteria bacterium (assembly GCA_963754675.1). Classification (GTDB taxonomy): domain Bacteria; phylum Pseudomonadota; class Alphaproteobacteria; order Rhizobiales; family Aestuariivirgaceae; genus Aestuariivirga. The sequence goes on along the minus strand of CAVWHD010000001.1, from coordinate 51,934 downwards.
ACACGCCGATGTGGGATGAGGTGGACGCGCTATTTGCCAAGTATGAAGGACTGGCGAAAGGCGAAAAGAAGCGCCAAGTGGGCGAAGGCGTTCCCTTCGGCCGCATGGGAAAACCGGAAGATCACGTCGGCTGCGCGATTTTTCTGGCCAGCCCGGAAAGCGATTACGTTGTCGCCCAGACCATCAATGTCGACGGTGGGCAATGGATGAGCTGATCGGAGCCGCGCCCCATGTCCACACCTCTTTCGCTTGCAAATCTGGCTTCACTCGGACCCAAGGTCTCGGTGCCGCGCTATAGCCGCGCGTCGCTTTCTCCGGGCATCTTCCATATCGGCATCGGCAATTTTCACCGGGCTCACCAGGCGGTTTATCTCGATGCGCTGTTCAACAATGGCAAGAACCTCGATTGGGCGATCATCGGCACCGGCGTGCAGCCGAACGACGCGCTGATGTATGAAGCGCTGAGGGCGCAAGACTTTCTGACGACCGTGGTGGAACAGGAGGCGGATGCCAGTACGGCACGGGTGACTGGTGCCATGATCGATTTCATTCCGCCTGGAGAAGGGGCAGCGATCATCGCGCGGCTCGCCGATCCCGCCATCCGCATCGTGTCGCTCACTGTCACCGAGGGCGGTTATTTCATCGATCCGGCGACAGGCGCGTTCAACCCGGACGATCCGAAAATCCGGCGCGATGCGGAGCATCCGCAAATCCCCATGACCGCCTTCGGCCTGATCGCCGCGGGCCTCGCGCGGCGCCGCGCGGAAGGGCTAAAGCCCTTCACCGTCATGTGCTGCGACAACATCCCCCATAATGGCGTGGTTACCCGCAACGCCGTGGCGGGACTAGCACGCATGTCCGATCCGGACCTTGCCAGCTGGATCGAGGACAATGCGGCATTCCCCAATGCCATGGTGGATCGCATCACCCCCGCCACCACCGACCGCGAGCGCAGTGCGCTGGTGCGCGACTATGGCATCGAAGACCGCTGGCCGGTTTACTGCGAAGAGTTCACCCAATGGGTGCTCGAAGACGATTTCCGCGCCGGCCGGCCCGCGCTAGAGGATGCGGGTGCTACTTTCGTGGCCGATGTCACTCCCTACGAGTTCATGAAAATCCGCATCCTTAACGGCGGACATGCCTCGATTGCCTATGTTGGCAGCCTGCTCGATGTGCATTTCGTCCACGACGCCATGGCGCATCCGCTGATCGGCGCCTTCTTCGCCAAGATCGAGCGCGACGAAATCATGCCTACGGTGCCGCCGGTGCCGGATACCGATCTCAACGACTACTACAAGGTGATCAAGCGGCGCTTCTCGAATCCCAAAATCGGCGACACCGTCCCCCGCCTCGCCTTCGACGGCTCCAACCGTCAGCCGAAATTCATCGTGCCGGTCATTGCCGACCGGTTGAAGGCCGGTCAGCCAATTGCCGGTCTGGCTCTGGAGTCGGCGCTGTGGTGCCGGTATTGCCATGGAAAAAGCGAAAGCGGCAAGGAATTCCCCGCCAACGATCCCAATTGGGAGAGGCTGCGCACCACCGCCCATGCCGCGAAGGACAGACCGGCTGCCTGGCTGGAGATGGTGGACATCTATGGCGATGTTGGGCGGGCGTCTGTCATGCAAACAGCGTTCTCAGCCGCGTTGAATAGTTTGTGGGCCATAGGGACCACGGCCACTCTCGAAAAATACAACTCAACGCAGAATACTTAGGGCGAACCCTGGCCCAGCAATGCCGTCAGATTGCCGCCCAGATAGGAATTGGAAAGTGGCCGGATTTTCACCAATTTCCACGCCCGTGCGGGAAAGCGGGCCGCGTAGAATTCCAGCCAGGCAAGATCGGTTGCCGATTTGAGCGAACCCATTGCAAGTTGCGTGCTGCCGGACAGTTCCTCAATGAGGCCGGCATCGTCAACCGAGCCCAGAGCGAACGAGATTATCCGGTGCAAGGCTCCGCTACATGCCTCATAGCCCTGCATTCCATTGCGCTCGGCCAATTCCGCAAGCGTGACCAATGGGGCAATGGCGAAGAGATGATAGTGCCGCGCCCGTTGCTTGCGCGCCAACTCGCGCGGAAGCGCTCCCTCGGGTGTTGCCTGGCAGGCACCCAATGCCACGGCTTCCACTGCCCAGTCGAGCGACTGGCGGTCGCCGGTGGCGATCGCCGCCATGGCCACGCCCAGCGAACCCCAATACTGGATGTTGTTCGGCGCCACCGTGGCCGACTGGCGCTTCCTGGAGTAAAACTCACGGGTCTTGGCCGACAATTGCGACAGCCAGTCCTCGATAACGGAGCGGTCATCGGCCGCCAGTTCCGGACTTTGCTTGATCTGGATGTAGGCCGAGGCCACGCCCGACAGAAATGTGGCGCGGTTGAACATGGCGATTTGAGTCTCGGCATCGAGCAAGGCGCCAGCCCGCGCCCACTCTGCAATGGCCCTTACGGCGCATTGCCCGGCAACCCGGTTTTTGCCGTGAGATATTGCGAAGCCGTTAGCCAGTGAAACCACGCCGCGCAGATATTTCCGGACCGGCTCTATTTCCTCGAGGTATTTCGTTTGCGCTTCCGGATCGATTTCTGTCCGGGACGCATCGTCGGCTTCGTAGATGGTTTCAGTGAGGAGCCGGGTCACCGGAGCCGGATGCGGCGCGCATTTCTTTTTCTCGGGCAACTTCTCGATCTTGCCGACGATGATTTCCCACGGCGCCACCAGTTCATCCGCCACGGCCGGGGTCGCGCCCAATGCCCCCATCATGATGGCAAGGCCAAACAATTGCGCTATAAGCCGCCTTGCCCGCATCAGGTGCCGGCGAGGCTGAGGAGCATTCCGGCCGCCTCGTCATTGCCAAGCTCTTGAGCGTTCCGCAGCAGTTCCTTGGCCTTCTCTTTCGAGACCCCCACGCCTAGCCCCACGGCAAATGCCCTGGCCAGTTCGACCATCGCCTTGGCATCGCCAAGGCCCGCGGCCCGCGTCAGCCAATCGATACCCGCGGCCATCGATGTTTCGCCGTTTTTTGTGTCTTTCAACAATGCAATGCCGTAGTCGCGCATGGCCGGAGGATATCCAAGTTCGCTTGCCCGGCGGAGAATGTCGCGCGATTCGTTTGCGTATCGAGGATTGTCATCTTCCGCTCCAGCCAGGACTCTCGCCACCATATGGAGGGCTTTCGGATCTTTGCTGGCACTCATACTCTCAGCCAGCATCATGGCTTTCTTGCGATTGAAGTCCGGTGAGCTGCGGTCCGCCGAAGCCCTCAGCAGGCGCAACATCGCCCCGCCATGTCCGGCCTTTGCGGCCCTGTTCAGGAGGTCATCGATCTGGGTAGCGAATGCCTGCGGGCCAATACCCCGGTAGAATTCCGCCAGGCGGAACGGGTTTGAGCCGCCTGTTCCGGCCAGAGCACCAGCGATTCTCGCCCAGCGAACGGCATCCGCGGGTTGGCCGAATTCGGAATATGCTTTGGCCATCCTGAGCGCGCCGTCAAAACTGCAGTCGGCCAGGACGGCGGCGCTCGCCAACAGATCCTTGCGCTCCGCGGCCGATGCCGACAGGCGTGCCGCGACAATGAATGCCCGGTAATCACCGCGGGCTTCGATGACCTCTCTCAATCCACCATTTTTCATCATGGACTGCAGCGATTGAGCCGCCATTCTTTCCAGCAGTACCTCAAGCGCCTCGCCTCTTCCCTGCATCGCCGTCTCGACCAATAGTCCGTCCGCCACTTTGGCGAGTGCTGGATCGGAAGAACCGCCGGTTTCAATCAGCAGTTTTGCCAGATCTATCTTTGCCGTGACACTCCCGGCGTTCACGGCGTCCTGAAGGAGTTTCCGCGTTTCCGGCGCGGGCGAAACAAGTTTCGCATAGCGCCACATGGCGCTGGCATCGGATGCAAGCCTGGCGCGCCAGAACTCCGCCGCTTCGTTGCCGCCCATCTTGCCGGCATTGTTGCCATAAGCATTGATGAGATAGGCAAGTGCGTCGGAACTGTCCGAAAGCGCATTCGACCGCAGCATTGCAATCCGCGACTTCGCATCGGGGCCGGCAGTTCCGGTCTCAAACAGTTGGTCCAGTTCAACCCGTTTGTTTCCCGCGCCCAAGGCTCGCTCGCGCCATATGGTTGCGTTGGCAATATCCGGCCCCAAGGGATCGTGACATACATAGAGCGACGACAACGACAGCATCGCGTCGCTGCTTCCGGTTGCGGCGGCAGTCTCCATTTGACTGGCCACACGCCGGAATGTTGGGCGATCGACAATTGCGCCAACGCCCAACTTGGCAACCGCCAGTTGGGCGTCGGGATCGCCCAGCTTGGCTGCCCGTTCAAGTAGTGGCATCGCAGTGGCACGTCCGGCAATGTTGCCGCTGTTTTCCAGCTCGATCTTTGCAAGCGCGACAAGTGCGTGAGCCGGGGCATCGGCTCGCAAAGCGATCTTGCGCAAAATCGTTTCGACTTTTTTCCGCGCCTCGCCCGAACCCTGGCGCTCATAGTAATCGGCCAGATGCACAAGGGCGGAAACCGAACCTGCGTCGCTGGCTTTAGTGTACCAATACTCGGATTTTTCCGGGTCGGCATCGGCAAGCGATCCGTCCAGATAGATCGTGGCCAGCTCGATCATTGCCGGAACCACGCCCCGCTCGGCAGCCAGCGTCATGTATTTGATCAGCACACCGTTGTCCTTGACGATGATCTCGCTTCGCAAATGCATGCGCGCCAGGTTCCATGCGGCTTCCGCATCGCCGAAATCGGCGGCCAGCCGCGACCACTCGGCGGCAATTTCGTAGTTCTGCTCGACATAATCGCCCTTTGAATACATGCGGGCGATATGTTTGATGCGGTCGCAGATGACCGGCGTGCGATCGGCAAGCAGCGCGTTGATCGCCAGCGTTATCGACAGGGCGGCGTCGACGTCCTTGGCCTGCGGTAAGCCCGCCTGCCGCATTACCGCCAGCTTAAGAAGTGCATCCGGATTGCCAGCCTGTGCCGCGGCAAAGAAGCGGCTGAATGCCTTATCCAGATCGCGGCTGACAGCTTGGCCTTGCTGATAGATCAGCCCCGACAGATATAGATTGTTCGGGCTGCCGGCCAGGGGGCCGCGTTCGATCAGCGGCAACAGTTCCTTGGCATTGTTCCTGTCGAGGCGGTTCGCTTCGATGTAGAGCTTCGCCAGGTCGGAGGCATATTGTGCCGCTGCAACCCTGTCCTTGGTGGCCATGAGATGGCGGAGCAGCTTTTCCGCGACTTCGAAATTGGCGGCTGCATCATACGAAATGAGCCGGCCCACGATGGTCCGCAGTTGTTCAGTCTTTAGCCCCTTGAGAGCGGCGGCGTCGAATGCTTCCCAACGCTTGCGCAACGATGCAATCGGTTCCTTGACCGCGCATACCGGCTTGACCTCGATCTTGGGAGGACGGAGCGTGAATGCGATGGGTTTGGTTTCCGCGCCGGCCGTGCCGGCCGGCAGAATGAGCGCGAGGCCTAGAGCAAATCCCGCAAAAGTGCGCCGCACTTTTGCGATAAGGATTTGCTCAAGCCGTTGAATCTGGAGCGTATCCTTTTCGGCGAAGTGATTCCACTTCGCCGGGATACGCTCTAGCCAAGCAATCTTTACGAAGCTCCGCATGAGAGGTCCTTTGGCCGTGGGCAAACTCAATTCTTTGCGACGGAATTGGCGGCGGAGAAGCCGGCATAGTTGCCCTCGGCGCCGCTGAGAACCAAAGTGGTTCCGCCGCGGCGCTTGACTTTCACCGTGTCGAAAGAAACGATATCGCCGGAATTTGTCCGTGCAATCATTTTAACCTCAAGTGGCGCGCGGATTTCGACCGACCTGCCGCCACCCGCCGCCACGTCTTTCAGGGCCTCGGCCTTGGCCGCCGGCACATAGAGATCGACATCCCCGAGTGCGGTAAGATTGTAGAAGTAGAGGCGCCCCTTGGCGGGATCCTGCAGGCTGTCATCGGAAAACAGCGCCGGCTTGCCAATGCCGGAGCCGACCGCATAGGTATAGTATTTGCCCGCGGATATGTTGACCTGTTCGCTGGCGCCGGGGGAAGAAAGAGTGACAGGGCCCGCTTTCAAATTGACATATGGCGTCACCGTCTGGGCGCCAACCACAACGCTGTTGGTGCCGACGGTCATCTCAAAACCGGATGAACCGGGGCCGGCATTGAGGATTCTGATGAAAGCGGAATCGGGAGATGGAAGCGCATCGTAGAGTCCATCATCTCCCTCAGCCAAGGCGGGCGCCGCAGCAAGCGCAATGAACGCCAAGGCTGCAATACCCGAGAAAATAAACTTTCATGTTCAACCCTCCGTTAACGCATAGTTGCAAAGTTTGATGATGCTGGTATCGGACAATTCACCGTTGGCCTTGATGGCCGCCGATTTCACCCCGGCAAGATCGTCCGGGAGCGGAATGAAGAACCGGCCGTTGGCGGCGAATCGTTCATGCCGGCTGACGTTGAGCGTCTCGTGGCTGCCGTCGTCATAGGCAAGATCGACGGAAATGGCGGTAATGCCTGGATCATGAGCGTCAATGGCGAGGAAATGCAGGTGTCCGCCGCTCACCGGAAACTGACTGGAGTCTATCGCCGCCGTTCCGTCTTGAGCACGTATCGCTTGCTCGCCCTGCCCGCCGCCGAGCGAACACGCAGTGCTCGCCGCTGCAATCAACTCGAGCAGCGGAGCATCGCCGAATTCGCCGATGTTGTTGTAGATCGGATTCTCCCACACCAGGAAGTCCGGCGGATCGTCCGCGAACTGCTTGGAGGTCAGATAGGACTGTATCGAGACAAACTGGTTGCCGCCGGAGATTGCGAGATTGGTGACATCAAGCCCGGAGTATTCCGAGACGAAGCCACCGAAGTTGATGGCCTCGATATCCGAGAAGCTGGTGCCCGCGAGTGCTACGCGGCCGCCACTGGGCGTTTCGCCAAAGAGATCGACTGGCTGCCCGTCCGATTTCTGTCCGGCGAGTTTGGTTTCGTAGCCCACCGTTTCGTTTGCCGGCAGCGGCGAACGGCAGGCCGCCTGAATCGACCGCCGCATGCTGGAGGCGATCTTGACCGCTCCAATGCTGACGGACTCGAACGCACTCTTCGACAATTTCTGATAGGCAGGTAGTGGCTTCATGGCCGCGGCCACCGCGCGGGCGGCACGCCTGGCGCCATCCGATGTCCAGTGGTGATCGGCGCCGAGAAACGCCGGCGGCTCGCCCCGCTTGGCGTTGATCGCGGTGGCGACATCCACGCTCACAATGCCCGCCGCCCGCAGCGTTGCAACGAATGCGCCATAGGAGTGAAGCGCAAGCGATTGGTCGAACATGCCTTCGATTTCAGTGGATGGAAGAAATGGCCCGCTCACCGAGCCCTTGGCCGGAATTGGCACGTAAACAAGTTGCGTGCCGCGGGCGGCAAGCGCCGACGACAGCGCTTTCATCAGCGTCACGGTGCGCTCGCCCAGCGGAAAATGCTCGGTCAAGTCAGGAACGGTGCGAAAGAAGAATCCGTTCGAGCCTTCAATCAGCGGCTGGCCGGCAACCCGCACGAGATTGTGGCAGTCATACTCCGATGCAGCGGAAGGGCGGACGAGTGCGGCCACAGCGCAAGACATCGCCAGCCCAATGCGGACAACCTTCAGCGCTGCCAGCCAGAACGCCATCAATCCCACTCCCAGTTGCTGTGTTGATCCGACCGTGATGGTTGGCGGCCGTGCTGCCGCCCACTGGAGGGATAGTATCGCGGCGGCTGCCTGGGGAATGCTCCGGTGTTGGAGCTAATCCGTTAGTTTAGGAGGGCGCGCCCGATATCACTTCGGATAGGTGTTCGCCATTTCACCCAGAGTTAACGGGTTCCGTGCCAATCTCGGTTAACGCAGCAACGGTAGACGAAGATGAGACAGACAGTTTTACAGAACAGCGGATCAAACGATCTTGAACTTCTCCAGAGCTTCTCGGCGCGGGCCGTTGCATGTCCCGGTCTGGTGAAAGGACTATCGCGCGACGGCAGGTTCAATCTCATCATTGCGCTGCACGAATTCTCCGGGCATTTCTCGGATGAGAGCGGCGATTGGGAGCTGGAAGCAAAGCCGGCAATCCGCACTCTCAATTAGCCGAAGCCAGACTCTCCAGCTTGGCCAGGGCAACGATGTTGCCGCGTTTGGCCGCAATCTTGAACATTTCCACGGCTTTTGACCGGTCGTCAGGCTGGGTTCCGGAAGCTTCCAGTAGAAGACCCGCCTGAACAGCCGCATCGGCATCGCCATGTTTTGCCGCCGTGACAAGCAGGTCCACTCCTTTCCTGTTGTCAGTGCCGAACGGGGATCCAGCGAGATAGAGCTGCGCCAGGCCGGTCATTGCATCGGTATTTCCCCGCTTGATCAAGGCAGTTAGGCTTTCCTCGGCTTTGCTGAGATCGGCGGCCTGAAGTGGCGTGTCCGGCGTCCGCAGCAGTGCCAGGAGGGGCTTCACAGAGTCTTTCCGTCCCTGGGCCGCCGCCTTGCCGAAATAGGTAACAGTCACGCTTTGCGGCCCGCCGCTCAGCTGGTTTGCCTGGGCATATCTGACAGCCGCCAGTCCCTCACCCTTGTCGGCCAGGAATTTGAGTTGCTTCGGGCTCAGCGTCTTGCCCGCGAACAAGCGCAGCCGCAGAGCCTGTGTCGCCGGATCGAATTTATGTGCATGCGACTTGGTTTGGTCCCGCATCAGGCGTCTTTGCTCCGCCTGCTTGGCTCTTTTTTGTTTCCAGTAGAGTGCAAAGCCCCTGCCGGCCTCGGCTGGCGGGGCGCCGGCAATTTGAGGCAGTAGCAATGAAATGATCGCGACGAAGGCGACGGTTGTCAGTTTCAATTTGTTTTTCATTGTCTGTTTTCCCGAGTGCGCGTGAACCTATCGTGACGCCGAAACGGCGGAACCCGCGGTTGTTCCATCCAATGGTCCCGCAGGGTCAAACGACAACATGAAGCGGACCGGAATTTCCCAGATCACCAGTTTTGGCGGCGACTGGCGGAACGATGGGCTGCCGACATAATCCGCCATGGGCTTGAAGGGTCCTTCGCCCTGCTCGGCAACATTGACGACGTCGGCGCCGAGCGACGCTTTGAGAGCAGCCTCAAATCCCCAATTCGGATTGGCGCTATAGCTTGTGCCCACCAGCACGACGGGCACGTCCGGCGCGCCGAAAAGCTCGACCGCCGGTGCTTCGGGTGCCGTGCTTGCAGCCTCATAAAGCGGAATGGTTTCTTCGCCAGGGATCGCTCCGCCAAGAAACCGATTGAGATCGCCAACTACATCGAAACGGGCGGTCTGCTGCAACGTGTAAGTGGCTGCCTGAGCCTGCGGGGAGCCGTGCCATTGGCCGCCCAACACATTGGCCGCCATGACGGCTCCCGCCGGCGTCCAATGGGTATCCGCCTTGAGAAACACCTGCTCGCGCCGCTTCTGTCCCAGCAGAGCCTTCTTCAAGTCCGGCGCCACAATATGCCGGGATGCAAGCAAGTCGAGCGTCTTGGCGTAGCGGCCGGCGGGTTCGGCCGGAAACCGGTAGCGGCCCAGCTTCTCGGGATAGATGTCGGCTTTCGCGGGAACAACAGCAACAATCAGCCTGGTGCCTCCAGAGTTGAGCCTCTTGCCGACGCCGGCAATGAAATCGGCTGTCTGAACCAGCTTCCGTTCAGCGCCGGCAGCGCTCTTGAATTCCTCATCGGTGAACAGCCAGCCGTCTTCGCCCACCAGAACGCCGGTTCTGCCTTCGCCGAATATCCGGTAGCGGTAGGAGCCAAACAATTCGACCGCGCGCTCGCGATAAAGTGCGGCGCCGCGATAGGCTGATTCAAACTCGCTTGCGGCCTGGCCGTGGAAGAGTTCCGCAATTGAGGTCCGGGAGTTCGCATGATCCGAGAGGAACTGAAAGTTGAAGATCGCGCTGTAGCCGATATAGAGCGCTCCCATGATCGCGTAGATTGCATTTGCCGAGGCCCGTTTGGTCATGGCGGCGGCCTCAAAACTGAAAATACAAGAAGGGTGAATAACTCAGTTCGGCAATGCGGAAAACCGAGATCACTCCGCAAGCAAGCGTGGTGAAGGCCACCGCCTGGCGGATGGCGCCGGTGTTTTCCGCCGTCTGCCAGGTGACAGAGGCGCGCCGCGCCCAGGGCTCGGCATAGATGATGGCGATGCCGGCAAGCAGCACGGCAATTCCCTCCCGGCTCAGCTGCCAATCAACCTCGGGGCGCACGGCAAAACCGTGCAGTCCCGCCATGCCGGCATAGATGTCGAGGGCCGTGGTGAAATCCGGAGCGCGAAACAACACCCAACCAACGATAACCAGCAGAGTTGTCAGCGGCAGTCCAATGGCCCAGCTCCTCTGTTCACCGCCGCCGCGCGAGCCCCACCAGCGTTCGATTGCTAGAAGTCCGCCATGCCAGGCGCCCCAGACAAGGAACGTCCAATTGGCGCCATGCCACAGCCCGCCGAGCAACATGGTGGTCAGCAGATTGACATAGGTGCGGACAGGACCTTTGCGGTTTCCCCCGAGGGGGATGTAGAGGTAGTCGCGCAACCAGACCGACAGGCTGATGTGCCAGCGCCGCCAGAACTCGGTGATGCTGCGGCTGATATAGGGGCAATCGAAGTTGTTGATAAAGCGGATGCCAATCATCAAGCCAAGGCCCACCGCCATTTCGCTATAACCGGAAAAGTCGAAGTAGAGCTGCACAGTATAGGCAATGGCGCCCAGCCATGCTTCGACGAAGCTCGGATTGTCGTGGCTGTAGATAGTGGTGACCAGCGGTGCTATTGAATCGGCTATGAGTATCTTCTTAGCCAGACCGAACACGAACCAGCGGATGCCCTCGGTGAACTTGTCGAGCGTATGGCTCCGCTGGCGCAGCTGCTCGCTCAGATCCTTGTAGCGCAGCACCGGACCGGCAACCAGGTGTGGAAATAGCGCTATGAAAGCAGCAAAATCCACCAGCCTGGCGGCGGGCTGCACTTCCTTGCGGAGAATATCGATGAGATAGCTGATGGCGTGGAAGACGAAGAAGGAGATGCCGATGGGAAGAATGACCCGCAGCGTGAAACCCAGGTCATCGGCGCTGGCGCCCAGAAGAGTGGCAAGGCTGTCGACAAAGAAATTGAGGTACTTGAAAACGCCAAGCACCGCGAGGCAGCCGGCGATGCCGATCATGCAGTAGCGGCGTTGCCATATGCTCCCGGCGGCACGGTGTACCAATCCGCCAAAGAAATAGACCCATAGAGTCATGCCCATCAGCAGCAGCAGGAAGTCGATCCGCCACCAGCCATAGAAGCCATAGGAGAAGACGACGATAATGAAGGATCGGAAGCGAAACGGAAACACGTAGTAGATGGCTAGGAATGCCGGAAGGAAGAGAAAGAGGAATATCTCGGAGGAAAACACCATGAGTCAGTTGACCTCCACGCCGATGGCGCCCGCCATGCATCCGTTTGAATCTTGAGAAGCGCTTTCCGTCTCGCGCGGTTTGAACCCCGTGCGTCCTTCAGCGACGAAGCGAACGGGTTCTGCCCGGGCGCGCATGATCGTGCCGGTCTCGGCGCCGAGCAGGCCCGCGATGAGGCGCGGCGACTGGCGGCTGAAACTGTTGTTTTCCAGGGCAACGGCGGCCGCTACATCAATTCGCAATCCGACGCGGTTTTTCTGGAAGTAATTGTCTTTCAGAAAGAGCTCGCCGGTTTGGCCGGGATCGGCCGCCCCGGTGCGTGGCGAGGAGACACCGGCTGCCCGGTTGAATGCAATCCGATTGCCGACAACATCGGCCGCCCCACCCCGCCACGCCACCCCATCGCCGCGATTGGCCAAGAGGTGGTTGCCCCTGACGAGGGTGCAATGCCGGCCCCGCAGGCCGATGCCTGCCCCGCTACTGGCGACAACCGCGTTTCCTTCGATGATATTGCCGCCGCCATCCATGGCGGCGACAATGCCCGACCCATTGAAAAGCAGGACGTTGCCGCTGACACGGGCGCCGCTAGCATTCTCGCCGAGGAGAATTCCCGGACCGCCCGCCGCCCAGTGAATGAAATTCCCGCGGATTGCCGCACCCGATGCGTGCAAGACGTGAATTGCGGGTCCAAGCAGGTTGCCGAACTCATTTTCCGTGATGGCCGCCTTGGCGGTGTTTTCGATGCGAAGCCCATAGCCGCCGGCGAACCGATTGCCGGCGATACTACTATCCGGCGAAGCATTCAGAAGTCCGACACCAAAAGGGTGCCGCCGGCTTCCCAATCGGGCAAAAACCGTGTTGCGCGCAATCAGTGTTCCGCCGTCGCCCGCAAGCAGAAAGGTGGCGAAGCCTTTATCGTCGTGCGGGCGCCGGTTCAGCCCAACGCTGCCGGAAATTGCCGTGTCGCGGATCGACAGGCGGCCGGCGGAGGCGATGAATGCCCCCTTGGCGGCATTGAGGATCACCGTGGATGCATCTTGCGAGCCAATCGTCAGTTCAGCCTGCGGGCCGACATAGATCGGAAGATTGATTGATGCTCCTTGCGCGTTGATCAAAACGGAATTGTTATCGCCCTGTCCAGCCAATGCCTTCGCCACTTGCGCAAGTGTGTAGGCCCCGCGGCTCAGCACAATGATCCGGGCATGACCTCTCTGCGCGCTGCTCAGTTCGGCAAGGAGGGCTTTGTTGCGCGGAATGCCCGGCGAGCCAGCGACAATTGCCAGGGGCAGAATGTGGGGCTGTGCCGGTGGAACGGCAGGGCCTTCCGCTTTCGGCAACCGGGCATCTTCCGCAAGGCCAATCCTGAAATTGTATCCCGCATCGGACAATATCTTTCGCACCGCATCGACGCGCTCATGGCGGCCGGCAATTCGCAGCGCCTGCACCAACCGGGCAGTCAAGGCCGCGGATGTCTCGTCCACGACCTGGCCCGCATTGACTCCGGCCGGCTGTGCGGACGCGCAGGCGCCGAAAGCGCACAAGCCGAAGATCAGGCCAAGCGTGGCCGCCAGGTTACGCATGGGCCGCAGGGGACAATTGCCAGATTTGAGAATCGGGAATGCCTGCTGCATCGGCAACGCCGCCCTGCTCGCGCCCGACCGCCATTTCGATCATGTGCATCTCTCCGGATCCCAGGTTGCGCAGAATGCATTTGGCGCCGCCTTCCACCTGAAGCGAAGCACCAGCGGCAAGATGGGTCACCTTGCCGCCGATTATTGCTTCACCGGCACCTTCAATGAGCGTGAAGTAGCGGTCGCGATATTCGAGTTCCGGCAATTCGACGCTTTGCTCCTCGGCTATGCGAAGGTGCCTGAGATTGAAGGACTTGCCATCCAGCAGCCGCTTGCTTGTGCCCCACGCCTCCGACTTTTCCAGGTGCTCAACGGCCTCCCGGCGGCTCCGCTTCGACAACATCTCGACGGCCGCCTTCACATTCTGGGTTTTCACCCTGTCGGTGATTAGAAGAGCATCATCGGTGTCGACAACCACCAGGTCGTTCATTCCAATGATCGTCACCAGTCTCTTGTTGCTGCGCACATAGGAGTTCGTCGTGTCGAGAAGAAGGACGTCTCCCGAGGTGACGTTGCCTTCGGCAGTCTTCTTTCCGTTGCGGTGGAAGGACTCCCAGGCGCCCACGTCGTCCCAGGCGACGTCTGCCGGAGCCAGCGCCATGCGGCCGCACTTTTCATAGATCGCGTACTCGCAGGACTTACTCTGGCACTGCCCATAGTCTTCCTCCGCCAGCATCAGAGCGTTGCCGTCAATGATGCCGTTGGCAATGGCTTTGCGGGCATGCACGATGATATCCGGGGCGTGCTTCTCAAACTCCTCGATCAGCACGCGGGCCTTGAACAGGCTGATGCCGGAGGCCCAATAGGCTCCGCCCAGTCTGATCAGTTCTTCGGCGCGGGCCAATTCCGGCTTTTCAACGAAGCTGCCGACTTTCTTGACGCTGGCCCAGCCATTGCAGCTGCCGCCTTCGAGAATGTAACCATAGCCCGTCTCGGGGTAAGTCGGTGTAATCCCGAATACGACGATATTGTCTTCCTCGGCCGCCGGCAGCGCCTGGCGCACCACGGCATTGAAATCTCCGCTGATCAAGTGGTCCGAGGGCAGCGACAGGATGCATTGTTCCGGGTCGATCGCCGCAATCCGCAAGGCAGCTACCGCGAGGGCGGGCGCTGTGTTGCGCGAAACCGGCTCGACGACGATGCTGGCCGCCTGCTGAATGTCGCGCAATTGTCCGATTGCATAGCCGAGATGATTGTTGTTCACCAGCACCAGCGGCGTGTCGAAGCCGTCGCCCCGGTGCCGCTGTATGGTCGATTGAAAGAATGTCGCGCTATTGCCGCCATCCACCGGCTGGAACTGCTTGGGACTGGCGGAACGTGACACCGGCCACAGTCTGGTGCCGACACCACCACAGAGTATCACAGGCTTGATCTTTTTCATGGCATCCTCACATGTTGACTTCGCGGTCGCTTTTGCTTGGCAGGGGCAGCGTGGAGCGGGCGCCGGCGGCGCGGACATTGTCAGGCCAGAGCCAGGCGAAATGGCTCTTCCAGTTGCGCAGCAACGGCTGAAATGTGTCGAGTGCCACGGTCACCGGCTGTCCCAATTCCACTGGGCCCAGTTTCCTTTGCGGCTGGAATTTTACTCTTATCATTCCGGTGCGGCTCGATTCGAGTTCGCTGATGCGCGGCAGACCGTTGACGACAGCGGGCACCGTTTCGCCGTCGACAAAAGTCACGGAGATGTGCGGGTTTCCATAGAGCGTGAGCAGCCGGTCAAGATCGAGCATCGCGACCACGTAAATGGCCGGATCGCGGCCGATCGCCTCGCCGATCGCCGAGCCAGGTGTTACCCGCGAACCTACCTGCACTTGCAGATTGGCCAGCACACAATCGCACGGCATGTCGACGCTGATGGTCCGGCCATCATCCTGCAGCAGGCTGAAAGCCGGTTCGCCCTGTGCCGCATCCGTCTTGATGAATTGCAGCTGGCCCGATGCGGGAGCCGCAAGCACGATTGTGTCGGCGGCCACATAGGACGCTTCCGCCGGATAGCTGACAAACGTCCGCTCGTAGAGGCGGATGCCAATGAACGCCACCAAAGCGATACCGCCCGCTCCCGCTGCAAATACTTTCATGACCTGGTTGAAGTTGAGAAAACTTGGACGGCGAATGGGTTTGAGCTCACGCGGCCGTGTCATACGGGCATAACAGCCGGTCATGTCATTGCGGACGTCGCGGCCAAGCGCGCGAAGTGCGGCCAGGACATCGCCCGCCGATGAGCGCGACCGGTACACGGCGTTGGCTTCAAGCTTGAGAGGCCTGTCCTGATGGACCGTGATGGGTTTTGACGGTTTGTTCATTTTGGTTCCTCGGTAACTAATTGGAAGTGCGAACTCACAAAACTCCGCCGTCAAACAGGCCCATCAACATGGCAACCAGCGTCACCAGCGATCCATAGGCCAAAGTTTGCATGTAGATCGACGTCAACGCCTGTGTGCCTCCGCGGCCGGCAAGAACGGTGTTCTGCCGGGTCCATTTCTGGTGGTTGGGGTGGAAGAACACATAGGCCTTCAACACGGCGCCAAAGACCTGACTGAAATAGAGCAGGAAAGGATAGGAGACCTTGAATGGGCCGCGAAACAGGGTGAGCACCGCACACGCGGCATAGCGGGTGAGCATCACCCAAGCGGCATAGAGCGGCAGAATGAAGGGATCGACGAATAACGACCCCAGCACCGCGCCGACCGGACCGAAGAGAGTGGTCCACATCGACAGCCGCTGGTCGAGAATAGCCCACCAGGTGAAGAAGCCGATACGCCCGGGACCTAGCCGCAGCGAACGTCCGTTGTTTCGCAGGGTGTTGCCATACCATCTCGCCATCAATAACTTGGCCGACGTAATGAACGCCGGCGACGGTTGCTGCTCCAGCGAAACCGCACGGACATCCGGAAGATAGAGCATCTGGTAACCCCGCCGCAGCAACCAGAACCACGTCGATTTGTCATCGCCCGTCAGGAATTTGACTTCACCGAGGCGCCAATGATTGATCGAATCTTCCTTGACGTGCCGGATGAAATCCGGGTCGACGGCAATTCGCGCCACGAACAACGACATCCGCCCGGTCAGCGTGAGGACCCGGCGCGACAGCCCCATCGAGCACATCATCATCTGCCGTTGGGCAAACCTCAATTCAAACCAATCCTGGAACAGCCAGCCGCCGTCGACGATGCAAATCTCATCGGTGGTCAAGGCGCCAACGCGGGAATCAAACGCCAGAAAGGGTGCTGCCCGCTTGACGATATCGCGCGGGACGCAGCTGTCTCCGTCGACCAGCGCCACGATGTCGTCCGGCCGGGGCTGCATTTGCCTGATTGCCTCAAGGCCAATTGCCAGGGCATCGCGCTTTCCGGTTCCGGCAATGCGCAGCACTTCAAGCTCGATTGCCGTATCGGCGCCGGGAACCGACTGGTAAATGTCCCTGATCAGTATTTCATCGGCTGCATCCACCACCGATGCCACCACCGTCGCGCCGCCGCGGCTGTTCATCGCCGCCTCGAACAATGCCAGGTAAACCCTGCGGGTGACGCTCTCGCCGATGCGATAGCTGGTGATCAGGAAGTAGGCATGAGGGTTGATCGCACACTTAACGGCGTGGGATTCGGCAGCCGATTTCATGCGGGGGTAGACAAACGCCGCGTAGACGACCGCCCGGCCGAGGTTCAGCAGCAGCCAGCCGTAACGCCAAAGGCCGATCGCACCGAGAACGACGAACAGCCGTGTGGATATCAGCATGGTTTGCGTTGGCGCAAACAGCGCCAGCGCGGCAGCTCCGAGCAAATAGAGCAAATGCGGCATTGCAACTACAGTCCTGCGCTCACGGCGGTCACCAGCAAATACCTTCGTAAAGGCCATTCGAGCAAAGCCCCTTGTCAATCCGCGACAGATCGATCATGCGCTTGCTGAGCGATGCCTTGCCCAAGGGCCCGACACTTTCCTCGTAATGATTTCCAACAACGATGATGTCGGACATGCCGATCAAGTCGTCGATGCTGTCCACCAGCCGCTTACCGAAGCCGGGAAGTCCCATGCTATCGAGATGACTCGCCGGCCGTCCGTTGTGGGCAAGGCTTACATTCGGATCGTAGCAGCTGACCTCATAGCCCTTTCCGACCAGGCGCTTGGCCAGCTCCGCCATGGGGCTTTCGCGCACATCGTCGGTGCCAGGCTTGAAGCTCAGGCCGACGAGCCCAACCCGGCCGGTTCCCGCCCGATCAACGAGCTGTTCGGCCTTGTCGATTTGCTGTTTGTTGGCGCTCAGTGCCGCATCGATGAGCGGCGTGGCGATGTGTTTCTCGTTGGCCAGATGGCGCAACGCGCGCAAGTCCTTTGGCAGGCACGAGCCACCGAAAGCAAATCCAGGCTTCATGAAGGCCGGTGAGATATTGACGCGGGTGTCCTGGCAAAGCAGATGCATGACTGCCTGGCCATCGATGCCGCATGCCTTGGAAATATTTCCGATTTCATTGGCAAAGGTGATCTTGATGGCACGCCAGGCGTTGTTGGCGTATTTCACCGCTTCCGCCGTGCGCAGCAGTACGGCGTGGCAGGAGACTGGCATGGCAGCGTTGATCTCCAGCAAGATATTGCGGGTCGGCAGATCGAGGGCGCCGAATACAATCAATCCGGGGTCGCGGTAGTCCTTGATGGCGGTGCCCTCGCGCAAGAACTCGGGATAGTAGCCGACACCGAAATCCTTGCCCGCCACCTTGCCGGACGCGGCTTCCAGAATCGGAATGCAGAGGTCATCCATCGTTCCGGGAATGATCGTCGAGCGGACGATCACCGAATGAAACGTGGCCTTCTTGGCAAGTTCGGCGCCAATTTCCTGGCAGACCCCGGCAATATAGGTCGTGCCGATGGCGCCAGTCGGTGCGCTTGGCGTGCCGACGCAAACCAACGAAACGTCCGAGTTTGCGATCGCCTGCGCGGCACTTGTCGTGGCGCGCAACCGCCCATCCGCCACATTGCGGGCGATCAACTCCTGCAATCCGGCTTCGACGATTGGCGAGCTGCCCTGATTAATCTGATCGACTCTCGCCCGGGTGACATCAACGGCGATGACCTGGTGACCGTCATTGGCCAAACACGCCGCCGAGACGGCGCCGACGTAACCTATTCCGAAAATGCTGATGCGCGCCATTATCTGCCGTACCCCAATTGTGTATTGCGTTGCCGTGGTCTGCGTTCAATCCGGACTTCAATAGGGCGTTTCTTGCGGCGTGAAGCAACATCACACTAATGATTAGTTGACCGTGTTGTTTTCCAGACCGCAGGGAGGCGTTATCATTTCGAGCTAATGCCAGCGCTGGAATGGATGCAGACCATCAGCCAGCGGTGCGCGAGCGAAGCGACGTCACTCACCCACGCGGGCCGCAGATTGTTGCTGAAACAGTATGAGTTCGAAGGTTGCCCGGCGCGCTAATGCCGCAACACCACATTCAGGCGGTGGGCCGCGATGACCGCCGCGGTGCGATTGGTTGATTTGAGTTTGCGCATGATATTGCGAATGTGAACCTTGACCGTGTTTTCCGGCATGGCGAGCGATGCCGCGATCAACTTGTTCGGCAGTCCCTCGGCGAGTTTCTGCAGGATTTGGGTTTCACGCGTCGTGAAGCTCGGTGCGGAAGCCGGCGCGTCAACTCCGGGACTTGACGGCACTTCAATTTGCGAGCCGGTTGGATTTGCCGGAGCGGCGGCGGCAATGGCATAGACGGGTGTCCGCGCCGATTTCCCGCCGATGACGCCTTGTCCATCCCGGTGAAAGTAATCGCCACCGGCCATGATGACTCTGATGATCGCCGCGACCACCGCTGGCGGCAGAGACGTTGGGAATATTCCGCGCAGCCCCGGTGTTGCCTGCAAAAGCGAGTCGCAGTTCTGAGTGGTTTGCGTGGCGACGGCGATCGCCGCGCCGGGAAACTGCGTGGAGATTTGCTGGATCCGGTGTGAGTGTTCTCGCGCTCCCATCTGCCGGGACGGGAAGGCGACTACAGCCAGCTTCACCAGCTGGCCAGTCAGGGAAAGCGCCTCCTCTGGATTCGATATCCCGATGATGTTTGTCTCGGGAAAGGCAGCTTCCATATAACTGACGATGCATCCCAGTTCGAAGCGTTGCTCGTTGAGGAATACGATAACCGGCTTGCTGAATGACGAAACGGCTGCCGCAGGCAGGCAGTTGACTTGCGCGAAACCCATTGTCTTGCCCCTGTTGTAACACTGTCTGGCGTAAGGTTTCGCTTACTATTCCGGCATAATCAAGTTGGGTTATGCGTTCACGGTGTAACGCAAGTTTACGCCGGCGTTGCAAAACAATTCAATGTTCTCGCCAATTCAATTCGTTTTGGAGCGTAACGGTTGAACCACTCCGTACACAGAGCACAAAATTCAGGAAATGGCCGTCGAGTCAATTGTTATGACCGCGGCCCTTCATAGGCGCCAATGTCGTAGTGTGCACCACGTGGCCGCGGCCGTCCTATGCGGTCCCGGCGGACGAGCCCCAGCGTCGCACCGGCGTCGATGACTGGAGAGCCGGCGAGGGGAGCGAACTGGTTGTCAAAGAGGCTGCCCGGCGCAATGAGCGACCTGACGACGCCGTTCTTCTCATATCCCCGGGCTTGCCACTTCGACCAGTCATAGGTGGAGTATCCAACGATGTACCCCGGTTTGCCATTTGGAACATAGTAGAAGTTGAAATCGATATTGGCCGCGGGCGGCAGCGAACCGGGCACCAGCGCTATGCCCGAGCCATTTGCCGCCGTCGAATAGAGAATGTTGTTGTAGATTCTCGAATCCGGCGCGTCTTGAATGAGTATGGTCCCCCACTTGCCACCGACCAGCGTGTTGTTGAAGATATCGATCTTGCCGTTGGTGCCCGAAAGGTTGAGGAATTTGATCATGCCATTATTGGTGTTGGGCCCGTAGACGACGTTGTTGATGGCTGTCGTGCGGCCCAACGCGTCGACGATGAAAATGCCCTGGGCATTAACCTCCTTGCTGTTGCGCTGCTCGATATAGTTGCCGTCATACAGCGTGTTGCTATCGTGGTTGCTTTGAATGCCGTCGTCGTGGCCGGCCGGTTCGCCATTGGAGATGTTGATTACGTTTTTAATGTATTTGTTGGACTCGTTCTCCTGCGAGTAGATTCCGTCTGTCTCCAGATAGGTCCATGCCGGTGTGGTGACGACGTTTTTCCTCACCAGGACGTTGTGGGATCGCCAGACATGAAAACCGCGCGATTGCGCCTGCACCCTGGCGCCCTGGTAAATGATGTTCCGCGAGACATGAACCTTTACCCCCGCCTCGCCGCAGCTCTTGACATCGATGCCATACACTTCAATGTTGGAGCGGTTGTTGATGACGACGCAGGCGGGGACGACGTGCCTGCCATCGACCAGGACCGGCCCACCGTGACCAGGGGTCTTGGCGCGTGCAATGACGATCGGCGAACCGATTGCGCCACTGACCTTGGGTTCGAGCGGCCCGCGGTAGGATTGACCGGCCGATCCTCCCGATACATGAATTGTATCGCCGGGGTGAACGTTTGCCCAGTTGATTGCCGAAAAGGTTTTCCACGCGGTCGCCCAGCCAGCGCCGTTGCCGGAAAGCGCAGCCCTGCCGTCAACGTAATGGTCGGCGGCATTCGCCGCGCTGGCGGCGAGCAGCGCCAAGGCTGAAAGTCCTAACCGAACCAAGCTGCGTTTAACAGCGGCGGCCCCGCCACGGCGATGCGAAAATCTCAGGTCACTTCCCATTTGCAACATTCCGATTGTTTCGTTTATGCCGTCGCGTGAGTATTGTTGTGGTTGGCTTGATAGTCAGCATTTTTCCTGTTTTCTGGTGAATGGCAATGGTGTGGAGACCAGCAAAGCCGGATTCCGCCGTGCGATGGGTGCTGAGTATAATGTGAATCAACTTGAACTGGAGAACCGTCAGCCCGGCTGGACGGTCATCGCCAATTCGTCGAGTGCATCGCGGTTGATCAGATGGATCGATCTCCGGCCAATTGAAATCCAGCCGCGATTGCGCCAGGCGATCAAAATCTTGTTGGTCGATTCGCGCGTGGCGCCGGCAAAGTCCGCCAGGTCGCTTTGCGATATGTCGATTGTCTTGTCGCCGCCGCCAAAGCGCTCGAAGAGGATAAGAAGACGGCGGGCCAGCCGCCGGTCGAGCGGCAGCAAGGCGTAATCCTCGACCGAGTCGCTGATCCACCGCACCCGCTCGCAAAGAACTTGGGCCATTGCCAGACCGAGTTCGGAGTATTGCCGCGCGGCCGAAAGGAATGCCTCGCGGGGAATCGCCAGAAGCTGACAGTCCGCCATGGCAACGGCGTTTGCCGTCCGCGCCAGCCCGTCAATCATGCTGATTTCACCGAAACATTGGCCCGGCAGCAGAATATTGAGCGATATCTTGCGGCCCTCCGCCGTCGACACCGAGACTTCAATCAGCCCGCTGATCACCACGAACATCGATCCGCCAGGATCGCCATGCTCGAACAGCCTCTGTCCGGACTTGAGGGCAAGGCGCTGCGCCGATTTCAACAAAGCCTGCTTGGCACTTTCCGAAACACTCCGGAAGATGGGTGTCGCGGCAAGGGCTGCGATGGCGATCCGAGCGCTCTCTCCAGAGGGATTTTGCACAGCTTGCTCCGCGGACATTTGGATGGGGGACGGTCCACTTGCATTGCCACCGGGGCGGCACCCCAACAAGTAGCAGCCGCAGCGCGATCGCCGCAAGCACTAATGTCTACTCGCCGAGATCTCCCCTGACGATCGTTTGGCGATGTCCGGCGCGCCATTGCTCCGGGCTTTCGAACTCGCCTTGCCAGATGCCGCGCATTGCCGCGTGGGCTTCGTTCTCTTCACCTACGTAAGAAAGGCTGTGTTTGCGATATGCAATGGCCCAGCCAAGGCGCACCATTTCTCCGTTGACGTCGCGGCCGCCGCCCTGGCAGGTTGCAACAACGCGGCCATATCTGTCGGTGTCAATTGCCGAACAACTGAGCGTTACGCCGCGAACCAGATGCGACAACGTCCGTTGTGCTTCACGGCCACAGGGGTAGTCGCCGCCCGCTTGGTTCATGCATGTTTGGTGAAGTTCCGGGGCATCGATTCCATGAAGGCGGAAATCGACGTCATCCCGCCGCAGGGAATCGCCGTCGATTGCCACAAATTGGCCAGTGGCGGGGGCGAGAACACCGGCGAAGTTCAGCGCAAAAACGATCATTGCCACCAGTGCGGCCAGAGCAAGTGCGTCGAACACCGACTTGTAGAACGGACGTGGCACCGAACGCCGGTGGAAACTCACGGCGCAGTTTTCTCCCACTGCGCCGCCGCCTGATCGTCGCTAGCCTTTGCCGCCACCCAGCTGGCCTCCTTGCCATTTTCTTCGAGTTTCCAGAACGGCGCCTTGGTCTTGAGCCAATCGATCAGAAAATGGCAGGCAGCGAAGGCCGCCTCGCGATGAGCCGATGCGGCAATGACCAGCACGATATCCTCGCCCGGCTCAAGGCGCCCGTAGCGGTGCACGATCAGCGTCGCGTCAAGGGGCCACCGCCCATTGGCCTCGGCATCGATGTCCTGCAATGCCTTCTCGGTCATGCCGGGATAGTGCTCGAGCGTCATGGCGCTGACCTGGCGGCCATCGGACATATCCCGCACGCTGCCGACAAAAACCACCGTGCCGCCAATATTGCGGTTACCCGCCTTTAATCCGGCAATTTCACGGCCGGTGTCGAAGGCTTCCTGTTGAATCCGGATCATGCCGTCAAGATGCCCCTGCTGAAGCCAAACTTCAATTGCCGTCAGCGGTAGCTGGCAGGCCGTCCGTCCGCAGTGATTCGAAGGCGGCCTTGGGATTTGTCAGGATGCCGGCCACATCGGGATAAATGCGGGGCCTGCCCCATGGGCCTTGCACCACGATGGCAACCGGAAGCCCAGCCATTTCGCCGCCGTTGCCGGTGCGCAAGCGCGGATCGACCCTGAGATCGAGGGCTTGCCGCAACAGGTCGATGCCGCCGGTTGCCGACATGGAGAGCGAAGGACTTTCCAATTTCAGCGTCTTGATGCTGGCAATTCCATCGGCGATGGCAAAATCAGTCTTGAGCGTTGTAAACTCCGTTGAGGATTGCTCGTCCGTGGCCCAGCCCTCCTGAATCTCGCGGCTGACAATTGCGACACTGCGGGGAATGCTGATCCCTTTGAGCGCCCCGCCGGCGAGCGAGACTTGCAACTCGCCGCTTAGCGTCGAAACCATCTCCTGCTGTGTATGTCCCCTAGCCTCGAGAGTTGCGGACAGCAGTCCGTTGCCGTCGAGCCAGGCTGCTTCCGGCAGGACCGAATAGTCCTTTGGCGAACTGAATTCAGCGTCTTTCAATGAGATGGAAATGCCGGGAACAGGCCCGGATCCATCGATCATCAGGCTGGCCCCGGAAAATGCCCGGGCTGTCAATTTCACATCCAGGCGGCCTGACTTCAAATCAGCCGCTACTCTGGCGGGTCCCGTCTCATATGATCCAAGGACCAGATTGCCAGTATCGAGTGCCACGACCGCGTCAATCCCACGAAGACCCGCAAATCCCAGTGGAACCTTTCCCCAATCGCCGTTCGACCAGCCAACCGCTGGCATATACTGAGCAAGTGAAAGCCCGTCGCTTGCAAGAACCGCGCGAAACGCCGGCATCGGCCCCCGGTAGTCGAATGATATTTCGCCCGTGGCGGCGAAATCGTCGACGCTGAGATTGGCCCGGCGGACGGCGAATGCCCGCGCCTTGCCATCGAGCGCGCCGGCAAGGCGAAACGCCTTCAAACCCAAGTTCCCGCTTATGCCGGCGCCACTCCATTTCAACGCCTTGCGCAAATCATCACCGGAAAAACTGACCATGCCCGCGACGCCAAGCGCATCGGCCGTCGACAATCTTCCACTGAAATCGACCGACAACACAGGCGAGGAGAGTGACAGGCTGGCTGGCGATCCGCCCTCGGCAATGCGCGAGACGTCCTTCACATAGGCCTCAAGGCGAGACAACTGGCCATTGAGAATCGTGGTTCCCGCCAGTGAGATTTCGCCGCTTGCGGAAATATCCACCGCCAGATTGGCATCCGCGACGGCAAACCGCTGGCCGGTTCGCTCGTCGGTGAAGCTGGCCGACGCGCGCTCCAGGACAATCTTCACGGGCAGCGTGTTGCCGACTGGCTGGCGCGGCCAGCTGGTCCGGCCGATCCCGTCAACAGACAGGTTGATCGCAGGTTCGATCAGCGTGAAGTCCGAACGATCGATTTGGCGGGAAAACAATTCTCCCAAACCCAACCTCACTCGCAGCGATGGCGCGCTGACGAAACTGCCTTCCATGCCTTCCGGGTTGGAAATCGCGACATCGTCAAGCCGGATCGCCAGACCGGGCGTGAACTCGATATGAGCCCCGCCTCTTACGCTGAGTTCCCGGTGCAGGCGCCCACGCACTTCCTTATGCAGGGATTGCACCATCCAGCCCAGGGACAGCAACAGCCAGGCCGCGACAAATACCAACACCAGCGCGGTGCCCAGTCCTATCCAAATATACGGCCGGTGCATAAAGTACTCCTCAGCGCGACTTGCGGCTCTTTCGTGACATGTCTAGACAACGGGCAAGAGCCGCGGAGACCGATAGATGACCGAAGGACCTTTATGGACCCCCAGTGCCGACCGCCAGGCGCAATCGAATTTGCGGGCCTTCATCGACCGGATCAATGGACGATTTGGCTTGGCGCTTTCGAATTACGATGACATCCACGGGTTTTCGATTTCGCAACCGGAGAATTTCTGGAACGAACTGTGGGACTTCTGCAACGTGGTGGGCGAGCGGCGCGGGTCCCGTATTTTGCTCGACGCTCAAGAGATGCAAGGCGCACGGTTCTTTCCCGATGCCCAGCTGAACTATGCGGAAAATCTGTTGCGCCGGTGCGATGAAGCGCCTGCGCTGATTTTCCAGGGCGAGGATCAAATCCGCCGCGGCATGACCTGGAAGGAGTTGAATGCCGCCGTGGCGCGCCTGCACCGGGGGCTTGCCGGCGCGGGGATCGGGGCGGGCGACCGGGTTTGCGCCGTGGCGCCCAACATGCCGGAAACGATTGTGTGTTTTCTGGCCGTTGCATCGCTTGGTGCTATCTGGTCGTCGTGTTCGCCGGATTTCGGCGAGCGGGGCATTCTTGACCGCTTCGGCCAGATTGCGCCCCGGGTGCTGGTGACTTGCGATGGCTATTTCTATGCCGGCAAAACCATCCGCATGGGTGAAAAGATCGCCAATGTCCTGCAGTCCTTGCCAAGCGTCGAGCTTGCCGTCGTCATCGATTATATCGGCGAGGCAGATAAGACGGCAAAATCTCTGCGCGCAGGCGTGAGCTATGACGAGTTTGCCGGAAGCGGCAGTGATGCGCCCATCGGCTTCGCACAAATGCCATTCGATCATCCGCTCTACATTCTATATTCGTCGGGCACCACCGGCATACCGAAATGCATCGTGCACCGCGCCGGCGGCATTCTGCTCAAGCACCTCTGCGAGCACGTTCTCAATACCGGCACCAAGGCGGACGACCGGCTGTTCTATTTCTCCACCTGTGGCTGGATGATGTGGAACTGGCTGGTTTCGGGATTGGCAACCGGCGCCACCCTGCTGCTCTATGACGGCTCGCCCTTCCATCCCAGCGAGCGCGCCCTGTTCGACTTTGCCGAGCGCGAGCGCATGACCATCTTCGGCACCTCGGCCAAATATATCGACGCGGTCAGGAAGTCGGGATTGGTGCCCAGGAAATCTCACAATCTCTCGACCATCCGAACCATTCTGTCGACGGGCTCACCGCTTTCGCCTGAGAGTTTCGATTTCGTCTATGGCGCAATCAAAGAGGACGTCCATTTGGCGTCGATCTCAGGGGGCACCGATATTTGCGGCTGCTTTGTCGGCGGCAATCCGCTGTCGCCAGTCTGGCGCGGCGAGATTCAGGGTCCGATGCTGGGTATGGATGTGGAAGTCTTCGATTCCTCCGGCCAATCCGTGCGCCAGCAAAAAGGCGAGCTGGTGTGCACCAGGCCATTCCCGTCGATGCCGGTGATGTTCTGGAATGACGCCGATGGCAGCAAGTATCACAGTGCCTATTTCGCCCGGTTCCCCGGCATCTGGTGCCATGGCGATTTCGCCGAGATCACCGCCCATGGCGGAATAATCATTCATGGCCGGTCGGATGCCACTCTCAATCCCGGCGGCGTGCGCATCGGCACCGCCGAAATCTACGCCCAGGTTGAACAAGTGCCTGAAGTGATCGAAGCCCTGGCTATCGGCCAGGACTGGGACAATGATGTGCGCGTGGTGCTGTTTGTGAAGCTGAAGGCCGGAACGCTACTCGATGACAAGCTGTTTGCGGCGATCAAAAAGAAAATCCGCGACGGCGCATCGCCCCGCCATGTGCCGGCCAAGATCATCGCCGTCGCCGATATTCCGCGCACCAAATCCGGCAAGATCACCGAGCTTGCCGTGCGTGACGTCGTCCATGGCCGCGAAGTACAGAACAGGGAGGCTCTCGCCAATCCGGAAGCCCTCGAACTCTACAAGGCGTTGCCCCAGCTCAGCGTCTGATTTTTGGATCGCGCAGGCTCCGTGACAGCAGAATGACCGGAACCAACCCCGCCGCCACAATGGTGAGGGCCGGCAGCGCGCTCTCCTCAAGCTGGTCGAGTGAAGCCAGCATGAAGACCGTTGTGGCCAGGGTCTCGAAATCGAATGGCCGCAAGATGAGAGTGGCCGGCAGTTCCTTCATGCAGTCGACAAAAACCAGAAGTGCCGCCGACACCAGGGCGGGCCTCAGCAGCGGAAGATGAACCTCGCGAAAGGCGGCGAACGGTCCCCGCCCCAGCATCCGCGCCGCCGCCGCCACATTGGGAGTGACCTTCTCCAGCCCGCTTTCCAGGGCGCCGAAGGAAATCGCCAGAAACCGCACGACATAGGCGAAGGTAATGGCCGCGATCGTTCCCGACAGCAAGAGGCCGGTCGACACGCCGAAACGCGCGCGCGCGAAACTGTCGAGGGCATTGTCGAAACCCGCCAGGGGAATCAAGACGCCGATGCCGAGGACGGTGCCCGGAACCGCATAGCCGATGCTGGCGAGCCGGATGATCTTGCGGGTAAGCGGGCTTTCGGTGAGCCGGTTGGCATAGGCGAGGACCAGGCCGATGCCGACGGCAATCAACGCCGCCGATCCCGCCAGGACGAGCGAATGAGTCACCGCCTTGAAATAGGCAACGGTTCCCGCATCAACCAGGCGGCGCACCGCGAAGTTCAGCAGCACCAATCCCGGCAGGACAAAGCCCAGAAAGACCGGCAGTGCGCAGACGGTGAAAGCCGCCCAGCGGCGCCAACCGCGGAGTTTGGCCCGGCCGCCGCTGCGCTCGTGTTGCGATGGCATGACTGAGACCTGGTGCCTGCGGGCGAGCCGTTCAATCCAGAGCAGCGCAAAAACGAAGACCAGCATTACCGCGGCGATCTGGGCGGCGCCCCCGAGATTGCCCTGGGCGAGCCAGGTCGTATAGATGCCGAGCGCCAATGTGCGCACGCCGAAGAATCCGGCGGCGCCGA
Organism: uncultured Alphaproteobacteria bacterium; assembly: GCA_963754675.1. GTDB lineage: Bacteria > Pseudomonadota > Alphaproteobacteria > Rhizobiales > Aestuariivirgaceae > Aestuariivirga. The sequence continues at coordinate 24,287 of CAVWHD010000001.1, read as the reverse complement.
TATCGTTGAGGCATTCCATCAGCGCCAGACTGACACCCACCGCGATCGCTGGCCGCGCCAGGGGCAAGGCCACTCTGCGGAAGGCCCCCCACGACGTCTGTCCAAGCGCCCGGGCGACCTCGAGTTGAGTTGCCGGCTGGCGGATGAAGCTCGCCCGCGCCGTGAGAAATACGTAGGGATAGAGCACCATCGACATGACAAAAATAGCGCCGGGCAGGGAGCGGATGTCGGGAAACCAATAGTCGAGAGGCCGCGTCCAGCCGAAGATGTTGCGCAACGAGGTCTGCAGCGGCCCCGCGTAACTGAGAAAATCGACGTAGGTGTAGGCGACGATGTAACCGGGCATCGCCATGGGAACCAGCGACGCCCATTGGAAAACCCGCCGGAGCGGGAAGCTGCACATTGTCACCAGCCACGCCACGGCGGTTCCAGTCACGAAAGTAACAATGCCGACGCCGGCCAGCAGAATTGCGGTTCGCCACACATAGCCCGGCAACACCGTAGCGAAGAGATGGGGCCAGATATTTTCCGTTGGCATCGCCGCCAGTACGACAATGGTGAGAACCGGCAGCGCTAGCGTCATTGCAATGATGATCGCGGCCGCGGCCAGAGCGCGTTCGGCGGCGGAGTGGGGGATGCTGGAAATCCGTGACAGCGGGCCGGCCTCGGTCATTGGGCAGGCTTACTCGGCGAGCACACGGGTCGTGGGAAAAATGATTTCGACAAGCGTGCCCTTGCGCGGCTCGCTGGTGATCGCAAACTGGGTACGATTTGCTTCGGCAAGGGCCTTGGTCAGCGGCAGGCCCAGTCCGGTTCCCGGCGCGTCGCGGCCCTCGGTTACAACCCGCCGGAATGGCTCCAGCGCATCGCGCAGTTGCTCGCTGTCCATGCCGATGCCGGTGTCTTTGACGCGCAGTTTGAGTTCGCCACTTTTTGACATCTGCGCCGAGATAATGACTTGCCCGCCCGGATCGGTGAATTTCAGCGCATTGGAAAGCAGGTTCAGCATGATCTGGCGCATGGATCTGAGATCGGCGACCACATTGGGCAGATCGGCCGGCATCGCCTTGCGCAGCACCACGCGGGCCTGGGTTGCCGGTTCCTGCAGCAATTTCATCGCATGGTCGGCGACGTCGCCGAGATTGACCGACGTGAAGTTGAGTTCAAGCTTGCCGGCTTCCACTTTGGAAAGGTCGAGCAGGTCGTTGATCAGCGACAGCAGATGGCCGCCCGAGGCATGGATGTCATTGACATAACCGCGGTATTTTTCATTTTCGATCTTGCCGAACCGTTGCAGCCGCATGACCTCGGAGAAGCCCATGATGGCGTTGAGGGGGGTGCGCAGTTCGTGGCTGATGCGGGCCAGGAATTCCGATTTCTGCCGGCTTGTCGCCTCGGCCACTTCCTTGGCCTGGCGCAATTCGGTTTCGGTCTTTTTCCATTGGGTGATGTCGCGCACAACGGCGCAGAAGGCGGCCTGCGATTTGGGCGCCTGCAACTTGCCGATGGTCAGAAACAATGGCACCGTGCCGCCCTGCTTGACCACCGCGGTGATTTCACGGCCGTCATTGAAGACACTCGCCAGGCCGGGTCCTTGCAACGCCGCAAGATAATCGCGCAGGATCTTTTTGCTTTCGGCGGCGATAAGATCGGCAAACGGCTTGCCGGCGACTTCGGCGATACGGTAGCCGAAAATCGCCTCGGCCCCGGCGCTGAACGTATGAATTCGGGACTTGGCGTCGAGCGTGATGATGCCATCGGTGGCGGTATCGAGAATGGCGCGAAGTTCCTCGTCGGCTTCCGGCTGCGCGGCACGCACCGGCATCGGAATGATTTCGGCGGCCGGTGGACTGGCGGGCTCAACCGGGGTGATTGAACTGGCCACCTCTTCGGCTTCGCTGGTTCGCGCTGCTGGCGGCACCACCTGAAGTGCCACCGCTTCGACCCTCTGCGGTTCGGCACGCTTCAGCACGAACTGGCGGGCCGGGCCGCCGAGCCAGGGGATAATGCTCATTTGCACCGTGGCGATGATTTCGCGGCCCGCGCCCACGGCGATGCCGGTCGCCGGCAAGGATTGGCCAAGCGGTCCGAACCGCTCCCACAACAGGGGATCGTTGACAACGTCACCCGGACCAGCGTGGCCCAACAACCGGCAAGCCGCCGGATTGGCATAAAGCAGCAGGCCGTCCTTGGCGATCAGTACCGCGTCTTTCAATTTGTCGATCGGGCCCCGGATGATTTCGGGGAAAGGCTGAATCTTGCGGGGTGGCGGGGTTTCGCTGGCTTTCGCCGCCGGGGCTTTGCCGGTAGAAGCTTCGGCACGTTGTGCCGGAGCGGTGTCCTGCTTGAGAACCTTGCCGAGATTGTCGAAAGCAGCCGCATCCCCGGCTTCCATTGCAGAAGGCTTGCCTATCTGCCGCAGCGGCGGAGAGACCGGCGCTTCATCGGCCCTGCCGGTACCAGCAAGCAGCACTTCAAGCGCGCGGCGTTCGGTGATGTCGTCAAGCGTCAGAATTGCAAAGGCGTTATCGCTTGCGTGCGAGGCCAGTTTCTTGGCGGTAATGCGGATATCCCGTTGGCCCAGCCGCACCGGCATGGTGCGCACGAGGCTAACTGTTCCAGCCATGCTCACCCGGTTCATCAGATCTTCCGCGGCAGCGCCGTCAGCCAGCAATGTTGTAAGGTTGGACCGCTGACCCGCGCCGAGCAGTAGCAGCGAGGCCGCGTTCAAATGCCGGATGGCGCCGTCCTGTCCAATCAGCACGGCGGGTATCGGCATGAGGTCGAATGCAGCGCTGATGTCGGCGGCAAGTGCCGCGGTTTCCGCCGTCGCCGGCCGGGCCGCCACGACCAGCAGCCCCGGGCGGCCATCGGACAGCGCATGGATCATGCATTTGCAGGCAATTGGCGCGGTGGCCCCGGCAGAGGGGAAATGCATGAGGCAGGTTTCAACCTGGCCGCGCCGCAGAGACCGTGTCAGCCCATTCACCCGCTCGACGCCCGGTTCGGTGAAATCAAAGGGACGGTCAAGCAGATCGAAAAGCGTCCGGCCGCCGAAATAGGCAATGCCGGCGCCATTGGCCCAGACGATGCGGGCGCGGGCGCCATCCCACAGCCATGCTGCCTCGGGAACCTCCCGCAAGTCTTCCAAGGTCGGCGTCAACGCCTCGGCCACGAACTGCTCTCCACCCTGGACACCTGTACAAGCCATTGAAAGCAAACGGCATCACCAATTCCGCCAGCCTTGCGGAACAAAATAGACGAATTTTACAGAACTCGTCCATCTTTCATTAACCCACCGGCCTGTTCCGAAAATATTGCATTGCAAAATTTATGTTGCAACGCACCATGGACTGCTCTATATGAGCATCAACGGCAAGGAACCCGTTGGTTCCGCCCAGCAGGAGAGAAACCAATGTCGAGCAACAAGAAGGCGAAAGTTGAAATGAACACCGAAATTCCCGCAGACGTGTCTGCCTTTGCCCAGAAGTCAGTCGATCAGGCTCAGGCCGCGTTCGAAAAGGCCAATGACATGGCCCACAGCAATGTCCAGCTCTTCGATGCCGCTGCCAGCGCCTACAAGAACCGCTTTGCCGACATCCAGATGAAGGCCATGGAGATCACCCAGATCAACGTGAATGCCGGCTTTGCCTTTGCCCGCAAGCTGTTCTCGGTCAAGGATCCGTCGGAGTTCTTCTCGCTCCAGCAGGATTTCGCCCGCGAACAGGCCCAAACTTTCCAGCGCCAGGCGACCGAGTTCAACGAGCTCTCGGTGGCGCTTGCCAAGGAAACCGTAAAGCCAGTGCAGGAAGGCCTCACCAAGAATTTCGGCGAATTCTCCAAGTCTTTCGCCGCCTGATATTTCCATCAGCGCTACTGGCCACCTCCTCCCGGCCGGCTAGCGCGTACGAAAAGGCCCGCATATTTCGCGGGCCTTTTTGCTGTCTTGAATTCGCCGGGCGTTGCGACTAGTAAGCGGACGCGATGCAGCTGTAGCTCAGTTGGTTAGAGCACTAGATTGTGGATCTAGGGGTCCCCCGTTCGAGCCGGGGCAGCTGTACCATTTATCCAAATAGAATCCATAAATTGGCCTGGCTCGTTTAATTTGGCCGGTGCAGGCCAGACGAGATTATTTTCCGAATTCCGTGCTGCCGGCGTAATCGAGTGTCGCGCGCAGGGTGAACAGGTGGGTGTCTTGCCGCTCCTCGTTGCGCTCGAAGGTATAGGCGGCGCCCAGGTTCCAACTGCTTCCCTCGAACGGCGTATCGTCCCCGGACAGATAGATCGCTTCCAGGTCAAAAAGGCGTTCGCGGCTGTCCGGTTCGCCGGCAATAAAATTCCGCTTCTCGCTATATGCCGCGATATAGCGCATGGGGCCGCGGTCGAGGGCGGCCAGTCCGGTGACGATCAGGGCGTCGTCCTGATCACCTTCGAAATGGCTGACATAGGCGGTTTCGCCCATCAGCCGCAGCGTGGTCTCGTCAGCAATTTCGAAATTGGCGGTTCCGGCGGCGAAGAAAGCCTGCTCGCTGCGCGGGCGCTGCCCCTCGTCGATCTGATCGGGAGTGGGGTGGCCAGCTCTTTGATGGCGGAAGCCGAAGCGGTAGCCGAATTCGCCGTCTTCAAAACACTCGGCGGGCGCAACACCCTTGCAGCCACTGAGAGCGACCGCGACCGAAGAAATCCCTTCGGTGTTGCCGGCGCCACCGTCGGAGAGCTTGAACCTTCCGCGATTGGTGAACAGCGACTCGCTCAGAAAAGTCCGGTCGGTGGTGAAAAGCGTCGCGGCGATGGTGTGGTTGATATCCATGGCTTCGAAACCCAGGACCCCTTCCACGCCCCAGCGTTCGTCGGCGTCGAAGGCCGAAGCGAGGTTGGCGCCGTTGATGCTGGGATCGGCTTCGCTGAGCAGGCTGAAGACGGTATCGAATTTCCCGGCCCGGAGGGCAAAAGGCTCGAAATCGAACAATGCGTAGAGTTCGCCGGCATAGGTGCCCAGGCCCTGAAAGGCGGCATTCTCACCGGGCTCCGGATCGACCACCGCTTCGCTGGCAATGGACGTGAACAGCGTGAAATTATCGGACGGCGCAAAATAGTAGTCCGTGGTAAGCGTCGGTTGCAGCTCATTAGACGTCAAGAAAGAGGGGTCGGCCGCAAAGGTAAAGTCATTCTCTAGTTCGGCTGAAAATTCATAGCCGACACACGGCGCTTCGCAATCTCCTGCAAGTGCTGAATTGGGCCAATTGAGCAGGCTCAAAACCACAGCCAACACCAGGCAAGCCGCATTGCCCGCGCGTCCCGCTCCCCTCAAATCAAGCCTCCCCTGATCGTTAACTATACCACCGCCCGCCTGAACTCTTGCGGCAACTGGACGAAAAAAACAACCGTTTTTTGATCGTTTCCCCAGCGATCTAGCTCGGTGATAGCAAAGCCGTAGGCGAATGCTCATTTGCAGCTATTGCAATTTCAATCCCACACGATATCCTAGAAGCTCTGCTGGCGGGGACGGCTCTCCAAAAGCTAAAGATAGCGGCTACCAAGTGACGGCGGTCATTAGGTGCGGTCGCAGGCGTTCTGGTCGAAGAGGTCCAAAAGAAAAAGAAGGAATCCACTGGATGACCCTGAAACCTGGCCTTGTTCGAAATAAGAAATCGCCCGAGGCCGAGACCACCGTTCCTCCCGTGCTGATAGCCAATAATCTGCGAATGACCTACGGCTCGCGCGAGGCACTCCGCGGGCTTTCGTTTTCTCTCCAGTCGGGCCGGGTTTTGGGATTACTCGGTCCAAACGGCGCGGGCAAGACAACAACCATACGCATCCTGACCACCATCCTAAAGCCATCGTCGGGCGAATTCTTTGTAGACGGCACCGGCTCCGAACATGCTGAACAAATTCGCCGTAAGATCGGGGTTTTGCCGGAAGGTCAAGGATTTCCGAAGGGCGTTACCGCCATCGAATACCTGACGTATTTTGGTGAGCTTTACGGAAGGCCTGCGGCAGAGGCGCGCAAAGTTGGCTTGGAGCAACTCAGTGAATTGGGCCTCCAGAACCGGACGGACTCCGCGATTGGTACGTTTAGTCACGGCATGCGGCAACGGCTAGGCATTGCGCGGGCGCTTATCAACAATCCAAGGGTCGTCTTCCTGGACGAACCCACTTTGGGCTTGGATCCTCGCGGTCAGCAGGAGCTGCTTGACATCATTCGACAGATTGCACGGCAACGCAACGCTGGCGTTATCTTGAGCAGCCACCTCCTGTCGGAGATGGAAAGCGTCTGTGACGACGTCGTCATCATGAACGCCGGGGCGATAGTTGCCAGCGGTACCCTGGCTGAAGTCATGGGCCGGGCGACGCAAAATGGCGCCTTGCAAAATGTGGTTCGTGTCCGGGTGCCGCCGGAATCGGTTTCGCAGGCTCAACAATTGCTAAAGAAGCTCCCGGCCGTCGATCAGGCGAGTTCCACGGACAAGTCTTCGGGCTGGCTGACGGTCGCGCTGACGGAAAAGGGCAAAGGAGCCGCATCGCTAGACGGGCTAGGCAGGAACAAAATTCTCGAGGCCCTTATTGACGCCAAGATTCCCATTGCCGGTTTCGAGACCGAGGGTAATCGGCTGCAAGATGTTTTCCTGAACTTGACTTCGAAAGCAATACAATGAACGGCCCAGCGCTGGCGGCTGGCAGTGAGCGCCAACTGCCGACAACATCGCCATCAGTATGGTGGCTGGTCTTCAAGCAGGAGTTCACCGAACTTTGGCTTGGAGGGCGGGTACTAAACCTTCTCATATTGTTCAGCGTTCTGATGTCGGTCACCGCGTTCCTGCTGGCGACCAACAATGAAATTAGATTGCTGCCAGTCAGTCAAACGGTGAGTATCGCGCTCACGGCGGCCATCACATTTGGCCTGTTCATTGGCATTGTCATCTCCGCCGAGAGCATTACTGGCGAACGCGAGCGCGCGACATTCGAAACTTTGCTCCTCACGCCGGGAAGCCGATCGCAGATCATCGCCGGAAAATTCTTGTCCGCGCTGTCGCCATGGCCCGTGACCCTGCTTCTATCGGTGCCGTATCTTGCGGTGCTTTCCCAGGGAGACCCTGTCTTGGGCTGGGCCTTATTCTGGGGCGCGATTGTGGGCAGCATACTGACTATCGTGTTCACGGGATTTGGGATGTTGCTCAGCATCTGGTCGAATTCAAGCAGGATAAGCTTGGCCGCGAGCTTGCTCGTTTATGTTTTCGCACTTGTTCCAGCACAGCTCCCCGCCGAGTTCCAGGCGACGCGCGCAGGGGCACTCATCGCGGCAACGAACCCGCTGGAGGCATCGCGGCAGTTCCTGGAAAAGACGATCACGCAAAACCAGCCTCTCGCCGAAACTTGGCTGTATCTGGCCGCCCCCATCGTATTTATTGCCGTGCTCCTCGGTCTTCTGTTTTTCTATGCCGCGCCACGTCTTGGCATTGAGGCAGACGGGATGGGCATGCATTGGTGGTTTTCGCGCTCTAAAAAGGTGAGCAAATGAGCAGTCAAGAAGTCTTGAGCCATCGTCAAGATACGGTGCCGGATTCACCGGCCTCGGCGCCGCCGGTATGGTGGGTTGTGCTCAAGCAGGAGCTCACCGAACTGTGGGTGGGAGGGCGGGTCTATGTCCTTCTCATTCTCTTCAGCTTTGTCATGTCGGTCACGGCATTCCTGAATGAAGCCGAAAGCCAATTGAGCCTGATTCCCGCGAAGGAAATGGTCTTCCTGACCTTGTTGGGCAGTCTATCCTTCGGGTTGCTCATTGGCCTCATCCTTGGCGCCGACAGCGTGAGCGGCGAACGCGAGCGCGCTACGCTCGAAACCTTGCTTCTTACCCCGGCAAGCCGCCGGCAGATTATCCTCGGCAAGTTCCTGGCTGCGCTTTCACCGTGGCCCGTGGCATTAGCACTTTCCATTCCCTACATGGCCGTGTTCGCCAAGGGGCATGAAGTATTTGGTCAGGCGATCGTCGCAGGCGGCCTGCTGGGGACGGTCCTTGCAATCGCCTTCACTGGGTTTGCCATGTTGACGAGCATCTGGTCGAAGTCCAACAAAGTGAGCCTGCTGATAAGCCTGCTCGTTTATGTCATTTTCCTGATTCCAACGCAATTCCCCGGTTCGGCTCAGAAAGGAGATCTGGGCTATCTTGTTCAGCAATTGAACCCCCTGCAGGCCAGTAGCGAATTTCTCGAGAAGCTCCTTGTGAATAACCGGAGTTGGGCTGAAAGGCCCACTTATCTTTACGCGACGGCTTTGTCCGCGGCCGCCATTCTTGCATTGCTTTTCTTGTACGCGGCGCCACGTCTTGGTCATGAAGGCGGAATGCCGCGCTTGATTCCGCCCAAGAAGAGGCGCGCCGTGGATGCGTTGGCGGGCGCCGGTGCAATGGTACTGCTTTTGGTTTCATTGGCGCTGCTAGTCCCTTCAGCGGCCGCCCAGGCTATTGGCGGAGATCTCAAGATAACCGTCGACCTGGACTACAAGACGGTCAATGTAGGAGATGAGCTTACGTTTAATACGGTGCTAACCAATACTGGCACGGCGCCGTCTCCCGCGTTGAACGTGGCGATGAACATCGTCAAGACTGGCAAGGGAGATCCCGTGGACCCGGAAGACTGGTCGCCGCAGCGGACGCAAGCGATTGAAGTGATTGCACCGGGTGAGTCGGTCAAACAATCCTGGACCGTTCAGGCGATCTTGGAGGGCGACGTCATGGTGTACCTGACCGTCATTCCCAAACCCCAGGGGCCGGACTCCACGAGCCAGCTGGTTGCCAGTTCGGGCGTCCACATCACGATACATCCGTTTGCCGATTCCAATCCCGGCGGCGTGCTGCCGGTAGCCATAGGTATCCCGCTCGCGCTGATGGCGTTCTCCATTCTGCTTCGTAGAAGCAGGCGCTGGCGGCGGGAAGCAACGGCCGATGTTTCATAGAGCGAGGGTGTGTCAGCCGGGCTAACGCAATGGGGTTAGCGGCCATGAGTTGCAGTTTGGTTTTCAAATACGGGAGGAACTAAAAAATGGAATTCATTGCAAGCATCGACTCGGTAATCTGCGTGGTCGTTGGCGCGATCGTCGGCGCCCTGGCCGGGCGGATAGTGAAAGGCTTTGGCATGGTGGGCAATGTTGCCGCCGGCGCTGCTGGAGGCCTCATCGGCGGTCTAGTCGTTGATAAGCTCGACTTTATGGATGTTGGCGATTACGCCGATCCGGCAATTGCCGGCGTCTTGGGGTCGGTCATCGCGATGGCGATTGCCGGCATATATCTGCGTCTGCAACAACGGTAAGGGCAGATGGAAACCTCATTGAACTTTCGGAATTCCGGTCATAGCCCAGGATGATCGGGTTGACGTGATCGAATTTCCCAAGACCGGGTGTTGTTGTAAAAAAAATTCAGGAGCATGGAAAATGAAGCGCGTTCAAATTGCCGGCACCATGGTTGCGATGCTAGCGGTGATGTTTCCCAATGTTGGCCGCGGCCAGGGCGCCGAGCCGATATTTGCGGACTTCAATCCGAAAAATTTCACCAATTCGACCACTGTTGACAACAAGCTGTTTCCGCTGAAGCCTGGCACAATGCTTGCCAACGAAGGAAAGGCAAAGGATGCCGAAGGGGATGAGGAAACCCTCCGCATTGAATTTACCACCACTGGGCTGACCAAGAAGATCGGCGATATCAACACCGTTGTGGTCTTTATCAATGACTACGCCGACGGCGAACTGGTCGAGACGGAGCTTGGTTTCTACGCACAGGATAATGACGGCAATGTCTGGTATTTCGGCGAGTATCCGGAAGAATACGAAGACGGAAACTTCCTTGGTGCGAAGGATTGGATTCACGGAATCAAGGAGGCCAAGGCTGGACTCTTTATGAAAGCGAGCCCGGCGGTTGAAGAGACCAGCTATTATCAAGGCTGGGGCCCCGCGGTGGATTGGAACGATTTTTGGAAAGTCGTGGAGACCGGCAAGGAAGACTGCGTCACTGCCGGCTGTTACAAGGACGTTGTTGTCCTTGAGGAGGGCAACCTCACCGAGAAAGGCGCATTCCAAATCAAGTCTTACGCACCGGGGGTGGGTGACATCCGCACCGGGTGGAAGGGCGAAGACGCCTCGCAAGAAGAGCTGCAGCTGGTCGAACTCGTAAATCTGGATGCCGACGCGCTGGCGGCGGTCAACGCCAAGGCCTTGGAATTGGAGAAGCACGCTTACGAAATCAGCGAGGTCTATAAGCAGACGGCGCCGGCGAAGTAGATATACGTTCCCAGCCGGACGGAGTAACTCCATTTCAAAACCCGCCGGGTGCCGCGCAAGAAGCCACGGTGCGCGCGGGCGATATTGATTTGGATTTTTCTTGATCACCTCTGCATCGGTTCCCGCGCAAGCCCCCGGCTCCATTCGCTCCTCTGCCGTCAATTCACCGGCTGCCGCATCGGCAATGCTTCGCATGAAAATTCGAATTGATCTCGACCCGTCGGTCGCGCCGGAGAAATAGAGAAGAGTAAGTGTGGATTTATTCGGCGGCGCAACATTGCGATGCCGCGAAGATAAATTAACCTCGATCAAATTTTATTTAAGAAAGTTACAAAACATTCATATTTTGATTTCAGCCGCAACCGTTCTCTGCTATCGGTTGAAATTACGAGGGGCCGATACTTTCAACCAGCTTGAGCAAGGTGCTTAGCATGTTGCAATCTGTTGTCCGGCTCAGTCTCGAATACCGCCTCCTTGTTGTGGTTGTTGCTTGTGCCACACTGTTGATCGGCGGTTTCACTCTTAAGAAGTCCCGTGTTGATGTCCTTCCCGAATTCGACGCGCCAATCGTCGAAGTGCAGACGGAGGCGCTTGGCCTTTCTGCAGCCGAAGTTGAGGATCTCGTCACCATCAACCTGGAAGAAATCCTCACCGCCGCGCCATACTTGCAGTCGATTCATTCGAAATCGGTTCCGGGTCTGTCTTCGGTGTTGATGACATTTGAACCGGGCACCGATCTCATGCGGGCCCGTCAGATGGTGCAAGAGCGCCTGACCATGGCATGGGCGCTGCCCAACGTGTCAAAGCCCCCCGTCATGCTTCAGCCGGGATCGGCGGCGCGGCGGGCGATGATCGTCGGGCTGTCCTCGAAAGAAGTATCGCTGATCGACTTGTCGGTTCTGGCGCGCTGGACGATGACGCCGAAATTGCTGAGCGTTCCGGGAGTCGCCAATGTGTCGATATGGGGCCAGCGGGCGCGCCAGTTGCAAGTCCAGGTCGATCCGCGGCGCCTGCAGTCCAAGGGCGTCACCCTCAACCAGATGATCGAGAGCACCGGCGATTCGCTGTGGGTATCGCCACTTGAGCTTCCTCGAGTCTTCCGTTCTCAGCACTGGCGGCTGGATCGACACGCCAAATCAGAGGCTCGGAATCCAGCACGTGCAGCCGATCAGCAAGGCGAGCGACCTCGCCAAGGTTTCGATCAACGAGTCGCCGCTGACGATCGGAGACGTTGCATCGGTGGTCGAGGGGCATCCTCCGCTCATCGGCGATGCGGTGGTAAATGACGGCCCCGGTATTTTGCTGGTGATCGAGAAATTCCCCAATGCCGGCACGAACGAAGTCATCAAGGGACTGGAAAACGCAATCGCCGAGCTAAGCCAGGGCATGCCCGGAATAGCCGTTGATACTTCCCTCTACAAGGCGTCGCGCTACATCGACGGCGCTACCTCGAGCCTCGGAAATGCGATGATCATCGGCGCGGCTCTGATGGCGCTTGCCCTGATGCTGTCATTCATGGCGATCCGGCCCGCCATTCTTGCCATCGCGGCGATTGCGCTTTCGATCGCGGCGGCGCTGCTCGTGCTTTATGTGCGCGAGTCGACAATCAATGTCATGCATATCGTCGGTTTGGCGGCGGCGCTTTCGGCGCTGGTCGACGGCGCTCTGATTGCGGTCGAAGCGATCGTCCGGCGCCGGGCCCAGGACAGCAGCCGCTCGCTTGCCGCGGCGGTGTTCGACGCGATGGGCGAAATCCGCCATCCGGTGATCTATGCCACCTTGATCGGCGTGCTGGTCATCGCACCGGTGTTTTGGCTCGAAGGGCAGCCCGGCGCATTCTTCGGCCCGCTGGCACACTCCTATCTGCTGGCCGTCATCGCTTCGATGGTTGTGTTGTTCGCGGTGGTTCCCGGTCTTGCCCTGATCCTGTTGCGCGGCAACATCAAGATCGCGGCAAGCGGGGCGGCGGGTGTAACGAGCTTGGCCGGAAGCTACCAGCGCCTATTGTCCCGCTTCTCCGCAAGGCCGGCGCCCGCCTATGTCATCGCCGCAGCCGGCGCATGGGCCTTGGTGGCTTGCCTGGCGGTTCTCGATTGGTCGCCGGTTCCCACCTTCAAGGAGCGCGACGCGGTGATTTCCTGGGAGGCGGCGCCCGGAACTTCGCATCCCAGCATGATCCGGCTGATGACGCGTTTGAGCGCCGAATTGCGCGGTATCGAGGGCGTGCGCTCGGTCGCCGGCCATATCGGCCGCGCAATCACCGGTGACCAGGTGGCCGGCATTGAGTCCGGACAGGTTTGGGTCAGCATTGGCGACCAGGCCGACTACGACAAGACAATGGCCGAGATCGGCGAAACCGCGCAGAGCTTTCCAGGCATCGATGGCAAGGTGCAGTCCTATTTGGCCGGCAACGCGCAGCGGATCATGCCCGGCGGCGGCGACCCGGTCATCGTGCGCATCGAAGGCGCCGAGCAGCATATCCTCGACGAGCAAGCCAAACATGTCGCCGCGATGCTGGCCGTGGTTCAGGGCGTCGACAATGTCCGCATCGACGCCCGCGCTGTGGCGCCCGAGATTCAAATACAAGTCGACGTGAAGGCCGCGGCGAAGTTCGGTCTCAAACCGGGCGATATCCGCCGCACCACTGCAACGGTGTTCGGCGGACTTGAGGTCGGCAATCTGTTCGAGGAACAGAAGGTATTCGATGTGGTGGTGTGGGGTGCTGCTTCAGCGCGGCAAAGCATTACCGATGTCGAGGAACTTCTGATCGACGGGCCCAGTGGCAGCCGTGTCCGCCTGGGCGACGTGGCCAAGGTCAATTTCGTTGCAACACCGCGCTTGATCGATCGCGAAGGGGTCACTCGCAGCATCGATGTTCACGCCGACTTAAGTGGCCGCGATGCCGTCCAAGTCGCGAGCGATGTGAAGGCCGAACTCGCCAAGATCGCCTTCCCATTCGAATACCATGCCTATTTGCTCGGTGATTACGCCAGCCGCAAGGCCGCCAACTGGAACTTGATGATGGTCGCCGCGGCGGCGGCGGCGCTTATCTTCTTCCTGCTGCAAGCCGCGGTTCAGAACTGGCAACTGGCATTCGCATTGTCGGTCTCGCTGCTTGCGGCAATGTGCGGCGGCTTGCTGGCGGTCCTCGCGGGCGGAGGCATGGTCACACTGGGATCGCTTGCCGGCCTGCTTGCCGTGCTCGGGTTTGCCGCACGAGGTTGCCTGGTCACGGTCAATCGGACCAACCTTGCCAGCGCGGAAGCGGGCAGCCTGTCAGCCGAAGGTGCGGCAATGGCGGCCGCGGGTGAGCGTTTCTGGCCATTGGTCACAAGCGCCGTTGCCGTTGCGCTTGCCTTTGCCCCTGCCGCACTGGCCGGAGATGCCGCCGGTCTTGAGATCATTCAGCCCATGGCGCTTGCCGTGATGGGCGGCCTAGTGAGTTCCGTTTTCGTCAATCTGATGGTGATTCCAACCTTACTGCGTCATCTGCCAGTCAAACCGCAACTTCAGTTAGTGGGAGAAGAACAATATGCGCAATCGTAGTCCGCTGCTGGTTTCCGCCATGCTCGCAGCAGTGGTGGCGTGTGCGGTGCCCTCCATGGTGATCGCCAAGGACACCGAAAGGCCAGCCCGGCTTGAGAAAGTCGACGGATCGGACCTGCCGCGGGTGATCCTGCTCGATCAGGCCGCCAAACGGCTGGCCATCGAAGTTAGCGAGGTGCGCGTGGTTGGCGCCAAGCGCTGGATGTTGCTGGTTGGCGAGGTCGAGGCAGTCAATGCCGATGAACTTGAGACGGCCACCATCGCCGCGGAAGGCAGCGGCCAAACGGCCCCCCTGCAGTTGCGGATAAAGGTGCCGCCTGTAGGCGAATCGGCAATGAATTCCCGGCAGGATCTGCTCTCCTTCCTGCCCGGCGGCGGCCCGGGTCTAGAGACGGAAGACTATGCCGACGCCTACGACCCATTCGGCGACGACGATGGTCCAAATGACACCGACGACGATTCCGATGATGTCAAGATGGTCCTGGTGGTTCCGATCGGTCCGAATTCCGCGGTCAATCAATATTTGGCGCGTCCCCTCCCGGCCCCCGATGGCGTGCTGGCCAATGGACTGTATTTCGAACCGGTCAAGATCGACGCGGCGATGAAACCGGGCCAGCAGGTCTTTGTTCGCGTGGAGAATGAAGAGGGCGGCGACAAGGCGATAGTCGTTCCGTACTCTTCGGTGATTTACGACGTGGGCGGCAATAGCTGGCTCTACACCAATCCGGAGCCGTTGGTATTCATGCGCCACAAGATCACCATCGATCGCATTCTCGGCAATGTCGTGGTGCTGAAGGATGGACCGGAGGCCGGCACCAAGATCGTTTCGGTTGGGGCGGCCGAGCTCATGGGCGTCGAACAGAAAGTCGGAAACTAGCGTTGCCGGCGGCAACCGCTTGGTTATGTGTAATGGACGGAAAGCACAGCTCATGTTTCGCTGGATCATCGGCTCTAGCCTGAAATACCGCTTCGTTGTCATGGCCGCCGCGGCGCTGATGGTGCTGCTGGGCTCCGGTGCGTTCCGCGACATGCCGATCGACGTGTTTCCCGAGTTCGCGCCGCCGCTGGTCGAGATTCAGACCGAGGGCATCGGCATGTCGACCGGCGAGGTCGAAGAGCTGATCACCATTCCGCTCGAGGATGCGTTGCGCGGCACCCCCGAAATGGATGTCATCCGCTCGAAGACAGTCATGTCGCTGTCCTCGATCGTCATGATCTTCAAGCGCGGAACCGACATCATGCGGGCGCGCCAGCTGGTCCAGGAGCGGGTGCAGCTCGCTTCGGCCCGGTTGCCGGTGGGGTCCAGCCCGCCGGTCATTTTGCAGCCGCTGTCGTCCACCAGCCGCGCCATGAAAATCGGCCTGACGTCGAAAGAGCTTTCGCAGATCGACCTTTCGATGACGGCGTATTGGAAGATCCGGTTCCGGTTGCTGCGCGTGCCCGGCGTCGCCAATGTCGCGATGTGGGGCGAAAAGCTGAAGCAGCTTCAGATCCAGATCGATCCGGCGCGCATGATGAGGTACGGAGTCACGCTCAACGAGGTCATGGAGTCCTCGGCGGATGCGCTCGACTTCGGCCTCCTGCCAATGTCGGCGTCGAGCAAGACCCAGGCGGTCGGCTTCATCGATACGCCCAACCAGCGCTTCAATGTCGATGCGAAGGTAAATGGCGTTATCGGCCCCGAGGACCTCAAGGCCATTCCCATCAAGTCGAAATCCGGCGCCATGCTCACACTTGGCGATGTCACCAATATCATCTGGGACGAGCCGCTGCCGATCGGCGACGCGGTGATCAACGACGGCCCTGGCATGATGCTGATCGTCGAGAAGTTCCCGTGGGCCAATACTCTTGAAGTCACCCGCGGCGTCGAAGCGGCTTTCGGCGAAATGAAGGACGGCATCAAGAACATCGACGTCGACCTGCAGATCTTCCGGCCGGCGACCTTTATCGAGCTGTCGATCCACAATCTCGGAGTGGCCCTTATTATCGGCGCGGTGCTCGTGGTCATGGTGCTCGGCGCCTTCCTCTTCGAATGGCGGGTGGCGCTGATCAGCCTTACCGCCATCCCGCTGTCGCTGGTGGCGGCGGGCCTGGTGCTTTACTGGATGGGCACCACGGTCAACACCATGGTGCTTGCCGGTTTCGTCGTGGCGCTCGGTTCCGTCGTCGACGATGCGATCATTGACGTTGAAAACGTCGTGCGAAGGTTGCGCGAGCGGAAGGCGGCGGGATCGGCATCATCGGTGGCGAGAACCATTCTTGAGGCGTCGCTCGAAATCCGCAGCCCGATTGTCGCGGCCACGCTGATCATCGTCATCTCGGTGCTGCCGGTGTTCATCATGGGCGGGCTGTCGGGCGCTTTCTTCGTGCCGCTGGCGACGTCCTATTCGCTGGCGCTCCTCGCCTCGATGGTGGTGGCGCTGACCGTCACGCCGGCGCTCTGCCTGATCCTTCTCGGCAATGCGCCGATCGACCGCCGCTCGCCGCTTGTGGGCTGGCTGCAGCGCGCCTATTCCGCGGTACTTGCCCCGATCATCGCGGCGCCGCGCAAGATTTACGCCTTGACCGCCATCATGGTGGCCGCCGGCATCGCGGTTTGGCCGCTGCTCGGCTCCTCGCTGCTGCCGTCATTCAAGGAGCGCGACTTCCTCATGCACTGGCTTACCCCGCCCGGCACCTCGCATCCGGAGATGTACCGGATGACCGTGGCGGCCAGCAAGGAGCTCCGGAGCATCCCGGGGGTGCGCAATTTCGGCGCTCATATCGGCCGCGCCTTGATCGCCGACGAAGTGGTCGGCATCGATTTCACCGAGAACTGGATCAGCGTCGATCCCAAGGTCGACTACGACGCGACGCTGCACTCAATCCATGAGGTGGTCGACGGGTATCCCGGCATCTACCGCGACGTGCAAACCTATTTGCGCGAGCGCGTCAAGGAAGTCCTGACCGGGTCGGGCGAGTCCATCGTGGTGCGCCTGTTCGGGCCCGACACGACGGTGCTGCGCGAGCAAGCAATCAAGGTCCGCGAGGCGCTTACGGGCATCGACGGCCTCATCGACCTGCATGAAGAGTTGCAGAAGACAGTGCCGCAGATCCAGGTCACCGTCGATATCGCCAAGGCCGCCAAGCTGGGCCTCAAGCCCGGCGACGTGCGCCGCGCCGCCACGGTAGTGTTCGCCGGCCACGAGGTGAGCGACGTCCACCGGCTCGGCAAAGTCTACGACGTAGTGGTGTGGTCGACTCCCAAGGCGCGGCGCGGCTTCAACAACGTCCAGGACGTGCTGCTCGATACGCCGGGCGGCGGCTATGTGCGCCTTGGCGATATCGCCGAAGTCAAGATCGCGCCCGTGGTCAACACCATCAGGCGCGAGAATGCCTCGCGGCGCCACGATGTGCACGCCAATGTTCGCGGCCGCGATCTAGGTTCAGTGGTGGCCGATGTCGAGGATCGCTTGGAGGGTGTGCAATTTCCGCTTGGCTACCATGCCAAGTTGCTCGGCGAGGCGACCGAGCGGAAAACCGCACAGAGCCGTTTGGTCTATGCTTCGATCGCCGCGGCGGCAGTCATTTTCCTTCTACTTCAGGCCTCGCTCGGAAGCTGGCAGCTGGCCGCTCTCGTCTTCCTGTCGCTACCGGCCGCCCTGGTCGGCGCGGTGCTGGCGGCCTACGCGGGCGACGGCGTCATATCGCTCGGCGCGCTGGTGGGTTTCCTCACGGTGCTCGGCATCGCGGCGCGGAACGGCATCCTGCTGATCCACCACTATCTGCACCTCGAACGGGAGGAAGGCGAGCCATTTGGCCCAGCCCTGGTTCTGCGTGGCGCCCGCGAACGGCTGTCGCCGATCTTGATGACAACTCTGGCGACCGGTCTGGCGCTGGTGCCGCTGGTGGTCACCGGAAACATACCCGGCCAGGAGATCGAACATCCGATGGCGATCGTTATCCTCGGCGGTCTTGTCTCTTCGACGCTGCTCAATCTTTTCGTCGTGCCTGCGATCTACCTCCGCCTCGGCTCACGCCAGGGGTCCAGCGATCGGCTTCCGGCCGATGTGGGTTTCGGAACCTCCCCATTTTGGCGGCGCAAGCTGAAGACGGCCTGAAACACCTCCGGATTATCCCGGCGAAGTGGAACCGCTTCACCGGGACGCTCTAGAACGGCCGCCTCGCCCGCATCGCCTGGGTGAGGGTGCCTTCGTCGAGATAATCCAGTTCGCCCCCCACCGGCACGCCATGGGCCAGCCTTGAGGTCGCGATATCCAGGCCCTTGAGCCGCTCGATGATGTAATGCGCGGTCGTCTGGCCCTCGACGGTGGCATTGACCGCCAGCACCACTTCGCGCACCTGTTCATGGGCGGCGCGGTCGATCAGCTGGGCAATCGAAAGGTCCTCGGGCCGGACACCTTCGATTGCCGACAGCCTGCCGCCCAGGACGTGATAGAGCCCGCTCCAGGCTCCGGCGCGTTCCAACGCCCAGAGATCGCCCACATCTTCCACCACGCAGATCAACGAGCGGTCGCGGCGCGTATCGGCGCACAGGGAGCACGGATCGATGGTATCGACATTGCCGCAATGGGAGCACAGGCTCACCGTGTCGCGCGTTTCGGCCAGTGCCGCGGCGAGCGGGCTCAGCAGTTTCTCGCGGTTCTTGATCAGGTGCAGCGCCGCCCGCCTGGCCGAGCGTGGTCCCAGTCCCGGCAGTTTCGCCAGCAGCTGAATCAGCCGCTCGATCTCTGGCCCCGCAGTGCGCTTCATCGTCAGAACGGCAGTTTCATTCCCGGCGGCAGGGGCAGGCCGCCGGTCACGGCTTTCATTTCCTCGGCCATCACCGCCTCGACCTTGGTCTTGGCATCGCTGTGGGCGGCCACCACCAGGTCTTCGACAATCTGGCATTCTTCGGGCTTGAGCAGCGAAGTGTCGATCGAAACGGCGGTCATGGCGCCCTTGCCATTGAGCGTCACCTTCACCAGGCCGCCGCCGGACTGGCCGGTCACCTTTACCGCTTCCAACTTTGCCTGCACATCGGCCATGCGCGACTGCATGGCCTGAACCTGCTTCATCATCTCAGCGAGATTCTTCATCCGTCTCACTCATGGGTTGCACTATGGGTGCGCCGGGCTCGCGCACATCGACGATTTCAGCACCGGGAAACCGCTTGAGGAAAGCCGCCACATCGGGATGCTCACGGGCCGCACGGAAGGCGCTGTCGCGGGTCTCGCGCGCCTGGGCGGCAACGGGTTTCTCGCCACCTTCCTTGGCAACCAGCACCATCCAACGAAGGCCCGTCCAGGCCTCGAGCTTGCGGGCAATCTCGCCCGGAAGGCCCGGCGGCGCCGAGGGCTCGAGCGCCAATTCGATCTGCCCGGGGCTGACCCGGATCGGCCGCACCAGGCGCTCCAGATCACCTTTCAATTTGATGTCGCGCTTCTCCGCGGCCAGCGCCAGAATATCCTTGAAGCTGGCGAAAGCCCGGGTTTCGCTTGAAGTTGGCGGCGCCTGGGGCACAGCGGCTTGCGGTTTCACTGCCAGATTGCCGGCAGTCTCATCACGGCGCACATGCTGAGCCGCGGTAATCGGAACCACCCGATCGGGCGGCGTTGCGGCATGGCTTACAAGTTTCGCCAGTTCCTCGCCGCCTGGCAAATCGGCGGCATGGGCGAGCCGGATCAGCACCATTTCCGCCGCCATCAGCGGACTGGCGTGCAGGTCCACTTCGCGAATGCCCTTGAGCAGCATCGACCAGGCCCGGGTCAGTTGGGCCATGGCGGTTTTCGCCGCGTGTTCCGCACCCTTCGTCTTTTCCGCCTCGGTGCGCGAGGTGTCGGCGAGGCTTGCGTCCTTCACCACTTTGAGCCTCGTCACCCAATGCACGTAATCGGCCAAGTCATTGAGGATCGTCTTGGGATCGCCGCCCGCCTCATATTGCGCTTCGATCTCCCTGATGGCGCGCGCCGTGTCGCCCGCCATCACCGCGTCGAATAGCTCGATGATGCGGGCGCGGTCCATCAGGCCCAGCATGGAAGCGACATCGGCGGCCTTCACCTTGCCTTCGCCATAAGCTATCGCCTGATCGAGCAGCGACAGCCCGTCGCGCACCGAGCCCTCGGCGGCGCGCGCGATCATCGCCAGCCCATCGGGCTCGGCCTCGACATTTTCCTTCCCTGCTACCGCCGCATAGTGGCTGGCCAGCAGGGCCGCGTCGAGGCGCTTCAAGTCGAAGCGCTGGCAGCGCGACAGGATGGTGACCGGAACCTTGTTGATCTCGGTGGTGGCGAAGATGAACTTCACGTGCGGCGGCGGCTCTTCCAGCGTCTTGAGCAGCGCGTTGAAGGCGCTTTTCGACAGCATGTGAACTTCGTCGATGATGTAAATCTTGTAGCGCAGTTCAACCGGGGCATAGCGCACTGCCTCGATGATCTCGCGCATATTGTCGACGCCGGTATTGGAGGCGGCATCCATCTCGATCACGTCCATATGGCGCGATTCGAGGATCGCCTCGCATTGGGCCGTCACCTCGGGCATCTCGGTTGTTGGCCCCGAGGGGTAATTGATCGCCCGCGCAATGAGCCTGGCGGTGGTGGTTTTGCCCACACCCCGCACCCCCGTCAGCATGAAGCCCTGGGCAATGCGGCCCGAGGCGAAAGCATTGGTGAGGGTGCGCACCACTGCGTCCTGGCCGATCAGGTCAGGAAAGCCGGTGGGGCGGTATTTACGGGCAAGAACGCGGTATCCCGAGGCGTTCGCGCCGCTTTTCTCATCACTCATGGCGGGCCTGGGACGGTTTTAGAGGTGGGAGGCTGGACGGGCAACCCGTTCCGATCTCGCATTGAGAAACTATATATAGCTATTTTCCGAGCCTTTCCAGAAGTGCCGAGACGTCGTTGACCATAAAGGTTATATCTTTGCTGCGAACTCAATCAAGGTGCTTCTTTCCCAATTCAACCATTTCATGACACTTGTCCAAGAACAGTCTACGCCTTTCAGCGGTCCATTTCTCAAAGTGAGCGGCCGCGATATCAGTGAACAACCTGCCAACCTTGAATGGATAGTGTCGAGCCTCTTCATCGAAAATTTGGCGTCTAAGTTTTGTGCAAGCATCATTGAATGTCCGCCCCGCAGCTTCTCCGTCGCTCATCGTCACTACTTTTCTGAGTTGAAACCGAGAATAGTAGTTATCTATTCGCATGGGGTTTGGGTTTGACCTGGCATTCTCCCTCAAATAAGCGTTTTGAAATGCACGGTCAATTTCCTCCATCTCAGCGACTACCTTCAGGTCTGCATGAATTGAAAGCGCAATTCCGTATTGAAGCCAATAGTCCGATCTGTTTGCCGTGTCGCCGCAGTTTCGAATCCTTTGATAGTAGTCACGTAGCGACTGATACTTCTCCAATTGATCAGTCTCGTTGAAAAGTTTCTCAATTTGGTTGTACCTCATTAAGTCCACATGCATTCTATCCATATCGTCGTCGAACGATCTGAGGTTTATGGCCTTGGAGTAGATGAGCACCATCATGTCAACAATTTTCTTATTTGGAATCACACTCCGGAGAAGTTCAGAAGAAAGAAGGCTGGAATGAGACTTCCATCGTGCCAGTCCCAATTCCATGAAGTTTGATATTGAACTACGATGCTTTTCCACAATCCAGTCAATATCCTTGACTGAGAAAAATTGCTGCCAGTCCTTAATCCAAAAGTCGTACTGAAGACTGCTGACAATCAGCGCGGTAATAAATATTTTCGACGCGATTTCGTCGTCTAGAACACCATCAATTTCATTGCTAATGCGTCGCTTAATATCGGTCGATCTTGCTGCCTGAAGCAAGAGTCGAGGTAGACTGGAATTGAATGTTTCCTGACAAAGCCTTACTCTTTGTGCCTGTTTCCACCCGGCCCACTGTCCCCACAATCCTGCAAAGTTGAGCAAATTGTCGAGTTTCAGAATTTCGTCATATGTCAATCGATCAAGGTCACATTCGCAATACCTCTCACCTATCATTGCCAAGATTGTGGGCCGTTGGAGCTCATGGACTGACGATCTACTTGTGACAACCACAATGTCGTCTGGTCTGCGAACCTTGCCAAAATGGCTTATCGCATCCAAGTATCGAAAATAGTTGTCAAAGATGATGGCCACTCTTCGGGTCTTGTTGCTCCTTATTATGGCATCGATATCCTCCATAGCTGAATGTCGACTAGTTGCCCTAAACACCAAAAAGTCGCTCTTCGCTAGTATGTTCGATACAAGAATTGTTGCTATCGTCTTTCCTGTTCCGAGTTCACCAGTAATTACCAGGGAATTTAGTTCTCCCTTGGAAATTCTCTCCAGGGCAGCTGAGATACTAGTGCGCTCAAACACCGTACTTTGGTCGCTGCTAATGCCGTACTTGATATTCGGAGGATCTATTGTTCCATAAATGAACTGATCGAACAGTTGATCGTTCATCGATTTTTGAACTGGTGTAGTGGGGATGTCCCGGTGGATGTTGAAAAAGGAGGAGCGGCGTTGCTCGCCTTGAGCCGGTAGGCTCGGGGTGCTGATTCCACGAAGGAAAGCAACGCCATGAAGAAACTTACCACATCCACCGCGATTCCGGCGAGAGCGCTGAAGGCCGAGGCTCTGGCGAGCATGTCGGCGAGCTTCGAGCGGTTCTGCCTGGCTGCCGGGATGGAGGCGCTTGCCGAGATGATGGAGCACGATGCGCGAGCGGTCTGCGGCCCACGCCATGCGCGGGGCAAGCACCGGCAGGCGCATCGCTGGGGGAAGACGAAGGGCAAGATCGGCTTCCACGGCGGCAAGGTCGAGATCGAGCGGCCGCGGCTTCGCGGCTTTGACGGCAAGGAGCAGGCTCTGCCGAGCTGGGAGGCGGCGGTGGCGGAGGACTGGCTCGGCAAGTGGGCGATGAACCAGATGCTGATCAACGTCTCGACGCGCAAGTTCGGCCGTTCGGTTCGCCTGCCGGAGGGCGACGTTCCGGCGCCCAAGGGGGCCGGCCTGTCGAAGTCGGCGGCCTCCCGCCGCTTCGTGGCGCTGTCGGCGGCGCGCATGAAGGAGTGGATGGCGTCGGACCTCTCCGGCCTCGATTTGCTGGTGATCCAGATCGACGGCATTCACATGGACGAGGACCTGATCCTGGTCGCGGCGATCGGCGTCGACGCGAAGGGCGACAAGCATCCGCTCGGCCTGATCGAGGGCGCGACGGAGAACGCCGCGACCGTGCAGGCGCTGATCGACAATCTCATCGAGCGCGGGCTCGATCCCGGCGTTGCCGCGGCTGTTCATCATCGACGGCGCGAAGGCGCTGTCCAAGGCGATCCGCCGGCCTTCGGGCGCGACGCGGCGATCCAGCGCTGCCAGGTCCACAAGGCGCGCAACATCATGGAGCGCTTGCCCAAATCGCTGCATGCTTCGGTCCGGCGCGTCCTGCGGCAAGCATGGGAACTGGACGATGCCGACAAGGCCGAAAAGCTGATCCGCAATCTCGCCCGGCGTCTCGAACGAGACTGGCCGGGCGTCTCCGGCTCGATCCTGGAAGGCATCGACGAGATCCTCACCGTCACGCGGCTCGGACTGCCGACGGAGCTGCGGCGCTCGCTCGCCTGCACCAACATCATCGAGAATGTGATGGGCACGGTGCGGCGCGTCTGCCGCAACGTGAAACGCTGGCGCTCGCCCTCGATGGCGCTGCGCTGGACCGCAGCCGCCATGCAGGAAGCAGCCAAAGGCTTCCGACGACTGAAGGCTCACAAGCAACTTCCGATCCTGCACAAGGCCCTGGCTGCACGAATGGCAAGAACCGCTTCATTGAACCGGCATCTTGTCCAAACCACGAAAGCCGCATAGGTTGATCATCGGTGACGCCCGCTTCGCGCTTTTCAACATCAAGCGGGACATCCCCGGTGTAGTTTCAACATTTGTTTCATCAATAAATAAATCTAAAAAAATAGTATCTTCAACTGGTGAGTAGGATTTCTTGATGCTCTTCAATCGGGCATGGAGGTATTGGGTGCCGGTTGGAAAAACGGCGCCATAAGGCTCCAATACGCTGAGTTCGATGGAATCTTCGTTCTCACCAACTACAATGACACATTTCGAAAAGTGTCTACTCTGTCGGACTATCACTCGCGTTATATCCAAGTCTTTCATACTGAAGCCAACAAAAATCATGGACGGGCATGAATACAAATCGTTTCGAAAGAGGTTTATCCATTCTGAGCTGTACAACTCATTTTGAGAATAACTCCAATCCGTCAACACCAAATCGGTATCCAAGGAATGAATGTTAGCTTTGTTGATGAAACCGTTGAGGTGAATTATTGAGCCTGACTGGACCGATCTGGGTTGATCAGAAATAGTTAGCACTTGTCGATTTTTTGGCAAAATTCCACTAGATTGTCATAGTTGGTTGTGTAAATTCTTCTCCAAGGCAGATTCAATAATGTGGAGATTGACTCTGTGCACCAGGTCACTTTGAGGT